>CAVOQX010000005.1:0-1863959 GCA_963698475.1 uncultured Gammaproteobacteria bacterium | reverse complement strand
GCCTCTACCTTCTGCGCGTTTCAGACGACGATGCTCGGATACCCCTTTTTTCTGAATCAGAAGAGGCAAAACCAATGGGTGCCTTTCAATGGGACGACTGCTTTGTTACCGGCGTGGCCATGGTCGATCAGCGGCGCCCGCCAGCTGATGGACATCATGAATCGCTTCGGCGCCGCGGTGATGAAAACCGGTCAAACCAGCAACCCTGCGGAGCTTGATCTCGCGTTGGATGAAGTCGCGGACTATGCGAGGTATCACTTCCGGGAAGAGGAGGCGATGATGCATGCCACCGGACTTGATGAACGCCATATCAAGCATCACAGGCACGAGCATGCCAGGTTCCTGAAAGACGTGACGCGCATGCAGGCGGCAGCAGCGTATGGCAGCCACGAAGAGGCCGTTCGCCCTACTCACCTATCTGACCAACTGGTTGGCGTATCACATCCTTGGCACAGACCAAACCATGGCCCTGCTGGTTGCCGCCACCGAGCAGGGCAAGTCGCAACATGAAGCTTACCTGGCAGCGCAGCGTGGCCGCGATCCAGCTACCGCAATACTGTTGCAATCCATGACGACGCTGTTCAATCAGGTAACAGAGGTCAACCGCGACCTGCTGGAGCTCAATCAAACCCTGGAGGCGCGAATTAACAGCCGGACCAGCGAACTCGTGAATCTGAATCAGCAACTTGAAACCATGGCGATGACGGACGTTTTGACCGGTTTGCCCAACCGCCGTCATGCCCTGCAGTGCTTCGGCCAACTTTGGCAGCAATCGAGCGAGAAATACTTCGCTGGCTTGCATGATGATTGACGCCGACGGATTTAAGGCGATTAACGACCACTACGGACACGAGGCGGGTGATGAGGTACTGCGCCAACTGGCGCGCTGCCTTAGATCCGTGGCACGCAATGACGATGTGGTTTGCCGGCTCGGTGGTGACGAGTTCTTGATCCTGTGCGACGACACCACGCTGATCGGGGCAACGACGCTCGCAGAAAAACTGCGCCAGGAAGTGGCGTTGTTGCGCATTCTGGCGGGCACTGGCGTCTGGCACGGTAGCGTCAGCGTAGGCGTGGCAGAACGGACCCGGTCGACAGCAGGATTTTCTGATTTGCTGAAGCTTGCCGACGACGCCGTCTATGTCGTCAAGAGAGACGGGCGCAATGGCGTGGCAACGGTTCAAGGCAGTTAGCAGAAGAAGGGTCCGCGACAAATTGAACGCTGCTGGGGGGCGGCCAACAAGTCGCACTTCGGAAAATTGGGTGGTCCTCGCAGTGAACAGGCCAGCCTGGTGGCACGCGAAGGTGCGCCTCAACCCCGACACGGCGCCCTCCTCGTCGGGCGCCGCAGCCGTGGGTTAATGGGTTACGAGGCCGGATTTCGCCCCGCAACGACGCGTTGAACTGTCCCGGGTTTTCGCACAGAGTAGGCGCAGGCGGGGCACTGACGGGGATGAACCCATGGTTGCATTGAAGTCTTTCGTGCGGGCGAGCCCCTCGACGGCGGACGCGTTGGCATCGCTGGACAGTGCCATCAGCAGCTCGGGAATCGATCCGGCGCTCATCTTCGTGTTCTATGACGGCACGCACGACGACGCGTTGATTTTCGAATACGCGCGCGACCGCTTTCCGCACGCTGCCCTGCTTGGGGGCACGTCGTGTGGCGGGGGTCATGAGCGAGGCCGGGCTGGGCGGCGCCGGCTCGATTGGCATGTTGCTGATCGAGGATGCGGAAGGTGACTATGGCGTTGCCGCCGTGCGGCTGGGCGCGGATCCGGCCGCCCAGGCCGAACAGGCGCTGCATGCGGCGCTGGAAGCGGCTGACTGCGCCGGAGAACTGCCGGAGTTGATCTGGATCTATCAGGCGCCCGGGCACGAGGAAGCCGTCATCCAGGGTCTCCGGCACGTGGTTGGCGACCGATGCCCGATCATGGGGGGCAGCTCCGCCGACAATGAGGTGACCGGCGCATGGCGCCAGTTGGGTCCCGATGGACCCATGGACGACGGCCTGGTGGTGGCTGTGCTGTTCTCTTCCGGCGGCATCGGCGTTTCATTCCAGGGTGGCTACGAGCCCAGCGCCAACAGCGGGATCGCGACGCGCGTTGGCCACGATCGACCAGGCGAAAGCGGGCTGGCCCTGAAGGCGTGCAGTCGACGGATTCTGGCGATCGACCATGAACCGGCGGCGGAGGTTTACAACCGCTGGATGGGGTGGGTGTCTGTCGGAGAAGCTGGGCACGGGCGGCAGCATCCTTGTCGATACCACCATGCATCCGTTTGGCATCGATGTGGGGAACATCGAAGGTGTCACGCATTATCTGCTCATCCATCCCGAAAAGATCCTCGACGATCGCGCGCTTTCGACGTTTGCATGCATCGAGGAAGGGACCCGCCTTTACTGCATGACTGGCGAAAGGACGCGGTTGATCGAGCGTGCCGGCAGGGTTGCCGCAGCGGCGACGGCAACCCTTGCGGGTGGCAGCGGAAGCCTGGCCGGCGGCCTGGTGGTCTATTGCGCGGGCTGCATGCTCGCGGTGGGAGAACAGATGCCCGAAGTTTCCGACGCTGTATCGAACAGCTTCGGTGGCTTGCCGTTCCTGGGATGTTTTACGTACGGCGAACAAGGTGCCGTGCTCGAGAAGAACGCACACGGCAACCTGATGATTTCCGCCATCGCGTTCGGACGTTAGCGGGAGGCCGCCATGGAGGGAACCGAGGAACTTCGCGAAACACTGGTGGCGATGCGCCGGGAGATCGGCATCCTGCGTGTCGAGGCAACGCATGCCAACCTGTTGCTCGAGGCACTGGATGCGATGCTTGACGTGGATGCGCAGGATGACCCATTCGCTGGCGTCTTCACCGCGTTGTTGCCGGTGTTCGATTGCTCCGGGGCTATCGTCCTGATCGAGGATTCGGCTGATCCGCAACGCCTCCAGTGCGTTGCGTCGAACGAGCCGGACGTGGTCGGTTCGTCCTGGGAACGGAGCCGGAAGCTGGAAAGGGTGCTTTCCGGCCGCATTACCACGACGATCTCCACGCGGGGTGGCGATGGCTGGCCCGAGACCAACGGGGTGGATGGCGTGCGGCCAACGCTTTACCTGCCACTGGGCGTGCGCGATCGACGCGGGCTCATGATGCTGCTGCGCGATCAAGGCGGTACCGGCTTTGATCGAACCCATGTGACGCTGGCCGGCAAGTTTTCCGTGTTGGCATCGCACGCCTTCGCGATCAAGCACGCCAGACAGACAGAGGCGGAGAGCCATCGCCTGCAGCAGATGACCCGGCAGTTGAAGAGCACCCAGGAGGCGCTGGCTCACCGGGCGAACCACGATGAGCTCACCGGCCTGCCCAATCGCTTGCATGTCCAGGAACTCGTGGATGCACTTATTGCGAGCAAGAAGCCCGGCCAGAAGCTGGCCCTCGCATTCATGGATATCGACGATTTCAAGCGAGTCAACGACTTTTACGGTCATGGAGCAGGCGACGCGTTCCTGAAAAGCGTGGCGAACAGGCTGCGCGCCGAGCTACGCCAGAGCGACATCATCGGGCGGCTCGGCGGTGACGAGTTCGTCATCGTGTTCGATCCATTCGAGCGCACCGAAGAACTTGCTGCCGTCGTGAAACGGGTCAGCAAACACCTGCACGAGCCATTCAGCATCGAAGGGCACGACATCACCAGTTCCGGCTCGATAGGTGTCGCGCTGTGGCCCGCGCACGGGCACGACTACGATACGCTGCGCCGCCATGCGGACACGGCCATGTACCAGACCAAGGCCCTTCGCAAGGGTGGCGTCACCTTCTTCAGCCCGTCGATGGGACGCGAGACATCCAAGCGCGTGTCGCTGGAGCAGCAACTGCAGGTAGCGCTGGCGAAACATGAATTCCATTGCGCCCTGCAGCAGAAGGTCGACCTCCGCACCCGCGAGATCATCGGATTCGAGGCGCTGGTGCGCTGGGTGGACAGCACCGGCACCATTCATCCGCCCGCCAGATTCCTGGACCTCGCCTGTGAACTCGACATGCTCGACAGCATCACGTGCGTTGTCCTCGACAACCTGCGCAAATCGCTGCGATGGCTCGATTGCCAGTTCGGTACGGCAGTCACGTACAGCATCAATGTATCGCCATCGCAGGCGACAAGAGCGCCCTTCATGCGGAAACTTGTCCAGCGCATCGCGGACATGGGGCGCCCGCAAAAATTCCTGATCGAACTGACCGAGGAAACGTTCCTTGCAACTGGCGTATTCCAGTCGCAAACCCTGCCCTTTATCCGGGAGGCGGGCGTCGGTCTGTCCATCGACGATTTCGGGACCGGCTATTCGTCGCTGGCCACGCTTGCCGACATCACCGCCGATGAACTCAAGGTGGATCGTTCGCTGATCTCGTCGTTACCCATGCGCCCCCGCAACCAGGGCATCTTGCGCGCCATCGAATCGCTCGGCACCAACCTGGGCATGTCGGTCGTGGCCGAGGGTATCGAAACCGCCGAAGAAAAAAACTACTTGCTCGAGTCGACCGGGCTGGTCATCGGGCAAGGCTACCTGTTTCACAAGCCACAGCTGATCAGCGAAATGATCAGGAATGGGATCAGGGACAAATCCTGAAAATCGCCGGACATGGCGGGACCAAGGTCGCACGACGCGTTGGGGGAATGCCTGCGATATCCAGGCGCGGATGACGCGCCACGCATGCCCGTTTCACGGCAGCGCATGCGCAGGGCGATCAGCACACGTCGGATTGCGCCTTCATCCCCATCCACCACCTGCCGCCAGGCATCGCCCCTGACGCCTGGTTTGTCGTCCGGTTATTTTCCCCGGTTCCAAATGGCTGCACCGATGCCGCCAATTGCCGCGATGGTCAGCGCAAAAGGCGCGAGTGCGGGCGCTGCGATCCCGCGGCCTGCGATAGCGAAGCCGAGCGCCGAAAGAATGAACCCGATGGGCAAGCCAATCACGAAGAAGACCAGCCCACGGCCGGGTGATAGCGTCATATCTGCACTCCGAAACGTCTCGCGGGATTGAGCGGTCCCTCGCCCGGGGCACGCGCCAAATGTCTGTTCTCGAGCATTGACCGTCAAGAATAACAGGCTCGCCAGGCGCCTGAAAAAGCATGCGGGAACATGTCACTGACGCACCTTGCCACTGCGGTGCGTTTCACGTGCCGATGTCGTCTGGCGCCTTACTTGCAGACGTCGCTTTTGCTTTCATCTGGGCGCGGTCGACAGCGCCTGGCGCTGCTGCTCCCATCCCGACAGGCACATGGCCCACGCGCCTGGCTGGCAGTTCGCCGCGCCTACGCGGCGCAGCGCGAACACCCGTTCGCGCGGGATTCCCGCACGTGCGTACGCCTCGAAATCGCTCGACGAATCGCCGTAGGCGGCCCCGATGTCCCAGCCGTGCGCCACATACTCCGCCAGCACGCGGGCCTTGAAGGCCGCGGGGGCAGCATGTTCGGCCCGGTCCTTGGGGACCAACAGGTCACCCGGCGGAAAGTCATGGCGCGACAGGAAGGCGCGCAGCGTGCCCTGCAGCGCAGGGGCGCGGGCGGTCAGGTACACGATCCGGTTGCCACGCGCTGCATAGAGCCTGGCAACGGCAGACGCATCCGGACGCACCGAAAAGATTCGCGCCACCGTCGGCGTGAGGGTGCCATCCACGTCGAACACCACGATCCCAGGCGCACCCGCAACGGCCTGCGGCACGACCGCCGCGGGCAGGTGCGCGCAACCTGCCAGCGCTGCCGCGAGTACCACGGTGGCAACGGGGCCGCGGCGTCGGCGGGCGATCGGGGGCGTGGGCATGGCAGCAGCTTAGCGGAGGGCACGCCGGACCTTCCAGAACGGGGTCAGGCTTGGGCAAGAGATCGCAGGACACGACCCGAACGCAAACCCGACCATCGGCACGTCTCAAGCGCACATGTTCCCGGGTCCCGTTTTTTCCCGCACCCGAGCCATTTTTCCGTTGACAATGCCCTTCCTGCCACCGACGGAAGCCACCCCATGATCCAGCGTTTCGATACCGGTCCGCGCCTGTCGGAAATGACCCTCCACAACGGCGTGGCCTACCTTGCCGGCCAGGTTCCGGAAGACACCAGCGCCGACATCGTCGGCCAGACCGAGCAGGTGCTGCATGCGATCGATGACTTGCTGAAGCTGGCCGCAACCGACAAGGCCAACATCCTGCGCGCGGAAATCTTCCTTGCCGATATCGCTGACTTCAACGGCATGAACAAGGCCTGGGACAACTGGGTGGCGCAGGCCGCGACGCCTGCACGTGCGACCGTGCAAGCCAGGCTGGCCCGCCCGGACTGGAAAATCGAGATCGTGGTGACTGCAGCTGTTCCATGACCAACCGGCCGCACCGGCGGGGCTCGGCGGTGCACCACGAATGGGGCAGAGAGTATTTCCCCTGCGCAGCCGCAACCATCGGCGCGTTTCAAACGGAAATGTTCTCTGACCCCTTTTTGGCCGCGATTCTTGTCCTCGTCATTTCGTCGGCATGATCCACAACGCGTCGTTGGCCAGGTCCATTGTCAGCGTCCAATGCACCAGCACGGGCATGCCGATCACCCCGTCCAGGATCATCTCTCGCACAAGCGCGCGCGTGGGCAACGCGATCTCGCTGTCACCTGCCACCTTCAGCAGGTAGGGCTGCATGCCCGTGGCCGCCGGGTCAGCGCCCGCTTCGATGGCGATGCGGTCGCGCAACAGCACCGGAGGACCACCACCACTATCGAGCGATAGCCAGAGTGTCCCCTTCGGCGAAGCGACGGGCACCATCACGCCGAGTGCATGGCCACCCGCCTGACGCACCAGACGAATCGGCACACGGGTTGCCTGCTCCGACCTGGCGGCAAGCGTGGCCGGCGTCTCCATCGTCAGGGTGCCGCCGCCGAGATCCAGGGTGAACGCGCGCCCTTCGAATGCATCGAGGGCGATCGAACCGTCGACGGGCGGCGCACCCTCGAACAACAGCGGTTGCAGATCGATCACGCCCGCCGATACGGGTCGCAAGCGCGTGCCGTCTGGCAGGTCGAAGCGCACGTCTTCACAGCGCGGGAGATCAAGCCGCTCCCCTGTCAGCCGAAAGCCGGTGTGCGCCCCCCACGGCGTGCACCCGATCTTCTTCGCAAAGGTCGGCGAAATCAGGCTCACGCCGCCGCCGGTGTCGATGGTGAACACGCCGGAATGGCCATTCACCACAAGCGTGATGGATCGCAAGCGCCCGCCGAAATCGCCAAGCGGCATGGCGGCGGGTTCGGCCGCCACGGTCACGGCGCACGCCGACCAGGCGAACAAGGCGAAAAGGGTGAGGCTGCGTTGACGAAGAGACAGGCGTGGACGCTTCATGTTGACCGAGTGCGATGGGATGGGATGGGTGCCAATGATCCTGACGCAGGCAGCGCCGAACGCGTGTCGTTGGTCACTAGGTCAAATGGTGTCAGGGACATTTTCCCGGTTGCGCGCGAATGCATGCATCAGCCGCGACACCACCCCGCGCTCGCCGGGCGTGACAGCAGACGCACGTGGTTGTCCATCGACACGTACGCATCCCTTCCCGGCATCTTCCGTTCACATCGGGCCTTTCGGCATTACGCGCTCACAGAAAGCTGGCGTAATCCGCCAACGGCAGGCGCGTGATGTCCGGCACCCGGCAGCCTGGCGCCGCCTGGCCGACCACCAGCAACAGGTAGGGCATCTCGTTGCGGTCACGGCCGAGGATGCCGTTGAGAAATCCCATCGGGCTGGGCGTATGGGTGAGCGTGGCCAGGCCGGCGTGATGCAGGGCGGCGATCAGCAGCCCGGTGGCGATACCGACCGATTCGTGCGGGTAATAGCGCTTGTGCCGGGCACCCTGCGCATCCACGCCGAAGCGTTCGTAGAACACCCCGATCAGCCACGGCGCCGTCTCCAGGAAATGCTTGTCCGCATCGGTACCAAGCGCCGAGATGGCCTGCAACCACGCCTCCGGTGCGCGATGCGCGTAGAACTCGCGCTCTTCGGCTTCGGCGGCTTCGCGGATGCGGAGCTTGGTCGCCGCGTCGCTGACCGCCACGAACCGCCAAGGCTGCTGGTTGGCGCCACTGGGGGCAGTCCCCGCCGCACGCAGGCATTGTTCGATCACTTCGCGCGGCACTGGCGTGGGCGCGAAGTCGCGCACCGTGCGGCGCGTGGCCATCGCGTCGGCAAAGCTGCGCGCACGCGCCAGGCGCTCGGCATCGTCGATGTCGGGAAGGCGTGGCAGCGGGACGAAGGTCAGTGCGGTCATGCGAGTCATCCTGCGAAGAAAACCTGCTCGAATTGAGGTCAGGGATCGATTCCCCAGCGTAGCCTCAACCATCGGCGCGATTCAAACGGAAATGTCCTCCGAGCCCCTTTTTGACCGGACGAGGCGCCCTGCCCCCGCGTGCGCGTCCCCCGGCGACGGTGCAGCACGCGTCGCGGACACCTTGTTCAATCGCAGCACAACGCATGTTTCCCCGACACCTTTTTCGTGACTTTGTGCATGCGCAGAGGATCGCAAGGCCATTCAATACTCGGTACCTTCGATCCTGCTCGAGGTTCACATGCGCCGGAATCCATGCCTCATCGCATGCATCGGGATGTGCTTGCTTTCATTTGCCAGCAGCGGCGCAAGGGCAGTAGATGCGATGGCGCCGGGTGCTGCACCCGTTGCGGCCATCCCCTTGCAGCCCTATCGGAAAGGCGTGGCCGCACGGGTCACGATCAACGGGCATCCGGGCTTGTTTTCGCTCGATACTGCCGGCGGCGTCAGCCTGGTCTCCCCGGAGTTCGCCAGCAAGATCGGCTGCACGCCGTGGGGCCAGATCGTGGGCTACCAGATGACCGGCAATCGGCTTGCGATGCCGCGCTGCGATCACCTCTGGCTGGACATCGCGGGCCACGCCGTCCACGTGCCTGTCGCAGGCGTCTTCGATGTCGCGCCCCTCACCGCCCCCGATGCCGCGCCCATCGAAGGCTTGCTGGCGCTGGATGCATTCGCGGGCCAGGCCATTTCCATCGACTTCGCGGGGGGCACACTCGTCATCGAATCCGATTCGAGCCTGAAGGCGCGCGTGGCGAAGGCCAGGGAGATACCGATCCGCATCCTGCGCGAAGCAAATGGCCTCGCGCTGTCGGTGGCGGTGGAAACGCAAACGCCGAAGGGCACCCTGGCATTCGAACTTGACAGCGGAAACGGTGGCACATTGCTGGTGTCCAAGCCTTACGCGACCCTGTTCGCGCTGGATCCCGAGCACGCCGGCCCGCAAAAGCTCGACTTCGAGGTTGCACCCGGCATCCGTGCCCGTGGCGACGCGTTCACGCCCGACCTGACGATCGATGGCAACCTCGGCATGCCCTTCCTGAAAGACTGGATCGTCACGCTTGACCTCGCCCACGGTCGCGCATGGCTGCAACCGACCAGGGCCACACCGCCCGCCAACATGGGTGCACCGCCACTACCCAGGCAGTAAAGGAAACGGGGCCAGGCTGGACTGCCCCGTCTTTCACAGACACCTGAAAATGGGGACAACCCCTTTTCCCCTGTTTTGACGACGGCCGCGCACGCTGCCAGCATGGCGCCACCTGCATCGAGGAGACCGCCCATGAACCGCGTCAAGGGCAAGACCTGCATCGTGACCGGAGGCGCGGTCGGCATCGGCCACGCCTGCGTCCTGCGGCTGGCAGGGGAAGGCGCCGCCGTGGCGATCTTCGACCGCATGCAGGCCGAGGGCCAGGCCCTCGCCGATGCAATCAACCACGACGGGGGAACAGCGCGCTACTGGCATGTGGATGTCACCCGCGAGGCCGACGTCGCCCGCGCGATCGACGAAGTCGCCGACCACTTCGGCAGTATCGACGTGCTGGTCAACAACGCCGGCATCTCCGGCAGCACCAAACTCACCCACGAAATCACCGAGGCCGAGTGGGACCTGGTGCAGGCGGTCAACGTCAAGGGCGTGCTGTTCTGCGTCAAACACGCGATTCCGCACCTGCGCCGCGCCGGCGGCGGCAGCATCATCAACCTGTCCTCGATCTATGGCCTGGTCGGCGCACCGGACGTGCCGGCCTACCACGCCTCCAAGGGCGCGGTGCGGCTGATGAGCAAGACCGACGCAATGTGCTACGCGCCCGACCGTATCCGGGTCAATTCTGTGCACCCGGGTTACATCCGCACGCCGATGGTGGAACACCACCTGCAGGCCAGCGGCGCCACCGACCTCGAGGCTGCGTACGAGGAGGTCGGCAAGCTGCATCCGCTGGGCCACATGGGCGACGCCGACGACATCGCCTGGGGCGTGGTCTACCTTGCCTCGGATGAATCGAAGTTCGTCACCGGTGCCGAACTGGTGATCGACGGCGGGTATACGGCGCACTGACGTGGAACAAAGGGACGACGGGAATCAAGCGATCTTAATTTCCTCCGTCCCCTTTTTTCGCTTTTTTCGGCGGGACCTTCCCAAGCAGTGACCGGAGGTCGCCAAAGGGGTTCGACGTGGCTGCGGCTGGCTTGTCCTCGGCGGCCTGCGCGCTGACCCCGGTGTAGTCGGCCTGGCGCGAATGCTCGTTGTCATGGCAGTACACGCACAACAACTCCCAGTTGCTGCCGTCCGGCGGATTGTCGGCGTGGTTGTGGTTGCGGTGGTGGACCGTCAGCTCGCGCAGGTTGGCGCGGCTGAACTCACGCGCGCAGCGGCCACACACCCACGGGTACATCTTCAGTGCACGCTCGCGATACCCCTGGTCGCGCTGCTCGGCGTTGCGCCGGGCCTCGGCAACGATGCGGTCGAGCCTGGCGTCTTGTGGCGTGGTCATGGTCATGGCGTCCGTGGGGCGGCAGGGAGAACGATATGGGTACGGAGGGAATTAAGCGATTACCTGCCGGGGAGCGGGCATCTCGCCGATATCGGCCGGCGGCGCAGTGGCAAAGACTGCACGCATCCCAACAAGGCCTGCACCGTGCCACCTCAATCCAGAATCGAATTGTCCGGCATTCCCAGACATGTCACTCAGCGAGGAGTCAACAGCTGCGTGATCTCCGGCGACGATGACGATCGGCATCATTACCGGCGCCTCGCGAGGCGTGCACGGATCATGAGGTCCTCATTCATGCCTACGTGCTGATGGACAACCATGTGCATCTGCGGCTTGATGCCTAGCAGGCAGGCGCGGTGTCCCGCGCCATCGGGCAGGCCTACGTGGATGAACTGGCCCGAATTCGCGCGCACATGGCACAGGAAAAGGCACTGGGGCGTCCCCGCTTCCGGGCCATGCTTGAAAAGACCTTGAACCGCCCTGTAGACCTCAGACCCCGCGGACGCCCAGCCCTTCAAGAAGGGGACGGAAGGAATCAAGTGCGCTTAATTTCCTCCGCCCCTTTTTCTCGCTCACTTTGCGATCAACAGCAATAGCGAGCGGCCCTGCACGCCGTAGATCGTGTACTCCCCTCCGATCAGTGCTTCGGCGCCGGGGAGGACGACCGTGTTCGCGCCTTCGTTCCAGGTCGCGGTATCGGTCACGCGGTACCACTGCTTGCCCGTGCCCGGCCAGGGCAACGTGAAGTTCACGTTGCCTGACCAGCCGTTGTAGGCGACGTAGATCGCACTCGCGGCGTCACCGAACTCGCTGCCGTCGATGCGCCAGGCGATGGCATGGTTGTTCGCATTGGTGAAATAACCGCTATCGGCCTGCGTGCCATCGGGTTTGAACCAGCGCAGCTGCTCCATCACATTGCCGTTGTTGTCCACGGCCGAGTAGAAGTTCGCCGGGCGCAAGGCAGGATGCGCCTTGCGGAACGCGATCAGGCGCCGGGTATAGGTTTCGTGATTGGCCTCGATGGTGTCGCGGGTCCAGAACAGCCAGTTGGCCGACGAATCCAGGTTGTAGACGTTGTTGTTGCCGAACTGCGTGCGCAGCGCTTCGTCGCCACCGGTGATCATCGGCACGCCGGCGCTCAGCATCAGGAACGCCAGGCCGGTCCGCGCCGCCTTGCGTTGATCGGCAAGCACGCCGCCCTGGTCCCAGCTGTGGTTGTTGTCGTCGCCGCCATCGGATGGGCCGTAGGGCCAAGGCTGGTTGTTCTGCTTGCTGTTGTAGACATAGAGATCGTTCAAGGTGAACCCATCGTGGGCGACCATGAAGTTGATCGAATGCCACGGCTTGCGGCCGTCGTCGGCGTACAGGTCGGACGAGCCGGCGAAACGGTTGGCCAGTTCCCCCGGGGTCACGGCGACCACGCCCATCTGGTTCTGCTTCTTGCGCAGCGAGTCGCGGTAGATGCCGTTCCATTCGGCCCAGCCGCTCGGGAAACCACCCACCTGGTAGGAATTTCCGCCGATCGCCCATGGTTCGGCGATCAGGTCGAGACCCGCGCCGCCACCCGCCGGTCGCGCCGGCAATTCGGCCACGATCCGGTTGAGCGCATTGCCGGAGTCCATCTTGTTGAAGTTGAAGCACCCGTGCTGGCAGCTGTTGCCCAGCACGGATGCGAGGTCGAAGCGGAAACCGTCGACGCCGAGCGTGTCGCGCCAGTAGGCCAGTGAATCGATGATCAGGTTCTGGGCGATGGTGTTGCGGGTGTTGTAGTTGCCGCCGACGCCGGTGTTGTCCCACGAATACTTGAGGTCGTTGGTCAGCGAGTAATAGGTCGGGTTGTCGAGGCCGCGCCAGGACAACAGGTTGTACACGGTGAGCCCATCGGTGCCGCCCCACGCACCGCCTTCACCGGTGTGGTTGTAGACCACGTCGATGTAGACCTTGATGCCGGCATCGTGGAAGGCCTTGACCATCGCCTTCCACTCGCGGGTCGGGCCACCTGCCGTCTTGTCAGACGAATAACGGCGGTCCGGCGCAAAGTAGTTCAACGTCATGTAGCCCCAGTAGTTGTCCCCGGTGGTGGAGTTGGGGTCGACGTCGTTGGTGTCGTTCTGTGTTTCCTGCACTGGCAGGAACTCGACCGCGGTGATGCCGAGGCTGGCCAGGTACGACGCCTTCAGTGCGGCGCCGGCGTAGGTGCCGCGCAGCGACGAGGCCATCGAGGTGTCGTCCTTGGTGAGTCCGCGCACGTGCACTTCGTAGACCACGTCGTCCTTCAGCGCGCGCGTGGGCCTGGTGCCGATCGAGGTCGTGCTCGGGACAAGTACCAGCCCCTTGGGCGCACACGCGCCGCTGTCCTTGTTGCGATGGGACGCGCCGCTGGCGTAAATCGTCCCGTCCGTGCAGGACGCGGTGTTCGGGTCCTGGCTGATCTCGACCGCATAGGGGTCGATCAGCAGCTTGTTCGGATTGAAGCGATTGCCGCTGGCGTCGATGTCGGTGACGAAGCCGATGCCGCTGCCCTTGGCCCATGTGCTGTTGTACGTCCAGTTCGGCCCCCAGGCGCGATAGCCGTAATAGACCGTGCCGGTGATGCCGTAGCTGTTCTTGAGCGTCGCCACCGACGCGGTCTTCGACCATACGTTGGTGCTGGCGTCCTTGGTCAGCACGTAGCGAACCAGTTGCTGCGCGCCGGAAGGCGTCTTGTAGATCCAGACCTCGATCCGGGTGGCGCGCGAGGAATACACGCGAAAGGTGATGTTGCTCTGGGTGCCGTCATATTTCGCACCGAGGTTCTGGGAATTGATCCCCGCCTTCGCGGCAGGCGCCGGCGCAAGCAGGAACACCAGCACCAACAACAAGCTGCCCACACCGCCGAACAGTCTCATCAAGTCACGCATCGCAGCACTCTCCCCGGGAATCGATCACGCAGCGTTTGCTGCTCCGACTCACTATCGCCCGAGGTGCAGGTGCACCATTTGCCTTGCATTCGTATTCATTGCAGAAAAGGGGTCGTGCAAAAACCGGCAAAAACCGGGACGGAGGTAGTTATCCGAAATTAACTACCTCCGTCCCCTTTTTTCTTTTTTCACCTGCCAACGCCATCCCGATGCAAAGCGCGCCCTGAGTAGGGCAATGGCTTATGGTGATAAGCCCCGGGAGCCGCAACGCCGCGTCGAGTGCATCGGTCCCAACCGAGCAACAGGGAGCCACCCAGCATGTTTTCCCGTTTCCAGTGGTTGTTGCTGCAACTCTCCCGCAGAGTGTGGATACGGGTCAGCGCTTTTTCCGCGCTCGGCGTTGCCACCGCCTTGGTCGCCATCCTGGTCCGTCGCTATATCCCGCAGGACCTGTCAACGCAGATCGGGGCCGATGCGGTGGACAGCCTGCTGAACATCATCGCCATGAGCATGCTCTCGGTGACGATCTTCTCGCTCAGCACCATGGTGTCGGCGTTCGGCTCGGTGACCAGCAATACCACGCCCCGCGCCACCAACCTGCTCGCCGCCGATACCACGGCGCAGAACGCGCTTGCGACGTTCCTGGGCTCGTTCCTGTTCAGCCTCGTCGGCATCATCTGCCTGCAGACCGGTCTGTATGGCAATACCGGGCGGGTCGTGCTGTACGTGGTGACCCTGTTCGTGATCGTGCTGATCGTGATCACCCTGTTGCGATGGATCGACTATGTGCTGAGGCTCGGCCGGGTCGGGCCGACCAGCCAGCGCGTGGAGGCAGTCGCCCGTGCGGCCCTGGAACGTCGCCAGAAGACGCCCTACCTCGGGGGTATGCCGCGTCCGGATCGGATTGCGGTACCGAATGGGGGCTTGGCGCTGCGACCGGATCGGCTTGGATACGTGCAGCACATCGACATCGAGGCAATCCAGGAAACAGCCGAAGAGGAAGACCTGCAGGTGCACGTGGTGCTCCTGCCGGGGCACTTTGCCAGTACGACGCAACCCTTGTGCTATGTCGTTGGCAGCGCTACGGATGGGGCCCGGACGAGGATCCGCGACGCGTTCAGCGTCGCCGATACACGCGACTTCGACCAGGATCCTCGCTTCGGCTTGTGTGTGTTGTCG
Organism: uncultured Gammaproteobacteria bacterium; assembly: GCA_963698475.1. Classification (GTDB taxonomy): domain Bacteria; phylum Pseudomonadota; class Gammaproteobacteria; order Xanthomonadales; family Xanthomonadaceae; genus Thermomonas. Next base: position 1,849,064 of record CAVOQX010000005.1, on the reverse strand, counting down.
GAAATCGCCTCCAAGGCGTTGTCTCCGGGCATCAATGATCCCGGTACCGCCATCGACCTGCTTAGCCGGGGTACTCGAGTGATCGCACTGTGGGCGCAGCCACCGGTGATCGGCAACAGAATGACTGCGGACGAAACGCCTTGCGCTCGCGTGCACGTCCCTCCGGTGTCGGTCGATGATCTGTTCGATGATTTCTTCACTCCAATCAGCCGCGACGGCGCCGGCACGGTCGAGGTGGGCATCCAGCTGCAGAAGATGCTCGAAGTGCTCTCGCAGCTCGATGACCCGCGTTACCTGCGCGCCGCCGAGCGTCATTCCGCTCAGGCCATGGCGCGCGCGCGCGACGCCTTGGCGCTACCCGCAGACCTCGTGCGGGTCGAGCGCGTGGCCACACGGATCCGAACCGAAAGGCGCGGCAGACGACCTGCGGGGGGATTGCCCCTAACCCCGCGGCCGGCCCCGTTCCCCAAAAAGGCCACAAGGGGACGGAGCGACGCGCACCCGATCCTGCTGGGTTCAACAGCCGATGGAATGTCGCTCGTCGACCACGCCCGGTCGCGCGACACACGCGTCCACCGGGCCTTGCTGCTGGTCATCGTCCGGGTGGCGCGCCCGCGAGGCGTCTTCGCTCTTCCCTTGGACCCTGAGTCGGTCGGCGCTGGTCCAAGGCAGCGTCGCACGCGCTCGGCCTGCTCGAGCGAAGCGTCTCCCCGATCTCGGCAAAGGCCTCCTTCTCGCCACGGCCTGCAGGCCGCGCGCCCTTGCACAGTCGATTGCGAGGCACCCCGCGCTCGCGCGACGGCTGCCGATCGGCTCGACGCCGACCCGCATCTGTCGCACCGCCTCGCGCTTGACGCTCTGCCGGGAGCGTGCCGACCCTGGACCGTCGGACGCCGCTGGGCGATTTGCGGCCTCCGCCATCAGGTGTCCGAAAACCCGGTCATCCGGATGCGCATTTCGCAAAAACCGGGACGGAGGTAGTTATCCGAAATTAACTACCTCCGTCCCCTTTTTTCAGAGATTCGCGCCTACCTGCAGCAGCAACGCGCCTACGGCCGCAACGAATTCCGCGCGATGGTGGAAGCTAAGACCCAACGTTTCGCCAGCGTGCGACCCGCCCATCGGCCGGTCTAATCAAAGACCACCACGGGATAAGTGAACCTGACCCCGTTTTTGGCCTAGTGCGGCGGCTTGACCCGCAGGATCGCAACCAGGCCGACGAGCAGGAGCGCAGCCAGCCCGACCAGGGTGCCGCCCACGCCAAGAAGCGCGGGCAGGTTTCCATCGTGGCCGTTGGCATTCATCGCGAATCCCGCCGCCGCCGCTGATGCGGCCAGCCCCGCGACGACCAGGCAGACGACGATCGTGCGCCTGGGATTACGCAAGGCCAGCGCCGTACGCGGCCGTGTGACGCCCTGGAAATGCGCCAACACGCGCTGCGCTTGTTGTCGTGCCTGGTCGGGAAACGGAACACGCAGCACCAGGCGCGTGGTGGCGACCCCATAACGGTTCACGTAGGCGATTTCGAACTCCACGAAAGGCAGCCCGCCTGGCTGGGTTCGGAGCTGCACGCCCCTCACCTCGGGTTGCCCGCCCGGCCGCAGCACGTGGTACGAGCCATCGACCAGCAGCGACGTCCGGCCCACGATGACCTCGACGCCCGAACGCGGCGTGTCCTTGCGGATCCACAGGTCGTTGACGAGGGCTGCGGACTCGCGGGAGCGCGCGCGATCGAACTCTCGGAACCGGTCCCAGTCCCCGGCGTCGATGTGCCAGCGTGCGATGACGTGCCTGCCCGCACGCAGCTTCGCGCTCCCCAGCACGTAGAACAGCGACTGCAGCAGGAAGCTGAAACCGACGAGGCCCAGTACCACGCCGGATACGAGCGGAAGGATCGATTCCGAGGACTCGCCGCGTGCCGCATGGGCCAAGGTGCTGAGCCAGACCAGCACGGATCCGGCGAGACCGATCCCGAGGAAGACGCCTGCTTTCCGGAGCGGGTTGCGCACGGTGATCCTCTGAATGTCCCTGGCGTCACCTTTGCAACGGGCAGAAGGACTGGGAACGGACAGCAAGAAAGACCGCGCAAGCCCCGATTGACCTCGACTGACCCCTGTTTTTTCGCCTCTTTTTTCGTGGCCGATTCTTTGTTTGTGTATCGTGAGCCAGCGCGCCGGTCCCGGCACCCCTCGGAGCCCATGATGGACATCCTGAGCCTGCACAACCCGCTGTTCGCCACCTACGTCGTCGCCGCATCGCTGCTGATCCTGAAGGCGATTGCCATGTCCTGGCTCACTGTCGTGCGCATGATGCAGGCCAAGGGCGGGTTTCGTTCGCCAGAAGACCTGCGCCGGACACCGCTGAATCCGGAACCCAACCCCCGACAGCTGGAACCCGACGAGCGCGTCGACCGGATCCGCCGAATACACCTCAACGACCTGGAGAACCTGCCCTTCTTCCTGGTCGCCGGATTCCTGTACCTGTTTACCGCGCCGTCGCTGACGGTGGCCCGCCTGCTGCTTTACGGATACGTGGCATCGCGCCTGCTGCATTTCGCCGCCTACCTCAGCGCACGCACCCACGACACCCGCGCCACGCTGTGGACCCTTGGCTCGCTGATCCTGGTCTACATGACGGTTGCGACGCTCGTCACGGCGCTCGCGGGTGCGGGTTGAAGGGGAAACCAAAGAAGCCGGAGTGGATTGGTCCGGCGCACCCTCAAGCCTCGGTGCGTTTCAAACGGAAATGTTCTCTGACCCCTTTTTTCGTTACGGGCTAAGCTGCGCGACCGCCGACGTGTCGGCCACCTGAAGAACCGCAGACCATGCTGAATCGATCGAGCCTGATGGCCGCCTTGCTGTTGTGCGTCTCCGCGCAAGCCAGCCATGCCCAGGACGCGCCAGGCAATGTCGCGCTGGCACCCGCGTGCGGGCCGGAAAAAGGCAAGCTCGACGAACAGGGGTTCGTCTCCATTGGCGGCATCGAGCAATGGGTGACCGTCAAGGGCGACAGCTGTGCCAACCCCATCATCCTGTTCATCAGCGGCGGACCCGGCAATCCGCTCAGCCCGTATTCCGACGCGCTCTATGGCGCATGGCGCAAGGACTTCACCCTGGTGCAGTGGGACCAGCGCGGCGCGGGCATGACCTATGGCCGCAACCCGCCCGCCGAGGATTCCATGCTGACACTCGAGCAGATGCGCGATGACGGTGTGCAGCTTGCCGCGTATCTGACCCACCGCTACGGCAAACAGAAGGTGATCTTGTGGGGCAGCTCGTGGGGGTCGATCCTGGGCGTGCACATGGCCAAGGCACACCCGGAACTGTTCCATGCCTACCTGGGTACGTCGCAACTGGTCAGCTATCGGGACAACGAAGCACGCAGCTACGACGGACTTGTCACGTTGGCGCGCGCCGCCAACGACACAGCCGCACTCACCGTGCTCGACGGCGTGGGGCCGCCGCCGTGGACCGACCCGCGCAGCTTCGGCAAGGTGCGCCGCATCGTTCGCGCTTACGAAGCCAAGGTCACCACGCCCGCGCCTGCCAGTTGGTGGACGCCTTCAGCCGAATACACCACGCCCAAGGCGCAGGCCGACTATGAAGCGGGCGAGGACTATTCGTTCATCAGCTTCGTCGGCCTACATGGCGACGGTATGTACTCGAAGGTCGACCTGCCCGCGCTCGGCACCGACTTCGCGATTCCGATGTTCTTCGTGGAAGGTGCGCACGACCTGCTGGCCACGCCCGACATCGCGCAACGCTATTACGAGAGCATCACGGCGCCGCAGAAGGCACTCGTCCTGCTGGACCACGCCGGCCATGATCCGAACCAGGAGGTCGTGGATGCGGAATACAAACTGCTCACGGAAAGGATCCAGCCGCTGGCGCAGTAAGCCCGGCGTGCCCGCACGCAGCGCCTTGGCAACGCGTCAGTACACGCCGATGCACTTGTCGCCTAAAAATGGGGTCGAAAATGGAAAAATGTACCTGACTTTTTTCCGACGCTCGTCACGGCGCTCGCGGGTGCGGGTTGAAGGGGAAACCAAAGAAGCCGGAGTGGATTGGTCCGGCGCACCCTCAACCCTCGGTGCGTTTCAAACGAAAATGTTCTCTGACCCCTTTTTTGCGCCACTGGATCCACGCGATCGCGGCGACGAAGAAGACGCTGCACAGGTAACTGCCTTCCGGCCCTTCCGCGCCACCGGTCAGGGTGTCGAGGCCATGCGGGCGCAGCGCCACCAGCAGCGCCGGCAAGTGCGCATCGATGCCGGTGACGGGCAGTTCGAAGCCGGTCGCGAGCAACCAGTTCCACCCCGCGTGCCAGCCCATCACGCCCCAGATATTGCCGGTCCGCAGCGCCCAGGCGCAGGCGAACAGCGAGAAAAGCAGCGTGCTCAGCATGACCAGCGGCGGCTGGTGCGGACTGAAATGCAGGAAGCAGAAAACGAGCGACACCAGCAGCACCGCCACCGCGACGTTGGTCTTGCGCGCCACCACCGACAGCATCCAGCCGCGGAAGATGACTTCCTCCACGCTCGCCTGGAACATGAAACTCAAGAGCAGCAGACCGATGTGCAACAGACTGACGGGCGACCGCCAGGCCTGCCCCACGCCCGCCGCCTGCATGCCGCCAGCCATCCAGATCGCGCCTACGACCAGCGCGATCGTGCCGAATCCAACGGCCAGTCCGCGCAGGAAGGTTTTGAGCGGCGCCGGACCGGTCAGCCCGATACTCGCCAGCGAGCGCCCTTCGACGAAGCGTACCCAGGCGAGCACGGCCGCCAGCGTCGGCAGGAAGCCGATCCACAGCAGCGCATACAAGCCAGCGAGGCCGATCGGATCGCCGCGCGGTGTCGACCAATGCTGCGACTGCATCCACCCGTCCAGCGCGATCGCCGGTACCGCGTTGAACAGGATCATCAGGATCGGCGCCAGCCACGCCCAGGGAAGCCAACCGCGGGCTGGTTCGGGCGAATACAGGGCAACGGGGGTCATGCGGGGCTCCAGGTCGGCGTGACAGCCACGGCAAGATGGCGTCCGCGCGGGGGCGTGACAAACGGCTTGCGACCAAGCCATGGAAGCCGCCGATGAATCACCCGGATCGCCGACGAACTGGCCCTGAGTGAAACCGTGAAACCGGGACGGAGGTAGCTATCCGAAATTAACCACCTCCGTCCCGGTTATTCAGGTAGTTATCCCAAATTAACTACCTCCGTCCCGGTTTTTCGGCGACGAAAGTTGTACTCAACGATCTGTGCCGGCCGCGAAGCACTGGCCCGATGTTGGCCGATGGAGCCCGTGTGGAAATGGCTGCAACGGTTACGAGAACTACCAGAACACGTACTCGATCAGATGGTCGAGCCAATATGAAACGTGGGGATACCTCAGGGACGGAGGTAGTTATCCGAAATTAACTACCTCCGTCCCGGTTTTTCGTCCCGGTTTTTCTGCTCGAACCAATGCACGGCCAGCGCAGGGTCCCGCTCCACGCCATCCCAACTGTGATACATCAGGCCCATCGCGCGTTGGGCAACAGGGTTTCCCTTGTCCGCCAATGCTTGCCAGATGGCGCGTGCAGCAGGGCCATCGTCACGCGACAGCGCTGCCCTTGCCCGCGCGAGTTCCGAAGCATCTCGTTCCGCGACGGTGGGCAACGGCTTCGTGGCCTGCGTTGCAACCGCCTGACCGCAGAGTCCCATCAACAGGAAGAATGTTGCGACTCGCATCAAGGCCGACTCCATCGCTCGATTGGGAATGACGATAACCAATAACGCTGCGAAACCGGGACGGAGGTAGTTATCCGAAATTAACTACCTCCGTCCCGGTTTTTCGTTTTTTTGGATCTACTCGCGTGGCTTAGGCTTGGGCCTCTGCTTCCGCCTTGACCCTCGCTGCTTCCCGACCGCCTCGAGATGAAGCTGGTTAATCGCATCCTGAATGCGAAAATTACCCGGATCATTCTCATCTGCCTGACGTAGCCTTTGCTCAGCCTCTCGAAGCTCATCCTTCAATCGGCCTGGGTACCATTTACGAATGACCGAAATTCTTCCCTTCGCGAGCGCAACGGCAGTGTAAGCCTCTGTTAGTTTGTATGCCGCTTGTCCAATAATGCTTTCGGTTGCTTGCTCCATCAGCAATAACCCTTCCTCAGGACGCGATGCATGCAATGCGAGATCAAAATGAATATTTGCGTATGCATTTAAAATCTGATGAGACTGCGGAAAAATCCGCATTGCAGTTCTAATATGGTTTACGGCATCGTTCAAATGCTGAGATCCGCATAACTGCTCAAACAGCGCGTACTGCAACCAAAAGAGTCCATCACTGCCAAAGTGACGCTCCCACACCGCAAAATTTGAAAGAACAGCTTCTTTCTGCGATTTAAACAGACGCCACAAGAACTCATGATTAGTGATGGCCGCGAAAAGGCGCTGCTCTGCCTTGTTCGCAGTCCATCGCAACGGGCCTTGATAGCGACTTAACGACGCCATGACTGCAATCACAGCCTTTAAAACCTCCGGACGAGGTGCCACCTGTGACATCGTAAACTCAGCAAGAATTTGGTGCCTCACGCGAAGCCATCCACCGGAGTGCAACACGATTTCCTCGAGACCACTCAATCGAGACTGTGGCATCTCCACACCTGGAGGCAGCATCTCTTTGATTGCGATATCAAACGTCGCGGTGGACATCTCAAGCCTATGCATCGAGGCCACAGCGACGACGAGATACGCACTTCTCGCATATTGCCCGTCGATCTTCTCAAATTCACTTGCCGCAATTCGATCAAACCCAATACCTTGCGTTGCTTCCCGAAGCCCTACCAACAACTGCTTCCTAGCAACATTCTCAAGAGCATGGCGTCGCGCAGGCAGAGACATCTTCCCCAATCGATCCCAAGGGCCGAAAGCCCGAAGCTTCTCCAATACCGCATCGATATCACCACCCGAGAGGCTCCGAAGAACCACCACCCGCGTTGCGGGTACGTGGTAATCAGATCGAGGCGGGGGGATAAATTGCTTCGGTCGGCAATAACGAACCGCAGGGACTTTATGCCTTTCCGGATTAGCTCTAGAAGATCAGCTGCATGAACTGCAAAGTCATCGACAAAAACGACCACTTCCTCAACACCGGATGTAGCTAACTTTTCGATAGCCTCTTTGGGGAAATCCGTAACTCCTCTTACCCAAATCGCGAATGCCTGGGGGCGAATGCTTGCAAATGCATACGCTGCCATCATTAATGTCGTTGTCTTTCCGCTGCCGGCAGGGCCGTGAAGTAAAATTGTTGCGGATGTCCCCTCGACAGCGGAGACAAGCTCACGAAAACCAGTACCTTCAGCTGGCACACCATCTATTACATCGCGCCAGGTTGGTTCCGACCCGTAGTAGAAGCTTCTTACTCCCTCAGACGCCGGCGGGATTGTCTTCTTCAGCTGTTCCTGATCAACCAACTCTAATTGATCAAGCTGGCCAGCGACCTCGGCCAATTCAGCGCGCGGAATCCTGTCAATGAGCTGCTGAAGGTTCGGATGTTGGGCGCGCATCACCTCGCTCACTGTGACGCGCTTCCCAAGGCTCTTCGTCAGACCGTTCGCTAAGTCCTCAACACCACCGACCAGTGGCTCGATGTTCTCCGCACGAAGTTGCATAGCCCTGTTGTCACTAAACGAGGGCGATACCACGTACGCTGTTCCGGGGCGATGACCGGTCTGGGCTATCAACCTATCTATGTGATGTCGGAAAAGGGGTTCGTTGAGCTTTGTCCCAACGAATAAGAACGTAAAACGCTGAAAATCTTGCGCACTCCGCTCGTACCAGCTCCCGTACTTTCCTGCATAGCTAGAGTATTCGGCAGGTGTAAAGATTAGTCCCGATTCGAGTCGATCCACACTGCCATTGAGATGAATCAACTGGACTATTCGAGCATCTTTAGATTTATCGCTGACCGGTGAATTGGAAACTGACACCTCAGCAGAGTAGTCAGATTTTGCATAGGCAGCCTCAAACGCATCATCAATATTTAGTGTGTAGATTCGATGCCATGGAAACTGGCTGAGCTGCGTGAGTGCTGCGGAAGGCTTGCAATGAAGATAGCGCTCCCGCAGGAAGCGGTTGTAGGCATCGTCTCCAAGCCGAATCTTCGCGTTTGCAGCGACCGTCGAAAGGTCATCCTCTTCTTTGTCGAAGTTGACCCCGGCCTGCTTCGAGAGTTGTTCGGCGAGAGTTGCGCCGAGGGGCGGCGAGTCCCCAAGCTGATTGAGTGACCCGAACGATGCACCGGCGCCTAGGAACAAGACTACTTGGCCTCGCCTCAACTGCTCGACCAAAAATTCAGGTATGTCCATACGCCCCTACTCGCACATTTGTGAGTAAAGCGCAGCCGGCCAAAAGAGATTTCTGGCAACTCAGCTACGCAAACAAATTCCGTCTGTACTGCCCACCCATATCGTACAACTCATGGTAGCTATGTCCGAGACCCTGCGCCTCAACCACGCACATCGATCTGCGAGCGATCTCTGCTGAAACGAGAGGCCGCCAATTTAGGCGGCCTCCAAAGTCTTTCCAATGTAAAAACCTCACATATTTCGCCGTACTCCCCGCCAACATCGTAAAGCGCATGCGAAATCTGCCCCAACGAATGCGTCTTAACCGCCTCCATCAACGCCTCGAACACATTCCTGCGATCCCTCGCCGTCTGCTGAAGATAGCCCAGCCCATGCCCATCATGTGACTCCGCCTCGACCACCTCGTCGGCATCGGCCATATGCGAATGCGTGGTCTCCCCTGACGGCGCCAGCGCATTGCGCGCCTGCTGCCAATTGGCCACGTTGCTGATCTGCTGGCCTTTCTCTTCGGAGGTCGAGCGGATCAGCTCGATCTCGGTGGCGATCTCGCCGGCGTGCTCCTTCGGCAGGAAGGTGTTGACGCCCACCAGCGGCAGGCTGCCGTCGTGCTTCTTGTGCTCGTAGTACATCGACTCTTCCTGGATCTTGCCGCGCTGGTACATGGTGTCCATGGCGCCCAGCACGCCGCCGCGCTCGCTGATGGCTTCGAACTCCTTGTAGACGGCTTCCTCCACCAGGTCGGTGAGGTAGTCCACGGCGAAGCTGCCCTGCCAGGGGTTCTCGATGAAGTTGAGCCCCAGTTCCTTGTTGATGATCATCTGGATGGCCACCGCGCGGCGCACCGATTCCTCGGTTGGCGTGGTGATGGCTTCGTCGTAGGCGTTGGTGTGCAGGCTGTTGCAGTTGTCGAACAGCGCATACAGCGCCTGCAGCGTGGTGCGGATGTCGTTGAACTGGATTTCCTGCGCGTGCAGCGAGCGGCCGCTGGTCTGGATGTGGTACTTCATCATCTGGCTGCGCTCGTTGGCGCCGTAGCGCTCACGCATGGCGCGGGCCCAGATGCGGCGGGCGACGCGGCCGATGGCGGTGTATTCCGGGTCCATGCCGTTGCTGAAGAAGAACGACAGGTTGGGCGCGAAGTCGTCGATCTGCATGCCGCGCGCCAGGTAGTACTCGACAATCGTGAAGCCATTGCTCAGGGTGAAGGCGAGCTGGCTGATCGGGTTGGCCCCGGCTTCGGCGATGTGGTACCCGGAGATGCTGACCGAATAGAAATTGCGCACGCCGTTGTCGACGAAATACTGCTGGATGTCGCCCATCATGCGCAGCGCGAATTCGGTGCTGAAGATGCAGGTGTTCTGCGCCTGGTCTTCCTTCAGGATGTCCGCCTGCACGGTGCCGCGCACGGTCTTGAGGGTGTCGGCCTTGATGCGGGCGTAGGTGTCGGCATCGACCACCTGGTCGCCTGAGACACCGAGCAAACTCAGGCCCAAGCCGTCATTGGTCGGCGGCAAGTCGCCGTGGTACTGCGGGCGGTCGCGGCCTTCGAAGAGTTTGTCGAGCCTCGATTTCGCAGCGGCCCAGCGCGCATCGTCGGCCTTCAGGTATTTCTCCACCTGTTGATCAATCGCGCAGTTCATGAACATCGCCAGGATCATCGGCGCCGGGCCATTGATGGTCATCGACACGCTGGTGGTGGGCGCGCACAGGTCGAAGCCGGAGTACAGCTTCTTCATGTCGTCCAGGGTCGGGATGTTGACGCCGGAGTTGCCGATCTTGCCGTAGATGTCCGGCCGCTTTGCTGGGTCTTCGCCATACAGGGTGACGCTGTCGAAGGCGGTGGACAGGCGCGCGGCGGGCTGGCCGACGCTGAGGTAATGGAAGCGGCGGTTGGTGCGCTCCGGCGTGCCCTCGCCCGCAAACATGCGGATCGGGTCTTCGCCGGTGCGGCGGTACGGATACACGCCGCCGGTGTACGGGTAACTGCCCGGCAGGTTTTCCTTGCCCAGGAAGGTCAGCAGCTCGCCCCAGCTCTTGTAGGTGGGCGCGGCGATCTTGGGGATGGGCTGGTGGCTGAGGGAGGTGCGGTAGTTCTCGACGCGGATCTTCTTGTCGCGGACCTGGTATTCGGTGACGTCGTCGGTGATCGACTTCAGGCGCGCGGGCCAGGCGCGGAGGAGCTTGAGGTTTTCTGCGGTGAGCGACTGGATGGCTTCGTTGTAGCGCTGGCGCAGGGTCAACAGCGAGCGGTCGACCTGTAGAGCGGGGCTTGCCCCGCTGGCATCGGTCGCGTCCAAGCGGGGCAAGCCCCGCTCTACAAGGTCATCGGCCCCGAGGTCCAAGCGGGGCAAGCCCCGCTCTACGAGGTCACCGGCCCCGAGGTCCAAGCGGGGCAAGCCCCGCTCTACAAGGTCACTGGCCCCGAGGTCCAAGCGGGGCAAGCCCCGCTCTACAAGGTCACCGGCCCCGAGGTCCAAGCGGGGCAAGCCCCGCTCTACAAGGGCGCTTGCGCCGAAGATATCCAGCGGTGCTGGCAGGTCGGCATCGCCCAGTTCCTGCAACGCCTGGTACAGCGACTGCGCGCGGTCGGCGGTCTCGGCCTGGGTTTCGATCTGGCGGTTGATGCTGCGGCCCTGCTCGGCGATCTCGGCGAGGTAACGCGTGCGGGCGCCGGGGATCAGGACGGTGGCGCGGGGTTCTTTCAGGGTGGTGTCGAGGTTGGGGACCATCGAAAAGGGGTCAGAGGCATGTTTTCGGACGTTGCCCACGGCAGGATCATTGTCATCGGCCGAAAAATGCGTCTGACCCCTTTTCGACGGATCATTTTCCTCGGCCGAAAAATGCGTCTGACCCCTTTTCGACGGATCATTTTCCTCGGCCGAAAAATGCGTCTGACCCCTTTTCGACGGATCATTTTCCTCGGCCGAAAAATGACTCTGCCCCCTTTTCGCCTTCAGCAGGCGGCAGAGATTCACGAACATCCAGCTGATGCCGGGGTCGTTGAACTGGCTGGCGATGGTGGGATACACCGGGACGTCTTCGTCCCTGGTCTGGAACGCGACGCGGTTGCGCTTCCACTGCTTGCGGATGTCGCGCAGCGCGTCTTCGGCGCCGCGGCGGTCGTACTTGTTGAGCACGATGAGCTCGGCGAAGTCGATCATGTCGATCTTCTCCAGCTGGCTGGCTGCGCCGTAGTCGCTGGTCATCACGTACATCGGGAAATCGACCAGGTCGACGATCTCCGAATCGCTCTGGCCGATGCCGGCGGTTTCCACGATGACCAGGTCATAGCCCAGTCCCTTGAGGAAGCCGATGCAATCCTTGAGCACCGCGTTGGTGGCGACGTTCTGCCGGCGCGTGGCCATCGAGCGCATGTACACCCGATGCGAGCGCAACGAATTCATGCGGATGCGGTCGCCGAGCAACGCGCCACCGCTGCGGCGGCGCGTGGGGTCCACGCTGATCACCGCGATGCGCATCTTCGGGAAACTGGCCAGGAAGCGATTCAGCAGTTCATCGGTGACCGACGACTTGCCGGCGCCGCCGGTGCCGGTGATGCCGATGACCGGGGTCTTGCCGCCGGCGAGTTGCCATTCTTTCCGCAGCTTCGAAAGTTCGGCGTCGGAATAGTCACCGTCTTCGATGGCGGACAGTGCGCGGCCGATGGCGATTTCGTCGTCGATGCTGGGCTTGGGTAAAAGAGAAACGGGGTCAGGTTCACTTTCCCCAATCGTTCCTCCAACTGCCGAAGGCGTGGAGGGAAAGTGAACCTGACCCCGTTTCTCGCCCGCCCGCGCGACCACGTCCTCGATCATCTCCACCAGGCCCATCTTCATGCCGTCGTTGGGGTGGTAGATGCGCTCGACGCCGTAGGCTTCGAGTTCGCGGATTTCCTCCGGCGTGATCGTGCCGCCACCGCCGGCGAACACCTTGATGTGGCCGGCGCCGCGTTCGCGCAGCATGTCGACCATGTACTTGAGGTATTCGACGTGGCCGCCCTGGTAGCTGGACAGCGCGATGGCGTCGGCGTCTTCCTGCAAGGCGGCGCGGACCACGTCCTCGACGCTGCGGTTGTGGCCCAAATGAATGACTTCAGCGCCCTGCGCCTGGATCAGCCGACGCATGATGTTGATCGCGGCGTCGTGGCCGTCGAACAGGCTGGCAGCGGTGACGAAGCGCAGCGGAGAGCGCTCCGGCTGGCTGGCGGGGACGGTTTCGGCGGGCATGCTCATACGCTGGACATCGCAGGTCGCGGGGATCGCCAATTGTAGCGCGGGCCCCTCGCCCGCCCGGGCAGGCGGGCGCGGGTTACCGGGGCCTTACCTGACCTCTTCGAACACGTATTCGTGCTGGCCGTCGCGCACGACCAGCTTGCGCACGCCGTCCTGGTCGGCGCGGGTGAACAGGAAGCCGATTGCGACCGGATCGATGGTCATGAAGCCGAGGCTACCGTCAGGCTGCGGCATCGTCGCGACCTCGGAGCTGAACGCGCCGGCATCGAACCAGGCCTTGCCATCCTTGCGTGTCACCACGACATCACCCAGCGAGGCATTGCGATAGCGCGGCGCCAGCGCGTCCAGTGCCTTGGCGTCGGCCGGCCACTGCAGCAGCTTGACGAAGGCCTCGAATCCTTCGCGGTTGGCCTTGGCCCCGGCAGTGGCAGCGGCCACGGCCTGCGGCTCGCCGTCGAACATCAGCTCCATCAGGCGCCGCTTGAACGGGCCACGCAGGTTCACGCCATCGTCGGCATTGGTCAGGATCACCGCGCCGACTTTCTGTTCGGGCCACCACATCATGTTGGAGTGGAAGCCGCCCAGGTCACCACCGTGGTCGATCACGGTGACGCCGTCGGAGTTGTCGACCATCAGCGCCATCGCGTAGTCGCGGTCCACGCCCAGGGATATCTGCGGTTCGCGCCGCTGCAGCAGGGCGGCCTCGCCGATGTAGCGCGTGCCGTCCGGGAGCAGGCCGTGGTCGATCTCCATCTGCACGTACTTGAGCAGGTCGTTGACCGTGCTCCAGCCGGCGCCGGCCGGTCGCGACGATGCGATGGTCTCGTTCAGGCCCATGCCCATGACCTGCACCTTGTGGCCGATGTCATTGCCATGCGGCGCTGCGTAATTGCCGGTTTGCGCCCTGGCGTAGTCGAACGTGGTGTCCTGCATGCCGAGCGGATCGAACACCAGCGCCTGCATCGCCTTGTCATAGCCGGCACCGAGTTCGCTGCCGGGAAATGCGACCTGGCCGCCGATGTAGCCGGCCGCCGCCGCCATCGGGTTGGAGTACTGGAACAGCTCGCCGAAGCCGCTGGTCGGCTGCATGGTGCCCAGCGTGTCCATGACCGACGCCGGCGTCTGCTTTTCGCCTTCGAACAGCCATTCGAAGTCCTGCCTCGGAACGCCGGTGCAGGCGCAGATCAGGTGCTTCACCAGCACCTTGTCGGTGGTGGCCGCATCGCCCAGCCTGAAGCTCGGGTAGACGTCCTCGGAGCGCGCGTTCCAGTCCAGCTTGCCGGCATCGACCAGCTTGGCCAGCATCAAGGTCGTCAGCGCCTTGGTATTGGAGGCGATCATGAAGCGGGTATCGCCATCGACCGTGGCCGGTTTGTCCAGCTCACGCACGCCGAAACCCCGCGACATCACCACCTTGCCGTCCTGGACGATGCCGATCGCTACGCCGGGCACGTTGTAGTCCTTGCGCATCTGTTCGACGAAGTCGGCGACCTGCTGCAGGCGCGCGGCGTCGAGCTTGTGCGCGCTGCGACCGGCGAAACTTTCGCGCGCATGGCCCGCGGGCTGGAGGCGCTGACCGATCTTGCCGAATTGCGAACCGCGCTTTTCGCCAATGGCCTGGTCGACGTCCACCAGCATCACCGTCCACGCCGTGCCCTGGCGCAAGGCGCTCGCGCTGATCACGCGCTTGGCGTTGGCGGCCACGTCGTAGTCGTAGAAGCGCCGCGCTTCCCAGCCGTCGCGCGGGGCGGCGTCGGTGGCGATGATGAGCTTGGGCGACATGCCCAGCAGCTTCCAGGCCTCCGACACGGCGGCGTCAGGGTCAGCCGCCACGGCATCGACGATGGCGATACGCGAACCGTCGGCTTCCGGCGGCATCAGCAGCACGGCGTTGCCTTCGACGCGATGAGTGAAGCCAGCGGGAACGATGAAAGTGGTGCCGCGCGGGGTTGCGGACGATTGGTCGGTCGCCTCCTGCGCCGCTGCTGGCGGCTCCGCGGCAATCGATGCGCCGGCCAGCGCGGGTTGTACCGGCGCAGCCAGCAGGGTCAAGGCAAGTGCAAGCAAGCAGGGCTTCATCGCTACAGTCCGCATCGGGATTCCTGGGTTGGGATGTGACGCACGTCGGAAATGCAGCTGGAAGATACGCACCTTCTCCGGCCACCACCGAACACAACGTGGCAAGCTCTCATTTCCGGACTTCCTGACTTTCAAATGACCATGATCACACTGCGCCGCCTGCTGGCCGCGGCATTCGCCACCACCCTGCTCGCGTCCTGCCAGACGACGCCAGCGCCCGCAGCAGGCACCCGTAGCGATGCCCAGATCCTGCTGCTGGGGGAAAAGCACGACAACGGCGAAGGCCACCGCCTGCGCGCCGAAGCCTTGCGCGCACGCGTGGAAGCGGGCTGGCGGCCGGCGATCGCGATGGAACAGTTCGACCGCGAGCAGCAACCCGCGCTGGACGCGGCGATGCGCGAGTGTGGCGATGCCGATTGCGTGGTGGCCCGGGTGATCACCGCCAAGTCGAGCTGGGAATGGACGTTCTACAAGCCGATCATTGCGCTGGCGATGGACTACAAGCTGCCGCTGCTGGCGGCGAACCTGTCGCGCACGGATGCCGGCAAGGTGATCAATGACGGCGTTACCGTGGTGCTGGATGCGGAACAAGTCAGCCGCTACGGCCTGGACAAGCCGGTACCCGCCGCCGTGCTGTCACGGCAGATCAGCGAAGTGCGCAGCGGACATTGCGGGAAGCTGCCGGACGTGATGCTGGAGCCGATGTCGCTGGCGCAGGTTGCCCGCGACATCGTGATGGCCGACACCATGCGCCCGTTCGCCTCGCGCGGCGTGGTGCTGATTGCCGGCAACGGCCATGTGCGACGCGACATCGCGGTGCCGTACTGGCTGAATGCCCAGGGCCTGGCGACCTGGAGCGTGGGTTACGTTGAAACAGCCGGCGCGGCTGGCGAATTCGACGAGGAACGCCGCATTCCGGCCATCGAACGCCCGAATGTGTGCGACAGCATCTGACGGGTAGCGCCCGTAGGGGCTGACCGCCGGAAAACGGGACCACGGCACCCCGACCCCGGCCAGCGGGTGCCTTGCCGCGCCCGGACGAAAACACGTCGTGAATTGCCCACCTCCAAACCCCAGCGTATGGCGATTTTGCCCGTCTGCGGGAACTGCGCCACGGGCATTTGCCGGCAGACCTGCGTAAAATGCGCGCCGCGATGCGCAACTCGCACTTACCTGTCGCTTGGTCCAGACGCTTTCCAACCGTTCCAGCGACTCACCACACACCCTGGCAGATGCCGCCTCGCGGACGTCGTCCAGACTGGGAGCACCCGATGATTTTCGAAACCCTCGACACCTACGGCCATGAGCAGGTCGTGTTCTGCCACAACAAGGACGCCGGCCTGAAGGCCATCATCGCGATCCACAACACGGTGCTGGGACCGGCGCTGGGCGGCACCCGCATGTGGCCGTACCAGACCGAGGCGGACGCGCTGAACGACGTGTTGCGCCTGAGCCGCGGCATGACCTACAAGAACGCGGTGGCCGGCCTGAACCTGGGTGGCGGCAAGGCGGTGATCATCGGTGATCCGGCCAGCGACAAGTCCGAAGCCCTGTTCCGCGCGTTCGGCCAGTTCGTCGAGTCACTGGGCGGCCGTTACATCACCGCCGAGGACGTCGGCATCGACGTCAACGACATGGAATTCGTCTACCGCGAAACCCAGTACGTGACCGGCGTACACCAGGTCCACGGCGGTTCCGGCGATCCCTCGCCGTTCACCGCCTACGGCACCCTGCAGGGCCTGATGGCGACCCTGAGCAAGAAATTCGGCGACGAGGATGTCGGCAAGTACTCCTACGCCGTGCAGGGCCTGGGCCATGTCGGCATGGAGTTCGTGAAGCTGCTGAAGGAACGCGGCGCCAAGATCTTCGTCACCGACATCAACAAGGGCCTGGTCGAAAGGGCCGTCACCGAATTCGGCGCCGAAGCCGTGGGCCTGGACGAGATCTACGACGTGCCGGCCGACGTGTATTCGCCGTGTGCGCTCGGCGGTACCGTCAACGAGCTGACCCTGCCACGGCTCAAGGCCAAGATCATCTGCGGCGCGGCCAATAACCAGTTGGCCAACAACGCGATCGGCGACGAAGTGGCCAAGCGCGGCATCCTGTACGCACCCGATTACGCGGTCAACGCGGGCGGCGTGATGAACGTGTCGCTGGAAATCGACGGCTACAACCGCGAGCGGGCGATGCGCATGATGCGCACCATCTACCACAACCTCGCGCGCATCTACGAGATCGCCGAGCGCGATGGCATCCCGACCTACATGGCCGCCGACCGCCTGGCCGAGGAACGCATCGAGAAGATCGGCAAGCTGAAGCTGCCGCTTGGCCGCGCACAGCCGCGCTTCCAGGGCCGCATTCGCGGGCAGTGACCGCAGCGGTCGCCACGACCAACGCGGCATAATGGACGGGGCCCCACGGCCCCGTCTGCATTTCGAACGACACAGGACAACCCACATGCGCCCGTTTCCCCTCGGTGAAGACATCGATGCCCTGCGCGACGCGGTGCGTCGTTTCGCCGACGCCGAAATCGCCCCGAGGGCCGCGCGCATCGACGAAGACAATGCGTTTCCGCAGGACCTCTGGCCGAAGCTTGGCGAGATGGGCTTGCTCGGCATCACCGTGCCGGGTGCGTTCGGTGGCTCGGAGATGGGCTACCTGGCGCACATGGTCGCGATGGAGGAGATCTCCCGCGCCTCCGGTTCGGTTGGCCTGAGCTACGGCGCGCACAGCAACCTGTGCGTGAACAATCTGTACGCGAACGGTAACGACGCGCAGCGCACGAAGTACCTGCCGAATCTTTGCAGCGGGCAATGGAAGGGCGCACTGGCGATGAGCGAGCCCGGCGCGGGTTCCGACGTGGTCGGTTCGATGAGCTGTCGCGCCGAACTGCGTGATGGCGTGTGGATTGCGAACGGCAACAAGATGTGGATCACCAATGGCCCCGAGGCCGATGTATTGGTCGTCTACATGCGCACCGCGGGCAAGGAGGCCGGCAGCCGCTGCATGACCGCGTTCATCGTCGAAAAAGGCATGCCGGGTTTTTCCACCGCGCAGAAGCTCGACAAGCTGGGCATGCGCGGCTCCAACACCTGCGAACTGGTGTTCGAGGACTGCGCCATCCCGGCCGAGAACGTGCTCGGCGAGGTCAACCAGGGCGTCAAGGTGCTGATGAGCGGACTCAACACCGAACGCCTGGTGCTGTCCGGCGGACCGATCGGCCTGATGCAGGCCGCACTCGACATCACCCTGCCCTATGTGCGCGAGCGCCGCCAGTTCGACGAGGCGATCGGCACCTTCCAGCTGATGCAGGGCAAGATCGCCGACATGTACACGTCGCTGCAGTCCAGCCGCGCATTTGCCTATCAGGTCGCACGCGACTATGACGCCGGCCACAAGAGCCGCGTCGATGCCGCATCGTGCCTGCTGCATGCCTCCGACGCGGCGGTGCAGGTCACCCTGGAAGCAATCCAGTCGCTCGGCGGCAATGGCTACATCAACGAATACCCGACCGGCCGCCTGCTGCGCGATGCCAAACTCTATGCGATCGGCGCCGGCACCAACGAGATCCGGCGCATGCTGATCGGCCGCGAGCTGTTCGCCGGCAACAGCTGAGAATCAGTTCATCGCACCATGAAAAACGCCGCCCTTGAAGGCGGCGTTTTTCATTGAAGCGCGTCGTTCAGGTCAGAACCGATACAGCGCCTGCAGCGACGCCATCGTGCTGGCCTCCACCCCACCCGCGCGACGGCTGAGGTCGAAGCGGAACGCGGTGTTGCCGCCGGCAAAGGCCGACACGCCCAGTCCAAGCAGGCTGCTGCGCGTGCCCATGGCGATGCCCTGCAACGGCGCCCACTGGCTCAGGCCGGTGAAGCTCGCGTCGAACAGTTCCCCGCGCGAAGCAAGCGTCTGCTGCCACTCGGCGCGCGCGTCGGCACGCAGGTCGATGCCGCCCACGCGCCAGCCGTGATCTGCGCGGATGCCGGCGAAGCCCTGCCAGCGGCTGCTGTCCCAGGCATTCGCGCGCAGTCCGAACCCGGTCGCGCTGGACTCGGCGAACCCGTCATTGCCGATGCGCACGACCTGGCTGCCCAGGTATGGCGTGAGCGCAATACGACCGGCGTTTCCGAAGCGCCGCCCGATCTCGGCGGACGCACTGGTGTAATTGCCCGACAGTTGCGCCGCGGTCGAATCCTGCATCGAACCCAGCAACAGGTTGCGCTGCAACTGGCGATCGAATGAACCCAGCGCCAGTTGCGCCTGGCCGTACCAGTCACCGCGCCAGCTGGCGGCATACAGCTGCATCTCGCGCTGGCGACCGCGGCTGTGGTCACCCAGTGCACCCAGCCAGCCGGATTGCTCGATGCGGTTCATGCCGATGCCGAACACCGTGTTCTCGCCGGCCTGCCAATCGTTGCCGATCATCTCGCCGGCCGCATCCAGGCCGATGCTGTCGTAACCGCCCTGCGCCAAGGTGCCACTGCTGGCCAGGTCGCGATACCAGCCACCGACCCCGCCCACGGCATTGCGCGAATGGGCGAGTCGTTCGATGCGCCCGTCCAGCGCACGGCGCCCGGCATCGATGCCGTCGAAGGTCATCGCCGCCGATGCCGCATGCAACTCACCGGACAGGCTGCGCAGGGACAGGTCGGCATTGGCGATGCCGCTCGACTGCTGCAGGTTGCCGGCGGCATCGATGAAGCCGCTGCCGATCCCTGCAGGCCTGATGCCGGCAAGCTGGCTATCGATCGCGGTCATCGCCGATTCCACGCGCACGGCCGAGGCAAGGGTCGCTCCGCCAAAGCCCAGTCCCGCGATCGCCTTGGACACGTCGATGCGGTTGATGTTGAGGAAGACGTTGTTCGGGTCGTAGGCCAGGCTGGCATCGAGGAACACGTTCGGCGCCGCCATCAGGCTGTTGAACGTCCCGCTGACGCCAGCCACGGCGTTGAGCAGGGTTTCCCTGGCGACCGTGGTGTAGCCGCCCTTGACGCCCAGGATCGACATCGTGCCGTTGAGCGTGGCGGTGCCGGTGACCTTCAACGTGCTGCCCAGCCAGACACCCAGGTTGCCGGTGGAGGACTGGATGTAGTTGCCGGCGATGCTCGCTGGCGTGCTTGCGCCGCTGAGGAACTTGCCGCTGTTGTTGACGTCGCTGCCGAACGCGCCACTGGCCCATACGGTGGCACCGTTGGCAATCGACAGGCTGGAGCGCAGGCCCTTGCGGATGTCCAGGCCACCGGCCTGCACCTGGGTCGCACCGGTGAAGTTGGCGGACTCGGCCAGGGTCAGGGTGCCGCTGCCGGCCTTGTACAAGCCGCCACTGCCGATGATCGGGTTGCGCCAGACGGAATTGCCCGAGAACGAAACGCTGACATCGCCCCAGGCGAAGTTGCTGGGTCCGTTGGCGGCCTTGGTGACGTCCAGCAGCCCCCAGCCAAAGACCGCATCGACGCCCGGCGCACCCAGGTCCTTCGCGGCGCCCAGCAGGGTTTGCCTGACCAGGTCGTTGTTGAAGTAGGGGAACGCGGACCACACCACGGCCGCCGCACCGGACACCAGGGGCGCCGCATACGAGGTGCCGCCGCCCTTGTACAGGCCGCTGGTGGCTTGCGAGGTCGCGTCGGGGTCGATGAACACGTTGTTGCCGGGCGCGACCAGGCAATAGTTCATCGCGATGCCGCAGCGTTGCGAATAGTCGGTCAGCTGGGTCGGGTTGTCCGGATCCAGCGCGCCAACCGTGAGCCAGCCCTTCTCGAGGGCGAGATCGTTGGCCAGGGTCGGCAGTGCCGCGTTGTCGGAGGGATTGTCGGCATACCGCGAATCCGTGCCGCTGTTGCCATTGGCGAACACCACGATGCCGCCACGGTTGACGACGAAGTCCTTCCAGGCATTGGCCAGTTCCACGGTCAATGCAGGATCGTTCCAGTACAGCCCGCCCCAGGAATTGTTGATGATCTTCGCGCCGGCATTCGCGAGTTGGGTGTTGAGGCTCTGGAAGTAGTCCCCGTAGCCCTCGCCTGCGAAGATTTCGTTGCCGCCGCCGGAACCATCGTCGTCCGGAGGTGCATCGCTGATGAAACGGGATGACGCGATCGTGGCGTCCTGCGCCACACCGCCGCCCCACATGCCGGTACTGCCGGAATTGGTCCCATCCTGGTTCAGGTAATTGCCGAGTGCCGGCCGCCCCGCGGCCAATGCCGCCACGGTGGTGCCGTGGCCGACCTTGTCGTCAACGCTCATGTCGTTTCCGCATTGCGGGGTCGTGCAGATATTGATGAAGCTGCTGGTCACCCGCCCGCCAAGGGTCGGATGGCTGCGGTTCACGCCTGAATCCAGGATGCCGATCGTCACGCCCTGCCCCTTCAGGCCGGCGCCGAGGGCACCTTGTGCATTGATCAGGCTCAGGTGCAGGTTGAGGCTGGGATTTGCAAAGACGATCGGCGCGGCCTGGCCCGGAATGGCCGGCGGATTCCCCACCAGGCTCGCGTCGTTGGCCACGTTCGGCGTGAACGCGGGACCGCCCCCCGTCGGCGGGGTCGTCGGTGTCACGGGTGCCGAAGCCCGAACGCCTCCCCCGCCGCCACAGGCGGCCAGCGCCAGGGTGATCGCAATGGGCAACATGGCCGAGGTCAACCGGTTGTCGCGGATGGAATGCTTGCTGCGTGTGTTCATGTCCTGCCCCAGTTCGCGCCGGAAACCCAATTGCCGGATCCGCTCGCCCAAGAAGCATGTTGTATGCCAGTCCGCGCCGCATCTCAACGGTTTCATCGTGAACAAGCCCGTCTTGCCGCAGCGCAGCATCAATCGCCATTTCGCGCCATAATCGGGGTATCCGATCGAAACTGCCGGCTAGCCGGCCCCACGCCACAGGGAGTTCCCCATGAGCGACATCGTCATCGTTGGTGCCAAGCGCACCGCAATCGGTTCCTTCCTCGGCCAGTTCACTGGCGTGCCGACCCCCACCCTCGGTGCGACCGCGATCAGCGCCGCACTCGCACAATCCGGCGTGGATGCCGCCAGCATCGACGAAGTGCTCATGGGCTGCGTGCTGCCCGCCGGCCTCGGCCAGGCGCCTGCGCGCCAGGCGTCGCGCGCCGCGGGCATTCCCGATGCCACTGGCTGCACCACCATCAACAAGGTCTGCGGCTCCGGCATGAAGGCCGTGATGCTGGCGCACGACCTGATCAAGGCCGGCAGCGCGAGTGCGGTCATCGCCGGTGGCATGGAGTCGATGACCAATGCCCCGCACCTGCTCAATGGCTCGCGTACCGGCATTCGTTTCGGCAATGCGGAATTCATCGACCACATGGCCTTTGATGGCCTGACCAATCCCGACGACGGCAAGGCGATGGGCGTGTTCGGCGACAACGCCTGCAACAAGTACGGCTACGACCGCGCCAGGCTGGACACGTTCTCCGCGGAGAGCGTCACGCGCGCCCAGGCGGCGCAGGCGTCCGGCGCATTTGCGGCGGAAATCGCACCGGTGACGGTCAAGACCCGCAAGGGTGACGTGGTCGTGGACCAGGACGAGGAACCCGGCAAGATCGACACCAGCAAGATCCCGGGCCTGCGCGCGGCATTCGGCAAGGAAGGGGTGCTGACCGCGGCCTCGTCCTCCAAGATTTCCGATGGTGCGGCCGCCCTGGTGGTGATGTCCGCCGAGGCCGCAAAGGCCGCTGGCGCCAAGCCGCTGGCCCGGATCGTCGCGCATTCCACCCATTCCCAGGCCCCTGAGTGGTTCACCACGGCGCCGGTGACCGCCCTCAAGGACGTGCTGGCCAAGGCAGGCTGGAGCGTGGCCGATGTGGACCTGTTCGAGATCAATGAAGCCTTTGCCTGCGTGGCCATGGCACCCATGACCGACCTGGGCATCCCGCACGAAAAATTGAACGTAAATGGCGGTGCACTGGCGTTGGGACACCCGATCGGGGCATCTGGCGCACGCCTGCTGGTCACCCTGCTGCACGCCCTGCAGGCGCGCGGCGGTCGGCGCGGAGTGGCTTCTTTGTGCATCGGCGGAGGCGAAGCGACCGCCATGGCGATTGAGCTGCTGTAAGGAAATTGAACGGAAAAGTGAAAAAAAACAGGCCAACCGCTTGACACAGGACAATGGCTTGTCATCATGTTAGGGGCGCGCAGTTTGCGCGTTGCCAAATAACTTACGACGAGGAAAACGTATCATGTCGATCAACAAGATCCTGCTGGCAATGGCGCTGGGCCTGGCCCTGACCGCTTGCACCAACAAGGAGCAGGCTGCTGACGCATCTGCTGATGCCGCTGCTGCTGCAAACGAGGCTCAGGCCGCCGCTGACTCCGCTGCTGCTACCGGTGACATGGCTGCCGCCGATGCTGCCCAGGCTGCTGCTGACACCGCTGCCATGGCGTCCGATGCTGCTGACTCCGCCGCCACCGCGGAAGCGGCTGCCGGTGGCGATATGCCCAAGGCTGACGATGCTGCCGACGCTGCTGAAAATGCTGCCGACGCTGCTGGTCAGGCCAAGGACGCTGCTGAAGAAGCCGCTGCTGCGGCCAAGCAGTAATATCGGCTGGCAGTTACTGCCGGTTCAATATTTGCTGCAAACGAACGAGCCGTCGGTCCGCCGACGGCTTTTTCGTAGCCAGCCTTTCAGGCTGACGCACTGAAGTCAGGTCAAGGGCGCCCCTGTACAATGCTTGGGCGTCAACAATTGACACCGTGTTGTTCCCCAACCCACTCAAGTCAAAAAATTCCCAGGAGAGACTCCATGAATACCAAGCTCGTTGTGCTCCTTGCCGCTGGCGTCCTCGCCCTGTCGGCCTGCAAGAACGAAACCGCTACCGCCCAGAACGAAGCCGCTGAAGCCGCCACCGCTGTCGACGCGGCTGGTGCCGCTGCTACCGATGCGGCTGCTGCTGCAGGCGACGCTGCCCAGCAGGGTGCCGAAGCCGCTGCCGCTGCCACCGGCGAAGCCGTAGGCGAAGTTGCTGCCAACACCGAACAGGCTGCTGATGCCGCGACTGCCGCTGCCGCCGATGCCACCGCCGATGCTGCGCAGGCGACCGCCGACGCCGCCCAGAACGTGGCCGACAAGGCCGGTGCCGCTGCAGAAGAAGCCAAGAACTAAGCTCTTCACATCGCGATACCTGAAAGACCCGCCTCGGCGGGTCTTTCTTTTTTTGCGCACTCCCACTTCGGCGGAATTTACATTGGTGCGTCGTGGACTTCGACGGAGGTTGCCGCGCGAGCCATTCCTGCAACGCGAAAGCACCCACTTCACCGGGTTATCCTGTGGCCTTGCCCGATGGCTGAACGATGATGGCTGACCGATGCCCGCGCTGACCTCCCAGATCGATCTCCGCTCACAGGACTTCCAGGACAACGCGGCCTGGCATCGCGAGCTGGTCGCCGAGCTCGACCGCCGACTGGCGCGCGCGGCGGATGGCGGCGGAGAAAAGGCGCGCACCAGGCACACCGAACGCGGCAAGCTGCTTCCGCGCGATCGCATCAGCGCCCTGCTTGATGCCGGTTCGCCGTTCCTGGAAATTGCCCCGCTCGCCGCCGAAGGCATGTATGACGATGCCGCGCCCGCGGCCGGCATGGTCTGCGGCATCGGCCGGGTGATGGGCCAGGAAGTGGTGGTCGTAGCCAATGACGCGACGGTCAAGGGCGGCACCTACTTCCCGATGACGGTGAAGAAGCACCTGCGTGCGCAGGAAATCGCCCGCGAGAACCACCTTCCCTGCGTCTACCTGGTCGATTCCGGCGGTGCGTTCCTGCCGCTGCAGGATGAAGTGTTCCCGGACAAGGAGCACTTCGGCCGGATCTTCTACAACCAGGCGCGGCTGAGCGCGGAGAACATCCCGCAGATCGCGGTGGTGATGGGCAGTTGCACCGCAGGCGGCGCGTACGTGCCGGCCATGTGCGACGAGAGCATCATCGTCAAGGAACAGGGCACGATCTTCCTGGGCGGGCCGCCACTGGTGAAGGCTGCGACCGGTGAAGTGGTCGATGCCGAAACCCTCGGTGGCGCCGATGTGCACACCAGCATTTCAGGGGTCGCCGACCATTTCGCCGAGGACGACCGCCATGCGCTGGAGATCGCGCGCGGGATCGTCGGCACGCTGAACCGCCACAAGCAATTGCCGGTGACCGTGCAACCGTCGCGCGAGCCGCTGTTCGCGGCAGAAGAGCTTTACGGCATCGTGCCGAAGGACGCACGACGTCCGTTCGACATCCGCGAAGTCATCGCGCGCATCACCGATGGCAGCGAACTGCAGGAGTTCAAGGCACGCTATGGCAAGACCCTGGTCACCGGCTTCGCGCACCTGCACGGCTACCCGGTCGGGATCATCGCCAACAACGGCATCCTGTTCGCCGAAAGCGCACTGAAGGGCGCGCACTTCATCGAGCTGTGCAACCAGCGCGGCATCCCGCTGGTATTCCTGCAGAACATCACCGGCTTCATGGTCGGCAAGAAATACGAACAGGCCGGCATCGCGAAAGATGGCGCGAAGATGGTGACGGCGGTTGCCTGCTCGCACGTGCCGAAATTCACCGTGGTGATCGGCGGCAGTTTCGGAGCGGGCAATTACGCGATGTGCGGCCGTGCCTACGGCGCGCGCTTCCTGTGGATGTGGCCGAACGCGCGGATCAGCGTGATGGGCGGCGAGCAGGCGGCAAGCGTGCTGGCCACGGTCAAGCGTGACGGCATCGAGGCCAGCGGCGGGGTGTGGACGCCGGACGAGGAAGAAGCGTTCAAGCAGCCATTGCGCGATCAGTACGAGGCGCAGGGAAATCCCTACTACGCCAGCGCGCGCCTGTGGGACGACGGCATCATTGATCCGGCCGACACACGACGGGTGCTGGGCCTGGGCCTGTCGGCCGCGCTGAACGCACCCATCGCCGACCGCAGCCGCTTCGGCGTGTTCCGGATGTAGCGCACGTTTCCTGCATGGGCGGCGACTTGCAGCACGCAGCTGACGTATTCATGCAGGAAATCGCCGCAAAGTAGTGATAGCCTCGACGGCCACCCCCGTGGAGTCCTGACTGATGGCCATCTGGAAAGATCCGACCCCGGCTGCCAAGCCCGAACCGCACCGCTTCGACCCGCCGGCACCCAAGCCCGAACCGGCCGCAGCCACTGCGCCCGCCCCGATGCGTGCCGTCGAGCCAGCAGCACGTGAATCGATCATCGCCGCCGACCTCACCATCGAGGGCAAGATCGAAGGTGCCGGTCATGTGCGCATCGCCGGCAAGTTCAAGGGCGACGTACGCGTGCAGGGCAACCTGACCATCGAGCAGGGTGCCAAGGTCAGTGGTGGCGTCACCGCCAACAAGGTCACCCTGGCTGGCGAACTCAACGGCAATGTGGAATCTGCGCAACAAATCGAGTTGCAGCAGACCGGCGTCGTCAATGGCGACCTCAAGACCGGTTCGCTCACCGTTGCCGCCGGCTCGCGTATCCGCGGCCATGTGGAATGTGGCTGGAGCGAAAAGGACAGCAAGGCGTCCACCCCGCCGGCAGCATCCAACAAGATGGAGAGCGGCGGCGCCGCATGAACGCAGCGCGCCCGGGCACGACAGGTGCAACCCGCACCTGTCCGCACTGCAAGGCCGTGATCCTGGAAAGCTCGCCCGTGTGTCCCGCCTGCCGCGGCCACCTGCGTTTCGATGCGCCCGCGGTGGATCCATCCGGGCGTTTCGTGCCCTTGCTGGTGGAGGGCACGATCAATGCGCCGGCCGACAGTGCGTTCGAATACACGATGGTCGTGGTGATCCGCGACGAGAACGGCAAGGAAATCGGCCGCCATGTGGCCGGCGTCGGCGCGATCTTCCCCGGCGAGTCGCGCAGCTTCAACGTCAGCGTGGAAGCCGTTCCCGCTTCGTCCGGCAAGCGACGCCGGCACTAGGCCGGCCCGTCAGCACCCGTTGCAGCCGCCGCAATCCTTGCCGCCTGCGGCAGGCTCCGGCGCGATCCAGCGACCGACTTTCTTCAACGGCCCGGGCGAACCCTCGCGCAGCAGCGGCAACGCCATCGCGATGCGCAGCCGTCGGGTCGCACCCGGGAACTGCCTGCGCATGACCACGACCAGGCTGGCAAGGACCGCCAGCGCGATCAGGACGTATTGCGCGAGCAGGCTCGCATCCATCAGCCGGCACCCAGCGCAACCGCGACCTGATAGGTAATCAGCGAGGCCAGGTAGGCCAGCGCAAACAGATACGCCGTCGCGAACGCCGTCTGCTTCCAGGAATTCGTTTCACGGCGGATCGTCACCAGGGTCGACAGGCACTGCGGGGCATAAATGAACCACACCAGCAGCGACAGCGCGGTCGCCAGCGACCAGCCCTGGCTGATGATCGGCGACAACGCCTGCGCCGCGGCATCGTCATTGGCCGCCGACAGCGCGTACACGGTGGCCAGCGATGACACCACCACCTCGCGCGCGGCCATGCCGGGAATCAGCGCAATGCAGATCTGCCAGTTGAACCCGATCGGCGCGAACACCGACGTCATCGCCGCGCCGATGCGCCCGGCGAAACTCTGTTCGATGCCGCCACCGGGGAACGACAGCAGCAGCCACAGCAGGATCGTCAGCGCGAGGATGATCCCGCCGACCCGCTTCAGGAAGATCATCGCCCGTTCCCACAGGCCGATCGCCAGGTCACGCAGGTGCGGCACGCGATAGGACGGCAATTCCAGCAACAGCGGGTGCTCGCTCTTGTCGCGTCGCCACTTCTTCATCATCCAGGCCACCGCGAGCGCACTGACGATGCCGGCGACATACAGGCCGAACAACACCAGGCCCTGCAGGTTGAACCAGCCGACATCGCGCGCCGGAATGAACGCCCCGATCAGCAACGCATACACCGGCAGCCGCGCCGAGCAGGTCATCAACGGCGCCACCAGGATGGTGGCGAGGCGATCGCGCGGATCCTGGATGGAACGCGTGGACATGATCCCCGGCACCGCGCAGGCGAAGCTGGACAGCAGCGGGATGAAGCTGCGCCCGGACAACCCGGCACCCGCCATCATCCGGTCGAGCAGGAACGCCGCACGCGGCAGGTAACCGCTTTCTTCCAGCGCCAGGATGAAGGCGAACAGCACCAGGATCTGCGGCAGGAACACGATCACCCCGCCGATGCCGGCGATGATGCCGTCGACCAGCAAGCTGTTGAGCGGCCCGTCCGGAAGCGCGGCACCGACGCTGGCACCCAGCCAGTTGGTCAGCACCTCGATGCCATCCATCATCGGCGTGGCCCAGGCATACACCGCCTGGAAAATCAGGAACATCACCACCCCAAGTGCAACCAGGCCAAACACCGGATGCAGAAGCCAGCGGTCAATCGCATCGTCGATCGCGGCGGTCCGCCGCGGCATCGTCACCGCCAGCGCCAGCAGGCGGCGGGTCTCTGCATGCAGGCCAGCCTGCAGATCCGCGCTTTCGGCCAGTTGCACACGTGGCGGGTGGAGATTGGCACCACCCTGCTCAAGTTGGTCGATCAAGGCGCGCGCGCCATCGCGCCGCACGGCCACGGTTTCGACCACCGGCATGCCAAGTTCGCGTTGCAATGCGTCGATATCGATGCCGATGCCGCGACGGCGCGCTGCATCGGCCATGTTCAACGCGACCAGCATCGGCCGCCCAAGCTGGCGCAGTTCCAGCGCGAAGCGCAAGTGCAGGCGCAGGTTGGTGGCATCGACGACGCAGACCAGCAGGTCTGGCGCGGCCTCGCCGGGATAGAAGCCGCGGATCAGGTCGCGGGTCACCGCTTCGTCCAGACTCGCTGCATTGAGGCTGTACGCGCCGGGCAGGTCGAGCACGGCGTACTGGCGCCCAGACGGCCCATGCAGCTGGCCCTCCTTGCGCTCCACGGTCACGCCCGCATAGTTCGCGACCTTCTGCCGACTGCCGGTGAGCAGGTTGAACAACGCGGTCTTGCCGCAGTTCGGGTTGCCGACCAGGGCAATGCGCGGGATGGTGGCGGCGATGTCTGCGCCGGGATTCATGGAGCAGTCCCGTTGCTGCGCAGGCGGATGCGCGCAGCCTCCACCTGGCGCAGCGCGAACCGGGTATAGCCCACCTGGACCAGCAAGGGCTCGGCGCCAAGCGGCCCGGCGGCGACGACCTGCACTTCTTCGCCGGCCACGAACCCGAGCTCGCGCAGGCGGCGCGCCACGGCGTCGTTCGGCGTGTTGTCCTCGACGTCCTCGACGATGGCCGGCATGCGCCGGGCGAGCTGGTTCAGTCTCACGGTGGAAGCCAAATGGGAATTGTTCGCATTCTACCATTCACTCGCAGCGTGTGACGCAGGGCGAGGCCCCGCGCACCACGCCAGTTATCATGTGGGTTGAACTGCGCGGGGACGTCCTTGCCTGGAGATGAGATGAGCGATCGCCTGCACCTGCACCGCGATGGTCCCGTCGCGCGCCTGCGCATGACTCGGCCACAGGTCCACAACGCCTTCGATGCGGCGTTCATCCGCGAACTCACCACGGCGCTGGAGCAGGTCGCGGCCGATGCCGGCGTGCGCGTGCTGGTGCTGGAAGCCGAGGGCGCCTCGTTCTCGGCCGGCGCCGACCTCAACTGGATGCGCGGCATGGCGGCCGCAAGCGAAGCCGCCAACCGCGAGGACTCACTCGCCCTCGCCCGCCTCATGCGCACGCTGGATGAATTGCCGAAGCCGACCATCGCGCGCGTGCAGGGCGCGGCGTTCGGTGGCGGTGTCGGACTGGTCGCCTGTTGCGATATCGCGATCGGCGCGGACGGCGCGACGTTCGGGCTGACCGAGGCGAAACTCGGCTTGTTGCCGGCGGTGATCTCGCCGTATGTCGTCGCCGCGATCGGGGCGCGCCAGGCGCGCCGGTATTTCGCGACCGCGGAAATCTTCGACGCGACTGAAGCACTACGCATCGGCCTGTTGCACCAGGTGGTCGATGCCAATGCCCTGGACGCCGCGGTGCAGGCGCAAGTGTCGTTGCTTCTGAAAGCCGGGCCGGTCGCGGCCGCATCGGCCAAGCAACTGGTACGCGATGTCGGCGCCCACGCCGATGGCGCCCGTCACGACCACGACAACGCCGCGCTGATCGCGCGCCTGCGCGTCTCGGCAGAGGGCCAGGAAGGGCTTTCGGCGTTCCTCGACAAACGCAAGCCAGCGTGGCGCCAGACAGACGGGAACACCCTTTGATGTTCGACACCATCCTCATCGCCAATCGCGGCGAGATCGCCTGCCGGGTCATTCGCACCGCCCGCAGGCTAGGCATCCGCACGGTTGCCGTGTATTCCGATGCCGATGCCGATGCCCAGCACGCGCGGCTGGCCGATGAGGCGCATCACATCGGTGGCGCCCGTCCGCAGGACAGTTACCTGCGTGGCGACGCAATCATCGAGGTCGCCAGGCGCACGGGTGCGCAGGCGATCCATCCCGGCTACGGGTTCCTCTCGGAAAACGCCGACTTCGCCGACGCCGTCGAGGCCGCCGGCATTGCGTTCATCGGCCCATCCGGCGCCTCGATGCGCAAGATGGGCAGCAAGGCCGGCGCCAAGGACCTGATGGCGGCCGCCGGGGTGCCGGTGGTGCCCGGCTACACCGGCGAAGACGCAGTCGCTCGACGTGCTCCAGCGCGAGGCGGACCAGATGGGCTATCCGCTGATGATCAAGGCGGCGCATGGCGGCGGCGGCAAGGGCATGCGCATCGTGCGCGAGGCCGGTGACTTCGCGGCCAGCCTCGAAAGCTGCCAGCGCGAGGCGAGCAATGCGTTTGGCCGCGACCGCGTGCTGCTGGAACGCTACATCGAGCAACCCCGCCATATCGAGATCCAGGTGTTCGGCGACCGCCATGGCGGCGCGATCCACCTGGGCGAGCGCGAGTGTTCGGCGCAGCGCCGCTACCAGAAGGTGCTGGAGGAATCGCCCTCGCCGTTCCTGACGCCCGAGCTGCGCGCAAGGATGGGCGCGGCGGCGGTGCAAGCGGCACATGCCATCGACTATGCCAACGCCGGCACGGTCGAATTCATCGTGGGCCAGGATGGCGGTTTCTATTTCATGGAAATCAATACCCGCCTGCAGGTCGAGCACCCGGTCACCGAGCAAGTCACCGGGCTGGACCTGGTGGAATGGCAGCTCCGCATCGCCGCCGGCGAGCACTTGCCGCTGGCGCAGGAAGACGTCACCCAGACCGGCCACGCGATCGAGGTCCGGCTGTACGCGGAAGATCCGGATGCCGGCTTCCTGCCCGGGTCCGGCACGCTGGAGACCTTGCGCCTGCCCGTGGCATCGCCGCATGTGCGAATCGATTCCGGCGTCATCGAAGGCGATACCGTCACCATTTTCTACGACCCGATGATCGCCAAGCTCATCGTCTGGGACGAGGATCGTCCACGTGCCATGGCGCGCCTGCGCGATGCGTTGGCGGCATGCGAAATCGCCGGACCGAAGTCCAATATCGGTTTCCTCGAACGCCTGATCCGGCATCCGGTGGTGACCGATGCCCGCATCGATACCGGCTACCTGGATCGGCACCTGGAACGAATTCCTCTCCCCGACCGAACTCGATGCCGGCCTGCTGCTGGCCGCCGCCGCCACGCGCCTGCTGGTGCAGGAGGCCGAGGCCCGCGACCGCGCCGCAGGCAGCGACGATCCCGACATCGCCATGGGGCATCGCCGATGGCTGGCGGCTGGGCCATGGTGGCGCGCGCCGGCTCGCATTTGCGCATGGCGGCGCGCCTGCCGAAAGCCGTCGCATCGAACTGGTGGCGCACGGCCATGCCGGCGACTACCGGATCGAGCTGGATGGCGCCCACGCATGAACTCAAGGGCGCGCGCCTGCAGGACGGCATGCTCAGCCTGCGCCTGGATGGCGCGATGCGGCGCGTGCATGCCAGCGCCGATGCAGCCCGCGTACTGGTCCACGATGGCCGGCAACGGCTGCGCCTGGAGTCGGTGGAGGTGTATCGTCGGCAGGCTTCCACTGGCGATGTCTGCGAGTACCGCATCCGCGCACCGATGCCGGGACGCGTGGTGGTCGTGCAGGCCAGGCCGGGCGATGCGGTCAATGCGGGGGACGTGGTGCTGGTGATCGAGGCGATGAAAATGGAACTGGCCTTGAAGGCGCCACGCGATGGCGTGGTCGAGGAGATCCGCGCGACGGTCGGCGAGTTCGTCGAGGCGGATGCCGTACTGGCGACGTTGGCGCAGTAGCCGTGGCACGCCCCGCACGGGTACGCATCGTCGAAGTCGGGCCGCGCGATGGCCTGCAGAACGAGAAGGCGGAAATCAGCACCGCCGACAAGATCAGGCTGATCGACAAGCTCTCGGCCACCGGGCTGCGCAGCATCGAAGCCACCGCCTTCGTCAGCCCGAAATGGGTGCCGCAGATGGCCGATGCCAGCCAGGTGCTGGCCGGCATTTCCCGACGCGAGGGCATCAGCTATCCCGTGCTGGTTCCCAACGAACAGGGCTACGAACGCGCGCGTGCCGCGGGCGCCACCGAAGTCGCGGTGTTCACCGCGGCATCGGAAGCTATTCAACCTGAAGAACACCAATGCCGGCATCGACGAATCGCTGCGGCGCTTCGAGCCGGTGCTGGCACGTGCGCTGGCCGATGGCGTGCGCGTGCGCGGTTATGTGTCCACCGTACTCGGTTGTCCGTACCAGGGCGCCGTGCCTGTCGCCGACGTGGTGCGCGTCGCGCGCAGCCTGCATGCGATGGGCTGCTACGAGATCTCGCTGGGCGACACGATTGGCGTGGGCACGCCCGCCAAGGCGCGCAGCATGTTGAAGGCCGTCGCAGCTGAAGTACCGATGGACGCCCTGGCGATCCACTTCCACGACACCTACGGACAGGCATTGGCAAACGTGCTGGCCTGCCTGGAGGAAGGCGTGGCGGTGGTCGACAGCGCGGTATCCGGTGCTGGCGGCTGCCCGTATGCGAAAGGCGCGAGCGGCAACGTCGCCAGCGAAGACGTGGTCTACATGCTGCATGGACTGGGGATCCACACCGGCATCGACCTGGATGCATTGGCCGAGGTGGGCCGCTGGCTCGCAGGATTGCTCGGGCGCGAGAGCGGCAGCAAGGTCGGCAGGGCGCTGGCCGCCAGATGAGTGCACTCGAGCGCCCCACGCAGGTAGATCCCACGGCCATGTCGGAGAACCCTGCCCTGGATGCGCTGGTGCAGTCACTGCAACAGGCGGCACACGACCCTGCCGTTCCGGATGCCATTTGCGCATTGCTGCTGGCGTCCGCGCGCGAACTGCGCGCCTCGCGCGAGGCCATCGATGCCGAACGCTCGCGCTACCGCGCCCTGTTCGACGCCGTGCCGGACCCGGTCACCGTGCTGGGTCGCGACGGCACCGTGCTCGACCTCAACAAGGCCGGCGTCGCCGCGTACGAGCGACCGCGCGAGGGCATCATCGGCAAGCCGATCGACATCCTCAACCCGGAATTGCCGCGCGGCCACATGGTGCCGGTGCTGGAAACCCTGGATCGCGGCGAAAGCTTCGTCATGGAAGTCACCAACATGCGCGCGGATGGCTCGCGCTTTCCGGTGGAGGTGCATTCGGCCAGCCTGGTCTATGACGGCCAGCCCGCGCTGGTGGCGGTGGCGCGTGACCTGAGCCAACGGCAGGCAGCGGAAATCCGCTACCGCCAACTGATGGAGGTGATCGACAAGGGCATCGTCACCCAGGAACGCAACGGCAAGTGCACCTACGGCAATTCGGCTGCAATGCGGATCCTGGGCGTTGGCGATGGCGAAGGCCTGGCCGAGGCGCTGGACCTGGGCCGCTGGAAATTCCTGCACGAGAACGGGCACGAAATGCCGCTGTCCGAGCACCCCGTGATGCGCGCGCTGCGGACCGGGCGCGCCGTCGAAAGCACCGTGCTGGGCCTGTTCCATCTTCAGCGCCGCCAGCTGATCTGGATCTCGATCACGGTGGTTCCGCAGTTCGCCCCCGACGAGGACACGCCCAGCCAGTTGTTGTCACTGTTCAGCGACGTCACCGAACTCAAGCGCGACATCGCGTTGTTCGACCGTGCACAGACGCTGGCGCAGATCGGCGGCTGGCAATGGGATCGCGCTTGCGACGAAATGTACCTGACCGAAGAGGCGGTGCGGATCCTGGGCGCTGTCGACACCCCACACGACATGGAAGGCGTCCTGGCGTGCCTGCACGACAACGATGAACGCCACCTGCGCGACCTGCTGTCCAGGATCGGCCAGGGCACCGGGTTCGAAGTCGAACTGCAAGGCGCGCAGGCCGACGGCACGCCGTTCTGGATCCGCATGATCGGCGAGTCCGAATCCGGCGGACCCGGCACCGACCTGCTCACCGGCACCCTGCAGGACATCACCGATCGCAAGCGCGCGGAGGACACCCTGCGCATGCAGGCGCAGACCGATACCCTGACCGGCCTGACCAATCGCGACGCGATCCTCGGCCAGCTGGACAGGCGGCTGGCCGATCTTGCCGGCGGCCACGTCGCCCTGCTCTACATCGACCTGGATCGCTTCAAGATCGTCAACGACGTGCTCGGTCACAACGCCGGCGACGAACTGCTGGTGCTGGCGGCGCAACGCATGCGCGAAGCGATCGGCACCGAAGGCTGGCTCGCCCGCTTCGGCGGCGACGAATTCGTGGTGCTCTGCGATATCCGCGACGATGCCGGCCGCCCGGAACGGCTGGCGCGTCACCTCCAGCACGCCTTCAGCGAGCCGTTCCGCCTGCAGGGCGAGGAGTTCAGCGTCACCACCAGCATCGGCATTGCCCGCGCCCCGGCCGATGGCAAGACCTCCCAGCAGCTGATCCAGAGCGCCGACGTGGCGATGTACGACAGCAAGCGCCGCCATCGCAACGGCTGGCAGTCCTTCTCGCCAGCGCTTGCTACGCGCCAGCATGAGCGCCTGCACACCGAAAACCAGCTGCGGCGCGCACTCGACAACGGCGAGTTCCACCTGGTCTACCAGCCGCAAGTGGACCTGCGCACCGCGCGCATCGTGTACGCCGAAGCGCTGGTGCGCTGGCGCAATCCGCAACTGGGCGAGATGCGCCCGGACCACTTCATCGAACTCGCCGAAGGCACCGGCGACATCGTCCGCATCGGCAACTGGGTGCTGCGCGAAGCCTGCACCCAGATGCGCCGCTGGCACGAGCAGGGCCTGCCGATCCAGCGGGTGGCGGTGAACGTGTCCTATCGGCAATTCACCGGTGACAACCTGAGCGAGAGCGTGCGCCAGGCGCTGCAGGAAGCCGACCTGCCAGGCTCGGCGCTCGAGCTTGAGCTCACCGAACGCGTACTGGTCGACGACACCCCCGACACGCTGGTGGTGTTCGACCAGCTGCGCGCGCTGGGCGTGCAGCTGTCGATCGACGATTTCGGCGAAGGCTACAGCGCGCTGAACTACCTGCGCCGGTTGCCGATCCACGCGCTCAAGCTCAGCCAGTCGTTCATCGCGGGCGTGCCCGGCAAGCCATCGGATGTCGCGATCTGCCAGGCGGTGGCCGGGATCGCGCAAAGCCTCGGCCTGGGACTTGTCGCCGAGGGTATCG
This sequence comes from uncultured Gammaproteobacteria bacterium, assembly GCA_963698475.1. Classification (GTDB taxonomy): domain Bacteria; phylum Pseudomonadota; class Gammaproteobacteria; order Xanthomonadales; family Xanthomonadaceae; genus Thermomonas. The sequence continues at coordinate 1,813,874 of CAVOQX010000005.1, read as the reverse complement.
AGACCGAAGCGCAGCGGGATTTCCTGCTCCGCCTCGGCGTCACCACCGGACAGGGATTCCTGTTCGCTCCAGGATTGCTGCCGGGCGAATTCGCCAAGCGTGTCGCCAAACAACAGGACACTGCATGACCCAGATTTTCCCCTACCAGATTCGTCCCATCCGTGGCGAAGACGACGCGGCGATGGCTGCGATCATCCGCACGGTGATGCCGGAATTCGGTGCCGTCGGAAGCGGTTTTGCGATCGCCGACCCCGAAGTCGACTGGATGAGCCGCGCCTATGCCGAGCCGCGCCATGCCTATTTCGTGATCGAGTCGGAAGGTCGCGTGCTGGGCGGTGCCGGGATGGCACCGCTGACCGGTGGCGATGCCGACACCTGCGAGCTGCGCAAGATGTACTTCCTGCCCGAAGCGCGCGGCCTGGGTGCCGGCGCCGCAATGATGAAGGCCTGCCTGGATGCGGCGCGCGACGCGGGTTTCAGGCAGTGCTACCTCGAAACGCTGTCCGGCATGGACGCGGCGATGCGCCTGTACGAACGCAGCGGATTCAGGCGCATCTCCACGCCCATGGGCGCCACCGGCCATGGGGGCTGCAACGCATTCTATCTGCTCACTTTTTCATAGTGCGAAAAACGCTGCCTGCCTGAGTCATCTGGACATAGCGGCGGGACCGTCAGGTGCTCGCGCAGGGGCATTTCGAGCCCCGTAGCGAACACGCGACGGTAGGCGCCGCGGCGGCACCCGGCGATAGGCGCCGCCCCAAGCGAGGTTGGAACACCCGCTTCCGGTAAAATGCCGGATTCCCGTTTCCAAATGCAGGATTGCCCATGCAGCTCGCCAATGTCCGCGCCGTGATCACCGGCGGCGTCTCCGGTCTGGGTCTGGCCGTCGCTGAACATCTGGTCAAGCACGGCGGCAAGGTCGCCCTGTTCGACGTCAACGACGACAAGGGCATTGCCGCCGTGGCCGCACTCGGCGAAACCAATGCCCGCTACTACAAGACCGATGTCACCGACGAAGCCGGGGTGTCGGCCAACGTCGATGCCGCGCGCGACTTCATGGGCGGCCTCAATGCCGCGATCAACTGCGCCGGCATCCTTGGCGCCGGCCGCATGCTCGGCCGCGAGGCACCGATGCCGCTGGCCAATTTCCAGGGCACGGTGATGGTCAACCTGGTGGGCAGCTTCAACGTCGCCAAGGCCGCGGCCAACCTGATGCAGCACAACGAACCCAACGCAGAAGGCGAGCGCGGCGTAATCGTCAACACGGCGTCGGTGGCCGCGTATGAGGGCCAGATCGGCCAGGCCGCGTATTCCGCGTCCAAGGGTGGCGTGGTCGCCATGACCCTGCCGATGGCACGCGAGCTGGCCCGCTTCGGCATTCGCGTGATGACCATTGCGCCCGGCGTGTTCTGGACGCCGATGGTCGACGGCATGCCCGATTCCGTGCAGCAATCGCTGGCCGCCTCGATCCCGTTCCCGTCGCGCCTCGGCCAGCCGCCGGAATTCGCCGACCTGGTCGCCTATATCCTCGGCAACACCTATCTCAACGGCGAGACCATCCGCCTGGATGGCGCAACGCGACTGGCCCCGAAGTGATCGATTACGGCAAGCCAACGAACAGTTGGATCGCCAGGCGCTGGCCGGCAATCCGCGCCAGGGGCATGGCGCATTTCGTGCTGGTGCGCGGCCTGCTGTTCTGGGGCGGACTCATGTTTGCCTTTTCAGTCGCCATGACCTGGGTGAAATTCGGCCCGCAGCATCCGCGCTTCAACCTGTTGCTGGGCGTCTCCGCCGGGTTGTGCGCGGTCGGCGGCCTGGCCTGGGGCTTGCTCACCTGGACCGTCAACGAGCGCATCTTCCGCAATCTCAACCTGCACCGGAACCCCGCATGAAGGCTTACGACACCAAGAAAGGCAACGTGGTCGAACACAACGGCACCGTCTACCAGATCCGCGACATCGAACGCAGCTCGCCGCAGGGCCGGGGCGGCAACGTCAAGTTCCGCTTCACCATGTACAGCGTGCCGGGCGGCGTTAAGTTCGACCTCAGCCTGGGTGGCGACGACGAACTGAAGGAAGTCGAGCTGTCGCGCAGGCAGGTGACATATTCCTATCGCGATGGCGAGGCCTTCGTGTTCCTGGACGACGAGGACTACACCCCCTACACGCTCGATGCCGACGTGATCGGCGAGGCCGCCGGCTACATCGTGGATGACCTCACCGGTTGCCACGTGCAGATCATCGACGACCTGCCGGTGGCGCTGCAGTTGCCGTCCAGCGTGGTGATGGAGGTCATCGACACGCCGCCGGAACTCAAGGGCGGCACCGCGACCAAGCGACCGAAGCCGGCCAGGCTGTCCACCGGCATCGAGATCCAGGTACCGGAATACATCGCCAATGGCGAGAAGGTCTGGGTCAACACCACGACCGGTGAATTCTCGGGCCGCGCGGAGTAGACGGACTGGTGTCGTGACGGGCGGGTATTCGCTACGCGGCTCGAAATGCCGCTGCGCGAACACCCACCCGTCTCGCCACCAGCCGCAGCCATGTCACAGCGCATGACCATGCACATCGCCCCAATCATCCTGATCGGCCACGGCGTTCGCCTCGAACCGCTGTCGCTGGCGCATGTCGATGGGCTGGTCGAGGCGACAGCCGACGGCGAGATCTGGTCGCTCAACTACACCACCGCGCCCGGCCCGGATCGCGTCAACGTGGTTGCGTACGTGGATTCCGCGCTAGCGGGTCAAGCCAGCGGCGCGATGCTGCCCTTCGTTGTGCTGGATGCGAATGGCCGAACGCTCGGCAGCACCCGCTACTACGACATCGACACCAGCGTGCCGACGCTGGCGATCGGCTACACCTGGTACCGCGCCAGCGTGCAGCGCACCCACGTCAATACGGCCTGCAAGCGCCTGTTGCTGGCGCACGCATTCGACACGCTGGGCATGCGCACGCTGTACCTGCATACCAGCCACGCCAACCTGCGCTCGCAGGCAGCGATCGAACGCCTGGGCGCGCAGCGCGACGGCGTGATCCGCCAGCACAAGCGACACAAGGATGGCGGCCTGCGCGACACCGTCTGCTATTCGATCCTCGACGGCGAATGGCCGGTCATCCGCGACCGCCTGGACTCACGCCTCGCACGTGACTGAATCGGCTCAGTCGAACAATTTGCCGGGATTCATGATCCCCTTCGGATCGAGCGCCGCCTTGATCCCGCGCATCGCCGCGATCTCCGCCTCGCTGCGCGTACACGAGAGATAGGGCTTCTTGACCAGGCCGATGCCGTGCTCGGCGGAGATGCTGCCGCCATGCGACTTCAGCACCTGGGCCAAAAGCTTGGTGACCCGCTCGCAATCCGCCACGAAAGCGTCCTGTGCCATCCGGTCCGGCTTGAGGATGTTGATGTGCAGGTTGCCGTCGCCGATGTGGCCGAACCAGACCACCTCGAACTGCGGGTATTCGGCACCCAGCAACGCCTGCGTCTCGGCCAGGAACGCAGGCATCGCCGAGATCCGTACCGACACATCGTTCTTGTATGGCAGGTAGCGCGCGAGGCTTTCCGTGATGCCCTCGCGCAGGTGCCAGAGTTGCGCCGCCTGCGCATCGCTCTGGCTGATTACGCCGTCGGCAACCAGTTCTTGTTCCATGCATGCCTCGAAGGCCGCCAATGCCTCGGCTTCACTGACCTCGTCGCTGGCGAATTCGGTGACGACGTAGAACGGATGCACGTCGGCGAATGGCGCTTGCCCCCCGTGCGCCAACACGTGCGCCAGCGCTCGATCAGTCAGGAATTCGAAGGCCTGAAGCTGCAATCGCTCGCGAAATACGGCGAATACCTGCATCAGCGCATCGAACGAAGGCAATGCGAGCAACATCACGTTGGTCGGGGGCGACGGATCGGTGAGCCGGAGGGTCGCTTCGACCACGATGCCCAGCGTGCCTTCCGAGCGCAATCGCCAGGTGGCGCAGGTCGTAGCCGCTGGAATTCTTGACCAGGCCGCGGCCGAGTTCCAGCAGCTCGCCAGCTCCCGGTCACCAGGGTCAGGCCCGCGATCCATTCGCGGGTATTGCCGTAGCGCACGACCCGGATCCCGCCGGCATTGGTGGCGATGTTGCCGCCGATGCTGCACGAGCCGCGCGCCGCGAAATCCACCGGATACTGCAGTCCATGTTCGCGTGCCAACTCCTGCACGCGCTGCAGCGGGATGCCGGCTTCAACGGTCAGGGTGCGATCGACGGCATTGAAATCGAGCACCCGGTTCATCCGCTCCAGGCTGACCACCAGTTCGCCGTTGCAGGCGACCGCGCCGCCGGACAGGCCGGTGCGCCCGCCGGAGGGGACGATGCCGACTGCATTGGCGTTGGCCCAGCGCACGATGGCCTGGATCTCGTCGACGCTTGCGGGAAACGCGATGGCGAATGGCGACGGCGTCCAGCGCCGGGTCCAGTCGCGGCCGTAGTGCTCCAGGTCGGCGGCATCGGTCTTCAACCGCAACGCGGGCAGTGCACTGGCAAGGGATTCCAGACGCGGGTTGGGCATGGCCTGCTCGGTTCGCTCCGTGTGGAGCCTGTATGGGAAAACGGAGGGGTACGACGGAAGACCTCCAGCCTGCCAGCCGGGTTCGTCGGCGTCCAGTGCGGCACTGCAGCAAACCACGCCGAGAACTGGCAGACTTGGCTTTCCACCGGTCCAGGCACACTGATGAAGAAGACGTCGTACCCCAAGCAGGACATCAAGATCCTGCTGCTCGAAGGCATCAGCCCCAGCGCCATCGAGACCTTCCGCGCCGCCGGTTACAACAACATCGTCAGCCATGCCAAGTCCTTGCCGGAAGACGCGCTGCGCGAGGCCATCGCCGATGCGCACTTCATCGGCATCCGCTCGCGCACCCAACTGACGGCCGACGTGCTGGCCGAGGCCAAGCGCTTGCTGGCCATCGGCTGCTTCTGCATCGGCACCAACCAGGTCGACCTGGAGGCGGCCGAGCTCGCCGGCGTGCCGGTCTTCAACGCACCCTATTCCAACACCCGCAGCGTGGCCGAGCTGGTGCTGGCCGAGGCGATCATGCTGTTGCGCGGCATCCCGCAGAAATCCGCCCAGTGCCATCGCGGCGGCTGGAGCAAGATCCGCCGCCGGCAGCCACGAGGTGCGCGGCAAGACCCTGGGCATCGTCGGCTACGGCCACATCGGCACCCAGGTCGGCGTGCTCGCCGAATCGCTGGGCATGCACGTGCTGTTCCACGACATCGAGGCCAAGCTGTCGCTCGGCAATGCACGGGCGGCGCGCGACCTGGATGACCTGCTGGACGCGTCCGACGTGGTGACCCTGCACGTGCCGGAGACCCAGGCGACGCAAATGGATGTTCGGTGCGGCGCAGATCGCGCGGATGAAGCCCGGCGCGCACCTGATCAATGCATCGCGCGGCACGGTGGTGGAATCGAGGCGCTGGCAGAAGCACTTGCCAGCGGGCACATCGGCGGCGCCGCGGTCGACGTGTTCCCGGAAGAACCCAAGGGCAACGACGATCCGTTGCTGTCGCCGCTGTGCGGCCTGGACAACGTGATCCTGACCCCGCACGTGGGCGGCAGCACGCTGGAAGCGCAGGACAACATCGGCATCGAAGTGGCCGCGAAGCTCGTCCGCTACAGCGACAACGGCAGCTCGCTGTCGTCGGTGAACTTCCCCGAGGTCACCCTGCCCGAGCACGACGGCAGCCATCGCCTGCTGCACATCCACCGCAACGTGCCGGGCGTGCTGTCGCGGATCAACGAGATCTTCGGCCAGCGCGGCATCAACATCGATGGCCAGTTCCTGCGCACCGACGCGAACGTCGGTTACGTGGTGATCGACATCAGCACCGGTGACGCGCAGGCCGCCGACCTTCGCGCAGACCTCGCCGCGATCCCCGGCACCCTGCGGACGCGCGTCCTGTACTGAGCCGGATCAGGCGCTGGTGCGCCGCGCCAGCCATTTGCCGGCCATGCGCCGCACCGACGCATCGGCATCCGGATCCTGCGCAAGCGCACCGATGTCGCGCCATGCCAGGTCATGCGATTCGTCGCTGACCACGTACGCCTCGTCTGCCCCCGCGCGAACGACATAGCGCACGTCGTAATGCCAGTGCTCGCGCCACGCCCTTGTGTTCGGGAATGCGATGGCGGTCGAGATCGAAGATGCCGGGTTCGATCCGCAAGTCGTGCAGGCCGGATTCTTCCTCGGCTTCCTTGAGCGCCGCGACCTGCAGGTCGCGCTCGCCATCGGCGTGGCCACCGAGTTGCAGCCACAGCGCCAGCTTCTTGTGATGGGTCAGCAATGCGCGTTCGCCACTCGCATCGACCAGCCAGCACGAGGCAGTGAAATGGCCGGCCAGGCGTTCGCGCCGAAAGGGGTCTTCGGGCTCGTCCAGAAGCTGCTCGAACAGGAGAACGGTCTCTCGCTCGGGCGGCCATTGATGCGCATAGGCGGTCAAATCATCGGCAAAGGCTTGATCGTCAATCGGCATGTTGCGTCGCATCATCGTCCGGAGCGGTGATTATCGCTGCTGAATGGCCGATTGGCGCTTGTGCATGACCCCGCCCGCCCGGTAAGGTCGGCGACTTGCATGAACTGCACGGTTACTCGTGCCCTGTCCAAAAGCCTGGGGAGAACACAATGCTTTTTTGGCGCGTCAAGCCGCTCGACAAGATTCTTGAGACTGCCGGAAAGAAGGCGCTGACGCGCCAGCTTGGCGCGTTCCAGCTGACCATGCTGGGCATCGGTGCGGTGATCGGCACCGGCATTTTCGTATTGACGGCCGAGGCCGGCCAGAAGGCGGGTCCGGCGATGATGATCGCCTTCGTGATCGCGGCCGTCGTCTGCGCACTCGCGGCACTGGCTTACGCCGAACTGGCTTCGATGATCCCGGTGGCGGGCTCTGCCTACACCTACACCTACGGCGTTCTCGGCGAGGGGCTGGCCTGGATCGTCGGCTGGGCCCTGGTGCTCGAGTACGCTGTCGCCGCAGGCGCGGTATCCGTGGGCTGGTCGGGGTACATGAACGGACTGCTCACGCATACCAATCTGTTCGGGTTGGTGGAAGCGGGTTCACTCTCGTTGCCGCGCTGGATGCAGACCGGCCCATATGACGGCGGCACCTTCAACGTCCTGGCATTCGGGATCGCGTTGCTGGTGACCTGGCTGCTGGTGATCGGTACCTCCAAGTCGGCCAAGGTCAATGCCGTGCTGGTGTCGATCAAGGTCGCGGCCCTGGTCGCCTTCATCGTCATCGCCCTGCCGGCGGTGAACAACGACAACTTCGAACCGTTCTTCCCGACCGGCTGGGGCAGTCCGATGGGCGGCGTTGGCGTGCTCGGCGCGGCGGCATCGATCTTCTTTGCGTACGTGGGCTTCGATGCAGTGTCCACGGCATCCGAAGAGACCAAGAATCCGAACCGCAACATTCCGATCGGCCTGCTGGGATCGCTGTTGATCTGCACGATTTTCTATCTGCTGGTGGGTTATGGCGCAGTCGGTGCGGCCGGTTCCGCACCCATGGTCGGCGCCGATGGCAACGTGCTGTCCCCGGGTACGCCGGAAATGGCGGCGGTGTGCGCGATGGCAGCCAATGCCGACGCACTGGTCTGCAGCAAGGAACCGCTGGCGCACGTGATGCGCATGGTCGGCTTCGGCAAGATGGGCAACATGATCGGCCTGGCGGCGGCCATCGCACTGCCGTCGGTGGTGCTGATGATGATCTACGGCCAGACCCGCATCTTCTTCACGATGTCGCGCGATGGCCTGCTGCCCGAGCGGCTCTCGGCGATCCACCCGAAGTACAAGACCCCGCACGTGATCACCCTGATCACCGGCGTGTTCGTGGCCCTGTTCGGCGCGATGTTCCCGGTCGGCATCCTGGCCGATATCTCCAATTCGGGCACGTTGTTCGCCTTCATCATGGTGTCCATCGGCGTGATGATCCTGCGCAAGCAGCAACCGAACCGGCATCGCCCGTTCCGGACGCCGCTGGTATGGGTGGTCTGCCCGCTTGCGGTCGCTGGCTGCCTGCTGCTGTTCGTGAACCTGTCCGTGTACACGATCAGCCTGTTCTTCATCTGGGCCGCGATCGGCCTGGTGGTCTACCGGCTGTACGGCTACAAGCGCAGCGACCTGGCACGCGGCATCACGGGCCCGGAAGGCGGCCCGACCATGCCCCCCGAACCTCCATTCCATGAAGGTCCGCAGGCCTGATCGACCGCTTGCTGCACAATCAAAAAACCCGGCTTCGGCCGGGTTTTTTGTTGCCGGTCATTGCAGAAGCACGACACCCGATTCGCTACACTGGCGCGCATGAAAGACGCCTACGACGTGCAACACCTGCGCCACCTGGCTGGCGAGATCATCACCAACGTCCGCGAGCTGTCGCGCGCGGGCCTGACCCCGGCAACCAGCAGCAATTTCTCGCTGCGACTGGACGAGCGCCATGCCGCGATCACCGTGTCCGGGCGCGACAAGGGCACGCTGACCGAAGCCGACATCATGGTGGTGGATTTCCACGGCAACCCGGTCGGCAGCGAACACAGGCCGTCGGCGGAGACCCTGCTGCATACCCAGCTCTACCATCGCTTTCCCGAGGTCGGCTGCGTGCTGCATACCCATTCGCAGGCGCAGACAGTTGCCTCGCGCCTGTTTGCGTCCGATGGCCACGTCCGCCTGGAAGGCTACGAACTGCTCAAGGCCTTCGCTGGCAACACCACCCATGAAGCCGCGATCGACGTGCCGGTGTTCGCCAACACCCAGGACATGGTGCAACTGGCCGCGCAGGTCGACGCATTGCTCGACCAGCAATGCATGTGGGGCTACCTGATCGACGGCCACGGCCTGTACGCCTGGGGCCGCGACATGGCCGAGGCACGCCGACACCTGGAGGCCTTCGAATTCCTGCTGGGCTGCGAACTGGAACTGCGGAGGCTGCAGCGATGAGTCGCCTGAGGATTTTCGCGGAGGATGCGCCCAGCGTGCCCTTGCTGGCCTCCTCGGAGCTTGCCGCCATCACCACCGAACTGGCCGGCATCGGCGTGGGCTTCGAACAATGGGAGGCCTCGCAGGCCGTTCAGCCCGGCGATGCGGCGGACACGATCATGGCCGCCTATCGCGCCGACATCGACCGCCTGGTCGAAGCCAACGGCTTCCGCAGCATCGACGTGGTCAGCATCGCGCCCGACAACGAGAACCGCGAGGCGATGCGCGCCAAGTTCCTCGACGAGCATTTCCACAAGGAAGACGAGGTGCGCTTCTTCGTCGCCGGCTCGGGCCTGTTCACCCTGCACGTCGACGACAAGGTCTACGAAGTCCTGTGCGAAGCCGGCGACCTGATCGCGCGTGCCCGACCGCATGACCCACTGGTTCGACATGGGCCCGGAACCGAGCTTCGTCGCGATCCGCTTCTTCACCGAGCCGGACGGCTGGGTCGGCCATTTCACCGGCAGCGACATTGCCACCCGCTTTCCCCGCTACGAGGCGGGAGCCGCGCGCGAATGAGGGCGATCCCATGAAGACCACCATCCTCACCGACATCGAAGGCACCACCTCCTCGATCTCCTTCGTCAAGGACGTGCTGTTCCCGTACGCGCGACGGGAGCTGCCGCGCTTCGTCCGCGAGCATGGCCACGACCCGGAGGTGCGCCACTGGCTGGACGTGGTCGCCACCGAACACGGCGCGATCTGCGACGACGCGGTCATCGTCGAGACCCTGCAGGGCTGGATCGACCAGGACCGCAAGCACACCGCGCTGAAGGCGCTGCAAGGCAGGATCTGGATGGCGGGCTACCGCAGCCGCGACTTCACCGCACACATGTACCCCGATGTCGCCCCGCAGCTGCGCGCGTGGCATGACGCCGGGCATCGGCTGGCGGTGTATTCCTCGGGTTCGGTGCCGGCGCAGAAACTGCTGTTCGGCAATTCCGATGCCGGCGACCTGTCCGCACTGTTCAGCGACTACTTCGATACCGAAGCCGGCCACAAGCGCGACGCCGACAGCTACCGGCTGATCGCCGACTCGCTCCACCGCAGCCCCGGCGACATCCTGTTCCTGTCCGACGTGGTCGCCGAACTCGATGCCGCGCGCGATGCCGGCCTGCGCACGGTGCTGGTGGATCGGCGCGAGGACTATCCGGAGCCACGCACCGGCGACGCCACCCACGGGCATGCGCGGGTGGCGTCGTTCGCCGAGATCACACCTTAGTCAACGGGTGGATCAAGGCGCCGCATCCTCAAGTCGATAGGCCGTGGTCGCGCGCAACTCGCCATGCCAGCGATCGAACGCGCGCACCTCGACCCGGTGTTCACCGACGGCCAGGTTGGTGGGCAGCGCAGCCCGCCACAGATGCTGCGAAGGTTCGGCTTCCGGCGAACGATCAAAGCCACGCAGGGCCTCCGCGCCGTCATCGCGCATGTTCTCGGCGAGCAGCGCCGGGTCCGGCTGCAGGACCTTGCGCATTGGCGCCCACTCACCATCATCGACCCGAAATTCGACGCGGCTGTCGTCCATGCCCATGTAGACATTCGCGTAGACGCCCCACGCCGGGTATGCACCCTGTCGCAGCACCTTGGGCGCATGCAGGCCGATCCGGGTGTCGGCGGCGTCGCGCGCGTTGTGCCAAGCCAGCGCGTATGCCCCGCCCGGCTGCACGCTCAGCATCGCGTAACCGTTGGGCGTGCCATCGGCCATGGTGGCATCAGGGATGCCGTCTGCATCCTTCACGCCCGACCAGTACGCGCCGCAGGCGGCGCCCACGTTGTATTCGTGCAGCGGTTGCGCGCCTTGCCAACCATCACTCGCATCATGGAAAACGTGCTGCTGCGTGTGGCTGTGCGCGCTCAGCACCAGCAGGTGCGGGAAGTCGCGCAGCATGCGCGAACAGGCGGTCGCGGTCGGCGTCGCGGAAACTGTCCTTGCCGCTCTTTTCGAACAACGGGATGTGCATCGCCAGCACCAGCAGCCGATCCTTGCGCAGCGTGGGCAGGTAAGCCTCGAGGAAGGCGAACTGGTCCTCGCGCAAGCCGCCGATGTAGGCCGGCTTGCCACCCGGCATCGCGATCACGTCATCCAGCGCGATGAACGTGGCCAGCGGGGTCTCGCGGGCATGGGTATCGGCGCCGAATGCGCGCTGGAAGCTGCGCAGCGACGTCGCATCGTCGGACGCGTCCGCATCGACGTCGTGGTTGCCGGGCAGGTACATCCATGGGAGCCCAAGTTCCGAGGTGGCGACCTTCACCAGGGGATAGAGGTCCGGTGCATCGCTGGCGATATCCCCCAGCGACAGCCCCAGTGTCGCCTGCTGCCTGCCCCGCAGTGGTTCGATGATGTCGCGCCTGAAATAGTCGACGTCCCCCGCGGATTTTGGCTGCGGATCGCCGAACACCAGCACCTCCATCGGCGCATCGGGTCCACGGACAACAGGCTGCGGGAGGTAGCGGATGCAGGCAGCCGGCGTGCGCACCACGGCCGGCCCTGCTTGCGCCTTGCCGGATTCGACCACCACCGGCGTGCAGTCGGCCGCCTGCGCTGGCGGGTGACCCGCCAGCATCCAGGAACCAAGGACCAACATGACCACTGTGCGCATGGGCACCTCCGCCCAGGATTATGCCCCGGGATCAGGAGATGGATTTCGACTAGAATCGAGCAGGCCGGGGGGCCATGAAGCAGCGGGTCGATTACGCCACGTGATGCGAGTGATTCATCGATGGTGGATCGGAATGGCGATGCTCCTGCTCGCCGCCAGCGGCATTGCGCATGCGGGACAAGTGCTGACGCTTGATGCCGACACCAAGAACGCGCCCCTGAGCGCACACATCCGCTACCGCCACGACGCGCTTGCCAGCGACGGTGCCAGCGAAGCCTTCGCGCGCGCGCGCGAAGGTCAATACGCACCGCTGCCGGACGGCAGCCCTACCCTGGGGTTCCAGCAGGGCGCCTACTGGTTCCACCTGACGGTGGTGAACCGCAATGCTGACGAGCCACGCTGGGTACTGGTGCAGGAATACGCGCTCAGCGACAACTTGAACCTGTACCTGCGCTACCAGGACGGACGCGTGGTCCACTTCAGCGGCGGCGACCATGTGCCGTTCGAGAACAGGTTCATCCGCTATCGCCATCCCAATTTTCGCCTTGACCTGCCACTGGGCGAACCCGTCGAGGTCCTGCTGAGGGTACAGAGCCAGAGCTCGATGCAGGTGCCGTTGGTGCTGTACACACCAAGCACATTCGCCGAGCTGCTCCGCGACGCGCAGTTCTCCACCGGCCTGTATTACGGCATCGTGCTTGCGCTGCTGATCTACAACCTGGTGCTGTGGTTGATGCTGCGCGATTCCGGCTATTTCTGGTACCTGCTGCATGTCACCGCATTCGGCCTCGTACTGTTCACGCTCAATGGCTACGGATTCGAATTTTTCTGGCCGGAATGGCCCTGGATGGCCGATGCCGCAGTGCCGTTGTCGATCTGCCTGGCACTGATCGGCATGCAGCTGTTTGCGCGCAGTTATCTGGAGCTGCAGGAGCGCTGGCCCCTCGGCAATGCGATCAGCCTGATCATCAGCACATTCTTCGGGTTGCTGGCGCTGGTATCGACCCAGGCCGAATACCGGGTGGTGACACCGCTTGCCTCCAAGGCGGTGCTGCTTGGCGTGGCGTGGATCATCGCTGCTGCCATCGTCATGTTGCGCCGCGGCTACAGGCCGGCGCGGCTGTTCCTGCTGGCATGGGCCCTGTTCCTGGCCGGCACCACGATGTTCACCCTGCTCGCATTCGGCCTGGTGCCACGCAACTTCTGGACCTTGAATGGCGTGCAGATCGGGTCCGCCATGGAGATGCTGTTGCTGTCGCTGGCGCTTGGCTCGCGCTATGCCGGCCTGCGCGTGGAGAACAACAGGATCGTGCAGGAAGCAAACGAACAGCTGGAACGCAGCGTGATCGACCGCACCAAGCAGCTGCGCACCACGATGGCGCAACTGGGCGAAGCCAACGTGCAACTGCGCGAATACAGCCAGCGAGATCCTTTGACCGGCGTCTACAACCGCCGTCATTTCCGCGAGGCATTCGAGCAGGCACTGATTGCGCGCCAGGACAATGGCAAGCCACTGGCCCTGCTGCTGCTGGACCTGGATCATTTCAAGCAGATCAATGACCGCTATGGGCACCTGGCCGGCGACGACTGCCTGCGCCATGTGGCGCGCTGCGTGGAGGATGCCGCCGCCACGCGTGGAGGACTGGTGGCGCGCTTTGGCGGTGAGGAGTTCGTCGCCGTGCTCCCGAACACCAATGCACAGGAAGCCTTGCAGGTTGCCGAGGCGATCCGCCTGCGCATCCACCAGACGCGGGTCGTCACGCGCAACCACAGCATCCGCATGAGCACCAGCATCGGCGTGCATACGGTCGATGCCGGCCGCGAGACGATTCCGGAAGAAGTGATCCGCGTCGCCGACGAGGCCCTGTATCGGGCCAAGGATGATGGCCGCAACTGCGTGCGGCATTCGGTCGTGGTCGCCTGACATTCAGGCTTGACGCAAGGCTTCAGCCTGGCAAAACCGCTTCAGCGTTCGCGTGACGTCAACACGGCCTTGGCCTCCGCCAGCGAGAGCCCGCGCGCGCGCAGCAACACCAGCAGGTGGTACAGCAGGTCCGCGGCCTCGCCGAGCAAGGCCGCGTCGTCCTGCACCACGGCGGCAAGCGCCGTCTCCACGCCCTCCTCGCCCACCTTCTGCGCGATCCTGCGCACGCCGGCCTCGAACAGCGTGGTGGTGTAGCTGCCGAGCGGACGCTCGCGTTCGCGCTCGCCGATCCGCGAATCCAGGCCCGACAGCACGTCATGCGGCGCATTCGGAAAGCAACTGACCGTGCCGAGGTGGCAGGTCGGCCCCGCCGGCTCGGCAATCACCAGCAGCGTGTCCTGGTCGCAATCGGTCCCGATCGACACCAGCCGCAGCACGTTCCCGCTTTGCTCGCCCTTGCGCCAAAGCGCTTGCCGGCTGCGGCTGAAGAAGGTGACGTCGCCGCACTCCACGGTTGCCAGCAAGGCCGCCCGGTCCATGTAGCCCAGCATCAACACGCGCAGCGTGGCGGCGTCCTGGACGATGGCCGGCAACAGGCCGCCCTGTTTGTCCCATGCAAGGGACTCCATCCATGCATTGTTCACGGGCGTACCTCGATGCCTGCGTCGCGCAGGTCGCGTTTCAGATCGGGAATGGCGAGCGCGCCCGAATGGAACACGCTGGCCGCAAGCGCCGCATCCACGTCGGCATCGCGGAACACGTCGATGAAATGTCGGGCGGTGCCGGCACCGCCCGACGCCACCAGCGGCAGGCGGCAAATCGCGCGCACCTCGCGCAACTGGTCGATGTCGAAACCGTTGCGCACGCCGTCGCTGTCCATGCAATTGAGCACGATCTCGCCGGCGCCGCGCGATTGCGCTTCGTCGATCCAGTCCAGCGTGCGCTTGCCCGGATCGCGCATGCACCCGGGATCGCCGGTATGGCTGCGCACCCGCCATTGTCCGTCGGCCTCGCGCTGCGAGTCGATGCCGACCACCACGCATTGCTCGCCGAAGGCGTCGGCAATTTCGCCTATGAGCGCCGGCCGCTCCAGCGCAGGCGAGTTGATCGAGATCTTGTCCGCACCCGCATGCAGCACCGCGCGCGCATCCTCGACGCTGCGGATGCCGCCAGCCACGCAAAACGGGATATCCAGCACCCGCGCGACCTGTTCCACCCAGCCGCGGTCGACGCTGCGCCCTTGCGGGCTGGCGGTGATGTCATAGAACACGAGTTCATCGGCGCCGGCATCGCGATAGCCACGCGCCAGCGCGAGGATGTCGCCCATGTCGACGTGGTCGCGGAACCGCACGCCCTTGACCACGCGTCCGTCGCGCACGTCCAGGCAGGGAATGATGCGACGGCTCAGCATCACGGCACCTCATCACTTGTGGCTTCCAGCGCGGCGTCCACGGTGAAGCAGCCTTCCAGCAGGGCCCTGCCCAGCACCACGCCATCGCAGCCCAATGCCGTTGCTGCGCGGATGTCTGCGATGTCGCGGATACCGCCCGAAGCCTGCAAACGCAGATCGGGGGCGCGCGCCAGCAATTCGCCATACAGATCCAGCGCAGGCCCGGCCAACATGCCGTCGCGGGCGATGTCGGTGCACAGGACATGGCGTGCACCGGCGTGCAGGTAGTCGTCCAGCAGCGAGAACAATCCCACGCCACTGTCGCGTGTCCAGCCGTGCGAAGGCAGCAACCAGTCGCCCTCCGGAGTGCGCGCTGCATCCAGCGCCAGGGTGATGCGCTCGGCGCCGTAGTGCTTGAGCCAGCGTGTCACGCGATCGGGCTCGCGGATCGCCAGCGACCCCACCACGACGCGATCCGCTCCGGCGGCGAACAATGCATCGACGCCGGCCTCGTCGCGAATCCCGCCGCCGGTCTGCACCTTGAGCGAGGTCGCAGCCTTGATCCGCGCAAGCAGGTCGCCTTGCGCATAGCCGCCATCGCGTGCTGCATCCAGGTCGACGAGATGCAGCCACGCGGCGCCCAGCTGCGCATAGCGGCAGGCAAGTTCGAACGGATCGTCTGCGTAACGCGTCTCGCGCGCGTAGTCGCCCTGCTGCAGGCGCACCACGCGTCCGTCGCGCACATCGATGGCCGGATACAACATCGTGCTCATGCAGGGTTCCAGTGCAGGAAATTGGCCAGCAGCTTCGAGCCGACATCGGCCGAGCGTTCGGGGTGGAACTGCATGCCGGCGATGCGACCGCGTTGCACGCACGCGGCAAACGGTTCGCCATGGCTGCACGAGGCGATGCAATCGTCGGTGACCGGTGCGGCATAGCCATGCACGAAGTAGGCATGCGCGGGCCAGGCAATGCCCTGCAACAACGACGAATCGCGAATCGGCTCCAGCGTGTTCCAGCCCATGTGCGGCACCCGCAGCGCGGCGCTGCCCCGCATCCGGCGTACCGTGCCTGGCAACAATCCCAGGCAGGCAACATCGCCCTCCTCGCTTGCGTCGAACAACAGCTGCATGCCAAGGCAGATGCCGAGCAACGGCACCTCGAGCGCACGCAACGCCACGTCCAGCCCGCGCTCGCGCAGGAGCGCCATCGCGGGTGCGGCCGCGCCCACGCCGGGCAGGATGACCCGCTGGGCATCGCGCAATCCATCGGCATCGCGCACGATGCGCGCCTCCACGCCCAGGCGCTCCAGCGCGTAACGCACCGATCCCAGGTTGGCACCGCCCGCATCGATCAAGGCAAGCGCGGTCACAGCACGCCCTTGGTACTCGGCAGCTCGCTGCCTTCGCGGCGGATCGCCTGTCGCAATGCACGCGCAACCGCCTTGAAGCAGGCCTCGATCTTGTGGTGGTCGTTGTCGCCGGTCACCTTCAAGTTGAGGTTGAGGCGCGCGCCATCGCACAGCGAGTGGAAGAAGTGCGGAACCAGCTCGGTCGGCATGTCGCCGACGCGTTCGCGGGCAAAGCTGCCATCGAAAACGAACAGCGGCCGCCCCGAACAATCCAGCGCGGCGCTGGCCAACGTCTCATCCATCGGCAGCACGAAGCCGTAACGGCCGATGCCGCGCTTGTCGCCCAGTGCCTCGCCAATGGCCTGGCCGATCGCGATCGCGGTGTCCTCGATGGTGTGGTGTTCATCGATATGCAGGTCGCCTTCGCAACGCACGCGCAGGGCGAAGCCACCATGCTTGCCGAGTTGTTCCAGCATGTGGTCGAAGAAGCCCAGGCCGGTCTTGATATCGGGTTCCGCGAGACGGTCCAGGTCGAGTTCGACCTCGACCCTGGTTTCACGGGTATCGCGCTTGACCAGGGCGGTGCGCGGCGCATCCGCCAGCGCATGCGCAATCCCCGCCCAATCCCACTCACCGCCGAACTGCGGCGTGCGCAACTGGAATCCGCGGATGCCGAGGTTGTCGGCAAAGGCCATGTCGGTGCTGCGATCCCCCACCATCGCCGAGCGCGCCCAGTCGATGCCACGATCCTTCAGGTAATGCTGGACCAGGCCCAGGGCCGGCTTGCGCGTCGGCGCGTTGTCGGCGGGGAAACTGCAGTCGACCAGGACGTCGCGGAAGCGGATGCCCTGGCTTTCGAACACCTGCATCATCAGCGCCTGTGGGCCGTCGAATGCTGCTTGTGGATACGCCGGTCGTCCCAGCCCGTCCTGGTTGCTGACGATCACGAACTGGTAGCCGGCGTCGCGCAGGCGCAGCAGCGCCGGGATCACATCGGCGACGAAGCGCAGCTTGTCGAGGCGGTCGATCTGGAAGTCTTCGGGTTCCTCGATCAGGGTGCCATCGCGATCGACGAACAGGATCGGCGTGCCCTTGCTCATGCGGTTTCCATCCTGGTGGGCGCAAGCGCTTCGAGCACCCGCAGGTTCTGTTCAGGCGTGCCCACCGTGATCCGCAACGCATCGCCAAGTTGCGGCTGGCTGCGCATGTCGCGCACGACCACGCCTGCCCGCAACAGGCGCTGGAATGCGGCTTCCGCATCCTCGAAGCGCACCAGCAGGAAATTGCCCTGCGAGGGATAGACACGACCCACGCCCGCCACGCACTCCAAGGCGCGGGCAAGCTTGGCGCGCTCTGCGCAGGTCTCGCGCGTGCGTTGGCGCGTCAGCACCAATGCACTGTCCGATAGCGCGTCGCAGGCCACATCGACACATGGCTGCGGGACCGGATAAGGCGCCTGGCAACGACGCAGCGCATCGATCATCTCGGCGGATCCGATCACGCATCCGATCCGCGCCGCCGCCAGCGCGTGCGCCTTCGACAGCGTGCGCAGGATGGCGAGGTTGTCGTGTGCATCCAGCAATACGGTCGCTGACGGCTGGTCACTGAATTCGGCGTAGGCCTCGTCGACGACCACGATCGCGCGGTCCTGCAAGCGGGTGGCGGCATCGGCAATCGCTTCGATCTTCAACGCTTCGCCGGACGGATTGCCGGGCGAGCACAGGAACAGCAGACGCGCGTCTTGCGCCAGCACCGCATCGACCATCGCATCGAGATCCGCGTTGAGGCCGGCAGTGCCGTCAACCAGCGGCACTTCGACGACCCTGGTGCCATGCAGGCGGGCGCAAACCGCGTACATGCCGAACACGGGCGGCGCGATCACGATGCGGTCCTGGCCCGGCATGCAGAATGCACGCAGCAGCAAGTCGATCGCCTCATCACTGCCGCGCCCCGCCAGCAACTGTCCACGACTCACGGCATACAGGCGAGCCAGCGCATTGCGCAGTTCTTCCGGTTGTGGCTCGGGATAACGCCGCAAGTCGTTTTCCGGCGTGCCCGGGTTCGGCCACGGCGATTCGTTGGCATTGAGCCAGACCTCCCCATCCGGTGCATCGCTGCGCGCGGAACGATAGCCGCCGAAATCGCGCAAATCACTGCGCAGCAATGCGGACACCGTGCTCATGCCCTTGCCTCCGCGCTGGCACGCGCCAGGCGCAGTTCCACTGCGCGCGCATGCGCCTGCAGGCCCTCGGCATGGGCCAGGGTGGCGGCGCATGGACCTGTGTTGACGATGCCCTCGCGGGTCGCCGCCTGCACGGTGATCGCCTTCTGGAAACTGGCCACGCTCAAGCCGCTCCAGGCACGCGCGGCACCGCCCGTGGGCAGCACGTGGTTGCTGCCGCTGCAGTAGTCGCCGAGCGCTTCGGGCGTCCAGTCGCCGAGGAAGATACTGCCGGCGCTGGTGACGCGATCGACCCACGCCCGCGGCTCGCGCAGGGCAAGGATCAGGTGTTCCGGCGCATAGGTGTTGCTGATCTCGAAGGCCGTGTCGAGGTCGGCCACCAGCACCGCGCGCGACGCTGCCAACGCAATGCGCGCGATGTCCGCTCGTGGCAACCGCGCGAGTTGCTCCTGCACCTGCAACAACACCGCCTCCAGCAAGTTCGCGCTATTCGTCAGCAGCAGCACCTGCGAATCCGGGCCGTGTTCGGCCTGCGACAACAGGTCGGCTGCCACGAAGGCAGGATCGGCACCGGCATCGGCGATCACCAGCACTTCCGAAGGCCCCGCGGGCATGTCGATGGCGGGCCCGCCGAGTTGCTGGGTGACCTGCCGCTTGGCTTCATCGACATAGCCATTGCCTGGCCCGAACAGCTTGTCGCAGCGAGGAAGGCTTTCGGTACCGACCGCCATCGCGGCAATCGCCTGCGCACCGCCGAGCTTGAACACGCGCACGCCCGGCGTCATCCGCGCGGCGACCAGTACGGCAGGATCCGCCCGGCCATCTGCGCGTGGCGGCGTGCACAGGATGATGTCGCCACAGCCGGCCAGCGCTGCGGGAATGGTCAGCATCAATGCAGTCGACGGCAGCGGCGCGCTGCCCGCCGGCACGTACAGGCCGACGCGCGTGATGGCTCGCTGGATGCGTTCACAACGCAGTCCCGGCGCCGTCTCCACCGCATACGGAGTGGCAATGCCGGCCCGATGGAACGCCTCGATGCGCCCTGCGGCTTCGCACATCGCGTCACGCAACGTCGAGGGGACCGCGGCCTCGGCAGCAGCGAATTCGGCTTCAGTGACTTCGAAGCGATCCAGCTCCACGCCATCGAACCGTGAAGTCAGCGCGCGGAGTGCCACGTCACCGTCGGCTGCCACCTGTGCGCGAATATTCGAGACTGCCTCGCGCACTGCCGTGGAAACTGCCTGCACCGGGCGCTGCAACACGTTCGACTTCGTGGCGTCATCCAGCTTCGACCATTCGATGCGGTTCACGCCAGCATCCTCTCGACCGGCAACACCATCAGCCCGCGTGCGCCGGCGCGCTTGAGGTCTTCCAGGCGCTGCCAGGTGACCGCACCATGGCATAGCGCCTGCAGCGCAATGGAATCACTGCCGTCGACCTGGAGCATGGTGGGCGTCTCGGCATCCGGCAGCAGGCTGATGACCTCGGCCAGGGCGTCGCGCGAGGCCTGGAACAGCAGCAACTTGCTGTCGCGGATTCGCAGGACGCCATCCAGGCGGCGCAGCAACATGTCCGCAAGATCTGCACGCGCATCGCCGAACGGCGTCGCAGGCCCGGCCAGCACGGCCTCGGTCTCGAGGATCGTGTGCACCGGCTTGAGGTGGTTGGCGGCCAGCGTCGCGCCACTGGACACCAGGTCGCAGACCGCATCGGCTTGCCCGAGCCGCGGCGCGATCTCCACCGAGCCCGACAAGGTCACCACATCCGCATCGATCGATGACTCCTGCAACCACGCGCGCAGCAAGGCCGGATAGCTTGTCGCGATCCGCATGCCCTGCAGTTGCGTGGGCGACTGCCAATCCCACTCGTCCGGCACCGCCAGCATGAGCTTGCAACCACCGAACCCCAGCGGCCGCAGTTCGCGGAATGCCGGGGCTTGTCCCGCCCCCTCGCGTTCACCGGCCTGTTCCAGCATCACATTGCGGCCAACGATGCCGAGGTCGCACAGGCCACCTGCAATCAGGCCGGGAATGTCGTCGTCGCGCACCAGCAACAGGTCGATCGGCGCACTTTCGCCGTAGCAGAACAGGCGATCGCGGCTCTCTCGCCAACTCAACCCACAGGCACTGAGCAGCGCGCGCGCGGGGTCGCTGAGTCGACCATTCTTCTGGATGGCAATGCGCAGGCGATCACGCACCGCCGGGTTGGCGGGAGGAGTCATGGGGGGCTGCCTTAATGCGAAGCGAGGGGAAGGCGCAAGCGACGGGCCGCGAGGGTGTAGCCACCCGTTCCGCGGTCGATCGTGCGCGCCACGCGACCGACGGTGGTCACGCTGACTGCTGTACGGTCGTGGATTTCGCGATACGGAATGCCCTGCAGCAACAAGGGCACGACCTTCCAGCGATCCGCCATCGACTCCAGTTCGGCCGGGGTGCACAGGTCTTCCAGGAACGAACGCACTTCCGCCGCCGTTTTCAGCGACGCCAGGGCATGCGCCAGCGCGTCGAGCGCAGTGGCGACGTCGTAATCCGGCAAGGGTTGTGGGCGTTGCTTCATGAAAATCCAGGCTTGGCTGCAATCGGTCAATCAATCGAGCTAATGTAATAGCGCGTTAATACATTAAAGCAATGATTGGCCACTCGTCAACCCTCCCGAGTGCGTAGATGGGGCCGGCGACTCCGCTCGGATGGTTGAGTCGCGTGGCTGGAATCAGTCGGTTAGGGCGACCCGTACGGCCTTCAGCACATCCCCCGCAGCCACCATGCGGACGATCGTGGCGACTTCGCCATCCAGTGCACGGTCGCGATCCAGGAACGGCAGCCGTGCGCGGATCGCGGCGTGTGCCGCAGCAACGGCAGGACCCGGGTGGAATGGCTGTGCCATGGCGAGTTCGCCGCGCAACGCATCAACTTCAGCGATGAAGCGCGCGTGCTGCGGATCGCCCGGCAATGGACCGCCCTGCACTTTCACCGCGAATGCCCGTGCATCGGCACGATCCGCCAGGTCACGCGCCGCATTGATCATGTCGCGACGCAGGTCCAGTGCCTGCGCGGCGGTATACAGTTCCAGCGCCAGTACCTTGCCGAGGTCAGTGGCCATCGCCAACACATGGCGCGCTTCGTTGGCGCCCATCGAGACATGGTCTTCGGCATTGGCCGAGGTCGGGATCGAATACACGGAGGCCGGCATCGCGCGGCTGGTGAGGTCATTGACGATCGCGGCGGCGGTGTACTGCACGATCATGTAGCCGGACTCGGTGCCATCCTCGTTGCCGATCAGGAATGCCGGCAGGCCGTCATTGGTGGCGGGATCGACCAGCTTGTTGAGGCGGCGCTCCGAGATCGATGCCAGCACCGGAATCGCTGCCTTGACGTAACTCATCGCCAGCGCAAGCGGCATGCCATGGAAGTGGCCCGCCGAAATCACTTGCTGCTCAACGTGCTCGGAGCGCGCGTCCGGGAACACCAGCGGATTGTCGGTCACCGCGTTCAATTCGACATCGAACACACGCTTGGCCTGCTCCACTGCATCGCGCACGGCACCATGCACCTGCGGGATGCAGCGCAGCGAATAGCTGTCCTGCGGCTGGTGCTTCTTGCCGCCGCGGAACGGGCGGAAGCGCTCATAGAACTTCTCGCGGCCATGGCGCTGGCCAAACGGCACCCAGTCCCAGCCGATGTCGAACCCAAGTTTCCGTGCAGCGTCGTCGTCCCACGAAGCTGGCAACCACTGGCGGAACCTGGGCACCAGGTGATAGGCGATGTCGGCCAGGGTCGAACCGTCCAGGAACTTGCGCAGGTTGCCCGCCACCTGCACCTGCCCCGGATGCGGGCGCAGCGCATGCACTTCCGGCGCAAATGCGCCCAGCCGGCCTGCGAATGCCTCGATCGTCATCGCCGCCGCAAGATCGGCGGTCTCCAGCAAATCGTCGAGCTGGTGCAGCGCCAGCACGCCGGTCGCGAGCATCTGCGCGGTGCCGTTGTTGAGCGCCAGCCCTTCCTTGTAGGACAACGTGACCGGCTGCAGGCCGGCTTGCGCCAATGCCTGCGCGCCCGGCATGCGCTGGCCATCGAGGAAGGCTTCGCCCCCACCCAGCAACACGATGGCCAGGTGCGACAAGGGCGCCAGGTCGCCCGAAGCGCCCACCGAACCCAGTTGCGGCACCACCGGCACGATGCCGGCATTGAGCATCGCGGCCAGCGCACGCAGCGTACCGACGCGGATTCCCGAATGGCCACGCAGCAAGGTGTTGATGCGGATGCACAGCATCGCCCGCACCACGTCCGCCGCGAACGGTTCGCCCACGCAGACGGCATGGGTCACGATGAGGTTCTGCTGCAGTTCCACGTGCAACGAACGGCCGGATGGCGATGCGCCCGGCAACTCATCGCGCAGCGGGTGCGCGCCCAGCAGCTTGTCGGCATTGCTGCCGAACCCGGTGGAGACGCCATAGATGGGCTCTTCGCGGCGCACCTGTTCGGCCAGGAATTCGGCCGCACGTGCAACCGCGGCCAACGACGATTCGGCGAGGGTGACCGGCGTACCCTTGGCTACTGCGACCAGCTGTTCGCGCGTCAGCGAAACACCATCGAGCTCGATGCTGGCGTGGATCAAGTCACTCATGACGGCAGCCCCTGGGTGCGCAGTTGTTCGCGCTCCACCTGCAGCGTCGCTGCCAGCTCGGCTTCGACCACGTCGAATTGCTCGCCGCGGCGCAGATCCTTGACCGCGACCACGCCACGCGCCGCCTCGTCCTCGCCGCGGATCACCACGAAGCGAATGCCGGCGCGATCGGCGTACTGCATCTGCTTGGCCAGCTTGCGCGGTTCAAGCTGGGTTTCAACGTTCAGGCCGGCCGCGCGCAACCGCTGCGACAGCGCCAAGGCATGCGCGAGGCTTTCATCGTCGAGCAAGGACACGAGCACATCGACGGAACTTTCCGCGGTGGTCACCAGGCCGGCTTCGCGCAGTTGGTAGAACAGGCGGGTCAGGCCGATGGAAATGCCGACGCCCGGCAGCTTCGACTTGCTGTAATGGCTGGCCAGGTTGTCGTAACGCCCGCCCGAACAGATCGAGCCGATCTGCGGATGCGCGTCCAGCGTGGTCTCGTAGACCACGCCGGTGTAGTAATCCAGGCCGCGCGCGATCGACAGGTTCAATGCATAACGCGATTGCGCCACGCCCAATGCGCGCAACTGCTGCAGGATCGCGCGCAGCTCGTCGCGGCCCTCCTCGAACAGGGGTGTACCGGCACCGAGCGCATCGAGCTTCGCCAATGCATCGTCATGGCCCTCCGAACGCACGCGTGCGAACGCCATCAAGCGGCCGATCGCATCGGACGGCAGCTCGAACCCCTCGCCGGCAAGCGTCTCGCGCACGGCCTCTTCGCCACGCTTGTCCAGCTTGTCCAGCTCGCGCAACACCGCGAACTGCTGCTCGCCGTGGATGCCGACACCCTCGAAATAGCCGCGCAACAGCTTGCGATGGTTCAGCTGGATGGTGAAGTCGCCGATTGCCAGGCGTTCGAATACCGCGGCAATGACCGCCGGGATCTCGGCGTCGAAGCGTGGCGACAGGCTGTCCTTGCCGATCACGTCGATGTCGCACTGGTAGAACTCGCGGAAGCGGCCGCGCTGGGCACGCTCGCCGCGATACACGCGCTGCATCTGGTAGCGCCGGAACGGGAACGCCAGGTCGTGCTCGTGCTCGGCCACGTAACGCGCCAGCGGCACGGTCAGGTCGAAGCGCAGGGCCAGCTCCGGCAGGCCATCACCCGCCGTCCCGCTCTCGGAAAGCTTGCCAAGCGCACCGGTGGATTGCACGAAATACACTTGGCGCTCGGTTTCGCCACCGGTCTTGGTCAACAACACCTCGGACAGCTCCATCACCGGCGTTTCCACTGGCAGGAACCCGAATCTCTCGAAGGTCTGGCGGATCGTGTCCAGCATGCGCTGGAAGGCGATCTGGTCACGGGGCAGCAGTTCCATGACCCCGGGCGGGGTGCGTGGCTTGATCACGAAATTAGCTCCGGCGCAGGTAGCCGCCAAGTTTAGCGGTTCCGCCCCCGCGCGATGCGGGCGACGCGATTGCAGTTGCCGAACCGCCACATGATTCCCTACAATGCACGGCTACACCGTCGGGGTGTAGCTCAGTCTGGTAGAGCGCTACGTTCGGGACGTAGAGGTCGCAGGTTCGAATCCTGTCTCCCCGACCAATCAATTCAAGCAGTTACGACGAAACCGCCGAGAGGCGGTTTTTTCATGGCTGCTGTTCGCACGCATCTGGGGATTGTCCAGTTCCACGCGCTTTTTGCGTTTGTTCGGATACGCCCCTGTGCAGGCTCCTGCATGCCGCAAGCAAGCCCTGATCACGTTGACCCCGGCCGCGAGACCGTCGCCAGCCGCGAGGGATACAGCTCGCCCGTGCTGCGCCACCTGGTGCTGCGGATCATCCTGCCGATGCTGCTGGTCTGCCTGGCCCTGTTCTGCCTGCTGACCTATGACGCCAGCACGCAATACCCAGGCTCTAGCCCGCAACTGGCCACGGCACTGTGGCGCAATGGGATTCTGTTGCTGGCCGGTTTGGCCGCGGTGGCGATATCCGGGTGGTGGATCGCGATGCGGGCGATCAAGCCCATCACCGAATTGACCCATGCGATCGAACGCATCGGCGAAGGTGAAGAAGTGCGCCTGGAAGTCGAGCGCGGCGAAATCCTCGGTCGCCTGCAGCGCGGCGTGAATGAGGCATCGCAGGCGCTGGCACGTTCGCGCAACCGGATGGAGAGTGAACTCGGTCGCACCTCGGTCGAATTGGCCGACAAGAACGCACGGCTTGAAGCCGCCAGCCAGTCGCGTTCGCGGTTCCTGGCTGCGGCCAGCCACGACTTGCGCCAGCCGCTGTATGCCCTGACCCTGTTCTCCTCCGCCTTGCGGGCCGGTGAGACCGACCCAACCAAACTGACCCGGGTACTGCGCATCGAGGAATGCGTGGCCTCGCTCGACCAGCTCTTCTCGGAACTGCTGGACTTGTCCCGGCTGGAAGCAGGCGTGATGCACGCGGCGATGTGCGATGTGCGCGTGGATGACGTGTTCGACGAAGTCAGCCGCAATTTCCGGATCATGGCCGAATCGCGCGGCTTGCGCCTGATCGTTCGCAAGACCGATGCCTGGGTGCGCACCGACCGCACGATGCTGGGACGCATCCTCAACAACCTGGTCAGCAATGCCTTGCGTTACACCGACACGGGCGGCGTGCTGCTGGGCGTGCGCCACCAGGACTCGGGGCGGGTGCGGATCGATGTCTGGGACAGCGGCCGGGGGATTGCGCAGGAGCATCAGCAACGGGTCTTCGACGAGTTCTACCAGGTCGCGCGCAACAGCGATCACCAGGGCGAACGCCAGCGCGGGCTGGGACTGGGGCTGGCGACCGTGCAAAAGCTGGCGAAACTGGTGGATTGCCAGGTGCAGCTGGCCTCCTGGCCAGAGCGCGGCACCCGCATCTCGATCCTGCTTGCGCCGGCATCCGCTGCACCCACGTCACGGATCCCGGAGCAGGTCGACATCCCGCTGGATATCAGCGGCTTGCGCGTACTGGTGGTGGATGACGAACCCAACATCCTCGAAGGATTGCGCGCATTGCTTGAGCAATGGGGCTGCGATATCCGCGCCGCGGAGAGCGAAGCGCAGGCACTGGAGTTGCTGTCCGGCTGGGATCATGCGCCAGATCTCGTGATCAGTGACCTGCGCCTGCGCGAGGGGCGAAGCGGGGTGGATGTCCTGCGCGCGGTGGCACGCCATTACGGGCAGGATCCACAGAAGCCTGGATTCGCCCGCCTGCTGGTCACCGGCGAAACCCGCAGCGACCGCATCGGCGAGATCGCTGCCAGCCGCATCCCGGTCCTGTTCAAGCCTGTATCGCCACAAAAGCTGCGGGAGGCAATGCTGGCGTCGGTGTTCGCCGCCCGCGCCCATCAACCCCCCGAAACAACGCATCCAGGTGGTGGCCGATGAGCGAGGCGTTCGCCTACGACGTGCTGGAATACCCGGCGCACATCCACCAGCAAATGCTGCCTGCCCTGCTGGCCCCGATTGCCAGGGTCCATGGCATCCAGGCCGCATCGCCTCGCGAATGCCACTTGCTGGAGGTTGGCTGCGGGGATGGATTGCAGCTCATCACCCTGGCCATGGCATATCCGGACAGTCGTTTCGTCGGCGTGGACCTGTCGAGCGCCGCGATCGCGCGCGGAGAAGTGCTGCGTGCCCGACTCGGCCTGGACAACCTGCGCCTGGTCGTTGCCGACCTGATGCAATGGGATGCCGGCGAGCTTCCCTACGACTACATCCTCGCGCATGGCTTCTTTTCCTGGGTACCGGAACCGGTGCGCATGCGCTTGCTGGCCCTCTGCAGGCAATCCATGGCGCCGCAGGGCGTGGCCTACATCAGTTACAACGCGTTTCCCGGCTGCCACCTGCGGCAGATGGTCTGGGAAATGATGCGTGCCCACGTGCGCGGCATCGAGGATCCGGCAACCCGGATCGAGGCAGCGCGGCACTTCCTGCTGTGGCTGGCCCAGGACGTCATTGGTGAAGGCTCGTATGCCATCGCCGTTCGCGCCGAGGCGACGGAACTGCTGCAACGCACGCACCCCTCGGTGCTGTTCCACGACGACCTGTCCGACCTCAATCAGCCTTATTCACTCACCGGGTTCATGGAACTCGCCGACCAGCACGCTCTGAAGTTCCTCGCCGAGGCCGACTATTGCGAGATGAGCGATGCCGTCGCACCCGCCGATGCGGTCGCGCGCCTGGATGCGATCAGTGCAGGCGATCCCATCGCCAAGGAACAATACCTGGACTTCCTGAAAGGCCGCCGTTTCCGCCAGACCTTGCTGTGCCATGCCGATTCCGGCCTGCATCGGGATGTCGATGCCGCCTGCCTGTCCGCGCTGGCGGTGACCGGCGACCTCGACCCGCGACCCTTGGCTGTCGATACCGCCCCCGCAGGCACCATCCGATTCGCAAATCCTGCCGGCGCCGCCATCACCACCAACCACGACTTCGTCAAAGCCGCGCTGGCCAACATCGGCGAGGCATTCCCGACCCCGATCCTGGTCCGTCAGTTGCTGGAAGCCAATCCCGCGGATGCCGACGATCACGCCGCGCTGATGGAGGCGCTCACCCGGGGCCTGCGCCATGGATTGATCGCGCTGCTATGCGATCCCGCGACCTATGCACGCCAGGCCGGATCGATGCCGCGCGTCAGCGCGCTGGCACGCCTGCAACTGGAGGCAGGCGCCACCCACATCACCAGCCTGCGTCCGGCGATGGTGCAAATCGAAAGCCAGGTGACCCGGGAACTGCTGCGCCTGCTTGATGGAACGCGCGACCGGCGCGCGCTGGCGCTGGCGCTGGCGCAGCGCATGACAGACCTTCCACCGCCAGAGGGCGAGCCCGCCCAGGACGCCGCGTGGTGGCTGGAAAAGCTCGCGCCCCAACTCGAGCAAGGGTTGCAGCAAGTGGCGAAGATGGCGTTGCTGGTCGAGGAATGAAGCCGATAGCCGGGTTCAACGCACCAGGTAGGTCTGGGTATTGAGCTGCAGCACTGCATCGAACTGCACTTTTTCGTCGTTGTCGCCAAGTTCCATCAGCGCGTCGATGCGGAAGCGCAGGGCGCGATCCAGCTCGCGCTGCGGCTCCAGCGCGACCCGGACCCGGGTCAAGCGGGATTCGTGCAGGCTGATCGCCTGTTCCAGCGAACGCCGGATGCGATCACGATCCTGCGGGCTGAGCAGGCTGTAGGACGAGAAGTCCAGGATCCCGTAGGTCAGCGAAGATCCGCGGCATTCCTTGAACGTGTCCGGGATCAGGCGCGCGGCCTCGGAGCGGGTATTGAGCAGGTTTTCCAGGTCACGCGAAACGCTGTTCCTGATCGCTTCCATGGGCACCCGCTTGCCGCCATCTTCCGGCAGCGGTGCGTCGACCAGTCGTTCCATGAATCCGCGCATCGTGCTTCAGACTCCCATCCGGACGCCGTCTCACCGACGAAAAGCCCGGCATGCAGTATCCGGAAAACATGAAAGCCTGCCACCGGGGGTCACCCGACGGCAGGCCCCTGTGCGCAGTCCTAGACGTTGCCGGCGCGATCGTATTCCGACACCACCGCACCTTCCAGGCTGCCGTCCGCCTTCTGCGGGGAATATTCCAGCTTGAACTTGGTGAAGTTCAGGGTGAAGGAATCCGACGGAACCGAACTGTCACCCGCGTTGCCGGACGACTGGTAGGACGACACGATCGAGTCCTGCAGGGTGATCTTGTAGTACTCCACCTGACCACCCTGGCTCGCCTTGCGCGCGTACAGCACGGCCTTCTTGACGGCCTTGTTGGTGCAGGCGGCCTGGACCAGCACCGGCGTGGACTTGTCGGTCTGCTTGGTGAAATGGATGTCCTGGAACGACACCTTGCCGGTGCCGCCGCCGCTGCCGCGGCCCATGCTGCCGGTGTTGGTGCAGCCCCAGGAGAACGAATCGATTTCGATGCATTCCTTGTGCTTGCTGTCCTGCGACTCGCCCTTGATGCCGTCAAGTTCGAGCAGATAGTCGGATGCCATGATCGTAACTCCTTGGTTTGAATGAAAAGTGGTGTTCGATAGCAGTGGGCAATGGGTCAGCGGGCCGACTTCGGCAGTTCCGCGACCAGTCGCAACGACACGCTCAGCTCGTCAAGCTGGTAGTGCGGGCGCAGGAAGGCCACTGACTTGAAGGCACCGGGCTTGCCGGGGACTTCGGTGACCTCGATCCTGGCCTCGCGCAGCGGGTATTGCGCCTTCATGCTCTGCGTTGCGTTGTCGTCCAGCAGGACGTACTGCGCAATCCAGTTGTTGAGGAACATCTCGACGCTCGATTTCGAGGCAAAACTGCCGATCTTGTCGCGCATCATCGACTTCAGGTAGTGCGCGATGCGGCTGACCGCGAAGATGTACTGCAGTTGCGAGGACAGGCGCGCATTGGCGTTGGCCGCGTCGGTGTTGTATTCCTTCTGCTTCTGCGTCGACTGGGTGGAGAAGAATGCCGCGTAGTCGGTGCCCTTGCAGTGCACCAAGGGCACCAGGCCGAGGTCCGCGAGTTCCTTTTCGCGGCGATCGGTGATCGCGATCTCGGTCGGGCACTTGAGCGCCACCTCGCCGTCATCGGTGGCGAAGGTATGCGTGGGCAGCCCCTCGACCAGCCCGCCACCTTCCACGCCGCGAATCGCCGCACACCAGCCGTACTTGGCGAAAGCATCGGTGACCTTGGTACCGAGCGCGTAGGCGGCATTCATCCACAGGTACTTGTTGTGGTCGGTGCCGGTGGTGGCTTCGACGAAGTTGAAGGCTTCCACCGGGGCGGTGTCCGGCCCGTATGGCAGGCGACCCAGCACATGCGGCATCGCCAGGCCCACGTAGCGGGAGTCCTCCGAGGCGCGGAAACTCTTCCATTTCGCGTATTCGACGGTATCGAAGATCTTGGCCAGGTCGCGCGGGCCCGACAGTTCGGTGAAGCTGTCGAAGCCCAGCAGCTCGGGCGAGGCTGCGCTCAGGAACGGCGCATGCGCGGCGGCGCAGACATGGGAGATCTCCTCCACCAGGTACATGTCTTCCGGGTGCCGGCCAAACTCGAAGTCGCCGATGATGGTTGCGAACGGCGCACCACCGAAGGTGCCGTATTCCTCTTCGTAGCACTTCTTGAACAGCGCGCTCTGGTCGAAGTCGGACGCGTTCTTGAAGTCCTTGACCAGTTCTTTCTTGGTGGTGTTGAGCACCTTGATCTTGAGGTTGGTGCTGGTCTCGGAATTTTCCACCAGGTATTTCAGGCCGCGCCACGAACCTTCGAGCTGCTGGAACTCGGGCGCATGCATGACCGCGGAAAGCTGCTCGGACAGCACCCGGTCGATTTCGGCGATGCGTGCGTCCAGTGCACCAATGGCATCCTTGGACACCACCATCGCGCCGTCACTGACCTGCGCGACAAGTTCGGCGATCAGGTCGCGTGCGCGGACGCGCTCGGTATCGGAACGGGCAATCTTGCTCTGGTTGAGTATCTGGTCGAGCAAACCGCCTTCGGCGGCTTCGGCAACTGCGGCGCCTGCCGCCTGGGTTTCGGTATTGGCCATAGTGTTGTACTCGCTTGTTCGTTTCGTGATGTCGACAGGTCAGTGCGGCACGGCGCTTGCCAGGCAAGTCACTCGTCGGACTTCGGCCCGACTTCCTTGCTCAACTGCGCGATCTTGTCGGTGTTCTGCAACACCTCGTTGAGCAGGTCCTCGAACTTGTCGTTGCCGGCGGCCTTGTTGCGCAGGTCCGCGAGCTTCTGGCGCGCTTCCAGCAACTTGCGCAGCGGCTCGATCTGGTTGACCACGCGCTCCGGCGAGAAATCCTCCAGGCTGCGGAAGGTCAACTCGACGCCAAGCTTGGAGCCGTCGTCGGCCAGCTTGTTGTCGACCTGCATCTGTGCACGCGGCTTCATGCCCTTGAGCACGTCGTCGTAATTGTCCTTGTCGACGTTGACGAACTTGCGGTCCTTCAACTTGCCCAGCGGTTCCGCAGGCTGGCCACTGAAATTGCCGACGACGCCGGCAACAAACGGCAGTTCCTTCTTCTCGATGGCATCACCGACTTCCACGTCGTACGTGAGCTGCACGCGCGGTGCGCGTACGCGGTCGAGTTTGTGCTGGGTACTTTCCTTCTTGGCCATGACGATCCCCGTACGCATTGACTGGCTGGTGCTGGTATGGGGAACGGCCACGAAGGCCAGACCCCGGCTTGTGAAACAAGTCTAGGAATGGCAGCCCCGATGCAACATCCGTCGGACGGCCAGAATTGGGCATATGCCGTTCGACGTGGCCGAGGGCGTGGCCGGACTGCGACGACGCTTGCGTGGACGCTGCATCCGGGTCAGGAACTCGGCGGCAAGCCGACCCGCTCACGGATCGCGGACAAGGTGCTGTCATCGCGCACGACTTCGGCCAGCCACTGTTCCAGCGGCATGTTGGCCCAGTACACGGCGCGGTCCAGCAGGTAGGCCACCGGGTTGTGTGGCTCGGTCCTGCGGAAGAATCCGGCAATCTCGGTGATCGCGCGCAACGCGGCGTCCTTGGAGGCCAGGCTACCGGCGTTCAGGTCGAGCGCCACGCCCCCACCCCCGCCGCCAGCGGCTTCACCGCCCTCCGCGCTGGCAACCGGTTCACCTGCCTCATCCACGGCGACCACGCCACCCATGCCCTTGGCGGTGGCGACTTTTGCATAGACCTGCTGGATCTTCTTCAGCGCATCATCGATCGACGCAAGGTTGGGGGCGTCGCGCCCGAGCTTCCCGTCGGACAGAGTGCTGAAGCGGGCAAACGCCTCGCGCGCGGCAGACACCAGGTCGACGCGCTCGCGGATGAAGGCATCGTCGGTGGACACGATCCGCGAATCGAATGTCTCGCCATTCATCCGCCCCTCGTCCATCGCGGCCTGGTAGGCCTCCGCATTCTGTCGCCCGAGATTGTCGACCTCGCGCGAATCGATCCAGTCGGCCAGCGTCAACGCGGCCTGCGCATCGTTGTTCAGCATCATCGTCTGCAATGCGCGCGTGCCATAGGTGGCAAACCATGCCAGCTTGCCGGCACGCTCCTCCAGGTCGCCATCGTCGGCACGCGGATACATGCCTTCCCAGTAGGTATCGAGCATGCCCGCGAGCAGCTCGAACGTGTCCCTGGCGCCCTCGAGCCCATACCGCGAAATCGCCGCCTCGCCCAACCAGACGGCCGCCTGCAGGTCCTTGCTGCTGCGTCGCAGGATGTCTTCCGACAAACTCTGCGCCTCACGCCAGTCGGCCACCTTCAACTCGGTCTGCCACTCGCCCTGGGCCAGGTTGGGATCATCCGCACGCCGCGCCTCGCGGATGCGGTCGAACTGGTCCGAAAAACTCTCGTCGCTGCCGGCCGGATCGCTGCCGGGGATGGGGGCAAGTAGTTCGTTGACATCGATGGCCATGCTGCGACTCCGGTTGACTCGGTTGGGTCGGGATGCTCTCGACAGGTCCGCTGGGCGAATCTATTCGAGAATCACGTTGGGGACTTCGGCACGTGCGGTGCGCGCACCCAGGAACAGTTTCATTTCATCCGACAGGTCCACCTGCAGGTACACCCGGGCGCTGCGGAACTTCGCCGCCGCCAGCCGTGCGCGCAGCTCACGCCATTGCGCCGGACTGTAGCTGTCGCGAAAATCATCGATCGCGAACGCATGGCTGCCGCTGGCGAAGTCGGACACCAATTGCGCGAAGCCCTCCTGTCCGTCGTAAAGCCTGGTCAGGTTGATCGGCGGTTCGGGCGGCAGGGTTGCGGCCTGCATCTCGCTGGTGACCGGGTCGAACTCCTGGATTGCATCGCCGCCTACTTCCCGGGGTGGCGCGATGCTGATGCGGATCCGTGCCTGCAGGCAGCTGCTGGCCGACCAGAACACCTTGGCGGTGGCATCGGCAAGCGACTCTCCGCCGGACGTGGCGCGGTAGATGCGCTCACGGCACTCGACTTCGAAGGCGGTACCGCCTTCACCCTCGTCCAGTGCGCCAAGCGCAGTCGGCTGGGTCAGGGTGAAACTGCCCGCCAGGAACGGTGCGCCATTGTCGAGTACCGGCAGGAACTTGCGCTCTGCGGCGACCATCGACTGGTACCCGGGCGTCAACGGCATCGACACACCGGCGACCTTCATCGGCAGGCGTTCCTTTTCGGAGATGAACGGTTTCAACCAGTCGTTGACGAACGCGCCCAGCTTGCCCTGCGCGCCGTACAGTGCCTCCACCTGTTGTTCTTGCGGCAGGCTGGCGAGCGGCTTGACCACGCTTTCCCGCCAGCGTTCCTGCACGTACTCACCCGCGCGGTGCACGGTCAGGAACAGCAGCAAGTTGGAAGGCCCGCGCACGATCGCCCAGGCAGCGAGGTCGTCGCCCTTGAACTGGGTTGCGAATTTTTCCGGCGGCTTGTCCACCGCATCGATCAGTGCGGTGTATTCGCTGGCGGGCGGCTGCTCCGCCCGACCCTTGCCCGCGAACAGCTCGGAGGCGATCTGATACACATCCTGACCCGATCCTTCCGCCTGCAGGCGCAGGTAGGCACGGGCGAAATCGCCCTCCTCGCCCGCAAGCACGCGCGCCTGGGTGTCATGCATCGCCAGCAGCCATACCGGTGGCGTGACCTCTTCCCCGAAGAACTTGAACGAATCCGCCACAAAGCGACCGAACGGCCGCCAGGACGACAGCCACTTGGATTTCATCTGTGCCCAGGTAGCCGCCCAGCGCGACGATGCCGGCCAATCGAGCGGCAGTTCATACAGGTTGCGCTGGGCGGATTGAAAAAAAAGCGCATAGGGATTTTCGGCGCCGCTGGCGCGCTCCTGCAGGTCCCGATAGTGGCCTCGCCAGAATTGCGTGCCATCCTGGAACCGAGCCTGGAACCTCGCCCAGCTGGCGAAATAGTCGTTGAAGTAACTGGTGCGCAATTCGTCGATGCGGGCTGGTTGCGCCGTGTCCTGGTCCTTCAACGTGGCCAGCATCGGATGCACGATGCCCTCCCAGGCTTCACGCGTGTAGGCACTGGAAATCGCGACATCGGCGGTGTCCTCACTGCCCACCACGGCACCCTCCGGCAACCAGAATTCGCCCAGGCTGATGCCGGTACCGCGCGCATCGGCCCACTGCTTCAGGTCGGCGGCGCGCGGCGTGTAGCCAGCCAGCAACTTCTTCAGCTGGTTCTCGAGCCGGCCGTGTTCTGCGTCAAGGACGTTTTTTTTTTGCCACCTCAGGTACCCGAGGTAGGTGGCGAACAGGGCTTCGGCATTGTCCCGGTCCCGCCGGGTGTCATGCTCGGGGCTGACGAACGGCGCAAACAGGCGTGAGCGCGCGTCGAAGCTGACGTTGTTCGGCATCTCCCGTTCGCGGCAAGCCTCATTGCTGCTGCGGCATTCGTCCAGCAGGCGCAGCCGCTGGGTGATGGCCAGCACATGTTCGATGCCGGCGCGACGACGATCGATGTCAGTCGCCAGCATCTGGTCCGCGGGAGCCAGGATCAGGTTGGCGAAGTCCTCGATGACCCGCTGCTTCAGCTTCTCGATGTCGCTGTCGGCGCGGCGAATGCCGAAACTCAGCAGCGTGCTGTCAGCGGCAGCTTCCAGCGATTCGATCGTGCGCCCGCATCCGGCGACCCAGTTGATGCGACCACTCGAGGTGCGATCGGCGACCTCGGCGCAGGCACTGCGGGTCTTGGCCAGCAACACGGTGTCGTCGCGCCTTGCGCTCGACAAGCCATAGGCCAGCGATGCCGACAAGCCCAGCATCGCCAGCACGCCAAGGCCAGCGATGGCCATGCGCCCCGCCTTGCCGCGCAGGCTGGTGCCGGCCAATGGCTGGTCGCTGGGCAGGAAGCGGGTGAACAGGTCGGCGATGAATGCGCCGCCGCGATGCGTCGCATCAGCGGCGCCGGCGAAGTACAGGCCACGCCAGCGCGGGGTGCGCTGGAACGGGTTGTCTTCCAGCATCAAGGTCACGAACAGCGACAGCCCGTGGCCCGCCTGGCGCAGCGACTCGATGAAATCGAACACCGCCCGGCGCGATTGCGGCGTGGCCTGGGCGCGCATCGCCGTCATGCGCAGCGCATGCAGGCGATCCTCGATCGGCTTGATGACATCTTCGACGCGACTGCTGCTGGCGGCGCTGACCACCTCGTTGTCCGCGAAGCGATGACCCAGTGCCTGGCTGAAGGCCTCCGCAGGCAGCGCGGCGCGCACCTGCGCATAGCCGGGCAAGCGGTCCAGTCCGCTGACCACGAAATACACCGGCATCTGCACCTGCAGATGCTCCATCGCCTCGTCGACCAAGCGGCGCAGGCGGGTGGCGGTGTCTTTCAATGCATCCGCCGGCCCCATCAGGCTCTGTGCCGAGACCGCAACGACAATGCCGTTCAACGGCAGCTTCTCGCGCTCATCGGCGAGCTTCATCAGTGACTGGTACCAGAGCCCGCGGTCCAGCCGGGCGCCGTTGTCG
Source organism: uncultured Gammaproteobacteria bacterium (assembly GCA_963698475.1). GTDB lineage: Bacteria > Pseudomonadota > Gammaproteobacteria > Xanthomonadales > Xanthomonadaceae > Thermomonas. The sequence goes on along the minus strand of CAVOQX010000005.1, from coordinate 1,778,367 downwards.
CAGACCACCCGCGGGTGCATCTCGATGGCGATCATCGACTTGTAGAACCACCAGCGCCAGACATCGTCGGCATCCATGCTCTCGCGCTCGGGCGGCGGGAATGGCGACACATCGCAACCGGCGCGCAGCAGCCCATCGACATCCGCGGCTTCGTCGCCGATGAACATCACCCACGGGACCCGGTACAGCGGCGCGCGACCCTTCTCGATGTCGGGCGAGCGCGCAATCGTGCGCTTGGCCTCGTCGATCGCAGCGGCCATCTTCTGCAGCGGCTCGCGTTCGTCCTCGGCGTTGCCCGGGCCCAGGTCGCCCATGCGCTTGCGGGTCCGCCCCTTGAGCGATGCCTTGCGCTGGCCCGATGCGAACCACCACAACACCACCACCGCGACCACGCAGATGCCGAGCACCTGCCAGAAGCGCATGGGCACCTGCGGAATGAAGGCGATGCCAAGGATCACCAGGCCCGCCAGCACGACGATCAACACGAGGCCGAGCAGGATCCGCCGCAGCCAGGGCTTCTTGGCGCCCTCGGCGACCGGCTGGTACATGTAGCCGATCCGGGAGAACACCGTACGGATTCCCCAGAACACGCGTTCGACCATATCCAGCGGGTTCATCGTGCGGGCTCCGTCTGCATGAACAGGTAGGTCGCGGCCAACTTGGCATTGCCCTTGTTGGCTTCCAGCATCTGCCGCATCCGGGGCAGGTATTCCTCAGCGGTCTGGATTTCCTCCAGAGGTTCCGGATACAGCGGCGTCGGCGACGAGATGACCGTGATCAGTTCCTGCCCGAACGGCGGTGCCACGGTCCAGGTCTTGCTGGGCGTGGCCCCGACTTCGAACTGCTCGCTGGACAGGATGAGGCGACCGCTGTCCGGCTCGCCGGTATTCGGATACATGTGCGCGACCTGGCCCGTCACGGTGAAATAGTCCACGTACACATAGCCGTCGTAGTTGGCCTGCTGCAACTTCGCGATGACGTTCTCGTTCTCGATGAAGCGATCCGAATGGCCGGTACTGGGGGTGATGCTCAGTCCGTAGCCGCTGTCGACGTTGCGTGCCTTGTAAGGCTCGAGCAACTTGACCACTTCGCAATGCGGCCAGATCCGCAGTTGCACGTCGACGGTGGACGACTTCACGCCCTCCACGCCGTTGACGCGCTGCTTGACGCCACTGATGTCGTCGGGCCGCGAGACGTAACCCTCGACGCTGGCGACGCCCTTGTCGGTGACGGTCGCGGTGAGATCGGAACACGGGAACGCCGCCAGCTCCTGGTCGACCAGCACCTGGATCGACAGGCCGCTGGGCTTGGGCGCGGCGATCAGCAGGTAGGCCAGGTAGAGGATCGGGATCAGCAGCGCGATCAATGCGCCGATGCGCAGCAGGGTGCGGTCCCACTGGCGTGGGTATTTCGGGCCGGATGGATCGGCCACGCCATACGGCTGAGGGGTGATCTTCTCCTCGCGCAAGGTATGGGTCGGCGCCGGCGCGATCGGAAGCTGGCGTCCGTGCAGCTCCTTGAGCTTGCCGAGTTCACCGGTATCGCCGTTCTCGAAGTAGTACTGCCCCACGAAGCCGCACAGCATCGCGTGGTAGTAGACCTCGCGCACTTCGTCCTGGTCCTGCTTCAGGCCCGACAGGTGCTGGAAGAATTCGTTGCCCGCGTTGTTGGTATTGAACAGGGTCACCTGCAGCGGAATGCTGCCGGTGAGCCAGACCGGGTTGCGCGCCATGATCTCGTCGATCCAGGCGACCACGGCAAAGGCCGCACCATCCACCTGCTCGGTTCGCTTGCCATCGGCCTGTGCCGCGGCCTTGGCGCGATCGATCAACTCGCGTGCGCGCGCCACCACCGCCGCGCCCTGCTCGCTGGCCTGGCCGGAGGTGACTTTCTCATCCAGCGCGAGGCCATACGAGAAGACGGGGATGAAGTGGTGCAGCAGTCGAGCCATGCGTTCAGTCCTGCGTGGCGACCGGGAACAGCTTGATCACGGTCGAGTCGGCCGGCAGGTCGGAGAACACCGCGATGTTGCGGCCGTTCTTGATCATCTGCCAGAAAGGATGGGTGGTATCGACGAGGAAATACGTGGTGTTCGGGCTCTTCTGCGGAAGCTCTTCCGGCGGCACCGGCAGCAGGTCGATCTTCAGGCCGAACAACGCCGCCGACAGCAGTCGCGGCATCTCGTCCATCGAGGCGATCTTGCCGGTTCGCGACAGCCGCGCGAAGAGTTCGGCACCCTTCTGCTCGGATTCGAACGCCAGGTAGAAGCGGGTCTTGTCGTTCTCGAACAGGTTGGCCGGCAAGTCGGCGCGATAGAAGCGCCCGTCATAGGCCAGGGTGATCCCGACCTCGGCACCCACCGTCAGCGCCTTGATCAGGGCCTCCGCGCGATCGAAGCCGATCCTGAAGCAGCGCCGCAGGTCTTCGTGGTCGTAATCAGGAAGCTCGGTCTCGCGCGGCTTGTTGGCGAGCTCGCCGAAATAGCCGATGTCCTCGGAAAACACCGAGAATTCCGCCACCAGCCGCCGCAGGTCCTGGTACATCGCATAGGCGCCGACATTGCCCAGCCGCGCGTGTTCCTGGAACAGCGTGATGTAGCGCCCGAAGGTCTGCATCATCACTACCCGCATGACTTCCTGCGCGCTGGTCGAGGCTGCGCGGATGCCGCGCTGGCGCTTGACCGAGGCGAAGTCCTGCCCGCGCGAGACCAGCAGGTCTCGCAGTGCGCGCGTCCAGCGGGCGAGGTTGTGCGATGCGTTGATCGCCGTGGTCGGCGGGATGTAGTCGGGCGACAACTTGAACTTTCCCGGCCCGGCCGGCAGCAGTTCGGCAAACTTGTAGCTGTCCGAGGACCGCACGATGGCCTCGGCGTTTTCGTCCAGGCCGGTGACGATGTTCGGCTGGTAGAGCAGGAAATCCACGTCGGCCGCGGGCGCTTGCGGATCGAAGGGGTCGGCCATGCTGTCGCTGGCCAGCGCATGCCGGGCCAGCAGTCGTTCGGATTCGCGCGCAGACAGGCCCTGCAATGCACGCTCGCGGTTGAACACCAGCCACACCGGGATCGGATCGTTGTTGGCGACCTTGAGCTCGGCGATGTTGCGCTGGAGCACGCGGGTATTGCCGGGATCGGTCTGGATCGAGCCACCAACAAGGCGCTCTCCCTCGCGGGTCATGAGCACGAAGCGTTCGACATCGACGATACCGCTGCCCAACGCATCCTCGCGCAGGCGCAGTGCTTCATACCCCCACGGGAACGGCGTGAAACGCAGGTGCAGCGCATGCCGACCGGCCTGCTGCCAGGTGTCCTGCGCCTGCAGATGCTGTGGACTGAGGAAGGCGCCCTGCCCCCAATGAACCTGCCGCTCTCCACTCATCCCCGACACTCCCCGAATCGCGCCTGAAAACACGCCTGTATCGATATTCGTGCCGCACTGCGCGCCACGCATTCCTGTAAACGCAAAAAGCCGCTCATAGCGGCACTTCCTCGATTCGATAGCCGTCGCGGCGCAGCACCGCAAGCAGGCCGTCGGCACCCACGAGGTGCACTGCACCGACCGCGACGAAGCTCGGCCCGTCCTGGAACAGCGTCTCCAGTTGCCCGGCCCAACGCGCATTGCGCTCTTCCAGCAAGCAATGACGTGCACGCTGCTCGACCGCCTTGCCTGCATAGCTCAGGCCGTACATGTGGTCGATGTCGGCCAGCCATGCATCGAGGTTGCGCGACCGGTAATAGCCCATGGCCGCGGCGGATTCATCGCGCAGGATCCATGGCGCGCGCAGGCGTTCGTCGAGCACGAGCGCATGTTCCGATGCCGGCACGCAATCCAGCGCCTGCAGTTGCTGCTCCAGTGTCTCGAGGTGGACAAGGCGCTTGCCGGAAGCCGCCGCGATGCGCTGCAGGCGTGCGTCCATGGTGGCGTCGCCAGCGGTTTCCCCGCGTGCCTCCAGCAGGGCCAGCACCGACCACGGTTTCATCCGCACCAGGTCCTGCATGCGCACGTTCGGCAACAGCGAACGTGCCATGGCGTAGCTGTCCTTGCTGACCATCGTCGACAGCGGCTGGCTGGAAGACAGCCAGCGATAGTCGTCGTACGCAGGCTTCCATGCTTCGTCGAGATTGGCCTCGTTGACGAACGTGTCCACGTCCGCGAGTGCCTTTTCGAGAACCGAATAGTCCACGCCCTGCTCTTCGGGGGTACCGAAATGGATCGTGCCAAGCAGGTAGCTGGGCTGCAGCGGTTCCGGTTGCGTTGATGGCGCTGCCGTGGGCTGCGCGGATGACGACGCAGGGTCCGTTGCAGCTTCCGTGGTCGCCTGCGCCGCATCGTCCACACTGGCCGGTCCGGCAACGGCAAGCTCGGCCGGGAGCGTGGTGGGCATTGGCGGGAAGATCCGGAACAGGACGCCACGGGTGGTGCCCAATGCGCGTGGCGCGGCAGCCGCGACGTCGGGCCAGGCTGCCGGCAACGCTTCGCTGGCCTGCGCCTCCGGCATCGGCACGTCGTTCACCGACTCAGCCGACGCCTGTTGCACGGTATCTTGCGCGCCCTGCTTGTCCTGGCCTGGTTGCGGGGCCGGTTCGAGCCGTGCCGCAGCCGCTTCATTGGCCGCTTGCGCGGCTATGCCGCGGGTTGCGGGTTGCATTGGGTTGGGGCCTGTTGTCGCCGCTTCAGCCAATACCGGATCCTGCGCGCCATTCGCCTGTTGCATGGCACTGGCAGGCGCCATGACCACCAGCAATGCCATGACCACGATCGGCGTGCATCGCCGCGCGCGATCGCGTGCGTGCCCCGGGTCAGTGCGATGGTGGAATGTCCTTGTCATCGGGATGCATTGGATCTCGCTGGCACTCATGCGCTGCGCCTGCAGGCGCGAATGTCTTTCATTCTTCCGGGTGCGCACCACCTGCAACCATATGTCGTCGGAGCTATGCCTTAGGAACGGCGTTTTGCCATTGCTGGCCGCCATGCACACGGAATACCGTCACTGTCTAGTGAGCGCAGTTGCATCCGCAACGCCGCGCGCCGGGGGAATTCGTGCATGAAGGTGCTGATCGCAGATGACCATCGCTTGATCATCGAAGGGGTGAAGATCAAGCTCGCCGAGCTTGATCCCGCCGTCGAGGCGGTGGTGGCGATGAACATCGAGGAGCTTGATCGTGCGGTTGCAGAACACGCCGACCAGCTGGACCTGGCACTGGTCGACATCGCAATGCCCGGCACCCAGGGCCATCAGCACATCACCAGGCTGCGCACACAGGCGCCTTCGCTGCCGGTGATCGTGCTGTCGGGTTCGGAAGACCCGGAACTGATGCGTTCACTGATCGACCTGGGCGTGCTCGGCTTCATCCCCAAGGCATATTCGCCGGACGTCATGCTGTCGGCCATCCGGCTGGTACTTGCGGGTGGCATCTACATCCCGCCCCTGTTGCTGGCCAATGCCAATGGACATGGCTGGCAATCCGCAGAAGCCGTCGGCGCGCCGCAGGGTTTCGATTCCGCCCGTTCACTGGATGGCCTGCGCACCCTGTTGACCGAGCGCCAGATCGACGTGATGCGACTGCTGTCGCAAGGCAAGCCCAACAAGCTGATCGCGCGTGACCTGGGCATCAGCGAGGGCACGGTGAAAATCCACCTGGCGGCGATTTTCCGTGCCCTGAACGTGCGCAACCGGGTCGAGGCCGTGGTGGCTTCGCGCAAGCTGCAGGGCCTTTGAAGCAACGCACCAGGCGCCGGCAATCCGGCGTAGGCAGGGCCTGCCGCGGGCCATAGTGCGTACGCCGTATTGTCGCCGCAACGGCGCCGGCGCAGCCTGATGGGAGACGCGCGGCCCGGTTTCGTGGCCGTGGAGGCACGACCCATGAACCGCAACGTTTCGACCGAGCCCGCCACCGCCATGATCGCCATCAAGGCGCGCTTGCGCACGCCACTGTTGGCCGTGGGGATCGCCATCAGCAGCCTAGCCGCGGCCCAGAGTGCGCCGGACGCGCCGGCCATGCCGGCCAACCCGAACCTGGGGCCTGCATTCGCGACCAAGACCGCAGCCTACGTGCCGGTTCTCTTCGACGAAATCCCTGGCTGGAACAACGAGAGTTTCGACGAAACCGCTGCCGGCTTCGCGAGCAATTGCAAGGCGATGAAGCGACGTTCGGCATGGGCACCGATCTGCAGCCGGCTGGCCAAGCTGCCGAAGAGCGACGCCGCGCTGCAACAGTTCATGCACGACGAGTTCTATGCCTACCAGATGCTGACCTCGACCCGCAGCGCGACCGGCAAGCTGACCGGTTACTTCGAGCCGCTGATCTCCGGCTCCCTGCACCGGCAGGGTGCCTACAAGTATCCGATCTACGGCATTCCCAACGACATGCTGATGGTGGATTCGCGCACGGTCGCCGGCCAATCCAGCCGCTGGATGAGGATCTCGAAAGGCAAGCTGGTCGGTGCGGACGCAGGCGACTCCGGCGCACGCCAGTACCAGATCGACCTGTCCGGCGTCAGTCCCAACAATCGCGACAAGCGTTATCGTGTGCGCGTCGTCGGTGACAGCATCCGTCCCTACTACAACCGCCAGCAGATCGATGCCAACGGCATCGATGCACCGGTGCTGGCGTGGGTCGCCGATCCGTTCAAGCTGTGGTCGATGCAAATCCAGGGCTCGGGCAAGATCCAGCTCAAGGATGGCGGCCTGATCCGGCTGGCCTACGCCGAGCAGAACGGCTACCCGTTCATGCCAAACGCGACCCGCGGCGATTCCGACACGATGCTGCTGGCCATCAAGGCACGCGCGCTATCGGAGCCATTGACCATCGATATCCCCGGTGGCACCCGCGGTGCGCGCAAGCCGGGTGGCAATGCAGCACTCGACGATGAAGTCGCGCGGATCGTGGCGGCGCTGTCCGGTGGCGGCTCTGCATCGACATCGGCGTCCAGGCCATCAAGCAGCAAGAAGTCGTCCAAGCGCCCATCGCGCCCGGCGACCAGCAGCAGGCCTGCGACGGTGGCGAGCGCGGATGAAGTCCACATCGAGTCCGCCGAGGTCGAGGCGATGATCGCAGCGCTGCTCAGTGCGCCGGTCGCCGATGAGAATGACTATGTCCCGCCCGAGGAGGACATCGTGGCCTCCAGCACGCGCCCGGTCGCTTCGAAATCATCCGGGTCGCCTGGCGCGCGCATGGACATGTCCGAATATGAAGGGAGCGGCAGCGGCAAGGCTGCCGGCCACGCGGTTGGCGAAGGTGTCGGCGTTCCGAAGACGGGTATCACCGATCCAAGTTTCGTGTTCTTCCGCCGCATCGGCGATGGCCCGGAAGGTCCGATCGGCGCGCTTGGCGTGCCGCTCAGCCCCGGCCGTTCGATGGCGGTGGATCCACGCGCCACGCCACTGGGCGCACCCGTGTTCATCAACGGCCAGCAGCCGGGCGGCAAGGGGCCGATGCAGCGCCTGGTGTTCGCCCAGGACACCGGCGGTGCCATTCGCGGCAGCGTGCGCGGCGACTTCTTCTGGGGCTTCGGCGACAAGGCAGGAAAGATGGCGCTGGCGACCAACCAACCCGTGCAGATGTGGCTGTTGCTGCCCAAGGCAGTTGCCGGCAGTGCCGCTGCAAGCGGCATCAAGACCCGTGGCGGCCCCGTCGAACTGCGCGATTGCGCAGTCCCGGATGAAGAGTACTGCGTCGAGGATTGAACCGGCCATTGCCGGACACTGCGTTGTCGGGCGGGGCCATGGATGGCCCCGCACTTGCATGCAGCCCGCCAGAATCCAGATGACATACACCTTCCGGTGAATGGCCGCGTCGTCGACGGCTATCTAGCCTGTGCTGATATCGGGCGCGCATGCCGCGCCGCCCGGCCACGCGCGGGATCACCATGCTCGAAGATCTGTTGCCGTACTACGAGAACGAACTGACCTACCTTCGACGCCTGTCCAAGGAGTTCGCCTCGAAGTACCCGAAGATCGCCTCGCGCCTGCAGATGGAAGGCGAGGTCTGCGAAGACCCGCACGTGGAACGCATCATCGAGTCGTTCGCGTTCCTGACCTCGCGCATCCACAAGAAGCTCGACGACGAATTCCCGCAGATCACCGAGGCCATGCTGTCGGTGCTCTACCCGCATTTCCTGCGGCCGGTTCCGTCGATGTCGATTGCCCAGCTGCAGCTCGCACCCGGTGCGGAGATCAGCACGGTGCAGGAGCTGCCGCGCCACAGCCAGTTGCTGTCACGCCCCGTCCAGGGCCTGCCGGTGCGCTACCGCACAGGCTATCCGGTCGAGGTCTGGCCCATCCAGATCGCCGATGCGCGGCTGGAGGCCGCCGAGCGATCGGCGTTCGCGGTGACCCACGACGAAACGGTAGCCACGCTGCGCCTGCGCATCGAATCCACCGGCCAGGCAGAGTTGTCGAAGCTGCCGATCGAACGCCTGCGCATCTACCTGGATGGCGAAAGCCCGCTGGTGCATGCCATGCACGAGATCCTGCTGAATTCGGTCGCCGGCATCACCTTGCGCGCACCCGACGATGCCCCGCAGGTGCCACCGCTGCGCCTGCCGGCATCTGCCCTGCAGCCAGTCGGCTTCGGCGACGACGACGCGCTGCTCGAATACGACCCGCGCTCCTTCCTCGGCTACCGGCTGATCCAGGAATTCTTCGTGCTGCCGGAGAAGTTCCTGTTCATCGACCTGACCGGCCTGGACTTCTCGCGGTTCGGCAACGCCGCCGAGATCACCATCGAACTCGGGGCGTTCGGGCGCCCGGATCGCCTGCAACGGCTCGAACAGACGGTCTCGGCCGATACCTTCAAGCTGTTCTGCACGCCGATCGTCAACCTGTTCAAGCAGCAGGGCGAGCCGATCCGGGTCTCGCAGGAGCGCCACGAATACCAGATCGTGCCGGACGTGCGCCGCCCGCTTGGACTGGAAGTGTATTCGGTCGATTGGGTGCGCAAGTTCAGCCGCAACCCGACCGGCAACGACGTGGTCGAATTCCACCCGGCGTATTCCGTGCAGCATGGCTTGCACGACGACGGCAACGGGCATTTCTGGTACCTGCAGCGGCGACCATCGTTCCACCCGAACGACGACGGCACCGACGTGATGATCAGCCTGGTCGACCGCGACATGAATCCGCGTGCGCCCGTGGTCGACACGCTCTCGCTCAGCCTGACCTGCACCAATCGCGACCTGCCCTCGGCGCTGCCGTTCGGCGGCGAGGATAGCCAGCTGCAACTGGAAGAAGGTGGCGTGATCGCCAGCGCGCGCCTGCTCAAGAAGCCAAGCGCGACCTGGCGCGCGCCGATGCGCATGGCCAACCAATGGCGGCTGATCTCGCACCTGTCGCTCAACCACCTGTCGATCATCGACGGAGGACGTGAAGCATTGCTTGAGATCCTGAGCCTGTACAACTTCGCCGACTCGGTGACCGTGCGCAAGCAGATCGCCGGCATCAGCAGCGTGTCCGGCGGACCCTCGGTCACCCGCATCGGCCAGGCACCACGCCAGGCGTTCGTGCGTGGCACCGAGATCGAGCTGGAGTTCGACGAGAACCAGTACGTCGGTTCCGGGGTCTACCTGATGTCATGCGTGCTGGACCACTTCTTCGGCCTGTACTGCACCGCCAATTCCTACACCCGCCTGAGCGTGCGCACCCAGCAGCGTGAAGGCTGGATGGTGCAATTCCCGCCGCGCAGCGGCGCGCAGCCACTCATCTGAGGCCGCCACGATGAGCCAGCCCCGATGAGCGACGCCACGGCCGACGCCACTGGCGACGCACCCCGCGATCCCGACGCGCGCTACGCGCCGGCGCATGTCCCGGCGGACGATCCGATGCAGCCGGCGATCGATCGCCTGCTGCATGACCCGGGCCGGTTCGGTTTCTTCCAGGCCGTACGCCTGATGTACGGCGACAACGGCTTCGACGGGCGCGGCACCGGCGCCCGCCCCGGTCCTCTGCGCTTCACCACGCCGGCGTCGCTGTCGTTCCCGCCCGCAGAACTGCACTCGATCACCCGCAGCGATGCAGCAACCAGGGTCTGCGTGAACTTCCTCGGCTTGACCGGCCCGTCCGGCGTGCTGCCGCGCACGTACACGGAACTGCTGATCGCGCGCCAGAGCCACCGCGACCGCAGTGCGCAGGAGTTCCTGGACCTGTTCAATCATCGTCTGGTCGCGCTGTTCTGGCTGGCCTGGGCCAAGCATCGCCCGGAAATCGGGCGCCAGTTCGGCTTCCACAACTCGGTACTGCGCTATCTGGAGCACATCGTCGGCATGGGCACGCCGGCCCTGCAGGCGCAACTGCATCCGGGCAAGCGCACCGGCACGACGGCCCGCAAGCCACTGCCAGGCGCGGCCATGACCTACTTCTCCGGCCTGATCGCGCAACGACCGCATGGCGAAGTCTCGCTGGCGCAGGTCGTGTCCGCGGTGGTCGCTGCACCCGTGCGCGCCAATGGCTGTCTGGGCACCTGGCAGGACATCGGCCGCGATGCGCGCACGCGGCTGGGTCGCAACGCCAACCGGCTTGGCCATGGCTGCGTGCTGGGAACGCGCTACTGGGACCGCCAGACCACCTTGCGGCTGACCATCGGCCCGATCGACCGCAAGCGTTTCAATGCGCTGCTGCCGACCGGCGCCATGCTGCCCGACATCATCGAACTCAGCCGTTTCCTGACCGGATTGGCACTGGACCTGCGCATCCGGCTGTCGTTGCGCGCCGACCAGGTACCGCCACTCAGGCTGGGCGCACGCAACGAAGACCGTCCGCGTCTGGGCTGGAACACCTGGCTGGGAGGGCGCACTGATCCGCGACCGGCACAGGACTGCGAATTCCACTTTTCCGCAATGGGAGGCCAATCATGGCACTGAACCTGCGTTCGCTCGTCGCACGTCTGAACACCACCTGCCGCGGCGCGATGGAAGGCGCCGCCGGCCTTTGCATGTCCCGCGGTCATTACGACGTCGAGGTCGAGCACCTGTTGCTGAAGCTGCTGGAAGTCGAGAACAGCGACATCCGCCGCATCCTGCGCCAGTTCGAGATCGCGCCGGAAGCGCTGGAGCGCGAACTCGGCAAGGCGCTCGACGGCTTCAAGAGCGGCAACCAGCGCACGCCGGCGCTGTCGGCGACAATTCCCAAGTTGTTCGAACACGGCTGGACATGGGCGTCGATCGAGTTCGGCGAAGCCAAGGTCCGCAGTGGCCACCTGCTGGTCGCCCTGCTCGCGGATGCCGAATTGCGCCGACTGGTTTCGTTCAGTGCCCGTTCGCTCGAAAAGATCAACCTGGAAACCCTGACCAAGAATTTCCATGCGCTGGTCGAATCCTCCACCGAAGCGCGCGATGCGCGCGCACTCGGCGATGCCGGCAGTGGCGCGGTCGGCGACGGTGCAACGCCAGGCGCGGGGGGCAACACCGGGGGCAAGCCCAGCCGCAGCCCCAATCTCGACCAGTACTGCGTCAACCTGACCCAGCGCGCCCGCGACGGCCATCTGGACGCAGTGCTCGGCCGCGACGCGGAAATCCGCCTGATGATCGACGTGCTCACCCGCCGCCGCCAGAACAACCCGATCCTCACCGGTGAAGCCGGCGTCGGCAAGACCGCCGTGGTCGAAGGCCTGGCCATGCGCATCGCCCAGGACGACGTACCGCCGATCCTGCACGGGGTGGAACTTCTTTCGCTCGATCTCGGCCTGCTGCAGGCCGGCGCCAGCGTCAAGGGCGAATTCGAGAACCGGCTCAAGGGCGTGATCGAAGAGGTCAAGTCCAGTCCGAAGCCGATCATCATGTTCATCGACGAAGCGCACACGCTGATCGGTGCCGGTGGCGCGGCCGGCCAGAACGACGCCGCCAACCTGCTCAAGCCGGCGCTTGCACGCGGCGAGATGCGCACGATTGCCGCCACCACCTGGTCCGAATACAAGAAATACTTCGAGAAGGATCCCGCCCTCACCCGCCGCTTCCAGGTGGTCAAGATCGATGAACCGGACGACGCCAAGGCGATCTCGATGCTGCGCGGCGTCGGCCAGGCAATGGCCGCCCACCACAAGGTGCGCATCCTCGACGAGGCCATCACCGAAGCAGTCAAGCTCAGCTCGCGCTTCATCCCCGGCCGGCAGTTGCCGGACAAGGCGGTCAGCGTGCTCGATACTGCCTGCGCGAAGATCGCGATCGGCCAGAACGCGACGCCGGCAAAACTCGAAGACGCCCGCCGGCGGCTCGATATCCTCGCCACCGAACGTGCGCAACTGGACAAGGAACAGGCCAGTGGCAGCGATCACGGCAAGCGACTGGCAGAAATCGAGGAAGAGACGGCGACGCTCGGCGAATCCCTTGCTGCCGACGAGGCACGCTTCGTCATCGAGAAGGATCTGGTCGCGAAAATCCATGCCGGCCTTGACCAGATCGAAGCCTTGCCGGCCGATGACCCGGCCCGCGCGGATGTGCTGGCAACCCTGAATGCCGTGCGTGCCGAACTGTCGGCGCTGCAAGGCTTCGAGCCGATGATGCTGCCGGTGGTTGATGCCAACGCCATCGCGCAGATCATCGCCGGCTGGACCGGGATCCCGGTCGGGCGCATGGTCGCCGACGAAATCCAGACCGTGCTACGCCTCAAGGACACGCTGGAGGAACGCGTGATCGGACAGAGCCATGCGCTCGACGCCATCGCCCAGCGCGTACGCACCTCGCGCGCAAACCTCGAGGACCCGGACAAACCGAAGGGCGTGTTCCTGCTGGTCGGTACCTCGGGCGTGGGCAAGACCGAAACCGCGATTGCCCTGGCCGATGCGCTGTACGGCGGCGAACGCAGCATGATCACCATCGCCATGTCCGAGTACCAGGAAGCGCATACCGTCTCCAGCCTGAAGGGCTCGCCCCCGGGTTACGTCGGCTACGGAGAAGGTGGCGTCCTGACCGAAGCCGTGCGCCGGCGACCGTACTCGGTGGTCCTGCTGGACGAGATCGAGAAGGCCCACCCGGACGTGCTGGAACTGTTCTTCCAGGTCTTCGACAAGGGCCGGATGGAAGATGGCGAAGGGCGCGAGATCGACTTCCGCAATACGCTCATCATCCTCACCTCCAACGCCGGCACCGACCTGGTGATGCAGGCCTGCACCGAAACCGAGGAGCTGCCGACGGTCGCCTATCTCAACGACCTGCTGAAGCCAGAACTCAACCGCACGTTCAAGCCGGCGTTCCTCGGTCGCACCGCCGTGATCCCCTACTACCCGCTGCGCGACGCGGACATGCGCAAGATCGTGCGCCTGAAGCTCAACCGGATCGGCAAGCGGATCAAGGCCAACCATGGCGCCGAGTTCCAGTACGACGACGCGGTGGTCGATGCGATCGCCAAGCGCTGCACCGAGGTCGATTCGGGTGCCCGCAACATCGACAATATCCTGACAGGAACCGTCCTGCCGGAAGTGTCCGGCCACGTGCTGGAGCGCATGGCCGAAGGCGGCGGCATCGAATCGATCCGGATTGGCGTTGGCGAGGACAGCGGCTTCACCTATGCGGTCGCCTGAACGCCAACCGGACTAGTTCCTTTGCGCTATCCATCGCCGCGCAGGCGGCCACGGATAGCACTTCGGACGAATGTCGCCGCCGCCCCCAGTGACGGACGATATGCGTCGACACACGGTGACCAGGCATGTCTGCGAACTTTTCCACCAGCAACAGGATGTACTTCCTAACCCTGAAGGAATTCGGGGAAGACGACCTGTTGATCCAGGAAATGTCCGGCACCGAGGGGGTCTCGAAGCTGTTCGAGTTCCGGCTCCGGCTGATCTCGTCGCGCGACGACATCGACGTGCGCAAGATCATCGGCAAGACCGCGATCCTGAGGATCGAAACCTACGACAGCGGCCACATGGGCGGCGAACGCCACTGGAACGGCTACGTGTCGCGGTTCGCACGTTCCGGCCGCAACCATTCCGCCGAAGGGGAGGATCAGTACACCTACGAATGCGACATCGTGCCGTGGTTCTGGTTGATGACGCAGCACGAAGACTGCCGCATCTTCCAGAACAAGACGGTGCGGGAGATCATCGAGACGATTTTCGATGAATTCAGTTACAGCGATTTCAAGATGGAGTTGAACGAGACCCATCCCACGCTGGAGTACTGCACCCAGTACCACGAGACCACCTTCGACTTCATCTCGCGCCTGATCGAGCGCGAAGGCATCCACTACTACTTCCGCCACAACGAGGGCGACGACAGCAAGCACATCCTGGTCTTCACCGACAACAACGACAGCAACCCGGCGCTCGATCCGGACGAATTGCCGTACCACAACGAGGGCCATGCGGAAGAGTTCGACGCGATCCTCAAGCTGACGATGGACCAGCAGATGCGGACCCGCAAGGTCACCCTTGGCGACTGGGATTTCGAGAAGAAGCGATTGGTCCGCGAGAACACGCCCACGGTGCTGGACATCGGCGACGACCATGCCCGCCTGGAGCGCTACCGCTATCCGGGCGGGTTCGTCGAATCAGCCGACGGCCAGCACCTCACCCGGATGATCATGGAGGCGGAGGAAGCCAGCCACCTGCGCCTGCGCGGTGAAAGCCAGATCCGCACGCTGGCGCCCGGCCACACCTTCACCCTGTACGACCACCCGTTCGACTCGTTCAACATCGAATTCATGGTGTTGTCGGTCTGGCACCACGGTCGCAACAACCTGACCGGCGACGGTCCGTCGGACTACGGTAACGGTTTCATCGTGCATCCGCACGAGGTCACCTACCGCGCACCGCTGACCACTCCCAAGGGGCTGGTGCGGGGACCGCAGACTGCATTGGTCACCGGCCCGCCAGGCGAGGAGATCTATACCGACAAGCATGGCCGGATCAAACTGCAGTTCCATTGGGACCGGCAAGGCCAGTACGACGACAAGAGCTCCTGCTGGGTGCGTGTCGCCCAGGTCTGGGCCGGCAACGGCTACGGCACCATGTTCATCCCCCGCATCGGGATGGAGGTCGTCGTCGATTTCCTCGAGGGCGACCCGGACCAACCGCTGGTCACCGGCTGCGTCTACAACGGGGTCAACGCACCGCCCTACGACCTGCCCGCCAATGCCACGCGCTCAACCATGAAGACGCTGTCGTCCAAGGGAGGCGGCGGCTTCAATGAATTGCGCTTTGAAGACAAGAAGGGCGATGAGGAGATCTTCCTGCATGCGCAGAAGGACCTGCAGACCCGGGTCACTGAAAAGACCACGTCCTTCGTCGGCAAGGACCTGCATGCCCTGGTCAAGGAAAATCGCTACGAGCAAACAGAACTGGACTCCCACCAGACCACCAAGGGAAAGCGCCTCGCACATGTCGAGGGGGATGAACACCTGAAGGTGAAGGGCGACCTCAAGCTGGGAGCTGATGGAAGTCTCAACCTCGAGTCGAAAACTGATCTTTTCGCCAAGGGAGGGATGAACCTGCACCTCAAGGGTGGGATGGAGGTGGTTCTGGAAGCTGGGCTGTCGATCAGCCTGAAGGCTGGCGCCAGTTTCGTCACCCTCGACAGTTCGGGTGTTTCCATTTCCGGCCCGATGGTGAAGATCAACTCGGGTGGAAGCGGCAAGTCCGCAACCGCACCCGCAGCACCGGACCAAGCCACGGCGCCCGAGGAGGCCGTCGAGTCCACGCCAGGCGAGGTGATCGACCCGATCCAGCAACTGCAGGCGCAGGCCCTGGTCAATGCCGCGCGTCAGGGGCAGCCCTTCTGTGCCGAGTGCGAAGCCGCCCGCGCTGCCTATGAGGCATTGATGGCATGACCGATTTTATTGCCAATACACGTATTGCCTACAGCAAGGACACGGAAACCAACCGCCGTCCACGCCAGGGGGCGCCATGTCCGCATCATCGCAAGGTGGCGCGCGCATTGCGGTGCGGCCCTTGCCAATGAGCGGTCGGAGACAGCACCAAGTGATTCCACAAGGCCAGTACGAGGCGCTGCACAGGACGGTCTTCGGGCACGCCGGGCGCGCTGTGTATGCCGTCCTGGACGGCGCCATGATTGATGGATTGCCTGCCCGGTTGGCCCAGGTGGCGCCAGGCGCGGCCTGCCTGTTCGAAGGCTCGCTCGATCCCACGCTCAGCGCCGTAGCACCCTATGTGATGAAACTGGATCCACGGAGCGACGCCACCCTGCTCGCGCTCAAGGAAGGCTGGAACGACCACTGGGGCATCGTACTGTTGACCGAGGGCGGCCTTGACCTGCGCGCAGTGCGTGCGCACTTGCGCCGTATTCTGCGTGTTTCCGCGCCAGACGGCAGCAGCATGTTGTTCCGCTACTACGACCCACGTGCGTTCCGCACCGTGATCCCGATCCTGGAACCGGCTGCACGCCGAGAGTTCTTCGGCCCGATCCATGGTGTCTACGTGGAAGGCAGGACCCCCGATTCCGCGCTGTTCTTCACGCGTGACGGCAGGCCCGAACCACAGTCGCTGGCATTGCCGGCAGCGGCCTGAAGGAGCCCACCGTGCTTGCCGTGAAACGCAAACAGATGACGGAGATCGGTGAAGTCCAGCTTCGCAACAATCTCGCCGATTTTCTCAATCTCCACCTGGGTGGCCAGACGCCACTCCAGCTCGACCAGTTGGATGCCGAACTCGACGCGGTCATCGCGCACTGCCGCAAGGCTGGCCTGCGCAGCCAGCGTGCCGTCGCCTCATATGCCCTCGCCTGCTCGTTGTTCGGCAACGATCGGGTCGGCCAGGATCCGTCGATCGTCGGGATACTCGCTGATCGCAGCAGCTCGCAGCTCGACCGCGCACTGCTGATCGAGATGTGGACGGCTGCCGCGTATGGCGACTTCCGCCGGACGCAGGGAGGCTGACATGTTCGAATCATTGACCGAAGGCCTGTCGAACATCGGTGCCGCCGCTGGCCAGGCCGTGCAGCAGGGTCAGCAGGCTGCCACAGCCGCCGCAAGCCAGGCCGCCAGCGCCGCTCAGGGCGCGATCGCGGAAGCGCAAACCGCCGTCGCCAACGCAACCCAGGCCGCAGCGGGCACCGCCAATGGCGCCGTGGCACAAGCCCAACAGGCCGCACAACAGGCCGCCGCACAGGCGGGTGCCGCAGCACAAGGCGCGATTGCCCAGGCCAACCAGGCCATGGACGCCGCACGGGCCGGCGCCAACGACATGGCGCAAAATGCGTTGGCCCAGGCCAACCAGGCATTGACCGCTGCCAGCCAGGAAGCAGGCGCCGCCGCGCAGAATGCCCTGGCGCAGGCACAGTCCGCCGTAAACGACGCCCAGAACCAGGCCAAGGCCGTGGTCGCGAGCGCGCTCGACCAGGCCGGGCAAGCGCTCGACCAGGCAATGGATACCGCTGACCAGGCCGCGCAGGAAGCACTGGACAGCGCCATGGGCATGGTCGACAACGCGATGACCCTGATCGAAGACGGCGTTGGCCAAGCACTGGATGCCGCCAACAACGCCATCGACCAGGCCCAGGCCGCATTGCGCGACGCGGCGACCGACGCGCTCGAGCAGGCAAGGGCAGCCGTACTCGACCAGGCCCGTGACACGCTAGGTGCCATCGGCAATGCGCTAGCCGCGCTACCAACCAGCTTCCCGAACCTGCCGGTGAATTTCCCGGCATCGGATTGTCCTTACGTGCGCGCGCTCCAGGACGAGTTGGCACGTCGTGCTGCACAGGCCAACAACGCATTGGGCAACGGCGTCAATGCATTGAACAACATCGCCGGCCCGCTCCTTGACCAGGCCAACAATGCGCTGGACCAGGCCGATGCGCTTGCCAACGACGCGCTGACTGCGATGGACGACGCAATGGCCGCGCTCGATGACGCCCAGGCCACCGCAAACAACGCGGCGCAGGAAGCGCTCGGCGCAGCCAAGGAAAACGTGCAGCAGGCCCAACAGGCCGTGCGCGAGCAGGCCGGTGCGGCGATCACGCAGGCCAGGGACGCGGTCAACGGCATGAAGGACCAGGCGCAGCAAGCCGCAGAAGCTGCTGTTGATCAGGCAATGACCGCCGTGGATGCTGCCCAGCAGCAGGCGGGCGATGCCGCGGAGCAGGCGCTGGCGACTGCACAACAAGCCGCGGCACAGGCCCAGCAACAAGCCAGCCAGGCGGCGCAACAGGGCCTGGCCCAGGCCAACCAGGCGACACAACAGGCGCAGCAGGCCCTGAGTGGCGCGGCGCAAGGGGCATTGAACAATGCGCAGGCCTCTGCGCAGCAAGCCGCCACCAGTGCAGGTGACGCCGCACAGGGCGCGATCACCAGCGCGCAGGCCTCCATCAGCCAAGCGTCCAGCGCTGTTGGCCAAGCCGCCAGTGGCGCAGTCGCTTCAGCGCAATCAGCGACAGGCGCCGCCGCCCATGCCATGGGCAATGCCGTCTCGTCCTTCGGAAACGCGGCCGGCAGCAGCATGATGGCCCATGAGGCAGCACACGTGGTCCAGCAACGCTAGGTCTCTGGCAAGTTTCGATGCAGCAATGAAAAAGGCGGCCAAGGCCGCCTTTTTCATTGCTGCATCATTCGCACGGATCTAGGGAATCATTTCGGTCACCTGGCCAGGCACGCTGACGGTGATCGTCCCACCCCACGTGCATTGGCAGGTGCAGGTGTTGTCCAATGCGGGCATGAAGCCGAGCAGCACCGTCGACGCCCCCGGCGTCCACGGCATGGTGACAGGCACGCATGCCGCCGGCGTCGCCACGCCCAACTTGGCGGCAGTGGCGGCGATGACCGTCGGATTCGCGGGTGCCGAACACATCGGGAACGGCATGATGTTCTTCATCGGAATGAAGTCCATGATGTTTGCTGCCGGCTGGTTGCCGGACAGCACCCTGTTCTCTGGAGTGACCACGAATGTCGATGGGCCAAGGCCCATCGTGCACATGAGTGTGGCTCCGTTGACTACCTGGATCGCCATGAGCGGGCTCTCCCTCGCGGTTGCTCAGCCGCCCGTGGCCTGGATCTCGACCCGACGGTTTTCCGCCGCGTTCGGATCATCGTTGTTGAGCAACTGGCTCTCGCCCTTGCCCATCGCCTTCAGGCGCGAGGCGGCGACGCCATTGTTCATCAGGTAGCTGCGTACGGCTGCGGCACGCCGATCCGACAATGACTTGTTATAGGCATCCGAACCACTGGCATCGGTGTGCCCGATCACGGTGAACTTGCGCCCTTCCAGCTGCGGCGAGGCCAGCGCCTTGGCCAGGGTCGCCATGGTGCGCTCGGAACTACCGGAAATCGCCGACGAGTTGTAATCGAAATTGATCTGCATGTTGATCGATGCCGGCTTGGCCACCGCAGTTGGCGCCGGTGCCGGCGCGGTCGACATCGATGCCGCGCCGGGGCGCAGGGCGCGGGTCTGGCCGGGCTCGACCGCAGGCGCATCCGCCTTCAGGCTGTTGATGATGGAATCCACGGAAGGCGGGTCCTGCGCATAGGCGCCGCCACAGGTAGCCAGCAGGGCAATCACCAGCGCCGGACGAAGAAACTTGGTCGTGTTCATGTCAGTCCTCGGTCATGTAAATCAGGCCATGTTGGCCGGGAAGCCTTCCGCGCATTGCCGCGCATGCCTAGGCATGCCATGCGGTGATCACACGCGCGAATCCTTGTATCCGCAGTTTGCACGGCGGCAGGCAGGATTTCGATACCACGTTCGGCCTAGCCGAAGCGCATTCCGGGCCATCGCCAGCCGGTCTGGATATCGCCGATGGGATATCGCAGCCGCGGCCCCCGGCACATACGCTGAACAGGCAAATCCCGGAGCATGAATGGATGCGATGGAGCCGCTGATGCTGGCATCGGGCATCGCCGTCGGTGGCGGGCTGCTGGGTGCGGCTGTATCGGCATTCCTGCATCGACGGCGGTTGCAGCACGAAACCGGTCGGCTCGCGGCACTGCTTGAATCGGCGGTGTCGCTGCCCTCCACCCACGCACCGCAACTGTCGCCCCTGCTCGCCGCCGCATGGCTGCGTATCGAGGCATCCACCGCACACAGCGACGAGAGCGACGCGCAACGCCGGCTGATGGCGGCGGAAATGGTCCGGCTGATGAACCAGAGCGACGGCGCGATGCGCGCCAAGGAGCGCTTCCTGGCCGCCGCGAACCACGACCTGCGGCAGCCCTTGCAGGCGATGGACCTGGCCCTCGAGCAACTCCGGCGTGACGCCCTGCCTGCGCATGACCCGGAGATCGCCCGGCTCAGCCTGGGCATGCGGACGATGACCGAGGCGCTGGATGGCCTGCTCCTGTTGTCGCAACTCGATGCCGGAGCACTGCAGGCACACGCCGCAGCCTGCGACCTGCAGCCGCTGTTCGGCGAACTCCTGGACACGCAGGCCGATGCCGCGCGGCAAGCCGGCGTCGCACTGCATGTCCGTGCGGGCAGGCATGCAGTGTTCACCGACGCAGGCATGCTGGGCGGCCTGCTTGGGCGCCTGATCGACAACGCGATCAAGGCGACGCCACGCGGCGGGCGGGTGTTCATGGCCGCGCGGGTGCGCGGCGATTGCGTCCGCATCGAGATCCGCGACGACGGCATCGGTATCGCTCCCATCCACCAACCGCGGGTGTTCGACGAATTTTTCCAGGTCGGTAATTCCGAGCGCGACCATCGCAAGGGATTCGGACTCGGGCTGTCGATCGTTTCCAGGCTTGGCGCACTGCTCGGCACCCGGGTAGAGCTGCGCTCGCGCCTGCATGGCGGCAGTTGTTTCTGGCTCGACCTGCCGCGTGCGTCGGTCATGCAACGCCCGCCACGCGCGCTTCTCCTGAACCGCGACGCCGATCAGCGCGAATCGCTAGCCGCGACACTGGCCTCGTGGGGCTATGCCGTGCATGCCGAATCCATGCTCGATGCGGCGCTGGACAACCTCCGCACGGGGGATGGCGCATTGCAGGTCGTGCTGTGCGCGATCGACTCGGCCGATGATCCGGCCTGGCAATTGCTGGACGCGGCACGCGCAAGGCATGCGCAGGCAACGCGCATCGTGCTCTATACGATCCCGAGCCCGGCCCTGCTGGAAGCGACGTCGCGTCACGGGGCACAGGCACTGCCACGGCCCGCGCCGCCATCAAAGCTGCGCGCATTACTCTCGCAACGGCGTTCGACGGCAGCGCGTGGGGCCGCCTGAAGCGGCACCACGCGAACCGGAATCGTCCATCAGAAACTGCTGCAGCCGTTCTTGCGCTCGGTATCGAAACAATTGGTCAGGTTGGGCCGTGAACGCACCTTCGCCCATTCGTTGGAGAGCTCGTCACCGGTCGCTGCAATCCTCTCGTCGTCGATCGATGCATTCACGGCGCATACCGGGGCACCCCCGAAGTTTCGGTCGTAGACGTAGGTATTGACGGTCTCGCGGACCAGGTCGATTGGCGTGGACGACAATTGCGGTAGCGGGATGATCTGCAATGCGGTGGCATTTCCGGGCGCCTGGGCGAAGACGTAATTCTTGGCACTCGTGCCACCGTTGACCGGATAGAAGCCGACTGGCGTAAAGAAACCAGCGGGTGACGACCAGATATTGCCCGTCCCGAAGACGCTTTCGATGCTGTCGCCATTGCGGAATCCCGTGACCGTGCCACTGAATGCCGGGTTCGCCGAACCGAGATAACGCACCGCCGAATCTGCCGTGAAGAACAGCATCGCGGGTGTAACCGCCAGATTGCCGGGAACGAGCTGGAGCTGATAACCGGCCGCCGAGGTGAAGATGCCACTGATCGGATAGTTGCCAACGTCGCTCAGGATGGTCGCGGTGGTGATCGCCGAACCGGAAGCGACACTCGCTGCGCTGTCGCCGAGGATTGCACCGACGACACTGAACGTGAACGTCGGATTGGCCAATCCATATTCACGGCTGAGATCATCGAAGGTGATGAACGCCGTCGGCTGCTGGACGTAGATGAAATGATTGTCCGTACCGGGCACGCTCACCCCGCAGCTGCCCAGGAACGTGCAGCCGTAAAGGTTCGGCAAATCACCGCTGCCACCCAGGCCACCGCGGGTTTCGCCATCCCAGGTCGCGGCCCAGACGCGCCAGTCGCCCGACGCGACCAGGCTGGCGCCATCCGGATTCTGCAGGCGGCCAGCCGTGACCAGGTCGATATTGGCACCCTGCACGTCGGCGTTGAGGATCAGGTCACCCGCGAGATTGCGCACCAGCACGTCGCCACCGGCATCGATTCCATTCGCGCCAAGACTGGAGAGTCCGCCCGACGACGAGTCGAAGCCGATGGCCGATACGTTGCCGATTGCCAGGGTATCGACGTCCTGGAATTCGAACGCACCGCCTGCGGAACCCGCCAGCGTGGTCGCGGCGACGTTGTTCTGCGCGTTCGCCAGCAGCACGTCGCCACCCGCGTTCGCCAGCAAGCTGTGTGCGCTGATCGCGCCGGCGCTGGTTTGGCTGATCGAACCACCACTGGACAAGGCCAAGGTGCCGTTGCCAACGTTCAACGCGGCCTGGAAATCGATGCCGCCGGACCCGCCATCATTCTGCAGGGTCAGGTTGCCATCGCGGGATATCGCGCCCAGCACCTGGATCGCGCCTGCATGCAAGCTGCTGCCGATGATCAGTTCGGGCGTGTCGATCAACACCAGTTCGGCATTCGACAGGGCGAATCCGACGCCGCTGCCACCGAGCGAAATTCCATCCGCGAGGCGCTCGGTGAGTCCGCCATTGGCATCCACCCCGCCCGGACGCAGGTTCACGCCCGCGCCGCTGCGGATCGCGCCCTGCAGGCGGATGGCATCGCTGCTGCCGTCATTGGCAGCGCGCAACACGACCAGGCTGTCGCCGGCATCAACCAGCGAGCCGACACTCAGGCTGAGGCCAGCGCCGCTACCACCCTCGCCACTCAGCTCGATGCCGCCGCCGTCCGTCACGATGCTGACGTTCGGGCCGATCACCAGCCCATCCGATGCACTCCCGGTACCGCGACCGCGCAGGTCGAAGTGACCGCTATCGGTGACCAGCTGGCCACCGTTGATCACCAGGCCCACGTCCGCGCCGATACCCGTCAGGCTGATGCCACCGGTGGTCGTGGTGATGCCTGCATCGCCACCGAAACTGACACCCGTGCCTGCGGTCGCGTTACCGAGCACAGCGACATTGCCGGCGCCGGAGCTCATCCGTGCGTCGCTGAGATCCACACCCGTGCCGCCACTGGCGGATGCCGTGCCGTCAATGCCGATGTCGCCACCGGCACTGTCGAGATCGCTACCGTCCAGCGACACGCCCGTCGTTGCACCGGCACCGGTGATGCTCACCGCGCCGCCCGCGCTGGCAACCTGGTTGCCCTGCATCAGCACGCCCGCATCGATGCCGGTTCCCTCGATGGTGATCGCACCACCGCCACTGCCGATCGCGAACGCACCGCCATCGCCAAGTTGCACGCCCGCGCCGCCGGCACTGCTGCCGGTCACGCTGATGTCGCCGCCGCTGGTCGTCAGACCACCGCCCGTCATGCGCACGCCGGCCGTAGCCGTCGCCGCCAACGCGGTGCCGTCGAGCGTGATGTCGCCACTATCGGTATCCAGCGCGCCGTCGCCCAGGTCCAGTCCGAAGTTCGCACCTTCGCCGACCAGGCTGATTGCACCGGAAGTCGTGCTCACGCCGGCGCCATTGGCAAACAGCACGCCGACGCCCAATGGGGCAGAACCCGCGACGGTCAAATCACCGACGCCACTGATCAGGCTGATGGCGTCGACATGCACGCCAACCGCATCGGCGCCGTACGCCGTGCCGAGCACCGTGAATTGGCCGCCTTCGCTGTCGATGCTGCCCGGAGAATAAGAATGCAGCGCAACACCGCCAGTCTCGCCAATCCCGGTGAGGCCGATGTCGCCACCTGAAGTGCTGATATCGCCGTAGTAGCCACCGAATGCCAGCCCGATAGCACCGTTGCTATGACCGTACAGGGTGATGCCACCGCCGGCGCTGGCGATCATGGCATCGATATCCACGCCATTGCCGGTGCCACCTTCGCCATGCACCAGGATGTCGCCGCCACTGCTGGAAACAACTCCACCACTTGCGATCACGCCACTGGTGGCGCCTGCGCCGATGCCACGGATGTCGACATCGCCACCACCCGAATAGATGTTGGTCCCGTCAAGGTACACGCCCGCGTAGCCTGTCCCGGAACCGCTGCCGGTGCTGTAGCCATGCAGCACGACGCCACCGCCACCGCTGTCGATGTCAACGCCACTCAGGCTGATGCCGTTGGCATAGCCGGTGGCGAAACCGGCCGCCTGGTCCGACTGACCGTACATCGCGATCAGGCCGCCATTGCTGGCCAGTGATGCATTGCTGAAGTCGATGTAGCCGCCGTTGGCGTTGCCACCGGCGGAGTCCGCGTTGAACAGCATTTCCAGCGCGCCGCCGCTGCTGCCGATCGAGAAGCTCGATCCGTAGATCGCGCCGGTTGCGTTGACGTGCAGGAACAGTGGCGAAGAGAACGCCGCCAGGATTTGTGCATCGTCGAATTGCACGTCGCCGCCCGACTGCAGCACCACGCTGGTGCCGTTCTCGAAGGCATAGTTGATTTCCGCATCCTGGACGCTATTGCCGAGGACCGGTGTGTTGAAGCCGCCGACGTCGGAACCATTTACGACTGTGAGACTTGGCGTATCAAGCAACCAGCTGCCCGCGGTGCCATTGGAGCCGGCATCGACAACCAGGCCACGAACATCGAACGTGCCTTGCGTCGCAGTGATAATCCTGCCTCCGGCAGTATTGCCATGTGCGGATAGCAGGCCGTAAGCGGCCAGTGCGCTGGTTGCATGGAATCCGACCTGCCCACCCACGCCAAGATCGCCATCCGCGCTGATCTGCGAATTTTCAGTCAACACCACGTTATTCGCGATGCCCGTGACCTGCCCGCCATTTCCGCCGCCGCCACTGGCACTGACGTAGCCATCGATCGCCAGTCCACCACTTGCGGCGAGCAGGGACACGACACCACCATTGATGCCACCCACTGCATTTATGTTGCCCATCAACAGCAAGTTGCCCGTGGTGGAGCCCACTCCCACGCTGCCACCATTGCCGTTCTTGGATGACGCGCTGATGTCGCCCAGCCCCAGCACATCGTTCACCGCAACAATCCGGACCTGGCCAGCCAAACCTGCTTGCGAATCTGCATTTATTCGCGACAAGCCCAGCAAGCCAACAGTCGCACTGGACAGAATATCGACCCGCCCACCGCCCGCCGCTCCCGAGGCGTCGATTGAACTTCCGACCGAAAAGGGATCGGCGGGGTTTGCAGGGGTGGGATCGTCGTTGACAAGAAGGACGCCATTGCCCTGGATCAACACGGAACCACCGGTTTCGCCCGCACCACCCGACACATCGATGCTGCCAGTGGTGTACGGATTACTCACGTCCGAGAACACACCAGGGGCACCGACCATCACGGGCCCGCCTATGGAAGTCAGTTCGATCCGACCATTGACGTTGGCGATCGTCTGCGCCCGCAGAATGCCTGATGCGTAGATCCCGCCACCGGCACCACCCGCAGTCGCCGCCGTGCGCAAGAGTATCTTGCCGCCATCGGCCGTCATCGATCCGTAGCGGTCCTGGATAATCGCCGAATCCGTGGCTGGCGGCACGTTGATGGTGACCTGAGTCAGACCATCGCCGACAAAATCCAGGGTCACCGCGGTGCCTGCGCCGAAGCCGATGTTGCCCCCATTGGCAGTGATCGAACCACTGTTCCAGAGAGTTGGCCCGACGAAACCAGCGCCACCCGCACCGACAGTGATGTCACCGTTGTTTCGAACCTGATGGCTGGTACTGGGATCGCCGTTGAAACCGTTGAAGACATAGCTGCCTGAGGCCAGGCCATTGATGAAATCACCCTGGTTCATCCACAACGTCGAGGCGATGAGTCCCCCGACATTGACCTGTGCACCACTGGTGAAGGTGATGCCGGCGGGATTGATGATGAACACGCTGCCATTGGCGCTGAGGGTGCCATCGATCAGGGACGGCGTCGCGCCACTGCCGTAACCGACGACCCGGTTCAAGGTCACGCTGCTGGCGCCGAACTGCTGGTCGAAGGTCACCCCGTAGCCGTAGGCGATGTTGAAGCTGCCCCAGTCGATGATCGCGCCCTTGGTGGTCTGGGTGATCGTCATCGTGGGGGTGGCGCTATCGCTGCCAGGGCGGATGACGCCGCCACTGTCGTAATTCGAAGTGGCTGTCCCGGAAACAACCTGGCCGTAATTCGGCAGGCATTCCGTGCATCCGCTGGTCTGCGCAAATGCTGCTGGCGCAGCCATGGCCGCCACCAGGGCCAGTGCGAGACGACGCCGACGCAGGGTGCGGATCGTCTTGGAAGTCTGCTTGGTGCGCATGCTGTGCTCCTTAGAACGCTTTCTGGATGGACCAGAACAAACGAGGATTGCGGTCGCCGCCATCGGTCAGGCCAGGACCGGTCTGGCGCCAGGCCAGGCTCAGGTTCACCGTCACCTTGCCCGGCTTGCTCCAGTTCAGGCCCAGCCCGTAACCACGCAGGCTGCGGCGGGTCACCGTGTCGAACGGCCGCGGATCATGGAAGAAGTCGCCCCGGGCAGCGTCGTAAAAGCCGAACACCGTGGCTTCCCGGGTGGCCGCATAACGCAGCTCCAGCGTGCCCAGCCAGCCGTCATCGACCAGCACTTCGCCGGTGGCATACGCCCGCACCGCCTTCGGCCCGCCCAGTGACAACTTCTCGTAGGCATCCAGGTTCTTGCTGGCACGCTGCAGGCCCATGCCCGCGAACACGCTGAACTTCGGCGCCACGTACTGCAGCCGCGCCAGTTGCAGCGTGAACTTGGTGAAGCTGCCCTGCGTGCCATACCCGAACGGCGGCGCATCGAAGGCCTCGCTCAGCGCATCCTTGATGTCCAGGTCGCCGCGGTACAGCAGCACGTTCGCGCTGCTGTAGCCACCGCCCCACAGCGTGTCGCGTTTCTCCAGCGACAGCCCGACACCGGCGCCGCGGATGCGCTTGCGGGTCTCGAAGCCCACCGCCTCGAAGCGGTCGGTCAGGTCCTTGTTGTCCAGCATCCCGCGCAGGAACAGGTTGGTCGCCCGCTGGCGGATCAGCGGATAGCTGAACGACAGATCGGCCACGTTGCCGGTACCGGTCGGCTCCAGCGCCGCAAACGGCCCGCCCAGCTCGTACTGCACCCGTGCCAGCCCGCCGCCGATGCGCAGGCCGCGATAGCCCACCGGGCTCTCGTAGGAGATCCGACCGAACGCGGTATGCGCGCCCTGCGCCACCATCAGCCGCAGGTCCAGGTTGTCGCCGCGCCCGAACGGGCTGGCCCAGCGCAGGCTGCCGGTGACGCGGTGGCGCCCGGAGTCGCGGGTACCGTAATCGTCCAGTTCCAGCCCGTACTGCATGCGATCGCGCTGGCCCACCTGCACCGTCAGGTCGGTGGTGCCCGCCACCGCGCCAGTGGAGATCGCCGACTGCGGCTTGATCCCCGGCAGGTCCGACAGCAGCAGCATCGCGCGTTCGTAGTTGCGCCCATTGAGCGGCTTGCCCGGCTCCAGGATCGCCAGGGTCCCGGCAATACGCGCCTTCTCCACCGGCGTGCCGTCGGCCAGGTCAATGCTGACATTGCCCAGCACGCCCTCGCTGACCGTGATCCTGACCTGTCCGTCGACCACTTCCTGCACCGGCACGAACGCCTGCACCAGGCCAAAGCCGCGTTGCTGGTAGAGCGCCACCACCCGCGCCGCCAATTGCTCCAGGTCGGCAAAGGTCACGCTGGTCCCGATCTTGTCGGCCACCGCGGCCTGCAACTCACTCTCCGGCACGCCGGTGGCGCCATCGAAGGCCACGGCCTGCAGCACGAAGCTGGGCTGGGCCGCCATCTGCGGCTCCGGTAGTGCCTGCGCCTGCTGCGGCGGCGCGCTGGCCGGGGTGGCGTCTTGCGCCGCCTCGGTGGCGGGGGTGCCATTGGCGGCACCCGCCAGCAGGCCTTCACCGGCATGGGCACCGGCGCAGGCCAGCAGGATGGCCGTGGCCAGCAGGGTCGCAGCGACAAGCACCGTGTCGTGTGGGTATGCATCGTGGTGGCCCCGTCGCGTTCCAGGTGGGTGGCCGTGGTCGTGGCCGCGCTCACTTGACGACCCTCAGGCGCCAGTTGCCGATCAGGTTGAACGGCGCCCAATAGAACGGATGCGAGGTCGCAGGGTCGGCCATCACCGCCAGCTGCGCCTCACGCATCGCGTCCTGCACCTGCTCGCCCCTGGCAAGGTCCGTGTACAGGGTCGTCATCAATGTCTCGGTGGCGGCATCGGACACCGGCCACAGCGAGACCAGCATCGTCGAGGTGCCCGCCGACAGGAACGAGCGGGTGAAGCCCAGCACCTCGTCGCCATCCTCCACCCGCCCCAGCCCCGACTCGCAGGCCGACAGCGCGATCATCGCCACGTTGTGCAGGTCCATGCCCAGTACGTCCTTGGCTTGCAGGTAGTTCGGCTGGCCGTTCTCGTCGGCCAGCAGCACCTTGCTGTGCAGCGGGTCCAGCGTGTCGGCCACCGCATGGGCGGCGATGTGGACCAGCCGGGACTGCGGCGCCTTGGCGCGGAAGTTGGTCTGGTTGGCCTGCGCATTGAAGAAGAGTTTTGCGCCCGGGAACTGCTGCGCCAGTTCATGCACTTCGCGCTCGGCGCCCGGCAGCGGGTCGGCCACGTCGGGGTTGACCGTCGGGTTGCCGAACGCCAGCAGCTGCGCCGTCGTCGTCGGCGTGCGCTGCGCCAGCTTGGCCGCGATGCTGATCGACGGCGCGATCGAGAGCGGGTTGCGCTCGATCAGGTACTTGCCGTCCAGCCGCAGCGCCTGGAACGGCAGGTAGTGCAGCGGGCCGTGCGGCACGATGATGATGCGCTTGCCGGCTTCGATCCCCAGCGGCTTGAGCAGCAGCTGGCCGATCTGGTCGCCAATCCCCGAGGCATTGGGGTTGAGCCGGATCAGGGTGTCGCGATACGCATCCACCAGCCGCGCCAGGTCCTTGCGCGGCAAGGCGGTGGGGAATGTCGCTTCGCGCACGCCGTCACTGGACAGCACCCACGCCACCAGCCGATCCTGCAGCGCGTGGTAGGCCACCACCACTTCGTCGGGCTTGAGCATCTGCTGCAGGCTCGCCGCATCCATCGCCGCGGCGGTGTCGTTGTCCACGTCCGCGCGACCGGCCACCGCATCCAGCAACGCACGCGCCCGGCTGCGCTCGCTGATGTCGAACGCCAGCGCCGGCTGGCCGAGCTTGCTGTGCATGTTGATCGCACGCTCGAACACGTTCTGCAGGTCCGAGAACAGGCCCATCTTGAACTCGTCGCTGCGGAACTTCGAACGCGCCTGGTCGAACACCGCCAGCGCCTGGTCCAGCGCCTGCGCGGCCTGTGCGTCGTTGCCCAGCGCCGCCTCGCTCTTGGAGATGCCGTCCAGGGCCCAGGCACGATAGAAGCCTTCATCGCCGCTCACCGGCGCATTGGCCAGCTGCTGGTACAGCGCGAGCGCCTCGGCCGGCTTGTTCTCGGCCAGCAGCAGCCGCCCGCGGGTGCGTTGCAGCTGGGCCAGCTCGGCCGGATCGCTCGGCGCGACCAGCGCGTCCAGCGTCGTGCGGGCGCGCTCCAGGTTGCCCGACAGGATCAGGGCATTGGCCAGCGAGGCATCCACCAGCGGGCGGAAGCGCTCGGAGCTTTCCTGTTGCGCCTGCTCGTAATGGGCAATCGCCTCGTCATAGCGGCCCTGGCGCGTGCGCACATCGGCCAGCGTCTTGCGCGCCGGGCCGTTGACCTGGGTCGGATCCACGCCCGGATACTTCAGCGCCAGCTCGACGAACTGCTCGGCGCGTTCCAGTTGTCCCGCGTAGCTGAAGGCAATCGCCAGGTCCCGATAGGCCTTGCCCAACAGGTCGGTGTTGCCGGTCTGCAGCGCCACGTGCAAGGCCTTGCTCGCCGCCTGCGCGCTCTCGCGGAACTCGCCCTTCTCCGCCAGCTCCACCGCCTGGCTGCAATACGCATAGCCATCCAGCTTGACCGCCTCGCGCTCGTACAGCGCCGCGCCATCGGCCGCCAGCGACAACGCCGTGTCCGCATCCTCGATCCGCTCGATCGCCGCCAGCACACCACGCGCCTCGTCCTTGATGTCGGCAACGCCGGGCGCTGCAACGGACGCCGGCGCGGCATCCTGCGCGCCGTCCTGCTGCACGGCGGACGGACCAGGCCGGCTGGCGAACTGGCGCGCGGACGCGTCAACGGACTGACCGCCAGCGTCCGGCGCACAACTGGCGTGGGCGGCAGGGCTGAATGCCAGCACCCCCAGCAAAAACGGCACGAAGCAGGCAGCTGGATGCGCGAGATGAGGCATGCGGTGACTCCCGAATGGATCCGAGGCGCGGATGGAAGTCCGCGCTGATCCCGTGGAGTCTAGGAACCACCTTTGCTCCAGCCTATTCGCGATAAGGCATAGCGCGAATTGCTTAGGAAACGGTGTCCTGTTTCGGCTTCAACAGACGTATGCCGAACAATGCCCGTTCAGAACCTGCATCCCGGCGTGTTCTTGCTGTCGATGCAATTGCTCAGCTGGAGCCGGTGGCGTGATTTCAGCCACTCCTGCGCAAGCTCATCCTTGCCTGTCCCCTGCTGCAGGACATCAGTGGACGAATCGGCAACGGGACAGAGTTCAGCCAGCAGCAAATCCGTCGCCGTGGCGTCAAGGTCGTCTTCATCAAGCCACTCAGCCACGGTTTCCGGCGCGATGGGTGCCTGCACGAGGCGGGGCTCCTGGTAGATGAAGCGATTGCCTTCGTCAACGCCCAGGCAATCCTGCCCGAACGCGCAGCCGTAGATGTCGAACGGCCCGTCTCCTTGCAACCCTCCCCGTTCCTCGCCCTCCCAGGTGCGCGCCCAGATCCGCCAATCATTGCCGGCCTCAAGGACTGCCCCATTTGGGTTGCGGAAGATGTCGGCGGCCACCAGGTCGATGTCGTTGCCGCTGACGTTCGCGGCAAGGGTGAGGTCACCGCTTGCGGTTCTCACCAGCACATTGCCGCCGGCAGCGATGCCCACACCTGACAGCGCCACCAGGCCGGTCTGGCCGGTCGCGCCGTAACCGAACGAGGACACATCGCCAATCGCCAGGTCGTCCACGTCCTCGTAGGCGAAATCGCCGCCCGCCGAACCGGCCAGGCTGCTTGCCGCCACGTTGTTCTCCGCCGCGGTCAGCGCCACGTCGCCGCCAGCCATCGCCAGCAGGCTGTGCGCGGTGATCCCGCCAGCCGCGAGCTGGCTGATGTCCCCGCCACTGGCCAACACCAGCGTATGGTCGCCCACGTCCACTGCCGCCTGGATGTCGATACCGCCACTGCCGCCCTGGTTCTGCAGGGTCAGGTCACCGTCCCAGTCGACCGCCTCAAGCACCTGGATTGCACCCGCGTGCTCGGCGCTGCCGATCACCAGCAGCGGCGACTCGATCATCGCCAGGTCGGAACCGGACAGCGAGAAGCCGTTGCCTGCACCGAGCAGGACCTGGTCGTTCACACCCAACGGGCGCAGGTTGACGCCGGTCGTGCTGGCGATGCGGCCCTGCAGGATGATGGCGTCACTGCTGCCGTCGTTGCCTGCACTCACCGCCACCACGCCCGCGCCCGCATCGATGCTCGAATCGTTGTCGATCATGAACCCCGCAGCATCGCCACCCAGGCCAGCGATGGTGATGTCGCCGGACGCAGCCACCATGTTGCTGTGGGCCAGGCGGACACCCATGGCGTCGCCCGTGCCGGTGATGCCGATGGCGCCGCTCGACGTACCGATGTCGCCGTACCAGAAGTTCACGCCCGAGGCCCCGCCCTCGCCGATCATCGTGATGTCGCCGGACGTGGTGTTCACATCGGCCACGTTGATCATGACGCCGTCGTAGGATCCGCTGGCGCCCTCGATCAGCACATCACCCGCTGTCGTGGATACGGAACTCTCCTGGCCGATCCACGTGCCGGCGCCAATGCCACCCGACCCGGACAGGGTGATGTTGCCCTCACCACCATAGATACTGGATGCAGACACGATCAACCCGGTCGACGTGCCTTCGCCATGGATTGCGATGTCGCCGCCGGCACTGTCGATGTCACTTCCGGATAGCTGCACGCCACTCAAGCTGGTGCCGCTGCCGAAGATCGTGATGTCGCCGCCATTGCTGGCCAACGTCGCATCCGTGAACGTGACGTTGCCTTCGGCCTGGTTCGTGCCTTGCACGTTGGCGGTGAACATCAGGTCCAGCGGACCGCCGGTGGATTGGATGCTGAAATCGCTGCCGTAGATGCCGGCCGTGGCACGCAGGTCGAGGGCGGCGGCATCAGCCGAGGCATGGACGATGTTGACGCCGGCGCCAATGTAGATGGCGCCGGTCGCGCCCGATGCCAGCGAGGCATCGGCATACAACTGGACCAGGGTGCCGCCATCCAGCGTTGAACTCAACGCCTCGTCAGTCAGCACCGCCCCGTAGCCGGACTGCGCGCCCGAGGTGGGCATGATCTGCACGGACGGCGCATGCACCAGCCAGGTGCCTGCCTTGATGTAGGCCGTGGCGCCAGCGAACAACGAGCCGGTCGTGGTAGTCGTGACGGTGCCGCCGGTGGCGCCGGTGGCCACCAGTCCACCGGCAAGGTCGATCAGGTCAGCGGTAATCGCGATATCGCCGCCTTCCTGGGTACCCGTCGCCTCGAAATACTGCCAGCTGGACAGGGTGAAGTTGGTGGTATTGACGTTGATCGTGCCGCCATTGCCGTCGTAACCATTCACGTTGATGGTCGGGCGGTACGCCGGGTCCAGGTTGACGTCATCCGGCGACACATTGCCCAGGTCGATCATGGACAGGCTGCCTGCATCAAGGTTGACCGTGCCCCCGGACGTCGAGCCAAATGCCGAGAGCGTGGCCAGCGAGTAGAGCGTGCCGGGCCCACCCAGCCAAGGCGTCTGCCCACGATGCAGGAGCAGGTTGTCGGCGTTGAGGTTGATCGTGCCACCGGGTCCGCCGTATCCCTCGGCGAACACCAGGTTGTAGATCTCGGCGCTGTCGGCATTGATGTTCACCGTGCCGCCCCCACCCGTGGCGGACGACGCCTGGATCACGCCTGCGTGGTACAGGCGCCCCACATCGATGGTGATCGTGCCGCCCGCGGCCCCGCCAGCGCCGTAGGACGATGCATTGATCAGGCCGAGCTGGTTGTTGTTTTCGCAGAGCCCATTCGTCCAGACGCACAGATGGGTGAACAACTGGTTGCCGCGGATCTCGATGGTGCCGGCCTGTTCACCGGGGTTGGAGGCATTGGCGCTGACGTTTCCGGTCTGCCCCTGCACGCCGCCGAGGTCGATGTTGCCCATGCCGGCATCGATGACCACCGAACCACGTCGGGTACCGGAGGTTCGCGCGGCTACATTCCCGCTGATCCAGATGCGACCGCCGTTGGCCGGATCCACGAACAGGCCGTTGCCCGCCGAAGCACCATCCATGGTATTGCTGCGCATCTCGATGTGCCCGCCCTGCGCGAACACATTCCCGCTGCTGGTGATTCCGCCGTTGCAGTTGAACGAACAGTTGGCAAGACCCAAGCCATTGCCGGAGACGGTGACCTGGGTCAGGCCGTCGCCAAAGTAGTCCAGGGTCACCTGGCTGGTGGCCCCGAACACCACGCTGCCATTGGTGGCGGAAATGGTGCCAGCATTGTTGATCTGCGAACCAATCAGCCCGATCGTGCCGCCATCGGCGGCAGTCAGTTGGCCGTTGTTCCAGATGCCACCCGCAACGGAACCCGAAGCGGTGAATCGATACTGACCTGACGAGACGCCTGAAAGGAAGTCCGCATCGGAAATGTCCAGCGTGGACGCAACCAGCCCACCGACATTCACCTGCGATCCGTTCCCGAAGGTGATTCCCGACGGGTTGATGATGAACACGTTGCCATTGGCAGTGAGGGTTCCGTCGATCAGGGACGGCGTCGCGCCATTTCCGTAACCGATCACCCGGTTCAAGGTCACGCTGCTGGCGCCGAACTGCTGGTCGAAGGTCACCCCGTAGCCGGCGGCGATGTTGAAGCTGCCCCAGTCGATGATCGCGCCCTTGGTGGTCTGGGTGATCGTCATCTGGGAGGTCGTCTGTCCGATCGTCGCGCTGCCCGATGTCACGCTCCCCGCGTCCGGCAGGCTCTGCGCCATCGCCACCGGTGCGGCCATGGCCGCCACCAGGGCCAATGCGAGGCGGCGCCGACGCAGGGGGCGGATCGTCTTGGAAGTCTGCTTGGTGCGCATGCTGTGCTCCTTAGAACGCTTTCTGGATGGACCAGAACAAACGAGGATTGCGGTCGCCGCCATCGGTCAGGCCAGGACCGGTCTGGCGCCAGGCCAGGCTCAGGTTCACCGTCACCTTGCCCGGCTTGCTCCAGTTCAGGCCCAGCCCGTAACCACGCAGGCTGCGGCGGGTCACCGTGTCGAACGGCCGCGGATCATGGAAGAAGTCGCCCCGGGCAGCGTCGTAAAAGCCGAACACCGTGGCTTCCCGGGTGGCCGCATAACGCAGCTCCAGCGTGCCCAGCCAGCCGTCATCGACCAGCACTTCGCCGGTGGCATACGCCCGCACCGCCTTCGGCCCGCCCAGTGACAACTTCTCGTAGGCATCCAGGTTCTTGCTGGCACGCTGCAGGCCCATGCCCGCGAACACGCTGAACTTCGGCGCCACGTACTGCAGCCGCGCCAGTTGCAGCGTGAACTTGGTGAAGCTGCCCTGCGTGCCATACCCGAACGGCGGCGCATCGAAGGCCTCGCTCAGCGCATCCTTGATGTCCAGGTCGCCGCGGTACAGCAGCACGTTCGCGCTGCTGTAGCCACCGCCCCACAGCGTGTCGCGTTTCTCCAGCGACAGCCCGACACCGGCGCCGCGGATGCGCTTGCGGGTCTCGAAGCCCACCGCCTCGAAGCGGTCGGTCAGGTCCTTGTTGTCCAGCATCCCGCGCAGGAACAGGTTGGTCGCCCGCTGGCGGATCAGCGGATAGCTGAACGACAGATCGGCCACGTTGCCGGTACCGGTCGGCTCCAGCGCCGCAAACGGCCCGCCCAGCTCGTACTGCACCCGTGCCAGCCCGCCGCCGATGCGCAGGCCGCGATAGCCCACCGGGCTCTCGTAGGAGATCCGACCGAACGCGGTATGCGCGCCCTGCGCCACCATCAGCCGCAGGTCCAGGTTGTCGCCGCGCCCGAACGGGCTGGCCCAGCGCAGGCTGCCGGTGACGCGGTGGCGCCCGGAGTCGCGGGTACCGTAATCGTCCAGTTCCAGCCCGTACTGCATGCGATCGCGCTGGCCCACCTGCACCGTCAGGTCGGTGGTGCCCGCCACCGCGCCAGTGGAGATCGCCGACTGCGGCTTGATCCCCGGCAGGTCCGACAGCAGCAGCATCGCGCGTTCGTAGTTGCGCCCATTGAGCGGCTTGCCCGGCTCCAGGATCGCCAGGGTCCCGGCAATACGCGCCTTCTCCACCGGCGTGCCGTCGGCCAGGTCAATGCTGACATTGCCCAGCACGCCCTCGCTGACCGTGATCCTGACCTGTCCGTCGACCACTTCCTGCACCGGCACGAACGCCTGCACCAGGCCAAAGCCGCGTTGCTGGTAGAGCGCCACCACCCGCGCCGCCAATTGCTCCAGGTCGGCAAAGGTCACGCTGGTCCCGATCTTGTCGGCCACCGCGGCCTGCAACTCACTCTCCGGCACGCCGGTGGCGCCATCGAAGGCCACGGCCTGCAGCACGAAGCTGGGCTGGGCCGCCATCTGCGGCTCCGGTAGTGCCTGCGCCTGCTGCGGCGGCGCGCTGGCCGGGGTGGCGTCTTGCGCCGCCTCGTGGCGGGGGTGCCATTGGCGCGCATCGGCCAGCAGGCCTTCGCCGGCGTGGGCCAGGCCGGCGCAGGCCAGCAGGATGGCCGTGGCCAGCAGGGTCGTCGAGGGCGACAAGCGCCGTGTCGTGTGGGTATGCATCGTGGTGGCCCCGTCGCGTTCCAGGTGGGTGGCCGTGGTCGTGGCCGTGCTCACTTGACGACCCTCAGGCGCCAGTTGCCGATCAGGTTGAACGGCGCCCAATAGAACGGATGCGAGGTCGCAGGGTCGGCCATCACCGCCAGTTGCGCCTCACGCATCGCGTCCTGCACCTGCTCGCCCCTGGCCAGGTCCGTGTACAGGGTCGTCATCAATGTCTCGGTGGCGGCATCGGACACCGGCCACAGCGAGACCAGCATCGTCGAGGTGCCCGCCGACAGGAACGAACGGGTGAAGCCCAGCACCTCGTCGCCATCGTCCACCCGCCCCAGCCCCGACTCGCAGGCCGACAGCGCGATCATCGCCACGTTGTGCAGGTCCATGCCCAGTACGTCCTTGGCTTGCAGGTAGTTCGGCTGGCCGTTCTCGTCGGCCAGCAGCACCTTGCTGTGCAGCGGGTCCAGCGTGTCGGCCACCGCATGGGCGGCGATGTGGACCAGCCGCGACTGCGGCGCACTGGCGCGGAAGTTGGTCTGGTTGGCCTGCGCATTGAAGAAGAGTTTTGCGCCCGGGAACTGCTGCGCCAGCTCGTGCACCTCGCGCTCGGCGCCCGGCAGCGGGTCGGCCACGTCGGGGTTGACCGTCGGGTTGCCGAACGCCAGCAGCTGCGCCGTCGTCGTCGGCGTGCGCTGCGCCAGCTTGGCCGCGATGCTGATCGACGGCGCGATCGAGAGCGGGTTGCGCTCGATCAGGTACTTGCCGTCCAGCCGCAGCGCCTGGAACGGCAGGTAGTGCAGCGGGCCGTGCGGCACGATGATGATGCGCTTGCCGGCTTCGATCCCCAGCGGCTTGAGCAGCAGCTGGCCGATCTGGTCGCCAATCCCCGAGGCATTGGGGTTGAGCCGGATCAGGGTGTCGCGATACGCATCCACCAGCCGCGCCAGGTCCTTGCGCGGCAAGGCGGTGGGGAATGTCGCTTCGCGCACGCCGTCACTGGACAGCACCCACGCCACCAGCCGATCCTGCAGCGCGTGGTAGGCCACCACCACTTCGTCGGGCTTGAGCATCTGCTGCAGGCTCGCCGCATCCATCGCCGCGGCGGTGTCGTTGTCCACGTCCGCGCGACCGGCCACCGCATCCAGCAACGCACGCGCCCGGCTGCGCTCGCTGATGTCGAACGCCAGCGCCGGCTGGCCGAGCTTGCTGTGCATGTTGATCGCACGCTCGAACACGTTCTGCAGGTCCGAGAACAGGCCCATCTTGAACTCGTCGCTGCGGAACTTCGAACGCGCCTGGTCGAACACCGCCAGCGCCTGGTCCAGCGCCTGCGCGGCCTGTGCGTCGTTGCCCAGCGCCGCCTCGCTCTTGGAGATGCCGTCCAGGGCCCAGGCACGATAGAAGCCTTCATCGCCGCTCACCGGCGCATTGGCCAGCTGCTGGTACAGCGCGAGCGCCTCGGCCGGCTTGTTCTCGGCCAGCAGCAGCCGCCCGCGGGTGCGTTGCAGCTGGGCCAGCTCGGCCGGATCGCTCGGCGCGACCAGCGCGTCCAGCGTCGTGCGGGCGCGCTCCAGGTTGCCCGACAGGATCAGGGCATTGGCCAGCGAGGCATCCACCAGCGGGCGGAAGCGCTCGGAGCTTTCCTGTTGCGCCTGCTCGTAATGGGCAATCGCCTCGTCATAGCGGCCCTGGCGCGTGCGCACATCGGCCAGCGTCTTGCGCGCCGGGCCGTTGACCTGGGTCGGATCCACGCCCGGATACTTCAGCGCCAGCTCGACGAACTGCTCGGCGCGTTCCAGTTGTCCCGCGTAGCTGAAGGCAATCGCCAGGTCCCGATAGGCCTTGCCCAACAGGTCGGTGTTGCCGGTCTGCAGCGCCACGTGCAAGGCCTTGCTCGCCGCCTGCGCGCTCTCGCGGAACTCGCCCTTCTCCGCCAGCTCCACCGCCTGGCTGCAATACGCATAGCCATCCAGCTTGACCGCCTCGCGCTCGTACAGCGCCGCGCCATCGGCCGCCAGCGACAACGCCGTGTCCGCATCCTCGATCCGCTCGATCGCCGCCAGCACACCACGCGCCTCGTCCTTGATGTCGGCAACGCCGGGCGCTGCAACGGACGCCGGCGCGGCATCCTGCGCGCCGTCCTGCTGCACGGCGGACGGACCAGGCCGGCTGGCGAACTGGCGCGCGGACGCGTCAACGGACTGACCGCCAGCGTCCGGCGCACAACTGGCGTGGGCGGCAGGGCTGGCCACGGTCATCCAGCAAGCGCCAACCACAGCCAGCAACGACCACCCGCGATGCCTTTCGCATCGACTTGAATTTTTCACCGTCCGTCCCCCACCGTTCGATATGTGCCGCGATCAGCAAATCGATAGTCACTGGAGGGTAGTGCCGCTTCGATAAACAGGCCT
This sequence comes from uncultured Gammaproteobacteria bacterium, assembly GCA_963698475.1. Taxonomy (GTDB): domain Bacteria; phylum Pseudomonadota; class Gammaproteobacteria; order Xanthomonadales; family Xanthomonadaceae; genus Thermomonas. Next base: position 1,739,983 of record CAVOQX010000005.1, on the reverse strand, counting down.
ATTGACCAAACGGCATAGACCCTACGCAACACAACCCCCATCCATTCACGCGCAAAACGGCGACGAATTGGCTCACGCAGGATCGAATGACGCCGGCCAGGGGTAGGACGGCGAGCCAGTGTTTGACGAGACCGGGCGGGCGCCGGGGCTTGCGTCAACCGTCAACGGGATGTCGCAGCTGTCCCTCGCCACGAACCACGAAACGCTCGATGGTCAACGCTTCCGCGCCCATCGGGCCATAGGCATGCAGGCGCGTGGTGGAAATGCCGATCTCTGCGCCCAGCCCGAGCTGGCCACCATCGTTGAAGCGCGAGGATGCATTCACCATCACCGCCGAACTGCGGGTACCGCGCACGAAGGCGTCGGCCACGCCGGGGTCTTCGGTGACGATCACCTCGGTATGGTCGGAGCCGAAGCGCGCGATATGCGCCAGCGCTGCCGGCAGGTCGTCCACCACGCGCACGGCCAGGACCAGGTCGAGGAATTCGGCGGCGTAGTCGTCATCAGTGGCAGTCGCGATCCCGGCACCGAAGGCGCGCGTCGACGCGTCGCCACGCACTTCAACGCCGTGTGCCTGCAGCACCGCGAGTGCGCGCGGCAGGAACTCGGGCGCGATATCGCGATGCACCAGCAGGGTTTCCAGCGCATTGCATACGCCAGGACGCGTGGTCTTGCCATCGACCAGCAAACCCAGCGACTTGTCGATGTCGGCGGCACGGTCCACGTAGAGATGGCAAACGCCCTTGTAATGCTTGATCACAGGCACCCGCGCGTGTTCGGCGACGAAGCGGATCAGGCTTTCGCCACCGCGTGGGATGGCCAGGTCGATCAGGTCGGACAGCTGCAGCAATTCAAGTACGTGCTCGCGGGCGGTGTCCGCGACCAGTGACACCGCCGCTTCCGGCAACCTGGCAGCGCGCAGCGCCGCATGCAGGCAAGCGGCGATCGCGGCATTGCTGGCCGCGGCTTCGGAGCCACCGCGCAGCAGCACCGCGTTGCCCGCTTTCAGGCACAGCGCTGCGGCTTCCGCGGTCACGTTCGGACGCGCCTCGTAGATCATCGCGACCAGCCCCAGCGGAATGCGCTGGCGTTCCACCACCAGGCCATTCGGACGTTGCTCGCTGCGAGTGACCGTTCCCAGCGGATCGGACTGAGCGGCGACTTCGCGCAACGCCTCGGCCATGGCCTGTACGCGCATCGGATCCAGCGCCAGTCGATCCAGGGTGGACTTGCCGGCACCGGTCGCGGCCGCTGCAGCGACATCAACGGCATTGGCTGCCAGGATCGCCGCTTGCCCGGCCAGCAACTGGTCGGCCATGGCGTCGATCAGCGCGCGCCGGGTTGCGGTGTCGGCCGCGGCAATCGCGAGCTGCGCCTCGCGTGCGGCCAGGGCCAGGCTGCGTACGTAACCGCTCATGTCGTGGTCTCCGGGGGTTGTCGCATGATGCTCAACAGCACCAGGTCGTCGCGGTGGATCATTGCTTCGTCGTAGCGAAAACCGAGCACGGCCTCGATGTCGCGGCTATGGCGGCCCGCGATGCGGTTGCTTTCGCCCGCGTTGTACTGGGCCTGCCCGCGCGCCAGCAACTCGCCGTCCTCCGAGTGCACGTCGACCACGTCGCCGCGCCGGAAGTCCCCCGTCACCGAGCGCACGCCGCCGGGGAGCAGCGAGGCCCCGCGCAGCAGCGCCGCGCCTGCGCCGGCATCGACCTGCAGCACGCCGGATGCAGGCGAGTGCCGCAGCCATTGCTTGCGCGCGCTGATCCGGCTGCCGTGGCCCGCCACCAGGGTGCCATGCAGGACGCCTTCGCCGAGCGCAGCCACGGCGCCGGCGTCGCGTCCACAAAACAACGCGGTCGCAATTCCGGCCGCGGACGCCTTGGCCGCGGCTTCCAGCTTGGTGCGCATGCCGCCGGTGCCCAGTGCACCCGCCGTGCCGGCGATACCCAGCAGGGCCGGCGTCACTGCGTCCACCCGCTCGATCGGCCGGGCATCGGGATCGCGCTGCGGATCACCGCTGTAGAGGCCGCCGATGTCGGTCGCGATAAGCAGCAGGTCGGCGTCGACCAGCGAGGCGACCGCCGCGGCAAGGTTGTCGTTGTCGCCGAGCTTGAGTTCGTCCACGGCGACGGTGTCGTTTTCGTTGACGATCGGCAGCGCCCCCAACCGCAGCAACTCCAGCAGCGCGGTGCGTGCATTGAGATAGCGACGGCGGTTGCGCAGGTCGTCATGGGTCAGCAGCACCTGCGCGACCGGCATCTCGAACAGCGCCTGCCAGAAACCCATCAATGAGGCCTGTCCGAGTGCGGCCAGGGCCTGCCGTTGCACGATGCCGTTGCCGGCAGCACCGATGCGCCCGCGTCCCGCAGCGACTGCACCGGACGACACCAGCACGACTTCGCGGCCCTGCGCCTTGGCGCCGGCGATGAAGCGCGCCAGCCCATGTGCATGCACCGGATCCAGCCCGCCGCTTCCGGCGAGCAGGCTGCTACCCACCTTGAGCACCGCGCGTCGCCAGTTCGGCAGGGATTGCGGCGCGAAGTCGGCCATGGCTCAGGCCAGCGCCTGCCAGCGCGCCATCAGTGCATCCAGCCGCAGGTCGGCGGCCGCACCGGGTGACGTGCGCGCGGCCAGGGTGCCCTCGGGCGTGCGACCCTGCCCCGCCGAATCGGCGGACGCAGCGGCGGCCCTGTAGGCGTCCCGGAACGGCACGCCGGCGATCGCCGCTTCCACCGCCACGTCGGTGGCGTACATGCCGGAATCGATGGCGGCCCGCAGCCGGTCCTCGCGCCATTCCAGGTTGGCCAGCAGGTCGGGCAACAATTCCAGCGCGGCCAAGCCACGACCAAAGCCATGGACGATTGCGCCCTTGGATGCCTGCAGGTCGCGGTGGTATCCGGACGGCAGCGACAGCAACTGTTCGATCTCGGTGCGCGCGGCGGCCACGCTGGCGTGGGTCGCGCGCATCAGTTCGATCACGTCTGGATTGCGCTTGTTCGGCATGATCGAACTGCCTGTGGTGTATTGCGCGGGCAACCCGACGAAGCCGAATTCGGCACTGGTGAACAGCGACAGGTCCCAGGCCAGCCGCCGCAGGTCCAGCGTCGCGCTGCCGAGCGCTTCCAGCGCGGCCAGCTCGAACTTTCCGCGCGAGAGTTGCGCGTAGATCGGCGAGACCTGCATGCGCGCGAAGCCGAGCGCCTGCGTCGTGTGTTCGCGATCCAATCGAAGATTCACGCCATAGCCGGCGGCAGTGCCCAACGGGTTGGCATCGACCAACTGCAACGTGTCGGAGGCACGCACGGCATCGTCGATGAAGGCCTCGGCCCAGCCCGCCCACCACATGCCCGCCGACGACACCACCGCGCGCTGGATATGCGTATAGCCGGGCAGCGGCAGGCGCTTTTCAGCGTCCGCCCGATCCAGCGCGACCTTGGCGATGTCGCGCGACAGCCCGGCCACGCGCGACAACTTTTCCTTCAACCACAAGCGCGTTGCCACCAGCACCTGGTCGTTGCGGCTGCGGCCGGTGTGGATCTTGCGGCCGGCATCGCCCAGTCGCTCGGTCAGGCGCGCCTCGATCGCCGAATGCCCATCCTCGAAACGCGCATCGAGGATGAACTCGCCACTGCGAAAGTCGTCTGCAAGCGTCGCCAATTCGCGCTTCAAGCCATCCAGTTCATCCGGCGTGAGGATGCCGATGCGCCGAAGCCCTTCTGCGTGCGCGGCGCTGGCGTCGATGTCGTGCAGGAAGAATTCGCGGTCCAGCACCACGTCGTCGCCGGCCAGGAACGCCTGGATGCGTGCATCGACCTGCACTCCGGGTTTCTGCCACAGCAGGTCGCTCATGCCGACGCCCCCTCGTGGTGTTGCGGCAAGACAATACCGGTGAATTCGTCCAGGCCGAAGGCCAGGTTGAGGTTCTGCAGCGCCTGGGTGGCCGCGCCCTTGAGCAGGTTGTCTTCGGTCGCCACCACCACCAGCCGCTTGCCGTCGCCGGACAGGCTGAACCCGCCCAGCTCGACATGCTGTGCACCGGCAATCCGGCTGACCCACGGTGCATCGTCCAGCACGCGGACCAAGGGTTCGTCCGCATACCGGCCGCGATAGCGCGCCAGCACTTCGTCATGGTCGAAGGCGATCGACAGGTGAAGGTTGGCGGTGATCGTCAGTCCGCGAAAATGCGGCGCGACGTGCGGCATGAACTCCACCGCATGGCCCAGCCGATGACTGACCTCGCGTTCGTGCACATGATCGGTCAATGCATACGGCATCAGGTTGTCGTGCAGCAACTCGGGGTTGTTCTTGTCCGACGGCGTGGTGCCCGCGCCCGAATAACCGGACACGCCGAAGCACTGCACCGGCCCTTCCAGCACGTTGAGCATGGGTGCGATGGCCAACTGCATGGCGGTGGCGTAACAGCCCGGGTTGCTGATGCGGCGTTGGCTCGAATAGTCCTTGCGAGTCAGCTCGGGCAGCCCGTAATACCAGGAGGGATCGAAGCGGTAATCAGCGGACAGGTCGATGATCACCGCGTCGGCGCCGGCATCGTCGAACTGCAGCACGATGTGCCCGGCCTTGCCGTTGGGCAACGCCAGCACGACCGCATCGGCTTCCAGCTCCGGGAGGTCCTCGTAGTCGGGCGAGGTGTAGTGAAGCTCGCCGGCATAGCCGGGTATGTTCGCTGCCAGCGGCTGGTCCACCAGCTCGCGCGAGGTGACGTAGGCCAGTTCGAAATGCGGATGCGCCGCAAGCAGGCGAACCAGCTCGCTGCCGACATGGCCGCGGGCACCCACGATGCCAACACTCAATGGACTCATGCCGGTTGCTCCAGGGTAGGCGGGCGCGCCATGCAGGTGTCCACGTAGCGCTCGATGAGGTCGAATCCGGCGGCTCCGTACCAGTACACCTTCCACGCGTCCTGCTTGATGCAGCCATCGCACTCGGCGTAATAGAACGGATTGACCGGATTGCCGTGGCGCGAACGCCAGAACATGCGAGGGTTTCCGTCACGCATCACCTGCCAGACGGCGCGCCCGAGGCCCTCGCCCTGCGCGTCGTCCAGCACGGCGAACTTGTCGAGGTAGATGCCCGCGTCTTCGCTGGTCAGTATCACCGCGGCGCGGTAGTTCTCGCTGACATACGCGCGATGCAGGCGGGTGGTCTCGAAGTAATCCGGCAGCAGCTTGCGGCCGAACGCGGATTCGATCAGTTCGCGCAGGCGCGGCAAGTCGAACATCGTCCAGTCCGCGGATTCGAACACCCGCTCGCCGCGTCGCACCAGCGTGCCGGAACCCTTGTGGGTGAACAATTCCTTGGCAAGTTCCGCCGGCTTGGTGATCGAGACCGACGATGCCAGCGGCAAGCCCTCCAGCAGGTCCCGGATCTGCTCGATCTTGACCCGCATGCCGCCCTCGATCCATGGCTGCTGCATCAGGTGGTCGTATTCGGTGGACAGGTTGATCGAGTCGATGACCTTGCCCTGTTCGTCCAGCAGGCCGCCGGTGCCGGTCAGGAACACGATCTTGTACGGCTGCAACACCTGCACCAGTTCGTTGGCGGCGAAGTCGGCATTGACGTTGAGGATCTGTCCCCCCACGGTTTCGCCCAGCGATGCGATCACCGGGATCGAACCGGCCTGCAGGCTGGCCTGGATCGGCGCCAGGTCGACGCGCTTCACCGCGCCCACCAGGCCGAGCCGCTCGCGATCCAGGTATTCGGCTTCGAACACGCCCGAAACAATGCTGGTCGCGCGCGCGTCGCTGGCCTGCAGGGCCTCGACCAACTTGAGGTTCTGCGCATGGAACACCCGGCGCACGATGGCCAGCGCTTCCGGAGAGGTCACCCGCAGCCCGTCGATCGTCCGTTTTTCGATGCCGGCCGCGGACAGTTCCACGTCCAGCTGCGGGCCGGCGCCGTGGATCACGATGGGCGTCAGCCCGACGTCCTGCAGGAACGCCAGCGATGAGACCAGCGCATCGAGGTCGTCGCGCAACACCGCGCCGCCGACCTTGACCACCGCGAATCGGGCCGCGTCGAGCTGCGAGAACCGTTTCAGGTACTGGCTGATTTCCTTGGCGCTGCCCATGCTCGACAGCAGCCGGACAATCGTCTGCCGGGTCTGCGGGTCATGCACGCTGTTCGGGTTCAACATCGGGGTCACGGTGCGGGGTTCCCAAGCATGCGGGCGATGGAATCGGCATAGCGCTGCAACTGGTCGAGCGCGACCCATTCGTCGGCGGTGTGCGCCTGGGCGATGTCGCCGGGGCCGTATACCAGCGCGGTCAGGCCGGCCTGCGAGAACAGCGAGGCCTCGGTCCAGAAATCCACCGCGTTGCCGATCGGCAAGCCCAGCGCATCGGCGAGATCGCGCGCCGCCAGCCGCCGGTCTTCTGCTGCAGCGACATCGCCGGATGGGCAGCGATGGACCCGCGGAAGGTCTCCTCGTAGCGCTCCAGCGCACCGGTGCGCGCGCAGCCGCCAAAGCGCTCGTGCAAGCCATCGATGTCGTGCGAGGGCAGCGGCCGGAACCCGAACCGGACTTCCGCGCTGGGCGCGATCATGTTGGCCTTGATCCCGCCCTCGACCTTGCCGATGTTGAAGCGCAGGCCGGTCAACCCGCCGAAGCGCGACGTCGCTTCGGCGTCCACCAGTGCCAGTGCATTCGCTCCCCAATGCATGACCTGGTGCAAGGCATTCGCCTGCAGCGCATTGGTGCCGGACGCATGCCCGGCCTCGCCCTTGAAGCGCAGCAGGACCGAGCTGATGCCGCGATGGGCCAGCACTGCTTCGCACAGGGTCGGCTCGGCAACGATGGCTTCGGTGAAGCCATGGTCGGCGGCCATGGAATTGCCCCTCAGGAATCCTGCGATGCAGCGCGGATCGTTGGCTTCCTCGTCGCTGGAAAACAGGAACGCGGCATCGCCGCGGGTTGACGTTCGCGGCGGCGATCAAGCCGGCGGCGGCACCCTTGATGTCGCAGGCACCCAGGCCGATCGCGCGGTCGCCGTGGCACCCGCAGGACGTGCGGATCCGATGTCCATGCCTCCGACGACGGCACCGTGTCCAGGTGCACGTTGAACACGCGCTTCGGTGTGCCGCGCACGGCGAGCAACGACACCGCGCCGTCGCCATGGTCGGTGACCTCGATACGGAAACCCGGCAACTGCGCGCGGATGTAATCGAAGATGCCGCCGGTGCCGATCAGGCGCGGCGGGTTGCGGGTATCGAACGCCACCAGCGCTTCGAGATGGCGCAATACCTGGGGCAGCAGGTCACTCATTGCCGCCGTTCACCTGTGCCCACAGCGTGCTGCTCATGCCGAACAGCTTGATGAAGCCCTCGGCTTCCTCCACGCCCCAGTCGGCGGACTGCGCATAGGTCGCGCCCTTCGGAGTTGAGGATGTGCGGCGAGCGCACGGCCACCGCATCGACCCGCCCGCCGTTGGTGCGCAACATCACCTCGCCATTGACCATCCGCTGCGACGACGCCAGGAAGGCCTCGAGGTCGGTCTTGAGCGGATCGTGGAAGAAGCCTTCGTAGACCAGTTCGACCCACTTGCGCGCGACGTCCGGCTTGAAGCGGTTCTGCTGCTTGCTCAGCACCGCTTCTTCCAGCGCGCGATGCGCGACCAGCAGCGCGGTCAGGCCGGGCGCCTCGAACACGATCCGGCCCTTCAGCCCGATCGTGGTGTCGCCGGTGTACATGCCGCGACCGACGCCGTACTGCGCGAACATGATGTTGAGCCGGGCCAGCAGCTTGTCGCCGGCCATTTCCACGCCATCCAGCGCCACCGCCTCGCCCGCGACGAAACGCAGCGACGCCTGCATCGCTTCGGCCGGCCACTGCTCGCGGCGTGCGCACCAGCCGCGCGCGCCCTCGCCCGGCGCTTCCCAGCTGTCGATCTCGCGCGCCGGACATGGTCAGGCCCAGCAGGTTTTCGTTGATCGTGTACTGCTTCTGCTTGCTGCGCACGCCGAAGCCGCGCTGCTTCCAGGTACGCCTGCTCGTAGGCGCGGGTCTGGGTGTGCTCTTTCTGGATCTCGCGGATCGGCGCGACGATCAGGTAGTCGCCGCTGGACTTCACCGCCAGGTCGAAGCGCACCTGGTCGTTGCCCATGCCGGTGCAGCCATGCGCGATGGCGCGGGTGCCGAGGTCGCTGGCACGTGCCAGCGCCGCATCCACGATCAGATAACGGTCGGACACCAGCAGCGGGTACTGCGCCCTGGTAGCCCTCGCCTGCCCAGACGAACGGCTTGACGAAGCCGTCCCAGATCGCCGGACCACCGTCGATGGTGACGTGCGAGGCCACGCCGAGTTCCGCCGCGCGCTGTTCGATGAAATCGCGTTCGTCGGCATCCACGCCGCCGGTGTCGGCGAACACGGTATGCACGTTCCAGCCCGCCTCCTTCAGGTAGGGCACGCAGAAGCTGGTGTCGAGGCCGCCGGAAAAGGCGAGGACGATGTCTTTGGATTCAGAAGCGGTCATTTCGAAGTCTCTGTAATGGACTCCCTCCCCGCTTGCGGTGGAGGGCTGACGAATAAGCTGCTCCCCCCGCGGCAGGGGGAAGCAGCAAAGAACGTGCAGACTACTGTTGCATCAACGCAGCCATGATCGCCTTCTGCACGTGCAGGCGATTCTCGGCTTCGTCGATGGCGATGCAAGCGGCGAATCCATCACCGCATCGGTGGCCTTGACGTTGCGGCGCAGCGGCAGGCAGTGGCGAGAACACGCCGTTGTTGGTCAGCGCCATCTTGGCTTCGTCGACCATGAAGTGCTTGAACTGGTCGCGAATCGGTTTTTCCGGCGCCCAGTTGCCGAAGTAGTGCAGCGCGCCCCAGCTCTTGGCGTAGACCACGTCGGCACCGGCATAGGCGCTTTCGATGTCGTGGCTGACCGCCAGCGAGCCGCCGCTCTCGGCCACGTTCTGCGCGGCCCAGCCCATGTAGCGCTCGTCGAGGATGTAGGCCGGCGTCGGGCACAGCAGGGTCACGTCCATGCCCATGCGGGTGGCGATGGTCAGCGCGGAATTGGCGACCGCGGTGTTGAGCGGCTTCGGGTGATAGGTCCAGGTCAGCACGTACTTCTTGCCGCGCAGGTCGGTCGTGCCGAAGTGCTCCTGCAGCGCCTGGATGTGCGCCAGCTCCTGGCAGGGATGGGTGATGGTCTCCATGTTGATCACCGGCACCGGCGAGTATTTCGCGAAGCTCTTGCAGCACGATGTCCTCGCGATCACGCGACCAGTCGACGAACTTCGGGAATGCGCGCACGCCGATCAGGTCGACATAGCGGCCAAGCACCTTCGCCACTTCGGCGATGTGCTCCTCGGTATCACCGTCCATCACCGTGCCGAGGTCGAATTCGATCGGCCAGGCATCCTTGCCCGGCTGCAGCACGATGGCATGGCCGCCCAGGTGGAACGCGCCCAGTTCGAAGCTGGTGCGGGTGCGCATGGACGGATTGAAGAACACCAGTGCGATGGATTTGCCCTTGAGCTCATCACCCAGGCGCGAACGCTTGAACAGGGCTGCGCGCGCCAGCAAGGCATCCAGGTCCGACCGGCTCCAGTCCTGCGTATTCAAGAAATGTTTCATGCGTTTCCCCTGTCCTTCGCCGCACCCGCGACATTGCTGCATTCATGCACGTCAAACGAAAAAACCCAGCGCGCTGGCTGGGTTCGGAAGCTTGCGACAACGGTGTTGCGCTCCGGCTACCCAGCGAAAGGTGAGGTTTCCGGTCGGCGCGCGCGCGACGTCATGCCCGAGGCCATCCGGGCACTGTTCGCGTGGCGCGTGGAAAGGTGCGTGTTCATCAGGCGCGCATGCTCGCACGCCGCCCGCACCCATGCAAGCAGGCCCCGGGCTGGCGTCAACGGCCCTGGCTGGGCTGCGGCGTGATCGAAACCCGCACGCGCAGCCGGTTGCCCGGATCGCGTGCCATGCGGGTGCGGAACTTGCTGCCCTTGTAGACGTAGTCCACGTCATAGGCGATCGGTCTGCGGAACTCGCGCACGACCGGCTGCATCCGGCAGTTCTCGAACTCGTCGTCATCGGCAGCAGACGAGCCGCCAAGCCGGTCCTTCATCGCGCCGACCACGCGCGACAGGCCTTTGCCCGCATTCGGCTTCTTGACCACGTCGCAGACCTGCTCCATCCGCGAGGTGCGCAGCACCTGGTACACCGGATCCACCCCCAGCACCTGTGCATAGTCGTAGCGCACGTTCTCCTGCGGGATCACCACTTCGACTGCGGCGTCTTGCGCATGCGCGCCCGTTGCCGCCAGCAGGAGGACGGCTGCGGTAACAGCGATATGTAGAACCTGGGCAAGCCGCGACATGGCGCAAGTCTAGCGATGCGCGGGCTACAGGGGCTGAATCGCCGCTGTCGTGACGCTGCAGGCTGCCGTTCCGGGCGGGGCACGGGGTTGGCGATCGGCCCGTTACAATGCGCGATCCCCTGCAAGTGACGCCATGAGCCTGCATCTCTACAACACCCTGACCCGCCGCGTGGAGGCGTTCACGCCGCTCGATCCCGCCTGCCCGACCATGTATGTGTGCGGGCCGACCGTCTACAACTACGTGCACATCGGCAACGCACGCGGACCGGTGGTCTTCGGCGTGCTGGCCGACCTGCTGCGTCGCCGCCATGGCGGCCTGCGCTACGCACGCAACATCACCGACGTCGACGACAAGATCAACGCCGCCGCGCGTGAACAAGGCGTGCCGATCGCGACGATCACCGACCGGTTCGCTGCGGCCTACCGCGAGGACATGGCGGCACTGGGCGTCGCCCCGCCCGACATCGAACCGGAAGCGACCGCGCACATCGCCCAGATCATCGCCATGATCGAGCGCCTGATCGACCAGCGGCCATGCCTACGCCGCCGAGGGCCACGTGCTGTTCTCGGTTGCCAGCAATCCGGGCTACGGCAAGCTGTCGCGCCGCGACCCGGACGAGATGCTGGCCGGCGCGCGGGTCGAGGTCGCGCCGTACAAGCGCGATGCCGGCGACTTCGTGCTGTGGAAGCCCTCCAGCGACGACTTGCCCGGCTGGGACTCGCCGTGGGGCCGCGGGCGCCCGGGCTGGCATATCGAATGCTCGGCGATGGCCGAGGCGCACCTGGGACGCGACCATCGACATCCATGCCGGCGGCATCGACCTGCAGTTCCCGCACCACGAGAACGAAGTCGCGCAAAGCGAATGTGCGCATGGCGGCGCGCCGTTCGCACGCTGGTGGCTGCACAACGGCATGCTCAACTTCGGCGGTGCCAAGATGAGCAAGTCGCTGGGCAACATCGAAAAGGTCCACGACCTGGTGCGCGCGCATCCGCCCGAAGCGCTGCGGCATGCCCTGCTTTCCGCGCACTACCGGCAGCCGCTGGAATGGTCGGACGCACTGATCGAACAAAGCGTGCGCACGCTGGACCGGCTGTACGGCACCTTGCGCGACCTGGCGGATGTCGAGGCTTCGGCAGTCATCCCGGCCGGCATCGAGGCCGCGCTGGACGATGACCTCAATACGCCGCAGGCGATGGCCGAAATCGCGCGCATCGCCGGCGAGGCGCGCAAGGCAGTGACCGATGACGACAAGCGACGGCTGAAATCCGAGCTGCTCGGCGCCGGGCTGGCGCTGGGGCTCCTGCAACAGTCGCCCGCCGACTGGTTCACCCGGGGTGCTAGCGGCGATGACGATGCGCGCATCCAGGCATTGATCGACGAGCGCGAAACCGCCAGGCAGCAACGCGATTTCGCACGTGCCGACGCGGTTCGCAAGCAACTGGCCGACGAGGGCATCCTGCTTGAAGACACGCCGCAGGGCGTCCGATGGGTGAGGAAGCGTGCTTAGGCGGCGCCCGATCGGCGCCGGCTGCGCGTCCGAACGCCCAGCCACGAACGGCTGGGCGGGACGATCCAGGATCGATGCGGTCTCGCCCTGGACGGCCGCATGTCTGCATAGAGAAACAATGTGACCGCCCCACTCTTCCCGCTCGAGCCCACGCCCGCCGAGGCACAGGCCGCCATCGCCGAAGAATTCGCATTTTTTGGCGACTGGTCGGAACGCTACGAATACCTGATCGACCTTGGTCGCAAGCTGCAGGCATTCCCGGATGCGTGGAAAACCGAGGAGCACCGCCTGCTGGGTTGCCAGTCAATGGTATGGATCGTGGCCTCCGGCGATGCCGAGCGCATGGACTTCGCGGCCGCCAGTGATTCCGTGATCGTGTCCGGCCTGGTGTTCCTTGCCCTGCGCGTCTACTCCGGCCGGAGCGCGCAAGAGATCGTCGCGACCGAGCCCAAGTTCATCAGCGCGATCGGACTGGCCAAGCACCTGTCGCCGACACGCAGCAACGGACTGACCGCCTTGCTGGCATTCATCCAGGACCAGGCGCGGAGCGCGCTGGAGGCATGAGCCAGGCGCCAGCGGACGGCATCGAAGACGCGACACTGACGATGTCGCCAGCAGGCGTTCCCGGCTTCCGCTGGCTGATGCTGTATCGCATCTGCACCCTGCTTTCATACCAGATGGTGGCGGTGACGGTGGGCTGGCACGTGTACGAGCTCACCGGTGATCCGTGGTCGCTCGGCCTGATCGGCCTGGCCGAAGTCATCCCGTATTTCTGCGTGGCACCCTTCGCGGGCTACCTGGTCGACACCCTGCCGCGCCGCAAGCTGGGCGCCGCCGCCTGCCTCGGGCTTGCGGTGAACGCGGGAGCCCTTGCGCTGATCGCCGCCAAAGGGGTGGGTGTGGACCACCTGTGGACGATCTACCTGGCCATCGCGGTGGGCGGCATTGGCCGCGCCTTCCTCGGGCCGGTCTACAACGCACTGTTCGCGCGGGCGCTCAAGCGCGAACAGTTCGCCCGCGGTGCCAGCATGGGCAGCGTGGTATTCCAGTCCGGCCTGGTGCTTGGACCGGCGATTGGCGGCGTGCTGATCGGGGTGGTCGGCAAATCCATGACCTATGGCCTTGCCGCGGCCTTCGCGATCGCCGCGGCACTTGCCCTGGTGCGCATGCCGGTGACCGAGCCGCCGATGCAACTGCAACGCGGCCCGGTACTGGCCAGCATCGGCCAGGGCCTGCGCTTCGTGTTCGGTCATCAGATCCTGCTGAGCGTGCTGGCCCTCGACATGTTCGCGGTGCTGTTCGGTGGCGCGATCTCGCTGGCGCCGGCCTTCATCAAGGACGTGCTGAATGCAGGCCCGGAGGCGCTTGGCATCCTGCGCGGATCGCCGGCGGTGGGCTCGGTGGCGGCGGCGTTGTGGTTGTCGCGCTGGCCGCTGCAGGCCAATGCCGGCCGGATCATGCTGGTCGCGGTGGCAGGCTTCGGCGCATGCATCATCGGCTTCGGCCTGAGCACGGTGTTCTGGCTTTCGACCGGCTTCCTGCTGCTGTCGGGCGTCTTCGATGGGGTCTCGGTGGTGCTGCGCTCGACCGTGCTGCAACTGGCCACGCCCGACGAAATGCGCGGGCGGGTGTCGTCGGTGAATGGCCTTTTCATCAGCTCATCGAACGAGCTGGGCGCGTTCTATGCCGGTTCCATGGCGCGCCTGCTCGGCATGGTCACGTCGGTGGTGCTCGGTGGCTGCGTGACGATCGGCATCGTTGGCATCACCGCATTGAAGGCGCCCAAGCTGCGCCGGCTTGACCTGCGCGACCTGCATTGAAGCCAGGACGGTACGTGCTGGACCGACGCAACGGGCCGATGCCCAAAGCGTTCAGCGGGCGAACTCGGCAAGCGGTTTCGGGCGTGCGAACAGGAAGCCCTGGCCCAGTCGGCATTTGAGTTCACGCAATGCATCGCGCTGGACCACCGTTTCGATGCCCTCGGCGATCACCTCCATTCCCAACGATCCGGCCAACGCCAGGATCGCGCGCACCACTGCGGCACTGCTGCCGCCCAGGTCTGGCTGCAGGTCGGTCACGAACGAACGGTCGATCTTGAGCGAATGCAGCGGGAACTTGTGCAGGTAGGACAAGGAGGAATAGCCGGTGCCGAAATCATCCAGCATGGTCAGTACGCCGGCATCACGCAGCCGGAACATGGTGGACTTGACCTGGTCGGGATTGTCGAGCAACGCACCCTCGGTGACCTCGATCCGGATCCGATGCGGCGACACCTTGTAGGCGTCGATCAATTCCAGCAGCTGCGACGCCAGCTGCGGTGAGCGGAAATGCCGCGGTGACACATTGATGCCGACGTAGCCGTGCTGGTTCTGCAGGCATGCCAGCTGGCTGCAGACCGCTTCGAACAACAGCCAATCGATCTGCTCGATGTTGCCTGCATCTTCCGCCCTGCACAGGAAGTCATGGGGCAGGAGCAGGCCTCGGGTGGCATGCCTCCAGCGCAACAAGGCCTCGTAGCCGATCGACTCACCGTCTTCCAGGTGCACGATCGGCTGCAGGTAAGGCTCGAATTCACCGTTCGCAATCGCGCGACGCAGGTCACTCTGCATGTCCAGGACCAGCAACGCCTCTTCGTGCAATTGCTGGTCAAAGACCTCATGGCGTTGCCGGCCATGCGCCTTGGCCCGGTACATCGCGACGTCCGCATCGCGCAGCAGCTCCTCGGGCTGCCGGTAGCGCGGATCGGACAGGGTGATGCCGATGCTGGCCGAGGTGTAGATGTCCTTGCCGCCAATCCGGATCGGGTCTGTCAACGATGCGATGACATGGTCCGCGAGTTTGCGTGCATCGTCCTCGCCGCGGATCGATTCGAGCAGGATCGTGAACTCGTCGCCACCCAGCCGCGCGACCAGGTCGCCTGGGCCGATGCAGGCGGCGATGCGGCGGCCGGCCTCGATCAGCAGCTCATCGCCAACCGGGTGACCGACCGAATCGTTGACGACCTTGAATCGATCCAGGTCCATGAACAGCAGTGCGAATGGACGGAAAGGATCGTGCCGGTAGCGCTCCAGCACGTGCGACAGCCGCTCCAGCAGCGCGGCGCGATTGGGCAGTCCGGTCAGTGCATCGTGCATGGCCTGGTGCTTGAGCCTGGACTCGACCCTTTCCCGCACGGCGATTTGCGCATGCAATTCAGTGTTCGCCTGCTTGAGCTCGTGCGTGCGTTCCTCGACCCGCAATTCGAGCTCTACGTACGCCACTTGCAGCCGCTCCTGCACCTGCTTGCGCTCCAGTGCGGCGGCGATGTGATAGGAGGCAAACGACAGGACTTCCTGGTCTTCCAGCGTGTAACCGCGTTCTGGTCCGTAGCTCTGGACCACGATCAACCCCAGGCAACGCCCTTCCAGCAGCAGAGGCACCCCGAGCCAGCACGTTGGCAAAGTACCGAACATCACCATCTCGCCGGCATCGATCAACGTCTGGATCTGTTCGGCATGGGCCAGCAGTGGCTGGTGGGTGCGGATCACGTATTCGCTGATGCCATTGGTCAGGTAGCGGGGCGACAGTCGCTCGTCGCGCTCATCGACGAAATAGGGAAATTCCAACCGGTCGCCCGCGTCGGACAGCAGCGAGATGAAGAAATTGCGCGCATCCAGCAATTCGCCGATCACCTCGTGCACGCCGGCATAGAAATCGTCGAGACTGCCGCGCTCGCTCGCGAGCTCGGCGATCCTGAAAAGGGTGGCCTGCATTTTCTGGCTGCGCTCGCGGACGGACGCTTCCCTGCGCAGTTCATCGTTGACCCGGGCCAACTCGTGCGTACGCTTGCGAACCTCGCGTTCCAGCCCATCCTGCGTCTGCTTGCGGATCAGCGCAGCCAACACGTGCTGGGCCACGAAGGTCAGCAACGCCACATCCTCGTCGCGGAACCGGTGCGCGCTGTCGTAGCTTTGCACCACGACCGCGCCACGTACCTGGCCGCCATCGATCATCGGTACGCCCAGCCAATGCAGGCTCTCGCCACCCAGGCGCGGATCGACCACCAGCCCAAGCCGTTGGCGTAGTTCCTGGCTGCTGCCGAGCATTGGCTGACCCTCGCGCAGCAAGGCCAGGGTGAGGCTGTTCGGAAACTCGGAGAACGCGAGCACCTGGCCTTCCTGCAACGAATTCGGCGCTACGGAATCGGCGTAATACAGCACGCGCATCACGTCGGAGTCACCATCGGCCATCACGATCAGCAGGTTTTCGGCGTAGGTCAGGCCGCCGCAGATCGCATGCACCTGGGCCAGCATGTCATGCATGTCCAGGTTTGCGCCGGCCAGGTTCGCGATTGCATACAAGGCGCGCTGCAACTGTTCGTGGCGCTCGGCGGCGACCAGCGACGCCTGCAGTTGCTCGACCCGCAGCAACCGGGCCATCCGCAGCCGCACGATCTCTAGCGGCTGTGCCAGCGCATTGTGCAGCGCATCCGCATCACCGGCGAAATAAAATGCCAGCGACAGGCCGTCCGCCAGCGGGATCGACAGCCTCGACCCGATGTTGCCGGCCGGATCCTCCCGGCGCGGAGCCGTGCCAGGGGCCTTGATGGTCCCCACCCCCACATCGATGAGGATGTCGCTGCAGCCAGGCGTTGCGCCCAACATCGCGACCACGGCATCGGCAAGCGCGCCTGGTGTCTCGGCCTGGAACACGGCCAAAGGCAGTTCCATCCCCGCCACGCGCAACAAGTGCGTCGGTGGCGATCCGATCTTGCCCCTGCTGGCATCGCTGGCGGATGGCGTCATGCAGATTCCCCCGCACCGAGACTACACGCCTCCCGCCGTCGTTGGTACGCCCACGAAAAACCCCGCCGAAGCGGGGCCTCGGGCGCACGCTACCCGGTCAGGGGTGAATTCTCGCGACGCGCGAATCGGGGGGTATCGAAGCTCGACACGGGACCCGAGGTTTGCATCGCCAAGCTTGGGCGACGTTTGCGGTCGAAAGACCGCAGGACGTCAATCGCCCATCTGCTTCTGGATGTGCTCCCAGCGTTCCTGCGCATCGATGGTCCGCTCGGCGGTCAGGCGCGCCTCCAGCCGGTCAAGGCCGATCTCCTCGCCGGTGTCCACGCAGTAACCGTAGTCACCGTCGTCCAGGCGCTTGAGGGTGCTGTCGATCTTGCCGATCAGCTTGCGGTAGCGGTCGCGGGTGCGCAGTTCCAGCGAGTTCTCGGTCTCGCGGGTGGCGCGCTCGGCTTCGTCACCGACATCGCGCACCTCTTCCTTGAGGTTTTCGATGGTCTGCTTGGATTCCTCGACCAGGTCGCCGCGCCAGTCGAGAAGGCGTTGGCGGAAGTATTCGAGCTGCAACGCGCTCATGTATTCCTCGTCGGCGCCCGGCTTGTAACCGTTCGGCACGATCGGACGGCCACTGGCGTCATCGGTCCGGTACGGCACGACCTTGAACTTGGCCTTGGGCACCGGAGCCGATGGTTTGGCGACCAGCGCCACGGCAACCTTGCCGGGCTTGCGTGGCGCATTCTGCGCACTGGAGACCACCACGGCCCTGGGTTCCGCCAGCTTGGCGGGCTTGCCGGACTTGGCCGACTTCCCGGATTTGCCGCCCGATGCCGGCTTGGCAGCCACCACAGGAGCAGGCTTCGGGACTGGCACCGCCTTCTTGACGGGCGCCGCCTTCTTCACCGCTGCCGGCTTCTTGGCAGGCACGGCTTTTTTCGCTGGCGCTGCCTTCTTGGCGGGCACGGCCTTCTTGGCGGGCACGGACTTCTTCGCGACGACCTTCTTTGCCGCGGGCGCTGCCTTCTTGGCGGGGGCCGGCTTCTTCGCAGGCGCAGCCTTGCTGGCGGCCTTCTTGGCGACGGGTTTCTTCACAGACGCCTTGCTGGCGGCCTTTGGGGCCGGCTTGGCGGCCTTTTTCACGGGTTTTTTCGCTGCCACGAACAGGTATTCCTCATCTTCCCTTGAGGGGGGAAAGCGCGCTGTTATACCCTGATGGGCACACAGCGGCAACCGCGCCTGCCTGTGCAGGTGCCGTGCACACACCGTGATTGATCAATTTCTCATCGCGCTGCTGCGCGGATACAAGCGTTTCATCAGCCCCCTGCTCGGCACTCGCTGCCGGTTCGTGCCGACCTGTTCCGAGTATGCGATGCAGGCGATCGCACGTTTTGGCGCAGTCCGCGGCAGCTGGCTGGCACTGCGGCGCATCGGCCGCTGCCATCCCCTGCATCCGGGTGGCCACGACCCCATCCCACCTTCAGTGCCACCTTCCAAGGACAACCCATGAACCCGACCCTGATCGTCAATGCCCGCCTGGTCAATGAAGGCCGCGAGTTCGATGGCGACCTGCGCATCAGGGACGGCCGCATCGAACAAATCGGTAACGGGCTGGCCGCCCGTGAGGGCGAACACGTGGTCGATGCCGCCGGCCGGCGCCTGCTGCCGGGAATGATCGACGACCAGGTGCATTTCCGCGAACCCGGCATGGAATACAAGGCCGACATGGCCATCGAGTCCGCCGCCGCGGTGGCCGGAGGCCTGACCAGCTTCATGGACATGCCCAATACCAACCCGCCGACGCTGAACCGCGACGCGCTGGAGGACAAATACCGCCGCGCCAGCGGGCGTTGCCGCGCCAACTACGGGTTCTACATGGGTGCCAGCAACGACAACCTGGCCGATGTCCGCGCCATCGACCCGAAGACCACGCCCGGGGTGAAGGTGTTCATGGGCGCATCGACCGGCAACATGCTGGTGGACAACCCGGAGACGCTGGACGGCATCTTCCGCGACACCCCGGTGCCGATCATCACGCACTGCGAAGACACGCCGACCATCGACGCCAACCTGGCGCTGTACAAGGCAAAATACGGCGAGGACATCCCGGTCGAATGCCATCCGGACATCCGTTCGCGCGAGGCCTGCATCAAGTCGACCCTGCTCGCGCTGTCGCTGGCGCGCCGCCACGACACCCGCCTGCACGTGCTGCACATCTCCACCGCCGACGAGCTGGCCCTGTTCGAACAGGGTCCGCTGATCCGCGCCGATGGCAGCCGCAAGCGCATCACCGCCGAGACCTGCATTCATTTCCTGCGCTTCGCGCGCGAGGACTACGCGCGGCTCGGCAACCTGATCAAGTGCAACCCGGCGATCAAGGACGCCAGCGACCGCGACGCACTGATCGCGGCGCTGGGCGATGACCGCATCGACGTACTGGCCACCGACCATGCGCCGCACACGCTGGAGGAGAAGGCGCGCCCCTATGCCAGCGCGCCGAGCGGCCTGCCACTGGTGCAGTTCGCCCTCAATGCCGCGCTGGAGCTGGTCTTCGAGGGCAAGCTGACCACCGCGCAAGTCGTGCAGAAATTCGCGCATGCGCCGGCGCAATTGTTCGATGTGAGCCAGCGCGGCTTCCTGCGCGAAGGCTATGCCGCCGACCTGGTGCTGGTCGACGATACTCCGTTCACCGTGCAGCGCAGCGACGTGCTCAGCCGATGCGGCTGGTCGCCGTTCGAGGGCACCACGTTCCACAGCCGGATCGCGGCGACCTGGGTCAACGGCCACCTCGGCTGGGACGGCACGGCACTGCTGGGGGAACCGGTCGGCCAGCGCCTGCAGTTCGATCGATGAAGCGCTCGTTCGCCCGCGTTTTCCTGCTCGGCCTGGCGGCTGTCGCCGCGACCCCTGCGCAGCAGCACGCGGCAACCGCACTGCCGCCCCCAACCACCTTGCGCGATGCCGCCGATGGCCTCGGCGTCTTGTTCCCGGCCTCGGTGTCGCAGGGCGCCATGGTGATCGGCAAGGTGCCCTCAGCCAGTGAAGTGCGCTATGCCGGTCGCAGCTTGCGGGTCACGCCCTATGGCAGCGTGGTGTTCGGCGTCGGTCGCGATGAGACCGGTCCGTTGCAGGTCAACGTGCAGGCACCGAATGCGCCCGCCAGGACCATCGAAATCCAGGTAACCGCGCGCGACTGGCCGGTCGAGAACATCAAGGGCGTGCCGCCGGCCACCGTGAACCCGCCGAAGGCCATCGCCGAGCGCATCGAACGCGAGCAGGCCCGCGTGGTTGCCGTGCGCACCCGCGACGACGCACGCGCCGGATTCGCCCAGGCCTTCATCTGGCCGGTAAAGGGGCGGATCAGCGGGCGCTTCGGCAACCAGCGCGTGTACAACGGCACGCCGAAGTCGCCGCACTCGGGAATGGACATCGCGGCGCCGACCGGTACACCGGTGAAAGCCCCGGCCGATGGCGTGATCACCTTTGCCGACCGCGGTCTCTACCTCACCGGTGGCACCATGGTGCTGGACCACGGCCACGGCATCAGCAGCAATTTCCTGCACCTGTCGCGGATCGACGCGAAGGTCGGCGACAGCGTCAAGCAGGGCGACGTCATTGCGGCGGTCGGTGCCACCGGGCGCGTCACCGGGCCGCACCTGCATTGGGGCATGAGCTGGTTTGACACCCGCATCGATCCGCTGCTGGTGCTCGAACGCAAATAGCAGTCTGGATCAACCAGGCAGAGGCGAGGCCGGCGGGCCATCGCGCGGCGACAGTTCGAGTCGCGTAGCGATATGGCCCGCCGGCCTCGCTAACGCAGCAGGAATCCAGCAGCAGGACCCTAAGGGTTGCGTCCGCTCACCTGCGCCACCGCGTCATGCGGATGCAAACTCTCCAGATGCGCGACCCGGATCTCCCAGGCACTGACCCGCGCGTCACCCGAAACGGCATGCGCGATCCGGCGCGCGGCGTCCTCGCAGAACATCAGGTTGGCGGCGTTGAGTGCCGCGAAGGCCATCTCGTCCTCGCGCTTGACGGCGGTCTGGACCGGCGTGGCGAGCACGGCTTCCACGTCATCGACCAGCGATTGCAACGGCAGCTCGTCGAACGACGGTTTCAGCTCGACCCGCACCAAGGCACGGCTGCGCTGCGCATGCGGGGTTGCCGCCAGGCCGCGTTCGGAGGCGAGCCAGTCGCTGACGACCGCGCCCGACAGCGGGCGTGCGCCGGCGAAATCCTCGCTGAAACGGCGCGCATTCAACTCGCGCGACAGGGCCGCCGATGCCGGACAGGTACTCGAATACTCGACGCTGACGTCCAGTGTCAGTTGCAGGTGCCCGTCGCGCAGGACCGCTTCGATCGTGACCGGATACCGCTTCCAGCCGGCGTTGTCGCTGGAAAGTGCCTTGCGAAGCAACAGGTGGTCGTAATGCAGGGTGAGTCGCGCGGCGCCGGACAGGCCCTGCTGCGACGCGATGCACGCCTCCAGCACGTGGCGCAGGCCGGGGGCCGTCAACGTTTCACCGGCCAGCGACTCCTGCAGCAACAGGTACAGGCGCGACATGTGGATGCCGCGTGCCGTCGGGTCCTGCAGGTCGACCGCGACATCGACCCGTGCCGGAACGTGCATCGCATGCGCAGCCAGCGCCTGCACGGGCATCGGTTGCGGGGCAGCATCCGGCAGGCGGATCGGCAGGCAGCAGGCCATCCATGCCGACCCAGTCCAGCGCACGCGCCAGCGCGGGCTGGTCGGTGGCGACATCGGGCAATGCTGGATCGGGACCCAGCTGCAGGTGCGCCCGGACAACCAGGCGAGGAAACGGAATCGGTCATTGGCGCATTGTACCGAGGTGCATGCGAACGCCCGCGCAACGCGGCGTTCCGCCCGCACGCCCCGGCGCTACTCGCGTGCCGCGCGCCACGCCCGGGCCAGCGCCGACAGGCGTGGCAGGACAGGCGGCTTGCCGGCAGCGAAGCGCTGCAGGCGGCCACGCACCATCGCCGCATGGATACGGCCAGGGCAGCTGCCCTGGCCGGGTAGCGGCCATTGCTGCAACAGTTTCCCCGCCCAGCCACGACTATCCAGGTCGCCCAGCGGCGTGGCGTGGTCGGGATGGCGCAGCAAGCGTTCAGCCAGCAACGAAACCATGACACTGCGCGATGGCGCAGGCGTCGGTGCCTCGAACAGCTGCTGGGCCACGCCTGCCAGCGCTTCGGCATAGGGCTCCAGCGAGAACAGGGCAGCCTCCATGTCGCGAGGGCGCTCGCGGCTGGCACGCAAGGCCGGCAAGCAGGCGGCAAGATTGTCCCAGGGCGCCCGACATGGCTGCAAGGCGAGTCCCAGGGGATGCCGGCGTGCGCCGCGCGACCAACCATCCAGCTCTTCCGCCCACCAGCCCAGCTTTGCGTCGCCCGGACGCGGGTCGTCGCCTCCCCAGGCCGCCTGGATCAACTCATCGCGCAGGGAAAACCAGGCGCGTGCCAGCTCACGCCAGCCGGTCGGCACGAAGACCTCGGCCACGTCCCACTCCGGCCATTGCACCAGCCATTTGTCGGTGAAACCCTGCAATGCTTCGCGGTCGCTCATCGCAATGCCTGCCAGAACCCGACTTCAAGCATCTCATGCAGCGTGTCCGCCATGGCATCCCCTCCCCAGGCGCGTGGCTGCTCATCGTCTCCGCGATAGCCCCACAGTGCCACCACCGAACGCATGCCTGCCGCACGCGCGGCTTCGATGTCGCGCTGGTCGTCGCCGACATAGACGCAGTCCTCGATGAGCGTACCGAGCGCTTGCGCCGCATGCAACAGCGGCAGAGGATGCGGCTTGCGCTCCGGCAATGTGTCGCCACCGATCAGGATCGCGCACCGCGACTCCCAGTCGAGCTGCGGAATGACTTGCCTGGCCAGGTATTCCGGCTTGTTGGTGATGATGCCCCAGCGCGCGCCATCGGCTTCGATGGCCTCCAGCAACGCCGCGACGCCGTCGAACAACCCGCTGCTGCGGCCAAGCTCGGTTTCGTAGACATCCAGGAATTCGCGGATCATGCCTGGCGGCACTTCGCCGCCAAGTTCCGGGAACGCCGCCGCGCTCATCGCCCGCGAGCCGCGCGAGACGTGCGGGCGAAGTTCGGCAAGCTGCATCGGCCCCTGCCCGCGCGTGGCGCGCATGCGATTGACCGTGGCCAGCATGTCGGGGGCGCTGTCGAGCAAGGTGCCGTCGAGGTCGAACAACACCAGCCGCGGAAAGCGTGGCGAGGTCATTCCGGCTTGCGCGCGCAGGCAAGGTAATTGATGTCGGTACGCGACACGACTCGAGCGCTGTTGCGCCAGGGCTCGTACATCAGTCCACTGACGTCCTGCAGCTCGAGACCCGCATCGCGCAGCCATTTCGCAAGTTCCGAGGGCTTGATGAAATCGCGGTACTGGTGGGTGCCCTTCGGCAGCAATCGCGCCACGTATTCGGCACCGACGATCGCCAGTGCGAATGCCGCAGGCGTGCGGTTGAGGGTGGACACGAACAGGCGTCCGCGCGGCTTCAGCAGGCGCGCGCACGCTTCGATGATCGATGCCGGATCCGGCACGTGCTCGAGCATTTCCATGCAGGTGACCGCATCGAACGTTGCCGGTGACGCATCGGCCAATGCTTCCACCGAGGTTTCGCGATAGTCGACCTTGATGCCGGACTCAAGGCCGTGCAGGCGCGCGACCTTGAGCAGGTTCGGCGCGAGGTCGATCGCGGTGACGCGTGCACCGGCCTGCGCCATCGCCTCGCTCAGCAGGCCGGCACCGCAGCCGACGTCCAGCACCTCGGCACCCGCCAGGGCCGTGCGCTCCGCCACGTAGCCCAGCCGCGCAGGGTTCAGGCCATGCAGGGCTTTTTGCGGGCCGTTCGGGTCCCACCAGCGCTGCGCCAGTTCGTCGAACTTGTCGAGTTCGGCCTGGCTGAAATTGCTACCGGTGTTCGTGTTCATCCTGTCCTCACCGTCGCGATCCGCTCGCGCCATTGCCGTGCATTCGCCAGCACTCCATCCAGGTCGATGTCGACCAGCACGCGCTGGCGCAGTTTCGCCGCGCCCGCGATCCACACATCGCTGACCTGGTGGCGGCCGGTCGCGTAGATCAGTTGCGAGACCACGTTGTGCAACGGTTGGGTTTCCAGCGCCGACAGGTCCACGCAAACGAGGTCCGCCTGTTTGCCCGGCTCGATGCTGCCGATCACCTCGTCCAGGCCCATCGCCCTGGCGCTGCCCAGGGTGGCGGCGCGCAATGCCTCATGCGCATTGAAGCCGGCCGCATCGTCGGCGACCGCCTTGGCCAGCAGCGCCGCGGTGCGGGTCTCGCCGAACATGTCCAGGTCGTTGTTGCTGGCGCAGCCGTCGGTACCGATCGCCACCGTCACGCCCGCACGCTGCAATGCGCACACCGGGCAGAACCCCGATGCCAGCTTGAGGTTGGATTCCGGGCAATGCACCACGCCGACGCCGCGTTCGGCGCACAGATGGATCTCGCTTTCCGTCAGTTGCGTCATGTGCACCGCAATCAGGCGATCGTTGACCAACCCCAGCCGGTCCAGCCGCGCGAGCGGCCGCTGGCCGTGTTCGTCGACGGACTGCTGCACTTCCTGCGCGGTTTCGTGCAGGTGCAGATGGACCGGGATGTCGAGCTGGTCGGCCAGCATCCGCACCCGTTCGAAATTGGCGTCGCTGACGGTGTATGGCGCATGCGGCGCGAACGCGGTCGTGATCAAAGCGTCGTCGCGCCACCCGTCATGCACGTTGCCGGCACGGTCGAAATATTCGTCGTCGCTGCGTGCCCAGGCGGTCGGGAAGTCGATCACCGGCAGCCCGACCCGCGCGCGGAAACCATGGCGCTTGTAGGTCGCGGCCTGCACGTCGGGGAAGAAATAGTTCTCGTTGCAGCAGGTGGTGCCACCGCGCAGCATCTCGGCAATCGCGAGGGTCACGCCGTCAGCCACGAAATCGGGGCCGATGACGGCCGCTTCGACCGGCCAGATGTGCTGTTGCAGCCAGACCTTGAGCGGCAGGTCGTCGGCAATCCCGCGCAGCAGGGTCATGGGATTGTGCGCATGCGCATTGACCATGCCGGGGATCAAGGCTGCGCCGGGACGCGACACGGTCTCGGCCGGCGCGAAGCGTGCGCGCGCCTCGGCTGTCGGAAGCACATCAATGATCCGGTTGCCGGACATGGCAACGGCGTGGTCCTCCAGGACCACGCCGTGCGGGACGACCGGCACGACCCAACCGGCTTCGATGAGGACATCGCAGGCTTGCCGGCAGGCGTCGCTCATCGGCTTACTTCACCCGCGACACGTATTCACCGCTGCGGGTGTCGACCTTGATGGTCTCATCCTGGCCAACGAACAGCGGCACGCGGACGACAGCGCCAGTTTCCAGCGTGGCCGGCTTGCCGCCACCGCCGGAGGTATCGCCGCGGACGCCCGGGTCGGTTTCAACGATCTTGAGTTCGACGAAATTCGGTGGGGCGACCATGATCGGCATGCCGTTCCACAGGGTGACGATGCACTCCTCCTCGCCCTTCAGCCACTTCTCGGCGCCGCCCATTCCGGCCTTGTCCGACTGCACCTGCTCGAAGCTCTCCGGATTCATGAAGTGCCAGTACTCGCCGTCGGCATACAGGAACTGCATGTCGGTATCCACCACGTCGGCCTGCTCGAGGTCGTCGGTCGCCTTCATCGTCAGTTCCTGCACGCGCCCGTTCTTGATGTTCCGGAACTTGATGCGGGTAAACGCCTGGCCCTTGCCCGGCTTGACGTATTCACAGTCGGTGATCACGCAGGGATCATTGTTGATCAGGATCTTCTGCCCGCTCTTGACGTCGTTCATGCCCAACGTGGCCATGGATGCTCCTCGGCGCCACCCACAGGGCGGCTAAAATGGTTGGATCGGAGTTCCGGCAGTACCGGAACGGTCTTGAATCGAAGCCGTACATGATACCTGCTGCCCCCATCCGCCCGCATCCTGCGCCCGCCACGCCGGATTGGCGGCAGGCATGGCGTGATGCCGTGCGCGATCCGTGCGAACTGCTGGAGATCCTCGGGCTGGGGTCACTGGCGGGAAATCTGTCCACCACGGACCAGTTCCCGTTGCGGGTGCCGCGTGGCTTCATTGCCCGCATGCGCCATGGCGATCCCGCCGATCCACTGCTGCGGCAGGTGTTGCCGCTGGACGATGAAGACCGCATCGTCCCCGGCTTCGCGTTCGACGCGGTGGGCGACGGCGAAGCGCGTCGCGGTGGCGGGGTGATCCACAAATACCAGGGTCGCGCGTTGCTCATCGCCACCGGCAGCTGCGCGGTCCATTGCCGCTACTGCTTTCGCCGCCACTACCCGTATGCCGAAGACACCGCCGCGGCTGCAGGCTGGCGCGAGGCGGTCGCGCTGATCGCCAGCGATCCGAGCCTGCACGAAGTCATCCTGTCCGGGGGTGATCCGCTGTCACTGGCCGACCACAAGCTGGCCGAGCTCACCGATGCGTTGCGCGTGGTGCCGCATGTCCGCCGCCTGCGCATCCATACCCGGCTCCCGGTGGTGCTGCCCGAGCGCGTCGATGCCGGCCTGCTGGCGTGGCTGGATAGCCTGCCGTGGCCGGTCACTGTGGTCCTCCACGCCAACCACGCCAATGAATTCGATGCCTCGGTCGATGCTGCCCTGGCCGCATTGCGGGCGACCGGCGCCACCTTGCTCAACCAGGCAGTCCTGCTGCGCGGCATCAACGATTCGACGGATGCCCTGGCCGACCTGTGCGAACGCGGCTTCCAGGCCGGCGTGTTGCCCTACTACCTGCACCAGTTGGACCGGGTCGCCGGCGCCGCGCACTTCGAGATCGAGGACGCCCGGGCGCTGGCACTGCATGCGGCGCTGGCCACGCGCCTGCCCGGTTACCTGTTGCCGAGGCTGGTGCGCGAAGTGTCCGGCGCGCCCGGCAAGACCCCGCTGATGGCCCACCAGGGCAGCGCAACCACCGCCTTATGATGTAGCCTTCCCTTTCACGCACGGATTGCAGAGATCCTGACGTCATGGCGATCGGCAAGGACACCGCATTACGATTGATGCTCGTCGACGACCAGGTCAACGAGGCAGAGGCGCTCGTCAGCAGCTTGCGCAATGCTGGCATCGCGGTACGACCCCTGCGACCGGAGTCGCTGGACGAACTGGCGCAGATGCTGGGACAGCAGACGGTCGACCTGGTCCTTGCCGAACACGCTTCGACCCAGCTGCCATTCAAGGAGGTAGCGGCCGTGGTCATGGGCTGCGGTCGCGACGTCCCGTTGCTGGCCGTGCTGGACGGCATCACCGACGAGATCCTGGATAGCGTGCAAGCGCAGGGCGCGCAGGCCGTGGCCCTGCGAGGCCGGCCGCAACAGTTCCTCAAGACCGTGCGCACCGAATGGCACGACCTCGACTCGCGCCGCTCGCAGCGACACCTGGAAGCGCAGAAGCGCGAGACCGAACGCCGTTGCGATGCGTTGATCGATTCATCACGCGAACCGATCGCCTACATCCACGAAGGCATGCATATCCGCGCCAACCAGGCGTACCTGGAGATGTTCGGGCTGGACACCTTCGACGAAATCGAGGGCATGTCGCTGCTGGACCTCGTTGCCAGCGCCGATGTGGAGGGATTCAAGCAACTGCTCAAGCGCCTGTCCAAGGGCGACGCACCGCCGCCAAGCTATCAACTGACCGCGCGCGACATCGAGGGCAATGGCTTCCCTGCGGTCATGGAGTTCACCGCCGCGACCTACGAGGGCGAGGCCTGCCAGCAAGTGATTTTCCGCCGCCAGGAACAGGAGCAGGACCCGGAGCTGGCACGTCAGGTCATGGAACTCAAGCAGCGCGACCAGGCCACCGGCCTGTTCAACCGTGCGACGTTCCTGGCCGCACTGGAAGACGCAGTGGCCGATGCCGCATCCCAGGGCTCCGCGCACGGCTTGCTGCTGATCGAACCCGATCATTACGCCAAGTTGCTGGACGTGATCGGCCTGGATGCCGCCGACGACCTGATCGCCGCGATGGCACAGCGACTGGACAGTGTCGCCGAAGGCGCGGTCACCGCACGTTTCGGCGATCACCAGCTGGCCCTGCTGACCCGCAACAGCGACCACGTCGCGACCAAGGCACTCGCCGCCCGCGTATGCGCAGCGTTCGCCGACCACGTGCTGGAAGTCGGCGACAGCTCGCTGAACGCCACGATCAGCATTGGCGGCGTGCAGATCGGCGAGAAGATCGCCAGTACCAGCCAGGTACTGGCCAAGGCCAGCCAGGGCGTGGTGTCGGCGATCGGGGTCGGTGGCAACCGCTACGAGCTGTTCGACTCGGGCGCCGTCGATCGTGCCGAGGAAGAACGGATCGCAGCCTGGGTCGCGCGCATCCGCAACGCGCTGGACAACGATGGCTTCCGCCTTGACTTCCAGCCGGTGATCTCGCTGCAAGGTGAAGGCAGCGAGATGTACGAGGTGTTCCTGAGCATGCAGGGCAGCGACGGCGAACCGGTCGAATCGGATCGTTGGCTGTCGATCGCCGAAGAGCATGCCTTGCTCGGCGACATCGACCGTTGGGCGGTGCACCAGGCGGTCCGGCTGATCAGCGAGCGCCAGGCCGCGGGCAAGCACACCAATCTGCTGCTGGCGCTGTCGCAGGAAGCCCTGCAGGACGATGGCATGGCTGGCTTCATCGCGACCACACTGGCGGATGCCGGCGTGCCAGGCGAGCAACTGGTGCTGGCGATCGCCGAGGCCAAGGTATTCACCAACCTGCGAGCGGCACAGGATTTCGCCAAGTGCGATTGCCGGGTTCGGCGCGCGCACGGCGCTGGAAAAATTCGGCGCCGGCCTGAATTCGATGCAGCTGCTGCAGCATTTCGATCCTGCCTTCCTCAAGCTCGATCCGCAGTTCATGGACGACCTGGCCAAGAGCGCCGACTCCCAGCAACAGGTCCGCAACCTGGCCAGCCAGGCCGCCGACGCGCAATATCCGCACGATTGCCGAACGCGTGCAGGATGCGTCCAGCATGACCATGCTGTTCTCGGCCGGGATCGACTTCGTGCAGGGCGACTTCCTGGCCGCCGGCGGGCCCGGACATGAATTACGACTTCAGCTGAGTCGCCGCCACGCTGGCATCGCCATGCCGACTTCACACGTCCGAGCCCCGTCTATCGTGGTCGCTTCGCACCCTCTCCCACCGGTCCCTTGCATGCGGGCTCGATGCTGGCCGCCCTCGGCAGCTGGCTGCTGGCGCGGCAGGCGGGTGGGCACTGGTTGCTGCGGATCGAGGACGTCGACCCGCCACGCGAAGTCGCGGGCGCTGCTGCCTCGCAATTGCGCACGCTCGCCAGGTTCGGTCTGCGGCACGATGGCGAGATCGTCAGCCAGAGCCAACGAGGTGCGGCGTATCGCGCGGCACTGGACCGACTGATCGCAGGCGGCATGGCGTTCGAATGCCATTGCAGCCGCGCCGAACTGGCCGCGACCGGCGGCATCCACAGGCGCTGCGTGGCCGACGTCGCGGCGACCCGATCCCGCGATCCGCCTGCGCGTAGCGGACGGTTGCGAGATCGGTTTCGAAGACATGCGTCCATGGCCGGGTCAGCCAGCGCGTGGACCGCGAGGTCGGCGACTTCGTCCTGTTGCGCGCCGATGGACTATGGGCATACCAGCTCGCGGTCGTGGTGGACGATGCAGCGCAGGGCATCACCGACGTCGTGCGTGGCGCCGACCTGCTCGACTCCACCCCGCGCCAGATCCTGTTGCAGCGCGCGCTTGGCCTGCCGACGCCGAACTACGCGCACCTGCCCCTCCTGCTTGGCACCGATGGCCGCAAGCTGTCGAAGTCCGATGCCGCATTGCCGGTGGACGCAAGCGATCCGCTGCCTGCCCTGCATGGGCTATGGCGGTGCCTGGGACAGGCGCCCTTGACCGATGCCTCGATACGGATCCCATCGGCCTTCCTCGAGGCTGCCGTCGCATGCATTCCAGCCGGCCCTGATTCCGCGCCAGCCCTTGCCCGTATCCGCCGCAGTGCACAACACCGCTGCAACATCGCATGACTAGAATGGCCCCTTGCGCAACATCCTCCAGGAGAACTCCATGACATCCAGAATCGCCCTCGTGACCGGTGGTACCGGCGGGATTGGAACCGCCATCGTCAAGCGCCTGGCCGACATGGGCCACAAGGTCGCGACCAACTACCGCAACGAGGAACGCGCGCGCGCCTGGCAGGAGAAAATGAAGGCCGAAGGCTACGACATCACCCTGGTCAAGGGCGACGTCACCTCGCCCGATCGAAGCCGAAGCGATGGTGCGCGAACTCGAATCCGTGCTGGGCCCGGTCGACATCCTGGTCAACAACGCCGGCATCACCCGTGACGGCACCTTCCACAAGATGAAGGCCGACCAGTGGACCGACGTCATCAACACCAACCTCAATTCGGTGTTCAACGTCACCCGTCCGGTCATCGAAGGCATGCGCGAGCGCAAGTGGGGCCGGGTCATCCAGATCAGCTCGATCAACGGCCTCAAGGGCCAGTACGGCCAGGCCAACTACGCCGCGGCCAAGGCCGGCATGCACGGCTTCACCATTTCGCTGGCGCGCGAAAACGCCCGCAACGGCGTGACCGTCAACACCATCTCGCCGGGCTACATCGCCACCGACATGGTGATGGCGGTACCCGAGGAAGTCCGCGCGAAGATCGTCGCCGACATCCCGACCGGGCGCCTCGGCACGCCTGAAGAAATCGCGTACGGCGTCGGCTTCCTCGCCGATGAGCAGGCCAGCTGGATCACCGGTTCCAACCTGGACATCAATGGCGGACACCACATGGGGTGGTAGGACGATTCGCGGCTACGCCGCGAATTGCCCCCTGACTCTGGGGCTGGGTTGCGAAACCACAGGCTTGTGTTCCGTCCCAACCCACAAGCCGGCATCGCCAGCCTGTTTTCTTGCTGCAGTTGCAAGCCGTGTTGCGCTGCGCCATGCTGCAGTCAGCATCGCTAGAGTTTTTGCTCAATGACTGCAATCCGCATCATCAAGAAGTATCCGAACCGTCGGCTGTACGACACCGAGATCTCGAGTTACATCACCATCGAGGACGTGCGCCAGCTGATCGTCGACGGCGAGTCATTCGAAGTGCGCGATGCCAAGACCGGCGCCGACCTGACCCGCCAGGTGTTGCTGCAGATCATCACCGAGCACGAGCAGGACGGGCAGCCCATGCTGTCCACCGAGTTGCTGAGCCAGTTGATCCGCTTCTATGGCGATTCACTGCAGGGCTTCATGGGCAATTACCTGGAGCGCTCGATGCAGGTGTTCCTGG
The DNA here is from genome assembly GCA_963698475.1 of uncultured Gammaproteobacteria bacterium. Lineage (GTDB taxonomy): Bacteria > Pseudomonadota > Gammaproteobacteria > Xanthomonadales > Xanthomonadaceae > Thermomonas. The sequence continues at coordinate 1,709,009 of CAVOQX010000005.1, read as the reverse complement.
AGCAGCAGCAGCAGTTCCGCCAGCAGATGGGCGGCCTGATCGGGCAGACCCCATGGACGATGCTCAACCAGCTGACCGAACGCAACATGGAAATGTGGAAGGACTTCCAGCAGAACCTGGTGGGCGGGCTGGGTAGCCAGGCCAAGCCACGTCCGGACGACACGCGCGAGCAGGGCAAGCCACGCGGGCGTTGAGCGCCGTTATCCCGCCATCAGGCAACACGACCAGGAGAACGGGCCTTGCGGCCCGTTTTCGGTTTCAACGCGACGGTCTGGTCGGACTGGTTCACGCTGACCGCCCATTCGAAGTTCGCGGCAATGTTGCCGGACGCCAGGCCGTGCTCGGCGGCGAGGTCCGCTTCGACCTCGTCAACGCAGGAAACAAGGCGTTCGGCGATGCGGCGGACCTTCGTGTCGACCTGCGAAGTCGGATCAACCGCTTGTTCCTGGCTGAGTTTCTCGCGATACGCCTGCAGGCCAGGCGCGCTTTCCCCTTCTGCATCCGGGTTCTTGTCGATGAGCACCTTCTCGCAGGTGTAGGGATCGACCGTCCGATTGGAAACCCCAATAGCCGAACTCAGATATCGCCTCACCAGCCGGAAACCGACACGTGCATTGGTCGCATCCACGCCCACCTATGGCACGCCATGCCGAGCGCACCTCCGCCGGCGCGCTGGCCCAGGATCCGCCGCGATACATGCGGTTGCGGCAACCTGGATTGACCCAGGCCCCCCCGGTCGCTGGTGCCCTGCGATAGCCCTGGTGCCAGCAGTCGGCGATCCACTCGCTCACATTGCCCGCCATGTCGTGGAGGCCGTATGCATTCGCGGCCAGGCTACCGACGGGGGCGGGGCCCCACCAACCGTCGCCATAGCCCACGAATGCATTGCTCCAGGTCCGTCCCTGTGGGGAACGATCCAGTCCTCCGGTCACGTTTTCGCTGCCAGGCGGCGGCGAGCCATTGCCCCACGGGTATCGCGTCTGGCTGCCTGCACGCAGCGCGTATTCGAACTCGGCCTCACTCGGCAGGCGGTAATGCGCACCGGTTTCGGTGCTGAGCCATTCCGCATACGCCTCGGCATCGCGCGCAGTGACGTGGATGACCGGCATCGCCGGCAGCTGCCGGCTTGCCGTCGTAGGTGGAACGCCAATCGATGCCGCTGCCCCGCACGAAATTGCCACTGCGGGCGTCGTAGGCGATGGAATGTTCGCGCTGGGTCGCACGCGGAACGTAGCCGCTGGCGGTCACGAAGCGGGTGAACTCGCCCACCGTGATTTCGTTGCGGGCCATTGCGAAGCCACGGTCCAGCCGCACCTCATGTTGCGGTTGCTCGGCCGGCGTGGTGCCCTCCTCGTCTTCCGGCGCACCCATCCGGAAGGTGCCATGCCGGATCACCACGAGCTGCGGGCCGCGCCCGCCGTGGCGGAGTTCGTCGGTGAACACCTGGCCAGGCCGGAACAGGCCGTAATGACTGACCAGGTCGATGCGCTGGCGCAGCTCCACGCTGGCCGGATTGCTCGGGTCTGCGATCCGCAGCATTTCCGCCAGCCGTTCGCGCGCGATGCGCAGGCCATCCGGATCGCCCATGGCAATCAGCCCTTCATCGCGCAGGCGGCGCACGCGCTCGTCGCGAATCGCATTGAGCCGGCGCAACGCAGCCGGGATCGTGCCGGGGTCCGAGCGCACCTTCGCGGCATGCGCCAGTTGCTGTTGCGCCTGGTTGAAGTCGCCATTCAGCGCAGCGCGCTTCGGCACGCCCGATCAGCGCGGACTCCACTGCAACGATGCCCTGTGATGCCCGCGTCTGGCCCGGCCGCAGCGACAACGCCACCCGATACGCCGCCAGTGCGCCGCCACCGTTTTCACCCAATTGACCTGCTGCGAGCAGGGCATCGGCCTCGGCATTGTGGTCCCACGCCCGCTCGCTGCGATCGACCCGCGCCAGGTAGGCCAGCACATCGGGATCGGCCGGCCACAGTTTGCGCAGCACCGCAGCACGCCGCTGCGCTGCGCGCAGCGCCTCGAGGTCGGCTATCGCCCGCGACCAGGGCCGCATCACCCTGCTCGACCAACGCCGTGCGCGCCCCTGCCAGCTGCGCTGCCAGGCCAGGATCATCCGGTTGCAGGCGTTGCAATGCGAACAGCAGCGGAATGGCGGAATCCGCGGTTTCGAACAGGTCACCGGCTTCGAGTGCACGCTTCAGCTTGCGGCGCGCCGCGCGCGCGCCCTCCTCTTCGACCAGCGACCATCGGTAGCGACCAGGTCAGTACCTGGGCCAGGGCATCGTCACCGCTGATGCTCACGCTGCCGACGCGCACGGACGGCACAGCAGCCACAGACGGCGGCGTGGCCGGCCCGGCGCGGGCTTGTCCGGTTCGCACGCGGCAAGCAGCAACACGATGACGATGGTGATCCAGCCTGCGCGCAAATCCCGGTCTCCGTCGGTGTCCGCCAATGCTGGCAAGGGAAAGATCGAAGTTAGGGTAAGCCATCCACCCCGGCAACCGCATAATGGCGGCATGACAATCTGGATCGACAGCCCCGAACTGCTGCGCGAGCGCATCGCGCAGCCGCCCGCCGTGATCGGCATGGATACCGAGTTCATCCGCGAACGCACCTACTGGCCGCAGCTGGCGCTGGTGCAGATCGCCCTGGATGAGACGCGACGACGGCATCCTGCTGGTCGATCCACTGGTGCCCGGCATGACCGAGGCACTGGCGCCACTGCTCGCCAACCCCGGCGTCCTCAAGGTCATGCACAGCGCCAGCGAAGACCTGGTGGCGTTCAAGCATGCCTGCGGTGTACTGCCGGTGCCGCTATTCGACACCCAGGTCGCCGCCGCGCTGGCCGGCATCGGCGGCGGCATGGGCTACCAGAAGCTGGTGCAGGCGCAGACCGGCATCAGCGTGGACAAGGGCGAAACCCGCTCCGACTGGCTGCGGCGGCCGTTGTCGCCGGCCCAGCTCCAGTATGCGGCGGACGATGTGCGCCACCTGCACCTGCTGCATCGCCAGCTTGACGACAGGCTGGCAAGCCTCGGACGCGACGCATGGCTGGCCGAGGACTGCACGCGCCTGCTGGCCGGCGTGGCCGACGACGAAGGCGAGCGTTGGCCGCACCTGCCGTTGCGCAGTGCGCAATTCCTGGATCGCCATGCGCAGGTGCGCGTGCTGCGCCTGCTGCGTTGGCGCGACGTCCATGCGCGCCGCAGCGACCGCCCGCGCAGCTGGATCCTGGACAACGAACTGGCAGTGACGATCGCCCGCCAGAATCCCGCCGATGCGCAAACCCTGCGCAGCCTGCTGGAGGCGACGCCGAAATCGCCACGCAACCTGTGCGATGCCCTGTTCGCAGGCGTTGACGACCCCGCTTGCCCGACGAGGCGGATGCGCCACTGGCACGCGGCGACGACCGCGACAAGAAACAGCTGCGTGCGATGCAGGATGTTGTGGCCTCGGTCGCTGCAGAGCTTGGCCTGCCCGATGGGCTGCTTGCCTCGCGCAAATGGCTGGAAGCCCTGCAGGACGGCCAGGATTGGCCTGGTGCCCTGTCAGGGTGGCGGCGCTCGCTGCTGGAACCGCAGACTGGCGTCGATCCTGGCGGCGGCCCCGCTTCACTTCCACCTGATGCGATGCCTGGCTCAGCCGCGCCAGTAGTTGTTCGCGGCGGCCACCGTCTGGAAGTTGATCGCGATGACCTGCGACGCCGCGGTCAGGTCCGACGCCGATTCGGCGTAGTCAGGACGAAGCTTCTTCAGCATGGCCGTGTCAGGCTGGGTGTACTTGACCCCGCGCCGGCTGAGCGTGATGGCGAGCTCGAAGCCTTCCTGAGGTGTGGCGGTCTGCAAGCTGGAAAGCCATGTATCGGACACGGTGTGATCCTCCTGTCTGGATGAACGGGTCTGTGGATCATGCCCGGATCACTATGCCCGATCAATGCCCGGATCCGACCTGGATCACGCTGTCGCATCGACCCATGACTCCACGCGATTATGCGACGTGCGCCAGTCGCCCAACCTCAGCAAGCCAATTCACTGGCGGCGCCGGGGACACGGCCGTATAATTCGCGTCGTTGGATTTGAGGGGCGGTAGCTCAGCTGGGAGAGCGCCACGTTCGCATCGTGGAGGTCAGGGGTTCGATCCCCCTTCGCTCCACCACCCCAGGGTGGTGGCAGGTCGCAAGCGCAAGATCAGAGAAAAAAACCGGCCTTGGCCGGTTTTTTATTGGGCAATCTCCTGCCTTGGCCGGTTTTTCATTGAACGCTGCTTCCGCCTGGCCTCTGTCGCGAACCCTGCTAACGTACTGCAATAGTCTGCCGAGTTTCGCCATCTCGATGGCCGGTTTGGCGAAGTCGATCGAAACCAGCTTGCCGTCATCGGCGACGTTGTACCAGACGGCGCCATTGGGAAACATCGCGACGGTGATCCCGCCGAAACCGGACATGAAAGGCACCCAGGCGCCACTAGCTGCAGCCTAGTTCGCGCTGCAGGTTGCGTGCCCACATGCCGTGTTGGTAGCGGTAGCGCTCCAGCGTGGCGACCTGCAGGCCCGGTGAATTCGGGTCGCGCTGCATCGCGGCATCCAGCATTGGCTGGTCCAGCAGCACGTGGCCATCGATGCTGCCACGATCCGGACCGAGGAAACGCGCCAGCTTGGCGATATCGTCCGCATGCAGGGTCAACCCCCAGCCGAAGAACGGCTGTGCGTCGGCATCGTAGGTACGCCTTGTCGCCAACGCGGTCTGGCTGAGCTGCAAGGGCTGGTAGATGTCCGCCACCAGCACGTCGCGGAAGATGTCCTGCCGACCATGCCCGGGCCTGCTGCGCAAGTCGGCGTTGAGGGCGACGCCGAGCAGGTAGGTATCGGAGGTGTGATAGACCCAACGCGTGCCCGGATCCTGCTTGCGCGGATACGCTTCGCACGCGAACGCGAGCTTGTACGGATGGGTTGGCGCGCCGAAGAACGTCGTGACCTTTGGCGCATCCTCATCGGCCATGTAGGCCGCCGAATCGTCGTGGCCGGTGGCCATGTCGAGCAGGTCGACAAGCCTCACGTCGCGCCATGCCTCGGTGCGGCACCCGGTGGCAGGCACCAGATCGGCAACCGTCCTGGCCGCTGTACCCGGCGCGCAGCAATTCCATGTGCATCAGGGCCACGCCGGCCACCGCCGTCTTGGCGACCGAGAACGACGGCACGTCAAGCACGTCGCAATACGGGTAGTCGCCATGCCGCGTGGCGCACGACGACACATAGTGGATGCCATCCACCAGCACGCCATGTCGGGTGCTGGCGCGCGCATCGCCAATCGCCAGGTTCGCGATGTCGATGCCGGGGTGATCGACCGCCAATGCCGACAACGGACGTGTCGGCAGGCGTGCGGCAAGTTCGCGTCGGTAGCTCGCGACGACATCGGCAGCGTCCGCAACGGGCCCCGGCGTGTACCCGGCCTGCAACCAACCCCACATGTCCAGTTGCAGGTATTGGCAGGTCTCGCTGCTGACCTGCATCGCGGCGCGTGCCATCGCGCCGTTCTCGTTGAACAGCAGCATCAGCACGCCGTTGTGGGTGCAGTTGGCGTTCTTCTGCACCAGCGCAAACGGAATCGCGGCGCGGGTGTAGCCATGGTCGCCGGGCTCGTCCCAGACCCGTCCGGGTTCCAGCACGAATTCCCACCAGCCGTGCGTGCTCGGGATCGGGCCACGTCGCACGGGAATCAGCGCGTCGCCGTCCTGCACGAAGGCATAGTCGAAATCGGTCGGCAGCGTGCGCGCCCGGGCGATGTCGGCCTCGCTGCACGTAGTCCTTGTCGGCGACCAGCGTGCGGGTGGAAGGCGTACCCGACAAGCGTCAGGCGTCCTTCGAAGCGATGCGATGGCGGCGTGGCATCGGGGCCGGGTGCGTATGCAGACAGATCAACGCTGCTGCGATCGTTTCCCGACGCCATGCGGTCGAAGTCGAGCGCATCGCGGGCGAGTGGCCAGCGGCGCGATTGCAAGCAGCAAGCAGTGCGCACGCCAGCCGCAATCATCTCACACACCTCCGACGCAGGTGTACTTGAGCTCGGTGTAGTCGGCCAGTCCGTACTTGGAGCCTTCGCGGCCGGTGCCGGACTGCTTGATGCCGCCGAACGGCGCGACTTCGGTGGAGATGATGCCGGTGTTGATGCCGACGATCCCGCACTCCAGGCCTTCGGCCACGCGCCAGCTGCGGGCCAGGTCGCGCGTGTAGAAATAACCGGCCAGGCCGAACTCGGTGTCGTTGGCCATCGCCAGCGCTTCCTCTTCGGTCTTGAAGCGGAACAGCGGCGCCACCGGGCCGAAGGTCTCTTCCTTCGCGAGCAGCATGTCCATGTTCGACGTCGAGCAACAGGGTCGGCTCATAGAAGGTGCCGCCGAGCGCATGGCGCTTGCCGCCGGCGGCGAGCGTCGCGCCCTTGGCCAGCGCATCGGCCACGTGTTCCTCGACCTTGGCCAGCGCCTTGTCGTCGATCAACGGACCCTGGTCGGTCGCGCCCTTGAGGCCATCACCCACGCGCAATTCCGAGACCGCTGCGGCAAGCTTCTTCGCGAACGCGTCGTACACGCCGTCCTGCACGAACAGGCGATTGGCGCAGACGCAGGTCTGCCCGGTGTTGCGGTACTTGCTGGCGATCGCACCCTCGACCGCGGCATCAAGGTCGGCATCGTCGAACACGATGAACGGCGCATTGCCGCCCAGCTCCAGCGATATCCGCTTCATGCCCTCGGCGCACTGCGCCATCAGCTTCTTGCCGACTTCGGTGGAGCCGGTGAAGCTGAGCTTGCGCACCTTCGGGTGCGAGGTCATCGCGCTGCCGATGTCGGAAGCGGAGTGGCCGGTGACGATGTTGAGCACGCCCGCCGGCAGTCCGGCGCGTTCCGCGATGACGCCCAGCGCCAGCGCGGAATACGGCGTCTGCAAGGCCGGCTTGCAGACCACCGTGCAGCCCGCCGCCAGCGCCGGGCCGATCTTGCGCGCGAGCATGGCCGACGGGAAATTCCACGGCGTGATCATCGCCACCACGCCAACGGGCTGGCGCCAGACCATGATGCGTTTGTCGGCGGCGTGGCCGGGGATGATGTCGCCATACATGCGCTTGGCTTCCTCGCCAAACCATTCCAGGAACGCGGCGGCGTACGCCACCTCGCCCCTGGCTTCGGCCAGCGGCTTGCCCTGCTCGGCGGTCATGATGGTGGCCAGGTCTTCCTGGTGTTCGAGCATCAACTCGTACATGCGCCGCAATACCTGCGCGCGCTCCTTGGCGGTCTTGCGCGCCCACGCGGGAAACGCCGCCTGCGCCGCGTCGATGGCCGCATTGGTTTCGGATGCGCCCATGTCGGGCACCGTGCCCAGGCGCTCGCCGCTGGCAGGATTGGTGACGTCGCAGGTTGCGCTGCCGGCGTGGCTCGCGCCACTGCCCGTCGATCAGGCACTGCTGGCGCAGCAGATCGGGATCGGCAAGTGTGGGGAATGCAGGCATGGCCTTGTTCGAAATCATGTCGCTTGCTCCAGATGATCGACCTGGCTGGCGGCAAACAGCGCTGCCACTGCGGATAGCGCGAGCATGGCAATCGCCAGCCAGATCAGTGAATCGAAGTGTCCGCCACGCAGGATGAAGCCCGCGACAAGCGGGCCGGTGGCAAGGCCGGACTTGGAAACGAACCCGCCCAGCGCCGCCAGCCGCCCGGACGGGTCGAGCCTGGAAAGCATGCCGAACAGATACGGAATGACGAACGACCAGGTGATCGCCGTGCCGACATTGGCGATGAAGTAGACCGGCTTGCTGCCGGCCCAGAAAAAGCCCGCGGTACCCGCCAGGGTCAGCAGCATGGCGATGACCATGGGCCGAAACCGGCCGAAGCGCGTGCCCATGAAAATGACCAGGCCGGCGCCCGCCGCGCCGATCCAGGTCGCCCAACCCAGTGCCTGTCCGATGAAGTCGCGGGAATGCGCCGACTCTTCGCCCAGCCGGATGATGAATGCCCCCAGCGACATGTTCCCGGCCTGGAACAGGAAGATCGCCAGCAAGGCCAGGGCCACCGTGAGCCGGCGATACGTCGTGGGCATCGCATCGACGACCCGGGATGCATTGTTGGCCGCGATCGAACGCGGGATCGCCAGCATCGCGGCCAGGGCAGTGGCGGTGAGGCCAGCCAGCACCAGGAACAGGATCCTGGCGCCATGGGTCGGCACCAGCGAGGGCAGGAACATCACGCCCAGGCCACCAAGCCCGAACTGCAATACCAGCAACATGCCGAACGCGCGGTCGGGCGAACGCAGGCGCGCCATCACCGAATACACCACGCCGACCGACATCCCGCCGATGAAACCGTGCACCGCGCGCACCGGGATCAACACCGCCGGCACATGGATCATGGTCGAGCCCAGGTCGATCACCAGCAGCAGGCCCAGCAACACGCCCAGTGCGGTTTTCCACTGCACGTGGCGCACGATGAAGACCGACACCAGTGCGCCGACGCTGGCACCATAGATATTCGCCGAACCGACCATCCCGGCCTGCACATTGCTGAAGCCAAGGCCGGTGATGAGGCCATCGACAATGGCCGACATGATGTTGACGTAAAAGAATCCCGCGGTCGCCAGCAAAGCGAACAGTGCATACAGCCACAGGCTGTCGCTGGCCGCAGCCTGCCGCGGCTCGGGTACTGCACTCACGCTGGCTTCGGTCATGTCGGCGTCCCTTCTATGGCGGTTTCGATATCGATGCCGGCTTTCGTGAAGAACTCGCGCAGCGGTGCAAGCTCGCGTTCGTAGCGCTGCCATAGTCCGACCGAAGAGCGATAGATCGGCTGCCGCACTTGCGCCGCACTGGCGGTCAATGAAGGCTGCGGGTTGCGCTCGAACGCCAGGCACGCGTCCTCCCAGTCCAGGCCCGCGAACGCCAGCAGCTCACGGCTGGTCGCCTGCTGGCTGGCGACCAATTGTTCGTAATGGATTTCGATGAAGCGATCGGCCGGCAACACCTGTTTCCAGTGCGCCATCAAGCGGTCGTATTGCAACCAGTAGCGGCCAAGGTCGCCGAGGTCGTAGGAGAACGGATAGGCCATCCGGAACAGCGTCTTGTACATGGCGTAGCAGGCATCCATCGGATTGCGCCGGAGGTGGATGATGCGGGCCTGCGGCAAGGCGTTGGCGATCAGCCCCAGGTACAGGAAATTAACCGGCGCCTTGTCGATCTGCCGCAACGCGCCGCCGTCCATGAGGTTGGCGCAGTACTGGCGACCGAGCGCATCGAAATCCAGCGCCGTCGAACGCCTGACCAGATCAGCCTTGCTTGCGACGGGTCCCGCGCTGCGCACCAGCGCCATCGCCAGGTCGCTGGTCTCGCCGCGGCTGTGCACCGCGCTGTGCGAGCTGAGGATGCGGTCGACCAGGGTGGTGCCGCTGCGTGGCAGGCCAACGATGAACAGCGGGCGTTCGTCTGCGTGCCCGACATGCGGCGTGGCGAAGAAATCCGCATCGAAGGCCCCGGCGATGAGCTGCATCGTCTCGATGTCGTCCTCGACCCGGTATTGCAACCTGCGCCGGCGCAGGTCGGCACCCTGCTTCAACGCTGCGAAGGACGGGCCGTAATCGCCAAGGTCTTCCAGTTCCTTGGCCAGCGCGTAACCCAGCGCAGTGCGCTCCGGCGAGGCGCCCGGCACGTCGCGCAGACGTGCCTGCAACTGTGGCACGTGGTTGCGTTCCGGCGTCTGCTTGCGCAGGGTCGCGCGGTTGTACCAGGCATCGCCATCACCGGCGTTGAGCGCCACCACGCGGTCGAGCGCGGCCTCGGCTTCGTCCAGGCGTCCCAGTGCGATCAATGCGGTCGCATGGTTGTAGAGGAACGCGGGATTGTCCGGCTGCAGGGCCAGCGAACGGGCCTGCATGCGTTCGGCATCGGCATGCAGGCCGAGCGCCGTGCAGCGCTGGGCGATGTCCTGCAGCAGCGTTGCCTGATAGTCCCCGCTGTCCGCGATCAGTGCATGGAGCGCATCGACGCACTCGGCATGCCGTCCCTGCTCCTGCAACAGATCGACCAGCAGCATCCGCGGCGCAGGATCCGCAGGCGCAAGCGATTCCGCCTGGCGCGCCGCGGTCATCGCCAACTCGCCTTTGCCGCATTGCCGCAGGGCATGGCCAAGCAATACCTGCACCTGCATCTCGGCAGGCCATTGCACGGCCAATGCCTGCGCCGCGCGCTCGGCGGCCTGCGGCTTGCGGTTGCGCAGCAGGGCCTCGATGTCGCGCAAGCCGGACTGCAGGCCGTGCGGCTGCGCGTTCATCGCGGTCATTCCCATGCGGCGGTCGCCCGCCCGGTCAGAAACGATAACTGATGGTCAGGCCCAGGGTCCGCGGCAGCGTCACCAGCGCCTTGGAGCCATTTCCATAGTAGTTCTGGGCCGGCGATGTACCCATGTACTGCGTGGTGTAGACGCCAGTGATGCCCGCCTCGTTGGTGGCGTTCTTCATCCACAAGGTCGCGTCCCAAGCGTCGTGGCTGTAAGTCGCCGACAGGTTGAACAACGAGAACGCATCCATCTCGTAGCGGTATTTCGGATTGAGGCTCAACGCATTCTGGGTCTGCGACTGGTAGTAGGCATCCGCGCGCAGCGTCAGCCAACCCGACCATGCCTGGAATGCATAGCTGGCGTTTGCATTGAAACGGTTGGTCGGCACGCCCGGCAGGCGGTCGCCCTTGTGGCCGTAGACATAGACGCCATCCACGGCCACCGCATCGGCATCCAGTTGCGCATCGGTGTAGGTATAACCCAGCCCGTAGCTGAAGCCCTGGCCGATGCTGCCGGCAAGTTCAAGCTCGATGCCGCGCGTGCTGGCCTTGTCCGCGTTCTGCACCGCGAAGAAGCCCCAATACGTGGTGGCGCTGTTGATCTGCGGATCCGTCCAGTCGACGTAGAACACGTCGGCGTTGTAGGTGATCCGGCCCTTGCGTCCCTTTACGCCGAGCTCGTAGTTGCGCACGGTGTCCGACTTGTAGGTCGTCCATGCCGCACTTTCGGCAAACATCCCGGTGGTCGGCGTGCCATTGGTGCCGCCACGACGATAGCCTTCGGAAACGGTGCCGTAGAGCTGGTTGTCCGGCGCGAAGGCCCAGGAGACGTTGCCCTTGAACAAGCGTGCCGGAGTCCTTGTCGTGGGTGCTCGACTGCGATCCCTCGTGGAAGCCTGCATACAGCCCGGTGACCTGGCTGACGTCGGTATCCGACGTGTTGCTGAAGTGGCGCAGGCCGCCGGTGAATTGCAGTGTCTCGGACGCGTGCCAGGTCAGCTCGCCATAGACCGCGGTTTCCTTGAAGTGTTCCTTCTGGCGGTACAGGTAGTCCTGGTCGCTGATTACCGCGCTGGCATAGGCTGGGTAAGCCGCATCCCACCACTGCTTGAAGCCCCGCAGGAAACTGTCCTGCGAGCTGTTGCGCTTCTGGTCCTGGTAGAACAGGCCGGCGACGTAGTCGAACGAGCCGCCCAGCTTCGAGGTCAGGCGGAACTCCTGGGTCAGCGCCTGGTCGCCGTAACTGCGCACGGCCGAGGCCAGTGGCCTTGGGTAGTTGTAGTAGAAGGCGCCCAGCCAGCCGTTCTGTGCATAGAAGCCGGTGTTCTCGCTGGTGATGTCGCCGGCGTGGTTGTAGTCGGACGTGCTCGAGGTGAGTGTCGCGAAGCCGAGGTCGATGTTGGCTTCCAGGCTGGTCATGTTGACGTGGCGCGCGGCCGGTTCGAGTTGCACCGAACCGACTTCCAGGTCGCCATATGGCACGCCCCAGCCGTCGTTGCCCAGGCTGGTTCCGCGCCGACCACCGAAGCGATCAGCCTGGGCCATGTAGCTCAAGGTCAGATCGAATCTATCGTTGGGTTTCCACAACATCGACGCACGCGCATACGACTGGTCGACCGTATCGGCGTCCTTGCGGTTTTCGTATTCCGCCGCAGTCGACAAGACCCCGCCCGGCTTGGTCGGGACGCCCTGTGCGTCGACCTTGTACACATTGCGATAGTCGGTCGCACCCGGGTAGTCGTTGAGCGTGGTGTTGAAGCGGAAGGCCAGGGTGTCGGCCAATGGCACATTGAGCGTGAGCGAGCCGGAACTGCCGATGCTGCTGGAGCCGTCGACGCTGGAGCCGGTCAGGCTGACCCGCCCGCCGAACACGCCCAGTTCCGGCTGGCGCAGGATGAAGCGCACCGCGCCGCCCAATGCACCGGAGCCGTACAGCGTGCCCTGCGGGCCGCGCAGCACTTCCACCCGTTCGATGTCCGAGAGCAGGAAATTGGCATATAGCGGAGTCTTGTCGACATAGGTCGCCACCGTCGCCGCAGCGGATACCGCGTAGTCACCCAGCGCGGAGCTGTCGACGTTCAAGCCACGGATGCGGATGCCGTTGACCACGCTGGAATTGCGCGCGCCCCGGTCGACCACGCCCACGCCGGGAATGTTGCGCATCAACTCCGCGGTATCGAGGATGCTGGCCCGCTCGATTTCATCGCCGGAGACCGCGCTGATGTTGTAAGGCACGGCCAGGATGTCCTGCTCGCGGCCCTGCGCGGTCACGGTGATCTTGTCCAGTTGGGTGACCTTGTCCTGTGGCTCGGCGGCAGACGCCTGCGGCGCAGCGTCCTGCGCCGCGGTTTGGGCGCTGGCCTGCGCGAACAGGCTGGCGGCGACGGACGCCGCGAGGAGCGAATAGCGCAGGCGCCGGACGGAATTGCGGGTGGGTTGCGTGCTCATGCTGTGGATCCCCGTTTTTGTTGGTTCGTTTTTTTGGTGTCGGTCGAAGCGTGCGTATCGATGGTGCGTGTCCGGCAGTCGTTCACTCGCGTTGCGGCAGGGTCAGTGCGGACAACCGCGACAGGCTGTCCGATGCCGCACATCCGGCGCCGTAGGCCGGGTACACCACCGGGTTGTCGCGGAAGCTCTTGAGCGGTTGGCCGAGCCCCTGCCAGCCGCGCTCGCGGCAGCGCCGCAGGTAGCCCAGGTCGACCTCGAAGGCGATCACTTCGCGACCTTCGCCTGCCTGGTAGATCACTTCCCCGCCCGGCCCGCAGATGATCGAGCGGCCCACGCCGAGGTCGCCGGCCACGTTGATGTCGACGAAATAGCACTGGTTGGTCGCCGCGCTCGCCCGCGCGATGGCATGCTCGACGTCGCGGTCGATGGTGTTGGTCATCGTCGGGTGCAGGATGACTTCGGCGCCCAGGCTCACCAGCGAACGGGTCGTTTCCGGGAACCACATGTCGTAGCAGATCGAGACGCCGAAACGCCCGACGCCGGGCACGTCGAACACCAGGAATTCGCCGCCGGGTTCGACACCGCGTTCATAGGGGTAGAACGGGAAGATCTTGCGATAGCGCCCCACCACGCTGCCGTCGGGATCGATCACCGGCGTGGTGTTGAACACCTGTCCATCGCGCTTTTCGTACAGCGAACCCGGGATCAGCCACAGGCCATGCTCGCGCGCCGCTGCGCACAGCCTGTCCTCTGCATCGCCGGGCATGCACTGGGCCAGGTCGGTCTTCGCGCCGAATCCGCACAACTCGCCTGCAACGACCATCCGGACCCAGGGGAAGCGTTTGGCGACCGACGCGATCTCCTCGATGATGCGGCCGATGTTGTCGCCTGGCGTAAACGCCAATTGCAGGCCGGCGATGCCGAAGCAGTTGCCTGCGTCGGGAGGATTCAAGGTCTCTGGCTGCTGTGCCAAGTGCGGTTCCTGGTCAGGTCGGGCGACGACCTGACGTTAGCCCTCCCTGCCCGCATTGCTTAGAGCCAGTTGCCGATGGCCGATAGTGCCAGTTGGCCAAGCCAGATGGGGCCCGGTTCGGAACGTGGCCCCGCGCGGGAGCATGCTCAGCGCCCGGGCCGCTCGCTCCGCCGCGAACCGCGAGTGATCACCGCGGTATCGGCCAGCAGGCCGTCATCGCCATACCAGCGCAGTTGGTCGCCATCGATGACCACGGCATAGCCGGTCGGTTCGGCATAGGCCCAGCGCTGCCATTGGCGATGCCAGCGGTTGCCCTCGATCCACCAGCGGCCGCGATCGCAGTCCTCGCCGGCATAGCCGGCGGTCCCTTCCAGTTCGCCATTGGCGCGGACTTCCAGCGTGGCAGGTTCGCCATAGACGGTGTTGTAGAGCAGCGTGGCCCCGGCCATTTTCCTGAGCAGCGCGCGCCCCTGCAGCGGCTTGATCGACTCCTCGTCGAGGTGCCGCGGTGCATCGGCAAGGTCGCCGCGCACCAGCCGCGACAATGCCTGTACGCCCGCGCGCACGCGGGCATCGCTGAGTCCGGTGACGCCCATGCACAGGGCCTCGCGCCCGCCTTCGAGCGTGGTCGGTTCCACCAGAACGCCAATCGCGGCGGCGCGCCGCACGAAGCCGTGCATGTCGATGCGTTCCGGAAGTCGCACCCAGTAGGCGCTGGCACCCGGCAGGGTTTCGATGCTGACCTGCTGGTGCAGGTAGTGGTTGAGCGCGTCGCGCAACGCGGTGCGCCTGCCCCCGAGCACGCGTCCTGCGCGCACCAGCGCCGCGGAATAATGGCCAAGCCCGATGAAATAGGCCCAGGCGCGTTGCAGCAGCATGGGTGGAGCGGTGCCCTGGATGCGGCGAAGCTGGCGCAGGCGTTCGATGAAGGCCGGGACGGTCACCACCATGCCCAGCGGTTCACCGCAGGACACGGCCGGCGCCAGGCTGCCGACATGGACCACGCGCCCGCCGTCGTCCAGCGCACGCAAGGCCGGCGCGGCATGGCTGCCGTCGCGGGTGCCGGGCGGCATGTCGTGCTCGACCAGCACGCCGTCGGCTGCGGCCACCCTTGCCAACAATGCGCGCGGATGCTTCGAGTCGGCCGGGTAACTGCGCCGGGCACTGGTGACCACCACCGCCCCGCCCGGCAACGGCCGATCCGCCCACGCATCGAGCATCGACACGTCCGCATTGCGCTCGCGCATGCGCAGTTCGAATTCCTCGTCCACCGGCGCTTCGAGCACCAGCGGCGTGCCACGCGTGACCAGCAAGTTGCCGACCAGTTGCAAGGCATGCCGCGCCGACAGGGTGACCAACAGCTCGTCGGCATTGGCATCGATCCCGCGCGTCGGCAGCACCTTGCCGCGCAGCTCCTCGACCAGCGCGGGATCGTCGGTGTCGCGCACGTTGCGGTTCCAGCCATCGACTTCGTGCCGCGAACCGGCCAGCCGCAGGGCCTCGCGCCACTCGCGGTTCGGCGTCAGTTCGGGGTCGACGCAGCCATCGATGAACGGGAACGGGTATTGGAACCAGTTGCCCGGGCAACGGAAGCGGTTGTCGTCGGGTGCCGCCGGCAAGCGCATCGCCAGCGGCGAACCCGACGCCGGTTCGCGCCTGGCCGCCGCAATCCGCACGCCGGGCACTTCAGCGGCGACGAACATGCCGCTGCGCGCACGACTGGCGACGTGGCCTTCGGCGATCAGTGCATCGTAGGCAAGGCTGACCGTGTTGCGCGACACGCCGATGCGCTCGGCCAGGCTGCGCGAGGACGGCAAGCGCCGTCCCGGAAGCAGCACGCCACTGTGGATCGCATCCACGAGTTTTTGCCGCAACTGGTGCTGGAGGCTCAGCGGAC
Source organism: uncultured Gammaproteobacteria bacterium (assembly GCA_963698475.1). Classification (GTDB taxonomy): domain Bacteria; phylum Pseudomonadota; class Gammaproteobacteria; order Xanthomonadales; family Xanthomonadaceae; genus Thermomonas. The sequence continues at coordinate 1,693,380 of CAVOQX010000005.1, read as the reverse complement.
TGTCCGGATCCAGCACGATGTTCAGGTCATCCATCCGTCCCGGCTTGCGCCCGCGTGCAGGCGCCTGTGTGCTCACCCGAGCATACCAGCGTATCGGGAATCACCTGTCACCATGCGCACGGGACGTTGTTCCGGCAGGCAATGGTCAGGCCGGAATGGACAGCGCCTGCTCCAGGAGTGCCAGTCCTTCATCCAGCACGCCATCGGTGATCGTCAGCGGGAACAGCAGACGCACCGCTTCGCCCTGTGCGCCGCAGCCCAGCAGGATCAGGCCCAGCGCATGCGCGCGCTGCAGCACCTCGCGGGTGGCCGCGGGATCGACCTGGTCGCCATCGCGCGCCGCCAGCAGGTCGAACGCGATCATCGCGCCTGCCGCGCGGACATGCCCGATCGGCCGCAGGTTGCTGCGGGACGCCAGTGCCTGCAGCCTGGCGACCACGACCGCACCCAGCGTGCGGGCGCGCTCGACCAGCTGTTCCTCTTCGATCACGTCCAGCACCGCCAGCGCCGCCGCGCAGGCAACCGGCGAACCGCCATAGGTGCCGCCAAGCCCACCGGGCTCGACCGCATCCATGACGTCCGCACGCCCGATCACGCCGGACAGCGGAAACCCGCCGGCCAGCGACTTGGCCACGGTGATCAGGTCGGGCTTCACCCCGGAATGTTCGATGCCGAACATGCGCCCCGTGCGCGCGAAGCCGGCCTGCACTTCATCGGCGATCAGCAGGATGCCGTGCCTGTCGCAGACCTCGCGCAATCCCTGCAGCAATGCCGGCGGCGCCACGTGGAAGCCGCCCTCGCCCTGCACCGGCTCGATGATGATCGCCGCGACTTCATCGGCCGCGACATCGGCCTTGAACAGCATCTGCAACGCACCCAGGCTGTCCTCGACACGGGTGCCCATGTGCTCGACGGGAAATGGCAGGTGGTAGACCTCGCCCGGCAACGGGCCGAAGCCACGCTTGTAAGGCGCGGTCTTGCCGGTCAGGGCCATCGCCATGAAGCTGCGCCCGTGGAAGCCCCCGCTGAAGGCGATCACCGCCGAACGCCCGGTCGCCTTGCGCGCGATCTTGACCGCGTTCTCGACGGCCTCGGCGCCGGTGGAAAACAGGATCGTCTTGGCCGCACCGTCGATCGGCGCGAGCGCGTTCAGACGCTCAGCCAGTGCGATGTAAGGCTCGTAGGCAGTGACCTGGAAGGCGGTGTGGGTGTATCGCTCAAGCTGCGCACGTGCCGCAGCCACCACGCGCGGGTGGCAATGACCGACGTTGAGCACGGCGATGCCTGCGGCGAAGTCGATGTAGCGACGCCCCTCGACATCCCATAGCTCGGCATTCAACGCACGTTCGGCGAACACCGGCATCGCGGTCCCCACGCCATGCGGGATGGCGGCCAATCGACGTTGCAAGAGGCTGGCATTGCTGGTCATGCAGATACTCCATAGTCCGGGGCCCAGTGTCGACCCGGCAAAAAAATGGTCATAGGGCCAGATTCCGGCGATGGATGGAGCCAGATCACCCGGCAGACCTCGCCAGGACCCGTGCACCCGCTTGCCGCATCATCGGGCGCAAGAATGACGCATGCTTTCGCGCATCATCCAACGCCACGCAAGCGACCTACCGGAGACCCATGGACGAACGACCGACACCGCTGACCGGCCTGAAGGTGGTCGAGCTTGCAAGGATCCTGGCCGGCCCGTGGATCGGTCAGACGCTGGCCGACCTGGGCGCCGACGTGATCAAGATCGAAGCGCCGGACGGCGACGACACGCGCCGCTGGGGACCGCCGTTCGTGCAGGACGCGCAAGGCATGGACGGCGACGCTGCCTATTTCCACGCCTGCAATCGCGGCAAGCGCTCGGTGGTCGCGGACCTGCGCACCCTCGAAGGCCGCGCGCTGGCAACCCGGCTGGCACAGGGCGCCGACGTCCTCATCGAGAACTTCAAGGTCGGTGGCCTGCAACAATACGGCCTGGATTACGCCAGCCTGCGCGCCCTCAATCCCGCACTGGTGTATTGCTCGGTAACGGGCTTTGGCCAGGACGGCCCGTATGCCCACCGCGCCGGCTACGACGCGATGATCCAGGCGATGGGCGGGATGATGTCGCTGACCGGCGAAGCCGACGGGCCACCGCAAAAAACCGGCGTGGCGATCGGCGACCTGTGCGCCGGCCTGTACGGTGTCATCGCCATCCAGGCCGCACTCGCGCAACGCCAGCGCACCGGCGTCGGCCAGCACGTGGACATCGCCTTGCTGGACTGCATGGTGGCGGTGCTGGCAAACCAGAACCTCAATTACCTGGTGTCCGGCGACGTGCCCACGCGCCATGGCAACGCGCATCCCAACATCGTGCCCTACCAGGTGTTCGCGGTGGTGGACGGGCACATCATGCTGGCGGTCGGCAACGACGCGCAGTTCCGCAGCCTGTGCGACGTGCTGCGGCTTCCCGAACTGGCAAGCGTCCCCGAGTACACCAGCAACGCCGGGCGCGTGCGCCATCGCGAGGCCTTGATCCCCGCGCTTGAGTCGGCCTTCCTGCGATTCGCGCGCACCGACATCCTGGCGCAGCTGGAACAACGCGGCGTACCGGCCGGGCCGATCAACCACCTCGACGAGGTCTTCAACGACCCGCAGGTCCGCCATCGTCAATTGCAACTCGACCTTTCCGCGCCCGGCCATCGCGACGGCCACCTGCCGGGCGTGCGCACGCCGATCCGCTTTTCCGATGCGTCGCTGGAAACATCGCGCGCCTCGCCAGCGCTCGGCGAGCACACGGCGCAGGTGATCGCCGAACTTGATGCAGGCATTGCAGGCAATACTTCGCAGCTCACTCCGTCTTGAACAGCTTCGCGATATCCATTGCCGTGTCGTAAGGACCCGGCTCGCTGCGGTTGCTCAGCAGGATCACCGTGAGGTGCTGCTTCGGCCAGCGCAGGATGACGTTGCGGAAGCCGACTGTTTCGCCGGTATGCCAGAGCATGTCGCCAGTGATGCGCCAGCCGAATCCATAGCCGACCTGCGGATCGTCGGTCGCGGTAGACGGCGCGAACGCGGCGCTGCGCAAGGCGCTGCCCAGCAGCCGGTCATCATGCAGCGCCGCATCCCAGCGCGCCAGGTCGTCGATCGACGAATAGATGCCACCATCGCCGAGGACCGCGCTGGTGCTGCTCTGGTCGGTGCGTTGCCAGCGGCCATCGACCTGGCTGTAGCCAAATGCGCGATGGTTCACGTCCGGCCCGCCATCGACATAGGCCAGCGTGTCGTGCATGCCCAGCGGCGCGAAGATGCGCTTGCGCACGAATGCCGGATAGTCCATGCCCGAGGCGCGTTCCACCACCAGCGACAGCAGCGCATAGCCGCTGTTGCTGTAGCGGTAGGCGGAACCGGGCGCGAAGTACAACGTGTCTTCCTTCGCCAACAGCCCGAGCACGCCGGCATCGAGGATTTGGCCCCGGTAGTCGTCGGCCATCAGGTCTTCGTAGTCGAGCAGTCCCGAGGTATGGGTCAACAGGTGGCGCAACGTGATTCCGGCTGCGCTCGACGGCAGCGTTGGCAACCACTTCCGGGCCGGATCGTCGATGCCCAGCGTGCCGTCCTGCGCCAGCAACAGGACCGCCATGGCGGTGAACTGCTTGCTGACCGAGGCCAGCCTGTACTCGGTTCCCGGTCCGGCTTCGATGCCCTGCTCCAGCTCGGCACGCCCATAGCCGCGACGCACCACCGCCTCGCCATTGCGCACTACCAGCAACGAAGCGCCCGGGACGTCGCCGTCGTAGCGTTGCATCAGGTGGTCGACCTTGGCTTGCAGCATGGTGGTGTCCGGATGGCTGATGGGTACGTCGTATTGCAGCAGGGGCGTGGGTTCCGGCTTGAACGTGTAGTGCCACCATTCCATCGGATAGTTGGCGAAACCGGCGCCCTCCATTGCTACCCGCAGATGTTGTCGGTTGGCGCGTTGCAGGTCGGTGATGGCGGGGAAATCGGTATTGGCGCGCTCGCCGAAGAAGTCGAAGGCCGTGCCCATGTCCAGCGGTTCGCAGCGCCCATCGGCATCGCACTGCAACAGCCCCAGATCGGTGGTTGCGCCGCGGCTGTGCCCGGATACCGCAGCGATATAAACGCCGCGCAGTTGCGTTTTCTCCAGGTCCGGATAGAACTCTGCCTTGGTCGCCTGCGACGCGTCATCGTCGACCCAACGCATGAACGCCTGCACGGCCCTCACCGGTCGGTAACAGTCGTACACGCGCAGTCGCATCCGCTGCGGACGCAGCGATGCCTGCACCCTGGCCAGCGCTTCGGCGGCCGGGCGCAGCAGCAGGCAGCGCGGTGCGTCGTAGCCCTCTACGATCCCGCCGGTGAAGTTGTGGGTGCCGGCATAGCGCATGGCGATGTCGATATCGGGGGCCAGCGTGCTGACATCGACCAATCCCGCCTGCGCCTCGGTGCTGGCGGGCGAAGTGGCCACGCTCGGCTTGACAGGTGCTGCCGTGCACCCGCAGGTCGCGAGCAGCAACGCGACGACGGCGACGCGGAAGCTACTCACAGTCACCGGTCCGGCGGAAGGAGAGATCTTCGTAGTCGGAACTGAAGTCGCCGTCCGGATCGGTCTTGGCCATGTGCAGTTGGCGCGCCTGTCCACTGCCCGAGAACTCCAGCCAGGGGTCGATGTCGACCGCGATGTCGTCCCAGTGCAGCAGGTAGCGGCCATCCAGGCGGCTGACCTTGCCATGCATCTTCGGTGACTTGGCCGAGCGCCACTCGACACCGTCGCCGACCGCGCAGATGCGCACGTCACCGAACCACGGGTCGCGCCAGGTGCCCAACCACGGACGCAGTTCCTCCGCGCTGACCGGCTTGCGCCTGCTGATATCGGGCAGTGGCGGCTTCGGCCTGGCCGTGGAAGTCACCGGCCGCGCGATCTCGTCTGCATAGCCCTGCACCCCCAGCGACCTGTCCGGCGCGGTGAACAGTTTCAGCAGCACTTCACCCAGCACCGTGCGCGCATCACCGCCCTCGCCGTTGATCATGAACACGAAGCCGGACTTGCGATCCGGCAACAGCATCATCATCGAATACATGCCGCCCAGGGTGCCGGTGTGCGACACCGTCCATTGGCCATCGGCATCGGCCAGGCGAAAACCGAAGGCATAGGCGTAGTAGTGGGTGTTGTCCCAGCGGCGGCGCTGCTGCGAGATCGGCATCGGCGTGCGCGCCTTCCACATCTCGGCGCGCTGGCGCTCGTCCAGCCATTCGAGTTGGGCGGATGTCGGCTGCAGCCAGTTCCCGGCCCACGCCAGCATGTCGTCCAGCGTGCAGCGGATGCCGCCTGCCGGCGCTGACGCGATCATCGGGATCACGTCACCGTCCTCGCGCATCACGACATTGCCGGCGCCACTTCGATAGTGCGGCTGGGCGACGCTGCCGGCATCGGACATGCGAAATTCGCCGACGCGGCAACCGTCGAGTCCCAGTGGCTGGAACAATTCCCGGCGCACCAGTTCCTCGTACGATGCGCCGCCCGCGGCGGCCGCCACCTGGCCGGCCACCACGTACAACAGGTTGTCGTAGGCATAACCCGCGCGAAAACCATACGCCGGCTTGAGGAATTGCAGGCCGTGGATGATGTCGTCGCGGGTGAACGTGTTCGGCTCCGGCCAGAACATCAGGTCGCCCCCGCCTTCGGGCAGACCGCTGTTGTGCACCAGCAGGTCACGCACGGTCATGTGCTGGGTCACCCACGGATCATGCATGGCGAATGCGGGCAGATGCCTGACCACCGGGTCATCCCAGCCCAGCTTGCCCTGTTGCACCAGCCGCGCCAGCACGCTGGCGGTCATCGCCTTGCTGTTGGATGCAATCTTGAACAGGGTCCTGCCGGTGACCGGATCGCCGGAGCCCGCCATGGTTTCGCCATGACCACGCGCGTACACCACCTTGCCGTCTTCGATCACGCCCACCGCGATGCCAGGCAAGTGGTAGCGCGCGATGGTGGCGATCACCACCGCGTCGATCGCCTCCGGGGTCGGCCCGGCCTGCGGCTGCGCAGCCTGCAGCGGGCATGCAATACCCAGTGCGATGAGCCCGGCAGCGAGTGCCTTGGTCAACGACGGAAAGCCAGAGTGATGCCTCATGCCTGTCTCCAGTCGTCGGCCGGCTGCTCACCGGCGATCATCTCATCGAAGGTTTGCCGGCGCCGCACCACCGCATAGCGATTCCCGTCGACCAATACCTCGGCGGGCATTGGGCGTGAGTTGTAGCTTGAGGCCATCGATGCGCCATACGCACCGGCACCGAGGATCGCGACCAGGTCGCCGGCATCGCAGCGCGGCAATTGGCGGCCAATCGCGAAGGTGTCGCCGGTCTCGCAGACCGGGCCGACCACGTCGTAGGCGACGGTTGGACGACCATCGCCGCCCTCCACGCGGACGATGTCGTGCCACGCGTCGTACAGGCTTGGCCGCAGCAGGTCGTTCATCGCCGCGTCCAGCACCAGGAAGCGACGCGCCTCACCATGTTTTTCCAGCAGCACGCGACTAAGCAGGATGCCGGCTTCGGCCAGCAGCCAGCGGCCGGGTTCCAGCAGGATGCGGCCCTTGAATCCGTCGAGAGCGGTGCGGATCTCGGCGACGTAGGCATCGGCGCTGATTGCCTGCTCCCCGTCGCGATAGCGCACGCCCAGGCCACCGCCGACGTCGATGCTGGCGATGGCATGGCCGGCGGCCTCGAGCTCGCGCCAGAACGCGGCCATGCGCTGCAGCGCCTGGCGGATCGGCAGGATGCTGAGGATCTGCGAGCCAATGTGCATGTGCAGGCCATCCAGCTGCACCGCCGGCCAACGCTTCCGCTTGTCGAACCACTTGTGTGCCTCGTCAATCGACACGCCGAACTTGTTTTCGGACTTTCCGGTGGAAATCTTGGCGTGGGTCATGGCGTCCACGTCGGGGTTGATCCGCACCGATGCGCGCGCAGTTTCGCCACGCGCCGATGCGAGCACCTGCAGCAAGTCGAGCTCGGCGCGCGATTCAAGATTGAACCTGGCGACGCCAGCATCCAGCGCCTGCTCGATTTCCGCAGCCGATTTGCCGACGCCGGAAAACACGATGCGTTGCGCCGGGATGCCTGCGCGCAACGCCCGCTGCAGTTCGCCGCCGGACACGATGTCCGCTCCCGCGCCCATGTCTCCCAGCAGCTTCAGCACGGCCCCATTGCTGTTGGCTTTGACCGCATAGCAGATGTCCGCATCCAGCCCGCCGAGCGCCGCTTGCAGGGCCCGCAAACGGCTGCGGATTGCATCCGCGGAGTAGACATAGAGCGGCGTGCCTTCGCGTTGTGCAAGCGCGTGCAGTTCGACACCTTCCCACGCAAGAATGCCACTTTTCCAGTCACGTTCCGGCATCGCTTCGTCCACAAAAAGAGGGCGGCCCGACGTGCGGACCGCCCTTAGGGGGTTACTCAGAGGTGCAACTCAAAATGGATCGCTCAAGAAGTCAGAAGTTCCAAGTCAGCACCAACTGCGAATAGCGCGGAGACTGCCAGCGGGTACCTGTGCCAAAGGTGGGGCGACTGATGCCCGGACCCCTCTCGTATCGACCGCGGACGTTTATGACTTGCTGCTGGTTGAGCAGATTGAAGACCGAGAAACGTACCTTCAGGTCCATATCCTCCACCGGCAACGTCCAGGTGACGTTGGCGCCCAGGTTGTAAGTCCATGGCATGCGGCCGAACGCACCACGCGGTGAATACTCGAACACACGGTTTGCAAGGGGACCGCTGCAGTTTTGCTTGCAAAGCCAACCAGTGCCGCCACCGCTGCCTTCTGATGTGTAGCTGGTGACTCGCTCCTCACCCGGCCAGTCCACGCCGAATGCCGTGATCGGGCCGCCCGAAAGCGCGGTCAACGTGGCGCCAAACGACAGTGCTTCGTTGAGCTTGTAGCTGCCTCGGAACTTGAACTGGTGCGTATGGTCGTTGAACAGAACACCATAGCGCTCGTTGTTGGCTGGGTGGTCCCAATGCTGGACCATGCCGGTATCGCCGTAGTTGGTGTCCGAGTTCACCGGACCTTCGTGATTGCCTTCCGACTTGGACCACAGGTACGAGGCGTTGAACGCCCAATGGTCGTCCCAAGCGCGGTCAATCTGGAATTCGACGGCCTTGTATGTCCGCTTCGGTTTTGAGTACCCGATCACCTTGTTGCTGCCAGCCATCATGTAGCCCTCCTTGGAGGTGTCGATGGTGACCCAACCGTTCTGCGCGCAACCTTGGGCAGTGGTTCCCCAAATCGTGAGCGTGTCCCCGGGATTCGCGATGGGCCACAGGTTGCCATGGCGCGAGCCGCACAACGCGTTGATCTTGATGTCGTCGACTGCACGATGCATGTTGCGGTAGGTGGCGTTGACGCCCCATGACCATGCCGTGTTGATTGTGGCCTGAAATCCAAGAATGGCCTCGTCCTGGTAGACCGCCTTGAGGTCGCTGTCGACGCTCTGGCGCAGGTCACCCACACTCACGTTGAACGAGTCATCTACGCCGCCAAGCTGCGCGCCAAGCACAGGGTCCATGTATGCCGCGCCGGAAATCGGATTGATGGCGGCGGTGAATCCATTCAATGCGTAAAACGTGCGTTCATCGGTCAGGCCTCCGGCGAACGTGTAGTTGATGTTGTTGGTGACCGGCAGGTAATACCGGCCCAGGTTACCGAACAACTTCATGCCGCCGTCGCCCTTCATGTCCCACGAGAAACCCAGCCGTGGTGACATCAACTTGTCCATCTTGATGAAACTTCCACCAGCCGCGGTCTTGTTGTCGAAGCCATCCATCCTGACGCCGAGGTTGAGGACGAAGTTGGGCGTGACATTCCAGACGTCCTCCAAGTACCACGCGCTCGCCACGGTATCGAAGACTCCACCGTCGACGCGCTTGCGGCCCATGACGATTGCATTCACCCCGGCCGGAACCACGGCACCGTTGTCCAGCACAGTGCCCGGCGCCCGGGAGTAGATGGTGTAGCGCATGCCGGTGGGACCGGGATAATGACTGGAACGATCGGTCGTCATCACTTCATGATCGACGCCAAATCGCAGTAAATGATTTCCCAAACCCCACTCGAAGTCTAGGCGAGCGACTTTTCGTTCATCCTCATGGTCGACGACCGACGAGGACGAGGAGGGATGGCAACTCAGCGCGGGGCGGCCCATAGACCCGTAAATGCCGTTGTAGCTGCTGTCGACGGTGAACTGCGAACACAGCGCGTCCGCCGGGGACGACACCCTGCTTTGACTCTGGTTGACGCCGTACATCGCCTTCACCACGAAGTCGTCGCCCAAACGGCCCGTATAGGTCAGCGAACCGCTCTTGCCCCCACCTTCCGAAGTGCTTTGGCCGGTGTAATCACCCGTGACCTGCGTGGCATAGTCGTGACGATATGTTTCAGTCACCGAATCGCCTTCGTCCGAGAAGGCCAGGAATTCCAGCAGGTGGTTGTCGTTGATGTTCCAATCCAGCTTGGTACCCCAGAATCCGTTCCCTGAGTCACCCCGGTTCCACGCAGCGCCTGAGTTGGTCGTGTAGTACGAATCGCTCTCACGCTGCTCGTACATCGCGAACAGGAACAGCCTGTCTTTTACCAACGGCCCGGATGCCCAACCATTGGCCTTCATGAAACTACTGCGGTCCTGGTTTGAGCGGTAATACACCGGCACCCGGTTGCCGCTGGAATCAAGGTCGTAGAACTCGTGATCGTCAGCTGACTCGCGCCATGCACTTGGCTCGAAGGTCATTTGTATCCCGCCCTTGAATTCGTTGCTGCCCGTGCGCGTGACGGCGTTGATGACGCCGCCGGTACTGCGCCCGAATTCCACCGAATAGCCGCCGGTCTTGACCTGGAATTCCTGGAAGAACGCGAACGGTGCGGTGGAGAAGCTCTGGCGCCGGTAGAAGTCGGTGACATTCAAGCCATTGATGAAAACCGAGTTCTCGGCGATTGATGAACCTCCGAAAGAGATTCCGCCGCCGGCAATCCCGGAATTGCCGGCGATCACGCCTGGTGCCAGCAAGGCGACCGAGCCAAGGCTCTGGTCGACCGGCAATCGCGCAAGTTCCTCGCGGGTGATGTTGGTGGAGGTCTCGGTGGATTGCACATCGACGCGATTGATCACGCGTGAGCCCCTGACCTGGACAGCTTCCAGATTGGTCAGGCCCCCGTCGTCGCCAAGATTCACCGTAGTCGTGCCACCCAAGCCGACGCTGACGGTCAAGGCCTGCCCCACGTCCTGCCCGCCACGCTTGAGCTGCAGCGTGTAGTCACCTACCGGCAACTGGGCTAGGCGATAGCTGCCATCAGCACTGGCGGTGACTGTACGGCTGGCACCCGTGGCGGCATTCGTCAGGGTCACTTGGTCTCCGGAGCCGGCGCGACCAGCGACGGCGCCGGTGGTGCTCTGCGCGAACGCGGGCGCGATCGCCAACGATGAAAGACAAAGTCCCATCGCGATGCTGATTGCGGATTTGCGCAAAGTGCGAGTACTGCTCATAACCTCTCCCCGGTGGATTTGATGTTGTGGCTTCATGATTGTGGCGTGGCGACGAAGTCGTAGTCCCACTGGTCGAAATACAGATTGCCGCCGGCCCATTCGGCTTCCCCGCGTTGCAGGTCGACGGTCTCGGAACGTGCGAAGCGCTTGGCCGGCACCAGCGGCCGGCCGTAGTCGTCATTGAAGGCGACCCGGTAGCCATCCAGGCCACCCAGGTAAAACCCGGCAACCGCCGGATCGGCGGCGTCCAGCCGGCCGAACGTCACATCCATCGGCATCCAGCCATACGGCGCGATGTAGAGCTGACCCCAGTCGTGCAGGTTCCAGTAGGACTGCACGCCGCCGTTGTCGGCGAACATCATTCCCGACTGCCAGCGCGCCGGAATGCCATTGAGTCGCAACAGCGTCATCAGCAACAGGGTCTGCTGGCCACAATCGGCGTGGCCGGCATGCAGTGCGTAATCACTGATGTTGCTGATGGTCGAATATTCGCGCGCGCCGGCCCAGGGCACCTGGTCAACGGCGGCGAAGAGTTTTTGCGCGATACGCCAGGGATTGGTCTCGTCGCCGACCACCTTGCGCGAAAACGCCTGCAGGTCGTCGGTGAACACGACATGCGGCGGGCGCTGCGCCACGAACGCCGCCAGTTCCGGCGCGAGGGGCGTCGCGACGACCTTGTCGGCATCAACATCGACATGGCGCGCGCTGATGGTCACCTCATAGGTGACCGAAAACCTTGTCGGCTGCCCTGCCACCGCGGCCTTCTCGAAATGCACCGTGCGCTGCAGGGTGGTTTCCGGCGCGATGGCATGCGTGGCCGGCTCGCTGGACAGCAGGCGGATGTCGCCCTGCTGGCCGGGAATCGAACGCGGATACGGAATCCAGGCGCTGACCGTCTCGCCAGCGGGTACCGCGTCGGCATGAACGGTCAGCGCCTGGGTGATGCGCAGGCGTCGCGGCAGCACGCTGTTGGCGCCGGTGTTCCGCGCCGCTTCAATGACCGCGAGATGATGCGGGTTGGTTGATTCCAGTGGGCTCTCGACGAAGGGTTTCGGATCCGCACGGCGTGCGCGCGCTTCCGCGCTGAGCCGGAACAGGTTGGACGCAGCCCGGTTGAAATACAGGCGCTGTCCATCGATGTCCATGCGCTCCAACAGGCCCTGCCCGTCCCAACGCGCGAACTCGGCATCGGTGAGATCCGGAATCTCCCTGCGCAGGCGATCGCGGACCTGGGCCGCATCCTGGTTGAAGTCGAGCGCAATGCGGCGCATGCGTTCGCGCTGGAACGCCAGCACCTTCGCGTCCAGCGGCGAAGCATCTGGCAACGCCGTCTCGATCGCAGTGCGCGCACCGGCAAAGTCGCCCGCGTCGATGCGGCCAATCACGGCATGCACGAGGACGCCGTCGGAGAATTCCGCGCCCACGGCCACCGGATCCCGGTCCATCGCGAGGGTCGCCAGGGCCGCGGTCATTCCACCGGCCAGCAGCAACGTGCGCGCCCTGCCGCGACGGCGAGCGCGCGGCGATTGCTGGCCACTGGCAACATGGGTTGAAATGTCCCGCACCGGAAGCGTCCCCGACGATTCATTTGAAGAGAGCCTTGTGTAGCACGAGGCCCTGCACTGGTCAATAATTTATTCTTCGCGTATAAAATTACTGAATCACTTATTCCACCCTGCACAATCACCCGGCCCCGCGGCCGGACCACGGCACGAATTCGGGCACCGTCAAATGAAGGGACGCGCGACCACATGATCAAGTCCACCGCAGGCATGCCAACAGGTCGCCCGGCACCGGGCGGCCCGACACGGCGCAGCCCCGCACTGCACGCGATTTCGCTCGCGACGATGCTGGCAGTCGCCACGTTCACCACCGGCTGCGCCAGCCAGCGACTCGCCGACGCGCACGCCGACGTCATGCCCCAGGCCACGCTGGGCGTGCCCGGTGTTGGCGAAGCACAGCTCGATCCCGGCTTCTGGATCCAGCGCATCCCTGCTGCGGATGCGCCCTTGCTGGATGCCGCCACGGTGGCGGCGCGCAACGCAGACCTGTTCGCGCGCGATGCGTCGATGCACGACCTCGCCGCCATGCCGGCCACGCTGAGTGGCGTGCAGGTGCGCACATGGATCGAGTCGATGTCGTCACGGCCGACGCGCACCCTGTACGACATGCAGGGCAAGCAAGTTCCGGCATCCGTGCTTGATGGCCTCGCCAACGACCTTTCGCTGGATACCATTCCCGCCAGCCAGCCCACCCGCTTCGGTCTGGTGGTGGCGCGCGCGACGATGCGCAGCTTCCCGACCCTGCAACGCGTGTTTTCCAGGCAGGGCGACACCGACATCGACCGCTGGCAGGAAAGCGCCGAGTTCCCCGGCACGCCGGTGGTGATCGCGCATGCATCGGCGGACGGCAAGTGGTTGTTCGTGGTCAGCCCGCGCTACGCGGCATGGACGCCTGCGCACTTCATTGCCGAAGGCACCCGCGACAAGGTGCTCGCCTATTACACAGGGGAAGCGCCGTATCGGGTGATCACCGGCGCCAAGCCGCGCCTGGTCTACACGCCCGACAACCCGGCACTGTCCGAACTGCAACTGGACATGGGCACCCGCCTGCCCGACATCGGCACGCCGCAAGCCGCCACCATCCAGAGCCAGGCGCCTGCGTTCCACTGGACCGTGCGCGTGCCGACGCGGCTTGAAGATGGAACACTCGATTTCGCACTCGCACTGTTGCCACGCACGGCCGACAGCCACCTCGGCCCGTTGCCGCTGACGCGTGCCAACATCATCGGCCAGGCCTTCGAGTTCCTCGGCGAACGCTATGGCTGGGGCCATGGTTACAACAGCCGCGACTGCAGCGGCTTCGTGTCCGAGGTCTATGCCAGCATGGGCCTGATCCTGCCGCGCAACACCAGCGCGCAAGCGGTCAGCCCGGTGTTCCGGCGCACCCATTTCGAAGCCGGCGACGCGCGCAGCAAACGGATGGCGGCGATCGATGCGCTGGACGTGGGCGACCTCGTGTACATCCCCGGCCATGTGATGATGTACATCGGTCGCATCGGCAACACGCCGTACGTCATCCACGACACCAACGGCGGCACCGTGCTGGATGCGAATGGCTTGCCCCGTTCGCTGAAGCTCAATGGCGTGTCCGTCACTCCACTGACGGCATTGCACATCGATGCCGAGACCGACTACATCGACCGCATTACCACTATCGTGCGCGTGGTCCAGACCCCATGAGCCGCACCCAATGAGCGCACCCAAATGAAGATCACCGACATCCACTTCGGCATGCTGCGGGTCCCGCTGAAGACACCGTTCAAGACCGCGCTACGCACCGTGCAGGAAGTCGAGGACGTAGTGGTGATGGTGCATACCGACACCGGCCACGTCGGTTACGGCAGCGCCCCGGCCACTGCGGTCATCACCGGCGACACGCATGGCTCGATCATGGATGCGGTGCGCCATTACATCGCGCCGCGCGTGCTCGGCCAGGACATCGCCGACCTCAACCGGATCACCCAGCTGGTGCAGTCTTCGATGGAGAAGAACACCAGCGCCAAGGCGGCCGTGGAGATCGCGGTCTACGACCTGTGGGGCCAGTTGTACGGCGCGCCGCTGTACCAGTTGCTGGGCGGCGGCGACCCGGTGATCACCACCGACATCACCATCAGCGTGGACTACATCGACAAGATGGTGGCCGATTCGATGGCCGCGGTCGAACGCGGCTTCGAGTCACTGAAGATCAAGGTCGGCAAGGACATCGGCGTCGACATCGAGCGCACCAAGGCGATCCATGCGGCGGTCGAGGGCCGTGCCCTGCTCCGCCTGGATGCCAACCAGGGATGGACCGCCAAGCAGGCGGTGTATGCCCTGCAGACGCTTGAAGACGCCGGGGTGAAACTCGAACTGGTCGAACAGCCCGTGAAGGCGCACGACCTGGAAGGCCTGCGCTACGTGACCGAGCGCGTGCATACGCCGGTGATGGCGGACGAGAGCGTGTTCGGCCCGATGGAGGTGATCGAACTGATCCGCATGCGCGCCGCCGACATCGTCAACATCAAGCTGATGAAGACCGGCGGGATTTCCAACGCGGTGCGGATCGCGGACATTTGCGGCCTGTACGGGGTGGACTGCATGATCGGTTGCATGCTGGAATCCAGCATTGGCGTGGCCGCGGCAGTGCACCTGGCGGTGGCGAAATCGGACGTGATCAGCAAGGTCGACCTGGATGGTCCGTCGCTGTGCCGCTTCGATCCAGTCGCCGGCGGGGTGATCTTCAACGAGTCCGAGATCAGCATTACCAACGCACCGGGGCTGGGCATCCGCAGCATCGAGGGCCTGGCCCCGCTTGCCGAACGCGCCGCCTGAGGACTGACGATGTCGGCGCTGGTCAAGATTCGCTCGGAACGCGACCGGATGTCGGCAATCGAACGCCGCATCGCCGACTTCGTGCTCGACAACGCCCAGCTGCTGCGCGACTACTCGTCCCAGCAATTGGCCGATGCCGTCGGGATCAGCCAGTCCAGCGTGGTCAAGTTCTGCCAGAAGCTCGGCTTCAAGGGCTACCCGGACCTCAAGCTGTCGATCAGCGAGGCACTGATTCGCACCGACAAGGGCAATGGCGGGGCGCCGGCGAAGTCGGCCGGCACGAGCAAGCTGGATGTTTCGGGCCGAGACCTCTGGCAATGCAAGACGCAGGCGGAGGAAGCCACCCGCCTGATCAATCCGTCCAAGGCACTGGTGGCCGCGGCGGAGGCGATCGGCAATGCGCGCACAGTCTTCATCATCGGACTGGGCGAAGACGACATCCATGCGCGCTCGTTCGCGCTGCGGTTGTCCTTGCTGGGCATCCTGACCGTGCACAACTTCGATCCCGCGCACATGACCGCCAGCCTGTCGGCGGCATCAGCGGGCGATGTGTTGCTGATGTTCTCGGAACACGGCATGCAACCGGCGCTGTGCCAGTTGGGCCGGTATTTCCGCGAGAACAAGGGACGCGTGGTGACCATCACCCGGCACAGTTCCAACGCGCTGCGTGCGCACGCCGACGTGCCGCTGCTGGTCTCCGCGCATGACGAGCGACCGCATATCGAACCGTTGCTTTATCACTCCGCACTCAAGCATCTGCTGGATCGCGTCTTCATCCTGCTTTGCGATGCCGATGGTGAGCGCCGGGCCCGCCTGAAGGAAACCATGGCGCGCATCCAGCCACTGCTCGAGTCCTGACGGATGACCATGGCAACCCGCTCGTGCATGATTGCCACCAGTTTCGCGACACCTTCCGGAGCCACCCACCATGCCGATCCGCCGGACCGCAACGCTGCTGTTGCCCCTCGTGCTGGCCACCGCCTGCGCGCATTCGCCGTCGAGCGATGCAGCCAATGGCGAGCGCCCCTGGGCCGATGCCGGCCAGATGGTGGTGGTCACCACCGCCGACTGGGACAGCACCGATGGCGAGTTGCGTCGCTATCGAACGCACCGGCCAGGGCTGGAAGCAGGTGGGCGACGCCAGCGAGATCGTGGTCGGACGCACCGGGACGGCTTGGGGCATTGGCCTGAACGCGCAGCACGGCGAAGGTCCGGTCAAGCGCGAAGGCGATGGCAAGGCGCCCGCCGGGGTGTTTTCGATTGGCCCCGCATTCGGCTATGCCGACAGCGCACAAACGGCCCTGGCGTACAAGGCCATGGGGACCAATGACTGGTGCATCGACGTGCCGGCGTCTGCCTACTACAACCAGATCATCGACCGCAGCCTGGTCAAGGCGCCGCTTCCTCGACCAGTCCAGTGAACCGATGCGCCGCGACATCCATGTCGATGGCGACCAACGTTATCGCGAGGGCTTCGTGATCGAGCACAACGCCGCCAACGTCCGCGATGCCGGCAGCTGCATCTTCGCCCACCTGTGGAGCGCGCCAGGCACCAGCACCGCCGGTTGCACCGCGATGGCGCCAGCGAGCATGGACACCCTGCTGGCGTGGCTGGACGCACAAGCGCAAGCCGGTGTTCGTGCAGCTTCCGCACGCGCAATACACGCAACTGCGCACCGAGTGGAATCTTCCGCAGATCGACGCCACGGATTCCGCACGATGAGCCAGACCAAGCGCGTCATGGCCGGTCTGGTGGCCGGCATCGTGCTCGGCATCCTGCTGGCATGGCTGGACACGCCGCTGGCACTGCGGGTCGCCGACATCGTGCAGCCATTCGGCAAGCTCTGGCTCAACGCCTTGCAGATGACCGTGGTGCCGCTGGTGCTGGCGCTGGTGATCGTCGGCGTGAACCAGGCCAGCGATGCCGCACAGTCCGGGCGCGATCGCACGGCGCGCGATGATCATCTTCATCATCCTGCTGACCGCGGCCGCGGCGATGACCGCAGTGCTGGCGCCGCTGGCGCTCTCGCAACTGCAGCCGGATCCTGCGGTCGCCGCTGCCCTGCGTGGCCACGAGGCCGAACTCCCGGTGATCACCGGTGGCTGGGCGGACGCGTTGACCGCCATCGTCCCCAGCAATGCCGTGGCCGCCGCCGCCGCGGGCGCGATGTTGCCGCTGGTGACCTTCGCGCTGTTCTTCGGCTTCGCCCTGACCCGCATCGATGCCGAGCCGCGCGCCCGCGTGGTCGGCTTCTTCCAGGCCGTCAGCGACGCGATGATCGTGATCGTGCGCTGGGTGCTGTGGGCCGCGCCGGTGGGCATCTTCGCGCTGGTGCTGGCAATGACCGCACGCTCCGGCGTGGGCATGCTGCAGGCACTGGGCATCTACATCCTGCTGGAATGCGCCTTGTATGTATTGGCCATCGTGCTGATGGTGGTGGTGGCGGTCATGGTGGGTCGACAGAACCTTGGCCAGTTCATGTCCGGGCTGGCACCGGTGCAGGCCGTCGCGGCCAGCACGCAATCCTCGCTGGCCACCCTGCCCGCCATGCTCGAAAGCGCGGACCGGCGCATGGGTTGGCCGCAACGGGTGTCCGCGCTGGTGCTGCCGATGGCGGTTTCGCTGTTCCGGATCACCTCGCCGATCCAGTACATCGCCACCGCCATGCTTCATCGCATGGGCGCTCGAGATCGACCTCACCACCACGCAACTGATCACCGGCGTCGCGCTGTCGGTGCTGGTCAGCATGGGCTCGGTCGGGCCTGCCCGGACAGGCGATCTTCATCGCCACCAACCTGCCGATCTCGCAGGCGATGGGCCTGCCGGTCGCGCCGCTGGCGGTGCTGATGGCGGTCGATGCAATCCCGGACGTGCTGGCCACCGTCGGCAACGTGAGCGCCGACATGACCGCGACGGCGCTGGTGTCGCGCAGCGAGGATGACGGAACGGTTTCAGCCGTGACCACCCCTTGACACGGTTCGCTGCACTGCAGCACAGTGCAGCCATGACCTCGCTCATGACCACTATTTCGACCACGAGCACCGGTACCAGCCCGGTGCGGTCGGTCATGCGCGGATAAGACATCCAATCACGGCCCCGCACCTCGACAGAGGCGGGGCGGTTGAAGCCCCCACTGTCGCGATGCGAGGCCCTCCAGGAGCCTCGATGAACGCACCAGCGCAAGACGATTCCGACCCATCCCAGCCCGACGACGCGGCATGTTGCCGCGTGCACAAGTTCGGCGGCAGTTCGCTGGCCGACGCCGGCCGCATCGGCCATGTCGCCGGCCTGATGCTGGCGGCCGACGAGGCCCGGCACGCGGTGGTGGTATCGGCCATGCACGGCGTGACCGATGCACTGATTGCATTGGGTGACGCCGCGGCGCGTGGCGATGAACTGGCCACCAGCGCTCGCCCGCCTGCGGCAGCGTCACATCGAAGCCGCCGAAGCATTGCTGGAGCGACAGCGACGTTGCGCGGCAATGGCTTGACCTGCAGTTCCAGGAACTCGACGACGTGTTGCGGGCGACCGCCCTGCTCCGGCAACCGGGCCATGCCGCGCTGGCGCGCATCCATGGCATGGGCGAACTCCTGTCCTCGTACCTGCTGCATGCCTGCTTGCGCGAGCGCGGTGGCGACTATGCGCGGCTGGACGCGCGCGAGGTCCTGCGCGTGCGCCACGGCGAACTGGGCGCGATCGTCGATTGGGACACCAGCGCGGCGCGTTTGGCCGAATGGCGGCAGTCGCATCCGCAACCGCGCGTGGTGGTGACCGGCTTCATCGCCAGCGACGCCGACGGCCAACCGACGGTGCTGGGCCGCAACGGCAGCGATTTTTCGGCGGCGATCTTCGCCTCGCTGTTCGATGCCGACGAAGTGCATCTCTGGAGCGATGTCGATGGCGTGCTCTCGGCCGATCCGCGGCTGGTGCCCGAAGCGGTCTCGCTGCCGGCACTGAGTTACCGCGAAGCCTGTGAGCTGGCGTATTTCGGGGCCAAGGTCATCCACCCGCAAACCATGACGCCTGCGATGGTGCGTGGCCTGCCATTGCTGATTCGCAACACCTTCAACCCGGGATTCGCCGGCACCCGCATCGATGCCGAAAGGTGGCAGCGAAGCCGATGCCGACGGCCCGGTGAAGGGGCTGACCCTGAACGCCGGGCTGGCCCTGGTCAGCCTGGAAGGCGCTGGCCTGATCGGCGTGCCGGGCACCGCCGAACGCGTGTTCGCCGCCCTGCATGCCGCGCGCATATCGGTCGTCATGATTTCGCAGGGCTCGTCGGAACATTCGATCTGCTACCGTGGTCCGTGAACCCGATGCCGCGCAGGCGCACGCCGTGTTGCTGGACGCGTTCGCGCGCGAACTGGCCAGCGGCCAGGTGCAACGGCGTGCAGGTGGTCGGCGGCATCTGCGTGCTGGCCGCAGTCGGCGACCGCATGGCCGGCACGCCGGGCGTGGCCGCGCAGTTGTTCGGCGCGCTGGCGCGTGCGCGGGTCAACATCCGTGCGATCGCGCAGGGTGCATCCGAACGCAACATCTCCGTTGCGATTGCCGCCACGGATGCCACCCGCGCACTGCGTGCGGCGCACGCGGCCTTCTGGCTGTCGCCGCAAACCGTCGCGCTGGCGGTGATCGGTCCCGGCAATGTCGGCGGCGCCCTGCTCGACCAGTTGCAGGCCGCGCTGCCGCGGCTGCGCCGCGACGCCAACCTCGACCTGCGCCTGCGCGCGCTGGTGACCAGCAGCAAGACCTGGCAATGCGAATACCGCGGCGCGGTCGACTGGCGCGACCGCATGCAGGCCGAACCGATTGCCACCGACCTGTCAGCCCTCGGCACGCACCTGCTGGATACGCACCTGCCGCATGCGGTGATCGTCGACTGCAGCGCCAGCAATGCAGTGGCCGAGCACTATCCCGCATGGCTGGCCGCCGGCATCCATGTCATCACGCCCAACAAGCAGGCCGGCGCGGGTTCACTGGAGCGCTACGAGGCGATCCGCGCAGGCGCGTGCGCATGGCGGCGCGCGTTTCCGCTACGAGGCCACCGTCGGCGCCGGCCTGCCGGTGATCTCCACCCTGCGCGACCTGCTCGATACCGGCGACGAACTGATCGCCATCGACGGCATCCTCTCGGGCACGCTGGCGTGGCTGTTCAACAAGTTCGATGGCAGCAAGCCGTTCTCGGAACTGGTCCGCGAGGCGCATGCGCTGGGCTATACCGAACCCGATCCGCGCGATGACCTGTCCGGCATGGACGTGGCGCGCAAGCTCGTCATCCTGGCGCGCGAAGCCGGCTTGCCGCTGTCGCTGGCCGACGTGCAGGTGCAGGGGCTGGTCCCGGACGCCCTGCGCGACGCCGACCGTGATGCCTTCATGGCCGGCCTGGACGCGCTGGACGCACCGATGCAGGCCGCGCTCGATGCGGCGCGCGCCAGGGGCTGCGTGCTGCGCTACGTGGCGCGGCTGGAAGCGCGACGGCACGGCCAGGGTTGCGTTGCAGGAACTGCCGAACGAGCATGCCTTCGCCCACCTGCGACTGACCGACAACTGCGTGCAATTCACCACCCATCGCTATCGCGACAATCCGCTGGTCGTGCAGGGTCCCGGCGCCGGCCCCGAAGTCACCGCCGCCGGCGTGTTCTCCGACCTGCTGCGGCTGGCATCGAGCCTGGGGGCGCGTCTGTGAGTGGCCTGCGACACGAAGATCGCACGTGCGTTCTCGCCCGGGTCGGTGGGCAACGTCGGCGTGGGCTTCGACATCATCGGCCACAGCCATCGCCGGCATCGGCGACACCGCCACGGTGCGCCGCATCGATGAACCCGTGGTGCGCATCGCCGCGATCCGTGGCACGCGTGACGGACCTGCCGCTGGAGGCCGCACGCAATACCGCGGGTGCGGCACTGATCTCGCTGCGCGCGGCGCTCGATCTGCCCTTCGGTTTCGAAATCGAACTCGACAAGGGCATTCCGCTTGGGCTCGGGGCTTGGTGGCTCGGCGGCGTCATGCGTTGCCGCACTGGTCGCGGCCAATGCCTTGCTGGACGCGCCGCTGGATGTGCATGCGCTGTATCCGCATGCACTGGCCGGCGAAGCGGTCGCCAGCGGCGGGCGGCATGGCGACAACGTCGGCCCGATGCTGCTGGGCGGGCTGGTGCTGGCCACCGCCGAACGCATGACCCGGATCAACGTGCCGGCGCGCTGGCATTGCGTGGTCGTGCATCCGCATGCCGTGCTGGAAACGCGACGTGCACGCGAAGCGCTGGCCGGTAGTTATGCCCTGCGCGAATTCGTGGCGCAGAGCGCGCAGCTGGCGCAGGTGCTGCTGGGTTGCGAGCGCGGCGATGCCTCGCTGGTGCGCGCCGGGCTGAATGATGTGCTGGTGGAACCGCGCCGTGCGCCCCTGATCGCAGGCTTCGCTGCAGTGAAGAAAGCGGCACTGGATGCCGGTGCGATGGGCGCCAGCATCTCCGGTGCCGGGCCCAGCGTGTTCGCGTGGTTCGAGGATCGCGCGAGCGCCGAACGCGCCGGGGTCGCGATGGCCGCGGCGTTCGCGCGACGCCGGCCTTGCCAGCGACATGCATGTCACGCCCGTCAGCTGGCCCGGCCGCCATGGTGGTCGCATGAAGATGCTGAGCACGCGCGGCATCGCGCCCGCGGTCAGCGCCAGCGAGGCGATCGCCGCCGGCCCTGCCCCGGATGGCGGGCTGTACATGCCCGAATCGTTCCCGACATTCCAGCCGCACGACTTCGCCAGCGACGCCACCCTTGCCGACATCGCCCATCGGCTGCTGCTGCCGTTCTTCGAAGGCGACGTGCTGGCAGCCGCGCTTGTCCGACATCTGCCACAGCGCGTTCGCGGTCGAGCCGCCGCTGCGTGCCTTCGGCGATGACGGCGACCTACATCCTCGAACTGTTCCACGGCGCCACCGCCGCGTTCAAGGACTACGGCGCGGGCTTCCTGGCCGCCTGCCTGGCCGCACTGCCGCAGGGCGACAAGCCACTCACCATCGTGGTTGCCACCTCCGGCGACACCGGCGCGGCGGTCGGCGCGGCCTTCCATCGCAAGCCCGGCGTGCGCGTCGCGATCCTGTATCCGGATGGCCGCGTGTCGCCGCGCCAGGCGCACCAGCTGGGCTGCTTCGGCGACAACGTGCGTGCGTTCCGGGTCGATGGCAGTTTCGATGACTGCCAGCGACTGGCGAAAGCCGTCCTGGGCGACGCGCGCTTCCGCGCCGAGGTTCCGCTTGGCTCGGCCAACAGCATCAGCATCGGTCGCCTGCTGCCGCAGATGGCGTACTACGCATTCGCATCGCTGGCCCATTGGCGCGCCACCGGCAGGCAGCTCGGTTTCGTCGTGCCGACCGGCAACCTCGGCAACGCACTGGCCTGTGTGCTGGCGCGACGCTGCGGACTGCCGATCGGCGAGGTGATGCTGGCCAACAATGCCAACGACGGACTGGCGCGCTTCTTCGCCGGCGGCGACTACCAGCCGCGCCCCACGATTGCCACGCTGGCCAACGCGATGGACGTCGGCGCGCCCAACAATTTCGAGCGCCTGCAGTGGCTGTATCCGGATGCGGCCGCGTTGCGCGAGGCGTTGCATGCCGACAGCGTCGACGACGAAGCGATTCGCAAGGCAATCGTCGATGTCCACGCGCGCCTGGGCGAAGCGATCTGCCCGCACACCGCCTGTGCACTCGCCGTGCTGCAGCGCCTGCGTGGACGCGGCGACGCTGGCGACTGGTGCGTGGTGGCCACGGCGCACCCGGCCAAGTTCCCGGAAGTCGTGGAGCCATTGATCGGCAGCCGCGTGCCGTTGCCGACCGCGCTTGCGGCGATGCTGCAGCGCCCCAGCGACGCAATACCGTTAGGCAACGATGTGGATCAATTGCGGGGACACCTGCGCGATTGGTGACGTTGGCCGGGCAACGCTTTCGGGTTCAGGCGCCGCGCTGGTGTACTCGTCGGGGATTCGTCGCGACTACGTCGCCTGTGGTTGATGAGCCGGCCGGGCCACCGCTGTTGCGCCCGGCGTGTCGACATAACGCAGGTTCACGTCGCGCTGCGGGAACGGGATCTCGATCCCGGCCTTGGCCAATGCGGCGGCGAGCGCTGAGTTCAACTCGTGCTGGGTCGCCAGTCGCTGGTCGACCTTGCCCACGTAGGCGCGAATCTCGAACTCCAGCGCACTGTCGCCGAACCCCGCGAACATCACGCTCGGCGCGGGCGCCGAAAGCACCTGCGGATTGGCGATGGCAACATCCAGCATCAGCCTCTGCGCATTCGCCACATCCGTGCCGTAGGCAAGTCCGATCTTGATCTTCAGGCGCGTGATGGACGTGGTGAGCGTCCAGTTCTGCACGGTATCGGTGATGAATGCCTTGTTCGGCACGAGCACTTCGAAATTGTCGAAATCGGTGATCGTGATGGCTCGGATGCGGATGCGGGTCACGGTACCGCTGGTCTTGCCAATGGTGACCACGTCGCCGACCCGCACGGGCCGCTCGAACAGGATGATCAGGCCGGAGACGAAGTTGGCCACGATCTCCTGCAGGCCAAAGCCCAGGCCAACGCCGAGCGCGGCGACGATCCATTGCAATTTCGACCAGTCGGCACCGAAGTGGCCGAAGGCCGACACCAGGCCGATCGCGAAGATTGCATAGCGTCCGATGGTGCCGATGGCATAGCGCGTGCCGGCATCCATTTTTAGCCGATGCAGCAGGGTGATTTCCAGGAATCCGGGCAGGTTGCGCGCGGCGACCACCGTCAGCACCAGCAGCAACACCCCCATCAGCAGGTCGCCCAGGCTCACCGCGGCCACGCTGTCACCGGCGCTGGTGGTGACGACGTGCGACCACAGCACCATGTCGTTGAAGACGTTCAGCGCCGGGACCATGCCGCTCCAGATGCCCCATAGCAACACCGCAAACGCCATTCCCGCAGCGGCACGCAGCAACGCCCGGGTGTGCTGGCTGACGGTGATCGCATCGATCTCCTGTTGCGTGTTCTGCAGCACCAGGGCTTCGCTGCCTTCGCTGCTCTCGCTTGCATCTGCCGCCCTGGCGGCTTCCTTGATCGCTTCTGCGCGGCGGACATCGGCTTGTCGGTATGCGGCGCGCCTGCCGGCAACCAATATGCCGCGCATCGCGACCTGGTAGCCGATGATGATGGCCAGCAGGATCCAACCCGTCGTGAACAGTCGCTCCTGCAGTGCGCGCGCCGTCGCGAAGTAGCCCATCGCTGTCATCAGTGCCAGCAGCAGCGGTACCGCCACCAAGCCCCAGAACCAGATGTGGCGCGTACGCCACGCGAATCCGTCGCGGTCCAGCCCACCGGTCAGGGCACCCGTTCCGGGCCGGAACACGCGATACATGAAGCCCGCCAGGGCCAGCGCGCCCGCCATCAATCCAAACCGGCCGATTCCATCGTCGAGTTCAGCAGAACCCTGGGCCTGCGTCGTTCCCGTCACCAGGACGACAGGCACGATGACCAGCGCCAGCAAGCGCAATGCGCGGGCCAGCCTGCGGGTGCCTTTTTCGTCCCAGAGGAAATGGGCCGTGAACAGTCCGTCGCGATGGCACATGGCATGGAAGACACCGAGCATCAACAACACCACCCCGGCGCTGACCAGGCCGAGTCCAAGTGCGCTCGCGAAGCCGCCTGTTTGCTCGGGCTGGTGCAGGGTCCAGCCCAGGATCAGGATCAGCAGTGGAAGCGGCAACGCGAGCAGCACGGTGATGCCCAACGCGCGCCAGGTCAGGCCGACGCTTTCCTCGCGGTGCCCAACCGGCCTGGCCGCAGCTTTCAATGCACGTTTCAAGCGTGCGCTCATCGCCAGCAGGACGGAGCACAGCGCAAGCAACACGAAGAGCGAGAGCCATCGCGACTTCAGCGTGATCGACAGCGCCGCGGGTACCTCCCTCCAATGTCCGGGCAAGGCAAGCCAGGCGACGCCCTGGCCGATCTGCCTGAGCCAGTTCGCATCCAGTGGCTCGGCACTTGGCAGCCACAACAGCCGTTCTTCCAGCAGCAGGCTCAATTGGGCGGTACGTTGCAGCAACTCGGCGTCCAGCGCATTTGCGGATGCCAACGCATCGACCCATTGCCCGTCCACCGTACGCAGGTCATCCAGCGCCGAGCGACGCGCGGAGACGAGGCGGGTCATCGTCTGCAGGCTTGCCTCGTCGATCGGGATGCCGGCATCCGCCAGGAAGCCACGTGCAGTGGTCGCGGGGTCCTGCAACTCGCGCAAGGCCTGCTGGCTTTTCAGGCGCCGCACCCGTGCCTGCACGATGCTGGCGTCACGCGCGGCGATCCGCTGCTCAAGCACTGCCTGCACCGGCAGTTGCTTGGCGATGCCGCCCAACAGCAGGCCGTTCTCGGCGCCCACCGGACCCAGGCCCAGGATCTGGTCCGTGGTGCGGCGCGCTTCCTCGACCGCCTGCAACTGAGTTCTCTGCTGGTCCTGGTTGGCGTTGACGCTATCCAGTTGTCGGGTGACATCGACCAGGGTTCCGCGCAGATCGGCGACGCCCTCGGCAAGCTCGCGCATCGCGACGGGATGGCCAGCAAGGCGTTGCAACATCTCCGCTGCCGCACGCTGCTGCCGGGCCGCTTCGCGTTCGCGTTGCACGTTCATGCGTGCTTGCGTGCTTGCGATCTTCGCGTCGACGGCCTTCAACTGGCGCGCGTGCAAGTCAAGCTGTGCCCGCGCGATGGATTCACGGGCCGGCAGCGTGAGCAGTTCCTGCTCGGTCTTCTCGATGCGCGCCGACACATCGGCACGGGCGGCATCAACCCGCAACCGACTTGCCTCGACCAGCAATGGCGATGCATTGGGAGGCAATGCTGCCTGCTCCTTGACCAGCTGGCCGCGCAAATCCACCAGTTCGGCGCGTGCCTCGGGCGGCCGCGTCGCCATGACCGCCAGGCTTTCTTCCAGTGCACGCTGGCGACTGCGCAACGACACTGCCTGGGCCTGCAACGCAGCGAGCTTCAACTGGTCCGCAAGCATGTCGTCCGAGATTTCCGGCGCGACCTCGGCTGGCTCCTGTGGAAGGGCGACCTCCGCCTCCAATGCGGCAATCGTTTCCGGAGCCGCCTTCAATGCCACCGTGAAGTCCCGCGCCGCCTGTCGCGCCACCTCGGCGCTTTCTGCACGCCCCAGCGCGACGCCCAGCTGGTCCAGCACGAGATCGCGCTCGGTCGCGCCGAGATCGTTGCGTGCCTTCAATTGCGCAATGCGTGCGCGCAGGTCATCCGCGCTGACCGAGTCCACCGGGGACGGGTCGACCACGGCCACGCTGCGCGGTGCATGCACGGCTTGCGGCTCGCCCGCATCCTGCTCGCCGGTCTGCGCAGCGGCAACTGCCGATAGCAGGACCAGCAGCAGCCCCGGCACGAACATCCGCCGGCCACACCCGGCATTGTCGCGGACACGAGTCATGGGGGGCGAGAATACACCAGCGGCACCCCGCTCAAGATACGGCACAGCCCCACCGAAGCCGATGAGAGGACGCGCTGGCCGATGCGATTCGGGCCGTGACTGCGCCCGCCATGCCCTGCAGGTGCCGCCGAGCTACCGTCTGCGGGTGCGTGTGGAATCAGCGCCCCGCAGACAAAAAGAAACCCGCCGAGGCGGGCTTCTCAAGTGGTGCCGGAAATAGGAATCGAACCTACGACCCCATCATTACGAATGACGTGCTCTACCAACTGAGCTATTCCGGCACAGGGCGGTAATTCTAGCCGCAACCGGCTCAGTCCACCAGCTGCAGGCGCAATTCCTTGGGCAGCGCGAACACCATGTTCTCCGGTTCGCCGTGCAATTCAGTCACGCTGGCGGCGCCCAGCGCGTCCAGGCGGGCCAGCACGCCCTGCACCAGCACGTCGGGTGCGGAGGCCCCCGCGGTGACCCCGATGCTGCGTTTTCCGATGACCCAGGCCGGATCGATCTCGTCGGCGCCGTCGATCAGGTACGCGGTAACGCCCTCGCGCTCGGCGAGCTCGCGCAGGCGATTGGAATTGGAGCTGTTGGGCGAGCCCACCACCAGCACCAGGTCACAGTGTGCGGTCAGCTCGCGCACCGCGTCCTGGCGGTTCTGGGTGGCATAGCAGATGTCGTCGTTCTTCGGTCCCTGCATGGCCGGGTATTTCGACTTGAGCGCGGCGATGATGTCGCGGGTGTCGTCCACCGACAACGTGGTTTGGGTGGTGTAGGCCACGTTGTCTGGCTGCTCGATGTCGAGCGTGGCAACCCCTTCGATGCTCTCTACCAGGTAGATGCGCCCTGCACTGTCGTCGCCTGGCGCCTTGAAGGTGCGCCACTGGCCCATCGTGCCCTCGACCTCGGGATGCCCGGCATGGCCGATCAGCACCATGTCGCGGCCGTTGCGGCACTGGCGCGCAACTTCCAGGTGGACCTTGGTCACCAGCGGACAAGTCGCATCGAACACCTTCAGGCCGCGACGATCCGCCTCGCTGCGGACTGCCTGGGAGACGCCATGGGCGCTGAAGATGACGGTGGCACCATCGGGCACTTCGTCGAGTTCCTCGACGAACACCGCGCCACGCGCCTTCAGGTCATCGACCACGAACCGGTTGTGCACGACCTCGTGGCGCACGTAGATCGGGGCGCCGAGGGTCTCGAGTGCGCGCTTGACGATTTCGATCGCACGGTCGACGCCGGCACAGAAACCACGGGGATTGGCGAGCACGACGTCCATGCCGTGATTATCGACCCGAACGCTTCGGCTTGCCTGACAACAGGCCGAACAGCGCAATGCCGATGGCGCCACCCACCACCGCTGCGTCGGCGATGTTGAACGCCGGCCAGAAATATTCACCGACATGCCACTGCACGAAATCGATCACGTGGCCGTGCTGGATGCGGTCGATCACATTGCCGACCGCACCGCCAACGACCAGCGCCAGCGGCATCGCCGAGCGCCAGTCGTGGCGCGGCGTGCGCGCCAGCATCCACACCATCAGGCCGCTGATCGCGAACGCCAGGATGACGAAGAACCACTTCTGCCAGCCCCCGGCATCGGCCAGGAAGCTGAAGGCGGCACCCGTGTTGTAGGTGCGGTACCAGTTCCAGAAACCTTCGATGACCGCGACCGGTTCGTGCTCCGGCAATGCGCGCAGGACCCACGCCTTGCTCCACTGGTCCAGCACGATCACCAGCGCGGACAGGCCCAGCCAGGACAGCGCATTGGCTTTCACGCGCGACATCAGAAGAATCTCCGGTCTTCGCCATCACCTTCGATATTGCCGACACAACGTCCACACAACTGCGGATGCGCGGCGTGGCTACCGACGTCTTCGCGATGGTGCCAGCAGCGCACACACTTGGGCTTGCCGGTGGCGCTCGCCGAGACCGCAATCGAGTTGATGGTGGCATCCGGCACGATCCGCACATCCCCGCTGATCAGCAGGAACCGCAGCTCATCGACGAATGGCGCCAGCCAGTTCTGGTCGGATACGCCGCAACGCAGCTCGATGTCCGCTTCCAGCGCCGCACCGATGTCACCCGCCGCGCGCATCGGCTCCAGCACCTTGGACATCTGCTCGCGCAGGGCCAGCAGGTTGTCGAAGTCCTTGGCAGACAGCGCTGCGTCGTCGGTCAGCGGCGCCAGGCCGTCGTACCAGGTGGCGAACAATACGTTGCCGGCGCGCTCGCCGGGAAGGTAGGCCCACATTTCGTCGGCGGTGAAGCTGAGCACCGGCGCGATCCAGCGCACGAAGGCCTCGGCGATGCGATGCATCGCCGACTGCGCGCTGCGGCGGCCGCGCGAATCCTCCGGCATCGTGTAGACGCGATCCTTGGTCACGTCCAGGTACAGCGAACCGAGGTCGACGCTGCAGAAGTTCATCAGCGCCTGCACCACCGCGGCGAAATCGTAGTTTGCGTAGGCTGCCGCGATCTGTTCCTGCACCTGCCAGGCGCGATGCACGACCCAGCGATCCAGCGCGACCATGTCGTCCAGCGGGCGCAGGTCGCGCACGGGATCGAAACCGTTCAGGTTGCCGAGCAGGAAGCGCGCGGTGTTGCGGATGCGGCGATAGGCATCGGCGTTGCGCTTGAGGATTTCCTGCGACAGCGACATCTCGTTGCTGTAGTCGGCGGACGCAATCCACAGACGCAGGATGTCGGCGCCCAGCGTCTTCATGATGTCCTGCGGCTCGATGCCGTTGCCCAGCGACTTGGACATCTTGCGGCCGTGCTCGTCCACGGTGAAGCCATGGGTCAGGCATTGCCGGTACGGCGCCGCCTTGTCGATGGCGACGCCGGTCAGCAACGACGACTGGAACCAGCCGCGATGCTGGTCCGAGCCTTCCAGGTAGAGGTCGGCTGGCTTGCCGAGGCCACGTTCCACCAGCACGGTTTCGTGGGTCACGCCGGAGTCGAACCAGACATCCAGGATGTCGGTGGTCTTGTCGTACTGGTTCGCCTCGTCGCCAAGCAGTTCGACGGCGTCCAGCGCGTACCACGCGTCCACGCCCTGTTGTTCGACGATGTCGGCGACCTGGCGCATCAGCTCGACGCTGCGCGGATGCGGCTCGCCGGTTTCGCGATGCACGAACAAGGTGATCGGCACGCCCCAGGTGCGCTGGCGACTGATGCACCAATCGGGTCGCCCATCGATCATGCCGGCGATGCGCGCCTTGCCCCAACCCGGATACCAGGTGACGGTGTCGATTGCGGCCAGCGCGTCGCGGCGCAGGTGCGCCTGGTCCATCGAGATGAACCACTGCGGCGTGGCACGGAATATCACCGGTGTCTTGTGACGCCAGCAATGCGGATAGCTGTGGCTGAGCCTGGAGAACGCGAGCAACTGGCCGTTCCCGCGCAGCACGTCGACCAGCACGTCGTTGGCCTTCCACACATGCAGGCCGGCGATGTCGGTGCCGCCTGCAGGCGGCGTCGACGGCAGGTAAACGCCGCGTCCGTCGACCGGGTTGATCTGCGCCGCCGTGTATTTCTCGACCAGCCCGTACTTGCGGCTGACCACGAAGTCTTCCTGGCCGTGGCCGGGCGCGGTGTGCACGGCGCCGGTGCCGTCCTCGTCACTGACGTGCTCGCCGAGCAGGATCGGGATGTCGCGTTCGGCATGGAACGGATGTGCGAACAGCATGCCTTCGAGCCTGGCACCCTGCGCATGGCCATGGATCACGACCTCGTCCACGCCATAGCGTTGCAAGGCCTTGCCGGCCAATGCTTCCGCCAGGACCAGCCAACGCCTGCGACCTGCGTGCAACGGACCTTCGACCAGCACGTAGTCGATCTGCTCGCCCAGGCTGATCGCCAGCGAAGCCGGCAACGTCCATGGGGTGGTGGTCCAGATCGGCACCGCCACATCGACGTCTTCCGGCAACTCGCTACCGAATGCGCGCGTCACTGCCTGCGGGTTGCGCGCGTCGTATGCCACGTCCACCGCAGGGCTGACCTTGTCCTGGTACTCGATCTCGGCCTCGGCCAGTGCCGAGCCGCAATCGAAGCACCAATAGACCGGCTTCACGCCGCGCAGCAGATGGCCGTTGTCGACGATCCTGGCCAGCGCGCGGATCTCGTCGGCCTCGAACTTGAAGTCGAGCGTGCGGTATGGATGTTCCCAGTCACCGAGCACGCCCAGCCGCTTGAAGTCGCGGCGTTGCACATCGATCTGCGTATTGGCGTAGTCGCGGCATTGCTGGCGGAACTCGACCGCATCCAGCTTGACGCCTACCTTGCCGAATTTCTTTTCGATCGCGATCTCGATCGGCAAGCCGTGGCAATCCCAACCCGGGATGTAGGGTGCATCGAAGCCGGCAATCGTCTTCGACTTGACGATGATGTCCTTGAGGATCTTGTTGACCGCATGGCCGAGATGGATTGCGCCATTCGCATACGGCGGACCGTCATGCAGCACGAATTGCGGGCGGCCTTTCGCCACCTCGCGAATCCGGCCGTACAGGCCCTCGGTTTCCCAGCGCGCCAGCGTGTCCGGCTCCCGCTTTGGCAGGTCACCGCGCATCGGGAACTCGGTGTCCGGCAACAGGATCGTGGCCTTGTAGGGGTTGTCAGTCTTTTCGGTCACGCGATGGCTCGCTGTGCTGTGTGTTGAATGAGGATGTGACGTGCCTGTTGGTCGTCCAGCTGCATCTGCGCGACCAGCGCCGGCAGGCCAGTGAACTTTTCTTCATCGCGCAAGCGGGCGACGAATTCCACTTCGATGTGCTGACCGTAAAGGTCACCATCGAAATCAAACAGGTGGGCTTCCAGCAAAGGCTCGGTACCGTCGACCGTGGGCCGGGTGCCGAAACTGGAGACCGAAGGCCAGGGCCTGTCGCCCACGCCGTGCACCCACGTCGCATAGATGCCACGCAATGCCGGGGTCTTGCCGCCGAAGCGCAGGTTGGCGGTGGGATAACCGAGCGTGCGGCCCAGTTGCCTGCCATGCACGACGTGGCCGCCGATGGCGTACGGGCGGCCCAGCAGGCGGGTTGCGGTAGCGAAATCGCCGGTCGCCAACGCGGCGCGGATGCGCGTGCTGGAGACGCGTTCACCGTGGCTCAGCACGGGCTCGATGGCATGCGCCGTGAAGCCCAGCTCGCGGCCCATCGCCTGCAGCAAATCAAGATCACCGGTGCGGCCCTTGCCGAAGCGGAAATCCGGACCCACCCACACTTCACGCGCCAGCAAACGCTGCACCAGCAACTGGCGGACGAAATCTTCCGCGCTCATGGCCGCCAGGCGCGCATTGAAACGCAACAGGCCGACATGGTTGCAACCCAGGGCGAACAGGCCTTCCGCCTTCGCACGCGGCAGCATCAGGCGCGGCGGCTTGGCATCAGGCGCAAAGACCTCGCGTGGCAGCGGCTCGAAGCTCACCGCGACCGCCGCAACACCCAACGAGCGGGCACGCGACACGGCGTGGCCGATCAATGCGCGATGACCCAGGTGCAGGCCATCAAAGGCACCGATGCAAGCCACGCTACCCTGCGGGCTGGGCAGCCCGGCACGCTCCATCGAGGAGCTTACGTCGCGGAACAGGTTCTTCATGATGATCGCGCAGTATAGCTGCGGTGCAACAATCGGGCTCAGTGGCGCAAGTGCCGGGGCCGCAGCCCGAACGCCAGCTGGGTTGCGGCATAGGCCGCGACGCCGGCGCCCACCGCGACCAGCAGCCAGAACACACGGCCAGTGCCGTGCAGTGCGGTCCATTCGCCCACCCAGGCGCGCACGCCCAGCACGGCAGCAGTCATGACCAGGCACGCGGCCAGCATCCGCAGCAGGTAGGCACCCCACCCCGGAAGCGGCTGGTGGAGCCCGGCGCGGCGCAGGTAGCGCCACAGCAGCCAGGCGTTGAACAGCCCGGCCAGGCCGGTCGCGGCCGCAATCCCGCCATGCGCGCCCGGCACCCGGTTGTGCCACAACGGCCAGGTGATGGCGATGGTCAGCAGCACGTTGAGAACCACGGTCCAGATCGCCGCGCGCATCGGCGTGCGGGTGTCCTGGCGTGCATAGAACGCGGGCGCCAGCACCTTGCTCATCATGAACCCCGGAATGCCGATGCTCATGACCGTCAGGCTGATTGCCGCCATGCGCGTGTCATGCGCGGTGAACTTGCCGTAGTTGTAGATGGTGGCGGTCAGCGGTTCGGCCAACAGCAGCAAGCCCAGGCCGGCAGGCACGCCGACAAGCAAGGCGGTACGCATGCCCCAGTCAAGCGAGGCGTTGTAACCGCCGGCATCGGCATCGGCATGGCGCCGTGAAAGATGGGGCAGGATCACGGTGCCAAGCGCGACCCCGAACAGGCCCAGCGGGAATTCGACCAGCCGGTCCGAGTAGTAAAGCCAGTCCTGGCTGCCATCCACCAGCATCGACGCGAAGGCGGTGCCGACCAGCAGGTTGACCTGGGCCACCGAAGACGAAAACAGCGTGGGCAGCATGAGCTTGCCGACCCTGCGCACGTCAGGATGCTTGAAACCAAGCCGCAGCCTGGGCCGCAGGCCGAGCCGACCCAATGCCGGCCACAGCAATACCAGTTGCAGGAAGCCGGCGATCAGCACGCCCCAGGCCAGTCCCATCGGTGGCACGTCGAAGCGGGGCGCCAGCCAGAACATCGCCGCGATCATGGTCAGGTTGTGCAGCACCGGCGTGAATGCCGGCAGTCCGAAGCGCCCGAAGCTGTTCAACACCGATGCCGACAGCGACATCATCGAAATGAACAACAGGTACGGGAAGGTCACCCGCAGCATGGCGGTGGCCTGGGCGTACTTGACCGGCTCGTCGACGGCCCAGCCGGGCGTGAAGGCTGCCGCGATCACCGGCGCGAACAGCACGCCGGCCGCACTCACCATCAGCACGACCGCGCACAGCGCGCCGGCCATGTTGTCGATGAACGCCTTGAGGGCGGCCTTGTCCTGCCGCTGCCTGATCTCGTTGAGCACCGGCACGAAGGCCATCGCCATCGAGCCCTCGGCGAACACCCGGCGCAGGAAATTCGGAATCCGATACGCCACGATGAACGCGCTCATCGCCCCACCGGTGCCGAACAGCATGCCCTGCAGCATGTCGCGCACGAACCCCGCGATCCGCGACAGCAATGTCATCGCGCTGAACACCGCGCTGGACCGCAACAGGCCTGGCGAGCGACGCGGAGAGGGGGCCTGGGTGGAGCTTGCAGATTCGTTCATGCGCCCTGCCATGCCCGTGCCGTGGTGCGCGGATGCGAAATGTTGACCCAAGCCATTGAATCCGCCATAATTTCGGGTCTACCAGACCCATTCGATCGTTGGCAGTCCTGCCAGCGGCCGGTTCCTTCAGCCCCAAGTATCACTGCTTCCAGCAGAACCAACCCAGGATTCCAGTCGTGGCCAATATCAAGTCCGCCAAGAAGCGCGCCAAGCAGACCGTCGTGCGCAATGCCCGCAACGTCGCCCAGCGCTCCATGCTGCGTACCGCCGTCAAGAAGGTGATCAAGGCGATCGACGCCAATGACGCCGCCGCTGCCACCGAAGCCTTCGCCAGCGCCCAGCCGCTGCTCGACAGGTTCGCTGCCCGCGGCCTGATCCACAAGAACAAGGCGGCTCGTCACAAGTCCCGCCTGACCGCACGCATCAAGGCCCTCGCGGCCGCCTGATCCCGTTGCGGGACGTGCTTGAAACCCGGCTTCGGCCGGGTTTTTCGTTGCCTGCGTTTTCGTCTTCAACGTGTTCGCTGCGCGTGTTGTTGCCGCGTCGCTGATGCCACAAACAGAAGACCCGGCCATGGCCGGGCTTCTTGCGGTCCGGATGCCTGCATCAGGCATCGTTGGTGGCATCGAATGGCTGCGACGCCTGTTCGGCGTCCTGCGCCTCTTCGCGCAGCCGATCAAAGAAGGCCTGCACCGCCAGCATGATCGGCCAGGTGCCGTCGCGGCCGATCGCCGAGACCATGTACCAGGGCTGCTCCCAGCCAAGTTCGCGGACAACGGCTTCCGCGGCTTGCCTGGCTTCGTCCTCGAACATCAGGTCGGTCTTGTTCATGACCAGCCAGCGCGGCTTTTCCAGCATCGCCGGGTCGTACTTGCGCAGCTCGTGCTCGATCGCGCGGACCTGTTCGGCCGGCGAGGCTTCGATCCCGCCCTCCATCGGCGCCAGGTCCACCAGGTGCAGCAACAAACGCGTGCGTTGCACATGGCGCAGGAACAGGCTGCCCAGTCCGGCGCCATCGGCAGCCCCTTCGATCAGGCCGGGGATGTCGGCGATCACGAAGCTGCGCCCGGGCTCCACGCTGACCACGCCGAGGTTCGGATACAGGGTGGTGAACGGATAGTCGGCCACCTTCGGCGTGGCGGCCGAGACCGCGCGCACGAACGTCGACTTGCCTGCGTTGGGAAAGCCCAGCAGGCCGACATCGGCCAGCAGCTTCAGTTCCAGTTTCAGCGTGCGCTGGTCGCCTTCCTCGCCCGACGTCGCCCGCCTTGGACTGCGGTTGACCGAGCTCTTGAAGTGCATGTTGCCGAGGCCGCCCTTGCCACCATGCGCAACCAGCATGCGCTGGCCGTGCTCGGTGAGGTCGCCGATGACTTCGTCGGTGTCGACGTTGTGGATGACGGTGCCGATCGGCACGGTGATCACGATGTCGTCGCCGCCCTTGCCATACGCCTGGCGGCCCATGCCGTTCTCGCCACGCTGCGCCTTGAAGCTGCGCTGGTGGCGGAAGTCGACCAGGGTGTTGAGGTTCTCGTCGGCCTGCACCCAGACATCGCCGCCGTTGCCACCGTCGCCGCCATCCGGGCCGCCTAGCGGGATGAATTTCTCGCGGCGAAAGCCAATGCAGCCATTGCCGCCATTGCCTGCGGTTACGGTGATTTCTGCTTCGTCGACGAGTTTCATGTGGGGATTGTCGCAATGTTGGGTGAAGCGGAGGAAAAGTTCAGGTCTTGCAAACGAAAAACCCCGCCGAAGCGGGGCTCTTCGCGATGCGCCGAGGCGATTACTCGCCCGTGACGACGCTGACGAAGCGGCGGCTCTTCGGGCCCTTGGTGGAGAACTCCACCTTGCCGTTGATCAGCGCGAACAGGGTGTGGTCGCGACCGAGGCCGACGCCCATGCCCGGATGGAACTGGGTGCCACGCTGGCGGACGATGATGTTGCCGGCTTCGATCGCCTGGCCGCCATACATCTTCACGCCGAGGTATTTCGGGTTGGAGTCGCGGCCGTTGCGGGTCGAACCACCAGCTTTTTTATGTGCCATGACTGCTTCTCCTTACTTGCTGCCACCGGCAATGCCGGTGATCTCGATTTCGGTGTAGTGCTGCCGGTGGCCCATCTGCTTGCGATGGTGCTTGCGGCGGCGGAACTTGACGATGCGGACCTTGTCCGCACGGCCGTGGCCAACAACCTTGGCGCCGACGGTTGCGCCCTTCAGCGCATCGCCCAGCTTGATGCCGTCGGAGTCGCCGAGCAGCAGGATGTTGTCGAACGTGATCTCGCTGCCTTCATCGGCTTCGAGCTTTTCGACGCGGAGCTTTTCGCCCTGCATCACGCGGTATTGCTTACCGCCAGTCACTAGAACTGCGTACATGTTGGTGATTCCTGATCGTGGTTTCTGTAGTTATTCTTGTCCCTGCGCGGCGTCGAGGCCGGACAGGAGCGGAATTGTAGGGGATTCATGGGGTTAGGGTCAACTGGCTGTCTGGAAGCGCCTGTGCGCCGTCGCGGTGGATATTCCGTCATTTGCCCCCAAATCCTCGGCTGGGTACCCTGCCCTGTTGCCCGGCGAAATCCCGGGCCCTTCCCCCGAACGAGACCCAGTCCCGATGGCGATGGATACCATCCGCATCCGCGGCGCACGGACGCACAACCTCAAGAACATCGACCTCGACCTGCCGCGCGACAAATTGATCGTGATCACCGGCCTGTCGGGCTCGGGCAAGTCATCATTGGCGTTCGACACGATCTACGCCGAGGGACAGCGCCGTTACGTCGAATCCCTGTCGGCGTATGCGCGGCAATTCCTGTCGGTGATGGACAAGCCCGACGTCGACCATATCGAGGGCCTGAGCCCGGCGATCTCGATCGAGCAGAAGTCGACCAGCCACAACCCGCGCTCGACCGTCGGCACCATCACCGAGATCTACGACTACCTGCGCCTGCTTTACGCACGCGTCGGCACCCCGCGCTGCCCGGACCACCACTTCCCGCTGGAGGCGCAGATCGTCAGCCAGATGGTCGACCAGGTGCTGGCGATGGAAGCCGACCCCGCGCTGGCCGAGCAGCGCTGGATGCTGCTGGCGCCGGTGGTGCGCGAGCGCAAGGGCGAGCATGTGCAGGTGTTCGACCAGCTGCGCGCGCAGGGCTACGTGCGCGTGCGCGTAAACGGCGTACTGCACGAGATCGACGCAGTGCCGGCATTGGGACTGCGCCAGAAGCACACCATCGAAGCGGTGATCGACCGTTTCAAGCCGCGCGAGGAAATCAAGCAGCGCCTGGCGGAATCGTTCGAGACCGCGCTCAAGCTCGGCGACGGCATGGCGATCGTGCAGTCGATGGACGCGCCCGACCGCGCGCCACTGTTGTTCTCGTCCAAATACTCCTGCCCGGTCTGCGACTACTCGTTGCCCGAGCTCGAGCCGCGCCTGTTCTCGTTCAACTCGCCGGTCGGCGCCTGCCCGGAATGCGATGGGCTGGGCGTCTCGCAGTTCTTCGACCCGGCGCGCGTGGTGGTGCATCCGGAACTGTCGCTGGGCGCAGGCGCGGTGCGCGGCTGGGACCGTCGCAACATCTACTACTTCCAGTTGATCCAGTCGCTCGCCAGGCACTATGGCTTCGACCTGGACATGCCCTGGCAGGACATGCAGTGACGCTGATCGCCAGCACGTGCTCTACGGCAGCAGCGGCGAGCTGATCGCCTTCAACTACGTCACCGAGGCCGGCGGTCGCAGCCAGCGCAAGCACAAATTCGAAGGCATCCTGCCCAACCTCGAGCGTCGCTACCGCGAAACCGA
Source organism: uncultured Gammaproteobacteria bacterium (assembly GCA_963698475.1). GTDB lineage: Bacteria > Pseudomonadota > Gammaproteobacteria > Xanthomonadales > Xanthomonadaceae > Thermomonas. Next base: position 1,655,999 of record CAVOQX010000005.1, on the reverse strand, counting down.
ATCTTCGGCCGTGCGCGAGGAACTGTCGAAATACGTCAGCGAGCGCGCGTGCACCGAATGTGGCGGTGCGCGCCTGAACCGCGCGTCCCGCAACGTCTTCGTCGCCGAGAAACCGCTACCTGAAATCTCGACGATGCCGATCGATGCGGCACTCGAGTTCTTCGGCTCGATGACGCTGCAGGGCTGGCGCGGCGAGATCGCCACCAAGATCGTCAAGGAGATCCGCGAACGCCTGAGTTTCCTGGTCGACGTCGGGCTCGACTACCTGACCCTGGAGCGCAAGGCGGACAGCCTGTCCGGCGGCGAAGCCCAGCGCATCCGGCTGGCCTCGCAGATCGGCGCCGGCCTGGTCGGCGTGATGTACGTGCTGGACGAGCCTTCGATCGGCCTGCACCAGCGCGACAACGAACGCCTGCTGGGCACGCTCACCCGCCTGCGCGACCTCGGCAACACCGTGATCGTGGTCGAGCACGACGAGGACGCGATCCGGCTGGCCGACCATATCGTCGACATCGGACCCGGCGCCGGCGTGCACGGTGGCGAAGTGGTGGCACAGGGCCAGTTCGAGGACCTGCTGAAGGCGCCGCGCTCGCTGACCGGTGACTACCTGTCCGGCCGCAAGCGGATCGAGATCCCGGCGCGCCGGCATCCCGTCAACCCGAAGCTGCTGCTTACCCTGGAGGGCGCGCACGGCAACAACCTGAAGGATGTCGACCTCGAGATCCCGTCGGGACTGTTCACCGCCATTACCGGCGTGTCGGGGTCGGGCAAGTCGACCCTGATCAATGACACCCTGTACGCGCTGGCAGCCAATGAGATCAATGGCGCCTCGCATACGCCGGCGCCGTTCCGCGACATCCACGGGCTGGACCTGTTCGACAAGGTGGTCGACATCGACCAGTCGCCGATCGGGCGCACGCCGCGCTCCAATCCAGCCACCTACACCGGCCTGTTCACGCCCCTGCGCGAGCTGTTCGCGCAGGTGCCGGAATCCCGCGCACGCGGCTATGCACCCGGGCGCTTCAGCTTCAACGTGCGTGGCGGCCGCTGCGAGGCCTGCCAGGGCGATGGCCTGATCAAGGTCGAGATGCATTTCCTGCCCGATGTGTACGTGCCCTGCGACGTCTGCGGCGGCAAACGCTACAACCGCGAGACGCTGGACATCCGCTACAAGGGCTACAACATCCATGAAGTGCTGGACATGACGGTCGAGGACGCGCTCGACCTGTTCCAGCCGGTGCCCAGCATCGCCCGCAAGCTCGAAACGCTGATGGATGTCGGCCTGAGCTACATCAAGCTGGGCCAGTCGGCGACCACCCTGTCCGGCGGCGAGGCGCAGCGGGTGAAGCTGTCGAAGGAACTCAGCCGTCGCGATACCGGGCGCACCCTGTACATCCTCGACGAGCCGACCACCGGCCTGCATTTCCACGACATCGAGCACCTGCTGGCGGTGCTGCACAAGTTGCGCGACGACGGCAACACGATTGTCGTCATCGAACACAACCTGGACGTGATCAAGACTGCAGACTGGGTCATCGATCTGGGCCCGGAAGGCGGCCATCGCGGCGGCGAGATCATCGCCCAGGGCACGCCGGAAGAAGTGGCACGATCGCCTCGCTCGCATACCGGGCAATTCCTGGCACGCGTGCTCGGCAATCCTCCACCGGCTGCGACACCACGCAAGGCAGCCAACAAGCCGGGCGTTGCCTCGAAAACCCCGAGGAAGACAAAACTCCCCCGCCTCAAGGTCGAGCCATGAGTGATCCAGACAAGATTCCGACCGTGCTGTTCCAGCATGCATTCGAACCACGCTGGCGCGACCTGGATGCGTTCGGCCACGTCAACAATTCCAACTTCCTGACTTACCTCGAGGAAGCCCGTATCCGCTGGTTCGAAACCTTCGGCGGGCAATGGGTCAACGAGGCCATCGCGCCGCTGCTGGCTGCGGTGCAGCTCAACTACCGCGCCCCGATCGACTACCCGTCGGCGATCCTGGTCGAATTGTTCGCCGGGCGCATCGGCACCACCAGCCTCACCGTGGGCCATCGCATCCGCTCCGCAGACGGCAGCGTGCTGCATGCCGACGGGCACGTGGTGATGGTGTGGATTGATCGTGCGACCGGCAGGCCGATCGCGTTGCCGGAGCTGGTGCTGAAGGCGCTGGACTGATTGCAGGAAACCAAAAGAGGAAATGGGGTCAGAGTGAATTTCCTGCCCGCGTCCTTCGATCAAGCCTGATTTGGACCAGAAAACGTCAGTCTGACCCCATTTCAGCCCGCCTCTACAGCGCCGGCTTGCGCACCTCGAATTCGCCGAGAACGCTGCGGCCGTCCTTGAGCTTGAACTCGATCGCGACCCGGCTGCCTTCCTGCAACGGCGCCTTCGGTTGCATCAGCATCAGGTGCAGGCCACCGGGCTTGAGCGTGGCCGCTCCTCCGGGGGCGATGCGCAATTCGGGCAGCTGGCGCATGCGGTTGATGCCGTCGACCACTTTCGATTCATGCAACTCCACACTCGCGTAAGCCGGGCTGCTGGCGCTGACGATGGTGGCCGGCATCGGGCAGGCATTGTCGATACGGCCGAACCCGGCATGCATCGGCATGCCGCCTGGCAGCAGGCGGATCCAGCCATCCTTCACCTCTGGAGCGCAGTCGCGCGCGACCGCGGGGAACGATAGCGACAACAGCAGGAGCGCGATTCCGGTACGGATCTTCATGCGCCTATGATAACGGCTGCCCACCCTCACTGGAATCCGCACATGTCGCTTGTCGAAACCACCCTGCATGGTGCTATCCACGAACTGCGCATGGTGCGTGCACCTGTCAATGCGCTGGACCCGTCGCTGTGCCAGGCGCTGACTTCGGCGATCGCCGGCGCGCTTGCCGATGGCGCACGGGGCATCGTGCTGGCGGGTGGCCCCAAGGTGTTTTCGGCAGGCCTGGATATCCCGTTCCTGCTTTCGCTGGGCGATGACCAGGATGCGCTGCTGTCCGCGTGGACTGCTTTTTTCGATGCCGCCCGTGCGCTGGCCGGCTGCCCGGTGCCGGTGGCAGCCGCGATCGCCGGGCATGCGCCTGCCGGTGGCTGCGTGCTGGCGCTGTGTTGCGACTACCGGGTGATGGCGGATGGACCGTACCGCATCGGCTTGAACGAGACCCAGGTGGGCCTGGTGGCACCTGAAGGCATCCAGACGCTACTGGCACGTGTCGTCGGCACCCATCGCGCCGAGCGCCTGCTGGTCAGCGGTGCGCTGGTCGAGGCGACCGAGGCACGCGCGATAGGCCTGGTGGATGAGCTGACCGGCATCGACGACGTGGCCACCCGTGCGCGCGTCTGGCTGGAGGCCTTGCTGCAACTGCCACGCGGGCCGGTACTGGAAACCCGGCGCATCGCCCGTCGCGACGTGGTCGCCGCACTGCAGCCCGAACGCATCGACCTGCAGCACTTCGTTGCGGGGTGGATGCAGCCGGACACCCAGGCCGCCCTGCGCGCAATGCTGGCGCGGATCGGGAAGTAGCGTTCGATCGACCCGACCGGCGGCGGCATCGACCGCGAACTCGCACGCGCCAAGGGCGCTCCGCCGCGATCAGCGCGGCGGCAGGATCTCCAGCACGCGCGACGAATCCGGCCGGCACAAGCGCACGCCGAGCGGCGTGAACACGAATGGCCGATTGATCAGGATGGGCGTGGCGAGCATGGCGTCGAGCAGCTGGTCGTCGGACAACGCCGGTTCGTCCAGCCCCTGTGCCAGGTATTCCGGCTGCCTGCTGCGCATGGCATCGCGCACGGACAAGCCCGCCTGCCCGATCGCCTGTTGCAGGCGCGCCTTGTCCGGCGGCGCGTTCAGGTAATCGACGATGACCGGCTCCAGGCCCGCCTCGCGAATCAGCGCGAGGGCATTGCGCGACGTGCTGCAAGCCGGGTTGTGCCAGATTTCAACATGCATGCCAGTGTTCCCTTTCTTCAGGCGCCGACGGCAATGGGTCGCGACACGTCACTGATCCAGCCACTCCAGGAGCCCGTGTAAAGCCCAGCGCCCTTGAAGCCGGCGCGCTCCATCGCCAGCAGGTTGTGGCAGGCAGTGACGCCCGAACCGCACATCACCACCACATCGGACGCCGCGCACGACCCGAGCAACGCACGGAACTCTTCGGCCAGCTGCATCGGTGACTTGAAGCGGCCCTCCACCAGGTTTTCCGAATAAGGTCGACTGGTCGCGCCCGGGACATGCCCGGCGACCCGGTCCAGTGGCTCTTCTTCACCACGGAAACGGGGTGCGGCGCGCGCGTCGAGCAGCATGCCGCCCTTGCGCAAGTGGGCTTCCACGGCATCGGCATCGAACAGGCGCGCGTTGTCGAAGGCCAGCTGCGATACGCCGTACTGCGCGCGAAACTGCGCCGTGTTCGTGGCTGGCGACGACGAGACCGGCAACCCGAGTGCAGTCCAGCGCGCCCAGCCGCCGTCGAGCACGCAGACTTTTTCGTGGCCAAGCGTCCGCAGCAGGAACCACAGGCGCGCGGCGATCGCACCGTCGCGATCGTCATAGGCGATCACCTGCGAAGTCGGTCCGATGCCCCAGCGTGACAAGCTGTTGGCGAACTGCCCGACCGAAGGCCAAGGATGCCTGCCATCGCCGGGCGGCGTCATGTCCGACAGGTCGCGCTCGAGGTGCGCATAGGTCGCACCAGGAAGGTGCGAGGCCCGGTAAGCCTGTTCGCCGGCGCTCGGATCCAGCAGGGTATGGCGGCAGTCAACGACCACCAGGTCGATGCGATTGAGCGCCATCGCAAGCGTTTCGGCCTGCACCAGGGTTGTCCATCCAGACATCATGCGCTCCTTGGGGTTGCGTTCGCGAGGCGCTCGCGGAGGTTGAACAGAATCGAGGCCGTCACGCCCCAGATACGTTGTTGCTCATAGCGGTATTGGAGCACGTGGCGTAGCCGCCCGCCGAACTGGAACTGTTTTTGCTCCAGCCGCTGCGGATCCAGCAACAGGTCCAGCGGTACTTCGAAGGTTTCGGCAACTTCGACTGGATCGGGCATTGCCATGAAACCGGGCGTGATCAGGCCCAACAACGGCACGACCCGGAAGCCGGTCAGCGTCAACAGCGGGTCCAGGTAACCCAGCGGGGTGAATTGCGCCGCCTGCAGGCCGACTTCTTCCTGCGCCTCGCGCAGTGCGGCGGCTGCGGGACTGGCGTCGCCTGGCTCGATGCGCCCCCCCGGGAAACTGACCTGGCCGGCATGATGGCGCAGGCCATCATGCCTACGCGTCAGCAGCACGGTGGGCGCCTCCCGATGCGCCACCACGCCGACCAGGACGGCGGCGTGGCGCGGTTCACCCCTGGGCAACAGCCCATCGAGTTCATGCAGATTCCATTCAGCACCATCAGGCGGTGCATGCAAGGGGCGAGCCGCCTTGCGCAACCAGGCAGCAAGCCTCTCGCTGTCCATCAGTCTTTCCCGCGGGCCGCTGCGCGCTGCGGCAACACCTCATCGAGCATGCGCAGGCGGGCCTCGTCATTCATGGTGAGCCAAAGCGCGATTTCGGTACCGGTCCGGTGGCAACCCGCGCACAGACCGTCATCCTCGATAGTGCAGATGCCGATACAGGGACTGAGTACGGCGCGATACTCGTGATTCATGTCGCTCAGGTTACGGACTTGGGTTCCTGCGGACAAACCCGAGCCTGAATGTGCGATGCGCCGGCAGGGCCGGCGCATCGGGTGAACCGTTTGCTGCAAGTGAAGGGCTTACTTGACGGAACCAAGCTCGACCTGGATCGCGATCGCCTGCTGCGCCAGCTGCGGGTTCTGCTGGCCCACGCCCTTGCCCGGCGGCACGACGACTTCCCACACCGCGCCCTGCTGCATCAGCGTCAGGGTCTCCTTGAGCGCGGGGATCGGCGCATCGGAGACCTTGAACGCGGGCGGCGTATCCACGCCGCTCAAGGGCACGCCGACCGCGGCGAGGAAGCTGCGCAGCGCGATCTGCACTTCACTGTTCTGGGTGACCTTGGCGCCGGTACCCGGCTTGGCAATGCGATACATGATGCCGCTGGGCAGGGTGATCACGCCTTCCTGCGCCTTGAACTTGGTGATGAAATCGGCGGACTGCGCCTGGTTGTCTGCAAGTGCCTTGCGGAAGGCGTCCTCGCGCTTCTTCTGCACATGCGCCTGGAAGCCACTGTAGGCCTGGCCAAGCTGTTCTTCGGAATACGCAGGCTGCTTCTTCGCATAGGCGTCCTGCAAGCCGCGGATCGCGGCCGCGATGTCAACGGGTTCGCCGAAACTGCTCAGGTCGGAGCCCAGTGACCAGCCGAAGGCATAGCTGGCATGGGTCTTGTCGACGATCGGCAAGGCTTGCGAAGCGGCAGCCGTTGCGGCTGGCTTGGCGGCGGGCTTGGCAGCAGGCTTGGTTTGTGCCGAAGCGATGCCGGCGGTCAGGGTCAGGGCCACAAGGGTGGCGGAGAGCACGCGCAACTTCATTCAAACCTCGCATCAGCATCAAAATTAGGGGCGACTACGCCGCCCTTGGTGCCGCGCCGACGGGGCCGTCGCGGTGCTTCATGCCACCGACCCGAACCGGCCGCGGATGACACGCTAGGATAACGGCCCCAGTGCTTAACCGCCACTGAGGCAGTCTTCGGACACTTCATGGGGCCATAAGTTCCAGTTGGTTCCAACTTCCCACCCCCTGCATGCAAGGCCCCTCCCCATGACCGAATCCCTGTTGCTCATCCACGATGCCAACGGCGTGCGCACCCTCCACGTGAACCGCCCGGACAAGCTGAACGCCCTCAACGCAGCCACCATCGATGCGCTGGACAGCGCTTTCGCCGATGCCGACAGCGATGCCAGCGTGCGGGTGGTGGTGCTCACCGGTAGCGGCCCGAAGGCGTTCGTGGCGGGGGCCGACATCTCGGAAATGAACACGCTGACACCGGTGCAGGGCCGCGATTTCTCCCTCGGCGGCACCCGGATGATGCGCCGCGTGGAAAAAATGTCGAAGCCGGTCATCGCGATGATCAATGGCTACGCCTTCGGCGGCGGCCTGGAGCTGGCGATGTGCTGCCACCTGCGGATTGCCGCCGACAGCGCCCGGGTCGGCCAGCCGGAAATCAATCTGGGGCTGATACCGGGCTTCGGCGGCACCCAGCGCCTGCTGCGTCTGGCTGGCCGCGCCGCGACCCTGGAACTGTGCCTGACCGGCGCGCCGATCACCGCCGAGCGCGCGCTGCAGCTGGGCATCGTCAACCGGGTGGTGCCCGCCGCCGAGCTTGAAGGGGAAACCCTGAAGCTGGCCGCGCAACTGGCCAATGCCGCGCCGCTGGCCCTTCGCGGCATGCTGGACTGCGTGAACATCGGTGGTGAATGCGGGATCGAGGAAGGCCTGGAATACGAATCGGTGCAGTTCGGCCTGGTGTTCTCGACGGAGGACATGCGCGAAGGGACAGCGGCGTTCCTCGAAAAGCGCAAGCCGATGTTTGCCGGGCGCTGACGGCACGGTCGAATGCACGCGCCCTGCCCACACTGCGCCTGTACCCGTGCCGATGGCCTGCGGGCGCATGCGGTGCTTGCGCTGCTTGCCACCGATGATCTGGATGGCGCGCTGGAACACGACCTGCTGGCAGTGCCCTCGTGCGCCGGGTGCGCGCCCGTCTGCATGGCGCGGCTGGCGCAAGCGCGCGATGCGCGGAGCAGCGCGCTCGCGGCACGTGAGCGCTTCCGCGCACGCACGGCACGGCTCGTTCGTCGCAAGGCCGAACGCGATGCCGCACGCATTCCCGTCGCCCCTGCGCAAGTGAAGGCACCTGCCCTGCCAACGGCCGCCGCCGATGCACTGGCGCGCGCGCTGGCCAAGGCCCGGACGCCACGATGACGACTGCAAGGCGACGCCCGCTGCGCGGGAGCCAACTGACCCGTGAGGAAATCGTCGAGCTGTTCACCCGGTTGCGCGACCTCAACCCGAAGCCGACGACGGAACTCCTGTACGACACGCCGTTCGAGTTGCTGCTGGCGGTGATCCTGTCGGCGCAGGCTACCGACGTGGGTGTCAACAAGGCGACGCGCCGGCTTTACCCCATCGCAAACACACCTGAAGCAATTCTTGAACTCGGCGAAGACGGCCTCAAACGCTACATCAGCACGATTGGGCTCTATAACGCCAAGGCTGCGAACGTGATCGCGATGTGCCGGCTCCTTCTGGAACGCCACGATGGCGAAGTCCCGCGCACCCGCGAGGCGCTGGAAGCGCTGCCTGGGGTGGGCCGCAAGACCGCGAATGTCGTGCTCAATACCGCTTTCGGCGAACCGACCATGGCCGTGGACACGCATATCTTTCGCGTGGCCAACCGCATTGGACTGGCCCCTGGCAAGAGCGTGCGGATCGTCGAGGACAAGTTGGTCAAATTCGTTCCGGACGAATTCCTGCGCGACGCACACCACTGGCTGATCCTGCACGGACGCTACACGTGCAAGGCACGTTCGCCGCTGTGCGGGCCCTGCCCGATCCGCGACCTCTGCCGCTGGCCGGACAAGCTGCCGTTCGACTGAATGCCGGCATCCACGACAGAAAAACGGCGGGCCGAAGCCCGCCGTTTCACGATGCGACAGATGTGGCTGGATCAGAAGCGGAATTCGCCCCACACGCCGAATTCGTTGGTTTCCAGATCCTTGGTCCTGGCGTTGTTGTCCTGCTGGGTATGCTTGAACACGGTCGCAAGCTTCACGCCCTTGGTGATCGGGAATTCGACACCGAGGTTGTAATAGGTGTCCTGCAGGCTCGGGTCCAGCGTCTCGCTGAGGTCGGCCTGGTCGTAGCGACCGAACAGGGTGATGCCGCCCTTGCTAAGCCCGACGCTGCCCCACAACGAATAGCCGGAGGCTTTGTCGGACGCCACGCTCAAGACGTTGTTCCAGTTCCTGGCCTGGAAGTATTCGACGCCGAAGCGCGTGTTGCCGGATGCGTAGGCGGCCATGAAGTCGAAGCGGTTGGCGGTATGCAAGGCGTCTACGGTCTGCTTCTCCTTGCCCAGCGTCCCCGAGTACACGCCAGCACCGACCACGATCTTGTCGGTCGGGGCGAAGCTCAGGCGGCCCTCGAAATCCAGGCCCTTGCTGCGGCTGGTGTTCTTGTAGCCATTGCCATTCAGCGCGGCAACGGCGTACTCGAGCGAACCGTCGGCCAGCTTGCCGCTTGCATGCACGCCCCAGTCGGCCGAGGTGCCGTACTTCAGGCGGTCGACCAAGGTGTTCTCGACGTAGCGCATGCCGTAGGAGTTCTCCGCGAACGGCACCCACGGCAGGTCGGTCGAACCGGCGCGCACGACGAACGCGTCGCTGTACTTGTACTGCACGTAGGCCTTCTTCAGGTAGATCTCGGTCGCGCCGATCGCGGATGAGTACTGGAAATCGCTGGTCATGTTCATCGACCACTTGTCGTTGAACTTGTGGTCCACGCCGAGGTAGAAGCGCTTGATGTCGAACGCGAAGCCGGACTTGTCGGTCTTCACGCCCTTGTTGCTGTCGTCGATGTTGGTCAGGTCGTAGTACAGGCGACCGCTGAGCTTGGTGTCGTTCACCAGCTTCTTCAGCGATGCGACATCGTCCAGCGACTCGTTGGTCTTGGCCTGGGCGAGATTGATGTCCGATTGCGCATCGGTACGCTGTTCGAGGTCCGCAAGCCTGGCCTGCAATGCCTCGACCTGCGCACGCAACATGGCCAGTTCTTCTGCGCTGGGGGTGGATTGCGCGGCCGCATTGAAACTGATGCTGCCGATGGCCAGGGCGATCGCGGCGGCCAGATGGGAAGAACGCATGGGGAAGACTCCGTAAAGGTGGGCAGGGTGATTGCTGACGGGTGCGCACGGGAGCTGACGCCCGCGTCGCGTGTCGGAGACACATTTGAACGGCTGTTGATTGCAGTTTTGTGTCGGTATTGACGGTTTTTTAACTACAGGTGCGAATTCCGCCGTCGAGGCACGCCGACGTTCCGATCGATCGGCAACAGTATTCCGGTCATCCGCTTGACATGGTGCAGACGCGCAACTGTCATCGATCGCTGTTGCAATGCGCTGCGAGACGGGTGGGTCCCGTCGCTTTCGCATCCAGGAGTCCTTCATGTTCAAGTCACTCAAGTTCCGCATCGCCACGCTTGCGCTCGCCACCAGCTTCGCCGCAAGCGCCTTCGCTGCAGACGTCACCGGTGCCGGTTCCAGTTTCGTCTACCCGGTCATGTCGAAGTGGGCTTCGGCCTACAACCAGCAGACCCGCCTTCAGATCAATTACCAGTCGATTGGTTCGGGCGGCGGCATTGCCCAGATCAAGGCAGGCACGGTGGACTTCGGCGCATCCGACAAGCCGTTGTCGGCCAATGACCTCAAGAAGTTCGGCCTGGGCCAGTTCCCCATCGTGATCGGCGGCATCGTGCCGGTCGTCAATATCCCGGGGGTGGCACCGGGCGCAATGAAGCTCGATGGCAACACCCTGGCCATGATCATGATGGGCAAGGTCGCCAATTGGAACGATCCGGCGATCACCGCGCTCAACGGAGGCCTGAAGCTGCCTGACCTCAAGATCACGGTCGTGCACCGTTCCGACGGCTCGGGCACCAGCTTCAATTTCACCAATTACCTGTCAAAGATCAGCCCCGAATGGAAGGCCAAGGTCGGCGAAGGCACCACCGTCGCATGGCCGGCCGGCGTGGGTGGCAAGGGCAACGAAGGCGTGGCCGCGTACGTCAAGCAGATCCGCGGCGGCATCGGCTACGTCGAATACGCCTATGCCCTGCAGAGCAAGCTGGCGTTCTCGCGCATGCAGAACGCCGCCGGCAATTTCGTGCAGCCGCGCGACGAAACCTTCTCGGCAGCCGCGGCCACCGCCGACTGGAAATCCGCACGGGACTTCAACGTGATCATGACCAATGCACCGGGCGAACAGGCCTGGCCGATCACCGCGACCACCTGGGCGATCATGTACAAGAAGCCCAAGTCCGCTGCGCAGTCCAAGGCTGCACTGGATTTCTTCAGGTGGTCGTTCGAAAGCGGCCAGTCGCAGGCAACCTCGCTGGACTACGTACCGCTGCCGGAATCGCTGGTGCAGCAGATCGAGGCCTACTGGGCGACCGAAATCAAGCTCTGAGCTGCAAGCCTCCCGAATAGAAGCCAACCCCTGACATGGGGCTTGATGCGGGCCTTCGGGCCCGCTTTTTTTGCTTGTAAATCAGGTATTTGAGAAAATATCAGGCTGGATGTCATCGGGCTGTCACAAAAACATCATTTCATGGTGGCACCCCATCAACACGTCGCGCCTCGTGTGCGACCGGAGTCCACATGAATCGCAACCTCCCCCGCGTCGCCGCGCTCAGCCTGTGCCTTCTGGCTGCCCTGAGTGCCTGCAAGAACGAGAGTGCTCCCGCCACCGGCAACGAGGCTGGCCAAACGGCAGCCACTGAGGCCGGAGACAAGGTCGCCGCGCAGATCACCGGCGCGGGCGCCAGCTTCGTGTATCCGTTGATGTCCAAGTGGTCCGCCGACTACGCCAAGGCGACCGGCAACCGGGTCAACTACCAGTCAATCGGTTCCGGCGGCGGCATCGCCCAGATCAAGGCGGGCACGGTGGATTTTGGTTCCTCTGACAAGCCGCTGCCGCCGGAAGAGCTGGCGCAGGACGGCCTGGTGCAGTTCCCGTCGACCATTGGCGGCGTGGTGCCGGTGGTCAACCTGCCTGGCATCGCACCCGGCACGCTGCGCCTGACCGGCGCGCTGCTGGCCGACATCTACCTCGGCAAGGTGACCATGTGGAATGACGCGGCGATTATCGCAGCCAACCCCGGGGTTGCACTGCCGGCCGACAAGATCCACGTCGTGCGTCGCTCCGACGGTTCGGGCACCACGTTCAATTTCACCAATTATCTGTCCAAGGTCAGCCCGGCCTGGAAAGACGCGGTAGGCGAAGGCACCACCGTCAACTGGAGTGGCACCACCGTCGGCGGCAAGGGCAACGAAGGCGTGGCCTCCTACGTCCAGCAGCTCAAGGGCGCGGTCGGCTACGTCGAGCTGTCCTATGCGCTGCAGAACAAGATGGCATACGCCGCAATGCAAAACGCGACCGGCAATTGGGTGCAGCCGAATGCTGAATCCTTCGCTGCCGCCGCGGCCAGCGCCGACTGGAAAGGCGCGCAGGACTTCAGCCTGGTCATCACCAATGCACCCGGCGCCGATGCCTGGCCGATCACCGCCACCAATTTCATCCTGATGCGCAAGCAGCCGCGCGATGCCGCCGCTGCACGCGCAGCGCTCGACTTCTTCCGCTGGGCCTATGCCAGCGGCAGCGAACAGGCCAGGTCGCTCGACTACGTGCCGTTGCCGTCGGCACTGGTCACGCAGGTCGAAGCCTACTGGACCGTGCAGCTCAGGTAATCCGCTACCGCCCCCGACGCCCTCGACCACCAGAGCCCACGCATGAATGCCGTTGCCGTACCCGTCTCCGCACGCGACGTCGCCGATGCGCGCCACGACAGGCACTTCCGCTGGCTGCTCACCGTCGCCGCCGTCTTCGTGCTGGTCAGCCTGGCGGGCGCCGCCCTGTCGATGCTGTGGGGCGGTCGCAGCGTACTGGCCAGCGAAGGCCTGGGCTTCTTCTTCTCCACCGACTGGAACCCGGTCGAGAACAGGTACGGGGCGCTGGTGCCGATCTACGGCACCGTGGTCACCGCGATCATCGCGATGCTGATCGCGGTGCCGGTAAGTTTCGGCATCGCGTTCTTCCTGACCGAGGTCGCGCCACGCTGGCTGCGCGCGCCCGTCGGGACCGCGATCGAACTGCTGGCCGGCATCCCTTCGATCATCTACGGCATGTGGGGCTTCTTCGTGCTGATGCCGGTGATGCGCGAACACCTGATCCCGTGGCTGGATGCGCACGTTGGTCCGCTACCCGTCATCGGCGCCCTGTTCCGCGGCCCGCCGATCGGCGCCGGCATGCTGACCTCCGGCATCGTGCTGTCGATCATGGTGATCCCGTTCATCGCCTCGGTGATGCGCGAAGTGTTCCTGACCGTGCCGGTGCGGCTCAAGGAATCGGCCTACGCACTGGGCGCGACCCGATGGGAAGTCAGCTGGGACATCGTGCTGCCGTACACGCGCTCGGCGGTGATCGGTGGCGTGTTCCTCGGCCTCGGCCGCGCACTCGGCGAAACCATGGCGGTGGCGTTCGTGATCGGCAACAGCGTCAACTTCACGGCGTCGCTGCTGGAACCATCGACCACGATCGCGGCATTGATCGCCAATGACTTCGGCGAAGCCACGGAGGAGTATCGTGCGGCCTTGCTGCTGCTCGGCTTCGTCCTGTTCATCGTCACCTTCGTGGTGCTGGCGCTGGCGCGGCTGATGCTCGACAAGCTGGCGCGCAAGGAAGGCAACCGATGAGCACGGCCCTGTACCGGCGTCGCCGCATCACCAATGCCGTCGCGATCACGCTGGCCTGCGCCGCCGCGCTGTTCGGCCTGGCATTCCTCGGCTGGATCCTGTGGACGCTGCTGGCCAAGGGCCTGATGCATTTGAACCTGGCGCTGTTCACCCAGGACCAGCCGCCGCCGCTGGAAGCCGGCGGCCTGCGCAATGCGATCGTCGGCAGCCTGATGATGTGCGGAATGGGGGTGGCAATCGGCGCGCCGCTGGGCATCGCCGCCGGCACCTGGCTGGCCGAATACGGCCAGCACGGCAAGCTCGGCACCATGGTGCGCTTCGTCAACGACATCCTGCTGTCGGCACCGTCGATCGTGCTGGGCCTGTTCGTGTATGCCGCCTTCATCATGCAGACCGGCGGCAATTTCTCGGCCATCGGCGGTGCGCTGGCGCTGGCCTTCATCGTGCTGCCGGTCGTCGTGCGCACCACCGACGAAATGCTGCGGTTGGTGCCGGTGCAAATGCGCGAAGCCGCGCTGTCACTCGGCGTGCCGCAATGGAAGGTGACGATGCAGGTGCTGTTTCGCTCTGCCCTGCCCGGGATCGTCACCGGCATCCTGCTGGCGGTTGCACGCATCAGTGGTGAAACCGCGCCCCTGCTGTTCACCGCGTTCGGCAACGAGTTCTTCAGCCTTGATCCCACCGGCGCGATGAGCGCGCTGCCACTGGTGATGTACAAGTTCGCCGGCAGCGGCTACGAGAACTGGGAACACCTGGCCTGGGCCGGCGCCTTGCTCGTCACCCTGTTCGTGCTCGCGATCAGTCTCGTCGCGCGCACCCTCCTGCTGCGCAACAAGGTCGTACATGACTGACTTCTCGCGGATGACCCACGACGCCATGCAAAACACCATGAACGACGCACCCCTCACTGTCGCCGCCCAGATGCGCGGCGCAATCCTGCCCGGCGTACCGCCGGTGAAAGTCACCGCGCGCAACCTGAACTTCTGGTACGACAAGTTCCACGCGGTGAAGGACATCAACCTGGACATCCCGGAGAAGCGCGTCACCGCGCTCATCGGGCCATCCGGTTGCGGCAAGTCGACCCTGTTGCGGGTATTCAACCGGATCTACGCCCTGTACCCGAAGCAGCAAGCCACGGGCGAGGTGTTGCTGGAAGGCGAGAACATCCTCGACCCGAAGTACCCGATGAACCGCCTGCGCAGCAAGGTCGGCATGGTGTTCCAGAAGCCGGTGCCGTTCCCGATGACGATTTTCGAGAACGTGGCATACGGCATCCGCCACCACGAGCGCCTGTCGAAGGCCGACATGGACGTGCGCGTGGAACAGGCGCTGCGCCAGGCCGCGCTGTGGGACGAGGTCAAGGACAAGCTGAAGACCAGCGGCCTGGGCCTGTCCGGCGGCCAGCAACAGCGGCTGTGCATTGCGCGTGCGGTGGCGCTGAAACCCGAGGTGCTGCTCCTCGACGAACCGACCTCGGCGCTGGACCCGATCTCCACCAGCCGCATCGAGCAATTGGTGGAAGAACTCAAGCAGCAGTTCACCATCATGATCGTGACCCACAACATGCAGCAGGCCGCTCGCGTCTCCGACTACACCGCCTTCATGTACCTGGGCGAGATGGTCGAACACGGCGCGACCGGGCAGATCTTTTCCAACCCCGGCAAGGAACAGACCGAGGACTACATCACGGGACGGTTTGGCTGAAATTCCGCGCTTGCGATGCCACCTGGCGTGGCATCGCGCGGAATTCCAGGTCGAAGGCAAGATGCCATAGGCGGGATCGAGCTGGTGAGGCATGGATGCCGAACCGGGTCGCATGACAACCACATCAGGAAGGCCAGTGACATGCCAAATTCAGATCACCACCACATCGTCAAGAGCTACGACGACGAACAACGCGCGCTGATGGACGAACTGATCCGCATGGGCCAGATGTCGGCCGCGCAACTGGAGGCTGCGCTGGACGTGGTCGAGCGCCGCGACGACAAGGCGGCCCAGCGCGTGATCGGCAACGACGAGGCGATCGACGCGCTGGAACAGCAGGTCAACCACGACGTGATCCAGCTGATCCACCGCGGCCCGCTGGCCGGCGACCTGCGGATGATCCTGGCCGCCTTGCGGGTTGCCTCGGACATCGAGCGCATCGGTGACTACGCGGCCAACATCGCCAAGCGATCGATGGCGCTCAACCTGTCGCCACCGCTGCCGCACACGCGCGGACTGGACGCGCTGGGACGGATGGCGGCGCGCCAGGTCCGCGACGTGCTGGAGGCCTACGTCGATCGCGATGGCGAAGCCGCGTTGCGCGTGCGTGCCCGCGATGCAGAGCTGGACACGCTCTACACCGGCCTGTTCCGCGAATTGCTGACCTACATGATGGAAGACGCACGCGCGATCACCCCCTGCACGCACCTGCTGTTCATGGCCAAGAACCTGGAGCGGATCGGTGACCATGCCACCAACATCGCCGAGAACATCTGGTTCCTGGTGCATGGTGACGAACTGCTGCCGCCGCGCGACAAGCGCGATGAAAGCAACAGCACGGTGATCCCGACGACCCAGGCCGGGTAGCTGAACGGGCACGCGGGCCGACGTGGATTGGAGCCGCCCGGCGCGGTAGCATCCGCCTTTCACACACGCGCGCAAGTGCAACGGAGTATTCCATGTCGCAATCAAGCAAACAGCTCACCCTGGCCATCAGTGCCGCCATCGCCGCCGGCTCCATGTTCAGCATGCAGGCCATGGCCCACGGCTACATGCAGGACGCACCGACCACAGCCCAGGCGGCCAAGGCCTCCGAGGGCAAATGCGGTGAAGGCAAGTGTGGCGAAGGCAAGTGCGGCAGGGCAGAAGGCCGACGCCGCCAAGGCCGACCACGAAGGTGCTTGCGGCATGGCGATGATGGACACCGACAAGGACGGCCGCCTGTCGCGCGCCGAGTTCAACGCGGCCCACAAGGGTTCCGAAGAGAAGTTCGCCGCCCATGATGGCGATGGCGACGGCTTCATCACCCAGGCCGAGATGGATGCCCAGCATGCCGCCATGAAGGCCGACAGCAAGGGCGCGGACGACGCGGCCATGAAGAAGATGGAAGCCGAGGGCAAGTGCGGCGAAGGCAAGTGCGGCAGCAAGTAAGCCGCTAGGACATGCAGACAGGCGCCGGTCCTGGTTCGGGAAGGGCCGGTGCAGGCATCACCGGTGCAGGCCTCGGCCTGCGCCGGGCGTTGTTGCCCGAGCTGCAGCACATGCAGCCCGCTGCGGTGGATTTCCTGGAGTGCGCGCCGGAAAACTGGATTGGCGTTGGTGGCGTGCTGGGCGATGCGCTGCAGCAACTCGCCAGCCGCCATCCGTTGACCTGCCATGGGCTGTCGCTGTCGCTCGGCGGCGCGGCTCCGCTGCACACGCTGCTGTTGAAGCAGATCCGCCAGTTCCTGGACCAGTACCAGGTCAGCTTGTACAGCGAGCACCTGAGTTGGTGCGCCGATGCGGGCCAGCTCTATGACCTGCTCCCGATCCCGTTTACCGACGAGGCCGTGCGTCATGTCGGCGCGCGCATCGCCCAGGTCCAGGATGCGCTGGGCCGCCGCATCGCGATCGAGAACGTCAGCTATTACGCCGCGCCCTACCAGGCCTTGAGCGAGGTCGAGTTCATCACCGCCGTACTGGACGAGGCAGACTGCGACCTGTTGCTGGACGTCAACAACATCCATGTCAATTCGATCAACCACGGCTATGACGCCCATGGCTTCATCGCGCGCATGCCAACCCGGCGCATCGTCTGCTACCACGTGGCCGGCCACTACGATGAAGCCGACGACCTCAAGGTGGACACCCACGGTGCCGACGTCAAGGCCGAAGTCTGGGACCTGCTGGCACACACCTACCAGGTGCATGGCGTGCATCCCACGCTGCTGGAACGCGACTTCAACTTTCCACCCCTCGCCACCCTGCTGGCGGAAGTCGAAATGATCCGGATGCTGCAGGCAGGGGCCCGCGCATGAACACCGCCAGGCGACCTGCAGGCGCAACTCGACACGCTCGCCCGCTTCGTGCGCAGCCCGGAGACCCAGGCAGGTCCGCCGGGAATCGAACCGCGCCGCCTGAAGCTCTATGGCGACCTGCTGTTCAACAACATCGAAGGCCTGCTGGCCGGCAATTTCCCGGTGATCCGGAAAACCCTGGGCGATGCCGACTGGCGTGCATTGGTGCAGCGATTCTTCGCCACCCATCGCAGCGAAACGCCATTGTTCACGCGCATCGGGCTGGAACTCATCGATTTTCTTGGCACACCCGACGGCCATGATCCCCGGCGCCCGTGGCTGGCCGAGCTTGCGCACTACGAATGGGCGGAACTCGGCCTGCAGCTGAGCGACGCCAGCCTGCCAGTGCACGATCCGCAAGGCGACCTGCTTGCAGGCGTGCCGCTGTTGTCGCCACTGGCATGGCCGCTTGCCTACCAGTGGCCGGTGCCGCGCATCGGGCCGGAATTCCAGCCTGATACCGCACCCTCCGAACCAACCCTGGTCCTGCTGCAGCGCAACCTTGATGGCAAGGTGCAGTTTTCCGCACTCTCGCCGCTGCTGTTCCAGTTGCTGGCGCGTATTGGCGCGAATACGTCGATCAGCGGCCGTGACACTGCTTGTGGCATTGGCCCACGAGGCCGGCCAAACGGATATCGACGGCTTCATCGACGCGGCGCGTCCGCTGTTGCAGCAGTTGCATCAACAGGGCGTGCTCGCCGGGACCCGCAGCGACGCGCGCCAGGTTGCAACGTAACGACACGGCGCGTTCGAAGCGTGCCCTCTGCTAGTCTGTCGTGATGCCCGACATGCCCGACAACACACCCGCATTCAGAGCCAATGGCCGAACGTTTCCGTGGCTACCTGCCGGTGGTGGTAGACGTGGAAACCGGCGGCTTCGACTGGAACCGCAATGCGCTGCTGGAGATCGCGGCGGTCCCGATCGAGCTCGATGCCGAGGGCCGCTATGTCCCGGGCGAGGTGTGCAGTGCGCACATCGAACCTGCGCCCGGCACCACGATCGATCCCAAGTCACTGGAGATCACCGGCATCCAGGTCGACAACCCGTTGCGCGGTGCGCTACCGGAACGCGAGGGCCTGGATGCCGTGTTCACCCCGGTGCGCGCTGCAGCCAAGCGGCACGGCTGCCAACGCGCGATCCTGGTCGGCCACAACGCCCATTTCGACCTGAATTTCCTCAACGTCGCGGTGGCGCGGGTCGGCCACAAGCGCAACCCCTTCCACCCATTCAGTGTCTTCGACACCGTGACCATGGCCGGCATGGCCTATGGGCAGACCGTGCTGGCACGGGCCCTGCAGGCTGCAGGCTTCGAGTGGGACCAGCGCGAAGCGCATTCGGCGATCTACGACGCGCAACAGACCGCACGCCTGTTCTGCGTGATCGCCAACGCGTGGCCTACGTTGCGCGCTGCGAACGCCGCTGCTTGAACGAACGCACGATGCCGTAAAGGCTCACGGCCATCCACGCGGCTTCGAGCAGGAACACCGGCAAATTGAACTTGCCGATCAGCGACACCAGGATACCGGCGGCGCCGAACAGGTTGATCAGCTGATAGATCAACCCGGTGCCGGCCAGCCGACCCGCCTGCAGCAGGAAGAACCCGAGCAGGATGATCACCGTCCCCAGCAGGCCCACCCAGTCGTACCACGCAAGTTCCAATGCCATGCCGCCGTCTCCTCACGATTGCCGTTGACGCACGGCTTCGAACAGGGCCACGCCAGTGGCGACCGAAACATTCAGGCTCTCGAAATCGCCCGGCATCGGGATCTTGACCAGCTGGTCGCAGTTGTCGCGGGTCAGGCGGCGCAGGCCGTCCCCTTCGCTGCCCAGCACCAGCGCCACGTTGCCTTTCAGGTCGATGGCATAAAGCGAAGCTTCGGCATCGCCGGCCAGTCCGTAAATCCAGACGCCGGCCTTCTGCAGGTCGCGCAAGCTGCGCGCGAGGTTGGTGACGCTGAACACCGGCAGCGTATCCGCGGCGCCGGCCGAGGTCTTGCGCACGGTGGCATTGAGCTGCACCGCCTTGTCCTTCGGGAAGACCACCGCGGTCACGCCGGCCGCTGCCGCACTGCGCAGGCAAGCACCGAGGTTGTGCGGATCCTGCACGCCATCCAGGACCAGCACCAGCGCCTTGCCTCCGGCGGCTTCGATCAGTTCGGGCAGGTCATGCTCGTCCCAGGTCCTGGCTGCGGCGTAGCGCGCGACCGCACCCTGGTGGCGCAGGCCGCCGGCCACGCCATCCAGCGCATTCTGGGCGACCCGACGCACCTCGATGCCCATCCGCCGCGCCTGCTGCTCGAGCTCGGTGATGCGCGAATTCTTGCCGCCGGCTTCGAGCAGGATTTCGCGGACATTGTCGGCGTCGTGCTCCACGGCAGAGGCCACGGCGTTGAGTCCGACGATCCATTGGGAGGCTTTGTTCATGCAGCCATTATCGCGGAATTCAAAGCGTCTGCCCGTCATCCAGGCCCAGCCCGGGATGACGATCCGGATTTAGGAACGAAGGCGCAGCCTCAGTATTTCTTCTTCTTTCGCTTTGCCGGTTGGCCGCGCGCCGGCAATGGTTTCTGCCCACCGGCATCGCCTTCGACCAGGCGGAAGTCGATCTTCCGGTCTTCCACGCTGGCCTTCAGCACCACCACCCTCACGCGGTCACCGAGACGATATTCGCGGCCGCGGCGCTCGCCGGTGAGGGTCTTGCGCACCGCATCGAAGTGATAGAAATCATTGGACAACTGGGTCACGTGGACCAGGCCATTGACCTTGGAATCGTCCAGCTCCACGAACAGGCCGAAGCTGGTCACGCCACTGATGGTGCCGTCGAATTCCTCGCCGACGTGGGTTTCCATCCACGCGGCGCGGTAGCGCTCGTCGACTTCGCGCTGGGCCTCGTCGGCACGCCGCGAGCGCTCGGAGCACTGCAGCGACAGGCTGGCCATCTCGTGCGGCGAATAGGTGTAGGTGTCGGGCTTGCGGCCGGCCAGCGCGTGCTTGATCGCGCGATGCACCAGCAGGTCGGGATAGCGGCGGATCGGCGAGGTGAAATGCGCGTAGGCCTCCAGCGCCAGCCCGAAGTGGCCGATGTTGTCCGGCGAGTACACGGCCAATGACTGGCTGCGCAGCATGACCGATTCCAGCAGGGTCGCATCAGGCCGCTCGCGGATCTTTTCCAGCAGGTTGCGGTAATCCTTCGGCTGCACCTTGGACCAGGGTGGCATCCGCAGCTGGAACTCCTTCAGGAATTCCTGCAGGTCGGCGTACTTCGATTCCGGCGGCTTGTCATGGTCGCGATACGGCGCCGGGATGTGGGTCGACAGCAGGTACAGCGCGGCCTGCACGTTGGCCGCGATCATGCATTCCTCGATCAGCTTGTGCGCGTCGTTGCGCTGGAGCATGCCGCCCTGGGTCACGGCCCCCTTGGCGTCCAGCAGGAAGCGCACCTCGCTGCTCTCGAACTCGATCGCGCCACGCTTGGCACGCGCGCGATCCAGAATCTTGTACAGCTGGTGCAACTGCCGGATCTGCGGCAGCAGGTCGCCGACCTTGGCCAGCGCCGCGGCCTGCTCGTCCTCGGGGATGCCATCGCCGACCACGTTCCAGACATCGGTATAGGTCAGCCGCGCATGCGAATGCATCACCGCTTCGTGGAAACTCGCGCCGGTCACCACGCCATCGCGCCCGACCTGCATGTCGCAGACGAAGCACAGGCGGTCGACCGTCGGGCATCAGCGAACAGATGCCGTTGCTCAGGGTTTCCGGCAGCATCGGCACCACGAACCCGGGGAAATACACCGAGGTCGCGCGCAGCTGCGCCTCGTCATCCAGCGGCGTGCCGGGTTGCACGTAATGCGAGACATCGGCGATCGCGACGATCAGGCGGAAGCCGTCGCGGTTGGGTTCGCACCAGACCGCGTCATCGAAATCCTTGGCGTCCTCGCCATCGATGGTGACCAGCGGGATGGCGCGCAGGTCGAGCCGCTTGAGGATGTCGGCCTGCTGCACGTCCAATGGCACCGCGGTCGCCTGCGCGAGCACCTCCGGCGAAAACTCGTTCGGGATCTCGTGGCCATGGATCGCCGCTTCGACCGCCAGCGATGCGGTCAGCTTGTCACCAAGTACCGCCAGCACCTTGCCGATCGGCGGGCGATGCTGGTCCTGCGCCGGGTGATCTCGACCACCACCAGGTGCCCGGGCTTGGCGTCGTTGCGGGCATCCTGCGGGATCATCACGTTGCGCTGGATGCGCTTGTCGTCCGGCACCACGTAGGCGATGCCGGCTTCTTCGGTGTAGCGGCCAAGCAAGCGGTTGAGGCGTCGCTCGAGCACCTCGACGATCGCGCCTTCGCGGCGACCCTGGCGATCCACGCCGGTGACGCTGGCCAGGACGCGGTCGCCGTGGGTGACCTTGCGCATTTCGTTGGGCGCAAGGAACAGGTCGTCGCCTGCCCCGGAGTCCGGGCGCAGGAAGCCGAAGCCGTTCGGATTGGCGATGACCGTGCCCGGAATCAGGTCGGCACGCGCTGCCGGCACGAAGCCGCCACGCCGGTTCTGCAGCAGCTGACCGTCGCGCAACATCGCCTGCAGGCGCTTTTCCATTGCCTCGAAGCGGTCGGGTGCAGTCAGGCCGAGTTTCTGCGCGAGCGCATCGGCATCCATCGGCCCGTCGTGGTCGGTCACCACCTGCAGGATCATCTCGCGACTGGCGATGGGCTTTTCATAGCGCTGTGCTTCGCGCGAGGCGTGCGGGTCATGGCCGTCCCCGTGCGGCTGGGCGTGTGGACGCGCCGAGGCCGGTGAACCCATGGCACGTGCCAGGCCTGGATCCGGCAAGCCAGCCGGGACGCTTCGGGCCCGGATGGGCAGCATCGGAGCGCTTGCCACTGCCGCCCGGTCTTGCGCCGCGCGGCCCCTTGGCGGGGGAGGCCGGATTGCCCGGCTTGCCTGGCTTGCCGGATGATGTTTTCTTGCCGCGGCCGCTGCCGCGCTTGCTGGGTGGTTTGCTCATGGCCCGATATTACAGGGCCACCTGTCGACGGCGTATGCAGGCCAGGCGTTGACAAGACGTTCGCCCGCACGCAGAATGCGCGGCTTCCACCTGCCCGGATGGCGGAATTGGTAGACGCACTAGCTTCAGGTGCTAGCGGGGGCAACTTCGTGGAGGTTCGAGTCCTCTTCCGGGCACCAGGTTGAAAACATGAAACCCTCGCGCAAGCGGGGGTTTTTTGTTTTCCGCCGCGGGCGTTCAGACCTGCACGCGCGATTGGCTTGAACCGGCCGTAATTCGCGGCTAACGTGACCGCATCCCAACGGGCTTCCCGGGCGGCGCGGATATGCGGCCGCCCGTTTGCACACATCCGGAGTCAGCACGTCCCATGAGCAACGATCATCGCCCCCCGCTGTTGCTGTCCCGCCTGGACGTGGAGCGCATCGAGGCGCTGCTGGAGAAGCCCAGCAGCAACTCGCTGAACACGTCGGCGCTGCAGGATGAGTTGGCACGTGCCGAAATCCTGGCGCCCGCAGACATGCCTGCCGATGTCATCACCATGAATTCGACGGCCGTCGTTCGCCTGGAAGACGCGGTTCTGGGTGACCACGAGCACGAACTGACCCTGGTCTATCCGCGCGATGCCGATGGCAGTGCGGACAAGGTGTCGATCCTGGCGCCGGTGGGCAGCGCACTGCTGGGCCTGCGCGTGGGCGACGCGATCGACTGGCCGATGCCGGGAGGCCGCAATGCGCGCCTGCACGTACTGGCAATCCGCTACCAGCCCGAAGCCGCGGGCGCGCTGCATCGCTAAGCTGCAGGCTGGCGCGTCCAGGCGACGCGCCGACCCCTGACATCACGCGCTGACGGCAGCGCGATCACACCGACGACCCTCAATCCCACTGCGCACCTACCTGGTGCCGCAGCGGGCCTGCATGCGCGCCGTTCGACGCGACCACCCCCATTGCCGAGCCGGAACGCGTTTTCGACGTTCGCCGACCAACGGTATTGCGATACTGTGCGCTGCACTGTACTGTGCATGAAACCCTACAAGGCCACACACTGTGGAAGATCGCGACACCCGCGAGACGCCGGTCTCCAAGCTGGAACTCGAATTGCGCCGTGGCGCACTGGTACTGGCCGTGCTGTCGCGGCTGCGCCAGGCCCAGTACGGCTATTCGCTGCGGCAGGCGCTGGCCGCACGCGGCATGCCGATCGAGGAAGGCACGCTCTACCCGCTGCTGCGCCGGCTGGAAGGCCAGCGACTGCTGGATTCGGAATGGCGAATCGAGGACGGTCCGCCACGCCGCTACTACCGCCTGAATGCCGCTGGAAAATCGCTACTCGCTGACCTCACCTCTACCTGGAATGCCCTTGTCGGAACCATGGCCGGCCTGCTTGAAGGAGATGCAACGTGAACCCGAATGACGTGATCGAATCCTATGTCGTCGATGTGATGCGCCGTGTTCCGGCGAAGGATCGCAACGAGGTCGGCCTGGAACTGCGCGGGCTGCTGACCGAGATGCTGGACGATCGCGCGCAAACCGCCGGCCGCCCCGCCGACGACGCCATGGTGCTGGCGATACTGCGCGAACTCGGCACGCCGGCCGAGATCGCCGGGCGCTATCGCCCACCCGGTGCGCCCCGCGCGGTGATCATTCCCGCGGAAAGCACGCGCTCATTCGCCTTGACAGCCATCGCCGGCGTGGGCCTGCAATGGGCACTGACCCTGCCCCACGTGTTCGATGGCAGCCTGAGGCTCGTCAGTTGGTGGTTCAGTTGGGGTCTGGGCGCGTTCTGGTGGCCGGGCTTCTTGGTCGTGATGTCGATCATCGGCATGTGGCTGCAGTCGATGGGCTTGTTCAAGCCCACCTGGAAGCCGCGCATCGCCGATCCCGACCGCGTCGATCGAGGCTCGCTGGCGCTGGGCCTGGCCGGCTCCGCGGTCGCGATCAGCTTCATGGTTGCCCTGCCCTGGCTGGTCGACAAGATGCCCGGACCTCTGCCCGGCGTGTTCGAGTTCGATGCCGGGTTCCTGCGCACTCGTGCGTGGCCGGTACTGCTGTTGTGGGCCGGCACGCTGGCGTCACTTGCCATCGTGCTTGCCCGTGGCCGTCAGTCCACGCTCACCCATCGGCTGGATATCGGCTTCAGCCTGGGCTTCATCGCCCTGCTCGGCTGGTGGCTGGGCGCGGGCAAGATCTTCGTCCAGCAGTCGACCAACGAGGGCGCGCGCGGTGCACTCGCACTGGTGATCCTGTTCATCGGCATCGATGTCGCGGTCAAGCTCTACCGCGGCCGCCCACGGATCCAGGCGACACCCATCAATCGTTGATTGACAGCACCAGGGCGCGCCCGGGGTGGCGTGCCTTGCACACCCTGGCTTAGCCCAGCACGCCCGGATTCAGCTGCCACACCTGGAAGCTCAGCGCCGCCGCAAAACTGACCCAAACCAGGTAGGGCACCAGCAGCAAGCCCGCCAATGGACGCACCCGCCAGAAGTCCAGCATCACCGCCACGATCATCAACCACAGCAGGACGATGTCGGCGAATGCCCACACCCCCAGGTGCCTGGCGAAGAACAGCCAGCTCCACAGCGCGTTGATCCCAAGCTGCAGGATGAACAAGGTCAGGGCGTTGCCGTGGCGGATGAACCCACCCGCACGCCAGACCAGCCACGCGGCAATCCCCATCAGTGCATACAGCACCGTCCACACCGGCCCGAAGATGGATGCCGGGGGTGCCCATTCGGGCTGCACCAGGCCCTGCGTAAAACGTCCCCGCATCCATCGAGGCGACCGCGCCGATCGCCGAGGCGGCAAAGCACGCGGCGAGCCACCCGATCAGGCCCCAAGGGGAATTTCGTGCGGGCCTGGATTGCATGGGAACCTCCAAGGTTCGCGAACAAGGGTGTTGCCGGACAACGTGAACGACGCGACATCGCAACAGTAGCAAGCGTCCGGTGGCTTTGAAGTGAAGTCGACATCCGCAGGCGGCGATGGTTCCAGGGTGATCGCCTTGCAGGAATCGACGCTGCGGGCACTTACATGATGTTGCCGGCACCGGGCGTATACGAAGACCCCACCACGCTCTGGGCGATGATCGTGTCGCAGCGGATGATGCGTGCCGTCACGATCGGAGATTCAAGCCGTATCTGTGCGGCATCGATCGTGATCGAGGCGCCATCGATCCGGATGCTGCCACCCTGGGTCTTGATGCTGATGTCGGACGCGCCCACCATGATCCTGGTGCCGGTCGGCGTCTCCAGCGCGATGCTGGGGCCGGAGTCGGACAGCGTGATCTTGACTTCGCCCGTGGTGCGGATGATCTCGGTGTTGCTGGTGGCGTCAGGGAATGGCATGACTCGACTCCTGGGCATGACTGCGGATACTCCAAACCACGCAATCCGGCGCGAGGAAAGGCCACCCATCACCCGTCCCATCGCAAGCCGTTCGACCCGACGACCGCAAGGATCATGCCCCGATGACCGGCGCCCCACCCAACGATCCGGCCAACCGGGAGCTGTCGCCCGCCGACATGCAGGCGATGGGCAATCTGGGTGGCGCGCTCGGTGGCCCACCTCGCCGCGTTGGACGAGAGCCCCATCCTCGGCGACTACACCGACATCGAGGACGTGTGCCACGCATTGCGTGAAGCCGCACCGGAACATGGCAACTCGCTGTAATCGCCGATTGATCCACTGTTCGATGAGTGGATCCCGCGCTCGTTCGGCACCCCGCATGCGGACTACATGGCCTACATCCCCGGTGGCGGCGCAGAACGCCGCCACCCGTGCCCTGATGGACCGCGTCACCGCGCGCGGCAGGTGATGCTGACCGGCGCGATGATCGGCGAGCGCTTCCTCGGCCGCGTCTGCATGCTCAGCTTCCGCACGCGCAGGAAACAGATGGCGACCTGCGTCCGGAAGCTTGCGGAAGAAAGCGCGGCGCTGCTCCGGTACGGGGCTTCGACCCAGGCCATGGAACCAGTTGAACGCGTCGGCCACCACAAGGGCGGCTGCGTGGATGCCGGTTTTCGCGCACAGCCCCTGCATGCATGGCGGCCAATGCCCCTGACTACCCGATCACGATCGCCGCCAGCTGCGCCGCCAGGCCGCCGCGCCAAAGCGCAGCTGCGCCGACCAGATTGGCGATGACGGAAAGCCAGAACGCTCGCTGGAAGGACGGCTTCACCGTCTTGTGACGAAGCTGTTGCTGCGCGATCAATCCTCCGGGCCAACCACCCAGCAAATCCAGCATGCGCAAGGTGGCCTCCGGCGTGCGTCGCCACCCACGCTTGCCAGCTGCGTGCTTGTCCAGCGCATAGGCGATCCAGCTCACGCCGCTCATCGAAAGGTAGGCGAGAGGCAGGAACGCGGGGACGGTGCCTTCGAGCATCAGCACCAGCGCCCCCACAAGGAATCCCGCGCCCATTGCGGTGCGCGGAACGCGCATGGGAGGCTTGCTTCGGAGTGCCTTTTGCACACCCATGCGCTGCCCTGCGAAGCGCACCTCAATCGCGTTCAAACGCCCCTGTGCATCGACCTGCGTTGCGTAGGACACCAGGTCGCCCTCCACCGGCCGGCGGGTCGCCGCCTGGAACGCCTTGATGTGCACGAACGCGCGACTGCCGCCAGCATGCGGGGTGACAAAGCCGAAGCCCTTGTCGTCTTTCAAGCCGGTGATGCGTCCTGCGTATCGCATGTGTGTGGTTCGGGTTTTGGGGAAGTGAACGGGCGCAGCGCAGCCAGTATCGCGCCCAGCAGCCAATGCACCGCATCATGCCGCCTTGCGGTGCTCGTAATTCGGATGCCGCTTGTCGTCCAGGATCGCCTGCATCCTGACCGTGTCGCCTGCGGACGCCAGCCACGCATCGACGTGTTCGGGTTTCAGGTTGACGATGGTGCGATCGTGCCCGGCCGCGGCCACTTCCGGTTCCGGCTCGTCGGCGATCGCGGCAAAACGTTACAGGTCGGCGTCGCGTCCCGCTGGATCGGTCCAGTGCGACCACAGGCAGGCGATCATCTTCGCCTGAGGCTCCATCAGCCATTGCATTGCAACTTCCAAATCGATCCTCCCTACGGAATTGATCACTGGCAGTCTGTCGGACGTTGCCTGCCGTGACCAATCGGGCCGCTGCAGGCAGAGGCCTTTGCAGCAGACTCCTCCAGCAGCCTGAGACTAGCTCTCCGGGCAGACCTCGATGCGATCGCGTCCGGCCTGCTTGGCCTGGTAAAGCGCCCTGTCCCCTCGCTTGAACCATTCATCGGGATTGGCGCTACCCCTGTTGCCGGCAATACCGGAGGAGATGGTCACGCCCTGCAGTCCGGCCAGTGGGGTTTCCCGCACCAACTCGGTGAGCTCTACGGCCAGGCTGATTGCCGCATCCAGACCCGTATCGGGCAACAACACCAGGAACTCCTCCCCGCCGAAACGAAACAACCGATCGCTCTGGCGCAGGCGCTTGTTGATCAGCCGCACCAACTCCACCAGCACCTGGTCACCGACGCTATGGCCGTGCTGATCATTGACCTGCTTGAAGTGGTCGATATCGATCAGGATCAGCGTCGAAGGCGTGCCGTAACGCCCATGCGCATGCAGTGCCCGCGCCAGCTCGGCCTGCATTTCGCGGCGATTATTGGCGCCGGTCAACGGATCGCTGGAGATCAGATCTGCCAGCGCACGCTGCTGGCGAACGATGCTTACCGAGAACACGAAAGCCAGCAAGGTGGTGGTCAGCAGCGAACCGATGATGCGCGGATACAGCGCTTCGCCTGCCCAGCCATGGGCGTTGAAGAAGATCAGCGACAAGCTGATCGCGCACAGGATGCTGCCCTTGCGCGGACCGGCGAAGTAGTAGTTGACGGCCAGCAACGGATACGCCCACAGCAGCGTTTGCAGGTGCAAGCGAAAGACCATCACCAGGACAACGAGGTTGCCGATGCAAATCGCCAGCAGCAGGTCGCGCCGACTCATCCGGCCGCCGCGGTGGATCTGCCAGGCGACCGACAGGCACACCAGCGCCAGAGACATGATGATGACGCCCGAGGTCCAGTCGCCGGCAAAGACTTGAATGATTGCGAAGGGAACAATCATCGACCATGGCAACGGTGCACAGCCAGAACATCAGGCGATGGTCGATCATCGGGTGAATGGCTGTCGATTTGCATGAAGTCTAAGGGTCCGAGGGTCCGGCAGCGACAATCAGGTTCCATGGGCAGTCAAAACCCGGGCCTGAAACCCGGGCCAAGGTCGACTCTACCCTGCCCGGCGCTCTTCCGCCGTGCCGCAACCTGGAAATGCCCACCCTGGCCACGGACTTGGCATGGCCAGAGTGGGTACATGCCATGTCTCACTGCGCAACGCCTAGCCGAACAGGCGCTTCACCTCGGCCACCGAGCCGGCGATCAGCTGCTCCAGGATCCCAGGGTCAAGGTCATCAAGCCTGCGAATGTACAGACATGCCTTCCCCATCTTGCGCTTGGCGGGATTGCGGACACGCTGCATCGAACCGGGATCGGACTGGACGTTGCCATGTGGCGTGGCGTACCCGGTCACGACGCAGCCTAGCGGTACCCACCCTGGCCCGGTGTCCCTACGAGCCGGCCACGGACTACGCATGCTTCGATTCGTAGACCTGCTGACAGCCGATGCAGCGCTTGGCGGTTGGATACGCGGCGAGGCGTGCGTAGGGAACCGGTTCATCGCACTCGATGCACACGCCATAGGTACCGGCCGCAAGGCGGGCTTCGGCGGCGTAGATGTCCTGCAGCTCGACCGCATCGCGTGCGACTTCCGCATTGGTGATATCGGTCAGCAGCGAGGCCAGCGACTCATCGCCTGCATCCGACGTACCCGACAGGAATTCCTCGTGGCCCTCCACGCGCATGCGCGCGAGTCCGCTACGTATTTCCTCGCGCAGAACCGGCTTGCGCTCATCCATCATTTTTTCGAGATGCGCGCGCTCGTTGCTGGTCAAAGTCGTCATGATTCGGATCCCTGCCTTCAGTTGTTCGTGATCGTGGCCGTGAGGCGATTGTGTCAGGGGAAAACGTGTCGGGGACAATTGGCAATGGTCCTCGATACCCTTTTGGTCCCTTCGTGGTCAGCGGTACTGGCGCAGATACTTCCATTCGAACAGGCGCTTGGCCCAGTGCAGCAGGCGCATGGACGGCAGCAACCAGTTGCGCCGCTGGGTGCGCCAGACCAGTGAACCACGGTCGAGGGCGTCGACGATGCACACCAGCTCCGCCTCGAAGGTGGCGTGGCCTGGCACCCCGCCAAGATCGCCGAGCAGGTTCCGGGCCGCGGCCACGGCCTGGAGATCCGCCATGTGCGCCTGCTTGGGCATCCAGTCGGGTCCCGGGAAGCTGCCCGAGTCACCGGCCACGACGACGCGTTCGAAGCCCGGTACGCGGCAGTGCGCGTCGGCCTGCAACAGGCCACCCGGCGAACGTGGCAGGTCGGTGGCGTCGAACCAGGCGTTGCCGGTCATGCCGGGCATGAACAGGATCAGGTCGGCCGCGAATTCGCCACCCTCGGTGACCACCTTGTCGCTCTCGAACCGCTGCGGCTTGTGGCCGAGGTGGGTGCGAATCCCGCGCCGCGCCATCTCGGCCAGCAGGTGGGCCACCGCCTTCGAACCGAGGCGCTTGCCGGGTTCGAGCGACGGGTTGAAGAACACCAGCTCGAATCGCTCGCGCCGACCTTCCTTGCGCAGTTGCGCATCCAGGCCGAACAGGAACTCGAACATCGGTCCGCCGCGTACCGCCGTCGGCTCGTTCGGGTTGCCGCCGAAGCCGACCGCAATCGTGCCACCCTGCATCCCGCGCAGCCGGTCGCGGATGCGCTCCGCCGCCGTGATGCCCTCGCAGGGCGTGATCGCGTGTTCGATGCCGGGCAGTTTCTTGATGAAACGCCCGCCGGTGGCGATCACCAGGCCGTCGTTGGCAACATCGCCGGCGCTGGTGTGGACGATGCGGCCGCCGTCGGCGAGGCCGGTGACTTCCGCGGCAAGAAAGTCCACGCGCTGGCGACGCATGAAGTTGTCGAGCGGAACGATCAGGTCCTCGCGTGTGCGCAGGCCGCTCGGTATCCAGATGATGCCGGGCAGGTAATGCAGCTCGGCGCGCGGTGCGACCAGCGTGATCTGCACCCGCGGATCGCGCTTGCGCAGTTCGCGAATCGTCGATAGCCCGGCAAAGCCGGCACCCAGCACGGTGATGCGCGCGGGCGCCTTGATCGCGTTCATGCCATCCCCGCCAGGCGCGTAGAGGTGTTGCATGGCGACATCAGCGAGATGTGTCCATCGATGGTGTCGAGAAAAATGTTCATGGGAAGCTGCGCTCCTTCAAACCCGTTTCCACGGACCATTTCAGGAGTCTAAATGATGCGGGGCATCTGCCCCCCCTCCGGCGAAACCATCGTTGAATACCCCTGCTCGACTGCAGGAATTGTCCCTGTAACCAGTTCGATTCAGTGGTATGGTTCAGACTCTCTGACTGGCAGCTTATATGCAAAAACCGGGGTTACCAAAAGACGAGGAGGCCAGACTCCGGGCGCTGCGTGCCTTGAAAATCCTTGACACGCCGGAAGAAGAACGATTTGCACCGTCACCCGGCTGGCCAGAGACTGTTCAATGTTCCCATCGCATTGGTGAGTCTGGTTGACGAAGACCGGCAATGGTTCAAGTCGGTGAACGGCCTGGTGGTTCGCTCCACCTCTCGAGAAGTCTCTTTTTGCGGTCATGCCATTCTGGGAGAAGATGTTTTTGTCGTGAATGATGCGGCGGTGGACGAGCGCTTTTCCGACAACCCGCTGGTATTGGATGATCCGAGCATTCGGTTCTATGCCGGCCACCCTTTGTTGGCGGCTGATGGCAGCAGTCTCGGCACATTCTGTCTCATTGATCGAAAGCCTCGCGACCTGACCCCGGAAGACATGCAGTCGCTGGAAGACCTGGCGCTTCTGGCCGAGCGTGAATTACTGTCACGACAACTTGCCACCACCGATGACCTGACCGGGATCTCCAACCGCCGCGGCTTCCACCTGCTGGCCAACAATCGAATCCGCGCTTCCCGGCGTGGCAGCGGAATGGGTTCGTTGCTTTACTTCGACATGGACGGGTTGAAGCGGATCAATGATTCGCTGGGTCACGCTGTAGGCGATGCTGCAATCATTGAATTTTCAAGGCTGCTGATCGAGTTTTTTCGCGAATCGGACGTAGTGGCACGCCTGGGTGGCGACGAGTTTGTCGTCCTGCTGATGGATTCCGGCGAATCTGCAACACGCCAAACCCTGGAGCGTTTCGCGGAATTTGTTGCTGGCGCGTGCGAACAGAGCGATTGGCCCTACACGCTCAAGGCGAGCGCTGGCGTGATTCAATTCGAAGCGGATGCCAATGTCGTCCTGGATGACCTGCTGGCGCAAGCCGATCAGCGGATGTATCAAGCCAAGAAGGGTCACTAGATAGACTGGGAACACAGGCTCGCCTCGGCGCGTCCATGCCACCCGACGGCTGATCACTCGCGCCGCGTGGAGTGGTGGCGCTTGAGTCACCACTTCCTTTTCCCACATCTCCGGCGTGCCTCCAGGATTCGCGCCGTTTCCTGCGCCTTTTTTTTTCGCGCCTGCTGCGCCTGCGCCGATGTCCCCGGTTGCGCTATCGCCGGCGCAACCGGCGCTGCAATTGCCTCCCCTGCCCCGCCTCCGCCCTGCCCGCCATGTCCCGCTACTCGCAAACCAGCGAGCCAGTGCGCTTCGAACGCGACTGCGCCGCCGTGATGGTGCCCTCGGGCGACCTCGTGAAGCTGCCCGCCGGACAGACCGGCTACATCACCCAGGCGCTTGGCGGCAGCTTCACCGTGTTCGTCGAGGGCAACTCTGTTCCGCGTCCGCAACGAGGACGCCGACGCCATCGGCAAGGAGCCGTTGCCGCTGCCGGAGCTGCCCGAGAACGCCAGCGACGACGACATCGAGCAAGCCGTGTGGGCACAGTTGCGTAGCTGTTTCGACCCGGAGATCCCGATCAACATCGTTGAGCTCGGCCTGGTCTACAGCTGCGAACTCGGCCAGCGTGACGACGGCGCGCGCAAAGTCGAGGTGACGATGACCCTGACCGCACCCGGCTGCGGCATGGGCGATATTCTGATCGAGGACGTACGCAGCAAGATCGAACTGCTGCCGGCGATCGCCGAAGCCGATGTCGAACTGTTCTTCGATCCGCCCTGGAACCAGTCGATGATGAGCGACGCGGCGCGGCTGGAAACTGGCATGATGTACTGAAGTTTTCGAGACAGGCGGTCGCCGCAAAGTGCTGCTCCTGTATTGGCGGCGTTGGTAGGTGTCTCGCCAGCGGTGTAGGAGCGGCACTTTGCCGCGACCGACGCCGCGACCGCTTGCCGTAACCTATTGGTCTGGCCGCGACCGCTCTGGATTTCTCCCGCCCACCCAAGCCGACACCCCCCGTATGAACCAGCCCTGGTGGCAACACGAGAGTCATGACGTTCTCGATGACGACATCCTCTGCGACGGCCAATCGCTGAGCGCGCTGGCGCGCACGCACGGCACGCCACTGTATGTCTACAGCCGCACCAACGTGCAGCGCCGGCTGCGGCGGATGCAGGCGGCGTTGCAGACGGTCGGGGTACGCCATCGCATCTGGTACGCGATGAAGTCGAACCGGCATCCCGGGGTGCTGCAGGCGGTGCGCGAGACACCCGGCGTCGGCATCGACGCCTGCTCACCACGCGAAGTGCGGCTGGCGCTCGCCAGTGGTTTCGCGCCCGAGGAGATCTCGTTCAATGCCGGCATGCTTTCCTCGCGTGACCTAAGTGAACTCGCCGGCAGCGGCGTGCACTGCACCCTCGACACGCTCTCCGCGTTGCGGCGCTATGCCGCGCACGTGGCGCCGGGCACGACGGTGGGGCTGCGCTTCAACTCCGGTGTGTGCGTCGGCTATTCGGACGATCCCGCGCTTGACCTATGGCGGCGCCAAGTTCGGTTTCGATGCCGATGACGCTGCCGCGCGTCCTCGACACCGTGACCGAGCTCGGCCTGCGCGCCGACGCCGTGCACATGCACCTCGGTTGGGGGCTGACCGAGGGTGGCGAGACGAAGGTGCGCACCGCTTTCGAGCGTCTCGCAGCGATCGCCCGCGCGGTGCCGGGCATCACGGCCATCAATGTGGGCGGGGGCTTGGGTGGGCGCTATGTCGAGCACGACCATCCGCTCGCGCTCGGCACCTGGGCGGGACTGATCGCCGAATTGCTGGCGCCGGTCGGGGCCTCCATCTGGTGCGAACCCGGGACCTTCGTCTCGGCTTCCTCCGGCATGCTGGTGGTCGAGGCCAACACCATCGAAGCGCGTCGTGGCGAGACCTGGCTTGGTGTCAACGCTGGATTCGCGGTGAATCTCAATGCGGCGATGTACAACATCGGCCTGACCGCGATCGCGCTGCAGCAGCCGCATGCGGCCTCGACCCAGAGCTACACGATCGCCGGCAACATCAACGAGTCGGTGACATCTTCGGACGCGGCATCGTCCTGCCGCCAATCCGCGAAGGCGACCTGCTGGCGTTCTTTCCTGCCGGAGCCTATGGCGCCAGCATGGCCAGCGACCATTGCCTGCGTGGCGGCGCCGCGGAAGTCGTGGTTTGATCGCGCTGATGGTGTGGGTCCGCCGTGACCGCAGGCGGCCGCGCAGACGCCGTAATCACATCGGCGCCTGCATCGTCGTCGCGATTGCGAAATAGATCAGCAGTGACAACAAGTCCTGGATCACGGTCGCGAGCGGGCCGGCGGCAAAGGCGGGGTCAATGTGCAGGCGGTGCAGCATGACCGGCAGGGCGAGTGCGACCAGGGTTGCGATCGAACAAGCGGCGAACAGCGACAGCGCGACGATGCTGGCGAGCGTCGGCTCATGCCACAACGCACGCACGATCAGGTAGGCAACCGCGGCAGCGGCGAAGCCGATCGCGACCCCGGTCACTGCTTCGCGCGCAATCATCTGCCGCACCGGTATGCCGAGCGAAAGACCGCGCACGACCGTTACCCCCCCTGTCCCGTCGACTGCATGATGAGACGAACCGGTCGCACCCGGCGAGACAGCGTGAAAACCCGGAAGCGTGGCCGTGACGCGCCGACATGCGCTCCAGCTCGTCGCACCCTGAAAGGCGCTCCTGCGGGGTTTCCCGCGGGAAGATTCAACAAGGCGGTGAACCAGGCCGGGGGTGGCGTGGTGATGGGCCAGAGGGTCGGCAGAGCCACTATCCCTGCGGCTCCTGCGCACATGGATGACGTGTCCGTGTCCCGCCCCGCAATTGCTCACGCCGCGCACCACCGGCCAGTGCATGCATGCGTTCCACCGCGGCATCCAGCACGTTTGCAGTCGGGTTCTGCCGGGCAAGCAAGAGGCGGCTGAGGGATTCGTAATACGCCAGCGTTGCCGCCGGGCCGCCGTTGAGGCGGGCGAACACCTGCATGCCCACGAGGGGGTCTTCCAGGTCCTGCACGATGGTGCGGGCGTGGTGCAACGCGTCGCATCCGGACACCAGCAACACCGCGTCATGGGCTTCTGCCAGATGCGCCAGCCAGGCCCGCTTGCGCTGCGGCCAGTCGCAACGCTTCGCTTCGGCATCGGCCAGTACCGGATTGTCCTCGGCGGCGGCATCGGCGCAGGCCAGCACGATGTCCGCGACCGCATTGCCGAACTGCGCGCGGATGAACGGTTCGTGTTCCGCGCCGCAGTCTCGCAGCGTGTCATGCAACAGGCTGGCGATGGCCTGGTCTTCATTACCGCCGAACTCGATCACCAGCGCAGCGACGGCCAGCAGGTGGGTGATCGACGGGATGTCCGTGCCCTTGCGGACCTGCCCGGCATGGGCAATGCGGGCGTAGTTGACAGCGCGCGTGAAGCGGTCCGTGAACATGCAGGCGTGGACTCCGGGATGCTTGGACCATGGAGTTGCATGATCAGGGCCGGCCGTCGCACCGGGCGGGATGATCAGGACGGCCCGGAATGGAGAACCATCGCCGTTTGATGCAGACAGTTGCGCCTGCAGGTGACGGACAAGACGAGTGCTGGCCGAGCCGCTATCCCTGCGGCCCACGTGCACGTGGATGACCCGTCGGCGTTGCACGTTGCCAGCCAGGCCAGTGTGCCGATGCGGAGGGGGCGGGGCAGTCGGGGAAGTGCGCGCGCTTGGGTAGGATTTTTCTGACGCGGTGCGCTCTGGCCGGAAAAAGGGGACGGAGTGAAGTTTCCTGACCAGGATCGGGAACGCACATGGATGGTCGGCAGGAAATTCACTCCGACCCCTTTTCCTCTCCCGGCAGCAAATTCACGCTGCCCCCTTCTCCCGGGCCCCTTTTCCCCGGCGCGCCTTTCGAGGATTTCACAAACCCTTGACTCTGGACTCACAGTCAAGGGTTGATACTTCGATCCCTGACCACCCGGGACCATCGAACGATGAAGATCGGAACCCTGGCCCAGCGGGCCGACGTCGGCATCGACACCATCCGTTACTACGAGCGCGAGGGCGTGATTCCGCAGCCACTGCGGCGCGAGTCCGGCTATCGCCAATACAGCGATGACGACGTGGTGCGGCTGCGCTTCGTGCGGCGGGCCAAGCAACTCGGCTTCACCCTGCCGGAGATCCGCGAGCTGCTGGACCTGACCGCCAGCGCGGCGGACGACATGGCAGGACTCAACGCGCGGGCCCAGGCCAAGCTTGATGTGGTCAATGGCCGCATCGACGAATTGGTGCGCATGCGCGATGCGCTGCAGCAGTTGGTCGAAGCCTGCCCCGGCCACGGTGCGCTGCAAGGCTGCCCGATCATGGCGGCGCTGGCGGAGGACGCGGCATGAACACGCATGTGCATGACGATCACGCGGGCAAAGGAAGCTGTTGCGGTTCGGATGCCAAGGCAAAGGCAGATGACTCGAACAAAGTGACCGATCCGGTCTGCGGCATGCAGATGGATCCGGCGACCGCCAAAGGTGGCTCGGCCACGCACGACGGCGTGACGTATCACTTCTGCAGTCCAGGGTTGCCACGACAAGTTCATCGCCAATCCGCAACAGTACCTGGGCGACACGCCTGCGCCGGCGATCGATGCGCCGGCCGGCACGATGTACATCTGCCCGATGGACCCGGAGATCCGCCAGGACCACCCGGGCACCTGCCCGATCTGCGGCATGGCACTGGAACCCGAAATGCCCAGCCTGGAAGAGGAAGACAACCCCGAGCTGCGCGACTTCAGCCGGCGCTTCTGGTGGACGCTGCCGCTCAGCGTGGCGGTGCTGCTGCTGGCGATGTTTGGTCACTACGTTCCT
This sequence comes from uncultured Gammaproteobacteria bacterium, assembly GCA_963698475.1. GTDB lineage: Bacteria > Pseudomonadota > Gammaproteobacteria > Xanthomonadales > Xanthomonadaceae > Thermomonas. The sequence goes on along the minus strand of CAVOQX010000005.1, from coordinate 1,619,217 downwards.
GCGCTGCCTGTTGGCACGCGCACCTGGCTGGAATTCGCGCTGAGCACGCCGGTGGTGTTGTGGGCCGGCTGGCCGTTCCTGCAGCGCTGTGTGGCATCCATCCGCACCCGCAACCCCAACATGTGGACGTTGATCGGCATCGGCGTGACTGCGGCTTACGGTTACAGCGTGGTGGCGACGCTGGCACCCGGATTGTTCCCGGCTTCGTTCCAGGAGCACGGCCGGGTGGGTGTGTATTTCGAGGCGGCGGCGGTGATCATTTCGCTGACCCTGCTGGGCCAGTTGCTGGAACTGCGCGCGCGTTCGAAAACCGGCGCGGCGATCAAGGCGCTGCTGGGACTGGCCCCGAAGACCGCGCGCCGCGTGCTGGACGACGGCAGCGAGGAAGATATCCCGCTCGAACATGTGCACGTTGGCGATGTCTTGCGCGTGCGCCCAGGCGAAAAGGTACCGGTGGATGGCAGCGTGGTGGAAGGCCGTTCCAGCGTGGACGAGTCGATGCTGACCGGCGAGCCGATGCCGGTCACCAAGTCGGCGGGCGACGGCGTCATCGGTGCCACCCAGAACGGCACCGGCGCGTTGCTGATTCGCGCCGAGCAAGTGGGTTCGTCGACCGTGCTGTCACGGATCGTGCAGTTGGTCGCGCAGGCGCAACGTTCGCGCGCGCCGATGCAGCGCGTTGCCGACAAGGTCGCGTACTGGTTCGTGCTGGCGGTGGTCTCGATAGCCATCACCACGTTCGTCGCGTGGGGCCTGTGGGGACCGGAGCCGTCGTGGACCTGGGCGGTGCTCAATGCGGTGTCGGTGCTGATCATCGCCTGCCCGTGCGCGTTGGGCCTGGCGACGCCGATGTCGATCATGGTCGCCACCGGCCGCGCCGCGCAGGTCGGCGTGTTGTTCCGCGATGCCGAGGCGATCGAGCAATTCCGCACGCTGGATACGTTGGTGGTCGACAAGACCGGCACCCTGACCGAGGGCAAGCCGGCATTCCGCAGCGTGTTGCCGATGCCCGGCATCGAACCCGATGAAATCCTGCGGCTGGCCGCGAGCCTGGACCAGGGCAGCGAGCATCCCCTGGCCGAAGCGCTGGTTGCCGAAGCGCGCACGCGTTCGCTCGCACTGGTGGCCGCGCCGGATTTCGACTCGGTCACCGGGCTGGGCGTGCGTGGCACGGTCGATGGACGCGTATTGCTGTTGGGCAACCATGTGCTGATGACGTCGAACGACATCGTCATGGGCGCGCTGGAAGCAGAGGCCGACGGCGCTGCGCAAGGACGGCGCCAGCGTGATGTTCCTGGCCGCCGATGGCGCACTGCTGGGCCTGCTGGCAGTGGCTGATCCGATCAAGCCCTCCGCCGCACCCACGATTGCCGCCCTGCAGGCCAGTGGCCTGCGCGTGGTGATGGCGACCGGCGATGGCGCCGGCACTGCACATGCCGTGGGACGTGCACTCGGCATCGACGAAATCCATGGCGACGTGCGTCCCGAGGACAAGGCGACACTGGTGCGCAAACTTCAGGCCGAAGGCCACAAGGTGGCGATGGCCGGCGACGGCATCAACGACGCACCAGCACTGGCCAGCGCCGACATCGGCATCGCGATGGGCACCGGCACCGACGTGGCGATGTCCACCGCGCAGGTGACCCTGGTCAAGGGCGACCTGCGCGGCATTTTGCGGGCGCGCGAATTGTCCACCGCGACGGTCCGCAACATGCGCCAGAACCTGGCGTTCGCGTTCCTCTACAACGCCATCGGCGTGCCGATCGCGGCCGGCGTGCTGTACCCGGTGTTCGGCCTGCTGCTGAGCCCGATGATCGCAGCCGTCGCGATGAGCTTCAGTTCGGTGTCGGTGGTCAGCAACGCTTTGCGGCTGGCGCGGACAAAGCTGCCGGACATCACGAACGCAAAGGAACTGGAATCTGCATGAGCAGGCAACACTGGAACAGCAGGCTCGAAGCGCTCGCGATGCCCTCCCGCCGTCGCTTTGTTCAGGGCATCGCCGCGGGTGGCGCGATTGCCGGGCTGGGCCTGTGGCCGCGCGCCGGCTGGGCCTCCAATCCGGCGGGAATGCCGACGCTGGCCGGTACCGAGTTCGACCTGCACGTCGGCGAAACCCTGGTCAATTACACCGGGCGCACGCGTCCGGCGATCACGGTCAATGGCTCGCTGCCCTCGCCGCTGCTGCGCTGGAAACAAGGCACCACGGTCAACCTGCGCGTGCACAACGATCTGCCGGCGGGATCGATCCACGGGCCGGACACGTCGATCCATTGGCACGGCATCCTGCTGCCGGCGAACATGGATGGCGTGCCGGGCATGAGCTTTGACGGCATCCGCCCGGGCGAGGCCTATCACTACCGTTTCGATGTCGGCCAGGCCGGCACCTACTGGTATCACAGCCATTCCGGTTTCCAGGAACAGGGCGGGCTTTACGGACCGCTGGTGATCGACCCGATCGAACCCGAGCCATTCGCGTTTGATCGCGAGCACGTGGTGATGCTGTCGGACTGGACCGACATGGATCCGGCGAAATTGTTCGCGCGGCTGAAGAAAATGGCCAGCCACGACAATTACTACCAGCGCACCGTCGGCGATTTCATGCGCGACGTGGAGCGCGAGGGCATGCCCGCGACCGTTGCCGACCGCAAGGCCTGGGGCCAGATGCGGATGACGCCGACCGACCTGTCCGATGTCAACGCCCATACCTATACCTACCTGCTCAATGGCACCACCGCGCTGGGCAACTGGACCGGCCTGTTCAAGCCCGGCGAGAAGGTCCGCCTGCGCCTGATCAACGGCTCGGCGATGACCTATTTCGACGTGCGCATCCCCGGCCTGAAGATGACCGTGGTCGCCGCCGATGGCCAGTACGTGCATCCGGTGACGGTGGACGAACTGCGCATCGCAGTCGCGGAAACCTATGACGTGATCGTGGAGCCTTCCGGGCAGGATGCCTACACGCTGTTCGCCCAGGACAGCGCGCGCACCGGCTATGTCAGTGGCACGCTGGCGGTACGTGAAGGCCTGCGCGCGTCGATACCACCGCTGGACCCGCGCCCGCTGCTGAGCATGGCCGACATGGGCCACGGCGGCATGGATCACGGCAGCATGGATCACGGCAGCGCTGCGCCCGCGAAGACGGCTCCTGACATGGCCGGATGGACCATGCAGCGATGGGCCACGACATGAAGGGCATGGACCACGCGGCAATGGGTCATGACATGCCTGCAATGGCCGGCATGGATCACGGCAGTGGCGCGATGCAGGCGCATCCGGCCAGCGAGACCAATAATCCGCTGGTCGACATGCAGACCATGGCACCCACCGCGAAACTCGATGATCCCGGCATCGGCCTGCGCGACAACGGTCGTCGGGTGCTGACCTACGCCGACCTGCGCAGCACGTTCGCCGATCCGGATGGTCGCGAACCCGGCCGCACGGTGGAACTGCACCTGACCGGGCACATGGAAAAATTCGCGTGGTCGTTCAACGGCGTGAAGTTCGCCCAGGCCGAGCCGCTGCGGATGACCTACGGCGAACGCCTGCGCATCGTGCTGGTCAACGACACCATGATGAGCCACCCGATCCACCTGCATGGCTTGTGGAGCGACCTGGAGGACGAAGACGGCAACTTCCAGGTACGCAAGCACACCATCGACATGCCGCCGGGCAGTAAACGCAGCTATCGCGTGCGCGCCGATGCGCTGGGTCGCTGGGCCTATCACTGCCACCTGTTCTTCCACATGGAATCCGGCATGTTCCGGGAAGTGTTGGTGGAGGAATGAGCGGCATGCGAAGCCTGCTGAGCCTTGCGACCGCAACGGCACTCATGTCGCCAATGGGCGTGCGCGCCCAGCATGCCGGGCACACGATGCCGGCGACGACGGCGACCGAAATGCCGGCAACAAAGGAAACGCCGCCGGCCAGGCAACAAGCGCCGGAAGTCGATCATTCGAAGATGGACCATTCGAAGATGGAAGGAATGGACCATTCCAAAATGGATCATGCCGCGATGGGTCATGGCGTCGACACGCCAGTGACGCCAATCCCGCTGGTCACCGAGGCTGATCGACTGGCCGCGTTCCCGGACGTGCATGGGCATCACCTGCATGGCACGGACACGCACAGCTTCTGGCTGCTCGACCGGCTGGAAGTCTCCGATGCCGACCCCGGCACTGCGCTGGGCTGGGAAGCCTCGGCATGGATTGGCGGCGACGTGCAGCGGCTGTGGCTGCGCAGCGAAGGCGAGTCCGTGGATGGACGCGTGGAGCACGGCAACGTGGAGGTGCTCTACGGCCGCGGCGTGCGTGCGTGGTGGGACGTGGTGGCTGGTATACGCCAGGACATCGGCGAAGGCCCATCGCGAACGTGGGCCGCGTTCGGCGTGCAGGGCTTCGCGCCCTACAAGTTCGAGGTCGCGGCAACCGCCTATGTCGGCGACAGCTGGCCGCACCGCGGCGCGCATCGAAGCCGAATACGAAACACTGTTCACCAACCGCCTGATCCTGCAGTGGCAGGCCGAGGCTAATGCGTACGGCAAGTCCGATCCGCTGGCCGGCATCGGTAGCGGACTGTCCACGCTGGAGGCCGGGCTTGCGGCTGCGTTACGAAATCACGCGCCAATTCGCGCCCTACATCGGCATCGAGCATGAGCGCGCGCTCGGCTAGCACCGCCGACCTGCGCCGCGCGGGCGAACATGGCGCGAGCGATACGCGCATGGTGGCGGGCGTGCGAGTCTGGTTCTGAAGATGGCCACAAGCACCCAGCGTCGTCCTGATGCGATGGTCATTCCCGCCCGACTTGCCAATCACCTGAGAGGCGCCTAGATTCCCGCCATGGTTCGTTCCCACCGCCAACGTTCCGTGATCGTGTTGCTGCTGAGCGCCTGCCTGCTGTTGCAGCAGCTGGCGATGTCGGCGCTGGCGTGCACGATGCCGCTGGCCACGACCAGTTCCGCATCCCAGGCGCATTCGATCCCGATGTCGATGTCGATGTCGATGGCAGCCATGGCAAGCATGGCGCCGGATTGCCACGCCGCGATGACGGCCGGGCATCCCGCGCCCACCCCGGGTGGGGTGTGCGAGAAACACTGCTCGCCTGACGCCGCATCGGCCAGCACATCCGACATTCCGCCGGTGCCGGCACTGGCATTGCCGCCGTTGCTGCATCCACTGGTGCTTGCACCCGCCCCGCGCGGCTGTGCATCCGGTTCGGACTCGCTGTTCACGCGCTCGGACCCACCGCGCCTGCGCTACTGCCGCCTGCTGATTTAAGCCTCCGTCTCACACCATCACCCACCGCCCTGCACCGCAGCGGTGGTGTTTCCGTGCCTGTGTGATCTGGAGTTGCCATGATCGTTTCCATATATCGCCCGCGCGCCTCGTTGGCCGCGCACGCGTTGTCCCGCCACGTCGCCCTGCGCAAGCACGCACTGGCCTTGCTGGTGGTGGTCGCACTCGCACCGGGCATCGCTGCCGCACAAGTACTGTCGCTGGAGCAGGCGGTGGCGGCGGCGTCCCGGCATGCGCCGATCCTGCTGGCGCGCGATGCCACCCGCCAGGCGCGTTCCGAGGATCTCGCACGCGCCGCTGCACTGCCGGACCCGACCCTCATGTTCGGCCTGCAGAGTGTCCCGATCGGCGGACCGGACGCCTACACGCTCGACCGCGATGGCATGACGATGCGGCGCATCGGCATCACCCAAGCGCTGCCCTCCCGGGCCAAGCGCAACGCGCGCCGCGAACTGGCGCGCGCCCTGCTCGAGCAGGCGGGTGCCGACAGCGTGGCGACCACGCTCGACGTCCAGCGCGCAACGGCCAAGGCATGGATCCTGCTGTGGGCCGCGCAACACGAGCGCAGGCAGCTGCAGGACCTGCACGAACAGGCCGCGCTGGCGGTGCGTACCACCCGTGCGCGGCTGGCCGGGGGCGGCGGCAACGCGGGCGATTCGCTGGCCGCACGCGCCAGTGAAGTGGCGTTGCAGAATCGCATCGACGAAGCCGACGCACGCATTGCGCAGGCACGCGCGGGCCTGCAGCGCTGGCTCGGCGATGCCGAGGTGGATGCAGCGGAGGCGCCGCCGGATTTCTCCAGCGTGCCGATTCCCGAAGCGCGGCTGCTGGCGCGCCTGGACCAGCAAGGCCCGCTGCTGGGCTGGGACGCGCGCGAAGCATCCGCCGATGCCGCGCTGGGACTGGCACGCGCCGAGAAACGGCCGGACTGGAGCGTTGGGGGTGGCTTTGCCAGGCGTGGCGGCGATGCCTCCAACGTGGCCTGGCTGGAAGTCGGGGTGGGCCTGCCGCTGTTCCCCGGCAACCGCCAGGACCGCGGCATCAGCGCACGCAGTGCCGATCTTGCCGCGGTGCGCGCCAGTCGCGACGACGCCCGGCGCATGCAGGCTGAAGCCGTGCGCAGGGCGTTCGCGGGCTGGCGGGGACTGGACACGCAGGTCACGCGCACCCGCGACACCTTGTTGCCGCTTGCGCATGACCGCAGCCGCATCGCGCTGGCCGCCTACTCCGGTGGCGCAGCCTTGCAGCCCTGGCTGGAGGCGCGCCGCGACGAGATCGACGCACGCATCGACTATGCCGCGCTGCTCGGCGAATGGGGCCAGGCCTGGGCGGACCTCGCCTACCTGCTGCCCGCCAACGACACCGCATCGACATCACCCAACACCCGCCTGCCGGAGATCGCGCCATGAACCACGCCTCGAACACGCAACCGCTGCTGTGGGCCGGTGGACTGATGGCCGCGCTGGCGCTGGCCGGCGGCGGCTACTGGCTTGGCAGCCACAACGCCCCTGCCACAGCAGCACCCGCCACCTTGCCGGCAAGCGCGCCGCAGGCCCTGTACTGGTACGACCCGATGGTTCCGGACAAGCATTTCGACAAGCCCGGCAAGTCGCCGTTCATGGACATGGACCTGGTCGCGAAATACCCGGACGCAGCCCAGCCCGATGGCGACGATGGCGGCAGCGTGCGTGTGTCGGCGGCGAGCTTGCAGAACCTGGGCGTGCGCACGGCGGCCGTTGCAGTGGGCGCCCTGTCCACCGGCGCGCGCGTGCCCGGAAGCATTGCCTGGGATCAGCGGGCGGCGTACGCGGTCAATGCCCGCGTGGATGGCGTGATCGAAACCCTGCATGTGCGCGCACCGTTCGAACGCGTCCGCAAAGGGCAGGCGCTGGCCGAACTGATCGCCCCGGAATGGAACGCGGCGGCGCAGGAATACCTGGCACTGGGACGTGCCGGCTCCGCGGATGCACGAGCGCTGCAGGGCGCGGCGCGCAACCGGTTGCGGGTGCTGGGCATGGACGATGGCCAGATCCGCGGCCTGCGTGCCGGCAGTCCGCGCGTCGCGCTGCGGGCAGCGCATGACGGCGTGGTCAGCCAGCTGGACGTGCGCCAGGGCCAGCGCGTGCAGGCCGGCATGCCGCTGATGACCATCAATGGCCTGGCCACGGTATGGGTGGAGGCGGCGATTCCGCAGGCACAGGCCGCGGGCATCGCGCCCGGCACCCAGGTGACCGCCAGGATCAGTGCATTCCCCGGCGAAACCTTTGACGGCAAGGTCGAGGCATTGCTGCCGAACGTGGATGCGGTCAACCGCACGCAGATGGCGCGGATCGTGCTCGACAACCCGGGGCAGCGGTTGGCGCCGGGGATGTTCGCCGACCTGCAGTTCGCGGGCGCCCCAGGCGAAGTGCGTCCGCTGGTACCGGACGAGGCGCTGATCGCGACCGGCAGCGAAGCGCGGGTGATCGTGGCGCTGGGCGAAGGACGCTTCCAGCCGGTGCGGGTCACCACCGGGCAATCCGCGGGTGGCCGCACCGAGATTCTTTCCGGCCTGTCCGGCGGTGAGCAGGTGGTGGTGTCCGGGCAGTTCCTGATCGATTCCGAAGCCAGTCTGTCCGGCGCGCTGGATCGCCTGACCACCGCTGTGCCGTCCAAGCCCGATCCGCACGCCGGCCACGACATGAGCACGAAGCCGGCCGAACCCGACCCACATGCCGGCCATGACATGGGTGCGATGCCAGCCAGGCCTGCACCACCCGCAAAGCCGGTCGAACCCGACCCGCACGCAGGCCATGACATGGGTGCGATGCACAAGGAATCGCAGCCGTGATCGCGCGAATCATCCACTGGTCGATCGGCAACCGGCTGCTGGTGTTGCTGGCGGCGCTGGCGCTGGGCGTGTCCGGCGTGGTTTCGCTGTCACGCACCTCGCTGGATGCACTTCCGGACCTGTCCGACACCCAGGTCATCCTGCGCACCAGTTGGCCGGGCCAGCCGCCACAGATCGTCGAGGACCAGGTCACCTATCCGCTGGCGACCACGATGATGTCGGTGCCCGGCGCGACCACGGTGCGTGCGTTTTCGTTCTTCGGCGATTCCTACGTGTATGTGCTGTTCGAAGACGGCACGGATCCGTACTGGGCGCGCGCGCGGGTGCTGGAATACCTGAGCCAGGTCCGCGATCGCCTGCCCGAGGGCGTCAACCCCGCGCTCGGGCCGGATGCCACCGGCGTTGGCTGGATCTACCAGTACGCGCTGGTCGACCGCAGCGGCAAGCACGACCTCGGCGAGTTGCGTGCATTGCAGGACTGGTTCCTGCGCTACCGGCTGAAGACCGTGCCCGACGTGGCCGAAGTCGCCAGCATCGGCGGCATGGTCCGCGCCTGGCAGGTGGTGGTGGATCCGCAGGCGCTGGCCGCACGCGGCTTGAGTTTCGCCCAGGTCGCGAAAGCGATCCGCGATGCGAACGGCGCCAGCGGTGGCTCGGTGATCGAACAGGGCGAGGCCGAATTGATGGTCCGCAGCGTCGGCTACCTGGCCTCGCGCGAGGACTTCGAGTTGATCCCGGTCACCACCGGTGCCGAAGGCGTGCCGGTCCTGCTGGGCGATGTCGCCCAGATCCGGCGCGGGCCGACCCTGCGCCGCGGCATCGCTGAACTCGATGGCGAAGGCGAAGTCGCCGGCGGGGTGGTGATCCTGCGCTCGGGCAAGAACGCGCTGACCGCGATCGACGCAGTCAAGGCGCGCCTGCAGGAACTGCAGAAAAGCCTGCCCGAAGGCGTGCAGGTGGTCACCACCTACGACCGCTCGCAACTGATCCGCGCCTCGGTCGACAACCTTGCGCGAAAACTGCTGGAGGAATTCCTGGTGGTCACGCTGGTCTGCGCGCTGTTCCTGTGGCACCTGCGCTCGTCGCTGGTCGCGGTGATCACCCTGCCGCTGGGCGTGCTGGCCGCGTTCATCGTGATGCGCATGCAAGGCGTCAGCGCAAACCTGATGTCCCTGGGCGGGATCGCGATAGCCATCGGCGCGATGCTGGATGCGGCCGTGGTGATGATCGAGAACACCCACAAGCACATCGAGGCGTGGCAACTCCAGCACCCGGATCGCGTGGAACCCGACCCGCGCGAACGCTGGCAACTGGTCGCCACGTCGGTCGCGGAAGTCGGGCCAGCGCTATTCGCCAGCCTGCTGGTGATCACCCTGTCGTTCCTGCCGGTATTCGCGCTCGGCGCGCAGGAGGGCCGGCTGTTCAAGCCGCTGGCCTACACCAAGACCTACGCGATGGCGGCGGCGGCGGGCTTGTCGATCACCCTGATCCCGGTGCTGATGGGCTATCTGGTGCGCGGGCGCATTCGCCCGGAACATGCCAATCCGCTCAATCGCGTGCTGACTGCAGCCTACCGGCCGCTACTGGCGTGGGTGCTGCGCGCACCCAAGGCACTGCTGCTGGTCTCAACGATCATCCTGCTGTCGGCGCTGTTGCCGTGGAACCGGCTTGGCAGCGAATTCATGCCGCCACTGGACGAGGGGACGCTGCTGTACATGCCGACCGCCCTGCCCGGCCTGTCGGCCGGCAAGGCCGCGCAGCTGTTGCAACAGACCGACCGCATGCTCAAGACCGTGCCGGAGGTCGAGCACGTGTTCGGCAAGGCCGGGCGCGCCGATAGCGCCACCGACCCGGCGCCGCTGACCATGTTCGAAACCACCATCACCTTCAAACCGAAGGACCAATGGCGCGCCGGCATGACCATGCAGAAGCTGACCGCCGAACTCGATGCGGCCGTGCAGGTGCCGGGGTTGAGCAACCTGTTCGTGTATCCGATCCGCAACCGCATCGACATGCTCGCCACCGGCATCAAGAGCCCGATCGGGATCAAGGTGCTGGGGCCGGACATCCGGCAGCTGGAACAGCTGGCATCGAGGATCGAACGCGTGGCCGGCAACGTCGAGGGCGTGAGCTCGGCGGTCTCCGAGCGCGCTGCCGGCGGGCGCTACGTGGACATCCGCATCGATCGCGAAGCCGCCGCGCGCTATGGCCTGAGCCAGGCACGCCTGCAATCGTTGATCGCGATGGCGGTGGGCGGCGCGCCGATCGGCGAGACCATCGAAGGACTGGAGCGCTACCCGATCGTGCTGCGCTATCCACGCGACCAGCGCGACTCGCTGGCGGCACTGCGCACGCTGCCGATCGTGGCCGACAATGGCAGCCAGCTGACCCTTGGCCAGGTCGCCGAGATCGGCCTGAGCGGCGGCCCGCCGATGCTCAAGAGCGAAAACGGCCAGCTCGCCACCTATGTCTATGTCGATACCCAGGCCTCGGACCTGTCCGCGCAGGTCGCGGCGCTGCAGCGCGCCATCGCAGAACAGGTACCACTGCCGACCGGTTACACGCTGGCATGGTCGGGCCAGTTCGAGTACCTGCAGCACGCACTGGAACGATTGCAATTGGTGGTGCCGGCCACTCTCGCCATCGTGTTCCTGCTGATCTACCTGGTGTTCGGCCGCTTCGACGATGCCGCGCTGATCATGCTCAGCCTGCCACTGGCGCTGGTGGGTGGCCTGTGGCTGGTGTGGCTGCTGGGCCATGCGATCTCGGTGGCGACGGTCATTGGTTTCATCGCGCTGGCCGGTGTTGCCGCGGAGTTCGGCATCATCATGCTGCTGTACCTGCGCCAGGCCTGGGACCGCCAGCTGGCGCTGGATCCGCAGGCGGGCGAGGCAGCGCTGGACCTGGCGATCCGCGAAGGCGCGCTGCAACGAGTGCGGCCGAAGGCGATGACCGTGGCAGTGATCCTGGCCGGGCTGCTGCCGATCATGCTCGGCAGCGGCGCGGGTTCCGAGGTCATGCAGCGGATCGCCGCGCCCATGGTTGGCGGCATGCTGACTGCGCCACTGCTGTCGATGCTGGTGCTTCCGGCGGCATTCCGGTGGCTGCGACGGCGCGAACTGGCGCGGGCACAGGCCCTGCATCGCGCTGCGGAACGTAGAATCTCCGGATGACTGGATCCCCTGATACCCCATGACCGACGACACCATTCGCCCCGCCTTTCACGGCTTCGAACAGATACCGCTCAGCGAATTCGCCGAGCGCGCCTACCTCGACTATTCCATGTACGTGGTGCTGGACCGTGCCCTGCCCTTCATCGGCGACGGGCTGAAGCCCGTGCAGCGCCGGATCATCTACGCGATGAGCGAGCTGGGTTTGGCCGCGGGGGCCAAGCCGAAGAAGTCCGCACGCACCGTGGGCGACGTGATCGGCAAGTACCACCCGCACGGCGACAGCGCCTGTTACGAGGCGATGGTGCTGATGGCCCAGCCTTTCAGCTACCGCTATCCGCTGGTCGAGGGCCAGGGCAATTTCGGCTCCAGCGATGACCCGAAGTCATTCGCGGCGATGCGCTATACCGAATCCAAGCTGTCGCCAATCGCCGAAGTCCTGCTGGGCGAACTGGCCCACGGCACGGTGGACTGGACGCCGAATTTCGACGGCACCCTGCAGGAACCGACGTGGATGCCGGCGCGGCTGCCGCACCTGCTGCTCAACGGCACCACCGGCATTGCCGTGGGCATGGCCACCGACGTACCGCCGCACAACCTCAACGAGATCGTCAGCGCCTGCATCCGCCTGCTGGATGATCCCGATGCCACCGTGCGCGACCTGTGCGAGCACGTGCGTGGCCCGGATTATCCAACCGCGGCGGAAATCATCACGCCTGCGGCCGACCTGCTGGCGATGTATGAAACCGGCCACGGCAACCTGCGCGCACGCGGCGTGTTCGAGCGCGAAGGCAACAACATCGTCATCACCCAGCTGCCGTACCAGGTCTCGCCATCGAAGATCATCGAGCAGATCGCGACCCAGATGCGGGCCAAGAAGCTGCCGTGGCTGGAGGACATCCGCGACGAATCCGACCACGCCAACCCGACCCGCATCGTGCTGGTGCCACGCAGCAACCGCGTGGACGCCGACCAGCTGATGGGCCACCTGTTCGCCACCACCGACCTGGAGAAAAGTTTCCGGGTCAACATGAACGTGATCGGCCTGGACGGCCGTCCGCAGGTCAAGAACCTGAAGATGCTGCTGGACGAATGGCTGGTGTTCCGCACCAGCACCGTCACCCGCCGCCTCAGCCACCGCCTGGAAAAAGTCGAGCGCCGCCTGCACCTGCTGGAAGGCTTGCTGGTCGCGTTCCTCAACCTGGACGAAGTGATCCGCATCATCCGCAGCGAAGACGAACCGAAACCGGCGCTAATCGCGCGTTTCGATCTGAGCGAAGAGCAGACGGACTACATCCTCGACACCAAGCTGCGGCAACTCGCGCGCCTGGAGGAAATGAAGATCCGCGGCGAGCAGGACGAGCTGGACAGTGAACGCGACCGGCTGATGTCGACCCTTGCCAGCAAGGCCAAGCTGAAGAAGCTGATCAAGGACGAACTGCTGGCCGACGCGAAGAAATTCGGTGACGCGCGGCGCAGCCCGCTGGTTGCGCGTGGCGCCGCGCAGGCGCTGGACGAAACCGAACTGGTCGCCAGCGAACCGATGACCGTGGTGCTCAGTGAAAAGGGCTGGGTGCGCGCCGCCAAGGGCCACGACATCGACGGTTCCACGCTCAGCTATCGCGAAGGCGACAGCCTGCTGGCCGCGGTGCGCGGGCGCAGCAACCTGCAGGCCGCGTTCCTGGACAGCACCGGCCGCAGCTATTCGACCGCCGTGCACACCCTGCCCAGCGCACGCGGCAATGGCGAACCGCTCTCGGGGCGTTTCACATTGCCGGTGGGCGCGACGTTCCAGGCCGTGGCCAGTGCCGACAACGACAGCCGCTTCGTGATTGCGTCGAGCCACGGCTATGGCTTCGTCACCCGCTTCGAGAACCTCACCGGGCGCAACAAGGCCGGCAAGGCGCTGCTGTCCCTGGGCGACGGCGGTCGCGTGCTGCAACCCTCTGCAGTGAGCGATGTGGACGCCGACCGCGTCGTCGCGGTGACCAGTGCCGGTCACGTGCTCGCGTTTGCACTGGCCGAACTTCCGGAGCTCGACAAGGGCAAGGGCAACAAGATCATCGAGATCCCCAAAGCCAAGCGTGGCACCGAGCGCGTGGTCGCGGTGGCGGTCGTGCCGGTCGGCGGAAAACTGCTGGTCGCCAGCGGCGCACGCACGATGACGCTGTCGTTCAACGACCTCGACACCTATGTCGGCGCACGCGGCTCGCGCGGCGGCCTGCTGCCGCGCGGCTGGCAGAAGGTCGACGGACTGGCGGTCGAGTCATAGGACGGGTTTCAGCCCACCCTACGTTGGTTCGCCGATACTCATTCAAAGGAAGAACCCCCATGAAGCCCGAGTTCTGGCACCAGCGCTGGGCCGACAACCAGATTGGTTTCCACCAATCCGAGCCGACGACCCTTCTGCTCAAGCATTGGCCAAGCCTTGGCGTGCCCGCAGGCGCGACCGTATTCGTGCCACTATGCGGCAAGTCACTCGACATGGCGTGGCTGGCATCACAGGGCCATCGGGTGCTGGGCGTCGAACTGTCGCAACTCGCGATCGAGCAGTTCTTTGCAGAAAACGGATTGACGCCGGAAATCCACGAATCGCAATACGGCGCGCACTACTGCGCCGATGGCATCGAGATCATCCACGGCGATGCCTTCGGACTGGACCGCGAGGTCCTGGCCGACTGCACGGCCGTGTTCGACCGTGCGGCGATGATCGCGCTGCCACCGCCCATGCGCGTCCATTATGCGAACGAAATCTATGCGCGCCTGCCCGCTGGCTGCCGTGGATTGCTGGTCACGCTGGAGTACCCACAAGCCGAGCGCGAGGGCCCGCCTTTTGCCATCAGTGAAAGTGAAGTACGCCAGCGATATGCGTCGTCATGGCAGGTCGAACTGCTGGAGCGCAGGCCAATTCCAGCCGGTCATCCCGGGTTTGTCAGTGGCGTGAGCAAGCTGGATACCTCCGTGTACGGACTGCAACGCCGCTGAATGACGCCTGCGTGGCGGTTGATCCAGATCAAGATATGACAGCCGGTCGCTGCATAAGCTGCGGCCATGGAGTTGCAACCCCTCACGTTCAGCGCTGACCTGCTGCGCCGGCACGACCGGCCGGGGCCGCGCTATACCTCGTATCCGACCGCGCCGCAGTTTTCGAGCGCATTCGGCGAACAGGCGTTGCGCGATGTCGCGCTGGCCAGCAATGGCGACCCGATTCCGCGCCGGCTGTCGCTGTACGTGCACGTGCCGTTCTGCAACAGCCCCTGCTTCTACTGCGGCTGCAACCGCATCATCACCCGTGACACCGCGCGTGGCGACGCTTACCTGGTACGGCTGTACCGCGAGATTGCCCTGGCCGCCACGTTGTTTGACCGTGATCGCGAGGTGATCCAGCTGCATTTCGGCGGCGGCACCCCGAATTTCCTGACGCCTGCGCAACTGCACGACGTGGTGGATACGTTGCGCAGCCACTTCCGTTTCTCCGATTCCGAGGAACGCGACATCTCGATCGAACTGGATCCGCGCTTCGTCAATGCCAGCGACATCGCCGGGCTGGCCCGTGCCGGCTTCAACCGCGCCAGCTTCGGCGTGCAGGACTTCGATCCGGAGGTGCAGGCCGCGGTCAATCGCATCCAGTCGGTGGAAGAAACCCGCGCCGTGGTCGATGCCTGCCGCGCCAATGGCTTCAAATCGGTCAACGTCGACCTGATCTACGGCTTGCCGAAGCAGAACCTTGATGGCTTCGCGCGCACGCTCGACATCGTCGCCGACATGCGCCCGGACCGGGTCGCGGTGTATGGCTATGCGCACATGCCGCAGTTGTTCAAGGCGCAGCGCCAGCTCAATGCATTCGACCTGCCCGATGCCGAAACCCGGTTGGAGCTGTTGCAACTGGCGATCGAACGCCTGACTGCGGCCGGCTACCTGTACATCGGCATGGATCACTTCGCCCTGCCGGATGACGAGTTGGCGCTTGCGCAGGCGCGCGGCAGCCTGCATCGCAACTTCATGGGCTACACGACCCACGCCGACAGCGACTTGCTGGGCCTCGGCGTCAGTGCGATCAGCCATATCGGCGACAGCTTCAGCCAGAACCCGCGCGACCTGGTGAGCTGGCAAGGGGCGCTGGACGAGGGCCGGTTGCCGGTGTTCCGTGGCATGCGCCTGGACGAAGACGACCAGTTGCGTGCGGACCTGATCCAGCAACTGATGTGCCAGGGCGAAATCCCCATGCGGGCGCTGGAACGGCGTCACGGCATCGATTTCAATGACTATTTCGCCGATTCACTGGCCAAGTTGCAACCGCTGGTGGACGACGGACTGGCGCGGATCGAAGCGGATCGCATCACGGTGACCTCGCGCGGACGGCTGCTCTTGCGTAACATTGCGATGTGCTTCGACCGATACCTCGACCAACCCGCCATCGACACCCAACCGCGCTTCTCCCGCGCGATCTGAACCGTGCCCGGTGCATACCGGTGCAATGGAGCCTCGTCGGGTGGGCGACTTGAGCAATTTGCCCTTCCCGCGGCAAAGCCCGCGCACCCTGTCCGACGACGGCGATGACCTGAATTTCTGCACGACCTGCGCGTTTTCGCAGACCTGCCTGAGCGAAGGCATGGACAAGGCCGCGTTGATGGACCTGCACGTGCTGGTCGAGCACGTCGGTCCGCTGCATGCGGGCGAGCACATCTTCCGTGAAGGCGATCCGTTCGAGGCGATTGCGGCAGTGCGCGCCGGCACGGTCAAGACCTACGTGCTGGACCGCGATGGCCACGAACACGTGCTGGGCTTCCATTTGCCAGGTGAAGTCATCGGCCTGAACGCGATCGATGGCGATACCTATCCCTGCAATGCGGTGGCGCTGGACACGGTGATGCTGTGCCGGTTCTCGTTCCCGAAGATCGCCATCCTGGCCTCCCGCCTTCCGGGCCTGCAGCGGCAACTGTTCCGCCTGCTCAGCCGCGACATCGGCCGCGCGGCGCTGCTGGCCGGCGACTGGTCGGCAGACCAGCGCATGGCGGCATTCCTGATCGGACTGTCGCGGCGATTGGCCGCGCGTGGCTTCAGCGCCAATCGTTTCGCATTGAACATGGCCCGCACCGACATCGCCAATTACCTGCGGCTGGCACCGGAAACCGTGAGCCGCGTGTTGCGTCGGTTCCAGCAGGAAGGCTGGTTGCAGGTGGATCGGCGCGATGTCGAGCTGCTGGATCGCAGCACCATCGAAGACCTGGCCGCACCGATCCTTCGCGACTGATCCCTGCGTCGGTTCCGGCGCAACGCCCGCAACCGGCGACGCGGCACTCCTGCCAACGCCAGACGACTTGACCCTCATCAGGGTGCATGCGCATCTGCACGATGATGATGCCCGCGACAAATGGAGATCTATGATGAGCAGTACGAAAAAGCTCTGGTTGGGCTTGCTGGTGTTGTTGACGCTTTCGTTCAGCGTCCTGTTGTGGGCCGGCGGCGAAATTTTCCGCGCGGCGCCGCCTGTCCCGGAAAAAGTGCTGGCCGACGACGATAGCGTGGTGTTCACCAAGGCCGACATCGAGACCGGCCGACAGGTCTGGCAATCGATCGGCGGGATGCAACTGGGCTCGATCTGGGGCCACGGTGGTTACGTGGCACCTGACTGGAGCGCGGATTGGCTGCACCGCGAAGCCACCGGCGTGCTCGACATCTGGGCACGGCGGGATGGCGGCATGGCCACCTATGCCGATTTGCCAGCGGAAGAACAGGGCGCGTTGCACAGCCGCCTGCAGGCCATGATGCGGGCCAATACCTACGACGCTGCAACCGGCACGATCACCCTGACCCAGGACCGCGTGGCCGCGTTGTCGAACGTCGCCGCGCATTACGAGAGCCTGTTCGGCAACGACCCGACCACGCTGGCGCTGCGCGAAGCCTATGCGATGAAGCAGGACACGGTCGACACGCTGGAACACCGGCGTTCGCTCACCGCGTTCTTCTGGTGGACCGCATGGGCAGCCACCACCGAGCGCGCCAGCGATGGTGAAACCCTGGCCCCCGGCAAGGACCGCATCGCCAACAAGAAGGTGACGTACACCAACAACTGGCCGAGCGAGCCCCTGGTGGGCAACACGCCACCGCCTGCGTTGTGGGTGTGGTCGGCGTTCAGCGTGCTGTTCCTGATCGCCGGCATCGCGATCCTGGGCTGGCACCATGCCGTCACCCACGGCCGCGGCGAGGAACCGCACCAGATTCCGTCAAGTGATCCGTTCGCGACCTTGAAGATCACGCCATCGATGCGTGCGGTGGCGAAGTATTTCTGGGTGGTGCTGGCACTGTTCATCGCGCAGATACTGCTGGGTGCGATCACTGCGCACTACCAGGTCGAAGGCCAGAATGCGTACGGTTTCGCGCTCTCCGAGGTGCTGCCGTATTCGCTGTCACGCACCTGGCACACCCAGCTTGCAGTGTTGTGGATCGCGGTGGCGTGGCTGGGCACCGGCCTCTACATCGCGCCGGCGCTATCCGGGCATGAGCCGAAGTTCCAGCGCTTCGGGGTCAATTTCCTGTTCGTGTCGCTGCTGATCATCGTGGTAGGCTCGTTCGCCGGCCAGTGGTTCGCGGTGATGCAGAAACTGGGCCTGGAGAACAATTTCTGGTTCGGCCACCAGGGCTGGGAATACGCCGACATGGGCCGTTTCTGGCAGTGGTACCTGTTCGTCGGCCTGCTGCTGTGGGTGACCCTGGTGGGCCGCGCGCTGTGGCCGGTGCTGCGCGGACCGTCGACTGCCTCGCGATCGATCATTGCGCTGCTGTTCGCATCGACCGCGGCGATCGGCCTGTTCTTCGGCGCGGCGCTGATGTGGGGTGAACACACCCATATCTCCGAAGTCGAATACTGGCGCTGGTGGCTGGTCCACCTGTGGGTGGAAGGCTTCTTCGAAGTGTTCGCCACTGCAGTGATGGCGTTGATCTTCAGTCGCCTTGGCCTGATCAAGACAACGACCGCAGCAGCGGCGGTATTGTTCGCCACCATCGTGTTCATGGCCGGTGGCGTGCTCGGGCACCCTGCACCACCTGTACTTCGTCGGCACGCCGATTGCGGTGGTGGCGCTGGGCGCGAGCTTCAGCGCGCTGGAAGTGGTGCCGCTGGCCTACATCGGCTTCGAGGCATACCACACGTGGAAGCTCGGCAAGTCGGTGCCGTGGATGGCGCGCTACCGCTGGCCGGTCATGTTTTTCATCGCGGTGTCGTTCTGGAACCTGGTGGGTGCCGGCCTGTTCGGCTTCCTGATCAACCCGCCGTTGTCGCTGTACTACATGCAGGGCCTGAACCTGACCCCGCTGCATGGCCATACCGCGCTGTTCGGCGTGTACGGGATGCTGGGCATCGCACTGATCCTGTTCTGCCTGCGCGGGTTGCGTGGGCAGATGGTGTGGGATACGCGCGCGCTCAAGCTGTCGTTCTGGGCATTGAACATCGGCCTGGCCCTGATGGCGCTGCTCACGCTGCTGCCCATCGGCACCCTGCAACTGCTGGCCGCGCTCGAGCACGGTTACTGGTATGCGCGTTCCGCGGAGTTCATGCAGCGCCCGATCATCGAACTGCTGGTGTGGATGCGCGTTCCGGGCGACACCATCTTCACCGTCGGCGCGCTGGCGCTGTGCTGGTTCGTGCTGCGCTTGTGGCTTGCGCCCCGTCGTGACACCACGCTTGCTGGAGAGACCGACACAGGCAACTGACCAGGCCCTGCGTGCGGCGCACCAGGGCGACGCACGCCAGACCTCGCAAACCCCCGGCCATGCCGGGGGTTTGTCGTTGTGGGAACCTGACCTGGATCAATGCCGGCGACGCCCCCGGGCCTGAGAATGATTCGCATGAACACGACGCCAGCCCCACTACCCTCGAAACCCCATGCCTCGGTGCGACAACTTGCCAATGCACCGCACCGGCTGATGTTCTTCATCGGTGCCAGCAACCTGCTGCTGGCGATGCTGTGGTGGGCGGCATGGCTGGTGTCGACCCGCTGGCAGTTGTTCGCGCTGCAACCAGCCGTCGCCGTATGCCGGCTGGCTGCATGGATTCGTGATGCAGTACCAGATGCTGCCCAGTTTCATGTTCGGCTTCCTGCTCACCACCTTCCCGCGCTGGATGGGCCTGCCGGACATCCCGCGCTGGCGCTACCTGCCGGTCGGCATCGGCATGTTCGGCGGGCAACTGGCGACCTTGCTGGGCGCGATCGGCTTCGAAGCCGGGATGGTGGTCGGCTACTGGATGACCCTGGCCGGCTGGCTTGCCGGGCTGGCCACGCTGGCGCCGCACCTGTGGCGTGAACGCGGCACGACCTGGCATGCCCGCTCCTGCGTCGCCGCGCTGAGCCTGGGCTTGCTCGGGCTATTGGCCTGGGGGGCGGTACTGCTTGGTGCATCGCCGCTCTACGCATTCGCCAGCATCAAGATCGGCACCTTCGGCCTGATCCTCCCGATCTACGTGACGGTGGCCCATCGCATGTTCCCGTTCTTCGCCGGCAACGTGGTGCCGGGCTACACGCCATGGCGACCGATGTGGCTGCTGGGCGTGTTCTGGGCACTGTGGATGGTGCACCTGGGACTGGAACTGATGCATGCCTACGGCCTGCTGTGGCTGGCCGACCTGCCGTTCCTGGCGCTCACCGCGACCATGGCCTGGCGCTGGTGGCCGCGCGGGAACAAGCCAGGCATCCTCAGCGTGCTGTTCCTCGCCCTGACCTGGCTGCCGATCGCCTTCGCGCTGTATACGGCGCAGAGCCTGGCCTATGTCGCCACCGGTATCTACTGGCTGGGCCGCGCGCCCGCGCACGCGCTGTTCATCGGCTTCTTCGGCAGCGCATTGGTGGCGATGGTCACCCGTGTCACCCAGGGCCATTCCGGGCTGCCCATGCAGATGCCGGCGGCCGCCTGGTTCGCATTCATCGCCCTGCAGGTGGTCGCGGTGATGCGCATCGTCGCCGAACTCGTGCCGGACAACATGGCCTGGCAAGCCGCTGCGGCAATCGGCTGGCTGGTCGCGTTCGCGCCGTGGGTGCTGCGCATCGGTCGCATCTACCTGTCGCCACGTGCCGACGGCAAGCCGGGCTGAATCCGCTGCACTGAAGGCATGCCGCAATGATCGAGTTCTACGCACAGATCAAATGGGTCCACATCATAGCGGTGCTGTGCAGCGGCTCGCTGTTCCTGCTGCGCGGACTGCTGGTGCAGGCCGGCAAACCCCGCATCGCGATGGCCGCGCCGGTGCGCTATCTCAGCTACGGCATCGACACCACCCTGCTCACCGCCGCGCTGATGCTGCTGACCATCCTGCCCGGCGTGATGTTCGCCAACGGCTGGCTCACCATCAAGACTGCGTGCTGCTGGTGGTCTATGTGGTGCTGGGCACGTTCGCACTCAGGCGTGGGCGCAGCAAGCGCACGCGCACGATCTGCTACCTGGCTGCGCTGGCCACCTTCGTGGCGATGTTCGGCATCGCGCGCATGCATTCCCCGCTCGGCTATCTCCTGCTGCTCAGATGAAGACCCCCAGGTCCCGCCCCTCCCCGGGTCGAAGGGCGCGCGTGGGTCGACGGCGCGCTTGCCCAACTGAAACGTGAAGGCGCGCGCGCGGATCGGCTGCATCTGAGCAAGCCGCTACGCTATTTCGGATTGCCCTTCATCCCCGCATTGGCTGGAATGACGTCAGCGGCCCGGCGGGATGCCTAGCCCCCGCAACCGCCGCAGCACGTGGAGGGCAACTGCATGACCAGCAGGCCAGCGACCTGCTGACCGGCGGTGCCGATTGCCGTCGTCAGGTCCGCGGCACTGAGCGCCGCGCTGACACGCAATGCGCCGGTGGTCGGATCGATATCGACCACGGCCGCCGGGTCGATGTTGTAGATGGCATCGGTGATAGCTGCCATGTCTGCCGCTGCGGGCAGGCCGTCAACGTGGAATTCCATTGCATGATCCTTGGAGGGGATGCCGGCTCGGCATCGCCTGGCCATGATCGGTACCGCCGTGCGCTGTCGCATTGATCCCGATCAAGCGCCCGCCATTGCGCTGCGCGGCGTCACTTCGCGCTGGCCCACTCCACTTGCAGCCAAACCTTGGTGGTGTCGCGCGCGTAGTGGTCGGCGCGGTAATCGGCGATCTTCAGCAGGGCCTGCAGGCGCGTGGCCAGCGGGAACCCCAGCGACGCATTCCACTCGCTGCCGTAGTGGCCCAGGCCCGCCAGCGCGGTATCGGCGCGATAGTCGTGCCAGGCCACGGTCCAGGCAAAGCGGCCACCGCGGATCTGGCCGAATTTCCCGCTCGCGGACAGGTAGCGATCGTCCAGGCCACCGGTCGGTGTGGTCAGGAACTTGTCGTCCCAGCCGTTGAACGCGTGCAAGGTGGCCAGCGGCGCCTGCAGCGCATGCGTCCCGTTGCCACCAAGATGTTCCCAGCCCATCTTGATGGTGCTTCCCCGAGCGCTGTAGGCGGGCTCCAGCAACCAGTACGCATGGGAGAAATCCTGCGGATTGTTTCCCAGGTCAGCCTGGCGCGCCGCTTCGGCAGTCCAGCCCCAACCGTTGCCGTCACGCAGCCGCTCGCCGGTCCAGCGCAGGCCATAGGTCGCCGTGGAGGCGCGGGCGACATCCTGGTCGCGATGCAGGTAGGCATAGCCCACCAGCTGTTGCCCGCCACGCTTCCATGCGGCATTGATCAGATGGGTGTCGAGATTGCGTTCGCGCGCCAACGGGTCGCGCGCATCGTCGCCATTGACCCGATGCACGCGGTCCAGCCAGCTGTAGCGCAGGGTCACGCCTGCCATGGGCTTGTATTCCAGCGCCAGCGCATCGAAGGTCTGCTCGTTCTGGCGCCAGCCGACATTGCCGACCCAGCGCTGGTTGTCCAGCAGGATCCGCTGGCGCCCGAGCTTCGCAGCACCCTTGGCGCCATTCCAGCCGATCCATGCCTGGTTGAGTTCGGCGCCGTTGGGATCGATCACCGCCGGATAGGCGACGCGGCCATTGGCACCGCTGTTGTAGTGGTTGCCGGCGCTGGCGATGCCCTCGCCTTCCAGCAAGGCCGACCAGCCGTCGGGCAAGCCGAACCGCAATCCGGCGCGCAGGCGCAGGGTGTCGGCATTGGCATTGCGCACGAACGCACCGTCGTCGACCTGCTCATGGCGCAGGCGCAGATTCCAGGTGGGTTCGACGGTGATCGATTGCGCAGCCGATTGCGCGCCTGCGGCGAGTGGCAGGCTGGCAAGGCAGAGGAGCAGTGGGACACGCGGGAACGCGGCCATGTCGGATGTCTCGTTGGAGAATGCGCGAAGCATCCGCGCCCGCTGCCTGCCGCGCGTTGAGCCAGATCAAGTTTCGGCCTGCTTGTGCGGGTGCTGATACCAGCACGAACGGCCGTTGTCACTTGGCTTGATCCGGGTCAAGGCCTGCATCGGCAGCACGCACGATGCTGCCGCTACCGTCGCGACCATACCAGACCCCCATGTCATCCCTGCCTGCACCCGAGCGCAGCCGCCACGCGCTGGACGCCTGTTTCCTTGGCCCCTATGGCGAGAACGACGCGCTGCTGGAAAAACTCGTCGTCGAGTTCCTGCGCGACCATGTCTATTGGCGGCGCAACTTCCACCCCGAGGATCCGCCAGCGATCCCCACCCATGCCCACCATGATCCTGGCTACCAGGATTTCGAGGCGCGCCTGCGTCGCGAACTGCACCAGCTGTCTGCCGCGCTCAAGAAGTCAGTGCCGTTCCACAGCCCGCGCTATCTCGGCCACATGGTGTCGGACCTGTTGATCCCGGGCCTGGCTGCACAAATCCTGACACTGCCCTACAACCCCAACAACGTCAGCGAAGATGCCGCACCGGTGACCGTGGACCTGGAAGTCCAGGTCGGCCTCCAACTGGCGCGGATGCTGGGTTACCCACACGATCCGGGCGAACCGGATTGTGCGTTCGGCCACCTGACCTCCGGTGGCACCCTGGCCAACTACCAGGCGCTGCGGATGGCGCTCGCGTTGAAGGCCTTCCCCGTCGCATTGCGTGCCGCGGGCGTGTCCGACATTTCTTTGCCGGAAGACGACTGGGCTGCGTTCAATCTCGCGCCAGCTGCCGGCATCGACCTGCTGGATCGCTGGCAGTCCTGGCTTGCGTCGCAGCCTGTCGCAGCGCGGCGTCGCTGGCATGCTCAGGTCGAGGCGCAGCGGCTGGAGCATCTCGGCATCGCCGACTTTTTCGCCGCGCATCCGCAGCTGAAAGTACCGCACGTGCTGGCACCGATTACCGCGCATTACTCCTGGAGCAAGGGCCTGAAGCTGCTCGGGCTGGGGCGCAAGCAACTGCGGCTGCTTCCCGAGCGCGGGATGCGCCTGGACCTGGACGCGTTGCAGGACACACTGGAAACCTGCGAGCGCGAACGCCAGCCGGTGCTGCTTGCCGTCGCGGTACTGGGCACCACCGAGTACGGGACCATCGACCCGGTTGATGGCGTGGTCGATGCGCGCGATCGGTTCGCGGCGCGCGGGTTCGGCTTCGGCGTGCATGTTGACGGTGCCTGGGGCGGCTATCTGGCCACCCTGTTCCGCAATGTCGATGGCAGCCTGCGCTCGCGCGATGAAGTCGGCGCGGGCTTCGGCATGTTCCCGTCCACCGAGGTGCATGCGGCATTTGCCGCACTCGCTCGCACGGATTCGGTGACGGTGGATCCGCACAAGCTCGGCTACCTGCCGTATGGCTCGGGCGCCTTCATCTGCCGCGACCACCGCGCGACCGCGCTGTTGAGCGAAGCGGCGGACTATGTGTTCCATGACGCCACCCCGGCCAATTACCTGGCGCGTTACCGCAACCTGGGCCAGTACATCCCGGAGGGTTCCAAGCCCGGCGCGACCGCCGCCGCGGCCTATGTGACCCACAAGGTGCTGCCGCTGCACCATGCCGGCCTCGGGCGGCTGCAGGCGCAGACGGTCGTCGCGGCGGAAGCCTTCGATACGCGCGCGCGGCAGTTCGCCGGTGAAGTCGCGGGCCTGTGCCGGGTGCTGGTGCCGTTCACCCCCGACAGCAACCTGGTCTGCCTGGCGCTCAACCCGACCGGAAACCGTGACCTGGGCCGTGCCAATGCGTTCACCCGGCGCCTGCACGACGAGTTGCGCAGCGACCCGCGGCAGCCGGTGCAGAGCAAGGAGTTCTTCGGCTCGGTCACCACCCTGAGGCCGGAGGTGCTGGGTGATGTCGAGATGCAGCGCATCCTGCTTGCCCTGGACCTCGACCCGGACACGCTGGGTGGTGACAATGACGACCGCCTGGTGATCCTGCGCCACACCCTGATGAACCCCTACCTGCAGGATCGGGAGAACGGGATCAGCTACATCGACCTCTACTTCGAGTATCTGGCGCGGCGCATGCAGGCGCTGTTGGGATAGCCAGGCAGCGGCGGGATGTTGCGCGGCAGCATTCCACGCAAGCCACGCGGAGCTGATCTGGATCAATGACGACCTCGCGCCCCGGCGCGAGAATCCGGATGATGGGGAGTGGCATGGATTG
The DNA here is from genome assembly GCA_963698475.1 of uncultured Gammaproteobacteria bacterium. Taxonomy (GTDB): domain Bacteria; phylum Pseudomonadota; class Gammaproteobacteria; order Xanthomonadales; family Xanthomonadaceae; genus Thermomonas. Next base: position 1,594,401 of record CAVOQX010000005.1, on the reverse strand, counting down.
TCATGCCTTCCGTATTCGATGAGGTCGCACGCCATGTCACTGCATGATTTTTCCAGCCTGTTGCAGGCCGCGCGCTCCCAGCCGGAGCCACAACGCCTGCTGCTGGTGTTCGCCCGTGCGGAATTGCCACGTGATGCCACCGCCGAAGAGATCGCCCGCTTCGAACGCGGTGAAGGTGGCGCGCTTGCGCCGGCGTTGTGCGTGGACAAGGCCCCCGAGGAGATCCGCGACTTCCCCACGCTGGCCGACGAATCGCGCCTGACCGGTATCGACTGGGACATCCTGTTCGTGGCGGCGATGTCCGGCCGCGGAGGTCATCCGCCCAACAGTGACGAGGCGGTGCAACCGATGCAACTGATGGTGGAAGCCATCAAGGGGGGAAGGATCGGTGAATTCCTTGCCATCGATCGGCACGGTGACCTGGTCCAGCTGGAGCGGCAATGATGTCGCGCGTGCGTTAACGTCATTCCGACGGCGCTGCTGGCGCCCCGATCATTCACTGCCCTGGAGCTCGCCCCATGAACGCACCGCCGCTACCCGTCGAACCACGTGGCCGCTCCAAGTTGTGGGTGGTGTTCTGGCTTTACGGCGTGCTCGCCAGCCATGTCTTTTTCGGTGCGATCATCTATTTCTACCGCGAGGCCAGCACACCGGTGCTGGCATTGCTGTTGGGCGGCTTCGTGATCTACACGGCCTGGATCATGCACACGATCTGGGTGGATGCGCTCAATGTCCGCAATGAACTTTGGGGCTACCTGGCCCGCTGGCTCACCGTCGCCTGGGCCTTGAACGCGGTGATGGTGTCGATATTCCTGCTGCTCGGCCACATGGGCAAGGTCATCTTGCCGATCTGACCGGCACCGGGTCGCTCCGGCAACAGGACGTCCCATGCCTTTCACGCCCCACGCCGCAGCACCCATGACCCGCCAGCCCCTGCGGCTATCGGGATTGGCTGGTTTGTCGCCCGCCTACTTCGCACTGGTGATGTCGACCGGCATCATTTCCATCGCCGCGCACCGGCTCGGGTTCGAATCCCTGGCCTGGGTGTTGTATGTGGGCAACTTCCTGTTCTACGCAGCCGTATGGGCGTTGTTCGGGTTGCGCCTGCTGTGGCACCGGCAGGCGATGCTGGACGACATCGTCGACCACCTGCGCGCACCTGGCTTCTTCACCAGCGTCGCCGCGACCAGCGTGCTGGGCAGCCAATGCCTGCTGCTGGGCAACAACCTGCCACTTGCACTGGGACTGTGGTTCGTGGCGCTCGCGCTGTGGGTCATCCTCACCTACACCATCTTCACCATCTTCACGGTCAAGCGCAGCAAGCCGCGACTGGAACGCGGCATCAATGGCGGCTGGCTGCTGGCGGTGGTCGCGACCCAATCCATTGCCGTACTCGCCGCATTGCTGGCCGCCCGCATCGGCCAACCGTGGAAACTGGAACTGAATTTCTTCGCGCTGTCGATGTGGCTGTGGGGCGGGATGCTCTACATCTGGATGATGTCGCTGATCTTCTATCGCTATACGTTCTTCACCTTCGAGCCCGGCGACCTGTCGCCGCCCTACTGGATCAACATGGGCGCGATGGCGATTTCAACCCTCGCCGGCTCGCTGCTGATCGTCAATGTCGAACACGCGCCGTTCCTGCTGTCGCTGCAACCGTTCATCAAGGGCTTCACCGTGTTCTATTGGGCCACCGGCACCTGGTGGATCCCGATGCTGCTGGTGCTGGCGATCTGGCGTCATGTCTACCGCCGCTTCCCGTTGCGCTACGACCCGTTGTACTGGGGCGCGGTGTTCCCGCTGGGCATGTATGCAGCGGCCACCCACGCCATGTTGAGGGCCCTGGAATTCGATTTCCTGAACTGGGTGCCGGGCGTGTTCCTGGCGCTGGCACTGGCGGCATGGCTGGCCACGCTCATCGGCATGCTGCACGCGATCTGGAAGATCCAGCGGCCGGGCACGCTGCCGACGTGAGGGCGATGCCGCCCTGGCATGCGGCCCCGGCGTTGGCTGGCGTGCGCCACGCCATCGATGCCGTCGACGATGCCCTGCTGGGCCTGCTGGCAGGACGCGGCGTCTTGGTGCGGCATGCGGCCACGCTCAAACGTGCAACCGGCCATGCCGCGCGCGACCACGCTCGCGAAGCGAACGTGCACGCGCGGGCAACCCGACTGGCACGACGCCTGGGGCTTGCGGACGCCACCGCGAGGCGGCTGATCGAGCTTGCCATCGCCGATGCCTGCCGTCAGCAGGGGCTTGCGGATGACCTGGATCAACGACAGCAGCAAGGCGAACAGCGCATGCTCGCCGCCGACATGAGCACATCACACGCATCGGCTTCGGCATCGAACGCGGGCAGCCAATGGTTGCTGCGCTGCCTGCCGCCACCGGCCAGGCTGGCGCCCCTGTTGCGGCTGGTACCCGAGCATGTGCGCGGGCAACTGCTGGAACGGGCGATGGCACGGGTGCTTGCTGCCCCGCTGGCCGACGGCGAGCTCGAATTCATGCAAGGACGCCGGCTGGGCATCGAGGTCACCGATCTCGACCTGCGCTGGGTCATCCACTGTCACGACAACCGGCTGGTGGTTTGCACGGAACCCGCCGAAGCCAGCGTGCGCGGCACCACCACCGACCTGTTGCTGCTGGCCAGTCGACTGGAAGATGCCGACACCCTGTTTTTCCAGCGCCGCCTGGTCCTGACCGGCGATACCGAGCTCGGCCTGACCGTGCGCAACCTGCTGGAACGCCTGCCGTGGGAATCGGTGCCGCTGGGGCTGCGTATCGGCCTGAACCGTGGTGCCAGGCTGGCACGCGCCGCACGCGCCGCCCACCACGGCCACACCTGACCCGACCCTTGCGACAACCATGACCGAATCTCCCCTGCCGACGACCCCGCGTTGGCGACCCGGCCTCGAACAGGAATACGCCACGCTGGCGGACACGCTGGCGCAGCTGGTGCCGTGCATGGAGGTGCCGCTGCACCTGCCATGGATCGATGCAATCCGGCAGCTGAAGCAGCAACGTGGCGCAGTGATCATGGCGCACAGTTACCAATCGCCGGAGATCTTCCATGGCGTGGCCGACATCACCGGCGACTCGCTGGCGCTGGCGCAAGCGGCGGCCGACTGCGACAGCGACCTGATCGTCTTGTGCGGCGTGCACTTCATGGCCGAGAGCGCGAAGATCCTGGCGCCGGACAAGACCGTGCTGATCCCGGACCTGGAAGCGGGTTGCTCCCTGGCGTCCTCGATCACCGCTGCGGACGTACGCGAACTGCGCCGCCAACACCCCGGCGTGCCAGTGGTCAGCTACGTCAATACTTCGGCCGACGTGAAGGCGGAATCCGATGCCTGTTGCACCTCCGCCAATGCGGTACAGGTGGTGGAAGCGATCGCCGCCGAGTTCGGCGTGGACAAGACCATCTTCCTGCCCGATCGCTACCTCGGCAGTTGGGTGGCCACCCAGACCGCGGTCGAACTGGTGCTGTGGCACGGCCAGTGCGAGGTGCACGAGACGTTCACCGCGATGGAAGCACGGCATACCCGCGAGCGCTTCGACGCGAAGATCGTCGCCCATCCGGAATGCCCGCCAGAGGTATTGGCCGAAGCCGATTTCGTCGGCTCGACATCGGCGATGGGCCGCTGGCTGGCGCAGGAGCAGCCGAAGCGGGTGGCGATGATCACCGAGTGCTCGATGGCCGACAACCTGCGCAACCAGTTTCCGCAAATCGAGTTCATCAAGCCCTGCAACCTGTGCCCGCACATGAAGCGGATCACCTTGCCGAACATCCATGCCTGCCTGCGTGACCTGAAGCACGAAGTGGTGGTCGTACCGGCAGTCGCCGCGCGTGCACGCGCCGCACTCGCGCGGATGCTGGCTGTCGGCCGCCGCGAACGCGTCTGATGACACGAGATTGGCCGGTGATCGTGGTCGGCAGCGGCCTTGCCGGACTGTGCACGGCATTGGCTGCAGCGCCCAGGCCGGTGCTGCTGCTCAGCCGCGGCGTGGATGGAGCAGGTAGCGCGAGCATGCTGGCGCAAGGCGGCATCGCCGCCGCGCTGGACCCCGCGGACACGGTCGCGGCACATGTTGCCGACACCCTGCGCGCCGGTGCGTGGCACAACGACCCACACTGCGTGCAACTGCTGGCCGCCGCCGCCCCGGAGAGCATCCACTGGCTGCGGTCGCAAGGCGTGGCGTTCGACCAGGATGGCGGCACCTTGCAACTCGGTCGCGAGGGTGGCCATGGCGTTGCGCGCATCGTGCACGCCGGCGGCGATGCCACCGGCCTGCACGTCACCACCGCACTGTCGGCCGCCGTTGCCGCGGCCACCCACATCGAATGGCGCAGCAATAGCGAGGTCGATGGCCTGCTGCTGCGCGGCGGGCGTATTGCCGGCGTGCACGTGGACAACGGCGGAAGCAGTCAGGAATTGTTCGGAGCGGACGTGGTGCTGGCGACAGGTGGCATCGGCGCACTGTTCCCATCCACCACCAACCCGCCGGGCGCCGATGGTGCCGGGCTGGCCCTGGCACTTGCTGCGGGCGCTGAACCCCGTGACCTGGAATTCGTGCAGTTCCATCCCACCGCGCTGGATGTTGGCGCCGGCTCGCTGCCACTGGTCACCGAGGCCTTGCGCGGTGCAGGCGCGCGCCTGCGCGACGGCACCGGCAAGCTGCTGATGGCCGATGCGCACCCGCTGGGCGACCTGGCACCACGCGATATCGTGGCCCGGCGCGTCTGGCAGGCACGGCGCGAAACCGGCGCGGTCACCCTGGACGCACGCGGGCTGGCCATCGACTGGCCGCGTGCATTTCCGACGGTACTGGCGGCCTGCCTGCTGCACGGCATCGATCCGCGTTCGATGCCGATCCCGGTCACGAGCGCAGCGCATTTCCACATGGGCGGCGTGCGAACCGACGACATCGGCCGCACCACCCTTGCCGGATTGCACGCGGTGGGCGAAGTCGCCTGCAGCGGCGTGCATGGCGCCAACCGCCTGGCCAGCAACTCGCTGCTGGAGTGCGTGGTGTTCGGTCGTCGCCTGGGCGGCTACCTGGCCGCACGCCATGCAGGGTCATCCCACGCGATCGATACCGGGACCGCTGGCCTTGAACGGGTCGGGCGCGGGCCCGGCCTCGGCGACGATGCCCTGCAGCACCTGCGCGACATCATGGGCGCTGCCGCAGGCCCGGTGCGCACGGCGAAGGGACTACGCGAAGCCGGCGAAACCCTTGCGCCACTGGCAAGACGCGGTTGGCAGGCGCGGCTCGGGCGGGAACTGCTTGCGTGCGCCCATCAGCGCCAGGCCAGCCTCGGTGCGCACTGGCGCGAGGATGGCCCGCCGGAGGGCGCGCTGCCTGCTTCGGTCGCCGCCTGATTCACGCAGAAAAACACTCGCGGATGCCTTGCATGCCGGTGCAGTTCGGGCATCTGACTTCGGTTTGCCTCAGGTCAAGGCCGGCGGCATCGCCAGCGGCTAACGTCGCCGCAAACCATCACCGGGATCGCCCGTGTCCACGCATGCCCCTGCACGCCACGCACTCGCACTTCGCCTGCTGCCGTTGCTCGACCTGACCAGCCTCGGCGAGGACGACACGCCGAACCAGATCGAGGTGCTGTGCGCGTCCGCCCTCACCCCGCATGGCCTGCCCGCGGCGCTGTGCGTGTATCCCGAACACATCACCACCGTGCGGCGCACCATGCACGGCACGCCCGCCAGGGTGGCGACCGTGGTGAACTTTCCCGACGGTGGCAGCGACGCTGGCCGCGCGGAGCGCGAAACCCGGCGGGCGCTGGCGGCGGGTGCCGACGAGATTGACCTGGTCCTGCCCTGGCGCAGCCTGCGCGCCGGTGACGCCGCGGCCGCCGAAGCAGTAGTGCGCGCCTGCCGCAACATCTGCGCCCATGGCAGCACGCTCAAGCTGATCCTGGAAACCGGCGCGCTCGCCACGCCGGACCTGATCCGCGAAGCCTGCGCCATTGGCCTGGCGTGCGGGGTGGACTTCCTCAAGACGTCGACCGGCAAGGCGCCCGTGAATGCGACTCCGCAGGCGGCGGCCTTGATGCTGGATGCCATTTCCGCGGACGGCGGACGTTGCGGCTTCAAGGCCGCCGGCGGCATCCGCACGCTTGCCGATGCCGCGATCTACCTGGACCTGGTGGACGCACGACTCGGCCGTGAATGGATCACCCCAGCGCATGTCCGCATCGGTGCCAGCACCTTGTTTGCGGAGTTGACCTCGGCACTGGCCGCTGGGCCATGAGCGTGCCACTGGCTACCGACCTGATCCACGCCAAGCGCGACGGCCTTCGCCTGGATGCCGGCCAGTTGCAGGCGGTGGCAGCGGGCATCGGCAGTGGTGCGTGGAGCGAAGGCCAGGTCGCGGCATTCGCGATGGCGGTGGCCTGCCGTGGCATGCAGATTGACGAATGCCGCGACTTCACCCGCGCCCTGCGTGATTCCGGCACCCGGCTGCACTGGGATGATCTTCCCGGGCCGGTGCTGGACAAGCATTCAACCGGTGGCGTCGGCGATTGCGTCAGCCTGTTGCTGGCACCGTTGCTGGCGGCGTGCGGCGGGTATGTGCCGATGATTTCCGGTCGCGGCCTCGGTCACACCGGTGGCACCCTCGACAAGCTCGAAAGCCTGCCCGGTTACGACGTCAATCCGTCGCTGGATCGCCTGCACCGGATCGTGGCCGACGTGGGCTGTGCGATCGTCGGCCAGGGGCCCGAACTGGTGCCGGCCGACCAACGCTTGTACGCCGTGCGCGACGTCACCGCCACCGTCGACGTGGCGGACCTGATCGTGGCCTCGATCCTGTCCAAGAAACTCGCCGGTGGCGCGCAGGCGCTGGTGCTGGACGTCAAGGTCGGCAGCGGTGCGCAACTGCCCGACAGGAAGGCCGCTGCCGCGCTGGCTGACCGCATGCTGGCCGTCGCCGGCGACGGCGACATGCAACTGCGGGTTGCACTGAGCGACATGGGCCAGGTGCTGTGCCGCGACGTGGGCAATGCGCTGGAAGTGCGCGCGGTGCTGGCCTTGCTGCGAGGCGAGGACGGCTGTCCCCGCCTGCTTGCGCTGACCCTGGGACTCGCCGGCGAACTGCTGTGCCTCGGCGGTTTGGCTGAGGATGCGAACGATGCCCACGACAAGTTGCGCCGCGCGCTGGCGTCGGGCGCGGCTGCGGAGCGTTTCGCGCGCATGGTCGCGGCGCTGGGCGGCCCGGGCGATGTGCTGGAGCGGCCGGATGCGTGGCTACCGCAGGCACCGGTGCAGCGTGCGGTGCCGGCATTCGCGGAGGGCTATGCGGCCGCCATCGATGTTCGCGCGCTGGGCCAGGTGGTGGTGAGCCTGGGCGGCGGCCGTCGCTTTCCGGGCCAGGGACTTGACCATGCGGTCGGCCTTGCTGCCGTCGCAGGGCGCGGCAGCCACATCGTCACGGGCCAGCCGCTGGCGATCGTTCACGCCCGCAATGCCGCGGATGCGGACGCCGCGGTGATTGCCGTGCGCCGCGCATTCGGCATCGCGCCCGAGCCACCCGCGCCGGTCCCCTTGCTGCAATGGCACGCGCCGATGGCCTGCACTGCATGAGTCGCGCGACCTGACGCCACGCGCCAAGCCATCGGCGCATGCGTGGTCAAGGTATTCGACGCCGATTGTGCTCTTACGGCTGCGATGCCGGCCAGGCGGTATGCACAGGCACGAGAGAGACGGTGCTACGCCTGCTCCGGCAACGGCAACACGAAGGTGTGCGGAAGCAACGCCCCGGCAGTGATGACGATCCAGTGGCCATCCGCGGCGAGGAACCCGACTTCCGTTTCGGTACCGAACTCCACCAATCCTTGCCGGCACGCGCCGCATGGCGGTACCGGCAGCGCGGTGCCATCGGCCGCAAGCGCCACGATCGCGATTGCCTCGATGCGAAGCCCGGGCCCATCCGCCAGCACCGCCGCGGCGATCGCCGCACCTTCGGCGCAGCCGCCAACCGGGAAGGCGGCGTTTTCGACATTGCAGCCACGATGGACCTGGCCGCTGCCCGAGCGCAGGGCCGCACCCACCCGCAAGCCCGAATAGGGTGCATGGGCCTGGCCTGCGGCCTGGGCCGCAGCCTCCCGCAAGGTGTCGAAATCACCCATTTGCATTCGTTCCCACCGCCAGTCCGCTCATCCCGGCCTCGCCATGCCAATACCCGTTTCGCGAACCGAGGCGCGCAGGGATTTCGCGGGTACGTCGCAGCGCGTCGAACCGCGTCACCACCTCCTGCATGCCCTCGGCCTGCGGATACAACCGCAGCACGTCGACGCCGAGCGTGCACAACTGCTCGAACTCGGGTGCGAGGTCGGTGACTTCCTCGCCCTGCACCTGGATCCCGTTGATGCGCAGGAACGGTCTGCCTTCGCGGGTGGCGAGCGGCATCCCGTCCGGATAGTCGATGCAGCGGAAACCGCATTGGTCCTTGGGCACGTCCAGCGCACGCGCGGTGAAGCAACGCGCCGAAAACGACAGCGGCAACCGGCCCCAGGCGATCACCTCGAGTTCGGGCATCGTCCCACCCTCGTCAAGCAGGGCATCGCGCAGTTCGGAAATCAGGGTATGGCCCTGCTCGACCCCCGGCACCCAACGCCGCAAGCCATCCTCGATCAACATGGCCAGCGCGCGATGGTTGTAGACATTGAGGGTCGGGCCGGCCACGAATGGCAGCCCCGCGCTGCGGCACAACTGCACCGCGGACAAGTCATTGGCCTCGATCCAGAACCGGCCGTGCGCGACAAGCCGCGCCAGCACGCCCAGCTCTGATTCGGCCTCGATCAGGGACAGGCTGGACAGCACCACATCCTTGCCGCTTCCGGCGATTTCGTCGGCGAGTTCAATCCACTCGCGCGTGCCGATTTCGCGGCGCTTGCTGCACACGGTCTCGCCGAGATAGATCGTGTCCAGCGGCCACTCCATCGCCTCCCGATAGAACGCCAGGGTGCGCTCGCGCGGCCAGAAATACTGCAGGGGCCCAAGGCTGAGTTTCATCGCGTCAATGCCAGGCACGGTGGTAGGGCCCAAGCGTGGTCTGGTGGCCTTCGGCATGACCCGACAGGGTGCGTTGCCAGTCTTCCTGCAAGGCCCAGGCCTCGGGATTGGCGTAGTAGCGGTCGAGCGCCGCGCGCCAGGTACGGGTGACCGAGCCGACATAGGCGACGCCACGTTGCCGGCCTTCGATCTTCAGTGCCGCCACGCCTGCCTGTGCCAGTCGCGGGATCAGCTCGATGGTGTTGAGGCTGGTCGGCTCCTCGAGCGCATGGAAGATCTCGCCCCCCACATCGAAGCGACCCTTGCATACGGTGGGATAGCCGGCCGGTTCCGCGGGCTCGAACTTGTCGATCAGCACGTCATTCAGGCGCACGCTGCGGCGGCCGTCGTCATGCTCATCCCAGCGCACGAACTTCGCCGGCGAACACACCCCATGCCGGTTCGGAGAGGCACCGGTGACATAGCTCGACAGCTGGCAGCGGCCTTCGACCATGATGCACAGGCTGCCGAACGCGAACACTTCCAGCGGCACCGGCGCTCGCTCGCACAAGCGCTCGACCTGCTGGATCGACAGCACCCGCGGCAACACCGCACGCGAGATCCCGAATCGCTCGTACGCATAGCGCAATGCCGGCTCGGTGGTGGCCGAACCCTGCACCGACAGGTGGCGCGCCAACGCCGGATAGGTGCGCGCGGCATAGTCGAGCACGGCCATCTCGGCGGCGATGATCGCGTCGCACCCGAATTCCGCCGCCTTGTCCACCGCGGCGTGCCACTGCGCCAGGCGCACGCTGTCCGGGTAGGTGTTCAGCGCCAGGTAGACCCTGGCCCCGCGCGCATGCGCGAACCCGATGCCGGCCTTGAGCTCGTCATCACTGAAGTTCAGGCCCGGGAACGCGCGCGCGTTGGTCTGGTCACGGAAACCCGCATAGACCGCGTTCGCACCGGCTTCGACCGCCGCCTTCAGGGCCGGCAGGTTGCCGGCGGGACATACCAGTTGCATGCGCATTCCAGGCTGGGTCGGTCAATTCGGGATCAATGTGGCATGGTCGATGCCTGCATCCCGCCCGTCTTTGACCTGGATCAGGTCGAACCGCATCACCCGCGCCTAGCATGGGGCTTTCCCATAGCGCGGGACATTCCCGCACGAGGCCGCCATGTCCCAGTCCACCCCCGCCTTGTCTTGCTTGCGCCTGTCACTGCTGGCACTCGCCATCGCCGTGGTCGCAGGCGGCTGCAGCCAGCGCGAGCACACCGATGCCCAGGCCGATGTGCACGCCAGCACCACGGAAAGCGACCATGACGGCGACACCCAGTCCATGCACGACACGGCCGACAATGCCACGGACGAACATGCCGCCCACGCCGCGCCTGCAACGGCACTCCCGACGCCGCCGGCCACGCCATGGGCGAGCGACGCGCCCTTGCGTGAAGGCATGCGCCAGATGCATCAAGCAGTGAATGCGCTGGGCCATGCGGAACGTGGCCATCTGGATGCCACCCAGACCAGCGCCGCCGCGCAGCAGGTACAGGATGCGGCCAACTTCATGTTCACCAACTGCAAGCTCACGCCCGAGCCCGACGCGGCCCTGCATGGCCTGCTCGCGGCATTGCTGAGCGGTGCGACCGCCATCCAGGCGAACCCGGCCGACACCTCCCCGGTTGCATCGATGCGCGAGGCCGTGGCGCTGTATCCGCGCATGTTCGAAGACGCGACCTGGCAGGCCGATACCGCGCCGGAGCAATGAGCGACCGGGGCGATCCCGCAAGGGACCCGCTCGGCGGTCGATAGGTGCCTGTCATTCCCGTGAAAGCGGGAATGACGGTTGTCGGTCAGTTTCCCTGGCGCGAGCTGGCCTTGCCGGCGGCATCCGCCACGACCTGCTTCCACAGCGCGTCCACGCGTTTTTCCACGCCGGCATCCAGGCTGATCGGCCTGCTCCAGGTGCGGCTGGTTTCGCCGGGCCACTTGTTGGTTGCATCGATGCCGAGTTTCGAGCCCACGCCCGCGGTCGGGCTGGCGAAATCGAGGTAATCGATCGGGGTGTTTTCGACCAGCATGCTGTCGCGCGCAGGATCGACCCGGGTCGACATCGCCCAGATCACCTGCGACCAGTCGCGCACGTCGATGTCCTCGTCGGTGATGATCACGAACTTGGTGTAGGTGAACTGGCGCAGGTAGGACCACACGCCCATCATGATCCGTCGCGCGTGGCCGGCGTACTGCTTGCGGATCGAGACCACCGCGATGCGGTACGAGCACGCTTCCGGCGGCAGGTAGAAGTCGACGATCTCCGGGAACACCTTGCGCAGGATCGGCACGAAGATCTCGTTCAGCGCCAGCGCAAGCACCGAGGGTTCGTCGAATGGCGCGCGGCCCATGTAGCTGCCCTGGTAGATCGCATCCTGGCGCAAGTGGATGCGTTCGATGGTCAATACCGGGAAATGATCCTGGGCGTTGTAGTAGCCGGTGTGGTCGCCAAACGGGCCTTCCAGCGCGGTGTCGCCGGGATGGATCGCGCCTTCGATCAGCATTTCCGCGCCGGCCGGTGCATCCAGGCCGGTGCGCGTGCTGTGCCATACCTGGGTGCGCTGGCCGCGCAGCAGGCCGGCAAATTCGTATTCCGACAGGGTATCCGGTACCGGCGCGACCGCAGCCAGGGTGGTCGCGGGATCGGCGCCGATCGCCACCAGCACCGGGAACGGCTTGTCCGGGTGGTCCGCTTTCCAGTCGGCGTAGTCGAGCGCGCCGCCGCGATGCGGCAGCCAGCGCATGATCACGCGGTTCGGCCCGATCACCTGCATCCGGTAGATCGCCACGTTCTGCCGCGGCTTTCGGGTGCCACGGGTGATCACCAGGCCCAGGGTGATGAGTTTGGCGACATCGCCCGGCCAGCAACGCTGGATCGGCAGGCGCGCCAGGTCGATGTCGTCACCGCAGAGCGTCTCGTGCTGGAACGCGGCCTCGTGCATGCGCCGCGGCGCCACCAGCGCGAGCTGCGCAAGCTCGGGCCAGGTCGACAGCGCCTGCTTCAGGCTGGACGGCCAACGCGGTTCCTTGATCGCGGCGAGCAGCTCGCCGAGTTCGCGCAGGCTGGCCAATGGCCGCCCGGCCAGTGCGGCCTCGATGCGGTCGCGATGACCGAACAGGTTGCCCAGCAACGCATGGCTGGCGCCGACAGGGTGCTCCATCAACAGCGCCGGCCCGCCTTCGCGCAGGGCGCGCAGGCACAGCGACGTCGATTCCAGCTCCGGATCCACCGGCGCCACGATTCGCTGCAGGCGACCGCCACGCTGCAAACGGTCGATGAAGCCACGCAGGTCGTGATCGGCCATGGGTTCGGTCCAGGCGGAGGGCGTAGCGTCGCCGTGATGGCGCGGTCGTGCCCTGATGCGGATCAAGCTCGATGCAGGTCGAGGCCTGGCTCGATCCACGACTGGGGCGTGATCCGCCAATCCCGTACGAACTGACCCGGAACATCGGCGCAGAGATTTTGCGGCGTCGGCGTTACCGACGTTCTGGACCGCACCGGCCTCGTCGACTTGCAGGGCCAGGCAGGCGCACGGCCCTGGTGGCGATGGCGATCGTCACCGTGGACGGCACTTCCTGTGCCGGCTTACACCGCCACCGCAAGGATCACGTGCGAGGCTTTTACCAGTGCCGTGATGGCGCTGCCGGGCTTGAGCGCCAACGCCTGCGCGCTGTCATCGGTGACGACTGCCACCAGTTGCTTGCCGGCAGACAGATTGACCACGACTTCGCAGTTCACCGCGCCCTGCCGGCAATGATCGACGATGCCAGCCAACTGGTTGCGCGCACTCGTGCGCAAACCATCGCCTGCGGCCAGGATGATGAAGGACGACTTGATCAGGGCAATGGCGCTGCCGCCGACCACGAGGCCCAGCGCGTGCACGCTGTCATTGGTGATGATCGCGACCAGGCAGTCGTCGCCATCCAGTTGCAGCATCACTTCACTGTTCACCGCACCCGTGGTGATCCTGGTCACCTTGCCTTCGAACTGGTTGCGTGCACTGGTCCTGAGCATCATGTTGTCCACCCTTGCCAGCATCTGATCCAGATCGCCGCTGTCGGTACCTGACAGCACCCGTTGCTGCAACGTCGCCAGTGCTTCGTAGAAGCGCAGCAGTCGCCGTCCATGGGGCGTCAGCCGTGCACCACCCCCGCCTGCGCCGCCCTGCTCGGCCGTCACCACGGGGGTGGCCGTCATTGCATTGAGGGCGGCAACGGCTTCCCATGCCCCCTTGTAGCTCATGCCCACTGCGCGCGCGGCCGCGGCAATCGAGCCGGTTTCGGCCAGTGCTTCCAGCAGGCGCGCACGCGCGGGGGTGAGACTGGTCCCGTTGCCGCGCAGGTCGACAAGGGGTTGCAGCGCTTTCAGCGGTTTGCGCATGCCGCTTCAGCGCGCGACCGCACCAGGCACAGGATGTCCCTGTGTCGCGACCGCATCGATGATTTCCGGCAGATCGGTCTCGCGTCCGATCTGCGGGAAATGCGCACGTTCCATGCGGCGGATCGCGAAGTGCATCCAGGCCAGCGCCGAGGCCACCACCACGAACAGCAACATGAAACAGCTGGTCCACACGCCGGTCAGGTCATTCATCGCGCCGAATGCGATCGGCATGATGAAGCCGCCCAGCCCGCCGATCATGCCGACCACGCCGCCCACCGAGCCGACGTGGTTCGGGTAATACACCGGGATGTGCTTGTAGACGGCGGCCTTGCCGAGCGACATGAAGAAACCCAGCACGAACACCAGCACCGTGAACGGGATCAGCCCGATCGCCAGGTGCATGTGGATGTCGCCGTTGATCCCTTTCACGATGTACTGCGTATCCGGGTAGCAGAGCACGAACGTGCACAGCGTCGAGACGCCGAATGTCCAGTACATCACCGTGCGCGCACCGACCTTGTCCGACAGCCAGCCGCCGACGACGCGGAACAGGCTGGCGGGGATCGAGTACGCGGCGGCGAACAGGCCGGCCGTCTTGATGTCCAGGCCATACGCGCCGGTCAGGAAGTGCGGCAGCCACAACGCAAGCGCGACGAAGCCGCCGAACACGAAGAAGTAGTACAGCGCGAAGCGCCAGACCTGGATGTTCCTCAGCGGTGCCATCTGCTCGCGGAACGGCATCGGCTTGACGCCGGTCCTGCGGCGCTCGGCCAACGACGGATCGTCCTGGCTGAACAGGTAGAACAGGATCGCGACGACGCCGATGGCAATCGCCCACACCTTCGCCACCATCATCCAGCCCGCCGCCACCATGATCATCGGCGCAAGCAGCTTGGTCACCGCCGCACCGACGTTGCCCGCACCGAAAATGCCGAGCGCGGTGCCCTGGCGGTTGGCCGGAAACCACTTCGAGACATAGGCCACGCCGACCGAGAACGAGCCGCCGGCCAGGCCGACGAACAGCGCACCGATCATGAATTCCGGAAACGTGTGCGCCCAGGTCAACATCCAGGTCGCGACGGCTGCGCACAACATCACCACGGTCAGCACCAGGCGGCCGCCGAACTGGTCGGCCCAGATGCCCAGGAACAGCCGTGTCAACGATCCGCTGAGGATGGGCGTGGCGATCAACAGGCCGAAGGCGGTTTCATTGAGCCCGAGGTCTTTCTTGATCTGGATGCCGATGATCGAGAAGATCGTCCACACCGCGAAGCACACGGTGAAGGCGAACGTGCTCAGCCACAACGCCCGCTGCTGTTGCGTGGGCGTGGCGATGTTGGTGTCCTGCATGGTGGTCATTCCACTGGGATTGGTGTGTGGCAGCACTGCGTGAAACGACGGTCAGCCTGCTTCGGCTTCGATCGCATCAAGCCCGCGCACCTCATGACGCGCCTGCAACTCCTGCAGGTAATGCTGGACTTCGAGCTGCTGCACCTGAAGTTCCAGATAGTCGGAAATGCGTTCGCGCACGTCTTCGTATGCCTGCTGCTGGCCTGCCGCGATCTCGTCGACATGGACCACATGGTAGCCCCAGCGCGACTCTACCGGGAACGGTGCAAGCCCGGCGCGCAGGCGAAACACCTGGCGGTCGAATTCAGGCGTAGCCTGACCATGTTCCAGCCAGCCGAGTTCGCCACCCTGGTCCTTCGACGGACAATCGGAATGACGCATGGCAAGCTCGGTGAACGCCATCGGATCGTCCCGCAATTGCTTCACCATGGCCTCGGCCTGCAGGCGGGTCTTGACCCGGCCGTCGACGTCATCAACGCCGGCGCCGCACAGGATGTGGCGCACGCGGATGCGGTCGGGTGAGTGAAAACGGGCACGGTTCTGTTCGTAATAGCGGATGCAGTCGTCTTCGCTAGGCACCCGCGGCTCCAGCTCGGATTCCAGCAGGGCACGTATTGCGGCCTCCTCATCGGTTTCACGGCCGATCGGCGTCACCGTGTCCACGAGCCCCAGCCGCTCGATTTCACGACGCAGCAATTCGCGCACCACCAGTGCGCGTGCAGCGTCCGCACGCGATTGTTCCGGCTTCATCGCGCGATGATGCTGCATCTCCTGCGCGATCTGCGCTTCGCTGATCGGCGTGTTGCCGACGAACAGGGCGCAGGGCGCAGGACGGCCCAGGCTGCGCTTGCCGTCGGCGTCATCGCCGTGATGGTCGTGGACGTCATCGACCATCGAATTGGACGAATCGATGACGGTGATCGGCAGCGCGCGCGGCGCCTTGTTCGCGGCAGTCATCGATCAGTCCCGGGCGCCGTAGCGCAACGTTGCCTGACGACGGCGCACGACCTGATAGGGACGCCACAGGTAGCTCACCGGGATGCTCCAGATGTGCACCAGGCGAGTGAACGGAGCCACCAGGATCAGGGTCATGCCCAACAACACGTGGGCCTTGTAGACCCAGTGCACGTCGGTGATGAAGTCGGCGGCACCAGCGCGGAAGGTGACAATGTGCTGCGCCCAGTCGCCGAGCATGATCATGACGCTGCCATCCATGTGATGGGTGGACACCACGATGGAATACAAGCCCAGCAGCAATTGCGCGAGCAGCAGCACCAGCACCACCGTGTCGCCGGTCGTGCCGGTTGCGCGCACGCGCGGGTTGAACAGGCGGCGCACGAGCAGGATCACCAATCCGACCAGGCACACGATCCCGAAAATCCCGCCAGCGACCATTGCCAGCAACTGCTTCTGCGGTGCAGTGATCACGTGTTCATAGATCGAATGCGGTGTCAGCAAGCCCACGAGGTGACCACCGAGGATCGCCAGGATACCGAGGTGGAACATGTTGCTGCCGATCCGCATGCCCCGACTGGACAGCATCTGGCTGGAACCGGTGCGCCAGGTGTACATGGCCCGGTCGTAGCGTGCCCAACTCCCGATGAACAGCACCGCCAGCGCGATATAGGGATATATCTGGAAAGCAAAAAGATTGAATGACCCACTCATGGCTGCACCTCCTGGATGGCTGCTTTACGGCCAGCTTGCATACCCGGACCCGGAAGCGGACGGCCAGTCGGCGAGCAGTTGTCATCGGGCGCATCGCTGCCGAAGCGCACCGCCTCTTCTTCCCACAACAGATCCATCGCCTCATTCGTGTCGTCACGCGGCTCTTCGCTGACCCGGCGGCGCAGCGAATCGAGCTCGACCTTGCCTTCCGCGTACTCCACAAGGATCTCGAACAACAGCGCGTACGGACTCTTGCGCTCACCCGCGCGCGCGGCGAGCAGGCCGACGATATGGTTCACGTGGTGCAACCAGTCGCGTGCTTCTTCGTCCGGCCGCTGCGAGAGATACTCCAGCAGCAGTGGCAGATAGTCCGGCAGTTCCTTGGACGACAGGTGAAGCCCGTTCTTGCGATAGGCCTCGATCAGGTCGACCATCGCCTGGCCGCGGTCGCGCGACTCGCCATGGATGTGTTCGAACAGCAGCAGGCTCATGGAACGCCCGCGATCGAACAGGCTCAGCCAGGCGTCCTGTGCTTCCAGCGGATCGCTGGCCAGCAGGTCCGTCACGAACCCTTGCAAGGCACGCTGGCGCGAGGAAGGCAATCCGCAGGCAGCCACCGCATCCTGCAATTCATCGGCATGCGCCCAGAGCTCGTCCTGCGGGTAATCCATCAGCACGCCAACCACCTTGAGCATGCTCATGACGTCACCTTCTCGTGCTTCTCCTGCCGGTTCGGCGGAACCGCATAGCTGGTGGTCTTGCGCTCGCCGAACAGGTCGGCAGGGCTGTCGCCGCTGCAGCCATTGCCGAACGTGAAGCCGCAGCCACCGCGTTCACCGTAGGCATCATCGGCATATTCGCGATGCGCGCTCGGGATCACGAAACGGTCCTCATAGTTGGCGATCGCAAGGTAGCGGTACATGTCCTCGGCTTGCGCAACGGTGAGCCCAGCCTGCTTCAGGACTTCCAGGTCCTCGACGCCATCCACGTTCTTGGCCCGGCGCCAGGCACGCATCGCCATCATCCGTTCCAGTGCGCGGATCACCGGCGCTTCATCGCCAGCGGTCAACATGTTGGCGAGGTAGCGCACCGGGATGCGCAACGATGCAACGTCCGGCAACTGGCCGTTCATGCCGACCCGGCCGCGTTCGGCCGCCGACTGGATCGGCGACAACGGCGGCACGTACCAGACCATCGGCAAGGTGCGGTACTCCGGATGCAACGGCAGCGCGAGCTTCCAGTCGATGGCGAGCTTGTAGACCGGCGATGCCTTGGCGGCTTCCAGCCAGCTGTCCCGGATGCCTTCGCGGCGCGCGGCCTCGATCACCTGCGGATCGAACGGATCCAGGAAGATGTCCAGGTGGGCCTGGTAAAGGTCCTTCTCCGCCGGCACCGATGCCGCTTCCTGGATGCGGTCGGCGTCGTACAGCATCACGCCGAGGTAGCGGATGCGGCCAACACAGGTTTCCGAACACACGGTGGGCTCGCCCATCTCGATGCGCGGGTAGCAGAAGATGCACTTCTCGGACTTGCCGCTCTTCCAGTTGTAGTAGATCTTCTTGTACGGGCACGCCGACACGCACATGCGCCAGCCGCGGCACTTGTCCTGGTCGATCAGCACGATGCCGTCTTCCTCGCGCTTGTAGATCGCGCCGGAGGGGCACGCCGACACGCACGCCGGGTTCAGGCAGTGCTCGCACAGGCGCGGCAGGTACATCATGAAGGTCTTTTCGAAGGCGCCGTAGATCTCCTTCTGGATGCCGTCGAAGTTGCGATCCTTGGCGCGCTTGGCGAACTCGGTACCGAGGATCTCTTCCCAGTTCGGACCCCAGTGGATCTTCTCCATGCGCTGGCCGGTGATCTGCGAACGCGGGCGTGCAGTCGGCTGGTGCTTGACGTCGGGCGAGTCGTGCAGATTTTGGTAGTCGAAATCGAACGGCTCGTAGTAGTCGTCGATCTGCGGCAGGTCGGGGTTGGCGAAAATCTTCGCCAGCATCCGCCAGCGGCCACCGGCCTTGGG
The DNA here is from genome assembly GCA_963698475.1 of uncultured Gammaproteobacteria bacterium. Lineage (GTDB taxonomy): Bacteria > Pseudomonadota > Gammaproteobacteria > Xanthomonadales > Xanthomonadaceae > Thermomonas. The sequence continues at coordinate 1,575,922 of CAVOQX010000005.1, read as the reverse complement.
CACCAGTTTGCCGGCGCGGGTGCGTACCCAGCCGCCGTTCCACTTGTCCTGGTTTTCCCATTCCTTGGGATAACCAATGCCGGGTTTGGTTTCGACGTTGTTGAACCACGCGTATTCCACGCCTTCGCGGGAGGTCCACACGTTCTTGCAGGTGATCGAGCAGGTGTGGCAGCCGATGCACTTGTCCAGGTTCAAGACCATGGCGATCTGTGCGCGCACTTTCATTACGCAATCTCCTCGGCAGCCTTGGCCGGCGCTTCGCCATCCAGCCAGTCGATCATCTTCATCTTGCGCACGATCACGAACTCGTCGCGGTTGGTGCCGCAGGTGCCGTAGTAGTTGAACCCGTACGACAACTGCGCGTACCCGCCGATCATGTGGGTTGGCTTCAGCACCACCCGGGTGACCGAGTTGTGGATGCCGCCACGGGTGCCGGTGATTTCCGAGCCCGGGATGTTGATGATGCGTTCCTGGGCGTGGTACATCATCGCCATGCCCGGCATCACCCGCTGGCTGACCACCGCACGCGCGGTGATCGCGCCATTGACGTTGAACAGCTCGATCCAGTCGTTGTCCTCGATGCCTGCCGCACGCGCATCGTCCTCGCTGACCCACACGATCGGGCCGCCACGCGACAACGTCTGCATGATCAGGTTGTCGCTGTAGGTGCTGTGGATGCCCCACTTCTGGTGCGGGGTGATCCAGTTGAGCACGATCTCCTTGTTGCCATTGCCGCGCTGGTCGAGCAGTGGCGCAATGGTCTTGGTGTCCACCGGTGGCCGGTACTGCATGAAGCCTTCGCCGAAGGCCACCATCCATTCGTGGTCCTGGTAGAACTGCTGGCGACCGGTCAGGGTGCGCCACGGGATGCACTCGTGGACGTTGGTGTAGCCCGCGTTGTAGCTGACGTGATCGTCTTCCAGGCCGGACCAGATCGGTGAGGAAATGATCTTGCGCGGCTGGGCGACGATGTCGCGGAAGCGGATCGCTTCGTGCTCCTTGCCCTTGGCCAGATGGGTGTGGTCGCGGCCGGTGAACGTGCCCAGCGACTCCCAGGCCTTGACTGCAACGTGCCCGTTGGTTTCCGGCGCCAGATGCAGCACCACTTCGCAGGCATCAATCGCCGATTCGATCTGCGGACGACCCTTGCTGACGCCTTCCTCGCGCACGCTGTGATTGAGCTTGCCGAGGAAATCGACTTCGTCCTGGGTATCCCAGTTCATGCCCTTGCCGCCGTTGCCGAACTTGTCCAGCAGCGGGCCAAGCGAGGTGAACTTCTTGTACAGGTTCGGGTAATCACGTTCGACCACATGGATCGACGGCATGGTCCTGCCCGGGATCGGGTCGCATTCGCCCTTCTTCCAGTCGCGCACGTCGAACGGCATCGCCAGTTCGCCGGGGGTGTCATGCAGGGTCGGCACCAGCACGATGTCCTGCTCGACGCCGAGCACGCCGGGCGCCATCTCGCTGACCTTTTGCGCAATCCCCTTGAAGATGTCCCAGTCGCTGCGCGATTCCCAAGCCGGATCCACTGCCTTGGTCAGCGGGTGGATGAACGGATGCATGTCCGACGTATTGAGGTCGTTCTTCTCGTACCAGGTCGCGGTCGGCAGCACCACATCGGAGTACAACGCGGTGGTGCACATGCGGAAGTCGAGCGTGACCAGCAGGTCGAGCTTGCCTTCGGGCGCCTCGTCATGCCATTTGATTTCTTCCGGCTTGACCTCGCCTGCCTCGCCGAGATCCTTGCCCTGCAAGCCATGCTTGGTGCCGAGCATGTGCCGCATCATGTATTCGTGGCCCTTGCCCGACGAACCCAGCAGGTTCGAGCGCCAGACGAACATCGCGCGCGGGAAATTCTGCGGCGAATCCGGATCAGCGAAGGCGAAATCCAGCTCCCCGGACTTCAACCTGTCGACCACGTAGTCCGCAGGCGCCTGGCCGGAGCTGGCGGCGTCACGCGCCACTTGCAGCGGGTTGCGGTCCAGCTGTGGCGCGCACGGCAACCAGCCCATCCGCACCGCACGCAGGTTGAGGTCAGCCAGCGAGCCGGAGTATTTCGTCGGGTCGGCCAGCGGTGACAGCAGCTCCTCGACCCTGACCTTCTCGTAACGCCACTGATCGGTATTGAAGTAGTAGTAAGAGGTACCGTTCATCTGCCGCGGCGGACGGCTCCAGTCCAGGCCGAACGCGAGCGGCTGCCAGCCAGTCTGCGGGCGCAGTTTTTCCTGGCCGACGTAATGCGCCCAACCGCCACCGGTCTGGCCCACGCAACCGCACATGACCAGCATGTTGATCAGGCCACGGTAGTTCATGTCGTTGTGGAACCAGTGATTCATGCCGGCGCCGACAATGATCATGCTGCGACCATGGGTCTTGTCGGCGGTGTCGGCGAACTCGCGCGCGATCTCGATCACGTCATGGCGCGGAACGCCGGTGATCTTCTCCTGCCACGCCGGGGTGCCCGGCACGTTGTCGTCGAAGCTCGCGGCGACATTGCCGCCACCGAACCCGCGGTCCACGCCGTACTGCGCCAGCAGCAGGTCGTAGACGGTCGCGACCGCCCACTCCTTGCCATCTGCCAACTGCAGCTTGCGCACCGGGATGTTGCGTTCCAGCACGTCCTGGAACTTCGACGACGTCCAATGGTCGTGTTCGATGCCGCCGAAATACGGGAAGGCGACCGACTCGATGCCGTCGTCGAAATCCTTCAGGCTCAGGCGCAGGCGCGTGTCGCGGCCCGTGCTGTCCTTCTCCTCGATGTTCCATCGCCCTTTCTCGCCCCAGCGGAATCCCACCGAGCCACCGGGGATGGTGATGCCACCGGTGTTTTCGTCATAGGCCAGCGTCTTCCATTCGGGATTGTTGGCTTCGCCCAGTCCGCCAAGATCGCTGGCGCGCAGGTAGCGTTCCGGCACCAGGCGGCCGTCTTCTCGCTTTTCCAGCCTGACCAGCAACGGCATGTCGGAATACTGCCGGCAGTAGTCGGTGAAGTACTTCGACGGCTTGTCGACGTGGAACTCTTTCAGGATCACATGGCCGAACGCGAATGCCAGCGCGGCGTCGGTGCCCTGCTTGGGATGCAGCCAATGGTCGGTGAGCTTGGCGACTTCCGAATAGTCCGGGCACACCGACACCGTCTTGGTGCCGTTGTAGCGCGCCTCGGTGAAGAAATGCGCGTCCGGCGTGCGCGTCTGCGGAACGTTTGAACCCCACGCGATCAGGTACCGGCTGTTGTACCAGTCGGCGGATTCCGGCACGTCGGTCTGCTCGCCCCACACCTGCGGCGAGGACGGCGGCAAGTCGCAATACCAGTCGTAGAACGACAGGCAGGCGCCGCCCAGCAACGACAGGTAACGCGCGCCGGCGGCATAGGAAATCATCGACATCGCCGGGATCGGCGAGAAGCCGATGACCCGGTCCGGACCGTACTGCTTGGTCGTGTACAGGTTGGACGCGGCGATGATTTCGTTGGCCTCGTCCCAGCGCACGCGGGCGAAACCACCCATGCCGCGGCGGGTCTTGTAATCCTTCGCCTTGACCGGATCTTCGACAATGCTGGCCCACGCATTCACCGGCGACATCGACTTGCGCGCCTCACGCCACATGCGCAGCAGCGCGCCGCGTACCAGCGGATACTTCAGCCGGTTGGCGCTGTACAGGTACCAGGAGTAGCTGGCGCCACGCGGGCAGCCACGCGGCTCGTGGTTGGGCAGGTCCGGGCGCGTGCGCGGGTAGTCGGTCTGCTGGGTTTCCCAGGTCACCAGTCCGTTCTTGACGTAAATCTTCCAGCTGCACGAGCCCGTGCAGTTCACTCCGTGGGTCGAGCGCACCACCTTGTCGTATTGCCAGCGCGCGCGATAGCCATCTTCCCAGTTGCGGTCGTCATCGCGGGTCGTGCCATGGCCATCGGCGAAGGGCTCACGCTCGCGCTTGAAGAACTGCAGGCGGTCCAGGAAATAGCTCATCGTCACATCCTCATTCGAACAGCAGGTTGAATCGGACCAGCGTGCGTCATGACGCCGGACCCGCTCGCGAACATCGACCCGGCATCGGCCGACTCGTCAAATCGACTCAGCACGGCGCCTCCGCACCGCGTCGGTAGTACCACCACCAGGTAATCGCGAGGCAGGTGGCGTAGAAAATGATGAAGCCGTACAAGGCCATTTCCGGGCCACCGGTCAGGGCAATGGACGAGCCGTAACTCTTCGGAATGAAGAAGCCGCCATAGCCGCCGATGGCGGAGGAAAAACCGATCACCGCCGCGGATTCGATGCCCGCCCGGCGCGCCGCGATCGCCTTGTCTTCGTCGGTCGGATTGGCGCCCAGTTCGCGCTCACGCATCGTCCGGAAGATCACCGGGATCATCCGGAAGACCGACGCATTGCCGATGCCGGTCAACACGAACAGCAGCATGAACAGCGCCAGGAAGCCGGCGAAGTTGCCGCCCGAGCCCCCGCTTGGCAGGAAATACAGGACGCCGACCACCGACATCATCATCAGCACGAACACCCAGAAGGTGAGCACCGCGCCGCCCAGCTTGTCGGCAAGCACGCCACCGACGGGCCGCGCCAACGCGCCGACCAGCGGGCCGAGGAACGCGAACGTGAGCGCATTGACTTCCGGAAACTGGGTCTTGATGAGCATCGGAAACCCCGCCGAATACCCGATGAAGCTACCAAATGTCCCGATGTAGAGCCAGCAGATCAGCCAGTTGTGCTTGCGACGGAAGATCACCGACTGCTCGGCGAAACTTGATCGCGATGCGACCAGGTCGTGCATGCCGAACCATGCGGCGATCGAACACACGACCAGGAACGGCACCCAGATGAAGCCGGCGTTCTGCAGGTACAGCAAGCCACCGTCGATCGTGGCTTGCGGCTTGCCCGCCACCGCGCCGAACACGCCGAGGGTGATCACCATCGGCACCACGAACTGGGTGACCGACACGCCGACGTTGCCCAGCCCTGCGTTCATGCCCAAGGCATAGCCTTGGCGTGCCTTGGGGAAGAAGAACGAGATATTGGCCATCGAGGACGCGAAGCTGCCACCGCCGAGACCGCACAGGAAAGCGATGGCGGCGAACTGCCAGAACGGCGTGGCTCGGATCCTGCACCGCGAAACCCAGCCAGAGCGCGGGTATCAGCAGCAATGCAGTTGAAATGGCAGTCCAGCGACGGCCGCCGAAGATCGGGACCATGAAGGAATAGAAGATGCGCAAGGTCGCACCCGACAGGCCCGGCAACGCCGTCAGCCAGAACAACTGGTCGGTGGTGAATGCGAAGCCGATCTTCGGCAGGCTGACGGTGACCGCCGAGAACAGCATCCAGATCGCGAAGGCCAGCAGCAGCGCCGGGATCGAGATCGCCAGGTTGCGGTTGGCGATGCGCTTGCCCGTCTGCTCCCAGAAAGCGGGATCTTCCGGGTGCCAATCGGTCAGGACTCTGGACTTGCGCGGGGCTTTCGGTCCGGCCGAAACCATCATGATGCGTCTCCATCCATCCATCGCGGGGTGGCCCGCCGCTGCCGACAATGGCATGGCCAGACCATGGAGCGCAGCATAGGCAGGACGGATTCGACCTGTATTGACTTGCGTCAATCCGATGCCGGATCGAAGCCGATCCGCTTGAAAGCCCTGCCGGGACAGAGGGTCTGGCTTAGCCAGGCGCCTCCCGGCGCCGTCGCGGACCGCGTGCCTTCAAGCTGTCGCGAACATCGACCTCGAAATTCAACTCGATCGCCTCGCCAGTGGCGAGGCCTAGCTCGAAGGCAAGCGCATGCCGGCATGGAAGTTGCCCTGCGTACGCCTCGACGGCCTCCCGTGGCAGTGCGACATCCCACCCGCCATCACGCACGTCCAGTAGTGGCGTGGTGCTTGTACCCTCGCCCGCGCCCAGAAACAGCGTTTGCCGGAACTCGACGGCAGCGCCCAGCACGAGCCGGTTGACCACTTTCTCGCCCGCCAGCAAACGCGCCAGCTCAGCCTCATCGACCCGCAGGCGGATGCTTTGCCCTTGCAACTGCAGCTTCATCCATGCGCTCCGCCGCAATCATCGTGGGAGTGTGCATGCGCATCGGCAGCAGGCGGGTGGGCCACGGACACCGTTGCCGCCGGGGCATCGCACAGGGAGCAGCCTTCACTCCAGGCGCTGTCGCCATCCTCGAAATGCTCCTGCTTCCAGATCGGCGTGGCGTGCTTGACCGCCTCGATCGCGGACCGGCAGGCACGGAATGCTTCATCACGATGCGGCGTACCGGCCGCCACCACCACCGCCACGTCACCGACCTCAAGCCGCCCAACGGCGTGGGCGATATAAAGTTTCAGCGCAGGGCCAAGGTCGCGCGTGGCCTGCGCGGCGATCTCGGCGAACCGGGCCAGCGCCAGCGGGCGATACATGTCGTAGCTGATCCCGGTGACGCGGCGGCCATGGTTGAGGTCGCGGATGCGGCCAACGAAGACCGTGATGCCGCCGAAACCCGGATCCGACACGAATTCCAGTGCAGCAGCCACATCGACGACTTCCTGCGCACGATCAGCGACATGGACGAAATGCATGTCCATCATTCAACCCCCACTGACCGGCGGCAGTACCGCCATGCGCCCGTGCTCCGGCAACGCCTGCTGGTCGCGCAGGATCTCGCTGCTGGTCGCGAACGCACAACTGGCCAGCATGGCGGCGCTGTCGCTTGGCCAATGCTTGCCGGCATGTACCTGCAGTGCCGCGCGCAGGTCCGCCACCTGCCCGCCGGCAACCGTCAGGACGAGGCGGTCACCCGCCTCCAGGCCACGCAACGCGCCGAACAACTCCAGTTCAATATCCAACGTCGGTCTCTCCGTTCGTCAATACGATCCCGCGCCCATCCAGGCCGAATACCGGCACCGGCGTGCCGGCCTGCAACGTTTCCGCCCCGGCATCGAGCACGGCCCAGGCGTTTGACGCCAGCAGCGGCTTGATCCGGAACGATTCCTGCCCGGCCATCACGTCGACCTGCAATCCGGCACGGTCATCCAGCGCCACGCGCGCCTTCAGGAAGAACCGCAGGCCGGGCTTCTTGCGGACTTCGGCGGCCAGCGGCAGCAGCAAGGGTTGTTCGGCGGGCTGGCCAAGCAACGCCCGCAATGCGGGCTCGACGAAGAACCGCATTCCGACCGCCGACGACACCGGATTGCCCGGCAAGCCGAAGTACAACTGGCCACCGGGCAAGCGCGCGAACAGCAGCGGCTTGCCGGGCCGTATCGCGACCTTGTGGAAGACGATCGTCGCGCCCAGTGCACGCAGTGCGTCAGGCACGAAGTCATGCCGCCCCATCGATACCGCACCTGTGCTCAACACCACCATTGCGCCCGCGGCCAGGCCCCGTTCCAGTGCGGCGACGAAGGCCTCGGCATCGTCACCCACGGTTTCCCGATGCACCACGCAGGCACCCGCCTCATCCAGTCGATCCGCAAGGTAAGGCCCATTGCTGTTGCGGATCTGGCCCGGCAGCAACGGTTGCGCCGGATCATCGATCAGTTCGCGGCCGGTGGTGAACACTGCGGCCGGCACCTGCGGATGCACCGCCAGCGTGGCCACGCCCAGCGAGGCCAGCATCATGTGCCCGGCCGGCGTGAGCCGGGTCCCTGCACATGCGACGCGCTCACCGACCGCGACATCCTGCCCGCGGCGGCGCACATGCGCGCCTGGCGTCACCTCCGCCTCCAGCCGGATCCGCAGCGGACGGCCATCGCCGTCGCGCTGCAGCACGCTTACCTGTTCGACCGGCACCACCGAATCCAGGCCACCCGGCAGGCTGGCACCCGTCATGATCTCGCAGGCGTCCTGCCCATAGGCGGCCAGGCCATCACCGGCGGCCTGCGATCCCGCCACGGCGAATTCGTGCCCGGACTTCAGCACCGTGCCGCCGCTCGACAGTGCAAAGCCGTCCATCGCGCTGTTGTCGAACGGCGGCAGGTCCGCAGCCGCGTGCACATCCTGCGCAAGCACGCGCTTGAGCGCCTGTGCCAACGGCACCTGTTCGGGCTGCAGCGGGTGGCAAGCCTGCAGGATGTGCTGGAGCGCATTGGCGTAGCTGATCATTGGCGGTTCTTCGATTGAAAGTGGTTCATGGGCAAGGTTTCACTGGATCGACCGACCTGCAACGACAGCGCGTGCAGCGCCTTTCGCAAACACGAGGTTCATGCCTCGAGTCGCGTCAGCTTGACCACCCGCGGATCATCCGCGAAATCCACCAGCATGCGGCGTACGCGCTCCTGCCAGATCCCCGCGAATGCCTGTTTGTCTGCATCGTTGGCCGTATCCTGCATGATGGCCACCAGCAATTCGCGCATGCGCGGATCACCCGGCACCGGCGCCGTGTCCAGTTGCGTCGCGACCGCAGCACCGGTGTCGCGGCGCCGGAAGGTGATGGCATCCGACTCGTGCCGGCCAGCGTAGGTCAGCAGGCCATCGCGAGCGTAGCGTCCACCCAGGCCCTGAAAGCCGTTCTCTGCCGCCGCCCCGGTCAGCAACGTCAGCACCTGCGCCACCACGCCGGTCGTGCCGTGATGCACGGGTGCCGGCATCGAGACCTCAACCTGGCCCCGCTCGGACGGACCGTCGGGATACAAGGCCTGCAGGGCGGCACGCCCCATCAGGAACGCACCCGCCACGGTTGGGCAGGAATGGCCGGCCAGGCGCACGGCATCGGCATACGAATAATCAAGCTGGCCATCGGTCGCCGCGCCCAGCAGCTGGGCCAACGGATCGAATGTGTGCACCACGGGTGCCTGCGCATAAAAGCTTGGCAATTTCATCTCGGACTCCTTTGGCGGATCAACGCTGTCGACGTCGAAGCCACTGAAATGTGAATGGGAATCATTATCATATCCTCATGGACCACGCTCGTCGACCTCCGCTGTGCCCAGCCCTCAATAGAACGCAACATTGGAAGATGACGAGCGGCTGCCGAAATGCTCGGTCAGGTATTTTTCGCCCTCGTCGCAAAACACCGTCACTACCGTCGCAAGTTCGGGATAGCGCGCGCGCACCTGCCTGGCCGCCAACAGATGTGCACCGGAACTTGGCCCGCACAGCAGGCCATGCTCACGCGCCAGCCGCTTCATTTCATCGATCGCCTGCGGGCTCGAAACGGACATGACTTCATCGATCAGCCCTGCGTTGCGCTGGAAGATCCCGGGTACGAACCCATCGGAAATCCCTTCGATGGCATGCCCGGAAATTTCACCGCACAGGATCGTCTTCGACTCCGACGGCTCCATCGCGAACAGGCGCACTTCGGGATTGACCGCACGGAACGCCTGGCCCACCCCGATCAGGGTCCCGCCGGTACCGACGCCGAGCACGAGCGCATCAGGCAGCCGGCCCTCGGGCAACTGGGCGAGGATCTCAGGTCCCAGGACCAGCCGGTTCTCCTCGATGTTGCCTTCCGACTCGAACTGGCTGGGACAGAAATATCCCGGCTGCGCGCCGAGCTCGTGCGCACGCTGCAACGCCTGGTTGACGTGGAAGTCGCCGCAGAACAGCACCTCCGCGCCATACGCGCGGGAAATCGCGACGCGTTCGCTGGACAGTCCTTCCGGCATCACCACCAGCATGCGGTAGCCTTTCACTGCCGCCACCATGGCCAATGCATTGCCGGTATTGCCACTGGTGGCCTCAACGATGGTGTCGCCAGGCTGCAACAGGCCGCGCTGTTCGGCGCGTTCGATCATGTAAAGCGCAATGCGGGCCTTGACCGAGCCCGATGGGTTCATGAACTCGAGCTTGGCGAAGATCCCGTCGATCTCGAGCAACGGCGTATCGCCGATCGCATCCAGGATGCTCGCTGAAACGCCGCGAAAGCGCACCGGCTGCGGGCCCATCGTCATCGGGGGTGTCCTGCGTCCGAGGGTCCAACTGGGCGCATCACTCGCAGGAAAGCTCTGCTCAAGCTCGCGGTCGACCGCGGATTCGCGCTGCACGCGGGCGGCATCCGCTGTCTTGTCGTTCGTATTGGCCATTAGATCGCTCCTTACGTTTCGCGGCGCATGCCAGTGCCCTGCCGTCCCCCATTTAGCCGCCAATCGAGGCCAGGTGGGGCGTGATCCCCGTATTGCCCTCATGCAGGCCATGGCCTGCCTTCTTCAATCCGAGCTGCGCGTGCAATGCGGAGCGCGAGCTCGTCGATGCCTGCATCCGACTGCAGCAGTGGCCGCAACGGTATGCCGAAATCACCGAACAGGCACAGCCGCAGGTCGCCGGTCGCGGTCACCCGCAGGCGGTTGCAACCTTCGCAGAAGTCGCGCGAATACGGCGCGATGATCCCGATCCGACCCAGGAAATCCGGATGCGCATACTCGCGCGCGGGGCCGGCATCGATTGCGCGCGGCACCAGTGCCCAGCCATCGTCGAGCAACGACTGCTCCAGCGCATCGGCACGCAGGTGGTGGCGCTGGAAATAGTCGCGATTGTCGCCGGTCTGCATCAATTCGATGAAACGAAGCGTCATGCGGCGGTCGCGCAGGTAATCGCGCCAGGCCGGCATCTCGTCGTCGTTGAGCCCGCGCAGCAGGACGGCATTGAGCTTGACCGCGCGCAGGCCGCTGGCCAGGGCGAGGTCGATGCCGGCGAGGATGTCGCGGCCACGATCATGCCCGGTGATGGCACGGAAACGCGCCGGATCCAGGCTGTCCACGCTCACGTTGACCGCATTCAACCCTGCATCGCGCCACCGTTCGATGTGCCGGCGCAGGAGGATGCCGTTGGTGGTCATCGCCACGGTTTCGATGCCGGGCGTGGCGGCGGCGGCGGCGATGATGTCGGTCAGGTCCGTGCGCAGGCTGGGCTCGCCGCCGGTCAGGCGGAGCTTGCGCAGCCCGACGGCGGCGAAGCCGCGCAGCAGGCGTCCGATTTCCTCACCGGAGAGCCAGCGCGACGTGCCATTCGCCTTGTAACCGTCCGGCAGGCAGTAGCTGCAACGGAAATTGCAGGCGTCGAGCAGCGACAGCCGCAGATACGGAAAACTCCGACCATAGCGGTCGGCCAGTACAACCATGTTGTGACTCCTTTCCAAATACGGGAGGCGATCGCGTTTCCATGACCACCCTTCAGCTGCCGGCCTTGACGGCTTGCTCGCTGCGGTCGCCCGGCCGTATTCCCGAAGGGAACCAGAGACCAGCCGACTCGGAGTTGTGGCCTGCGTCGAAGCTTGCCACGTTCGCAATGTTAGGCCCGCATCCATTACTTCACCTTGAGTTGGATCAAGTCTGTTACAAGTTGGCGGGGGTGCCATGCGCCGCATGGCACGGCATGCGGGGGCCTGCAAAAACACAGTCGCCGTCGCACCTTGATGCAGATCACGACGAGCTTTTCGCGAATACCGAAAATACAACCATCGAACAACGACCAAGCCTACGGGGAATGAAGATGACTTACTTTATGGAGCGCCTGATGTGGTGCCTGCTGGGCGCAGCGGCATTGACGCTCGGCGGTTGCGGCGGAAACACCCAGGACGCGGATACCAAGGCTGTCAACGCTGAGGCAGCGGAAACCGGTGGCTCGGCCAAGGGCGATTTCGGTCCTCCACAGGGTCCGGAGATCAAGGCAGTGCTGACCAGCCCGCCGTTCGTGCCGCCGGCCACCGGGCGTACCGCACCGGCCAAGGTCATCGTCGAACTCGATGTGATCGAAAAGGAAATGCCGATTTCCGAAGGCGTCAGCTACACCTTCTGGACCTTCGGCGGCACCGTCCCGGGCAGCTTCATCCGTGTACGCCAGGGCGACACCGTGGTGTTCCACCTGCGCAACATGCCGGACAGCAAGATGCCGCACAACATCGACTTGCATGGCGTGACCGGCCCAGGCGGCGGTGCCGCCTCGAGCTTCACTGCGCCCGGCCATGTGAGCCGTTTCACCTTCAAGGCGCTCAACGCCGGCTTGTACGTCTACCACTGCGCGACCGCGCCGGTGGGCATGCACATCGCCAATGGCATGTACGGACTGATCCTGGTCGAGCCGCCGGAAGGCCTGCCGCAGGTGGATCGCGAGTACTACGTGATGCAGGGTGATTTCTATACCAAGGGCAAGTATCGCGAGAAGGGCCACCAGGACTTCGACATGGAAAAGGGGATCGACGAGAACCCGACCTATGTCCTGTTCAACGGCATGGAAGGTTCGATGACCGGCGACAAGGCACTGACCGCCAAGACTGGCGAAAACGTGCGCTTGTACGTGGGCAATGGCGGGCCGAACCTGGTTTCCAGCTTCCACGTCATCGGCGAGATCTTCGACAAGGTCTGGTACGAAGGTGGAACCAAGTTCCAGGAAAACGTGCAGACCACGCTGATCCCGTCGGGCGGCGCGATCATGGCCGAGTTCCACATGGAAGTACCGGGCAGTTATGTGCTGGTCGACCACAGCATCTTCCGCGCGTTCAACAAGGGCGCATTGGCCATCCTCAAGGCCGATGGTCCCGAGCGGAAGGACATCTACTCCGGCAAGGAGGTGGACGCGGTCTATCTGGGCGACCAGGCCGCGGGCACCAACCGCACGCCGATCACCACCGCCGCCGCCGCCTACAAGGCCGGCACGCTGACCAAGGAAGAGCAAATCGCCGCCGGCAAGGTGTTGTTCGCGGGCACCTGTTCGACCTGTCACCAGCCCGACGGCGCCGGCATGGAAGGCGTGTTCCCGCCGCTGGCGAAATCCGACTACATCGCCAAGGACCCCAAGCGCATCGCCTCGATCATCACCCACGGCCTGAGCGGCCCGGTGACGGTCAACGGCAAGGACTACAACTCGGTGATGCCGCCGATGGCGCAGCTGACCGATGACGAAGTAGCCAATATCGGCACCTACGTGCTCAACAGCTGGGGCAACCCGGGTGGCCAGATCAGCCGCGACGATGCCAAGGCCGCACGCGCCGCAGCCCCTGCCAACACTGGCGGCGAAGGCCACTGATCGATGCGTCGCAGCCTGCTCGCGTTGTTGATCACACTCCCGCTCGCCGGCCTGGCCGCCGGCGCAGCGGGGATCAAGTACGCGGCGATCGCGGGTGGCTCGTTCCGCTCCGCGCTGAAATACGAGGATGCGCCCGGCGGAAGCCGGGTCGCGCCCTTCGCGCTGATGCGCATGCCGGTCAGCAATGCCCAATTCCTGGCGTTCGTGCAGCAACACCCGAAGTGGCGACGTGACAAGGTCTCGCCAGTCTTCGCCGAGCAGCGTTACCTCTCGCATTGGGCATCGGCCACGACGCTCGGCGATGCCGCGCGTGCCGACCAGCCGGTGACCTGGGTCAGCTGGTTCGCCGCAAGCGCGTTTTGCGAATCAATCGATGCACGCCTGCCGACCTGGCAGGAGTGGGAATACGTGGCTGCAGCGGACGAAACCCGCCGCGATGCCCGCAATGACCGCGCCTGGCGTGAACGCATCCTGGCGTGGTATTCGCGCCCTTCCAGTGCTGCCCTGCCGCGCGTGGGCCTGCAGGCGCCTGACGTCTACGGCGTGCACGACATGCACGGGCTGGTCTGGGAATGGACCGAGGACTACTCCGCGCTGCTGGTGGACGGCGACAACCGCAAGCAGGGTGATGCCGACAACGCGAAGTTTTGTGGCGCAGGCGCGCTGTCGATGGACGACCGAGACAACTACGCGGTATTGATGCGGGTGGCGATGCTGTCGTCGCTTGGCGGCGTGGATGCCACCTCCAACATGGGTTTCCGTTGTGCAAGGAGTGCGAAATGACAGAGCGTTTCCGCAAATACATGTTCACGGCTGCGATGGTGCTGTGCGCCGGGGCCCTGCTCTCCGCCGGCGCCTTCGCAGCAGGCAAGGCGAAACCGCTCCCGGCGGATTCGCTGTACCAATTGACGCTTCCGCTGACCGACCAGGATGGCCGTACCGCCGACTGGGGCACGCGTCGCGGCAAGCCGCAACTGGTTGCGATGTTCTATACCTCGTGCCAGTTCATCTGCCCGCTGATCGTGGATTCGGGCAAGGCCATAGAACGCCAACTGGACGCGAACCAGCAGAACAGGCTCGGCATCCTGCTGATCAGCATGGATCCCAGGCGCGATGACCCCAAGGCACTCAAGACGGTTGTCGAAAAACGCAAACTGGACACGGCACGGTGGACGCTGGCGTCGCCGCGAGCGGACGATGTCCGCAGCGTCGCCGGTTTGTTGGGCATCCGCTATCGCCTGCTCGCCGATGGCGAGTTCAACCACAGCAGCGCGCTCATATTGCTCGATGCCAATGGCCGCATCCTGGCCCGAACCGAAAAGATGGGCAGCCAACCCGACCCCGACTTCGTGGCCGCGGTGAAGAAAGCCTTGCGCTGAGCTGACGCCTGGCCAGGCGCGCTTGGGCGAGACCGTTCAACCAGGCGCGCGGTGCCTTTCGGCGCGCGCCGCCTCCCCCTCGCAGCCGCTTGCCGCGGCATGCAGCGCCGCCACGTCGATGATCCGCACGCGCCGACCACGCACCGCGATAACGCCTTCCTCGTGCAAGCGGCTGAAACTGCGGCTCACCGTCTCCAGCGCCAGCCCGAGATGGCGCGCGATCTCGTCCCGGCTCATCGGCAACATGAAATCATCGCAGGCGTGGCCGATTCGCCGGTAGCGCTCGCTCAGGCCCTGCAGGAACAAGGCAATGCGCTCGCTGGCCTGGCGACGAGTGAGCACGTCCAGATGATCCTGGTCGCGATCACTGCTCTGGCCTATCACGCGCAGCAACTGGAGTTGCAGGCTTGGCAGTTGCGCGGCGGCATGCGCAAGCTCACTGAAGGGAAGTTCGCAGACGCGGGACCTGCCAAGGGCGATTGCTTCGCAGCGGTGATAGCCCGTGCCGATGGCATCCAGCCCAAACAGTTCACCTGGCAAATGGAAGCCCAAGACGTGTTCCTCGCCCGCTTCGCTGATGCTGATCGTCTTGAAGGTGCCTTCGCTGGCGACGAACACTGATTGCAACGGGTCGCCGACGCGGAACAGGCGATCTCCCGCCTCCAGCGGACGCCGGCGCTGCACCACCGCTTCCAACCGGCGCAGGTCATCGCCCTCGATGCCCGCAGGCAGGCATAACTGCTGCAGCGAACACTCGGCGCAACTGCGGCGCAGCCGCACCAGGTCCAGAGGGATCGGATCATTCATGCATGTGTCCGGACTCAGTCTTCAGGCCGCGAAGTCGCTATTATCAAGGAATGGCATCCGCGCTGCCGTGACGGGCGTCGGCCGGCAAGGACGAATTGATTCAGATCAACTCGATTGCAGGTCGCGCTGCCTACCATACCGGGAAGTATCTGGAGCTACGCATGCAGGCCCTGAGCAACACCTACAACGACAAGGTCGTCCTTCAGTTCTCCATCGCCACCGTGGTCTGGGGGGTTGTCGGCATGCTGGTGGGGGTGTGGATTGCCGCCCAACTCTATTGGCCGACCCTGGGTGAGGGCATTCCGTGGCTCAGCTACGGGCGGTTGCGGCCATTGCACACCAATGCGGTGATTTTCGCGTTTGGCGGCAGTGCGCTGTTTGCAACCTCCCTGCACGTGGTCCAGCGCACCTGCCACGTGCGCCTGATTTCCGACCGATTGGCGGCCTTCGTGTTCTGGGGCTGGCAGCTGGTCATCGTGGCGGCGGCCATCACCTTGCCGCTCGGCATCACCCAGAGCAAGGAATACGCCGAGCTGGAGTGGCCGATCGACCTGCTGATTGCAGTGGTCTGGATTGCCTATGGCGTGCTGTTCTTCGGCACGATCGCCAAGCGCAAGGTCCAGCACATCTACGTGGCGAACTGGTTCTACGGCGCCTACATCATCACCATTGCCCTGCTGCACATCGTCAACAACCTGGTGATGCCTGCCGGCATGTGGAAGGGTTATTCGGTCTACAGCGGCGCCGTCGACGCGATGGTGCAGTGGTGGTATGGCCACAATGCGGTGGGCTTCTTCCTGACCGCCGGCTTCCTGGGAATGATGTACTACTTCGTGCCCAAGCAGACGGGTCGCCCGATCTATTCCTACCGCTTGTCGATCGTGCATTTCTGGGCATTGATCGCCGTGTACATGTGGGCCGGGCCGCACCATCTGCACTACACCGCCCTGCCTGACTGGG
Organism: uncultured Gammaproteobacteria bacterium; assembly: GCA_963698475.1. Taxonomy (GTDB): domain Bacteria; phylum Pseudomonadota; class Gammaproteobacteria; order Xanthomonadales; family Xanthomonadaceae; genus Thermomonas. Next base: position 1,559,838 of record CAVOQX010000005.1, on the reverse strand, counting down.
CGCAATCAGTCGGCATGGTGTTTTCGCTGATCCTGCTGGCCCCGTCGTGGGGCGGCGCGATCAACGGCATCCTGACCTTGTCGGGCGTGTGGCACAAACTGCGCACCGATCCGATCCTGAAGTTCCTCATCGTGTCGCTGAGCTTCTACATGATCGCGACCTTCGAGGGCCCGATGATGTCTATCAAGACGGTCAACTCGCTCAGCCACTACACGGACTGGACCGTCGGCCACGTGCATGCGGGCGCGCTTGGCTGGGTGGCGATGATCTCGATCGGCGCGATCTACGCCCTGCTGCCGCGCCTGCTGGGCCGCGAGACGATGCATTCGGTGAAGCTGATCGATACCCACTTCTGGGTACATACCCTGGGCGTCGTCTTCTACATCGCCGCCATGTGGATTGCAGGCGTCATGCAGGGCCTGATGTGGCGGGCCACCAATGATGACGGCACGCTGACCTACACCTTCGTCGAAGCCCTGAATTCGACGTATCCGTATTACCTGGCGCGCCTGTTCGGTGGGTTGCTGGTCTTGAGCGGCATGCTCCTGATGGCATGGAACGTGTTCAAGACCTGGCTCGAGGCAGGCGAGGTTGCACCGCAACCCCTGCTGCCGCCCGATGCCTCCGAAGCGCGCGCCTGAGGGATGACATGAGTAACCACAAGCCCAATCCGCACGAGAAAATCGAGAAGAACGTCGGCCTGCTCGCGGTCCTGATCGCGGTGGCGGTGTCCTTCGGTGGTCTCGCCGAGATCGTTCCGTTGATGTACCAGGCGGAGGCAATCCAGCCGCTGCCTGGAGTAAAGCCCTACCCTGCGCTGGAGTTGGCCGGGCGCGACGTTTACGTGCGCGAAGGCTGCTACAACTGCCATTCGCAAATGGTCCGCACGCTGCGCTTCGAAACGGAACGCTATGGCCATTATTCGATGGCTGGCGAATCCGTCTACGACAGGCCATTCCAATGGGGCTCAAAGCGCACCGGTCCTGACCTTGCGCGCGTGGGTGGCCGCTACTCCGATGACTGGCAGCGTGCACATCTCAACAACCCGCGCGACGTCGTGCCCGAGTCGAACATGCCCAGCTTCCCGTGGCTTGCGAAGAACACCCTGGATGGCGAGACCGTGCAGCGCCACATGCGCGCGCTCAAGCGCCTGGGTGACCCCTACAGCGATGCCGAAATCGCGGATGCGCCGACTGCCGTGGCCGGCAAGACCGAGCTGGACGCGGTCGTGGCCTATTTGCAGAACCTCGGCAAACACGCTCCAAAGGGAGGTTGAGATGCTGTCCGGAATCGTCACCTCGATCCTGTTGGTTGTATTCCTGGCGGGATGGGCCTGGGTGTGGAGCCCGCGCCGTCGCGCCGAGTTCGACGCAGCGGCCAGGCTGCCGCTGGATGACGCGCAATCCGCGGATGTCGCAAACGTCGTGGAGAGCGAACGATGAGCATCGGATGGTCGTGGTACTTGATCGCGCTGGTCGTCCTGAATATCGGCGGCTGCGCGTGGTTGCTGTGGTGGACCGCGAAGTCGCGCCCGGGCGATGCCAAGCCGGATGACACCAGCCACGTCTGGGATGGCGACATCACCGAGTACAACAAGCCGTTGCCGCGCTGGTGGATCAACCTGTTCTACCTGACGATCGTATTCGCGATCGGCTACCTGGCCTGGTACGGCGGCCTCGGCGGCTACCAGGGCTATGCCAAGTGGAGTTCGCAAGGCGAACATGCGCGCGACAAGCAGGCCGACACCGCCCGCCTCGAAGAGACCTTCGCGCCCTACCATGGCAAGGCAATCGACGTATTGGCCGGCGACCCGAATGCTGTTCGGTTGGGGCGCTCGATTTTCGGCAACACATGCGCGACATGCCATGGATCATCAGCCACGGGTGCGGTCGGCTATCCGAACCTGGCGGATTCGATCTGGCATTGGGGTGGCCAGCCGGACCAGATCCTGCAGACGATCCTCAATGGCCGCGAAGGCGTGATGCCGCCCTGGGAAAAGGTGCTGGCCGGCATGGGAGGCAAGGACGCGACCGACTATGTGATCGCGTATGTGCGCCAGCTCGGGCAGGCCGATGCGGCGACGCGCAACGACTATGCCGCTGCTCGCGGCAAGGCGATGTATGAAGGCCTCTGCGTGAGCTGCCATGGCGTGGACGGCAAGGGTAACCAGGCATTGGGCGCACCCGACCTTACCGACGATTACTGGCTGTATGGTTCAAGCACGGCCGTGCTGCGGCAAACCATCAACATGGGACGCCGTGGGGTGATGCCGCCACACGGCCCGCTGCTTGGCGAGACCCGTACCCGGCTCGCCGCGGCCTATGTGTGGTCGCTCTCGCACGCTGCGCCCGCAGCCGGGCCACAATGACCAACTTCACCAGGCCAGGTTTCGACCACCCACCGCGTCCGATGTCGCAGCGGATCGGCGCCATCCTGTGGCCGAGCTTTTTTTCCGCGGGTGTGTCGACCATGGTGTTCTTTGCCTTTGTCGACCCGCTGGTCCTGCGCGACATGACGTTCCCGGGCTTGCCGCTGACCCGTGGCCTTGGCTACAGCATCGGTTTCTTCATGTTCTGGCTGGCGACGGCCGGCGCCAGCCTGTTCACCTGGATCCTGTTGCGCCCGGCCAGCCGCTTCAATCGGCCCCTGCCCCCGGCCTGATCGATGGCAAACAAGCAAATTCCCCTGGATGTGATCGACAGCGGCGGCTCCACCTACGTCAGCGAGCGCAAGGTCTATCCGCGCGACGTGTCGGGACCCCTCAACCGCCTGCGCGTGGCTGCGGTGTTCTGGCTGCTCGGGATGTACTACGTGTTTCCGTGGCTGAACTGGGATGGCCGGCAAGCCGTCCTGTTCGACCTGCCTGCGCGAAAGTTCTATGTGCTCGGACTGACTTTCTGGCCGCAGGACTTCCTGTTCCTGGCGATGCTGCTGATGATCGCCGCACTCGCCCTGTTCTTCTTCACCGCGCTGGCAGGCAGGCTCTGGTGCGGCTACGCCTGTCCGCAGACGGTGTGGACCGAAGTATTCCTGTGGATGGAAAGCGCGATCGAGGGTGACCGCCACAAGCGCATGAAGCTCGATGCGGGCCCCTGGAATCGCGAAAAGCTGCTGCGCAAGGGCAGCAAGCACTTCGTTTGGCTGGTGTTTGCACTGTGGACCGGTTTCACCTTCGTCGGCTTCTTCACGCCGATCCGTGACTTGACGGCGCGAGCCTACCCGTTCCAGTGGGGTGGCTGGGAAACGTTCTGGGTGTTCTTCTACTCCCTTGCGACGTGGGGCAATGCCGGCTTCCTGCGCGAGCAGGTCTGCAAGTACATGTGCCCGTACGCGCGCTTCCAGAGCGCGATGTTCGATCGCAACACATTGATCATCGCCTACGATCCGATGCGTGGCGAGCCACGCGGCCAGCGCAAGCGCGGCCTTGCAAGCGTGCTGGAACGCGCGCGCGGCCTGCTGGATGAAACCACTGCTTTCGATTACGTCTTCCGTTCGACCCAGCATCCGAGCGCGGCGACGGCACAGGTGCACGCTGCGGGCACGATCACCATGGCCGCCGCCGGCATGGTCGCCGAGCCCTTGCCAAAATTCGCGCCGGACGCACTGGGCGACTGCATCGACTGCACCCTTTGCGTGCAGGTCTGCCCCACCGGCATCGACATCCGCAATGGCCTGCAGTACGAATGCATCGCCTGCGGCGCCTGCATCGACGCCTGCGACGCGGTGATGGACAAGATGGGCTACCCACACGGCCTGATCCGCTATTCGACGCAGAATGCGATCGAAGGGAAATCAAGTCGCGTGCTGCGTCCGCGGATCATCGTTTACGGGAGCATCCTGCTGGGACTGGTGCTTGCCTGGGCCTGGGGCGTGGCGCATCGCGCGCCGCTGATCGTGGAAGTACTGCGCGACCGCAATGCGCTGTATCGCGAAACCGCCGACGGCATCGAGAACGGCTACACGATCAAGCTGGTGAACAAGACCGACCAGGCGCAGCAGTACAGCATCCGCTTCGAGTCCCGGATCGATGGCCTGCGCATGCGCGAAGCGCCCACCGTCGAGGTGGCGGCAAGTTCGGTGACGGCGCAACCGATCACCATGGTCACCCCCGCAGCAACGCCGGGACGGCACGACTTGCGGATCATTGTGCAGACACAGGACGGAACGACGGAGAAAACAGTGGACAGCAGCTTCTTCGGGCCCATGCCATGACCGAACCACGCCGCGCGCGCAAGGAGCCGATGGTGTGGCTGGTCGTCCTGATCCCGGCAATCGCCGTGGCTGCATCGATCGCCCTGCTGGTGGCAGCGTCCCGATCCAGCGGCAACAACGACGTGGTCGTGGACAAGGTGCAGCGAACTGGCCAGATCCAGGTCGCTGATGTCGGCCCCGATGCCCGCGCAATCGAGCTGAGGCTGGGGGCGGTGCTGCAATCGGAAGAAGGCATGCTTCGCGTCTTTCCGGCAGGTGGCGATTTCCTGCGCAGCCAGCCCTTGCAGCTTCGCTTGCTGCATCCCAACCGCCAGGACGAGGATGTCGCGTTGACCTTGCAGCCTGACGAACTCGGCTGGCATGTCGAATACGCAGCGGACAGCAGCCATGACTGGAACGTGCAACTGAGCGATGGCGCCACGGATGACGGCTGGCGCCTGCGCGGACGCCTGCCACGCGGGCAACGGGCCACGCACCTGGGGCCTTCGCTGGACGCGAAGTGAAGTGACGCCATCGGCTGATCGCAGTTGCCACCACTGCGGCGAACCACTCCCGCACCCTCCCGTTTTCGCAGAGTTTGATGGCCAGTCACGCGCATTCTGTTGCGCCGGCTGTGCGGGTGCCGCGCAATGGATCGCCGATGCCGGCCTTGGCACCTACTACGAGCTGCGCACCGCGCCCGCGGGCCAGGTCGATGAAGAGGCAGTCGACTTTTCCAGCTGGGATCGTGACGACCTGCTGCAGGAGCACGTCCATGCGGTTGCAGGTGGACGTGAAATCACGGTCCTGTCGGATGGCATGCATTGCGCGGCCTGCGCCTGGCTGGTCGACCGCGCGGTGCGCATGCAGCCGGGCGTGATCGACATCAGCGCGAATGCGGTCACCGGGCGCATCCGCATTGCCTGGGACCCGGCCAGGACTGCGTTGTCCAGCGTGCTGGAGCGGATCGCCGCGCTGGGCTACCGCAGCTACCTCAGCAGTGGCCAGGCGCGCGAGCAGGCCCGCCGGCGCGAACGCAATCGCTGGCTGCTGCGGCTCGGCCTGGCAGGACTCGGCACGATGCAGGCGATGATGTTTGCAGAGGCCCTGTACCTGGACTTCAACAACGAGATGCCGATCGCCACGCGGGATTTCTTCCGCCTGCTGACCATGCTGGTATCCACGCCGGTGGTGTTCTGGTCGGGCTGGCCGTTCATCGCCGGCATGTTGCGTGAACTGCGCGGGCGCCGGCTGGGCATGGACACGCTGATCGCCACCGCCACCCTGCTCGCCTACGGTGCCAGCGTCATCGAGACCCTGCGCGGGGGGCCGCACGTCTGGTACGACGCCGCCGTCATGTTCGTGTTCTTCCTGCTGGCCGCGCGCATGCTGGAACAGCGCGCGCGCGACCTCGCCAATGCCCAGGTCGACGCCCTGGCACGGGCGCGCCCGGTGATCGCGGTGCGCGAGTCGGGCGACGGCAGCCGCGAGGCGGTGCCGGTGACCGCGTTGCGCGTCGGCGACATCGTGCGCGTGGCCGCGGGCGAGGTGGTGCCGGCCGACAGCATCCTGCTGGATGCCGACGCAAGCTTCGAAGAAGCCCTGCTGACCGGCGAGTCCACGCCGGTGCGAAAGCACGCCGGCGTCGACGTATTCGCAGGCACCGTATGCCGTGAACATCCGGCGCGGCTGCAGGTGCGGTGCGTGGGTGCCGATACGCGCCTGTCGCAACTGGCGAGGATGGTCGAGCACGCGCAGGCACACCGGCCGCCGTTGGCGCGACTGGCCGACCGCATCGCCGGCTGGTTCGTGCTTGCGCTGTTGCTGGCGGCCGTGATCACGTGGCTGGCATGGCGCATCCACGATCCGTCGCGCGCACTGGAAGTGACGCTGGCACTGCTGGTGATCAGTTGTCCTTGTGCGTTGTCGCTTTCCATCCCGGCCGCCATTGCCGTTGCACACGGCACGCTCGCCCGCGCGGGCGTGCTGCCCTTGCGCGCCGATGCCCTGGAAACACTGGCCGGGGTGACCGATGTGGTGTTCGACAAGACCGGAACCCTCAGCGATGGCCGACCGCAACGCGGCTCGGTGGACACCTTCGAAGGATTTGATGCCACCCTCGCATTGCGCATCAGTGCCGCATTGGAGCGCGACAGCGGCCATCCGCTCCAGCATGTTTTCGCCGATGTCGCCGACGCACTCCACGCCAGCCACGTACGCGCGGTGCCGGGCGACGGCATTGAAGGCATTGTCGATGACACCCGCTGGCGGCTTGGCCACGCCGGTTTTGCCAGCGGCGGCGAAGATGATGGCCACCTGTGGCTGGGTGACGGGATGCAGGCATTCGCCCGCTTTGGCGTGCAGGAATCGGCGCGGCCCGAAGCCGCCGCTGCGCTCGCCGCGTTGCGCGCGCAGGGCCTGCGGCTGCACCTGTCCAGCGGCGATGCGCATGCCGCGGTGATGCGCTTTGGCGACGCGTTGGGAATCAGCGATGTACGTGCACGGCAGACGCCCGAGCAGAAGCTCGCATTCGTCCGCGGGCTGCAATCCGAAGGAAGGCGCGTGGCGATGGTCGGTGACGGGCTCAACGATGCACCCGTGCTCGCCGGCGCGGACGTGTCGCTGGCATTGGCCGATGGCGCGGCACTGGCGCAGCGTGCCGCCGACCTTGTGGTGTCGCATCCATCGCTGATGCGGATACCGGAATCGGTGGCGCTTGCACGGCGCACCCGCACCATCATCAAGCAGAACCTGGCCTGGGCATTGGGCTACAACCTGCTCGCCCTGCCCCTGGCTGCCATGGGCCTGGTCACGCCATGGTTGGCCGCGCTGGGCATGGCGCTCTCGTCGCTGACCGTCACGGTCAATGCACTGCGCCTCGCGCCGAGATCGCCGCACCGCACGCGACCGTCCTCTGCGATCATCGATCCCTCTCCCGTCGTGCGGGCCGACTGATGGCGATCCTGTTGGTGCTCATTCCGCTCAGCCTCATGCTCGTGGGCCTGGCCATCTGGGCGTTCGTCTGGGCGGTGCGCGGCGGGCAGTTCGATGATCTCGATGCCGCGTCACTGGACATCCTCCACGACGAGCAAACTGCGCCCTTGCAGGGCAGCAGCGACGACGATGCCGGTTGACCTGCTGGTACTGGTCGCGGCATTGACCACGGGCTTGCTGGGTGGCGCGCATTGCGCCGCCATGTGCGGCGGCATCGCCACCGGCATCGGCAGCGGCAACCGCGGCTGGTGGCAGGCGCTGCAGCCGAACCTGGGACGGGTAGCAGGCTACGTGCTGGCCGGCGCGATCGTCGGCGGCATCGGCAGTGGCCTGCTCGGCATCGCGCGCACGCCGATGCTGGGCATCGCGATGCGCGCGGCGGTCGGCATCGTGCTGGTCATTGCAGGCCTGCGCCTGCTGGACCGCAAGGGCCGCCTGCCCCGCTTTTTCGGTGGCCCAGGCGCACGTTTCTGGCAGTTGTTGCGGCCGTTGCAACGGCGGCTGATCCCGGCCGACAACATGGGCAAGCGCCTGCTGTTGGGCATGCTCTGGGGCTGGATGCCATGTGGCCTGAGCACGACGATGCTGGCGGCTGCGTGGCTCCAGGCCAGCGCCAGCCATGGGGCGCTGACGATGGCGGCATTTGGCCTGGGCACCCTGCCGATGATGGTGCCATTGACCTGGGCAGGTGCGCGCTTCGGCCAGCGCCTGCAACGTGGTGGATTTCGCACCGCGGCTGGTCTGCTGGTACTGGGCAGCGGCGTGTTGACCATTGCTGCGCCTTGGTTGATGCACGTCTCCGCATTGCATGGCGTGCTTGAGGCTTTGGGCTGCCGTAGCCTGCCAATTCGCTAAGAGCAGCCGTCACCGGGACTGTGGGGTGTTCGCTACGCGGCTCGAAATGCCGCTGCGCAAACACCCCGCAATCCCGTCGACGGCCAAAGCAGGCCTTTGCAGTCTTTACAACGCTGACGCGTGCACGCCTGCCACTGCGCGCCCCGAAGGATCAGCTGCGTTAGCAAAGGACGCATCCCAGGCGATCGCGGCGGGAGATGAACAGGCAATCGACTTGCCGCCCGGCACCGTGTTGGCGCACGCATCGCCCGGGAATACCTGTTCGAACAGGTCGCGATAGAAATAGCCTTCCTTGGTGGCCGGCGTGTTGATCGGGAAACGCTGCGCGGCCGCAGCGAAGTCGGCATCCCCCACACGCGCTTCAGCCTCCGCTTTCAGTCCATCGATCCAGCCATAACCGACGCCGTCGCTGAACTGTTCTTTCTGCCGCCACAGGATTTCCTTCGGCAGGAAGCCTTCGAAGGCTTCGCGCAGGATGGATTTCTCGATTTTCCTGCTTCCATCGGGCATCGCCCCGGCCATCTTGTGCTGCGCGTCCATGCGCATCGCCACGTCCATGAACTCCACGTCCAGGAATGGCACGCGTGGCTCGACGCCCCAGGCCATCATCGACTTGTTTGCGCGCAGGCAGTCGTAGCTGTGCAAGGCATCAAGCTTGCGCACCAGCTCGTCGTGGAATTCACGCGCATTTGGCGCCTTGTGGAAGTAGAGATAACCGCCGAACAGTTCGTCGCTGCCCTCGCCGCTCAGCACCATTTTCACGCCCATCGCCTTGATCCGTCGCGCCAGCAGGTACATCGGCGTTGACGCACGGATGGTGGTGACGTCATAGGTCTCGATATGGCGGATCACCTCGGGCACGGCGTCCAGGCCTTCCTCGAAGCTGTAGGTGAAGCCGTGGTGCACGGTACCCAGCGCTGCGGCCGCGATCTCCGCCGCAGCGAGGTCAGGTGAACCGTCCAGGCCAATCGCGAAGCTGTGCAGGCGCGGCCACCAGGCTTCGCCCTTGTCATCGTCCTCGACGCGCTTGCGTGCGAACTTGGCGGCGCAGGCGGCGACCAGTGAGCTGTCGAGTCCGCCCGACAGCAGCACGCCGTAGGGCACGTCGCTCATCATCTGCCGGTGCACCGCGCGCTCGAACGCTTCGCGCAACTCGCCCCTGTCGGCCGCCACGCCCTTCACCGCGTCGTAGTCGCGCCAGGCCCGCTTGTACCAATGCGTCAGCTCACCGGTGGAAGTGTCGAACACATGGCCCGGCGGGAACGCAGCGACATCGGGACAAACCCGTGCGATCGCCTTCATTTCCGAAGCCACCCAGACCCGGCCTTCCGCATCGTGGCCCCAGTACAGGGGGCAGATGCCCATGTGGTCGCGGGCGATCAATGCACGCTGCGCACCCGCGTCCCACAGCGCGAAGGCGAAGATCCCGTTGAGGCGGCCCAGCCATGTTGCCGGCGCGTCGCCATCGCGATACAGCGCGTTGACGACTTCGCAATCGGAACCGGTCTGGAATGCATAGGGCTGCGCCAAACGGCGCTCAAGCTCGCGGTGGTTGTAGATCTCGCCGTTGACCGCCAGCACCAGCGTTCCGTCGGCAGACCTGATCGGCTGCGCGCCACCGGCCGGATCGACGATGGCCAGCCGCTCATGCACCAGCAGCGCGTTGGCATCCACGTGCACCCCGCTCCAGTCTGGCCCGCGGTGGCGCTGGCGCGCCGACAGCGACAGCGCCAGTGGTCGCAATGGGTGCAGGTCGGCACCGGGACGAAGGTCGAAAACACCGAGGATCGAGCACATGGGGAGGTCCTGTCGTGGGGTTCTGGCGTTGAAAAAGAAGGGGCGGAAAAAGAAAAGGCCCGCACGTTTCGGTGCGGGCCTCGGTTCGATTGCGTGCGTTGCGCGCGCTAATCGCCGACCCGCGGAGGGCTGGCGTTATTGAGATTATTGATGGTGCGCAGGAAGCTCATGGCACCGACTATGCATGGCCTCGGCCCAGGGCGCAAGCGGGCGTGCAACGTGCTCGTCCGTGGCCGCAGCCCCCGGCAAGCCAGCGTCGACTACAATGGCCGGCCTGCACACATGACAGGCCTGTCCCGGCAACAAGCGTCGCGCCTGGATCTGCACGGGACCTGCAGCACCTTCACGCCCAGCTGGCATGCACCACCAACACGGTGCCGGCATCCACGGGCTGCATCAGGAAAGCCCTTTTGAAGATGACCTCACTCGCCGGCCGGGAATGGTTCGGCAACATCCGCGGCGACGTGCTCGCTGGCCTGGTGGTGGCGCTTGCGCTGATTCCCGAGGCGATCGCGTTCTCGATCATTGCCGGCGTCGATCCCAAGGTCGGACTTTACGCATCCTTCTCGATCGCAGTGGTGATCGCCTTCGCCGGCGGCCGGCCCGGCATGATTTCCGCAGCCACCGGCGCGATGGCGCTGGTGATGGTCACGCTGGTCAAGGACCACGGCCTGCAGTACCTGCTGGCGGCGACGGTGCTGACCGGCGTGCTGCAGGTGATTGCCGGCGCACTCAGGCTGGGCAGCCTGATGCGCTTCGTCTCGCGCTCGGTGGTGACCGGCTTCGTCAACGCGCTGGCGATCCTGATCTTCATGGCGCAATTGCCGGAACTGCTGGGCATGCCGTGGACGGTGTACGCAATGACCGCCGCGGGACTCGGCATCATCTATCTGTTCCCGTACCTGACCAGGGCGATCCCGTCGCCACTGATCACGATTGTCGTGCTGACCGCGCTGGCCATGTGGCTGAAGCTCGACATCCGCACCGTCGGCGACATGGGCGAATTACCCGACAGCCTGCCGATCTTCCTGCTGCCGGCGGTTCCGCTCAGCCTGGAGACACTCGGCATCATCTTCCCGGTCGCCGCCACCCTGGCCGTGGTCGGCCTGCTGGAATCGCTGCTGACATCGCAGATCGTCGATGACCTGACCGATACCCCGAGCAACAAGAACCGCGAGTGCGCAGGGCAAGGCATCGCCAACATCGCGACCGGCTTCATCGGTGGAATGGCCGGCTGCGCGATGATCGGACAATCGGTGATCAACGTGAAGTCCGGCGGCCGCGGGCGCCTGTCCACGCTGGTGGCCGGCAGCGTGTTGCTGGTGATGGTGGTGTTCGCCGGCCCGTGGGTGAAGCAGATCCCGATGGCGGCGTTGGTCGCGGTGATGATCATGGTCTCGATCGGCACCTTCAGCTGGTCTTCGATCCGCGACCTGCGCACGCACCCGAAGACCTCCAGCATCGTCATGCTCGGCACGGTCGCGGTCACGGTGCTGACCCACGACCTGGCCAAGGGCGTGCTGACCGGGGTGCTGCTGTCCGCGCTGTTCTTCGCACGCAAGGTCGGCCAGGTCCTGCACGTGGAGTCGACCGCAACGACCGATGGCCGAGAACGCACCTACGCCGTGACTGGCCAGGTGTTCTTCGCGTCCGCCAATGATTTCGTCACCCGATTCGATTTCCGGGAAGTGCTCGAGCGCGTCGTGATCGACGTCAGCGATGCCCATTTCTGGGACCTCAGCGCGGTCGGCGCGCTGGACAAGGTGGTGCTGAAATTCCGCCGCGAAGGCAGCGCGGTGGAGGTCGTCGGCCTGAATGCCGCGAGCGCGACCATGGTCGACCGGCTCGCGGTCCACGACAAACCCGACGCCGAGCGCCTGATGGGCGGACACTGAGCGGTACGAAGGAGAACCCATGACCCAGTCCCTGATCAATCCCGATGGCCGCGTGCTGGCCGCGATCGACCCGTCGGCCTATGCCGCCAGTGTTGCCGGCCACGCCGCGTGGGCGGCGAAGCGCCTGGACGCCGCGCTCGAACTGCTGCACGTGATCGCGCGCGATCCCGGCATCGCCCCGCCCGACCTCAGCGGCAACCTGGCGATGAATGCCACCCAGGCCCTGCTCGGTGAACTTGCCGCACTGGACGAGCAACGCGCGAAACTGGCCCAGGCGCATGGCCGGGAACTGCTCCAGAAGCTGCAGGCGGACATGCTGGCCGGGTCCGGGGTGAACGCCACGCTGACCCAGCGCCATGGCGTGCTGGTCGAGACCTTGCTGGACGTCGAGAAGGACACCCGGCTGATCGTGATCGGCAAGCGCGGCGAACATGCCGATTTCGCCAGGGGCCATCTCGGCAGCAACCTCGAACGCGTGGTGCGCGCGGTGCATCGCCCGGTGCTGGTCGCCGCACGCGAGTTCCGGCCGATCCAGCGTTTCCTGGTCGCCTTCGATGGCAGCGCCACCACTCGGACCTGCATCGAGATGATTTGCGCGAGCCCGCTCCTGCGCGATCTCGACTGCCATGTGCTGATGGTCGGCGAAGACGACACCCGTCATCGCGATGCGCTCGCCTGGGCACGCGCAGAACTCGCCGGTGCGGGCTTCGCGCCGACCATGCACCTGCTGCAGGGCAGCGCGGAGACGACAATCGCGAACCAGGTGGACACCCGGCAGGCCGACCTGCTGGTGATGGGCGCCTATGGCCATTCGCGGATCCGCACCATGATCCTGGGCAGCACCACCACCCAGTTGCTGCGGACCTGCCAGATCCCGGTATTGCTGCTGCGCTGATCGGGAGCCGCGCTGCCGGCGACTCAGGACATCAATCGCTCGATCAATGCCAGATAAAGGTCGGGCAGGCGCTCCAGGTCACTCACACGCACGTTTTCGTCGACCTTGTGGATGCTGGCATTGACCGGCCCGATCTCGATGCACTGCGCACCCAGCGGTGCAATGAAGCGGGCGTCCGAAGTCCCGCCTCCGGTGCTTTCCTCCGGCGCGGCGCCGGTGAACGCCGTCAGCACCTCGCGGGCCGCGGCGCGCAGCAGGCCTTCCGGTGTGTGGAAAGGTTCGCCGCCACGATGCCAGTGGATGCCGTATTCCAGACCATGCGCGCGCAACACGGCCTCGCATTCGGCTTCCAGCTTCGGCGCATCCCAACGCGGGTTGTAGCGCAGGTTGAACAGCACCTGCAGCTCACCGGGAATCACGTTGTTGGCGCCGGTACCGGCGTGGATGTTGCTGATCTGGAAACTGGTCGGCGGAAAGGTCTCGAACCCTGCGTCCCACTGGCGTGCAGCGAGTTCCGACAGCGCGGGCATCGCCTGGTGAATCGGGTTGCGCGCCTTGTCCGGATAGGCGACGTGGCCTTGCACGCCCTTGACCGCGAGCGTCGCCGACAACGTGCCGCGCCGGCCAACGCGCAGCAGGTCGCCGAGCGTCTCTTTCGACGATGGCTCACCGGTAATGCACCAGTCGATGCGCTCGCCGCGCTCGCGGAAGATGCTCGCGACGTGGCGCACACCGTCGATGGCATCGCCCTCCTCGTCCGAGGTCAACAGCAGGGCGACGGTACCCGGATGTTCGGGATGCGCGGCGACGAAACGTTCCAGCGCGATGACGAACGCCGCGACGCTGCCCTTCATGTCGGCGGCGCCACGCCCATACAGCATGCCATCACGGATCTCCGGCAGGAACGGATCACTGGCCCAGGCCTCGCGCGGTCCCGGCGGCACGACGTCGGTATGCCCCAGCAAGACCAGCACCGGGCCGTCGCCAGTACCGTGCGTCGCCCACAGGTTGTCGACCTCGCCAAGCCGCAGGTGTTCGCAATCGAATCCGGCGCGCTCAAGTCGCGCGGCAATCAGCGCCTGGCAGCCGGCATCCTCCGGCGTGACGGAAGGTCGCGCGACAAGACCAAGCGCCAGCTCCAGGACGTCGCTCATTTGCCGACCCCGAAGCGCGCCTTGAATCCGTTGTCCGAAAACCCCTGGGTGACCCCGCCATCATCGGTGACCACCACCGGCCTGCGGATCAGTTGCGGATATTCGCGCAGGAGCAACTTCCACTCGGCATCGCTGCCTGGCGTCTTGCGATTCGGCGCGAGGTTGCGCCATGTGGTCGAAGACTTGTTGACCATCGCTTCCCAGCCGCCAAGCGCATCCTTCCACGCCACCAGCGTTGCCGGCGACTGCGGCACGTCGCGATAGTCCACGAACGCATGTCCGATGCCGAAGCGGTCCAGCCACTTGCGCGCTTTCCTGCAGGTGTCGCAGTTGGCGAGGCCGTAGAGCGTGCTGGTCATTCCGCCAACCCGCGCAACAGCTCGTTAACCGACGTCTTGCTGCGCGTCTTCGCATCGACCTGCTTGACGATCACCGCGCAATACAGCGAATGCGAACCATCCTTGGCCGGCAACTGGCCCGACACCACCACGCTGTACGGCGGCACCGAACCGTAGCTGACCTCACCGGTCGCGCGGTTGTACACGCGCGTGCTCTGGCCGAGGAACACGCCCATCCCGATCACGCTGTGGTGCCCCACCACGAAACCTTCGACCACCTCCGAACGCGCGCCGATGAAGCAATGGTCCTCGATGATCGTCGGACTGGCCTGCAGCGGCTCCAGCACCCCGCCGATACCTGCGCCACCCGACAGGTGGCAATGCTTGCCGATCTGCGCGCAACTGCCGACCGTGGCCCAGGTGTCCACCATCGTGCCCTCGCCGACATGCGCGCCGATGTTGACGAAACTCGGCATCAGCACCACGTCCTTGCCGACGTGGCTGCCGCTGCGCACGATCGCGCCGGGTACGACGCGCACGCCCAGCTTGCGGAATGCAGCCTCGTCGAAGTCCGCGAAGCGCGCCGGCACCTTGTCCCAGAACGGTGCGGGATACGCCTCCACCAGCTCCATGTCCGAGGTGCGGAAGTACAGCAGCACCGCCTTCTTCAGCCACTCGTTGACCTTCCAGCCGCCGCTGCCGTCAGGCTCGGCAACACGCAGCCAGCCTTTTTCCAGGCCAGCAATCGCGCGATCCACCGCCGGCCGGGTCGAGCCTTCCAGCTCCTCGGGCGTCAGCATCGCGCGCCGGTCCCAGGCGCTGTCGATGATGACGCGAAGCTCTCTTGCTTCAGCCAGGCGCGCGGCGGCCAACTTCGACAAGGGGCGCTTCCCGGCCGTCTTCTTCGCAGCCTTCGCAGGTTTCCTGGACGCGGGCTTGACAGTGCTCATTGCGGTTCTCCGTCGAGTGCCGCCAGCAGCGCATCGCGCAATGCCTGGCGTTGGTGTTCATCGTGCAACGCGCGATCGCGCTCGTCGCTGATCTGGAACATGTCCTCGGCGCGTGCGCCAAAGGTGGCGATGCGCGCATCGTGCACGCGCAGTCGCTGGCTGCGCAGCACCCGGCTGACCTTCGCCAGCAGGCCCGGGTGGTCGGTGCAGACCAGGCTGAGCAGGGTGCGCCCGTTGTCGGCGTCGGCGAATTCGACCTGCGGCACGATCCGGAAATGACGCAGGTGCCGCGGCTGGGTGCGCTTTGCCGGGCGGATGCTGTCCAGGTCGGCAGTGGCGAGCGAAGCCTGCAGGCGTTGCTCGACGTGTTCGGCCTGCACCACGCGCTGGCCCTCGGCCGGTATCACCTCGAAGCTGTCGACCACGCTGCCATGCGGGCCATCCAGCAGGCGCGCCTGCTGGATCGCCAGGCCAAGCCGGTCCAGTGTCGCCACGATCGCCGCGAACAGGCCATCGCGATCCGGCGAACGCACGAAGATCTCCAGCGCACCCCTGTTCACGCCGTCCTGTGCGCCAAGTGGCCGTGCCGCGATGCGCAGGTCGCCAGGTGCCAGCTCACGCAGTTGCTGCGCCTGCCACGCCAGCGCGTCGGGGCGCCCGCGCAGGAAGCACTCGGGTGGAAGTTCATCGAACAGGTCTTCGATCTCCAGCGGCCCCAAACCTGCCTGCTCCAGCAAGGCCGCCGTGGCGGCATGGTTTTCCGCGATCCGTTCCGTCGCCCGCACCGGATGTTCCAGCCCACGCCGCAACGCAAGCCGGGTCGCGGTGTAGAGATCCGCCAGCAAGCGGTCCTTCCATGCATTCCACAACTTCGGCGAGGTGCCGGCGATGTCCGCGCAGGTCAGCAGGTACAGCAGGTCCAGGCGCTCGCGGTCGGTCATCTCCACCGCGAAACGATGGATGACCGCAGGATCGCCGATGTCCTGCTTTTGCGCGGTCACCGACATCAACAGGTGTTTTTCCACCAGCCACGCGACCAGCGCGGTTTCGCCTTCGCTCATGCCGTGCGCGATGCAGAACGCACGCGCATCCACTGCACCGAGTTGCGAATGGTCACCACCACGTCCCTTGGCGATATCGTGGAACAGGCCCGCGAGCAGCAGCAGTTCCGGTTTGCGCAGCCGTGGCCAGACCTCGTGGGTGATTGCGAAACGCTCGTCGGCCTCGCCGCTGGCGAAGCGGCCCATGTTCTGCAACACCATCAAGGTGTGCTGGTCGACCGTGTAGACATGGAACAGGTCGAACTGCATGCGCCCGGTGACTTGCGAGAACGCCGGAATCCACCGACCCAGCACGCCCAGCCGCGCCAGCCGCTTCAGCGTCTCCACCGGGCGCGGCCCGCGCAGCAGCGCGATGAACGCCCGCCGCTCATCCATGCCAACCGCGTCGAACGCCGGCAGGCGCGGCAATGCTTCCGCCAGCGCGCGTGCCGTGCGCGAATGCAGGCCACGCGCCTGCGGCGTGGCCGCCCAGGCCGCGAACAGCGCGAACACCTCGTTGATCGAGGCATGTGGCCAACCACCCTCATCCTTGCAGGCTGCGAGGTAACCGTGGCGGAGTTCGAAGTGTTCCGAAAGTGGTGCCGCTTCGGCATCGCCTTCGAGGGTTTCCTCGAATCGCTGCAAAAGGCGTTCGCTGACCCGCGAAATGAGCGCAGCGGCGCGATAGAAGCCCTGCATCATCTGCTCGACCGCAAGGCTGCCCTCGATATCCACGAACCCGAGGCGTTCGGCCAGGGCCTTCTGGTAATCGAAGCGCAGCCGTTCTTCACGCTTGTTCGCGACCAGGTGCAGGCCCCAGCGAAGGCGCGACACCTCCCGGCGCGCGCGCACCAGGGTCTCGTATTCGTCGGTCCCCAACTGGCCAATCGCGACCAGCGATTCCAGGTCGCGGGTGCCGGCCAGGCGCATCGCCATCCAGCGCAGGGTCTGGATGTCGCGCAATCCTCCCGGGCCTTCCTTGAGGTTGGGCTCCAGGTTGTCGCTGGTATCGCCGAAGCGCGCATGGCGCTGGCGCAACTCCTCGCGCTTGGCATCGAAATAATCGCGCGGCGGCCAGACGCGCTCGGGCGCGATCGCATCGGCCAACTCCGCGCTGTCCGTCTCCGATGCCGCCAGCGGGCGCGCCTCCATCAGCGCGGTCATCACCGTCAGGTCGTCCGCGGCCGACTGCGTGCACTGGGCCAGCGAACGCACGCCATGGCCAAGTGGCAGGCCGGCATCCCACAGCAGCGCAAACAGGCGCGCCAGCGATTCGGCATGTGCGGTCGCGACCGCGTCGTCGGCGACCACTTGCAGGTCCACGTCGGAACCCGGGTACAACTCGCCGCGACCGTAACCACCGACCGCGAACAGGCTCATCTGTGCATCCGCGTGGATGCAGCGGTACCAGGCCTCGCGGATCAACCCATCGATGCCGGCCGCACGGCGGCTGGTCAGGATGTCGATGTCCTCATTGCGGTCGAAGCGCTGCGCGAGCAACGCGTCCGCCTGCCCCAGCCGTTCGCGTGCCTGCAGCGCCCATGCGCCGTCGTCGAGCGGCAACGCGTCGGCGGCCGGCGGGGTCACAGGTCGTTGTCGTCGCCGGGCAAGCGGGTCAGGATCTCCACGCCATCGGCGGTCACCGCGACGGTGTGCTCCCACTGCGCCGACAGCTTGCGATCCTTGGTGACCACGGTCCAGTTGTCCGGCAGCAGCCGAGTATGCCGGCTGCCCTCGTTGATCATCGGCTCGATGGTGAATGTCATGCCCTCGCGCAGGATCACGCCGTCACCGGGGCGGCCGTAATGCAGCACCTGCGGCTCGTCGTGGTAGACCTTGCCGATGCCGTGGCCGCAATACTCGCGGACCACGCTGAAGCGCTCGCCTTCGGCGTACTGCTGGATCGCATGGCCGACATCGCCCAGGGTGGCGCCCGGCTTGACCGCGCGAATGCCGCGGAACATTGCTTCGCGGGTGACGTCGACCAGGCGCCTTGCCATCACCGACGGCGTACCGACGCAATACATGCGGCTGGTGTCACCGTGCCAGCCATCCTTGATCACGGTGACATCGATGTTGACGATGTCGCCGTCCTTGAGCAGCTTGCCTGGGCTCGGCATGCCGTGGCAGATCACGTTGTTGACCGACGTGCAGACGGTGTACGGGAACGGGATGCGCCCGTGGCCGCCGCCATAGCCGATGTTGGCCGGGATCGCCTGCTGCACGTTCACGATGTGGTCGTGGCAGATGCGGTCCAGTTCCTCGGTGGTCACGCCCGCCTTCACATGGGGGGCGACCACCTGCAGCACTTCGGCGGCCAGGCGGCCAGCGATGCGCATTTTCTCGAGGTCGTCAGGGGTCTTGAGATTGATTGTCATCCGTCCATTATTGCCGATCCAGGCCACTGACCGTACCTCCCGTCGAGCCCGGGATTGCTGCAGGCCCGCTTTGAGGTCATACTTCCAGAGCTTTACAGCCGCCATGCCGGGCGTAACGGCAAATCCACAGTTGTCGACAACCCCTGCGCCGGGGTGCTCCGCAAGGAGTTCGGTCGCAGTGACGGCAACGAGGCCCAACCCCGGAATCCAGCACCCCGCCTCGCGGTGGGAGGCAGCGCCGCCATCAGACTGGCGCGGGTTCCACCACAGGAGTTCACAGGCAATGCCCCAGATCACCATGCGCCAGATGCTGGAAGCCGGCGTCCATTTCGGCCACCAGACCCGCTACTGGAATCCCAAGATGGGCCCGTACATCTTCGGCGCCCGCGGCAAGATCCACATCATCAACCTCGAAAAGACCGTTCCCCTGTTCAACGACGCGATGAACTTCATCAGCGGCGTGGCACAGAAGCGCGGCATCATCCTGTTCATCGGCACCAAGCGCAGCGCGCGCGATGCGGTCAAGGAAGAAGCCACCCGTTGCGACATGCCGTACATGACCCAGCGCTGGCTGGGCGGCACGCTGACCAACTTCGCGACGATCAAGAAGTCGGTGTCGCGCCTGAAGGAACTGGAAGCTTCCGAGACCGACGGCACCTTCGAGAAGCTGGTCAAGCATGAAGTGATGGGCCTGCGCCGCGAGCGCGACAAGCTGGAAGCCAGCCTGGGCGGCATCAAGGACATGAACCGCCTGCCCGATGCGCTGTTCGTGATCGACATCGGCCATGAAGACATCGCCATCAAGGAAGCCAAGAAGCTCGGCATCCCGGTGATCGCGGTGGTCGACACCAACTACGATCCCAACCTGGTCGACTACGCCATCCCGGGCAACGACGACGCCATCCGTGCCGTGCAGCTGTATGCAGGTGCCGCCGCCGACGCCGTGCTGGAAGGCAAGGCCGCCATGCCGTCCGCCGCATCGGTCCGCGAAGAAGACTTCAGCGGCGCAGAAGGCGACAGCAAGAAGGGTCGCCGTGCACCGGCCAAGAAGGCTGCACCGGCCAAGGCTGACGACGCCGCGCCTGCCGCAGACGCACCAGCCGCCGAGTAATCCAGGCGCAATGCCGCCGCGCCATGCTGCGCGGCGGCACCCCTGCATCCGTGCACGCGGGATCCCCATCCTCCGCGTGCGCCACCCGGGCGGGCGCATCGCCCACCCCCAACCACATTGAGGTTACCCATGGCAGAAATCACTGCAGCCCAGGTCAAGGAACTGCGCGAGCGCACCGGCGCCGGCATGATGGAGTGCAAGAAGGCACTCGGCGAAACCGCTGGCGACATCGACGCCGCCGCCGAGGCACTGCGCAAGTCGGGCCTGGCCAAGGCCGACAAGAAGGCCAGCCGCGTCGCCGCAGAAGGTCGCATCATGATGGCCCAGGACGGCGGCAAGGCCGTGCTGGTCGAGATCAATTCCGAAACCGACTTCGTGGCCAAGGACGACAACTTCCTCAACTTCGCCAGTGCCGTTGCAGGCGCAGCGCTGGCGTCCGGCGCCGCCGATGTCGAGGCGCTGAAGTCGGTCGCCCTGCCCTCCGGCGGCACGGTCGAGGACGCCCGTGCCGCCGTCATCGCCAAGGTCGGCGAGAACGTGCAGGTGCGTCGCATGGCCCGCATCGACACCGCCAACAACGTCGCCGCGTATGTCCATGGCGGCAAGATCGGCGTGCTGGTCGAGCTGGCCGGTGGCGATGCCGAACTGGCGCGTGGCGTGGCGATGCACGTGGCGGCGATGAACCCGCCATACAACAAGGCAGCCGACGTGCCGGCCGAGTTCGTGGCCAAGGAAAAGGAAATCGAGCTGGCCAAGATGTCGGAGAAGGACAAGGCCAAGCCGGCCGAGATCCTCGAGAAGATCATCGGCGGCAAGATTGCCAAGATCGTCAACGAGGTCAGCCTGTACGGCCAGCCCTACGTGCTGAACACCGACCAGACCGTCGAGCAGGCGATGAAGGCCGCCGGCGCCGACGTGGTCAGCTTCACCCGCCTGGCCGTCGGCGAAGGCATCGAGAAGGTGGTCGAGGATTACGCCGCGGAAGTGGCGAAGGCCATGCAGGTCTGATTTTCCGCACCGTCTGCGTGTACAGAAACCCGCGAGCGATCGCGGGTTTTTTGTTGCCCGGACAAATGCCCGCGCCGCGCATCGGCTAGAATCCTTCGGGTTTGGTTCCCCGCTTTCCGCACAACACCACGCCCGCCCCCACCGCTAACGGAGTTTGCAACATGTCGAACCTGGTCTATCGCCGTGTCCTGCTGAAGCTCTCCGGCGAGGCCCTGATGGGCGATGAGGATTACGGCATCGACCCCAAGGTGATCAGCCGCCTGGCCCGCGAAGTCATCGAGGCCCGCGACGCCGGCGCGGAGATCGCGCTGGTCGTGGGTGGCGGCAACATCTTCCGCGGCGCCGGGCTTGCCGCTGGCGGCATGGACCGGGTGACCGGCGACCAGATGGGCATGCTGGCGACCGTGATCAATGCGCTGGCGATGCAGGACGCGCTGGAAAAACTCGGCGCCAAGGCGCGGGTGATGAGCGCGATCAAGATCAACGACGTGTGCGAGGACTACATCCGCCGCCGCGCCATACGCCACCTGGAAAAGGGCCGCATCGCGATCTTCGCGGCCGGCACCGGCAACCCGTTCTTCACCACCGACTCCGGCGCCGCGCTGCGCGCGATCGAGATCGGCGCCGACCTGCTGGTGAAGGCGACCAAGGTCGATGGCGTGTATGACAAGGATCCCAAGAAGCATGCCGATGCGGTCAAGTTCGACAGCCTGACCTACGACGAGGTGATCACTCGCAACCTGCAGGTGATGGACACCGCGGCGTTCGCCCTGTGCCGGGACAGCGACCTGCCGCTGCGCATCTTCGACATGAACCAGCCCGGCGTACTGCTGCGACTGCTGCGTGGCGAGGCGATCGGCACCCTTGTGCAGGGCCGCGACCGCACCTAGCCCGGTCGTGTAATAGCGTCCACCGGATTGGCGTGGCAGGCTCCGCGTATGCATTCGCATGATGACCACCACCATGACGGCACTCACGCGTTTGCGTGGGTCACGCTGATCAACCTGGCCTATACGGTGCTGGAAGCCGGGTATGGGTTTGCGACCGGCTCGCTGGCATTGCTGTCTGACGCACTGCACAACCTGGGCGACGTGCTAGGCCTCGGCCTGGCCTGGGGCGCGGCGGTGCTGGCCCAGCGGCCACCCACCGAACGCCACACCTATGGCTGGCGGCGCGCCACCCTGCTGTCGCCATTGGCCAACGCGGTGTTGCTGTTGACGTTTTCCGGTGCGCTGGGCTGGGAAGCGATCCGTCGCTTCAGCGCGCCGCCGGATGTGGCCGGCGTCCCGGTGATGGTGGTCGCGGCGATCGGCATCCTGATCAACCTGGGCGGGGCGTGGATGGTGCGTGATGGCCACGCGCACGACCTCAACCGCCGCGGCGCCTTCCTGCACCTGATCGCCGACGCGGCCGTGTCCCTGGCGGCGGTGCTGGCAGGCGCTGGCCTCTGGTTCTTCGGCTGGAACTGGCTGGATCCGGCCACCGCACTGCTGGTCGCGGTGGTGGTGGCCGTGGGCTCGTTCAGCCTGTTGCGCGATGCCTTCAACGCCGCCATGGACGCCGTGCCTCGCGACATCGACCAGCAACGCGTCCGTGAATGGCTAAGCAGGCGGGATGGCGTGTCCGCGGTGCATCACATGCACATCTGGTCACTGGGAGCCGGCGAGGTCGCGATGACCGCGCATCTGGTGCGGCCCAACGAGGGAGATCACGACGCCTTCCTCGACCGCCTCAACGACGAGTTGTACACGGAGTTCGGGATCAACCACCCGACCGTGCAGATCGAGCGAGGCATCGGTTGTGGTCACGACCACCACGACCGTGCGCCCCATGGCGGGCACGGGGAGCACGCCCCGCACCGGGATACGGCTTAGCCGAACAGGCGCGCGCATCCACTGGTGCTGGGCCGGGTCGCTTATAATCCCGGGGTTAACTGCAGACCATGGAGCCCGCGATGCTGAACGAGATCAAGAAAGACGCCGAATCCCGCATGGGTAAAAGCATCGAGGCGCTCAGGCACAACCTGATCAAGCTGCGCACGGGTCGCGCGAATACCGCGATCGTCGACCACATCAAGGTCAACTATTACGGCTCGGAGATGCCGCTGTCGCAAGTTGCCAGCGTCGCGATCACCGATGCACGCTCGATCACGATCACCCCGTGGGAGAAGCAGATGGTCGGCCCGGTGGAGAAAGCCATCCTGGGCTCGGACCTGGGCTTGACCCCGACCACCGCGGGCACCGTGATCCGCCTCAACATCCCCGCACTGACCGAAGAACGTCGCCGCGACCTGACCAAGGTCCTGCACAGCGAAGGCGAGGATGCGAAGGTTGCGATCCGCAATATCCGGCGCGATGCCAACCAGCAGGTCAAGGAACTCCTGAAGGAAAAGCAGCTGACCGAAGACGAGGCCAGCCGCGGGGAAGCCGACATCCAGAAACTCACGGATGCAGCGATCAAGGACGTGGACGACGTCGTCAAGGTGAAGGAAGCCGAGTTGATGGCCGTCTGAACCGGACGGCCTGACCCAGCGTGAGCATTCCAGCAGCGCGCATCCCGCGCCACATCGCCATCATCATGGATGGCAACGGGCGCTGGGCACAGCAGCGCCACCGGCCGCGGATCATCGGCCATCGCGCCGGCGCGCGCGCGGTGCGAACCTGCGTGGAGTTCTGCCTGCGACACGGGATTTCTGCGCTGACCCTGTTCGCGTTCTCCAGCGAAAACTGGAGCCGCCCGCAGGACGAGGTCGGCGGCCTGATGAAGCTGTTCCTCGGGGCGCTTGAGCGTGAAGTCGACGAGCTGCACCGGCTGGGCGTCCGCCTGCGCTTCATCGGCGAGCGTTCGCGCTTCGATGCCGCCCTGCTGTCGCGCATGCAGGCTGCAGAGGCACTGACCGCCGGCAACACGCGCCTGCACCTGGTGATCGCCGCCAGCTACGGTGGCCGCCAGGACATCGCAAATGCCGCGCGCAGCCTGGCGCAGGACGTGGCCGACGGTCGCCTGCGGCCAGACCAGGTCGACGAAGCCGCGCTCGATTCCCGCGTCGCGCTTGCCGATCTGCCCGCTCCCGACCTGTTCATCCGTACCGGCGGTGAAATCCGGATCAGCAATTTCCTGCTGTGGCAGCTGGCCTACACCGAACTCTGGTTCACCGAGACGTTGTGGCCCGACGTCGATGCCGCCACACTGCAGCACGCGATCGATGACTACGCCGGGCGCGAACGCCGCTTCGGCCTGACCGGCGCGCAGGTGGCGGTGACGGCCTCAAGGGAAACCCAATGACCAAAACGCGCCTGCTGGCCGCGCTGATCATGGCGCCGATCGCCATTCTCAGCGTCCTGCTCCTGTCGACGCCGATCCTGGCTGCGCTGAGCGCCCTGCTGTTCCTGGCCGCGCTATGGGAATGGCTGAAACTGGCCGGGGTCGACGACACCCTGGCCCGCACCATCCTGCTGGTGCTCAACCTGGCGCTGATGGTGGCACTGGTCTGGGCATCGCCATCGGCCAACGGCGGCTCGTTCGCCCTGCTGCAACTGGTGGTCGTGCTGGGGGTGGTCTGGTGGCTGCTGGCGATGCTGTGGATGAAGCATTACCGCTTCGCCGCCGACCATGACAGCCATGCCCGGGTATTCAAGCTGGCCGCCGGCACCCTGGCCGTGGTGCCGGCCTGGTGCGCGCTTGGCCTGATCCACGCCAGCCAGCCGAACGGACATCGCTGGCTGTTGCTGGCGCTGTTCCTGGTCTGGTCAGCCGATACCGGTGCCTATTTTGCCGGCCGGAAGTTCGGCGGCAAGCTGTTCGGCGGCCGCAAGCTGGCGCCACGGATCAGCCCGAACAAGACCATCGAAGGACTGCTCGGCGGCCTGTTGCTGTCGCTGGTGGTCGCCATGGTCGGTGCGCCGCTGGCCGGTGCAACCGTGGACCAGTTGCCTGCTGTTGCCGTGGTCGCACTGGCCAGCGTCGCTTTTTCGGTGGTCGGCGACCTGTTCGAGAGCCTGCTCAAGCGCCACATCAACGTGAAGGACTCGGGCGACCTCATCCCCGGCCATGGCGGCGTGCTCGATCGCGTGGACAGCGTGCTGGCGGCCTTGCCGGTGTTCGCGCTCGGCAAGATCTGGCTGGGATTCTAGGCATGCGGCAGGTTGCAGTCCTCGGCGCCACCGGCTCCATCGGCGCATCAGCGCTGGATGTAATCGCGCGCCATCCGGATCGGCTGCAGCCCAGTGTGCTGGCCGCAGGTCGCCAGGTCGACGCCCTGCTCGCGCTGTGCCGGGTCCACCGCCCCGCCCACGCGGTGATCGCCGATAAGGCGTTGTACGCGAGGTTGTGCGACGGCCTGCGCGATGCGGGCCTGGCGACCGAGGCCCACGCCGGCATGCCCGCATTGGACACGCTGGTGGCCAGCGACGCTTGCGACACGGTGGTTGCGGCGATCGTGGGTGCCGCCGGCTTGTCGTCCACGCTGGCCGCCGCGCACGCCGGCAAGCGCCTGCTGCTGGCCAACAAGGAATCGCTGGTGCTGGCCGGCGAACTGTTGATGGCCGCAGCGCGCCGCGGCGGCGCCACGATCATCCCGATCGACAGCGAACACAATGCCATTTTCCAGTGCCTGGCCGGCTGTGGCGATGCATCGACCCTGTCGCGGATCACCCTGACCGCCTCCGGTGGTCCGTTCCGCGGCCTTGGCCGCGACCAACTTGCGCAGGTCACGCCCGCGCAGGCTGTCGCGCATCCCAAGTGGTCCATGGGCCCGAAGATCTCGGTGGACTCCGCCACGCTGATGAACAAGGGGCTGGAAGTGATCGAGGCCCACCATCTGTTCGGCGTGCCAGGCGAGCGCATCCGCGTGCTGGTGCATCCGCAATCGCTGGTGCATTCCATCGTCGACTTCATCGATGGCAGTTCGCTGGCACAACTTGGCCTGCCGGACATGCGCACGGCACTGGCGGTCGGCCTTGGCTGGCCGCAGCGGATGACCTCGGGCGTCGGCGCGCTGGACTTGCTTGCAGAGGGTGGCCGCCTGGATTTCGAGGCGCCGGACCTCCATGCGTTCCCCTGCCTGGCGCTGGCATTTCGCGCATTACAGGCCGGCGGCACCGCTCCGGCGGTGCTGAACGCGGCCAATGAAGAAGCTGTTTCAGCATTTCTTCAGGGGCGGATCGGTTTCCTGTCCATTCCCGAAACCGTCACCGCGACCCTGGATGCCCTGCCGATGCAGCCTGCCGATTCACTCGACGCCCTGCTGGCTGCGGATGCACGCGCACGCACGCAGGCGCGGGCGCTGATCGACAACTCCGACACCCTGCGCAAGTACGCCCGCGCATGAGCACGCTTGTCGGCTCGCTGTGGTGGATGCTGGTGGCGCTGGGCGTGCTGGTCACGTTCCATGAATTCGGCCATTTCTGGGTCGCGCGCCGCTGCGGGGTGCAGGTCCAGCGGTTCTCCGTGGGTTTCGGCCGCGCGCTGTGGTCGCGCCGCGGCAAGGACGGCACCGAGTACGTGATCGCCGCGCTGCCGCTGGGCGGCTACGTGAAGATGCTCGACGAGCGCGAGGGCGATGTCCCGGAGGCCCAGCTGGACCGCGCCTTCAACCGCAAGCCGGTGCTGGCCCGTATCGCCATTGTCGCCGCCGGCCCCCTGGCCAACCTGCTGCTGGCCGTGGCCCTGCTGTGGGCGATGCTGGTGATCGGCCGGCCTGACTATGCCGCGGTGGTTGGCAAGGCCGATGGCATCGCGGCACGGGCGGGCTTGAAGGCCGGCGATGCGATCCTGTCGATCGATGGCCGGGCCACCCCGACCTGGAGCGAAGCCGCACTGGCACTCACTGTCGCCGCAATGGACCGCAAGCCGGCGACGTTGGCCGTTCGCGATGCCGATGGCGGCGAAGCCACCCGGACCCTTGCCATGGACCGGTTGCCGGACGGGTTCGATGAACAGCGCGCGATCGAGGCCACCGGCCTGATCCCGCGCTACCAGCTGTTGCCGCCGATCGCCGGCACGATCGAGGAAGGCTCGCCTGCCTGGGGTGTGCTGGCGGAGGGCGACCGCATCACCGCCATCGATTCGCATCCGGTCGCCAGCTTCGAGGACATCAGCCCGCTGCTGCGGGCGCTGGGCGCGCGCGGCGGCCCGGGCATGGTCGAGGTCGAGCGCGATGGCGAACGGCTGGCGCTGGAAATCGTGCCGCAAAAGCGCGACAACCAGGACGGCAGCAGCACATGGCGGCTTGGCATCGGCAACGCCTTCAGCCAGGCGCCCGCACATGACGCCGTGCTGCGCTACGGGCCGCTGGCAGCAGTTCCGGCCGCGGTCGTCGAGACCTGGCAACTGGCGCGGGATTCGCTGGGCATGTTGTGGCGGATGGCCAACGGCAGCGCCTCCGTGCGTAATGTGTCCGGGCCAATCACCATTGCCCAGTACGCCAACGCATCCGCGCAAATGGGCCCTGCCTGGTTCCTGAACTTCCTGGCCCTGTTGTCGGTCAGTCTTGCGATCATCAACCTCATGCCGATCCCCGTCTTGGACGGGGGTCACCTGCTGTATTACCTTATCGAGCTGGCCACCGGCCGCCCATTGGGCGAACGCGCGATGGTCGCAGGCCAATACCTCGGCCTCGCCCTGCTGGCGGGATTGATGGGACTGGCCTTCTACAACGACATCCTGCACCTGGTGTCGTAACGCAATCCCCCCCACTGCCGGCTTTGCCAGCGACCACGCAACATGTTCGACCCGACATGTTTTGCAATCAGGATGTCAAGAATGACCCGACCCATGTCCCGCCGCCTGCTCACCCTCGCACTCATGTCGGCACTATCGCTGCCGGTCTGGGCGCAGTCGGCGCTCGCACCCTTCACGGTCACCGACATCCGGATCGATGGCCTCCAGCGCATCGGCGCCGGCACCGTGTTCACCTATCTGCCGGTCGAGCGGGGTGACACGCTTGACCAGTCACGCGCCGCCGAAGCACTGCGCGCGCTCTACAAGACGGGGTTCTTCGAGGACGTGCGGCTGGACCAGCAGGACGGGATCCTGGTCGTCACCGTGGTCGAGCGCCCTGCAATCAACAAGCTGACCCTGGTCGGCAACAAGGACCTCAAGTCCGATGACCTGCTGAAGGGCCTGAAGGACATTGGCCTGGCCGAAGGCGAAACCTTCGATCGGCTCAACCTCGACCGGGTCACCCTGGAACTGAACCGCCAATACAACAACCGCGGCAAGTACAACGTCAAGATTGACCCCTCAGTGGCTCAACTCGACCGCAATCGCGTCGACGTCACCCTGAACATCAAGGAAGGCAAGGCCGCCAAGATCCGCCACCTCAACCTGGTCGGCAACGAGCTTTATACCGACGAGGACATCACCGAAGCCTGGGAGTCGCACACCAGCAACTGGCTGAGCTGGTACAAGCGCGACGACCAGTACTCCCGAGAAAAGCTCTCCGGTGACATTGAAAAGCTGAACGCCTGGTACCTCAACCGCGGCTTCCTGGATTTCAGCCTGGATTCAACCCAGGTCGCGATCAGCCCGGACAAGAAAGACATGTACCTGACCGCCGGCATCAGCGAAGGCGAGTCCTACACCATCTCCACGGTCACCGTGTCCGGCGACACGGTCCTGCCGAAGGAAGAGATCGAGAAACTGGCGGCCTTCCTGCAACCCGGGAATATATTTTCCCGGCGCCTGGTCGAGCTCGCCACGGATTCCATCGCTGCGCGCCTGAGCAACATCGGCTACGCCTTCGCCCAGGTCAACCCGATCCCCGATATCGACCGCGACAAGCGCACGGTCGGCCTCGACCTGCAGGTCCAGCCGGGGCCACGGGTCAACGTTCGGAGGATCGTGTTCAAGGGCAACACACGCACGGCCGACGTGGTGCTGCGCCGCGAAATGCGCCAGTTCGAGGGCAGCTGGTATTCGCAGGCAGCCATCGATCGCAGCAAGGTACGCTTGCAGCGCCTCGGCTATTTCGAGGAAGTCAGCGTCGAAAACGCGCAGGTCGCCGGTAGCGACGACCTGGTCGACGTGGTCTATACCGTCAAGGAAACCACCTCCGGCAGCATCTCGGCAGGCGTCGGCTATTCCCAGCTGTCAGGCCTGAACCTGTCGCTGCAATTGTCGGAGAACAACTTCCTCGGCACCGGCAACCGGGTATCGATGGCAGTCAGCACCAGTGTTTACCAGAATCGCTACGACTTCTCGTTCATGAACCCGTATTTCAGCAAGGAGGGACTGGCACTCGGCTACAACCTGTGGTGGCGTGAATTCGACTATTCCAGCTACAACGTGGCCCAATACTCGACCAACAGCGGTGCCGCGCAGGCCTTCATGAGCCTGCCGCTGAGCGAATCGGATTCGGTGTCGCTGATGCTCGGCATCGATTCCAACGAGATCCTCGCCTACCCTGGCTCTACCCCGACGCCGCTACTCGACTACATCGATGCTGTCGGCAATCGCACCTTCCACTCGCTGCGTGCCCAGAGCGGCTGGTCGCGCGACACCCGCAACGACTACTTCATGCCGGTCGTTGGCAGCACCCAAAACGTGTCGCTGGAGGTTGCCCTGCCCGGCTCCACGGTGGAGTACTACAAGCTGCAGTACGACATCGCGAAGTACTGGTTGCTCAACCCCGCCGTGGTGGTGCGTACCGCCGTGAATCTCGGCTACGGCGACTCCTATGGCAAGGACTTCTCCCGCAACATCTGTTTCACGGCCCCGACCTATACAGACAGCAACGGCGACGGGATTCTTGATACCACCGTACCGGGAGCGGACCCGACCGAACCATGCCTGCCCACGTCACCGGACTACGACAAGACCGTCACCGCGACCGGCCTGCCGTTCTTCGAGAACTTCTATGCGGGCGGCATCGCTGCGTCCGGCAAGGTGCGTGGCTTCGTCGACAACACACTGGGCCCGACCTATGACGCCGGTTACGGGTACAACCAGCCGCTCGGTGGCTCGTTCCTGCTGGCCGGCTCGGTCGAAGCAATCTTCCCCAAGCTGATCGACAGCCCGGCCGCTCGCGTGTCCGCGTTCCTCGATTTCGGCAACGTCTATGACGGCTGGAACGATTTCGACGCCGGCGAATTGCGCGCATCGGCAGGCATATCCCTGCTGTGGCGCTCGCCCATGGGCCCCTTGTCGATCAGCTATGCGCTGCCGCTGCGCAAGAAGGATACCGACCAGATCGAGCGGCTGCAGTTCACCTTCGGCGGCCAGCTCTGACCTGCGCATGCACGCAGGACCCACCGCATGAGCACAACCGCCGCCACGCACACGGCGGCGTCCCTTGCCGAACGCTTTGGCCTGCGGCTGCACGGTGATGGCAACCACGTCGTCATGGGCGTCGGCACGCTTGCATCGGCGACAACGGGCCAACTGAGCTTCCTGGCCAATCCGCGCTACCGCGGCCAATTGGCCACGACTGCCGCCAGCGTGGTGGTCCTGCGCGAGGATGACGTCAGGCACTGCCCGGTTCTTGCCCTGGTCGCGGCAGACCCTTACGTTGCGTTCGCGCGCATCGCAGCATTGTTCGAGCCCAAGGCCACGCGCATCCCCGGCATCCACCCGACCGCCGTGGTCGCGGACGATGCGGTGGTCGCGGCAACCGCCAGCATCGGCGCACACGCCAGCATCGGTGCCCGCTGTCGTATCGGCGCAGGCGCGATGATCGGGCCGGGCTGCGTGGTCGGCGACGACTGCGAGGTCGGCGACGACTGCGAGCTGGTGGCGCGGGTCACCCTGGTCACCCGAGTGCGGTTGGGCAAGCGCGTGCTGATCCATCCCGGCGCGGTGCTCGGCGCGGACGGCTTCGGCATTGCGATGGACCATGGCCACTGGATCAAGGTGCCGCAACTCGGCGGCGTGCTGGTCGGCGACGACTGCGAGATCGGCGCCAATACCACCATCGACCGCGGGGCGCTCGGCGACACCGTGCTGGAAGAGGACGTGCGCCTGGACAACCAGATCCAGGTCGGCCACAACGTCCGCATCGGCGCGCATACCGCGATGGCGGGTTGCTCGGCGGTTGCCGGCAGCGCCAGCATCGGCCGGCATTGCCTGGTCGGTGGCGGCGCCGGCATCCTCGGCCACCTGGAGGTCTGCGATCGCGTGGTCGTCACCGCGATGACCCTGGTCACCCACTCGATCCGCGAGCCCGGCGAATATTCATCCGGCACGCCATTGATGGACAATCGCAGCTGGCGCAAGAGCGCTGCGCGATTCAAGCAACTCGACACACTCGCCCGGCGCCTGAATGCCGGCGACAAGGAATGAATCCATGCAAGTGACCCATGCCGTGACGCTTCCCGTCACAATCACCGAGATCAACCGGCTGCTGCCGCACCGCTATCCGTTCCTGCTGGTGGACCGCGTGGTCGAGTTCGAGCAGGACAAGCGCGTGCTGGCCTACAAGAACGTCACCTGCAACGAACCCTTCTTCAACGGCCACTTCCCCGGCCGACCGGTCATGCCCGGCGTGCTGGTGATCGAGGCGCTGGCCCAGGCCGGCGGCCTGTTGACCCAGCTGTCGCGCAGCCCCGACGACATCGGCAATGACACCTTCTACCTGGTCAAGGTCGACAATGCCCGTTTCAGCCGCATGGTCGTGCCGGGCGACAAGCTCGAACTCGAGGTCGAACTCAAGCGGCGGATCCGCAACATGGCGCAGTACATCGGCGTCGCCCGGGTCGCCGGCGAACAGGTGGCTAGCGCGGAAATCCTGTGCGCGGCAGCGCGCTGAGCGGCGAAGCGATGTCGTCTTCCCTGATCCATCCGACCGCCTTCATCGACCCAGGCGCCACCCTGGGCGAAGGCGTGCAGGTCGGCGCGTTTGCCGTGATCGGCGATGAGGTCGAGATCGGCGACGGCACCCGCATCGGCCCCCATTGCGTCATCCAGGGTCCGACCCGCATTGGCCGCGACAACGTGTTCCATGGCCAGTCCGCGGTCGGCGGCGACCCGCAGGACAAGAAGTACCGCGGCGAGCGGGTGGCGCTGGAAATCGGCGACGGCAACGCAATCCGCGAGTTCGTCACCATCAACCGCGGCACCGGCGATGGCGGTGGCGTGACCCGCATCGGCGACCGCAACTGGATCCTCGCCTACACCCATATCGCGCACGATTGCATCGTCGGCAATGACTGCGTGTTCTCCAACAACGCCACCCTGGCCGGCCACGTGACCGTCGGCGATCATGTGATCCTCAGCGGATTCACCGGCGTGCATCAATTCTGCCGGATCGGTGCCCACGCCTTCATCGGCATGGGCGCGTTCGTCAACGGCGACGTGCCTCCCTTCCTGATGGTCGCGCAGGACAGTTACAGCAAGCCGCGCGGGATCAACAGCGAAGGGCTGAAGCGGCGCGGGTTCGATGCCGGCCGCATCGCCGCGATCAAGCGCGCCTACCGCGCGCTGTACGTCTCCGGCGCCAAGCTCGACGAAGCAAAACTCGAACTGGGCGTCATCGCCAGCGACAGCGAAGACGTGCGCACCATGCTGGACTTCATCGAGCGCGGCGAACGGCCGCTGTTGCGGTGACCACCCGCATCGCCCTGTGCGCCGGTGAAACCTCCGGTGACCAGCTCGGCGCCGGCCTGATCTTCGAATTGCGCAAGCGCTTCCCGGATGCCGAGTTCGCCGGGATTGGCGGCGACGGCATGCGTGCGGCGGGCATGGAGACCTGGTGCGATGCCGGCGAGCTGGCCGTGATGGGGCTGGCCGAAGTGCTGGCACACCTGCCCCGCCTGTTGCGCCTGCGACGGACGTTCAGGCAACGCGTGCTGGACTGGAAACCGGATGTCTTCGTCGGGATCGATGCGCCCGACTTCAACCTCGGCGTCGAGCGTTGGCTGAAGCTGCGCGGCGTGCGCACGGTGCACGACGTCAGCCCCTCGGTCTGGGCCTGGCGCGAATCGCGCGCGGCGAAGATCGGTGCCAGCGCGGACCGGGTACTGTGCCTGTTCCCGATGGAACCGCCGATCTACGCGCGGCATGGTGTCGATGCACGCTTCATCGGGCATCCGATGGCCGATGCGATCGCCTTGCAGCCCGATCGTGAGGCGGCGCGCGCGGCACTCGGCGAATCCGACGGCACGCCGATCCTCGCGTTGTTGCCCGGCAGTCGCCTGAGTGAAATCGAACGCATGTTGCCCGCCTTCGTTGAAGCCGCAACGCGACTTGCGGGCGACATCGCAGGCTTGCGCGTGTTGATCCCGGCTGCAAATGCGCAGTGTCGCGACGCCATCGAACACGCTATCGCGCACGCTAGGCCAGGCTTGTCGTTTCAGATCCTCGACGGCGATGCGCAACGCACGATGATCGCCAGCGACGTGGTCCTGCTGGCCTCGGGCACTGCCGCGCTGGAGGCGATGCTGTGCAAGCGACCGATGGTGGTCGGCCATCGCATCGCGCCGCTGACCTACCGCATCGTCAGGATGTTCGGCCTGCTCAAGAGCGAGTTCGTGAGCTTGCCGAACGTGCTGGCGGGCGAGCGAGTGATCCCGGAACTGCTGCAGGACGCCTGCACCGCCGACAACCTGCACGCGGCCTTGCTGCAATGGTTCCGTGATGCCGATGCCGTCGCCGCGTTGCAACCGCGCTTCCTCGCCATCCACGAAACCCTGCGCCGCGGTGCATCGGCGCGTGCGGCGGATGCAATCGCTGACTTGCTGGCGCCATCGAGTTGAAGCTGCCCGTCGCCGGCGTTGATGAGGCGGGCCGCGGGCCGCTGGCAGGGCCGGTCGCCGTGGCCGCGGTGATCCTGAATCCGTTGCGGCCGATCCATGGCCTGGACGATTCCAAGCGCCTGACCGAACGCAAGCGAGAGGCCCTGTATCCGCTGATCATCGAATGCGCAGTGGCGTGGCGGATCGAGTTCGTCGAAGCCGGCGAAATCGACGCGCTGAACATCCTGCAGGCGACCCTGACCGGCATGCGCCGTGCAATTGCAGGGCTGTCGCCTTGCGCGGGCCATGCCTTGATCGATGGCAACCGCATCCCGGATGGGCTGGCCTGCCCGGCCACCGCGATCGTCGGCGGCGACGGACTGGAACCGGCGATCATGGCCGCATCGATCCTTGCCAAGGTCGCGCGCGATGCGCGCATGCGCGAACTGCATGTCATGCATCCGCACTACGGCTTCGACCGGCACAAGGGCTATCCCAGCGCGATGCATCTGCAGGCACTTGCATTGCATGGACCATGCCAGCATCACCGGCGCAGTTTCGCCCCCGTCAAGCGCGCAGCTGAATCCCGGGGAAATCATGACTTGGGGCACATCGCTTCCGGCACATGAAGCCATCGGCCCATCGGCGGACGTTGTAGTTGCATCGATTCGATGCAGCTGCGTGCGGAGAGCCGCCGACCCACGCACGCGGTTGATCCCGGTCGGCCTCGCGAGGTGACCCATGCTCATGCGCGCTGCGACCCCCACAGAGATTCCGTTGCCCTGGGACGACCGTCCCGGCAACGCCAACCGCAATTCGATTTCCGGAATCCGGCTTGATGCGTCAGCGGTTGTCCGTTTCAACGAATTGCTGCACGAGATCCATCCCGAAGCCCGCCACGTTGATGCCGACCGCATCGCCAGCCTGGGACGCTGGCTGCAGGGTTTGCCCGCTGAAGGCGCGCACGCCGCGCTGGACGTCCGCCTCGCCCGCATCGAGCAGTTGCGCGGGATGCTCGACGATGCCGACTGGGACCCGCGCGAGGCGACCTGCACGCGCGTCCGGAAACTGCTGGCCTACCTCGACCAGGCTGCCGACCTGATCCCGGACAGCATTCCGCTGATTGGCCTGCTCGACGATGCGATCCTGCTGGAGCTGGCCTGGCCGGCGCTGGCCACGGAAGCCGAGGATTACGTGGACTTCTGCTCCTTCCGCGAGAGCGCACGACCAGCAGGCAATGGCGCCCAGCGGCGTGAGGCGTGGATCACTGATCGCCTTGAGGCGTTGGCAATTTTCCAGCATTACCACCGAGTCAATGCAAGCCACTACGTGCGCAGCGGCCAACCGGAACAGACGTTCAGGATCGGCTGAACCGTCGGTCGCCTGCCTCACACACCCCCTGTCCAGCCACGCTCGTGACGGCGGGGCCTGCTTTGTCACCCTGTCAAGCCTTGCCCGGCCGGCGGTGGCGGCCTACCCTGCGGGTTGACCCTGCGGTACGCCGATGCCCGCCCGTTTCGTCCACCTGCACCTGCACAGCGAGTATTCGCTGATTGATTCGACGATCCGCATCCCGGAGCTCGTCGACGCCTGCGTGGCCCGCCGGTTGCCTGCCGTCGCAATCACCGACCAGAACAACCTGTTCGCACTGGTGAAGTTCTACAAGGCCGCCGAAAAGGCCGGCATCAAGCCCATCGCCGGCGCCGACGTGCTGGTCGCCGACGGCACCACGGCGGCATCGCGCATCACCCTGCTGTGCCGCGACCAGGATGGCTACCTGAGCCTGTCGCAGTTGCTCACCCGCGCGTGGATGGAAGGCCAGCGCCATGACGGCGTGGTGGCGCGCCCGGACTGGCTCAAGGCCAACAAGGGACTGTTCGCGCTGGCGGGGCTCAATGCCGAACCCGGCCAGTTGTTCGCGTCCGGCCGGCATGAGCTGGCCGAGCAGTCCCTGGCCGACCTGCACGCGGCGTTCGGCGAACGCCTGCACCTGGAACTGACCCGCAGCGGTCGCGCCGGCGAGGATGCGTTCAATGCGTTCGCGCTGGACATGGCCGCGCGCCGCGGCATTCCGGTGGTCGCCAGCAACGACGCGCGTTTCATCGATGCCACCGGCTTCGAAGCGCACGAGGCGCGCGTCTGCATCGCGACGGGCCGCGTGCTCGATGATCCGCGCCGACCCCGTGATTACTCGGCCGAGCAATACCTGAAGTCACCCGATGAAATGGCGGCGCTGTTCGCGGATGTGCCGGACGCGCTCGACAACAGCGTCGCGCTGGCGAAACGCTGCAACCTCGAACTGCGCCTGGGTACCTACTACCTGCCCGCGTTCCCGGTGCCCGACGACGAAACCATAGAATCGTGGCTGCGCAGCCAGTCGCGCGAGGGCCTGGCCAGGCGCCTGGAAACAGCGCCACTGGCCCCGGGCCGCAGCCGCGCCGATTACGACGCACGCCTGGAGACCGAACTCGGCGTCATCCTGTCGATGGGCTTCCCCGGCTACTTCCTGATCGTCGCCGACTTCATCAACTGGGCCAAGCAGCATGGCATCCCGGTCGGCCCGGGCCGTGGTTCCGGCGCGGGCTCGCTGGTGGCGTGGGCGCTGGGCATCACCGACCTCGATCCGCTGCCGTACGACCTGCTGTTCGAGCGATTCCTGAATCCCGAACGCGTGTCGATGCCCGACTTCGACATCGACTTCTGCATGGACCGCCGCGACGAGGTGATCGACTACGTCGCGCGCAAGTACGGCCGCGACCGGGTCAGCCAGATCATCACCTACGGCACCATGGCCGCGAAGGCGGTGTTGCGCGATGCCGGCCGCGTGCTCGGCTATCCGTACGGCATGATCGACGGGCTGGCCAAGCTCATCCCGCTGCAACCGGCCGATCCGTTGTCGCTGTCGGACGTGCTGGGGCGCAGCGAGCGGGCGCAGAAAGACCCGAGTCGCGCGATCGCCGAGTTCAAGGAGCGCTACGAGGCCGAGGAGGACGTGCGCGACCTGCTCGACCTTGCATTGCAACTGGAAGACCTGACCCGCAACGCCGGCAAGCATGCCGGCGGCGTGGTGATCGCGCCGACGCCGCTGTCGGACTTTTGCCCGCTGTTCGCCGAGCACGATGGCCATGGCGCAGGCCGCCATCCCGTCACCCAGTTCGACAAGGACGATGTCGAGTCGATCGGCCTGGTGAAGTTCGACTTCCTCGGCCTGCGCACGCTGACGATCATCGATTGGGCGGTGAAGGCGATCAACGTGCGACGTGCAGGAAGCACGAGTGTCGCGGAGGGCGGGATGCCCGAGAGCGACCGGCATGCGCGCGAAGGCCTGCCACCACTCGACATCACCACGCTGGAACTGACCGACAAGGCGACCTACGAACTGTTCGCGCGCGGCGATTCGGTCGCGGTGTTCCAGTTCGAGTCGCGTGGCATGCGCGAACTGCTCAAGCGCGCCAAGCCCGACACCTTCGAAGACATCATCGCGCTGGCGGCGCTGTTCCGCCCCGGCCCGCTGGGCTCGGGGATGGACAAGGAATGGTGCGATCGCAAGCACGGCCATACCCAGGTCAGCTATCCGCACCCCGCGCTGGAAACCGTGCTCAAGCCGACTTACGGCGTGATCGTGTACCAGGAGCAGGTGATGCAGATCGCCCAGGTGCTGGCCGGCTACTCGCTGGGCGGCGCCGACCTGCTGCGCCGCGCGATGGGCAAGAAGAAGGCCGAGGAGATGGCCAAGGAACGCGCCAAGTTCGAGGCCGGTGCGGCCGAACGCGGCGTGGACCCGCGCACCGCGACGCAGATCTTCGACCTGATGGAAAAGTTCGCCGAGTACGGCTTCAACAAGTCGCACTCGGCCGCCTACGCGCTGGTCGCCTACCAGACCGCCTGGCTGAAGGTGCACTATCCCGCGGAGTTCATGGCCGCTGTGCTGTCCTCGGACATGGACAACACCGACAAGGTGGTCGGCTTCCTCGACGAGGCGCGCGCGCTTGGCCTGTCGGTACTGCCGCCGGACGTGAATTCGTCGACCTACATGTTCGAAGCCACCGACCCGCGCACGATTCGATACGGCCTGGGCGCGGTAAAGGGCGTTGGTCGTGGTGCGTGCGAAGCGATCGCCAATGCGCGCGATGCCGGCGGTCCATATTCCGACCTGCTGGATTTCTGTCGGCGCGTGGACGCGGGTGGCCTGAACAAGCGTGCGCTGGAAGCCCTCGTGCTGGCCGGCGCGATGGATGCAGCTGGGACGCAACCGTGCCTCGCTGACTCCTGCAGTTGCCGGAAGCGCTCAAGGCCAGCGAACAGCTCGCGCGCGAACGCGAGGCCGGCCAGGATTCGCTGTTCGGCGGGTTCGCCGCATCCGGCAATGCGCCTGCCCTGCACATCGACCTCCCGGAAGCCGACGACTGGCCGCTGGCGCAGAAACTGCAGGGCGAGCGCGACACCCTGGGCCACTACCTCAGCGGCCATCCGATGGATCCGCATCGCGAGGAGCTGCAGCGGCTGGTCGGCAATGACCTCGGCCAGCTGGATGCGATCTGGGGCAACCGCCCGAAGGAGGCCCGGGTTGGCTGGCGACCGGAGCTGGCCGTCGTCGTGGCCGGCCAGGTGGTCGGCATGCGCAAGCGCGGCGACAGCCAGGCCTTCGTGCAACTGGAAGACGGCCGCGGCCGCATCGAATGCGGCTTCTTCGGCGAGCAATGGCAGGAGTTCGGCGCGCTGCTGACCCGCGACCGCCTGCTGGTGATCGAAGGCGCGCTGCGCGAGGACGAATTCAGCGGGGGATTTTCGCTCAAGGCCAAGCGCGCCTGGGATTACACCCAGCTGTGCAGCCAGCAGGCGCAACGGCTGTCGATCCGCCTGGACCTGCGCACGCCGGGCGCCTTGCAGCAGTTCGAGCACCTGCTGCAAACCCATGCCGGCACCACTCCGATCCTGATCGAGGCCACCACCGGCACCGGCATTGGCCGCCTGTCGATCAATGGCGGCCGCGGCCTGCGCGTGGATGCCGACCTGCCAGGGCTCCTGCGCAGCCTGCCCGGGGTGCAGGCGGTCAACCTGCACCTCGGCAAGCCCTGGACGCATTGAGCGCAGCGCCCACGCCAGGGCCCTACGCCGCCGTATTGCCGGTTCAGGGCGCGGTGCTGGGCTAAACTCCCACCGATGAACCCGAACTACCTCGACTTCGAACAGCCCATCGCCGACCTGGAAACCAAGATCCAGGAGCTGCGCCATGCCAGCAACGGCCCGGCGGTGAACATCGACGCCGAAGTGCATGCGCTGCAGGACAAGCTGCGCAAGCGCACGGCGACCATCTTCCGCGACCTCACGCCATGGCAGGTCTCGCAACTGTCGCGGCACCCGTCGCGACCGTACACGCTGGATTACCTGCGGGTGATCTGCGATGAATTCCAGGAACTGGCCGGCGACCGCGCCTTCGCCGACGACAACGCGATCGTCGGCGGGCTGGCCCGCATCGACGGCCGCAGCGTGGTCGTCATCGGCCACGAAAAGGGCCGCGACAGCAAGGCCAAGGTCCGCCGCAACTTCGGCATGCCCAAGCCCGAGGGCTACCGCAAGGCGCTGCGCCTGATGCACATGGCCGAGCGCTTCGGCCTGCCGCTGCTGACCTTCATCGACACCATGGGCGCCTGGCCAGGCATCGATGCCGAGGAACGCGGCCAGTCCGAAGCCATCGCCCGCAACCTGCTGGAAATGGCCGAATTGCGCGTGCCGATCATCTGCACCGTGATCGGCGAAGGCGGCAGCGGCGGCGCGCTGGCGATCGGCGTCGGCGACATCACCAACATGCTCGAATACAGCACCTACTCGGTCATCACGCCGGAAGGCTGCGCCTCGATCCTCTGGCGCGACGCCGCCAAGGCCAAGGACGCCGCCGAGCAGATGGGCATCACCTCCAAGCGCCTGTTTGAACTGGGCCTCATCGACAAGGTAGTGCGCGAGCCCACCGGCGGCGCACACCGCAACCCGGTGCAGATGGCCAAGCGGCTCAAGGCCGTGCTGCTGAACGAGCTGGACACGCTGCAGGACGTGCCCGTCGAGGAACTACTGGAGCGCCGCTACCGCCGCCTGCGCAGCTACGGCGCCTACGAAGCCGCCTGAGCCGCGCATGCGCGCGCCGCCCGGGCCAGTGCTGCACAACGACGGGCGCCCGCTGCTGGTCGGCTACAGCGGCGGCCTGGACTCTGCCGTCCTGCTGCACACGCTGGCCACCGGCAACCCGGCCCGGGTCCGCGCCATGCACGTCCACCACGGCCTGCATCCGGATGCCGACGCATGGGTCGCGCATTGCCAGCGCAACTGCGACGCACTGGGCATCGAACTGATCATTGAACGCGTGCAGGTCGAAGACACCGGCCTCGGCCGCGAAGGGGCCGCGCGCGCCGCCCGGCATGCCGCATTCACGCGTGCACTGCGCGACGGCGAAGTGCTGGCGCTGGCCCACCACCGTGACGACCAGGCCGAGACCTTCCTGTTGCGTGCATTGCGTGGCTCGGCCGTGGATGGCCTGGCGGCGATGCGGCCCTGGCGCACGTATGCCCATGGCTGGTTGTGGCGACCCTTGCTGGAGACTTCGCGCGCTGCCCTCCTCGAGTACGCAGGCGAACACGGCCTGTCGTGGATCGAGGATCCCAGCAATGACGACGCCAGCTTCGACCGCAACTTCGTGCGCACCCAGGTGCTGCCGCTGCTGCGCACGCGCTGGCCGCACGCCGACGCCGCCTTCGCGCGCAGCGCCACCCTCAGCGCCGAAGCAACCGACCTGCTGGGCACTGACGACGACATTGCACTAGCCACCATGCGCGACGACCACGACGCGCTGGCCATCGATGCATTGCAGGCCCTGCCTGCGCCGCGGCGTGCGCGTGTGTTGCGCCGCTGGGTTGCCGGGCGCGGGCTGCCGCCGTTGCCTGGCAACGGGATTGCCTGCATCGAGCGCGACCTGCTCGGCGCAAGCCCCGACAGCGAAGCCCGTTTCGAATGGGCGGGTGCATCGATCCAGCCCTGGCGCGGGCGGCTGCACGCGCATGTGGCTCCGGCCATGTTGCCACCCGACTGGTCGCAGCGTTGGGACGGCAGCAAGGCCCTGCAACTTCCCACCGGCGCCACGCTCGCGCTCGCGGGCGCGGCGCGGTTCGACACGCCGCTGCGCGTGCACGCCAGGCTGGGCGGTGAACGCATCCTGTTGCCGGGGCGCACCCACCACCACGCCCTCAAGCATGTACTGCAGGCGCGTGGCGTGCCTCCATGGCAGCGTCCCGGAATGCCACTGCTTGAGGATGCCGATGGCGCATTGCTCGCGGCGGGCGACAGCATCCTTTCGGCCTCGTTCGAGGGATGGTTGCAGGCACGTGACGCGCGACTGCATTGGCGCAGCGCGGCGATCGCGTAAACTGCACCCATGCCGCGCAAGCCACCCGCCACCGCCGAAGCTTCCCCCGTCGCCGAATTCGAAACGTCGATGAACGCACTCGAGGACCTCGTCGCGAAGATGGAGGACGGCGAAATGTCGCTCGAGGACTCGCTGGCTGCCTACGAGCGCGGCGTAGGCCTGTACCGCAGCTGCCAGCAGGCACTGGAACAGGCCGAATTGCGGGTGCGCCTGCTCAGCGATCCGGCGAACCCCGACCAGGCCAAACCGTTCGACACCAGCGACGATGCCTGACCGTGCTTTCGCGGCCTGGCGCTTGCGCGTCGAAGCTGCGCTGGACCACGCACTGCCTTCGGCCGGGCAAGCCCCTCGACGGCTGCATGCGGCGATGCGCCACGCGGTGCTCAATGGCGGCAAGCGCATGCGGCCCATGCTGGTGTACGCCAGTGGCGTGTCCCTTGGGGCCAGTGAAGAACGCCTTGATGCGGCCGCCGTGGCGGTTGAACTGATCCATTGCTATTCACTGGTGCACGATGACCTGCCGGCAATGGACGACGACAGCCTGCGCCGCGGCAAGCCCACCGTGCACGTCGCCTTCGACGAAGCCACCGCCGTCCTCGCCGGCGATGCCCTGCAGTCGCTGGCCTTCGACGTGCTCGCCTGTGCGTCGCTGGATGCCGAGCGACGGGTCTCGATGCTTGCCGAACTTGCACGCGCGTCCGGTGCGGGCGGCATGTGTGGCGGACAGGCGCTCGATATCGATGCAACGGGGGCGAAAAGGGGTCAGAGCGAAGTTTCGCGTGATGGCAACGGAATTCACGATCGAAGCTGGCGCGAAATTCACGCTGACCCCTTTTCACTCACCGACCTCGAACACCTGCACGCGCTGAAGACCGGCGCCCTGCTGCGTGCTTCGGTGCGCCTGGGCGCCCTGGCTGCGGGCGCGGATGCCGCAAGCCTCGCGACGCTGGATCGCTTCGCCGATGCGCTGGGCCTGGCATTCCAGATCCGCGACGACCTGCTCGACGTCGAAGGCGACAGCGCCAGCCTCGGCAAGACCGCGGGCAAGGATGCTGCGCAGGACAAGGCGACGTTCCCGGCACTGATCGGCATCGACGCCAGCCGCGCGCGACTTGGCCACCTGACAGCCTCCATGGCAGATGCGCTGTCGATGCTGGATGCCGACACCACGGCATTGGCTGCACTCGGGCGCCTGGCCGTCGAACGCATGCGCTGACTCGGCAGGCAGGCACTACTTGCGGTAGTTTGCGTATGGGCGGCGCCAATGCCGCCTGGAACGGGGTATCGAGGCGGCATGCTGGGAAAATTCGCAGAGTTCCTGATCACCGGGATCGAGGCCGTGATGTCCACCCTGGCGGTGGCCTTCATGGACGCCTGGACGGTGGTCGAACAAGCCTACCGCCGCCCAATGTCGCGGCTGATGGTGCGCGTCCAATTCGTGGTCTACCCGTTGATCGCAGTGATGGCAGTCGGCTGGCTGGCCTGGGACTGGACCCATGATCGTTCGCTCAATGCCGCCGAAGACGCGATCTTCGACACCATCATCCAGTGGCGACCGATCGAACCGAAACCCTCGGGGCGCACCGCCGTGGTGGAGATCGACGATTGCTCCATCGACCACTATCGCAACCTGGGCGAGGGCGGCTGGCCGTGGAGCCGGCAACGCCATGCCGACTTGCTGGATGCGCTGGATCGCGCCGGCGCACGCGCGGTCGGTTACGACGTGCTGTTCGTCGATGCCGGGCAACAGGACCCCGATGGCGACATGGTGCTGGACGCGATGGCCGATGCGGGCAATGGCCGCTTTCTGTTCGGCGCATCGCGCCAGCATTCGAGCCTCGATACCCAGCAAGGCGCGACTGCGGTTGCGGATGCGCCCGGCGCATTCGCACTGGCGCCAGCTGCCGTCCGCCCCGGGCCAAAGGTCGCCCTGCTGCTGCCGACCGGCGAGGCCATGCAACGCCACAGCGCGGTGGTCAACATCTCGCGCAGCGCCGATGGCGTGCTGCGCGACATCCCATTGCGCCTGGCCATCGGCGATTGGGCATTGCCGTCGATGGCACTGCGGCTTGCCGCCGTCGCCAGCGGCAAGCCGGTATCGTCGTTTCCGGAATCGGTGCGGGTCAACTGGCGCACCAGGACGCGGCTGCCCAGCATCAGCGCGGCGGACCTGATCGAGGGTGAGCGCATTTGCCGCGACGCCGCCGATCCGTTGCCTGACCTGAAGGGCACCGCCGTCATGGTTGGCTACAACGCCGCCGGCCTCAACGATGCCAAGCCGACCCCGGTGGACCCGATGATGCCGGGCGTCGAAGTCCATGCCGAAGCAGTGGAGGCATTGCTCAACGACAGTGCGATCTGGATGCCGCCGCCTTCGGTCAAATACCTGTTGGCCGGGTTGATGGTGCTGCTGACTTCCTTCGCGTTCTGGCGTGGTGAGCCGCATGAGGACGTCGATGGGGTATTCGTGGCCGCCAATGTGGTGCTGCTGCTGTCGGCGATCATCGGCCTGACGTTCTTTGGTGCCTTCATCGATATCTTCGCCAGCGTCGGCTTCATCAGCCTGTGCTTCGGCCTGTGCCGGATGTATGCCGCCGTCCAGCGCGGCCGCGCGATCGGCAACAACGACTACCGCGACGAATACGATGCCGGCAAATACCCGTGGCTGCTGATGGCACGCCTGCGCTATGTGCCGGACCCGAGCCTTTCCGGGCACGCCGCGACCAAGCGCAGGCGCGAATATCGGCGCCGGCTGCGCCGATTCCTGTACTCGGGCACCGACGCGGTGATGATTGAAGGCATCGTGGAACGCAAGAGCTGGCTGCACGAGATACTCGACGATCTGATGATGCTGGTCTGGACAGGCACCGATGAGGCTGATGCACGCGCCAACGCCAAGAGGGAACTGGACCTGCTCCACCAACGACTCAATGAGCACGTACTTCGCGTCGATGAACGTGGCATGGTGCAGGTCGCGATCGCCGTCGCGATGATCGACGACAATATCGACGACAACACCCGAGGCGAGCAGATGCGCCTGCGTGAATTGCTTGGACAGGACCTGAATGCCAACATCGAATGGCCTCTTTCCGCTTCAAATACGTATCTGGAACTGAAACACCAATCGCGAACCGAGACCTGAAATGCGAATTGTTCAACGATCATCCACACTCTTTTTCGTACTGCTGCTGGCCGCAGGCACCGTTGCAGCGACCGGGAAAACCCCCAGGCCGGCCAAACCGCTACAGAAGCCGGCCGCCATCGGCGCGAAGCCGATCGAAAGGAGTCCGCAACCGGCTGTCATCCGCAAACCCAGTGTCGACGTGCTGGGCGGTCCGGATTTCGCCAGCCCGACCATCGCCACGCTCAAGCGCGACGCCACGGTGACCGTCACCGGCCAACAGGGCCTGTGGTTCCACGTTGCGCTTGCCGACGGCAAGGCCGGTTTCGTCCGCGTCAATGACGTGCGCCTGGCGTATGCCGCCAAGGAAACCGGCGGCACTGCCCGTGCCTTGTTCACCGGCAAGGCAGGCAAGGGCCGGGTCAGCGAGACGGCAGGCGTGCGCGGCCTGGACGAGAGCGAACTCAAGGCGGCGACGTTCGATGTCGCCCAGCTCACGAAGCTGGAGTCGTATCGGGTGACCCCGCAAGCTGCAGGAAAGGCGGCTGCCAGCAATGGGTGGAGCGCCAGCAAGATCGCCTATGCAAGCGAGTTCAAGCCGAAACAGGCGGATGGCCGCGCGCAGGCGACACAGGGCGAGAAGCGTGGCATGTTCGGCGCCGCACGCGGCTTGTTGTCGGCATTTGGGTCCAATGTGGGCGGTGGCATGCTGGGCGCTGCAGACAAGGTCATCCCCA
This sequence comes from uncultured Gammaproteobacteria bacterium, assembly GCA_963698475.1. Taxonomy (GTDB): domain Bacteria; phylum Pseudomonadota; class Gammaproteobacteria; order Xanthomonadales; family Xanthomonadaceae; genus Thermomonas. The sequence goes on along the minus strand of CAVOQX010000005.1, from coordinate 1,515,292 downwards.
AGTCGGAGCAGGAAATCACCGAGGAAGAGCGCGCGCTCGGCCCGGAAATCGCCGGACGGATCCTGGGTGCCGCGCCTCTGTGGAAGGATGAAGGGGCGCAGAAACGGGTCAACCTGATCGGGCGCTGGCAAGCCTCGCAGACGAGCCGTCCCGACCTGCCCTGGGCATTCGGCATCATCGACAGCAGCGAAATCAATGCCTTCGCCGCGCCGGGTGGTTACATCCTGTTGACGCGCGGGCTCTACCAGTTGCTCAGCGACGACGGCGAAGTCGCCGCCGTGCTCGGCCACGAGATCAGCCATGTTGTCCAGCGCGACCACTACGAAGTCATCCACAAGCAGGAAATGCAGGGCGCCGGCACCGCGCTGGCGATGAGTCACGTCGGAGGGGGCGGCAACCTCGCCACCAGCATGGCCAAGGACTATGTTGCCAAGCATGGCGCGATGGTGATGATGACCAGCCTGGACCGTGGCGCCGAATACCGTTCGGACGAAGCCGCGGCGATCTACCTCGCGCGCGCCGGATTCAATCCGCTTGCGTTGTACGCCGTGCTGCAGAAGATGACCGCGCTCGGCACATCGTCGGCACAACTTGCCCAGTTGTACAAGACACACCCGCCGCTGGACGAACGCATGGATCGCATCGACCGCACCGGCTACAAGGGCCTGGAGCAATACACCAGCCGCGATTGATGACCGCGGGGTTCGTCGCGCATCGACATCGACCCGACGTGAGTGCCATCGATCCGGATACGACGCGACCTGCACCGTCACGGGTGCAGGCCGCGCATTCGCAAGGCCTGCAATGGCAGGCCCTGGATTGGACGCCTCGCTCAGCCGATCAGGCGCAGGGTCAGCGGATAGCGATAGTGCTCGCCATTCCACGCCTTGAAGCCGGCGACCAGGCTGCACACCAGCCACATCACCGCGATCGCGGCCACCACGACGAGCAGTAGCAAACCTGCCGGCGCAGTCACGATCAGGCCGATGCCCAGGGTCAGCACGGTCGCACCAGCCAGGACGACGGCCAGCGCCACCGCCGCCGCGGAATAGAGCAGCATGCTCAGGTTGAAGTTGATCGCCTCGCGCGCGTGATCGGACACGAATGACGAGTCATCGCGCTTCAGCAGATAGATGGTGCCCGCCCCGACAATGCCGGCGACCCCAACCATCCACGCCGTCATCAACGCCAGCAGCAAGGCCAGGAAATGTGCCGATGCCGCCCACTGGCGGTCGCTCGGGCTGGGGGACAGGGTTTGCAAGGTGGCTTCCATCGTTGACTCCCTCCGGGATCATCCCGGCCTATGGAGAAGATGGTGTCCACACAACGTCCACGCAAGGTGGCGGACGACCAAACCTGCCTGGAACGCGACGAAATGCGCCGACGGGCGATGGAATGCCCGCCGATGCAGGAGCGGCTTACTTGACCAGGCGAATCGCGAACGGATAGCGGTACGCCACCCCTTCGTTGGCCTTGATCGCCGCCATGACGATCAGCACCAGCGCGCCGATGCCGACCACCAGCATGAGCGGCACCGTCAGCAATGCGCCAAGTCCCAGGGTGAAGATCGTCAGCAGCAGCAGGATCACGAAGATCGCGGAGACGGTGATGTTGAAATTCAACGATTCCTTCGCCTGATCCGCGACGAAGGGCATCGTGTCCTTCTTGATCAGCCAGATCACCAGTGGGCCGATGAAGAAGCCCCAGCCACCCAGGGCCGAGGTCAGTAGTCCGCCGGCCAATGCCGACAGGTGGGCGAACATTGCCCATTGCCGTTCTTCCTGGCTGGGCGTGCCCGTGCCCGCATCAGGTGATGATGGCGGTGCGGCGGTGGGTTCGTTGTTGTCCATCTGGTCTCCCCGGAATGACGGCATATGGCCGCAGCTATCCTGTCAAACGTCGCGGCGGGTAGCAACCGGCCAACCACCAGGCAGCGAGCGTCAGGCCATGCATTCGCGAGACAGGCTCACCACGCAGTCCCATGACGCGCCGATGCAGTTGCGCAGATGCCGCGCCGAACGGCTCTCAGCCGGTTCCGGCCACCGTCATGTCGCCCACCAGGATCGACCCGGTGCGGACGTGGGAGCGCGGGTCGACATCGCTGCCGACCGCCTCGATGGCGGAGAACATCTGCTTCAGGTTGCCGGCGATGGTGATGCCATCGACCGGATAGGCGATGCTCCCATCCTCGATCCAGAAACCGGCGGCGCCACGCGAATAGTCACCGGTGATCGGATTGACGCCCTGCCCCATCAATTCAGTGACCAGCAGGCCCCGGCCCATGCCCTGCACCAGCGAATCCAGGTCACCGGCATTGGCACTGACCTGGAGGTTGTGCACGCCGCCGGCATTGGCGGTGGTCTCAAGGCCGAGCTTGCGTGCCGAGTAGCTGCCAAGCACGTAACGCTCCACCACGCCGTCACGCACCAGTGGCGATTCGCGCGTCGCCACGCCCTCGCCATCAAACGAGGCGGAGCGCATTCCGCGCACGAGGAACGGGAGCTCCTCGATGCCGAACCAGTCCGGGAACACCCGCGTGCCGACGCTGTCGAGCAGGAAGCTGGCCTTGCGATACAGCGCGCCACCCGACACGGCACCGATATAGCTGCCAATCAACGAGCGCGCCATCTGCGCGGCGAACAGCACCGGCACGCGACTGGTGGGCAATTGCCGTGGCGCCAGCCGTGCAAGCGTGCGTTGCGCCGCAATGCGCCCGATCGCCTGCGCCGAATCGAGGTCGGACGCCGCCAGCGCCAGGTCGTACCAGCTATCGCGCTGCATGCCATCGCCCTCACCCGCGATGAGCGCGCAGCTGATGCTGTGGTGGGTGCCACGCTCGCGGCCCAGGAAACCGTGGGAATTGGCATAGACACTGATCGAAGCGCTGCTGTTGACCGACGCCCCATCGGAATTGGCGATACGCGCGTCCACGTCGCGGCCGGCCTGCTCACAGGCCAGCGCGATGTCGATCGCACGGGCGGCGTCCAGCGCCCACGGATGCCAGCTGTCGAACTCACGCTGGGTGCTGGCCATGAGTCCGGCATCCGCAAGCCCGGATGCAGGATCGGCCTCGGTGAAGGTGGCGATCGCGCAGGCCTGGGCCACGGTGGCTGCAAGGCTCTCCTCGCGCGTGTCGGCGGTGCTGGCACTGCCCTTGCGGTGGCCGAAATACACGGTCACCGCGATCCCGCGGTCACGGGTCGCCTCGACCGTCTCGACCTCGCCCATGCGCACGTTGACCGCAAGCCCGCTGTCCTCGCTGCAACTGACTTCGGCCTGGGTCGCGCCCTGCGCGGTGCAGCCCGCAAGCAGCCGCTGGGCGATACCGGACAGGCGATCCAGCCGGAGCTGGCTGTCGTCGCCGGATGCTGTGTTGATGGCCTGGATGTTCAATGCGTTACCCTATTGCGATGCGTGGACGTGACGAAGAAACCGGTGAATTCAAGGCCCCCAGCCGCAGCGCCAACCGGCGCGAGGCGCTGGACACATTGGCGTTGGGCGAGGCCCTGGTGGCACTGAGCCAGGCACAGCTCGCTCGGCTGCCGATCCCGGAAGAACTGTTGCCGCATATCCGTGATACGCAGCGCATCCCTTCGCACGGAGCGCGCAAGCGCCAGCTGGCGTTCCTGGCCAAGCAGATGCGCCGACAGGACGAGGAGACGCTGGATGCGATCCGCGACGGCATGAGCAAGGATGGCGATGCCGGGCGCCGCGAGACCGCGCTGCTGCACCGGGTGGAACTCCTGCGCGATGAACTGCTCGGGCAGGCTGGCGACGCGGCGATGACCACGCTGCTGGCCGTGCATCCGCACGCGGATCGCCAGCACCTGCGCCAACTGGTTCGCAACACGCTGGAAGAGCGCAAGCGCAACAAACCACCGCATGCGTTCCGCGAACTGTTCCGCGAACTGCGCGAGCTGCTGGCGCAGGCGGGGGACGCGGATTCGGCTGGCGAAGGCGCGCACGACTGATCAACCGGCCTGGGTGCCACCGACCGTCATCTCGGAGATCAACAACGACGGCTGGCCGACACCGACCGGCACCGACTGCCCGTCCTTGCCGCAAACACCGACGCCATCATCCAGCGCCAGGTCATGGCCGATCATCGCCACCTTCCGCATGGTTTCCGGGCCATTGCCGATCAGCGTCGCGCCCTTCACCGGCGCGGTGATCCTGCCGTCCTCGATCAGGTAGGCCTCGGTCGTCGAGAACACGTATTTGCCGCTGGTGATGTCGACCTGGCCACCACCGAAGTTCACCGCATACAAGCCACGCTTGACCGAGCGGATCATCTCCTGCGGATCGTGGCTGCCCGCACGCATGTAAGTGTTGGTCATCCGCGGCATCACCATGTGCGCAAACGATTCACGGCGGCCATTGCCGGTCGGCGCCATGCCCATCAGGCGCGCATTGAGGCTGTCCTGCATGTAACCCACCAGGATGCCGTCCTCGATCAGGGGGGTGCAGCGCGTGGTCTCGCCTTCATCATCGATGTTGAGCGAGCCACGGCGACCCTCGAGGGTGCCGTCATCGACGATGGTCACGCCCCTGGCGGCGACTTGCTGGCCCATGCGGCCGGCATAGGTACTGGTGCCCTTGCGGTTGAAGTCGCCTTCCAGGCCGTGGCCCACCGCTTCATGCAGCAGCACACCGGGCCAGCCATTGCCCAGCACCACCGGCATCACGCCGGCGGGTGCATCGATCGCATCCAGGTTCACCAACGCCTGGCGCAAGGCCTCGCGCGCGAATTTTTCCGGCTTGTCATCCGCCAGCAGCTCTTCGTAAGAGTAGCGCCCACCGAAACCTGCATAGCCGGATTCGCGTCGACCGCCCTGCTCCACGATCACCTGCACGTTCATCCTCACCAGCGGCCGCACGTCGGCTGCCAGGACGCCGTCGCTGCGCGCCACCAGCACCGTGTCAACGCCACCACTCAGGCCCACCATCACCTGATGCACCCGCGCATCGAGCGAGCGCAGCAATCCGTCCACCCGGCGCAATACGGCGACCTTGGCTTCGTTGCCCATCGCATCGAGCGGATCGAGCGCCGGATACAACGTTCTCGCCCCACCCGACACCAGTGCGTGCGGCGCATGCGCCCTGCCATCTCGCGCAATGGCCTTCGCGGACTGTGTTGCAGCGATCAGCGCGTTCGCATCGAGGTCATCGGAATACGCGAAACCGGTCTTCTCGCCACTGATCGCGCGCACGCCCACGCCCTGCTCGATCGAATGCGTGCCGTCCTTGACGATGCCGTCTTCCATGCTCCAGCCCTCGCGCCGGGAGTGCTGGAAGTACAGGTCACCGAAGTCGATGCCCGGGCCCAGCAGCGTGCCGAAAGCGCGTTGCAACGCATCCAGATCCAGTCCGGTGGGCGCAAGCAGGCGCGATGTGGCAATGGCGAGTTGGGTCATGGTTTCGATGGCCGTGAAGTCGTGTGATGCGTCAGGTCAGGAGATGGTGCCGATCACGTCGCGATCAAGCCGGCGGACCCACTGGCGCGGGCTTGGATGGCAAAGCCTTGTCCGGCACTGGTTTGGCGGGTACTGGACTGGGTTGGGCTGGCTTGGCTTGCGCGGGTTGCACAGGCGTGGTCGCGCCACTGCGCGCGGTCACCTCGACCGTGGGTGAGGCCCAGGGCCCAGTCACCCGATACGTCTTCGCGCCCACTCCCTGCAGCGGCTTGTCCAGCATCGCATTGGCCACCGCACCCACCGCAGCGCCAACCGGCCCGCCAGCGAGCGCGCCGACCGCGGTCAGCAGGCCACCCGATTTCGGCAACACGTCCACGGTCTGGTCGAAGCGCTGCGTGCGCAGGTCGGCACTGCCGCGCACGTGGATGTCGGCAGCGGGTCCCTCGATCGTCAGGTTGTCGGTGCGCGCGCTGCCCTGGGCCAGGCGCACATCGGCCGTGATGTGGTCGAAGGCGAAGCCCTTCTCGAAGAAGTCGCGGAAGTCGAGCGTCAGCCGACGCGGCAGTTGCGCGATGCCGAGCAGGCCCAGCACGCGGCCGGCACCGGGTTCCAGTTCCAGCAGCCGGCCGTCACCCGCATCCAGCGAGATGCTCGCCTGCATGGTCCTTGGATCGAATGCCTCCGGGCCCCCGCGCCAACTGGCTTGCCCGCCGAGCTTGCCCTTGCCGCCATCGACCTGACCGGCGAGGCCCAATCCCTCCAGCAAGACCCCGATGTCGTCGCTGTCCACGTCCAGCTTGAGCTGGGTGCGCGCCGCTTCGCTGCGTCCCGTCCAGCTTCCGCTCGCATTCACGCGTTGTTTCGGACTGCGCGCACTGAACTCGTCCATGCGCAGGCCGGACGCCACCGGCGTGCTGCGGAAACGCGCACTCCCCAGTGCGGCATCGCCAATACGCAAATCGGCCACCTCGAACAACATCGGCGGAATCCTGGCCGGATCAAACGCGAGCGACGTGCCGCCCTGCGTCGCCACCGCCGCCTGCCCACCCGCCGTGGCTGGCTTCGGCGGCTTGCGCCAGTACAGGCGTTCGAAACGACCAGCGACCAGCGCCCCATCCTGTTGCGGCACCACCAGTGAGCCTGCAATGCCGGCACCTTGCACCTGCACGGCTGTCCCCCCCGGCGCGGGTACCAGCAACAAGCGCGTGTCGGCGAAGTCGGCACCAAGCAGATGCAACTGGCTGGCCATCACGTCGATCCGCCGCAGCGGCAACGTGCCATCCGCGCCATCGCCTGCGAACACGCCGATCCAGTCCAGCGCTTCAACGTGCTCCGCGCGTCCGCCGATGACCAGGCCGTGCGCAGGGGGTGCTTCTGCAGCACCGCCGAACTGGACCCGGATCCCGGTCTGCTTTTCATCGCTGCGACTGCGCAACGAAAGCAGGTTGCCAAGCATCACGCTTACCTCGCCGCGCTCCAGGGGCAATGCCATGTCGATGGTGGCCGCCAACGCCTGCGTTGCCGGCTTGCGCACCGGTTCGGGCAGGTTGATCGCGGTACCCACCAGGTTCGAGCGCAATTGCAGGCGCGTCGGCGCCGATGCCTCCCCACCACGCGGAATTCCGAGGGCGACCGTCCACGCCGAGCGGCCCTCCGTGTAAGGCTTCAGCCACGCCAGGTTGCCGGCCTTGTCGAGCAGGCTGTCGATGCCGACACTGGCCTGCAGCTCGGCTTCGAACGCCTGCTTCGGATCACGCACGTGCGGTCCGGCGCGCAGCGAAAGCACGCCCGCGGCTCCGTCATGCAGCACCTGCAACTTGTCGGCGATGAAGCCCTTGCCATCGTATTGCGCACGTCCGTTCACCTTGTCGAAGACAAGGTTCCAGCGTTTCTCGCGCACGCTCGCATCCGCCAGCACCACGCTGCCGTGCATCTGCTGGACAGCTCCGCCGTCATGGTGGAACGGCAGCAGCAGATGGAAATCGGCGCGCGCCGAACCGGATACGTGCAGGTTGTCCATGACCTCGCCATGGTCTTTCCGGAGCGGACTGGCACGCAGCATCGACAGCAACTTGCCCGCTTCGCCCGCCTCGCCAGCGGACGTTGCATCCACTCGCAATTCTGCGCGGCCGAAGCGCGGAATGCCTGCGCTCAGCGACTCGATCTGCACGCCAGCCAGTTGCCCACGACCGTCGATGGTGAAACCGTCGGCCTCGAAGCGGATATCGGCATCCAGATGTTCGACCGCGGGCCAAGCCGGCTGGAACTTCACCATCCCGCCGACGATCCGCGCATCGACCCGGAACTTGCCCGCACCGGCGCGCCCGCTTTCGCTGCGGAATGGCCAGTCATCGAAGTCGCCGGCCACGACCGCATGCACGTCGCGCAGGCTGCCTCCCTGCAATGCCGCGTTCAACCAATCCACTGTCGCCTTCGACATCAGGTGGTGCACCCAGAATTGGCGGGCGAGCGTCACCGGCGCATCGTCGATGTCGACCGCCAGGTCCATGCGCGGGCGCGTACCGTCGTTCGGGAAGCCCATCCCGCCACGCGCATTCGCGCTGAACTGCTTGCCGCCGATCGCCAACCCGGGTGTTTGCACGTTCCAGGCATCGCCTTCGCGCCAGGCCAGCAGGTCGCCCGCCAGGGTCATGGCATGCGGCACGCCGAAGCCGGCGGGCCAATCAAAGACGACTTGCCCCTGCGGATCGAAGCGCAACAGCAATGCATGTGCATCGCCCTGCACGCTGGCATCGATCCCGCTCATGCCCGGCGTGTTGCCGACCGGTGCGAAATGGAGGTTGCGCAAGCGCGCATCGACCCGCAATTCACCGCCACGCACGCCACTGACCACGACGTCTTCCAGCGTCACGCCGGCCGACGATGCCAGCAACCAGGTGCGAAGCCCGGACGGCAATCCATTGCCCAGTGCCGCCAATGCGAGCAATGCACCGGCATCGATCCCGCTTGCGCGCAAGCCGTACTGCTGGCCACCGGCCACTGCAAGGCCGTCGAGCACCTGCTGGTTCTTGCCGTCGCCGATCCGCAGCGTCGAAGCATCCGCACGCCACTGGGCAATGCTGCCGGCCCAGCGCGCATCCACCTCGAGCGCAGCCAGGACCTGGGTGGGCGGCGGCGCCCCCCCTTTCAGCGCAGTCCCGCGCACGACGACCTGCTGCAACATGGCATCGGCATGCACGCTGACGACCCGATGCTCACGGAGCCCGGCCCATGCCTGCACGCGGCCCTGCCCGGACACCGCAGAGATCCCGGCGACGTGCAGGTCGTCGGCAATTTCGGCGAGGTTGGCGGCATGGGTGCCCGCATAGACCTTGCCATTCCCGTTGACGCGATTGAAGTCCAGCGCCGCACTGAACGGCGTGCCATCCGTGCGCAACCATGCCTTGGCGCCAGCACGGATACGCGGGCCATCCACCCGCATGCGCAGGTCGATTCGCGGCAAGTGCATGTCGACGCCAAGTTCTGGCGCCAGTACGCGCAACCGCGCATCCGAGACCTGCAATTCGCCCAGCCGTTCCAGGGTGGCGAAGGGATCGCCGTCGCTGTCCTGTTGCTGTCCCGGCAAACCACGCACCTGCCAGCGACCGGCGGCATCGCGCTGCAAGGTGAGGTCCAGTCCGCGCACGCGCAACTCGGTGAGCGACCGCCCCGGGAGCAGGCCGGTGTACTGCGCCACCAGTATTTCCGCATCGCCAATGTGCAAGGCATCGTTGCCGCGGCCCACCCGCAGGTTGTCCAGCCGCAACACCGGGCCGCGCCGGGTCCACTGCGTCTCGACCGCGTCGAAGGCAACCGGGTTATGGGCGCGCGCGCTCAACCATGCCGCGATCTTGTCCGGATGGCGTTCGGCCAGCGGCAGCACCTGGCTTGCCACCCCGATCACCAGGGCGACCAGCACCAGCAGCAATGCCGTGCCATAGCCGAAGCCGCGACGCAGCAGCCGCAGGCGCCGGCGAAGTGGGGTGCCGGTCATGACGATCGGTGCGCGTCGCGAACGGGCGTCAGCGCGCGTACTGGCGCATGGAAGTCACAGCAGTACGACATCGAACTGCTCTTGCATGTACTGCGCATCCGCCTGGAAGCGGATCGACTTGCCGAGGAACTCTTCCAACTCGGCAACTGCGCTGGACTCCTCTTCGGTGATGCGTGCCACGAGTTTCGGCGACGCGATCACCAGCAGCCGCGCCGCATCGAACTGGCGCACCGCCCGCACGATCTCGCGGAAGATTTCATAGGTCACGGTTTCCGCGGTCTTGACCGTGCCGCGCCCGCTGCATTCGTTGCAGGTCTCGCTGAGCTGGCGCTCCAGTGATTCCACCGTGCGCTTGCGGGTCATCTCCACCAGCCCCAGCGGCGAGAAGTCGTAGACCGTGGTCTTGGCGTGGTCCTTCGCCAGCGATTTTTCCAGCGTGCGCAGCACCTGCCGGCGATGTTCCGCATCGATCATGTCGATGAAGTCGATGATGATGATCCCGCCCAGGTTGCGCAGGCGCAGCTGGCGCGCAACCGACTGCGCCGCTTCGAGGTTCGTGCGGTACACGGTCTCCTCGAGGTTGCGCTGGCCCAGGAACGAGCCGGTGTTGACGTCGACGGTGGTCATCGCCTCGGTCTGGTCGATTACCAGGGTGCCACCGGACTTCAGCGGCACTTCCTTGTTGAGCGCACGCTGGATCTCGTCCTCGACGCCATACAGGTCGAATACCGGGCGCGCACCGGTGTAGTGCTCGATCTTCTCGGCCAGCGCCGGCATGTATTGCGCGGCAAATGCGCGCAGGCGCTCGCAGGTTTCGCGCGAGTCGACCTTGACCTTGTCCACGTCACGCCGAATCAGGTCGCGTACCGCGCGCAACGGCAGGCTGAGGTCCTCGTACACGCAGCTGCCGACCTTCGCCGTGGCGGAGGATGTCTCGACCAGCTCCCAGGCGCGCCCGAGATACGCGATGTCCTCCGCCAGTGCTTCCCGCGACTGGCCTTCGGCATTGGTGCGCACGATGTAGCCATGCTTCAGCATGCCGGGCACTGCACCTGCCGGTGCCAACTCGCACACCAATTCCTTCAGGCGGGCACGTTCGTCTTCGTCCTCGATCCGCGCCGAGATCCCGACGACCCGCGATCGCGGCAGCAATACCAGATAGCGCGAAGGAATACTGATCTGCGTAGTCAGGCGTGCGCCTTTGCTGCCGATCGGATCCTTGACCACCTGCACCACGATCTCCGCGCCATCGCGCAGCAATTCGGTAATCGGTACCTGCACCTGCAACGGCATCGCCCCTGGGGCATCGCCGCTTTCGCCGGCATCAAGCTGCGTGCTGCGGAAGATGTCGTTGGCGTGCAGGAACGCGCCGCGCTCCAGGCCGATGTCGACGAAGGCCGCCTGCATGCCGGGCATCACCCGTTGCACCTTGCCCTTGTAGATGTTGCCGACCACGCCGCGCTGGCTGCCGCGCTCGATGTGCAGCTCCTGCAGCATCCCGTTCTCGACCACGGCCACGCGGGTTTCGCGCGGGGTGACGTTGACCAGCAACTCCTCGCTCATGCGACCGCACTCATGGCAGGAGGCCGAACTGGCGCAGCAAGCCAGCGGTCTCGAACAGCGGCAGGCCCATGACCCCGGAATGACTTCCGGAAAGATGTGCGACATGGGCCTGCGCGCGGCCCTGGATCGCATACGCGCCGGCCTTGCCTTGCCATTCGCCCGAAGCAAGATAGGTATCGATGTCGGCATCGGACAACGTGCCGAAAGTGACCTGCGAAACCGAAACCGCCTGCGCCTCGCGTCCTGCGGACACCACCGACACCGCGGTGATCACCTCATGGGTGCGGCCGGACAAGCGGCGCAACATCGATGCGGCATCATCGGCATCCGTCGGCTTGCCGAACACCGAACCGTCCAGGATGACTTCGGTATCGGCACCCAGCACCACGGCGCCAGGCACCGCGACGACCTGCAGCAGGCCCGCGCCGGCCTTTTCACGCGCGACCCGGCGCACGTAGTCGGCAGCAGGCTCATCGACGCCTTGCTGTTCGGGAATGTCGAGATCGATGACGCCGAAATCCAGGCCAAGCCGGGACAGCAATTCAGCGCGCCGTGGCGAGCGGGAGGCAAGATGCAACATCCATGAAGTTTAACCCGCGCCCGGGCACAGGCTGGCACGCGCACGCCATCCAACCCCGTTGCGGCTCACCATGCGTTCACCCATCCAGCCGGCGGCATGACGCGAGGCTTCATCACACGCTGACGCCGCATCCAGCACGCTCTCAATTGATCTAGACCAACGGAGTTCGCCCATGCACCTGCGCCCCGCCAAACTGGCCATGATTTTGGCCACCGTCCTTGCTTTCGGATTGCCCATGAACGCCTACGCCGCCCCTCAGTCTTCAACCGATTACGCAATACCGGCCGACGGCACCCTGCTCTCGGTCTCCGCCAGCGCCGATGCCAAGCGCGTTCCGGATGTCGCCAACATGTCCACCGGCGTGGTCACCCAGGCCGCTGATGCCAACGCGGCGATGCGCGCCAACGCGGTGCAGATGGACAAAGTCATGGCCGCGATCCGCGCTGCGGGCATTGCCGAACGCGACATCCAGACCAGCGGCATCAACCTGAACCCGCAATACAACTACCGGGACAACGCGCCGCCCACCATCACCGGCTACCAGGCCAGCAACACCGTCAGCATCACCGTCCGCGACCTGTCCAGGCTGGGCAAGGTGCTGGATGCCCTGGTTGAACAGGGCGCCAACCAGGTCAATGGACCCAGCTTCGAAGTGGACAAGCCGGACGATGCGTATGACGAAGCACGCGTCGGCGCACTGAGGAAGGCACAGGCCCGTGCGACGACCTATGCCGAGGCTCTGGGCTTGAAGGTCCGTCGCATCGTCAGCATCAGCGAGGGCGGCTCCAGCATGCCGCGGCCAGTACCAATGCTGCGGGCGATGGCCGCCGATGCGGGCATGACCAAGGAAACGTCAGTCTCGCCGGGCGAAACCACGCTGTCGGTCAACATTGAAGTCGTGTTCGAACTGGGGCGCTGATCATGGGCCAGCACTCCAACCCGACGGACAAAAAGATGCCCGCTGCAAGCCCCGACCCCGCGCGCAATACCGGCTATGCGGAACCCAGGCCACGCAGCAAGGAACAGGCACGTATCCAGGGTGCCAAACAGGCGCCGAATACTGAAGAGGGTGGCCTGGAGCACGAGCCGGATCCCGCCACCTGAATCAACCCGCCCGTGTCGTTTCGCCACGCCCGCAGATGCGGGCGTCGGCGTTTGCGGCGCAGGAAGAGCCGCCTGTCGCCGCCAGCCAACCAGCCGTCGCCGATGGCTTGCCGCACCCGGGCACATGGAACACGTTTGATCCATGCAGCGCCCGGATCCGCACCGCCACGATTAACCCCACTGACTGTGCCGGGCCGTTGCATGGAGTACGTGTTCTCCGACATCGCACCCTGACAGGAGGTTGACCATGGCCCGCACAACGTCACATCCGCACGCACTCGCCCACGCGCTGCCGCGCTCCGCCGGTTTCGCCTTGTTGCGGCCTGCCTCCCAGCCGCAGTTGGATGCCACCCGCATCCTGACCATGAGCGGCACCATGGCGATCAACCTGATTGCGCTTGGCCTGCTGATGATGCCGCTGGCGATGCCGCCGCCGGCCGCCTGGGTCGAACCGACGGCACGCAACCCGGTGCGGGACATCCAAAAGGAAAAACCCGTGGTGGTGGACATCGTCGAGAAGGCGGCCAAGCCCGCCCCCGTCGCCCAACCGGCACGGCCACAAACCGTTGCGCCGGCGCATGCCCAGGCCAACAACGTCGTCGTGATCGCCGAAACCGGCAGCGAGCAGGTGACGGACTACGTGGTCGCCAACGACATCGGTCCGAGCACCGATCTGGGCACCGCCACCTCGACCGGACCCACGGCAGTGCAGCTTGAGTACCTGTCGGCACCGCCACCGAAATATCCGCGTGGCGCACTGGTCCGGCGGATCGAGGGCACCGTGTTGCTGCAGGTGCTGGTCGGTATCGATGGCCGGCCACTGGATGTGACGGTGTCGCAGACCAGTGGCAATCGCGAACTCGACGAGGCGGCGCGCAGCCAGATCCTCAATCGCTGGAGCTTCCGGCCGGCGATGAAGGACGGCAAGGCGGTGCAGGCACTGGGGTTGGTGCCGGTCGCGTTCAAGCTGCGCGACTGAATCCCGCCACGCAAGCTGCACCGCCACTGACCCGCCGGCCGGCGGGTCAGTGGTTCAACCACGGTGATAGGGGTGATTGGCGAGCAGCGCAGCGGCGCGATACACCTGCTCGGCCACCACCAGCCGCACCAGCATATGCGGCAACGTCAAGGGTCCCAGTGACCAGGTTTCATCCGCGCGCTGGATGACCTCGGGCGCATGCCCTTCCGGGCCGCCGATCAGGAACGCCAGGTCGCGCCCCTGCTGGCGCCAATGCTCCAGCCGACGGGACAGTTGCCCGGAATCGTAGGACTTTCCACGCCCGTCGAGGGCGACGACGCAAGCGTTCTTCGGCAAGGCGGCCAGCACGCGCGCGCCCTCATCACTGGTCGCACGCACGGTGTCGCGGCCCTTGCCGCGCAGGCCAGGTTCCACTTCGATCAATTCAAGTGGCAGCCAATGCGACAGGCGCTTCTGGTATTCGGCGAAGCCTTCAGCCACCCAGCCAGGCGCGCGTTCACCGACTGCGATCAGGCGTGCCTTCATTTGGCCATCAATAGTCCGGTGGCTGGTCGCCGACCGTCCACAGGCGCTCCAGCGCGTAGAACTCGCGGACGCGCGGCAGCATCACGTGGACCACGACATCGCCAAGGTCGACCAGCACCCATTCAGCCTCGCGCTCGCCTTCCACGCCGAGCGGCATGACGTCGAGCTTCTTGGCAAAGCGCACCACTTCATCGGCAATCGACTTGACGTGGCGGCTGGACGTACCGGAGACGACGACCATGTAATCGCAGACGCTGCTCTTGCCGCGCACGTCGATCTCGGTGGTGTCCCTTCCCTTCAATTCCTCGACGGCAGCGTGGACGGTCTTGAGCAGCGTTTCCACGGATGGCGGTGGATTGGGCATGCTGGTCTTGATGACGTGGGCGGTAGTGGTCAAAGGCTGTCGCTCGCGGAGGATGTAGGCATTATAACGGTGGGCGCTTTGTACAGCTCGTGACGGACGATATAGGACGCGACGGCGGGCGGCACCCAGTCCTGCCAAGGTGCGCCCGTGGCGATGCGTCGGCGCAGTTCGGTGGAGGATTCCGGCCGCATCGCCGGCATCGGCACGCGCGCGATGCCACCACCCGCTGCCTTGTCCAACTGGCCGGGATCACGCCAGCGCGGCGCGAGCTCGACGAACACCTCGGGTGCCTGCGAGCCCAGCGCAGCGGCATCAGCAGCGACGCCAGGGCGGTCCACGACCACGATATGCGCCAGTTCGAACAATTCGCGCCAGCGATGCCAGCTGGCCAGTTGCAGCAACGAATCGGCCCCGATGAGCCATGCGATCGGGGCGTCCCGACCCATTTCGGCGCGCAATTCGGCCAGCGTGTCCACGGTCCATGACGGTCCTTCGCGGCGCAGCTCACGGCGATCCACGCACAGATCCGGCTCGCCATCGATGGCCAGCTCCAGCATCGCGGCACGCTGCCGGGCATCGGCACGGGTGGGGCCCTTGTGCGGCGGATCGTGCGCCGGCAGCAGGATGACCTGCGCCGACAGCGCATCACGCACGCTGCGCGCGACCGCCAGATGACCGTTGTGAACCGGGTCGAAGGTACCGCCGAAACAGACCCGCATCTGCGCCGCTGTCATCGCGACAGGCTCACGATGCCAGCAGCGACAGCGCGCCCTTGTCGGCCACCGCCAGCAGCACGCGTTCCAGTTGCAGCCAGGGATCGGCGGACTCCTCGCCGATTCGCACGCGGCCCTTGGCGATGCGATCCACCTGGCCGACATCGGCCACGAATCGCTGCCATCGCGCCGGCGAGTGCCGCTTCAGCGCGCGCGTGTACATCGCCTGCTTGGAGTCCCACACCCGCTGCGCCTTGAACTCGGCGGCCAGGTTGCGCGCGCGCGACAACGCGGCGAGAGTCGTCAATTCCTTCGCGATCATGCCCAGCAAGGCCGGTACCGCCTCGCCCTCGGCGCGCAGGCCGGCCAGCATCCGCGACACCTGCGCGGGTTGCCCGTTCAGTGCGGCATCGACCAGGCGAAACACGTCGAAACGGGCCGAATCGGACACCAGCGATTCCATCGCCTGCACGTCCAGCGTTTGCTCGCCCGCTGACGCCGCCAGCAACGCCAGTTTGTCGATTTCCTGCGCGGCAGCCAGCAGGTTGCCTTCCACCCGCTGCGCCAGGCGCGCCACCGCATCCGGGGTCGCCTTCAGCCCGCGGCTGCGCAGGCGGCGTTCGATCCAGCCATTGAATTCATGCGGCTTGATCGGCCAGGCGATGCAGCTGTGGCCGATGCGGCCTATCGCCTCGCTCCACTTGCCAGCATGCGAGCGCGACCAGTCGTTGGCGATCACCAGCAGCACGACGTCCACCGGGAGCTCCGCGCAGATCTCGCAGAGCATCTTGCTGCCGGCGACGCCGGGTTTTCCGGTCGGCAGACGGACTTCGACCAGGCGCCGGCTGGCGAACAGGCTGGGGGCGCGGATCGATGCCGACAGCCCGTCCCAATCGGGATCGCGGCCTTCCATGTCGTGCACTTCGCGCTCGTCGATGCCCTGCGCGCGCGCGGCCTTGCGGATCTCGTCCGCAGCCTCAACCACCAACAGGGTCTCGGTGCCCGCGACCAGCCATGCCGGCCGCAATGGCTCGCCTGCCAGTTGCCGGGCAAGCCGGTCCGGTGTCAGTTCCATGGGGTCTCGCGCAAGAAGAGCGCAAGGAAACAGGGGTCGGCGCGAGGACTCGTCTTGCGAGCCCTCGTGCCGACCCATGCAGTTCTATTCGGAGACAGGCGCTGCATGCGTGGTTGCGGCATCCACGCGGCGCAGGATCGCGGTCGCCATGGCGCGGCGCAGCTCGCGCACCAGCAGTTCGCGCTCGCTGGCCCTGCCGATAGAATCCACCGCCGGCGCCAGGTAGTCGCGGGACAGTTCAACCGCCTGTTGCGGGACCGCCACGCTGTCATCGGCACGGCGAAGGGTGAAGACCACGGCATAGCGCAGGGAGAACTCCTGCGCACGGCCAAACTGGTCGTAGCTGATCGGGGTGTCCGCCCACTGTTCGGAAAGCACCTGCAGGGTTGCCACGCCAGTCGTTGCGTCCACCGGCGCCGCCTCCGCACCGGCGTGCTGAAGCCCGTCGGCCAGGTCTTCGGCAAGTGCGCTGTATTGGTCGCTGGCCAGCACCCGCACCGGGCCAAGATTGGTCGGCAGGCTGAGCGCGTTGCGCAAGTGGAAACCGCACCCGGACAACAGGGCGGTGGTGAGGAAAATTGCCAGGATTCGTGACTTCATTCCCGAAGTCTGACCGGAAAAGTGGCTGGAGTGAAGTTTCGCGCACGGCACTTCATGCCAGCGCCCCCCGGGCTGCGCGCGATGGTGGCTCATGCGGCCACGATATTGACGATCTTGCCCGGCACCACGATCACCTTGCGCACCGTTTGCCCTTCCAGCAGGCGCGCAATCGCGGGCTCCGCAAGCGCCGCTGCCTCGGCGGCCTCGCGGCTGGCGTCGGGCGCCATCTCGATCGTGGCGCGCAGCTTGCCGTTGACCTGCACGGCCAGGGTCACCGCGTCGCGGGCCAGCGCGGAGGTATCGACCTGCGGGAACGGCACGTCCTCCAGCAGCTCTTCGGCGTGGCCCAGTACCTGCCACAGCGCATGGCTGATGTGCGGGGTGATCGGATTGAGCAGCAGCACGATCGCTTCGAACGCCTCGTGGCGCACCGCACGTCCCTGCTCGCCCGTGTCGCTGAACTTGACGAGATGGTTCAACAGTTCCATCAGCGCGGCGATCGCCGTGTTGAAGCTGTGCCGGCGAGTGTAGTCGTCGCTGACTTTCCTGATCGTTTCATGGGTATGCCGGCGCATCGTCTTCTGCACGGCATCCAGTGCCGACCGATCGACGCCGGGGTGGTCGGGCTGCGCGGCATGCGCGTGGACATCGCGCCACACCCTGCGCAGGAAGCGCGACATGCCTTCCACGCCGGCCTCGTTCCACTCCAGCGACTGCTCCGGCGGCGCGGCAAACATCGAGAACAGGCGCACGGTATCCGCGCCGTACTTGTCGACCATTGCCTGCGGGTCGACGCCATTGTTCTTCGACTTCGACATCTTTTCGGTGCCGCCGATCAGCACCGGCAGGCCATCGAGTACCGACGTCGCGCCCGTTACCCGCATGCGCGCGTCATGCTCCAGTTCGACATCGGCCGGGTTGATCCATTCCTTCGCGCCATGCGCGTCTTCGCGATAGAACGTGTCGGCAATGACCATGCCCTGGGTCAGCAGGCGCGTGGCCGGTTCGTTGCAATCCACCAGCCCCGCGTCGCGCAGGAGCTTGTGGTAGAAACGGAAATACATCAGGTGCAGGATCGCGTGCTCGATGCCGCCGATGTACTGGTCCACCGGTAGCCAGTAGTTGGCGCGTTCGTCCACCATGTCGGCCGCACCAGGACTGGTGTAGCGCGCGTAGTACCAGCTCGACTCCATGAAGGTGTCGAAGGTGTCGGTTTCACGCTCGGCTGCGCCGCCGCAGCTCGGGCAGGTGGTCGTGCGCCATGCGGGGTCGGACTTGATCGGCGAATGCACGTCGCCGGTGGCGAAGGCGTCGGCCACGTCTTCCGGCAATATCACCGGCAGCTGGTCTTCCGGTACCGGCACTGCGCCACAGGCGGCGCAATGGATGACCGGGATCGGGCATCCCCAGTAGCGCTGGCGACTCACGCCCCAGTCGCGCAGGCGGAAGTTGACCCGGCGCTGGCCGGTGCCGTCGGCTTGCAGCTTCGATGCAATTGCTTCAAAGGCCTGCTCGAAGTCCATGCCGTTGTAATCGCCGGAATTGATCAACCAGCCGCGTTCGGTCCGTGCGCCCTCCTGCTCGATGCCACGCAGGTAGTCGCGTACGACTGCAACCGCGGCATCGATTTCGAACACATCGATCGCGCCATGGCGGCCCAACGCGACGGCCATCGGATCGTCATGCTCGACGACATGCGAACTGATTTCCTCCAGCGCATCGCGGGTCGTGGCGTCCACGATCACCGGCTTCACCGGCAGCCCGTAGGTGCTGGCGAACTCCCAGTCGCGCTGGTCGTGTGCCGGCACCGCCATCACCGCGCCGGTGCCGTAACCCATCAACACGAAGTTGGCGACGTACACCGGCACGTCTTCGCCGGTGATCGGATGGATCGCCCACAAGCCAGTCGCCATGCCGCGCTTTTCCTGGGTCTCGAGCTCGGCTTCGGACACGCCGCCGCGCTTGAGGTCGGCCAGGAACGCAGCCAGTTCGGGATTGCCTTCCGCGGCCTTCAATGCCAGCGGATGCTCGCCCGCGATACTGATGAAGGTGACGCCCATCAACGTGTCCGGGCGCGTGGTGAACACGCTTAGCGGCACATCCTGGCCGTCGACGCGGAACTGGATGTCCAGGCCTTCGCTGCGGCCAATCCAGTTGCGCTGCATGGTCTTGACCGAATCCGGCCAGCCGGGAAGCGTGTCGAGGTCGTCCAGCAGTTGCTGCGCATAATCGGTGATGCGCAGGAACCACTGCGGGATCTCGCGCTTCTCGACCAGCGCACCGGTGCGCCAGCCGCGGCCGTCGATCACCTGTTCGTTGGCCAGCACGGTCTGGTCGACCGGATCCCAGTTGACGACCGAATTCTTGCGGTAGGCCACGCCCTTCTTCAGCAGGCGCACGAACATGCGCTGCTCGTTGACGTAGTAGTCCGGCCGGCAGGTGGCGAATTCACGGCTCCAGTCGATCGCGTAGCCCATGGTCTTGAGCTGCTCGCGCATGTGATCGATGTTGGCGTAGGTCCAGGTCGCCGGCGCCGTGCGATTCCTGATCGCGGCGTTCTCCGCAGGCAGGCCGAACGCGTCCCAGCCCATCGGCTGAAGCACGTTGTGGCCGGTCATCCGCTTGTGCCGGCTGATCACGTCGCCGATCGTGTAATTGCGCACATGGCCGACATGCAGCGCGCCACTCGGGTAGGGCAGCATCGACAGGCAGTAATACTTCGGCTTGATGCTGTCTTCGCTGACCTCGAACGCCCGGGTGGTGGACCAGAACGACTGGGCGGCGGATTCGACGGTACGTGGATCGTAGGTGACGGTTTCGGTGGACACGGCTACTGGCGCTGGACGCCCGACAAGGCATGGCCAGACAGCCTACCGCAGCGCAACATCCACCGCCATGCATGGCACACTTCGCCGACACTTGGGGAGACCGCCATGCAGCATCGTTTGTTGACCGTTTGCGTTTTGATGGGCATCGCCCTGCCGGCTGCCGCCACCGACAACAGCCTGCAGTGCGGCAAGCTGTTCGACAGCCGCAGCGGCAAGATGCTGGGCGCGCACACGCTTGTGATTCGCGACGGCAAGATCGCCGAGGTGCTGCCGGGCCGCGCAGAAGCCGCAGCCGGCGCGAACGTCATCGACCTGTCGGACCACACCTGCATGGCCGGCTGGACCGACCTGCACGTACACCTGGGCAGCCAGTCCAGCCCGCAGAGCTATTCGGAAGGCTTTCGACTGGATGACACCGACCATGCCTTCCGCAGCGTCGGTTATGCGGAAAAGACCTTGATGGCCGGCTTCACCAGCGTGCGCGACCTGGGCGGCGGGATTACCCCGCACCTGCGCGACGCCATCAACCAGGGGCTGGTCAAGGGTCCACGGATCTGGGCCGCCGGCAAATCGATCGCCACCACCGGCGGCCATGCCGACCCCACCAACGGCTACAACTCCGATCTGTCACACCTGCTGGGCCCGCCCGGTCCCACCGAAGGCGTGATCAACTCGATCGATGACGCCCGCCAGGCCGTGCGCCAGCGCTACAAGGACGGCAGCGACGTCATCAAGATCACCGCGACCGGCGGCGTGCTGTCCTACGCCAGGTCCGGCGACGCACCACAATTCACCGTGGACGAGGTCAAGGCCATCGTCGATACCGCACGTGACTACGGCTACAAGGTCGCGGCGCACGCGCATGGCGAGGAAGGCATGTATCGCGCGGTCGCCGGCGGCGTGACCAGCATCGAACACGGCACCTACATGAGCGACCGGGTCATGACCCTGATGAAGCAGAAGGGCACCTGGTACGTGCCGACCATTTATGCCGGCCGCTTCGTCGCCGACAAGGCCAGGCTCGACGGCTATTTCCCCGACGTCGTGCGACCCAAGGCCGCGCGGATCGGTGCGCTGATCCAGGACACCGCGGCGCGCGCCTACCGGAACGGGGTCAAGATCGCCTTTGGCACCGACATGGGGGTCGGCCCGCACGGCGACAACGCGCGTGAGTTCACCTACATGGTCGAAGCCGGCATTCCCGCAGCCTACGCGCTGCAGGCAGCCACCCTGCGCGCCGCCGAGGTCCTGGGCGTCGATGACCAGGGCGTGGTGGAAGCAGGCAAGCGCGCCGACATCATCGCCATGCCGGGTGATCCGGTCGCCGACATCAACAACGTCATGAAGGTCGATTTCGTCATGAAGGACGGCGCCATCTTCCGGACACCCGCACGGTGAACCTGGAATGGCTGGGCGTGGTGGCCGCGACCTGCACCACGCTGTCGTTCATCCCGCAGGCGGCCAGGACCATCCGCACCCGGGACACCTCCGGCATTTCGCTGTGGATGTACCTGGTGTTCACGGTCGGCATCGGCTTCTGGTTCGGCTACGGCATCGTCCTGGATTCGTGGCCGATGATCATTTCGAACGCGATCACCTTCGTGCTGTCGGCGACGATCCTGGGACTGAAGTTGAAGCATGGCTGAGCCTATGCAAGCGCCCGCCTGGTCGATCTCGCGCTGGTTCAACAGCGGCCCGCTCGAGTTGACCGCGCTGCGCGGGCGACCGGTATTCCTGCACACGTTCCAGATGCTGTGCCCGGGCTGCGTGCAGCACGCGGTGCCGCAGAGCCTGAAGGTCGCCGAGGCCTTCGCCGACACCGATCTTGCCGTGATCGGCCTGCACACCGTGTTCGAGCACCACCATGCAATGGGTCCGGAGGCGCTGGCGGTGTACCTGCACGAAAATCGCATCCGCTACCCGGTCGGCGTGGACGCGCATGCCGACGGCGATCCGATTCCCTGCACCATGCGGACCTATGCGCTGCAGGGGACACCGTCGCTGGTGCTGGTCGATCGCGCGGGACGCCTGCGGCTGAAGCACTTCGGTGCCGTCGATGACCTGCGGCTGGGCGCGCGGATTGGCGGCCTACTTGCCGAACCCGTGCCCTGAGCGACACCCGGCAGCCATCAGCCACCAGCCGAACCACAATCCAAACGCCAGGCGCTGCGCGACGCCGACCCATTGGCCAATCGGCGCGAATACCGCGACCAGCGGCACCAGCCCCGCGATCACCACTGTTGCGAACGCAAACATCTCGCCCCGGCGCATTCCCCCTGCCAGCAGCAAGGCACCCGGCACGAACGCGATCCACCACAGCATCCACGCCAGCGCATGCAGGCGGCTCATGGTCGCGTCCATGTCGGTTGGGTCCAGCGACACCGCGCCCTGCATCGCAAAGGCGATGGCAGACAGCTGCACCAGCACGATGCCGATCCGTGCCAGCCAGCCGGCACCCGGTAGCCTGCGACGAAATCCCTGGCCGGCAATCGCCAGCAGCACGCCCGGCACCACGAACAGCACCGCGTTGAATGCGGGCGCGTAAGGCAGGCCCGTCGCCCCGCGCAAGCCAACCGGGTGCAGGGCTTGCGAATACTCCGGCAAGCCGACGCTGGACAGCAACAGCCCGACAATGAAAGAAGCAAGCGCCAACCATGGCAACCAGCCCGCCATGCGCTTCATCGGCAAGCCTTGGGCAAATTTTCGTGCAGGAATGCTTCCATCTTCGGGAATTCGTCCAGTGGCTCACTGTGTCCACCAGCCACGACCAGGTGTTCGGCGGGATGCCGGAAATCATGCTGCTTCAACCTGGCCATCATCGCATCGGACATCTCGCGCGACGGCCAGAATTCATCCTGGCTTGCGGAGACGAACTGCACTGGCCCATTGATGCGCTCCACCCTTATCGCGGCAGCATCCATTGCCCGGGTATCGCGCATGATCGCCTCGAACGCAGCGCGCAGGTCGCCGACCAGCAGGCTGGGGGTGGCGCCCCAGGTCATCGGCACGAACGGCAGCGGCTTGTCGTGCAGCGAAAAGCCGGGCGTCGTCATCGCATCCGTCAATGCCGGGAACACCGCGCTGCCCGGCACGATCGCCACCACTGCACGGATGTCCGGATATTCGCTGGCCAGCAACAATGCCAATTCGGCGCCGCGCGAACCGCCTATCAGTGCGATGCAACGGCCATCGACGCGCGGATCCTGCGCCGCCTCGACGATTGCCGCGTGCACGCCATCCAGCGAGATGCGATCAAGCTGCTCGGGCGAATTCGGCGTGCCGAAATAACCCACTGCCAGCATCGCGTAACCCTGGTCGAGGAAGCGATCGCGCTGGGCCTTCCACGTGCCACTGGCCCAGGCATTGCCCCCCTCGCTGCCGCCGAGGCCGACCAGCAATGGACGCGGCGCGCCCTCGCCGGCATACAACTGGACGTCCACCTGGCCATGCCGTGCAGGCAGGGTCTCGGTATCGAAACGGGAAACCGTCCACTGCATCCACGCCAACAGCAGCAGCGCGAGCAAGACGAGGCTGAGCGCGAGCCATTTGATGATTCGCAGGAAAGGGTGTGACCGGGTTTTCATGCGGGCTTGTTCCAGTGGAAGACGTCTTCGATGCGCACGCCGAGGGCGTCGGCAATGCGGAATGCCAGTTCCAGCGAGGGCGCGTACTTGCCGGCTTCCAGCGCGATGATGGTCTGCCGGGTGACGCTGCAGGCGTCGGCCAGCGCCTGCTGGGTCATCTCGCCGCGTGCGAAGCGCAGGCGGCGAATCGCGTTCTCGACCGGCGTGCCGCTCATGCGGACACGGCGCGGCGGTCGCGCCAGTACAGGATCGCCGCCACCAGCTGGTCGAACCACACGCCCACCAGTACGCTGGTCATCAGCATCTGCGCGATGAACGGATAGCTGAACTGCTGCAGGCGCGCGGTATCGCTGAAACCCAGCAGCAACGCGATGCCGATCATCACGAACACCGTCGAGTAGCGCCCCCACTGGCTGGCCGCCAGTTCGATCTGCGCATCACGCTCATCCGCGAGGACCTTGCCCGCCCAGCGCTGCTTCAGCACATGCGCCAGCACCAGCCATGCGATGAACAGGGTGCCGATGCGCTGGCCGACTACGCCCGCCTCCGGGTTGTGCCCGATCGGAACCTGCGGCAGGAACACATGCGCCTTCAGCAGGCTGACGGCAATCACCGCACCGACGAAGGCCACGCCGATCCAGGCCTGCCACTCGCCGTGGGCGACACGCGCCTCGGCATCACTGGGCGCAACCCGATGCAAGGCATCCACGCTGAACCAGACTGCCGCAACAAACAGGAACGTGCCGATCCAGCCCAGCGGGAGCGGGATGTCCCGGTATTCGCCAGTGAAGAACAGCGACAACCCGATCCCGGCCACAACCAGCCAGGCGATCAGTCGGGTACGTGGTTGCAGGCCTTTCATCAATGTCACCTTCGGCGGACTAAATGTAATGTGTACGTTACATTCAATCTTTTTCATGTCAAGTGTTTTTTACATCGACTTGCTATCGTCACCGCCATCGCCATTTCCAAGACATCCCTCCCATGTCCCAGCCCATGACCGACACCAGCGCCCCCCACGTGTTCGACGCCACTGCCGCCACCTTCGAGGACACGGTGATCAACATCTCGCTGGACACCCCGGTGCTGGTGGACTTCTGGGCGCCATGGTGCGCGCCGTGCAAGACCCTGGGTCCGCTGCTGGAAAAGCTCGCGACCGACTACAACGGCGCATTCCAGCTGGCCAAGGTCGATGTGGACCAGGAGCAGGAACTGGCCGCCGCATTTCAGATCCGCTCGGTGCCGACGGTCATCCTGGTCAAGGGCGGACAGTTGGTCGATGGCTTCCCGGGCGCGCTGCCGGAAGGACAGCTGCGTGAATTCCTGACCCATCACGGCATCGAGCCTGCGCCGGTCGTCGAGGAAGCCCTTGTCGAAGCGACGGCGCCGCCCGTCGACCCGCACGCGGAGGTGATGCGCCTGCGCAAGGCCATCGAGGTCGACCCCGACAAGGCCGAGCTCAAGCTCGACCTGGCACAGGCCTTGCTGCAGACCGGCGCGACCACCGAAGCGGAGCAACTGCTGGACGGGTTGCCCGCGAACCTCGCCACCGACGACCGGACCATCAAGGCACGCGCGCGGATCGGCTTCTCCTCGTTGCTGAAGCATGCGCCACCGATGGAAGTGCTGGAGACCGCGATCGCCGCCGATCCTGCCGACCTGCGTGCGCGCCACCTGCTTGGCGTCCGCCATCTCGTGTCGGGCGATGCCGAGGCGGGACTCATGCAATTCATCGAGATGCTGCAACGCGACCGCAGCTACGAAAACGGACTGGCCCGCAAGACCCTGATCGATGCCTTCCGCGTGCTTGAAGACGAGGACCTGGTCAGCCGCTACCGGCGCAAGATGTCCTCGCTGCTGCTGGCCTGACCCCACGCCCCGATGAAAGCCAGCACCGTCCGCCATGGCATGAACCTGTGGCCCCCGTTCCTGTTCACCGGCATCCACATCACCCACATCAGCGACGACTGGCGCCATGTCCGGGTCGAGCTGCGCAAACGTCCGTGGAATGGCAACTACGTCGGCACCCACTTCGGTGGCAGCCTGTTCGCGATGACCGATCCGTTCCGGATGATCCCGGTGTTGCGCTGCCTTGGACCCGACTACATCGTCTGGGACAAGGCCGGCGAAATCGAATTCGTGAAGCCCGTGCGCGGTACCGTGCATGCCTGCTTCGACCTGGACGACGCGATCCTGGATGAGCTGCGCGCAGCGACCGCGCATGGTGAAAAAATCCTGCGCTGGTTCGAGGCCGATGTGCTGGATGCGCAAGGCGACTTGGTCGCACGCACCCGCAAGCAGCTCTACGTAAGGCGCAAACCGGGACGTTGATCGTTCCATCAGGCGACTCTCCCGACTATGCTGCGGAACGCACGCCAATCCGGGGTCACCGTGTCCAACCGCACTTCAGAGACTGACCTGCCGCAGGTCGATGGCTATCGCATCGTCAAGGTCATCGGCCATGGCGGCATGTCCACCGTGTACCTGGCCGACCAGGCATCGCTCGGACGCAAGGTCGCGCTCAAGGTCATGTTGCCGGAAGCCTTGGCCGATGAAGTCAGCCGCGGCCGCTTCGAGAACGAAGCCCACACCATCGCCCGGCTGCAACATCCGAACATCGTCGGCATCCACGAAGTCGGCCGTACCGCCGATGGCCTGCCGTTCTATTCGATGCCCTACCTGTCGCATGGCCACCTGGCCCAGCGCGACCTGCGCGGCGACCAGCCGCGTGTCGCCGGAATCCTGCGCGTGCTGCTGCAGGCGCTGGACTACGCGCACGTGCGCGGCGTGGTGCATCGTGACGTCAAGGCCGAGAACGTGCTGTTCGACGACAACGAGCGGCCGCAACTGGCCGACTTCGGCATCGCCCTGCGACGCGGCAGCAACCCGCGACTGACCTCCACCGGCCTGGCCGTGGGCAGCACCGCCTACATGCCGCCGGAACAGGCGCGTGGCACGACCGTCGATCGCCGCGCCGACCTTTACAGCCTGGGCGTGCTGACCTGGGAAATGCTGACGGGCAGCCTGCCCTACAACGCCGGTGATGCGCTGTCGATGGCGATGATGCATGTGCAGAATCCGGTCCCGCGCCTGCCGGCGCCGCTGAAACATTGGCAGGCACTGATCGACAAGAGCATGGCCAAGCAGCCGGATGCCCGCTACGCCAGCGCGCAGGAGATGCTGGAAGCGCTGGAGCAGGTCCAGGCGCGTGCGGGAAAGAATTTCGGCGTCGTCGAATTGCCCCCACCTCCCAGCCCTGGCGGCAACCCTGCGCCTGGCGGCATCAACTGGAAAGCGGTTGCACTGGCTGCAGCCGCACTTGCGACGGTCGCCGCGGTGGCCATCGGGCTTCCGCGCCTGCTGGTCCAGGAAAACGTCGCGATACCCGCGCAAACCGACGCAGACGCAGGCCTTGCGGGCGACTTGCCGGTACCGAGCGCCCAGGCAGGCGAAGGCGTGCTGGGCATCGTCGCCCCTGCCTCGACCGCGGGCATCAGTGCCTACCTCGCCAACGCGGAGCAGCAATTGCGCGATGGCCACTTGTTGGCTCCGTTGAATGGCAATGCCTGGGACAGCCTGGATGCCGCACGCCGGGTGAATCCAATCGACTTGCAGATGTTGATGCTGAGTGCACGCCTGTTCGATGCACTGGGCGACGCCAGCGAACAGGCACTGCGCAAGGGCAATGCCCCCGGCGCGCAAGAAGCGTTCGAGCGAGCACGTGAGCTCGATGCACGCCGCGGTGGCGATGGCAATGCCATCGCGATGCTGCGCAAGCGGCTGGATACGGCGCTGGCGACACGTCTGGGGGAACTCATCGCCAGGCCCGATCGCGAGGGCGCGAAGCAATTGCTGGCCGACACCCGCTGGATTGGTCTGGACCCGG
The DNA here is from genome assembly GCA_963698475.1 of uncultured Gammaproteobacteria bacterium. Classification (GTDB taxonomy): domain Bacteria; phylum Pseudomonadota; class Gammaproteobacteria; order Xanthomonadales; family Xanthomonadaceae; genus Thermomonas. The sequence goes on along the minus strand of CAVOQX010000005.1, from coordinate 1,488,083 downwards.
CACGCAGCCGGGACCTGCAGGCCAGGCTGGCGCGCCTGCCCGCGACTGCACCCACGGACGTTCGCGCGGCCAGCACCGGTCCAGCGCCAGCACCGGTTGAAATCGTCACCGTCAGCCGCGCGGCCTACGCTCGCTTCGCCACCGAGACCGCACGTGTGCCGGCGGACTGTGGCCGCGGCGGCTTCCTGGGTAGCACGCGCCGCAGCTGGAAGGCGCCGGGCGGACGGCAGCCGGACTCGGCCCCGGTCGTCTGCGTATCCGCGGACGATGCCAAGGACTATGCGCGTTGGTTGAGCGCACGCGAAAACAGCCGCTATCGCCTGCCCAGCGCTGGCGAAGCCAGGTCGCAGGCCTCGGCGCCGGTATCCGGCTGGCTGACCCTGTGCGCGGACAACACCTGCAGCCAGCGCATGGCCAGCGGCAAACTCAGGCCACTGGCTGCCGACCGCGGCTACAACGATGTGGGCATTCGCCTGGTGCGCGAAGACTGATCGGCACGCATCCACCCTACAATGCGCGGATGCCTCCCACCACGCTCACTGCCCGCCTGCAACGGCTGTTCGTCACCGGCCTGCTGACCCTGCTGCCACTCTGGCTGACCTGGGTAGTGGTGCGGTTCCTGTTCGTGATGCTGAGTGACCTGAGCCGGCCGGTGATCGACCCGGTCCTGCAGGGCCTGGCTGAGGCGAATCCCGGCGCGCTGGGCTGGCTGGCCGATTCCTGGGTGCTGGGCGCGCTTGCGATGTTCGCGACGGTGCTGGCGATCCTGCTGGTCGGTTGGCTGACCCGGCGCGTAGTGGGCCAGCGCCTGCTGCGCTGGTTCGAGGCGATGGTTTCCCGCATCCCGCTGGCCAACACGATCTATGGCAGTGCACGCAAACTGCTCGACATCCTGCAAACGAAACCGGATGGTACCCAGCGCGTGGTGCTGATCGACTTCCCCCACGCCGAGATGAAGACGCTCGGCTTCGTAACCCGGGTGATGCGCGAGATCGGCACCGGCCGCGAGCTGGCCGCGGTCTACGTGCCGACCACGCCCAACCCGACCTCGGGGTACCTTGAAATCGTGCCAGTCGAGAAAATGACGCCGACCGACTGGACCGTGGACCAGGCGATGAGCTTCATCATCAGTGGCGGCGCAGTGGCGCCCAGCGAAATTCCCTTCAGTCCTCCGTCGACATCGCCCAAGTCGCCGACCGACGCCGCCTCCCCACCGGTCATGCCCGCCACAGGATGAGCGCGCGGCCACGCGCTGGCCGCGCGACACGCATCACGGATGCCGTCGACTGACGCCAGGCACCGGCAAGCGTGACGCAAACAAACGAAAGGCCGGCATTGCCGGCCTTTCGTACGTTCGATGTCGCTGCAATCAGGCGCGCGAACCACGCTTGCCGGCATAGGCACCCTGCCCGCCCGTGCGGTGCTGCTTCGGGCCGGCATGGCCGGCGCGTGCTGCGGGTCGTGCATGCGGGCGCGGAGGAGCGCCCGGACGACCCGGTGCACGCTGGCCACCGCCACCGCCGTTCTTCGGGATCGGCGTATCCAGGCGGATCGGCTTGCTCGGCGCAAAGCCGGGCACCACGTCCATCTGCAGCTCGACCTTCAGCAGGCGCTGGATCTGGCGCAGCAGGCCACCTTCTTCCGGCGACACCAGCGTCAGCGCTTCGCCCTGCGCACCGTTGCGGCCAGTGCGGCCGATGCGGTGCACATAGTCTTCGGCGACCATCGGCAGGTCATGGTTGATCACCAGCGGCAGGTCAGGGATGTCCAGACCGCGCGCGGCGACGTCGGTGGCGACCATGATCCGCGCCTTGCCCGACTTGAAATCACGCAGGGCTTTCTGGCGGGCGGCCTGGCTCTTGTTGCCATGGATCGCGACGGTCGGCAGGCCCGCCTCCTCCAGCTGCTCGGCCAGGCGGTTGCAGCCATGCTTGGTCTTGCCGAACACCAGCACCTGGTCGGTGTGGCGCTGCGACAGGATCTGGATCAGCAGATCGCGCTTGCGGGAGCCGTCGACCGGATGCGCACGGTGGGTGATGGTGTCCACGATGGTGTTCTGCGCCGCCACCTGCACCTGCTGCGGGTTGTTCATGAACTCCAGCGCCAGCTGCTTGATCTGCGCCTCGAACGTGGCGGAGAACAGCAGTGTCTGCCGCTGCTTGGGCACGCGATTGATCACGCGCTTGATCGCCGGCAGGAAGCCCATGTCGAGCATGCGGTCGGCTTCGTCCAGGATCAGCACTTCGACGCCGTCCAGCTTGACGCTGCCGCGGTCCAGGTGGTCGATCAGGCGGCCCGGGCAGGCGACCAGCACATCAACGCCGCGACGCAACTGCTCGATCTGCGGCTGCATGCCGACACCGCCGAACAATGTGGTCACGTTCAGCTTGAGGTGACGGCCATAAGTCTTGAAGCTTTCGGCGACCTGCACCGCCAGCTCGCGGGTCGGCACCAGCACCAGTGCGCGCGGCTTGCGCGGGCCAGCCGGCGGGGTGACCTTGGACAGGCGGGTCAGGACCGGCAGCGCGAACGCCGCGGTCTTGCCGGTGCCGGTCTGGGCGCCGCCCAGCACGTCATGCCCGGCCAGCACCAGCGGGATCGCTTCGGCCTGGATCGGGGTCGGGGTGGTGTAGTTGTTTTCGGCAAGCGCGCGCAGCAACGCGGGCGCAAGCCCGAGGGTTTCAAACGACATTGAGATAACTCCGGTGTAAATACCCACGCGAAAGACGTGGACGAACCCGAGCGTTTCCCTGTAACCGCGCTGCGAGTCGACGATGGCACGACACCGGAAACCCGGGGCCGTGTCTGCGCGACGAAAGGCGTGTGGAAGAAGCTGGCCGCCGGAGCGGCAGGCGTGACCGGGAAAACGATCAGCCGTGCGCAGAATGAGCGGCATCATACGCGAACGAAGCTGAATGCGCACCCCTGGCCGTGCGACGCAGCCCAAGGGCATTCCAGCACCCGCAGCGACCTGCCACTGACCTCCCCTTCCTCACCACGTCCAGACGCCGGAACCGGACACCCGCACACACTCGGGACTGGCCCATGTACGCGGTGTCGCCGGTACAACGTCGGCAGTCAGATATGGTGTGCACCTGGAAAGCGCCATTGCCTGCGAAAAGCAGCACGCGTGACCGGCCGATCCCGATGTCGATCGCCGGAGGTGTCTGCAGGACACCCAACCCATGACCCAGCTCAAGTTCGACGGCTTCTCGGCCAGCAGGCGACCCCATGCCGTCACGGCGATCGGGATCTGTGACGGCGGCCGCAGTTGCTACGGGCGTACTGGCGATAATGCGCCTGTGATGACCCAATCCGGCAACTCCTTATCGCTGGCGACGATCGAAGGTGCTTCGGTGGTTCGCAAAGGCGATGTACCAGGATGCGAATCGATGCCGCAAACCAACGGCAACATCGAGGACGCGCTACGGCTGGTGATTGCCCAATTGACGGCGACCCTTGACGCCACCGCCGACGGCATCCTGGTCACCGACCTGGCCATGGGTGTCACCCACGTCAACCGGCAATTCCGGAGCATGTGGCGGATCCCCCCGGAATTTTCCGACGTTGGTAGTCAGCCAGCGAAGAAGCATCTGATCACGCAGCTTGCAGCGCCCGATTCGACGGTCGTCCGGCTTGCCGAGATGTACGCCCGGCCGGATCGGGATGATTTCGCGGTGCTCAAGCTCAAAGATGGCCGCGTGATCGAGCACATGGCCTCACCGCAGCAGATCGACGGCCATGCGATCGGCTTCGTGCACAGCTTTCGCGACGTCAGCGATCGCGTCAATGCTGAAAGGATGCAGTCCGCATTGCATCGCATTTCCGAAACCGCGCACGCCAGCCGGGACCTGAAGGAGCTGTTCGCGGGCATCCACGCCATCATCGGTGACTTGCTGCCGGCCAGAAACTTCTTCGTCGCGCTGTATGACCCGGACACCGACCAGCTGAGCTTTCCCTATTACGTCGACGAACTCGACCCCCAGCCCGAAGCGTGCACGCTTGATTCGGGAACCCTGTCCGGCGAAATCATCCGGACGGGCGAGGCCTTGCTGCTGACGCCGGATACACGTGCCGATCTGCCGGAGCACGTGAGGACCATTGTCGGCTCGGATTTCCTGGACTGGCTGGGCGTGCCGCTGCAGACCGCAGGAAGGACCTTCGGTGCCCTGGTCGTGCAAAGTTATTCGGGGGAAACGCGTTACACGGAGCGCCACAGGGAGCTCCTGCAGTTCGTTTCTGCCCAGATTGCCTCCGCCATCGAACGCAAACGCTCGGAAACGGCGCTACTGGAAAGTGAACAGCGATATCGCCTGCTGACCGAGAACAGCGAGGACGTGATCTGGACCCTCGACCGCGAGGGAAACCGTACCTACGTCAGCCCGGCGGTTTTTCGACTGCGCGGGTACACCCCCGAGGAAGTCCTGCAACGACCGCTCGCCGAATCATTCGCGCCAGCGGGATACCGCGAGCTTGAGCGGCACTTGCTCGCACTCAAGTCCGGCAAGCCGCCAAAGACGCTCCAGGCCGAAGCGCAGCACACGCACAAGGACGGGTCGCTGGTCTGGGTGGAAATCCGGGCAAGCTGCATGTACGACGCCGAAGGCGAGTTTATCGGCGTGATGGGCATCACTCGGGACATCAGCGAACGCAAGCAGCACGAGGAGCGGGTCGCGCACCTGGCCTTCCATGACCCGCTCACCCAATTGCCGAACCGGACCCTTTTCCAGGATCGGCTCAAGCATGCCCTGAGCGCCGCCGAGCGCCACGAGCATTCGGTTGCGGTGCTGTTCCTGGATCTTGATCGCTTCAAGGAAATCAACGACACCCTGGGCCACGCCATCGGCGACCAGGCATTGATCGAAGTCGCGCGTCGCCTGCAGGCGACCACGCGCCAGGAAGAGACCCTCGCGCGATTGGGCGGCGATGAATTCGTGCTGATCGCCGAGGACGCCACTGCCGACGCGGCGGCGCTTGTCGCCACGCGCATGATGCGGGCGCTGGATACGCCCATCACTGTCGGCGGCAGCAGCTTCTCCATCGGCGGCAGCATCGGCATTGCCCTGTACCCTGGCGATGGCCTCACATGCGACGAACTGGTGCGACGCACCGACATCGCGATGTACCGGGCCAAGGAAAAGGGCGGCGGGTTCCAGTTCTACCAGCCCGAAATGGGCGAGTCGCTGCAGAAGCGGTTGAGCCTGATCGCGCGCCTGACCGCCGCCATGGAGGCGAACGAACTGGAGTTGTATTTCCAGCCGTTCCTTTGCCTTGGCCAGGACTGCATGTGTGGCGCCGAGGTGCTGTTGCGTTGGCATGATGGCGAGAACGGCTGGGTGAGCCCGGCGGAATTCATTCCGATTGCCGAGGAACGCGGGCTCATGGGCCCCCTCGGCGACTGGGTGCTTGCCGCTTCCTGCAGGCAGTTGAAGTCCTGGCATGACGCGGGGCTGGAATTTCCGGGCCTGCTGGCTGTCAACGTCTCGGCCACCCAGCTCCTTGATCCACTGATCAGCAGCCGCCTGGAATCGATCGTGCGCGACGCAGGCTTGACGCCAAGCATGTTTGCGATCGAAATCACCGAAACCAGCATGATGACCGACCCGGAGACCAGCCTGGAGATCCTGGAAGAACTGAGTGCCGCCGGCTTTTCCCTGTCGATCGACGATTTCGGCACCGGCTATTCGTCGCTTTCGTATCTCAAGCGGTTCGCGGTCAATCTGGTCAAGATCGATATTTCGTTTATCCGCGACATGCTCGGCGACAGGGACGATTTCGAGATCGTCAAGGCGATCATCGCCATGTCCAAGAGCCTGGGCCTGAAGACGGTCGCAGAAGGCGTTGAACACGGCGAACAGGCCATGGCATTGACGGCTCTCGGTTGCGACCTGGCACAGGGCTACCATTTTGACCGGCCCCAATCAGCGGATGTCTTCGCGGCTACCTGGCTGCGGCCTTCGACCCCGGCCGCTCCCGGCTGATCGGCGAGCGCGCAGGCAAGGCCCCACTAACGCAGGCTCGCTCCGCCCGGGGCGGCAAGACCGGGAGCCAACGGACATGACGCCAGACCGGCGACATCGTCTCGTTCGTCCGGCGCAGACGATGCCATCTTCCGGTTAGGCGTGCAGGACCCGGTAGAGCGTCAGCAAACCGATCGCGAAGATCAGCAGGAGCGCGACCCTGCGGAACACCGCCTGCGGCATCCGCAACAGGATGCGCCGTCCCAGCCAGGTTCCCGCCAGCGCGACCACGGCCAGCATCGGCAGCCAGACCAGGTCCTGCAGGTGGATGTAGCCATTGCGTGCATAGACCACTGCACGCGACAGGTCGATCCCCATGTCGATGGCCGCCGAGGTCGCAACGAAGGCCTCCTTGCGCAAGTCGAACGCCGCCATGGCCATCCCGCGAACCGCCCCGCCGGTGCCCACCAGTCCCGCCATCCCGCCCGACAGCGCACCACCCAGCATGGCGCTTGGTCCGGGTTGGCGCGATCTTCCAGCGCGGGCGCTGCAGCATCCATCCGCTGAGGCCCAACAGGAACACTGCCAACAGCATTTCCAGCCAGGCTGCCTGCACATGCTTCCCGAGCAGGCTACCCAGTATCGCGAACAGCACGGAGGGCACTCCGAGCTGGACCAGCAATCGCCGGTCGATGCCGCCACGGAACAAGCTCAGCTTGCTGGCATTGCTGAGCATGTGGAACAGCGCGGTGATCCCCAGCACCGTCTGGAAATTCAAGCGGCGATCGACCTCGCCCTGGCCACGCTCGACCGCCTGAACAAGGACAGCCTGGATGCCACCACCATCGAGTCCGCCAAGCAGTACATCGCCGGCCAGTTCGCTCCCAGCCTGGAAACTGCGCCGCAACTGGCCCGCACCCTGGTCGACATGACCCTGCATGGCGATAGCCGCGACACCATCGACGGCTACCTGGGCAAGGTCGCCGCGGCAACGCCTGCGCAGATTGCCGAGGCGCGCAACGTCTTCGCGCCCAGCCAGGACCAGGTGCTGGTGGTGATCGGCAATGCCTCCAGGATCCACGATGTCATCAAGGCCTATGGACCCATGACCGAAATGAAGATCACCGACCCTCGCTTCAACCCAGCGCCCTGAATCTTGCCATGCGCCCCGTGCATGGCCCACGCATGCCAATGACAACATCAGGTTTCCTGATGTTGCCGGTTGTGATCAGGGTGGGGCTGCACGCCGAACTGGCCTCGCCTGAAGACATTCCTGCCTGGGCGGCTTCTTGGCAACGGACCCCGGATGCTTGCCGGGGGTGACCCCAGGCTCCGGGGCGCAGGTCTTCGAGTCGCTCAGGGTCTCGTGGAGCGTGGGTGCTTCGTGGCGATTTTACCGATGCCGGCGAGCGGCTTCAGCGGGACGGTCTCGAGCAGGGCTTCGACTTGTTCCACCGTCAGCGGCCGGTGCAGCAGGTAGCCTTGCAGGCTATCGCAGCCCAGGCGTACCAGGAGCTCACGCTGGGCTTCGGTCTCCACGCCTTCGGCCACCGCGCTCATGCCGAAGTTGTGGGCCAGCGCGATGATGGTGCGGATGATGGGCGACTCTTCCTGACCATCCATAACGTCGACCCCGATCGCGCGGACGAAGGACTGGTCGATCTTCAGCGTCGTCACCGGGAGCTTGTGAAGGTAGCTCAACGACGAGTAGCCGGTACCGAAATCATCAATGGCGACGCCAACCCCCAGCTCGCGCAGTTCGAGCAGGTTGGCAGAAGTTTCGGAGATGTTCTGGAGCAGCAGGCTTTCGGTGATTTCCAGTTCCAGGGCATCGGGCGCCAGGCGCGTGTCGCATAGCGCTCTGAACACGGTGCCCACCCAATCGGTGCGCTTGAACTGAACCGCCGATACATTCACCGACATTCGCAAGAATGGGTGGCCGGCCTCGCGCCAGGCGGCCACCTTTGCGCACGCCTCGCGCAACGCCCATTCACCCATCTTGATGATCATGCCACTCTCTTCGGCCAATGGGATGAAGCTGGCCGGCGACACCATGCCCAAGGTCGGATGTTCCCAGCGCATGAGCGCTTCGAAGCCCTGAATCTCGCCATTCGCGCCGCACTGGGGCTGGTAGTGCAAGCTCAGTTGCCCCAGCTCCAACGCATGGCGGAGCTGGCTCTCAAGGCCTATGCGTTCCTTCGCCAATACGGTCATCTCCGATACGAACCACTGGAAATTGTCGCGACCATTCTCCTTGGCTCGGTACATGGCCGCGTCTGCATTGGCCATCAGGCTTTCGCCTGTCAATCCATCATCCGGATAGATGCTGATCCCCAGTGAGATGGTGACGAACAGTTCATGCCCTTCCACCTGGAACGGGACGCGCAATGCCTCGATGATCTTGGTCACCACGCGCATGGCGTCTTGCGCCTCGTTCAGCTCCGTCGCCACCACCACGAACTCGTCGCCTCCCAGGCGAGCGAGGGTGTCGCTCTTTCGCAAGCAGGCTTCGAGTCGTCCGGCTGCCTGGCGGAGCAGGGCGTCGCCGGAGGAATGGCCCAGGGTGTCATTGACGTGCTTGAAACGATCCAGGTCCATGTAGAGCACAGCCACTTTCTGCTGCTTGCGCTCCGCTTGCGCCAAGGCCTGGTGCAAGCGGTCGTGGAACAGCACCCGGTTCGGCAACCCGGTCAAGGTGTCATGCTGGGCCTGGTGGGAGAGCTGGTCCGCGAGCAGGCGGTGCGTGATGGCCACGCTGGCGAGCTTGGCGGCCATATCCATGAACTCGAGGTCCTGCGCGCTGGGGCGGCATGGCCGGCCATGGTAAATGGCGAGCGATCCCAAAACGCGAGCCTCGTTCGATGGGATCGGGATGCACCAGCAAGCGCGCAGCCCATGCGGCAAGGCCAGCTGACGGTAGTCTTCCCAGAGTGGGTCCGTGGCAATGTCCTCGGTGATGACGATCTCACCGGTGTAACAGGCTGCAGCGCAGGGTCCTGCCGTCGGCCCGACCTGCAATCCCTCCAGGGATTCGAAATACGATTCCGGCAAATGGGGTGCGGCCCCGGTGCGCAACCGGCCATCGTCAAGCAGCACGATGGAGCTGCGTGCTCCCGGAATCTGCGCCTCGATCATGATCACGATCTGCGCAAGAATCCCAGACAGCGGTTCGTTCTTGGCCACGAGTTCCAGCACCAGGCTGCGATCCTGCTCCAGCTGTTCCTCCAACTTGCGGGTGGTCACGTCGAGACAGGCGCCGACGATGTTTGCAGCCCGGCCCTGCTCGTCGATGCGCACCTCACTCTGGACGAGTACCGTGCGGACCTCGCCGGTCGGCCGGATAATGCGCAGCTCATGGTTGCAGGGTTGCCAGTCCTCAAGCGCCCGGGCCACCACCGCCTGCGCCGGAGCGCGGTCCTGTGGGTGGATCCGATTGAGGAAGTCTTCGACGCTGGACACCTGAAATCCAGGCCCCTCACCGAAGATACGACACAGCTCGTCTGAAAAGCTCAGGGCTGCGGTCGACATGTCCCAATTCCAGCTTCCAAAATGGCCGAGTCGCTGTGCCTCCTCCAGCCGCAACTCGCTCTCCAGCATGGCCGCCTCTGCCTGCTTGCGTTCGATCGCCACGGCCACCTGGCCGGACACGAATTCGAGCAAGGCCTTGTCTTTTCCGGTATATCGGATGTCCCCGTCATAGCTCTGCACGACCAGTGCGCCGAGCGTGCGTGATTGCGATATGAGGGGAACACCAAGCCAATCCAGCGGTTTCGTGCCGATGATCGACAGCGCCTCGGGGATCATGGTCGTTGGCGTATCCGGGGTTAGCAGCAGCGATGTCCCCAGCCGGATCACCAGACCCGAGAGGGTGCCATCGGCGAGCTTGTGCGACGCGGGAACAATGTCGTGTTCATCCACGAAGTAGGGGAAGCTCAGCTCATCCTTGTGTGCATTGTAGAGGGTGACGAAGAAATTCCGGGCCGGTAGCAGCTCGCCGATGATGCCGTGAATCCTCGCGAAGAGATCGTCGAGCGTGCCAATGGCATGGGCGGCCTCGGAAATACGATACAGCGCTACCTGTGTCTGCTCGGCGCGCATGCGATCGGTGATGTCACGGGCGGTCGTGATGATCACGTCCTGGCCGAAGTAGTGCCCCTTGCTGCAAACGACATCCTTGGGAAAGACCTCACCATTCTTCCGTATCCCCCAGAAATCGAACCGCTCCGGGATTCCGGTTGAAAAAACCCGGTTGATGACTTCACCGATTTGGGAGAGATCGTTCCTTCCCGGGGCGGAAACAAATTCCGGGGTGCGGCCCTTGAATTCCTCCCGTTGGTAGCCGTACATCTTCGTCGCGCCCTGATTCACATCAAGGAAGACGCCGTCCTGACTTTGAACGTAGATCGCCTCATCCACCGAATTGAAAAGTCCGACGTAACTCTGCTCGCTTTCGCGAAGCTCCTCCTCGGACCGCTTGCGTTCGGTGATGTCGCGCCAGGTGGTGACGATCAGTTGACGCTCCTCCGTCGGGATTGCGGTAAGCAGGACCTCCACCGCGAAATCCTCGCGATGGGCGCTGCAATGGACCCACTCGAAACGGTGACTGCCGTTGCGCAACGCCGTGGCGATCATGTCGTCGGCTTTTTCGGCGGAGGACCGACCATCCGGTTGCAGCGGCGGCGAGAGTGCGGAGGGGTGCAGTGAAAGCAACTCGCTTTTGTCCGCACAACGCAGCATGTCTGCAGCGGCCTGGTTGCAATTGATGAACCGCTGCGTTTCACCGTCGAGCAGCAACAGCGCGTCGGCCGAGCCCTCGAACATCAGGCGGAAGTAGCTATTGGTTGCGAACACTCCATCCCTCCCGATGCTGCTCATTCCCTGCTCCTCGCGCGTGATCCAAGTCTCGGAAGGAAGTATCCGCGGCGCCCCCCCACGGCAATTCATTCCCTAGAACATCCAAACATGTGTTGCCATAGCTGGCGCGGGACACAAGAACAGCCTGGAGTCGCCGCATCCTGATCCAGCAGGTGCCGGACCATCTCCTGATCGGGAAGCGAATTTGTCCAAATTGAAGATGCGTCGTTTCTCCCCATCACGCCGCGGGCTTTCAAAGGCCTGAAACAGAATGTACTGGAATCCGTGCTTTCATACCTTGGGGGATCTGTGCGAACAAGACATGAGCCCGGCATGACCTCCGGCACCCGCTGAAAGCCAGCCCCGCGGCTAAAGTAGTCAGTTACCGGCGATTTCTTGCCGCGCGTTTTCAACCCATCCGTCGCTGGAGCCACTCGCCGTGAAGACACCCAACATCCTGCTGCTGTCGCTTGCCATCGCCACTGCCCTGTCCGCCTGTAGTGGCGACACGACACCCACCGTCAACCAGGCCGTCGCGCCGAAGTCCGAGCTGCCGCCACTGGCCGGCTTCAACATCGCCGACCTGGACACCAGCAAGAACGTCTGCAGCAATCTGGACGATTTCGTGAACAGCAAGTGGCTGGCCGCCAACCCGGTGCCAGGCGACAAGACCACCTGGGGCAGCTTCGAAATGCTTGATGAGCGCTCCGAGGCCGCCAGCAAGGTGCTGGTCGAGGCTGCGGCCGCGAAGGCAGGTGCCACCGGACTGGAGAAGCTGGTCGGCGACATGTATGCCACCGGGATGGACGAGGCGCAGATCGATGCCGCCGGCATCACCCCGCTGCAGCCGATGCTGGACCGTATCGATGCGATCAAGACCCCGGCCGACATCGCCGGTTACGTGCGCGATGAGTTTGCCGCCGGTCGTGGCGAAGTGTTCAGCTTTTATCCGCAGGCCGACTTCAAGAACTCCGACATGGTGATCGCCTATACCGACCAGGCCGGCCTGTCGCTGCCGGAAAAGGCCTACTACCTGGAGGACGGCCCGGATGGCAAGTACAAGACCATTCGTGGCGCTTTCGTCGCCCACGTCGCCAGGCAGCTTCAGAACGCTGGCGTTGCCGCCGATGCCGCGCAGCAGCAAGCCAAGGACGTGCTGGCATTCGAGACCCGGCTGGCCAGTGCCTCGTTCTCGCGCATCGAGCTGCGCGACCCGAACAAGCAGTACCACCTGGTCAGCGTGGCGGATGCCGACAAGGCGTCGCCGAACTTCAGCTGGTCGGAATTCTTCGCGGCCAATGGCCTGAAGGTCGAGAATTTCTCGCAGTCGCAGCCGCAGTTCTTCGTCGAGTTCAACAAGATGCTGACTGACGTGCCGGTTGCGCAGTGGCAGGCCTACCTGCGGATCAGCGCGATCGACGGCATGGCGCAGTTCCTGCCCGCGAAATTCAACGACGAACGCTTTGATTTCTACTCGAAAACGCTGCGCGGCCAGAAGGAACAGAAGCCGCGCTGGAAGCGCGTGCTGGACATCGTGGAAGGCCTCACCGGCGAAGCGCTGGGCCAGTTGTACGTCAAGGAATACTTCCCGGCCGAATCCAAGGCGGCGATGGAGACGCTGGTCGGCAACCTGCGCGACGCCCTCAAGGCGCGCATCGAGAAGCTCGACTGGATGAGTCCTGAAACCAAGCAGAAGGCGATGGAGAAGTGGGCCAGCTTCACGCCCAAGATCGGTTATCCGGACAAGTGGCGCAGCTGGGACGGCCTGGTCACCAGCCGCGATGGCTACGTGCAGAACGTCATTGCCGCATCGAAGTTCTACCATGACTTCGCAATGGCCAAGATCGGCAAGCCCGTCGACCGCAGCGAATGGGGCATGACCCCGCAGACGGTCAACGCCTACTACAACCCGCTGATGAACGAGATCGTGTTCCCGGCCGCGATCCTGCAGCCGCCGTTCTTCGATCCGAAGGCGGACCCGGCACTGAACTACGGCGGCATTGGCGCGGTGATCGGCCACGAGATGCTGCACGGCTACGACGACCAGGGCAGCCAGTTCGACGCCAAGGGCAACTTCAACAACTGGTGGACGGACAGCGACAGCAAGGGCTTCAAGGAGCGCACCGCCAAACTGATCAAACAGTTCGACGACTACGAGGCCATCGACGGCCTGCACGTGAAGGGTGAACTGACCCTGGGCGAGAACATCGCAGACCTCGGCGGCCTGACCGTAGCCTTCGATGCCTTGCAGAAAGCGCTGGCCGATGCAGGCAAGTCGCCGGACGAGAAGATCGACGGCTACACCGAGAACCAGCGCTTCTTCATGAATTGGGCCACCGTGTGGCGTCGCAACTTCACCCCTGACGAGCTGAAGGTGCGCCTGAACACCGACCCGCACGCCCCGGCCAACTTCCGCGCGATCGGTACCCCGTCCAACATGCAGGCCTTCGCCGCTGCGTTCAGCTGCAAGGCGGGCGACCCGATGGTGCGCGGCGGCGACAAGCAAGTCGTGATCTGGTAACCCGCACCTCCCCCGCGTGGTTGCAACAACGGCCCGGCTTGTCCGGGCCGTTGCCGTGTTGAGGCTGGGCACCGCGACCACGCCCGCCCATGCTGCGGGGCACCGGCGTCACCCCTTCATTGCCCGTCACCCCGCCGAGCGCGACAATAGCGCCATGATCGATGCAATCCGTTATCCACGGCTGTCGAGGATCGACAGCCCCGCCGACCTGCGCGTCTTCGATGCCGACGAACTGCGTGCCATTGCCGACGAACTGCGCGCCTACCTGATCGAGTCGGTCGGCAAGTCCGGCGGGCATTTCGGTGCCGGCCTGGGCGTGGTCGAGCTGACCACGGTGCTGCACTACCTGTACGACACGCCGGACGACCGCATCGTCTGGGATGTCGGCCACCAGTGCTACCCGCACAAGATCCTCACCGGCCGCCGCGACCATATCCACACGGTCAAGCAGAAGGGCGGCGTGGCGCCGTTCCCGAAGCGCGAGGAAAGCGGCTACGACACCTTCGGCGTCGGCCATTCCTCGACCTCGATCTCCGCCGCGCTGGGCATGGCGATCGCCAATGCGCGCGCCGGCAACGAGCGCAAGGTGGTCGCGGTCATCGGCGACGGCGCGATGACCGCCGGCATGGTGTACGAGGCGCTCAACCACGCCGGCGGCATGGACGAGGAACCCAACCTGCTGGTGATCCTCAACGACAACCGGATGTCGATCAGCGAAGCCGTCGGTGGACTCACCCGCATGCTCGGCCGGATGACCGGCAGCAAGACCCTCAATGCGCTGCGCGAAGGCGGCAAGAAGCTCCTCGGCGACAAACGCAGCAGTGGCCCGGCGCGCTTCGTGGCGCGCTGGGAGGAACACTGGAAAGGCATGTTCGTGCCATCCACCCTGTTCGAGGAAATGGGCTTCCATTACACCGGCCCCATTGATGGCCATGACACCGAGGCCCTGGTCGATGTCCTGACCACGCTGAAGGGCATGAAGGGCCCACAGCTGCTGCACGTCATCACCACCAAGGGCAAGGGCTACGAACTCGCCGAAGGCGACCAGATCGGCTACCACGCGGTCTCGCCGTTCGATCCGGACAAAGGGCTGGTCAGCAAGCCCGGCGCCGGCAAGAAGCCGACCTATACCGATATCTTCGGCGACTGGCTGTGCGACATGGCCGCTGCCGACGAGACGCTGCTGGCGATCACCCCGGCCATGCGCGAGGGCTCCGGCCTGGTGCGTTTCAGCAAGGAATACCCGGACCGCTATTTCGATGTCGCCATCGCCGAACAGCATGCGGTGACACTGGCGGCCGGCATGGCCTGTGAAGGTGCGAAACCTGTTGTCGCGATCTACTCGACGTTCCTGCAGCGCGGATACGACCAGCTGGTGCACGACGTGGCGATCCAGAACCTCGACGTGCTGTTCGCCATCGACCGTGGCGGCGTGGTGGGTCCGGATGGCGCGACGCATGCCGGCAACCTCGACCTGAGCTACCTGCGTTGCGTGCCGAACATGGTGGTGATGGCGCCGGCCGACGAGAACGAATGCCGCAAGCTCCTCACGACCGGCTTCCGGCACGCGGGACCTGCCGCCGTGCGCTACCCGCGCGGCACCGGCCCTGGGGTGGCACTGGATGCCGGACTGGAAAGCCTGCCGATCGGCAAGGCCGAGCTGCGCCGACGAGGCTCACGCCTCGCCTTGCTCGCGTTCGGCGCGCTGGTGCCCGCAGCGGAAGCGGTGGGCAAGGAGCTGGGCCTGACCGTGGTCAACATGCGCTTCGTCAAGCCGCTGGATCGCGCGTTGCTGCTGGAACTCGCCAGTTCGCACGAGGCATTCGTCACGCTTGAGGACAACGTCGTGGCAGGAGGTGCCGGCTCGGGCATCGCCGAACTGCTCAGTGGTGCCGGCATCACCCTGCCGATCCTGCACCTGGGCCTGCCGGATGCATTCCAGCACCATGCCAGCCGCGAAGACCTGCTGGCCGAAGCGGGGCTGGATGCCGACGGCATTCGCAACGCGATCCTCGAGCGTTGGCCGACTCTGCGTGATGCGGCCGAGAAAATACGCACGGCAGCGCGGTGATTGCCCCGTAAAGCGGGGCCTGCCCCGCCGGGGGATCCTTGTCTCGTCGCAATACCGCAACAACAGCGCGGCAAGCCGCGCTCTACCAACACGCGCCGCGGAAAACGGCGCGTGCTGCGCTGCAACTCCGATTCCCTGCAGGGCTTGCTCCACTACCCACAGATCACTCGTCCGGCGCAAGCACCGTGTAACCCTTCGCCTTGAGCCTGGCCAGGTACCCATCCGCGCCCAGCATGTCGCCGAGGCTGAGCGTCGCGAAGGTCACCGTGTTCCTGTCCAGCGCCGCATCCACGGCCGCCAGCCATTTTGCCTCCGCCTTCTTTCGCGCGTCGCCGAAACCCAGTCGCTTGCCGATGCCGGCTTCGGTGATCGCATTACTGCAGGCTTCCCATTGGTAGGGCGCTGGCAACGACTGCAGGGCCGCGATGTCACCGGTGGCCCATGCGTTCGCGCGCAGGCGCATCGCATCCAGATCGGTTTCGATCCGGGTCATGGTGTTGTCGAAACAGGCGAGGTCGTCCAGCGTGGTCCGGTTGAATTCTTTCAGCAGTGCCTTCGCATCAGTGACGACGATTTCCTCCTTCACCACCGTCACACCGGGATGGTGGGTTTCGATCGCCTTGTTGATGGTCGGCCACACTGATTTCCCGCTGTCCAGGGAGGACTTCTTCATCGCTTCCTTGTACAGCTCCTGCGCCGCGAACAGTGGGCGCCACTTCTCGACGCCGCCATCGTTGCCGATGTAACGCGCCTTGAGCGTTTGCCAGCGTGCATACGACGCCGGCGAGACCACCTGCTGCAACCGCTTGCCGTCCGGATTCTTGCGTGCACCGAGCATCGACGGCAACAACGAGAGCTTCTTGAAGAATCCCGCCTTGACCTCCAACGACACCGACGGCGGGCGAATCACTTCCTGCGCGTTGGCGATGACATCCTCGACCTGTTTCGATTGCCATTGCATGCCCGCCGGCAGCGGATTCAACGTCCCCAGGATCCACAGGTCGTGGTTGCCCTTGCGCACCAGCCACATGCCCGGCCCTGGCTGGTCACCGGTGACGATGATGGTCTCCTCGGTACGGATGCCATCAGCGCCGATGCCCGCTTGCGGGGGAACCGCCGACGCGGCTGCGACCGACGGCGGTTGCACATCCTGCTGGGCATGACCAGGTGACACCAACGCCAGGCACAGTCCCAGCATCAACATGCGTCGCATCCGAACTCCAAAAGGGGAAAGGCCAGCGCCGCAGTGTGACCGGACATGCCGGCAGAAGTTCAACCGCGCACTGAACCACATCCGCATTGCCGGAAACGACAACGCCCGGCATGGCCGGGCGCATCGAACGATATGGTCGGGGTAGCCGGATTTGAACCGACGACCACTTGTCCCCCAGACAAGTGCGCTACCAGGCTGCGCTATACCCCGGATGTAGGTGGCGGATTATAGCCTGCCCGGCAACTCAACGACGCAGCAGCTGCAGGACTTCCTCCAGCTCCATCCGCACCTGTTTGGCGATCTGGTTGCTCAACGCCGATTCCTGCTTGGCCCCGTCGCCTTCCAGGCGCAGGCGCGCACCGCCAATCGTGTAGCCCTGTTCGTACAACAGGCTGCGAATCTGACGCACCATCAGTACATCATGGCGCTGGTAATAGCGGCGGTTGCCGCGGCGCTTGACCGGTTCCAGGCTCGGAAACTCGGTTTCCCAGTAGCGCAGCACATGCGGCTTGACGTCGCACAGCTCGCTGACTTCGCCAATCGTGAAATAGCGCTTGGCCGGGATCGGCGGCAGTTCGCGATTGCTGCCAGGATCAAGCATGGTGGGCCCCGGAGAAGGCTTCCACGCGTTCCTTCAGTTTCTGCCCGGGCCGGAACGTCACCACGGTGCGTGCGGAGATCGGGATTTCCTGGCCGGTCTTCGGATTGCGTCCCGGCCGCTGGTTCTTGCGTCGCAGGTCGAAATTGCCGAAGCCCGACAGCTTCACCTGCCGCCCATGCTCCAGCGCCTCGCGCAATGCATCGAAGAATGCGTCGACGAATTCCTTCGCCTCGCGCTTGTTCAGGCCAACGTCTTCATACAGACGTTCCGCCATTACCGCCTTGGTCAACGCCATTGCTGTCCCCTTCAGCGCCGGATGGTCGCTCCGTGTCCGGATTCCAGCGCGGCGACCACTTCGGCCACCACCACGTCCACGTCGCGGTCTGTCAGCGTGCGCGTTTCATCCTGCAAAATCAAGCCCATAGCGAGACTCTTGAATCCGTTTTCCACGCCCTTGCCGGCATAGCGATCGAATAGCCGCAGCTCGCGCAGTGACGGCCCCGCCAGCCTGCCGGGCCGTCGCCTGCATGGCCGCCCAGGACACGGATTCGGCGACCACGAACGCAAGGTCCCGGCGCACCGACGGATACTTCGACAGCGCGCGCGCGCGCGGCAGGTCACGCGCAAGCAACAGGTCGAGATCCAGTTCAAAGGCCAGGACCGCCACGTCGATGTCGAGCGCCTGCTGCAGGCGCGGATGCACTTGCCCGATCCAGCCAAGGCGCACGTCGCCACCCGCTTCGTCCAGGCGATACACATCGGCGGAGCGCCCCGGATGCGCGAACGCCTCGCTGGAGGCGCGATAGTCGAGCCTGGCGCCCGACAATGCCGCCAGGCTGTCGAGGTCACCCTTGATGTCGTGGAAATCGACGACGCGTTCGGCGATGCCCCACTGCTCGGCACTGGCCTCGCCACACGCCACCGCCGCGACCCGGCGGGTCTCGCGGGGGGCCTGCCCGGCCTCGGGTGCGGCGAAGGTCCTGCCAAGTTCGAACAGGCGCACGCGCGGTTGCTGGCGCGCCGCATTGCGCGCAAGCGCCGCGACCAGCCCGGGCAGCAGGGAGGGCCGCATCACGCCAAGTTCCGCGCTGAGCGGATTGGCCAGCGCCACGCCCTGTCTCGTCGAGCGCCCATGCATCCAGCAGCGCGGCATCGACGAAGGCGTAATTGATCGCCTCCAGGTAGTCGCGAGCAGACCAGTTGCCGGCGCGTGTCGTGGTCACTGCAGCGGGTTTCGCTGGGCGCCAGCAAGCGCGTGCCGCCACCCGGCAGCGTGACCGGGATGGCGTCGTAGCCATGGATGCGCGCGACTTCCTCGATCAGGTCTTCCTCGATCGCCAGGTCGAAGCGACGCGCGGGCGGCGTCACCGTCCAGCCCTCGGCGTGCACGACCACATCAAGCCCGAGTGCGGTCAGGATGCGCGCAACCTCCGCATCGCCCACCTCCGTGCCGAGCACGCGCGCCAGCCGCTTGCGGCGCAGCTGGATCGGCTGCGGTTGCGGCAGGTGTTCGGGCAACACGGCCTCGATCACCGGGCCGGGCAAACCGCCGGCGATCTCGACGATCAGGCGCGTGGCATGTTCGATCGCGATGCGCGGCAGTTCCGGGTCGACGCCGCGCTCGAAGCGGTGCGCCGCATCGGTATGCATGCCCAGCTTGCGGCTGCGGCCGATGATCGCGGAAGGCGCGAAATGGGCGGCTTCCAGGAACACCTTCGTGGTCGCGTCGGTCACCCGCGTATCGAAACCGCCCATCACCCCGGCCAGCGCAATGGGGCGGTCGGCATCGGTGATCAACAGGAAACCGGGGGCCGTCGCGACCTCGCGTCCATCAAGCAATTTCAGGCTTTCGCCGGCACGGGCAAGGCGCACGCCGATCGGTCCCGCCAGCAGGTCGCGGTCGAAGGCATGCATGGGCTGGCCGAGTTCCAGCATCACGTACTGGGTGACATCGACCAGCAGGCTGAGCGGACGCACGCCGCTGCGGCGCAGGCGCTCGGCCATCCACAACGGGGTCGGCACCGTGGCATCGATGCCCTCGATGATCCGGCCCACGTAGCGCGGCGCATCGGCACCCGCGTTCAACTCGACCGCGATCGTCCTGTCGTGCAACGCCGGCATCGGCAGCGCAGTCCAGTGCCTCGACCTCGCAACCGGTGGCAGCGGCGACATCGAACGCGATGCCGCGCACGCCGAAGCAGTCGGCACGGTTCGGGGTCAGCTTCAGTTCGATGCTGGCGTCCGGCAAGCCGAGGTAGTCCGCCAGCGGCATGCCGACCGGTGCATCGGCAGGCAGTTCGAGCAAGCCCGAGGCATCCGCATCGATGCCGAGCTCCCTGGCCGAACACAACATGCCGTTGGAGTCGATCCCGCGCAGCGTGGCCGCCTTGATCGTCAATTCGCCCACCCGGGTGCCGATGGTCGCAAGCGGCGCGAGCAGGCCCGGGCGCGCATTCGGTGCACCGCAGACGATCTGCAGCAATTGATCGCCACCCGCATCGACCTGGCACACCTGCAGCTTGTCTGCCTGCAGGTGCCTTTCGCATTCGACGATGCGAGCCACCACCACGCCATCCAGCGCCGCGCCGAGCACGGTCATGTCCTCGACCTCAAGGCCAATCGCGGTCAGCGTCGCCGCGAGTTCATCGCGCGTGGCCGAAGTCTTGACGTGCTGGCGCAGCCAGTTTTCGGAGAATTTCATGCGAATACCTTCATGAGGCCGGCCTCAGGCGAACTGTTTCAGGAAGCGCACATCGTTTTCGAAGAAGCTGCGCAGGTCGTCCACGCCGTAGCGCAGCATCGCGAAACGCTCGACGCCCACTCCGAACGCGAAGCCGGTGTATGTCTCGGGGTCGATCCCGACGTTGCGCAGCACGTTCGGATGCACCATGCCGCAGCCCAACACCTCCAGCCAGCGCGTGCTGCCGTCGGGCTGCTGCCAGGCGATGTCGACTTCCGCCGACGGCTCGGTGAACGGGAAATAGCTCGGGCGGAAGCGCATCTCGAAGTCGCGCTCGAAGAACGCGCGCACGAATTCGACCAGCGTGCCCTTGAGGTCGGCGAAGCTGGCGTGCTCATCGACCAGCAGGCCTTCGACCTGGTGGAACATCGGCGTGTGGGTCTGGTCGGAATCGCTGCGATAGACCTTGCCGGCGGCAATCATCCGCAACGGTGGCTGCCCGCCCGCCTGCAACAGGTCCTGCATGTAGCGCACCTGCACGCCGGAGGTATGCGTGCGCAGCAGGCGACCATCGCCGAAGTAGAACGTGTCGTGCATCGCCCGCGCCGGGTGGTGCGGCGGGAAGTTCAGTGCTTCGAAGTTGTGCCAGTCGTCCTCGATCTCCGGGCCGTCGGACAGTTCGTAGCCAAGCCGGCCGAAGATCTCGGTGATGCGCTCCAGCGTGCGACTGACCGGATGCACGCCGCCGCGACCGGCATTGCGGCCCGGCAGGGTCACATCGATGGTTTCGCCGGCCAGGCGCGCGTCAAGCGCGGCATCGTCCAGCGCGATCTTGCGCGCAGACAGCGCCTCGCCGATGACGTCGCGGGCGCGGTTGATCGCCTCACCCGCAGCCTTGCGCTGGTCCCCTGGCAACGCGCCAAGTGCCTTCAACTGCGCGGTGATGCTGCCGGCCTTGCCAAGCAGCCCGACCCGCAGGGCTTCCAGCGCGTCAGGCGTCTGCGCCGCGGCGATGTCGGCCAGTGCAGCGGTGGACAACGATTCGATTGCGTTCATGGGATTCCCCGGAGCCAAAAACACGGACGCCTCAAACAGACGTGGGGAAGGACTTGCGCCCTTCCCCACGTGGTGGCGACCGAAGCCGCCGCTACAACTGGTGTGGAGTGACGGCTTAAGCCGCCAAAGCGCCCTTGGCCTTTTCGGTCAGGGCGGTAAAGCCCGCCGCGTCGTGCACGGCGATGTCCGCCAGCACCTTGCGGTCCAGGGTGATGCCGGCCTTCAGCAGCCCGTTCATGAAACGGCTGTAACTGATGCCATTGGCGCGCGAGGCAGCATTGATGCGCGCGATCCACAGGGTGCGGAAATGGCGCTTCTTCTGCTTGCGGCCGATGTAGGCGTACTGCAGGGCCTTGGTCACGGCCTGCTTGGCAACGCGGAACACCTTGCGGCGTGCGTTGTAGTAGCCCTTGGCCTGCTTCAGGACTTTCTTGTGGCGCGCGCGCGCCGTTACACCACGTTTGACTCGTGCCATTTTCTATCTCCTCACAAATACGGAAGCATGCGGTCCAGACGTCCAGCGTCCTCGGCACGAACATGGTTCGTCTGCCGGAGGTTGCGCTTCCGCTTGGTCGCTTTCTTGGTGAGGATGTGGCTGCGATTTGCGTGGCCGCACTTGTACTTGCCGGAAGCGGTCTTCCGGAAGCGTTTTGCGGCCCCGCGATTGGTCTTGATCTTGGGCATTGGGGATCCTTGCGAAATCAACATACTGGCCGAGGCGGTGGCCTACCCCGGAAAATTCCGAAGCTTCCACGCTTTCCATCCTGCCTGTGCCGGTGGTAAGCCTTTGATTCCACTTGGAATCAAGGCGGGTCCTGGTACCGCATTGCAACAAACCCGGCGAACCGGGCCGACCATTATGGCTGACTTCCCGATTACCGGCAATACATCGATCCCAACCTGTAGGTGCCGGGCTTGCCCGGCACAACTGCTTGGCATGCGGGGCAAGCCCCGCATCTACGGAACGCAGCTTCCCGATTACCGGCAATACATCGATCCCAACCTGTAGGTGCCGGGCTTGCCCGGCACAACTGCTTGGCATGCGGGGCAAGCCCCGCATCTACGGAACGCAGCCTTACTTCTTCTTGGGCGCGATCATCATCACCATCTGCCGGCCTTCCAGGCGCGGGCGCGATTCGATGACGATGTCTTCGCCGAGGTCACCCTCGATCCGTGCCGCCATCTCGCGGCCCAGTTCCTGGTGGCTCATCTCACGGCCGCGGAAGCGGATGTTGACCTTGATCTTGTCGCCTTCCTCGAGGAACTCGCGCATCTTGCGCAGCTTGATCTGGTAGTCGCCCTCGTCGGTGACCGGACGGAACTTCACTTCCTTGATCTCGACCTGCTTGGTCTTCTTCTTGGCCTCGTTGGCCTTTTTCTGCAGTTCGAACTTGAACTTGCCGAAGTCCATGATCTTGCAGACAGGCGGATCCGCGTTCGGCTGGATCTCGACCAGGTCAAGCGCTTCCTCCTCGGCCATGGCCAAGGCTTCATCGCGCGACAGCACGCCGATCATTTCGCCGTCGCTGCCGATCACGCGCACGCGCGGGACGCGGATTTCCTGGTTCCTGCGGTTCTGCTTCGAGTCAGGGGTACTGATGTTGCACTCTCCAAATATGGGCTTCATCGAAGCCGGGAAGGCCCGCGATTCCGGAATCACGGGCCCCTGTAACGCTCCAGCGCGACCGCAGGCTCAACCCTGGATCGCCTGCTCCTGGCGCAAACGCGCCGCGAAGTCGGCAACGGACATGGTACCGAGGTCTTCCCCACCCCGCGAGCGCAGCGACAACAGGCCGTTTTCCTTCTCGCGGTCCCCTGCCACCAGAAGGTACGGCACACGTTGCAATGTGTGTTCGCGGATTTTATAGCCGATTTTCTCGTTGCGCAAATCGGAAACCACCCGCAACCCTTGCCCTGCAAGGGCTTTGGCGGCTTCGTCGACATAGTCGGCCTGGGCATCGGTGATGTTCATGACCACGGCCTGCACCGGCGCCAGCCATGACGGGAACTGGCCGGCATGGTGCTCGATCAGGATGCCGATGAAACGTTCCATGGACCCCACGATCGCGCGATGCAGCATCACCGGGTGGCGTTTCTGGCTGTGCTCGTCCACGTATTCGGCGCCAAGGCGGCCCGGCATCATGAAATCGACCTGCATGGTGCCCAGCTGCCAGGTGCGGCCGATGGCATCCTTCAGGTGGTATTCGATCTTCGGGCCGTAGAAGGCGCCCTCGCCCGGCAACTCCTCCCACTCCACGCCCGCGGCACGCAGCGCGGCGCGCAAGGCGTCTTCGGCCTTGTCCCAGGTGGCGTCGTCGCCCAGGCGCGACTCCGGACGCAGCGCGATCTTCAACTGCACATCGCTGAAGCCGAAGGTGGCGTAGACCGCCATCGCCTGCTGGTGGAAGGCGGTGACCTCGGCCTCGATCTGGTCCTCGGTGCAGAACACGTGGCCGTCGTCCTGGGTGAAGCCGCGCACGCGCAGGATGCCGTGCAGCGCGCCGGACGGCTCGTTGCGATGGCAGGCTGCCGAACTCGCCGTAGCGGATCGGCAGGTCGCGGTAGCTGTGCAGGCCCTGGTTGAACACCTGCACATGGCCCGGGCAGTTCATCGGCTTGAGCGCGTAGGTGCGCTTCTCCGACTCGGTGAAGAACATGTTGTCCTTGTAGTTGTCCCAATGGCCGGACTTCTTCCACAACTCCACGTCGAGGATCTGCGGGCAGCGCACTTCCTCGTAACCGGTATCCGCGGTAGACCTTGCGCATGTACTGCTCGACCACCTGCCAGATCGACCAGCCCTTCGGATGCCAGAAGATCAGGCCCGGGCGCTTCTTCCTGCAGGTGGAACAGGTCCTGCTGCTTGGCGATCTTGCGGTGGTCGCGCTTCTCGGCCTCTTCGAGCTGGGTGAGGTAGGCCTTCAGGTCCTTGTCGTTGAGCCAGGCGGTGCCGTAGATGCGGCTGAGCATCTGGTTGTTGTGGTCGCCGCGCCAGTAGGCGCCCGCTACCTTCATCAGCTTGAACGCGCGCAGCTTGTCGGTGCCTGGCACGTGCGGGCCGCGGCACAGGTCGGTGAAGTCGCCCTGCGAATACAGCGACAGCTCCTGGTCGGCGGGAATGCCCTGCGATGATCTCGGCCTTGTAGGCCTCGCCGATGCCCTGGAAGAACGCGACCGCGTCGTCGCGCGACTTCACGCTGCGCGACAACGGCAGCGCGTCCTTGACGATCTTCTGCATCTCGCGCTTCGATCGCCGGCAGGTCTTCCGGCGTGAACGGGCGCTCGTAGGCAAAGTCGTAGTAGAAACCGTTGTCGATCACCGGACCGATGGTCACCTGCGCGCCGGGGAACAGGCGCTGCACGGCCTGCGCCAGCAAGTGCGCGGTGGAATGGCGCAGCATCGTCGAGCGCTTCCGGCGACTTGTCGGTGACGATGGCCAGTTCGGCGTCGCGCTCGATGCGGAAGCTGGTGTCGACCAGTTGACCATCGACCTTGCCGGCCAGCGCGGCCTTGGCCAGGCCGGGGCCGATCGAAGCGGCGACATCGCCAACAGTGACGGGATGGTCGAATTCGCGGCGGCTGCCGTCGGGAAGGGTAATCGCGATCATGGTTTCTTACTCCCCCTCTCCGCCAGCGGCGCCCAAAGGGTGTGCAAAGCTGAGAGGGTTGGGGTGAGGGCAAAAACGAAAAAGGCGCCAAGGCGCCTTTCGTACGATCGAATGCGTCGGCGAAGTTCAGCAGTGGGCGTTGGTAGTGCTCATGTCACACGCTCGACCACGGTTTCCCGGGGCCACCTTGATCTTGTTTCGAGGCCATGGAAAGTAGCGGCCAACCGGTCAAAAGTCAATCAGGGCGGGCTTTGCAATAGACTCGGGATACGTACGAATCCAGGCCCGGCGCGCGCTGGCCGATGCGCTGTATGCGACCCTGGCCGCGAACGGCATGCACGACGGCGTGCACCTGCGCCGGATGGTGACCCGCGGCCCGAAGCGAACGCCCTACCAGGATCCGCGCGCGTCAGCCGGTGGCGCCACCGTGGTGATCAGTCCCGAGTTCAAGCTGCCCAAGCCCGAAGCCCTGTCAGCCGGCCTGCGGTTGTTCACCGTGCATGTGCGGCGCGGCTACCCGGACGTGCAGGACCCGAAACTCAACAGCCACAGCAAACTCAACTGCATCACCGCCTGCATCCAGGCAATCGAGGCGGGCGCGGACGAGGGCCTGATGCCGGATCCGCATGGCTTCGTCGCCACCTGCGCGCGTTGTGCGCATGGCTGGGCATCGAGTTCACACCGAAGATGCTCGCGTGGCCAGCCGGTTCGCGGGACACCGATGGCATCTGGGCGCCGCATTGGTATGCACGGGTATGGGCGTCCACCGGTTTCGAGCCGCCACCCGCGCAGCCACCACGACTCAATGCCGGGTACGCAGCCGCTGCAAACGCGTGCCTGCCCCACTACGAACGCCTGTACGGCGTGCGGCTGGTCGTCTGAAGGCGCGAATCCGGCCAAACCCCGCAACGAAAAAACCGCCCCTGTTACAGGGCGGTTTTCCGTATTCCTGTCGTACTGGCCGCCCCGTTGAAGGCTGACATGTAGCCAAGTACCTGAAGCAGTGGTGGGCGGTACAGGGTTCGAACCTGTGACCCCTACCATGTCAAGGTAGTGCTCTACCGCTGAGCTAACCGCCCCCGAGGGGACGCGCATTCTATCCCGGCGGCGCGCTGCCGACAACAGACTTGATTGCCAACCGCGGAATGGCCGGGGCAACGCTGCCTGAAAACCCGATCGCCCTTTTGCCGGTTGCTGGCGCCACCAGGATGCAACCGCTCGTCGGTCGTGCCGTTGACGGCGTGCCTACAGGCTGGCTTCGCGCAGGATTCGGATCTGGTCGCGGATGCGCGCGGCATCCTCGAACGCCAGGTCGCGCGCGTGCTGGTGCATCTGCTGTTCAAGCGACTTCAGTTTCGCCGCCTGCTGCGCCGGGCTGAGCCGCTTGTACTCCTGGATCGGTTCGGCAACCCGCTTGGCCTTGCCCCGGCCCTTCAACTCGCCGGGCTCGTAGCGCGCGCCTTCCATGACATCCATCACCGCGCGTTGCACGGATTGCGGGGTAATGCCGTGGGCGAGGTTGTACTCCACCTGTTTGGCGCGGCGCCGGTCGGTTTCGTCCAGCGCGCGCTGCATCGAATTGGTCACGCGGTCCGCATACAGGATCGCCTTGCCACGCAGGTTGCGCGCGGCACGACCAATGGTCTGGATCAGCGAGCCGGTCGAACGCAGGAAGCCCTCCTTGTCGGCATCCAGGATCGCCACCAGCGACACCTCCGGCATGTCCAGGCCTTCGCGCAGCAGGTTGATGCCGACCAGCACGTCGAACACGCCCAGGCGCAGGTCGCGGATGATCTCGACACGCTCGACCGTATCGACGTCCGAATGCAGGTAGCGCACGCGCACGCCGTGTTCGGACAGGTATTCGGTCAGGTTCTCGGCCATGCGCTTGGTGAGCGTGGTGATCAGCACCCGGTCGCCCCAGCCCACCCGCTCCTTGATCTCCGACAACACGTCGTCCACCTGGGTCGCCACCGGCCGGATCTCGACCGGCGGATCGATCAATCCGGTCGGCCGCACCACGAGCTCGATGATGTCGTTGGCGCCTTCGCGTAATTCGTATGGCCCGGGCGTGGCCGACACGAACACGGCACGCGGCGCACGTTGCTCCCATTCCTCGAACTTGAGTGGCCGGTTGTCGAGCGCCGACGGCAACCGGAACCCGAAGTCGACCAGGGTCTGTTTGCGCGAGCGGTCACCCTTGTACATCGCGCCGATCTGCGGAATGGTCACGTGCGACTCGTCGACGACCAGCAATGCGTCCGCCGGCAGGTAGTCGAACAGGGTGGGCGGCGGTTGTCCCGGCGCAAGGCCGGTCAGGTGCCGCGAATAGTTTTCGATGCCGTTACAGAAGCCAACCTCGGCCATCATCTCCAGGTCGAATTGCGTGCGCTGCTGCAGGCGCTGTGCCTCGACCAGCTTGTTGTTGGCGTACAGGTGCTCCAGCCGCTCGCGCAGCTCCAGCTTGATCGTCTCCACCGCCGAAAGCGTCCGCTCGCGCGGGGTGGCGTAGTGCGTCTTCGGATACACCGTGTAGCGCGGCATCCTGCGGAACACCTCGCCGGTGAGCGGATCGAACATCGACAACTGCTCGACTTCGCCATCGAACAGCTCGATGCGCAGCGCCTCCAGGTCGGATTCCGCCGGGAACACATCCACGGTTTCACCACGCACACGGAAGGTACCGCGCTGAAGTTCGTGTTCGTTGCGGCTGTATTGCAACGTGGTCAGATGGCGCAGCAGTTCGCGCTGGTCGATGCGCTCGCCGCGCGACAGGATCAGCCGCATCGCCAGGTAGTCCTCCGGCGCGCCCAGGCCATAGATCGCCGAGACCGAGGCCACCACGATCGTGTCGCGTCGCGACAGCAGCGCCTTGGTCGCCGCCAGCCGCATCTGCTCGATGTGGTCGTTGATCGAGCTGTCCTTCTCGATGTACGTGTCCGACGACGGCACGTAGGCCTCGGGCTGGTAGTAGTCGTAGTAGCTGACGAAATACTCGACCGAGTTGCGCGGGAAGAACGCGCGGAACTCGCCGTAGAGCTGCGCCGCCAGGGTCTTGTTCGGCGCCATCACCAGGGTCGGCTTCTGCACCGCCTGGATCATGTTGGCGATCGTGTAGGTCTTGCCGGAACCGGTCACGCCCAGCAGCACCTGCTTGGCGATGCCGCCTTCGAAGCCGCCAACGAGCTTCTCGATCGCCTGTGGCTGGTCACCCGCCGGTGAATACGGCGATACCAGCTCGAAGCGATCGGAGGCGGTGGTCAGGTCGAGGTCGGACGGCTCGGTCATGGTGGGGGTCGCGGCGGGCAACCGTTGAGTTTAACCCCGGGGATCAATCCGGCCGGCGCTGCCGTTCAGCATGTTCATGCGGGTGATTCAATTTGAGAATTCCCCTACCCGGAATCGGTCGGATCGCCGATCCCATCCGGTCAGTCCAGGGCCCAACCTGTTTGCACACGCCAACGGGAGCCAGCCATGCGGGCCATCAACGGATTCACCCTGATCGAAGCCATGATTTCGGTGTCCGTGCTCGGCATACTCGCCGGCGTCGCCGCACCGGCCTTTGCCAGCCTGATCGAGCACCAGCGTACGTCCGCCGCCATCGGCTCGCTCACCACCAACATGGCGCTGGCACGCATGGCCGCGATCACCCGCAATCGCCGTGCGGTGCTATGCCCTTCACTCGATGGCAGCCAATGCCGGGCCGACACCGACTGGAGCGGCGGCTGGATGCTGTTCCTGGACGATGACGGCAACCGCAAGCCGGATACCGGTGAAGAGGTCCTTCGGGTGGACCTGACGCCCACCAGCCGCCACCTGCGCGTGGTCAGCACCAAGGGCCGCCATCAGCTTCGCTACCTGCCGGACGGGCGCAGCGCCGGAACCAACCTGACCATCTCGATCTGCAATCCAAATGGCGAACTGCTGGGCGCCGTGATCGTGAACAACATGGGGCGACCGCGCAGCCAGCGCCCGAAGGCAGCAACGCCCTGCCCGGCGTGAGCAGGGGGATGCGCGCCAGATCACCGCCAACAGCTTGCCCGGCCCGGGCTGGCCGACTACAATGCGCTCCCCGCCCGAATAGCTCAGCCGGTTAGAGCACTTGACTGTTAATCAGGGGGTCGTTGGTTCGAGTCCAACTTCGGGCGCCAGACATCCAGACACGAAAAACCCGCCGGAAGGCGGGTTTTTTGTTTGCACTGCCGATCAACTGCACTACCAGCAGCCCGCAGTAGCGGGGTATTTCGGACATTTCCCATCTGGTTGATGCTCAGAGTGCCGCAGGAATCACCTGCCTGCGTGCCCTTCGGGGTTGCCGTCACGGTGTAAGTCCGAGCGTCAGAAGCTGCAAGCCAATCATTCATAAAACTCCAGCGTACTTGGCTCGCAAATATCGTCAAGTGCGCTCGCCGCAGGCGCACCTGACGTACGTCGGGTTGGTGGTGTAGAACCGCTCCATCTGCTGCGCCGCTGCGGTCACGCAACTCGCACCTGCAGCACGCCGCGTCTTGCGGGTGTGATCGTTGTATGCCGGCAAGGCAATCGACGCCAGGATGCCGATGATCGCAACCACGACCATGATCTCGATCAGCGAGAAGCCGGCGGCCCGGGTGTGGCTGCCGCGCGTGCGGCAGCCTTGAACTGTATGGATCATCGGTCAATCCCTCCTGATTTCGCGCCAGGAGACCCGGCTCCATTCCTTGCGGACAATTCCGCCGGCACCCGGCTTGTCACCACCGCCGCTCTCGCCACCCGTGCCACCCACGATCAGACGACCATCCAGGAAGATCGGCAGGGTCGGCATGCCAACGCCGAAGTTGACCGATCCCACCGGAACGCCACCAACGACCGTATCCGTCGTTTCACCATCGCCATCCAGGTCGAAGAACGATTTGCCCGCACTGGTTCCGGTGAACGCGTCCACCGCGTTGATGTAACCACTGCCCGACGCCTCGCAGGCATCACCCGTTGGCACCATGCTGGCGGTGATCAGGACGTTGGAAACAACCTGAGCGTCCTGCACGATCCGCTCGCCCACGCCCGGCAAATTGACATACCAGCCCTTCTTGTTCGCGGGCAGGTCCTGCTTGCTTTCGAAGGTGCGAACGTAATACCCATCCTGCTTCACGCCGGTATTGATGATCGTGCGCTTCACGAGATCCGTATACGGAACGGCAGTACCAGAATCGACGAATGCATACATGCTCTGCGCACCGGCAGACTTGTCGTTCGCGTCACTGATGGTCAGGAAGCGACCCGTGCCGAACATTACCCAGCGCTTGTATGTCCGCGGATCCAGCGCAACGGTGACTGCACCGCTGATCGGTTGCGCCGCACCGGTGCCATCCAGCTTGGCCGTGAACAACAGGGTCTTGGTCCAGTTGCCGGGACTGGCGTCACGGACGTCGAACTTCCATACGTTGCCCAGCAGGTCACCCGCATAGACATAGGCCAGGGTCTTGCCGTCCGGCCCGACTACACCGGTCGGTGCAGACAGCCCGTTGGGTTGCGCGGCTGACCCTACGCCGGTATCGACTTCGCCGATCAACGCGCCTGTCTCCAGGTTCGCAACGATCAGCACTGCCTTGTTGTTACTGCTGTTCACGCCGTTGCCAAGCACTGCAGCCGCGGCATTGCCTGCCCTGACCTTCGCCAGGAACGGCCTGCCCAGCACCAGGCCCATGTTGCCGCTCGGCGTGTCGGCAAGTTCCTTGGTCACCTTGGCCGAGGAAAACGATGCGGGGGTGCTGACATCGAGGAAATACAGGCCCTTGCCACCGCGACCCAATGCACCCACCAGCAGGTTCTTGCCGGGGGTCAGCTTGCGGTCGCTGACGACGATCGGTCCGTCCACGAAGAACTTGTGGGTGTAGTCGCCGCGGCTCAGCATGGCCAGGTTGTTGAAGCTGATGATGCCGGGGACATAGGCGAACTGCTCCTCACCGTTGGTCGCGTCGAACGCATGCATCATGCCGTCGTTGGCACCCACGTAAAGGGTCTTGGTGTCTTCCACGTAGGCAGGCGACGAACCGATGATGTCGCCCAGGACGGAGGTGCGGATCCGAAGTTCACCCACATTGGAACCTTCCAGGTCTTGCTTGCCCTTCAGGTAATTCGCGTTCTCGACTCCGCTGACCGGATAATCGACCGGGCCGCCACTTCGCGTGAGGGCCGAGATCTGGCCCGAGGTCGGGAATGTCGAACCCGTGCCGCTGTAGGTGTATATCTTGCGACTTCCCCAGGCAGGGATCGTGGCAGTCCATTTCGACGTGCCCGGTGAACCACCCGGACCGTCGAGGTTGAATGCACTGACCTTGCCCGTCCAGACGCCGGAGACATAGCTGGCATTGAAGACCAGTCCGCCCGTCCGCAAGGACGCTGCATTGGTCGCCACGTTCGAGTACGAGCCCGTGCGCTGGGCGATGACGGCAAGCGCCTTGGTCAGGCCCCGGGTGAATTCCGTGGGGCTGGTCGCGGCGACAAACTCGCCGTGGCCATTGACCGCCGCGTGCAGGAGGTCGTCGATGTTGTTGGGGCTGTCCGAGCCAGGCTTGGGCCATGCGGGATTGGCGCCAGCGTCTTCAACGCTGGTCCAGCCCATGGCGGTTTTCAAGCCGATGGAAATCCCGAACGTGACCATGTGTTGCCAGAAGGCAGGGTTGGCCTCGCTGGAGGGGACGTTGTTATTGTCCGGCTTGCCCGTATTACCCATGTAATCTTCGGTGCGCAGGTCCGTCACCCAATATTCCATCGCCACGTCGGCCAAGGTCTTGGAATAGCCATCCTTGAACGGGGCTGTCGGGGAGTATGTATAGGACTTTGACTTTGGCCCGTAGATCGTGCTGCCAGAAGAACCATCGGCATTGCCTACATCAACGGTGCTGGAGTTCCAGTAACCATCGGTCGTCAGGATCGCGAAATTCTGCCGGCAGGACAGCTGCTCGCTACCCGTCCTCGGGACCGTAAGGCCCTGTCTTGCTGCTGCTGCTGAAGTATTTGCCGGCCGAGTCCAATGCACTCTGCAGCGGCGTGCCATTGCTCGCAGTCGCGGCGAAAAGACGTTCATACCACGTGGTCCGCGAGGTCGTGTCCTTGTTGCCTGGAACGTCCGGATCAGCCACGTTATTGACAAAGCGCCCATCATTGCCGTCATCGACGGGGATGTCGAAATTGTTGCGGTTCCAGATCGTCCGGAAACCGACGCGCACGCGGCTACCCAGCGGATTGAAGGCTTCTGCAGCGCCTGCCTTCGCGGCCTTGGTGCGCGTACGGTGGTATGAATACCAGATGGCGAAATTGGTTTTCTCCTCAGCCAGATCACGACCCGCTATCGGCAAGCCGGCTGCACAATCCACCCAACCATAAGTCCCCACGCTCTCACCATCACAACTATTGGTGGTGCTGACCTTGACGTTTATGGTCACGCCAGCGAACGCCTCGTTGCCATAAAGCAGGATGTAATACTTCGCCGCCGCGGGTGAGCTGAAAACGCACTGCTCATCGTTATCATTTTCGTCCGACCTGCAATCGTATTTGCTCGTCGTGGGGTTTGAGCCTTTCCGAACGTACAGGTCGGCATCGCCGGAGCCGCCCGACGTCGTCACGGTGAAGCTGCTTGCATTGACCGGGATGTCTACCGAGTAATAGAGCGACTTTTTCTTGCCTGCGCGCTCTGGCCCGACTGTGGAAAACCGGCCGCCGTATAGGTTCCTCCCGTCACGACCTTTCCATACTCGCCTTTCTGGATATCGTTGTCGCCCGCGACGATCTGATAGCGCCAGTAGTTCTCGACATTCGACAGATAGGTGGTGTCGGAACTTGCAGGGTCCTTCGGGACATAGAAGGTCTGGACTTTCGACGAGAGATTTTTCGACCCGCCGTTCGTTCCCGCGCCGGAATGGGTCACGTAGGTATCGCTGCTGTAGGCAGCCGTGTAGCTCGTCCCGCCCGTCAAGCGGTTCCCGTCGGCGCCCATCCATGGCGAATAATTGGTCTCCGGATTGTAGTAGAGCGAATTGGTGACGTAGTTCTGCATGTACATCGCCGAACTGTTGCTGCTTTGACTGGTCTCGCTGGTTATGCTGGTGCCGCTTGTTATACCCGTTGTATCCCATTTGCTGGAAAAGCCACCGGTACCCGTAATGGTGTCAATATCCTGATTGTTCATGTTGCGCCACGCCATCGACCCCGAGTCATCCAGGATGAACAGGATGTTGGGTGCCACGCGCGCCGCACTGGTGAGCGGATCATCCGGAATGCTGATGCCGGCATTGACCGGCAGGGCCAGCATGGTCGCCAGAAAGGCGGCAGGCGCGACCATCCAGGGGCGCGACATGGGCTGGAAGCGACGGGATTGCATGCGTTGACGGTTCATAGGATTCACAGCCGCGGGAAGCGATAGATGACATCGGATTGCAGGATCACCTCGGCCCGGCCTGCAGCCTGGCTACGCGAGGTGACACGGAACATCGGGCCGGTCGTAACCGACTCCGAGGCGGGAATCACGCCGCCGGTTTCCATATGGGACTGGTTGATGCCCAGGTACTCGATCCAGTAGTCACTGGTGGTGGTGGGCGTACCCGTGCCGGTAATCGAAGGGCCCGGCACCCACGTTCCACTTGGCGTGGCCTGAACATAGGGCAGACAAGACGCCTTAACGTCGCAGTCAGCGGCATCGGCGGGGTATCCTGCCATTTCGGCTGCCGCGCCAACTGGCATCTATCCCCGCCCGCAAGCCGACCTCTGCGGCCTGCATGGCCAGGCTGCGGTCGTACATATTGCCGCTCATGCGTTCCTGCAGGGCGGAACTGCGCAACACCGCGATACCGAGCACCGAGGTGACCAGCAGCAGGATCAGCACCACCAGCAGCGAAATACCCGCTTGCTGGCGTGGCGAAGCACAACGATGGTGAATGCGTGCACTCATGGGGTGCGGCTCCTGATGCTGACGCCGGTTGAAACGGTGCGATTGATGACCCGGTTCTCACCCGACTTGAGTTGCATGATGGCCTGCATCGGCATGGTGAGGCGCACGGCGTCCACGTAGTCCCAGTTGCTGGGTGCGGCGACGTAGGTCGCCGGATTGCCACCCGACGCCTGGTGGTAGGTAAACGCCAGGCTTTGCACGCCTTCCGCCACTTCCTCACCTACTGCATTGCCGAAGCGGGACACGAACAGCGAATTCTCGCCGGAACCACCGCGGGGGTTGGCTGCCACGTACCAGCGGGTATCGCGGACGCGGGCAATCGAGATGCTGCCGGCCGCGGCGTTGGTGGTATCCATGGGGTCAAACTCCAGTGCCGTAGCGAACTGAACGACCTGGCCTGCCGTGGATTGGACCTTGACGAAGCCGGTCATCGCGGCATTGCAGACCATCACGTCGTCGCCCACCTTGAAGATGTCAGCCGCGACCGGCGCCGTTTCCACCAGGGTGATCTTGCTGGCACTGCACGCGCCGGCCACGTCACACTTCCCGCGGTACGACAGGTCATCGGCGGACACGGTGGTCAGTGAGGTGGCAGTACCGGAAACGGGTGCGCGGAACTTCAGGCTGTTGGCATCGGTGCCCATCACCAGGGCTTCGTTGGAACAGGCCGAACCGCCTGCGGAGCGAATGTCGCGCGAGATCATTTCGTAGGCCACGCGCGCGTTTTCCTGGACGCGGTTCTGGCCTTCGTTGGCGCTGTAGGTGCGCTGGTTGGACTGGAACACGGCAATCGCCGCGCCCAGCACCAGGGCGCCCAGCACCATGGCGATCATCATTTCAATCAGGCTGAAGCCCTCCGCCTTGTGCCTGGCGTGCAGCATGGGGATACCGCTCATATCTGTGCCCTCGTGACGCGGGTGCGCGAGGCACCGCCCGCCTGCGCGGGAATCATTCCAGTAGACGGTGATGACACACACCGTGTCGCAATTGGTGATTTCGCCGCAGGCGGACGTGCCAAGACTGGCCTGGAGCGACGTGACCCAGTTGTTCAGGTCATTGCTTACCAGCGTGGCGCCTGCAGCAGGCGCCGTGCACGCCTTGGCCATGTTGTACGCAGTGGCGTTGGCGCGATTGGCGCGCATCGCCTCGATGATCCCGGTGGTCGTCATCACCGCCTGGCTGCTTTCCAGTGAGCTCTGTCCGGCACGCAGCGCCATGGACTGCATGGCCGCGATTCCCAGCAGGCCGACGCCCAGCACCAGCACCGACACCATGACCTCGATCAGGCTGATGCCGCGCATGCGGGCAGGCGAGCTACCGACGCCACGCCGCCCGGAGACCACAGGCCTGGAACGGAGTGACGCGAAAAGGAAGTCTTCAGCATGAGCCGCTGCCATTTGCTTTGGAGGTGGACAGGATGCCGCTGACCATCACGGTGATGACGCGCTGGTTTTCATCAGGTTGCGTCACCGGCATGCATGCAGTGACCGTGGTTTGCGCATCGATCACGCCGGAAGACCGGAAGACGATGCCCGCAGCCGGGCCGCTGATCTGCACCGACCCCGAGGAGTATCGTTGCGGATGACGCGATCGCTGCCACCGTCTTGGTCAGGTGCCAGGCATGGCCCAGTTGCCCCAGGTTGCGCTGTTCGAGCAGCCGTGGTCCCTGTTGCGGAACCATTGGTGGGACACACCCTAACCCGGTTGTTGCGACGAATCGCTTCGGAACGGGCCACCTGCAGCGCCGTGGCCAATTCCCCCGCGGCAGCGTTCAGCCTGTTCGCATTCAGCAGGCGCGGTCATGCCGGGCGCGGCGACAACCGCCAGCATCCCGACAACCGCCACCACCACCATCAGTTCCACCAAGGTAAAACCGGCCTGCGCTTGCTGGCTTCGGTGTCCTGTTTGCTTCTGGCGCTCAATCGGCATACTGCCCCCATACTCTCGATGGCCTAAGGTAGCGGCAGTCGCGGGGGATTGCCATGCATCCCCGATGGGCGGGCAGTTCCCCGGCATCGGCGGTAAGTATGTGATCCAGCAAGCAAAACCATGACCAGGCAGACACAACCGGACGCACCCTTGAAGTCGCCCCCGCCCATTCAGGATCCACTGGAAACACTCTGGCGCCCCACCGCGGTGATCACCGTGTTGCTGGCCGGCGAGGCGCTTGCGCTGGTGCTGGCACTGGCGCCCGCCGGCAACGATGACCGCCTGGTGCGCTTCGGGCTTGCCTCGCTGGGGATCCAGTGGATCGCGCTGGGCACACTGTCGGTGCTGTACCTGCTGCGCCGCTGGCTCGCCAAATTGCCGGCACCCGCCCTTGCATGGGCCTGCCTGGGCCTGATGCTGGTGATCACCGCGCTGGTGGCGTGGGCGGCCTGGCGCGTCCTTGAAGTTCCCCTGGGCGACACCGGCGGTGGCGGCATGTTCGTGGCTCGCATGCTGGCGATGGCCCTGATCGTCGGGCTGCTCGGGCTGGTCGCCTTCCAGAACTACGCGCGGGCCCGCCATCTGCTGGTCAGGTCGAAGCAGCTGGAACTGGAGGCGCTGCAGGCACGGATCCGCCCGCACTTCCTGTTCAATACGCTCAATACCGGGGCCGCGCTGGTGCACGCACGTCCCGACGAAGCCGAGCAACTCCTGCTGGACCTGGCCGACCTGTTCCGGGCCGCGCTCCACGGCGCCGAGCTGATCCCGCTGGCACAGGAGATCGAACTGACCCGCCGCTATCTGGAAATCGAGTCGCTGCGCTTCGGTCCGAGGCTGCAGGTGCGCTGGCACGTCACCGAGCACCTGCCCGAGGCCGACGTGCCGTCGCTGTCCTTGCAGCCTCTCGCGGAAAACGCGATCCGCCATGGCATCGAGCAACTCCCTCGCGGCGGCGGCATCGACATACGGGTGGCGTGCGAGCCGGGCCGGATCCGCATCGACGTCGAAAACGACATGCCTGCCGATGGAAGCAGCGCAACCCAGGGCCACCGCATCGGGCTGAACTCGGCGCGCGAACGCGTGCGCGCGTTCAGCGATGGCCGCGGCGACGTGGAAACGCGACTCGTTGACGGTCGCCATGTGGCGACGATGACGCTGCCGTTGTAGGCGCCAAGCCTGCCCGGCTGGTTCTTGTAGAGCGTGGCTTGCCGCGCTCGGGGCGTGGCTTGCACAGCGGGGCAAGCCCCGCTCTACGTGGGGCGGCGTGGCTTGCGCAGCGGGGCAAGCCCCGCTCTACGTGGGGTGGGCTGGCTTGCGCAGCGGGGCAAGCCCCGCTCTACATGGGCGGCGTGGCTTGCGCAGCGGGGCAAGCCCCGCTCTACATGGGCGGCGTGGCTTGCGCAGAGCGGGGCAAGCCCCGCTCTGCGTGGGGTGGCGTCAGGCAACCACGCGGTAACAGGGTTTGTAATCCCCGCTGATCTTCATCCGCCGCTGTTCGACGAAGGCGAGCAGCAACGCATCCAGCGCCTGCATGATGTCGGTGTCCCCGTGGATTTCGAACGGGCCGAACCGTTCGATCCGGCGCATGCCGTCTTCCTTGACGTTGCCGGCCACGATGCCGGAGAACGCGCGCCGCAGGTCCGCGGCCAGTTCGAACGGCTTGCGGCCATGGTGCAGGTCGAGTCCGGCCATGGCTTCATGACTCGGCACGAACGGTGACTGCAGGTCCAGCGGGACGTGCATCGACCAGCTGAAGAAGAATGAATCCTTCTGCGCGATGCGCTGGTCGCGCACTTTCTGGATGCCACGGTGCATGTGGCGCGCGACCTTGACCGGGTCCGATACGATGATTTCGTAGAGGCTGGTGGCGGTCTCGCCGAGGGTCAGGCGGATGAAGCGGTCGATCTGCTCGAAGTACGGCGCCGAGCCCGCGGGGCCGGTCAGGATCACGGGGAAGTACCGGCCCGCGTTCTCCTCGCGCAGCAGGATGCCGAGCAGGTAAAGGATTTCCTCGGCCGTGCCGACGCCTCCGGGAAACACGATGATCCCGTGGGCCATGCGCACGAAGGCCTCCAGGCGCTTCTCGATGTCCGGCATGATCACCAGGTGATTGACGATCGGGTTCGGCGACTCGGCCGCGATGATCCCCGGCTCGGTGATGCCGATGTAACGGCTGCGACGCCGGCGCTGCTTGGCATGGGCAATGGTGGCACCCTTCATCGGGCCCTTCATCGCGCCCGGCCCGCAGCCGGTGCAGATGTCCAGCCCGCGCAGGCCGAGTTCATAGCCCACCTGCTTGGTGTAGACATACTCTTCGCGGCTGATCGAATGCCCGCCCCAGCACACGACGAGGTTGGGGTCCGTCGGATACAGCACGCGTGCATTGCGCAGCAGGCGGAACACGGCATCGGTGATGCCTGCGGTGGTCTGCAGCTCCGCTTCCAGCTCCGGGCCCAGCTCCATCGCGGTATAGGCAAGGTCGCGCACGACCGCGAACAACAATTCGGCCACACCGCGGATGATGTGCCCATCGACGAAGGCCATCGCCGGCGCGCCGCGCAGTTCGACGCGCATGCCGCGATCCTGCTGGTGCACTTCGATGTCGAAATGGGGATACAGCTCCTGCGCCGCTCGCGGGTCGTCCGACGCACTGCCACTGGTCAGCACTGCCAGCGCGCAACGGCGCAGCAGGTCATGCATGCCGCTGGAGACATCGCGCAGGCGCGCGACTTCCTCGCGGGACAGGACGTCCAGGCCGCCCTTGGGGTAGATGTGCGCGTCGACGGTGGGAAGCACGGATGCGTGGACGGCTGCGCCTTGCAGCGAAAGGTTGTCGTTATTCATAGACCCAAGAGTTTACCCCGGGCGATCTGCCCTCCGTACAAAAACAAACGGCCGGGTTGCCCCGGCCGTTTGATGGTTCCCATCCTGATCCTTCAGATCAGAACTTGTACTTGAAGCCCACCTGCACGGACCACTGCGAGATGCCCTGGTCGAAGCCATCCGCATCGCCGTTGGCAACCGTCGGCTGGTCCGCGAAACGGTAGTTGTACACATACTTGCCGTTGTAGATGCCCTGCAGGCTGGCAACGCGGGAGTCGGCGTAGAAGCCGTAGTCGTAGATGTTGCCCCAATCCTTGTTGAGCAGGTTGCCGACGTTCTGCACGTCCACCCACAGCTCGGACTTGTGGCCCTTGAAGAAGCCGGGCATTTCCTGGCTCAGGCGCAGGTCGAAGGTATTCACCCAGTCGGCACGGAAGCCGTTGGTGGGCGCGACGGTACCCGCAAGCGCGGCGAGATCCTCGTTGCCGGCCAGCCAGGTGAAGAATGCCTGCTCCATCGCCGCATCCGCGGTGAAGACACCTGCGCTGGTGAGCGTGCCGAACAGCACGTCGCCCGGGCCCTTCGGCACGTAGAACAGGTCGTTGGCGGTACGCGAGTCACCGTTGGCATCATTCACGTAGACATAGCTGAACGGGCGGCCGCTACGGCCCTCGTAGACCATGCCGACCCGCGTCTCGTAACCGGCGAAGAACTCATGCTTCCAGTTCAGGTTGCCGCTGAAACGATCCTTGATCTGGTAGCGCGCGGTCGTCTCGACGTCGCGGTTGATGTCGAACGCATACTGGTAGCCCCAGCCCGAACTCGCGGTGGAGCTGGTCAGCGGACCCACCTCGGTCGCATGCGTGTAGGTGTAGCCGATGTTCCACGACCAGTCGCTTTCATTGGCCCACGGCTTGGACAGGCCGACGGTCAACTGCTGCGACTCGCCCTTGCGGGTGTTCTCGATCAGGAACACGTTGTTGTAGGCCGTGTTGCGGCCGAAACGTGCATCCGATGAACTCCATGCCTTTCCGATCTTGCCCGGGTTGTAGTAAAGCTCACGACCGTCCGGCCCGATGAACGACGGTGTCGGCCCCTGGCCTGGAACCGGGTTCGGGCCGATGTTCAGGCTCTGGTAGTAGAGCGCGTTGTTGACCTTGCTCAACAAGGCTTCGATGGAGAACACCGTTCCCCACATGCCGGTTTCAGTCTCGAAGCCCAGGTTTGCCTTCCAGATCGACGGCAGCTGGAAGTCCGTACCGACGAAGTTCACGTCCTGCGCGCCACCGCTGCCGGGGCCGGCCGGGACGGGCTGGTTGAACGCGTCCGGGCTGAACGGCAAGGCCGGGTTGTAGGCGTTGTAATTGTAAGCCGCGTAGTTGAAGCCGGTGGTGTTGAAGCTGTTGCCGATCCACACCTGGGGGGCATCGCCCTGGAACAGGCCAACGCCGCCACGCAGCTGCATCTGGCGGTCGCTGTCGAAGGTGTAGTTGAAACCGATGCGTGGCTGGATCAGGAAGCTGCCGCCGAACACCTTGCTGTTGTCATGGCCGAAGTAAGCCGAAGCTGCGGCGTTGTAGGCCGGGTCGTGACTGACGTCGGGACGATCGGCGCGCACGCCATAGGTCAGCGTCAGGTTGCTGTTGACGTACCAGGAGTCCTGCACGAACAGGCCGAGGTTGGTGTTGTTGTAATCCACCGCGATCGAACCCGGCGATGTTTCCTTGCTCAGGTTGTAGGAGCTCCACTTGCCGGCCTGGAAGTTGTCGAGGCCGAAGAAGGTGTAGGTACCCCAGGAGTTGCGACCGTAGTAGTTGTAGATCTCGTTGTCGGCGTACTCGGCGCCGAACTTCACGTCATGGTCGCCCAGAGTCAGGGTGCCCGCGCCGTAGTAGTTCCAGGTCTTGGTGATCAGGGTATTGCCGTGGGTGTTGGCCTCGGTGCCCAGGTAGATCGAATCACCCGATGGCGATGCCTCGGTACCG
The DNA here is from genome assembly GCA_963698475.1 of uncultured Gammaproteobacteria bacterium. Classification (GTDB taxonomy): domain Bacteria; phylum Pseudomonadota; class Gammaproteobacteria; order Xanthomonadales; family Xanthomonadaceae; genus Thermomonas. Next base: position 1,447,857 of record CAVOQX010000005.1, on the reverse strand, counting down.
CCGAAGAAGATGCGGACGCTCGGCGCAGTCGCATTGACGACGCGGACCGCGGAATAGTCGCGGAAGGATGCCTTGAACTCGGTGGAGAAGTTCTCGGTCCAGTCGCTGAACACCTGCGCGACGTAGCTTTCCACCGACTTCTCGTGCTGGTACCAGTACGAGCTCAGCGACACCGACGAGCTGCCCATGCCCTGCACGCGCAACTTGCTCTGCACGAGATTGCTGTAGCGGATGCTGGCGCGGTGGTTGTCGCTGATGTTCCAGTCCAGCTTCAGCGCGTACTCTTCCAGGTCGGTGTTGCCATTGCTTTCCAGTGTGCCGGCATCGAAACCCCACGTGCCGCTGGCGATGCTTTGCGCACGGGCGACGTCGGTCTGGGTGATGACCGCGTTGGACTTGCCCAACGCCGTGGTGGACAGGTCAGTGCCCGGCGCGGACTGTTCGAACTTTTCGTAGTTGGCGAAGAAGAACAACCGGTCCTTGATGATCGGCCCGCCAACGGTGAAGCCGTAGGTCTGCTCCTTGTCGAACCCGGCAAACGGCTTGCCTTCCGGGTTGTCGCCGAACCAGTCGCCATCACGGTAGGTGCCGTAGACCGAACCATGGAACTGGTTGGTGCCCGACTTGGTCACCGCGTTGACGTTCGCGCCTGCGGCGCCGGCGATCGTCACGTCGAAATTCGAGAGGCTGATGTCGATTGCCTCGATGGCTTCCAGCGACACCGGCTGGCGGCGCGTGGGCATGTTGTTGCCTTCCAGGCCGAAGGTGTCGCTGGCCGACACGCCGTCGATGCTGATGGCGTTGAAGCGCGGGTTCTGGCCACCCGCTGAAATGACGCCGGATGCGCGATCGACGAACGCCACGCGCGGATCAAGGCGCATGAAATCCTGGATGTTGCCGTTGATCGAGGGCAGTGCTTCGATCGTGTCACGGTCGACGCTGGTGCCTGCACCCATCTTGTTGGCACTGAACACGCTGGTACCGGCGGAGCCGATCGCCTGCACGGAACCCAACGTGGTCACGTCGTTGTTCAACTGCGCATCGACGGTGTTGTTCTGGCTGAGGCTCAGGAAGATGTTTTCTTCGGTATCGCTGCCCGCACCGGCCTTGTTCACCGTGATGGTGTAAGGACCGCCCACGCGCAAGCCGCGGGCGCTATAGCGGCCACTGGCGTCGGTGGTGATGCGGCTGACGGTGCCGGAATCGACGTGGGTAATGGTCACTTCGGCGCCGGTGACCGGCTGGCCATCCGCACCAACGACCTGGCCACCCACACCGGCAGAGGTGCTCTGCGCAAAAACGGGAGCCGCGGCAAGCGCGACCAGCAAACCCAGCGACAGCTTCGACAACCGGACGCGGTTCGGATGTGACATGTTGATAACCTCGATAAGCATAGATGAGAGCAACGGACGTAACGGCATTAGCCAACACGTCCGTCTGGCGACGGGAGTCGGCAATTCGCGAATGGCAAACCCATACCTTGGCGGATGGGTTCACTAAAGTTTAACACGGTACAAACCCCAGATGACGCTGTGAAGACAGGACCCCCATTGCGGTCACAACAGTCCATTCGCAGGGCCGGATGGGCCGTTCAGCTGGACAGGCGCAGGAAGCTGACCACGCCATCCATCAGCATCTGCACCGAGATGGCCACGATCACCATGCCCATCAGGCGCTCGATCGCGGTCAATACCCGCGCGCCCAGCCAGCGCTCAAGGTAGGTCGCGGAAAACAGGATGACGGCGGTGATGGCCCAGGCGATCACCAGCGCCAGCGTCCAGTCGCCCATCCGGTCGGGCTCCTGGCTGCCGAGCAGCATGACCGCAGCCATGCCGGACGGCCCGGCGATCATGGGTATGGCCATCGGCACGATGAAAGGCTCGCCGTCCGGGACATCGCCCATCAGCCCGTGCGGCGACGGGAAGATCATCCGCAGGCCGATCAGGAACAGGATGATGCCGCCGGCGATCGACAGCGATTCCTGGCGCAGGTGCATCAGGTCCAGCACGTAGCGACCGCCCCACAGGAACAGCATCAGCACGACCAGCGCGATCAGCACCTCGCGCGCGATGACGATGCGCTGGCGGGCGGCGGGCAGGCCCTTCAACAGAGCTCAGGAACACCGGGATATTGCCCAGCGGGTCCAGGATGAAGAACAGCAGGATTGCGGCAGCAGTGATGGTCATGGGCGCATCTTCACATGTAGGTGCCGGGCTTGCCCGGCACATCCACGAAGCATGCGGGGCAAGCCCCGCATCTACGGAGTGCGAACCTTGCCCCGGAATGCGGCGCCGCCCGCAGACAGCAGCTCGACGCAGGCGGCTGCGTACTCGCTGGCAGGCCGGGATTCCAGGTCGGTGTTCGGCTGGTAGGCGCGGGCGCGCAGCGAAGTCCGCATCGGCCCGGGTTGCAAGCCGGAAATGCGCGGGCCATGCGCGCCGAGCTCGTCTTGCAGCATGCTCACCAGCGTTGCCTGCGCCTGCTGGGCGAGGCCATAACCACCCCAGAACGCGCCACCGGAACGCTCGCGGTCATCCAGCGCGAACACCACCACGCCCGCATCGGATTTCGCCAGCAAGGGCAGGCAAGCCTGGGTCAGCCACCAGCGGGCGGTCAGGTCGACGTGGATCGCCCGTGCGAAATCCGCCGGATCGGTATGCAGAAGCGGCGTCAGGCCCTTGAACTCGGCCGCGCAATGCAGGATGCCATCGAGGCGGCCAAGCCCGGCTTCGATGCGCTGGGCGAGCTCCGCATGGTCGTCGGGCGATGCGCCTTCCAGGTCCAGCGGATACAGGATCGGCTCCGGTCCGACCGCCTTGACCGCGTCATAGACCCGGTTCAACGGGGCCACCTTGCGCCCCAGCAGGACCACGGTCGCGCCCGCCTGCGCGCAGGCCACCGCAGCCGCCGAACCCAGGCCGCCGGCGGCGCCGGCGACCAGGATCACCCGGTCCTGCAAGGGTACTGCCCCGCTCACGCCTTCTGCGCGTCCGCGACCAGGCGCGCCAGCTCGCCGGATTCGGAAAGCTCGACGGTGATGTCGCAACCGCCGATCAGCTCGCCGCCAATGAACAGCTGCGGGAACGTCGGCCAATCGGAATACCGTGGCAGGTTCGCGCGGATCTCGGCCTCTTCCAGCACGTTGACCGTATGCATCTGCGCTCCGGCGGCCTTCAGGACCTGCACTGCGCGGCTGGAGAAGCCGCACATCGGGAACTGCGGCGTGCCCTTCATGAACAGGACGACGGGGTGGCCTTCGACTTCGGCCCGGATGCGGTCTTCAACGGACATCGGGTGTTGCTCCTGGTACGTGCCACCACCACCGGCATTGACCCGGTGACGACAGGCGCGGGGGTTAGAATTGCCTATTGTAAGTGTTCGCGCGGCCGAGGCCGCACCTCCCCGCATCCCCTACCTTCCCCAACAGGAGTCCTGCCGTGGCCATCGAATTGCCCGCCCTGCCCTACGACCGCACCGCGCTCGAGCCGCACATCTCCGGCGAAACCATCGACTTCCACTACGGCAAGCACCACCAGGCCTATGTGACCAACCTCAACAACATGATCGCCGGCACCGAGTTCGCAGACATGTCGCTGGAGGACATCATCCGCAAGTCGCAGGGCGGCATGTTCAACAACGCCGCGCAGGTCTGGAACCACACCTTCTACTGGAACTGCCTGTCACCCGATGGCGGCGGCGAGCCGACCGGCAAGCTGGCCGATGCAATCAATGCCGCATTCGGCGACTTCGCCAAGTTCAAGGAGCTGTTCAGCGACACCGCGGTGAAGACCTTCGGCTCCGGCTGGGGCTGGCTGGTGCAACGCGTCGACGGTTCGCTGGCGCTGGCCAGCACGCCGAATGCGGCCACGCCGCTGACCGGCGAGGACACCCCGCTGCTGACCTGCGACGTGTGGGAACACGCCTATTACATCGACTACCGCAATGCACGGCCCAAATATGTCGAGGCGTTCTGGAACCTGGTGAACTGGGACTTCGTTGCCAGCAACATGAAGTAAGCGGCGACGCGTCACGAGTATGGAAACGGCCGGAGCAATCCGGCCGTTTTTCGTCTTGATTGCCGCGCTCTCGTCTACCGCCAGGTGTTCGGTCCGCGGCTCAAATGCCGTTCCGCGATTCACCCGGCGGTCTCGCCATCGCTTACGACAATGCCTCGATCACCGGCGCGACCTGCGCCTGGCGCCCAAGCGCCGCACCGACGCGGGCGAGCGTGCCTGCGAGTTCACGCGTGTCATCTGCGCGCAGGGTCGCATGGCCGACCTTGCGGCCCACGCGCGGCTGCTTGCCGTAGTCATGCCAATGGCCACCGGCCTCGTCCAGCACCGGAACCGGATCCGGCAGCTCGCCGATCCAGTTGAGCATGCAGGCGTGGCCGATCATGCGCGTGCTGCCCAGCGGGATGCCCAGCACCGCACGCAGGTGATTCTGGAACTGGGAAGTCTCGCTGCCTTCGATCGTCCAGTGTCCGGAGTTGTGCACGCGCGGCGCGAGCTCATTGGCCAGCAAGACGCCATCGCGGCAGAACAGCTCCAGTGCCAGCACGCCCACGTAATCCAGTGCTTCGCCAAGCCGGCGCGCGTAGGCAAGCGCGGTGTCATGCAAGCCGGCATCGACACGCGCTGGCGCCAGGCTGGCCGACAGCACCCCATCGACATGCCAGTTCTCGGTCAGTGGCCAGGCGCGGAACTCGCCGTCACGACCACGCACCGCCACCACGCTGATTTCGCGCTCGAAGGCCACGAACGCCTCCAGGATCAGGCCGACGCTGGCGGCCTGCGCGCCCAGGGCCTGCCAGGCGGCATCGATGTCGCCTGCCGACTTGATCCGGAACTGGCCCTTGCCGTCGTAGCCCAACCGGCGCGTCTTGAGAATGCACGGCAGGCCAAGTTCGGCGACCGCGGCATCGAGGTCGTTGCGACTGGCGATGTCCGCAAATGGCGGCACCGGGATATCGAGCTCCCGGAACAGGGTTTTTTCGGCAAGCCGGTCCTGCGCCACCGCGAGTGCACGCGGGATCGGGAACACCGGCACGCGCTCGGCCAGCCAGCGCGCAGATTCCGCGGGTACGTTCTCGAAATCGAACGTGGCCACGTCGATCCGCGAGGCGAATTCGGCCAGCGCCGCGTGGTCGGTGTAGTCGCCGACGACCATGGGTGCGAACTGGCCCGCGCAGGCATCCGTCGCACTGTCGAGCACGAGGAAACGCAGGCCCAACGGCGCACCGGACAACGCCATCATCCGGGCCAGCTGGCCGCCACCGAGAATGCCGACGGTTGTCATTTACTTGCGTGGATCGTCATTGCCGGCGACATCGTCGGTCTGGCGCTGGCGGAACCCGGCCAGTGCTTCCGCGATGTCGGCATGGTCATGGGCCAGCAAGGCGGCGGCGAACAGCGCCGCATTGGCGGCGCCGGCATTGCCGATGGCAAACGTCGCGACCGGGATCCCGGCCGGCATCTGCACGATCGACAGCAGCGAATCCATCCCGTTCAGGGCCTTGCTCTGCACCGGCACGCCGAGCACCGGCACCGCGGTCTTGGCCGCCAGCATCCCCGGCAAGTGCGCGGCCCCGCCGGCACCGGCGATGATCGCGCGCAGGCCACGCGCGTGTGCGCTCGTGGCGTATTCGAACAACGCGTCCGGCGTGCGATGCGCGGACACCACCCGTACTTCGTGTGGCACGCCAAGCGACTCGAGTCTCGCGGCGGCGTGCTGCATCGTCTCCCAATCGGAGCGCGATCCCATCACGATGCCGACCAGCGGGGTGTCCATTGTTGGCGTGACTGGCATGGCTGTGTCCGGCGCTAAAACGCTATTCTACCGATCCCCGCCGTTGACCGGCATGACCAAGCGGCATCGACATGGATCGCAAACTCCTGGACATCCTGGCCTGCCCGGCCTCGCGGCAACCGCTGGCGATGCTTGATGCAGCGGGCCTGGAGGCGCTGAACCGCGCGATTGCAGCCGGCGATGTCCACCGCGCGGATGACACCGCGCAGTCCGAACCGCTGCGCGAGGCGCTGCTCACCCGCGACCGCAAGACCGTGTACCGGATCGACGACGGCATTCCGGTGCTGCTGGTCGAAGAAGGCATCGCGACTGCGCAGGTCGACGGTTTCCCCAAGGCATGAATGCAGGGCTGCCCGTCGCGCCACCACCAGGTGGAGTGATCGAGGCCGATGTCGCCAGTGCGCTGGCCGAGGACATTGGTGGCGGCGACGCCACCGCAAGCCTGCTGGACGATGCACCGGACCGCGCGTACCTGCTGTGCAAGGAAGATTGCGTGATCGCCGGCCGGCCATGGTTCGATGCCTGCCACCGCGCGCTGGATCCCGGTGTGCGCATCGACTGGCGTTGCGAGGAAGGCGACCGGCTCGCGAAAGGCACGGTGGCGGCCACGCTGGTCGGCCATAACCGCAGCCTGGTCACCGCCGAGCGCGCCTCGCTGAATTTCCTGCAGACCCTGAGCGGCACCGCGACGGCCACGGCGGCCTATGTCGATGCGGTGCGCGGCACCGGCACGCGGATCCTGGATACCCGAAAGACCGTTCCGGGCCTGCGCCTGGCGCAGAAATACGCGGTCCGGGTTGGCGGCGGCATGAACCACCGGATCGGCCTGTTCGACGCGATCATGCTCAAGGAAAACCACATCCGCGCGTTTGGCTCGGTCGCTGCGGCCATCGGACGTGCACGCACGATGCATCCGGACCTGCCCCTGATCGTGGAGGTGGAAACCCTGGACCAGTTGCGCGAAGCACTCGCGACCGGCTGCACGCGCGTGCTGGTGGACGATTTCGACGCCGACAACCGCCGTGAAGCGGTGCGCATCGCGCATGCAGCGCCGTTCAATGGGCAGATCCCGCTTGAGGTGTCCGGCGGCGTGGACCTGGACAGCGTGCGCGGGATCGCCGAGGACGGCGTGGACTGCATCTCCATCGGAGCGCTGACCAAGCACATCCACGCCATCGACTTCTCGCTGAAGCTCGGCGCCCCGCCGACCCCGCTGTCAGCCGCGTAGCAGGAACAGCACCACCATGCACGCTGCCGCGGCGAGCGCGGCGGCCAGCAGCATCGCGCGCCCCAGCGGGCGGGCGCCCTGGCGCGTAGGCGCTGAAGCGGCCTGGCCGGGCACCACCAGCTGGAATCGCTCCGTATCGAAGCGGATCTCGTCGCCATGCCGTGCCTGGCCGCGACTGACACGCTTGCCATTGATCCAGGTTCCATTTGCCGAGCCAAGGTCCTCCACCAGGACCTCATCCCCCGCCGGTGTCAGGCGCGCGTGCTGGCGGGAAATGCTTTCGATGGGCAGGCACAGGCTTGCATCCTCGGCACGCCCGACCAGCATGCTGGCCTGCAGCGGATGGCTGCGCCCAAACTGCTCACCGGACATCCCGCGCAACACGAACTTGGGCAACACCGGACGCACCATGGTGGCCTGCACCTGCGTGCCTGCATCATGCGCGACGGGTGACAACCCCGGCCCAGCAGCGGCGGCGACCTCGACGAGCCGGATCCGCGTGGCGCCGCAGGCAATCGTGTCGCCCGGTCGTAGCGCCATCAGGCCGCTCACCGGGCGCTCGTTCACCCCCACCTGGCTGCCCTCGGGGACACGCAATTGCACGCCTTGCGCGGACACGGCCAATTGGCAGTGCGTCGGCGCAATGCCGCCTTCGGTCAACCTCACGTCCGCATCGGCATCGGACCCGATCTTGTAGTTGCGTTGTTCGAGCAACAGCTGGGCACGCTCGGTACCCGGAAACACCAGTTTCATCGTCATGTGCGAAGCTCCCTCTCCGTTGGATTGACTTGCGCTTCCTTGCACGCTTGACCACAGTACGCGCATGCCCACCTTACTCATATTAATGATCGTTGGCGCCGCTGCGTTTTTCTTCTTCAGCAGCGCCCGCGGTGCCGCCGAACGTGCCGCGGAAATCGGACGCGACGCCTGCCAGGCGGCCGGCGTGCAATGGCTGGACGAATCAGTCCATGCGATTGGCATGCGCCTGCGCCGGAATGACGACGGCTGGCTGGGGATCGAGCGCAGTTTCCGCTTCGAATACTCCGACGATGGCCACAGCCGTCGCATCGGACGGGTGGTATTGCTGGGCCAGAAATTGGTCGGTTTCAGCGGGCCCAGCCGTGCTGCACAGGAGATCGTGCGGGTGTTCCCGGTTTAGCCTGCGGCCCCGTTCACTGCGCGGCCAAGGCCGATCTGCGAACACAGGCGCGCCATGAACGGCGCTCCTACTTCACGATCCGCAAATGACTGCCTCGCTTGGGCGGCTCGCTTGGACGCTCTGGACCACCACTGTCGTGGCTGGCTGCGTCCTGCGCCTGCTCACCATCAGGGTCAGAGTCGACCGCCACAGGCCCCGATGCCGTTGGCGGCGAGGCTGCAGCACGCGATTCTTCGGGTAACGCCATGCCCTGCCCTGTTTCCCGCGCGTAAATCGCGATCACGGCTTCCAGCGGCACGCTGACGGTCTGGCTCACGCCGGCGAAGCGGGCAGTGAAGCGCAGCAGGTCATTGCCCAACTCGAGCTTGGCGACGGCGCGCTCGGCGATGTTCAGCACGATGCGACCTTCCTTCACCGCGTGCAAAGGCACCCGCACCCCGGCCATGGCGGCATTCACCAGAACATGCGGGGTCATGCCGTTGTCGGCGATCCATTCGTACAACGCCCGCAGCAGGTACGGGCGCTGGCTGCTCATCTGCAGGCTGTCATCGCCCATCTCAGGCAACCATCACAATGGTGCGGCGTGCAGGGTCTTTTCCTGCTCGGTCAGGCTGCGCATGAAGCCGGGGTTGCGGAAGATGCGGTTGCCATAGTCCTCGATCACCTTGCCGTCCTTGGGCAATGGAATGTCCAATGCCTGCAGCCGCCAGATGATCGGCGCCATCGCGCAGTCGGCCAGGCTCATTTCCGGATTGAGGAAGAACTTGTAGGCCTTGAAGAGCGGCACCGAGGCCGTCAGCAATTCCTTCAGGCGCTTGCGGCCGGCATCGACCTGTTGCTTGTTGCCCAGCTGGATGGCCTGGACCTGCGGCACCCAGTCATGCTCGATGCGCAACATCGCCAAGCGCAGGCGCGCGCGCGAGAGCGGATCGACCGGCATCAGCGGTGGATGCGGGTAGCGTTCGTCGAGGTATTCGCTGACCACCGACGCCGCATAGAGCACCAGGTCGCGCTCGACCAGGGTCGGCACCGAATGGTACGGGTTGAGGTCGATCAGGTCTTCCGGCGGATTTTGCGGATCCACCGCGATCATGTCGTAGGTCACGCCCTTGGCGGCCAGCACCAGGCGGACGCGGTGGCAGAGAACGTCATCGACCGAGGAGAACAGGGTCAGGGCGTTACGCATGCGTGGACTAACAGCCATCATCAGGACAACTCCTGCAGCCAGCCCCCGCCAGCCGCACTCGCGCCGCCCGCACAATGCGAGCGGCCGCCAAGCGTCGTTCCCGTAGCCGCGTGAAGCGTCGCTGCGTCAGTGAACGTCCCGCCAGTATTCCGTCTTCAACAACCAGGCGACGAAGGTGAACAACGCCAGGAACAGGAGTACCCAGACACCGATGCTCTGGCGCTTGAGCGCCGCGGGCTCGCCTGCGTATTCCAGGAACGCGGTGATATCGCGCACGGTCTTGTCGAATTGCACGGTGTCCTGGCTGCCGGGCTGCGACAAGGTGAAGCCCTCGATCGGCGCTTCGCCGGTCGCGCTCTTCGCGCCATGCACGGGTTGCTGCAGGCCCTGCAGTTCCCATAGCGGGTTGGGCATCGAGGCATTGGCGAACAGCGTGTTGTTCCAGCCAACCGGGCGGCTTTCGTCCAGGTAGAACGACTTGAGGTAGGTGTAGATCCAGTCACTGCCGCGCACACGCGCGACCACCGACAGGTCCGGCGGCGCCTTGCCGAATGCAGCCAGGCCCATGGCCGCTGTCATCGGCGAGATGACGTGATCGCCGAACTTGGCGCCGGTGAGGTTGAGGTTGGCCTGCACCTGGTCTTCGGTCAGGCCGAGATCCTCGCCGATGCGGGCATAGCGCAGGTATTGCAGCGAATGGCAACTCGCGCAGTAGTTCATGTACAGCTGCGCGCCGCGTTGCAACGACGCCTTGTCGTCGAGATCGGTGCCGGAATGCTGCAGGTTGCCGCCGCCGGCAGCCAATGCCGATGCGGACAGGAGCAGGCCAGCCGCGAAAGCGGCCACGCGCGAGGTGAATGTCTTAGTCATGCATCGTCACCCGTTCCGGCACCGGCTTGGTCCTGTCGAGCTTGGTCCATACCGGCATGGTGATGAAGAAGGCGAAATAGAGGAAGGTCAGCACGCGGCCGATGATGGCTTCGACCGGATCAGTCCCCGGGCCTGCGCCAATCTTGGCCAGCCACACGAAGCACACCGCGAACATCGCCAACATCAGCTTGCTGAGCAAGCCGCGATAGCGGTAGGAACGCACCGGGGACTTGTCCAGCCATGGCACCATGAACAGCACCGCGATCGCACCGAACATCACCAGCACACCCCACAGCTTGATCCCGAAGAACGAGGGCACCACCCGCAACATCGCGTAGTACGGCGTGAAGTACCACACCGGCTTGATGTGCACCGGCGTGACCAGCGGATTGGCAAGGGTGAAGTTGTCATGTTCAAGGAACCAGCCACCGAAGGTCGGTGCGAAGAAGATGATGAAGGCGGCAATCATCAGGAAGAAGCCGACCCCGACCAGGTCCTTGAGCGTGTAGTACGGGTGGAACGGAATGCCGTCGGCGGGCTTGCTGGCATCCCAGCGATTGCCCTTCGGACCCTTCTTGATGTCGACGCCGTCTGGATTGTTGGAACCGACTTCGTGCAGCGCACCCAGGTGCAGCACCACCAGCAACAACAGCACCAGCGGCATCGCGATGACGTGAAGCGCGAAGAACCGATTCAGCGTGGCATCGCCCGGGTTGAAGTCACCCATGATCCATTCGGTCAGGCCGGTACCGATCACCGGGATCGCACCGAACAGCGAGATGATCACCTTGGCGCCCCAATAGGACATCTGGCCCCACGGCAACACGTAGCCCATGAAGGCTTCGGCCATCAGCACCAGGTAGATCACCATGCCCAGCAGCCAGACCAGCTCGCGGGGCTTCTGATAGCTGCCGTACATCAGCCCGCGGAACATGTGCAGGTAGATGACGATGAAGAACAGCGAAGCGCCGGTGCTGTGCATGTAGCGGATCAGCCAGCCCCACTCCACGTCGCGCATGATGTATTCGACCGATGCAAACGCTTCCGCTGCGCTGGGCTGGAAGTGCATCGTCAGGAAGATGCCGGTCACGATCTGGTTGACCAGCACCAGCATGGCCAGCGAGCCCATGTAGTACCAGAAGTTGAAATTCTTCGGCGCGTAGTACTCGGTCATGTGCTTGCGGTACATCGGCATCATGCCGGGCGCGCGCGCATTGACCCAGTCCGTCACCGTGGTGGCGACGCCGGTTGCGGTACGGATGATCTTGTTCGCCATGGCTTATGCGGCTCCCGCGCTGCTGTTGGAAGCGGGATCAACGCCGATGACCACGGTGTTGTCGTTCTTGAAGTGGTACGGCGGCACCGGCAGGTTGGCTGGCGCCGGCTGCCCCTTGAAGACGCGCCCTGCGAGGTCGTAGCGCGATTTATGGCAGGGGCAGAAGTAGCCACCCTTCCAGTCCGGGTCGAACGGCTCCGACTTCACTTCCGGCAGGAACTCCGGTGCGCAGCCAAGGTGGGTGCACACGCCGACCAGCACCGACACGTCGGGCCTGATCGAGCGGGTCGGGTTCTTCGCGTACGCCGGCTGCTGCTCGAGATTGGCAGAGGCGGGATCGGCCAGCAGGCCTTCCAGCGACTTCATGACCTGCAGCATCTCGGGCGAGCGGCGCGCGATGAAGATCGGCTGTCCGCGCCAGTTGAACACCAGCTGGGCACCTTCAGCCAAGGCGCTGATGTCCTGGCTCACCGGCGCGCCCGCGAAACGGGCCCGCGCGCTGGGACTCCAGGATTTGATGAAAGGCACCGCCGCGAACCCGGCTCCCACCGCACCGACCACTACCGTGGTGCCGGTCAGGAACCTGCGCCGGCCGGTGTTGACCTCTTCGTTGGCCATCCCGCACTCCGAAATAAAATCAAACCCAAGCAACGGACTGCCGAACCACGCTAACGCACGGGGACATGCCGTAAAGACGGTGAAGTGTAACGGAAGCCTTAACGAACCGACAATCCGCCCAGGCGAAATGTCCGGATTCAGCGCGCGGCCAGCGTCCCGCGATAGCGCTCCGCCAGCACCGCGACCCGCTGCACGTAACGCTGGGTCTCGCTGTATGGGGGCACGCCGTTGTACTTGGCGACCGCCCCCTCGCCTGCGTTGTAGCCGGCCGCAGCCAGGGTCAGGTTGCCATTGAATCGCTTGAGCAGCCACGCCAGGTACTTGACGCCGCCGCCGATGTTCTGGGACGCATCGAAGGAATCAGCAACGCCAAAACGGCGCGCAGTAGCAGGCATCAGCTGCATCAGGCCCTGCGCGCCCACCCGCGACAGTGCATTGGGATTGAATGCGGATTCGGCATGGATGATCGCGCGGACAATCGCCTCGTCAACCCCGTGCTCGCGCGCCGCCGAGGCGATCTCCGCCTGGTAGGCCGCCGTGTTGAGGCGCACCGTGGCAAAACTCACGCCCGGCGTGGCACCGCAGGCGTAGCAGGTTTCCATGTAGCTATAGGCAATGGTGCGCAGCCCGCTGACCCCCGCGCCCCCCTTCGGACGCGCGCTGCTGTAGGTGCGGATTCCATCCTTGACGTAGGAATACACCTGTCCACGGATCAGGCGTGGGCTGGTAGCAGCCGAGCCATTGCTGGACGCAACAGGTGCAGGCGTGGCAGCCACCGCAGTGGACCGCGCCGCCGGAACATCCGCCGAGGCCTGCGACCCGAAGATCGTGGCGGGTGGAACCGTGTTGCCGGTGGGGACGTCCTGCTGCGTGGATTTCGCCGGTGACGTCCGTGGCGATGCCGTGGTGGCGACGCGCGAAGTGGACTTGGCACGCTGGGACTTGTAACTGCCGACCAGCTTGCAGCTGGCACCGCTGACCCGCTTGTTGGCGTAAGTGGTAGTGCCGTCTCCGGTATCGCAGCGGTAGACATTGCCGGCTACAGCTTCGGATACCGGCATCGCCAGCAGCGCGCAACCCAGCAACAGGAATGTGGCGACCCCCTTCATGGCCGCAGTCTCGCGCCATCACACCATCATTACAAGCGCTTGATTTTGCGACGCCTGTTCACGATGTGGCGCCCCCTTGAGGTGTCGCGCCCGGCAGGCCCGCGCCGCGGACGCACTGGTGGCGTCTGCTAAGCTCGCGCACCCACGTCCTTGCCCACTCGTTCCTGCCCTCTCGACCCTGGCCCGGCCCGGATTCACCACCGCGCCCCGGAGACCGTCATGACCATTGAAACAGGGGATGCCGCGGATGCGGTGACCACTACGCCGCCCAGCGCCACCGGTTGTCCGGGAAAACTCTTCATCGAAACCCACGGCTGCCAGATGAACGAGTACGACTCGGCCAGGATGGCCGACGTGCTGGCGGCGTCCGACGGCATGGAGTTGACCACGATCGTCGAAGAGGCCGACGTGATCCTGGTCAACACCTGCTCGATTCGCGAAAAGGCCCAGGAAAAGGTCTTCAGCCGGCTGGGGCGCTGGAAGTCACTCAAGAAAGATGGCAAGCCGGTGCTGATTGGCGTGGGCGGCTGCGTGGCCAGCCAGGAAGGCGCGGCCATCGTCAAGCGCGCGCCCTATGTGGACCTGGTGTTCGGCCCGCAGACCCTGCATCGCCTGCCCGAGATGATCCGCGAACGCCGCGAAAGCGGCCAGTCGCAGGTCGACATCAGTTTCCCGGAGATCGAGAAGTTCGACCGCCTGCCCGAGCCGCGTGCGGAGGGCCCCAGCGCGTTCGTCTCGATCATGGAGGGCTGCAGCAAGTACTGCAGCTTCTGTGTGGTGCCCTACACCCGGGGCGAGGAAATCAGCCGGCCGTTCGAGGACGTGCTGGTCGAAGTGGCGCAACTTGCCGCGCAGGGCGTGCGCGAGGTCAACCTGCTCGGCCAGAACGTCAATGCCTATCGCGGGCCCTATGGCGAGGGTGCGTGCGAGGGCCCTGGCCCGAGCGAAGTCGTGCACTATGCCGACCTTGGCCTGTTGATCCGCGCCATCGCCGAGATCGACGGCATCGGCCGGATCCGCTTCACCACGTCGCATCCGCTGGAATTCAGCGATTCACTGGTCGATGCCTACCGCGACGTGCCGAAACTGGCCAACTACCTGCACCTGCCTGTGCAGTCGGGCAGCGACCGCGTGCTGGCGGCGATGAAGCGTGGCTACACCGCGCTGGAGTTCAAGCAGAAGTTGCGCAAGCTGCGCGCGGTGCGGCCAGGCATCTCGATCTCGTCGGACTTCATCGTGGGTTTCCCGGGCGAGACCGAGGCCGACTTCGACAAGACGATGAAGCTGATCGAGGACGTCGGCTTCGACCAGAGTTTTTCGTTCATCTACTCGCGCCGCCCAGGCACGCCGGCGGCGGACCTGGAAGACAACGTATCCGATGCCGAGAAGCACGCGCGACTGAACCGGTTGCAGGCACACATCAATGCGCATGCCGCGGGCATTTCGAAGGCCATGGTCGGCAGCGTGCAATCGGTGCTGGTCGAGGGCCCGTCGAAGAAGGATGCGAACGAGCTCACCGGCAGGAGCGAGAACATGCGTTCGGTGAACTTCGCCGGGCACCCACGACTGGTGGGCCAGTTCGTCGACGTGCTGATCACCGAGGCAATGAGCAACTCGTTGCGCGGGCGCGTGCTTGCAAACGAGACGGACTGACGCTGACATGCAGATTCAACGCGATTTCACCCTAGATCCCGATGACATCGAACGCCTGGCCAACATGTCCGGCCCGTTCGATGCCCACCTGCGCATGATCGAACTGCGGATGGGCGTGCAGATCGCCAACCGCGGCAATGTGTTCCGGCTGAGCGGGCGTGATGCCGATGCCGTGGCGCGCGCCGAACGCGTGCTGCACCAGCTGTACGACGATGCCGCCGACGAAACCCTCGACGAGCACGCCGTCCACCTGCGGCTTGGCGCACACGCGGACGATGCGCGCGTCGTCATCCGCAAGTGATTACGTGCCGCAGGACATCGCGGTGCGGGTCAAGCGCGGCACGGTGCGCGGGCGTGGCGCCAACCAGCAGAAGTACCTGCATGCAATCGCCACCCACGACATCAACTTCGGCGTGGGCCCGGCCGGCACCGGCAAGACCTTCCTGGCGGTGGCGATGGCGGTCGACGCGCTCAACCAGGCGCGGGTGCAACGGCTGATCCTGGTGCGCCCGGCGGTAGAGGCCGGCGAAAAGCTCGGCTTCCTGCCCGGCGACCTGAGCCAGAAGGTCGATCCCTACCTGCGCCCGCTGTACGACGCGCTGTACGAAATGCTCGGCGTGGACAAGGTGGCGCGGTTGCTGGAGAAGAACGTCATCGAGATCGCGCCGCTGGCCTACATGCGCGGACGCACCTTGAACGATGCCTTCGTGATCCTCGACGAGGCGCAGAACACCAGCATCGAGCAGATGAAGATGTTCCTGACCCGGCTCGGCTTCGGCAGCACCGCGGTGGTCACCGGCGACATGACCCAGGTCGACCTGCCGAAGCACCAGAAGTCCGGGCTCAAGGACGCGGTCGAGGTCCTGCGCGGGGTCGACGGCGTGCACTTCACCTTCTTCGAATCGCGCGACGTGGTCCGCCACCCGCTGGTGGCGCGCATCGTCAATGCCTACGAGGCGCGCGACGCACGCGATGCGCCGCCTGCTTAGGGGTAAACTGCGGCAATGACCAAGGGACCGATCCAGCTCGATGTCGGTGTCAGCTATGCCCTGCCGCGGCTGGGCTTGCCGGCGGCGGTGAGTTTCCGAAAATGGGTGGCGGCGGCGCTCGATGGCCGCATCCGCGAGGCTGACCTGGCGGTGCGGTTGGTCGGCAGCAAGGAAGGTCGTGCGCTGAACCGGCATTACCGCGGCAAGGATTACGCAACCAATGTCCTCAGCTTTCCGGCCGACATCGCCGAAGGCGTGAAACTGCCCAAGGGCGTGAAGATGCCGCTACTCGGTGACCTGGTGCTGTGCGCGCCGGTCATCGCGCGCGAGGCGAAGGAACAGAAGAAACCGCTGGCCGCGCACTACGCGCACCTGACCGTGCACGGTGCACTGCACCTGCTGGGTTGGGACCACGAGGACACGCGCGAGGCCGAATGCATGGAGCAATTGGAGCGCGAGATCCTGGCAGGCCTGGGACTGCCGGACCCTTACCTGGCGCCATGAGCGCAGGTTCGCGAGCTGCCAGCAAGAGCGGTTGAAGACAGGCGTGCGTGGTTACCGCTTGGGTGGTGCCGTGGTGGCTGCCGGAGGCGTTTCTTCGCCGGGCATCAGGTCGAGTTCGCGCGCCAGCGCAATGAAGCGCGGGTCGCTCGCGTACCGCGCAACGAACGGCATGTAGCGGATTTCGACGATGCCGGGATCGCCACTGGTCCGTGCCACGTCAAGCCAGTGGAACATCGCGGCTTCGTCGTCGCGCTGTGCATAGATGCCGGCGATCTGGGTGGCGGCGGTGCCTGCATTGTCGCGGATGAGCGACTGCAGCTCGGCATCGGAACGCGCACGGTCGCCCTTGGCCCAATAGGCCATCGCGAGCGCATAGGTACGCCACAACGGGTCCGGCTCGGATTCCGCCAGTCGGATCGCCTCGTCGGCGCGGTTCTGCTGGAACACCGCGATCGCCTGGAAGGCGCGCACCACGGAACTGTCGGGGCGCAATGCGAGCGCTTGTCCAAGCGCAAATTCGGCTTCGGAAAAATCGTTCTTGCCCAGGTACACGCCGCCCAGGTTGTAGTGCACCGCCGACGACAGGGGATTGAGCGCCAGCACGCGGCGCAGGTTGCCGGCCGCTTCCTCCAGTTGGCCAAACGCGGTCTGCTGGAGCGCCAGCGAATGCAGCAGGCCCGGGTCCTGCGGACTCAACGCCAGCGCGCGCGTGGTCGCGTGCATGGCGCCGGCCTGGTCCAGCGCGATTCCCGCCATCCACGCGGCATTGGCGGCGTGCGCCGTGGCGCTGTCGGGCGACAGGCGCAAGGCCATGGCGGCCTCGCGCCGGGCCTTTTCGCCTTCGTCGCGAACATCGCCGGCCACGGACGGAAATCGGGTCGCAAGTTCAACCCGCGCCAAGGCAAGTCGCGCATGGGCCCCCGCGTAATCGGGATCCAGTTCCACCGCGCGCGCATACGCGCTGATCGCCTGCCGCGTACCGTCACCATCGCGGCGGTCAAGCAATGCATCGCCACGGAGCACGGCGTCATAGGCGGCGAGGTTGCCGCTCGCCGGCCGCGCATCCTGGTCACCCTGCGGCGCTGGCAATCGCCTGGCTTTCAGCGCGCCGCCAATCGCGTCCACGATCTCGTCCTGCAGCTTGAACAGTTCCTTGTAGGGCCGTTGATAGTGGTCGAACCAGACCGTGCTGCCATCGGACACCCGCACCAGCGAGGCATCGACCAGCACATCCTCGCCCTTGCGCTGCGCGCTGCCCTGCAGCACGTGGGTGGCGCCCAGCTGCTTGCCGATCACGCGCCCCAACTCCCGAGAATCGCGGAACCGGAAGGACGATTCCGGACTTGTGGCCGCTACCCCGGCGAACCGTGAAAGCCCATCCATCAACTGCCTGGACAGGCCGTCGTTGAAATAGTCGGCATCGTCGCGCCTGGCTTTCAGTGCCTCGACGAGGCGCTCGGAAGAATCTTCGGGAAGGGCTTGCCCGGCACCACCCTGCTTCGCGCCAACCAGCGGCAACACCGCGATGATCGTGGACGGCAGCTGTCCACTGGTTGCGCTTTTTGCAGCGGCAACCGGCGGCGCCGGCATCTGCGCTTGATCCGGATCTTGGGCGGTCGGCCTGGTGTAGGCGTAATACCCCCCGGCCAGCAACGCGGCCACGGCCAATACCGCCAGGATGGGCAGGAGCGGCCGCGGCTTGCGCGGCTCCGGCTTGATCACGAAGCCGTCGTCTGTTGCCAAACCCCACCCCTTAGCAGCGCCAGCACCGTGCCGGCTCCCCGCCGCTAGTGTCGGTAATGCCACAGGGCCACGCAACTGGACGGGCAGCCTAGGCCACATGCCGGGAAGCTGCCGGTTCACCGCGCAGTCGCCAGGATTCGCTAGACTCGCCAGATAGACCCAACCGGTACCCCTTGCACCATGTCCGAGGACGACAGTAGAAGCGACGCACCCAACGCCCCCGTGAGCCAGGCCGAAAAGCCGCGGCGCTCATGGCTAGACCGCATCAGCGCGGCGCTCTCCGGCGAGCCGACCACCCAGGAAGACCTGATCGAACTGCTGCGCGACGTGCAGGCCGACGGCGTGATTGGCGCGGATACCCTGCGCATGATGGAAGGCGCGATCGCGGTGGCGGCCAAGACCGTCAACGATGTCATGGTGCCGCGCGCGCAGATGGTGATGCTGTCGGTGGATGCGCCATTCGCCGGAATCATGGCCGACGTGACCGAATCCGGGCATTCGCGC
Source organism: uncultured Gammaproteobacteria bacterium (assembly GCA_963698475.1). GTDB lineage: Bacteria > Pseudomonadota > Gammaproteobacteria > Xanthomonadales > Xanthomonadaceae > Thermomonas. The sequence continues at coordinate 1,429,210 of CAVOQX010000005.1, read as the reverse complement.
TTCCCCGTGCATGGCGAGGACAAGGACGAGATCCTGGGCGTGCTGCTGGCCAAGGACCTGCTGCAGGGGGCAATGTCCGACCAGCGCCCGCGCGGCATCCGCGAACTGCTGCGACCGGCTGTGCTGATCCCGGAATCCAAGAAACTCAATGTGCTGCTGCGCGAATTCCGCCAGTCACGCAACCACATGGCCATCGTGATCGACGAATACGGCGGCGTGGCGGGCCTGCTGACCATCGAGGACGTGCTGGAACAGATCGTTGGCGAGATCGACGATGAGCATGACGAGGCCGAGGACGGCTCGCTGCTGATCGCCGCGCAGGCCGACGGACAGTTCGTGGTCGATGCATTGACCCCGATCTCGGATTTCAACGAGCGCTTCGGCGCCGATTTCGACGACGACGAATACGACACCATCGGTGGCCTGCTGACAGACGCGATCGGACACCTGCCGGAAGCCGGCGAGGAACTGACCCTGGGCCGCTTCGTGTTCCGCGTCGCCCGCGCCGACGCGCGTCGCCTGCATGCGCTGCACGTGGGCGTGCATGCGGAAGGCTAGCGGCAACACCTGATGGGCGCCGCCCGGATCCTGACCGCTTTCGTCCTCATGCTGGCCTGCATCGCAGGACATGCCACCGCGCGCGCCAGCGTGCCCAGCGAGCCGCCCGCACCCCGCATCGGCGTGGTGACGATGGGGCCTGGCGAGATTTTCTGGGAACGCTTCGGGCATGACGCGATCGTGGTCGACCCTGGCCATGCCGAAAGCGGGCACAGTGATGCCTCTGCAGAGGCGATGTCCTACAACTTCGGCTTCTTCGATCTTGGCGAACCCGGCTTCATGCAGCGATTCATCCGCGGCCACATGGAATACATGCTGGTTGCCTTGCCGCTGGCGCAGGACATGCAGTACTACCGTGAGGTCGGCCGTGGCGCGCGTATCCAGTGGCTCGCGCTGCAACCCGCGCAGGCGCGGCGACTTGCTGCGGACCTGGCCGAGAACGCCAGGCCCGAGAACGCGCGCTACCGCTACGACTACTACACCGACAACTGCGCCACGCGGGTGCGCGACGCACTTGATCGCGCGCTGGATGGCCGCCTGAAACCGCAACTGGATGGCCGTTCCGCCGGTGATACCTACCGCAGTGAATCCGTGCGCCTGGCGTCGCCGACGTTGTGGATGTGGCTGGGATTCGACATTGGCCTGGGGCCTTATGGCGACCGGCCACTCAATCGATGGGAACAGGCATTCCTGCCACGTGCGCTGGCCGACGGGCTGCGCGAGGCCACGACTGCGGATGGCCGGCCGCTGGTGTCCTCCGAACAGGCGCTCGTGCCGCAACGGCAGGCCGCAGAACCCGAGTCTCGGCAGCGCAGGATCATGCCCTGGTTGCTGATCGGATTGGCGCTCGCCATCGCGATCGTCGCGTTCGCACGACGGACGCCGCGCCTGCTTGCGGCGTTCGCCTCCGCGTTCTGGTTGCTGTGCGGTTGCATCGGCCTGGTATTGGGGCTGAGCTGGGCATTCACCGACCACGTGGCGCTATGGGCCAATCGGAACCTGCTGCTGTTCAATCCCCTGTGCCTGTTGTTGCTGCCGGGTGCCTGGGCCTTGCTTCGCGCCAGGCGGCCATCACGCCGCTTTGGCGTGTTGCTGATGGTGATCTCGGGGATCGCTGCACTGGCCTGCCTGCCGCTGTGGCTGCAGGCCCTGCCGCAGCGCAACGGCGCATGGATCGCGTTGCTGCTGCCGATCCATGCCGGCTTTGCATGGGCATGGGCGCATACGCGCCGCGCAACCGCTTGATGAGGATGTCCTGCGGATGCAGGATGTCGTGATGAGCGAGCCCACCCCGATCGTCCCAACCTGCGTCGTCAACTGCGCCGCCTACGACACTGCCGGCATGCGCCGTGACATCAGCCTGGACGAGATCAGCGACGTGCTGGCGGTCGATGACGGCAGTTTCGTCTGGGTTGGCCTGTATGAGCCGGAAGACGTCCTGCTCGACAAGTTGCAGGAGGAGTTCGGCCTGCATGACCTCGCCATCGAGGATGCCCAGCACGCACACCAGCGACCCAAGATCGAGGCCTTCGGCAGCACCTTCTTCATCGCGGTGCACACCGCGCAGCATGTGGATGACCACGTACGCTTCGGCGAAACCCATGCCTTCGTTGGCGCGCGCTTCTTCGTCACCGTGCGCCACGGCGTTTCGCTCAGCTACACACCCGTGCGCCAGCGGCTGGAACGTGACCCGGAGATGCTCGCCAACGGCCCCAGCGTCGCGCTGCACGCGGTGCTTGATTACGTCGTCGACAACTACCAGCCGATCGTCTCCGACTTCGAGGAAGAACTCGATGCGCTGGAGCAAGATATCTTCGCCGAGGCATACAGCCGCGACACCATCGCCAGGCTCTATCACCTGCGCAAGGAACTGACCCGCATGCGGATGGCGGTCGCGCCGATGCAGGACATCCTCTCGCAACTGATCCGGACGCCGTCGCTGGGCATTCCGGACGAGGTGAAGCCCTACTTCCGCGACGTGCTCGACCACGTGGCCCGGGTTGGCGACACCATCGACACACAACGCGAAATGGTGGCGGCGGCGATGAACGTCTATCTGTCGCTGGTAACCGTTGCGCAGGGCGAAGTGGTCAAGAAACTGGCCGGTTGGGCCGGCCTGCTGGCCGCGCCCACCCTGATCGCCAGCTGGTACGGCATGAACTTCAAGTTCATGCCGGAACTGCATGGACGCTACAGCTACCCGATCCTGATCGGGCTCGTCGCCCTGGCGTCGGTGCTGCTGTACCGCTACCTGCGCAAGGTACGCTGGCTCTAGGACTGCTGTCCGGGAGGCCCGCCGCCGGCGCCGCTCAGGTCGCCATCGCGCGAAGCACGATACCGGTCACGTAAGCGCCGTAGGTACCCAGCGCATAGCCCATCACCGACAGCAGCACGCCGACCGGGGCAAGCGCCGGATGGAACGCGGTCGCCACCACCGGCGCCGACGCGGCACCACCGATATTGGCCTGCGAACCGACCGCCATGAAGAACAGCGGCGCGCGGATCAGCTTGGCCACCAGCAGCATCAGGCCGGCATGCACGCTGATCCAGATCAGGCCGAGCAGCAGCAGGAGCGGCCTGTCGGCCAATTGCCCGAGGTCCATCTGCATGCCGATGGTGGCGATCAGCACGTAAAGGAAGACCGAACCGATCTTGGATGCGCCCGCACCTTCCAGCGTGCGTGCCCGGGTCAGGCTGAGCAGCACCCCGAAGGTCGTCGCGAAGATCACGATCCAGAAGAAACGCGAATCCAGGCTGTAGTCCTGCAGGCGCCAGCTCGCGGGCATCGATTTGATCCACGCGACCAGCGGGTCTGCGAGGAAATGCGACAGGCCGGTGACGCCGATGCCGATGGCGAAGATCAACATCAGGTCGGTGGTCGAGGCGATGCGCGCGTGCTGCGCGTGGTAGCTGGCCATGCGGTTCTTGAGGTCTTCGATCGCGCTGTTGTCCGCCTTCAGCCAACGATCCATGGCATCCGCCCTGGACGCCATGAACAGCAACGTCGCCATCCACAGATAGGCCACGATCACGTCGACGGCCGCGAACTGCCCGAACAGGGTCGACGGCACTTCGAACACTTCCTTCATCGCCGCCTGGTTGGCGCCGCCGCCGATCCAGCTGCCGGCAATCGTGGTCATCCCGCGCCAGGTTTCGCCGGCCACGGTCTCGGGGTGGATCACGCCCATCGACGCGAAGGCGACCCACGCCCCCAGCATCACCCCGAGCGTCCCGGTCAGGAACATCACCAGCGCCTTCGGGCCCAGGCGGACGATCGCGCCGATGTCCATCGCCAGGCAGAACAGCACCAGCGAGGCCGGCAACAGGTAATCGCGCGCCATCGGATACAGGCCCGAGGTGGCGCCGTCGATCAGGCCGAGGCTGTTGGCAATCGCCGGCAGCAGGTAACAGGGCAGGATCGCCGGCACCACCGCGTAGAACTTCTTCCAGAAGCCGCGTTCGCGCGAGGCGCCCCAGAACACGAATCCCAGGATCGCCGCCAGCAGGCCAAGGACGACGGCATCGTTGCCGATCAACGCCGCAGGCTGGGTGGCATCGATCATTGGCCGAGGTACTGCTTCAGCCACCCGTTGACGGTGTCATGCCAGAGCACGCTGTTCTGCGGCTTGAGCACCCAGTGGTTCTCGTCCGGGAAATACAGGAACTTCGATTCCACGCCCTTGCGCTGCAGGGCGGTGAACAGCGCGATGCCCTGCTCCACCGGGATGCGATAGTCCTTCTGCCCGTGGACCACCAGCATCGGCACCTTGAAGTTGCGCGACATGCGCTGACCGGATTGAATTTCTCGTAGTTCTCCGGGTTGTCGAACACGGTGCCGCCGTTCTCCCACTCGTTGAACCACAGCTCTTCGGTGGCGTAGCCCATCGCGCGCTGGTCGAACACGCCGTCATGGCTGACCAGGCACTTCCACGGTGACTTGCCGTCCTTGTCGTACCAGTTGCCGGCGATCCAGTTGACCATGAAGCCGCCGTAGCTGGCGCCCAGCGCGCAGGCCTTGTCGCCATCGAGGAACGCGTACTTCTGCTGCGCCGCGGCCCAGCCCTTCTGCAGGTCTTCCAGCGGGCGGTCGCCCCAGTGCTGGCTGATCGCGTCGGTGAAGGCCTGGCCATAGCCGGTGGAGCCGTGGAAGTCGATCATCACCACTGCATAGCCCTGGCCCGCATAGGTCTGCGGGTTCCAGCGATAGCTCCAGCCATCGCCGAAGCTGCCCTGCGGGCCGCCGTGGATCAGGAATGCGACCGGGTATTTCTTGCCTGCTTCGTAGTTCCACGGCTTGACCACGTAGCCGTGCACGGTCTCGTCGTTCCAGCCGATGAAACTGAATTGCTCGTACTTGCCGAAGGCGACGTCCTGGCAGCATCTCGCCGGCGCTCGGCGTGATCGCACGCAGCGGGTGCCTTGCCATCCGGCGCTGGTGGTGGCGATCACGTCGCCGCTCTGCATCGAGTTGCGCGAGAACGCCAGCGTCGGCCCGGCGATGGTCGAAGCTCGACACGCTGCCGTCCTTCGACCACGCGTTCCACCTCGCCGTTGGCCAGCGAGACGCGGAACAACGGGTGCCGGCCAAGCTCCTGCGCGGTGGTGTAGATCCACTTGCCGTCGGCGGACAGGGTGATGCCGTCGGCCGACGCGTCCCAGCGCGGCGCGATCTCGCGGGTCTTGCCGCTGGCCAGGTCCATCGCCATCAGCGCGAAACGGTCGGCCTCGAAGCCGGGCGCGCTTCATCGCGCGGTAGTACAGGGTCTTGCCGTCGGCGCTGAACACCGGGCCGGCATCCCAGGCCGTGTTCGCCGCGGTGAGGTTGCGCGCGCCGCTGCCGTCCGCATTGACCAGCCAGATGTCGAAATTGGTGCGTCCACGGCTCGCTCGCGGTTGGCCGGCGCACGCTCATCGCCACCTGCTTGCCGTCGGCCGACCAGGCGAAATCCGACAGGTCGCCGAAGGGCTTGGACGGGATGTCGCCATGGATGTCGCCGCTCAGCAGCGTCGCCGATTTCACCGGCGCATCGCCGCCCAGCGATGCCGCGAACACGCGATTGAGCCGGCCATCGTTCCAGGTGTCCCAGTGGCGGATGAACAACTGGTCGAAGACCTTGCCGGTGGTCTTCTCGGCTTCGACCGCGTCGAGCTTCTGCTGGGTGCAGGCCAGGTCTGCCTTGCACTCCGGGAACGTCGCCAGCGCCAGCGCGACCTGGCTGCCGTCCGGCGACAGCGCGTAGCCATCGACATCCAGCACCAGGTCGGTCACCTGCCTTGGCTCGCCGCCGCCGAAGGTTGGCATCGCATACAGCTGCGAACTGCCGCCCTTGCCGCTGAGGAAGTACACGGTCTTGCCGTCCGCCGAGAAGCTCGGCGAATTCACGTTCCAGCCTTCCGGCGTGAAGCGCACCGGCGGCAGTGCATCGCGCGCGAACAGGTCCTCGATCCACAGCGAACTGCTGGCCTTGTTGGTCGCCTTGTCGACGACGCGCCTGGCGAACACGACCATGCGCCCATCCGGTGAAACCACCGGCGAGGAATGACGGTCCATGTACGCCATGTCCTGCACGGTGAAGCCGCGCGCAGTTGCCTGGGGGCGTGGCCGCAAGGGAAGGCAGCGACAGCGCAAGGGCGAGCGGAAGGATGGCGTGGCGAAGTTTCATGTGCGGGTTCCGTGTGGACGATGGTGCAGGAATGGATTGCGTGCGAGCGCGGCGGCCTACATCGGCCCGGGTTCGACATCGCCCAGCGCCGGCTTGGCCTTGGCGCCGGTGCGATACAGCAGCCAGCGCAACCAGGACGAGCACGGCCAGGCCGACGTACTTGCCGAACTGCAGGCTCTCCGGCACCGCGATGACGTCGGCGCGACCTGATACCACGATCGGAATCGCGATCAGGATGCCCATCAGCGCCTCGCCGGTGATCAGGCCAGCGGCGAACAACGTGCCGGGGCGATGCAGGCGATCACGCGCGGCTTCGTCCTTGGTGCCGACCATGCCGTGGCGACGCTCCACCAGATAGGCCAGCAGGCCGCCGATGAAGATCGGCACCATCAGTTCCAGCGGCAGGTAGATGCCGATCGCGGCGGCCAGCACCGGCACCCGGAACGTCGACTTGCGCGCCTTCAGCCATTCGTCGAGGGCGATGATCGCCGCGCCGACGCCGGCACCGATGGCGATCATGTTCCACGGCAATTCGCCGCCGAACATGCCCTTGGCGACCGACGCCATCAGCGTGGCCTGCGGTGCGGACAGCGCGTTCGGATGCTCGGCCGTCGGCGCACCGATGCCGTAGGCCTGCGCCAGCAGGTTCAGCACCGGCGCCATGATCAGCGCGCAGGAGAACGCGCCGATGCCGAGCATCAGCTGCTGCTTCCACGGCGTGGCGCCGACGATGTAGCCCGCCTTGAGATCCTGCAGGTTGTCGCCGCCGACGGCAGCCGCGCAGCAGACCACCGCGCCGATCATGATCGCGGCCACCGCGCCGATCGGCGAGTCGCGCCCGAGCAGCAGCATCAGCACCACCGAGGCGAACAGGATGGTGGCAATGGTGATGCCGGACACCGGGTTGTTGGACTGACCCGACCAGGCCGGCCAGGTAGGCCGACACCGACACGAACAGGAAGCCGGCGATGATCATGATGATCGTCATCAGGATGCCGATCGCCCACGGATGGGAGACCGAGGGATCCGCGGCGACGATGGCGTGGTACAGCAGGGCCAGCGGCAGCACGAAGACCACCAGCGCGATCAGCATCCACTTCATCGGCAGGTCGCGGTCGGTTTCGGCGATGTTGGCATCGGCGCCCTTGCGCGCGGCGGCAATGCCGCTGCTGAACGCCGGACAGCAGCGACTTGCGCAGCGAGAACAACGTCCACACGCCGCCGATCAGCATCGCACCGACGCCGAGATAGCGGATCTTGGTCGACCAGATCGCGAAGGCGATGTCTTCCGCGCCGGCGCCGGCGATGCTGCGCCGCGAGCGCCGGATCGGTGTCGAGGAAGAACGCGTGGTAGATCGGGATCGCGATGTGCCAGGACAGGATGCTGCCGCTGACAGCACCACGATGCCGATGTTCAGGCCGACGATGTAGCCCACGCCCAGCAGCGCCGGCGACAGGTTGGTGCCCATGTAGCCCAGGTACTTGCCGAAGAAGCCGGCGCCTGCGGCGGTGTCCGGGATCATCCGCATGCCGCTGGCGGCGGCGGCCTTGATCAGCGCGCCAAGCATGGCCGAGAACGCGAGGATCTTCAGGCCGGGGCCGGGGTTCTCGCCGGCCTTCAGCACTTCGGCCGCGGCCTTGCCTTCCGGGAACGGCAGCGGGTCTTCGACGATCATCGAGCGCCGCAGCGGCACCGAGAACAACACGCCCAGCAGGCCGCCGAGACCGGCGATGGCGAGCACCCAGGAATATCGGAAGTCCTGCCAGTAGCCGAGGATGATCAGCGCCGGGATGGTGAAGATCACGCCCGGCCGCGATCGAGGAGCCGGCGGACGCGCCGGTCTGCACGATGTTGTTTTCGAGGATGGTGCCGCCGCCGAGCAGGCGCAACACGCCCATCGAGACCACCGCCGCCGGGATCGCCGTGGCGATGGTCAGGCCGGCGAACAGCCCGAGATAGGCGTTGGCTGCCGACAGGATCATCGCCAGGATCACCGCAAGAATGACCGCACGTACCGTCAACTGCGGCGTCGCTGAACCAGGCTTCGACATCGTTACCCCTCCCAGGGCATGCAATCGCGACAACCTAAGCGCTGCCGCCGGGCAAGTCCAGCGGCGGCGGATCGAGTTGTTGCGGATTGCCCTATCGGGAGTGCCCTTCCGGGCGCGAGCGCCGATATGCCGAATCGATGTCGCGCCGTGAATGGCGCTCCCACCAAGTCCCGGTCCAACGCGTGGCTATACTCGGCCGACACCACCCGAGTCCCGTGCATGCATGCGACCGCCACCAGCGCCCATCCCATGCACGACGACTTCCTCGGCCATCCCAAGGGCGTCTACGTCTGTTTCTTCACCGAGATGTGGGAGCGCTTCTCCTTCTACGGGATGAAGGCGCTGTTGCTGCTGTACCTGACCAAGTACCACCTGTTCGGCGATGGCGCGGGCCTGGACCTGCTGGGCGCGTATGGCGGCCTGGTCTACGCCATCCCGGTGATCGGCGGCGTGCTGGCCGACCGATGGCTGGGCATGCGCAAGGCGGTGGTGTTCGGCGGCGTGCTGCTGGTGCTGGGCCACGTCGGCATGGCCTTCGAGGGCAAGGCCGCCACGGCATTCGGCGCCGTGGTGACGCGCGACGAGGGCGCGCTGCGCATTACTTACCTGTCGCTGGCGCTGATCATCATGGGCGTGGGCTTCCTCAAGCCCAACATCTCCACGATCGTCGGAAAGCTCTATGCGGCAAACGATCCGCGCCGCGATTCCGGGTTCTCGCTGTTCTACGCGGGCATCAACCTGGGCGCACTGTTCGCCTCCCTGGTCTGCGGCTACATCGGCGAGGTCTCATGGCTGGAAGTACGGGTTTCGGTGCCGCCGGCATCGGCATGCTGGTCGGGCTGGGGATGTTCCTGTGGGGGCAGAAATACCTGCATGGCCATGCCGAACCCGCAGCGCCGGCGACGTTGCGCGAGCGCGTGTTCGGCATCCCGCGCGAATGGCTGATCTATGCCGTCTCGGTACTCGGCGTATTGCCGGTGGCATGGCTGATGTGGGCTGCCGCCAACGGCGCGTTCGCGCTGGGTGGCGAGGTATCGCTGGCGCTGCTGCTGATGATCGTGGTGCTGGGCGCGGTGCTGGTCTGGTTCGCCTGGTTCACCGGCACCCAGTGCACGCCCGTGCAACGCCAGCAGATGCTGGCGCTGATGGCCCTGATCTTCATGGCGCTGGTGTTCTTCACCCTGTACGAGCAGACCTATGGTTCCTGGGTCACCTTCACCGACCGGATGCTGACCAAGGACATCATCCCGTCGATGGTGATCCGCGACGGCACGCCGTTGCCATGGTCGATCGCATCCCTGCTGCTGGCGCCGCTGGGGTTCGTGGTGGCGGCAACCCTGTCCGACCGCAATCCCGGCTCCAGCGCGCCGCGCACGCTGTTCATCGCGGTCGTCGCGATCATGCTGGTGTTCCTGGTGCGCGACTGCGTGGTGCTGCCGCAGACGGCCGGCTCGCTGACCTATCTGGGCGCGCTGTTCCTGGTGCTGCTGGCGCCGTTGTTCGCGGCATTGTGGGCCTGGCTGGACAGGCGTGGCGCCGATCCGTCCAAGCCGGTCAAGTCGGCGATCGGCCTGGTGTTCGCCGGCCTGTCATTCATCCCGCTGGCGCTGGCGGCACAGCAAGTCGGCGCGACCGGCGCGATGGCCAGCGTGTGGTGGCTGGTGCTGGCCTACTTCGTGCTGGAGATCGGCGAGATGTGCCTGTCGCCGGTCGGCCTGTCCGCGGTGACCCAACTGGCGATGCCGCGCGTGGTCAGCCTGATGATGGGCACCTGGTTCCTGGCCACCGCATTCTCGGAAACGCTGGCGGCGCTGTTCGGCAAGCTTGCGGCGATCGAGGTGGCCGAAGGCGAAGTGATGGACATCGCGCTGGCTGCCGGCAAATACGAACACCTGTTCTGGCTGATGACGTGGATCGGCCTGGGTTGCGCAGTGCTCGCCTTCCTCGCAGCGCCGATGCTGCGGCGGATGATGCACGGGGTGAAGTAAGCGTCGGGATCGACCCGGATTGATGCTGAATTCCAGCCGAATCCATGCTTGCCGGCCACTGCTACACTCGCCCGCTTTGCCCACTTCGGAAAGCATTCCGCATGCCGACTCCGCGTCCGCTCGCCATCGCCATGATCCTCGCGCTTGCGTCAGGCCTTGCCGCACCCGACAGCCTTGCCGCGAAGAAGAAGCCGGCCGCCAAGAAAGCAAAAGCCGCCCTCGCCTGCTCGGACTTCCATGCCGAGGCGAACGCCGACTGGCTGAAGGCCAATGCGATGCCTGCCAGCGGCGCGATTTCCTCGCTCGGCCAGCTGACCGCGCTGGCCCTGCAGCAGCAACGCGACCTGCTGGATGCCGCAATGGCATCGCCACAGGGGAATGTGCAGAAACTGCTCGGCGATTTCTGGGCCAGTGGCCTGGACGAAGCTGCCGTGGAGCGCGACGCCGCCAATCCGATCGCCCCGCTGCTGCAACGCATCGACGGCATCAGGAAGCCACGCGACATCGCGCCTGCGATCGCCGCGCTGCACCAGGTCGGCATCCCGGTGGTCTTCAACTTCAGCGCGGATATCGACCTGCGCGACCTCGGTCGCCACCTCGGCTACTTCTCGCAGGGCGGCGTGGGCCTGCCCGACCCCGCCTACTACACGCGCAACGACGCCGATGCGCGCGCGCTGTTGTCGCGCTACGCCGATTACGTGCAGAAGATCCTGGTCCTGACCGGGGTACCGCAGAAGACCGCCGCCGCCGAAGCAGCATCGGTGGTCGAACTGGAAACCCGCATCGCGACTGCGTCCCGGCCATTGGTCGACTTGCGCGACGCGCGCGGCAACTTCGCGCCGGTCGCGACCCCGAGCCTGGGCAAGCAATACCGCAACCTGCAGCTGGATGCCTTCCTCAAGGCCCAGGGCATCAGCGACGACACCGTGTCCATGGCCAACCCCGAACTGTTCGCGCAACTGGACCGATTGGTTGCCGGGCTCAAGCCCCAGCAATGGAAGACCTACCTGCGATGGCGCGTCGGCGATGCGATGGCGCCCTACCTGGCCAAGCCGTGGCGCGATGCCTCCTTTGATTTCCGCGGCAAGGTCCTGCGCGGCGAAACCCAGCCAGAACCGCGCTGGCAGCAGACCCTGGATGCAATCAACCTCGCGGCCGGTCCGATGCTCGGCCGCGAATACGCGGCACGCTATCTGCCCGCAGCCACCAGGAAGCAGGCTGACGACATTGCCATGCAGGTCCGCGATGCACTGATTCGCGACATCGACGCCAGCACCTGGTGGGGCGATGCAGCCAAGGCCGAGGCCCACGCCAAGCTGGCAAAGCTCCGGATCGAAATCGGCACCCCGCGCCGCGACCTGGACTACAGCGTGCAGCCGATGGGCCGCGGCAGTTTCGGCGGCAACATGCTGATCGCCTCGACCTGGCGGCATCGCCAGGAGATGAAGCGGATTGGCCGTGGCAATGCCGACCGCCGTTGGGACGTACTGCCGCAGCAGCCGGCACTGGCCTACGACCTGGCCCAGAACCGGCTGATCGTCACGGCGGCGATGCTGCAGACGCCGGTGCTGGATGCGGGCATGCCGCTTGCAGCGCAGTACGGCGCCTATGGCGCGCTGGTCGGCCACGAACTCAGTCATGCCATCGATACACGCGGGCGGCTGGTGGATGCCAAAGGCGAGATCCGCGACTGGTGGAGCGGCACCGAGGCTTCCGCCTGGGATGCGATCGGACAGCGCGTGGTCGCGCTGTATGACCGTTTCCCGTACCCGCAACTGTCCGGGGTCAAGGTCAATGGCCGGCTGACACGCGACGAGAACATGGCCGACGTGGCCGGGCTGGAATTGGCACGCTCGGCCATGCTGTCCGTGATACCCGCCGGTGGCATAGAAGCAGACAAGGCCTTCTATCGCGGTTGGGCCCAGGTCTGGGCGCAGCAGGTCACCAAGGAAGAGGCCAAGCGCCGGACCCTGCAGGACGTGCGTGCACCGGGGCAGTGGCGTGCCAATGGCCCGATCATGCAGCAGGCCGCATTCGGCGCCGCCTATGGATGCAAGGTGGGAACCCCGATGCAGCCGAAGCCGGAAGAACGGATCACCGTCTTCCACTGAGCTGGAAAAAAGGGGTCTGGAAAAAGGGGTCAGAGAACATTTCCGTTTGAAAATGCAGCGTTCTGCGACTGCGTGATGGAAATGTTCTCTGACCCCTTTTCCCGCTACCGAACGATCCGCGGACGCGGGGGCGGCCGCTTGCCGAATGGTGGCTGCCCGCGCCAGTGACGGATCAGCAACCAGCCGAACAACATCCCGCCCAGGTGGGCGAAGTGGGCCACGCCCGGTTGCAGGCCCGTGATCCCAAGCCCGAGCTCGAACAAGCCATAGACGATGACCAGGGTCCTGGCCTTCATCGGAATGGGCGGGATCAACAACATCACCCGCTGGTTCGGGAACAGCATGCCGTAGGCCAGCAGCAGGCCGAACACGCCCCCGGAGGCGCCAATGGTGGGATAGGGAGGCGAGCCCTGCGACACCGCCCACGACCCCACGACCAACTGGCAAATCCCGGCGCCGACGACGCAGACGAGGAAATAGGTCAGGTAGCGGCGATCACCCCAGGTGTGTTCCAGCGGCGCACCAAACATCACCAGCGCCAGCATGTTGAAAGCCAGATGCATGAAGCTGCCATGCAGGAACCCGTAGCTGAGCAACTGCCACGGCAGGAACGAAGGAGCGGTGCCAGCAGGCGAATAAACGTCATTGCCCAATGGCCACAGCATCAGGTCGATCAGGCGCCCATCGCCCAACAGCCATTGCAGGCCGAAGCCGATCAGGTTGGCGATCAGCAGCAATTTGGTGATGCGTGGCAGGTTGGACAGCATCTGCAGGCGAAGATCCGGTTACGTTGCACTGCATCATACGCAGTGCGACTGCGCACGGCATCAGTCTTGGCGCCAGATCGCCGCATCCAGCAAGTCCCCGACGCGCGGCATCCGCACCCGCCCATTGCGCACGTCCACGCCCTCCGCGCGCAGGCGTTGGGCCTGTTCCAGGAAGCCCTTGGAACCTGGCGGGAACGCGATCCGCCCGTCAGAACGCAGGATGCGATGCCACGGCAGGCCCGACCCGCTGTGTTCGGCCAGCAAGCGCGCCACCATCCGCGCCCGACCCGGCAAGCCGGCACGCTGCGCGATCACGCCGTAACCCGCCACCTGGCCGCGCGGCACCGCGCGGATCGCGGCAAGGATCCGGTCGGCGGCGGACAGGCCGGATGCGGACTGGTTCGGCATACGGGGTAGCATAGCCGTATCGCATATTCCCCCGGCATCCCCGTCCATGCAGAATTTCGAACAAATCCGCAGCCACCTGGTGGCCGCAGGCTACAAGCTGACCTTGCAGGAACCTTTCGTGCTGTGCGTGGAATTGTCACTGGCGCAAGGCAAGCGTCACCAGGCGATCTTCCTGTCGCAACTGCAGGATGACGATGGCAACGACTATCTGCGGGTGAGCACGGCGATCGCGCCGATCACCGGCGTCGACGCCCGCCGCGCGCTGGCCTTCAACTGGGCCAGCCGGGTCGGCTACCTGGCCATCGGTGAACTCGATGGCGTGCCCTACCTGCAGCTATGCGAAAACCGCCCCTATCACTGCCTGGACGCGGCCGACATCGACCGCCTGGTGCTGGAGATCGGTGGCAGCGGCGACGAGATGGAGCTGCGGATGTCGGCGGGCGGGGATCTGCTGTAACCGGCAGGCACGCCTGAGCAACCGCTACGACCAGCCTGCCGCATCAACCAGCCAGAACAGGCCATAGGCCACGCTGCCAGCGGCCGGAATGGTCAGTATCCATGCCCACACGATGCGTTCGATCACGCCGATCTTGAGTGCCTTCGGGTTCTTCGCGAACCCCACGCCCATGATCGCGGTCGAGATGCTGTGCGTGGTGGAGACAGGCATTCCGAAATGCGCGGCTGTCACCAGGATCGTGGCCGACGCGGTTTCCGCGGCGAAGCCGTCGATGGTCTGCAGCTTGACCATCTTGTGGCCCAGCGTCTTGATGATGCGCCAGCCACCCGCAGCCGTTCCGGCGGCCATGACCAGCGCGCACGTCGCAATCACCCAGCTGTCGATGCCGTCCTTGCCGCCATCGGGGTGCAGGAAGCCGAGCCAGCCGGGCAAGCCATCCAGCAGGCCGGACGACTGTGCACCGAACACGGCCAGGGCAATGATGCCCATGGTCTTCTGCGCATCCTGGCGACCATGCGCGAACCCCATGTAGGCCGCCGAAACGATTTGCGCCTTGCCAAAGAACGCATTGACCCAACGCGGGCGCGCCAGCTTCGCGAGCGGGCCACCGGTGCGCATCATCGATGCGATCACCAGGTACAACAGACTGAGGATGAGCACGCCCAGGCTGAAGCCCGCGATGGGCGACAGGATCATCGGCACCACCACTTTCCACAGCAAGCCCTTGTTGGTTGCCCAGCTGCCTTCGCCCAACTGGGACCAGATCAACGCGTCCCAGTTGTTGTGCGCAGCCGCCAGCGCCGCACCGCAAAGCGCGCCGATCAAGGCATGCGACGACGACGACGGCAGGCCGCGCCACCATGTGATCAGGTTCCAGATGATGGCACCGCACAGGGCGCTGATCAGCACCTGCGAAGTCACGTTGACGACGTCGACGTTCACCAGGCCAGACGCGATGGTCTTGGCTACGGCGGTGCCCATGAATGCGCCCACCAGATTGGTGGAGGCCGCCAGGATGATCGCCTGTCCCGGCGTCAGGACCTTGGTCGCCACCACCGTGGCAATGGAGTTCGCCGTATCGTGGAAGCCATTGATGAACTCGAAGACAAGCGCGGTGAAGATCACCAGCAGTAGTAGGGTCAGCATGGCCCTGTGCCCTAGGAGTTCTTGAGCACGATCTGGTAGGCCACCACGCCGGCCTCGCGGCAACGGTCGATGGCCTTCTCCAGGATCTCGAAGAACTCCTTGAGCAGGAACATCTGCAGGCTGTCGAGCTTGCCCGAATAGATCTCCCGGTACAGCTCCAGCATCAGGCGGTCAGCCTCGTTCTCGATCGAGCGCAGCTTCTCGTTGAGCGCGGTCATGCGGTTCAGGTCCATCCGCTTCAGTTCATGGACCATGTCCACCACCACGCTGGCGGCCTGCTCCAGCATCGCCGCGCGCGGCGCGAAGTCGATGTCCTCGAGGTGCTGGGTGGCCAGCGCGTAGCGGTCGGCGAACTTCTCGACCTGCTTGGGAATCTTGTAGAGCGCGGAACCCAGCGCTTCGATGTCCTCGCGCTCGATTGGGGTGATGAAACTGTCCACCAGCGCCTGGCTGATCTTGTCCGAGGCCGTGCGCTCGCGCAGGCGCGCCAGCTTGAAGGCATCCAGCGCGGGTTCGCTGTCGGCTTCCTTCATCATCGCGTGGAGCGCCTTGGCGCTGTCGCAGGCGGCGACAGCTGCATCGTCCAGCAGGCGATAGAACTGCTTGCCGGAACCGAAGATGGTCTGCAACGAAAACATGGGGTTGTCCGATCAGTGGGCGACAGGATGGAATTATGACCGCTCGATGACTTGAATGCTCGGCCGCATGACAGGCTGGCTGATATGATGCCGGCGCGCCGCGGCGCATCCCATGGACGAATCCACACGCCTGCCACGCTCTGCCCCACTTGCCGGCCCACGCGCCGCGACGCGTCCGGGCACCCGTCAACGCAGCAGCGCGCGCCTGGATCCCGGCGTGGGCGGTCGTCACCATGCTTGAGGTCTCCATCGTCCTGCTGCTGATCGCCCTCAACGGCTTCTTTGCGCTGTCTGAGATGGCCTTGATGACCTCGCGCAAGCTGCGCCTCAAGCAGATGGCAGAGGACACCGACACCCCCCGGCGCGGCGCCCGCAAGGCGTTGGCGCTGGCGACCCACCCCGACAACCTGTTGTCTACCGTGCAGGTCGGAATCACCCTGATCGGCATCCTGACCGGCGTGTTCGGCGGCGACGCCATCGGCCTGCAGATCGCCGAGTGGCTGGACCATGTCTGGCCCGGCGCACAGCAGTACGCGCGTCCCATCGGGATCGGCACCGCAGTCGGCCTGATCACTGCAAGCACGGTGATTTTCGGGGAATTGATCCCGAAACGGCTTGCGCTCACCAACCCTGAAGCAATCGCCTGTGCCGTGGCCGGGCCGCTGCACGCACTGGCGACGGCTGCCAAGCCCGTGGTCTTCACCTTGGGCGCGATCAACCGCGGCGTGTTGCGAATGCTTGGCATCCGCGACGACGCGCGCAGCGCCATCACCGAGGAAGAGATCCAGATGCTGGTGAGCGAAGGCCACGAACAAGGTGTGATCGACCTCGACGAACGCAACATGATGAACCGGGTCATGCGCCTGGGCGAACAGACTGCTGCCGGGCTGATGACCCCGCGCACCCGCATTTCATGGCTCGACGCCTCCGCCAGCTTCGACCACAACCTGGCCAACATGCGCGAGACACCCTTCTCGCGCTACCCGGTCTACCGTGGCGGCGACAGCGAGGTGCTGGGGATCCTGGAGGTCAAGAACCTGCTGGACCAGCTGGAACTGCGCGAGCCGGACCTGTTCCGCAAGCTGCGCGAACCCCTGTTCGTGTCCGAGTCCACCCACGCGCTCAAATTGCTCGAGATCCTGCGCGAGGAGCAGCAATCGCTGGCGCTGGTGGTTGACGAATATGGCGACATCGAAGGCCTGGTCACCATCAGCGACATCATGGGCTCGGTGCTTGGCCGCCTGCTGGCAGGCGAAGGCGCCGATTCGGATCCGCTGGTATTCACCCGCGAGGATGGATCGCTGCTGGTCGATGGCAGCCTGCGCGTCGACGAATTGCGTGAACTGACCGGCGAACGCCTGGCCGACGCCGAGGAGCACGACTACTACACTGCCGCCGGCATGGTCATCGCCCATTTCGGCCGCATCCCGCACGTCGGCGAATACTTCACGCTGGGCGATTGGCGGATCGAGGTCGTCGATCTGGACGGGCCACGGGTCGACAAGCTGCTGCTGCAGCGCATCTCCCAGCCAATGTCCGACGATGTCTCCGGCTGAGCACGCGGACAGGCAGCGTCGGCCGCGCCTCCGTCTCCGCCTGAAGCGCGACGCCGGGACCCGTGCCCTGCTCGACGCCCTGCTGGACGGCGACGACCAGCAAACCCTCGATTTCGGCGCGCTGATGCGCGGGCTGGGCCGGCGTGCCTTCGGGATGCTGTTGCTGCTGTCCACCCTGCCCGCCTTCATCCCGATCCCGATCGGTGGCGCGTTGAGTGGCCCGCTGGTGGTCCTGCTCGCCGCGCAGCTGTTCATCGGCCTGCGCAGGCCATGGCTGCCCGCCTTCATCGCCCGGCGCGGGCCCAAGCGGCAAACGCTGGCGCGCTTCGAAAACATCATCGCGCCGTGGCTGCTGAGACTTGAACGCGTCGTTCGCCCGCGGCTGGGGGTGATGCTTGATCACCGCCTGGCCAGCACCCTCACTGGCATCCTGCTGTTGCTGTTGGGGCTGCTGTTGTCGCTGCCGATCCCGTTCACGAACTATCTGGTCGGCGGCCTGATCCTGCTGTTTGCGCTGGCGTTGCTGGAACGCGATGGCGCCCTGATGCTGGTGGCCTGGGGTGTCGGCATCGCCACCCTGGCCACCACGGGCACGCTGTCCGGTGGGTTGATCGCCGCCATGCAACCCATGATCGACAGGCTCTTCTAGCCGGAACGTGTGGCGATTCCCCCTCATTGCGGCGATGGCGGGGACCACCGAACGACGGCGCACTCAGTCGATCAGCTTGGCGAACTCGACCGCCGTGCACGGATGGCCCAGCCAGAAGCCCTGCACCAGGTCGCAGTCGCGCTCGCGCAGCAGGTCGTACTGCCCCTGCTTTTCCACGCCTTCTGCGACCACGGTGATGCCCATCGAATGAGCCATGGCGATGATTGCCGAGGTCAATGCAAGGTCATCCGGATCGCGCAGCAGGTCGGTGATGAAGCTGCGGTCGATCTTCAGGCCATCGACCTGCACCCGGCGCAGGTGGCTCAGGCTGGAATAACCGGTACCGAAGTCGTCCAGCCACACTCGCACGCCGGCCTGGCGCAGGCGCGCCAGCAACACGCTGGCGTTGACCTCGTCGCTGATAACCGCGGTTTCGGTCAATTCCACGTGCAGGCGCGCCGGCGGCAACGAAGTTTCCAACAACGTCGAGGTGATCTGTTCGGCAAGCGCACCACTGCGCAGCTGGCGCGGCGACACGTTTACCGCCACGAATGGCGGTTCGCCGGCCCCGGCCGCAGTGCGCCATGTAGTTGCCTCGCGACACGCAGCGCGCATGACCTCGGGACCAATGGATTCAATCAGGCCGCTTTGCTCGGCGACGTCGATGAACACTGCCGGCGCGATCGCCCCGTCCTCCGGGTGATTCCAGCGCAGCAATGCCTCGGCGCCCACCAGCACGCGGTCGCGGGTACGGTAGATCGGCTGGTAGGCAAGACTGAGCTCGCCGCGACCCCAGGCCCCGCGCAAGTCATGTTCCATGCGCATCCGACGTTCCACCGCCTGGTCCATGGTCCGGCTGTAGAAGCGATGGCAGTTCTTGCCGGCCATCTTGGCCTGGTACATGGCGATGTCGCCGTTCTTCATCAACCCCGAGGCGGTGTCGGCATCGTCCGGGAACAACGCAACACCGATCGACGAGCCGAGGAACACCTGGCGCCCGTGCAGCAGCAGTGGCTGGCCGAGCTCATGCACCAGCGAGTCGGCCAACTGGTTGGCGAGCGTGCGCACGTCGCCTTCCGGCTCGCTGTCACTGGCCTGCAACAGGGTCACGAACTCGTCGCCGCCGAAGCGCGCAACCATCGCATCCATGCCGGGTATCGCCTTGACCACGCGGTCGATGCGACCGGCGACCTGCAGCAGCACTTCGTCACCCGCCTCGTGCCCCAGGGTGTCGTTGATCCGCTTGAAATCGTCGATGTCGGCGAACAGCAGCGCCAATTGCCGGCCGGCCCCCTGCAGGGCGCGCAGGCGCGTGTCGAGCGTCTCTCGGAATGCCAGCCGATTGGACAGGCCGGTCAGTGCATCGCTGTAGGCGACCCGACGGATGTCGCGGTCATGGCGCGCCACGCTTTCACGCATGCGGCCGAAGGTACGGATCAGGTCACCCAGTTCGTCGTTGCGTTCGCTGTCTGGCACCGGCATCGAGAAATTGCCTGCCTCGATCTCGCGCGCGGCGTCACCCAGTAGCCGGATCGGCTTCACCAGGATGCGCTGTACCAGCGCGACCGCGGCAAGCCCGATCACCCCGAGCGCGATGCACAACAGCAGCAGCCACCCCAGGCTGCGGCGGCCGACTTCATCGATGCGCTCGCGCAGGTTGTCCATCGACTGCTGTTCCGCGCGCGCCACGCCCACAAGCGAATAGCCGATGCGCACACCCCCCAGGCGTTGGTCGCCGATCATGATCGGGCTCGACACGTCCAGCACGTGGCCGGCGGTGCGCGTGTGCGGGGCATCGGCGGCGACCACATCGACCGCCAGCGAATCGCCCATCGGCTGGCCATAGGCCGCGATGTCGCCGGAGCCGTCGTGAAGGATGCGCCCGGCCGTATCGTAGACAAGCACGTAGTCGACATCGGACGCGCGCAGCGCGGCGCGCGCTTGAGCCCCGATGGCATCCAGGTCGAAGTAATAGAGGGGATTGGCCAGGCCATCCGCCAGTTGCCGGACCTGCGCCTCGCCGTCGGTGCGAACCTGTTCGTAGATCAGCTCGTGCATCGCCGCGCGGGTGACTTCGCTGACGTCATGCTGGGTCGCCTGCTGGTGGTTCCACAACTGCACCATCACCAGCACGAGGACCACGAACAGGAACAGGATCGCGGCCAGGAACCGCGTCTGCAACCCGATCCGCGCGACCTTCACTCGATCTCCCTGCGCACGCGTGCCACCCCGATGGCGAGATGATCGAGCGCCTTGCGATCCTCCGCGCTGATCGGCAGGAAGCGCGAGGTACCCAGGAACAGGCGCATGGCGTCGCCGGCATCCGGATCGCTCGACGCCTCCATCAATACATCGCGCAGGCGCGCTTCGACCTTCGGATCCATTCCGGCACGGGTGAGCACCAGCGCACGCGGCACGTCCTGGCTCTCGGCGATGATGCGGAAATCAGCCGCGAACGCCTGTGGCAGGCGTAGCGGGCTGAGCCAGTCCAGGTTGCTGAGCACCCCGGCATCGACCAGGCGCTTGTGCACCCAGGTGGTGATGTTGAGTTCGGTGCGTGCAAACAGATAGCCCACCGAATCGGCCGGCGGCCGGTCCATCGGCGACAGCAGCAAGTCGATGCGCTGGGCGGACTCCAGCAGCATGCTGGCGGGCAGGTAATAGGCACTGGTCGAATACGGACTCTGGAACGCCACGCTGTGTCCAGCCAGGTCCTTTAGCGTCTGGATCGTGCTGTCCTTCCGGACGAAGAACACGGTGCGGTAGCGCCTGGCGCCATCACGTTCAGTGACCAGCATCGACCGCGCGTTGGCGCGCTGCTCCAGCAACACCGCATTGCCGGAGGTCTCGGTCACCCAATCGACCCGGCCGCGACGCATGTAGCTGGCCATTTGCTGGAAGTCGCGGGCCATCAGGATCCGGCCACTGCGGATGCCGACACTGGCCATCCTCGGCACCACGTATTCCAGCAAAGGCTTGAGCTGCTCGTAATGCGACTTCGGGTCATCGCTGATCCGGCCCAACACCAGCACGCTGGCATCCGCCTCCGGCGGGGGGGGCGCTTCAGCCCGAACCTGCTGCGCGCGCGCCGGGAACACCACGGTCAGCGCCAGCAGCAAGCCACAGCAGGCGGACACGAGCTTCGGGTATCTGGCGCGGAGCGACTGGAACACGATGAGTGGCTGGATTGGAAGCCAGCGCGGAGCCTAACTGATTCTGACGACGCCCGACCGGCTTTCTCGTCGTGTCAGCCGACTTGCGAGGCCAACCTTGCCATCCTTTGTGTATCCGCCAGCACACCGCGCAGCAGGCGGATGTCGGCGTGATCCAGGTTCGCCCGCAAGTACAGCCGGCGCAGTTTGCGCATCGCCGATTCCGGCGCACGCCCCTTGTGGAAATCGATTTGCTCGAGCGCTTCGGCCAGTTGCCCGAACAGGCCTTCCAGCTCTGCGTGAGTTGCCGCCTGCGATCCCGGGGGCGCGGTACGCATGGTTTCAGGCCTGGCGGCCGCGTCGCCCAGGAGCGCGCAGCGCAACTCGTAGCTCACGACCTGCACCGCCGCGGCCAGGTTCAGGGAACTGAACGCGGGATCGGAAGGAATGTGCACCGCCGCGTGGCAGAGCTGCAGCTCCTCGTTCTCCAGGCCGGTGCGTTCGCGCCCGAACACCAGCGCGACCGGGCCGCTGGCAGTCGCAAGCACCGCCCGCTGGGCGGCGTCGCGCGGATGCAGTTCCTCCAGTTGCACCCGCCGGTTGCGCGCGGTGCAGCCCAGCACCCAACGGCAATCGGCCACGGCTTCCTGCAGCGATCCATGCACTTGGGCAGCGTCAACCAGATCGATGGCACCGGCAGCCATCGCATGGGTGTCACCGTTGGGCGCCTTTTCAGGCGCAACCAGGACGAGCCGAGACAAGCCCATCGTCTTCATCGCCCGGGCCGCAGCACCGATATTGCCAGGATGCTGGGTACCGACCAGGACGATTCGCAGGTTTTCCAACGCCGTCCGTGTGGTGCTGACTGGTTCGCTCATGCGTCAATGGTAAACTCCGCGGCCCGGCCCTGGCGCCGGCTTGCTCTTTTCCGCCGCAGTTCCCCTCCCACCTCTTCCACCGAGGCGCTCCACGCCATGCAGAAACCCGTCGTCAACGTCATGGTCAAGGCAGCTCGCGCAGCCGGCAACGTGCTCTTGCGCAGCATGCACAAGCTGGACGCGATCAACGTCATCGAGAAGGATCGCCTGGATTTCGCCAGCGATGTGGACGAAGCGGCCGAGAAGACCGTCATCAAGGAATTGCGCCGCGCCTATCCCGACTACGCCATCCTTGGCGAGGAAGGCGGGGCGCAGGGCAGCAGTCGTTCGGTTTTCGTGATCGATCCACTGGACGGCACCAGCAACTACCTGCGCGGCTTCCCGCACTGGTGCGTGTCGATCGCCCTGGTCGAGGGCGGAGAAGCCCAGCACGGCGTGATCTTCGATCCGTTGCGCAATGAACTGTTCACCGCCAGCCGCGGCAGCGGCGCGGTACTCAATGATCGCCGCATCCGCGTGTCCGAGCGCAAGGAACTTGCAGGCGCGATGCTGGGTACCGGCTTCGCACCCCGCGAACGCGAACGCACGCCGGCGCAGCTGGAATGCATCCGCGAACTGCTGCGAGACGCCGAGGACATCCGCCGGACGGGCTCGGCCGCGCTCGACCTGGCCTACGTGGCCTGTGGCCGCATCGACGCCTATTTCGAGGCCGGCCTGAAGCCCTGGGACATCGCTGCCGGCCTGCTGCTGGTGCGCGAGGCCGGCGGACGGGTCTGCGATTTCCGCGGGTCCGGCACCGGACCGCT
Source organism: uncultured Gammaproteobacteria bacterium (assembly GCA_963698475.1). Classification (GTDB taxonomy): domain Bacteria; phylum Pseudomonadota; class Gammaproteobacteria; order Xanthomonadales; family Xanthomonadaceae; genus Thermomonas. Next base: position 1,406,381 of record CAVOQX010000005.1, on the reverse strand, counting down.
GGATGCGCGCGGGATCGCGACGCGACCCTTGATCGCCGGCAACCTGAAGATCACCGATGCCTTGCAGAAGGTGGTCGTGCAATCGGGTTACGCCGCCGCGTACAAGTAGGAGCGTCCGTTCGCGCGCGATCCCCGGGCGAATCTTCCGGGCACAATCTCCGGAAGCGATTCAACCGCCCACCCACGAAAAGGCCGCGCAATGCGCGGCCTTTTCGTTCCCCAGCCTGGCATGCCTGCTCAGGGACGGCGTGCGAGCGCCGCCTCGTCCTTCGCCCTCGGCATCAGGTCCTGCTTGGTGACATTCAGCCACAGCAACAACGGGCAGGCGATGAAGATCGACGACAGGGTCCCGACGGCAATGCCGATCATCTGCGACTCGGCCATGCCGCGCAACGAGCCACCGCCGTACAGGTACAGCGACAGGACCGTCAGCATCGCCACGAAAGACGTGATGATCGTACGTGACAAGGTCTGGTTCACGGACCTGTTGAGCAGTTCGCGCGGCGGTATGCGCAGCGTCTTGAAGTTTTCGCGCACACGATCGAACACCACGATGGTGTCGTTGATCGAGTAGCCCATCACCGACAGGATGCCGGCCAGCACGGTGAGGTCGAACTCGTGCCCGCTCAATGCGAACCAGCCGGCGCAGATCATCACGTCGTGCAGGGTCGCGATGATCGCGGCCACCGCAAACTTCCATTCAAAGCGCGCCGAGATGTAGATCAGGAACCCGAGCAGCACGAACAGCAGCGCGTAGAAGCCGTTCCATGCGAGCTCCTCGCCGACCTGCGCGCTGATGACCGCGCTGCTGAGCTTCTCCGCAGGGTTGCCATCCAGCGAAGCCGCCTTGGCCACGGCATCGCCCAGGCTGCTGGCCCGAGCCGACCCCGCTTCCTCTCCGCCGCCGCCTGCGACTTCCTCCGCCTGCAGGCGCACCAGCAGGTCCTTGCCGCTGCCGAAGGCCTGCACCTGCGCACCGCCGAAGCCGGAAGCATCCAGCTTCTTGCGCACGTCATCGACGTCCGGCACACGGTCGTAGCGAAGCTCGACGCCAATGCCACCGGTGAAGTCCAGGGCGAAATTGAAGCCGTTGACGACCATGCCGCCGATCGACAGCACCAGCAACAGGAGCGCCGCCGTCAGCGACACCCAGCGCAGGCGCATGAAGTCGATGTTGATGTGGTACGGGAATATGTTGAGTGGTTTCATGGATGCTGTGCCTGCTTAAATCGCGATCGACTTCAGCTTGCGCTTGCCGCCGTAGATCAGGGCGGCGATGCCGCGTGACGCGGAAACCGCGGTGTACATCGAGGTCACGATGCCGAGGATCAGCGCCACGGCGAAGCCCTTGAGCGGCCCGGTACCGAATGCGAACAGGGCAATGCCTGCCAGCATCGCGGTGAGGTTGGCGTCGGCAATCGTGCCGGAGGCTTTTTCATAGCCGGCCGCGATCGCGGATTGCGGTGGCATGCCATCACGCAACTCCTCGCGAATGCGCTCGTTGATCAGCACGTTGGCGTCCACCGACATGCCCACCGTCAGCGCGATGCCGGCCAGGCCAGGCAAGGTCAGGGTGAAGCCCAGCAGTGACATCAGCGCGACCACCATCAACAGGTTGACCAATAGCGCCAGGCAGGTGATGACGCCGAACATCCGGTAGTAAATCAGGAAGAACACCAGCGCGAAAATGAAGGAGTACGCCACCGCGGTCATGCCGCGATCGACGTTCTCCTTGCCCAGGCTGGGGCCCACCGTGCGCTCGTCGACGAAGTCCATCGGCGCTGCCAGCGCGCCGGCGCGCAGCAACAGGGCCAGGTCCGCGGCTTCCTTCATGCTCTCCAGCCCGGTGGTCTGGAACTCGCGGCCCAGGCTGCTCTGGATGGTCGCGACCGAGATCACCTGCTCGCTGATACGCGTGCTGATGACTTCCTTGCCATCGACCACCTTCGCTTCCGGGATGCGCTCGATATAGACCACTGCCATCGACTTGCCGACGTGGGCGCTGGAGTAATCCAGCATCCGCTGGCCGCCGACGCTGGTCAGGCGCACGCGCACCGCCGGCGTGCCGGACTGCGAATCGAAGAACGATGATGCGCTCTGCAGTTGCTCGCCCGATGCGATCACGCGCTTGTTCAGCAACACCGGCATCGGCTTGCCATCAGCGCCCGATTCCTTGCGCGCATACACCCGTGCCTCCGGCGGCACCAGGCCGCTGTCGCGCGCCTCGTAGGCATTGCCCTCAACCACGCCGCGGTACTCAAGGGTCGCGGTGGCGCCGAGGATGCGCTTGGCCTGCGCGGTGTCCTGCACGCCCGGCAACTGCACCATCACCCGGTCGGCGCCCTGGCGCTGGATGATCGGCTCGGCAACGCCAAGTTCATTGATGCGGTTATTGATGGTGCCGATGTTCTGCTGCACGGCCTCGGTCAGCATCTTGTCCAGTTCAGCCTGGGGGATGCGCACCGAGATCTGCTGATCGCCGGCGTCGATCACGTAGGTGGGCATGTCGCGCACGATCAGCTGTTGCGCCTTGGCGACATCGGCCCCGGCACCGAGCCTGGCAATCACCACGCCATTGGGGTCAGGTTCGACCGAAATGAAGCGGATGCGGTTGTCGCGCAGCACGACCCGGATGTCTTCGGCAGTCGACTCGAAACGCTTCTGCAATGCCGCTTGCTTGTCGACCTGCATCAGGAAATGCACGCCGCCACGCAGGTCCAGGCCCAGGAACATCGGCTTGGCGCCGATCGCCTGCAACCACGATGGAACCGTCGACGCCTGGTTCAACGCCACCACGAAGCTGCTGCCCAGTTCGTCGCGGATGACACTGGACGCCTTGATCTGGTTATCGGAGCTGCCGACCCGGACCAGCAGGTTGCCGTCGCTGTCGATCGCGCTGGACTCGAACGGGACCGCCGCCTTCTTGAGCGTGGCCTCGACCTTTTTCTGCAAGGCGTCGTCGATCTTGGCGCCGCGGTTCGCGGTCACCTGCACCGCCGGATCCTGCGGGAACAGGTTGGGCGCGGAATACAGGAGGCTGAACGCGAATACGATCAGGATGATGGCGTATTTGAAGCGGGAGTATTCGAGCATCACGGAACCCCGCGCACGACCCTTGCGGCGTGCGCCTTATCGAGCAGATGGATGGATCAGGCCGCCTTCAGCGTGCCGCGCGGCAGCACGCTGGTGATTGCGCCCTTCTGCACGCGCAGTTGCACGCCGGCAGCCACTTCGACCGTAATGAAGTTCTCGCCGATGTTGATCACGTGGCCGGCGATGCCGCCATTGGTGATCACTTCGTCGCCCTTGCCCAGCTTTTCCAGCATGGCGCGGTGCTCCTTCTGGCGCTTCATCTGCGGGCGGATCATGAGGAAATACATGATGCCGACCAGGATGATCGGGAACAGCAGGGTGGACATCATGCTCGGTGCGCCAGCCGCGGCGGCGGCCTGGGCATGAGCCGGTGCAATCAGGAAATCAAGCGGGTTCATCAGGAATCCGATAGTCAGGAAGGGCGAAAACAGCCGGGAATTATGCCACGCCGCCGGATTTCCGGCGTTTCAGGTGTCCCCGACCTGGCGTAACGCGTAAAAAGACCGCCGAAAGGTGGCAAAGGTTCCCGCCTCGATCGCCGCGCGCATCTGCGCCATCAATCGCTGGTAATAGCGCAGGTTGTGCAGGGTACCCAGCATCGGCGCCAGCATTTCATTGCAGCGATCCAGGTGGCGCAGGTAGGCGCGGCTGAAGCCGCCCGCGCAGGCCACGCAGTCGCAACCTTCCTCGATCGGCCGCAGGTCGCGCTCGTACCTGGCATTGCGCACGCGCACGGTACCGGCGCCGGTGAAGTAGTGGCCGTTGCGCGCGTTGCGGGTCGGCATCACGCAATCGAACATGTCCACGCCACGCGCAACCGCCTCCACCAGGTCTTCCGGTCGGCCCACGCCCATCAGGTAGCGCGGGCAGTCCTCGGGCAATTGCGGCGCGGTGTGCTCGAGCATGGCGTTGCGCTCGGCTTCGGTTTCACCCACCGCCAGGCCGCCAATGGCGTAGCCGTCGAACCCGATCTTCCGCAGGCCTTCGGCTGAGCGCGTACGCAGCTCATGGTGCACCCCGCCCTGGACAATGCCGAACAGCGCCGCATCATTTCCTTGGTGGGCCTGCTTCGAACGCTCGGCCCAGCGTAGCGACAGTTCCATGGAACGTTGCACCACATCCACGCCGACCGGCACGCCGTCGACATGCACCGGCGGGCATTCGTCGAAGATCATCACGATGTCGCTGCCCAGCACCTTCTGGATGTGCATGGATTCCTCGGGCCCGAGGAACACCTTGCTGCCGTCGGTCGGCGCCGAGAAGGTCACGCCCGCCTCGGTGATCTTGCGGCGATGGGCCAGCGAAAACACCTGGAAGCCGCCGGAGTCGGTCAGGATCGGGCCGTCCCAGCCGCTGAAACCGTGCAGGCCGCCGTGGGCCTGGATCACTTCGAGCCCGGGGCGCAGGAACAGGTGGAAGGTATTGCCGAGGATGATCTGCGCGCCCAGGTCCCGGACCTGTTGAGGCAGCACGCCCTTGACCGTGCCATAGGTGCCTACCGGCATGAACGCCGGCGTTTCGATCGTCCCGCGCGGGAATTCGATGCGGCCGCGGCGCGCGGCGCCATCGGTGCCGAGAAGCCGGAATGACATGCGGCTCATGCGTCGAACTCCTGCGGAAACAGCAGCATCGCATCGCCATAGCTGAAGAAGCGGTAGCGCGCGCGCACCGCATGTTCGTACGCTTCGAATATCCGGGCTTTCCCCGAAAATGCGGACACGAGCATCAGCAGCGTGCTTTCCGGCAAATGGAAATTGGTCAGCAACGCATCCACGCTGCGGATCCGATAGCCGGGATAGATGAAGATCCGGGTATCACCCTCGAAGGGCTGCAACTCGCCGTCCCCGGCCTCGTTCAAGCGTGTCGCGCTCTCGAGCGCGCGCACCACGGTGGTACCGACCGCGATCACCCGTCCACCGGCGGCGCGCGTGCGATGCACCTGCTCGACCAGGCCCGGATTCACGCTCAGCCATTCGCTGTGCATCCGATGTTGCTGCACGTCATCCACGCGCACCGGCTGGAAGGTGCCGGCACCGACGTGCAGGGTGACATGGCCAAACTCGACCCCGCGCGCGCGCAGCGCGTCCAGCAATGCCTGATCGAAATGCAGGCCGGCCGTCGGCGCCGCGACCGCGCCAACTTCCCTGGCGAACACGGTCTGGTAGCGCTCGGCGTCATCCGCGCCGGGTTCGCGCTGGATGTAGGGCGGCAGCGGGAGCTGGCCGGCATGCTGCAACCAGTCCTCCAGCGCTTCGGGCACATGGAATTGCAACGTCCAGAAGCCATCGCCGACGCGTTCAAGCACGTCAGCCCCACCGCCCGCGTCCAGCGCGATGGTCGACCCAACCTGCGGTGGCTTGCTGACGCCGAGCTGTGCAAGCGCGCGGCCGTCGCCCAGCAGGCGCTCGATCATGATTTCCACGCGTCCGCCGGTGACCTTGTGCCCGAACAACCGCGCGGGAATCACGCGGGTGTCGTTGAACACCAGCAGGTCGCCTGGCTGCAGCAGCGACGGCAGGTCGCGAATGCCGAGGTCGGCGAACGGCGCCGGCGCCGGCGGCACCAGCAGCAGGCGGCTCGCCGACCGCTCCGGCAGCGGCGCCTGCGCGATCAGTGCATCCGGCAGGTCGTAATGGAAATCCGAGGTCTTCAAGGCGTGCGGCGCACCGGCCATTCCAGCGGGCGCGCATTGTAACGGGACCGGCGCAAAGGCGCCCCGCGGCCACTCAACGCTCGAACTTGGTCGACAGGATGACCGAGGTCGTGGTGCGCTCCACTCCGTCGATGGCGCCGATGGCATCGGTCAGGGCGTCCACGTCGCCGATCGTGGCCGCCACCGCCAACGCAATGAGGTCGTGTTCGCCGCTGATCGAGTGCAGCTCGCGCACTTCGGGCATTCCCTCCAGCGTGCGCACCACCGCCGGCATCTGCTTGGGATGCAGGGTGATCATGATCTGTGCGCGGATCCGGCTGCGTTCGTATTCGTCATGCACACGCACCGTGTAGCCGCTGATCACGCCCTGGCGCTCGAGTCGCTCGATGCGGTTCTGCACGGTGGTACGCGACAACCCGAGCCGGCGCGCGATTTCCGCGGTCGAGGCGCGCGCGTTCTCGCGCAGCAGCGACAGCAGCAGCTCATCGGGTTTCGAAATACGCATATCGCCCATATCGCCGAATCTTACCGTCGTTTTCACCAGATGCGCCGCGATTTGGTCGGATCATCCCTTTCGAATGGATCAAATCTGGCGATAATTATCGATTGACTGCCGAAACGCGCATCCCTGCCTGGGATGCCGTCACAGGCGCCCGACGCAAAGGACCGAATCCATGAACATTCTCGATACCCTCGCACCGCTGCGCGCCTTCGGCAAAGCCCGTACTTCCGGCCTGGCTGACGACGTCATCCTCGACTTCGCCGGCCGCCACCCGCAACTGGGGGAAGCGATCAAGGCCGCTGCCGTCGAGTTCGAACGCGTGCGCGCCGAGTTCCCGGACCTGCTGCCGTTGGACGAGGATGCGCAAACCATCGAGATCCAGTCCGGCTTCGTCAATTTCTATTCCCACGATGCGGCCAACCCGTACGTGGCGCTGGCCGCGCGCGGCCCCTGGATCGTGACCCTGAAGGGCGCGGTCGTGTATGACACCGGCGGCTACGGCATGCTCGGCCTGGGCCACACGCCGCAGGCGGTGATCGCGGCGATGACCACGCCACAGGCGATGGCCAACATCATGACCCCGAACGTCTCGCAGTTGCGCTTCAGCAATGCGATGCGCGCGGAGATCGGGCAGACGCGCGGCGGCTGTCCCTACAGCGCGTTCCTGTGCCTGAACTCCGGCTCCGAATCGGTCTCGCTGGCGGCGCGCATCGTCGATGCCAATGCCAAGACCATGACCGACCCGGGCGCGCGCCACGCCGGCAAGGCAATCAAGCGCGTCGTCGTCAAGGGCAGCTTCCATGGCCGTACCGACAAGCCGGCGCTGTACTCCGACTCCAGTCGCAAGTCCTATGTGGCGAACCTGGCCAGCTACCGCGGCGAAAGCTCGGTCATCACGGTCCCACCGTACGACGCCGACGCGCTGCGCAAGGTGTTCGCCGATGCCGATGCCAATGGCTGGTTCATCGAGGCCATGTTCCTGGAGCCGGTGATGGGCGAAGGCGACCCGGGCCGCAGCGTGCCGGTGCCGTTCTATGAACTGGCGCGCGAATTGACCCGTGGCCATGGCAGCCTGCTGCTGGTCGATTCCATCCAGGCTGGCTTGCGCGCTACCGGCTACCTGTCGATCGTCGACTACCCCGGTTTCGAGAAATCCGATGCGCCCGACATGGAAACCTATTCCAAGGCGCTCAACGCGGGACAGTATCCGTTGTCGGTGCTTGCGGTCACCGAGTCGGCGGCGGCGATCTACAAGCGCGGCCTGTACGGCAACACCATGACTGCCAACCCGCGTGCGCTGGACGTGGCCTGCGCCGTGCTGGGCCAGTTGACCCCGGAGCTGCGCGCCAATATCCAGCAGCGCGGCAAGCAGGCGCTGGCCATGCTCGAAGTGCTCAAGGCCGAGAGCGAAGGCCGCATCACCAAGGTCCAGGGCACCGGCCTGCTGTACTCCTGCGAACTGGCGGCCGGCTACAAGGGCTACGGCACCGGCTCCACCGAAGAGTGGATGCGCGAACACGGCATCGGCGTGATCCATGGCGGCGAGAACTCGCTGCGCTTCACCCCGCAGTTCGCGGTGACCGAAGACGAGCTCGCCTTGGTGGTGTCGGTAGTCAAGCGCGCATTGCTGGAAGGCCCGCGCCAGGACGATACTGTCGAAAGCCGGGCTGCTGCGGCCTGATTGAAGGCACATCGCGATGTTTCGACAGGGCGGCTTCGGCCGCCCTGTTCGTCTGCGTCGCAGCTTGCGCTAGCCTGTGCACATGAAAACCATCGAAGTCCGCCACCCGCTGGTACGGCACAAGCTCGGAAAATTGCGCGACACCGGCACCGACTGCGTCCATTTCCGCCAGTTGGCCGGCGAAATCGCCGCCCTGCTCGCCTATGAAGCCACCCGTGACCTGCCGACCGAACCGGTCACCGTGCAGACCTGGGCCGGGCCGCTGCAAGTCGATCATGTCGATGGCAGCGCGCTGACCCTGGTGCCGATCCTGCGCGCCGGGCTCGGCTTCCTGCCGGGCGTGCAGGCACTGCTGCCGGCCGCGCCGGTCAGCGTGATCGGCCTGCGCCGCGACGAGGTCACGCACCAGCCGCGCGGCTATTACCAGCGCCTGGCCGATCGCATGGACCAGCGAACCGCCCTGCTGATTGACCCGATGCTGGCCACCGGCGGCAGCGCCATCGCCGCCATCGACCTGCTCAAGGCCGCAGGCTGCACCAGCATCCGCTGCATCTTCCTGGTGGCCGCGCCAGAGGGCTTGCAGGCGCTTGCAGCCGCGCATCCCGAACTCGAGGTGTATGTCGCGGCGATCGATGAGCGGCTGGACGCCAACGCCTACATCCTGCCCGGCCTGGGCGATGCCGGCGACCGCATCTTCGGCACGCCGGGCGACTGAAGCCGGCTCAACGCATGGCCAGCCAGATCCCGGCAAGTGCCATCACCAGCAGCACCAGCCAGGTCAATGCGGTGCCCCAGAATCGCCCGACGGAATAGCCGGAACGCCGCGAGAAACCGACGGCATGCATGACGCGTCCCAGCAGCAGGAGCGCGCCAAATGCCCACAGCCAGGCTGCGGCGAGCCCGCACAGTTCCAGCAACGCCAGCAGCAGCAAGGCGAACGGCGCGTGCTCGATGAAGTTGCCGTGCACGCGTACCTTGCGCGCCAGCTGGACGTCGCCGCCATCACCCAGCCCGATCTTGTGGCCGTGCCGATGACGCGAAATGCGCGCCAGCAGGACCAGCATCAGCAGCACATGCAGGGACACGAACAGCAGGGTGATCTTGGGCATCAGGTAATTCCAGTCGAGGTGATCATGGTCGAGGGGCGCCACGCCAGTGCGCTGCAATTCTCTGGCCGCACTCAGTCGATCAAGGCGCGCGCATGCAATTCGGCAGTCTCATGCGTAGTGCCGAACTTGCCCCTGGCGTCGCGGGTCACCTGCGCGAGCGCACAGCCCGGATCGTGGGTGAAGAACAGATGCACATTGCGCGCCAGCTTGTCTTCGAGGAACTCGCGCTTCTCGTCGATCAGCAGTTCCGCGTTGCGGTCATAGCCCATGGTGATCGGCACGTGCACCCAAGGCCGGCCGGGAATCAGGTCGGCGCAGAACACCACGCCGCCGTGATGTTCGCCGGCCACATGCTCGGGACCCACGATTTCGGCAAGCATCAGGCCCGGCGTATGGCCATCGCTGTAGTGGAAGCGCACGCTGCGGCCAAGCGCCCGTGAATATTCGCCATCGACGATTTCCAGCCTGCCGCTCGCTTCCAGCAGCGCAGGCAGTTCTGCGATGAAACTGGCGCGGTCACGCGGATGCGGCTCACGCGCGCGGTCCCAGCAGGCAGCACTGACCACGAAGGTCGCTTTCGGAAACAGCAGGCGCGCGGCGTCCCCTTCCTTCCACGCTGCCAGCAGGCCGCCAGCGTGGTCGAAATGCAGGTGCGAGAGCACCACCACATCGATGTCCTCGTGGCTGAACCCTGCTTGCTGCAGCGAGTCCAGCAACACGTGCCGTTGCTCCTGCACGCCATAACGCTCGCGCAGCTTCGGCTCGAAGAACGCGCCGATGCCGGTTTCGAACAACACCGTCTTGCCGTTCAGCGGCGACGCGAGCAGTGCGCGGCAGGCCAGGTCGATGCGATTGTCGGCATCGACGTCCAGCCAGCGCTCCCACATCGCCTTCGGCGCGTTGCCGAACATCGCGCCGCCATCAAGCTTCTGCGAATTGCCGAGGATCGACCAGAGTTTCATTGGCTCAGTCTACGACGCAACGGCTCAGGGCTGCAGCATCACGCCTGCCTTGCCGACCGGGCTGCGCGGATCGGTTCCACCGGTCAGCATGTTGCTGCGCCGGTTCCACAGCACCGTGTTCATGTTGCCCCAGGTGTGGCTGGAATTCTTCGCCGCATCGCCCTCTTCAGGCGCGTCGACCACATGGCCCATCGCGCGCAGCTCTGCGACCACGCCGGCGGGCAGCGCACCGCTTTCGGTGCCGATGACATCCGGCAGCCACTGGTGGTGATAGCGCGGCAACGCCGCGACCTGTGGTGCGTCCAGGCCATCGGCATAGCCCAGCATGCCCAGCAGGACCATGGTGATGATGCGCGTACCGCCGGGGGTACCGATCACCGCGACCTTTTCATCATTGACCATGAAGGTCGGCGTCATCGAGCTGAGCATGCGCTTGCCCGGCTCAGGCGCGTTGGCGTCAAAGCCCATCACCCCGAATGCGTTTGGCGTGCCCGGCTTCAGCGCGAAATCGTCCATCTCGTCGTTGAGCATCACGCCCGTTCCCGGCGGCACCAGGCCGGAGCCGAACAGCAGGTTCACGGTCTGGGTGACGGCAGCACGGTTACCGTCGGCGTCGATGATCGAGAAATGGGTGGTTTCCTCATCCTCCATCGGCGTCGGCGCGCCGGACAGCAGGTCGCTGGGCGTGGCCCGGGCCGGGTGGATGGTGGCGCGCAGGCCAGCCGCATAGTCCGGATCCATCAAGGTCCTGACCGGGATCTTCACGAAGTCCGGATCACCGAGGTAGAAGGTGCGGTCACGGAACGCGCGGCGCATGGCTTCGACGATCAGGTGCACGCGCTCGGCCTGCGGCAGTTTTTCCAGGTCCCACGGCGCGAGGATCTGCAGCATCTCGGCCAGTGCGATGCCGCCCGAGGACGGCGGTGGCGCGGTGGTGACGTGCCAGCCGTCATAGTCGAACTGCAGCGGCTCGCGTTCCTTGACCTGGTAGGCAGCCAATTCCTGCGCAGTCCACTGCCCGCCTTCGGCATTGACGCCGGCCAGCAGGCGTTGTGCGGTAATGCCCCGGTAGAAGCCGTCATGGCCTTTTGCCGCCAGCCGCTCCAGCGTCGCTGCAAGGTCGGGCTGGCGGAACAGGTCGCCTTCCTTCGGCGGCCGGCCATTGGCCAGGTACACCGCGCGGGTGCCTGGATAGCGCTCCATCACCTTGCGCTTGGCGGCATAGCCGCTGGCGAAACGCTCATACACCGGGAAACCGTCGCGCGCGATCCGGATCGCCGGCGCCAGTGACGTGCGCAATGGCAGGCGGCCATAATTTTCGGCGACGTGCACCAGGGCTGCGGGCAGCCCGGGAATACCTGCCGACCATGGTCCGGTCTGGGCGCGGTCATGGTCCAGGTTGCCGTCCTTGTCCAGGAAAGCCGCGGGCGTGGCGGCTGCAGGCGCGGTCTCGCGCGCATCCACGAATACATCCTTGCCGGTCTTGCCATCATGCAGCAGGAAGAAGCCGCCACCGCCCAGGCCCGAGCTGATCGGCTCGACCACTGACAACACGGATGAGACCGCCACTGCGGCGTCGAACGCATTGCCACCCTGCCGGATGATGTCCATGCCGGCATCGGTCGCCAGCGCATGCGCGGAGGCGATCGCCGCGCCCGGCGGGTTCCCGGCGGGGATAGCCTGCTGCTGGCCGAAACCAGGCAGGGGTACCAGCAAGGCTGCCAACAGGAACGAGAGAATCGGTTTCATCGGCGACGCCTCTTCATGGTCGTGATTGCAGGGCCAGCAGTTTCACCAGCAGCTGGTCATGGCTCTCCGGGAACGCGGGATCCGGATCGATGCATTCAACCGGGCAGACCACCACGCACTGCGGTTCGTCGTGATGGCCCACGCATTCGGTGCACAGGGCAGGATCGATCAGGTAGATCGACTCGCCCTGGGTGATTGCCTTGTTTGGGCAGACCGGCTCGCAGACGTCGCAGTTGACGCAAAGTTCGTTGATCTTCAGCGACATGTCGACATGCCCGCTCCACACCGGAGCGGGCTGTAGTCCAGACCTGGGCTATTTCGCTTCGACGAAGACGTAGTTGACGCCGGCAGGTTCCGCCGCGACCTTGATCTTCTCGCTGTCCTCGGCATTGCCGACGAACACGACCTTCACCCCTTTCATCGTGCCTTGGCCGACTTGCTGGAAGGCCACCGTGGCCAATTCCGACATCTTGGCGGACGAGGGCGAAGCAAACACCAGCATGTTGCCGGCGATGATGCCGCGCGACAGGTCACCCTCGAGCTTCTCCAACTGGCGCTGGTACTGGCCGTCAAAGCCTTCCGTGCCCTCGCTGGGCAGGAAGTAAACGTATGGGCTGTTGGTGACCCCATCCATGTTGCGCTTGGCCACGTCGGTGACATAGGCGCGCCAGGCTGGCATGTCGTCGTTGGTCGGCGCCGCCAGGGGCGCTTCGACGACCTCGACCTTGGGCGCCTCTTCCTTCTTGCACGCAGCGAACGGCAGGATCAGGCAAGCGATCAGGAGCATTCGGAGCATCGTGTTCATGGGTTCCCCTTGTTCTATCAATGTGGCATGGGTGGCACGGTTGCGCGGTGCTGCTTCATCCAGCGCGTTCGCGCCACTGCGCTTCCAGCGCGGCGGCAACGGCGGGTGGGACGAAGGCGGAAACATCGCCGCCAAGGCGCGAGATTTCGCGCACCAGCGACGATGAAATGAAGCCGTATTGCTCAGCAGGGGTCAGGAACAGGGTCTCGACTTCCGGAATCAGGTGGCGGTTCATGCTGGCCAGCTGGAATTCGTATTCGAAGTCGGACACTGCGCGCAGGCCGCGCAGCAGCACCCCGGCACCCAGTTCACGGACGTAATGGGCCAGCAGGCAGTCGAAACCATGGACTTCCACGTTGGCGTAGCCCGACAGTGCCTCGCGCGCCAGGTTCACGCGCAGGTCCATCGGCAGCGCAGGTCCCTTGCCGGGACTGGCGGCGACGCCGATTATCAGTTTGTCGAACAACGGCGAAGCGCGATCGACGAGGTCCACGTGGCCATTGGTGATCGGGTCGAATGTACCCGGATAGACCGCGATGCGCGTGGACACGCTCATGTCGTTGCTCAGTCGTCGCATTCATTAACCAGAATGAAGTGTACCGCGTCACCCGCGCTGGTACAGGGCATAGCGCACATCCCGGGTATGGTCTTCCCTATGCAGCACCCATTCCCCGGGTAAAACCGGCGCGGACGCAGCCGGCGACTCCAGGTAGATCCAAGCCTGCGCGGCCATGCGTGCCGGCAGCAGGGCCAGCACCGGAGCCCACAGGTCGGCATCGAAGGGTGGATCGACAAAGGCGATATCGAACACGTCCCCCGGCTCGCCACGCAGCCAGGCCAGGGCATCGCCAGCATGCACATCAAGCCGTTCCGAGGCATCCAGTCGCGCGCCCAACTCCTTCAAGCTCACCGCCAGTCTGGCGTCAGCCTCGACCAGTTGTGCCGATGCCGCGCCGCGGGACAACGCCTCCAGGCCCAGCGCGCCGCTGCCCGCGAACAAATCGAGCACCCGCGCCCCGGGCAGCTGCGGCTGCAACCAGTTGAACAGGGTTTCGCGGACCCGGTCGGACGTCGGCCGCAGGCCCGGGCGATCCGCTACCGGCAGTCGGGTTCCGCGCCAGCGCCCACCGATGATGCGGACACTGCCCGGCGTGCCCGCCTGGACTGGCGTGCGCAATGGCACGCGCGGCGGCAATTTGCGGCCAGCATTCATCGGGGCGTCGGGTAGGCGGGTGTTACCATGCGCGCCATTCTCGCCTATCCCGCCGACACCTTCGCGAACGGCGCCGACGACCGCATACCATGGCCAGCTGGTTCCGCCGCAACAAGCCCGAAGCCGAACCCAAACGCCGCCTCAGCATCGAAGAACTGGCTGCCGCGTTTCCGAGCGCACCTGCGTCTGCTCCTGATGAGCCGGCGAATCCAACGCCTGCCGAGCCAACCACGCTCATGCCGGCAATCGAAGTCCCGACCAGGGTGGCCGTGGGGGCGGAAGAGACGCCAGTCGCCGTCCCCGTCGAAGCCATTCGCGACCACGCTGACGGCCCGAACCCTGAGCCCGTCGCCGAAACAGCGCCTGTCGAAACCACGCTCGCCGCGGCTGCAGTGCTTGCCGGCGACCCACCACGGGCATCTGGCTGGCGCGAGCGCCTGCGCAGCAGCGGTTTCGCGCGCAGCCTGGGCAGCCTGTTCTCGCGTAACCCCAGGCTCGACGACGAACTGCTGGACGACATCGAAACCGCCCTGCTCACCGCCGATGTCGGCGTTACCGCCAGCACCCAGTTGGTCGAGAGCCTGCGCAAGCGGATGAAGGCACGCGAGTTCGCCGATGCCCATGCCCTGCTTCGCGCGTTGCGCGCGGACCTCATCGCGTTGTTGGCACCGGTGGCAAAGCCGCTGGAGATCGATCGCAGTGCGCGCCCGTTCGTGATCCTCACCGTCGGCGTCAACGGCGTCGGCAAGACCACCACCATCGGCAAGTTGGCGCGCCGCTACAAGGACGAGGGGCGCAGCCTGATGCTGGCCGCCGGCGACACCTTCCGCGCCGCCGCGGTCGCGCAGTTGCAGGCCTGGGGCGAGCGCAATGGCGTGGCCGTGATCGCCCAGGGGCAAGATGCGGACCCGGCCTCGGTCGCGTTCGATGCAATGCAGGCGGCGACCTCGCGCGGTATCGAAGTGCTGATCGCCGACACCGCCGGACGCCTGCATACGCAGCAGGGCCTGATGGCCGAGCTCGGCAAGATCCGCCGCGTCATCGGCAAGCTCGATGCCGGCGCCCCGCATGAAGTCCTGATGGTGATCGACGGCACCACCGGCCAGAACGCGATCAGCCAGGTCCGCCAGTTCAATGCAGCAGTGAATGTCACCGGCCTGGTGGTCACCAAGCTGGATGGCACCGCCAAGGGCGGCGTGGTGTTCGCGCTGGCGCGCGAGTTCGGCATCCCGATCCGCTACGCCGGCATCGGTGAAGGGCCGCAAGACCTGCGGGTCTTCGATGCCGACGCTTTCGTCGATGCGCTGCTGCCTGAATCGCTGAACGGGTGAGCGCCGCCGCGCCTGTGCCGCAGCGCACCCGCCGAGGCCGGCTGGCCCGCATCGCGATCGTCGTTGCCACCCTGCTGGTGCTGCTGGCCATCATGGCCGGCTACCTGCTGCAACCGCAGCGTGCCAGCGCACTGTTGCTGGATCGCGTGGGCGGCGCACTGGGCCTGCGGATCACCGCGACCGGCCAGGCCAGCTACCGCCTGCGCGGCACCCCGCAGCTGATCCTGCGTGACGTGATCGCGCAACGCCCCGGCGATGGCACCGCCCTGCTGCGTGCAGCCCGCGTATTCGTGTCGGTGCCATGGCGCACCATCCGTGCACGCGGTGCCGAGCTGACCGTGCAACGCATCGAGCTGGACGCTCCGATCCTGGACATGCCGGCATTGCAGCGCTGGCAGGCAGACAGGCCGCCCGGCGAAACCCGGATCCCGACCCTGATCGATGGCCTGCGCATCGTGCACGGCCGCATCGACAACAACGGCTGGCGCATCGACGGCATCGGTGTCGACCTGCCCAGGCTCGCGCCCGGAAAACCACTCAGTGCCCGCCTGCAGGGTCGCTACCTGGATCC
Source organism: uncultured Gammaproteobacteria bacterium (assembly GCA_963698475.1). Taxonomy (GTDB): domain Bacteria; phylum Pseudomonadota; class Gammaproteobacteria; order Xanthomonadales; family Xanthomonadaceae; genus Thermomonas. The sequence goes on along the minus strand of CAVOQX010000005.1, from coordinate 1,390,712 downwards.
ACCCGCTGCGCTTCCCTTCGATCTCGTTGTCGCCCTGACCAGGCCCGCGAACGACGCCGGTTTCACCGCGTTCGGCAAGGCCACGTTCAAGAACCAGGACTGGAGCCTGCCGGCGCAGATCGATGTGGCCGGCCCGCTCCACCTGGGTGATGGCGGCATCCACATGGTGCCTGCCAAGATCGGGGTTTCGGCACGCTACCTGTCTGCGGGCTCCAACCTGCCCTTCATCCTTGGCGCGGCCGGTCCGCTGCATTTCGATGCCGGCGTCTGGGCGCTGGGTCCCGCTGCACTGATCCTGCATGGCGGTGGAGTGATTCCGGATGCGAAGGCCAGCGGTGCACTGGCGCTGGGCCGCCGATTCGTGATGCACCTGCATGGCGACATCGCGACCTGGCCCGACGCGTGGCCTGCCTTGCCGCCACCCTTGCAGGGCTCGACGTCACCCATGCCGTTCTCGCTGGGCTACGTCGGGAAGCTGGATTTCAGCGACGTCGCGTCGTTGGCGCTCCGTCGCGACAGCACGACCTTCGATGCACGTTTCAAGTTGCCGGTGGTGATGGACTGGATCGAAGCCGGCGTTGCCGGATCACCACTGCCACCCTTGCAGGGCCGCCTGCAAACCGCACGACTCGAGATTGCAGGCGCAACCCTTGAGGGCGTGGACGTCGAATTCTCGGAAGACGTCGCCCTGCCTGCGCCCGCCAGGCCATGACCCAAGCAGGCGGGGTGTCCGATTTCGGCGCGCGGCTGCTGGACTGGTTCGACCAGCACGGGCGTCACGACCTGCCCTGGCAGCAGCCGCGCACGCCGTACCGCGTGTGGCTGTCGGAAATCATGCTGCAGCAGACCCAGGTCGCGGTGGTGACCACGTACTTCGAACGCTTCGTGGCTGCGCTGCCGGAGCTGCCAGCGCTTGCCGCGGCGTCGCAGGACGAGGTGCTCGCGCTCTGGTCCGGGCTTGGCTACTACGCCCGGGCTCGCAACCTGCACGCAGCCGCGCAGGTTTGCGTCGAGATGCATGGCGGCGAGCTGCCACGCGATGCCGAGGCGCTGCGCGCGCTGCCAGGCATTGGCCGCAGCACCGCCGGAGCGATCCTGGCGCAGGCCTGGGGTGCGCGTACCGCCATCCTGGATGGCAACGTCAAGCGCGTGCTCTGCCGGTTGCATGGCGTGGAGGGTTGGCCCGGCACGCCCGCCGTCGAAAGGAAGCTGTGGGCAATCGCCGATTCATTGCTGCCGGATTCGCGGCTGGCCGACTACACCCAGGCGCAGATGGATTTCGGCGCGACGCTCTGTACCCGTGCACGTCCGGATTGCACGAACTGTCCGCTGCAGGAACACTGCATCGCATTCCGCGACGGCCGCACTGCGGAATTGCCGGCACCAAAGCCGGGCAAGCCATTGCCGCTACGCACCGCGCACATGCTGGTGATCATGGACGATGCAGGCCGCTTCCTTCTGCAGCGCCGCCCGCCGACCGGCGTCTGGGCCTGCCTGTGGTCGCTGCCCGAACACGCCGGCCTTGCGGAGGCTCGCCATTGGTTCGAGCACCATGTCGATGGTGATTTCGCGCGCATGCAGGCCGATGAAGCGGTCATGCATGGTTTCAGCCACTACAGCCTGCAGATCCTTCCCCATCGCATCGCCGGGGTGCGTGCGCGCGGAGCAATCGGCGACAATGAAGACCTGCGCTGGGTTGCGGGCACGGAGCTGGCCAACATCGGCCTGCCCGCCCCGGTCCGGCGACTGCTGAAGGAGTAAGTGCGATGGCAAGGACCGTGTTCTGTGAAGTCGACCAGATCGATGCCGAGGGCCTGGATTTCGCACCGTGGCCTGGCGAAGCTGGCAAGCGGGTCTTCGCGTCCGTCGGCAAGCCAGCCTGGCAACGCTGGCTTGCGCACCAGACCATGCTGATCAACGAAAACCGTCTGTCCCCGTTGAACCCCGAACATCGCCGATTCCTCGAAGCGGAAATGCTCAAGTTCCTGTTCGGCGGTGGCGCCGAGAAACCTGCGGGTTACGTGCCCGAGGGGTCCTGATCGCGCAACTGTTTTTCGGCCGCACGCACCGCCTGCATGTCGACCGGGCGGATTTCGTCTATGCGGCACGTGACGGGCGAACCCGGAACCTTGACCCCGTCGAACTTGCTTATGAGCCAACCGGTCTGGGAGGTGACTGCCAACAGGGGCGAGCCGCCACCCCAGTCAAGGCAATTACCGGACAGCTTGAGCAGCCAGGTTTCCTTCGGCCGCATGTTCAACAGCACATGCTCCCCGTCGACACGCTCCCAGCCCATCGCCGAGACATTGCGGATCTGGTTCACGGGCGCGCCTGCATTGTCCATGTAGAGGGCCAGGCGGGCGCTATCCGATGACCCGGTAGTGGCACACCCGGCCACGGAAAGGATGACCAGCAACGGCAACACGACTTTCATGGTGGCTTCTCCGTGGGCAGTGCGACGATCATGCACGTCCGTCGTTTAACTTGAGCCAACGGCCGCTCCGCTGTTCAGCCCATGTCGGGCTAGCCCTGCTTGCTGTACCCGCGTGCACGCCGTATCATGCGCGGCTCGCTGGACCGATGGCCGGGTAGCTCAGTCGGTAGAGCAGGGGATTGAAAATCCCCGTGTCGGCGGTTCGATTCCGTCCCCGGCCACCATCGGTTTAGCGAGCGAACGTAGGCCCTGCATGGCTTTTAGCCCTGCGGGGCCTTTCGTTTTCCGGCATTTGGACTTGGGCGTGATGGGAATGATCTCGCGCGACAGTCACTCGTATCACGTGCCTGTGGTTACATACGGGGGCCTATCTGGCATTGATACGCGGCAAGGTCGAGCTGGCTGACCAAGACTCGGCTCAGGATTCACGTATCTCATCGGTGCGTTTCACAAGGAACTGGAGCAATCGCATGCAGTCCCCGATTCGTGATGGCGAACACTCGCCCAACGCGAGCGCAACCGGCCCGGGCAAGGGCCTGCGCTTCCTCGTGGTGGAGGACCATGCGTTCGAGCGCGCCGCGATGGTGAAAATGCTGGAGGGCCTTGGCGCACGGTCGATTCATCAAGCCTGCGAAGGTTCCTCGGCACTGGAAGTGATCCGCGAAGTCGATCATCCCTTTGACGTCATCGTCACCGACATCAACATGCCGGGCATGGACGGCATGGCCTTCATCCGCCGGCTCGGCGAGGCCAACGTGCTCGCCTCGCTGATCATCATCAGTGGCCTGGACAATTCCCTCATCCAGAAAATGGAGACGATGAGCGGGGCGTTCGGGATGCGCGTGCTCGGGACCGTGGAGAAGCCCCCGACCCCGGGACGCTTCGCCGCGTTGATTGCCATGCATTTGCAGGCAACGGCCGGCCCGGCAAAGAACGAGCAAGTCAGCCCGCCAGGTTTCACCCTGGAGCAGGTCCTGAAGGGACTGGGTGCAGAGCAATTCGAGCCTTACTACCAGCCGAAAATCGACTTGAGTACACGGCGGGTCACGGGGGCTGAGGCGCTGGCCCGGTGGCGCCATCCCGATGCCGGGATCGTTCCGCCCTCTGCCTTCATTTCGCTGCTTGATCAGGCCGGACAGATCAGCGAACTGACCTGGATCATGCTGACCAGGAGCGCACGGGACTGCCGCAACTGGCGAGAGGCAGGTCTTGACCTGGATGTTTCGGTCAATCTGTCCGTGAAGCTACTGGAAGATCCCGCGATTGCAGATGCCGTCACGTGGCAGGTGACGCGCCAGGGCCTGGAACCCAGGCACATGACGCTGGAGATCACCGAATCAGGCGCGATGAGCGGCGTGGGGCTCGTGCTGGAAAACCTGCTCCGCTTGCGCATGAAGGGTTTTGGCCTGTCGATCGACGATTTCGGCACCGGATACTCATCGATGCAGCAACTGACCCGTATTCCCTTCACCGAGCTGAAGATCGATCGTTCGTTCGTCCTGCACGCGGCACGCCAGGCATCCAGTCGCATGATCCTTGAATCGAGCCTGGAAATGGCGCGCAAGCTCGGCATCACGTCAGTCGCCGAAGGTGTCGAAACCAGCGAGGACTGGGCTTTGTTGCGCCAGCACGGTTGCGATCTCGCACAGGGATTCTTCATTGCCGATCCGATGCAATCTGCGGATTTCCCTGACTGGGTGCGCGCGTGGGCCTGACCAAGGATCCCAGCCTTCTGCCGAGGTGATTGCGGTGCAGGCGAGGTTACTACCCCTCCGGCACGACCCTGGTCGGCGCATGGGCGCCCTCCAACCGCAGTTCCAGGCGCTCCGGTTGCAGATATGGGGATAACCGTTGGTCCGGTGTATCGTCGCGCTACCGCATTCGGAAACACCCGGAAACGCCATGGACATCCACGACATCGCCCTGACCTTGTACACCGCGTTGCTCAGCCGCCAGGACCCCACCGCCGCAACCGAGGAAACCCGCGTCGCAATGGGCCGTGAGGCCTATCACTGTGCCGAGGCATTCTTCATTGCCAAGGATGCCTACATCCGCGAGCTGCCGGTTACCGAGATCGAGGCTGGCTACTGACCCGCCCCTCCACGCGCCTGCGCATTGCTGGCGCGGGAGCTATGCTCGACATCCCCGCCTGAGGATGTCGCCATGAGCCAACGTTTCGTCTGGATAACCGCACTGACGCTCCTGCTAGCCGGCTGTGGCGGCGGTCCGGTGCGCCGGGTCTCGGAACCCGCGGCCAGCATCCAGCAGCTGACCGTGCGTGCGGACGGGCGCTGGGACGTACAACTGCGCCTGGACAACTTCAGCAGTGTGCCGATGCGCTTCACTGCGACCAACATACAGATTGCGTTCGACAACGGCGCCGCAGGCAGCGTGCAGGCGCAGCCGCAGATCGGCATCGGGCCGGAGTCGGCAGACGTGGTCAACGCAACCCTGACCCCGACCGCCGATGGCCGCGCGCGCATCGCCACCGCATTGGCCGATGGCCGCAGCCTGGACTACACGTTGGGCGGTACGGTCGACGCAGGCCCGGTGGAGGGCAAGTCGCGCTCCTACAAGATAGAGCGATCCAGCTCGCTGACGCCGGTGCCGGGCCTTCCGGGCGTGCTGCGCTGAGTGTTCACTCCAATCGACCGTTGCACACTCGGGTCATGCCCGATCGCCCAGGAATGACGCAATGAGCAGCTACAAGGCACCGCTGGAAGACATCCGTTTTGCATTGTTCGACGTGCTGGACGTCGAATCCTTGTTCGCCCGGCTGGGCTTCGATGATGCCAATCGCGAACTGGTTGATGCGGTGCTGGACGAAGCCGCGCGATTCAGCGAGACCGTACTCGCCCCGCTCAACGGCATCGGCGACCAGGTCGGATGCACCTATGACAAGGCCAGTGGCGACGTCACCGCGCCACCCGGTTTCAAGCAGGCGTTCGAACAGTTCGTGGAGGGCGGCTGGATCGGGCTGACCAATGCGCCTGAGCATGGCGGCCAGGGCATGCCCATCGTCCTCGGCGGCGTGCTGACCGAACTGGTCGATTCGGCCAACCTGGCCTGGGGCAATTTTCCCATGTTGTCGCACGGCGCGGTCGTGGCGCTGGAAGAATATGGCGAAGACTGGCAGAAGGAGGTGTTCCTCAAGCCGCTGGTCGCCGGCAAATGGACTGGCACCATGTGCCTGACCGAACCGCATTGCGGCACCGACCTGGGCCTGCTCAAGACCCGCGCAGAACCCCAGTCCGATGGCAGCTACTCGGTCACCGGCACCAAGATCTTCATCACCGCCGGCGAACACGACATGGTGCCGAACATCGTGCACCTGGTCCTGGCCAAGCTTCCGGACGCACCGCCCGGGGCCAAAGGCATCTCCCTGTTCGTGGTGCCCAAGTTCAAGGTGGCGCGTGACGGCACGGTTGGCGAGCGCAACCTGGTGCGTTGCGGGGCGATCGAACACAAGATGGGCATCCATGGTTCCGCCACCTGCGTGATGAATTTCGATGGCGCGGAAGGCTACCTGGTGGGCGAACCGCACAAGGGCCTGCAGGCGATGTTCGTGATGATGAACTCGGCACGCCTGGGCGTCGGCGTGCAGGGCCTCGGGCTGTCCGAACGCGCCTACCAGAACGCACTTCGCTATTCGCGCGAGCGATTGCAATCACGCTCGCTGTCCGGCCCCAAGTACCCCGACAAGCCTGCAGATCCGATCATCGTGCAACCGGATGTTCGACGGATGCTGCTGGCCCAGAAGGCGCTCATCGAAGGCGGCCGCCTGCTCAGCCTGCACGCCTATTCGCAGCTCGACATTGCCGAGCGATCGCAGGATCCCGCCGAACGCGAGCGCGCCAACACCCTGCTTGGCTTCCTGACTCCGATTTCGAAGGGGTGCCTGACCGAATGGAGCATCGAGAGCACCTACAACGCAGTGCAATGCTTTGGCGGACACGGTTACATCGCCGAGCATGGCATGGAACAACTGGCGCGCGATGCCCGCATCACGACGCTCTATGAGGGCACCACCGGCATCCAGTCGCTGGACCTGATCGGCCGCAAGACCGCCGCCACCCAGGGCGCCGGCCTGAAGCTGTTCATCGCCGAAGTGCAGGCGTTTGCGAAGCAGCACGAAGGCGACGCGGCATTGGCGGAATTCCTTGCGCCGCTCGGCGCCCACTGCGCCGAATGGGGCAAGCTGACCATGGCCACCCTGCAACGCGCGGCCAGCAATCCCGAAGAGCTTGGCGCAGCCAGTACCGACTACCTGTTCTATTCGGGCTACGTGGTGCTGGCGTACTGGTGGGCACGCAGCGTGGCCGCCGCCAACGCCTCCGGCCGTTCACAGGCATTCAAGGATGCCAAGCGCGACACTGCCCGCTTCTACTTCGCCCGCATCCTGCCGCGCACGCTTTCGCACAAGGCGGCAATCGAGGCTGGCGCGGCATCGCTCATGGCGCTTGATGTGGCGGGGTTCGGCGACTGACGGATCGCAGGCCGACTCCAACGCATCATGAAAGAGGTATAAGCTCGACCCTCGATGGAGACCGACAGAGCGACGATTCGCCTGGTCCATACCGGCGCCCGAACCGCAGCAACTGAAGCGGACGGCATGCTAGCCGCCGTCGATACTCTCCAACGCCGCGGATCGATTGCCAACTTCCCCGGCTTGCGCCTGCTGGGCCTTGATGCGCATGGCCGTGCCCTGAACTGGATAAGCTGGCAGGACGCGACCTGCCTGTATGCCCGTGGCGCGGTCGCATGGACGCTGGGCGACCCTTGCCTGCAGATCCACGGCGGCATAAACCGGGCCAACGGCGCGCGAAGCGTGATGCAGCTTCATCCGATCATCGCCGCCCGCGGACAGGCACGTCCGCATGCACTGGATCCCACGCCCACGCTGACCAACCAGGCCCTGTTCGCCCGCGACCAGTCCCTGTGCCTGTACTGCGGCCGCGAGTTCCAGCGTTCCGCGCTGACCCGCGACCATGTGCAGCCAGTCTCCAAAGGCGGTGCCGACATCTGGGAAAACGTGGTGTCGGCTTGCCTGCACTGCAACTCGCGCAAGGGCAACCGCACGCCGCAACAGGCTTCGATGCCGCTGTTGGCGGTACCGTACCGGCCCAGCTGGGTCGAGCACCTGATCCTGTCCAACCGCAATATCCTGGCCGACCAGATGGCCTTCCTGACGACCCAACTGCCGAAGAAGCGCCCATCCAGCGCAAGATTTGGCCACTCGCGTCCGCATGTGACGTGTATTGCGCGTTGACGGGACGGCCCAGCTTGGGAACACTGCAACTTTCCGCAATGGAACTTCGCCATGGCCCTGACCCTCGGCACCACCGGCATGGACAGCAGCACCCAGGCCGAGGTGACGACTGCCTTCAAGGCGGCCAATGCCGATCTTGGCAGCCAATGGACGCTGGTCGCCGATGACAACGCTGACTACGTCGTCATCGACATGGACAGCCTGTACGGGCCGATGAGTTGGTTGCGGCTGCATGCCGCCGGTCGCAAGGTCATCGGGCTGACTTCGGTGGAGAGGAACCAGACCGACTACCGGCTGATGCGACCGATCACGGCGAGGGACTTCGCCGTGCTGCTCAGCGAGATCGCCGGCGATGCGCCACGTGAGGACGCTTCTGCGCCGGTGGCGTCCACGCCGGCACCGACACCCAGCGACAAACTCCCGGACGCGCAGGCATTGCCGGACGACGAGATCGATGCAGAACCTGTCGCTGCGCCTGCCATGGCATCGATCCCTGCAGCCGCAATCGAACCCCAACCCGAATCCGCATCCGAGGCCGAGCCGGCACCAGCGCCGGCCATGCAACTGCCGCCGGATCGTCCCTTGGCAAGCTGGCTGGCCGGAAATGGCCTGGATCGCCGCGTGCGCCTGCAACGTGGCGATGCACCCGTATTGCTCATCGATCCACGCAGCAAGGTCTATCACGGCCCGGCAACCTTGAAGCCGTTGGTGCCCTGTTTCGAGGGTGCCCTGCTGATCGAGGATTTCGAGACGCCGGCTGCTGCCGAATGGGAAGCCGAGGCCGCGAAACTTGGCGAAGCACAACCGTTGACCCGGTTGCAATGGCTCGGTGGCCTGCTGGCAGGTGGTGGCGAGCTGGCACCGGGCAATGATCCCAACGGCCAGTATCGCCTGACCAAATGGCCGCAGACCGAGCGCGAATACCCCAAGCATTTCCGCATCGCGACGGCGATGATGAAAGGCCCTTCCACGCTGGATGAGGTCGCTGCCGCCAGCGGGGTGGACCGTGCGGAGATCGCCGATTTCATCAACGCCAACCTCGCCACTGGCTACGCGGAGTTGGTGCTGCCGCCGGCGCCGGAACCTGAAGCGCCCGCCAAGCCGGGTGGCAGCCTGTTCGGGCGCATGCGAGGACGCTAGCGCCGCGTGCCCTGCACGCACCAGGATTTCAGGTGCAGGCAGGAGTGCTCCGGGTTCAGCGTGACCCGGCCCGGTAATTGCGGGCTGGGCAGCTCAGCGATTGACGCTACGTGGAATTATCGCCCTGCTCTGGTTGCGCTGGTACACCCAGACGGTGGCAGGTGGCACGTTGCGCAGGACGAATTCCCCGCGCCGCATGTTCAACCCGAGCGGCTCCAGCACCCCATCGGAGACCGGTGACATCGGTCCGTAAGTGAACTGGATGAAGCGGCCATCGGACCGAAGGCATTCGAACGCGCTGCGCAGGATGGTTGTCGCCTGCTCCCGGCCCATGGCCAGCAGCCCGAGCCCGGAAACCACTGCATCCGCCAATCCGTTGTCGAGGAATCCACTGTCTGCCGCCAGCCTTGGCAAATCCGCTGCATCTCCATGCACCAGGAGCTCGTCGGGGAACTGCAACCGCAAGTGCGTTTCCAGTTCCTTGTTCAGCTCCAGCACCAGCAGGTCCTGACCGGCAATTCCGTGGTCGACCAGTGCGCGGGTGAGCGCGCCGGTACCACCGCCAAGCTCGATCACCCGATGCGTATCGACCGGCAAGTGGGCCAGCATCGCCGCTGCCAGCTCGGGGCTGGAGGGGGTGAGCGACGCCGTTTGCCGTGGGTTCTTCATCCACTGGCCCATGAAACGCAGCCTTTCCGATGAACGATCGCGCATGCCGGTTCCCTTCGTGCCCTAGGAGCGCGGGTTGCGCGTCAGTCGCCACGCACGATGGATGCGCGGGTTGCGCACGAAATCCGGCGGAATGGTCGAAGCACTGATGTCCTCGATCGCAGCGAATTCCGACACTGCTTCGGTATCGAGGCGGAAACGGCGGAAATTGTTGGAGAAATACAGCACGCCATCGCCGGACAGACGCTCCACGGCCGCACGCAGCAGGCGAACGTGGTCGCGCTGCACGTCGAAATCCTCGGCACGCTTGGAATTCGAGAAGGTTGGCGGATCGCAGAACACCACGTCGTATTCGCCGCGATCGGCTTCCAGCCAGCGCAGTGCATCACCTTGGGTCACGCGATGGCGCGTGCCACCGATGCCGTTGCCGCGCAGGTTGTCGGCCAGCCAATCGAGGTAGGTCGTGGACAAGTCGACGCTGGTGGTTTCAAGCGCGCCATTCACCGCGGCCTGCACGGTGGCAGCCCCGGTGTAGCAGAACAGATTGAGGAAGCGGCGGCCGCGCGCCTCCAGTGCCATCCGCGCGCGCAGCGGGCGATGGTCCAGGAACAGGCCGGTGTCGAGGTAATCGAACAGGTTGACCTGCAGCTCGGCGCCGCCTTCGCGCACGCGCAGGAATTCGCCGCGGTGATCGAAATGGCCGTACTTGCTGCCACCCTTGCCGGTGCTGCGGGTCTTCAAGGCGACGCGCTCGCGCGGCACCTCGAACACCTCGCGGACCGCCGCCAGCAATTCATTGAGGCGCTTGCGCGCGACCGCTTCGGGAATGTCGGCGGGCGCGGCGTATTCCTGCACGTGCAACCAGGTCTCGTCGTCGGGGTCCGTGGTGTAGACATCGACCGCGCAGGCGTATTCGGGAATGTCGGCGTCGTAGGCGCGAAAGCAAGTGACGCCCTCGCGCTCACGCCAGCTTCGCAGCCCCTTCAGGTTCTTGCGCAGGCGATTGGCGACCATCTGGGCGCCGTCACTCAGTGCGCGCGCGGCACCATCGGCACGCTCCGGCATCGCGATCGGGCTGGCCACGATCAGGCTGCACTCGATCGGCCCGTTGAAGACCTGATAGCGCTTCTGCGCGCGCAGGCCGGTGGCGCGCGCCAGCTCGAAATCGCCACACAGCAGGCTTGCGGTCCATGCCGGTGTCGCACGCTGCAATGCTTCACCCAGCGCGCGATACAGCGCAGGATCCGCGGCGAGCCGGGCGTCGTAGGGTGGATTGCAGACAACCACGCCCGTCGCGTTCTCCTTCACGGGCAAACCGGCGATGTCGCAGGTGGTGAAATCGATCACGTCGGCCACGCCTGCGACCTGCGCGTTCTCGCGCGCGGCGCGGATCGCATGCGGGTCGCTGTCGCTGCCGTGGATGCAGTGGCGCAAACCGGCACGACCACGCGCCTCGCGTTCTATCGCGTCGATCTCCAGCGTTTTCCAGGCATCCACGTCAAAGCCCGGCCAGCGCGTCGGCAGACGGTCGCCCAGGCGCATCAGGCCCGGCGCGACATCGGCCGCCATCAGCGCGCCTTCGATCAGCAAGGTGCCGCTGCCGCACATCGGGTCCAGCAGGTCGCCACCCGCCGCATACGCCTGTGGCCAGCCACCGCGCAGCAGGACTGCGGCAGCCAGGTTCTCCTTCAATGGCGCCTCACCCTGCGCACGACGCCAACCGCGCCGGTGCAGCGGGCCGCCACCAAGGTCGATCGACAGGATCGCGCGACCCTTGCGCACGACCAGGTTGATGCGCACGTCCGGCGATTCGACGTCGACATCCGGGCGCGCACCGGTCTGCGCGCGCAGGGTATCGACCACCGCGTCCTTGACCCGCTGCGCCGCATAGCGCGCATGCGTGATTGCATCGCCGGAGACATGCGCATCCACCGCGATGGTGTGGCCCGGCGATACGTGCAGCGGCCAGTCGACCTGCATTGCCCCGGCATAGAGCGCGTGCTCGTCGGCGCATTCGAATTCGCTGAGCGGCCACAGCACGCGACTGGCCAGTCGCGACCACAGCACGGCGCGCTGGGCGTCGACCAGCTCGCCCTCGGCGTTGGCGCCGGCCATGGTCGCAGTCGCCCGGCTGCATCCCAGCGCGACCAGTTCGTCGGCCAACAGGTATTCCAGGCCCTTGCCGCAGCTTGCGAAAAATTTCATGCCCGCAGCATCACGAGCAGCTGTTCGAATGCATCCGCGCTCGCCTGCACGTGCGCGGACAGGCGATGCGAATCATTCACCAGCAGCAACCGTGCATCGCGCGCTGCAGCCCAGTCGACGACCTGCGGCGCCGGGATCAGTTCGTCATGCCAGCCGTGGATGATCGACGTCGGCACCCGGGCCGCGTCCATTCCCGGCGCCGGACCCATGCTGACCGGCGGCGCCATCAGGAACAGGCTGCACACGGGCACTTCGAGCGATGCCCGCGCGGAAATCCACGCGCCCAGGCTTGACCCGGCCAGCACCAGCGGTCCACGCGCGGCAGCCTGCGTTGCGAGTTGCAGCAGCCGTTGCAGGCGCGCGGCAACGTCGCCCATGGCACTCACGTCCTGCATTGCGTCAAGGTCGCTGTAGTCCGGCCGCTCGTGGGTCCAGCCCAGGCGCTCGGCCACGTCCGCGAGCGCGGTGACCTTGGTCGCGTCCGGCCCGCTTTCAAAGCCGTGCGAAAGGATGCAATGGCCCTTCATCGCGCCACGCCCGGCTGGGCGCTGCAAGAGCCACTGGGACCCCGGATGGAGGCAACCAGGCTCGGGGCTTCAGCCATGGCATTGGCGCCACAGGTGCGTGGGGCGAGGGAAGATTCAGTGGGCAGTGTCGACATGCGTGAATGCTAGCATCGGCGCATGCCGCCGCCCGTGATACGCATCGATCCCCTGCCCTACGCAACCGCGCTTGCGGCGCGTTCATTGGGCAACATCGACCTGGCCGTCATCCATTGCACCGAGCTACCCGACCTGGCGATGGCGCGCGCGTTCGGCGAGCGCGTCCTGTACGCGGACAGCGGCACCGGCAACAGCGGCCACTACTACATCGACCGCGATGGCGGCATCGTTGAATACGTCGATCCCGGCCACGTGGCCCACCACACGCGCGGCTACAACCAGCGTTCGCTCGGCATCGAGCTGGTCAATACCGGCCGCTATCCGGACTGGCTGGATTCACGGCACCAGGCGATGGACGAGCCGTACACGAACGCGCAGATTGACGCGTTGGTCGGTCTGTTGCGTCACCTGCGCATGCGGATCCCGAGCCTGAACCTGATTGCCGGGCACGAGGATCTCGATCTGGATGAGGTCGAAGCCAGCGACGATCCCCACGCAAGGGTCCGCCGCAAGCGTGATCCCGGTCCCCGGTTTCCCTGGTCGCGGGTGCTGGAAGCGGTGCCGCTGGGACGCCTGCAAAACACCGGCTGACGGCGAGGCCGCGCGGTGTTTGCGAAGTGGCATCTCGAGCCACGCGGCCAATCCGGTGGCCTCACCGTCCGCAACACCTGCCACCCTATAATCGACGGATGAACTCAACCGTCTTCGAACCCGTCGTCCACGAGCTTGTCGAACTGCTTTCGCTGGAACGCCTGGAGGACAACCTGTTCCGTGGCCAGAGCCGCGACATCGGCACCAAGTACGTGTTCGGCGGCCAGGTCGTGGGGCAGGCGTTGTCGGCCGCGCAGGCAACCATGGATTCCACCGGCGAGCCGCGCGACGCGCATTCGCTGCATGCCTATTTCCTGCGCGCCGGCGACATCGAGGCACCGATCGTCTACAGCGTCGACCGCACCCGCGACGGCGGCAGCTTTTCGGTGCGCAGGGTCACCGCGATCCAGCACGGCCAGCCGATCTTCGTCATGGCCGCGTCATTCCAGCAGCACGAGCAGGGTGCCGAGCATCAGTTGTCGATGCCGGAAGTACCGAAACCCGAAGACCTGGAACCCTCGCCCTCGCTGACCGCCGCGCAACTGGCGCAGCTCCCGATCAAGGTCCAGCGCTGGTTGTCGCGGCAGGGGCCGTTCGAGTTCCGCCATGTCTATCCACGCGATGAACTCAGTCCGCCCAAGCGCCCGCCGTTCCAGCAGGTCTGGTTCCGCCTGTCCGAGCGCGTCGGCGACGCCGCCGAACTGCATCGCGCGCTGCTGGCCTATGCCAGCGACTTCCACCTGCTCGGCACCGCGACGTTCCCGCACGGGATCAGTTACTACCAGCCGGACGTGCAAATGGCTTCGCTGGATCATGCGCTGTGGTTCCACGGCCCGTTCCGCGCCGACGAATGGCTGCTGTATTCGATCGACAGCCCCAGCGCGCAGGGCGGGCGCGGGCTTGCGCGCGGCCAGGTGTTTGATCGCGAAGGCCGGCTGGTCGCCAGCACCGCGCAGGAAGGCCTGATCCGCGTAGTCGGCGCCCACAAGGCGGGTGTCCCCGTGCACCCGAAGGGCTGAGCATGCGCAAGGTATTCAGCAGCGTCAGGCTCGAGAACGTGGAAGCGGTGGCCGAACTGCTGCGCGCAGAAGGCATTGAGGTGAAGATCGAGAATGGTCGCTCCTACCGAGGCAAGCGCCGGAGCAATTTCAGCTACCGCGACGGCGAGCAATCCGGTCCGCAGCCAGCCGTCTGGATCCTCAATGCGGAGGACCAGCCGCGTGGGCGCCAGCTCCTGCGCGACGCGGGCCTCATGGACAGCACGCGCGCAGGCGAAAGCAGCTATCTGACGATGTCGACCCTGCACGAAACAAAGGACCCCGCAGAGCGCAGGCGCACCACCCGTACCCGGATCCGGATCGGCCTGCTGGTGCTGATCGTGGTGGTGAGTGGGGCGATCTGGTACACCCGGCGCGAAGTTCCGGCGGCAGTTGCCCCGCAACATGCCGCCGCACCGGCACCCGCCGCACCGACATACGCGCCACCCGTGATCATTCCGCAGCGGGCCGACGAACTGGAGGTCTATCGCGCCGATGTGCCCACTGCCCTCGCCAGGCTACTGGTCGAAAGCGAGATCGCGAAGGCAAAGCCGGCAATGGCCTGTATCCGGATCGACGGCGCCGATCCATCACCATCCTTCATTGAATCACTGGCGCTCGCTGGAGCGACGCAGGCTTTTGCCGCCAGCGACTGCCCCAACGAAGCGAGCTTGAACCTCAGCGTGCACGACTACATGACCGATGGCCTGGGTCGCGGCCACCTGCAACTGGAGTCCGGCAGCGGCAACCCGCGCACCATTGAAGCCGAACGCGACGGCATCCGCTGGGAGATCCTTTCGCAGCGCTGAGCCTGGCGCGGCCCTGCGAACCTTGCGCGCCAGTGACACCCACCATGCCACCGAAATGACAACGCCCGGGTTCACCGGGCGTTGCAGGTCATGCGGAGATTTCAGCAAATCACGACTTGGGTGCCTGTGCCTTCCCGGGGCCCATGCCATGCCCCTTGCCGTTGCGCATGCCCTTGTGATCGGGCTTGAACGCATCGAATTCGGCACGGGTCAGCGCACCATCCTTGTTCGCATCCATCCGCTCGAACGCCTTGCCTGCCATTTCGATCTTCTGTTGATCGGTTGGCGCCTGGCGCGCGTGCATCTGCTTGCCTGCGGCTTGCGCACCTGGTGCCTTTTGCGCGCGACGCTCGCCACTGCGCGCACCATGCTCGACGATGAACTCATCGCGGGTCAGCCGACCATCACGATTGGCGTCGGCGCCCTTGAAGAACTCGGCGCGCTGCTGGGTCATCCTGGCCTGCCTGTCCACCTGGTCGATGTAACCGTCCTTGTTGACGTCCATCTCATCGAAGCGTTCGGCCATCCTGGCTTGCCCGGCTTGCGCCTCTGCACGGCTGATGCGATCGTCATCGTCCGTGTCCAGCGCCTTCATCTTCGCCTGTCCACCCTGCTTGCCACCGCGGCGATTTTCGCCGCCCCGCTGCGGACGTTCGTCTGCACTGAGCTTGCCGTCCTTGTTCTTGTCGAGCTGGTCGAAGCGTTCGAGCAGCCTGGGCGCCTTGGCAGCCTCGGCGCGATCGATCACGCCGTCCTTGTTGGCGTCCAGTTGCATCTGCTGCCTGGCACGATCAGGGGCAGCCTTCTGGGCCTGGGCAAACACGGCCGCCGAGCCCAGCGCCAGTGCGACTGCAACGGACAGGACCTGCATCTTCTTCATGGAGTTCATCATTGGATTCCTCTCGCGAACCGGCATCGACCGGAATGCCATTGAAAACGCGGCACCACGGCGACGGTTGACACGGCTGCCTTGCGCGCGGCTGAACGGCTGGGGCGCTATCCTCACCCGATGGGCACCGACGCCGACAACTTGCGCATGTTCCGCACCGGCACCCACCCTTGCGGGTACTGGAGTGATCGCGAGGCCCGCGACCTGGTCCTGGATCCGCGCGACCCACGCCTGCCGTCGCTGTACCCGATGGCGCTGGATTGGGGGTTCCGCCGCTCCGGCGACATCCTCTATCGCCCAGCCTGCGCGGGCTGCCAGGCCTGCGTGGCGGTGCGCGTGCCGGTTGCCGAGTTCAAGCCCGACCGCAGCCAGCGCCGTTGCCTGGCGCGCAATGCCGATGTCGATGCGCGCATCGTGGCGCCAACGCGCACCGACGAGCACCTCGCCCTGTATCGCAGATACCTGGCCGCCCGCCACGCCGGCGGCGGCATGGATGACCACGGCGCACCCGAGTTCGAACAGTTCCTGATCGGTTCCTGGAACGAGGGCCGTTTCCTGGAACTGCGCGAACACGGTAGCCACCGATTGCTGGCGGTTGCGGTCACCGACCTGGTCGAAGCTGCGTTCTCGGCGGTCTATACGTTCTACGACCCCGACGAAACAGCACGCGGCCTGGGCACCCTTGGCGTACTCAAGCAACTTGAATGGGCCGCGCGCGATGGCCGTGAACACCTGTACCTGGGCTACTGGATCGCCGGCCACGCCAAGATGGACTACAAGCGCCGCTTCCAGCCACTGGAAGGGTTCGACGGGCGCAGTTGGCGCCGACTGCAGGCGTGACCCGGCACTGGGCGCATCAGGCGCCTGACTTGGCGTCAGGGCTTGCCCCTGCCATCTCCCCTGCAGGTTTCGACGCAACCTCATCAGGACCCGTTGCATGCGCCTTCAGGCCGGGCTCGATCATCACCTGCGGGACGCGTCTGCGGTCATGGAAGCCGAACTCGGCATTGCTGCGGACAGACACGATCATTCGCACCATGTTGCCCGGCACCATCAAGTCCAGGGAGATGTCGCGACCGTCACTGGTGCGGCCCTGCAAGGTCAACTCGATGAAGGCACCGGCGGTGTCGACTTCACGACATGGCACGTGGACGCCGGCCGGACCATCCTGCAGGTAGGGCTTGATGGCATCGCCCAGCGCCTCGAGCGCGGGCGGGAAGAAGAACACGGCGTATCCATCGAATCCGTTCATATGGCTGGGCGTTGCATCCTTGTTCCGGGGCAGCGGTCGACATGCTCCGACCGGCGCCAGTGGCATTGGTGTCTGCTGGCTCCGAGTGTAGCCGAGCCCCATCACCGGCCCGCACGGGGCTGTGCCCCGGCGTGCGTCCATGCCATCCTTTGGGCATGTCGATTCGCCCCGCCCTGCGGCTGTCGTTCCTTGTCGCACTGGCACCGTGCGTGGCGGCGTGTGCACCGCCGCCACTGCCGTTTGCGCGACTGGCGGGGCTGATCACCAGCGAGGACCTGGATGAAGTCAGCGGCTTCGCCGCATCACGCGCGCACGAGGATGTGCTGTGGGCGATCAACGACGGTGGAAACCCGGCACGGCTGCACGCCCTTTCGCGACGCGGCAAGTTGCTGGCGCAGTACGACGTCGATGGCGCGAAGAACATCGACTGGGAGGACATGGCCAGTTTCGACCTCGATGGCAAGCATTACTTGCTGGTAGCCGACACCGGCGACAATGGCGGCCTGCGCAAGAGCATCACCCTGTACGTCTTCGAAGAGCCTTCCAGCCTGGTGAACGGCAGGTTGCGGCCGGCCTGGACGATTCGCGCACGCTGGCCGGATGGCCCCCGCGATTGCGAGGCGGTGGCAGTGGATGCCGCGGCCGGCAAGGTACTGCTGGTGTCAAAGAAGCGCACACCGCCGGAGCTTTTCGAGCTGCAACTGGCCGATCCCGGCAAGAGGTGGCGCGAACCGCGACGGATCGGGCGCTTGTCCGGGGTGCCAGCCGCCGACGCAGAACTGAAACGCGGCGATCCCGCCATGGCCAGGCTGTTCACCCAGACCACCGCAGCCGACCTGTCGCCGGATGGCCTCACGCTTGCGGTGCTGACCTATGGCAGCGTGCTGTTCTATCGACGCGAGGCCGGCGAGGACTGGGGCGCTGCCGTCGCCCGCGAGCCTGAGGCGCATGACGTCCCCCTGATCCCACAAGCCGAGGCGCTGACCTGGAGCACAGGCGGTGGCGGGCTGTACGCCAGTGGCGAGTTCAATCCGGCACCGATCTTCTACCTGACGCCGGCACGTTAAGCCAAGAACCTGTCGCGAAGCCACGTCGATCAAGGCCGGGCCAACCATTGCCATGATTCAGGCACCTTCAACGCTCTACCGTTCATCGGGAAAGTCTTGATCGACTGATATCATTTTGATATCAATATCTCGCACCCACTGTCTGGGCCATGACGCGAGAACGACCATGAAAGAGACCCCGATCCGCTCCCTTCCCGGCATCCCGATGCTGCTGGCCCTGCTGGCCGGCATCCTGGTGGGCGCCTACCTGACCATCACCGGCGCGCAGGCGCATGACGGCCTGTTTGCCGTGGTGGGCGCGCTGCTTTCGCTGGTCATGGCCTTCAGCCTGGTTGGCCTGTACATGGTCGAACCCAACCAATCGGCCGTGGTCAGCCTGTTCGGCAAGTACGTCGGCACCGTGCACGAGAACGGCCTGCGCTGGAACAACCCGTTCTTCGCCAAGAAGAAGATCAGCCAGCGCGTTCGCAACTTCGAGAGCGGCAAGCTCAAGGTCAACGAACTGGGGGGCAGTCCGATCGAGATCGCCGCGGTGATCGTGTGGCAGGTCGTGGACTCTGCCGAAGCCGTCTACAACGTCGACGACTACGAGAGCTTCGTCCACATCCAGTCCGAATCGGCGCTGCGCACGATGGCCACCAGCTACCCCTACGACCAGCACGATGACGGCCAGATCGCACTGCGCAGCCATGCCGCGGAAGTCTCGCAGCACCTGCGGGATGAACTGGCCGAGCGGCTGGCCGATGCCGGCGTGCAGGTGATCGATGCACGCATCAGCCATCTTGCCTACGCACCGGAAATCGCCCAGGCGATGCTGCAGCGCCAACAGGCCGACGCGATCATTGCCGCGCGCACGCGGATCGTCGCGGGTGCTGTCGGCATGGTCGAGATGGCCCTTGACGAACTGCAGAAGAACGGCGTGGTGCAACTGGATGAAGAGCGCAAGGCCGCGATGGTCAGCAACTTGCTGGTGGTGCTGTGCGGCGACCGCAGCACACAGCCGATCGTCAATGCCGGCACCCTGTACTGAACCGGACAGGGCAGCGACCAACATGAGCGAAAAGAAGGCCTACCCGCTGCGCATCAATGCCGCCGTCATGACGGCGACGCAGCGCTGGGCCGACGATGAACTCCGCAGCCTCAACGCACAGATCGAGTACGTGCTGCGCGATGCATTGCGCAAGGCCGGACGACTGCCAGGCAAGGCAGAAGACACGCACAAGGAATCGAAATGAGCACTCGCTGGAATTACAAGGTCATCGAGGTAAAGCCCAAGTGGCTGAGCGTGAATCCCAGGCAGATCGAGGAAGCGCTGGCGCCACTGGGAAGCCTGGGCTGGCAACTGGTATCGGTGACCCAGGTCGCGACGAGCACTTACCTCTACCTCAAGAAAGAAGCCTGAACGGCGCTCACGGAGAAGCAACATGCTGCATATCGTCCACCTGATCGAGCGTCGTTACGGGCAAGGCCCGGGGACTGCGCGCATCGTCACTCGCCTGTTGCTCGCATCGCTGCTGGCGCTCCTCCTCGGCGCAGGGCTGCTGCTCTCCGGCAGCATCCATGCACAGGACGCGGCATCGCGTGAAACCGGTGCCAGTGCGCTGGCGATCCAGTTGCTCGACCATCTGGATGCCGGCGAATATGCGCAGGCCGAGGCCATGTTCAACGCGCAGATGGCGCAGGCCGTACCGGCTGACAAGCTGCAGGCGGTGTGGGAATCACTGCCGGCACAGGCCGGCGAAATACAGGGCCGTGGCGAAGCCGCGAGCATCCAGCAGGGCGATACCACCCTGGTGAAGATCCCGTTGCATTACGCCAAGGCATCCCTGGTGGCGAAGCTTGCGATCGATGCCGAGGGCAAGATCGCCGGGTTCCTGATCCAGCCCGACGATGCACCACCCGCTGCCGCGGTGACCGAGGACGCGCCATACACCGAAACCGACTTGATCGTCGGTGAAGGTGAACGCGCCCTGCCCGGTACGCTGGCGATGCCGAAGGGCGATGGACCGTTCCCGACCGTGGTGCTTGTGCATGGTTCCGGCCCGCACGACCGCGACGAGTCGATCGGCCCGAACAAGCCATTCCTCGACATCGCCCGCGGGCTGGCGGCCCAGGGCGTCGCCGTGTTGCGCTACGAAAAGCGCAGCAAGGCGCGCCCGCAGGACTTCAGTGTTGAAAGCGGCGCCAGCGGCGTGTTCGGCGTCGATGACGAAACCACCAACGACGCGGTACTTGCCGTGGATGCATTGCGCAAGACCGAAGGCATCGACCCGGAACGGGTCTTCGTGCTCGGCCACAGCCAGGGCGGAATGATGGCGCCGCGTATCGCCGCCGTTTCCGGGCACGTCGCGGGCCTTGTGCTGATGGCCGCGCCGGCGCGCTCGCTGCTGGACATCGTGATCGAACAGAACCGCCGCCTGGCCGTGCTTGATGACGGCAGCACCAGCGATGCGGAACGCGACGCGATCAACACCCTGGTCCAGCAGGTCGCGGCCACCCGTGATACCGCGACCGACGCCACCACCAAGACCGTGATGGGCCTGCCCGCCGGCTACTGGCGCAGCATCGATGCGGTCGACCCGGTGGCCGAGGCCAAGGCGGTCGACCTGCCGATGCTGGTCCTGCAGGGCGCGCGCGACATCCAGGTGGTGGATGCCGACTGGCAGCGCTGGCGCGGCGGCTTCCATGACAATGCCAGGGTCGAATTCAGGCTGTACGAGACGCTCAACCATCTCGGCATCACTGGCGAGGGTGACGGCAACATCGCCGAATACGCCAACCCCGGCCATGTCGATCCACAGTTGATCGACGATGTCGCCACGTGGGTCAAGGCACACTGAGTCGCCATCCCCCTGTCGCGAACTGGAACATCCATGCAAGCCAACCGCAACCAGGCAACGCGCAACTTCGCGGTGACGCCACCGCCCACCTATTCCATCGCATTCATGGTGGCCCTGGGCGGCGTACTGCCATTCCTGATCATCGCCGGCATGCTCTGGTTTGGCCGCCTGGACGGTGACGGCCTGGTCCGGTTCCTGCCTGTGTCGATCATCGTGGCAGCTGCGCTTGGCCTCTCGCTGCTGGCGATGAAACGGCGTTCGGTGGCATTGGTCGGGCAGGTGCTGGATGTTCGCGCTGCGCTGTTCCGCGAGCGCACCCCGATCGCCGACATCGACCTCGAACGGGCGCGTCTGGTCGACCTCGCCGAGCGCATCGACCTGCGACCCGCGGTCAAGACCTTCGGTATGTCGTTGCCCGGTTTCCATGCCGGACGCTTCCGCCTGCGCGGCAAGCTGGCCAGGGCATTTTGCCTGGTGACCGATCGCCAACGCGTGCTGTGGCTGCCACTCCACAATGGCAAGGATCAATTGTTGCTCAGCATGGAACGGCCACAGGATTTGCTGGATGCGCTGCGTGCCACGATGGATGGCCACGCGCAGCCCGCCTGAGCCAGTTCATGGCCTCGCCTGAGCCGCGCCTTGGCATTGACCCGATGACCCTGCGTTAAGCTGGCCCCATGTCGCGATCACCCCCGCTTCCGCTGAAAACCGTGTTGCTCAACACCGACTGGGTGGAGGTGTGGCCGGCCAGCCTGCTGCGCGCGCGCAGCAACCGTGATGCCCGTGCGTTGTCGCGCGCGCACCACGTCCTGCGTCGCAAGCGCGATGGCGCCTACCTCGCCGCGGAGCTTGATGCCGGCTTGCTGCCGCTGATCGCGAACCTGCAGCGCGAGCCCGGACTGGACGCGGCGCTGGACGCACTCGATGCGCTGCACGGCCACGCGCGGTTCGGCGTCGAGCATTTCGGCGAGCTGGAGCCGCAAGGCTTGCACGAACGGCTGGCCACGCTGGGAATGGATGCAGACGCCTACGCCCAACGCACCGGGCTCGGGCTTGTCGCGGAACCCGACTGGCTCGCCTTTGCCGGTCCTGACCGCTACCGGCGCGCGCTGTGGCTGCGCCTGGATGCGGCGCGCGCCTGGCTGCACATGCGCGATGCCGCATTGCGCGACGATGTGGTGCTGGAGGCGATCTCCGGTTATCGCAGCCATGACCACCAGTTGGGCATCTTCGAACGCAAGCGCAGCCGCGGCCTGGGCATCGAGGAGATCCTCGCGGTCAATGCCGCACCCGGATTTTCCGAACACCACGGCGGCATGGCACTGGACATCGGCACGCCCGGCGAACCGCCGGCAGAGGAAAGCTTCGAACACACCGCAGCATTTGCATGGCTGCAAGCCAATGGCGGTGGCCATGGTTTCGCCATGAGCTATCCGCGCGACAACCCCCATGGCATCGTCCACGAGCCCTGGCATTGGTGTTTCCGACCCGCATGAGTTCGCCCACGATTGCCGACGCCTGGGCCGCGCAACGCAATAACTTCAACCTGATGCGGCTGGTTGCGGCATGGCTGGTCATCTACGGTCACGCCTGGGCAATAACCGGCAGCAGTGGTCAGGACTGGCTGGCCCGCCTGACCGGCTTCCGTTTTTCCGGGGCGATCGCCGTCGACATGTTCTTCGTGGTGAGTGGTTTCCTGATCGCGGCCAGCCTGCAGCGCAACAGTGTGCGCGGCTACCTGGTCTCGCGTGGATTGCGGATCGTGCCGGCGTTGGTGGTTTGCGTGGCGCTGACCACATTCCTGCTTGGCCCATTGCTGACCACGGCCGCCGGCTACTGGGCGCAACCCGGTACGTGGACGTATTTCCTGGTCAACGCTTCGCTGACAGCCAGCCGTTTCCAGCTACCGGGCGTGTTCGCAGCGCATCCGCTGGACGTGGTCAATGGGTCACTGTGGACACTGCCGATCGAAGCCAAGCTCTACCTGTTGCTGATGTTCGCCTGGCTGCTTGGCCTGCTTGCGGCCCGGCGCTATACGCCGTTGTGGGCAACTGCCCTCCTGGCCGGCTATGCGCTGGCCTGGCATTACGGCCCCTTGCCCGACCACATCCAGAAGTACGCCGAATGCACGGCCTTCTTCATCACCGGCAGCCTGCTATGGATCAATCGTGATCGCATTCGCCTGGCTGGGTGGGTTGTGCTGGCTTTGATCGGTGCATTCGCGGTATTGCGTGGCAGTGCATGGGCGCACCTGCCCTACTTCGGCCTGCTGGCGTACGGCACGCTGTACCTGGGCTTGCAGATCAGGCTACCGATGATCCGCGGCACCGACCTCTCGTACGGCGTGTACCTGTACGGCTGGCCTGCGCAGCAACTGGCGTGGATGCTGCCATGGGGCAAGTCGGTGGCCGGCAACATCCTCATCGCCAGTGCAATCGCACTGAGCTGCGCTGCGCTGTCATGGTTCCTGGTGGAACGTCCGGCCTTGCGCCTCAAGAAACGCTGGGTCGCACGCGGACCACAGGCATCGCCGGTCGCGGCGCAAGGGTAGCCCGCTCACTGCGCCGCGGCAGAAAAGGGGTCAGAGAACACTTTCATCAGGTCGTCGCTGAACACTGCATTTTCAAACGGAAATGTTCGCTGACCCCTTTTCTGCTCCTGCAACTTCGCGCAAGGTCCGCTTCAGCCCGTCCCGCCA
The DNA here is from genome assembly GCA_963698475.1 of uncultured Gammaproteobacteria bacterium. Taxonomy (GTDB): domain Bacteria; phylum Pseudomonadota; class Gammaproteobacteria; order Xanthomonadales; family Xanthomonadaceae; genus Thermomonas. Next base: position 1,367,150 of record CAVOQX010000005.1, on the reverse strand, counting down.
ATCCGGCGGCACGATGCCGAACTGCTGTTGCAGCCGGGTCGTATCCAGAACCGAGTAAGCCGGCCGCTGCGCAGGCGTCGGGTAGTTGGCGGTGGCGATCGGCAGCACGATCGGCTTGTCTCGAAGCAGGCCGAGGGCATGCGCTTCGTCGATGATGCTGGTTGCAAATCCGTGCCAACTGGTCTGGCCTTGCGTGGTCAGGTGCCAGGTACCGGATTCCAGCACGCCCTGGCGCAGCAATTCCGCGGTCGCATCGGCAATCCATGCCGCCGGCGTCGGTGCGCCGAACTGGTCGGCGACGACGCGCAGCTCGTCCCGCTCGGCGGCCAGCCGCAACATGGTCAGCAGGAAATTCCTGCTGTGCGCCGCATAGACCCAGGCGGTGCGCAGGATCGCGTGGCGCGCGCCGCTGGCGCGTATCGCCTCCTCACCGGCGAGCTTGCTGGCCCCGTACACACCCAATGGCGCGGTCGCGTCTTCTTCCCGACAGGGGCACGAAGCTCGCCCGTCGAACACGTAATCGGTCGAGTAATGCACCAGCAGCGCATCCACCGTCCTGCATGCCCGCGCAATCGCCGCAGGGGCGCAAGCGTTGACGCGGAATGCGGCCTCACGGTCGGCTTCGGCCTTGTCCACCGCAGTGTAGGCCGCGGCATTGACCACCACGTCCGGCAAAAGCGTTTCGACGAGTGCGCCGAGCGATTCCGGTCGATCAAGATCCGCGACCATGTCTGTGCCGGCACCATCACGGGTAGCAACGAGCAACTCACCCAGCGCAGGCAAGCTGCGCCGCAGCTCGCGCCCGACCTGGCCATTGCCGCCGAGCAGCAGGATCTTCATGGGTCGAACGTTGGCAGGCGCTCGGCTGGCATGTCGGCCAGCAAGGGGGCCCTGGCATCCTTGCCCGACAGTGACACCTCCGCCAGTGGCCAGTCGATTGCCAGCGCCGGGTCGTCCCAGCGCAGCGAGTTGTCGCTGTCGCGGTCATATGGCGCGGTGCACAGGTAGGTGAACACCGCCGTCTCGCTCAGGGTCAGGAAGCCGTGGGCGAAGCCTTCCGGTATCCAGAAATGGCGCTTGTTGTCGGCGCTCAGGAACGCGGCTGCATGTTGCCCGAAGGTCGGCGAACCGCGGCGGATGTCCACCGCCACGTCATAGACCTCGCCTTCCAGCACGCTGACCAGCTTGCCCTGTGCATTGTCTGGCCACTGGTAGTGCAAGCCCCGCAATACCCCGCATTGCGAGCGCGAGATGTTGTGCTGGACGAAGCTGGTGGACAAGCCATGCTCGGCGAAACGCGCCGCGTTCCAGCCTTCGTAGAAATAGCCGCGCTCGTCGCCGAATACTGCCGGCTCGATCACCATGCAGCCCGCAAGCCTGGTCGCAATGACCTTCATCCGACGCGACCGTGCTCGAGCAGGCCCAACAGGTACTGGCCGTAACCATTCCTGGCGAGCGGCGCGGCGAGCGAACGCAGCTGGTCGGCGTCGATCCAGCCGTTGTACCAGGCGATTTCCTCCGGGCAGCACACGCGCAAACCTTGGCGCTTTTCGATGGTCTCGATATAGGTCGAGGCCTCGACCAGCGATTCATGGGTGCCGGTATCCAGCCACGCATAGCCGCGCCCCATCTTCTCCAGCTGCATTGACCCGTCGTCCAGGTAGCAACGGTTGAGGTCGGTTATTTCCAGTTCGCCACGCGGAGAAGGCTGCAAGGACGCAGCAAAATCAGCCGCGCGGCCATCGTAGAAATACAGGCCGGTGACCGCATAGTTCGACTTCGGCTTCGCGGGCTTCTCGTCCAGGCCGATGACCTTGCCGTCGGCATCAAACTCGGCCACGCCATAGCGTTCCGGGTCACGCACCCAGTAGCCGAAGACGGTGGCGCCCTGCGCGCGCGCATCAGCGCGCTGCAACAGATCGGTCAGGCCATGGCCATAGAAGATGTTGTCGCCGAGTACCAGGCAGCTTGGGCCTCCAGCGAGGAACTCGCGACCGATGATGAAGGCCTGCGCCAGTCCGTCAGGACTGGGCTGCACGGCGTATTCGATCTGCATGCCCCACTGCGAACCATCGCCGAGCAGATGCTGGAACAGCGCCTGCTCGTGCGGGGTGTTGATGATCAGCACTTCGCGGATCCCCGCCAGCATCAGCACGCTGAGCGGGTAATAGATCATTGGCTTGTCGAACACCGGCAACAGCTGCTTGCTGACCGCCTTGGTGATCGGATAGAGCCGGGTGCCGGAACCACCTGCGAGGATGATGCCCTTGCGTTTCATCGCTGCAACTCCTCAATAGTTTGCAGCCATCCCTGGCGCAACGACACGGAACGTGGACTGCCCTGCGCGGCCTTCCATGGCCGGGCGCTCGGCGGCGCAGCGGACGCCATGATGGCGTTCGCTAGCACGCGCCACCTTGCCCAATGCGTTCCAGGCGATAGCTGCCATCCAGCACGCACCTGACCCAGTCCTGGTTGTCCAGGTACCAGTCAACGGTGTCGGCAAGGCCCTGTTCGAAGCTGTGCGCCGGCGCCCAGCCCAATTCGGACTTCAGTTTGCCGGCGTCGATGGCATAGCGGCGGTCATGGCCCGGGCGGTCGGTCACATGGATGATCTGCGATGCGCGTGGCTGGCCGTCTTCGCGCGGACGACGTGCATCCAGCAATCCGCAGATCGCGTGCACGACCTGGATGTTCTGCATCTCGGCATCGCCACCGACGTTGTAGGTTTCACCGACGCGGCCACCTTCCAGCACCATGCGGATAGCCGACACGTGGTCGCCGACGTACAGCCAGTCGCGGACGTTCTTGCCATCGCCGTAGATCGGCAGCGGCTCACCGGCCAGCGCACGGGCGATGATCAACGGGACCAGTTTTTCAGGAAACTGGTACGGGCCGTAGTTGTTGCTGCAGTTGGTGGTCACCACCGGCAGTCCATAGGTATGGTGGAACGCGCGCACCAGGTGGTCGGATGCCGCCTTGGACGCCGAGTACGGCGAATTCGGCGCATACGGCGTGTCTTCGCGGAACCGGCCGGTCTCGCCGAGCGAACCGTAGACCTCGTCGGTGGACACGTGCAGGAAGCGGAACGCCTGCCTGGCCTGTCCCTCGAGCGACGTCCAGTGGTCGCGCACCGCTTCCAGCAGCGCCAGCGTGCCGACCACATTGGTCTGCACGAAGGCCGCGGGCCCATCGATGGAACGGTCGACATGGCTTTCTGCGGCGAAATTCACCACCGCGTCGGGACGATGCTCGGCCAGCAATCGCGCCACCAGGTCGCCATCGCCGATGTCGCCATGCACGAACACATGACCGGCATTGCCTTCAAGCGCGGCCAGCGTGTTCAGGTTGCCGGCATAGGTCAGCGCATCCAGGTTCACCACCCGGATGCCACCCCGCACGGCATCAAGCACGAAGTTGCCACCGATGAAACCGGCACCGCCAGTGACAAGCCAGGTGGTCATGCCACTGCTTCCTTGCCGCGCGGTGTTCAGAACGGGATATCGTCGTCGAACGGCACGTCGTCGAAGCTCGCCGGCTTGGCTGCCGCTGGTTCACGCCGCTGCGCGGGTGCCGGACGCGCCTGGCGATCACCGCCGCTGCCGCGCTGGTAGTCCCCACCGCCGCCACCGCCACCTTCGGCGCGGCCGCCGAGCATCTGCATCTCGTTGGCAACGATTTCGGTGAAGTATTTCTCCACGCCATCCTGGCCGGTGTATTTGTCGTAGCGGATCTCGCCCTCGACATAGACCTGCGAACCCTTCTTCAGGTACTCGCCGGCGATCTCGCCGAGCTTGCCGAAGAAGGTGACGCGATGCCACTGCGTCTGTTCCTGCTGGTTGCCGTCCTTGTCCTTGCGGACGGATGTTGTGGCAAGGCTCACTTTCGTGATCGCCATGCCGCCTTGGGTGTATTTCACTTCCGGGTCATTGCCCAGGTTGCCGACCAGGATCGCCTTGTTTACGCCGCGGGCCATGTCATTCCTCGCCTTCTTGCCGTCCGGAGCGGACGATCAGCATTGAATTATAGCTGCCGCACCGACGCTACCGGGCTCCGCCGCAACGTGGCGTCGGATTTCGCCGCATCCACGGCCGGACGCAGCCCGCAGCCTATAATCCCGCGTCACCCAAAGCCCTTGCCCATGTCCGACGCCCCCATTTTCCAACCCCCTCAGCTTGACCTGCCGGCAATCCAGGCCCTGGCCTCGCCCGAAATGGATGCGGTGGACGCGCTGATCCGGCGGCGTCTTGCCTCGGACGTGGTGCTGATCAACCAGGTCGCCGAATACATCATCGGCGCGGGCGGCAAGCGCCTGCGGCCAATGTTGTTGTTGCTGGCGGCCGGCGCACTTGGCCATCGCGGCCCCGACGCACACCAGCTTGCGGCGGTTGTCGAGTTCATCCACACCGCGACCCTGCTGCACGACGACGTGGTCGACGAATCCGACCTGCGTCGCGGGCGCAGCACCGCCAATGCGGTGTGGGGCAATGCCGCATCGGTACTGGTCGGCGACTTCCTGTACTCGCGCAGTTTCCAGCTGATGGTCGAGCTCGACCACCTCGACATCATGCGGATCCTGGCCGACACCACCAACACCATTGCCGAGGGCGAGGTCCTGCAGTTGCTGCACGTGCGCAACCCGGACACCGACGAAGCCGCTTACCTGCGCGTGATCGAGCGCAAGACGGCCGTGCTGTTCGCCGCCGCGACCCGGCTTGGCGCCCTGCTGGCGGGCGCCGATGCCGCGACCTGCGATGCCCTGCATGCCTACGGCCTGCATCTGGGCTATGCCTTCCAGATTGCCGACGACGTGCTCGATTACGCGTCCGATGCGGAGACCCTGGGCAAGAACCTCGGCGACGACCTCGCCGAAGGCAAGGCGACGCTGCCGCTGATCCATGCGATGCAGCACAGCGATGCCGCGGTGCGGCAAGTGCTGCGCAATGCCATCGAGCATGGCGACAGCGAGGCCATGCCGCAGGTACTGGCCGCAATCGAATCCTGCGGCAGCCTGGCCTACAGCCGTGCGCGCGCCAGGAAACATGCAAGTGAAGCAGTCGCGGCGTTGTCGGGCCTGGCCCACAACGAACATGTCGCCGCATTGCATGGCCTCGCCAGCTACGCGGTCAGCCGCGACCACTGAAGCCTTCCGCTTCACCGCGAACCGCTCCGCGAGCAAGCCGCCAACCCTCAGGCGATCCCCATGCCGGCGATTCCGGAAATCGCGTCAGGATCGAACCCGGCGAGCGCCGCGAAATGGCGTCCGCGCGCGGTGTAGTCCTTGTATGCGCCAAAACTGGGGGCCCCAGGCGACAGCAGGACCACGCCACCCTGCGGCAGCGACGCGCGCGCCTTGTCCATGGCATCGGCCAGATCATTGGCTGCGAGCAATGCAAACCCCCCGCCCGTGGCAATCCCTGCCAGCAGGCCATGGATGCGTGGTCCGTTCTGCCCCGTCGCGTCCTGGCCCATGGTCACGATCGCGGTCGGCGCATGTTCGCGCATGGCATCGGCGAAGGCGTCCCACGGCAAGCCGCGATCATGGCCGCCGACCAGCACGGCGACGCGTCGATCCCGGTACAGCTCAAGTGCCGCCAGCGTGGCGTGCGGCGTGGTGCTGATCGAGTCGTTGACGTAGAGGATGCCGTCGCGCTCGCCCATCGCCTGCAAACGATGCGGCAAGGGCTGAAAACTCGCCGCGTGCGGTGCAAGCGCGATCGCATCCAGGCCGAATGCCTCCAGCGCGGTGAGCACGGCGCACAGGTTGCTGCGGTTGTGCCGGCCCGCCAGCGGAAGCACCCGGGTGTCCATGATCAAGGCATCGCCACGATGCAGCGCGTCGTCGCGCAAATGCCAGCCATCCGCATGTCCGTACCAATGCACCTCGCTATCCGCAAGCCGCAGTGCGGCCAGCCGCGGATCGGCGGCATTGAGCACGGCGATGCGTGGTTTCGCCTCGGTCAGCAAGGCCAGCTTGTCCTCGACATAGCGTGCTTCGCTGCCATGCCAGTCAAGATGTTCGGGAAACACATTGGTGACGATGGCGATCCCCGGACGCACCCCGGATGCCGCGACATCGCGGGTCTGGTAGCTCGACAACTCGACCACCCAGGCATTCGCCCGCTCGTCGAGCAGTTCCAGCAACGGCACGCCGATATTGCCGGCCAGTGCAGTGCGCGTGCCTGCGCGTCGCAGCAAGTGCGCAAGCAGCGCCGAGGTGGTGCTCTTGCCCTTGGTGCCGGTCACGCACAGCACGTCGGCAGCGATGTCGCCGACACCGGCATGTTCGCCAAACCACAGTGCGGTGCCACCGATGAAGCGTGTGCCCTGGGCTGCCGCCGCAAGTGCCTCCGGACGATACGGACTGATCCCCGGTGACTTCACCACCACCGCATGCAGGGCGAGTGCTTCCGCGCTGTCGTCCGTGCCGGGGCACAGCCACGCATCGCCAATGGCGCGTGCCTCGTCTGCTTCGCTGGCGTTGCAGAACAACGTCAGCGGCAACTGCGGCAGGCGCGAGCGGATCGCGTGGTAGGCGGCGCGGCCTTCACGGCCCCAGCCCCACAGCGCGATGCGGCCGCCACTTGCGGCGATCGCCTCAAGCTGCGAAATGCGCACCCAGTCGCTCCTGCAACCTGTCCGGGATCCGCTGTTCGTCATCCGGTACCAGCAACGGTTCGATGCGCAAGGCCGCCTGATCCAGTTGCGGCATGATTTCACGGGCGAATCGCTCGACCAGCGCGTCGCCACGCCACTCGGCACGGGTCGTCAGTGCTGCCATCGCAGCGCGCGATTCGCGGCCTTCGCCCACGCATTCGAACGGCTTGTGGTCCTGGTATTCCAGCAGCGCGTCAAAGCCCGCGGTCTGCGCCGGATCATCCAGCAGGTTGCGGCCAAAGATGGCTACCAGGCGCGGCTTTGGCATGAATGGCGCCAACGCCAGGAACACGAAATGGCACTTCGGGCAGACCCCGCACCAGCGGCTGACCGGGCGTTCACCAAGGATGTGGAAATTGCGGTTGCAACTGGAGAAATGCGCGTCGTACCGGGTAGACCTGGCGAACTGGCGCGCCACCGCCAACTCGCTGAGCGGACGCAGCAACGAGTAGTAGCGCAGGTCGGCTGCGACATGCGCCTGCAGGTACTCGCCGAATGTCGATTCGAACGCCCAGCCCTTCGACCACTGGTGGTTGACCTCCCTGGTCGTGGTGCCGTCTTCGGCCACGATCATCGAGCCATAGCTGGCCGAGCGTTCATTGGAGAACACCACCTGGTCCACGCCGTGCAGCAGCGCGGTCAACGCCAGGATCGCGGAGTTCACCGCAGTCACCGGGATATGGCCGTTCCACGCGCCTTGCCGGTTGAAATCGAACAGCCGTGATGCAAGCGCCCGGCCGATGTTGAGCGTCGGCAAGCCGGTCTGCGCGGCGCAGGCAGCGATCAGTTGCGAGCCGCCGATCCAGGTCACGGTTTGCTCGACACCCATGGTCCGCAGGCTTTCGATGCTGACCAGCGAGTCCTTGCCGCCGCCGATGGCGACCAGTGCGTGCTCACGCAGTCCGGCAGGCGGCGCAGCCGCGTCCTCGCCTTCACGATGCGGGAAACGGATCCGGCCATGCAGGTCGAGCCCATTGCGATAGGCAAACTCGCCTAGCCCATTGAGATAGATGGATTCCAGCAACCTGGCGGTGCCGGCATCGATATCGTAGCCGTCGATGCGGATGCGTTCCGGAACCGCGGCCTTGTAGTAGCTCACGCCGGCGATCAGGTGCAGCAGGCGCAACGCCTGCTCGACCGCCTGCGAACGCGCAGCGTCCAACACGAAAGGCGCGCCTGGCACGGTCACCGTTTCGATGAGTTCCGGGCCATCGTCGAAGGCGTACACCAGTTGCGCGACACCCGTCGCTGCATCGAACACGCAACGCACGAAACGGAATTCGCCGATCGCGTCGCGCTGGAACATCCACTCACTCATTCAATCACGTCCTCGGCCGGCAAGGCCCGCAGGTTGTAAGTATTGGCCATCGCCATGCCGTACGCACCTGCATCGGCCAACACCATGACGTCACCCGGCGAGGTCGTCGCCGGCAGCTTCACCCGCTGGCCGAACACGTCGCTGGACTCGCAGATCGGGCCTACCACTTCGAACTCGCCGTCGCAGGCCGCCTCCAGCCGCGACAGATTGATGATGTCGTGCCACGCGTCATACAGCGCCGGCCGGATCAGGGCATTCATGCCTGCGTCCAGGCCCACTCGCAGCACGCCGTCTTTCTCGACCACCTGGCTGGCATGTGCCAGCAGCACCCCGGACTCGGCCACCAGGAACCGGCCCGGCTCGATCGCCAGCTTGAACGCCGGATGCACCGCCTTGATCTGCGCCAGGCCTTCGGCCCAGGCGTCGAGGTCGAACGGCTCGTCGTCGTCGCTGTACGGGATCGGCAAGCCGCCGCCGATGTCCAGGACTTCGACGCTGCCGATGCGGCGGGCGAAGCCGGCAAGCTCATCCACCACCTGCTTCCAGTGTTCGCTGGTCTCGATGCCGCTGCCAAGATGGGCATGCACGCCGGTGATGCGCACGTCGAGCGCGCGTGCGACGTCGACGAACTCCTCCACCCGCTGGGCGGACAGGCCGAACTTGGATTCCTTGCCGCCCGTGCTCACCTTCCGGTGGTGGCCATCGCCATGACCCAGGTCGATGCGCAACCACAATTCGCGGCCACGAAAGACCTCCGGCCAACGGCGCAGCAGTTCCGCATTGTCCACGGTGACGGTGGCGCCCAGCGCAAATGCGACCTCGTACTCGGCGATGGGCGCGAAGCTTGGGGTGAACAGGACGCGTGCTGGATCGAGGTCGGGCAGGACGTCGAACACGCGTTCGAGCTCTCCCTGCGAGACGCATTCCAGGCCGAAGCCTTCCTGCTCCAGCGCGCCCAGGATCGCGGGGTGCGGATTGGCCTTGATCGCGTAGTAGTGGCGTTCGACCGCGGCGATCGCCTTGAGTTGGCAGGCACGCTCGCGCACCGTCGGCAGGTGGTAGGCATAACGTGGCGTGCCTTTCGCGGCAAGCGACAGCAGCGCTTCGCGCTCATGGTCGGCGCGCCACCACGGCGTGCCGCGCGGACGCACGTTGCCGTTGATCTCGCGCCAGCGCGGGCCGAACACCTGGTCCTCGTAGACCGGCATCGCGCCGCTGTCGATCAGTGCCGCGTGCAGCTTGGGCAGCATGCCGTCGGCGGCGGCCTCGTCGACCACGAAGGTGAGGTTGAGGTCATTGGACGACTGCGAGATCAGGTGCACGCGTTCCCGTCCGAACATCGCCCACACATCGGACAGCTGGTGCAGCAGCGAGCGCATGCCACGCCCGACCAGGGTGATCGCCGCGCACGGCAGGATCACCCTGACCCGGCAGATCGTTTCCAGGTCGGTGGCCAGTGCCGACAGGACGTTGGTGGTGACCAGGTTCTCGGTCGGATCCAGCGACACCGTGACATTGGTTTCCGAGGAACCGATCAGGTCCACCGACAGGCCGTGGCGCTTGAATCGCTCGAAGATCTCGGCGAGGAAGCCCACCGATTGCCACATCCCCACGCTTTCCATCGACACCAGCACGATGCCGTTGCGGCGGCTGATCGCCTTGACCCCGGGCACGGACGCCGCCGCATCGTCGATGCGGGTGCCGGGCAACTCCGGGCGCTCGGTGTCCAGGATCGCCATCGGCACGCCGGCATGCCGGCAGGGTCCGAGCGATCGCGGATGCAGGACCTTGGCGCCGGTGGTGGCGATTTCCTGCGCCTCGGCATAGTCCAGCCGCGTGAGCAGGCGCGCGTCGGGCACGTCACGCGGATTCGCGCTGAACATGCCGGGTACATCGGTCCAGATTTCCACGCGCAGGGCCTTGAGCAGGCAGCCGAAATACGCCGCGGACGTGTCCGAACCGCCCCGCCCCAGCACCGCGGTTCCGCCATCCTCGTGGCGGGCGATGAAGCCCTGTGTGATCAGCAGTGACGTGGGTTGCGCGGAAAAACGCTGGTCGAAGCCGGCATCGGCCTCCCGGCTGCAATTGACCGACAGCCGCTGCGCCCAAGCACTCGCATTCGGCAGCGAAACGGCGTTCAACCAGTCGCGCGCATCGCACCAGCCGATGTCGTGGCCCTGCGTGCGCAGATAGGCAGCGCCAATGGTCGAGGAAAGGAGCTCACCCTGCGCCAGCACCTCGGCCTGCCAATCCAGTGCAAGCGCTTGCGCGCGCGGATCATCGGCCAATGCCTGCAAGGCGGCGAAGCGTTCGCCGAGCACGCCATCGGCATCGAGGTCCAGCTCGCCGCAGAATGCGCGATGACGCTCGACCAGGGCATCGACGCGCGCGGCGATGCCATCGCCGGCGCAGATCGCGGTGAGTTCATTCGTGACCCCGGACAATGCCGAAACCACCACCAGCACGCGCGCGTCCTCCTGTTGCGCACGGGCAGACGCCAGCCGGCCGATGGTGTCCCAGCGCGCGCGTTTGGAGACCGACGTGCCGCCGAACTTCAGGACCAGCCAGCGGCAGCTCCTGTCAGGTGCGGATCGGTCGGACACAGGCGCGGGGGCGATGGGCATGGGCGTGTGGAGCGAGGGGATGCTGCCCACGGCGTGGGCGGTGGTGCATTCTAGCGGGCCCTCCCGCCGGTTCATCCGCTTCCGCTTATGCCAAATCGTGGTTACCTGCAATTGGATGTGTTCGCCGCCCGGCCTGGTACCGGCAATCCGCTCGGCGTGGTGCTGGACGCAGGCGGCATGGATACCGTCGCGATGCAGGCGCTTGCGGCCTGGTTGAATCTCTCGGAGACCATCTTCTTCTTGCCGGCGGATGCCGGTGCCGATTACCACATCCGCATCTTTACCCCCGGCAGCGAACTGCCGTTCGCGGGCCACCCCAGTGTCGGCGCCGCGTGGGCCGCCGTCATCCATGGATTGGCCACGCCCCGGGACGGACGGCTGGTCCAGCAATGCCGGGCCGGGCTGTTGCCGGTGCGGATCGAGGGCGAAGCGGACGCCCTGCGGATCGCCGTGCGCAGTCCGCGTGCGCGCAGGCTGGAGGAACTGATGACGCCCCTGCCGGCCGGATTGGCCACGATCGCGCAGCCCCGTCAAGCTGCCTCGTTGTGGAACAACGGACCCTCTTGGTGGCTGGTCGAAGCAGCATCGTCCGAATTGCTTCGCAACTTCATGCCTGACTTCGCCGCCATCGCTGCATGGACCAACGCAACGGGTGCGACCGGTGTGGCGATCTTCGCGTCCGAGCCGGCGCCCGGACACGACATCGCGGTACGCGCGTTCTGCCCAGGCGACGCGGTTGGCGTGCCCGAAGATCCCGTCACCGGCAGCGCCAATGCCGTCATCGCGGCATGGCTGAACGAGCAGCACAGGTTGCCGCATGGCCACGGCCGCTACACCGCCAGCCAGGGCCGCGAGCTTGGCCGTGATGGGCGGGTCTCGGTGCGCGTGGATGCTGAAGGCGAAGTCTGGATCGGCGGTCTGGTGCAACAGGTCATCGCAGGCCGGCTCGATTGGTAAGCTGCACGGCCCCGCCAACGCCCGCCTCCATGATCCGTCGTTTCGTGCAGCTGGATGTCTTCGCCACGCGCCCCGGTGCCGGCAATCCCCTGGCCGTGGTGCTGGATGCGCAGGGCCTGGACGATGCTGCAATGCAGGCGATCGCACGCTGGACCCGCTTGCCGGAAACAACCTTCGTGTTGCCGGCCGATTCCGACGACGCCAGCTACCGCATCCGCATGTTCAGCCCGCGCCGTGAAGTGCCGTTTGCCGGACATCCCAGTGTTGGTACCGCGCACGCCGTGCTCGATGCCGGCCTGGCGATCCCGCGCGATGGCTTGCTGATTCAGGACGGCATCGCGGGCAAGCTGCCGCTGCAAGTACATGGCGAAGGCCGCGAGCGCACGGTCGCCGTGCGAACGCCACGCGCTCGGGTGCAGGAAATCGCGAACCCGGACGATCCGCGCCTGCGCTCCGTGTTGGCCGGTCTTCCGCTCGGCACGTTGCCGCCGGTACTGATGGATGGCGGTCGTCGCTGGTGGATCGCGGAGCTGGCCAACGAACGCGCATTGCGCGCAGCGGAGCCTGACTGGGCCGCGATCTCCGCACTGGCGGAAACCACCGACAGCATGGGCCTGTTCGTGTTCGCGCGCAGCGATGACCCCGTGCACTACTTCGCCGTGCGCGCGTTCGTCGGCGCACCGGCACGATTCGAGGACGCTGCCTCGGGCGCGGCGAACGCGACGCTGGCCGCGTGGCTGGCCGACCAGCGCGCGTTGCCGAGTGCCGGTGGCTTCTACCGTGTCAGCCAGGGTCGCGAGGTCGGCTTCGACGCGATCATCGAATTGCAGGTCGATGCCGATGGCGACGTGTGGTCGGGCGGGCGCGCGGTGACCGTGATCGAGGGCGAGCTCCAGTGGCCGGATTCGTAGCCTCGGAAATGGCCTACTGCGGCGACACGTCGACGCGGACGCGCACGCGGTCGCCGGGGTGATAGTCCATGCGCCGGGTGTAGCGACGCCCGGCGTACTCATAGGTCACGTCGTAGGCGCTGGCGCGGCCATCGTTGCTGCGGCTGTAGCCGTAGCCATCACGCCCGACCGGTTCCGGATCGCAGGCCCGGACGACAGCCGGGCGGACATACCGGTCACGCTGGGTCTGTTCGTAGATCTGGCGTCCGGCCATGCCACCGACCATCGACCCGATCGCGGTCGCGGCGTAGGTGCCGGTCCCGCCACCCACCTTGCTGCCGAGCACGGCGCCAGCAATACCGCCGATCACGGTCGCCACGTTGCGGCCCGAGGTATTCCCGCCGTATTGCGAACGGCCATAGGGATCGTTGCCGTAATAGCCGCCGTTTTGGTAACTGTCACTGCGGTAGCCGTCGTTGCCGTAGTACCCGCCGCGCTGGTAGCTGCCGGCACTCCGGGTTTCATGGCATCGCTGGCTGCCGTAAGCGCCGGTTGTATTGCCGCGGTAGCCACCGAGCACCGGATCCACGCGGAGCACCCGCGCGTAGTCGTACGCGGCATCACCCTGCTGGTAGCCGTCCTGGTACTCGTTGTTGTTGTAGCCGTCGTTGTTGTAGCCGTCGTTGCTGTAACCATCGGCTGACGGGTAATAACCGGATTGCGCGAAGACAGCGCCACTGGACGCCAGACCGATCGCGAGCAAGGTGGCGGACAGACGCTTCATGGTGAACTCCTTCGCCAGGTAGTGGATTGGCTGGCGTACGATCCACCATGCATGCGACGCGCTAACGTGAACCTGAATACGGGCATCCCGCCCGAAGCGGTTTAGCGCGCCGACAGCTTCCCGGCGGTGATGCCACACCTCACTTTGCCTCGTACACCGCCTTGCCATCGACCCACGTCGAACGGATCTTCAAGTCGTCTACCCGGGAATCCGGAACGGTCAAGGGATCCTCGGCGAGGATCACGAAATCCGCATGCATCCCCGGTGTGAGCCGACCAACCTGGCCTTCGTCGAATCCGGCCCACGCGGCATCCGCGGTAAAGCCGCGCACCGCCTCGGACGCCGTCATGCGCTGCGCGGGAAACCAGCCACCCGGCGGATGGCCTTCGCGATCCTGGCGCGTCATCGCGGCGTAGAGTCCCAGGCGCGGATCGGACGACTCCACCGGGAAATCCGAACCGAACGCCAGGCGAGCACCGCTGTCGAGCAGGCTGCGCCAGGCATAGGCCCCGAGCAATCGTGCTTCACCAAGGCGCTCATGGGCCCAGGGCATGTCCGAGGTTGCGTGCGTGGGTTGCATCGACGCGATCACGCCGAGTTTTGCAAACCGACCGAGGTCATCGGGCGAGAGTATTTGCGCGTGCTCGACACGCCAGCGATGGTCGGTCCCGGCATCAGCGCCAAGCACGCGTTCGTAGGTATCCAGGACCACCCGGTTGCCGCGATCACCGATCGCGTGCGTTGCCACCTGCACGCCGCAGTCATGGGCCTTGCGCACCGACACTTCGAAGGCATCAGGCGCGGTCACCAGCAGGCCGCGGTTGCCGGGCTCGTCACTGTAGTCCGCCAGCAACGCCGCGCCGCGGCTACCGAGCGCGCCATCGATGTACAACTTCACGCCCTGCATTTCAAGGCGCCCACCCGGATGCCGATAGAGCCCGTTCGCGCACAGGTCCGCCAGCGCTTCACGATCACCATCTGCATACGCATCGATGCGCGCCGTCAAGCGGCCGGCATCCGCGAATTGCCGGAACAGCGCCAGCTCGTGGCGCGAGACTCCCATGTCATGCACCCCGGTCAGTCCGTTGCTGGCCAGCAACGCCAATGCGCGCGACAACGCATCGCCGGCTCGCTTGGCATCGATCGCGGGCAGCACCTTGTACATCGGCTGCATCGCTTCATCGACCAGGATGCCGGTCGGGTTGCCATCGGGCCCCACGACCACGCGACCGCCTTCAATCACGCCGCTTTCGAGCATCGCCTTGCCGGACGCCGATGCAGCGAGTGCGCGCATCGCAGCGCTGTTGGCCCACCCCGCGTGCCCATCCACCCGCTCCAGCCAGACCGGTCGTTGCGGGAATGCCGCATCCAGGTCGGCGGCGGTCGGGAAGCTCTTTTCCGGCCAATCATTCTGGTCCCAGCCGCGTCCGTTCAACCAGTCGCCAGGCGCCAGGGTCTTTTCGAACGTGCGCAGGCGCTCGATGATCTCTGCCTTGCTGGAACTGCCGACAAGGTCCGCGCTCAACAGCGACATGCCGAGGCCCATCACATGGCCGTGGGCATCGATCAAACCCGGGATCACCGTCGCATCGCCAGCATCGATGCGCTGGGCGTCCGGATAGCGTGCGATCAGTGCCTTCGCATCACCCACCGCCAACAGCTGGCCGGACGCATCCCAGGCCATTGCGGTTGCAGTCGGTTGCTGCGGATCGGAGGTATGGATGCGCGCCGCGGTCAACAGCTGCACGTCGGCGGCATATGCGGGTGCGACCAGGCTGCTGGTGCACAGCACTGCGAACATGCAGCAAGCAAGGACGCTTCCGGGCAAGCGTGGATGGGACAAGGTCATGGCGTAGCTCATCAGGTGCGAAACCGAACTATGCCGCCGGCACGAAGCTTCGGCAAATGCAGCCTTGGCAATTCCGTCGCGTTGCATCAGACGTGCCTGGAACCCGGCGTGTTCGTGCAGCCCGGCTTTTGCTGCGCTGCAACGGGACGCTGTGATCGCCCGCGCGCTATCGTCGCGGTCCGCCATGACCGCCCGCCGAGCGCCTTCCGCTCCGGCGCGAGGCGCGGACAGCCATGACGCCTGCTCTCGAAGAGAGCCCTCCACGCATAGAGGAGATCCGGGCCCATGTCCTACAGCACACAACAGATCCGCAACCTGGCCCTGGCAGGCCACCCGGGCGCCGGCAAGACCACCCTGTTCGAAGCCCTGCTGCATGCCGGCGGCACCATCCAGGCGGCAGGAAGCATCGAACGCGGCAGCACCGTGTCCGACTTCGACCCGGTGGAAAAAGACCGCGGCCACTCCATCGATGCCGCAATCGCCAGCATCGATCACGGCGGCATCCACATCAACCTGATCGACACCCCGGGCTACCCGGAGTTCCGCGGCCCTGCGCTGTCCGCACTCGCCGCGGTCGAAACCGTCGCGATCGTGGTCGATGCCGACCACGGCATCGACCACGGCACCGTGCGGATGATGGAACATGCCAGCGCGCGCAAGCTGTGCCGGGTGCTGGTGGTCAACAAGATCGACCACCCGGGCGCCCGGCTCGGCGTGCTGCTCGACAAGCTGCGCGAGACCTTCGGCAACGAAGTATTGCCACTCAACCTGCCTGCCGAAGGAGGCAAGCGCGTCATCAACTGCTTCACCCAGTCCAGTGGCCATAGCGACCTCGGCCCGGTGGGTGACTGGCACCAGAAGATCATCGACCAGGTCGTCGAAATCAACGAAACCGTCATGGACCACTATCTGGATCTTGGCGAGGGGGGGCTACAGGGACAGGAACTGCACGATGCGTTCGAGCAATGCCTGCGGGAGGGCCACCTGGTCCCGGTCTGCTTCGTTTCCGCGCGCAGCGGCGCCGGCGTGCGCGAACTGCTCGACGTGGCGGAAACGCTGTTCCCGCATCCGGGCGAAGGCAATCCGCCTCTGTTCGTGAAAGGCGTCGGCGCGGATGCAAAACCGATCGCCGCGATGCCCGATCCGTCCGCGCACGTCATCGCCGACGTGTTCAAGATCGCCAATGATCCGTTCGTCGGCAAACTCGGCGTGTTCCGTGTCTACCAGGGCACGGTGAAGAAAGACACCCAGTTGTTCGTCGACGACGGCAAGAAGCCGTTCAAGGTCGCGCACCTGTTCAAGCTCAAGGGCAAGGAGCACGTCGAGGTCGCGCAGGCCATCCCCGGCGACATCGCCGCCGTCGCCAAGATCGACGAGCTGCATTTCGATGCGGTGCTGCATGACAGCCACGACGAGGACCAGATCCACCTCGCACCGATGCTATTCCCGAGCCCGATGTTCGGACTGGCGGTGGATGCCGCGAGCAAGGGCCAGGAACAGAAACTCGCCATCGCGCTGCACAAGCTTGCCGAGGAAGACCCGGCGTTCCACGTCGAACACAATGTCGAAACCAACGAAACCGTGGTCCGCGGCCTGTCCGACCTGCACCTGCGGGTGATGCTGCAACGGCTGAAGGACCGATACGGCGTCGAGGTGCATTCGCATCCTCCGCGCATCGCCTACCGCGAAACCGTGTCCGCCAAGGCCGAGGGCCACCATCGCCACAAGAAGCAGACCGGCGGCGCAGGCCAGTTCGGCGAAGTGTTCCTGCGGATCGAGCCATTGCCGCGCGGTGGCGGCTTCGAGTTCGTCGACGAGGTCAAGGGCGGGACCATCCCCGGCCAGTTCCTGCCGGCGGTGGAGAAAGGCGTGCGCCAGGTGCTGTCCGGCGGCGCGGTGGCCGGCTATCCGATGCAGGACGTGCGCGTGATCGTCTACGACGGCAAGCACCACCCGGTGGATTCCAAGGAGATCGCCTTCATCGCCGCCGGCAGGAAGGCGTTCCTGGATGCAGTCGGCAAGGCACGACCGCAGGTACTGGAACCGATCACCGACCTGGAAGTGACCGTGCCCGAGCAGCACATGGGCGACATCAGCGGCGGGCTTGCGTCCAAGCGCGCGCGGATCAGCGGCACCGATTCCGGTCGCGGTGGCGAAATCGTGGTCAAGGCGCAGGTACCGCTGTCGGAGCTGGAAGGCTATGCCGCGGAACTGAAATCGCTGACCGCCGGCCGCGGCCGCTATGCACTCGACTTCAGCCATTACGAGCCAGTGCCGACGCAGGTCCAGGAGAAACTGGTCGAGGCCTACAAGCCACACCATGAGGAGGATTGATAACCCGGGGTCAAGCGCGAAGCGCTAAGGTGTGCGATCCCGCACCCCACGCAGGCTCCCTCATGCACCGCATCGACCGGACGACAGCACATTCAGTCGCATTGCCTCGCGACGGATCGAACACGTCGACATCGATGCCGGCGTGATCACACTCAAACTGGACTGACCATGCGCCATCACTCCCTTGCGATCCTGTGCGTCTGCCTGATGCTTGCAGCCTGCGGCGCCGACACAACCACGACGCAGCAGCAACAGGCGGGCGACGAGAGCCTGCCCCAGCCCGATGCCGCCAGCGGCTCGGTCACCGGCATGCCGAACCCGGGCACGCCGTCGGTCCTGCCGCCGCCTGCGGATGACCTGGCGAACGAAAGTGAAGACCCGCTGCTCACCAGCGAAGATGGCAGCGCCGTCGATCCGAACGCCCCGACGCAACCTCCAGAAGCCGGCACGCCTTTCGAAGGGGCCGTTCCGCCGCCGGAGACCATGCCGACCATGCCGGCGCCGACGCCTGACCCGCTCGAATCCAGGATCGCACCGCCTCCGGAATCCTGACCCGCCGATACCTTCGACGCACGCATGGCATGCACATGAAAGCGACGCTGCCGTTTTATTTCCTGATCGCCCTGCTGGGCGCAAGTCTTGCCGCCTGCCAGCGCACGCCGCCTGCGCCAGTGCCGGTTCCAGCGGCGCCTGCCAGCGAAGCCGAAACCGAACCTGCCGCGCCGGCCCCACCTGTCGCTGCCACCGAATCGACTAGCGAACCGGTGGCCCCGCCTGCCGAACACGCCGAAGCGTGGCTCCTGCCCGGCAGCCTGGGGCCGTTGACCACGCGGCTGGAACTGGAGGCGCGTTTCGGCAAGGCCAACGTGCGCGAGGAACCCTTCGACGGGCCGGACGGCAACGGCCCCTATCCCGGGTTGGTGGTATTCCCGGACGATCCACGCAAGCGCCTGGAGCTGGTGCAGGATGCCGACAATCCGGATGCTCCGCTCGTCGAGTTGCGCATCTCCGACCCAACCAGCCATTGGCGTGATCCCAACGGGCTACGTCCCGGCATGAGCCTTGCCGAACTGGTCGCACTCAACGGCGCGCCGGTCAGCTTCTATGGTCTGGGCTGGGACTACGGCGGCGCCGTAAAGGACTGGCATGGCGGGAGGCTGGCCAATCCGGTGGATGCCTCGACATTCCACCGGGTCACCCTGGCGGCACGCGACGGCCTCAACATGGCCAGCCTGCCACAGGGCGACGCCAGCTTCCGCAGCGATGACAGCGGCCTGCCGATGATCGGCAAGGACCTGGTCGTGGCCCAGCTCGGGATCAGCTGGCCGCATGAGGGCGAGGACTGAGCTGCCGCACGCCGGGCGCAGGTAAGGCGATTTCCGGAAGTCCACGCCAGCCAGCGCGGGCTCAGCGCTTGGGCCGCAGCATCGTGCCGATGCAATCTTCCGCCCCGCAACGGCAGGCCCAGATCTTCTTCAGTCGCGGCGTGTGGCGTTCGGCCAGGGTGATGCCGTAGTTATAGGTCAGTTCTTCGCCCGGCTTGATCGCGCGGATCGCCTCGATGAAGACCCGGGACTGCTCGGCATCGTCCTCGTCCTCTTCCAGCACCGCCTCGCAATTGGGCGCGCAACTGTGGTTGATCCAGCGTGCGTCGTTGCCCTTGTAATTGGCATCGATCACCCAGTCATCGTTGAGGGTGAACAGGAAGGTGTGGCCACTGTCGACATCACCGCTGTCGCCGGCATCGACATCCTCGTGGGTGCGGCGGACGCCCTTGTATTCGATCAGGCGCTCGCCCTTGGCGAGCGCCTCGACGGCGAACATGCCGTTGCCGTGGATGGCTGAGCGACGGGTGGCGATCTTCTTCGGCATGGGATGTCGAGACTCGGATTGGAGTGGCAGCGGGCCGCCATTGTCCCTGAGCGACGGGGATCGCGCCACGCCAGTTGGGGCTTGGGTTGGCGCCGACCGCGAGAAACCGTACAATTCCGGTACGCTTTTGATTCAACCCCAGGGTTCGGCCATGCTGCGCGTCACCAAGCTCACCGATTACGCCACCGTCGTCCTGACGGCGCTCGCTGCGCAGCCGGACACCGTGCTCAGCGCGCCCGAGCTGGCCGAACAGGCCGGACTGGAGGCGCCCACGGTCGCAAAGGTGCTCAAGCCGCTGGCCCAGGCGGGCCTGGTGGAGGGTTTCCGTGGTGCCAACGGTGGCTACCGGCTGGCCCGGGCCGCCAGGTCGATCACCCTGTTCGAAATCGTCGAGGCGATGGAAGGCCCGCTCGGGATGACCGAATGCAGCGTGCCCACCGGCCAGTGCGGGATCGAGGGCAGTTGCGGCGTGCGTGCCAACTGGCGACGCATCAATGATGTCGTGGCCGATGCATTGCGCGGCATCAGCCTGGCGCAGATGCTGGCGCCACCGCCCTCGCCGGTCCTGCCTCCACGCCATATCGACCTGCAACTGGCCGGAACCTGACACCCATCCATGACGACTGAAAACGCACAGATCCATGCACAGCTTGGCCGCAAGTACGAGGCCGGCTTCATCACCGACATCGAATCCGATTCGCTGCCGCCAGGCTTGTCGGAAGACATCATCCGTGCGCTGTCGTCGATCAAGGAAGAGCCCGAATGGATGACCGAATGGCGGCTGGCTGCCTATCGGCACTTCCTGACCATGCGGATGCCGGACTGGGCGAAGCTCAGGATCGATCCGATCGACCTGCAGGCGCTGAGCTACTACAGCGCGCCCAAGGGTCCGAAGTACAAATCGCTGGATGAAGTCCCGCAGGAACTGCTGGACACCTACGACAAGCTCGGCGTGCCGCTGCACGAACGGGCGAAGCTCGCGGGCGTGGCGGTCGATGCCGTGTTCGACTCGGTCAGCGTGGGCACCACCTACCGCAAGGAACTGGCCGAGAAGGGCGTGATCTTCTGCTCGATGAGCGAAGCGGTGCGCGAACACCCGGACATCGTGCGCAAGTACCTGGGCAGCGTGGTGCCCACCGGCGACAACTATTTCGCCGCGCTGAATTCCGCCGTGTTCTCGGATGGCAGCTTCGTGTTCATCCCCAGGGGCGTGCGCTGCCCGATGGAACTGAGCACCTATTTCCGCATCAATGCCGGCCACACCGGGCAGTTCGAGCGCACCCTGATCGTGTGCGAGGAACGCGCGCACGTGTCCTACCTGGAAGGCTGCACTGCGCCGATGCGCGACGAGAACCAGCTGCATGCCGCCGTGGTGGAACTGGTGGCGCTGGACGATGCCGAGATCAAGTACAGCACCGTGCAAAACTGGTATCCGGGCGACGAGAACGGGGTCGGCGGCATCTACAACTTCGTGACCAAGCGCGCCGAATGCCGCGGCGCGCGCAGCAAGGTGACCTGGACCCAGGTCGAAACCGGTTCCGCGATTACCTGGAAGTACCCGAGTTGCGTGCTGGTGGGTGATGACAGCGTCGGCGAGTTCCATTCGGTCGCGCTGACCCACCACCGCCAGCAAGCCGATACCGGCACCAAGATGATCCACATCGGCAAGCGCACCAAGTCGAAGATCGTCAGCAAGGGCATCAGCGCAGGGCGGGGCCAGAACACCTATCGCGGGCTGGTGAAGGTCACATCAGGCGCGGATGGCGCACGCAACCACACCCAGTGCGACAGCCTGCTGATCGGCAAGCAATGCGGCGCTCACACGTTCCCGTATATCGAAGTGAAGAATCCTGGCGCGATCGTGGAGCACGAAGCGACCACGTCGAAGATCAGCGATGACCAACTGTTCTATTGCCGCAGCCGCGGCATCGGCCAGGAAGACGCGGTCTCGCTGATCGTCGATGGCTTCTGCAAGTCGGTGTTCCGCGAGTTGCCGATGGAGTTCGCGGTCGAGGCCAAGAAGCTGCTGGACGTGAGCCTTGAAGGCGCGGTTGGGTAAGCAGCCGCGCCATGTCGATGCCCTGGCGGCAGCGACAGCGTCTGGCAGGACTGGACGATCCGAACCAACATGTTCGCGCCACTGATCGCAACGTGTACAAATGAGAGGGACCACATGCTGAAAATCGACAACCTCCACGCCTCGATCGGCGGACGCGAAATCCTCAAGGGCCTCTCGCTCGATGTGCAGCCTGGCCAGGTGCACGCGATCATGGGCCCGAACGGTGCCGGCAAGTCCACCCTCGGCAATATCCTGGCCGGCCGCGAAGGCTACGTCGTCACCGCAGGCAGCGTGAGCTTCGAAGGCCGCGACCTGCTGGCACTGGAGCCCGAGGAACGCGCCGCTGCAGGCGTGTTCCTGGCCTTCCAGTACCCGGTGGAGATCCCGGGCGTCAACAACACCTATTTCCTGCGCACTGCGCTCAACGCGCAGCGCAAGGCGCGCGGCGAGGGCGAACTGGATTCGATGCAGTTCCTCAAGCGCGTGCGCGAAAAGCTCGCCGTGCTCGACCTCAAGGATGAGCTGCTCCACCGCGGCCTCAACGAAGGCTTCAGCGGCGGCGAGAAGAAGCGCAACGAAATCTTCCAGCTCGCCCTGCTGGAACCGAAGCTGGCGATCCTGGATGAAACCGATTCCGGCCTCGACATCGACGCGATGAAGTCGGTTGCCGCGGGCGTGAACGCCCTGCGTGATGGCAACCGCAGCTTCCTTGTCATCACCCATTACCAGCGCCTGCTCGACTACATCAAACCCGACCATGTCCACGTGCTGGCCGATGGCCGCATCGTCGAGAGCGGAGGCCCGGAGCTGGCGCTGGAACTGGAAGCGCATGGCTACGCCTGGATCAGGGACCGGGTGAGCCCGGAAGCCGCATGAGCATCCTGCTTGACTCGTTGACCAGCGGTTTCGACGGCGACCCGGCCCGCCGCGCCGCCATCGATGCCCTGTTGCACGATGGCTTGCCGCACGCGCGCGTCGAGGCCTGGAAGTACACGCCTTTGCGCGCCCTGGAGCGCCGCAGTTTCGCCACCGTGGATGCGATGCCCGGCATCGCTGCCCACCTGCTGGCCGACATCCCGGCGCCACGGCTGGTGTTCGTCAACGGACAGTTCGATGCCGCAGCGAGTGATGTCGCCGCACTTGCCGCAGGCCTCTGCGTCGAGGACATCGACGCAACCGTGGACAGCCCGGACGAGTTCCCTGCCGATGCCCCGTTTGCCCGCATCAACGTGGCGCTGGCCCGCACGGGCGCGCGCATTCACATCGGCGCCGGCACCGCCGCACCCGCGCCCATCCACATCGTTTGCATCGGCACGCCGCTGGCCGCCGATGCCGCCTGGCACCTGCGCCACCGGATCGAACTTGGTGCAGGCGCCAGTGTCACCGTGATCGAGCATTTGCTCGCGTCCGGCGACCATGCACACCTGTCGACGACCCGCAGCGAGATCGTGTTGGGCGACGGCGCACGACTGACCCATGCCCGAGTGCAGGACGAGGCGCTGCGTGCCACCAGCTTCCTGCGCACCGACGCATCGCTGGCCAGCGATGCGCGGTACACGCGCATCGACCTGGAACTTGGCGGCGGGCTGTCACGCCATGAACTCAACGTACTGCTGCAAGGCAGTGGCGCACGCGTGAACGCCGACGGGGTACTGCTGGCCGATGGTCGTCGTCACCTGGACACCCGCCTCGGTATCCAGCACATCGGTCGCGACACCACCTGCACGCTGCGCTGGCGCGGCCTGGCCTCGCAACGCGGCAAGGCGGTGTTCCATGGCGGCATCACCATCCATGCTGGCGCGGATGGCAGCGAAGCCGACCTGTCGAACAAGAACCTGCTGCTGTCTTCCGACGCCGAGATCGACACCCAGCCGGTGCTGGAAATCCATGCCGACGAGGTCAAGGCCGCGCACGGCGCGACAGTCGGGCAGCTTGACGAGACCGCGCTGTTCTACCTGCGCTCACGCGGCTTGACTGAAGCCGACGCACGGCGCCTGCTGACCGCGGCGTTCTGCCGGGAGATCGTATCCGGTATCGAAGACGCAAGCCTGCGCGTGCAGCTTGACGCTGCGCTGGAGCGCGCCCTCTCGCGGGTGGTGGCGGCATGAGCAGCAGGACCGACTGGGCATTGGTCCGCAGCGATTTCCCGCTGCTGACGCGCACGGTGCATGGCAAGCCGCTGGTCTACCTGGATTCGGCCAATACCGGGCAAAAGCCAGAATGCGTGATCGCGTCCGTCGATGCGTTCTATCGCATGCACAACGCCAATGTCAGCCGCGCTGTGCACCAGCTTGGCAGCGAAGCGACCGAAGCCTACGAAGCCGCACGCGGCAAGCTGGCCCGCTTCCTCAACGTACGCAGCGACGAGCTGGTCCTGTGCAGTGGCACCACCTTCGCGATCAACCTGGTCGCGTACGCGTGGGCATTGCCGCGCCTGCAACCGGGCGACGCGATCCTGCTGACGCGGATGGAGCACCACGCCAACATCGTGCCGTGGCAATTGATTGCCCAGCGCACCGGCGCGGTGATCAAGGTCGCCGAGATCACGCCAGAGGGCAGCCTCGATCTCGATGCGCTGTTTACTGCAATGACGCCCGAGGTCAAGCTGCTTGGCGTGACCCATGTCAGCAATGTCCTGGGCACCATCAACCCGATTTCCACGATCTGCCGCGAAGCCCGCAAGCGCGGCATCGTCACCCTGGTCGACGGCTCGCAAGCAGTGCCGCACATGGCCGTCGACATCCCGGCGCTCGGCTGCGACTTCTATGCCCTCACCGGCCACAAGATGTGCGGCCCGACCGGCACCGGCGTGCTGTGGGCGAAGCGCGAACATCTCGAAGCAATGCCGCCGTTCCTGGGTGGCGGCGAAATGATCAAGGAGGTGCGTTTCGATGGCACCGTGTTCAACGACCCGCCGCACCGCTTTGAAGCCGGCACGCCGAACATCGCCGGCCATGTCGGCCTTGGCGCTGCAGTCGATTACCTGTCCGCGCTGGGCATGGCCAACGTTGCCGCGCGCGAAGCCGAGCTGTTGGCGCATGCGACCGAAGCGATGTCGCAGGTAGACGGTCTTCGCATCATAGGCACCGCGGCGGACAAGGCCGCAGTGATCAGCTTCCTGGTGGAGGGCGCGCATGCGCACGACCTGGCCACCCTGCTTGACCTGGAAGGCGTGGCGGTCCGTTCCGGCCATCATTGCGCGCATCCACTGATGCAGTTCTTCGGCGTGCCCGCGACCTGCCGCGCCTCGTTTGCGTTCTACAACACGCACGACGAGATCGACGCGTTCGCTGCCGCGCTGGTGAAAGTGCGCAGGCTGCTCGCATGACCACGCTGCAGTTCCGCAACGCCGGACAAGACGACATCGAGGGGATCGTGGCGCTGGTCGAGGGCAGTTATCGAGGCGAGGCCAGCCGCGCTGGCTGGACCACCGAAGCAGACCTGCTGGACGGCATGCGCATCGATGCCGAACGCGTGCGCGACGACCTGGAACGCGAAGGCAGCCGCGTGCTGCTTGGCGAATGCGATGGCCAACTGCTCGCTTGCGCGAATATCTGCAATGAAGGGGATGCTGGTTATTTCGGCATGTTCTCGGTGGTGCCCGGCATGCAAGGTGGCGGCCTCGGCAAGCAGATGCTGGCCGAGGCCGAGCGCATCGCGCGCGAGGATTGGCGCATGCCGGTCATGCGCATGACCGTCATCGACGTGCGCGAGGAATTGATCGCGTTCTACGAACGCCGCGGCTACCACCGCACCGGCATCCACAAGCCCTTCCCCTACGGTGATGCGCGGTTCGGGATTCCCAGGCGCGACGACCTGCGCTTCGAAGTCCTCGAGAAGGACCTTCGCCATGGCTGAAGCATTGGCGGGCTGGGTGCAAGTCTGCCCATTGAGCCAGCTGCTGCCAGGCGAAATGACCGTGGCCTGGGATGGCGACACCGCCATCGCGGTGTTCAACTTCGACGGCACGCTGTACGCACTGGAAGATCGCTGCTCGCACGAGGACTTCGAGTTGTCCGCTGGCCATTTCGATGGCGAGCACGCCACCATCGAATGCGTCCTGCACGGCGCGCGCTTCGACGTGCGTGACGGCAGTGCGCTGTGCGCGCCCGCCTATGAGCCCGCTGTCAGGTTTCCGGTCAAGGTCGAAGACAACATCGTCTATACCCGCGACGACCGCGGCTGAGGTGCATCAGGCTTGTTCGAGCATCGTCTGAGGGCGTCTCTTGTTACGACGTTGTTGCGAATGGTTATCGTTCGTGCCTAAATACGCGTCACAAACGGGCCGCAGGGTGCGGCTTTCCCCATTTGGACGATATCCCCGCATGACATTGACCAACCCCGCCAGGAGCGCCCATTCGGGCCCTTTCCGGACTGTCCTTGCAACCGCCGTGCTGCTGGCCCTGACCGCACCCGCCGTCGGCTTTGCCGCAGGCGAACTCGCTGAAGTACCGTCCACCGAAGAGACTGCAGACAGCCCCAAGGACCTCGACCGGGTCAGGGTGGTAGGTGATCGTTACCTGCCCGACTACGCCGCGCGACGCACCCGCGGCGCTACCAGGACCGACACCCCGCTGCGGGATGTGCCGCAAGCGGTGACCGTGGTCACCGACAAGCTGGTGGCCGACCAGGGCATCACCAGCATGGGTGACGCCTTCCGCTACATGCCCGGCGTCGGTACTTCGCAGGGCGAAGGCAATCGCGACACGCCAGTGTTGCGCGGCAACAGCACTACCGCAGATTTCTTCGTGGACGGCATCCGCGACGACGTGCAGTACTTCCGCGATGTCTACAACCTCGAGCGCGTCGAAGCACTGAAAGGCGCGAACGCGATGATCTTCGGTCGTGGCGGCGGCGGCGGCGTGATCAACCGGGTCACCCGGCAAGCGGATGGATCGGATCATCGCAACGGCTCGCTGCAATTCGGATCGCACCAACGGCGTCGCGGCACCATTGACTACGGTACCGGGATCGGCAGCGACGCCGGCTTCCGCGTCAACGCGATGCACGAAAACTCCGACAGCTTTCGCGATGGCGTCAACGTGACCCGCTACGGCGCCAACCCGACGTTCGGCATCGACGCCGGCAACAACACCCACCTGCAGCTTTCCTACGAACGCTTCCACGATGAACGCACTGCAGACCGTGGCATCCCGTCCTTCCAGGGCACACCGGTCGGCACTGATCCATCCACCTTCTTCGGCAATCCCGAGCTCAGCGTGACCGAAGCCACGGTGGATGCATTCGACTTCACCCTGGAACATGCGTTCAGCGACACCGTCAACCTGCGCAACCACCTGCGTTGGGCGGACTACGACAAGCTGTACCAGAACGTGTTCCCGGGATCGGTGGACAGCACCGGCACCATGGTGTCGCTGGCCGCCTACAGCAACGCCACCAAGCGCCAGAACCTGTTCAACCAGACCGACCTCGTATGGAAGCCGGCCAGCGAAGGCATCCAGCACACCGTGTTGGCCGGCGTGGAGCTTGGCAGCCAGGTCACCGACAACTTTCGCATGACCGGCTACTTCGCGCCGGGCACCGACGTGGTACCGGTTGCCAGCCCGACCGTGGATGCCGCGGTGGCGTTCCGGCAGAGCGCCAGCGATGCCGACAACCACGGCGTCGCCAGGGTGGCGGCGATCTACGTGCAGGACCAGGTCGAATTCTCCCCGCAGTGGCAGGCCATCATCGGCCTGCGCCATGATGATTTTCGCGTGGACCTGCGCAACAACCGCACCGGCGAAGTCTTGCGCAGTGACGATGGCATGCTCTCGCCGCGCGCAGGACTGGTCTACAAGCCGCTGGACGAGGTGTCTTTCTACGCGAGCTACAGCAAGGCATTCCAGCCGCGTGCGGGAGACCAGCTATCGTCACTCAAGGCTGACAGCGCATCCCTGAAGCCGGAAACGTTCCTCAATCGCGAGGTCGGCGCCAAGTGGGACATGCGCGAGGACTTGCAGGCCAGCGTGGCCGTGTATCGACTGGACCGCAGCAACGTGGCGATCGTCGACCCGAACGACGTCGCCAGGATGCTGCTGGTCGATGGCCAGTACGTGCGCGGCGTCGAAGTGGGGATCGCCGGCCGGGTGACCGATGCCTGGCAGCTGATGGGCGGCTACGCTCGCCAGACAGGTGAAATCACTGCCACGCAGTCGGCGACCATGCTCAAGGGGAACCGCCTGGCGCAGTTGCCCGAGCATTCGGCTTCGCTTTGGAACCGCTACGATTTCAGCCCGTCGTTCGGCGCCGGGCTCGGCATCGTGTACCGCGGGTCGATCTACGCCAATGTCGACAACAAGGTCGCGCTGCCTGCATTCACCCGCTTCGACGCCGCCGTCTACTGGACCTTGAACCCGATGCTGCAGGTGCAGTTGAACGTGGAGAATCTGGCTGACAGACGCTACTTCGCAAGCGCCCACAGCAACAACAACATCAGCCCCGGTGCGCCGCGCAGCGCGTGGATCAGCCTCAACTACCACTTCTGATTGCAGGCATGAGCACCGCCAAGTCACGGACTTTGTCCCCACGCGCCTCCATCCCCTGTCGCTGGATCCGCCACTTCCATTCATGGGCAAGACCGAGATCGTCATCCCGACCGAAGCCCAGGCCAGCCCCGAGCACCTCTCGCTGTGGTTGCGCATGACCCGGATCAGCGTGATGGGCCTGCCGACCCTGCGGTTCCTCGCCGTGGTGGGCCTGGCCCTGTTCTAGGCCGGCGACGACTCGACCCGGATCAACAGCAGTTCACCGCCACCCTCCAGGACATGGCGGGTACGCTTGCCCTC
Source organism: uncultured Gammaproteobacteria bacterium (assembly GCA_963698475.1). Taxonomy (GTDB): domain Bacteria; phylum Pseudomonadota; class Gammaproteobacteria; order Xanthomonadales; family Xanthomonadaceae; genus Thermomonas. The sequence continues at coordinate 1,339,021 of CAVOQX010000005.1, read as the reverse complement.
CGCAACCAGGATCGCGGTATCGGCCATCTGCATTTCGCCCAGGCCCGAGTCGTCGGCAAAGCGTGCCTGGCCGCTCAGGATGTGGATGGCCCAGGCCTCGCCCGGATCGACGAACAGCACCATGGTGCCCACCAGCGGCCGGTGCCAGAGCTGCGCGTTGCAGCTGTCGCGTTTCCACATCAGGTTGAAATCGCGCGTCGGTCCGTCGATCAGCTCGCCGAAGGCGGGACGGTCGCCGGAAAAGCGCAGCTTGTCGTGTGGCGGCAGCAGTTCGTGCACGCCACCTGCGCCATCATGATCAAAACGCAGGCGCAGGCCATTGCCGGAGAGCAGGACCAGTTCACGCTCCACGCCGGGAAAAGCAGAGAACGGCGCATCGGCCTCGATCTCGGCGATCGACAGCCGCCAGTCCCAGTCGTTGGTGTCGCGATCATCGCTGCCGTGGACCTGGAGGATTTCCGAGGTCCAGCCGGCACCGTTTTTCCAGCGCATGCGGCGATAGCCGGTCGCCGACAAGATTCGCGAAGGTCCTGCTGCACCCATGCCTGCCTGTTCCATCCGGAAAGTGTATACGCCGCAACCCGCCCGGTTTCCACCGGGCGGGCGTCTGCGCATCAGCCTGGCGGATGCCACGGCTTTCAGCGGCGGGCAACCGTCCTGGGTGCTGCTGCGACCCCGCGCACGGCGGGCTTGGCGGCGCTCGCTGCCGGACGTGCCGCGCCGATCACGATGCGGCCGCGGTTCTTCTCGACCGTCTTCAGGCCAATCCCCTTGACCAGCGCCAACTGCTCGGGACTGCGGAAGGCGCCATTGGCCTTGCGGTGGGCGACGATGGCTTGCGCCTTGGTCGGACCCACGTTCACGAGCACGCGGTCGATGGTGGCGGCATCGGCGGTATTGATGTTGACGGTCTCGCCGGCAAGGGCGCTGCCAGCCAGCACCAGCGACAGGACGAGCGAGGAAAACAGGGTGGTCAGCGACTTCATGGTGATCTCCAGGTTGGGCATTGAGGTGGTGGTCTGCTCCGGAACAGCGGATTGCGATCCGGTGTGCACAGGTTGCCGACACGTCCTGGCCTGCGATATCGGCCACTGCCGCATCCGAATGCGGGCATCTGGCGCAGCAATGGATAGGAAAAGTCCTACCCCACACGACCCGGCGACAGGCGCGGCGCTAGAATCGGGGATCGAACAGGAGAACCTGCACCATGCATGCAAGCCAGATCAGCGAATTCGTCGACAGCAAATGGGAATCGGAAATCGTTCCGCAGTTGGTGGACTACATCCGCATTCCCAACAAGTCGCCGATGTTCGATGCCGATTGGGTCGCCAATGGCCACATGCAGCGCGCGGTCGAACTGATGGAGACGTGGGCGCGCGCGCAGGCCGTCCCCGGCATGCAGTTGGACGTCGTGCAACTGGAAGGACGCACGCCAGTGATCTTCATCGACATCCCCGCATCCGGCGCGGATGTCGGCGAGGATTGCGTGCTGCTGTACGGGCATCTCGACAAGCAACCGGAAATGACGGGTTGGGACGAGGGCCTCGGCCCCTGGGAACCCGTTTTGAAGGGCGACCGGCTGTATGGCCGTGGTGGCGCCGATGACGGTTACGCGATCTTCGGCTCACTGGCCGCGATCATGGCGTTGCAAGACCAGGGTGCGCCGCATGCGCGCTGCGTGGTACTGATCGAAGCCTGCGAGGAATCCGGCAGCTATGACCTGCCCGCCTACGTCGACCACCTGGCCGGGCGCATCGGCAAGCCTTCGCTGGTCGTGTGCCTGGACTCTGGCTGCGGCAATTACGACCAGTTGTGGTGCACGACCTCGCTGCGCGGCATGGCCGGCGGCAACCTGACCGTCAAGGTGCTTGAGGAAGGCGTGCACTCGGGCGATGCGTCCGGCATCGTGCCATCGAGCTTCCGCATCATCCGCGAGCTGCTGTCGCGGATCGAGGACGAAGCCAGCGGCCGCATCCTGCTTGACGGCCTGCACGCGGATATCCCGGAAGAGCGCCGCACGCAGGCCGCGAAGGTTGCCGAAGTGCTGGGCACCGCGGTCTACGACAAGTTCCCGTTCCTGCCGGGCATGAAGCCCATGGACCATGACACCACGGAGCTGGTGCTCAACCGCACCTGGCGACCAGCGCTATCGATCACCGGCGTCGACGGCATTCCGCCCCTGGCTTCGGCCGGCAACGTGCTGCGCCCGCATACCGCGCTCAAGCTCAGCCTGCGCCTGCCACCGACCCTGGATGGAAAGCTCGCCGGCGAACTCCTGCAGGACGTCCTGCTGCGCGACCCACCAAGCGGCGCCGAGGTCAGCCTGAAGCTGGAAAAGGCGGCCACCGGCTGGAATGCTCCGGCGTTGTCACCGTGGCTTGAATCAGCGATCGAACAAGCCAGCCAGGAGTTCTTCGGTCAACCGGCGATGTACATGGGCGAAGGCGGCTCGATCCCGTTCATGGGCATGCTCGGCGAGAAGTTCCCGGGTGCGCAATTCATGATCACCGGCGTACTGGGACCGCATTCCAATGCCCACGGCCCCAACGAGTTCCTGCACATCCCGATGGGCAAGCGCGTCACCAGCAGCGTGGCGCGGGTGCTCACCGAACACCATGCAGCCAGCCTGCGCGGTGAGACGGTGGGCGTTGCCGCAGTCGCCGGGGGCGAGCAGCACGGCGACCACGGCTGCTGCTGACCTCGGCTGTCCGTCACCAACGAACCTGAACGCCTCGCATTGCGGGGCTTTTTCGTTTCGACAACTCATTGGATCAAGGCCATGCAGCCTCCTAAAGAGACGCGGCACTCGATCGCAATGCCCAGGCACCCGGCGAACGCAATCCGCATAAGCGCATAACCAGCCATCCTTTCCGGACGTCGGAACCCGGCCATAGCCTGCGTGCAGATTCCTCGCACGGCACCTCAGCCCATGTCCGCCGTACTCGCCCTGCCGACGCCCTTGTCCAGCGAACAAAGTGTCCTGCTGGCGCAGTTCGCCGCAGGCACCGACAACGCAGGCCTGCTGTGGGCCTCCGGCTACCTGGCCGGCATCGCACGCGCGCCGGCGCAGGTGACGCCGACCCATCCACCAGCCGCCGCGTTGCGCCCGGTGACGGTGCTGTTCAGCAGCCAGACCGGCAATGCCAGGCGCGCGGCGGAAGCCTTGCACGCGAAGCTCGAAGCCGCCGGCCTGCCTGCGCGCCTGCTGCGTGCCGATGCCTATGCCACCCGCGAGTTGGCCAGCGAGCGCCTGCTCTACATCGTCATCAGTACACAGGGCGAAGGCGACCCGCCGGACGACGCGATCGGCTTTACCGAATTCCTGTCCGGCAAGCGCGCGCCGAAGCTGCCGGAACTGAAGTTCGCCGTGCTTGGCTTGGGCGACACCAGCTATGCGGATTTCTGCGGAATCGCGCGCAAGCTCGACGCGCGCCTGGCCGAGCTGGGCGCACAGCGCATGGCCGATGTCGGCCTGGCCGACCTCGACATCGACACCGTCGCCGGACCATGGTCCGAAGCCGCGCTGGACCAGGCCCGCGAAGTACTGAAAGACAACGCTCACACCGCGCACGCGACGGCTCACCTGGCCACGGTCACCCCGTTGCGTCCGGCACCAGGCTGGACGCAGCAGCGCCCCTTCCCCGCCGAAGTCCTCGCCAACCAGCGCATCAGTGGCCGCGAGTTCAAGGGCACCGGTTTTCGTCGTTACGGCACTATCGAAAAAGACGTTCGCCACATCGAACTCTCGCTCGAAGGCGCGGGGCTGGCATACGAGCCTGGCGATGCGTTGGGTATCCGTCATCGCAATCCCGAGCCGCTGGTGGCCGCGGTGTTGCAAGCGACCAGGCTGGATCGGGATGCGGTCGCCAGCATCGACGGCGAAACGCTGCCGCTGTCCGAATGGCTGGCCACCCGCCGCGAGTTGACCCGGTTGTCGCGCCCTTTTCTCGCTGCGCATGCGCAGCGTGCCGATGCGAAGGAACTGCAACAGATGCTGGACGCTGGTCAGACCGGCGGGCTGGCCGCGCGGCTCGCCGACCATCAGTTGATCGACGTGCTGCGGCGCTGGCCGTCCGACTGGGATGCCGATGCCCTGCTCGTCGCGCTGCGTCCGCAGGCCCAACGGCTGTATTCGATTGCCTCCAGCCGCAAACGGGTGGGTGACGAAGCGCACCTGACCGTTGATATCGTCGACTATCGGGCCCACGGCCTTGCCCACATCGGTGCCGCTAGCGGCTTTCTGGCAGCGCTGGACGAAGGTCGAAAGTTGCCGGTTTACATCGAGCCGAACGAGCGCTTCCGGGTGCCGGCGGATGCGTCGCGCGACATCATCATGGTCGGCCCGGGCACCGGCGTCGCGCCATTCCGCGGCTTCGTTCAGGAACGTGCGGAGACCGGCGCGTCGGGCCGCAACTGGCTGTTCTTCGGCGCGCGCCATTTCAACACCGGCTTCCTTTACCAGACGGAATGGCAGGACGCCCTGCAGCGCAAGGAACTGCATCGCCTGGACGTGGCGTTCTCGCGCGACCAGGCCAACAAGGTCTACGTGCAGGATCGCCTGCGCGAACGCAGTGCCGAGTTATACGACTGGTTGCAGAACGGCGCGCATTTCTATGTCTGCGGCTCGATCGCGATGGGCAAGGACGTGCACACGGCATTGCGCGATGTCGTTGCCGCACACAACGGCGGCGATGTGGAAGCGGCCGGCGAGTATCTCTCGCGCCTGCAGGCCGAAGGCCGCTACGGCCGCGATGTGTACTGAACCCGGCAAGCACGTACCCATGAACGAACGCATCCATCCAGCGACGCCAACGCCATGAGCCATCCCTCCGTCGAAGACATCAAGGCCAACAGCCGCCATCTGCGCGGCACGCTGCTGGACGGGCTGGCCGACCCGGTGACCGGCTCGCTGTCGTTCGAAGACCAGCGCCTGGTCAAGTTCCACGGCAGCTACCAGCAGGACGACCGCGACATCCGCGACGAACGCCGGCGCCAGAAGCTCGAGCCGGCACACCAGTTCATGATCCGCATCCGCGCACCGGGCGGCGTGTTCACTTCGGCGCAATGGCTGCAACTGGATGCCATCGCCACCACCTACGCCAACCATTCGCTGCGCATCACCACCCGCCAGACCTTCCAGTTCCATGGCGTGATCAAGCGCGAACTGAAGGCGAGCATGCAGGCGATCAACGCCGCCCTGCTGGACACCGTGTCCGCCTGTGGCGACGTCAACCGCAACGTGCTCGCCAGCAGCACTCCGCTGCAGTCGCGGCTGCACGCGCAGGTCCACGAGTGGGCGCAACGCCTGTCGGCGAGGTTCCTGCCGATCACGCGCGCCTACTACGAGATCTGGCTGGACGAACAGCAGGTGGCCAGCAGCATCGAAGAAACCGAGCCGCTGTACGGCGCCACCTACCTCCCGCGCAAATTCAAGATGGCGGTGGCAGTGCCTCCGCTCAACGACGTGGATGTGTTCGCCAATGATTTCGGCCTGATCGCGATCGTCGACGAACACGGCGACCTGGCCGGCTTCAACGTGGCCATTGGCGGCGGCATGGGTGCCAGCCATGGCGATGCGAAGACCTATCCGCGCCTGGCCGACGTGATCGGCTTCGTCGCCCCCGAGCACGTGTTCGCCATCGCAGAAGCCGCGTTGACCGTACAGCGCGACCTGGGCGATCGCACCGAGCGCAAGCACGCGCGCTTCAAGTACACCATTGACGCGCACGGCCTGGATGCCATCGTCGCGCAGATGGAAGCGCGCGCCGGCTTCAGGCTGGAACCCGCGCGCGACTTTGCGTTCGACCACAATGGCGACCGCTTCGGCTGGATCGAAGGCGAAGACAGGCAATCACACCTGACCTTGCGTATTCCAGCGGGGCGCATCGTCGATGGTGAACAAGGACAGCATCTGACGGGCCTGCGCGAGATCGCCCGCATCCACCAGGGCGCGTTCCGCCTGACCGCCAACCAGAACATGGTGATCGCCGGCGTTCCCGCCGGGCAACGCGCGCGCATCGATGCGCTGGTCGCCGCGCACGGGCTCGACCTCCATCATCGTGCGAGTGGCCTGCGATTGAATGCGCTGGCCTGCGTTGCGCTACCCACCTGCGCACTGGCGATGGCCGAAGCCGAACGTTACCTGCCCGAGTTGCTGGACAAGGCCGAGATCCTGCTCGGCCAGCACGACCTGCTGGATGCGCCGATCCACCTGCGCATCAGCGGCTGCCCGAACGGTTGCTCGCGCCCGTACCTGGGCGAGATCGCGCTGGTCGGCAAGGCGCCCGGCCGCTACAACCTGATGCTCGGCGCCGACCATCGCGGCCAGCGACTCAACGTGCTGCATCGCGAGAACATCGACGAGGCGGCGATCCTGGCGACGCTGGACGAGCTGTTCGCGCGCTACGCCGCGCAGCGAAAGGCCGGACTTCACTTCGGCGATTTCCTGGTCGATGCCGGGATCGTCAATCCACCCACGAAACCACGCAATGACATCGCCATCGAGGTGATCGCATGAACGCGCCAGATCCCGTCGCCGCCGCCGAATCCCCACGCGCGCTTGCTGCACTCAACCGTTGGCTGGAACGCCTGTCCGCGCAGGAGCGCATCGCCTGGGCGTTCGAAAGCCTGTCGGGGCCGCATGCGCTGTCGACCAGCTTCGGCGTGCAGTCTGCGGTCTCCCTGCACCTGCTGACCCGGGCCAGGCCCGACATCCCGGTGATCCTGGTCGATACCGGCTACCTGTTCGCCGATACCTATCGTTATGCCGACCAGCTGGTCGAACGCTTCGGCCTGAACCTGCACGTGGTGCGCCCGCAACTCGGCGGTAGCTGGATGGAAGCGCGCGTCGGCAAATTGTGGGAGCACGGCATCGAAGGCCTGCAACGCTACAACCAGTTGCACAAGGTCGAACCGATGCAGCGTGCGCTGCGTGAGCTCGAGGTGCGTTGCTGGTTCGCCGGCCTGCGTCGCATGCAATCACCGAGCAGGGCCGCAACCAACATCCTGGAACTGCACGACGGCCGCTGGAAACTGCATCCGATCGCCGACTGGGACGACCTCGACATCGCGTCGTATGCCTTGCAGCACGAGCTGCCCGAGCATCCGCTCTCGAGACAGGGCTATGTCTCGGTCGGCGACGTGCACACCACCCGCCCGCTGCGGCCGGGCATGGAGAAGGCGCAGGCACGCTTCTTCGGGCTGACCCGTGAATGCGGATTGCATGTCGGCGACGACAGGAGCGCGGCGGCGTAGGGCGCACCCGCGTTGCCTACGAACCCGACGCCGCGATTGGCCGGCGCAGTTCCTTCCAGCTGGGTGTCTGCGGCCAGGCTGCGTCCTGGTTGCCTTCGAGCACGCGGCGCAGGTCGCGCCGGTCCAGTTGCGGGGCCAATCCGTGCAGCAACGCAAGCGCGTAATCGCGCAGCACGCGACCGCGCGGGATCACCGCCCAGGTGATGCATTCGGGCAACTCGACAGGTGCCGGCAGGATGCGCAGGTCGGCGTCCTCGCGCTCACCGACCGCCATCTCCGCCAGCAGGCCAGCACCAAGGCCGGCACGCACGTAGGTCTTGATCAGGTTGGCATCGCGCGCGGTCATCGCGACTTGCGCACTCACCCCGGCGCCGGCAAAAGCGCGCTGCAAGGACGAGTCCGCACGCGTCGAGGATTCGTAACTGATCAAGGGATGACGCGCGAGCTCGACCAGCGTTGGCGCATCCTGAAACGCCGCAAGTGGATGCGTGTCCTGCACCAGCAGCACGCGCCGCCAGCGGAACAGTGGCACCGCAACGCCGCCCGGCGGCTCGCTGCCGGCGGTACTGATCAGGGCCAGGTCGGCCTGGTCCAGCGCGCCCAGCACTTCGGAGTCGCCGGCGGCCAGCAGGTCGACATCGACCCGCGGGAAATCGCGCTTGATCGCCGCGATCACCGGCGGCAACACGTATCGGGCCTGGGTGTGGGTGGTCGCCAGCAGCAGGCGGCCACTGTGCTCGCCGCGTTCGTTGGCGGCGTAGCTGCGGATGTTGGCGGTCTCCGCCAGGACCCGGCGTGCGTGCTCGATCACCTTGCCACCGGCCGGCGCGATGCTGTCCAGGCTGCGCCCCTTGCGGATGAACAGCTGGAAGCCAAGCTCGTCCTCCAGTTGCTTGAGCTGCTTGGACAGGCCTGGCTGGGTGGCGTGCACGCGCTCGGCCGCCTGGGTGATGTTCAGGCCGGAATCGGCAATGGCCACGAGATAGCGAAGCTGGGTCAGGGTCATGGCGGCTCTTATATCGCTATATCCGTATTAAGCGATAAACATAACCAAGCGGCGAATCCTTGTCTAGCCATGGCTTATGCCATGAGGGCATAAGTACAGATGCCCTGACCATTTTCGAATGAACGTGATCCACGGGTAGCGTCATCGCATGTCTGCCATCGCCCACACTGCGACGTTGCCCGCTTCGCACCCGTTGTTTCCCTTGTTCGCCGACCTGCGTGGACGCCGCGTGCTGGTGGTCGGTGGCGGCGCCGTCGCCCAGCGCAAATGCGAGGTTCTGCTCGAAGCCGGCGCCCTGGTCGTAGTCGGTGCCCCGGACCTGCTTCCGACTGTGGCGCAGTGGGTGCAGCAGGCGCGGATCCAGCATCTGGATGGCGTGTTCAAACCTGAATGGCTGGACGATGCCTGGCTGGCGATTGCCGCCACCGACGATCCCGTCACCAATCGTGCGGTGGTCGCCGCCGCAGGTGCACGCCGGATCTGGGCCAATGCGGTGGACGATGCCGACGCCTCGCGTTTCCACATGCCCGCCCGCATCACCCGCGGGCCGCTGCAGATCGCGATCTCCAGCGGTGGCGGCGCACCGATGCTGGCCCGGCTGGTCCGCGAGCAACTGGAAACCCGGTTCGACGAATCCTTCGGTGCGCTGGCCGAGCTGCTGACCCGGCATCGCCAGCGCATCCGCGCGCGCTGGCCGGACATGGACGCACGCAGGCGCGGGTTCGCGCGGCTGCTGGCCGGCCCGCTGCAGGCGTTGCTGCGCAGGCGCCAGCACATCGCCGCCGAACATGTGTTCGACCAGGCCCTGCGCGCGGACGATGCACTCGCCATCCAGGGATCCGTGGCCCTGGTCGGCGCCGGCCCCGGCGATCCCGGCCTGCTGACCCTGCGCGGCCTGCGCGTGCTGAACGAAGCGGACGTGATCCTGCACGACCGCCTGGTCAGCGACGAGGTACTGGCGCTCGCGCGCCGCGATGCCGAACGCATCAGCGTCGGCAAGCAGGCCGGCGACGGTGGCCACAGCCAATCACGAATCAATGCCTTGCTGATCGAACACGCCAGGGCCGGCAAACGCGTGGTCCGCCTCAAGGGCGGCGATGCCTTCGTGTTCGGCCGTGGCGGCGAGGAACTGGAAGCCTTGCAGGCGGAAGGCATCGCCTTCGAAGTGGTGCCGGGGATTACCGCCGCACTCGCCTGCGCCGCGTATGCCGGCATTCCGCTGACCCATCGCGCGCATGCGCAGTCGCTGCAACTGGTGACCGCGCATGGCCAGGACTCGCGGGACCGCCTCGACTGGTCGTCGCTGGCCGCGGGCAAGCAGACGCTGGTGTTCTACATGGGCGTGGCCGGACTGGAACGCATCCGCGAGCAGCTGGTCGCCCATGGCCGCGACCCCTCCACGCCATTCGCCATTGTCGAAAACGGCAGCCGGCCGGAGCAGCGCGTCATTGCCGGCCAGTTGTCCGATTTGCCCCGGCTGGCGCGTTCGCATGATGTACGCGCACCCGCACTCCTTGTCGTCGGCGAGGTGACGGCGCTGGCCACGCGCCTGCACTGGTTCGCTGGCGAGCCCTTAACAACGGCAGGTGCAGGATGCGTCAACACGCCATTGCACGCCGACATTGCCCACGCCGCCTGAACGTTCCGCCTTGACCAACGAATTCCTTGCCACTTCCTGGACACCGCCATGAGCCTGTACGACAGCATCCTCGACACGATTGGCTCGACTCCAATCGTCAAACTGCACCGCATCGTGCCCAAGCACGTCACCCTTTACGCCAAGGTTGAATCATTCAACCCGGGCGGTTCGGTCAAGGACCGGCTGGCGATCGCGATCATCCTCGACGCCGAGGCCAAGGGAATGCTCAAGCCCGGCGACACCGTTATCGAGGCGACCTCCGGCAATACCGGTGTCGCACTGGCCATGGTCTGCGCGGCGCGCGGCTACAACTTCGTGGCCACGATGGCGGAAAGTTTTTCGATCGAACGCCGCAAGCTGATGCGCGCCTATGGCGCCAAGGTCATCCTGACCCCCGCAGCCGAGCGCGGCTCCGGCATGGTGCGCAAGGCCGAGGAACTCGCGGCGAAGCACGGCTGGTTCCTCACCAACCAGTTCAAGAACCCGGCCAACCCCGATTACCACGCCTCCACCACCGGACCGGAAATCCTGCGCGACTTCGCCGGCAAGCGGCTGGACTACTTCGTCAGCGGCTGGGGCACCGGCGGCACCATGAGCGGCGCCGGTCGGGTGCTCAAGGCGGCGCGACCCTCGCTGAAGATCGTCACCACTGAACCCGCGGTCGCTGCCCTGCTGGCCGGCGATGAGTGGCACCCGCACAAGATCCAGGGCTGGACCCCTGACTTCATTCCCGAAGTGCTGGACCGCACGATCTTTGACGACAACATCGCGATCGACGACGTGCTTGCGCGCGACACTTCGCGCCGGCTGGCGCAGGAGGAAGGCCTGTTCGTCGGCATCTCCGCCGGCGCCACGGTCGCTGCAGCATTGCAGGTGGCGGGGCGTGCCCCGGAAGGCACCGTGCTGCTGGCGATGCTGCCCGACACCGGCGAACGCTACCTGTCGACGTTCCTGTTCGATGGCGTCAACGAGGGCTCGGATGACGAGTGGCTGGCGACGCTGGGGTGACGGACTAGACCGCTTCGTACTTCACAAAGTGGGCCGTCATCCTGAGCGCAGCGAAGGATCTGCTTCATCGAAAAGCAGGTTCTTCGCTTCGCTCGGAACGGCTGCTCACGCTCGCCCGTACACATCCTCATAGCGGACGATATCGTCCTCGCCCAGGTAGTCGCCCGACTGCACTTCGATCAGCTCCAGCATGCCGGGGCCCGGATTCTCGAGCCGATGCTTCGCGCCCATCGGAATGTAGGTCGACTGGTTGGCATGCAGCTCGAACACGTCGTTGTCGCGGGTCACGCGCGCGCTGCCGCGCACCACGATCCAGTGTTCGGCGCGCTGCGTATGCGACTGCAACGAAAGCCGCGCACCCGGCTTGACCTTGATCCGCTTGACCTGGAAGCCGTCGCCGATATCGATCGAGTCGTAGCTACCCCACGGCCGATGCACTTCGCGATGCAGGGCCACCTGGCTGCGGTGCTCCACCTTCAGCTGCGCAACCACGTCCTTGACCTGCTGCACATGGTCCTTGTGCGCCACCAATACCGCATCATCGGTTTCCACCACGACCAGGTTATCCACGCCGACCAGGGCCACCAGCCGGCGCGCGTAGGCGTAGCTGTTGCGGCTATCGATGGAGATCACATCGCCACGGTGGGCATTGCCATCGGCGTCCTGCGCGCTCACATCCCACAGCGCCGACCACGAACCCACGTCGTTCCAGCCGATGTCCACCGGCAGCACGCTCGCCATGCCGGTCTTTTCCATCACCGCGTAATCGATGGAATCCGACGGGCAGGCGGCGAACGCCTCCTTGTCGAGGCGGATGAAGTCGCCATCGCGCTGCGCGCCGTCGAATGCGACGCGCACGCCATCGAGGATGTCGGGCCGGAATTTCCGGAGTTCCTCCAGATAGCACGAGGCACGGAACAGGAACATGCCGCTGTTCCAGAAATAGCCACCCGCATCCAGGTAGGACTGCGCCGTTGCAGCATCGGGCTTTTCGACGAAGCGCGATACCGGCCGCACGCCATCGCCAGCCACACTCGCTGCTGCCTGGATATAGCCGAAGCCGGTTTCCGGTGCGCCCGGGACGATGCCGAAGGTGAGAAGCGCGCCCGCTTGCGCGGCGGGCATCGCCGTGCTGACCGCCGCACGGAACGCTGCTTCATCACGCACCACATGGTCGGACGGCAGCACCAGCAACAACGGATCGCTTCCATCGCGCATGGCCTGCAGCGCCGCCGCCGCGATCGCCGGGGCGGTGTTGCGGCCCAGCGGCTCCAGCAGGATGGCAGGCGTGGGGGCGCCGATCTGGCGCAGCTGCTCGGCCACCAGGAAACGGTGGTCCTCGCCGGCCACGACAATCGGCGCCATGTCGGCGAGCGCGGCTATGCGCCGCCAGGTCGCCTGCAGCATGGTGTCGTCCCCGGCCAGGGCCAGGAACTGCTTCGGGTAGGCCTCGCGCGAGAGTGGCCACAGCCGGGTTCCGGAGCCACCGGAAAGCAGTACGGGTTGCAGCGTCGGCATGTTTTTCTTCCTGTCCTGTCGCCCGGAACGATGCGGCAGTTTACCCTTCACCCATGAGCGAACCAGAAGCAAGCACAACACCCCAGGCCGCCGACCCCCGCGCGGCCGCGCGCACTGCATGGACCCGCACGGCTCTCGGCGATCCGGATGCCAGCCCGGCGCGTGCATCGACCGATGCCGGCTTCCGCAGCTACTGGCGCGTACATACCCCCGACGGCACCGGACTGTTGACCAGTACCATCGTCATGGACTCGCCACCGGACCAGGAAGACGTACGGCCGTGGCTGCGCACCCGCGCGCTGCTCGAGTCCGGCGGGGTGCGCGTGCCGGCGGTGCTGGCCCAGGACATCGAGAATGGCTTCCTGCTTCTGGAAGACCTTGGCGCCGAGACCTACCTGCACGTGATCAACAACGGCAATGCCGACCTGTTGTTCGACCATGCGATCAGCCAATTGCTGAAGCTGCAGGCGATCACGCCCCCGGATGACCTGGCCCACTACGACGACGCCATGCTGGCGCGCGAGTTGCGGCTGTTCGACGAGTGGTTCTGCGGCCAGCACCTCGGCATCGACCTGGATCGCTACGACCGTGAGGCATTGGATGCGGCATACCGGTTCCTGATCGACAACGCACTGGCGCAGCCCCAGGTCCTGGTCCATCGCGACTTCATGCCGCGCAACCTGATGCCCGTGCAGGGCAGGCTGGTCGATGATGGCCCGGATGGGCCGGCGGTACTGGATTTCCAGGACGCGGTTCGCGGCCCGATCGCCTACGACGCGATCAGCCTGTTCAAGGATGCATTCCTTAGCTGGCCGTCGATGCGCGTGCCCATCTGGCTGGAGCACTATCACGCACGTGCGACCAACGTCGGCCTGCCGGTACCACCGCTCGCGAGGTTCATGCGCGACGCGGAGCTCATTGGGGTGCAGCGGCACTTGAAGGTGATCGGCATCTTCGCCCGCCTCAAGCATCGCGATGCAAAACCACACTACCTGGCTGACGTTCCACGCTTCTTCGGCTATCTCGACGAGGTCCTGCCTCGCTACCCTGAGCTGCAGGGACTTCAGGCCTTCATCGGGCACAAAGTGAAGCCTGCGATCGATCGATTGCAGTCCGTGGCGCAGGCATGAAGGCACTGATCTTCGCGGCCGGGCTGGGCGAACGGATGCGCCCACTGACCGACACAACGCCCAAGCCCCTGCTCCGTGCCGGCGGCAAGCGACTGATCGAATGGCATCTGGAGAAGCTCGCGTCGATCGGCGTCGGCGAGGTCGTGATCAACACCTCATGGCTGGCCGATCAGTTCCCGCAAGCCCTTGGCGACGGCGCCCGCTGGGGCATCACGATCCATTACGCGCATGAAGGCAGCACGCCGCTCGAAACCGGCGGCGGCATGTGCAATGCCTTGCGATGGCTGGGCGATGCGCCGTTCATCGCGGTCAATGGCGACATCTGGTGCGATGCGGATTTCGCCGCGCTGCCACGCGAACCTGACGGTGATGCGCACCTGCTGCTGGTCGACAATCCCGCGCACAATCCGCGCGGCGATTTCGCCCTCGACACTGATGGCCACGTGCATTCCGATGGCGACCCGCGGCTGACGTTTTCCGGCATCGGCGTATACCGCGCATTGCTGCTTGCCGATTGGCGCACCACCATCGGTGATGTTGCCGGCATCGAACTCAAGCCGCCGCGCTTCAAGCTGGCCCCCTTGCTCCGGGCGGCGATGGCACGCGGCGCGGTGACCGGCAGCCACCACCAGGGACGCTGGACCGATGTCGGCACACCGGAGCGATTGCGCACGCTGGACGCCGAACTACTGTCAGCGAAGGTGAACGGCACCGGCCACGCATCCCCGTAGGAGCGCCCTTCAGGGCGCGACCGAACTTCCCGGCGATTCGTGATCGCGCCCAAATGGGCGCTCCTACAAAATCTAATCTGTGCTCAACACCTGACGCAGGAACGGTACGGTGATCCGTCGCTGCGCGGCGAGTGAGGCCCGGTCAATCCGCTCGAACATCTCGGTCAAGCCGGACAGGTCGCGGCTGCATCGGCTCAACAACCAGTCCAGCGCGGCGTCCTCGAAGACCAGGCCGCGCGAGCTGGCGCGCTGGCGCAGTAACGCCGCGCGGCCCGCATCATCCAGCGCGCGCAGCGGCATCAGCGTGCATTGCGCCAAGCGCGAGCGCAGGTCCGGGAGCGCCACTTCCAACATGGCCGGTGCCGCGATCGCTGCATACAGCAGGCACACACCTGCATCGTGCAGGCGATTGTGCAGGTCGAACAGGGCGACTTCGTCGTCATCCATGCCACTGATCGCATCCAGGTCGTCCAGTGCGACCAGGTCGGCGTGTTCGAGTCCTTCGAAGGCATCACGCGCGCGGCCACGCACGCGCCCAAGCGAGAGATACAACGCACGTCGACCAACTGCCTCGGCGGCAGCGCAGGTCCCGAGCAGCAGATGGGTCTTGCCGCTGCCACTACCGCCTTGCAGGTACAGCGCCTCCGCCAGCCCGCCCTCGGCCAGCGACTGCAAGCGCTCGATCATGCCGCTCGCGGCACCCAGGTAAGCCAGCAGGCGTTGCTCGGGCGGAAAGCGCAGTGCCAATGGCAACTGCGGCACCAATGGCTGGTTCCGCGACATCTCAGGCAGCGGGTGTCTGGTCGTCGGTCATCGCGGCATCGGGAACGTCGTCGAGGTTTTCCTGCAGCAGGATCGCCGGCCCGTCACCCGCGTAGAGCCTGCTTGCCGTATAGCGATCATGCGCAAAGTGCAGCAGCACGTTCGCCACTGCCGCGACCGGAAGTGCCAGCAGCATCCCGAGGAAGCCGAACAACTGCCCGCCCGCGAGTACCGCGAAAATCACCGCCATTGGATGCAGACCGATGCGATCGCCCACCAGTTTCGGAGTCAGCCAGTAACTTTCGATCACCTGGCCGATCGTGAACACCACCGCAACCCCGGCAAGGTGCTGCCAGTCGCCGAACTGCACGAGTGCGGCAATCCCGCCAAGCACGATGACCGCGGCCGGCCCCAGGTAGGGCACGAAGGTGAGCAAGCCACCGATCACGCCGATCAGGATGCCCAGGTCCAGCCCAACCGCCCACAGGCCGACGCCATACAGCACGCCCAGGATCAGCATCACCAGCAACTGCCCGCGAAGGAAGCCGCCAAGCACCGCATCCGATTCCTTGGCCAATTTGCGCACGATGCTGAAATGGTCGCGCGGGATCAGCGCGCCAACACGCCCGACCAGCAGGTCCCAGTCGCGCAGGAAGAAGAATGTCAGCACCGGCAGCAGAACGACGTTGGCGATCATGCCCAGCAAGGCGAAGCCGGAGCGCGACACATAGCCAAGCACCGTGGTGGCGATGCCACCGGCGTCTTCCCAATGTTCGCGGATCAAGGTGAACAGGCGCACCGGGTCCAACCAGGACAGGATCTGCAAACCCGTCCTCCGTTCCAGCCACGGCAATGCGGTTCCGATGAACCAGTCGCGATAGCGCGGCAGCGATTCCATCAGGGTGATGACCTGTCGCTCCAGCAGTGGCACCAGGCCCACCAGTGCCACGATCAGCACCAGGCTCATCACGCTGAACACCAGGATCACCGCGGTATTGCGTGCGCGCCCCGCGCGCTCCAGCCGGTCGACCAGCGGATCACCCAGCCAACCCAGCAAGGCAGCGAACACGAAAGGGGTCAGAATCGGCGCAAGCAGCCATACCAGCCACAACACGCCCAGCGCGAGCGCGGCCCACTGCAAGCGGCGCAGGAAGTCCGCGATGCTGCCCAGGTCCTTTGCCGAGCCAGCGGTCATCCGTCTCTCCCGCTACCCATGCGGAAAATGGTGATGCCCGCCGCAGATGGTGGTGTGCTATCCGCCCCCACGCCATCGCCAGCATCAACTGCATTGTCGCCCTCGATGCGCAGCAGGACACCGAGGCGTTCGACATACCGCGCGAAGCCGTCCACGCCGGTGGCCAGATCGAGGTCAAGGTCCAGCGTATTGCCCGTTGCGAACACCGGCTGCACGCGCTTGACGATCGACAACCCGCCCAGATAGCCGGCCAGTCGCATGTAATCGTCGGCGCTGGACACGCCCAGGATGCGCACGCGGAACCTGCCCGGTGGACCGCCGCTGCCAGCCCTCGCATAACGCTTGAACAGGGCATCGGCAGCGCCATCGGCACCTCCGGTCATGGCGCGGCGCGCGTCAGGACTGTTGGTGGTCCATTTCGACAGGACCTTGCCCTTGTCGACGAACGTCCAGTCGGCGACCCAACCGCCGCTCCCGCGATACAGCTTGCCCAGCAACTGCATCGGCGGGCTGTAGCGACTCGACAGGCTGGCGATGGCCGCAGTATCTCCGCGCCAGATCGCACCCACCGCCGCCTGCTCGGCCGCGTTTCCGCCCGGCAGGCCAAGCGCGAAACCGCGCGACCTGGCCTGGTCAAGCAGCGATCGCGCGGCATTGCCCTGGGCCAACCCGACCAGGCGCGCGCCGCTGCCGTCATCGATTGCAAGCCACAACACCGGCTTGGCGCGCGGCAGTGGCCACACCGGCAACCCGAGCATCCCGACCAGGTCATCCACCGCGTCGCGACTGAAACGGGTGACCAGGATGGTCCTGAAGCTCGGCGCACCGGTCGCGGAGACGCCCTCGTCCTGCCGGTAGTCGTACCCGTCGACGTAGCCCTTGGCCTTGGCCAGTTCCTCGCGCACACCCGGCCGCGTGGGCGCCGCCGTATCGCCGGTGGCCTTGGCCAGTACCTGCGCAAGTGCTCGGCCAAAGGCCGCCTCGCGCTCGGCGTCGGTCTGGTTGCGCACGCTGGTCTCGGCCTCGTAGGCGCCAGAGGCTGCGGCCCTGTCGCCTTCCGTGCGCTGGGCAAGCACCAGTCCGCTGGCAAGCAGCAGTGCGCCTGCCAACAGCAACCGCCAAGATCCCTGCCGCAATCCGTGACTCATCCTTGCATCGCCCGACTATCCTTGGCCCGGCACGATGCCCGGCATGGGGGGAATGGTGCCGCAGCGGGGCCAGCACGTCCACGCCGCGACGCCCATCACGTTAAAATGGCGGACTTGCAGGCGCGTTCGCGCCAGCGCGTCGAGGCCTTCCGTGACCCAACCCACTCCCCTGACCTACCGCGATGCCGGCGTCGATATCGATGCCGGCAATCAACTCGTCGAGCGCATCAAGCCGCTGGTCCGGCGCAGCTTCCGTCCCGAAGTGATGGGCGGGCTGGGCGGATTTGGCGCGCTGTTCGACCTGTCCGGCAAGTATCGCGAGCCGGTGCTGGTCTCGGGTACCGACGGCGTTGGCACCAAGCTCAAGCTGGCCCAGCAACTTGGCCGCCACGACACCATCGGCATCGACCTGGTCGCGATGTGCGTGAATGACGTGCTGGTGCAGGGCGCCGAGCCGTTGTTCTTCCTCGACTATTTCGCCACCGGCAAGCTCGATATCGACACCGCCGCCGCGGTGATCGGCGGCATCGCAGCCGGCTGCACCGAATCCGGCTGCGCGCTGATCGGCGGCGAAACCGCGGAAATGCCCGACATGTACGCGCCGGGCGAATACGACCTGGCCGGATTCTGCGTGGCCGCGGTGGAAAAATCGGAAATCCTCGACGGCAGCAAGGTGCAGGCCGGCGACGTGCTGGTCGGCATTGCCTCCAGCGGCCCGCATTCCAACGGCTATTCGCTGGTGCGCAGGATCTTCGACCGCGCCGGCCGGCCTGGACAGCTCGACCTGGGCGGGGTCAACCTGATCGACGCGCTGATGACGCCCACCAGGCTCTACGTGAAGCCGGTACTCGACCTGCTGTCGCGCCACGCCCCCCATGCGATGGCGCACATCACCGGCGGCGGCCTGACCGAGAACATCATCCGGGTGATTCCGGAGGGACTGGCGCTGGACATCGAAGCCTCCGCCATCGTGCTGCCCCCGGTGTTCGACTGGCTGCAGCGCGAAGGCGCGGTGCCCGATACTGAAATGTGGCGCACGTTCAACTGCGGCATCGGCTTCGTGCTGGTGCTTGCAGCGAGCGATGTCGCCGCGATTTCCGCCGACCTCGACCGTTTGGGCCTGGCGCACCGTCCCATCGGCCAGGTGGTTGCGCATGCAGGTGGTGAACGTGTGCGGATTGGCTGAGGAAGCAGCAAATGGGGTCAGAGTGAAGGTTTGCGAGATGGATTTCGAAGGAACCCGATATCGTCGGTGCGAAATTCAATCTGACCCCATTTTCGTGCCTCACCCATGACCATTCGCATCGCCGTCCTCGCCTCAGGCTCAGGCAGCAACCTGCAGGCACTGCTGGATGCGATCCAGGCTGGCCAACTGGAGGCGCAGATCGTCGGCGTGTTCTCCGACAAGCCATCTGCATTCGCCCTGCAGCGGGTGCCGGAGCCGTTGCGCTGGGGCCGCATGCCCAAGGCCTATCCGTCACGCGCGGCATTCGAGGCCGATCTTGCCGACGCCGTGGCGGCCGCCGCGCCGGACTGGGTGATCTGCGCCGGTTACATGCGCATCCTCGGTGAGTCGTTCGTCACGCGTTTCCGTGGGCGACTGCTGAACATCCACCCTTCCTTGCTGCCCCTTTATCGCGGCCTGCATACGCATGCGCGTGCGCTGGAGGCCGGCGACACTGAACACGGCGCCAGCGTGCACTTCGTGACACCTGAACTGGATGCCGGTGCAGTGATCGCCCAGGCAACGGTACCGGTGCGCCATGGTGACACCGTCGAAAGCCTCGCCGGGCGTGTTCTCAAGGTCGAACATCCCTTGCTGGTACACGTTGCCAGACTGGCGGCCGATGGACGGCTGGCTGAACACGACGGAATCGCCAGCGTGGATGGTCATGCCCTGTTTACGCCGCAGCGGCTACAGTTCGCTGCCGCATAGCCGCTCCCTGCGAGTGAACGGATGCGCGTTCACGCCAGCGACTTCCTTCAATGGAAACAACGACCTGCCTATGAAATCCATGCGCTCCATGTTGCCCGTGACCGCACTGCTCCTGGCCTGCATGGCCAGTCCTGCCTGGGCGGTCAGGCCATTTGTTGCCGACTACCAGGCCACCATCAAGGGCGCCATCCAGGCCGATGCGACGATGAAGCTCGCGTCTGCCGGCGGTGATCGCTGGAGTTACGAGCTCAGCGTCGACAGTCCGCTTGCATCGGTGCGGCAGACCACGGTGTTCGAAGACAACGATGGTGCCTGGCGCCCGCTGTCCGGCAGCGATTCCACCCAGATGCTGATCAAGAAGTCACAGAAGAACGCGACATACGACTGGACCGCAGGCGAGGCGCGCTGGACGGGGAACGTCAAGCCCGACCGCATGGGCCCGGTCAAACTGCAAGCGGGCGACGTGGACGCCATGTTGCTCAACCTGGTGATCGTGCGCGATGTCGCCGCCGGCAAGCCGCTCAGCTATCGACTGGTGGACAACGGCGTGGCCAGGCCGCAGGTCTACCAGAACCTGGGCCAGGAACGCATCAGCGTGGCGGGCAAGCCGACCAGTGCGACAAAGGTCGTCCGCAGCAGCGACAGCAAGCAGGTCCTGGTGTGGGTGGTCGAGGGGTTGCCGGTGCCGGCGCGGATCCTGCAGCGCGAGGATGGCAAGGACACGCTGGACCTGGTCCTCAAATCGGTCAATTGACGGGCGAACGCCCGGGACGAAAAAAGCCCCGCAATGCGGGGCTTTTCTTTGCCTTGCGGATGCTGCGTCAATCGACCCTGCGGATGCTCGCACCGAGCCCCGACAGCTTGGCTTCGATGTTCTCGTAGCCCCGGTCCAGGTGGTAGATGCGATCGATGCTGGTTTCGCCATCGGCAACCAGGCCGGCCAGGATCAGCGATGCCGAGGCGCGCAGGTCGGTCGCCATCACCGGCGCGCCGCTGAGCTTCTCGACGCCCCGCACGACCGCGGTATGGCCATCGACGCGGATATCCGCACCCAACCGCAGCAGTTCGTTCACGTGCATGAAGCGGTTTTCGAAAATGGTTTCGTTGATCACGCCAACCCCATCGGCGATGCAGTTCATGGCCATGACCTGCGCCTGCATGTCGGTCGGGAATGCCGGGTGTGGCGCCGTGGTGAGGTTGACCGCACGCGGCCGCTTGCCCTCCATGTCGAGCAGGATGCGGTCGCCGTCGATGTCGATGCGGGCGCCAGCTTCGCGCAGCTTGTCGAGCACCGCATCCATCGTGTCCGGGCGCGCGTGGGTGGCCGTGATCCGGCCACCGGTCATTGCCGCGGCGACCAGGAACGTGCCGGCCTCGATGCGATCGGCCACCACCGCATGCGTGCAACCCTGCAGCCGCTCCACGCCGTGCACGACGATGCGCGACGAACCGGCACCTTCGATGTGGGCGCCCATCGCCACCAGGCATTCGGCCAGGTCGACGATCTCCGGCTCCATCGCCGCGTTCTCGAGCACACTGGTGCCCTCGGCCAGCGCCGCCGCCATCAGCACGTTCTCGGTCGCGCCCACGCTGACCATGTCGAACACGTGGCGCGCGCCGCGCAGGCGGCCATCGACGCGTCCCTTGATGAAGCCGTGCTCGACCGTGATCTCGGCACCCAGCGCCTGCAGGCCCTTGATGTGCAGGTCCACCGGCCGCGAACCAATCGCGCAGCCGCCGGGCAGCGATACCTCGGCAACACCAAAGCGCGCCAGCAACGGGCCCAGCACCAGCACCGAGGCGCGCATGGTCTTGACCAGCTCGTAGGGCGCGACGTGGCTGTCCACGCTGCGTGGGTCGACGGTCATCGTATCGCCCGTGTGCTCGACGCCCGCACCCAGGCCAGCCAGCAGCTTGGCCGTGGTCAGCACGTCATGCAGGCGCGGCACATTGGTGATGCGTACCGGCGTGTCGGCCAGCAAGGTCGCGCACAGGATCGGCAGCACGGCATTTTTGGCGCCGGAAATGCGCACTTCGCCGCTCAGGCGCGCGCCACCTTCCACGATGATCTTTTGCATGTCGCCTCTTTTGTCATTCCGGGTGTCATTCCGGGTGCAGCATGGACGCTGCCTGGGTTGGTCGTCTCGAGAAAGCAGCTCCCTCGCGGCGCCAGCAACGGCCGCAGGGCATCAGCCAGCAGCCTCTACCGCGGTCAACGTACGCAGCTGCAAGGCATGGATCTCGCCGCCCATGCGCCCACCCAGGGTGGCGTAGACCATGCGGTGGCGCGCCAGCGGCAGCTTGCCGGCAAAGGCATCACAGACCACCGTGGCCTCGAAGTGCACACCATCGTCGCCCTGCACCTGCGCGGTGGCGCCAGGCAAGCCGGCTTCTATCATCTGGCGGATCGCATCGGCATTCATGACTGGTCAGCAAGGGCTCGCGTAAACTGAATGAGCCAGTCTAACGGATGCCCTCTTGGAAAAGCCGCCCGTACTTCCCGTCGTTGCAACCACTCCCGGCGCGAGTTTCGACTTCGCGGCCAGCGGACGCCGCGTGTTCGCCCTGGAACGCGAGGCGCTGGAAGCCGTGGCGGCGCGCATCGATGGCGCGTTCAGCGCCGCCTGCCGGGCGATCCTGGCCTGCCGCGGGCGCGTGGTCTGCACCGGCATGGGCAAGTCCGGGCACGTGGCCCGCAAGATCGCCGCGACACTGGCCTCCACCGGCACTCCGGCGTTCTACATGCATCCTGGCGAGGCCGGCCACGGCGACCTGGGCATGGTCACCGACGCCGACATCGTGCTGGCGCTGTCGTATTCCGGCGAGAGCGACGAGATCCTGATGCTGTTGCCGGTGCTCAAGCGCCAGGGCAATACCGTGGTCGCGATGACCGGACGGACGGAATCCACCCTCGCCCGTGAAAGCGACATCCACCTCGACGTGGGCGTGCCGACCGAAGCCTGCCCGCTCGCGCTCGCGCCGACCTCCAGCACCACCGCTGCACTGGCCATGGGCGATGCCTTGGCCGTGGCGCTACTGGACGCGCGTGGCTTCACCGCAGACGACTTCGCCCGTTCGCACCCGGCAGGCGCCCTCGGCCGCCGGCTGCTGCTGCATATCACCGACGTGATGCATTCCGGCGATGACATCCCGCGCATCGGGCCGGACGCAAGCATCAGCGCCGCACTGGTCGAAATGGGCCAGAAGCGGCTTGGCATGACCGCCGTGGTCGATGCCGATGGCCGCCTGCTGGGCCTGTACACCGACGGCGACCTGCGCCGCAGCCTGGACGATGCCAACGTGGACCTGCGCACGACGGCGATTGCCACCGTGATGACGCGCGCACCGCGCACGATCGATGCGGGCGCCCTCGCAGTGGAGGCCGCGCAACTCATGGAAAGCCACAAGATCAACGCGCTGCTGGTGGTCGATGGCGATCAGCGCGTCGTTGGCGCGCTCAATATCCACGACCTGCTGCGCGCGCGGGTGGTGTGATGACGCGTCCCGGCTATCCCGCCGATCTCCTGCAGCGCGCCGCCGGCATCCGCCTGATCGGGTTCGACGTGGACGGCACCCTGACCGATGGCCGCCTGCTGTACGGCACCGACGGCCATGAAACCAAGGCGTTCCATGTACAGGACGGGCTGGGCCTGGTCCTGCTGCGCCATGCCGGGATCGCCACCGCGCTGGTCACCGCGCGCCGCAGTACGGTCGTCGAACAACGTGGCCAGGAACTGCAGATCCCGCACGTGCACACCGGCGAACGCGGCAAGCTGGCCTGCATGCAGACGATCGCGGCCAGCATGGGCATCGGCATGGAATCGGTCGCGTTCATGGGCGACGACCTGCCTGACCTGGCCACGCTGCGCGGCGTGGGGCTCGCCATCGCGCCCGCCGATGCACATGCATGGGTCCTCGCCGAAGCCCATTGGATCACGCCGCGCAACGGCGGCAAGGGCGCCGCACGCGATGCCTGCGACCTGCTGCTGCACGCGCAGGGCAGGATCGATGCGATCCTGGCGCACGGTGAGCATCCGTGAGCTGGCGCGGCGGCCTGATCACCATCCTGCTGCTTGCGGCCATCGCCAGCGGCTGGTCGGTGTGGCGGTATTCTGCCGAAACCCCCGACGTGAACACCGCCAAACGCGCCGACTACGTGCTGCGCGACTATGAAATCGTGTCGCTGGACAGCGACGGCAACGAAGCCTTCACCTTGCGTGGCCCGGAATTGCAACGCGACATCGGCGCCAGGTCGATGAGCCTGCGCACGCCGCTGTTCCTGGTACCCGACCGCAATGGCGCGCACTGGGAGGTCCGCGCCACCCACGGCTTCGTGCCGGAGGATGGCAAGGAACTGCGCCTGCGCGGCAACGTGGTCGCCACCAGTCCCGTGCAGGCACCGCCGCAGACACGTATCGAGACGGCGGAGCTGAACCTGTTCCCCCGGGCGAACCGTGCGAGCTCGGCGGTTGCCGTCACCGTCACCCGGCCCGGCCTTACAATGCGCGGCCGTGGCCTGGAAGCGGATTTCAACCGCCGGCAGGTCGCCCTCCTCTCCGATGTGCATGCCCGTTATGTCCCTGCGTCCCGTTAGATTCCCGGCCCTGGTGCTGGCCGTGCTGGCTTCAGCCGCATTCTCGCCGGCGACCGACGCCCGCACGACCGACCGCAACCAGCCGATGGACATTGCTGCCGACCACCAGGTCTGTGGGCTGGGCGCCAATGATTCATGCTCGTTCACGGGCAACGTCACCATTTCCCAGGGCTCGCTGAACGTGGTGGCAGCCAAGGCGATCATCGAACAGGGTGGCGGCGAACCCAGCCGGGCCCTGCTCAGCGGCGGCGTGACCCTGCGCCAGACCCTCGACGACGGCAACCAGATCAATGCCAAGTCGAGCAACATCGACTACAACCTCAGGAACGAGGTGGTCATCTTCACCGGCAACGTGGTGATCACCCAGCAACGCGGCACCTTGAACGGCCAGCGCGTGGTCTACAACATGAAGACCGGGCAGGTGGAAAGCGGTGGCGACGGCAACGGCCGGGTCAAGATGCGGATCCTGCCGAAGAGTGCGCAGGTGGCGAAGCCGGCGGCACCGGCCAGCGAGGGCAAGCCCTGATGCTGGTCGTCCAGGGCCTGCGCAAGCGCTACAAGTCGCGTGAGGTGGTCAGCGACTTCAGCCTGACCCTGGAGGCCGGCGAAGTGGTGGGCCTGCTCGGCCCCAATGGCGCCGGCAAGACGACCTGTTTCTACATGATCGTCGGGTTGGTGCCTGCCGATGCCGGCACGATCACCCTGGACGGCAAGGACATCACCCAGCAGCCGATGTACGCGCGTGCCAAGCAGGGTGTGGGCTACCTGCCACAGGAACCGTCGGTGTTCCGCAAGCTGTCGGTGGCTGACAACATCCGCCTGGTGCTGGAACTGCGCGCGGACCTGGACGAGGACGGCCGCGAGCGTGAGCTGTCCGACCTGCTGGACGAACTGCAGATCGGCCACGTCGTCGACCAGGCCGGCGCCAGCCTGTCCGGCGGCGAGCGGCGGCGGGTGGAGATCGCCCGCGCGCTGGCCAGCAAGCCGCGCCTGATCCTGCTGGATGAACCCTTCGCCGGCGTCGACCCGATCTCGGTCAACGAGATCCAGCGCATCGTCAAGCACCTGAAGGATCGCGGTATCGGTGTCCTGATCACCGACCACAACGTCCGCGAGACCCTCGACATCTGCGATCGCGCGTACATTTTGGCCGAGGGCGCAGTGCTCGCGCAGGGCGCGCCCGCCGAGTTGCTTGCCGATCCGGACGTGCGCCGGGTCTACCTTGGCGATGCGTTCCGGCTCTAGCTCCGCGCGGTCGTCGACCGCCGCCTCCGGCACCCCGGCTACAGTTTTTTAAAGCGGCGGACGATATGCTCAGTCCAATGAAGCCGCGCCTGTCCCCCGCGCTCCACCAACACCTGATCCTGACGCCGCAACTCCGTCAGGCGATCCGGCTGTTGCAGTTGTCCACCGCCGAGCTTGAACTGGAGGTTGCCGAGGCGATGGCCAGCAACCCGCTGCTCGACTGGGCTGAGGACAACGATGCAGGTCCCGTCGATGCGCACGAGACTCGCAATGCCGATGGCACGGACGAACCGAACGAATCGCAGCCCGAGCAGGAGTTCGTGGAAGAACGTTGGGATCGCGAAGGCGAGCCGTGGCAGGAACGCATCGGACCGTCTTCGGACGGCGGTGACGGGTTTGATGCCGCCGCAGAACGCGCGGTCAGTTCCGAAACCCTGCACGACCACCTGTTCTGGCAGTTGCACCTCGGCCATTTCAGCCACCGCGACCTGGCGATCGGGGTTGCCCTGATCGATGCGATCGATGACGACGGTTACTTGCTCGACAGCCTGGACACCATCGCGGAGACCCTGCGACCCGAGGTACAGGCGAGTCCCGACGAGATCCTGCTGGTACTGCACCGGATCCATCAGTTCGACCCTGTCGGCGTGGGCGGCCGCGATCTTGGCGAATGCCTGCGCCTGCAATTGCGCGCGCTGAAAGCGGACACGCCCGGCCGCGCACTGGCGATCACCGTGACCGAAGGGTTCCTGGCGAGGTTGCCGAAAATCGGCCTCGACGGCCTGTGCGCGGAGCTCGACTGCACACATGAGGAAGCGCAGGCCGCGGTCGAACTGTTGCGCAGCCTGGATCCACGCCCGGGCGCGCAACACGGCGACATGCCTGCCGGCACCTATGTCACCCCGGACTGCGTGATCTGGCGCCAGCAGGGCCTCTGGCGGGTGGCGCTGGCAGCTGGCGCGACGCCGCGCATCGCCATCCACCGTGGCTATGAACAGATGATCCAGGGCGCCAGCAGCAGTGATGCCGACTACCTGCGGGGCCACCTGCAGGAAGCGCGCTGGCTGCTCAAGGGACTGGAAGCGCGCGCAGACACCCTCTTGCGGGTGGTGCGCTGCCTGGTGCGCGAACAGGCCGGGTTCCTGGAGTTCGGCGCGCAAGCGCTGCAACCATTGACCCTGCGCAGCATTGCCGGCGAGCTGGGCCTGCATGAATCCACGGTTTCGCGGGCAATTTCGCGCAAGTACGTACGCACGCCGCGCGGCACGATTGCCCTGCGCGATTTCTTCGCCTCCGGCATCGAGACCGAAGGCGGCGGCAGCGCGTCCAGCACCGCCATCCAGGACATGATCCGCAAGCTGGTGGAGGCCGAAGATCCACGCAAACCGATGTCGGATGCACGGCTGGCGGACAGGCTCAAGGCGGATGGCGTGCCGGTAGCCCGGCGCACCGTCGCCAAGTATCGCGAGGCATTGCACATTCCCCCATCCCACGAACGCGTGCGCATCGGCTAGGCTGGACGCACGCGACCTGCCGCCCGGACCCCACCGGTCGGCCCATCACGTCAAAGGAGGTCACATGCAGATCGAAACCCACGGCCAGCAAATGGACGTCACCCCGGCCTTGCGCGATTACGTGGAAACCCGCCTCGCCCGCCTCTCCAGGCACTTCGAGCACCCGTGCGTGATCCGTGTCCAGCTTGGCCTGGACAAGCCCGAGCACCGCGCCGAAGCCACGATCACGCTCACCGGCCGTGACTCCATGCACGCCATTGCCAATGGCGTGGACATGTATGCCGCGATCGACCTGTTGACCGACAAGCTCGACCGCCTGCTGATGAAGCACAAGGAACGCATGGTCGACCATCATCGCGGTACCGGTACCGCACACGACGACATCGTGGCCTGACCTGCAACCGGTGCATTGCCGAACCATGCTGGTGAATCAATGAACGCCGCTCGCATCACCGCCGCAGAGCTGTTCGAGCAGCAGCAGGAACGGCTCGAACTGCGCTGGATCGCCGGCCAGCAAGGGGCTTCGCTGCGCGTCGTCGAAGCCGTCGACACGGTGGCACGGCGACCCTCGCTGGCCGGTTACCTCAACACGATCTATCCGAACAAGGTGCAGATCCTCGGCACCGAGGAACTGACCTGGCTGGACGGGCTGGATGCACGCCATCGCTGGGAGATCATCCAGCGGGTGATCAACTACCGACCGCTGGCGCTGGTGATCAGCAAGAACCAGCCCTGCCCGGACGACCTGCGCATCGCCGCCGAAGAGTCCGACACCCCGCTGTGGGGCTCGCCACAGCGCGGCCATGAATTGCTCAACCACCTGCAATACCGCCTGGCGCGCACGCTGGCACCGCGGATCAGCATGCACGGCGTGTTCATGGAGATCTATTCGATCGGGGTGCTGATCACCGGCGAATCCGGCTCCGGCAAGAGCGAGCTGGCGCTGGAGCTGGTGACCCGCGGGCACCGCCTGGTGGCCGATGATGCACCCGAGTTCACCCAGATCGCGCCGGACGTGCTGGATGGCGCCTGCCCGGAACTGCTGCAGGACATGCTGGAACTGCGCGGACTGGGCGTGCTCAACATCCGCCAGATGTTCGGCGACACCGCGATCAAGCGGAACAAGTACCTGCGGCTGATCGTGCATCTCAGCAAGCCCTCGCCGGAACCGCGGAAGGATGGCCTTGAACGGCTCACGGGCGACCTCAGCAACCGGCGCCTGCTGGACCTGGACGTACCCATGATCACCCTGCCGGTGATGGCCGGGCGCAACCTCGCGGTGCTTGCCGAGGCCGCCACCCGCATGCACATCCTGCGCTCGAAGGGGATGGACCCGGCGGCGGCGTTCATGGCACGCCACAGCAATTTCCTGGAGCGCGCGCAATGACAACGCCACAGGCTGCCCCACCTTCGCTGGTCATCGTCAGCGGCATGTCCGGGTCGGGCAAGTCGGTCGCGCTCAACACCTTCGAAGACCTGGGCTACTACTGCGTCGACAACCTGCCGGCAGAGCTGCTGCCCGAGTTCGTGCGCCGCATGCTGGCCAATGCCAATCCGCCTGAAAAAATCGCGGTGGGTATCGATGCACGCAGCCTCGGCGATCTCGCGGACGTCCCCGATGAGCTGTCGCAAGTGGGCGCGCTGGGCCTGGACCCGAGGTTGCTGTTCTTCGAGACCGCCGACACCACCCTGCTGCGCCGCTACGCCGACACCCGCCGCCGGCATCCGTTGAGCCACATTGGCCTGGCGCTGGCCGACGCCATCTCGCTGGAACGGCAGGCACTGAAGCCGCTGCGGCAGATCGCCGACCACGTGATCGACACCAGCGCGCTCAACGTCCACCAGATGCGCCGGCAACTGCTGACCGAATACGGCCTCAGCGGCGCCGGCCTGTCGCTGCTGTTCGAGTCGTTCGCCTACCGCCACGGCGTGCCCGCCGATGCCGACTTCGTGTTCGATGCGCGGGTCCTGCCGAACCCGCACTGGGATGCGCGCCTGCGCCCGCTTTCCGGCCGTGATGCCGATGTCAGTGATTACCTGGAAGGCGAACCGGACGTGCTCGCCTACGTCGTCCAGGTGCAGGGCTTCCTCGACACCTGGCTGCCCAAGCTGCAGAAGGACACGCGCAGCTACGTGACCGTGGCATTCGGCTGCACCGGCGGGCGGCATCGCTCGGTCTACCTCGCCGAGCGCCTGGCCCGGCATTGCCGCGAAACCGGCTGGGCGGAAGTCGCCACGTACCACCGCGAACTGGATTGAAGCCTCCACGGGAGCGCCGATCACGCCCCCGCTTCCAGCCGGTCACCGACGTCTGTTAAGTTGCAGGGATGCCAGTCGGAATCCTGCTCATCACCCATGAAGGCATCGGCAGCGCCATGCTGGACGTCGCCACGCGCCTGCTGCGCAAGCTGCCGCTGGTCGCCGAAGCCTTCGAAGTGCCCTTCGATGCCGATGCCGACGCCTTGCTGCCGCAAGCCAGCGCCGCGTTGCGGCGGGTCGACGGCGGTCAGGGCGTGCTGGTACTGACCGACCTGTATGGCGCCAGCCCCAGCAACATCGCCGCGCGGCTGGCTCGACTCGGCACGCCGGTCCGCCGGGTGTCCGCGCTCAACTTGTCGATGCTGCTGCGGGTGATGAACTACGCCGAACTGGAACTTGACGAACTGCCCGCGGTCGCCTCCGCAGGTGCACGCAACGGGGTGATCCTTGACGATGCCTGAGCCATCACGAAACCGGACAAGGCGCCCGACCCGGCACCGGTCCATGCACGGACCCACCCCATGATCCAGCGCGAACTCACCATCATCAATCGCCTCGGCCTGCATGCGCGCGCAACTGCCAAGCTGGTCCAGCTGTTGTCCGGTTTCCGCTGCCAGGCCACGCTGGAAGCGCGCGGCCGCGAAGTCAATGCCAAGAGCATCATGGGCGTGATGCTGCTTGCCGCCGCCACCGGCACCACCATCGTTCTGCGCCTCGATGGCGATGACGAGCAGGCTGCCGCCGACGCAGTCAGCGCGCTGTTCGAACGACGGTTCGACGAGGATAGCTGATGCCGCGCCAGGTACTGTCCGGGAATCCTGCTGCCCGCGGCAGCGCACTGGGACGGGCACGCGTGCGCCTGCCGCATGCACTGGATGTCGAAGAAACCCACATCGCGCCCGAAGAAGTCGAGACCGAGCTCAGGCGCATCCATGATGCGGTCGACACCGTTCGTGCGGAGATGCGCCTGCTCCGCGCCCGCCTGCATGGGGCGCTGGCCAAGGAAGTCGGCGAGTTCCTCGACCTGCATGCGTTGCTGCTGGACGACCCCGAACTGCTGCAAGGCATCGATGCACTGATCCGCACCGGTCGCTACTCCGCCGACTATGCACTGCGCCTGCAACGCGACCGCATCGCCGCGGTGTTCGAAGGCATTGACGATGCCTACCTGCGCAGCCGCATCGACGACATCGACCAGGTCATCGGCCGCCTGCACTCGGCCCTGCACAGCCATGAGGCCGAACTGCAAGGCGTGGCCGGCGAGATCCTGGTCACCGATACCATCGCGCCTGCCGACCTCGCCCAATTGCAGGCGCAGGGCGTGCTGGGGGTGGTCACTGCCGGCGGCAGCGCGCTGTCGCACAGCGCAATCCTCGCCCGCAGCCTGCACCTGCCACTGGTGGTCGGCGCCGCCGCCGCCCTGCAGAAGGTCAACGATGGCGACGTCCTGGTCATCGACGGCAGCAGCGGCCTGGTGGTACTCGAGCCCAACGCCGCCGACCTGCGCGAACACCACGCGCGCACCGCCCATGCACGGCGTGAACAACGCCAGCTCAAGCGTCTGCGCCGCGAACCGAGTCGCACCCTGGATGGCGTGGACATCAAGTTGTGGGCGAACGCCGAATCGCGCGAGGACGTGGCCGAAGCGCATGCGCTGGGCTCGGCAGGCGTCGGCCTGTACCGCACCGAATACCTGTTCATCAACAGCTGCGAGGTGCCGGACGAGCAGACCCAGTTCCGTGCCTATCGCGACGCGGTGCTGGGCATGACGGGGCGCATGGTCACCATTCGCACGCTCGATGTGGGCGCCGACAAGGCCGACAACAGCGGCCTTGCCCTGCGCGGCGAACCCAATCCCGCGCTCGGCCTGCGCGGCGTGCGCCTGTCGCTGTCGCGCAAGGACCTGCTGCACACGCAGCTGCGCGCAATCGTGCGTGCTTCCGGTTACGGACCGTTGCGGATCCTGGTGCCGATGATCAGTGGCGCGGAGGAAATGTTCGAAGTGCGCGACATGCTGCACGCGGCGATTCGTGAAGTGGGCAGTGAAGGCGCGGAGATGGCGGAGAAAATCCCGCTGGGCGCGATGATCGAAGTCCCCTCGGCCGCGCTGTCGCTGTCGACATTCATCAGTGCCTGCGACTTCCTGTCGATCGGCACCAACGACCTGGTCCAGTACCTGCTTGCCGCCGACCGCAACAACGATGCGCTCGGCGAGCTGTATACCCCCCTGCATCCTGCACTGTTGCGCCTGCTGCGCGACGTCGTGCGCACCGCCAATCGCCGCGGGCGTCCGGTGGCCGTTTGTGGCGAGATCGCCGGCGACGCCATGTTCACCCCGCTGCTGCTCGCGCTTGGCCTGTCCGAGCTCAGCCTGCATCCCGGCACCCTGCTGGAAGTGCGGCGTGCCGTCCGCGGCTGCGACCTCGCATCGCTGCGCGCGCAGGCCCCGGCCTTGCTGCGCGCGCGTGATCGGGCCGGCATCGAACGCTGGCTGGCGGCGCATTCTCCATAGGGTGCCGCAGGAGCCGTCCTGGCGACGCTCGCACCGCAAGACGGTCATCGGTGCCAAGGCGCCTCCTGCAGGTGCCCTTTTCCAGTCCATCTCCGGGATAATGACCGGATGAACGCCTGATCCGGGCCTGCGTGTCGCGACGCGCTGCGTCCCCACCTCCAGCAGGAAGCCGCCCATGGCCGAAGCCGTCCGCCACGACAAGACCGCGCGCCAGCTGCGTCTGCTTTCGGACGCGCTGGACAGCGGACGGCTGGGTCCGGTGCGGCGCCTGGTCAACACGCTGTCGCCTGCCGAGATCGGCAACCTGCTGGAATCGCTGCCACCGGCCAAACGCACCATTGTCTGGGGCCTGGTCGATCCGGAAGACGATGGCGAGGTGCTGGTGCACGTCGGTGACGAGGTCCGCGAAGGCCTGATTGCAGACATGGACCAGGACGAGCTGGTCGCCGCGGTCGAAGACCTCGACATCGACGATCTCGCCGACCTGGTGGATGACCTGCCGGACACCGTCATCGACGAAGTGCTCAAGTCGATGGACCGCGAGAACCGCGAGCGACTGGAGCAGGTGCTGTCCTATGACGAGGACAGCGCGGGCCGCCTGATGAACCCGGACCTGGTCACGGTGCGCGCCGACACCACGGTCGACGTGGTGCTGCGCTACCTGCGCCTGCGCGCCGAACTGCCCGAACACACCGACCATCTGTACGTGGTCAACCGCCGCCACCAGCTGATCGGCTGGGTTGCATTGCAAAGCCTGGTCACCTGCGACACGCATGCACCGATCAATGCACTGATCGATGGGGATCTCACCGCGATCAATGTCGATGCCTCCGCCGAACAGGTGGCGCGGCAGTTCTCCGACCACGACTGGATTTCCGCGCCAGTGGTGGACGAGAACAACATCTTGCTTGGCCGCATCACGATCGACGACGTGGTCGACATCATCCGCGAACAGGCCGAGCACCAGGCCCTGGGCGCGGCCGGCCTGGACGAGGAAGATGATCTGTTCAGCCCGGTCTGGCGCGCGATGCGACGCCGCCTGGTCTGGCTGTCGATCAACCTCGGCACCGCCTTCCTGGCCGCCAGCGTGGTCGGTCAGTTCGCTGGAACGATCGACAAACTGGTCGCCCTGGCGGTGCTGATGCCGATCGTGGCGGGGATGGGCGGCAATGCCGGCACCCAGGTGCTGGCGCTGATGATCCGCGGGCTTGCGCTGGGACAGGTGGGCGCGTCCAATATTCGCGTCCTGCTTTGGAAGGAAGTCCGCGTTGCCCTCCTGAATGGCCTGATGCTGGGCGCGATCCTTGGCAGCATCGTATTGATCTGGTTCCACAGTATCGGGCTGTCGCTGGTCATTGCGTTCGCACTCACCTTGAACATGCTGTTCGCCGCGATCGCGGGCGTGCTGGTGCCGGTGACGATCAAGCGCTTTGGCTATGACCCCGCACTGGGCAGCGGCATCTTCCTGACCACGGTCACTGACATCCTGGGCTTTTTCACCTTCCTCGGGCTGGCGACCGTGGTGCTGCTGCAATAGCGCTGCTCGGTGTCAGCAACCTGCTAGGCCAGCAATGCCTCCAGCACTGCCATCCGCACTGCCACGCCATTGGCCACCTGTTGCAGCACGCGCGACTGCGGGCCATCGGCAACCGCATCGGTGATTTCAATGCCGCGATTCATTGGCCCGGGGTGCATGACGATCGCATCAGGCGACGCATGCCGCAGGCGCGAGCCGGTCAGCCCGAAGTCGCGGTGGTAATCGTCCAGCGACGTCACCAGGCCCTCTTCCATTCGCTCGCGCTGCAGGCGCAGCATCATCACTGCATCGACGCCATCCAGCATGGCGTCGAAATCATCACCGACGACGCAGCCGTGCAGGGTGTCGTCGTCGGGCAGCAATGCAGCCGGGCCGCACACGCGCACCTCGCGCGTGCCGAGCGCATGCAGGGCATGCAGGTCACTGCGTGCCACGCGCGAATGCCTGACGTCGCCGACCATGAGGACCTTCATCGCGGAAAAATCAGGCCCCCTGGCCTGTCGCAGGGTCAGCATGTCCAGCAATCCCTGGGTGGGATGGTTGCTGCGGCCATCGCCGGCGTTGATGAGCACCGTGCCGGGCAATGCTTCGCGTGCAAGCGCGGCAACCGCGCCATCCACCTTGTGCCGCACGATGAAGCCGCGCACGCCCATCGCTTCCAGCGTCCTGAACGTGTCCAGGTCACTCTCGCCCTTGGCGGTGGACGCGGTCGATGCATCGAAGTTGAGCAGGTCGGCACCAAGCCGTTGAGCCGCCAGGCTGAAACTGCAGCGGGTTCGGGTGGACGCTTCGAAGAACAGCGTGCACACCGCCTTGCCGGCGAGTGCATCGCGCATGCCATTGCCACCCGCGGCATGACCGGCCAATGCCTCTGCACGCTGCAACAAGGCTTCCAGCAAGCCGCGCGGCATGCCTTCCAGCGTCAGCAGGTGTTTCAGCGTGCCATCGACAGTCATTTGTTCGCTCATGCCACGACCACCGCATCCTGGGGTGCGGCCAACCAGCGCTCGACGATGATCGCGGCCGCCACCGCGTCCAGCACCGCGGCATCACGCCGGCGCTTGCGGCCGCTGGCGCGCTCATCGGCAAACCGTTGCGCGGCTTCGATCGAGCTGCTGCGTTCGTCCACCATCACCACCGGCAATTGGGTGCGCTCGCGCAACTGGCGCGCGAACGCCTGCGCGACCTTGCGGATTGGCTGGTCGCCACCGTCAATCGTCATCGGGTCACCCACGATCAATCCATCCGGCCGCCATTCGCGGCGCAGGCGTTCGATCTCGTTCCAGTCCGGACTGCCTGCATGCACGTCGACCACGGCAATCGCCCGTGCGCCAGTGCCAAAGCCGCTACCCACCGCCACGCCAATCCTGCGCGAACCGACATCGAAGCCGAGCACCGTGCCGTCGCGGCGGATGGCATCGGCAGGCGCCTGCGGCAGGTTCATGCGTGGCCGCTATGGCTGGCGTAATTGACCAGGTCCACGCCAATGCTTCCGGCTGCAGCCTGCCAACGCTCTTCCAGCGGCAATTCGAACAGCAGGTCGCGTCCCGCCGGCACCATCAGCCAACTGTCGTCGACCAGTTCCTGTTCAAGTTGGCCCGCGCCCCAACCCGCGCATCCCAGGGCCACCACGGCCTGGTTGGGGCCCTCGCCACGGGCCATCGCTTCCAGCACGTCGCGCGAGGTGGTCAGGTACAAGCCATCACCCACGCTGAGGGTGGAATCCCATTCATGCTCTCCATCGTGCAGCACGAAGCCCCGCTCGGGATGCACGGGGCCGCCAGCCAGCACGACCTGCGACTGCAGGCCTTGCGAATCGCTGCTGATGCCCATCTGCTGCAGGACTTCGCCCAGCGTGTATTCCGACGGGCGGTTGACCACCACGCCCATGGCACCGTCGCCATCGTGCTGGCACACCAAGGTCACGCTGCGCGCGAAGTGCGGGTCATGCAGCGCAGGAAGCGCCACCAGCAGGTGATTGGCGAGGGGCGAGGTCTCACTTGGCATCACGCGTGGAATTTCGCTGGGCATGGCGCAATTCTAGCGTGCGCATGCCGTGGGGGCGAAGGCGACTACCGTCCCGACTAGCGGGCTTCGACGACTTCCACGCCGTCCAGCCCCTGGGCCAGCGTCCTGGCATCCCCGCCCTGCGCCAGCTTGATCCGCAGGCGCACTTCGTTGGACGAGTCGGCGAAGCGCAGCGCATCCTCGTAGCTGATTTCACCGGCCTGGTAGAGCTCGAACAGGCTCTGGTCGAAGGTCTTCATGCCCATTTGCACGGATTCCTTCATCACTTCCTTGAGCTTGTGGATCTCGCCGTCGCGCAGGTAGTCCTGGACCAGTGGCGTACCAAGCAGGATTTCCATGGCGACCCGGCGTGCCTTGCCATCCGGTGTCGGGATCAACTGCTGGGCGACCACGCCCTTCAGGTTCAACGACAGGTCCATCAGCAGCTGGTTGCGACGGTCTTCCGGGAAGAAGTTGATGATTCGGTCCATCGCCTGGTTGGCATTGTTCGCATGCAGGGTGCACAACACGAGGTGGCCGGTCTCGGCGAAGGCGATGGCATGGTCCATGCCCTCGCGGGTACGCACCTCGCCGATCATGATCACGTCGGGTGCCTGGCGCAGGGTGTTCTTGAGTGCGTTGTCCCAACTGTCGGTGTCGATGCCGACCTCGCGCTGGGTGATGATGCAGCCCTCGTGCTTGTGCACGAACTCGATCGGATCCTCGATCGTGATGATGTGGCCGGTCGAGTTCTGGTTGCGGTAGCCGATCATCGCCGCCAGCGAGGTCGATTTACCGGTACCCGTCGCGCCGACGAAGATGATCAGGCCGCGCTTGGTCATCGCCAGGGTCTTGATGATCGGCGGCAGGTTGAGCTCTTCGACGGTGGGAATGCGGGTCTCGATCCGGCGCAAGCACCATGCCGACCTGGTTGCGCTGGTAGAAGCACGACACGCGGAAACGCCCGACCCCGGACACGCCGATCGCGAAGTTGCACTCGTGGGTCTTCTCGAATTCCTCGCGCTGGTGCCGGGGTCATCACGTTCAGCACCAGGTCGCGCGACTGTTGCGGCGTCAGCGGATTCTGGGTGATCGGACTGACCTTGCCGTGGACCTTCATCGAAGGCGGCATGCCGGCCGTGATGAACAGGTCGGACGCCTTCTGGTGCGCCATCAGCTTGAGGAACGAGGAAAAGTCGATGCTGCTCATGATGGTGCTCCGGGAATTCTCAGTGTGTCGTTCGAGGTCGACGGGGATCTGCGCTGGAAGATCCCCGACGAAGCGGATCCCTCGCCTGGCCCGGGATGACGGGTCGGTTACTCGAACAGGCGCTTGTCCTTGGCGTATTCGCGGGCCTGCTGGCGTGGCACCTGGCCGCGCTTGACCAGGTCCTGCAGGTGCTGGTCGAGGGTCATCATGCCGGCAGTTCTGGCCGGTCTGGATCGCCGAATACATCTGCGCGACCTTGTCCTCGCGGATCAGGTTGCGGATGGCCGGGGTGCCCACCATGATTTCCCACGCGGCGGTACGTCCGCCGCCGACTTTCTTCAGCAGTGCCTGCGCGATCACCGCACGCAGCGACTCCGACAGCATCGAGCGCACCATCGGCTTTCTCGCCGGCGGGGAACACGTCGATGATGCGGTCGATGGTCTTGGCGGCGCTCGAGGTATGCAGGGTGGCGAACACCAGGTGACCGGTTTCCGCGGCGGTCAGCGCCAGGCGGATGGTCTCCAGATCGCGCAACTCGCCGACCAGGATGATGTCCGGGTCTTCACGCAACGCCGAGCGCAGCGCCTCGTTGAAGCCGTGGGTATCGCGATGGACCTCGCGCTGGTTGATCAGGCACTTCTGCGAGGTGTGCACGAATTCGATCGGGTCCTCGACGCTGAGGATGTGGCCGTATTCGTTCTTGTTGATGTGGTCGATCATCGCCGCCAGCGTGGTCGACTTGCCGGAACCAGTCGGTCCGGTGACCAGGATCAGGCCCTGTGGCTGCTCGATCAGTTCCTTGAAGATGCGCGGGCAACCCAGGTCTTCCAGGGTCAGCACTTCCGAGGGAATGGTGCGGAATACCGCGCCGGCGCCGCGGTTCTGGTTGAATGCGTTGACGCGGAAGCGGGCCAGGCCCGGGATCTCGAACGAGAAGTCGACTTCGAGGAACTCCTCGTAGTCGCGGCGCTGCTTGTCCGACATGATGTCGTAGACCAACGCGTGGACCTGCTTGTGGTCGAAGGCCGGTATGTTGATCCGGCGGACATCGCCATCGACGCGGATCATCGGCGGCAGGCCTGCCGACAGGTGCAAGTCCGAAGCCTTGTTCTTGACCGAAAATGCCAGAAGTTCGGCGATATCCATGCGTATTCCCCTGCGCTTTAATGTGGTCCCGCGGTCGTGATTTCGCGCCTGCGACCACTGCCCGAGTGGCATCGCACACACCCCACGGGCAGTATGAGCGCAGACCCCGGAGTGTCAACCGCCGTGCCAGAGCTTCCATCTCCCATCCAGACGCGCCTGAAAGACGTCCTTGCTCGTCTCGAAAACGCGATCGCCCTCCCGAACCGGCCAGCCCCGGTCCTGCTGGCCGTGTCCAAGACCCAGCCGGCTGGCGCGGTCGCCGCCCTGGCCGCAGCCGGCCAGCGGGCATTCGGCGAGAACTACGTGCAGGAGGCACTGCCCAAGATCGACGCACTGCGGGCGCTTGGCCTGGAGTGGCACCTGATCGGCCACCTGCAGTCGAACAAGGCGCAGGACGCCGCCCGCGCGTTCGCCTGGGTACAGACCGTCGATCGCGCCAAACTCGTGCCCTTGCTGGCCCGGCATCGTCCACAAGACCTGCCGCCGCTGAACGTGCTGGTCCAGGTCAACATCGACGACGAGGCCAGCAAACACGGCTGCACGCCCGCCGACGCCATGGCACTGGCGGACCTGGTCGCCGCCGAACCTCGGTTGCGGCTGCGCGGCCTGATGGCGATTCCCGCGCCACTTGAAGACAGGCAGCGACGCGCGCAGGCATTCCATGTGATGTCCGACCTTTTCGATGCGGTGGCGCACCGGCATCCAGGCATCGATACCTTGTCGATGGGCATGAGCGAGGATTTCGTCGCGGCCATCGGCCAAGGTGCGACCATGGTGCGCATCGGCAGCGCGCTGTTCGGTCCGCGCGATGCGCCCAAACAGGATCCAACTCCATGAGTGACAACATCGCGTTCATTGGCGGCGGCAACATGGCACGCAGCCTGATTGGTGGCCTGATTGCGCAGGGTCGCGACCCTGCGTCCATCCATGTCGCTGAGCCCGTTGAAGTGCTGCGCGGTGCGCTGCACGCCGATTTCGGCGTGACCACGTTCGACAGCGGCGGTGCGGCCGTGAACGACGCATCCAGTTGGGTGTTCGCGGTCAAGCCGCAGGTGATGCGTGCTGTGTGCGAAGCGCTGGCAGCACAGGCGCAGGCACAACGCCCGTTGGTGATCTCGATCGCCGCCGGCATCACCGGCAGCCAGCTGGAACGCTGGCTGGGCGGCGCATTGCCGGTCGTGCGCACGATGCCGAACACACCTGCCCTGTTGGGTGCCGGCATCACCGGATTGCATGCCAGCGACCTTGTCGATGAGGCTGGCCGTGCATTCGCAGAAGCCCTGCTGGCAGCGGCCGGCAAGACCGTCTGGATCGGGGATGAAGGCCTGATGGATGCGGTGACGGCGGTATCGGGCAGTGGCCCTGCCTATGTCTTCCTGTTGGCCGAAGCGATGATCGATGCCGGGATTGCCGAGGGCCTGCCCGCAGATGCAGCGCGCGCGCTGGCTTTGCAGACCGTGCTGGGCGCCGCACGCATGCTGACCGAGTCAGGTGCACCCGATGCCGGCGAGCTTCGGCGACGGGTGACCTCGCCGAATGGCACCACCCAGGCGGCGATCGAAACGTTCGAAGCCGGCGGGCTGCGCGCACTGGTTGCCGATGCGATCCATGCCGCACGCGAACGCGGACACGAATTGTCCGCCGCGAACGAGTGAGTAGCCATGTTCCTGCACCGCGTTTTCACTGCGGTCTCGCTTGCGCTTGCGCTGGCCAGCTGTGGCGGACCCGGGTCGGCTGTCCCCGCGCGGCCCATGCCAAGCTCCGCACATGCAACGACCACCGTTGGTGGCGCCACCTTGCAGGTATCGACCCTCGATCTCGCCGACCTCAACGACACGATCGCCAGGCGCCACGACATCGATCGCGGGCGCCCGGGGGCCATGGTGCTGGTGACGGTTCGCGATGCGCAGGGCAATGGCATCGAGGCCGGCGACCTGCGCGTGGATGCGCTCGCGGGCGCCTTGCCGGACGCACCCAAACCCCTTGCCCTGCACCCGATCACCACCGGCGGCATGACCGATTACATCGGCGTATTCAAGGTGTCGCCACCCGCCACCGTGCAATTCAGGATCACCGCGATCCGCAATGGTGCGCGTGCGGAGCTCACGGCCACGGCGGAGTTGTATCCGCGCTAGGCAATGGGGTCAGGCAGAGATTGCGTTGCAGGCCTGTACCGCGCGCATTCACGGATACAGCATTCGCGATGACCACTGCCCCTCGGCAT
Source organism: uncultured Gammaproteobacteria bacterium (assembly GCA_963698475.1). Taxonomy (GTDB): domain Bacteria; phylum Pseudomonadota; class Gammaproteobacteria; order Xanthomonadales; family Xanthomonadaceae; genus Thermomonas. The sequence goes on along the minus strand of CAVOQX010000005.1, from coordinate 1,299,445 downwards.
CGCGCTCATGCACATGACGTTCGTGCAGGCGAAATTGGGCGCCGTACCAGAACTCGACGGCTTGCGGCACGACGCGGAAACCGGTCCAGCGTGCCGGACGCGGCACCTCGCGGCCTTCGAACTCGCGTTCGAACTCCGCTAGGCGTCGTTCGAATGTTCCACGGTCAGGCAGGGTCTGCGACTGCAACGACGCCCACGCCCCAAGCTGGCTGCCGCGCGGACGACTGGCGAAATAGGCATCCGCTTCGGCATCGGCGACCAGCACCACGCCCCCCTCGATCCGTACCTGGACGCCATCGCGGACCCGCGGCCAATGGAACAACAGGGCTGCCTTGGGGTTTGCTTGCAACTCGCGACCCTTGCGCCCCTCCAGGTGGGTGTAGAACACGAACCCATGGGCGTCATGCGACTTCAGCAACACCGTGCGCGCAGAAGGCTGGCCATCCACCGTGGCAGTGGCCAGCATCATTGCCGTGTGGTCCGGTTCGCCGGAGGACTGCGCCTCGGCAAACAACGTGTCGAAGGTGGTCAGGATGTCGGTGGGAAGATGGAGATTGGCCATGGCGCATTATCGCCGGTCGCCCGTGCCATTGCATCCTCCAGCGTTAACTGATCACGAAGCTGACCCGCAGGTTGACCCGCCATTCGGAGACGTTGCCTTCGGTGTCGGTGACGACCTTGATCTCATTGACCCAGGCGCCCTTGATGTTCTTGACCGATTCCGCGCACTTCTTCAGACCTGCCTGGACGGCGTCTTCCATGCTGGTGCTGGAGGCGGCATTGAGTTCGATGATCTTGGCGACGGACATGGGTTGGCTCCTGGTTGGCACCGGCGGGGCTGCGCGGCACCAACCAGACTGCGCCAGCGGGGGTGAACGCCATGCAATGGCGGCATGTGTCACCGCGCACGCGACTGCTAGCATGTCGCAATGCAAGACACCTTGAAGAGCCCGTCGCACATCGTTCTGGTCGGCCCGATGGGCGCTGGCAAGAGCCGCATCGGTCGCCTGCTGGCGACGCGGCTGCAGTGGCTGTTCGTCGATCTGGATTCATGCATCGAGGCCGAGGCCCGCGCGACCATCAGCTCGATTTTCGCGAGCGAGGGCGAGGCAGGCTTTCGTGCACGCGAATCCCGTGCATTGAAGGACGTGCTGATGCATGACGAAGCGTGTGTCCTGGCGACGGGTGGTGGCGCCATACTCGACGAAGCCAACCGCCGCACGATGCGCGGTGCCGGCACCGTGGTTTACCTGCAGGTCGAACCTGCCATGCAGGTGCATCGCCTTCAAGGTGATGACACCCGCCCATTGCTGGCCTCCGGCGATCCCTCGCGACGGCTGGCGCAACTGCAGGCGGAACGCGAGCCGCTGTATCGCGACGTTGCCGACCTGGTCTTTGACACGACGCCACATTCTCCCGAAAGCGCCGCAGGCGCACTGGCGAGCTTGCTGGCACGGGCAACGGAGCATGGCGCATGACGGCACGCGTGGTCGAAGTCGGCGGCGCGACGCCCTATCGGATCCGGATCGGCCCGCAGCTGCTGGACGACGGCACGTCGCTGGCGTCGATGTTGCGTGGCCGGCATGCGCTGCTGGTCAGCGATGACCAGGTCGCGCCGCTGCATGCACGACGCGTGCAGCGCGCCCTGGCCAATGCACGGCCCGACGCCCGTATCGCGACCCACGTCTTCCCCGCGGGCGAGGCCTCGAAGACGCTGGCGAATTTCGGCGCTGTCATCGAGGCACTGGCCGCGCATGGTGCTACCCGCGACGCTTGCGTGTATGCACTCGGCGGCGGCGTGGTCGGCGACCTGGCCGGCTTTGCCTCGGCCTGCTGGATGCGCGGCGTCGATTGCGTGCAATTGCCAACCAGTTTGCTGGCGATGGTGGATTCCTCGGTTGGCGGCAAGACCGCGGTGGACATCGCCCAGGGCAAGAACCTGGTCGGCGCGTTCCATCCGCCGCGCGCGGTGTTCGCCGATACCACCACGCTGCACACGCTGCCGCCCAGGGAGTTGCGAGCAGGGTTCGCGGAAGTCATCAAGTACGGCGCAATTGTCGATGCCGACTTCCTGGATTGGCTGGAGACTCATGCCGCCAGGTTGCTGGCCGGCGATGACACCCTGCTGGCCGCTGCGATCGCGCGCAGCTGCGCGCACAAGGCGACGATCGTGGAACGCGATCCGTTCGAGCATGGCGAACGCGCCCTGCTCAACTTCGGCCATACCTTCGCCCATGCCATCGAGACCGAGCAAGGCTATGGAGGCGTGAACCATGGCGAGGCCGTCGCCATCGGCATGGTGCTGGCGGCCAGGCTCTCCAGCGCGCTGGGCATGGCGGATGCGGCGGAAGGCATGCGCCTGCAGGCATTGCTGCAGGCATTCGGCCTCCCGGTCACGCTGCCCGCCGGGCTGGACCCGTTGGCGCTGCTCGCCCACATGCGCCTGGACAAGAAAGCACAGGGTTCCGGACTGCGTTTCATCCTGTGGGATCGCGCCGGCGCCGCGCGGATCGTGGCCGGCGTGGACGAGGCCGCGGTACTCGCAACCCTGGGCGCCTGAGCCGGCAACGGCGGCAGCCCGTACAATGCGCGCCCATGCGCCTGCTGCTGCAACAACGCCCCGACGGCAACGAAGCCCCGCGCTTCGTCCAGCTCCAGCTCCAGCCCGACCTGCTGGGCGGCTGGACGTTGCTGCGCGAAACCGGGCAGATCGGCGGCCGCAGCACCTTGCGCCGCGAGCAGTTCCCCGACCAGGCCCGTGCCCTGGCCGCGCTTGAAGCGGCGCGCGACGCCCAGCTCAAGCGCGGCTTCCAGCTGATGTTTGCTCAAGGCGCGGACGCACCGCGCTGATGGATACCCACGTGGCCCGAGACAACCCTGCCTTCAATAGTCGCTTCCTGCGTGCCCTGCGCCGCGAACCCGTCGACTGCACGCCGGTCTGGCTGATGCGCCAGGCCGGCCGCTACCTGCCGGAATACCGGGCGACGCGCGCGCAGGCCGGCAGCTTCCTGGCCCTGGCCAAGAACCCGGAACTGGCCTGTGAAGTGACGTTGCAACCGCTGCGCCGTTTTCCGCTGGATGCCGCGATCCTGTTTTCCGACATCCTGACCGTGCCTGACGCGATGGGCCTTGGCCTGTACTTCGCCGATGGCGAGGGTCCGAAGTTCGAGCGCCCGATCAGCAGCGTGGCCGACATCGCGAAACTCGCCGTACCCGACATGGACGTCGAGCTGCGCTATGTCATGGATGCCGTGCGCACGATTCGCCGCGAACTGGACCCCGCGATCCCGCTGATCGGCTTTTCCGGCAGTCCGTGGACGCTTGCCTGCTACATGATCCAGGGCAGCGGCAGCAAGGACTGGAGCAAGGTCAAGGCGATGGCCTTGAACGAACCTCGGGCAATGCACCAGTTGCTCGGCGTCGTCACCGATGCGGTCATCGCCTACCTCGCCGCGCAGCACGCGGCAGGTGCGCAGGCACTCCAGGTCTTCGACACCTGGGGCGGCACGCTGTCGCCGGCGATGTACCGGGAGTTCTCGCTGCCCTACCTCACCCGCATCGCGCGCGAACTGAAGCGCGGCGATGCGCCGCTGATCCTGTTCGGCAAGGGCAACGCGCCATATCTGGAGGAGCTCGCCGCAAGTGGCACGCAAGGCCTGGGCGTGGACTGGACGGTGACACTGGAAGACGCCGCGCGCCGCACCGCCGGCAAGGTGGCTGTCCAGGGCAACGTGGATCCGGCGATCCTGTACGCCACGCCCGAGGCGATTGCCGTGCAGGTACAGGCGGCGCTGGACAGTTACGCCACCGGCAATGGCGGCTCCCGCGATGGCCATGTCTTCAACCTGGGCCACGGCATGTCGCCCGACATGCAACCCGAACATGTCGCGCGCACTGGTGGCGGCGGTACACGCCGGCAGCAGGCAACGCCAACTCGCCTGACGCGCCAGCCCGGCGCGGGGAATTACCCCGGCAGCAGGCGTGCGAGCGCCTGCGCCAGCATCGCCCCGGTCACCGGCTTGCGCAGGAATCCGTTGAAGCCGGCATCCAGTGCCTGCGCTTCGGCACCGGCATCGGAACGCGCAGTGACGGCGAGGAGGGGTGCGCTGAATCCTTGCGCGCGCAGCACGCGAGCCAGCGCGAGCCCGTCCATGCCGGGCAGGTCGAGGTCCAGCAACGCGGCATCGAAGCCATCGCCGGCGATCACCCCGAGTGCCGCCAACCCGTGTGCAGCATGGGTGACCGCGTGGCCCTGTTCCTGCAGCAATTGCCGGATGACCTCGGCCACGGTCGCATCGTCCTCGACCAGCAGCAGGCGCCAGGTCCGCCGTGAATCCGCGTTTGACAGCGATGCCACCTGCTCCGCAACGACCGGAACGATCGCACCGGCCAGCGGAAGGTCGACGATGAAGCGCGTGCCTCGACCCGCCTCGCTTTCGACATCGATGCGCCCCCCCATCGCCGCGGCCAGCTCCTGGGAGATCGCCAGTCCCAGGCCGCTGCCACCGTAACGCGACGCAGTGCGGGCGCCATCGGCTTGTTCGAAGCGGCGGAACAGGCGTGCCTGCTGTTCGCTGTTCAATCCCGGTCCGGTGTCGGCGACGACAAACCGCACGCCCTGCGGCGCCAGCGCCAATGTTTCCATCGAGACATGGCCGGCCTCGGTGAACTTGACCGCGTTGCCCAGCAGGTTCAACAGGATCTGTTCGATGCGCGTGCGATCACCATGCAATGCCGCCGGTGCGTGCGGATCCAGGGTGTCAATGAATTGCAGGCCGCGACGTTCGGCCAGCGGAGCGGTCAGTGCAACCACGTCATCCAGCAACGGGCGCAGGGCAAAATCCGCATTCAGCAGCTCCAGCCGACCGGCCTCGATGCGCGCCAGGTCGAGCGCATCGTTCACCAGCCTGAGCAGGTGATTGCCGGCACGATGTATCGCATCGACCTGCTTGCGCTGGCGCGGATCAAGTCCGCTTGCCAGCAACAATTCGCTCATGCCAAGCACGCCGGCCATCGGGGTCCGGACTTCATGGCCCAGCGTGGCCAGGAAGCGCGACTTGGCTTCCGATGCCTGTTCCGCCATCGCGCGCTGTGCCTCTGCCAGGTGCCAGGCGTGCCGGCGCCGAAGGCGCATGCGATACAGCCATGCGGCGCACAGCACCAGGCACACGGCAACGGCAGCAAACAAGGCCCGTGCCCACGGCGTCAGCCACCACGGTGGCGGCACCACGAACGTCAATGATTGCGCGCGTGCGGCATTGCCCGCAGCGTCCTGCCCGCGCATGTGCAGCGTCCAGGTTCCCGGAGCGAGACCGGTGAATACGCGTTCGCCATTGTTGCCCAGCGCGATCCAGTCGCGATCGAACCCATCGAGCCTTGCCCAGTAGCGGCTTCCTTGCGGATCGTCGAATGCAATCAGGTGCGCGCGCAGGCGGAACTCGCGATCGCCACGGTGCAGTTCAAGCAGATCGTGCATCGGCAGATCGTTCCATTGCCCATCACGCCGCACCGAAAAACGATCGAAGCGCAGGGTCGGGACCTTGCTCGCGGGTTCGGGTGCACTGGTGTCCACCAGCACCAGCCCGCCATCCGCCGTGGACGCGACCAGGACCCCGTCATTGCCCATCGCCAGCCCACGATCCAGGAACTCGGAACTGCTGGCGTCATCCTGCGCACCCTGGCGACGCAGGTTCTTGCGCGAGGAGTCCCAGCGGAACAACCCCCGTGATGTCGCCACCCACACCCGATGGAGCTGATCCACGTGCATGCCGGCTGCAGCGACGGCCGGCATGCCCTGGCGGGGCCCCACGCGAGCCTGCAACCGCCACCGTCGTCCATCATTCCGGTATTGCTCCAGCCCGGAAAGTCGTTGCAACCAGACATCGTCGCGACCGTCAAAGGCCATGGCGTACACGCGCTCTTCGCCCATCCCGGGCACGACATGGAAACGTCGGTTCGAACGATCCAGGCGCAGCACGCCGCTGCTGCCGGCGACCCAGACCTCGCCATCCGGCGAGAGCAACATCGTCTTCGAGATCGGCGACCCCCAACCCCCCTGCTTCGCCTGCCGGAATATCGAGCATGATCCTGCCCGTCGCGACATCACGTTGCTGCACACCGCCGCCGGGTGCAGCCAGCCAAAGGGAACCGTCATCACCAACCCGCAGCGTGTCGACCTGGGCATCGGGCACCGGATCTTGCGGGTCATTGGCACGCCACTCATCAATGACTCCGTTCGCGCCGACCTTTACCAGGCCCGCTCGCAAGCCAAGCCAGATATTGCCCGCCAGATCCTCCGCCACCGCGAGCAACTTCACGTCCTGCAATCGCGTGGCGATGTCACTGTCCGCCTGGACAATGCTGCCGTCGCTTGTCAGTTGCTCAAGCGTGCCGTTCCAGCCCCCCAGCCAGAATCCCCCGGCACGCGCAGGCGCCAATGCACGATACAGATTGCCTCGAACGCTGTTGTCGACTCCCGAGTACTCAGCGGTTTGCCGCCAATCGGACGACAAGAAGCCCAGGCCGAACCCTGACAGCGGTACCCAGAGTGCACCGTCGGATTGCAGCAGCAGCGTTTCGACCAGGCGCAAGCCGGCCAGGCGTTCTCCGCGTTGCGGTACTGGCGGCTCCGCACCGTGCTGCCGCCACAAGCCGCGCTGGCTTCCAATCCAATAGGATCCGTCCTGGTCACGCGCGATGCTTTTCAGCGCGTTGGGCCGTTCGAACATCGACGACCACGCAGGTTGCGACCATGCGCCAGCGGAATCACGCCGCCACACGCCTTTCGATGTGCCTACCCACAAACCATCCGACAAGGCGCTGAGCGAATACACCAGCGGCGGGCCGTCGGCGCCAGGCAACTGCACGGCATGGATTTCGCCATCGCGCAGCGTCGCCAGTCCCTTGTCGGTGCCGATCCACAACATGCCGCCGGCATCCACCGCCAGTGCGACGATCGTGTCCGATGGCAGTCCATCCACGCCATCGGCGGCATGTCGAAAGCCTGAAATGCGGCCATCGGGCTGCAACTGATACAGGCCACCATCGTAGGTACCGAACCAGACGGTCTTGCCCTGGCGCGCGAATGCCCAGGTGTCGTCACTGCCGATCTGCGGGTGGGTTGACCGGTTGTAGTGGACGAAGACACGCCGTTGCGCATCCAGCACGCTGATGCCGGCCCCTTCCACCGCGACCCAGACGCGGTCGTCGGCATCCACCATCAAGGCCTGGATGTTGTTCCCGGGCAATCCAGCGGGCTCGGCCGGGTCGTATCGCCAAACCCGCATGCCGACACCGTCGTAACGTGCCAGGCCATCTGCGGTGGCAATCCACAAGTAGCCGTCGCGGTCGCGCGCAAGCCCCTTGATTGCGGTGGATGGCAGGCCCTGCGCGGGGCCAACGATGCGGAAATGCGGACGCTCGGGAACCGCCGCCAGCGCAGTCGCGCACAACAGCCAGAGCCATAGCAGCATGCACAACCTGTGGAGCATCCCTTGTCCCCGGCATCCTCGCCGCATGCTCGCAATGCAGCGCCGGCGATGCAACTGGCAGCAACGCTTCAATCCGGGCCCACGCCTGCCGGGCTGCTGGCCAGGAATCGGCACAAGCCTTCGAGGTCAAAAGGCCAATCCATTTCGCGGTCGCTGGTCGTTTCACGCAGCACCGGCACCCGCAACCCGTAGCACTGCTCCAGCGCGAAGTCGTCATCGATGAAGACGCTCTCGAACGCCGGCACGCGCGCAGCCGCCAACACTTCCAGCGCAAGGTCGCACAGGTGGCAGTCATCCCGCTGGTAGAGGATCAAGTCCATACGCCAGCGTCTCTCCAGGAATGGTGGCCGGCATAGAATAGGCTCGTTCGCCGCAATTTTTGACAACCTCAACGAGCACCCGCCCACATGGCCGTCAGCACCTTCGACCTGTACAAGATCGGCATCGGCCCGAGCTCGTCGCATACCGTCGGACCGATGCGCGCGGCAGCACGGTTCGTCGAGCGCCACCTGGTCGAGGCAGGGCGCCTGCAGGAGGTGGTGCGCGTGCGCGCCGAAGTCTTTGGTTCGCTGGCGCTGACCGGCCGCGGCCACGGCACCGACAAGGCGGTGCTGATGGGGCTGGAGGGCCATTGGCCGAACGCGATCGACCCCGACATCATCCCGGCCGCGCTCGAGCGCATCCGCGGCGAAAAGCGCCTCAACCTGGCGGGCACGCATCCGATCGCGTTCGACGAGAAACGCGACCTGGTCATGAACAAGCGGCAGAAGCTGCCGTTCCACACCAACGGCATGCGCTTCGCCGCGCTCGATGTCGCGGGCGTAGAAATCGCGACGCGCGACTATTACTCGGTCGGTGGGGGCTTCGTGGTCAACCAGGATGAAGCCGCCGAAGACCGCATCGTCGCCGACACCACCGTGGTGGCATATCCGTTTGCATCGGGCGACGAACTGATCCGGCGGGCGATCGACAATGGCATCAGCATCGCCCGGCTGATGTTCGAAAACGAACAGGCCTGGCGCAGTGCGGACGAGATCAGGCAAGGCCTGCGCGAGCTCTGGCGTGCGATGCAGGATTGCGTGGCTCGCGGCATCCTGCAGACGGGCACCCTGCCCGGCGGCTTGCACGTCTCCCGGCGCGCGCCGAGCCTGCATGCCGAGCTTTCATCGAAGCCGGAGGCGGCGATGCGCGATCCGCTGACCGTGCTCGACTGGGTCAACCTGTATGCATTGGCGGTCAACGAGGAGAATGCCGCGGGTGGCCGGGTGGTCACTGCGCCGACCAATGGCGCAGCCGGCATCATCCCCGCGGTCCTGCATTACTACGACCGCTTCTGCCCCGGCGCCAACGAGCAGGGCGTGTTCGATTTCCTGCTGACGGCATCGGCAGTCGGCATCCTCTACAAGGAAAATGCCAGCATCTCCGGCGCCGAAGTCGGCTGCCAGGGTGAAGTCGGCGTGGCGTGTTCGATGGCCGCCGCAGGCCTCACCGCCGCGCTGGGCGGAACCCCGGGACAAATCGAGAACGCCGCCGAGATCGGCATGGAACACAACCTCGGGCTGACCTGCGACCCGATCGGCGGACTGGTGCAGATCCCGTGCATCGAGCGCAATGCGATGGGCGCGGTGAAGGCGATCAATGCCAGCCGGATGGCGCTGCGTGGCGATGGCAAGCACAAGGTCAGCCTGGACAAGGTGATCAAGACCATGCGCGAGACCGGCCGTGACATGCAGGACAAATACAAAGAGACCAGCCGAGGCGGACTCGCGGTCAATGTCATCGAGTGCTGAAAACGCGGCGCGACGAACCGCGCAATGCAACCTGACCGGATCGCTTGCATCCGCAATTGGGGTGCATAGACTGCAGTGATGCAAACCAGACTGGCGCATGTGCTACGGGCGGGGCTGCTGACCGGCCTGTACTTTGCCGGAGCTGCAGTCACGGTGTTTTACCTGCGAGCGCCTGCGGATGTGACCTTGTTCTGGCCAGCAGCCGGCATCGGGTTCGCCGTGGTGGTCCGCTACGGCCTGTGGTACGTGCTCACGATTCCGCTTGCGATTCTGGCCTTGCACGTACTCGTCCTGCCGGTGCCCGTCGAGTTCCTGCCGTACTCCGTGGGCAGCAATACGCTGGCCACCTTGCTTGCCGGGTGGTACGTCCGCAGCCGGATGACGTCCCGCCGCATCCACCTGCGCACCGCCGACGGCGGGTTGCTGTTGCGTAGTGGACTGCTGCTGAGCGCGACCAGCGCCTGCATTGGTGCCTTCGGCATGGTCCATGCAGGCATGGCACAGCTGCACGAAGCTGGCCGCATCGCCGTGCAATGGGCGCTGGGCGACCTGCTCGGCGTAACCAGCCTCAGCCCTGTCCTGCTGTATGTCTTCTTCAACGACCGCACCAGCCCGGCCCTGGGTGACAAGCCGGTACGCCGAACCGAAAAGGCGGCCTGGTGCTTGCTGCTGGTCGCCATGCTGGGCGGCGTCCATGTGATGGGACTCATGGGCAGCCAGTATCCGTTGGCATTGGCCAGCCTGCCGCTCTCCCTGTTGTTGTGGTCAGCCGTGCGCTACCCGCCGCTGTTGACCCTGGTGGCCACATCGGCAGTGATCGTCTGCGTGAGCCTGATGACCGGCCTGGGCCTGGGCGGATTCGAACGCCCGCAGACCCTGCATGACAGCGTGCTCATGACGTCCATGCTCATCGTCTATTCGATCATCCCCGTATTTTTCCTGGCCCCACACAAGGAGCATGCGCATGCCAGCGCGGCGTTGCAGCAACGCGCCACGCGCGACACCCTCACCGGCCTGCTCAATCGGGATACGTTCGAGGAGCGGGCCCGACAGTTGCTGGCGACCAGCACTGAAACCATCACCCTGCTGTATGTCGACCTGGACCACTTCAAGCTGGTGAACGATTCGGCCACCCACGTGTCAGGGGACGAGATGATCCGCCGGGTGGCCGGGCTCATGCGCGACGAATTCGGCGAGGAGACACCTGTCGCGCGCACCGGCGGCGACGAATTCGCTGCACTGCTGCCGATGGACGAGCGCACCGCCAAGACGCGTGCGCGCAGGTTGCTGACCGCGATCGAGGGCATGCGCGTAGCCTGGCAGGGGCAGAACCTGGGCACTACCGGCAGCATCGGACTCGCGACCAGCACAGTACCGCACATGACGTTCGACGAGTTGCTCTCGCTGGCCGATGCCGCGTGCTTCGCCGCCAAGGAACTGGGCGGCAACCGCTCGTTCGCCGCGGCATCGAATCCGGACGAAATCCGCGTCCGCACCCGTGCGATGCACTCGGCGATGGCGGCGCGCGAAGCGATGGACCAGCGCCGGATCGCCCTGTGGTGCCAGCCGATCGTGGACCTGCGCAATGCGCAACCGCTGCAATCGCATTTCGAGATCCTGGTGCGCTGGCTGGACCGCGACGGCAACCTGCGTCCGCCGGCGGAAATGATTGCCGCCGCCGAACGCTACCGGCTGGGGCCGCGCCTGGACCGCTACGTGCTGGATGCAACCCTGACCTGGCTTGAGAAGCATCCCGCGGCACTCGAGCAGGTGCGGCTGTGCAGCATCAATATCGGCGGCACGACCCTGGTCGACGAGGACTTCGGCGACTACTTCGCCGCGCGCCTGCGGCGTGGCCCGCTGAAGCCGGAACAGGTTTGCATTGAAATCACCGAGACCAGCGTGGTCCGCGACATGACCCGCGCGCGCCGCTTCATCAACCGCGTGGGTGACCTGGGCTGCAAATTCGCGCTGGACGACTTCGGTACCGGCTTCTGTTCATTCGGTTACCTGCGGGAACTCGACGTGGACTACCTGAAGATCGATGGCAGCTTCGTCCGCGAACTCGGCAACGGCGGCCTGCCCGACGCGGTCGTGAAGTCAATTGCCGAAATCGCGCACGTGCTCGGCAAGCGTGCGGTGGCCGAACAGGCCGAAACCGAGGCGCAGCTTGAACACCTTCGCCGGATTGGCGTGGACTATGCGCAGGGTAACGTGTTCCAGCGACCGCAGCCGATCGAGACATTCTTCGGTTTCAACGTATTGCCCTAACCGAGCCTGCGGGTTGCGATGGCTGCGTGGATCGCCAGTGCATCATCCAGCAATGCCGCTGCGGTCACAGCCGCGCCCGCGCCCGGCCCCTGAATCACCAGGGGCTGCTCGCGATAGCGGTCGGACCAGATCGCGACCTTGTTGTCGGTGCCGATACCCCCGGCCAGCGGATGGTCGGCGGCCAGCGTCTCCAGGCCGACCGTCGCCAGCCCGCCCTGCAGGCGCGCGATGAAGCGCAGTTTCTCGCCCTGCGTCCTGGCCGCGGCATAGCCGCGCACGCATCGGCGCATCCAGCTGGGGCAGCGCGGCATCGACATCCTCGACCGCCAACGCCTCCAGGGCCGCCGGCATCAGAGAATCCACCTGTACTGCATCGGCATGCAACGGATAGCCAGCGGCACGCGCCAGGATCAGCAGCTTGCGACGCACGTCCTCGCCGGACAGGTCTTCGCGCGGATCCGGCTCGGTGAAGCCGGCATCGCGTGCTTCGCGGAGAAAGCCGGAAAACGGGCGCAGGCCATCGTACCGATTGCACAACCACGCCAACGATCCCGACAGCACGCCGGCGATGGCATGGATGCGATCGCCACCGGCCTGCAGCGCGCGCAGGCTGCGCAGCAGTGGCAGGCCCGCACCCACCGTCGCACTGTCGCCGTAGTGCGTCCCGCCCGCATGGCAGGCCGACTGGATCGCGTGCCACCGCTCCAGCGACGTGCCCTGCCCGAGTTTGCAGGCCGTCACCACGTGGATGCCGCGCGCAAGCCAGCGCGGCGTGCTGCGCGGCCACTTCATCGGAGGCGGTGGCATCGATCACGATGCGCGGCCCGCTGCCGTCGAACGCCGCTTCCACCGCGTCCAGCGCGCTGGCCTGCGGCATGTTGCGCATGAAGATATCGGGGGTATTGGCAGGAATCCCCTTGCGGTTGCTGACCGCGACCCGCGAGTTGGCGACATGCACCAGCGACAGGCGTTCGCCCAGCGTGATTCCGCGCCAGCCGGCCAGGCGCGACCATAGCGCGCTGCCGACCGTGCCGGTGCCAAGCAGGGCGACCCGCGCGGGCTGCACGCAGGCACTGCGCAGTGCGGCAACCTGCGTGTTCATTTGGCGGCCTTGCGTACCGTGCTGGCGGCACACCCGGCACGTGCCAGCGCGTCGGCGAGATCCGCATGCAGGTCGTCCACATGTTCGATGCCCACCGACAACCGCAGCAGGCCATCGGAGATGCCGGCCACCGCGCGCGCGTCGGCGCTCATCGACGCGTGGGTCATGGTCGCCGGGTGCGCGATGAGGCTCTCCACCCCGCCCAGCGATTCGGCCAGGGTAAACAGGCGCAGGCCATCGACGAAGGCACGCACCGCCTGCTCGCCGCCTTCCAGTTCGACGCTCAGCATCGCGCCGAAACCATGTTGCTGGCGCGCGGCCAATGCATGCCCGGGATGTGTTGGCAGGCCGGGGTAGTGCAGCGCACGCACCGCAGGATGCCCGTCCAGCAGTGCCACCAGTGCCTGCGTGTTTTCCTGGTGCACGCGCAACCGCGCGTCCAGGGTGCGCAGGCCGCGCAGGGTGAGGAAGCTGTCGAACGGCGAGCCGGTGATGCCCAGGCAATTGGCCCACCAGCTCAATTGCCCATGCACGGCGGCATCGCGCGCAACCACCGCGCCGCCGACCACGTCGCTGTGGCCGTTGATGTACTTGGTGGTCGAGTGCACCACCACGTCGGCCTGGAAATCGGCGATCGGGCGTTGCAGCGCCGGCGACAGGAAGGTGTTGTCGACCACCACCAACGCGCCGGCCTTGTGCGATGCATCGATCACGAAGCGCAGGTCGGTGATCCGCAGCAACGGGTTGGAAGGTGTTTCGATCCAGACCAGCGCCGGGGCTCGCCCGTCATCGGCAGTCGCCAACGCATCGGCCAGTGCGCGCGGATCGGTCAGGTCTGCGGTCACCAGTTCGAATGCGCCCTTCTTCGCCAGCGCATCGAACAGGCGCCAGCTGCCGCCGTAGCAATCGTGCGGGACCACCAATCGGTCGCCCGGCTGCAGCAAGGCATTCAGGACCAGGGTAATCGCGGACATGCCGGTCGAAGTGACCACCCCGCCGGCGCCGCCTTCAAGCTGCGCCAGCGCTTCGCCCAGCAGGTCGCGGGTCGGGTTGCCGCTGCGCGAATAGTCGTACTGGCGCTTGTCGTCGAAGCCGGCAAAGCTGAAGTTGGACGACAGCACCAGCGGCGGCGTGACGGCACCGAACGCCGTGTCACGGTCGATGCCGGCACGCACGGCCTGGGTCGACGGGCGACACCCGGCCTGGTGCAGGGCAACCACGTCGCGGTGTTCAAGGCTCATGCCGTTGCTCCAGTTGGGTTCTGGCGCAATGCAGCGCCAAGCAACGCGTCGATGCGATCGCCTTCCTTGAGGAAGGCGTCATGTCCGTAGCGGGAGCGCAGCACGCGCAGGCTCCCGTTCAAGCCCAGGCCCTCGACGAGGGTCACCGCATCGGACAACGGCACCAACCGATCGCCCTCCACGGCGATCACCGTGGTCGGCACCGTGACCAGGGCTGGATCGACCAGGTGCAAGTCGATCGATTCCGACAGGCGCAGCCATGCCGTGCTGCAGATGCGCGCAACGAACCTGGCGCCGGCGGCATCCAGGTAGTCCTCCGCCGCGACGCAGACCCGACCATTCTTCAATGTAGGCGGCGCGTCGAAACGCTCGGCGAATTCCTCCGGGGTGCGGTAGCTCAGCATCGCGAACTGGCGCGCCAGCGACAGGCCCTGTTCGTCCGCACATTGCAATTGCCCCAGCGCAACTGCCTTGCGCTGCAAGGCGCGCCACGCCGCGGCATACGGATGGGCGCGATGCGCTCCGCTGACCGCGACCAGCCGTTGCAGGCGCGACGGATGCCGCTGCGCCAGCTGCAAGCCGACCATCGCCCCGTAGGAGTAGCCGATGAACGCTTCCAGGCGATCGATGCCCAGTGCCTCCAGCAACAGGGCGATCGCGTCGGCCTGGTCGGCGGTGTCGATCGGTACGTCCAGGCTGCCGTCGGCACCGATGTAGTCGAACGCCAGGATGCGGCAACGGGCGGGATCCAGCGTGCGGTCCGCGCCCACCAGGTCTTCGGCCCAGCCGGCATTCGCATCGCAGCCATTGGCCGCCACGTGCCGGTGTGCAGAAATCCCGCCTGCCACGAAGATGACCGGCGTGCCCGCAGCGCCCGACACTTCATAGGCGATACGCACCTTGCGGGTGCCGGCATGGCGCGTGGGCAACACGGCATCGATGCATCCACGCAGGACGTCGGCGTCCACGGGCAATGCGCCCGCTGCACGCATGCTTGCGCCAGCCTGGACAGGTTGCGGGCTGGGCGTGGTGCGTTCGGCAAGGCTCATGGCGATTCCCCGGATGGATGGAACCATCGGGTCTCGCGGGGGAGTCGGAAGGCCGACGAGGTCGGCGGATGCGGTAGTCGCGACTTGCACGACAGCGCAACCATCTTCCGGTGGACACGCAGGTCCCCGCAGGATTTGGCACCGCGATGAAGACGGCCACTTGGGTCGTCTCCATCAGGTTGCCCCGGCTTCTTCGGGCCTGTCCCTCAGCCGGTCTCGATGGATGGCCGCAGTCTGGCGGCACATTCCCGGCCTGTCAATCTCTTTATCCGGATGAAGCGATTCATATGACCAAACATCATGACCACCGCCATCGGTAATACTGGCGTCGCCGTGGCCAGCACGGTCCAGCAAGGCCACCCATGCAAATACGGCGCCTCAATACGCTTCGGGCGATGGCAGCACTGATCGTCCTGCTCGGCCATTACAGCAATCACGCCAATTTGTGGGGGGCGGTGCTCGGCACGCGAGCGCCGCAGCTCGGCGTCATGCTGTTCTTCCTGCTGAGTGCGTTCCTGATGAGCGTGCTGTATCTCCGGCGCGCGTCGACGGGACCGGCGCTGAGAGCGTACGGCCGCGCGCGTGCGGGGCGCGTGCTTCCACTCTTCATCGCGGTCGTGATGCTGTCGTACCTGCTTGGCAAGGTCGATGTTGCCTGGATCGCCGAGTCCGTCTACGACATCCCCGGGCTGAAATCACTCGCCTCGCACCTGGTCTTCCTCTACGGCGCGCAAATACTCTGGACGATCCCGACGGAAATCCACTTCTATCTGGTATTCGCGATCCTCTGGTGGCTGCGCACGCGCGTGCCGCTGGCGATTCCACTGTTCTGCATCTTCATCCTGGGCGTCTTCGTCAGTGGTCACTGGCCGGTGGGACCCAAACAGCCGGTGATGGGCTTCCCGGTCGACCTGCCGCTGCTTCGCGGCTTGCCGTACTTCGTCGCCGGCATGGCACTGGGCATGCTCTACCTGCGCTGGCAGCCATCTGCACGCTGGCGGCATTCCGCATACCTGTGCGCGCTGCTGCTGATCCTGATGCTGTATCCGGCCATCCTGGAGCGGCTGACCGGCTGGACCTACGTGATGTGGTTCAACCCCCTGATCCTGGCCACCATGTCGTTCGCGTTCTTCTGCCTGGTGTTCATGGTGCCGGAGGGCAACGTGGTGCTCGAGAATCGGGTGGGTGACTATCTGGGCAGCATTTCCTACTCGCTGTACCTGCTGCATTTCCCGATCCTGCTGGCACTGGGAAAATTCGGGCTGGTCAAAGGGAGTGGGTGGCCTGGTGCTTTTCCTTGCCATCACGATCGTCGCATCCGGCTTGACCTTCAAGTTATTCGAATCCCCGTTGCGTACCCGCATCCGCGGATCCGAACCACGCAAGACCTTGGCCTCGCACACGGACTGACCATGCAGGCAGCGACGCGAATCACGTTCATCCTCCTGCTCGCCTGCATGTCGTGGGCGACAGCCAGCCCACCTGTCGGTGCCACCCGCGCCGTCGAACCGGAGACGACGCAAGTCGCCATCGCAACACTGCGCATCGAAGCGGGCGACGGCGACTATCTCGCATGGGCCGACAACAAGCTCGCCGGGCCCATCGAAGTCATGCTGCGCCCGGCTGGCAGCATGATCCCGAGCGACCCGCAGCTCCCGGCACGCGCCAGCGTACCGGCCATGGGCAGCACGCTGCTGGCCCGGCTACGTCCCGAAAGCGGCCGCAGCGGCAGCCTCCAGCTCCAGCTGCAAGGGGTACCAGGAAGTTCAAATGCGAAACCCAGGATGTCGAATACCTGCCACCGCTACGACAGTTGCGCAACCGCATCGACCAGGGGTTCGATGGGCAGTTCAGCCATGACGACGAAGAAAATCGCTACGCACTGGATTTCGCCGCCAACATCGGCACCCCGGTCCTGGCTGCGCGCGCCGGTACGGTGATGCAGGTCGAATCGGATTTCAGCAAGGCCGGCCTGACCAGGGACCGTTACCGCGGTCGTGCCAATTTCGTGCGGATCCTGCACGACGACGGCAGCATGGCCCTGTACGCCCACCTCAAGAGCGGCGGCGTGCTGGTACGCGTGGGCCAGCAGGTACAGGCTGCCCAGCAGATTGGCCTGTCCGGTAATACCGGGTTCACCACCGGCCCGCACCTGCACTTTGCGCTGCAGGTGAATCGCGGGATGCGGCTGGTCTCGATCCCCTTCCGCATGCGCGGCATCGGCGCACCCCCATGATCGCGGGGTGGGCCTGCACCGCAACGCCGGGGAAGATGCCCATGTCCACAAGGAATGGGGATACCGGCATCAGGCCGGGAGCGGGCGCTGGCGCGCCCCTGGGAAGCGAACCAGGCGCAACTCAGGGCGCGACCAGTCCGCGCCGCGCGGCTTCGAGCGCGGCCTCCGCGCGCGTGCCGACGCTCAGCTTGCGATAGATGTCCTTGAGGTAGCCGGACACCGTGTGGCGCGAAATCCCCAGGGCATCGGCAACCTCCTTCAGCGTCAGCCCCTTGGCCGTCAGCCGCAACACCTCGGTTTCCCGCGGTGTCAGCGGCGTGTCCTCGACGGCAGCGGCAGGCAACGGCTGGAAGTGGCGGAGCAGGCGCCGTGCAATCGACGGCGACAACGGCGGCTGGCCAGCCGCGATGCCCAGCAGCATCCCCGCCAATACCTCGCGGTCGCGATCCTTCAGCACGTAGCCCTGTGCACCTGCGCGCAAGGCCGGGAACAAATGCGCATCATCATCGAACACGGTCGCAACGATGCACAGCGTGTCGGCCCCGCTATTGCGCAAGGCCTCGATCAACTGCGTGCCACTGCCGTCAGGCAAGCCAAGATCGATTAATGCCAGCTGTGGTGGCGGTTCGATTTTCGCAAATGCCTCGCGCAGGCTGCCGGCCGTCGTCACTTCGATGCCGGGAAATGCCGACTGCAGGGCCGCAACCAGCCACTGCCTGACATCGGCAAGGTCGTCCACGACGAGGGCGCGGGTGAAGCCAGGATGCATGCTCATCCGCTTGACGCCAGCGGCATGCGCAGCAGCACTTTTGCCCCGCCTTGAGTGCCGGCAAGCCAGTCGATGCTGCCTTCCAGTTCATCGGCACGATTGCGCATGTTGCGCATGCCGCTGCCGAGCGGAACTTCGTTGGAGACGCCGCTGCCGTCATCGGTGAGTTCCAGCAACAATTCGCCCTCGCGTGCGCGAACACGGATACGCAGATGCCGGGCCTGCGCATGGCGGATCGTGTTGCTGATGGCTTCGCGCACGATGCGATGCAGGTGGAGCGCATCTCCCGTGTCCAGCAGCGGATCCGGCAAGTCGCCGGGATCGTCCCAGTCCAGTCCGAGGCCGACTGCGGCAAGCCGATGCATTGCTTCACTGCGAATGTCGGCGAGCACATCGGCCAGGGTGCCCGGCGTGCCGCGCGAACGCGTCACCACATCGCGCAGGTCCTGCAGGATCGCGCGTGCCAGGTCCGCCTGCACCGGTGATTCGGCGCGATAGATCAGTGTGAGCAATTTCGCGCCAAGATCATCGTGCAGGTCGGAATAGATGCGTTCGCGCTCCTGCACCACGGCTTGCTCGCGGACTTGGGAATCCATTTCGCGGGTTCGGTCGTTGGACAGTTTCCCATCACCCCCATGCCCGGCACGCACTGCGCTCAAGCGCACTGTCAGTGACGCGCACCAGACGAGCGCCGCAACCAGGCAAAGCACTAGGAACGTGGTCATGCCCCGATTGTATGGCGGAAGCAGCTCCGCCATACGAATCCATGTTGCTGGTCATCCGTGGGCTAAGGGAGTGCCCTCGCCCTGGAAACTCAATGATGAGATGACCTTATCCCGCACATGGGAAATGGAACTCCTCGTCTGGAAGGTCCTAGTCGTAAATGACTCCATCAGCCTTGACCAAGCAGTCGTAAATGGTGCCGTCGGACTTGACGAGGTCTTGGGACTTATCAGGATTAGAGGTTTCGAAGAACGAAGAAATCCATTCCCAGAGATCAAATGAGAAGGAATTCGATGAGGGGGCGCTGGGTGAGGCATGTGCCATCGATGAAGAAACGACAATGAGGGCAATGAACATGATCTTCTTCAAGGTGAAACCTCTTGTTGGCGGTTGGTCGAGGTGCGCAACATAACCGCACGTCGATGCGAGTTGAATTGCCACAGCAATCCCCGACCGACGAGCCAACGCATTGCCTATGGGGTCTTGGGCGCCATCTCGGAGCGCAGCGCAGCGGCTTCCGCCTTCATCCCCAGTTTCTCGTACGCCTCGACCAGCCGTTCTCCAGCGGTTCGTGTGCGGGCGTGATCGGCGCCCATGCGCTCGCGCAGCTTGGCGTACACGGGTTTGAGCACGTCGCGGGCTTCGGCCGCGCGCCCCAGGCGCAGCAGTGCCAAGGCGCGATTGGTGTTGAAGATCCACCAGTAGGCGTGATCCTCGCCCAGCACGGCACGCGCCACTTCAAGCAGGCGGTCGAATTCCAGCAACGCGGCGCGCGGATTGCCGCGCGTCACCAGCAGCATGGCGAGGTTGTTGCGAGGTCCCATCACGGACGCCGGATTGTCGCTCTGGATCTCCACGATGCGGCGGTACAACGCCTCTGCCTCGTCGAACTGCTTGCGCTCCTCCAGCAGGTAGGCCAGCGCGCCAAGCGCGGCCACCGTCTGCGTGTGGCGCTCGCCGAACTGCTGCTCGAAGCCCGCCAGCACCGCCCGCTCGTGCTGTTCGGCTTCGTCCAGCTTGCCCTCCTGCAGCAAGGTCGCCGCCAACGTATGGCGCGTGACCAGCGTGCTCACGTGGTCCGCGCCAAATACCTCTGTCAGCCGTTCCAGCGTGGCGCGCGCCTCGACCTCGGCGCCCGCCAGATCCCCACGCTCGCTGAGCACCATCGCCAGCTTCTGGCGGCTGGCGAGCGTGCGCGGGTCGTTTTCACCGTAGCGTTCCCGACGCTCGGCCAGCAGAGTCCGGACAATCCGTTCGGCTTCAACCAGATTGCCGCTGGCGCGCAGCGAGCCAGACAGGTTATTGCGAGCGACTTCCAGGACCTGGACGAGGTCCGGGTCATCGTCGGTCCTGATCGCTTCTTCCGCCTGGGCAATCACGGCACGGTAGCCGGCTTGTCCAGTCGATACCGAACCTGAGTCTTCGCCCAATTGCGCGACCGTGAGTTCCATGCCGATGCGCTCGGCAGGTTTCGCCTTCGTCAACAGTTTCTTCGCCTGCTCGGCGACAGTGCGGGCTTCATCGAAGCGATCAAGTTCGGACAGCAAGACCGCGCGCTGGCGCAGCAGCGTGCCGCGCCGCACCGGATCCTCACCGGCCTCGTCCACCAGATCGAGCGCAGCCTGATTCATCACCAGGCCGCGTTCGAACTCGCCCAGTGCAAGCCGCATCGCGGCAAGTGTCGAGGCAAGGGACAGCCGTACCACGGGCGGCGCGTCCAGCCCTGTGAACTCGCGCTCGGCCTGGTCCAGGACATCGGCCACTTTCACCTCGCGGCCCTGCGCCTGCTCTGGCATCGCCGAAGTGAGCATGGTTTCCAGAAAGCCATTGACGGCAGCCGTCTCGCGCGCGCAGCTCCGCCTCCGCCAATGCCACCCGCGCACGTTGCGCCGCGAGCCCGCTGAAAATCGTGGCCGCCAGCAGCGATGCGAATACCACGGCTGCCGCAATGCTCAATGCCCGGTGCCGGCGCACGAAGCGCGCAGCGCGGTAGGCCCGCGTCGGGGCGCGCGCAAGAACCGGGCGCGATGCCAGCACCGCGTCGAGGTCGTCGGCAAATTCCGCGGCGGTCGCATAGCGCCGCGAGGGTTCGGAGGCAAGGGCCTTCATCACCACCAGGCTGAGATCGCCGCGCGCGCTGCGATTGATCCGCTCCAGCGGCGCAGGTTCCTCGCGGCGGATGATGTCCAGCGCCTCGAACAAGGTCGACGACGTCAGCCGTGGGTGCGGCAGGCTGCCGGACAGCAACTCGTAGCCGATTGCCCCCAGCGCATACACGTCGCTGCGCGCATCGGCCTCGTGGCCATGCCCGGACAATTGCTCCGGGCTCATGTAGGGCAGCGTGCCCATGACCTGCCCGGCCTGGGTCATCTCGCCGCCGGCTTCCCCATGCAGGCGCGCGATGCCGAAGTCGAGGATCTTCGGCTGCCCGTGTTCGTCGACCAGCACGTTGGAGGGCTTCAGGTCGCGGTGCACGATGCCGCGTTCGTGCGCGAAATGCGCCGCGCGCGCGAGCTTCACCAGCAGGCCGATGCGTGCCTGCAGGTCGGGCTTGGCGCGCGCCAGGTAGCCGCGCAAGTCGGGGCCACGCACGTATTCCAGCGCAAACCAGGGGCATGGGATGCCGCCCACCGCATCCTCGCCGGCGGCATACAGGCGCACGATGCCAGGATGCTCCAGCTGGCCCATCACTTCGATCTCGCGCTGGAAGCGTTGCAGTGCCCCGCCCGATATCCCGCGCACGACCTTCAATGCGACATCACGCGGCGGGTGGCTTTCGCGGGCCAGATAGACGCGCCCCATGCCGCCTTCGCCCAACAGCCCGAGGATTCGGTACGGACCAATCGTTCCCGGCAGGCTGGCGGCCTCCTGAGCTTGCGGATCGAGCGCGTGCGTGGCGTCGTCGTGCATGGCAACCCTGATTCATCTGCTAGGGCCATGCTGCCCGCGCCGGTATAATTCCGCAATGTCAGAAGTCAATTCCGAAGCCGCGCGCCGCCGCACCTTCGCCATCATTTCCCATCCCGACGCCGGCAAGACCACGCTGACCGAGAAGCTCCTGCTGTTCGGCGGCGCGATCCAGATGGCCGGCTCGGTGAAATCGCGCAAGACCAGCCGCCATGCCACCTCCGACTGGATGGCGCTGGAGAAGGAGCGCGGCATTTCGGTGACCAGCTCGGTGATGCAGTTCCCGTACGAGGGCCGCATCATCAACCTGCTGGACACCCCGGGCCACGCAGACTTCGGCGAGGACACCTATCGCGTGCTGACCGCGGTCGACTCCGCGCTGATGGTGATCGACGTCGCCAAGGGCGTGGAAGACCGCACCATCAAGCTGATGGAGGTGTGCCGCCTGCGCGACACCCCGATCATGACCTTCGTCAACAAGCTCGACCGCGAGGGCAAGGATCCGATCGACCTGCTGGACGAGATCGAATCCGTGCTCGGCATCCAGTGCGCGCCGGTGACCTGGCCGATCGGCATGGGCAAGCGCCTGAAGGGCGTGGTGCACCTGGTGACCGGCGAAGTCCACCTGTACGAACCCGGCCGCAACTTCACCCGCCAGGATTCGACCATCTTCGCCTCGCTGGACGATCCCCAGGTCGAAGCGCGGATCGGCGCCCCCATGCTGGCCGAGGTGCGCGAGCAACTGGAACTGGTGCAGGGCGCCAGCCATCCGTTCGATCGCGAAGCGTATCTTGCCGGCCAGCAGTCGCCGGTGTTCTTCGGCTCGGGCGTCAACAACTTCGGCGTGCAGCCGCTGCTGGATTTCTTCGTCGAGCACGCGCCGTCGCCGCGCCCGCGGGCCACGCTGACGCGCGACGTGGCGCCGGACGAACCCAGGCTCACCGGCTTCATCTTCAAGATCCAGGCCAACATGGACCCCATGCACCGTGACCGCGTGGCATTCATGCGCGTGTGCTCCGGGAAGTTCACCGCCGGCATGAAGGCGTTCCATCCGCGCACCGGCAAGGACTTCAAGCTCGCCAACGCACTGACCTTCATGGCCTCCGATCGCGAGATCGCCGAAAGCGCCTTCCCTGGCGATGTCATCGGCATCCACAACCACGGCACCATCTCGATCGGCGATACCTTCACCGAAGGCGAGAAGCTCGCCTTCACCGGCATTCCGAACTTCGCGCCCGAGCTCTTCAGGCGCGCGCGCCTGCGCGACCCGCTCAAGCTCAAGCAGTTGCAGAAGGGCCTGGCGCAGTTGTCCGAGGAAGGTGCCACCCAGTTCTTCAAGCCGCTGATGAGCAACGACCTGGTGCTGGGCGCGATCGGCGTGCTGCAGTTCGAAGTGGTCGCCTACCGGCTCAAGGATGAGTACGGCGTCGAGGCATCCTTCGAGCCCGTGCAGGTGACCACCGCGCGCTGGATCAAGTGCGGCGATGCAAGGAAGCTGGAAGAATTCCGCGAGAAGAACGCGATGAACCTGGCCATTGATGCCGCCGGCCACCTGGTCTACCTGGCGCCGACCCGGGTCAACCTGCAACTGGCGCAGGAGCGTTCACCCGCGGTGGAGTTCATGGCCACCCGCGAGCATGCGCATGCGGTGGCGCAGGGCTGACGCCGGCATCTGGACGAAGGCACACACTCGATTGTTGCGGGATTGCCAGACGTGGCATCCTCGTGGACTGCCACCGAGGGAGAACGTCATGCAAAACCTGCTTCCGGGCCTCTTGATCAGCCTGGCCTTGCTGGCGGGCTGTGATCGGAATGCGACACCCGCATCGCCTGCATCCATGCAGGCGCCCGCGTCGGTGGCGTCCATCGATGCCTACTTCGACAACAGCGGCCGCGACGATGTCCTCGGCGGCGGCGTGAAAATGATCCCGATCCACACCGCGTCAGGCGACTTCAAGGTCTGGACCAAGCGCGTCGGCAACAACCCGAAGATGAAGGTCCTGCTGCTGCACGGTGGCCCCGGCGCCACCCACGAAGCCTTCGAAGCCTTCGACAGCTACTTCCCCGGTGCCGGCATCGAGTACTACTACTACGACCAGCTCGGCTCGCTCTACAGCGACCAGCCGGACGACATGGCGCCGCTGCTGACCATCGACCGCTTCGTCGACGAAGTCGAACAGGTTCGCCAGGCCCTGCACCTCGGCAAGGACAACTTCTGCCTGCTTGGCCATTCCTGGGGCGGCATCCTGGCGATCGAGTACGCCCTGAAGTACCAGCAGCACCTCAAGTGCCTGGTGATCTCCAACATGATGTCCAGCATCCCGGCATACAACGCGTATGCGCATGACGTGCTGATGCCGAAGATGGACCAGAAGGCACTGAAGGAAATACTTGCCCTGGAAGCAGCGAAGAAATACGACGACCCCCGCTACGAAGAACTGCTGATGCCGTTCTACGAGGAACACATCCTGCGCATGCCGGCGGCGCAGTGGCCGGATCCGGTGTTGCGCGCCTTTCGCCTCAACAAGAAGGTCTACGTGCCGATGCAGGGGCCGAGCGAGATGGGCGCCAGCGGCATCCTGGTCGACTGGGATCGCACGGAGGACCTGAAGGACATCACCGTCCCGACCCTGGTCATCGGCGCGCAACACGACACCATGGATCCGAAGTTCATGGAGAAAATGTCGACGCTGTTGCCGAGAGGCCAGTTCCTGCTCGCACCTGACGGGGGCCACCTGGCGATGTACGACAACCAGAAGGTCTACATGGATGGCCTGATCCGCTTCCTCACGGACGTCGAGACAAGAACGCCCTGACGCCGCCGCGGTGACTTGAGGCAATCGGGATTGCAGACGCGCGCTGCAAGCCGCATTGTCGTTGCTCGAGCGAGCCTCACCTCCACGCGACCAGCCCATGCAAATCCACCCGCATCATCTTCGCGAAGAATTCGCCAGCGCCCTGACCCACGGCCTGGGCGCGACCGCCGCACTTGCCGGCGGGGCGGTATTGATCACGCTGGCCGCCCTGCATGGTGATGCCTGGCAGCTTGGCGCATCCATCGTGTTCGGTGTCGCCCTGCTCCTGCTGTACATCGCGTCCACGCTGTACCACACGATCCAGCACCCGGTCGTCAAGGGCCGGCTGAAGGTCTTCGACCACTGCGCGATCTATGTGCTGATTGCCGGCACCTACACGCCGTTCACCCTGATCGGCTTGCGCGGTTCGGTGGGCTGGTGGCTGTTCGCCATGATCTGGACGCTGGCGCTGGCCGGCGTGGTGTTCAAGCTTTTCTACACGGGGCGCTTCAAGAAGCTGTCCACGCTGATTTACGTGGCGATGGGCTGGCTGATCCTGGTGGCCGCCAAACCCTTGCTCGCCGCGCTCGATGCGTGGACCCTGGGCTGGCTCATGGCCGGCGGGATGTTCTACACGCTGGGCACGATCTTCTACCATCGCCCGTCGATGCGATATTCCCATGCAATCTGGCACCTGTTCGTGCTGGCTGGCAGCATCAGCCACTACGTCGCCGTATTCGCGCAGGTCACGCCACCCAACTGAGCTGCTCGAGGCCGCCAGTGGATCAGGAGGCGATGTAGCGCTGCAAGTGGTCGAGTTCCTGCCGCTGCTGCCTCGATCACCGCCTTGACCAGGTCGCCGATCGAGACCACCCCGATCACCTGCCCGTCTTCAACGACCGGCAAATGACGGATGCGGCTGTCGGTCACCAGTTGCATGCAGTGGTCGGTGTTGTCATGCGGACCGACGCTGACGACGTCGGCCGTCATGATGTCGCGCACCGGGGTGTCCTTGGACGAACGCCCCTGCAACACGATCTTGCGCGCGTAGTCGCGCTCGGACAGGATCCCGGCCAGGCGCGGGCCGTCCATCACCAGCAATGCGCCGATCCGGCGCTCGGCCATCAGCCGGATCGCATCGATCACCGGCGCATCCGGGCCGATCGAATGGACTTCAGGCGACTTGGTTTCCAGCAGTTGACGCACCGTGCGCATGGCCCGCTCCTTGCAGGATGGAGGATGTGTTCGAGTCTACCCCGCCAGCGGGTTGCCAGCAGTCCACCAGGTACAGCGGCCGCTGCTTGGACTCTTCATACAGACGGCCCAGGTATTCGCCCACCAGGCCCAGCGCGACCAGTTGCACGCCGCCCAGGAACAGGATCACGGACATCATCGTCGGCCAGCCTGCCACCGGGTCGCCCCACAGGATGGCCTTGAGGATGATCCAGCTGCCATACGCGAACGCAACCATGGCGCTGGCGAGGCCCAGGTACGTCGCCACCCGCAGTGGCGCGGTGCTGAAACCGGTGATGCCCTCCAGCGCGAAGTTCCACAGCTTCCACGCGCTGAACTTGCTGCGGCCGGCGATCCGCGGCGCACGCTGGTAGGGAATGGCGACCTGGTTGAAACCGATCCAGCCAAACAGGCCCTTCATGAAACGGTGGCGTTCGCGCAACAGCCGCAAGGCGGCCAGCGCGCGCGGCGACAGCAGGCGGAAATCGCCGGTATCGCGGGGGATGGGTGTCTTTGAAAGCCGTCCGATCACCCGGTAAAAGCCATGCGCGGTCGCGCGCTTGAACACGCCCTCGCCGTCGCGGGCGATGCGCGTGCCATGCACGTCGTCGAAACCTTCCCGCCACTTGGCGATGAACTGCGGCAGCAATTCCGGCGGATCCTGGCCGTCCGCGTCGAGGATGAAGGCGGCACCGCGCTCGACCCGGTCCAGCCCGGCGGTCAGCGCGATTTCCTTGCCGAAATTACGTGACAGGCGCAGCAGCGCGATGCGCGGATCGCGCGTCGCCAGCTCGTTCATGACCGGCCAGGTCGCGTCCTGGCTGCCGTCGTCGACCAACAGCAGCCTGGCCTCCATCCCTTCGCGCTCGGCCGCATCCAGGGCAGCAGCGATCCGCGGCTGCAGCACCGGCAACACGTCGGCCTCATTGAAGGCGGCGATGACCACGGTGACGCAACGGTCGGCTGTCTGGATCCCATGCATGCGCCGATGTTAAGCCAGCCGCCGCAGGCCTGCGCGGGTCTGGACGCTCAGTCCAGTGTTCGCAGGTACCCAGGCCCGCCGATCTGGCGCATCTGCCGCTGGATCGCGTTCGCGCGCCGCTGCACATAAGGGCCGGGATTCGCCGCGCTGTAGCGCTTCGGGCTGGGCAGCACTGCCGCCAGTCGCGCGGCCTCGGCGGGAGTCAGCCGGGCTGCATCCTTGCGGAAGAACGTGCGCGAAGCCGCCTGCGCGCCATACACGCCGTCGCCGAACTCGGCAATGTTGACGTAGACCTCGAGGATGCGCTGCTTGGGCCACAACAGCTCGATCAAGGCCGTGTACCAGACCTCCACGCCCTTGCGCAGCATCCGCGTCCAGCCGTCACCACTCCACAGGAACAGGTTCTTGGCAGTCTGCTGACTGAGCGTGCTCGCGCCGCGCAGGCGACGCACCGGCTTGCCGCGCTTCTCTGCGCGCTCGGCCATGCGTTCGTTGTGCGCCTGGGCTTTCTCGATCGCGTCGAAGTCGAAGCCATGGTGGCGGGCGAAGTTCTGGTCTTCCGAAGCCACCACCGCCAGTGGCAGGTTTGGTGAAATCTTCGCCATGGCGCGCCAGTCATGGGTAATGCGGAACTTGAAGTCCCCCGCGAACACGGCATCCAGCTGGCGCGCCAGCATGAACATCGAGAACGGCGGATCGATGAAGCGCAGTGCGATCACCTGCGCCACGCTGAACAGCGCCAGCAGCAGCGGCAGCTTCCACAACCATGTCCGCCAGCGCCGGCGGCGCTTGCCCGCGTTCATGCGTGCACACCCGCAGCCTTGCGATTCCGATACTGCTTCCCCATATCCTTGTCCACACATGCTCCCCGCCGTTGTCCTGCCCATTATCCGCAGGCTTGGCGCCCGACGGTATCGAATATGAACCAGAACGCATCCCACGACCTGCAACTTCGCTTCCTGCTGCCAACCGCCGGCGTGCGCGGTGTCGTCGTGCAGTTGCAGGACACCTGGCAGGCCATGGCTGAACGCGCCGCCTATCCGCAGGCCGTTGCCGAGCTGCTGGGTGAGGCCGCGGCGGCCGCTGCCCTTTTCACCGGCCATGCCAAGGTCAACGGGCGCCTGTCCGTGCAACTGCGCGGGCAAGGCGCTCTGCGCACCCTGTTCGCGGAATGCACCGCGGCCGGTACCCTGCGCGGCATCGCCCAACTCGACGAGGCCGTGCTGGACGGCAGCCTGCCCCCGCCTTCGCGCGACCTGCGCACACTCGGGCGCGACGCCTTGCTGGCGATCACCATCGAGAATCCCTCGCTCGGCGGGCGTGAACCGATGCGCTACCAGGGCCTGGTCGAGATCGATGCCGAAAGCCTGGACGAGGCATTCGAGGGGTATTTTCGCCAGTCCGAGCAACTGCCCACGCGCCTGCTGCTGGCCTGCGACGGCCAGCGCGCGGCCGGGTTCATGCTGCAGGCGCTTCCGGGCGACTCGGGTGACAATGATGGCTGGCCTCGGACAGGCGCGCTGTTCGAGACCCTGAAGGCTGGCGAATTGCTGGCACTGCCACCCGCCGAGATCGTCCACCGCCTGTTCCACGAGGAAGCGCCGGAGTTGCTCGGCGAGCAACCCCTGCGGTTCGCCTGTTCATGTTCGCGCGAACGTGTCGGCGCCATGCTGGTCTCGCTGGGCGCCGACGAAGCCCAGGCCGCCCTGGCTGCCGGGGGCGGCCAGGCCCAGGTGCGCTGCGAGTTCTGTGGCCACGACTACCGCTTCGATGAGGACCAGCTCTCGATCCTGTTCAGGGAGGCAGCTGCCGAGCTTCCCGTCGCACCGGGAATACAGTGATCCCGGGCACGCCTCGGCAACGATTCAGGCCATTTTCGGTATTGTTAAATAATCATAAACACACTACGATCAAGCGACCGGGATACTGAACTTCCCCATCAACCATTTGTCTCACTAAAGACCATGAACATCCGCCTGCCCATCCTCGCTGTCACCCTGCTCGCCCTGGCCTGTGCCAGCGGTGCGGTGCAGGCGCAGGCGAAGCCAGGCAAGCGCGATTCCGCCCTGGTGCCGGTGCTGAACAAGGACACCCGCAAGCTCGAAGCCGTGCTCCTGCTGGAGCCGACCAGCACCACCGCGGGTACCCGCTGGCGCTTCGGCAGCACCACGCTGGAAGCGACCTACGGGCTGCAGACCGGCGATTCGCTGGCCCTGCTGTGCGACCGCCGCAATGGGATCGGCAGCGAGATCGTGCAGCTGGCCAACAGCTGCGTACTGGCCTCGCTCGACAACGACAACACGGGCAGCGGTAGCCGACACGGCACCGCCGCCGCCAGCATCAGCCGTGGTGGCAACAAGCTGGGCGTTGCGGTCGGAAGCGGCCGCGACACCTTGCCGGCATGGCTGGCGCCCAACCGGGTCAACAACAAGGTCGATCAAAACGACTTCTCGCTGTTCGCCGAGAAGAACATCGGTCGCGACGGCTTCGTCAGCGTGGGCGGTACCGTGGCGCGGGTGCGCCTGGTGCCGGCTGCCGACGTGCCGCAACTCGCCGACCAGTGGAATACCCGCAGCCTGAACATCGGCGCCGGCTACGGTTCATTCGGCGCGAATATCGTCGGGCGCGTGGTCAATGTCCCCGGTGAAAGCAATGTCTGGAAGGGTCTTGGCCTCGGCCTGACCTGGCGTACGCCCTGGAGCGGCCAGCTCAGCGTGGGCGCGGACAACGTGGTCACCCGCGGCAAGAATCCGTTCTCGGTCACCCCTGGCCAGGATGACGAGGGCACGGTGCCTTACGTGCGCTACCAGCAGGACCTGTAGCGCCGTGAGCGCGGGACAGTCCATCAGCGCATCACGGGAAAGGCCGCATCTCCGATGCGGCCTTCGTGTTTTCCGACCCCAAACCGCGGGTTACTGGAACCGCAGTTCCGCATCGCCCGAGAAGCTCTCCAGGCGGATTTCGCCCTTGCCCGCGCCGTAGTGCGCATGGAAGCTGGCACCCGGGCCGAACTCTTCGCGCTCGATCTTCGCGCCGGGCGCGTTGAGCTCGCCACTGAAGCTTTCACCGGATACCTGCGCTGACAGGTCGCGCGGCATGATCAGCAACAAGTCGCCGCTGACGCTTTCCATCTTGACGATGCCATCGCCTGCCAACGCCATGCGCGCCTGGATATCACCCGACACCGTGCCCGCCCTGAAGCTGGCGAGTTTCTCGCCCTTGCTGTCCAGGTGCACGTCACCTGCCACGGTCTCGAGCGACACGTTCCCGTTGAGGCGCCCGCTCAGGGCAAGATCGCCGCTGACCGTGCTCACGTCGACCTCGGCGCTGTTGAACGTCAACCTGACGTCGCCGCTGACGGATTCGACCTTGGCGCGGCCGGGTGCACCGTTGGCGGTGATGTCACCACTCACCGACTCCAGCGACATCCCGCGCGACGCCATCCCATGCACGTCGATGTTGGCCGAGACCGTGTCGATCTCCAGCTCGGCGCGCAACGGCACCTGCAGGATCAGGATGGTCGGCTCGGTGCGTTGCGACCGCGAGGGATACTTCACCTTGATGCGCAGGACCTTGCCGTCGCCATCGATCACGAACTTCTCGACGCCCTCGCCAAGGCTGCCGGTGATCTTCACCTCCTGGCGGTCCCAGCCACGCACGTCCACCCGGCCCTTGAGGTTGTCGATCTCGACCCGCCCCTGGGCATCCAGTGGCCGGGACTGGTCGATCGGCGTTGCCGCGTGGACGGGCATTGCCATGCTGCATGCCACTGCCAACACGGAAGCCATCAAGAAACTGCGCATGTCCAACTCCTTCAAGCGTAAAGCGCACGGCGCGCGAGGACGAGCCGGCGTGTGTAGGTTGCGCGCAGGCGTTCGATCAACAAGCGCGAATTCGGGTCATGCTGCAGCGCGGTGCGGATCTCGATGGCACTGCGATCCAGTGCATCGAATCCAGGTTGCCAACCGGCGGGAAGCGAGGCGAGCTCCATTTCCCGCAATGCGCTTTCGTAGTGCAAGGTCATGTTGTCGGCTTCGCGCTGCACCAGCGTTCCACCCCAGCCGGCCGTTGATGCATGTGCCATCAGCGGGACAACCGCCTGGGCCGGCTTCGCTGGCCTGACGTGCCACGCCGCGCCAACGGCCAGCAGCAGCGAAGCTGCCATCGCCAAGGGCCACAACCATCCTGGTCGCGACGTGCGCGGGGCCTGTCCTGCCTGCTGTGGGAGCACTTGCAGCCGTGCCGCGATCCCGGGCCACAGGTCATGCTCGGGTTCGATGTCGCGGCGCAGGCCGCGCAAGGCCATGCGCATCCCGGCGTCGCCCCCCTGCGTGCGTTCTTCGTTCATGCCGTTTCTCCGATCCGCGAGCGCAACAAGCCACGCGCGCGATGCAACTGTGCCTTGGAACTGCCAACCGCCATGCCCAGTTCGCTGGCGATCTCCTCGTGCTTCCAGCCTTCGACGTCATGCAGCACCAGCACCGCGCGCGCACGTGGCGGCAAGCTCGCCACCGCACGCTCAAGCTCGCGCCCGAGCACGGCATTGCCGGCGGTATCCGGTGTCGACACTTGCTCGAAAATCTCCTCGTCCTCGTCCTGCAGCGGCTTGCTGCGCCGCGACCGCAGTTCCATCAGTGCCGTATTCACCGCCAGTCGATGCAGCCACGTGGAGACGGCGCTTTCATGGCGGAAGCCGGGCAGCGCCTGCCACGCACGCACGAAGGCTTCCTGGGTCAGGTCTTCCGCGCGCGCGCTGGCCTGGCCCACCAGCCGCAGGATCACGCCATGCACGCGGCGATGATGGCGGCGATACAGGTGTTCGAACGCGGCAATGTCCGCATTGGCAGCGCGCATGGCCAGCAGCCTGTCGGCTTCCGCCCCGGCCTCGGCGGCGTGATCTGGATCCTGGGGCATAGGCATCGTCGACAGCAGCATACCCAGTGGGATGCCGGACTGCAGCGCAAGGTTTAAGCAGGCAGATCAGGAACGTCGATGCCGCCCTGCCGCAGTGCCTCGATCAAGGGCTGCAGCCGGCGTGCATAGGGCGCCCACTTCGGGGTGTCGCGCCGCACCACGCCTTGCCTGACCTGCACCGCACTGGCGGTGGATACCGCTCGGCGGCTACTCCGCGGGTCACGCATCGCATCGACATACTCGATCTCGCAGAATGCAGCCACCTTGCGCATCGTGGTCTCGGGATCGCGGGTCAGGTCGGCGTAGTCGACGTCCATCATCCGCCCCGGAAATGCCACGTGCCAATGCGCCATCAGCCGCCGGTACTGCAGGTAGTAGTCGGCCAGCTCCGCCTGGTCGTAGGAATACGGGTTGGCCTCGGAGAACAGCTCGCGCAGGTTTGAAAAGCAGGTCTCCATCGGGTCCCTCACCATGTGCAGCACCTTGGCGGCGGGCAGCGCCTGGCAAATGAACCCGATGTTGAGGAAGTTCGAGGGCAGCTTGTCGGTGAGGAAGGGTTCCGCGCCAAAGCGCCAGGCAAGGCCATCCAGGTAGCGGCGCCCCACGTCGGCGAAGTCCAGCTGGCTCGCGCGCTCGACGATGGTGTGGTCGATCACGCCACGGCAATGGTGATCGGTCGCATATCGCATCGCGGTCGTGAAGTCGTACAACTCGCCGAGCCCGAGCACCTGCGGGCTGGCATCCAGAAGTTGCTCCAGCAGGGTCGTGCCCGAGCGATGCATGCCGGTGATGAACACCGGCGTCCGGGTCGATGTCCGGTCCGATGGCGGCACGTTCGCAACCGGCTCCTTCACTGGCAGGGCGATCAGTGCGTTTACCAGCCGGCGACTCTCGTCGATGGTGTACTTCAGGGTGGATCGCTTCGCGCCGCAGGCCTGCTCCAAAGCCTGCCAGGCACCGTCATGATCACCCAGGTCGTCCAGCTCCTTGTGCAGGGCGAAGGCAAGACACGCGCGATCCTGCGCGGGCATGCTGGCAACAGCGAGTTGCCTGCGCAGCCGGTCGACATGGTTGCTGGCATCCGTCGCCTTGCCCACGTGCGCAAGGAACCAATGCGCCTGGCCGATCTGTGGCGCAATCCGAATGCAGCGTTCGAACTCGCTGATGGCCTCATCCACCCGCCCCAGGTAGGTCAGCACCTGTCCGCGCGACAACAGGGTCGCGGGGTAGTCCGGATCACCACGGCGCGCTTCGTCCAGCAATTGCAGGGCGCGGTCCTGCATGTTGAGGTACGACAACTGCGCCGCGTACGTCAGCAGCAACGGGATCGGGATCCCCGAGATCGGACCCGAACCGTCGATCAGTCCCAGCAGCAGCGCCGTGTCGTTGCTGGTACGCAAACGCGACGCCAGCTGCCTGCGCGACTCCGGCGCCTTCGGGTCGAGGGTCCACGCCATCAGCGCCGCGGTGCGTGCGTTTCGGTAGCGACCGGCCAGTGCCTCTGCATACGATGTCTCGATCAGCTGGTGCGCCTTGTGCTCGGCACTGGCCTTGACCCCGTCGAGCAGCTGGCGCAACCCCGCAAGGTCATTGCGCGCCGCCATCAGGCCGGCATACTCCAGCATCGCCCGCATCGGATCCTGGCTGGTCACGCCGTGCGCTCCCGCGTTTGCGGATACCCCAGGCGGGCAAGTTCATCCAGCATCGGGGCCAGCTGCACTTCATAGCGACGCCAGGCGCCGATGTGGCGCGCGCTGACCGCATCGCGTGCCTGGGTCGCGCTTGCAGTGGCGATGGTGGCCGCTGCATGCGGGCGCTGTCGGTCGCGCGGCGGCAATCCGAGCGCACCGATCACGCCTTCGATGGCCGCTGCCGGCGATTCGACGAATGCCTCGTAGTCGATGAATGCAACGCGCGGATGGTGCAGTGCCTGCACTTCCTGCATCAACTGGTCAAAACGCGCGTACTGGCGCGCGGTCTCGCCCATGTCGTAGCTGTAGTAGTAGGACGCCGCGAACCATTCCTTGAGGTTGGAGAAACACGCATCTGCCGCGTCCCGGCGCACACAGAGCACCCGCGCGTTCGGCATGGCGCGCAGGATATGCCCGATCAGCAGATAGTTTTCCGGCCACTTGTCCGCGAACCACGCATGCCCGTTGGCGCGCCAGCGGGTATGGCCGAGGTAACGCTGCCCCAGTTCCTGCAGGGATGCATCGCGCAACGCATTCAACAACGTCGCGTCAACCTGGTTGCTCCCGGTCCGGCCCGCCAGCCAGCGCGACTGCACGGCCAGGTCACGCAACTCGCCGGCGCTGGCCACGTCGGCCTGTGCGCAGAGATGCTGTTCAATCACGGTGGTGCCGGTACGCGGCATGCCCACCACGAACACGGGGTTCGGCCCATCGTCGTGTACGTCAACGACGGGCTGCGAGCCAACACCCGCCAGCGCTTCGGATGCCGCCTTGAACAGGGCGTCCTGGGCATCCTCATCGTATGGCACGCGCGCACGGCGCAGCCGCAAGGCGTGTTCGAGCGCGGCCCATGCCGGCTCCGGCTGACCGTCACGGTCCAGCTCGTGGAAGAGGCTGTAGTGCAGCAGTGCCGCGTCACCAGCGATCTCGGCCGGCTCCTGCAGCACGCGTTGCATGCGTTCGATGCGGGCAGCCCCATCCACGGGCAGGCCCACCTTGGCGAGCGCCCAGTGTGCCGGCAACATGCCGGGATTGCCGCGCACGCAGAATTCAAGTTCCCGGCGGGCCTCATCGAGGCGGCCGAGGTACATCAGGTTCAATCCCGTCAGATAGCGCAATGCCGGCGCATTCGCCAGCCCCTTGCCCATCGCCTTTGCCAGCAGTGGCAGGGCTGCATCGGGCAACATGTGGTCGGACAGCATCTTGCCGGTTTCAGCATATGCCTCGACCGACGCGTCCATGCCGGACAACGCCTTCGCGCATGCCAGTGCAGCATGGGTCTCGCCCAGTTGCAGCAGGCTCTTGCACAGCATTTCCATCAGGTCCGCGTCCGCATAGGCACCTGCAAATGCCGCCAGCGCATGGTCGGTCGCACCGCGGATGTGGCCGGCGCGCTGGTCCAGCAACGCCAGACGCAGGTGGGCGAGCGGCGCAAGCCTGGGGTCGCCGAACACCGTTGCATACAGCAACCTGGCCTGCTCTCCGTGGCCCTGCCCGGTCAGGCGCTCGGCCTGCTGCCAGCGCTGTAGCGCGTCTTCGTTGATCTGCTTCATGTCCCTCCAGCACAGGTGCGGCGTCCAGCAACTTTAACCGTCGCTGGCCCACGCACCAAAAAGGACGGCCGCACTAGGCGGCCGTCCGAAGTACAACAGTCAAACTGGATCAGAAATCGTACTGCACCATGAAGCGCACGGAACGCGGGGTCTGGTTGCCCGTGACCGACTTGTAGACGTTGGGCTGCAAGTTGCCAGCCGCATCTTCGCCGAACTCGTTCACGTTGATCGCGTCCCTGCTGTTGAACACGTTGAACACGTCGAGCTTGAAGGTCAGGCGCTCGCTGGCGAACGTCGGATTCCAGATCACGTTCATGTCAACCTTGTGCGTCCACGGCAGGCGACCGGCGGTACCGCGCGGCACCTGGACACCGTCGCAGTAGAAGTAGCTGTTGCCGTAGCCCGAGTTGATCGGGTGGTAGCCGAAGCAGTTGATCGGCCGGCCCGACTGACCGATGTAGTTACCACCCACCGACACCGTGTCGGTCAGGTCATAGCTACCGAACAGCTTGAAGCTGTGGCGGCGATCGTTCGGCAGGTAGCCGTAGGAACCTTCCGCGAGCTCCGGGTAGTCGAAGTCCTGCGTGGTGCCGGTATCGGCCTGGCCGATATCCGACTTCACGCCACCTTCGGTGTTGCCGAGGCCCTTGGCGAAGGTGTACGAACCCTGCAGGAACGCACGATCCCAGTTGCTTTCGAAGAACACCTCGAACGCCTTGTAGGTACGCTTGGCCTTCGGACCCAGCAGGTCGGCCGCGATCTCGACCGTTTCCAGGGTGCCGTCGCCATTGACGTCCATCTTGAAGGTGCTGTCTTCGCCCGGGTTGTACATGTGGCAGAACGCAAAGCCCGGGTTGTAGACGGCGATGTCGCTGTTCTGGGTCTTGTCGGCCGGTTCGATGAAGATGCCGCCATCAGCGGTGAAGCCATTGGCCAGCGCCCAGTCGATGATCGGGCGGTAGTCGCAGGTATCGTCGATGGCCGCCTTCAGGTCACGGCTGATCAGGCGCGCGCCGAGCGAGAAGTTGTCGGTCATCTGCTTCTGGAAGCCCAGGATGAACTCGTCCTGGTACATCGGCTTCAGGTTCAGGTCGGAGATCGTCTCCGGGTTCTTGCCCACGCCGAACTCGTTGTTCAGGTAACGGATCAGACGACCATTGTTGTAGTTGGTGATCCTGGTCAGGCCCGTCGGCGCGCCCGTGAGCGGATCCACGCCGGTGTAGGTGAAGAACTCTTCACTGTACAGCGACTTGGACGCACCACGCACCGCAACCGTTGCCGTCAGCGGCAGCGCGTAGCGACCGGCGTTGGCATAGACCTTGAAGCTCGAGTCCCCGTAGACGTCCCAGGAGAAGCCCAGGCGCGGCGCGAACTGGTTCTTGATCTGGGCGAAGGTTTCGCCATCGCCGTTCATGTTGTCGAAGTTGTCCCAACGCAGGCCCATGTAGGCGATGAAGTTGGGGGTGATGCTCCAGCTGTCTTCGATGTAGTACGCGGTCTGGTCCACGGCGACGGTCGAACCCGACTGGAACACGCGCTTGCGCACGACCTTGTTCTCGTCGGTGATGCCGGTCGCCGAGTAACGGCCGTAACGCCACTGGGCGCCACCGGAGTACGAAACGCCGGCCACCGACTGGAAGTTGTCGATGTCGATACCGCCGCGCAGCAGGTGGTTGCCCAGCTGCCATTCCAGGTCGATGCGGTACTGGTCACGGGTGTCTTCGGCATCCGGACGGCCGAGGGTGCTGGCCAGTGCGCAGCCGGCGATCTTGGGCACCAGGTTGTTGACGGCAGACGGACGCGCATCGGTGATGATCGGGCAGCCGCTGGCCGGCTGGCCGACCGTGCCGGCATACGAGTTGACGGTGCCGTTGGCGGCGACCGAGTAGTTGCTGCGGCTCGAGGTGCTGGTGCCGGCCAGGGCCGACAGGGTCAGGCTGTCGGTCAGGTAGCCGGTGTACTTGGCGATGTAGGTCTCACCGCCACGCTCATCGAACGCGGTGCCCTGGTATGCATTCAGGTTCGGGCTGAGCGGCAGCAGCGGATCGCTGTAGGTGGTGGAGTAATAATCGGTTTCGAACTTGCGGCGATCGGAAATGCCGGTGAACTCGAGGATGTTGCTGTCGTTGATGTTCCAGTCCAACTTCAACAGCCACTTCGGCTGCGTGCTGGTAGCGACGGTGCTGAAGCCGCGCGACTGCGACATGGTCTTGGCTTCACCATTGTCGGCGTACTGCAGCATGCCATAGGCGAACAGGCGATCCTTGATCAACGCGCCGCTGGCCCAAACGGCCGTGGTCAGGGTCGTACCGGCGGTGTCGTTGCTGTAGTCCGCAGCCAGCTTGCCGTCATTCAGCTGGAGGTTCCTGAAGTCTTCCGACAGGCTTTCGGGCGAATAGAAGATGTTGCCACCCGCATGGAACTCGTTGGTGCCACGGCGGGAGATCTGGTTGATCACGCCACCGGTGGAGCGGCCGAACTCGGCGCCGTAGCCGCCGGTCTTGGTCTGCTGCTCTGCGATCGCTTCAAATGGAATCTGCGCGAAGCTGAGGTTGTTGAAGGTGTTGGTGATGTTGAAGCCGTTGAAGAAGTACTGGTTCTCCGCGACCGATGCGCCACCGAAGGACGCGAGGTTGCCGAACGCGCTGTCGCCGCGCACGGTACCCGGGGCCAGCAACGCCACCGAGGTGGTGTCGCGTCCGACCGGGATCTTCGCGATCTGCTCGGCGGTCAGGATGGTGGTCGACTCAACCGACGAAACGTCGATCGGGTTGACCGCGCCCATGCCCATCACCGTCACGGTGTCGAGGGTGGTGGCTGCGCCGCTGGCCGACACGAAGTCGATGGTGGAAGCATTACCGACGTTGACGTTGACGGTGCGCGGGGCTTCGCCGTTGCGGCTGACCTGGTACTGGCCGGTCGGCAACTGGGAGAAGCGGTAGGAACCGGTCGAATCCACCGAGATGGTGCGATTGAAACCGGTCGCGGTGCTGGTGATGGTGATGGTGTCACCAGCCGCAGCGCGACCAGTCACCGCACCTGCGGTATTCGTCTGCGCCTGAACGCCGCCGACGAAGCTGAGCCCAAGAGCGATGGTAAGTGCGCTCCGCTTCAGGCC
The DNA here is from genome assembly GCA_963698475.1 of uncultured Gammaproteobacteria bacterium. Lineage (GTDB taxonomy): Bacteria > Pseudomonadota > Gammaproteobacteria > Xanthomonadales > Xanthomonadaceae > Thermomonas. The sequence continues at coordinate 1,261,581 of CAVOQX010000005.1, read as the reverse complement.
TTTGCCAATATAGTTAGAAGCCATTGTGTGTAACCCCCATAGGGTTGGTTGTGACCAAGAAAGTGTACATGCATGTATGTCGCGGCCTGAAGCGGCCTGACCCGCCGACTATAGAACACCCAACAATTCTTTAACAACCCCCTCATCCAGAATTCATGCAGGGGACTGCGTATTCAGTTTCGCGATTCCGCCATTCATCTGGACCGCCATGCCAGGAAAATGGCCTGCGTCACCCGATGCTCTGGCTGATCCGTGACTGCTCGGCTTTCAGTGCTTCGGGCATGCGTTCGCCGTATTCCTGCAGGTAGTGGCCGATGCTGGCGAACTCCGCCTGCCAGCCTGCCTGGTCGAAACCGAAGAGCGCGGCAGCGGCTTCATCGGAAAGATCCAGCCCGTCCAGGTTGAGTTCGCCTGGCACCGGCAGCACGCCAATGGGCGTGTCATGCGCGCCGGCCGTGCCTTCCACCCGCTTGATCATCCATTCCAGTACCCGCAGGTTGTCGCCGAATCCCGGCCACAGGAACTTGCCGTCGGCGCCCTTGCGGAACCAGTTGACGTGGAAGACCTTGGGCAGGTTCGCGCCGGGCTGGTCGAAGGACAGCCAGTGCGCGAAATAATCGGCGAAGTTGTAGCCGCAGAACGGCTTCATCGCCATCGAGTCGCGGCGCATCACGCCGACCGCGCCGGTTGCCGCGGCGGTGGTCTCCGAGCCCATCGCGGCGCCCACGAGGACGCCGTGGGTCCAGTCACGCGCCTCGAACACCAGCGGCACCAGTGACGCGCGGCGACCGCCGAACACGATCGCCGAGATCGGCACGCCCTGCGGATCCTCGGCCATCGGTGACCAGCTCGGGCATTGCCGGGCGGAGACGGTGAATCGCGAGTTCGGATGTGCGGCCGGGCGCTTGGCCGGATCGTACGGTTCGCCACGCCAGTCGGTGGCCGGGGCCTGGCCATTGTCGATGCCTTCCCACCACGGCTGGTTGTCCGCGGTCAAACCGACGTTGGTGAAGATGGTGTCGTGCTGGATGGTGGCGAGGGCATTCGCATTGGACTTTTCCGAGGTTCCCGGCGCGACGCCGAAAAACCCGGCTTCGGGGTTGATCGCATACAGGCGGCCATCGGCGCCAGGGCGCATCCAGCAGATGTCATCGCCAATGGTCCACACCTTCCAGCCATCGCGGCGGTAGCCTTCCGGCGGAATCAGCATCGACAGGTTGGTCTTGCCGCAAGCCGACGGAAACGCGGCGGCGATGTAATGGGTCTGCCCCTGCGGATTCTCCAGCCCGAGGATCAGCATGTGCTCGGCCATCCAGCCTTCGCTGCGCGCCTGGTGGCTGGCGATGCGCAGGGCATGGCATTTCTTGCCGAGCAGCGCGTTGCCGCCGTAACCCGAGCCGAAGGACTTGATGGCGAGGTCTTCCGGAAAATGCATGATGTAGCGGCGGTTCGGGTCGAGCTCCCCGATCGAATGCAGGCCCTTCACGAACGAGGCTTCGCGCTCGATGCGCGCCAGCGCCGCCGCGCCCATGCGGGTCATGATGCGCATGTTGGCGACCACGTACGGGCTGTCGGTGACTTCCACCCCGCAACGCGACAAGGGCGAATCGATCGGGCCCATGCAATACGGGATCACGTACATGGTCCGCCCGGTCATGCAGCCATCGAACAGCGCATCCATCTGCGCATGGCCTTCTTCGGGCGACATCCAGTTGTTGTTCGGGCCGGCGTCATCGCGCTCGGGCGTGCAGACGAAGGTCAGGTGCTCGACGCGGGCGACGTCATCCGGGTGCGAGCGATGCAGCCAGCTGCGCGGGTGGGTATCCGGATTGAGCGGCAACAAGGTCCCACCAGCGACCATCTGCGCAATGAGGGCATCATGCTCGCTGTCACTGCCATCGCACCACTGGATCTGGTCGGGACGGGTGAGGCGGGCGACATCCATCACCCATTGGTTAAGCGCATCCAGGCTGCTGGCCATGGTCATAGCTCCATCAGTAAGACATAGGAAGGGATCGGGCGATTCAAGGGGTTGCCTGGGCGGCGTCCACCAGGCGTGCAACGAGCTGGCTCACGGCGTCGGGATCAGCGTCTGCATGACGTGCTCGACATAGGCCTCGAATTCCTCGTGCTGCAGGCGTGGCTGGTGCAGTTGCAGGCTGAGCTGCAGGAAGCCGACGTAGGCCGCGTAGGCCAGCCGCGCGCGATGCTGGGCGGCGGTGCGGCTAAGGCCTGCCTGGCGGAAACTCGCGGTAAGGTAGTCCAGGCGGCGCTGCGATACCCGCCCGATCACCGGGCTGACCGCAGGGTGGTCAAGCGCTTTCAGCAACTCGCTGTAGATGATGTGTGACTTGACCTCGTGGGCGACCACCTGGAACAGCGCACGCAGGCGCTCGCGCGGGTCGGGAACCCGTTCCAGCGAACCGAAGATCTCTTCCTGCTCGACGGTCTCCCACCGTTCCAGCGCCGCCTGCAGCAAGGCGTCGCGTGAAGGAAAGTGCCAGTAGAAGCTGCCCTTGGTCACCCCGAGGCGGCGCGCGAGCGGTTCGACCGCCACCGAGGCCACGCCCTGCTCGGAGATCTGGTCGAGCGCCGCTTGCGCCCAGTCTTCGGCGCTGAGGCGCCCGCTACGCAAAACGGTGTCGGTCATGGGCGCAGTTTATCCGTACGCTGGTTGCCATGGCAGTATGGCTGAGTATTAGCTCTTTTCTGTTGGTTGACAGCATCACGGCACCCACCATACTTTCGCGTATGGTAGATGACGCCGCAAACCTGCGCAACGTCGTCACATCACATCCCCGCGTCAGCCGGAGTTCCGCATGAGCGTCATCATCCCCTTGCTTGTTTTCCTTGCCGCCGGTGCATTCGCGGCCTATCACCGGCTGCGCCTTGCGGTATGGGCAGCCCTGACGGCCACCCTGCTGGTCGCAGGCTGGTTGCTGGGTGCCCATCTGGTTGCCACCCTCATCGCCGCTGCCTTGGTGGCACTGATCGCGCTGCCGCTGCTGATTCCGCAGATCCGCAAGCCGTTGATCACCACGCCGCTGCTGGGCTTCTATACCAAGCTGCTGCCGCCGCTGACGGACACCGAACGCACCGCGCTCGAAGCCGGCACGGTGGGTTTCGAAGGCGAGTTGTTCTCCGGCAAGCCCGACTGGAACCAGTTGCTGGACCTGCCCAAACCCGTGCTGACCGCCGAAGAACAGGCATTCCTGGATGGTCCCTGCGAAACCCTGTGCCGGATGACCGATGACTGGGACATCACCCACGTCCGCGCCGACCTGCCGCCGGAACTGTGGACGTACATCAAGGACAACAAGTTCTTCGGCCTGAACATCCCGGTCGAATACGGCGGTCTTGGTTTCTCGGCGCTGATGAACCACAAGGTCATCCAGAAGCTGGCGTCGCTCTCGGCAGTGGTCAGCTCGACCGTGGGCGTGCCGAACTCGCTGGGTCCCGCCGAATTGCTGATGCATTACGGTACCCAGGAACAAAAGCAGCAATACCTGCCGCGCCTGGCCGATGGCCGCGAGGTGCCCTGCTTCGCGCTGACCGGCCCGTTCGCCGGTTCCGATGCGACCTCCATCCCGGACTACGGCATCGTCTGCATGGGCGACTGGAACGGCGCCAATGTGCTCGGCATCCGGATGACGCTCAACAAGCGCTACATCACCCTGGCGCCGGTCGCCACGCTGATCGGCGTTGCCTTCCGGATGTATGACCCGGACGGGCTGCTTGGCGACAAGCAGGACATCGGCATTTCGCTGGCACTGGTGCCGGCGGACACCGCCGGGCTGGAGATCGGTCGCCGTCACTTCCCGCTGAACTCGCCCTTCCAGAATGGCCCGATCCACGGCAAGGACGTGTTCGTGCCGCTGTCGCAGTTGATCGGTGGCGAAGACATGGCCGGCAAGGGCTGGCAAATGCTGATGGAATGCCTGTCGATCGGGCGCTCGATCACCCTGCCCTCCACCGCCAGCGGCGGTTCCAAGATGGGGGCGGTCGCAGTGGGCAGCTATGCGCGCATCCGCAAGCAGTTCGGCCTGTCGATCGGCCGCTTCGAAGGCGTCGAGGAAGCCCTCGCCCGCCTGGCCGGCAATGCCTATGCCTGCAGCGCCCTGTCCGAGGCCACGGCGGCGGCGGTGCAGCGCGGAGAGAATCCCGCGGTGCCATCGACCATCGCCAAGTACCACTGCACGGAAATGGGTCGCCGCGCATCGATCGATGCGATGGATATCCTGGGCGGCAAGGGCATCATCCTGGGGCCACGCAACTTCGCCGGTCGTTCATGGCAGGCCGCGCCGATCGCGATCACGGTCGAGGGCGCCAACATCATGACCCGCAGCCTGATGATCTTCGGCCAGGGCGCGATCCTGTGCCATCCGTGGGTCATGAAGGAAATGAAGTCGGCGCAGCTGGAAGACCCGAAGGCGCGCGTCGACCAGTTCGACGTGGCGGTGTTCGGCCACATCGGTTTCGCCATCTCCAACGCGGTGCGCAGCTGGTGGTATGGCTTGACCGGCTCGCTGGTCGGCAAGGGCCCCGGGGACGACGACACCCGCCGTTACTTCCGCAAGCTCAACCGCTATTCGGCGGCGCTGGCACTCATGGCCGACACCTCGATGCTGATGCTGGGCGGCAAGCTGAAATTCAAGGAATCGCTGTCTGGCCGACTGGGTGACGTACTGAGTCAGCTCTACATCGTCAGTGCCATCCTCAAGCGCCACCAGGATGCGGGCAACCCCGCCGGCGACCAGCCGCTGCTGGCGTGGGCGATCCACGACGCAGTCAACAAGATCGAGACCGCCTTGTCAGGCGCGTTGCGCAATTTCCCGATCCGTCCCGTCGGTTACTTGCTGTGGATGCTGATCTTCCCGTGGGGTCGCCGCGCGCAGGCTCCGAGTGATCGCCTGGGCCACAAGGTCGCTGCCGTGCTGATGACGCCCTGCGATGCGCGCGAGCGAATGGCCGATGGCATCTACACCACGCCGCTGGCCAACAACCCGGCGGGCCGCATCATCAGCTACCTGCCGAAGGTGATCATGGCCGAGCCGGTGGAGCGCAAGCTGCTCAAGGCACTGAAAAACAGCGACATCGAGGCGCTGGAATTCGATGCGCAACTCGACGAAGGCGTGCGCGAAGGCTGGATCACCGCCGACGAGCGCGTGCTGCTGGAAGAACTCCGCGCGATCACGCTGGACGCGATCATGGTGGACGATTTCGATCCAGAAGAATTGCGCTCGGCAAGCTACGCGACGTTGCACGGCCGCAAGGACGCCCGCGCGGCGGCCTAGCCTTGCGCTGACTGAATTTGCACGACGTCATCCCGGCGAATGCCGGGATGACGGGATGACGGGCAAACGGCATGCAGACGCCTGGGCACCGCGGACTCAAGACGCGCCACCCCGGTCCTGCACACGCTCGTCAGGCAATTTTCTGGCTTCGCGCAGCACGTTCCAGGCACCGAGCGTCATCCCGCCTGCAATCAGCACGCCGAAACCGAAAACGGCGCTCGAACCGAATGCCGACAGCGCCTTGTGCACCCAGACGAAGGTCAGGTCACCACCCCGGTAGATCACCGTGTCGATCGCGGCGCCGGCCTTGTAACGCCACTCGCGGCCGACGCGGGTGTAGATGGTTTCACGTGCCGGCTTGGCCAGCGAGAACTCGCTGGCACGGGTCATCACCTGCACCACCGCGACCAGCAGCGGCAGCGGCGACGCCGCAAGCGCCGCGTAGCCAAGCAGGATCGCGCCTGCCGGCACCAGCAACGCCGGTGCAATGCCGAAGCGCGACAGCAACGCACGGGTGACGAAGACCTGCACGAACAGCGCCAGTCCGTTCACCGCCAGGTCGATGTTCGCGTAGTAGGCGGTCGCCAGCTGCGCATCGGGATACAGCCTGCGCACGATCGCCGCCTGTTCGTTGTACAGCAGGGTGCCGACGCCAACGCCGAACAAGGTCAACACCGCGAGCCAGCGCAGCAGCGGTTCGCTTGCGATCAGTTTCAGTCCGGCCAGCACGCTGCCACCCATCGGCACTTCGCCGCTGACCAGCTTGCGCCGGGTCTCGCGGCGCACGGCATGCAGGCGCAGGCGCAACAGGCAGAACACGCAGATCGCCAGGAAGCCCGCGGAGACCAGCATCAGGTTGGCGATGCCGACGCGTTCGACCAGGCTGCGCGTGAGGGCCGGACCGAGCATCGCGCCAAGTGTTCCGGCTGCGCCGATGAATCCGTAGTAGCGCCTGGCCTCGGCGTTGTCGAAGACATCGGCCATGAAGCTCCAGAACACCGCCACCGCGAACAGGTTGAACACTGTCAACCACAGGAAGAACGCCATGCCACGCCCCGGCATTCCGCTGTGGAACGCGAGGTAGAACAGCAGCAGGGTCGCGATGAAGAAACCGTACACCACCGGCAGGAACACCCGGCGCGGGAAACGACTGACCAGCGCGCCGTACACCGGCTGCAGCACCAGCATGATCAGGAAGGTCATCGTGAACAGCACCTGCAGGCTCAGGTCCTTCAGCGGCATGCCGCGCACGGCGAAGAACTCGATCATGGCCGGCGGGAACACGGTGGCCATGTCGCTGGACGCACCCATCGCCTCGCGCACCGGGCGCAGGACGTAATAGCCGCTGAGCAGGCAGAAGAAATACAGGAACGACCACAGCAGCGCCGGCGATTCGCCCAATGCGGACCTGAAGCGACCGATGCGGCCGGGAGTGGCGACGTTGTCCGTCATCTGGGCCCGGTCATGGCGTGGTGTTGCGCAAAGGTAACCGCCCCGGCCGACACGCGCTACCGTGACAGCACCGCCGAGCATTTGCTCTAGCCATCACGCATAGCGTCAAGGCGGTCATCGCCGCTGGACGGACGCTGCCTTTGGACAACATGTTCGACTACATCATCATCGGCGCCGGGTCTGCCGGCTGCGTGCTCGCCAACCGCCTGAGCGAGGATCCTGGCGTCACGGTCCTGCTGCTGGAAGCCGGCCCGCGCGACTGGCATCCCTTCATCCACATGCCCGCCGGGCTGGCGAAGCTGGTCAACCGCAAGGGCGTGAACTGGAACTACGACACCGCGCCGGAGCCGCACCTCAACGGGCGAAGGCTCTGGTGGCCGCGCGGCAAGGTACTCGGCGGATCGAGCTCGATCAATGCGATGTGCTACATCCGCGGCGTCGAGCAGGACTACGACGACTGGGCCCGCAACGCCTCCGGTTGGGACTGGGACACGGTGCTGCCCTACTTCAAGCGCGCGGAAGGCAACACGCGCGGCGATGGCCCCCTGCACGGAAGCAAGGGTCCGCTCGGCGTCAGCGACCTGCGTCACCACAACGTGCTCTCGCAGGTCTTCATCGATGCCGCCCGACAGGCCGGCATCCCGATCAATGCCGACTTCAACGGCAGCCAGCAGGAAGGCGTTGGCCTGTACCAGGTCACCCAGCGCGATGGCGTGCGTTGTTCGTCTGCAGCGGCCTACCTCGACCCCGCGAAACATCGCGCCAACCTGACCGTGCAGACCGGGGCGATGGTGTCCCGCATCACCTTCGATGCTGCACGCCGTGCAAACGGCGTCGACTACGTGCATCGCGGCCGGGCCACGCATCGCGGGGCGAATCGCGAAGTGATCCTGTGCGGTGGCTCGATCAACTCGCCGCAGTTGCTGATGCTTTCGGGCATCGGGCCCGCGGATCACCTGCGCGGCCACGGCATCGAAGTCGTGCACGCTGCCGATGGCGTCGGCGGCAACCTGCAGGACCACCTCGACATCTGCACGCTGCAGCATTCCACCCAGCGCGTCACCTACGACCGCATCAACGAAGCGAAGATGGCGTTCGACTACTACCTGCGCGGCCATCGCGGCGCGGGCAGCAGCAACCTTGCCGAAGCGGGCGGCTTCGCGCGATCGCCACTGGCGACCGACGCGCGTTGCGACATCCAGTTCCATTTCGTCCCGGCGATGCTGGACGATCACGGCCGCAATCGCCTGCCAGGCGACGGCTACACCCTGCATGCCTGTTTCCTGCGCCCACGCAGCCGCGGCCGGCTGTCACTGGCCAGCAACAGGCCCGGCGACAAGCCGCATATCCAGGCCAACTATCTCGGCGATACCGAAGGGTTCGACCTGAAGATGATGCTCGAATGCGCCAGGATCAGCCGCGAAATCTACGCACAGGCGGCCTTCGATCCCTATCGCGGCACGCCGATCCATCCTGCCCGCAGCGACCTGTCCGATGCCGAACTGGTCGAATTCATCCGCGCCAAGGCGGAATCGGTGTACCACCCGGTCGGCACCTGCCGAATGGGCAATGACGAACACGCCGTGGTCGATGCGGCATTGCGCGTGCGCGGCGTGGAGGGCCTGCGCGTGGTCGATGCCTCGGTGATGCCGGCACTGCCAAGTGGCAACACCAACGCGCCGACGATCATGATCGCCGAGCGTGCGGCGGATCTGATTCGCGCCGAATGATGCCGGATGGCTGGCAGCAATGGCAGGCTGATCAGTCAGCTCAACGCCGCTCCAGCATCGGTGGCAGCGGGCAATGCAGCACGCCGCAGATGGTACGCAGCAATTCGGCCTCGGCCACGCTGACCCTGCCGTCATGGCTGACCGCGGAAGTGATTGCTTCCACCATGACCTGCTTCGCCAAAGGATCCAGTGCATCCAGCGGCTCCCACACCGCATCCAGCGCCAGAACGCCATTGCCAGGCGGTGCATACGGCATGTGGTCGCGCGGCAGCACGCGTTGCATGCCGGCGAGGTACGCGCGCCGCGCCGCGGATGCATCGTCGGGGCTGCCGGCCTCGGCCACCACCGACAGCAAGGTCGCGAACTCCTGCTTGACGTTGCCTGGCTTGCGCCGGCCGAAACGTGCGTAGCGTGACGGATCCAGCGATTCGCGCACCTGTACGGTCAGCAGGCGACCCAGGCAGTACTCGAACAGCGAGACCTCGCCATCGGCATTGACCACGGCGAACATCGCATCCATGAAGCTGTCGAGTTGCGGACGCGGGCGCAGGCGCAGCACGGGAAAAGCCAGCGAGGCCAGCGGCAGGCGCAGGATCGGATGCAGGTCGGCGGTCAGCTGCTGGTGGATGCGCATGGCGTGGTCGGCGCATGCATCACCCAACCGACTGGCGATCTCCATGTACTGGCGGGCCGCGAGGTCCTCGTCGTCGTCCAGCAGCATGGCCAGCAACAATGCCATCACCGTTGCGCGATCCGCGGCCAGGTCGCGCAGTGCCTCCGGGAGTGCCATGGCAATGCTGTCGGCACGGCTGTAATCGTCGGCGGCCGGGGTCGCGACCTGTGCGGCGACCATGGGCGGGGTCACGTCCAATTGCTGGCCGGCCCCCGGCAGGCGCGAGCCAACGCCACCATCCAGGCCCATGTGGATGTCTTCCTGCAGCCCGTTCGGTGGCGACGCATGCCAGCGTGACTGCAGGCGTTCGAGTTCCTCGCCACTGAAGCCCGGCTCCAGTGCCTGGATGCGCTTGATCAGCGGCGGATGGGTGGCGAACAGGCCGGAGAAGCCGACCCCGTCGCCGAACAGCATGTGGCTGACTTCCTCCGCATTGCCGCGGTCGTTCAACTTCGCGCCTTCCGCCAGCCCGCCGATTTTCTTCAGCGCGCCGGCCAGGCCCTGAGACTGGCGGGTGAACTGCACCGCGCTGGCATCGGCCAGGGTCTCTCGGGTGCGGCTGACACCGGCCTTGATCATGCGTCCGAAGAACAACCCGACATAGCCGACGACCAGGGCCACCAGCGCGGTGGCCAGCATCGCGCCTGCGCCCTTGCTGCGGCCGCTGAAACGCCCGTGGACCAGGATCTTGCGGCCTATCAGGCCGATCATAAGGATGCCGAACAGCACGCCGATCAGGCGGATGTTCAGGCGCATGTCGCCGTTGAGGATGTGGCTGAACTCATGCGCGATCACGCCCTGCAGCTCGTCGCGGTTGAGCTTGTCCAGCGCGCCACGGGTCACCGCGACCACGGCATCCGAAGGCGAATAGCCGGCCGCGAACGCATTGATCGCGGCTTCGTGCTCGAGCACGTAGATCTTCGGTACCGGCACGCCCGACGCGATCGAGATTTCCTCGACCACGTTGCGCAGCCTGCGCAGGTTGAGGTCGGTGGTGTTCTCCGGCACCGGCACGCCCCCCATCTGCAACGCGACCGGTTCGCCGCCACCGCTGAGGCTGGAGATGCGATACATCGAACCCAGCGCGATCACCGCGATGGTGCCCACGGTGGTGAAGGCAATCATCGCCGTCGAGCCACCGGTCACCACCCACGTCACCGCATCGACGGCCAGCACGATGCCCACCACGGCCAGTCCGAACAGGATCACCAGTCGCGACGAGGTGCGCCGGGCGGCGGCCTGGTGTTCGAAGAAATTCATGGGTGTGGTCTCAGCGCCGGCGCGCATGCAGGAGCCTGCACGCCCGCGACTCGGATCAGAATTCGACCTTCGGTGCGGCGCGGACCTCGGCCTGTTTCTCGGCCGGGATTTCCAGCAATGTCGCAGGCGTGAAGTTGAACATGCCGGCGAAGATGCTGGAGGGGAACACCTCGCGCTTGTTGTTGTAGCTCATGACCGAATCGTTGAACGCCTGCCGCGCGAACGCGACCTTGTTCTCGGTGCTGGTGAGCTCCTCGGTGAGCTGCATCATGTTCTGGTTGGCCTTCAGGTCCGGGTAGGCCTCGGCCACCATCATCAAGCGGCCCAGGCCCGCACTCAGCTGGCCCTGCGTCGCGGCCAGTTGCGCCATCGCCTCGGCATCGCCCGGGTTGGCCTTGGCCGCCGCCAGGCCCGCCTGCGCCGCCGAGCGTGCGGCGATCACCGCTTCCAGCGTCTCGCGCTCATGCGCCATGTATTTCCTGGCGACTTCGACCAGGTTCGGGATCAGGTCGAAGCGCCGCTGCAGCTGCACGTCGATCTGCGCGAAGGCATTCTTGAAGGCATTGCGCGCGGTCACCAGGCCGTTGTAGATGGCAACGCCCCAGAACCCGATCACGACCACGAGTGCGAGCAGGATCAAAAAAGCAAACATCCGAAGTTCTCCTTGTTCATGCAAGCTTGCAAACAGGCGCTAGAATCGACCAGTACTCGAAGCATACGCAGGGGACGGCGCCGATGAAAGACAACGGTACTCGGCACGCGGGCCGGCTCGGATTGCTGGCCATGCTGCTGCCACTGGCAGTGGCCTCGGCCGCGCAGGTCGACCTGAAGTGGAATCAACGCGTCGCCGATCCTGCGCATGTGGCGCGATCAGCGACGCTCGCAGGCACTGTTGCAACGCAACCTGCGCCGGTCGCGAACTGGGCCCCGGCATCGCCAGCCCTGGACGTACGCGCGTTCGAGGCCATGGCCGAGGAGATGGTGGCCGGTGGCCGGATCCCGGGTCTGGCCGTGGCCATCGTGCAGAACGGACGGGTGCTCAGTGCGCGCGGCTATGGCGTCACCGATTCCCGCAAGGGCCTGCCGGTCGATTCGCATACCGTGTTCCGGCTTGCCTCGCTATCGAAGTCCTTCGCAGGCGCCGTCACCGGGATACTGGTCAACGATGGCGTATTGCGCTGGGACAGCAAGCTGGTCGATTACGTGCCTGACTTCCGTCTCTCGCAACCCGATGCAGCGCAGCAAGTCACCGTGGCCGACCTGCTCAGCCACCGCGTCGGCCTGACCCGCAATGCCTTCGACCGCGACCTGGAAGCGAATGCGGACTTCCACAGCCTGACCCTCAAGCTTGCCAACGCACCAATGACCTGCGCGCCGGGACAGTGCTATGCCTACCAGAACGTTGCCTTCAGCCTGATCAGCGACATCGTGTTCGCGACCACCGGCCAGTTCTTCAGCGAGACCGTCACCCGCCGCATCTTCAAGCCCCTTGGCATGCACGATGCCAGCTACGGGCTGGACGGCATCGAAGCCAGCGCACGCTGGGCAAGACCGCATGTGCGTGGCGGTGGCGGCTGGGTACCGCTGACGCCGAAGCCGAGCTACTACCGCGTCGCGCCTGCAGCAGGCGTCAACGCCAGCATCAGCGACATGGCGCAATGGCTGATTGCACAGACCGGACACCGGCCCGACGTGCTGCCCGCGCCACTGCTGGAAACCCTGCACCAGCCCCTCGTCGACACGCCGAGCGAAATGCGCGGGGCTTCATGGCGCCGCACCCGGCTGAGCTCAGCCGGCTATGCACTGGGCTGGCGCGCGTTCAACTATGCCGGGCATGAGATCGCCTACCACGGCGGCGCCGTGCAGGGGTATCGCGGTGCAATGGCCCTGCTGCCCGACCAGGACGTCGGCATCGCGATCCTGTGGAACAGTGAAAGCGCTTTGCCCTCCGGACTGCTTCCCACGATCCTGGACAGCGCGCTGGGGATCACCGGCGGGCAATGGCTGGACGACGACATCACGTTGCCGGCAATCCAGTACGTCAACCAGGACGAAACGCCCCCGGGCAGTGATGCCTCGGCGGCAAGCGCCGCACCACGCTGATCCCGGTCAAAGCACCGCTCCGGGCACTCGGCGAACACGCTGCCTGGATGTGTTGACGCGTTAGCTGGCGCATCGTTCCTTCGCCACCCTGCCGGGAGCCCGATGGGCGCTGGCTTGCGCTCGCCGCATGGACCGTCGCGCAAAAAAGAAACCCCTCCCGCCTGGGCAACGGGAAGGGTCTGCAGTGTTCATCATCCGATCGCGGGTCGCCAACCGGATTTGCCTGGTCAAGCCGGGCTGGATTACATCATCGGGGCTGGCATCGCCGGCATCGTGACGGGCTTGGTCTTCTTCGCAGCCTTCTTCGCGGCAGGCTTCTTTGCAGCAACCTTCTTGGCGGCCGGCTTCTTCGCAGCAGCCTTCTTGGCGACTGGCTTCTTCGCAGCAGCCTTCTTGGCGGCCGGCTTCTTCGCTACCTTCTTCGCCGCAGCCTTCTTGGCGGCCGGCTTCTTCGCTACCTTCTTCGCGGCAGCCTTCTTGGCGGCCGGCTTCTTCGCTACCTTCTTCGCCGCAGCCTTCTTGGCAGCAGGCTTCTTCGCTACCTTCTTCGCGGCAGCCTTCTTGGCGGCCGGCTTCTTCGCTACCTTTTTCACGGCAGCCTTCTTGGCGACTGCCTTCTTCGCGACCTTCTTGGCCGCCGGTTTCTTGGCGACTGTCTTCGCGGCCTTCTTGGCGGCCGGTTTCTTCGCTGCTTTCTTCATGGCCATGTGATGGCTCCTCGTCAATGGTCTTTCAGTAACGCCCAGTTTCAAAAAACACCACGGGTATCGGACCCATGATCGACCGCCGGCGCGCAAAGCGCACCGGTACGGATGTGGTGGTGGCACGCGCAACTGCCGCGATGCCACCGTTCGACGCCCGGCACCCGCCGCAACGCCCCGCTGCGTCCAGCGCGGCAGGCATTGATGATGGTTGTCGGATTGCTTTCTGCGAGGGATGCGATGCCAGCGTCCACCTGTTTGATGTTGCGGTGGAGGTCCGTGTCGGGTTGCCGGCTATTTCGTTTTGTCTGCTCACTCGCTTCTGCAGGAAACGTCTGCTTGGCGAAACCTAATCACGCATTTTTCAACTGTCAACAATCCGGCAAGGTTTTTTTTCGAGGTCGCTCGTCGTTTCATCGCCACGCTTGCGCGTCGATGCCACGCGGGCATGCGGCGGCGATTGCTTCGTGCCACTGCGCCGCGCCATGCGATGGTGCCAAACGCAAGCACTGACGCGGCTTGCGGCAGTTCATGCATGCATCGATCCAATAGCGCATGCATTGCGCGGCCCACCATGAAGGATGGCCAGTGCGCGCGCGATGCATCGTCTGCACGGCTTGCCAAGACGGCGATGCAAAGATGCGTTTGCGCGTCGCACAAGTCGGTTTGCGCGAAAACTGCGCGAACTTTTTCGCAATGCGAAGCACGCCATGGCCGTTTTTTCTCGTGCATGCGTCGCTGAAAAAAGTAAACCCGCGACGTTGCCGTCGCGGGTTGATGGATGCATAGCAATGCTGGCTTCAGTCGCCGTCAGTGATCTTCGTCTTCCAGCAACTCGGCATAGTCGTCCGGATCGAGCAGGTCGTTGAGTTGCTCGGCGTCGTCGATCTCCATGGTGAACAACCAGCCGTCGCCATAGGCGTCTTCATTGATTGTTTCCGGCTTGTCGGACAGCGCGCTGTTGACCTCGAGCACCCTGCCGCTCAGTGGTGCATAGACATCGGACGCAGCCTTGACCGACTCCACCACCGCACAGGCAGCGCCCACCTCGATCTGGTCGCCAACAGTTGGCAGTTCTACGTAGACAAGGTCGCCGAGCAGGTTCTGTGCCTGGTCGGAAATGCCGATGGTGACCTTGCCGTCACCTTCGACGCGTGCCCATTCGTGGGATTTGAGGAATTTGAGGTCGCCGGGGATCTCGCTCATCGGTGGCTCCAGTGGCTTGAAACGTGAGGGGTGGGGAAAGTCTAGCGAAGCTGCGGTGGAAAAGTTCAGATTCCGTCCTGGATCGTGCCTTCTCTGACAAACGGAAAGCGGACAACGCGAACCGGGATCTCCTTGCCACGGATGTCGACACGCACATCGGCGCACTCACCGGCAGGTACGCGTGCGAAGGCGATCGCCTTGCCCAGCGTCGGCGAGAAGGTGCCGGACAGGATCTCGCCCTCGCCATTGGAGGTCAGCACCTTCTGGCCGTGGCGGAGGACGCCCTTTTCATCCATCACCAGGCCGATCATCTGCCGCGGCACGCCGTCATCTCGCTGCGCTTGCAATGCACCGCGCCCGATGAAGTCGCGCGGCTGGCCATCGGGACCATCGTCGAAGGCGACCGTCCATGCCAGTGCGGCCTCGAGTGGCGACACGCCCTCGTCCATGTCCTGCCCGTAAAGGTTCATGCCGGCTTCCAGGCGCAGGGTGTCGCGCGCCCCCAACCCGGCCGGCTTCACGCCGGCGGCGAGCAGCGCATTCCAGAATGCGACCGTCTGCGCTTCCGGCACCACGACCTCGAAACCGTCCTCACCGGTATAGCCGGTGCGGGCGATGAACAACCCGATGTCGTCCTCGGTCATCGCCTCGACTGCAGCGAAGCGGCCGAGCTTGGCGACCACGGCTCGATCAGCCTCGCGCAGGAGACCAATCACCTTGTCGCGCGCGCTCGGACCCTGCACCGCGACCATGCCGAACTCGGGACGCTCGCGCACGTCGACATCGAAGGCTGCGGCCTGCTGGGTGATCCAGGCCAGATCCTTGTCTCGGGTGGAGGCATTGACCACCAGGCGGAACCAGGATTCGTCCATGTAATAGATGATCAGGTCGTCGATCACACCGCCCTGCGGGTTGAGCATGGTCGTGTACAGCGCCTTGCCCGGCTTGGCCAGTTTGGCCACCGAGTTGGCGACCAGCCTGCGCAGGAATTCGCGCGCGCGCGCGCCGGTCAGGTCGACCACGGTCATGTGCGAGACATCGAACATGCCCACGTCCCGGCGGACCTGGTGGTGCTCGTCGATCTGCGAGCCGTAGTGGATCGGCATGTCCCAACCGCCGAAATCGACCATCTTGGCGCCGAGCGCGCGATGGGTTTCATTGAGGATGGTCTTCTGGGTCATGCCTGCCGCCTGCGATGTGGGGACGGCATTATCGCAGGGATGCGAAACGCATGGCAGGTCGGACAACCCGCAGGACCGCCGTTTACGACGCGACAGTGCAACGACGAATTCAGGTCGCGCCCGGAAGGACGTTCCTGCAGAAGTTCGCCCCTGCGAGCGGTCAGTCCGCCGCCTCGACCTGCAAGGTCATTGCATCACCACCACTGATGCGCACCGGCGTGCCTGCGGGCAGGTCGGGACCGGTCACGTCCCAATAGGCGTCGGCGATCTGCACGCGCCCACGACCATCGACGATTGCACGCTCCAGCGGCACCACGCGACCCACCAGCGCCACCGTGCGACGGTTCAATGCCGGCTGGTCGCTGTCGTCCTTGTCACGGCCGCGGAACCAGGTGCGATAGACCTGGATCGAGACGAAGCTGAGCACCACGAACGCCGCCGCCTGCACGAGGATCGGGATCTCGACTGGAATGATCCAGACGACCAGGAACACTGCAGCAGCCGCAAAGCCCAGCCACAGCATGAAGGCGCCGGGTGCCAGCGCCTCCGCCGCGAACAGCAGCATCGCCATCGCCGCCCAAACGAAGACGTCCCAGCGCATCGATCAGGCTCCGGCCTTCGGCATCGCCGGCATAGCGATTCCGCCGCCCGATTTGCGGTCCATGGCTTCCCGGGCGAGTTCGGCGATACCGCCCAGCGAACCGATCATCCCCGCCGATTCCATCGGCATCAGCACGAACTTCTGGTTCGGTGCCTGCGCCAGTTCCTTGAATGCCTCGATGTATTTCTGCGCGATGAAGTAATTGATCGCCTGCACGTTGCCGCTGGAAATCGCCTCCGACACCATCTGGGTCGCCTTGGCCTCGGCCTCGGCCAGCCGCTCGCGCGCTTCGGCGGCGCGGAACGCGGCTTCCCGCTCGCCTTCGGCTTCCAGGATGGTCGCCTGCTTCTCGCCCTCGGCCTTGAGGATCGCGGCCTGGCGGAAACCCTCGGCCTCCAGGATATTGGCGCGCTTCTCGCGCTCGGCCTTCATCTGCCTTGCCATCGAATCGATCAGGTCGCGCGGCGGTGCGATGTCCTTGAGTTCAATACGGTTGACCTTGATACCCCACGGATGGGTGGCCTGGTCCACCGCCATCAGCACCTTGGTGTTGATCTCGTCGCGCTTGGACAGCGATTCGTCCAGGTCCATCGAACCGATCGCGGTACGGATGTTGGTCATCACCAGGTTGAGGATCGCGATCTCGAGCGTCGCGACCTCGTACGCCGCCTTGGCGGCATCCAGCACCTGGAAGAACACGATGCCGTCGACCTTGACCACCGCGTTGTCCTTGGTGATCACGTCCTGGCTGGGCACTTCCAGCACCTGTTCCATCATGTTGATCTTGCGGCCGACGCCGTACATGACCGGGAACAGGAAATGCAGGCCCGGACTCAGCGTCTGGGTGTAGCGTCCGAAGCGCTCGACCGTCCATTCATAACCCTGCGGCACCATTCGCACGGTCTTGAACAGGATCACCACACCGGCAAACAGCACGATCATCGCGAGTAACGGGCCCATGAGGCGTCCTCCCTTGGCAAGGTTTCGAGTATAGGCGCCCCAACCCATGGGCGATATTGCACGGTGGAGTGCGACCCTTTGCCGCCCCCCTGCATCCAGACTAGGGACATGGCCACCCGATCGAGCTTTGCAATCGAAATCCCCGCCAGCCTGCTCGCGCGTGCGCAAGCAGGCGACCGGGTGGCATTCGAGCAGATCTATCGCTGGTTCGAGCAACCGGTGTTCACCCTGGCGCTGCGTATCTGCGGCTGTCGCAACGAGGCCGACGAGGTCCTGCAGGACACCATGCTCAAGGTGCTGTCATCGATTGACAGATTCCGTGGCGACGGCGGCAGCCCGTTCTGGGGCTGGCTACGGCAGATCGCGGTCAACCAGGCACTGATGCAATTGCGCCGGGGACGCAAGCTCAGCGCAGAAGTCGACGGCATCGACACCGAGGCGTTCGCCGAGGACCACGGTCCGCCGCCTTCCGCCGCCGCCGATGCCGCCACCCTGCAACGTGCCCTGGACGCACTGCCGGCAACGACGCGCAGCGTGCTCTGGCTGTACCACGCCGAGGGCTATACCCATGAAGAAATTGCTGCCGTGATGGAGCGCAGCTTGAGTTTCTCGAAATCGCAGCTGGCGCGGGGCACGCGTCGCCTGCGTGACTTGTTGCAGGCACCGGCCGGCACTGCTGCAGCCATTGAACACAAGGAGCAGGCACATGCCTGACGCAGGCGACTTCAATAAAGACCAGCATGACCAGGATACGCATGCCAATTGGGCCGGAGCTTTTGCGGCACTGCCACAGGAAACGCCGCCTGCGGACGGCTGGCAGCGCCTGCAGGCGCGACTTCCGGTAACCACGACAATGCGTCGACGCGTGCACTGGCCGCTGTGGCTGGCGACCGCCGCTTCGCTGGCGCTGGTGATCGCCATTCCGTTGCGCATGCCATCCGCTCCGACCGCGCTCCCCGCCACGCCTCCCCCGTCGACGTCGCCATCGCCCGACCCGGCCACGACGCAGCCCGCGACCAATGACCGGCACGATGCTGTTTCCGTGCCGAAGGCGCCGGCTCCCATCCCCATGGAACGCATGCGCACGGCAGCGACCGCTGCGCGCATCCACAAGTCGCGCAATAGCCGGCGTATGGACCCCTCGCAGCGAGCGATCCGCACCGCCGCGCAACCGGCCGACACCACCCGCCTCGCGACCACTGGAGCAGCTGGAGCAGCTGAAGCACCAGCATCCCGCATCGACCTGGAATCACTGCTTGCGCAGTCGGCACAGCTGGAGGGCCTGCTGGCACTGGCGCGCGACGACCGCGTGTCCACGGGTACCGCCGCCGCACTGGCCGAGACCCTGGGTGCGCAGGTGACCGGCATCGATGCCGCCCTGTCCCAGTCGGACCTGAGCCCGCAAGGTCGCGGCGCGCTCTGGCGCGACCGGGTGGACACCCTGCGTGAGCTGGTCGGCATAGAAACCACCCAACGCCTGTACGCCGCGCGCGGCCAGCAGTACGAGGCGGCCCTGGTCAGCATCGATTGATGCCGTCCCATCGTTTCATTCATTCCACGGATAGAGAGGTCCCGATGAAATCCATCTTGCTCAAGCCCGCCACGCTGGCGCTCGCCCTCGGCATGGCCCTGGCCGGGCTGGTCGCCGCACAATCCAAACCGACCGAGGCACAGCAGAAGGAACTCGATGCTGCGCGCACCGAGCTCGAACACGCGGCCGAGCGACTAGCCGAGTTGTCCGCGAAATACGGTGACGCGCAAGCACCGATCCGCATCGAACGGCGCGTGTTGCGCAAACCGGTGATCGGTGTGGTGCTGGCGCCCGACGACAAGGTCGGCGTACGCATTGCCGGCGTGACCCCCGACAGCGCCGCTGCCGGCGCCGGCTTGAAGAGTGGCGACCGCATCGTCAGCATCGATGGCAAGCCGATCGATGCCGCCAGTGGCAGCGGACGCGTCGACCAGACCCGCGAATTGCTGGCTTCGGCGGATGCGAAGACGCCGATCAGGCTGGCGTACTGGCGCGATGGCAAGAACCAGACCGTGGAACTCACGCCGCAAGTGTCCGACCGATTGCTGTTCCTGCCAGGGGTGGATGGCGACATCGGCTTCGACGGTGATGTGCACGTGTTCGACCTTGGCGATGGACAGGTCGAAGTCGTTGCCAGCCGGGTCACCGCTGCGCGTGATGGCCAGCGCGCGCAGTGGGCCGGCGCGATCGCGCCGGAGGTGCACCGCGAAGTGATCCGCCTGGGTGGTGACTGCACGGACGACGACTGCAAGTTGCCGTTGCTGGCCGAAGCCTTCCGCTGGAACGGGTTGAACCTGGCCTCGGTGGATGCTGGCCTCGGACGGTACTTCGGCACGACCGATGGCGTGCTGGTCCTCAGCACCGGCAAGGACCTGGCGGGGCTGCAGGCCGGCGACGTGATCCGCCGGATCGATGGCAAGGCCGTCAACTCACCGCGTGAAGCGATGGAGATGCTGCGCGCTCAGCCAGCCGCTGCCAAGGTCAGCATCGACTATCTTCGCGACCGCAAGGCCGCGACCGCGCAAGTGACGGTCCCCAAGGCGCTGCCGTTCAGGATCCCGCCACCGCCCCCCATGCCCCCCATGCCTCCGATGCCACCGGCAGCGCCGACCGCACCTGCGGCACCAGCGGCCGCGCACATGGTCGAAAAGCGCACGATGGTCTTCGTCGACGAAAACGGCAAACGCACCGTTGTCGATGGCAGTGACATGCCGCCACCGCCACCGCCGCCGCCACCGCCCGCGCCGAAGGCTCCGCAAGTACCGCCACCACCGCCGCCGCCACCGCCATCCGGCAGCTAACGCTGCCCGCCACGGAGCCCCGCGTGGCGGGGTTTCGTGGCGAGGTCAGGCCAGGCTGGCTTCGACCTGGCGCCAGGCGCCATCGTCGAATCGTTCCGATACCTCCAGCGCCTCGAAGTTCTGCAGCAGCTGCGAAACCTTCGACGCGCCAAGGATGACGGTCGACACGTTCGGGTTGCGCAGGCACCAGGCAAGCGCAAGCGTCGATGGCGCCACACCGAGCTCCTTCGCCAGCGCGGTGTAGCGGCGCAACGCAGCGATGCGCTCGCCCTGCAATCCGCGCTGCAGCCAGCCGTAGCCTTCCTGTGCCAGCCGCGAATCGGCGGGAATGCCGTCGTTGTACTTGCCGGTGAGCAAGCCGGAGGCAAGCGGCGAGAAGACCGTGGTGCCCATGCCGAATTCGGCATACAGCGGGCGCGTACTCCACTTCGACGCGATTGCCGGTCGAGCAGGTTGTACTGCGGCTGCTCCATGATCGGCGGTTGCAGGTTGTGCGCTGTCGCGATGCGATGCGCCTCGCGAATCTCATCCGC
The DNA here is from genome assembly GCA_963698475.1 of uncultured Gammaproteobacteria bacterium. GTDB lineage: Bacteria > Pseudomonadota > Gammaproteobacteria > Xanthomonadales > Xanthomonadaceae > Thermomonas. Next base: position 1,241,055 of record CAVOQX010000005.1, on the reverse strand, counting down.
ACTCCATTCCGACGTTCCCCAATACAGGACCTTGCCCTGCCGGACCAGGGTGTCCATCGCCGACACGGTTTCCGCAATTGGCGCGTGCGGATCCGGGCGATGGCAGAAATACAGGTCCAGGTAATCCACTCGCAGGCGCTTGAGCGCCGCATGGCAGGCATCGTGGACATGCTTTCGGGACAGCCCCTTCTGGGTGGGCCGCGGGTCATCGACTGCACCGAAGTACACCTTGCTGGACACGCACCAGCCGTCGCGCGGCAGGCGCAGGTCGGCAATCACGTCACCCATCATGCGTTCAGCCTCGCCGTTGGCGTAGGTCTCCGCGTTGTCGAAGAAATTCACGCCGTGGTCCCAGGCTGCCGCAATCATCTCGCGCGCAGTGCTGCGGTCCACCTGGCTGCCGAAGGTCGCCCAGGCGCCCAACGACAATGCTGACAGCTGCAGGCCGGAACTTCCAAGTCGACGGTATTGCATGGGCGTGGCTCGTTGCGTTGACGCCATGATTGTAGAGGGGTGGCGTGGATGCCTGGTGCGCATGCGTCGACTGCATCGCATGCATCGGCCCGGCATCGCTGGCCGTGCACGCATGCGCGCACTATCCTGCATGGAACTACAGGGGAGTTCCTGCGTGCACATACTGCCGAATGGCTGGTGTGATTTCTGGCGGCGCCTGATGGCGCGGCCGGATGCGCTGATGCTGGAGCTGGGCGCGGGTGGCGAGCTCATCGTTGCGCGGCTCCGTGCCGTGCTTTCGATGTTGTTGCTCCTGCTGCCATTGCTCAATCTGCTCATTGGCGGCAAGTACACCGAAACCATGATCGGCCTGGTCGGCGTGGTGCTGGCCATCGTGGTGTCGCAGGTGTGGCTAGCGATGGCGCGCCACCAGGGCCGCTACCGCTGGCTACCCTATGCGACCACCACGTACGACGTCACCTTGACCACCCTGGTACTGGCGGCACTTGCCGTCGACTCACCGGCTACCGGCCTCAACAGCATGGTGGTCTGGGTGTTCTATCTGGTCTCGATTGCCATGACCGCGGTGCGCAACGATGGCCGGCTCACCTTGTATGCCGGCATGCTGGCGCTGCTGCAATACGCCCTGCTGGTGTTGATTACATTCCAGGCCGTGGGCAATCCGGATCAACTGGCCTCGATCGAGTACGGCACGGTCACCGTGTCCACCCAGATCCAGCGGCTGGTACTGATCGCACTGATGACGGTGTTGACCACCACGATCGTTTTTCGAATGCAGCGGCTGGTCGAGATGTCCGGCACGGATGGCCTGACCGGCCTGCCCAACCGTACCTGGTTGATGCATCGCTTCCCCAGCGTGATGGATGCGACGCGCGAAAGCGGCGGATCCCTGTCGCTCTGCCTGATCGACCTGGACTACTTCAAACGCATCAATGACGGGCTGGGCCACCTTGCAGGTGACCGTGCACTACGCCACGTGGTCGAGGTGCTGCAACGACACCTGGAGGAAAAGGACTGGTTGACCCGTCTTGGTGGCGAGGAATTCGCCTTGTTGCTGCCGTTGCCGATCGGACGCGCATGGGAACGACTGGAATCGATGCGGCGTACGGTCGCTTCGCAGCCATTCCAGCCAGAAAGAGGCGCAGAAGCCATGCGCGTGACCTTCAGCGCGGGCATCGCCGTCTGGCCGCAGGATGGCGCCGATCTCTCCGCATTGCTGCGCTGCGCCGACATCCGCCTGCGCCAGGCCAAGCAGGAAGGCCGGAACCGCGTCCTGGCCCGCGATCCCTGACTTGCGCATCCTGATGCGCACGGCCTTTGCAAGCAACGCGCTGCGTGGCGCTCTTGCCGCGGTCGCCGCCTCTGACCTACCCTGCTGCGGCGGGTGCCACCGGCCCTGCATGACAGGGGATGCGATGTGAGCCTGAAACTGCGCCTGACCGTGATGAATTTCCTCCAGTTCTTCATCTGGGGGGCGTGGCTGATCACCATCGGCGCCTATTGGTTCCAGAACAAGCAATGGTCCGGGACCAGTTTCGGTGCGATTTTCTCGACCATGGGCATCGCTTCGCTGTTCATGCCCGCGCTGATGGGCGTGGTGGCGGACAAGTGGATCAACGCCGAGAAACTCTACGGTGCCCTGCACCTGGCTGGCGCGGTAATGCTGTTCTGCGTACCGCAGGTCAACGATCCGCACACCATGTTCTGGGTGATGCTGGTCACCATGATCTTCTACATGCCGACGATCTCGCTGGCGATCGCGGTGGCCTACAACGCCCTCAAGCAGGATGGCAAGGACGTGGTCCGCGCCTACCCGCCGATTCGCGTGTGGGGCACGATCGGTTTCATTGCCGCGCTGTGGACCACCAGCCTGCTCAAGCTGGAAACCTCGGCGGGCCAGTTCTACATCGCCTCGGCGGCTTCACTGGTGCTAGGCCTGTATGCCTTCACCTTGCCCAAGGCACCGCCCCAACTGGTCGCCGGCGACAACCGCGCGCTGGTGGACGTGCTGGGGCTGTCCTCGTTCCGGCTGTTCCGCGACCGCAACATGGCGGTGTTCTTCATCTTCGCGATGCTGCTGGGTGCCGCCCTGCAGCTGACCAATGCCTATGGCGACACCTTCCTGCACGACTTCGCGAATGTCGACGCATACAAGGACACGCTGGCGGTGCGCTACCCCGCCATCATCATGTCGATCTCGCAGATCTCGGAAACGCTGTTCATCCTCGCGATCCCGTTCTTCCTGAAGCGCTTCGGCATCAAGACCGTGATGACGATCAGCATGCTGGCGTGGTTCCTGCGCTTTGGCCTGTTCGCCTACGGCGATCCGGGCCCCGGCCTGTGGATGATCGTGGCCAGCTGCATCGTCTATGGCATGGCGTTCGACTTCTTCAACATCTCCGGTTCGCTGTTCGTCGAGCAACAGAGCGACCCCCGCATCCGTGCCTCCGCGCAAGGGTTGTTCATGCTGATGACCAACGGCATCGGCGCCGTGCTCGGCAGCCTCATCGCCGGGTACGTGATCGAGCATTTCTATACCGGGACGAGTGGCGTCAAGGACTGGCAAGGTATCTGGACGGCCTTCGCGCTGTACTCGCTGGCGATGGCGGTGCTGTTCGTGCCGCTGTTCAAGCATCGCCACGATTCGGGCGCCGCCGCGCATGCAGTGGTCCACGGCAAGGCCGATGTCAGCAACCCCTGAACGCCTCGCTTCCGGCTGGCGCAAGGGCCGAGTCTGCGTCGTCGGCTCATTCAACGTGGACCACGTCTGGCGCGTCGCGTCCTTGCCGCACCCGGGCGCGACCCTTGCTGGCGAGTACCTCAGCGGCCCCGGCGGCAAGGGCTTCAACCAGGCGATGGCGTCGCATCGTGCCGGTGCCGCGACCAGCTTCCTGTGCGCGCTTGGCGGAGACCCCGGCGCACAGCTCGCACGTGCACTGTGCAGCGCCGATGGCATCGACCTGCGTGACGTCGAGTGCCAACTGCCGACCGGCACCGCCGGCATCTATGTCGATGCACAGGGCCGCAACTGCATCGTCGTTGGCGCCGGTGCGAATGCCTTGCTGGACCCGGGCTTCGTCGCCACGACACTGGCCTCGATCGAGGGCATCGACGTGGTGCTGGTGCAGTTGGAGTCACCGGTCGACGCAGTGCAGGAAGCCTTGCGCATTGGCCGGCAACGCGGCGCGCTGACCATCCTCAATCCGGCCCCTGCCAATGCCACGATCGGCGGCGCGCAACTGGAACTGGCCGACATCCTGACCCCGAACGAGACCGAATTCGCCGCCTTGCTGGGCCGGCATGTCGGCGAACGCATCGATGCCGATGACGTCGGTAGCCTGGACCAGGGCCGACTGCATGCGTTGTGCCGCCAGCTTGGCCACGACAGCACGGTGATCGTGACCCTGGGCGCCAGCGGCTGCTTCGTGTCGCATCCGGAAAAGCAGTTGCGCGGCGACGGCAGTGCGTACTGCAGGGTGCCAGCCGAAGCGGTGCGCGCAGTCGACACCACCGGTGCCGGTGATGCCTTCAATGGCGCGCTGGCGGCCTCGCTGGCCAGCCAGCCGCATCTGCCGTTCAACGCGCACGTGCGTTTCGCAAGCCGCTATGCAGGCCTGTCCACCGAACGCGAAGGAGCCGCACTGGCGATGCCGAGCCAGCAGGAACTGGCAGCGCGTTTCGAACCGGCTTAACCGTCGCATCACCTGCCTGCGTTTATCCTGTGGCCTTGTCCACATCGCGCAATCGTGCCCGGAGGAAACCCGCATGGCAGGCAAGTTCGAAATCAGCAGTCGCAGCAACGGCGAATTCCAGTTCAACCTGAAAGCCGGCAACGGCCAGGTCATTCTCAGCAGCGAGGGCTACAGCTCGCTGCCCGCATGCCAGATGGGCGTCGAGTCGGTCCGCATGCACTCGGTCGATCCCGCCCACTTCGAATACAAGACCGCCAGGGATGACAGCCCCTATTTCTGCCTCAAGGCCGGCAACGGGCAGGTCATCGGCAAGAGCGAGATGTACAGCAGCACGGCTGCACGCGACAACGGCATCCAGTCGGTGATGGCAAATGCACCGACTGCGGAGGTCATCAGCCAGATCGCCTGATCATCCATCCCGCATCCATGTACAAGGCCCGGCCCAGTGCCGGGCTTTGTCGTTGCAGCCAGCCACTACACTGTGCCGATGCAGATTGGCCGCCACCACATTGCGCCACGCGTCATCCTCGCCCCGATGGCGGGGGTGACCGACAAGCCATTCCGGCAGTTGTGCAAGCAGTTGGGCGCGGGCCTTGCGGTGTCGGAAATGACCAGCAGCGACCCGCGTTTCTGGAAGACTGCCAAGTCGGTGCACCGAATGGACCACGTCGGCGAGCCCGACCCGATCAGCGTGCAGATCGCCGGCACCGTACCCTTGATCATGGCCGATGCGGCACGTCACAACGTCGAGCATGGTGCCCAGATCATCGACATCAACATGGGCTGCCCGGCCAAGAAGGTCTGCAATGCCTGGGCAGGTTCCGCACTGATGCAACAGCCAAGCCTGGTAGCTGCCATCCTGCAGGCGGTAGTGGCCGCGGTTGACGTACCAGTCACGCTGAAGATCCGCACCGGCTGGGATGCCGCCCACCACAATGCGCCGGAGATCGCGCGCATCGCCGAAGACGCCGGGATCAAGGCGCTTGCCGTGCACGGGCGTACCCGCGACCAGCAGTACACGGGCAACGCCGAATACGACACGATTGCCGCGATCAAGGCACATGCACGCATTCCGGTGATTGCCAATGGCGACATCGATTCGCCGGAGAAGGCCGCCTGGGTCCTGCGCCATACCGGCGCCGACGCGGTGATGGTCGGGCGCGCGGCGCAGGGCCGCCCGTGGCTGCTTGGCGCCATCGCGCATTTCCTGTCCACCGGCGAACACCTGCCGGAACCCACGCTGGAACAGGTGCGCACGATCCTGCTTGGCCACCTTCGGGCATTGCACGCGTTCTATGGCGAACAGGCGGGCGTCCGCATCGCGCGCAAGCACCTGGGCTGGTACGCCAGGGACCGGCCCGAAAACCATGCGTTTCGCACCGTGGTCAACCAGGCCGTCACTGCCGACGCGCAGTTGCGCTTGACCACCGACTACTTCGACGCGTTGGTCGCGGGCGTGGCGCCCCCGATCCACGCGGCGGCATGAACGTGCAGGGAGTGGCAGGTCCGCGCCACTACCCTGCTGCCCTCGCGTGCACATCCCATGCGCAGGGTGGGTGCCTGGTTCGCCGGGAAGGTCCCATTGATGCAGGCACGCAATGAGCGGCAGCCCGTTGCGGGAACCGATCGACGTACCGCTGCTTGAACGGGTCAACGCCGCGGACTGGCGCAAGCGGGCCAAGGCCTATCTGGGAGGCGACTGACCGCGCCACGTGACGCCTGCACAACACGGCAGCGCGTCGAAATGCCGCAGAATGCACGCCTGCCCGTCGCCATGTATCATGTGCGGCCATCTTTTCATCCGAATACAAGGATATAAGCCTGATGTCGAGCTACCTGTTCACCTCGGAATCGGTCTCCGAAGGCCATCCGGACAAGATCGCCGACCAGATTTCCGATGCGGTGCTGGATGCGATCCTGCGCCAGGACAAGCGTGCGCGCGTCGCCTGCGAAACCATGGTCAAGACCGGTGCGGCGATCGTTGCCGGCGAAGTCACCACCTCGGCGTGGGTCGACATCGAGGAACTGACCCGCAAGGTCATCAACGACATCGGCTATGACAACTCGCGCGTGGGCTTCGACGGCCACACCTGCGCGATCATCAACATGCTCGGAAAGCAGTCGCCCGATATCGCCGCAGGCGTGGATGGCACCAGGAAGAAGGCCAAGAAGCCGGAAGAACAAGGTGCCGGCGACCAGGGCCTGATGTTCGGCTACGCCTGCAACGAGGCACCGGAATTCATGCCGGCGCCGATCTATTACGCCCATCGCCTGGTCGAGCAACAGGCCAAGGTCCGCAAGAGCGGCAAGCTGAAGTGGTTGCGCCCGGACGCGAAGTCGCAGGTCACCCTGCGCTACAGCGAAGATGGCCACGAGATCCTCGGCCTGGACGCGGTGGTGCTGTCGACCCAGCACGATCCCGAGATCAAGCAGAAGGACCTGGTGGAGGCTGTGCGCGAGCACATCCTCAAGCCAGTGCTGCCGAAGAAGTGGCTGGAGGCACTGTCGAAGAACAAGGTGCACATCAACCCGACCGGAATCTTCGTGATCGGTGGGCCGGTGGGCGATTGCGGACTGACCGGACGCAAGATCATCGTCGACACTTACGGCGGCATGGCCCGCCACGGCGGTGGTGCGTTCTCCGGCAAGGATCCGTCCAAGGTCGATCGTTCGGCTGCGTACGCCGCGCGCTATGTCGCCAAGAACATCGTCGCCGCCGGCCTGGCCGACCGTTGCGAAGTGCAGGTCAGCTACGCGATTGGCGTGGCCGAGCCAACCAGCATCTCGGTCACCACGTTTGGCACCGGCAAGGTCGCGGACTCGCAAATCGAGAAGCTCATCCGCAGCCATTTCGACCTTCGCCCGTATGGCATCGTCAAGATGCTCGACCTGATCCACCCGATCTACCAGCAGACCGCCGCCTACGGTCACTTCGGCCGCAAGCCGAAGGACGTCAGCTACACCGACGACGCCGGCGCCAGGCACACGGCCACCGCCTTCTCCTGGGAGAAGACCGACAAGGCCGAGGAACTGCGCAAGGCCGCGAAGCTGAAATAACAACCCTGTCGTGCCGAGCACCACGCTCGGCACGACGAACCAAACAGGCGCGGCGCCAGCCGCACCCTGCCTCGCCGAGGGGCGCTGCAAGTCCGGGCAACGGTTCCGGAATCAGGCTCGGCGAGGCTCCAAAGCAACAACGGCGCCCGTTACTGCAAGTCGTGCTTCGGCATGGCTTCCAACCGACGGAGTTCTGCCATGAATGCTCAAATCAAGACCTTCTCGACCGATGGCGACTACAAGGTCGCCGACATCTCGCTGGCCGACTGGGGCCGCAAGGAACTCGACATCGCCGAACACGAGATGCCGGGCCTGATGTCGATCCGCCGCAAGCACGCAACCACCAGGCCGCTGGACGGCGTGCGCGTGACCGGTTCGCTGCACATGACCATCCAGACCGGGGTACTGATCGAAACCCTGAAGGACATCGGCGCCGACGTGCGCTGGGCGTCATGCAACATCTTCTCGACCCAGGACCATGCCGCCGCCGCGATCGCTGCGACCGGTACACCGGTCTTCGCCTGGAAGGGCGAGACGCTGGAGGACTACTGGGACTGCACGCTGGAGGCAGTGACCTTCACCCTGGCGGACGGCACCCTGACCGGCCCGGAACTGGTGGTCGATGACGGCGGCGACGTCACCATGCTGATCCACAAGGGCTACGAACTGGAGCAGGGTTCGACCTGGGTCGACGAGCCCGCTGCCTCGCACGAGGAAAGCGTGTTCAAGGCGCTGCTCAAGCGCGTTGCATCGGAGCGTCCCGGTTTCTGGACCCGCGTGGTCAAGGACTGGAAGGGCGTGTCCGAAGAGACCACCACCGGCGTGCATCGCCTGTACCAGATCGCCGAGCAGGGCAAGCTGCTGGTGCCGGCGATCAACGTCAACGACTCGGTCACCAAGTCCAAGTTCGACAACCTCTACGGCTGCCGCGAGTCGCTGGCCGATGGCCTGAAGCGCGCGATGGACGTGATGCTGGCCGGAAAGGTCGCGGTGGTCTGCGGCTATGGCGACGTCGGCAAGGGCAGCGCGGCGTCGCTGCGTGCCTATGGTGCGCGCGTGGTGGTCACCGAGATCGATCCGATCTGCGCCCTGCAGGCGGCGATGGAAGGCTTCGAGGTCAACACCCTCGAATCCACCCTGGGCCGCGGCGACATCTACGTCACCACCACCGGCAACAAGGACATCATCACCGTCGCGCACATGCAGGCGATGAAGGACCAGGCGATCGTCTGCAACATCGGCCACTTCGACAACGAGATCCAGGTCGACGCACTGAACGCGCTGGCCGGCGTCGAGAAAATCAACATCAAGCCGCAGGTCGACAAATACATCTTCGACGGGACCAATGGAACGCCTGGCCGCGCGATCTTCCTGCTCGCCGATGGCCGCCTGGTCAACCTCGGCTGCGCCACCGGCCACCCGAGCTTCGTGATGTCGAACTCGTTCGCCAACCAGACGCTCGCGCAGATCGACCTGTGGGAGAAGAAGGACAGCTACCAGAACAAGGTCTACATCCTGCCCAAGCTGCTGGACGAGGAAGTGGCGCGGCTGCACCTGGAGAAGATCGGGGTGAAGCTGACCACGTTGAGCAAGGACCAGGCCGACTACCTCGGCGTGGCGGTGGAAGGCCCGTACAAGCCGGAGCACTACCGCTACTGAGCGGACGCACCAATCGTTTGCACGCAACGGGCGCCGAGAGGCGCCCGTTGCATTTGCGCACCTTGCCTACCCTGCAATGTCCGGCGTGCAGACCCGATTGCGACCGAGGGCCTTGGCCCGGTACAGCGCGGCATCGGCATCGCGGTAGAACGCGTCTGCATCGGCATGGCGAATCGGATCGAACGCCGCCACCCCGATGCTCACCGCAAGTGCCAAGGCATTGTCTTCGTGCAACGCGTGTTGCGTGCGGGACACATCGATGCGGAAAGACTCGGCGCGATGGACGGCGGCTTCCAGCGCCTGGTCAGGGATCAGGACTGCGAATTCCTCGCCACCCAGCCGCGCCACGATTTCACCCGGCTTGTCGAACGTCTTCTGCAACTGCGCCGCAAATCCGCGCAGGCAAACATCCCCCGCCACATGGCCAAAGCTGTCGTTGACCGCCTTGAAATGATCCAGGTCGAGGATCATCAGCACCAACGCACCACCTTCATCGCGCGTTGCAAGCACGCGATCCTCGATCGCACTCGAGAACCGGCGCCGGTTGGCCAACCCGGTCAGGCCATCACGCCGGCTCTGCTGCTCGAAACGATCACGTTGGCGGCGCAGTTCGTCTTCAAGGTCCAGTCGCTGCAGGTACTCGCCGTGGCTCCGGCGCAGCGCAAGGGTCACGTACAGCAGGTACAGCGCGCTCACTGCCACCAGTTCGATGCGCGAGCCCGTGACCACGAACGCCGCCAGCGTCGGCAGATAGATCATGCACACGGCCAGAAATGCGTGCCTCAGTCGCATCGGAAAATTGTGGGCGAATGCGGTTGCGAATGCGTAGGAACTAACGGCAGCGACTGTGCGTGTGCTCTCCTCGGGCGCCACCAGCAGCAACCAGCCGGCGGCTCCGCCCCACACGGCGGCATTCAGCAGCAGCACGCGCCATATGGCATCCAGCCGCCCCTGCACGTCGGCTTCCCCCGACCCTTCGGGCAGGGCATGCATGCGGAAACGGGCGATGGTCAGCACGATGAAGCACAGGCCGATGATCACGAATGGCGCGCGCGCAAGTTCCCACAGGTTGCCGGCCCAGCCGGCCAGCGCCCATAACAGCACATAGAAAGGACCACCAAGCCGCAGCCGCTGCAAGGTTTCGGTCAGCTCCTGCAAACTCCGCGGCTTGGCTGCCGCAGGTGTCGGCTCACTCTCAAAGACTTCTTGCATTGGATCCCCCTCGGGACACAGTGCACGTCACCTCCGCCACGGGTCAAGCCTCGACCGAATCCGGCGCGCACTATCTGATTTCATTCATCCGGATGAAGAGATATAGTAGTGTCATCGTCGCGCCGAACCCCGCACATGCTGCCTATCAGTTTCGAGTTCTATCCGCCCAAGACCGATGAGCAACGCGCGCAACTGGACCGCAGCGTCCAGCGCCTGAAAGCGCATGACCCGCAGTTCATGTCGGTGACCTTCGGGGCTGGCGGATCAACCCTCAGCCACACCCCGGAAACCGTGCAGCGCCTGCGCAGCGACCATGGCGTGTCCGGTGTACCGCACATCACCTGCGTGGGCGGCAGCCGCGAGGAAATCCGTTCGCTGCTCAAGCTTTACCGCGCGCTTGGCTGCGACCGCCTGGTCGCGCTACGCGGCGACCTGCCATCGGGCATGGCACGCAGCGGCGACCTGCGTTACGCAAGCGAACTGGTCGAACTGATTCGCACGGAGCACGGCGATCATTTCCACATCGAGGTCGCCGCCTATCCGGAGACACACCCACAGGCGGAAGATGCGCTGGCCGACCTGCGCAACTTCAAGACCAAGGTCGATGCCGGCGCCGATGGCGCGATCACCCAGTATTTCTACAACGCCGATGCCTACTTCCGCTTCGTTGATGACGTGCGCGCAGCGGGCATCGACGTGCCGGTTGTTCCCGGCATCATGCCGATCTCGAATTTCAGCCAGCTCAGGCGTTTCTCCGAGGGCTGCGGCGCCGAGATCCCGCGCTGGATCGGCCAGCGCATGCGCGCCTATGGCGACGATGCCGACAGCATCCGCGCATTCGCGGCCGATGTCGTCGCCGGGATCTGCATGCGGCTGGTCGCCGGTGGTGCACCGGCGTTGCACTTCTATACATTGAACCTGTCCAAGCCGGCCCTGTCCGTACTCGAACGCCTGCGCTGATCCGCCTTCGTTCATGTCGACCCGCTTCCCCGGCCGTGCGCGCGCGGTTAGGCTGGCGGAATGCATCGCAACCTCCTGGCGTCGCTCCTCCTGCTGGCCGCCGCATGCGTTCCGCCTGCCGCCAACGCACAGGTTCGCCGCTGCACGGCCAGCGATGGCAGCCTTGTGTACAGCGACCGCAAATGCATCGACATCGGCGCAACCGAGCGTGCGTACTCGATTCCCACGATCGGCATTGCCGGCAGCCACGCATATCGCGGATGCGCGCGCAGCGTGCAGGACCTGGCCTACGCAGTGGGCAATGCCATCCAGATGGGCGACGTCAACCAACTGGCCGGCCTCTACGACTTCAGCGGCGCCTCCACCGCCAATGGCTACCGGCTGATGGAACGCCTCGAGATCATCGCCAAGCGTCCACTGGTCGACGTGCAGCCGATATATGCCGGGAGCAATGATCCCTACAGCGATCCGAACGCCGGCGTCCTCGAATTCGACCAGGACGGCGCTGTCGTCCCGCGTCCTGCCGCCAGGCGGCAGCTGGTTGGCTTGCGCGTCGAGCAGACCCTGGCGAACAGCAGCACGCCATCACGCACGGTGTTCGGCCTGCGCAAGAACATGGGTTGCTGGTGGGTGCATTTCTGAAACCGATTCGCGACACCGCGGAATCAGGCAAAATCAGCCTTTCAGGTTTCCGGAGTGGCGGCGATGCAGTACCCCGAATGGATCTGGCAGAACGGCAGCATCAAGCCATGGGCCGAGGCCACCACCCACGTGATGGCGCACGTACTGCACTACGGCTCGTCGGTGTTCGAGGGCATCCGCTGCTATGACACGCCAAAGGGACCGGCGATCTTCCGGCTGACCGATCACACCCGACGCCTGTTCGCCTCGGCCAAGATCTACGACATGCAGATCCCGTACACCGTGGACGAGCTCAACGCTGCGTGCCGTGAGGTCGTCAAGCGCAACGGGCTGTCCAAGGCGTACCTGCGCCCGGTCGCCTACCGCGGACTGGGCGGCTTCGGATTGTCGGCCGACACCCCGATCGACGTAGCCGTGGCCACCTGGCCCATGGGCGCGTATCTCGGCGAGGGCGTGCTGGAACAGGGCATCGATGCCTGCGTGTCCAGCTGGCAGCGCTTCGCGCCCAACACCCTTCCGGCCGGTGCCAAGGCAGGCGGAAATTATCTGTCAGGGCAACTGGTTGCACGCGAGGCGCGCCGGCTCGGCTTCGGCGAAGGCATCGCACTTGCCTCCACGGGACTGCTGAGTGAAGGTGCGGGCGAGAACCTGTTCCTGGTGTTCGAAGGTGCATTGCACACCACGCCGGTCAGTGCCGCGCTGCTCAACGGCATCACCCGCAACACGATCATTGCCCTGGCACGCGCCAACGGGATCGAAGTGATCGAGCGCGACCTGCCCCGCGAATACCTCTACCTGTGCGACGAGTTGTTCATGTGCGGCACCGCAGCCGAGATCACCCCGATTCGCTCGGTCGATGGTCGCCAGGTCGGCGCCGGCAAGCCCGGACCACTGACGCAGCGCATCCAGGCGCTGTTCTTCGGGCTGTTCGATGGCAGCACGCCGGACACGCACGGCTGGCTGGAGCCGCTGGAAGGCTGACAGGGAAAAGGAAAAGGGAACGAAAAGGGGACGGAGGGAGTTAAGCGCGCTTAACTCCCTCCGTCCCCTTTTACGTTCTCGGTTGGCGAGAATCGCAGCATCGCCACCACGCCCTGTGTATCGCCTGGCCGCACGCGCACCTCCCAACCGTACAGCGCACAGATCCGGCGCACGATCGACAGGCCGATGCCACCACCTTGCGAATGGCCAGCGTGGGTGCCGCGATAACCACGCTGGAACAGGCGCGCGGCATCTTCCGTGCTGAGTCCGGGGCCGGAGTCCAGCACTTCCACCGAATCGGGATGCAGGCGCACCACCACGTCGCCCTCACGCGTGTACTTGACCGCATTGCCAATCAGGTTGCCGAGCGCGACCGACACCGCGGATTCCGGGGCATCGACCATCAATTGCGATCCACCTTCCAGGCGCAGTTCGAGCGGCTTGCCGCCGAGCTGTGCGCGGTGGTTGTCCAACAGTTGCTGGGCAAGGCGGGCCACGTCGCAATGCCCCTGTGCACGTTCGTTGCGTGACAGCAACAACAACGCACTGATCAGGTCCGTGCACTGCTGTTCGGCGCGCTCGATGCGCTGCAGGCGGCTGCGCGTGCGTTCGTCGAGGTCGGGCTTGGACAACAACAGTTCCACCGCACCGCGAATGACCGCCAGCGGCGTGCGCAATTCATGGCTGACATCGGCATTGAACTCGCGATCGCGCTGCACGACCTCGGTCAGGCGGCCGGCGTAGTCGTCGAGCGCCTTGGCCAGCTCCCCGACTTCGTCCTCGGCGAAGTACGGCGCCAGGTCCTCCGGATCCGAACTCATCCCGCTGCGTCGCAGGCGTTGCGCCAGTTCGGACACCGGCGCCATCACCCGTGACGCCGACCACCAGCCCAGCAGATAGGCCAGCAAGGTGAATACGAGTACGGCAGCGATCAGCGACCGTGTCTGTTGTTCCTGGCCGTGCAGTGTCTGGGTCAGGTCGTATGCCAGGTAGAAAGCGTGGTCGGTGGTGCGCCTTACCGCAAGCTTGTAGGCAAAAGGCTTGCCGTTTTCCACGCCATGCAACTCGTGGATGCCCTCGCGCAGCGTCTGCCATTCCTCCGGGACCTTGCCGAACCGGTCGCGCGCGTACACCCAGCCCTTCACACCCTCGAATGAAAAAGTGGTGTTGCTTGGATCGTTCTGGAAAGCACCGGCGTAGGCATCGATGTTGCGGTTCAATGCGTCTGCCAGCAGCTGGTTCTCGACACGGGTACGCAACAACGTCGTGGAATACGCAAACAACGCGGTCAGGCAGAAACCCAACAACGTGAAGATGACGATGATGCGGGTGCGCAGCCGTCGCCGCGAACGTGGCGCCGGTCGCTGCGGCGATGCCTCAGCTTTCGACATCGGGCACGGCGATCCGGTAACCGATGCCATGCCGGGTCTGGATCATCGGCGTGGAGAAGGGCTTGTCGATCATCGCGCGCAGTCCATGGATGTGCACGCGCAGCGAGTCGGAATCCGGCAGCTCCTCACCCCATACGCGAGTCTCCAGTTCCTGCCGGGTCACCACCGCAGGCGAGGCTTCCATCAGCGACTGCAGGATTTTCAGTGCGGTCGGGTTGAGTTGCAGGAACTTGCCCTCGCGGCGCACTTCCAGCGTATCCAGGTTGAACTCCAGCTCGCCCACGTTGAGCACCCGTGCCAGCGGGCCGCGCCCGCGCCGGGCAAGTGCGTTCAGGCGAACGTCGACCTCCTGCAACGCAAACGGCTTGATCAGGTAATCGTCCGCACCGGAATCAAACCCGGCCAGCTTGTTGTCCAGCGAATCGCGTGCGGTCAGCATCAGCACCGGGGTCTGCTTGCGCGCCTCGTTGCGCAGTTTGCGGCACACCTCAAGCCCATCCATGCCGGGCAGGTTGAGGTCCAGCACGATGGCATCGAAATCGTGCACCACCGCCAGGTGCAGGCCAGTCACGCCATCGGCGGCGAAGTCCACGGTATGCCCGTGATCCTCCAGGTAATCGCCCAGGTTGGCGGCGATGTCGGGATTGTCTTCAATGACCAGGATGCGCATGCAGGGTTCCTTGCGAGGGCTTGCAGCACCGATGCTGTCATCTGTGTGACCTGCAACGGCGACTGGGGTTCAACAATGGTTCCGCGATTCTGGCACAGCGGGGCGCAGGCGGCCTTGCGCGCGCGCGGACGTGGCAAACCGCAGGCAAACAAAGGCCCAGGCGGGGGAACCACCTGGGCCGAAGGGTCACGTCCTGCGCCGTGCATGGCGCGCACCGGGGGTAGGCGTAACGCCACGTGCGCACCTTATCGGTCGTCCCATTAAGAATCCGTCAAATCCGTGTTGCGGGCGCGTTGTAGGCGTTCGCTGCCCCCGGATGTCACGTGGGAAATGATGTGATCGGCAACATCCACGCCAGTGGCATGCTCGATCCCTTCGAGCCCTGGGGATGAATTGACCTCCAGCACCAATGGGCCGCGTTTGGAACGAATCAGGTCGACGCCCGCCACACCCAGACCAAGCACCTGGGCAGCCCTCACCGCCGTGTTGATTTCCGCCTTGCTCACCCGCGCCGCCCGGGCGGTGCCGCCACGGTGCAGGTTGGAACGGAAGTCGCCTTTGGGGGCATGCCGCGTCATCGCCGCGACGACCTGGTTGCCGACCACGAAACAGCGCAGGTCGGCCCCCTTCGCTTCGGCAATGAATTCCTGCACCAGGAAATGCGCATACAGGCCACGCAGGGTCTCGATCACCCCACGCGAAGCGGACAACTTTTCGGTCAACATCACCCCCGCGCCCTGGGTGCCCTCGTTGAGCTTGATCACATGCGGCGGTGGGCCCAGCATCGCCAGCAGGTCGCCGGTGTCGTCCGGATTGTCGCCAAACACCGTGACCGGCAGGCCGATGCCATCCGCCGCCAGCAACTGGTGGCAACGCAGCTTGTCGCGGGCACGCACGATGGCGGCGGCGCTGTTCGGGGTGAAGCTGCCCATCAGTTCGAACTGGCGCAGCACCGCGCAGCCATAGCGGGTCACGGAGGCACCGATCCTCGGCACCACCGCGACATAATTGGCGATATTGGCGCCCTTGTAGCGCATCTCGAAGCCTTCGGTACTGATCCGCATGTAGCAGCGCAGCGGATCCAGCACGCGCACGCTGTGACCACGGCTGCGCGCGGCTTCGACCAGCCGGCGCGTGGAATACAGCTTGCTGTTGCGGGACAGGATCGCGAGTTTCATCGGGTGTGCTCGGGGGAGTACGGCGCTTTGCCGGTGGCTGGGCGTGGCGCGCGCCGGTGCAGGAAGGAGGCTGCGGGATCGACCATGAACCCCAGCGACAATGCGGTGCGCCCCAGCAGCAACGGGAATCGCATCCCGCAACGATCGGCCAGGTTCATTTCAATCTCGTGTTCGACGCCGGCAAGCCGCAGCCGGGTGCTCACAAATGCGCGCAGGGTCCGGTGCCCGCCGGAATCGGTGACGATGCGCTCGTCAACGATTGCAGCGCTCGCCTCGACCAGCCGGCCGCGCGCACTTGGTCGCACCACGAAGCCGACCCACGGCGCGCCTGCATCGGTAAAGCGCCATTGGCGCTCCACGTGCAGGGCGGAACTGCGCGCGCCGGTGTCCAGCTTGGCCCGGACCCGCGGCAACTGCAGCATCGGCAAGGACACCCATTCGCGCCAACCCGTGCGGATCGTGGTCATGCCACACCTCGCGAAGAAACGCATCCGAAAGCACGTTTGGAAAACAAACGGCGGCACCCCATGGGGAGTGCCGCCGTTGTCGATCTGGAGCGGGTGATGGGAATCGAACCCACGCTAGCAGCTTGGGAAGCTGCAGTTCTACCATTGAACTACACCCGCCGACGCGCCCAGTTTATGCCGCACCGCGCGACCCATGCAACGCACGCGCAAGCGTGCGCCACAGGAACCCTCAGAACTGGCTGGCCACGGTCAGGAAGAAGGTTGCGTTGTTGCCATTGTCCTGGTTGACGGTGATCCGGGTGCCGGTTTGCACATCCAGCCCGAACATCTCGGTACGGACACCGAACTGCGCGGAGCCGTACTCACGGTCCAGCGCCAGGCCGGGAACTGCGTAAGGCAGGGTGCCGGGCATCGACTGGGCCGTGGCGAAGGCTTCTGCAGCCGGCTTCTCGAACTCGCGGTCCCAGGTCAGCTTGGCGTAAGGCGTGATGTGTTCGCCCATCGCGAGGCTGGCCTGCCAACCAACACTGCCCACCATCGAATCGAAGGCCTGGTCCGGGTATGCCAGCGAGGTCGATATCGTCGGATCGGTCTCGGCATAGCCGTCCACGTCGATCCTCTGCGACACCAGGCCCAGCACCGGGCCGTGGCTCAACTTGCCATGGGTGAAGGTCCAGCCCGCACTCGCCGCTGTCGTGAGGTTGCTGCCGTTCGTGGAGCCGTCATGTGTACGCACTGCCGGGCCAAGCACGATGTCGCGCTGGATGTCGAAGTCGAGCCAGGTGTAGCTCAGCTGCGCATTCGCCCACGGACCATCGCCATACCAGCCCACGAAACCGCCCAGGGTGGTATCGGTCTGCTTGAATTTGCCACGGCGCAGGCCCCAGTCCATGTCGGACTTGCCGTATGCACCGAACGCGCCGTAGGTCAGATTGCCTGTGGCCCATTGCACGCCGCCATTGAGGCTGGGCGCATCGCCATCGAAGCTGTCGGCAGTCCCATCACGCCCGAAACGCTGGTTGGTATTGAGCAGACTCGCCCACCAGCGCATGCCATCGCTTTCAGGACGGTTGCCCAGGCCGGTCGCCAGCATCTCGGTGCGGGCGCGGCCAATGCTGGCCTCGGCATGCGGCAGGATGGCGATCTGGCGGGGTCCTTCAATCACCGATACCGCGAACTGCGACAACAGCTTGTGCGCGCCGGTGGTCGGATGCACGCCATCGGCGAAGGCGTAGTCGTAGGGCGCGTTCGGGCTGACCAGCGAGGTGGGGTTGCAGGTCAGCGACTGCGCGGTGATCTGCGGCTGGCAGGCCGTACCGGTCACGTTGACGAAGCCGTAAGTGCTCGGGTCGCCAATGATTTCCTGCAGGAAATGGAAGGTATCGAGCGGGATCACCCGCATGTTGGACGATGCGAGCGCGCCAAACAGCGAGGTGTTGTACATGTTCGTCAGCGCGGTGCCCTGCGCCATCGCCGCCGCGCCACCTGCGCGTGACGACGGGGTCAGGCCCAGGTCCGGAATGTTCGGCACCATGATGTACTTCGCGCCGGCGCTGGTCAGGCTGCCGACGATGCCGACTTGCGCGGCAACTGCGCCGCCAATGATCGTTTGTGCATTGGCCGGATCGGCCTGCACCGCGAACAGGTCATTGGCGCCGCCCCAGACCGTGTAAAGCGCCCCGGGATCCGCATGACCGCCATTGCGGGACAGATAATCCGTCACCTGTGCCGCCATCGAGGGCGTGTAACCCAGCGCACCGAAACTGTTTTGTCCGACGCGTGCGCCACCAACCGCCCAATTGTTGCCATCACCCGGCCGTGTGCCTGCACCGGTGCCGAACCACGCACTGTCCGCGTTGCTGCCGTAGTAGTCCGCCAGGTACTGCGACCACACCAGTCCGGGATTGGTCGTGAACTGGCCGGTCACCGCCTGCACGCTAAGCGGCAACAGCGGCCGGAAGTACCCACCGTCGGTCAGGCTGTCGCCAAAGAACACCGTCTGGGTGAAGGTCGGCTGGTCTTGCGCATACAGCGGCATCGCGGCGAGCGCCAGGGCAGCGGCCAGCACGGTACGGGAGAATTTGGCGTTCATGACGATCCTCGGAGGGGTGGGGGTCCAGGCGCTGGATGCTGCATGCAACCCCTGCTGCTGCAACAATACGACACCGAATGGCGCCGATGATTTCACGAAATACTAACGGTCACAAGTTGCGCCGCCGCATGCACGGCCGTCATTTCGGGCCAAAATGGCCGCATGCAGATCCAGCTCAATGGCGAAATGCGCCAAACCCCAGCCGACACCTCTATCACGACCCTGCTGGCGTCCGAAGGCCTGGCCGAGCGTCGCGTGGCGGTCGAGGTCAACGGCACCATCGTGCCGCGCGCCCGCCATCCGCACCACCGGCTCCGCGACGGTGACCAGGTCGAGATCGTCCACGCACTGGGCGGGGGGTGAGCCCACGCCGCTTGCGGACCACTGGTCCGCGGCGTGGGCGAACGCCCGGCGCGCTGCGCCGGGCCGGGGTTGCGAGGTGAGCGCAGCGCGCGAGCCCGCAACAGACCATGGGGGCCACGCCGAGCGGCAGACGATGTGTGAGGCGATGGCGCGCATAAGCAATAATGTCCTCATGACAACGACAACCGACCTGCTCCACATCGCCGGCAAGACGTATACATCACGCCTGCTGACTGGCACCGGCAAGTTCAAGGACCTCGAGGAGACTCGGCTCGCCACCGAGGCCGCCGGTGCACAGATCGTCACCGTCGCCATACGCCGGACCAACATCGGCCAGAACCCCGGCGAACCCAACCTGCTCGACGTGTTGCCGCCGGACCGCTACACGATCCTGCCCAACACCGCCGGCTGCTATACCGCCGACGACGCGGTGCGCACCTGCCGGCTCGCGCGTGAGCTCCTGGGCGGCCACAAACTGGTGAAGCTCGAAGTGCTGGGCGACCCGCGCACCTTGTATCCGGATGTCGTCGCGACCCTCGAGGCAGCAGAGATCCTGGTCAAGGACGGGTTCGAGGTGATGGTCTACACCAGCGATGACCCGATCCTGTGCAAGCGGCTGGAAGAGATCGGCTGCGTGGCAGTGATGCCGCTGGCGGCGCCGATCGGTTCGGGCCTGGGCGTGCAGAACAGATACAACCTGATCGAGATCGTCGAGAACGCCAAGGTGCCGATCATCGTTGATGCCGGCGTCGGCACCGCCTCGGATGCCGCCATCGCGATGGAACTCGGTTGCCATGGCGTGCTGATGAACACTGCCATCGCGGGCGCCAGGGATCCGGTGCTGATGGCCAGCGCCATGCGCAAGGCCGTCGAGGCCGGACGCGAGGCGTTCCTTGCCGGTCGCATCCCGCGCAGGCGTTTCGCCAGTGCATCGTCGCCGATCGACGGGTTGATCGCCTGAAATGACCGATCCGTTCTCGAGCGCCGGCGGCAAGGTGCCACCCAAGCCGTTCACGATCACCGAGGGCCAACGCAAGGTGCGCAGCTTCGTGTTGCGCCAGGGGCGCTTCACCGACGCCCAGCAGCGTGCATTCGACGATCAGTGGCCACGCTTCGGCATCGACTACGCAGGCATGCCGCGTGATTTCGACATCGCGTTCGGACGCAATGCTCCGCGCATCCTCGAGATCGGCTTCGGCAATGGCGAGGCGCTGCGGTTCTCCGCACGGCAGGATCCGGCACGCGACCACATCGGCATCGAAGTGCATGCACCCGGCGTCGGCCGCCTGCTCAATGCGCTGGCCGTGGACGATGCGCGAAACGTTCGCGTCTACCACCACGATGCGGTCGAAGTGCTCGAACACGAGATCGCCGATGGCACGCTTGACGAAGTGCGCATCTATTTCCCGGACCCCTGGCACAAGAAGCGCCACAACAAGCGCAGGCTGGTGAATCCGGCCTTCGCGTCATTGCTGGTGCGCAAGCTTGCGGTGGATGGCCGCTTGCACCTCGCCACCGATTGGCAGGACTATGCCGAACAGATGTGGGACGTGCTGGATGCAACGCCGGGCATCGTCAATCGCGCAGGCCAGCGCGGGACGGTGACGCGGCCGGACTGGCGCCCGCAAACGCATTTCGAGACCCGTGGGCAGAAGCTCGGCCACGGTGTCTGGGATCTCCTGTACGACCGCTGCTGACCAGGCACAGGGAACAACCGTCGCAGAATGGACACCACCCTCACCCTCACCACCGACATGCAGCTGGTGCTGGGCCTGGTGGGGTTCACCATGGCGATGTTCCTGTTCGAGCGCATCCGCGCCGACGTGGTCGCATTGGTGGTGCTGGTGGTGCTGGGCCTGACCGGGCTGATTGCTCCCGAAGACCTGTTCGGCGGCTTTTCCTCCGACGCGGTGATGAATGTCATCGCGACCATGATCCTGGGCGCGGGACTGGACCGCACCGGCGCGCTCAACCGCCTGGCCAGCTGGCTGCTGCGGCGCGCGAACGGCGTCGAACAACGGCTGCTGCTGCTTTCCTCGGGCGTGGCCGGCCTGAACTCGGCGATCATCCAGAACACGTCGGTCACCGCGCTCTACCTGCCGGTTGCCTCGCGACTGGCCGCGCGCACCGGCATCAGCCTGTCCAGGCTGCTGATGCCGATGTCGGCGGCGATCATCATGGGCGGCAGCCTGACCATGGTCGGCAACTCGCCACTGATCCTGCTCAACGACCTGCTGGTATCGGCCAATGCCAACATGCCCTCGGGCGCGGCCACGCTGGAACCACTGAAGATGTTCGCCCCGCTGCCGATCGGGCTGGCGCTGCTCGCCGCATCGCTGCTTTATTTCCATTTCTTCGGCAGCAAGCTGTTGCGCGAGGACGAAGGCGAGGCGGTCACGCCGGCGCGGACGCAGAGCTACTTCGCACGTGCCTACGGCATTGATGGCGATGTCTACGAGCTCACGGTCACCGCCGACAGTCCGCTGGTCGGCATGAGTGTCGGCGAGGCCGAGGCCGGACTCGGCGCGCCGCTGATGCTGGCCCTGCTGACCGGCAACGAATCACGGCTGGCACCGCCGGCGGATGCACGCATCTGGGTTGGCAGCGTGATCGGCGCGATGGGCACGCGCGAGCAGGTCACCGACTTCGCGCAAAACAACTTCCTGCGCCTGTCGACCCGCCTGCGCACGTTCGGCGACCTGTTCAACCCGAGCCGCGCCGGCATTTCCGAAGCGGTGGTGCCGCCGACCTCGCACTTCATCGGCAAGACCCAGGCCCAGCTCCAGCTGCGCAAGCATGCCGGCATCAGCCTGCTGGCGATCAACCGCGACAAGCATGTGCTGCGCGAAGACGTGCGCAACATCGCCATCCGCGCTGGCGACATGCTGGTCCTGCACAGCATCTGGGCCGATCTTGCGGAAGCGGCCAAGAGCCGCGACTTCGTGGTGGTGACGGACTACCCGAAGGGCGAGCAGCGTCCGCACAAATTCAAGATCGCCATGGCGATCTTCGCGGTGAGCATGCTGCTGGCGCTTTCCTCGCGCATCCCGACGTCAATCGCGCTGATGACCGGCGTTGCCGGCATGCTGGTCAGCGGCGTGCTGAAAATGGACGAGGCCTATTCGGCGATCAGCTGGAAGACCGTGTTCCTGATGGCCTGCCTGATCCCGCTGGGCTGGGCGATGGATTCCAGTGGCGCCGCGGCCTGGGTGGCCGGGCACAGCATCGACCGCATGCCGCAGGGCATGCCGATCTGGCTGATCGAACTGGCGCTGGCGCTGTTCACGACCGCGTTCTCGCTGGTCATCAGCCACGTGGGCGCCACCATCGTGATGGTGCCACTGGCGATCAGCCTGGCGCTGGCGGTAGGTGGCAACCCGACCGCGTTCGCGTTGATCGTGGCGCTGTCCGCCTCCAACAACTTCATCACCGCATCCAACCCGTCGATCTCGATGATCACCGGCCCGGCGGCCTACACGGTGCGCGACATGTGGCGCACCGGTGGACCACTGACCCTGGTCTACACCGGCATCATCGTGCTGATGATCAACCTGCTTTATTGAGGCGCTGTTGCGGGCGCGGCACCCAGGCGCACTTCGCCGTCCACGCAATGCACCGCGATCGCGCGCAGGCGCTCACCGCGGCACGGGCCCGCCACGCATTCGCCCTGGCCCAGTTCGAAGCTGGCCCCGTGCGCCGCACATACCAGCAGGCCATCCTTGCTGCGCAGGAACTCGCCGGGCGCCCAGTCCAGGCGGCGACCGGCGTGCGGGCACACATTCAGCCACGCATGCACGCCACCCGCGGCATCGCGATGCACGATCAATGATTCTGCATCGCCATCCAGCACGGCTTCGAGCTCATGCAAGCCATCCAGGGGCACGCGTTCCACGCGCAACAAGGCCTTGCGCGCGCCATCGACCTCATCACCATTTAACGAACTGCTCACAACTGAGATCCAGACTCGTTCGATACTTGTCACCATTGTGTCATGGCGCCTCCGCGCCCCGGGAATCCAACCTCGATGTCAGTGTTCCGTGCCCGTTCGTTCCAAGGTTTTCGCTTCGACCCGTTCAAGGCGCCGCGCCGGCCGCGCCACCGCATCCTGCGCTGGGTGCTGGGCGCCATCGGCGTGGCCCTGCTGCTGGGGCTGTTGTTCGTGAGCGTATTCGTCGGCATCGCGATGCTGGCGGTGGGCCTGCTGGTGCGCCTGTGGAAGCAACGCAACAAACCCGTCACCCATGCCGACGTCATCTCCGGCGACTATCGCGTGCTGTCCAAGGCCGAACTGCCGCTGGCACGCTGACGTGGCCGACCTGATCGCTGCCGCGGCGACGCCGCGGATTCCGGTGCGCGATGCAAGCGGCAACGCGCTTGGGGATTTCCCGGTGCGCAGGATCCATTGCGTCGGTCGCAACTTCGCAGACCATGCGCGGGAGATGGGTGCGCAAGCACCGGCATCGAAGGATGACCGGGGCTCGCCGGTATTCTTCGGCAAGCCGGCCGATGCGCTGGTCATCAATGGCCAGGTGCCCTACCCGCCAGCCACCCGTGAACTGCACCATGAAGTCGAACTGGTGGTTGCGCTTGGCCGTGACGCACCTGCAGGCGTGTTGGCCCCCGGCGCGGCAATGGCGCTGGTGTTTGGCTACGGCATCGGCCTGGACCTGACCCGCCGCGACCTGCAAGCCGCCGCCAAGGCCAAGGGCCTGCCGTGGGATACCGGCAAGGGCTTCGATCATTCCGCCCCGGTCAGCGCACTGCTGCCCGTCGACCAGGTTGGCGATTACGCCGCGCTGGAGGTCAGCCTGCAGGTCAATGGCGAAACCCGCCAGCACGGCCACCTGTCCGACCTGATCTGGGATGTCGGCGAGATCCTGCATGAACTGTCCAAGCTCTATGCGTTGCGCGCAGGCGATGTGATCTTCATGGGCACACCGGCCGGCGTCGGTCCGCTGCAGGTGGGTGACACCTATCGTGCAAGCCTGGATGGCCTGATGACACTGGAAGGCCGCATCATGCCCTCGCGGCAGTAATGCATCGGCGCGACCAGCTCTGTTGCTGCGACACGTCACATCAATCGACAAGAGAGCAGGCACATGAGCATGGTCAGCGAGTTCAAGGATTTCATCGCCAAGGGCAACGTCATGGACCTGGCCGTCGCCGTGGTCATTGGCGCGGCATTCGGCAAGATCGTCACCGCCTTCGTCGACAAGATCATCATGCCGCCAATCGGCCTGCTGATTGGCGGGGTGGATTTCTCCGAATGGGCGATCACCCTGAAAGCGGCAACGGTCGATGCAACCGGCGTGGTTGTCCCCGCCGTGGAATTGGGCGTCGGCGAATTCCTCAATACCCTCATCCAGTTCCTGATTATCGCGCTGGCGGTGTTCGTGGTGGTCAAGACGGTCAACCGCATGCAGCGCAAGCAGGAAGCGGCGCCTGCCGCACCGGCCGAGGCAGCCGAGGAAGTGTTGCTGTTGCGCGAGATTCGCGACTCGCTCAAGAAGTAACTTCGCGATGCCGGCATGACCACCGGCACAGCGCATCGGAACCGCGGGCTGCTAGGCTCGCGGTTTCGTCGTTTTGGCGCCTCGCATTTCGCATCAGGTCGCCAGGCCCATGGACCCACACCCGGAGATCGCGCGATGCGCCGCACCGTCCTGCTGCTTGCCCTGACCGTCGCTCTCAGTGGCCCACTGCACGCCCAACGCGCCACCACGATCGGCGATGCCGCATTGACCACGGCCACCCAGTTGCGCGAGCAAGCCCTGCAGGACGACACCGGCTGGAAGGTCGTCGAATCGCTGACCACCGAGGTCGGACCGCGCCTTGCAGGCAGCGACGCCGATGCGCGTGCGGTGGCGTGGGCGATGGCTAAGTTCAAGGCGCTTGGCTACGACAAGGTCTGGACGCAACCCGTCACCTTTCCTCGCTGGGAGCGCCGCAGCGAATCGGTACGGGTGCTTGGCGTCTCCAGCCAGTCCTTGACGGCCACCGCGCTTGGCGGCAGCCCCGGCGGCACGGTGGAAGGCGAGATCGTGCGCTTCGGCGACCTGGCTTCGCTGGAAGCCGTGCCCGCGGGTTCGCTGGCCGGGAAGATCGCCTACGTGGACCACGCGATGTCGCGCGCGCGCGACGGGTCCGGCTACGGTGCGGCATCGCGCATCCGTTCGCGCGGTCCGTCCGCGGCGATCCGTGCCGGCGCGGTCGGCTACATCATGCGGTCGGCAGGCACCGACCTGCATCGCAACCCGCACACCGGCATCACCCGTTTCGACGAAGGACTGACACCGATTCCGGCTGCCGCACTCAGCTTGCCGGATGCACAACAGCTCACGCGCCTGCTGGAACGGGGACCGGTACGCCTGCGCGTGGCGCTGGATTGCGGCTGGAACGGCGAATACACCTCGCAGAACGTGATCGGCGAAATCACCGGGCGCAGCAAACCAGGCGAGTTCGTGGTGATCGGCGGACATCTGGATTCCTGGGACCAGGGCACCGGCGCCATCGACGACGCGTCTGGCGTCGGCATCACCATGGCCGCCGGTCACCTGATCGGGCGCCTGCCCAAGGCACAGCGGCCGGCGCGCACGATTCGCGTAATCGCCTTCGCCAACGAAGAACAGGGCCTGCATGGCGGCGTTGCCTACGCCAGGTCGCAGGCAGGCAATATCCGCAACCACCAGATCGGGGCGGAAAGTGATTTCGGTGCTGGACGCATCTATGCGTTCCAGGCCAAGGTGCCGGACTACGCGCAGCCGGCGCTACGGCAGATCGCCAATGCACTGGAACCACTGGGCATCGAATGGCGTGCCGACGGTGAAGGCTGCGGCCCGGACGTGGGCCAGATCGCCGCACTTGGCATGGCCTGCGCCGGGCTGTCGCAGGACGGCACCGACTATTTCGATTACCACCACACGCCGGACGACACGCTGGACAAGGTCGATCCGCAGGCGCTTGCACAGAACGTCGCGGCGTATGCGGTGTTCGCCTACCT
The DNA here is from genome assembly GCA_963698475.1 of uncultured Gammaproteobacteria bacterium. Taxonomy (GTDB): domain Bacteria; phylum Pseudomonadota; class Gammaproteobacteria; order Xanthomonadales; family Xanthomonadaceae; genus Thermomonas. The sequence goes on along the minus strand of CAVOQX010000005.1, from coordinate 1,215,217 downwards.
GTCAGCCGATGCCAAGGGTGATTTCGGCAGCGCGCCGACATCGCAGCCGAAAAAATGATGGTCGCGATGCAGAAGAGCGTGGCTTGCTGCGCTGGAGCGAGGACCAGCGGGGCAAGCCCCGCTCTACAAGGGGTTGGATTCCTGGCAGCGGGGCAAGCCCCGCTCTGCAAGGGATTGGATTCCTGGCAGCGGGGCAAGCCCCGCTCTACGTGGGGTTGGATTCCTGGCAGCGGGGCAAGCCCCGCTCTACGTGGGGTTGGATTCCTGGCAGCGGGGCAAGCCTCGCTCTACGGGGCGAAGTTGTCGACCTGACGCCACTGTGACAACAGCACCGCGCATGCCGCGGACACGTTCAGGCTTTCCACCGCGCCACTGCCGGGAATGCGCAGCTTGAGGTCGCACAGGTCGACGAGCTCGCTCGACATGCCCTCGCCTTCCGCGCCCAGCACATAGACCAGCCGCTCCGGCAGCGTGCCGCGGAAGATGTCGGTCCCGCCACGCACCACCGTGGCGGCCAGCTGGAACCCGGCGCCATGCAGCTGCGCGATGGCATTATCGTCACGCCCCAGGCGCACGAACGGCACCGCTTCCGCGCCGCCTTCGGCAACGCGCGCGGCCGCGCCGGACAACGCCAGTGTCGAATGCTTGGGCAGCAACACCGCAGCAGCGCCGAAATGCGCGGCGCTGCGCAGGATCGCGCCGAGGTTGTGCGGGTTGCCGATGCCATCCAGCCACAGCGCGCATTGCGGGCCCTCGGGCAGGTCGCGCAACCAGCTGGTGAGTGACGCGGGTTCGGCGCGAACCACTTCGGCAACCACGCCCTCATGATGGGAACTGGCTGCGAGCTTCTGCAGGTCCGCGTCCTCGACGACGCGGTAGCCGACACGATTGGCCACGCACCACTTCAGCAATGGCTGCAGCTGCGGGATGCGCGCCTCGAGCAGGTAGAGTTTGCGGATTGCCTCCGGCCGTCGCGCGAACACGGCACGGACCGCGTTGAAACCGTGCAGGCGCAGTTCGACATCGCGACGTTCGCGTTGCGGTGCATCCGGTGCATCGTGTTCACCCGCCGCGGCATGTTCGCGGCGTACTGGCGGCGACGGCGCCGGGCGGGCAGGAGCGCCCTCGCGGCGTGGACGCGTCTTCCATGGCGATTCGCGTTCAGTCATGTGCGGATACCTCCGGGGTGCTGGCTTCCAATGTTTCAAGCTCGTGCTTGAGCGCATCGGGCGAGTGCGTGAACGGTGCCAGCAGCGAATAGAACGCGGGCACCACGAACAACGAAAGGAAGGTCGAGACCATGACCCCGAAGATCACCACGATACCGATCGTGGCGCGGCTGGCCGAGCCCGGCCCACCGGCAACGACGAGCGGCAACGCGCCCATGACCGTGGCGATCGATGTCATCAGGATCGGACGCAGGCGGATCGCGCAGGATTCGACGATGGCATCGTGGACATTGCGGCCCTCGTCGCGCAGCTGGTTGGCGAATTCGACGATCAGGATGCCGTTCTTCGCCGCCAGCCCGACCAGCATCACGATGCCGATCTGCGAAAACAGGTTGAGCGTTCCACCGCTGATCCAGAGGCCGATCAATGCGCCCAGCACGCCCAACGGCACGGTCAGCATGATCACCAGTGGATGCAGGAAGCTCTCGAATTGTGCAGCCAGCACCAGGTACACGATCAGCAAGGCCAGGGCGAAGGTCATCAGCACCTCCCCACCTGACTGCTGCAGCTCGCGCGCCTCGCCCTTCCAGCTGACCTGCGCGTAGTCCGGCAACAAGGTCTCGACTTCTCCTTGCGCCCAGTCCACGGCATCACCCAGGCGATAGCCCGGCGCGAGGCCCGCGGAAATCGTGATCGAACGCAGCCTGTTGAACCGGTTGTAGGAGCCCGGCTCCGCGATTTCCTGCAGATTCACCAGGTTCGACAGCGGCACCAGGTCACCATTGCCGGCGCGCACCTGGATCGCGCCCAGGTCGGCGGTGGATGCGCGCCCATCACGGGCGGCCTGCAGCACGACGTCGTATTCCTCGCCGTTATCGACGAAAGTGGTGGCGCGGCGCCCGCCCATCATCGTTTCAAGTGCACGGCCGATATCACCGACCGATACGCCCAGGTCCGAGGCGCGCGCACGATCGATCTTGACCCGCATCTGCGGCCGGGTTTCCTTGTAGTCGGAATCGGCACCGACCAGGCCAGGGTTCTCCTCGATCCTGGCCAGCAGGATGTCGCGCCACGCGGCCAGCTCGGCGTAGTCAGGGCCGCCCAGCACCAGTTGGAACGGTTGCCCGCGCGTGCGTACCAGGCCACCACCGACCTGGGTGCGCACGCGCACACTGGTGACGCCTGCGAACGCCTTCTGCAGCTCATCGGCGACGTCCGCTGTGGACTGCGAGCGTTTGTCCCACGGCTGCAGGAAGATGCTGGCGCGACCGGTGTGCATTTCCTCGCTCGCCCCGAAACTGCCGGGCACGCGCGGATTGGCGCGAATGATCGGCTTGTCGTCGCCGACCTGGGTGGCCAGGATTGCCTCCACCTTCTGCATCTGCTTGACGGTGTAATCGAAGCCCGCGCCTTCGGGGCCATCCATCGACAACTGGAACGAACCGCGGTCTTCCGCCGGCGCCAGCTCGCTCGGCAGTTGCCTGAAGAGGATGAAGGATGTTGCCAGCGCGGCCAGCATCAATGCACCGAACAGCCAGATCCGATGCACATGCCGGTCGAGGAACCCGCGATAGCGTCCGGCCATGGCCTGGAACCTGCCGTTGAGCCATTCGCTGACGGGGTTGCCGTGCACCGCATGCGGGCCGCTGTGTGGCCGCAACAATTTGGACGCCATCATCGGCGTCAGCGTCAGCGCGACCAATGCGGAGATCGCCACGGCCGCCGCCAGCGCCACCGACAACTCACGGAACAGGCGCCCGGTATTGCCTTGCAGGAACCCGACCGGCAGGAACACCGAGATCAGCACCGCCGTGGTCGCGATGACCGCAAAGGCCACCTGCCTGGTGCCGCGCTTTGCAGCGACCAGCGCCGGCTCGCCGAGGTCGACGCGGCGCTGGATGTTCTCCACCACCACGATCGCATCGTCCACCACCAGGCCAATGCACAGCACCAGGGCGAGCAGGGTCAGCAGGTTGATCGAGAATCCGAACACGTACAGCGCGATGAATGCCGCGACCAGGCAGACCGGCACGGTCAGCGCCGGTATCAACGCCGCGCGCACGCTGCCCAGGAACAGCCAGATCACCAAAAGCACCAGCACGATGGCTTCGACCAGGGTTTCGTACACGCGATCGACCGCTGCCTCGATGAACAGCGTGCTGTCGAACGCCACATAGATATCCGTGCCTTCCGGCAAGGTCGCACCGATGCGCCTGGCTTCCTCCTGCGCGGTCCGGGTGACGTCCAGGCTATTGGCGGTCGACGTCTTGACGATGCCCAGGCCCATCGCCTGCTCGCCATTGCTGCGGTAGTAGGAACGTCGTTCCACCGATTCCAGCGCGACCCTGGCGACATCGCCCAGCTTGACCACGTAACCATCGGCGCCCCTGGCGATCGGCATCTGCGCGAAGGCTTCTGCCGTCGTGTAATCGCGGGCAACGCGCAGGATGAAGTCACGGTCGGTCGACTCGATCCGGCCAGCGCCCAGTTCCACGTTCTCCGAGCGCAAGGCGGCCTCGACATCACCTGCCGTCAGGCCACGGGCCGCGAGCTGGTCGCCGTTCAACCACACCCGCATCGCGTAGCGCTGGCCACCACCCATGCGCACCTGGGCCACGCCTTCCAGGCTGGAGAAACGATCCACCACATAGCGGTTGGCATAGTCGGTGAGCTCCAGCGTATCCATCGTCGCCGAGCGCAGGTTGAACCAGATGATCGCGTCGGAATCACTTTCGACCTTGCTGATCTCCGGCGCCTGCGCCTCGTCCGGCATGCGGTCGGCGACGCGGCTGACCGCGTTGCGGATATCGTTGGCCGCCGCTTCCACGTCGCGGCTGGCGAGGAACTCGATGCTGATCGAGGAGCTGCCGTTCTGGCTGCGCGAATCGATCGTGTTGATGCCCTCGATCCCGGCCAGTGCGTCTTCCAGTGGCTGGGTGACGCGGCTTTCCACCACGCTGGCCGATGCACCGGGATAGTCAACCCGCACCGACACGATGGGCGGGTCGATCGCCGGCAACTCGCGCAGGGTCAGGCGCGAGAACGACATGATGCCGAGCACCACCAGCAACAGGCTCAGCACGGTCGCGAACACCGGCCTCTGGATCGAGATATCGGACAGGCGCATCGTGCGTCAGCCCGGCTTCTTTTCGGAAGCGCTTTCGCTGGCGGGCTTTTCGCTGGCGCTGTCCTGCACGGTGGCACCCGGCCGCAGCTTGCCGGTGCCTTCCACCACGATGCGGTCGCCCGCCGACAAGCCGGAGACGACTTCGGCCAGCCCATCGTGGCGCGCACCAACCGTCACCTCCGCCTGCGCCACCTTGCCGAGCGCATCGACACGCCACACGAAGGTCTTGCCGCCCACCTGGACCACCGCGATCTCCGGCAACAACAGGGCCTGCCGCTCCGCACGGTGGACGGTGATTTCCACCAGCATGCCCGGGCGCAGGGCCAGGTCCGGATTCGGGAAATCGGCGCGCACGGTGAGGGCACGGCTTGTCGCATCGATGCGCGGATCGATTGCTGAAATGCTGCCATCGAAGCGGCGGCCGGGCCAACTCGCGCTGCTGCCGCTGACCCGTTGGCCAACCCCCGCGAAGGCAAGATCACTCTCCGGCAACGGGAAGTCGACGTAGACGCGGGCAATGTCATCGAGCGTCGCAATCGTGGTGCCCGGCGTGACCAGCGCACCCGGGCTGACCTTGCGGATGCCAAGCACGCCGGCGAACGGCGCACGGATGACGCGATCACTCAGTTGCGCGCGAATCTGCGCCACGCGGGCATTGGCGGCGTCGCGCATGGCGCGCTGCGCATCCAGCGATGCGCGGGCGATCAGCTGCTGCTCGGCCAGGTCGGACTGGCGCCGGTACAGGCGCGAGGCTTCACTGGCCGAGGCTTGTGCTTCCGACAAGGCAGCTTGCTGCTGCTGGCCGGTCAGGGTCACCAACGGCGCGCCACGCGCCACCGTGTCGCCACTGTTGAAATGCACCTGCTGCACGGTCTCGCTCACCTTGGCGGTGATCGTGACGGCTTCGCGCGCATGCACGGTGCCCAACGCACGCAAGTTGTCGCTGAATGCGCGTGGCTGCACCACCTCGGTGGTCACCGGCACCGGCTGGTCCATGCCGCGCGCGCCCGGGCCGGCGGCCCCCTTGTCACTTCCACAGCCGGCCAGGACGGCAAGCGACAGGCAGGCGAAAACCAGATGGCGGATGCTTGGCAGCATGGCGCGACTCGTGCAAGGGGTCGTTGATTCTAGCCGTTCAAGGGTGACGAACCCTGTGCCATCGGCTGGTGCGTTTCGACCAGCGCCACGGTCAACCGACTGCGTCCTCGCGCGTTACACCCCGGCGTGCCGTGGTCAGGTGGTGGACCACCACCACGCCAGGGCTGCAAACGCAATCAACACGAACAGCCAGCGCAATCCGCCCGGCTTGTCGCCCATCACCACGGTCGGCGTGCGCTCGCGGGGACTGGCGAAGGTCGCTGCGGCGCGCTGCGGCTGCTTCACGGGCACCCTGGCACCCAGCGCCTCGACCTGCTCCTTGGCGGCCTTGAGCGATATACCGGGATTGGCTTCGCGCAGTCGCTTGACCGCTTCAATCAGGTTGCCTTGCTGCATTGCGTTCCGGACCGCGGCAGGCACCTTCACTGCCGATTGCGCGGAAGCCTGCATGGATTGCTCGGACGCCGCAGCCTGCACGGCACGGAGGGTCTGCATCAGGCCGGTAATGCCACCCTGGCGCATCAGCGCCGCAACCGCGTCCTTGTCGCCACGGGCGATCGCGTCTTTCAGCTGTCTTTGCAATGACTGGTCATTCGCCACGCGCAAGTCCCCTCACCACCCCATGGCGAGCATACCCTCACAGCCCGGTTCTGATCAGGCCCACAAAACGAAACGCCGGCACTGGGCCGGCGTTTCGTTGATTCTGGCATTTCCAGACTGCCGTCCGTCGCGCGACCGCCTCGGCTTCGGAAAGCCCCGCCCGTGCAGTCATGCACGGGCGCTCGCGACCCCAGCCGTTGCCTGATGGCAACGAGCTAGGCGCGGTCACTCACCCCATTGCCCGAGCGCCGCCAGGCCATTCGCCTTGGCACGCTCGAACACGGTCTGCTGCGCCTTGGCGTAGTTGCCGGTCATGTCCTGCGCCCACGACTTCAGCGCGGCTTGCTGCATTGCGCGGCCGTAGCTGAAGCTCAGCGGCCATGGGTTCGGCCCCATCCGGTTCATCGCATCCAGGTGCGCGGTGGCGGCCTCGTCGCTCTGGCCACCGGACAGGAACACGATGCCGGGCAGGATCGCCGGAACCGCCGACTTCAGGCACATCAGGGTGGCCTCGGCCACCTCCTCGATGCTGGCCTGCTCGTCGCAGCCCTTGCCCGGAACGACCATCGAGGCCTTGAGGATGGTGCCTTCCAGCATCACGTTCTGGTTGTACAGCGCGTCGAACAGGGAGCGCAGCACAACCTCGCTTACTTCGTAGCAAGTCTCGATGTCGTGGTCGCCATCCATCAACACCTCGGGCTCGACCACGGGCACCAGGCCCTGCTCCTGGCAGAGCGCGGCATAACGTGCGAGCGCGTGGCTGTTGGCCTCGATGCAGGTACCCGACGGGATGTCCTCGCCGATGGTGATCACCGCGCGCCACTTGGCGAAGCGCGCACCCAGCTTGTAATACTCGGCCAGGCGCTCGCGCAGCCCGTCCAGTCCCTCGGTGATCACTTCACCCTCGAACCCTGCCAGCGGATGCGTGCCCTTGTCGACCTTGATCCCGGGGATCATGCCGTTGTCCATCATGTACTTGGCGAACGGCACGCCGGCCTTGGTGGACTGGCGAAGAGTCTCGTCGAACAGGATCGCACCCGACAGATACTGGTTGACGCCGGGCGCGGTCAGCAGCATTTCGCGGTAGGCGCGGCGATTTTCCTCGGTGGATTCAATGCCGACGCTGTCGAAGCGCTTCTTGCAGGTACCGGAGGATTCATCGACCGCGATGATGCCCTTGCCCGGGGCAACCATGGCACGGGCGGTTTCGGCGAGTTGTTCGATGCTCATGGCGACCCTGCAGGCTGGGAAAGGAATCTTATTAGTATAGCCTGCCGCGCGGTGTCACAGTTCGCCCAGGCCTTCTGCCTCCCCATTCTCGCCGACCTGCAGCAGGCGCAAAGTGTTGGTGGCACCGCGGGTCTCCATGTGCTCGCCGCTGGTGAAGATGACGCGGTCGCCGCTCGCCAGCAGGCCAGCCTCGACCAGCAGGCGGATGCCGCCACGACCGGCTTCGCGCGGGGTCTGGCCGCGGCTGTCGTAATCCATCGGGAACACATCCCGCATCAGCGCCATGCGCCGGCGCGCGCCGGCGTGGCGCGAGAACGCATAGATCGGGACCGAGGCGCGGAAGCGCGACAGGTAGCGCGCGGTGCCCCCGGATTCGGTCATCGCCACCACCGCGCGCACGCCGATGTGTTCGGACAGGAACATGGTGGCCATGGCGATGGCGTGATCGGCGCGTTCCAGGCCACGCCGCGCCTTCTCGAAATCGACATCGACCACGAACTGCTTCTCCGCGCCCACGCAGATCCGCGCCATCGCCTCGACCGCCTTCACTGGCCAACTGCCCGCGGCACTCTCCTGCGACAGCATCACCGCATCGGTGCCATCGATCACGGCGTTGGCCACGTCCAGCACCTCCGCGCGGGTCGGCATCGGGCTTTCCACCATCGACTGCAGCATCTGGGTCGCGGTGATCACCACTTTCTCGCGCGCCACCGCGACGCGAATGATCTTCTTCTGCAGGCCCGGCAATTCGGCGTCACCGATTTCCACGCCCAGGTCGCCACGCGCGACCATCACCACTTCGCTGGCATCGACGATCTCGGTCAGGTTCTCGATCGCCTCGGCACGCTCGATCTTCGCGACCAGCGCGGCCTTGCTGCCGTGCGCGCGCGCGACCCGGCGCGCTTCGTGCATGTCTTCGGCATTGCGGCAGAACGACACCGCGATGAAGTCCACGCCCATGCCGGCGGCCACCGCGATCAGCTCACGGTCCTTTTCGGTGATCGCGCCCAGCGACAAGCCACCGCCCTGCTTGTTCAGCCCCTTGCGATTGGACAGGGTGCAGTCGTTCAGCACGGTGGTCACGATGCGTTCGCCTTCCACCGCGGCGACCTGCAACTGCACCACGCCGTCGTCCAGCAACAGCACGTCGCCAGCGACGACATCGCCCGGCAGCTCGAGGTAGCTCACGCCCACCTGGGTGGCATCGCCAGGCGGCACGTCGTGGCGCGCGACCAGGTCGAAGCGCGCGCCGGCACGCAGCTGGACCTTGCCCTCGGCGAAGGTCTCGATGCGGATCTTCGGACCCGGCAGGTCGGCGAGGATGCCGATCTCGCGGCCAATCTTCGCGGCCATCGCGCGCACCGCTTCGCCACGGACCACCTGCGAGGACGGATCGCCGTGAGAAAAATTCAACCGCACCACATCGACGCCCGCGCGCAGCAAGGCCTCCAGCACCTCGGGTGGATCAGTGGCCGGGCCGAGGGTGGCGACGATGCGGGTGCGGCGCTGGTGCGGCGAGATGCTGGGCATGATCAAGTGTGCGGGCTCCTGTTGCCCGCACGCTAGCACGCGGCATGGGCGAACCGCAGCGCCTGCCGAATGAAAACGAACTCAGCCAGCGCGCGCCTCCAGCGCCACCACGGCCGGAAGCGCCTTGCCTTCCAGGAACTCCAGGAACGCGCCACCACCGGTGGAGATGTACGACACCGCATCGGCGATCCCGTACTTGTCGACTGCAGCAAGGGTGTCGCCACCACCGGCAATCGAAAAGGCATCGCTGGCGGCGATCGCGCGCGCCACTGCCTCGGTGCCGTGTCCGAAGGCATCGAACTCGAACACGCCGACCGGGCCGTTCCACACCACCGTGCCGGCCTTTGCAATCAAGTCAGCATAGGCCTGCGCGGTCTGCGGGCCGATGTCGAGGATCATGTCGTCCTCCGCGACCGCATCGACGGCTTTGGTCGACGCTGGCGCATCGGCGGCGAATGCAGGCGCCACCACCACGTCGACCGGCAACGGGATCTCGGCGCCACGCGCCTTCGCGTCGGCGATGATCTGGCGAGCGGTCTCCAGCAGGTCCATCTCGACCAGCGATTTGCCAACGCCATGGCCCAGCGCGGCAATGAAGGTGTTGGCGATGCCGCCACCCACGATCAGCTGGTCGACCTTGCCGACCAGCGACGAGAGCAGCTCGAGCTTGGTGCTGACCTTCGATCCGGCCACGATGGCAAGCAATGGCCGCGCGGGATGCTCAAGCGCTTTCGCCAGCGCGTCGAGTTCACCCATCAGCAATGGACCACCTGCCGCCTGCCTGGCGAAACGGATCACACCGTGGGTCGACGCTTGCGCGCGATGTGCGGTGCCGAAGGCATCCATCACGAACACGTCGCACAGCGCCGCATAGTTCTTCGACAGGGCTTCGTCGTCGGCCTTCTCGCCGATGTTCATGCGGCAGTTCTCGAGCAACACCAGCTGGCCCGGAGCCACGTCCACGCCGCCCACCCAGTCTTTCACCAGCGGCACCTCGCGCCCCAGCAATTCGGACAGGCGCGCCGCGACCGGGGCGAGCGAGTCCGCCTCGCTCCACACGCCCTCCTTGGGGCGGCCGAGATGCGACATCACCATCACCGCCGCGCCCGCGGCGAGTGCCGCCTTGAGCGTGGGGATCGAGGCGAGGATGCGCTGGTCGGAGGTCACCCTGCCATCGGCAATCGGCACGTTGAGATCCTGGCGGATCAGCACGCGCTTGCCGGCAAGGTCGAGGTCGGTCATGCGGACGATGGACATGGGTGGCTCCGGGGAAATTTGATCAGATTATGGACGCGCGCGTATCCGCGAGCCTGCCCTGGCGCGCTTTCGGTTGCGCCCTACGCTGGCAGGCCCGCGATGATCGCATGCAGGCAGCGACATCATCGGTTCGCCCCGGCGCGAATCGGCGCGCATCCCTCTCCCCGGAAACTGGTGGACGCCGCATCCAGTTGGGCGTACCCACGCGCAGCCTTCACCCCGCGACCTGGTCGCGCCCTGCGTTCTTGGCCCTGTAGAGCGCTGCGTCGGCGCGCTTGAGCATCTCCTCCGGCTCGATGTCGCCCGGTTCGCGAGCGGCCACGCCAATGCTCACCGTCATCCGTCCCAGTGGCGAAGCCTGATGCACGATGTCGGCATCGCGCACGCGCTGGCACACGCGCTCGGCCACGTCCCTGGCCTGCGCATGGGTGCTGCCGGGCAGGAACACGATGAATTCCTCGCCGCCCGGCCGCGCCAGTTCGTCATCGGAATGCAGCAGCGCACTGCGCACGGCCCCGGCGAACCGCCGCAACGCACCATCGCCCTCGGCATGGCCATACAGGTCGTTGTAGCGCTTGAAGAGATCAATATCCAGGGCCAGCACCGCCAGCTCTGCGCCGCTCGCTTCGGCCTGCTGCCAGAGCCGCTCCCCTGCCTCGATGAAGCCGCGGTAGTTGAGCGCACCGGTCAGCGCATCGGTCCGGCTCAACCGATCCAGTTCCGCCACTGCCTGGCGCAACGATTCCGTTCGCTCGGTGATGACGTATTCACGCTCGTCCAGTACCTGCCTCAGCTCCAGGTACGCCGCGTTCATGCGTGCACCCAGGTCGCCGATATCCTTGGCCAGCGGCTGCAATTCCTCGGGAAGCCGGTGCGCGACGTCGGGATCGAGACGTCCGCCCAACGCATACCCCTTCAGGCTTGCCAGCAGATAGCCAATGTTGTCGTGCAACAACCGCTTCTGCCGCCACATCGCCAACAGCACGCCCAGCGAAGTCACGAACAGCAGCACCGCAAGAAATCCCGCCCTCGACAACAGCGAAGTCAGCAGCTGCCGGCGTGGCGTCACCAATGCCAGGATCCAGCCATTGCGCATCGCGACCGCCCCGACGAGCGCCGGCTCATCCATCGGCAGGAGGTCTTGCCGAATCATGGCCTCGCCCCTGCCGGAGGCCGGCAAGGCCGCTCGCCTGAGGGCGGCACCGGTCTGGCCCGTGCTGTCCAGGATCTTCCAGCGCAGGCCGGGTCCTGCGTACACGACCCGATTCGCATCATCCAGCAGCAGCAGGGAATAATTGCGACGCCCCAGGTTCTCGGCCGCCAGTCGAGCGATGCTCTGCACCGGGATGGAGGCCTGCAGCACCCCCTCCACGCGCCCCTCGCGCAACACCGGCGCGGCCACGGCAACCTGCGCACCATCGCCGAACAGCGGGCTGCGATGCACGCCCGACAAGACCGGCCTGCGCTGGTCACGCGCGGCCTGGAACCACGCCGTGCCACCCATCACGGGGAAATCGGCGGGCGGCACCCTGCCCCGCGTATCCGCCAACGCCTGCACCTCTCCCTGCGCATCGGTGTAAACGGCGTTGAGCATGGCCGGATAGGCGCGCAGCAGCTCCTCGAGATGCTTGACGGAGATTCCATCGCCGGCATCCTCCTGGCGTGCCAGCAGTTGCACGCCTGAAACCTGCGCATCCAGGTGGTCGTCCATTGCACTGGCGCTGAGCCGCGCATTGGCATCCAACCGAACGACGAGGGTATCCCGTTCGCCACGCCACTCGCTCGACAGGAGCGTCACGCCGAACAGCAGGGCTGGCAACAATGCGGTGGCTACCAACCCCCACTTGAGGCGCTGGCGCAGACTCCAGTCAGGTGGATTCGAATTGGCCTCGCTCACGCTGCCATCGTACGCCACGCGCCGTGCGTAGCTCGCGCGCCGCCAGGACCTGGCGAAGTTCCCTACGCCCTACGCCCGGGCGCGCGGCTCGCGCAGCAGGCTGACGGCAAATCCCGCCACCAGGACCGCGCCCAGCACCAGCAAGCCCCACAGCAACCAGGACTTCCAGTCGCGTTGGAGGGGCGCCGGTTGCAGGGCCCGCGCGCCTGCCAGCTCGGTTGGCGTGCCCAGGGTCGCGGTCGCCGGTTGCCAGTCGGACTCGCGACGCGCGCGGATCGCGTCGACCAGTTGCGGCAATGGCGCGTCCGCACGTATCGCACGCGCACTGCCGGCAACCAGGGCGAACGGTGCCTGGCCCTGGGCAAGGAAGACCATCACTTCCGGCTGATAGCCGAGGCGCAAGATCGGCATCCCGTTCACCGGCCCGCGCGACGACAACCGCCATTGGCGGTCACGCACGCTAGTTGCCAACGCTTGGTCCACCGATCGCTCGTCACCGCCGCCTGCGCCCACCCGGAACGCCACCCAAGGCCCGGCGCGATGCTGCCAAGCCGCATCCTCGGCATCGCGGCTTTCCAGCGTCCATTCGCCTGCGGCATTGGCGTCCAGCGCGACGTCGGCGCGCGTGACCGGGAAACGACCGTCCAGGGTGAACCGGAAATACGTGTGCCCGTTCTCGGTGACCTCGCGTCCGCGCAGTGCCTCCCATTGCCAGGCCCGCGCGAGCGCGGGTGTGGCCAGCTCGGCAGACACACCGGCCAATGGAAGCACTGCATCTGCCTGCAATGGCGATAGCCGCAGATACCTCGCCTGTCCATCCAGCGGAATTCGCCGCAGCAACAGTCGCTTGCCATCGCGCGTGAGGTCGAGCAACTGCACGCGTGGTTGCAGCGTGCGCCAGTCGCGAAGGTCATCACTGCCCTCGACGCGATAGGCCACGTCGAGCGCTGTGGCTTGCGCGGGCCAGTCCATGTGCAGGGCGACGATCCGCGCATCGATCTGACTGGCGTCGATCAGCCAGGCATTCGCAGCGGGCTGTGCGCCGCTGCCACCGCGCTCACCCACGCGCGCCTCGACCCGGCGCAAGCGGCCATCCGCATCGCGCTCGCTGATCAGGGTGATGTCGCGGCCTGGCGCGGCCTGTCCGCGCGGCAACGGGAACCACGGCAGTTCGCGAAGCCGCGACGCCTGCGCCAGCGGCTGCTCTGCCGAGAACAGGGCAGCCGGCACGGCATTCCCGGCCGCATTGCGGACGTCGAGGTCGCGCATGGATGGCAGGGTGGTCGTTCGATACACCTCGCGATCCAGCACCACCCGGTAGGCACCGGCATCCTGCGTTTGCAGCTCCAGTGGCCATTGCCGGACATAGTCGGCGGCGGCCGACGCGATGGCGAGCATTGGTACCAATAGCAGCCATGTCAGTCGCTTCATGCGGCGGCCTCCCCAGATTCTTCTTCGGCACGTTGCTCGACTCCACGCGGCGGTGCCGGCGCGATATAGCCGACCAGCGTGCACAACAGCCCGAAGGCGATGAACGAACCGATCCCGAGCAGGTTGCCCAGATGCTGGCGATCCACCAGCACGAGTTTCACCAATACGATGCCCATCAGGACGGCACCGGCCAGCCACAGCGCGCGCTGGCCACGGCGCGAGCCGAGGATCCAGCCCGCCACGCCAAGAACGCTCCAGACAATCGTCAGGCTGGTTTGCGCCAGGCTGGTCGAGAACAGGCCGTTGTCCCACGGCACGCCGCCCCAGTGATGCACCCCGCGCAGGATCATGAAGGTGATGCAGACGAAGCCGGAGCCGGCCAGGACCGCGATCCGCCGCCGCGCAAGCACGTCGCTCGCCTCCACCGACCACAGCCAGCGTGCGAACAGCACCAGCGCCGCCAGCTGCGACAATTCCAGCGGATTCAGCAGCGGGATCCACGGCAGGGGTGCGCTGTCGCCGGCGAAGAACAATGCGTAAGCCCACAACAAACCGGCGATCACCATGAAGGTGCCCGACAGTCGCGTGCGGCACCCATCGAAGCGCGTGCCCAGCGGCATCGCCAGCCACGTCCAGCGGAACTGCGCCAGTGCCAATGCGGCGAGCCACGGCAGGCTCTGCAGCGCAAGCTCCCAGCCCTCCGCCAGGGCGAAGCGAACCGCGAGCCACGCGCCAAGCAACGACGCCATCGTCGGCCACACCAGCCACCAGACGAACTGTGCGCCAACCGCGAAACGATTCTCGCTTTCGCGCAGGCATTGCAGGCTGCGCACGCCGAGGATCGCGAACAGCAGCCACGCCCACCAGCCATTTCCGGCGAACGGATGCTCGTGGATGTCGGCCTGGGCGAAGGCCAGCGGAGTGGCCACCGCCATCGCCGCGAGCGTGGTCAGCACCAGCGCCGATGCCGGCTTGCGCCGATGCACTTCCGCGGCAAGCCAGCCGGTGATCGCGGCAAACGCCAGCAGCACGTCAGCCCGCGAGACGGTCTCGACGAAACGGCTGACCTCATGCAGGCCATTGCCGCACCACCACAGCAGGCCCCAGGCGTACCAGGCGAGTGCGGGTTGCGACCTGCCGGCATCACGATGTGCCCAGGCACTCGCGAAGCCGGCAAGCGCGATCAGCAAGGCGCCCATGAAGGTCGGGTTGGCAACGGCAGTCGCATCGCGCAACCAGGCCGTGCTACCGATGAAGAATGCGACGGCTGCGGCGAACTGCAAGCCGCTGCCCGTCCAGCGCGGCAAGCGGCGGCCCTGCTTCAAGCCAAGCCAGACCAGGCCCGCACCTTCCAGCGCGAATATGCTGGCGGTGGCCCGCGCCGACAATGCCAACGGCACCGCCAGGGTGGCGAACCCGACCGCCAGCAATGCATGGCCCTGGCCAAGCACGGCGTAGCGCTCCCGATCGATCAGCAGGCGTGCCAGCAGCGCATACACCACCGCCAGCCCCAGCGCGCAGAACGCCAGCGGCATGCGGTCACCATGCATCAGGCCAGCCTGCAGCGAGAACGCGATCAGCGGCGTGCCGAACAGCAGGCAGCCGTCGATGCGGTCGTTGGGCCGCGCCGGCCGCTTGCGTGCGTACAGGATCGGCAACAGCAGATAGAACGCGAAGAACAGCAGCAGGAACGGCTGCGTGCTGGCGTACTTGGCGGGCTGGTAATCCAGCACGCCCCAGACGATCCCGATGCACCAGGTGAACACGAAGCCCAACAGGTTGAGGATCCGCCACGACTTCACCCAGGCGATCGCGAAGATCGCGGCGTTGAGCATCGCGTAATAGGCGAACAGCGCCACATGGTTGCCGCTGCCGGTCGACAACCAGATCGGCGCCAGGAAGCCGGCGAGGATCCCGAGCACCGCCAGGGTGCGCGAATCCTGCAGCACCGCCAGCACGCCGAGACCAGCCACCAGCACGATGCTGATCGCGAACGCCGCACTCGCGGGCAGCAAGGCGTACATCCTGGATGCCGCGAACACGGTCAGCAGCAGCACGCCGATCGCGCCACCCTGCACGGCCAGCGCAAAGCTGCGGTTGCTCTCGCGCTTGCGCCAGGCGAACACCAGCGCCGCCAGCGCCGCCAGCGAGATGCCGGCCAGGCGCAGTTCGATCGGCATCCGCAGCCAGCCCTGGTCGCTGGCGTAGCGGAGCAGCGCCGCCACGCCGGCCAGCAACACCAGCATGCCGATCTTGACCGGCACGTTGCCGACCGTGAACCATGCCTTCACCCGGCGCAACAACACTTCGACCGGGTTCGGACGGGTCGGCGCAACCCGCCGTGGCGATGGCGGAGGCAGTGGCTTGGCAGCAGGCGGCGTGACCGATGCGGTCGCCGATGCGAACGCGGGCACGGGACGCGCGGGATCCTGCGTGCTGGTCGGTGCAATGGTCGGCGCAACGGGAGGTATCGATGTTGCGGGCGGCACGGGCGCACGTGGCTGCCCGGTCAGTTCGGCCAGTGTGGGCTCGCGTGGTTCTGGCGCGTTGGTTTGAGGCGCCGGCGCTTCACGACGCCCTGCCTCCGGTGCCGGGGCCGCCCTGCGCAGCTGTTGCACTTCGGCCTCAAGATCAATGACCCGGCGTCGCAATCCGCTCAGCCACACCAGGCAAAGGATCAGCAGGACCGGGACCGCGAGCACCACCAGGCCAAGCAGGATGAGCATCTGTTCCATGGCGCCGTTGTTCCCGACCCCTTAAATCCGGGGTCACCGCCGCCACCTTAGCCGACACCGTGCAAAAACAAGAAGCCCCGCACTGCGGGGCTCCTTTCACTACGTCGGTACCGAATCGCTTACTTCGCCGCGACGACCTTGACCATGTCGAGGCACTTGTTGGAATAGCCCCACTCGTTGTCATACCAGCTGACCAGCTTGACGAAGGTCGAATCCAGCGCAATGCCCGCGCCGGCATCGAAGATCGAGGTGCGTGGGTCGCCGCGGAAATCAGTGGCGACCACCTTGTCCTCGGTGTAGCCAAGAATGCCCTTCAGCGCGCCTTCCGACTGCGCCTTCATCTCCGCGCAGATCTCGGCATAGGTCGCCGGGTTGTCGAGTTCCACGGTCAGGTCGACCACCGACACATCGCTGGTCGGCACCCGGAAGCTCATGCCGGTGAGCTTGCCCTTGAGCTGCGGCAACACCACGCCGACCGCCTTGGCCGCGCCGGTGGACGAGGGGATGATGTTCTCGAGGATGCCGCGGCCGCCGCGCCAATCCTTGTTGCTGGGGCTGTCCACGGTCTTCTGGGTCGCGGTGGCGGCATGCACGGTGGTCATCAGGCCACGCTTGATGCCCCACTTGTCGTCCAGCACCTTGGCCAGCGGCGCCAGGCAGTTGGTGGTGCAACTGGCATTGGAGATGATCGGCTGGCCGGCGTAGGTCTGGCAGTTCACGCCATGCACGAACATCGGCGTGTCGTCCTTGGACGGTGCCGACATGATCACTTTCTTCGCGCCGGCATCGATGTGTTTCTGCGCGGTTTCCTTGGTCAAAAACAGACCGGTGGATTCCAGCACCACGTCGGCGCCGACTTCGTCCCACTTCAAATTGCCCGGATCGCGCTCGGCGGTCAGGCGGATGGTCTTGCCATTGACGACCAGCGCGCCATTGACGACCTTGACGTCACCATCGAAGCGGCCATGGACCGAGTCGTAGGTGAGCATGTAAGCCAGATAGTCCGGCTCCAACAGGTCGTTGATGCCGACAATCTCGATGTCGTCGCCGAAATTTTTCACCGCGGCGCGGAATACACAGCGCCCGATGCGCCCAAACCCGTTGATGCCAACCTTGATCACCATGGACTCCTGTTAAGACGTGGGTGGGGGAAACTCCGCTATTTTAGCCACTTGCCCGCCAACCTGCCTGTAGCCATGCGCCGACTGCCCACCGTGTTCGTCCTCGGTTTCCTCCTGACCATCCTGCCGGTGCTGCCCGTACTGGCCTGGAGCGGGCTTGGCCACCGCATGGTGGGCGAACTGGCGCAACGCCACCTGAGTCCATCGGCCAAGGCCGAAGTCGCCACGCTGCTGGCTGGCGAAGCCGATCCGAGCCTGGCGGGCGTGGCCTCATGGGCCGACGCGCTGCGCAGTGAAGATCCGGAACGGTTCAAGGCGACATCGCGCTGGCACTACATCAATGCGCAGGGTGGCGGCTGCGCGTTTCGACGTGGCGCGCGACTGCCCGGATGGCAACTGCGTGACGGGAGCGATCGAGAGCCAGCGCCGGATCCTCGCCGACCGCAGCCAGCCGCTGGCAGCGCGGCGCGATGCACTTGAAGTTCGTCGTCCACTTCGTCGGCGACGTGCACCAGCCGATGCACGCCGGCAGTCGCCCCGACAGCGGCGGCAACCGCTTCCAGATCAGCCTGCGCACGCCGATCCAGCCAGAAGCCTATGCCCGCAAGGATTATGTGGATGGCGTGATGGGCACCAACCTGCATTCGATCTGGGACTACTACATCTTCGCCAGCACCGGCCGCAGCTTCCCCGAGTACACCAATCGCCTGGATGCGCTGCCGTGGCCACCGTATCCGCCGGCATCGCGGCACGATGTGATGCCGATGGCCTGGGCCGGCGAGTCCTGCCGGTTGATCGATGCGCGCGGCATCTATCCCGAGCAGCACACCATGGATGACGCCTACCTGGATGCGATGCGCCCGCTGGCCGAGCAACGCGTGCGTCAGGCCGCCTGGCGGCTGGCGCAGTTGCTCAACCAGACACTGGGCGAATGAAACGGAGCGACTAGCAGTTCAGGGCTGAAGCGTCGCAGCGAGTCGAATCACTGGCAGCCCTCGAAGGCAGGCCCAGGCGCTCGCGCACCACGGGTTCCAGCGTCGTCAGGCCCGCAGCCTTGCCAAATTCAAGCGCGCGCTCCGGCGCAACGCCGTCAAAGGCCTGCTGCTCCAGCGCCAGCAGCGCGCCAGCACGGTTGCCGCTGGCGCAGTGGACCAGCACGCCGCCGCCGTGCGCGGGGGCCAGCGCCGCATGCAGGGCGCCGGCGTTGGCCGGGATGATGCTCTCGGCGCCAGCGACCGGGATTTCGACGTAGCGCAGTCCAGCGGCACGGACCTCGGCGGCCTCGTCGCGGTCTTTCAGTTCTCCCGGAGTGCGCAAGTTGATGACGGTGCGGATGCCGCCGGCCTTGATCGCGGCCCAATCCTTCATTGCCGGCTGGCCAGCGGTGAACAATCCCGGCAGTGGCTGCAGCAAGCCAACCTCGGTCCCAACCGGTCTTGCCATCGGGGCATTCGCGCAGCCGGCCGCCAAGGCCACGATCAGCACGGAGGATGCAGCAAAAACGCGCAACTTCATGCCGAAGGATCTTGCGCCGGCGACAGTTCGTCAAATGCACGCAGCGCCTCCGCGGCGTAGATCATCGACGGGCCGGCACCCATGTAGATCGCCATCGACAGGGTCTCCAGGATTTCCTCGCGGCTGGCGCCGGCCTTGATCGCAGCCTTCGCGTGGAAACCGATGCAACCATCGCAGCGCGTCGCGATGGCGATACCCACCGCGATCAACTCCTTGGTCTTCACGTCCAGCACGCCGGGCTTGAGCGCTTCGCGTGCCAGCGCGGAGAAGCCGCGCATCGGCTCCGGCGCGCCCGCGCGCAGGTTGGCGATGGCGGCGTTGAGATCGTCGATCAGGCCGGGATAGGACTGGCTCATGGAAACACTCCTGGGATCATAGGAACTGGCGCGTCCAGCGCACGATGTCGGCCGCACCCATCGCGCCGGCCTGGCGCGCAAGCTCACGACCCTGCTGGAAAAGCACCAGGGTGGGAATGCTGCGGATTCCGAACTGCTGGCCCAGCGTGGGTTCGGATTGGGTATCGACCTTGGCCAGTCGCACTTGGGGTTCCAGTTGCACTGCCGCCGCCTCGAAGGCCGGCGCCATCATCAGGCAAGGCCCGCACCAGGGTGCCCAGAAATCGACCAGCAGCGGCAGCTCCGCGCGGCTCTGGTGCGCAGCAAAACTGTCGACGCCAAGCGCAACCGGATGGCCGGTGAACAAGGGCTTGTGGCAGCGGCCACAGGCTGGCGCGTGGTCCATGCGCGCGGCCGGCATCCGGTTGAGTGCATGGCAATGCGGGCATGCGACCTTCAGCGAATCATCCATTTCATGCCTCCTGGGGTTCCATCGAGTGCTCCAGCGCACCGTTGCGCCCTTCACGCATCTTGAGCACGTAGTAGAGCAATGGAATCACAACCAGCGTCAATACCGTACTGACCAGGATGCCGAAAATCAGCGAGATCGCCAGGCCATTGAAGATCGGGTCATCGAGGATGAAGAACGCGCCCAGCGTCGCCGCCATCGCGGTCAACACGATCGGCTTGGCGCGCACCGCGCAGGCATCGATCACCGCCTCGACCAACGGCACCCCGCGCGCGATTTCCTGGTTGATGAAGTCCACCAGCAGGATCGAGTTGCGAACGATGATCCCGGCCAGCGCGATCATGCCGATCATGCTGGTGGCGGTGAACTGCGCACCCAGCAGGGCGTGGCCGGGCATGACGCCAATCACCGTCAACGGGATCGGCGCCATGATCACCAGCGGCACCAGGTAGCTGCGGAACTGCGCCACCACCAGCAGGTAGATCAGCACCATGCCGGCGGCATAGGCAATGCCCATGTCGCGGAAGGTCTCGTACGTGATCTGCCATTCACCATCCCACTTGACCGCGTACTGCGTGGTATCGGCAGGCTGGCTGATGAACGTCTGGCCGAGCGCCTGGCCATCGACCCTGGCGTCGCCCAGCTTGCCGACGATGGTGAACATGCCGTACAGCGGGCTGTCGAGTTTTCCGGCCTCGTCAGCCATCACATACGTTACCGGCAGGCCATCCTTGTGGTGGACCGCGCCATCCCAGTCGGCGTGCTGCACGCTCACCAGTTCGGACAAGGGCACCAGCTGGCCCTGGCCGCCGCGCACCTTCACCGCGAGCAGTCCCTGCAACGACGCCTGGTCCTGCGCCGGCAGGCGCACGCGGACGGGGCGCGGATACTTCGAGGCACCATCGTGGACATAGGTGGCATCGCTGCCCGCCACGGCCATCGCGATCGCCTCGGCCACGGTCGCCTGGGCCACGCCCAGCCGCGCCGCGCGCGCGCGATCCAGTGCCAGCACCTCGCGGGGCGCATCCGCCTCCACGCTGGTGTCGATGTCGACGATGCCATCGGTCGTGGCGAACTGCCTGGTGGCCAGTTCGCGGGCGATGCGGCGCTGGCCCGCGTAGTCCGGGCCGTAGACCTCGGCCACCAGGGGCGACAGCACCGGCGGACCCGGTGGCACTTCCACCACCTTGACCGAAGCGCCATGGCGCTGGCCGATGGCGGCCAGGGCCGGGCGGATGGCGCGCGCGATGTCGTGGCTCTTGCGATCGCGATGGTGCTTGTCGACCAGGTTGACCTGCAGGTCGCCCACGTTGTTCCCGCTGCGCAGGAAGTACTGCCGCACCAGGCCGTTGAAGTTGATCGGTGCGGCGGTGCCGGCATAGCCCTGGTAGTCGAGTACCTCGGGCACCTTGTCGATCTCCAGCGCCAGTTCGCCGAGCAATGCATTGGTCTGCTGCAAGGTGCTGCCTTCCGGCATGTCGACGACGACCTGCACTTCCGACTTGTTGTCGAACGGCAGCATCTTCAGCACCACGAGCTCGAATACCGCCAGCGATGCCGACAGCAGGACCAGCACGCCCATCGACCCGAACAGCAGGAAGCGCTTGCGACCGGCACGCTCGCCCACCAGGAACGGTGACATCACGCGGTGGAACAACCGATGCAAACCACTCTGCTGCTGTTCCTCGTGCACATGATCCGCCTCCGACGCATGCCCATGCCGGCGCAGCAGCTTCAGCGACAGCCACGGCGTCACCACCAGCGCGATCAGCAGCGACAGCAGCATGCCGACCGAGGCATTGATCGGGATCGGCCGCATGTACGGGCCCATCAGCCCGGTCACGAAGGCCATCGGCATCAGCGCCGCGATCACGGTGAAGGTCGCCAGGATCGTCGGCCCGCCCACTTCGTCGACGGCCGGCGGGATCACCTCGAACAGGCTGCGCTTGCGGCCGTCGTCGCCGGGGATTGCGAGATGCCGGTGGATGTTCTCGACGATGACGATCGCGTCGTCGACCAGGATGCCGATCGAGAAGATCAGCGCGAACAGCGACACGCGGTTGAGGGTGAACCCCATCATGTGCGACGCGAACAGGGTGACCGCCAGGGTCAGCACCACGGCGCTACCGACCACGATCGCTTCGCGCCAGCCCAGCGCGAACAGCACCAGCAGCACCACCGACGCGGTGGCGAATGCCAGCTTCTGGATCAGTTTTTGCGCCTTGTCGGCGGCGGTCTGGCCATAGTCGCGGGTGACCGTGGCGTGCATGCCCTGCGGGATCAGTTCGCCTTGCAACTGGCCGATGCGGCTTGCGATCGCGGAGGTGATGTCGGACGCGTTGCTGCCTGGCTTCTTGGCGATGGCGATCGTCACCGCCGGGGCGATGCCGGCCTTGGGGCCGTCGCGACCGGCTGGCGCGCCGTACCATGCGTAGCTGCTGGAGACGTCGCCGCGCGGCTCGACCGTTGCCACGTCGGACAGCAGCAATGGCTTGCCGCCGTTGTTGCCGATCACCAGCGATGCAACGTCTTCGGCAGACGCCAGGAAGCGGCCAGCAGTCACCTGCACGGCACCCGCGGCATCGATGCGTTCGCCAGGCTGGTGGACCACATTCGCTGCGTACAGCGCCTGCACCAGGTCGCCCGGCGACAGGTCGTACGCCGCAAGCTTCGCGGCATCCAGGGTGACCAGCACGGTGCGGTCGGGCGCGCCGATCGTGTACACGTCGCGGGTACCGGGGACGCGCTTGAATTCGTTCTCCAGCGTGTGCGCGACTTCCGCAAGCTGGCTGGCATCGGTGGCCGCATCGTCGCTCCACAGGGTGACCGCCATCACCGGCACGTCGTCGATGCCCTTCGGCTTGATCACCGGCGTGCCCACGCCGACACCCTGCGGCAACCAGTCCTGGTTGGAGAACACCTGGTTGTAGAGCCGCACCAGCGCCGGTTGGCGTTGCACGCCCACGTCGTATTCCACGGTCATCACGGCCACGCCTGGCCGGCTGATCGAGTACACATGCTTGACGCCTTCGATCTCCGAGAGCGACTGTTCGAGCGGCGTTGACACCAGTTGCTCGACATCGCGCGCGGAGGCACCGTCGAACGGCACGATGACGTTGGCCATCGTCACGTCGATCTGCGGTTCCTCCTCGCGCGGCGTCACCGCCACCGCCAGCAGGCCCAGGATCAGGCCGAGGATCGCCAGGATCGGCGTCAGCGGATTGGACTGGAAGGTCGCCGCGAGGCGACCGGAAATGCCCAGCCGCTTGGTCTTCGAGCTGTCGCTCATTGCGCAGCGCCCGCGGCCGCGCGCTGCGCAACCATTGCCTGCATCGCGGCGACCGGATCACTGACGACCTTGTCGCCGGCACGCAGGCCGCTGATCACCTCGACGCTGTCGCCGTCGCGGGCACCCAGGCGCAACTGCCGCAGCACGATGCGGTTGCCCTCGCGGACATATGCCCCGCTGAGCTCGCCGCGCTGTGCCACCGCCGATGCGGGGATGCGAACCAGATTCGTTGTGGCCGTGCCATTCCCGGCTTTTTCGTCGGCATCGAACAACACCTTCGCGGTGGTGCCCGGTGCAGGTGGCGGATCCAGGTCGGGCAAGCGCACGCGCACGTTCACACTGTGGCTGGCGATGTCGGCGGCGGGGAAGACCGTGACCTCCGCCGGCACCACGTCGCGTCCATTCGCGAGACGTACGCGGGCACGGGGATCGCGACGGATGGCTTCTGCTCGACTCTGCGGCACCGCGACTTCGATCCGCAGCTCGCCGGGTGCGTACACGCGCATCAACGGCTGGCCGGTGGCGACGGATTCGCCCGGTTCCACGTCGCGGCTCGCCACCACGCCGGCGAACGGCGCGCGCACCACGGTGTATTCCGCCTGCTGCGCCGCCTGCGCCAGTTGCGCGCGCGCGGCATCGCGCGCGGCCACTGCGGCATCGCGTGCCGTGCGCGCCTGGTCGACCTGCGCCTTGGACACGTATTGCGCGCCTGACAGTGCGGCAAATCGCTTGTAGTTCTGCTCCGCATCGGCGGCTGTTGCTTCAGCCGAGCGCAACTGCGCGCGCGCGGTGTTGGCGCCGGCATCCTGTTCGACCGCGCTGATCCGCAGCAGCACGGTTCCGGCGGCAACTTGGTCATTGACGTCGACCTCGACCGACGTCACCCGGCCCGCGGTTTGCGCACTCAGGTCGGCGCTTCGCACCGCCTCGACCACGCCATCCCAGCCGCGCGCACCGGACATGCCTGCAGGCGCGACCACGAACGTGGCCACGTCCGGCAACGCTGGAAGCTTGTTGGCCTCGCCGCCATTGCCGCACGCTGCGAGAGCAAGTGCCAGTGCGGAAGCAAACAAGTACGGCGAGAGCCTTTGCATCATTTGACTGCACATCCGGACGACTTGAAGCCCAGCTTTTGAAACACCATGCCCGCCGGGCAGAACCCGGTGAATGCGGACTGGAACAAGTTCAAGCCGATGAACGCGGTCATCAACCAGAACCAGGGTGACACGAACTGGGTCAAGGCGATGCTGATCAGGATCATGACGCCTGCAAAGGCCTGTACGGCGCGGTCGGTGCTCATTGGGTGTACTCCTCGGGAAGTAGTGTTTGGGGATTTCGTTTGCGGAACCGGATGGAATCAGGGTGTGCGCTTGACGTCCTTCAGCCGCTCGATGCCGAGCGCCTTCATCACGTATTTTTCGTAGACGGGCTCGGACGTGCCGTTGCGCATCTTGTAGAGGAAGTATTTCTCGAAAGCCAACTTGGCCAGGTGGACCCATTTGCCGATCCTGGTCCAGGTGACGTTGCGTGGCGGGATCTGCGGGAGCGCGACGAAGGCGGCGCCGGTGTCGCCCATGTCGGCCAGGCAGACCGCGTTCCACGTCCCTTCGAAGTCGGCGGGTTCACCCTTCAACTCGGCCTGGATATTGCGCACGATGGTGGTGACCATCGACTCGATCATGAAGCCGGTCTTGGGTGCACCGGTCGGTACCGGCGTGACTTCAACGGGCGGGATTGCCACGCACACGCCGGCCGAGAAGATCTTCGGGAACTTCGGGCTGCGCTGGTGCTTGTCGACGATCACGAACCCGCGCGGGTTGCACAAGCCCTCCACTGCCGCCACCGCGTCGACGCCCTTGAACGACGGCAACAGCATCGCGAACTTGAATGGCAGCGCATGCTGCTCGCCCGGCTGGCCCTTGGCATCGTGCTCGACCACGGTCATCTCGCCGTCGCGCACTTCGCCCACCTTGCTGTTCACGATCCATTTGATGTGGCGCTGGCGCATCTCGCCTTCCATCAAGCCCTTGGAATCACCGACGCCACCAAGGCCCATGTGGCCGACGTAGGGTTCGCTGCTGACGAAGGTCATCGGCACCTTGTCGCGCAGCTTGCGCTTGCGCAGATCGGCATCGACGATCATCGCGAATTCGTAGGCAGGTCCGAAACAGCTCGCACCCTGCACCGCACCAACCACGATCGGACCGGGATCCTTCAGGAATTCCTGGTAGGCATTCCAGGTTGCCTCGGCATGTGCCGTGGTGCAGATGGACTGGGTGTAGCCGCCTTCGGGACCGCTGCCGGCAACTTCGTCGAACGCGAGCTTGGGCCCGGTGCAGATCAGCAGGTAGTCATAGGCGATGCGCTCGCCGGAGCCAGTGACCACCGCGTCGTTGGCGGCATCGATGGTTGCAACACCGTCGCCGTTGAAGGTAATCCCATGCTTGCCGACGTGATCGGCCACCTTCAGCGTGATCTCATCCGGCTTGCGCCAGCCCACCCCGAGCCACGGATTGGAGGGCGTGAAGCCGAACAAGTCTCCCTTGCCCACCAATGTGATGTCGTGCCCCTTGCCAAGCGTGTCGCGCAACTCGTAAGCCGCGCTCATGCCACCCAACCCTGCCCCCATCACTACGAACCTGGCCATCTCACGCTCCCTCCAGAACGCCACAATTGGCAGTAGACTCTAAATTAGCAATGTCTTATATTAGTGTCAACTGATATTCAGGAGAAGCCGCAATGCCTGCAGTGCCTGCCATCACCTCCGAAGACCTGGTCGCCGAGGCACGCGCCAGGATCCAGGAAGTCGCGCCCACCGTGTTCTACCCGAACCGGGGCGATGCCGTCGTGATCGACGTACGCGAGCCCGCCGAATTCGAAACCGGCCACATCCCCGGCGCGATCAACATTCCCCGTGGCGTGCTGGAGTTCCAGGTCGATGCCCATCCGGCCGTGGCGAATGTCAGCGATCCGGCGCTGTCGCACATGGACCGCCCGATCGTGGTGGTCTGCCGCACCGGTGGCCGGGCAGCGCTGTCGGCGTACAACCTGCAACGGCTGGGATTTTGCAACGTGCGCTCGATTGACGGCGGCGTGATTGCATGGGGCGAAGCCGGGTTGCCGCTGGTGGTGCGCTAAGCCGATGGCACAAGATCCCGCACCCAACGCCATGTCCATGGATCCCGAAGCGATGCGCGCACATGCCGCGGATGCATCGCGCCTGCTCAAGGCCCTGGCGAACGAGAAACGGCTGATGCTTCTATGCCTGCTGGCCGAGGGTGAACGCTCGGTCAGCGAACTCAATTCGCGCCTGGCGCTCAGCCAGTCCGCGCTGTCGCAGCACCTGGCCATCCTGCGCGACGACGGCCTGGTCACGACCCGGCGCGAGGCGCAATCGATCTATTACGGCCTCGCGCAAGGCCCGGCGCAGCGCATCATCAGCGCCCTGCATGGCATCTATTGTGGCGATGCTGTTCCCCTGTGCGAGTAGACCTGCGAGCAAGCCGATGAACGACACCCTGCACATCGCACCCTTCTTCCACGACGGGACCGGCACCTGGACCTACGTGATCCATCGCGATGGCGATTCCGTCGTGATCGACCCCGTGCTGGACTACGATCCGAAATCCGGCAAGCTCGGCATCGACAGCCTGGGCGCGGTGCAGGACTACATCGCGGAAAAAAGCCTGCGCGTGCATCGCATCCTGGAAACCCATGCGCATGCCGACCATCTGTCCTCGGCCCAGGTCCTGCGAGCGGCCAGTGGCGCACCCGTCAGCATTGGCGATGGCATCCGCACGGTGCAGGATCACTTCGCCGGCGTGTTCGACATCGATCGCGATGATCCTGCGCTGCGCGATGCATTCGACGAAACCCATGCCGATGGCGACGTGATCGAAGCCGGCAACCTGCGCATCACCGTTCTCGCCACGCCGGGCCATACCTCCGACAGCCTGAGCTATTCGATCGACGGGCACGTATTCATCGGAGACACCCTGTTCGCACCCGACGTGGGCTGCGCCCGCTGCGATTTCCCGGGTGGCAGCATCGAAGACTTGTATGCCTCGATCCAGCGCCTGTACGCGATGGACGATGTCACCGTGCTGCACCTTTGCCACGACTATCCGCCGGCCGGCCGCCAGCGCCGCAGCGAGGTCAGCGTCGGCGAGAGCAAACGTGACAACCGCATGCTGCGCGGCGACACCTCGCTGCAGGACTTCAGTCAGGCGCGGCGTGCGCGCGATGCGCAACTGCCAGCGCCGCTACTCCTGTATCCCGCGCTGCAGGTCAATATCCGTGGTGGCCGACTGCCACCGCCCCGCGCGAATGGCCAGCGCTATCTGTGCACGCCGGTGCACGGCGATCTGCCGCCTGCTCTCGATTGACCGCGACCGCCAGGCTTGGCGTGGCTGACCGCCGATGGCACGCGGTCCATTGATGACGTTGTCCGCACTCAGCAACCTTCTCCGGCAGGAGTGACCGGCGACTGCCAACTCGTACTGAACGATTGCACCATCCGGTCGTATGAACTCCATGTGTTGGCACGGGACGCGACGGTCAAGCGAGCCGGTTTTACCGTTGACGCTTCCTTGTGCGTATCGGGATCTCCGTCCAGGTGAAACTCGACCGGAACCCTGACCTTGCCTGCGACTGCCTTGCCATCTTCCATCGCAGGTGCAAACTTCCATTGGCTTACCGCGCCCAAGGCAGCTGCATCGAAGACCCCGGCAGGCTCGGCTCGTTCGACGACGGCATGGCTGACGCTACCATCCACCGCGACGTCAACGACCAGGACAACCATTCCTTCGATTTTCTCCGCAATTGCATCCTGCGGATATGACGGCACAGGCAACGCGAGGCTTCGCACCATCGCTGCCTTAGATGTCACTCCGGACTTGACCCGAGCAGCAGGCTGCGCGGCCCACGCAAGCGATCCCACCAGCAAGATCGACGTTGCGAGCAACGATGCACCGAATGCGCGGCGCGCGCGTGATGGGGAACGTGTCTTGAGCATTTCGATTCTCTCCTTGAGTGGATGGGTGAAACCCCAGTGGCAACCCAGCGGCAAGGCTTGCGCGGCCAATTGGGTACGGAACATCGCCTCGCCATAGGCGCGGCGCGACGTTGGATGACGTGCAATCACGCGCTGGTCACAGGCCAATTCCTGGTCATGGCGGAATGCGCGCGCGGCGAGATGGAGCAGCGGGTTGAACCAGAACACGCAACGCAATGCGAGTAAGCCGGCGTTTGCGTGCAAGTCGCCATGGCGGATATGAGCGCGCTCGTGGGCCAGCATCAGGGCACGTTGCTGGTCGCTGTAGCGCGTGTGGAAATCAGCAGGCAACACGATCACTGGACTCAACCAGCCGATCGCTGCTGGCAATCCAGCAACAGAATCGGCCTGCAGCACTCCAGCTCCACGAACGGACAGGCGACCGAGCGAAGTCCGGAAGCTGCGCTGTTGGTGGATGAAATGCATCAGCATTGCCATTGCGCCCAACAGCCATGCCGCACACAGCCATGTCGCAACATGAAGTCCGGAAGCCGTGTCCGTTACGACGGCCTGCATCGGCTGGACGATGAACCTGTAGACGATGGGAATCGATACCGTGTCAGCTGCCGGTGCCGGCAGCAACACCGCAATGGATGCAATCGGCACCAACAGCCATGCCGCGTAAGCGACTGATGCACCAAACCTGGCGCGCGCGCGGCGCCGCACCAGCAACACCAGCAGCAGCGCAACCGTGCTGGCGATAGCGGCCTCCAGCAAGGCGTGATTGACACCGTGGGCGACCTCGACAGGATTCATTTCTTGTCGCCTCCGGCATCGATACCGTCCAGGAGCTTTCGCAGCTCCGCGATGTCCTTCTTGCTGAGCTTTTGCTGCTGGCTGAAGTGCGCGACCAGCGGCGCGACCCGGCCATCGAACAGACGCTCAAGCAGCCCCTGGCTTTCGCCAAGCACCCAGTCTTCGCGCTGCAGCATCGGCGCATAGAGATAACGACGACCATCCTTCGTCGCGTTGATCGCGCCCTTCTTCAGCAATCGGTTCAACAGGGTCTTGATGGTGGCTTCCTGCCAGTGTTGGGAACTCGCCAACGCCGCCACCACGTCCTCCGCTGCGCATGACTGGCGCTCCCAGAGCACGTTCATCACTACCGATTCCGCTTCACTGATCTGCATCGTTTACATCCGTAATCTTTACTGCAGATTACGCCTGTAATCGATGCTGTCAAGTCACCCCTGGAAATTGCCGATCAGGGCATCAGGAAAGGCAATCCATCACTGCGGAGTCAGTGCGCGCGCGTGGCGGCCCGCTGCTTGAAGACCACGATCATGCCGATGATCGCGACAAGCAGCACCACGGATGCCGAATAGCGACTCAAGGCGAGCCCGCCGCTTGCCAATGGCTTGTCGAGGAAATCACCCAGCACCGCGCCCAGTGGGCGGGTCAGGATGAAGGCAGCCCAGAACAGCAACGTACGCGAGATGCTGCTCCAGAAATACAGGGCCGTGGTGACGGCAAGCAGGCCGCCGAAGATGAGCATGCCGCCCACGTAGCCCAGGCCGGCGGTATCCGCGACCCAATCCCCAAGCGCGGTGCCCAATGTCTGCGAACACATGATGGTCAGCCAATAGAACATCTCCGCGCGCGGCGATGACACGGTTTCCACCGCGATCGAGCCCAGCGTGCGATGCCAGGCGAACAAGGATATGGCCAGGAGCAACACCAACAGAGTCGAACCACCTGGATAACCGATGCCGAGAGAACGCGTGGCGAAGTCCGCCAACGTCGTCCCGACCGTGGTGCTGGCGATGATGGTGAACCAGTAGAGGAATGGATGAAATTCCTGCGCGCGGATCTGCGCATACACCGCAAGCACGAATACCACGCCGAAGATCGCGGTCCCGACCAGGTAGCCAAGGCCCATCGACATCGACACCGCGTCGCCGCCGGTTTCGCCAAGCGTGGTGGCGGCAATCTTGATCAGCCAGAACACCAGGGTGACTTGCGGCACCTTGGCCAGCGCCTCGCGTGCGGCATTCGATGTGCTGGCGCCGGTCCCCGTCATTTCGCAATCTTCATCTGCCCGTGCTCGAAGCGGTATGCCGCGGTCTGGTAATAACTGACCGCTTCAAGGGTCAGTTGCGGATCATCGGCAACCACGGGCTGCGGGTGGTCGTTGTCGAAAGTCGGCCGCACGGTTTCCACCTTGCGATGTGGCGACAGCTGCACCAGCTTTCCGTGGCGCAGATAGCCCAGCAACTGGTAGGTACCGATGAAGGCGTGTGCGCTGTCCGGCGGACGCTGGAACACATCGACGCCGTAGAACTGGCTGTCGTAGTCCATGCCCAGCATGCCAAGCAGGGTCGGCGCGATGTCGATCTGGCTGATCATCTCGTCGAAGCGGCCCGGTGCCACAAGGCCCGGCGCGTAGACCCACATCGGGATGCGGTAACGAAATGTCGGCAAGGCAGCCTTGCCTGCACTGGAAGCGCAATGGTCGGCGGTGATCACGAACACCGTATTGGCGAACCAGGGGTGGCTGCGCGCGCGGCGCACGAAATCACCGATCGCCCAGTCGGTGTAGGCCACGGCGCTTTCGCGCTTGCCCTGTGGCCATGGCCCGCGATTGGCCGGAAAGGTGTACGGCCGGTGGTTCGATGTCGTCATCACATGCGCGAAGAACGGCTTGCCGGCCGCATGCGCGCGGTCGAACTGGCGCATCGACATCGTGTACAGGTCCTCGTCGGCGACACCCCAGATGTTGGCATGGTGGATGTCCGCCTTCGGGATCTCCTCGCGATCGTGCACTTCGTAGCCGTTGTTGCCGAAGAAGTAGTTCATGTTGTCGAACGCGCCATAGCCGCCATACAGGAACATCGACTGATAGCCCTTGGCATTGAACACGGTGGCGAGGCTGAACAGTCCTTCGTTGTGCTCACGCTTGACGATGGATTCACCGGGCGTGGGCGGCACCGACAGCGCCAGCGCCTCGAGTCCGCGTACGGTACGGGTGCCGTTGGCGTACAGGTCGGTGAACAGCAGGCTGTCCTTGCTCAACGCGTCGAGACGCGGCGTCAAGGTCTCCTCGCGACCATAGCTACCCGAGTACTCCGCGGACAGGCTTTCCACGCTGATCAGCACCACGTTGAGGCGGCGTTCGGGTGCGGGGTTGTGGATGTGGCGGGCAAAGCCGGTGGAGCCAGTGAACGTCGCATCCGGTGTTGACAGCTGCCTGCGTACCTGCGCGAAGGCTTCGTCGATCGGCAACGTACGGTAGTACCGATCGTAGTCCAGCGATGCACTGCGATAGGCCGCGAAGAATTGGTAGATGCCGTTGCCGGCGAGTTCGTTGACGTAAGCGTTGTCGGTGCGGTCCTTCATCTCGCCGGTAACCAGCCAGGTACCGAGCACGCTGATCGCAAGCCAGCCAACCACGACCAGCGTGCGTGCGCCGAAGCGTGCACTGTCGTTGCGCACCAGTCGCCAGCGTCGCGTGGCGGCAAATACCGCAATCCCCACAACGGCCAAACCCGAGAAGATCCAGCCTATCGGGTAGGACTCGCGGATATTGCCGATCACCTCGGTTGTGTAGACCAGGTAATCGACCGCGATGAAGTTGAAGCGCGCCTGGAATTCTTCCCAGAACGTCCATTCCGAGACCGCCACGAACATCAGCACGAACAGCAGCAACAGGCTCAACCCGCCGACCAGCGCAATGCCCGGCCGCCGCGCCAGCCAGCGCCTTGGCAGCAGCCACAGCAGCAGCACCAGCGGCCAGGCGAAATACACGAATGCCATCAGGTCGTACCCGAGGCCGACCGCGAACGCATACAGCCAGTAGCCCGGCGAAGCAGGCACACCCGTACCCGTGGCGAGCAGGAGCGCAAGCCGGGTCAGCGTCGACACCGACAGGAAGCAGATCCCCAGCCACAGCAACGGACGGAAGCGCGAAAGCAATGGCGATTGGATCAAAGCACACTCCTGCCGGCACCTCCGGCAGGCACAGGTTCGGCATCTGTGTGTAAATCGCACTCAGTCCAATCTCAGCCAATCGCTAAGCGAACCCCCTGGTTGAACAACCCGATTAACAGCCGGCCCCATGCATGGCACCCTGACGGCTGGTCCTGGAGCACGTGATGGCTAACGACAACCGCGGCGGACTGCGTGTCCTCGTCATCGAGGACCAGCACGACATCGCCGCCAACATCTGGGATTTCCTGGAGCGCCGCGGCCATGTGGTGGACCACTGCGCCGACGGCATGTCCGGGCTGGCGCAGGCGATGGCTGGCGGCTTCGACGTGATCGTGCTCGACCTGGGCCTGCCGCGAATGGATGGGCTGGAGCTGTGCCGGAAGTTGCGCGCGGCGGGGCACGGCGTGCCGGTGCTGATGCTGACCGCGCGCGACACCCTGGACGACAAGTTGCGCGGCTTCGGCGAAGGCGCCGACGACTACGTCGTCAAGCCATTCGCGATGCATGAACTCGAAGCCCGCATCCGCGCCGTGCACCGGCGCGCGCAACCCGCACACGGCAGGCTCGTGCTCGGCGAACTTGCTTACGATCCCGCCACGATGCTGGCCACACGCAATGGTCGCTCGGTGGCTTTGACGCGATTGCAGGGAAGCATCCTTTCCACGCTGCTGCACGACGCGCCGAAGGTGACGACGCACAAACGCCTGCTGCAGCTCGCCTGGGGCGATGGTGGTGGCGACATGGCCGCGCTGCACACCCAGATATACGAGCTCCGCACCCTCATCGACCGACCGTTCACCCATGCGATGATCCAGTCGGTACGCGGCATCGGCTATCGACTGGTGGACGCCCCGTGAAGCTGTACCGGAACATGCCGCTACGACGCCGGGTGGCACTGGCGTCGATCCTGCTCGGCTTCCTGTTGAGCACGGTGTTTTCGATCGCGGTCGTGGTGGTCACCGAGAAGTACGAGGACATCCTTGCGGCCGAAATCCTGCAAGGCCAGGCCGAGGACTTCAGCCTGCGCGTGTCCAACGGGTTGGTCGCCGAGTTGCCGCGCACCCACCGCCTCCACGGCTATCGCGCCGGGGCCGCCGGATTGCCCCCCGCCTTCGCTACCATGCCCCCCGGCTTCCACGATGACGTGGACAACGATGGGACCCACGTGGGCGTCTTCGACACCGCGGCGGGTCGACTGGTGTTCGTCGTCGACCTGAGCGACATCGAAGACATCGAAGAGCTGCTTGACCTGTTCCTTGCAGGCATGGTGGTGCTTGGCACGGCACTGGCCGGCGGGCTTGGCTGGTGGCTCGCGGGCCTGGTCCTGCGGCCGGTGCAACGCCTGGTCGATGCCGTCGATGCGCTGCCGGACCAGCCACGGCGAAGCGCCCTGGCGGCGCACACCAGCCACGACGAACTCGGCCGATTGGCCTCGTCGATCGATGCCTACCAGGGCCGGCTTGTCGATGCCGATATCCGCGAACAGTCATTCTTCGCCGATGCCAGCCACGAACTGCGCACACCGCTGTCCGTCGTGCAGGGCGTCACCGAAGTGATGCTCGACGATCCCGGCAATGATCCGGCACACCTGTCACGCCTGCGTCGACTGGACCGGGGCGTGCGCGACATGGGCCACCTGATCGAAGCCCTGCTCGGCGTCGCCCGACGCAGCGAACTCCAGCCCGAAGCACTGGATGCACGGGGCTTCCTCACGGAAGCCGCGCGCATCGCACTGCCGGACGGCGCGAGAGGCGAAAACCAGGCCCGCGTCCTGATCGAGGCAACCGGCACACTGCAACTGCAGCGCCGCGAGGCATTGCTGGTTGTCTCCGGCTTGTTGCGCAAGGTCGCTCAGCAACCACCGGATGCGGTCATCCACCTCACCTTGAGTGACAACGGATTGCTGATCGACAAACAGGTCGATGCCGCGTCATCAAGCAACGACGACAACCATGCACGCAGCGACACCGGCCGAAGTTCCGCCTTGCTCGACCGGCTCGCGCAACGGCTGGGTTGGCAGGTGGATTTCGAAAGCGCAACGCGCGTCCGGATCCACCTGCACACCTGAGCCGTCGCCTGCGCCTCAATAACGCATGTTGAGCTTGAGCCACACACTGCGGCCCGGCTCGTTGATGCGCACCGGATCGGCGGGGTAACCGAAATCGGCACTGCCGGCCAGGTTGAGATGCTCGCTATAGGTGCGATCGAAGAGATTGTCGATACCGGCGGTCAGTTGCAGTGCATCGTTGAAGCGATAGCCGCCATTGACCGCGAACGTCGAAAATCCGGCACTTGGGGCCAGGTCACGACCCACCACATTGCCCTGGCCAAGCGCCACGCGATCCTGTGCACCCACGATGCGCAGCAATGCGCCCGCGCTCCAGCGACCATCATCCCAGCCGGCCGTCAGGCGTGTCTCGAATGGCGTCATCTGCGGCAATGGCGTGCCTGCCGTGGTGTTGGCACCCCATGCCCAGGCCACGCTGCCGCCCAAGGTCCAATCCCTGGCTGGACGGAATTCCGTGCCGGCTTCCGCGCCATGGATGCGTGCATCGACATTCGCCACGGAGTTCGTGGTGCCCATCATCCCGCCGGTTGCATAGGTAAACAGGATGAAGTCCGAGATGCGGCCTGCATAAGCCGAGACCCAGGCATCCGCACGCGCGCCATGGAACTGCGCACCGATGTCGAGCTGGGTGGTCTTTTCCGGCTGGACACCGGCAAAGGCATTGACCGCGCCCATCGGCCCCATGTCGGGCGAGAACAGCTCCCAGTAGTCGGGCATGCGTTCGGTATGGCCGACGCCGGCATACCAGCCGAAACCGCTGTCGGCGATGTCGCGCTCGTAACGCAGGAAACCGGCGGGTAGTGTTTCACGACGCGTCTGCCCGTGAGTCGGATTCGGCATCGACACCATCGAACCCATGCTCATCTTGCTGCGGGTCGCGCGCGTGTCGGTGACCTCGCTGCGATCCAGCCGCGCGCCCGCGACCACGCGCTGGCCTCTCGCCACCGCCCAGCTGCCTTCGGCGAATACCCCGGTATTCCTGAACAGCGCATCCTCCGACCAGGGCAGCGCGCGATACGCGCCGCGTCCCATCGCCTTGCGCGCACGATGGCGGCTACGCTGCGAGTCGAGGCCGGTGGTCAGCTCGAACCCGGCCCATGCCCATTCGACCGCGACGCGCCCACCCTCGGTCAGGCGATCCACGTTCGACGCCATCGGCATCGGCATAGCACTCATCGGGTTTGGATCGCGCAAGCTGTAGTTGTCCATCACGTGGTCCGCGTAGTTGCTGAACACGTTGGCCTGCAGTTTGCGCAGCACGCCATCGAAGCCCTTTTCGAAGCGCAGGCCGTAGCTTTCCCGGCGGAATTGTGCGCCATCCATGCTGCGGCCCGCATAACGTGCCTCGCCATCCCCCAGACCGGCGCTAAGCTCCAGCAGGGTGTCGTCGCCGGGCGTCCAGCCCACTGCAAGATCGGTGTTCCACTTGTTCCATGCGGACGGCACGCGGACGCCGTTGCCATCCTCATAATCATCCGCTTCTGAGCGATTGCTGCTGAGCCGCGCATAGCCCGCAGGTGCGCCGACGGTTGCATCAAGGACCTGGTCGTTGCGACCCCAACTGCCGCCCAGCACGCTCCCCTGCAGGCGAGCACCCAGCGCGTCGAACCTCGGTGTGTCGCGCTGGAAGCGTACGGTGCCGGCAGAAGCGCCAGGCCCCCACAGCACGGTCTGCGGACCCTTCACCACCACCAGGCGGTCATAGGTCTCGGGCGCGACATAGGACATCGCGTTGTCCATCCGGCCCGGGCAGGCGCCTGGCATGCTGCCGTCGTTGGTCAGCAGGTTCAGACGCGAACCGAACATCCCGCGCAGCACCGGATCGCCATTGGTGCCGCCATTGCGCAGCGCGGTGAAGCCGGGAATGGTCTTGAGGTAATCGGCGCCGTCGCTGGCCGGCACCGGCTGGCGCGGCAGCCTGGGGTCGGTTTCAAAGGTCAGCGGCTGGACGGGCGAGGCGGTGACCACCACGCGATCAAAGGGCTTCACTCGATCGTCGCGCTCCGACGCAGGCGGATCATCAGCGGCCAATGCCGCAACGGGGAACAGGGCAACAGCGAGCGCGCAGGCAAGCGCACGGTGCGACGGCATCGCCATCGCGGGACGGAAACGGGACATGGCAACTCCAAATCACAAGCGGCAGGGATTCGGCCCCGCCAGGGAAAGGGTGGTCTTGTGGTTCAGAGCAGGATCGGTGGTCCGCGCGCACCCAGCCCGCGCAGCCTTGACTGCCGTCGCGATGGAGGCGCATGCCCATCGGGCAAGCGCCGGGATGGCAACGCCGCCAGCAGCAGGATGACCACCAGCAGCAACGGCAGCACCGATGCCAGCAACGGACAATAGCCGCAGTATTCGTCTGGCATGGTGCCGGCTGGCGCGGGTGTTTCCTGTCCGGTGTCCAGCAGGTCGCCGGACTTCAGCCACGACATGCCGCTGCTGGTGCACATAGCGGCCAGCGCATCCGGCAATTGCCGGGATCCGCTTTCAACCCAGCGGCTGACCGTTGGCGCAAGCGCGACCAGCAGGATTGCCGCCAGGGCGAGGCGGGAAATCCATGACTGGAAGCGGCGGGAACGGATCACGATGCCGGAAATGCTACCGCAGGGTTCAGAGCGCGCGCATGACCTGGATCACGTGTTCGACGGTGAATCCAAAATGCGGCATCAAGGCTTCGATCGGCGCCGACGCGCCATAGGTGTCGATACCGACCACCGCACCATCCAGCCCCACATACTTGCGCCAGAAATCACTGACGCCGGCCTCGATGGCGACGCGCTTGCGGCAGGCATTGGGCAGCACCGCGTCCCGGTAGGCCGCGTCCTGGCGATCGAATACATCGGTCGACGGCATCGACACCACGCGCACGCCATCACCAAGCTGATCCGCAGCCTGCATTGCCAAACCGACTTCCGAGCCTGTCGCGATCAGGATCAGTTGCGGCGCGCCGATGCTGTCCTTGAGCACGTAACCACCGCGCGCGATGTCGGCCAACTGGGCGCCATCGCGCGCCTGGTGCGGCAGGTTCTGACGGCTGAAGATCAGGCAGCTCGGGCCATCGCGGCGGTCGATCGCGGCCTTCCAGCACACCGCCGATTCCACTGCGTCGCAAGGCCGCCAGACATCGTTGTCGGGGATATGGCGCAGCGACGCGAGATGCTCGATCGGCTGGTGGGTCGGGCCGTCTTCGCCCAGTCCGATGGAGTCATGCGTGTAGACATGGATCGCCTGCGCGCCCATCAGCGCGCTCATGCGCACTGCGTTGCGCGCGTAGTCGCTGAACACCAGGAAGGTTGCGTCGTACGGGATGAAGCCGCCGTGCAACGCCAGCCCGTTGCTGATCGCGGTCATCGCGAATTCGCGCACGCCGAAGTAGATGTAGTTGGCGTCCGGGTCGTCGCCGGCGACGGTCTTGCTGCCCTTCCACAAGGTCAGGTTGGAGTGCGCCAGGTCGGCGGAACCGCCAATCAGTTCCGGCAACTGCGGCGCAAACGCCTCGATCGCCATCTGCGAGGCCTTGCGCGACGCGACCACCGGGCCATCCGCCTGCAGCCTGGCGATATAGGCCTGTGCGTTGGCGTCGAAATCGTCCGGCAGTTCCTTCTTCGAACGCCGCACCAGCTCGTCCGCTTCCATTGGGTATCGCGCGGCATAGGCGTCGAACTGGGTGTTCCACTGGTCCTCGCGGACCAGCCCGGCATTGCCGGCGCGCCAGCCATCGCGGATCGGCTGCGGGATCTCGAATGCCGGGTACGGCCACGCCAGTGCCTCGCGCGTCGCCGCCACTTCGTCCTTGCCCAGCGCCGCGCCATGGCTGGATTCCTTGCCGGCCTTGTTCGGCGAACCAAAGCCGATCGTGGTCCGGCAACAGATCAGCGTCGGCTTGCCATCGGACTTCAGTGCAGACTCGATCGCGGTCTTGATTTCGGTTGCATCGTGCCCGTCGACGCCGCGGATCACGTTCCAGCCATAGGCTTCGAAACGCGCCGGGGTGTCATCGGTGAACCAGCCCTGGACATTGCCATCGATGCTGATGCGGTTGTCGTCCCAGAACGCAACCAGCTTCTCAAGGCCCCAGGTGCCGGCCAGCGATGCGGCTTCATGGCTGATGCCTTCCATCAGGCAGCCATCGCCCATGAACACCCAGGTGCGGTGGTCGACGATGGCCAGTTCAGGCCGGTTGAATCGCTGCGCGAGGAGCTTTTCCGCCAACGCGAAGCCCACTGCATTGGCGAAGCCCTGCCCCAAGGGACCGGTGGTGGTTTCCACGCCGGGGGTCATGAAGTTCTCGGGATGGCCCGGGGTCTTCGACTCCATCTGCCGGAACTGCTTGAGGTCATCGATCGACAGGTCGTAGCCGCTCAGGTGCAGCAGCGCGTACTGCAGCATCGAGCCATGGCCATTGGACAACACGAAACGATCGCGGTTGAACCACGCCGGGTTGTTCGGGTTGTGCTGCAAGTAGTCGTTCCACAGCACCTCGGCGATGTCGGCCATGCCCATCGGCATGCCCGGATGCCCGGAATTGGCGGCCTGCACCGCGTCGATGGCAAGGAAACGGATCGCGT
This sequence comes from uncultured Gammaproteobacteria bacterium, assembly GCA_963698475.1. GTDB lineage: Bacteria > Pseudomonadota > Gammaproteobacteria > Xanthomonadales > Xanthomonadaceae > Thermomonas. Next base: position 1,176,801 of record CAVOQX010000005.1, on the reverse strand, counting down.
TGGCGAGTTCGCGGCGGGTCGGCTGGGTCATGTCGGTAGGCTGGACGTCGGCACCCGGCGGCACGCGGGCCGCCCATTGTCCCATCCAGGCCGCGTGCTGTCGCGGTTGCGCCTTGCTGCGCGCGTTGCTAGGCGGCGTCGCGTGGATCCACTTCGCCCTTCGATACCACCGCGGCCAGCATCAGGTCGCCGGTCACGTTGAGCGTGGTGCGGCACATGTCGAGGAAGCGGTCCACGCCCAGGATCAGGCCGATCCCCTCGGGCGGCACGCCGACCATGCCGCAGATCAGCGCCACGACCGGCAACGACCCGGCGGGAACGCCGGCGGTACCGATGCCACCCAGGATGCACACGAACATCACCGTGACCTGCTGCGCAAGGCTCAGGTCGACGCCGAAAAACTGGGCCAGGAAGAGCACGGTGACGCCCTCGAACAAGGCCGTGCCGTTCTGGTTGGCGGTGGCGCCCACGGTCAACACGAAGCGCGAGATATTGCGCGGCAGGTGCAGCTTCTCCTCGGCCACCCGCAGTGCGACCGGCAGGGTGGCATTGCTCGACGCGGTCGAAAATGCCATCACCATCGCTTCCTGCGAGCCCTTGAAGAATTTCAGGGGCGACCATCCGCCCAGGAACTTCAGCATCAGCGAATACACCACCACCATGTGGATGGTCAGCGCCAATACCACCACGCCCACGTAGGCACCGAGCGAACGCAGCAGGTCCCAACCGAACAATGCGGCGAGGTTGAACATGAAGCAGAACACCGCATACGGTGCCAGCCGGATGACCAGCCCGATCAGGGTCATCGAGACTTCAAACAGTCCCTGGATGCCTTGCAGGAGAACTTCCGTCGACTTGCTGCGCGTCAGGACCAGGCCGATGCCCATCATCAGCGCGAAGAACATCACCGCGAGGATGGTGTTTTCCGCCGCGGCCCGGATCACGTTGTCCGGGACGATCCCGAGCAGCATGTCGACGGCATTCATCTTGCCGCCATTGCCACTCACGATGGCCGATGCGCGATCGGCACCCTGCGCCAGCATGGCCTGGGCGGCAACCGGGTCCACGCCTGCGCCTGGCTTGAGCCAGTTGACCAGGACCAGGCCGAGGACCACCGCGATTCCGGATGCGACGACGGTATAGCCCAGCGTCTTCCAGCCCACCCGACCCAGCGAACGCACGTCGCCCATTTCCGCGACGCCCATGATCAGCGCCGAGAACAACAACGGGATGATCAACATGAAGATCAGGCGCAGGAACAGGGTGCCTGCGGGCTGGGTGACATAGGTCGTCAGCAACCGCACCCATTCCGCATCGGCGCCGGAGACATAGTGCGCGACCAGTCCCAGGCCCAGGCCAGCGATGAAGCCAATCAGCATTTTCCAGTGCAGCTGCAACTTGCCGCTGCCCGCCGTGGCTTCACTCATGGTCTGCTTCCGTCGATTCCCCGTAAGCCGGCGAGCTTAGCAAACCCGGCAGTCAGGCCTGCGGGTACAGGGGCGGCAGGATGACGTCCGGCCGGCGACCCTGGCGCTGCAGGTGCACGCCTTTGGCAAACGCGGCACGCAACGCAGCGACTGCCCGCAGCGGATCACCTGCTCCCCAGCGCGCCGCCTGCAGTTGGCTCACCGCGGCCCGCTGGGCGGCATCGTCCAGTCGCGCGCGCAACGCATCCAGGTCGTCGCTGGCCAGGCCGGCTGCGTGGCAAAGCGCGATGGCGATGCTGGCCAGCTCGCCTGCCTTGAGCGCTTCTGGCAACGATGCGACGTTGGCGGATGCCGCACTGGGTTCCGATGGCGCCACGCCGATGGCACGTGCCCGAGTCTCGCGCTGCCTTGCGATCCACCAGCCCGCCAGCAACGCGCACAGCCCAACGGTCACTGCGGACCACGGCAGCGTTTGCCTGAGGCTGGCAAGTACCCGCATCGTCGGCGAACGCCGGTCCAACCCGGCATCGGGACTAGCAAACGGTTGCAGTTCGGAATTGCTGCGCACATCGCGACCTGCATCGCCGGCCACGGCTCCCGGTGCAACCTGGAACGCCAGTGATGGAAGCGCAGCGGTGCGCGCGATGCCGTGTGTGGCATCCCACCAGTCGACGCGCGGGCCGGCCAGGTTCAGCGTTCCCGCATGCAGCGGCACGATTGAAATCCGCTGGCGCAGGGTGGCGCGCGGGCGACCATCCACCAGTTGCACGTCGGTTTGCGGCGGATCAGCAAACACCTGCATATCCGGCGATTGCGGGAATGCCAGCACGGGCAACTGGGCGGCGCTGGCACCATCGGCCGTCATCTCCAGCTCCACCGTGGTCGCGACACCCGCGCGCGCCTGCTTCGGAACCTGCAGGTAACGCAGTTGCAGGTCCCGCAACGGCAGCCAGGGCTGCGGCGCATTGGCCGGGATCGGCTGGACCCGCAGGTGCCTGGTCGGCGCCGCCGCCGACAACGGCTTGCGGCCATCGCCGAATCCGCCATCGAAGAAGTCACTTACCGACTGCCCGTTGAAGCGCGCACCCGGGATCATCAATGCACCACTGCGTTCCGGGATCAGCAGGTAGCGGCGTTCGATCACGTTGTAGCGGCGGCCATCGATGTTCCGCTGGTAGCGCAGGTCCTCGCCGACCTGTTGCAGGCTGGTGCCTGGCGGCTGGTCCTGGTCCAACTGGCCGGACAACAGGTTCACCCCGACAAACAGCCGCACCACCATGCCGACCGCCTGTTGCACATAGGGATCGTCGGCATCCACCTCGGTCTGCAGGAAGGCATCGGCATCACTGCTGGCCGGCTGCACCGCAGGCGGCATGACCGTCATCCGCAAGGGTTCCGTGCGGGCATTGCCGACGCGCAACGCCGGCACGGTGATCACCCCCGGCCCGCGCGGACGAATGCCGACCGCGAACAGCGAACGCGTGCTGGAGCGCCCGTTGACCCGCTGGAAGCTGCGGCGCACGGTCTGTCCGGCAATGTCGAAATCCACACCCAGCGGCGCATAGTCGATCTGCCGGACGGAGAGGTCGGTCTCGATGTTGAGGGTCGCAGTCTCGCCGAAGGTGACCTGCTCGCGATCCAGCCAGGCACGCGCCTGCGCGAAGACCGGCGGCGTGCACCCCAGCAACATGAGCACCAGCAATGCGCGCACCGATGCCTGGCGCAGGTTCGGGATCATGGGCCGCCTCCCGATCGACGCCGACGTTCGTATTCGAGCCGGAACCTGGCCCGCAGCAGCGCGCCGGGATCGTCGGGCACCCGTTGCAGCTGGGCCTGGTTGGCAAGCCGGCGCTCGCGTTGTTCGGGTGTTTCGGATGCTGCTTCGCTGGCTTGCCTGGGTTTGCCGGCGGGTGCCTGCTTGCCAAGCGCCTCCTGCATGCGCTTGCGCTGGGCGGCATCGGCGTCGGCCTGCGCCTTGGCATCCTGCGGCTGTGCCGGATCCGGTTTAGACGGCGACTGCCCGGGGTTCGGCGGGTTGGCTTGCTGATCCTGCTTGCCGGGCTGTGCCTGCGCTTGCTGCTGCGAATCCTGGCCGCTCGAATCCTGGCCGCTCGAATCCTGATTGGCTTCCTTGTTGTCCTGCTGGTCGCCCTGTTGCCCGTCTTGCTTGCCGTCTTGCGGCTTGTCTTGCTGCGAATTTTTTTCCTGATCTTGCGACTTGCCGTCCGGCGGCGGCGTGCGCGTGCGCGCCGCCTGGACTGCGCTGCGGTTCTCACGGGCATCGCGCATGCCGGGCTGGCGTTCGAGCGCGCGATCATAGGCAGCAATCGCATCATCCAGACGCCCCGCCCTGGCCAATGCATTGCCCAGGTTGTACTGCGCATCGGCATTGTCCAGGCCGGAGAACAGCTTGATCGCCTGCGAATAGTCCTGCTTGCGGTAGGCCTCGACGCCATCCTGCATGCGCGCGAAATCCCGCTGGTCACGGCGCTTCCACAATCCGCGTGATGATGTGCCCGACTCTTCCGCACGCGCCGCCTGGGATGGAGCGACCCGCGCTGGACTTGCCTGCGCTCCTGCCGGTACGGGTGCCAGTGGCAACAAAACGGCCAGCATGAACATCGCTGCGATGCCGGCGCCACGACGGAACAGCGGCAATGCCAGCAGCAGGACCAGTGGCAACAGCCAGAAACCACCATCGCGCCAGCTGGTGATTTTCTCGCCACGCGCTGCCGCGCCGCGGTCGGCTTGCGGATCAAGCACGCCGAGTGCACGCAGGTCGGCGTCATCGACGGTCATGGTCTGGTAGCCACCTCCTCCGCTGCTGGCGAGGGTGCGCAGGCTGGACGCATCCAGCCGCGCCTGGCCCAGCCCGGCATCGGTCTCGAACGTGCCACCCAGTGCTGTCCCCAGGCCCAGCGCCGACACCCGGTAGCCGGCGAGGCGTGCCTTGCCCGCCGCGCCCAACGCCGCCGCATCGGCATGGTCCGTCACCAGCAGGATGTCTCCCTGGGCGAAGCCGGCCTGTTGCAACAGCGTGAGTGACCATGCGATCGCCCGATCCGCACGCTGGCCGTCTTCGGGCATCACCCCCGGACCCAGCGCATCCAGGAACAGCGCGACATTGGCCGCGTCTTCGGTCAGCGGCGCGACCGTGTAGGCGTCCGCTGCATAGGCGACCAGGGCGACCTGGCCACCAGCACGCTCGCGCAGCAGGGTCGCGAGTTTCGCCCGCGCCTGTGGCAGGCGCGAGGGCGGCAAGTCGCGCGCAAGGATGCTGCTGGAAAGATCCAGTGCGACCACCAACGGCGCCTTGCTTTGCCACAACGGTTGTTCGTCCTTTTGCCAGGACGGCCCGGCCATTGCCAGCAACGCGACCGCCACGGCCAGCAAGCCCAGCCAGCGTGACCATGCTCGGCGCGCGCTCCCGCCTCCGCGCTCCAGCAGGTGCGGCAGCAGGTGCGCGTCCACGCTGTCCTGCCATGGATTGCTGCGCCGCGCATCGACCCGCGACCACCATGCAATGGCGGGCAACAGCACCAACCCGAGCAACCACCACGGACGCAGGAAATGCAGTTGGGCGATATCGGTGAAAAACGCGTTCATCGGCGCCGCCCCACCACGAGCGCAAGCAGGCCGAGTGACAGGGCGAGCGCCAGCGGCAACGGATAACGCTCGATCATCGGGCGCACCGCGCGTCCTTGCCGCTGTACCGGCTCGAGCTGTGTCGATCTCGGCATAAATACCGGCCAGGTCATCGGTGTCACGCGCGCGGAAAAACCGACCACCGGTCACTGCCGCGATCCGTTGCAAGCCGGCCTCGTCGACCTCATCACCGCCCATCGGCAGCTGGAAACCGAATACCGACATGCCGCCATTGCCGCCGAAGGCAATCGCGTGGATGCGCACCCCGCTGTCTCGCGCGATTCCGGCGGCCTTCTCCGGATCCAGCGTGCCGGCGGTATTCACGCCATCGGTGAGCAGGATCAGTACGTGATGTTTCGAGGTGACTTGCGAAGTCGTCTCGGGTTGCAACCGCTTGGTCGCCAGCGCGATCGCATCGCCGATCGCGGTCGCGCGCCCGGCCAGCCCGACCACGGTGTCGCCGAGCTGCTGGCGCACGCTGTCGCGATCCAGGGTCAGCGGCGTCAGTGCGAACGCGCGCTCTCCGAACACGATCAGCCCGACGCGATCACCGGCCCGGCGGTCCAGGAAATCGGACAGCACGGCCTTGGCCGCGGTCAGTCGATCGACCATGCGGCCGCCAAGCTGCATGTCTTCCTCGCCCATGCTCGCCGACAGATCAACTGCAAGCATCAGATCACGCCCCACGTGCGGCGGGGCGACCACCGGGCCGAGTTGTTGCGGTCGCGCAGCCGCAATGCAGAGCAGGCACCAGGCCAGGAACGCCAGCCAACGAAACCCGTGCACCCGCACCGCGCCATCGCCCGCCGCGGCAATGCGTTGCACGCGATCACCCCACGGCACCCGCAGTGCGGCGCCGGCATCGCGTCGCGCAGGCCCCAGTGCATGGACAAGCAGGGGCAGCGGCAAGGCCGCGAGTAGCCAGGGCCAGGCGAAGCCCTCGATCGACAGCAGTGCCCACAGCGCACTCATCGCCGCTGCATCCACGACACGTAGCGCTGGCGCGCCACCACGCGCAAGGCCGCGACGGCGTCCTGCGCCACCTCGGCGCGGAAACCGCCCTCACGCAGCAACGCACCTGCGCCGTTGCTGAAGGGCCGAGCTGGAAGACCGTCATCCAGGAACTGCTGCCACGCCTCGCCCTGCAAGCGGTCCGCTGCGGGATCGCGCCGCCGCGCGGCGCGGCGCAGCAATTCCGACATCGCCGCGACCTGCTGCGCCGACGTTTCGGCGCGATCGACGGTCTCGTCGAACAAGCGCAATAGCGCCCCATGGTGGCGACGCCTGCGCAGCCCCCACCATGCAATCCCGCAAACCACCAGCAAGATGATCGCCGCCACCATCCACCATCCAGGCGCCGGTGGCCACCAGGCTGGCGCAACGCCCGGATGCACATCATGCAAGGCCAGTGGCGCGGTCATTTCCCGGCAGCCATGCGTGGGCGTTCCAGCAACGACAGCCAGGCGTCGCTGGCATCCGCGCTGGAAAGTTCCATCGCGCGGGCACCCCTGCTTCGCAGCAATGCCAACGCGGCTTCCAGCGGCACCGCGAATTCCTGTCGCCAACGCTGCCGGGTCACTGCGGCATCCAGGCCGAGCGCGGTGTGCTGGCCATCGGCCAAGGCGAACGGGACGCGGGTCGCCGGCGGCTGGCGTTCAAGGGGATCGGTCAACAGCAAGACCACCAGTTCGTGGTGCATCGCCAGGGCCGGCCAGATGTGGGGTGCAACGCTGGCAATACTTCCAGGATCGGCCAGCACCAGCATGCGCGAGCCCGGACGCAACACGCGCCTGGCGTGGTCGAGCGCCACCGCCAGCCCCGCGTCATCCTCGGGTGGACACGCATACCAGCGCACCAGTGCGTCCAGCGCGCGCAATGCGCCACGCGGGCCGGATGCAGGTGCGACCGGAGCCTCAAGAATCGAACCCCGTAGCGCCGCGATTCGGTCGCCATCACGCATCGCCAGCCAGGCCGCCACTGCGCCGGCACGTGCGGCCTGCACCGACTTGAAGCGCACGCGGGTACCGAAATACAACGACGGTGCGGTGTCGGCCACGATCAAGCTCAGGCGTTCGCGTTCGGCCTGGAACAGCTTGGTATGGGTACGACCACTGCGTGCGGTCAGCCGCCAGTCGATGTGGCGGGCGTCGTCGCCCTGTGCATAGTCGCGTGACTCTGCGTATTCCATGCCACGCCCACGCAGGCTGGACAGGGCATGTCCTTGTACGCCGTGCTGGCCACGCCGCGCACCACGGCGCCCACTGCACCAGCGCGCGCAGGGCGATGAGTTCGGACAACGTCGGCAGGATGCCGGTGGTCGTGTCCGTTGCGTGGCGGGCGCTGTCGATCACTGCACTCAGGGCAGCGGAACCCGCTGCAACAGCTCACCCACCAGGCGATCGCCATCCCAGCCTTCCGCGGTGGCTTCGTAGCTAGGCAATACGCGATGCCGAAGCACATCGGGAGCCACTGCGCGCACGTCCTCGGGTGTCACGAAATCGCGGCCTGCCAGCCACGCGCGCGCGCGCGCGCAGCGCTCCAGCGCAATCGAGCCACGCGGACTCGCACCCCATGCAATGCGTCGAGCCAGGGCAGCGTCATAGCGCCCCGCATCGCGCGAGGCCAGCACCAGTTCCACCAGATAGCGCTCCAGCGCAGGCGCGACGTGCAGGTCCAGCACCGCGTTGCGCGCAGCGAAGACATCCGCGAGCGGCATGCGCGGGATTGTGTGTTTGGTCGGCTGCAATGCGTCGCGGGCGCGTTCGCGGGCCAGGCGCAGGATTTCGGTCTCCGCTTCGACCTGTGGGTAGCCAATGCGCACATGCATCAGGAAACGGTCGAGCTGCGCCTCGGGCAACGGGAAGGTGCCTTCCTGCTCGATCGGGTTCTGGGTTGCCATGACCAGGAACAACGCCGGCAGCGCGTAGGTCTGCCGCCCAACGGTGACCTGGCGCTCACCCATCGCTTCCAGCAGCGCCGACTGCACCTTGGCCGGCGCACGGTTGATCTCGTCGGCCAGCAGGATGGAATGGAAGATCGGGCCTGGCAGGAACTCGAAGCGGCCGTCCTGCGGACGCCACACTTCAGTGCCGGTCAAGTCGGCCGGCAACAAGTCCGGGGTGAACTGGACGCGTGCGAAGTCGGCTTCCAGGCGCGATGCCAGGGCGCGGATCGCCGTTGTCTTGGCCAGGCCTGGCGCGCCTTCGACAAGCAGGTGCCCATCCGCCAGCAGGGCGATGAGCAGGCGTTCGATCAGTGCGGACTGACCGACGATTTCGGTCGCAAGATCCTCGCGCAGCGCGGTGAATGCGGCGTGCAGGCGTGAAGTATCGACAGTTGGGGTATCCATGGGCGCCTCAAGTCATGCTCGGCCATTCGACCACGATTGGCGGCAAAGGTTCTTCACCGCGCCAGACCGGGCCTCTTTTGCAGTGTCCGAAAAGCTTCGGGGGCCTTGCGGCCCCCGAAGTGGATCATGACTAGTCGCTCTGGAAATCGCTCAGTTGCGCTGGGCCACGCGCATGACCTTCGGGGTCACGAACACCAGCAACTCGGCTTTGGTCTTGGTCCGATTCTTGTTGCGGAACAGGTTGCCGATAAACGGGAGGTCACCAAAGAAAGGCACCTTGGACAGGTCGGAGCGGTCGCTGAACTCATAGACGCCACCGATCACCACCGTCTGCCCATCCTCGACCAGCACCGCGGTATTGACTTCGCGCTTGGCAATCTGTGGCACCGACCCGAAGGAGCCCATGCTGACGTAACCGTCCAGTTCGTCCTTCTTGACGGCGAGGTTCAGGAACACGCGGCCATCGTTGGTGATCGTCGGGGTGACTTTCAGTTCCAGCAAGGCGTCCTTGAATTGCACCGTCGGCACCGTGTTGCTTTGGCCGCCGGTCACGGTCAGGTAGCCGATCTCGCGACCCTGGCGAATGACCGCTTCCTTCTGGTTGCTGGTAACGATGCGAGGGTTGGAGATCACTTCGCCACGTCCCTGCTCCTGGATCGCGGAAAGCTCGATATCAAGCAGGTAACCGGCATTGAGGATCGACAGGGCCAGTGAGCCGGCCGGGTTGTTCAGGGCAGCCGGGAAATTGCTCATCAAGCCACGGGTAATGGTGCTGGTCACCAGGTTCGCGACATTCATTACCGGGCGAGCTGGTGGGGAGGGCGCAGCCTGCGTCGGGTCACCTGTTGCCGTCCACGCCGCCAGCTCATTCTGGTACGTGTTGGTCGCCGCCTCGTACTCGTTCAGCAACTTCTGGTTTGCCGCATTGGTTGCCGACATCGCGTTGCGGTTGGCCAGTGCGGCATCGACATCCGACTGCCTGTTGGCGGTGTTGGTTTCAAGGTTGCCGCTGAAATACTTGTTCCCGTCGGCACCACTGACCCCGAATCGCGCGCCCAGCTCGCGTGCCACGCTCTCGCTGGCAATCACGATCCGTGCCTCGATCACCACCTGGTCGACCGGCTTGTCGAGCTTGCTGACCAGGTCGCGGATGTTGGCAACACGGTCTGGGATGTCGATCACCAGCAGCGTATTGGTGCGCTTGTCGAAGCTGATGCTGCCGCGCTGCGACAGGAAGCCACGATCCTGCTGTTGACCGCCGGATCCGCTTCCGCTCTGACCACCGCCCTGATTGCTGCTCTTCGCACCTTCGGTCAACAGGTTGGCGATGTCTTCCGCATTGGCATAGTTCACCGGGATGTATTCGGTGACTTTTTCGGCACGCTCCTCAAGACTGATGCGTGCGTCCTCCTTGTCCTGCTCGAACTGCGCGATCTCTTTCTGCGGTGCGACCCAGACCACATTGCCGCTACGGCGCTTGTCCAGCGACTTGGCCTGCATCACGATGTCGAGCGCCTGGTCCCACGGCACGTTGATCAAGCGCAAGGTCACGTTGCCCTGCACGGTGTCGGCAGCCACGATATTGAGGTTTGACTCCTCCGCGATCAGCTGCAGCACGGTGCGAACCGGCACATCCTGGAAGTTGAACGTCACCGCCTTGCCGCTGTAGCGAACGTCGGAGGTGCTGCTGGTCGCGCCCATCGCCACTGCGCCCATCGCAGTTGTGCCGGTGCCCGCCTTGGCGACCGGTGCCGCGCGCGGCACGATCTCGACGATATATTCTTCGCCACTCTGATACGCCAGCGATTCGAAGTTGCCCTTCGTCGCCAGCACCAGTTGCGCACCGCTGCTGGTCGCGCGTGCATCGATGCGCTGCACCGGCGTGGCGAAGTCGGTGACGTTGATCGGGCGTTGCAGCGAAGCCGGCAGTTGCGCATTGCCGATGTCGATCACCACGCTCGACCCCATGTTGCGCAGGTCGGGGGCCGCGCCATCGCCGCTGAATCGCAGGATCAACTTGCCGGCCCCTCCATCACCGCGCTTGAAGTCGATCGCGGACACGGTGACTGCGCCGGGCAGGCGCTTCGCGGGGTCCGCCATCGCTCCCGTGGCGGACTGGCCCATGGTCACACTGGCGGTGGACACCGGTAGCGCGGCAGCGGTCGCGGCATACAGGCCGAACGCAACTCCCACCGCACAGGCGCGAAGCGACAAGGGGCGCCGGACAGGCAGCTGGCTCTTGGCGTTGGTGACGGTCATCGGTCTATCCCCTAATCAATTGTCTTCGAGCGCAATGGTCGCAGGCCGTTCCAACCAGCCACCCGCGCCATCCGGAACCAGTTCGATCAATTCGATCCGGTCTTCATACACAGCGGTTACCCGCCCATCACTCTGCCCCATGTAAACACTAGGATTCACTCGGTACGTCACCTTGTCGGGCGCCATCACCAGTGCAACCATGCCGGGGCCACGGCCAAGCGTACCGACCATGTCGAGGCTGTCGAGCGGGAACTGCTCCAGCGTCTGCTTGCGCCGACCCGGGTCAGGACGAGGGCCGCTGCTGTTGACACCATTGAACTCTTCGCTGAAGGGATCGCGAAGATTCTGCGCGGCATATTCGAATGTCTCGAACTGCTGCATCACGGGCAACGGATCCAGCGGGGGCGCAGGACGCGCCTTGACCTCTGCCACCCACTTCTGGAGGTCGCTGCTGCTGCCGGCACACCCGGCCAGCGCAACACAAACAGCCATGGCAGTGCCCAGGAGCAAGGAAGGACGACGAATGCGGATTTGTTCGATGCGCATTTCAACCCCCTCCATTCGCGGGTGCGGCGGCTGGCGGCGTGGCGGGCTGCTCGGTGGCTTGTGCAGCAGCCTCTTCCTCATCCAGGTAGCGATAGGTCTTGACCGTGCCGGAAAGCTCCAGCGGGCTGTTGGGGCCGATGCGTGCACCTGGGTTCTTGTCCGAATCCCTGGGCTTCAACGAGATGTCATGCATGGTCATGATCACCACGCGCGGCAACGACGCGACGCCACTGACGAATGCACCGAACTGGTGATAGGTACCCACCATGCGCAATGCAATCGGCTTTTCCGCGTAGAACTCCTTCGGCGTTTCCGGACCCGGCTGGAAAAGCTCGTTGCTGATGCCCGTGGCCAGTGCGGTCTGCGAAATGTCGACGATGAGATCCGGCATTTCGGTCTTGCTGGGCAACTGGCGCAGCATCTGCTGCAACTGCTGCTCCATCTGGGCCAGCTGCTGCTTCAGGGGTTCAAGATTCGCCGCGCGACCCTGCTTGGTTTCGAACTCGCTGCGCAGTTCAGTTTCCTGGCCCTGCAAGGTTTCGAGCTCGGTACGCTTGTCGCTGACGAACAGCCACCAGGCCAGGGCGATGATCAGCAGTGAAAGGAGGCCACAGAATCCGATCTTGGCGTTTTGCGGCCATGATCCGATGTTGTTGATATCCAGTTCACGCAGGCTGAGCTGTTTTTTGCTCACGATGCGGTTCCTCCTGCAGCAGGTGTGGCACTGGCAGGTGCATCCTCGCCATCCTTGGGTGCATTCGGATTGACCAGCTTGACCTTGAGGTTGAACTCATACGGCAGGCCAGGATTTCCGGCCTTGGCTTCGATGATGTTGAGGTCGGGCTGGCTCATCCAGCCGGAACTCTCGAGGGTACGCATGTAGGTACTGACGCGCGCATTGGACTGGGACCGGCCATTCAAGGTCAGGATGTCGCCTTCCTGCTTGATCGCGGTCAATGTCACGCCATCGGGGATCGTACGCACCAGCGAATCGAACAGGTGGACCATCTGCGATCGGTTGGCCTGCAGCTGTTCGATCACTTCCTTGCGCGCGAGCAGCCGGCTCTTCTTCTTGTCGAGTTCGGTGATCTCGGTGATCTGGCCGTCGACCTTGGTGATCTCGTCGCGCAGGAACTGGTTGCGCGAATTCTGGCTGCCGATCCGTCCGTTGTAGAAGCTGACGATCAGGAACGACACCAGCACGCCTGCCAGCGCCGCCAGCCCGAGCATGCCGTAGAAGTCCTTCTGGCGGAGCCTGCGACGCTCGGCGCGCCACGGGAGGAGATTGATCTTGGCCATCAGTCGAAGCTCCTCAGTGCGAGCCCGCAGGCGATCATCAGCGCCGGTGCATCCTGCGCCAGCGCATGCGCCTGCACGCGCGGCCCGAGGGTCATGTGCGCCAGCGGATTGGCCACGGTGGTCGAGACGCCCAACTGCTCCTCGACCATGTCGGCGATATTGGGGATGGAGGCGCAACCGCCTGCCAGCACCACATGGTCGACACGGTTGAACTCGCTGCCGGCATAGAAGAACTGCAACAGGCGGCTGACCTGCTGCACCATCGCTTCCTTGAATGGATCCAGCACTTCGATTTCGTAGCTTTCCGGCAAGCCACCCTGGCGCTTGGCCAGGCCAGCCTCTTCGTAGCTCAGGCTGTAGCGGCGCATGACCTCGTCGGTGAGCTGCTTGCCACCAAACACCTGCTCACGGGTATAGATGCTGCGACCGCCCCGCAGGACATTGAGGGTCGTCATGGTGGCGCCGACATCGACAAGGGCCACCAGGCCATCCCGCGGCACGTTCAGCGAACCCGCCATCAGTGCGAAGGCATTCTCGATGGCAAAGGCCTCGACATCGATCACCTTGGCGGTCAGGCCGCCGAGCTCCAGGGCCGAGGCGCGCACTTCGACATTCTCCGAGCGCGACGCCGCCAGCAACACCTGCACCATCTCGTTGTTGCCGGGCATCGGCCCGAGCACCTCGAAGTCGAGGTTCACTTCCTCGATCGGGTACGGAATGTAGTTCACGGCCTCCAGCTCGACCTGCGACTCCATCTCGTCGTCATCGAGGTCAGCCGGCATCGACATGGTCTTGGTGATCACCGAGGATCCCGAAACCGCGGCCGCGGCATGCTTGACGCGCGAACCCGAGCGCGCAATCGCACGCCGGATCGCCTCGCCAACGGCCTCGACCTCGACCAGATTCTTCTCGATCACTGCATTCGGGGGCAGTGGTTCGACGGCATAGTGTTCGACCCGGTAACGGTCTCCCGTGCGGGTCAGCTGCAAGAGCTTGACCGCGGTCGAACTGATGTCTACGCCGATCAACGGCGGCTGCGTTTTCGTTACCAGACCCACGGTATCTCCCCTTCCCACGGGCGCTTACGCGCACTTGGTGCTGTAGTACATGAATAACGGACTTTTCACACATTGGCAACCCTTTCACGAATCGCCAGTGCCTGAACCACCCCTTCGCCCCGTACCTGCATGCATCCAACGTTTTCAACCGTGGAAACCGGCCGCCCCCCCGCAGCCCGTTCATGACGGAGGCCTACTCTATACTCCGCGACCACGTCTGTCGCAATCGGAAGTTGTGCAATGCCCCGCATCCCCCGCCTTCTCCGCTGGATTTTGCTGGGCTCCGTCACGTTTGCGCTGATCGGCGCGATCGCGGCCGGCATCCTGGTCTATTTGGTCTCCGCAAGACTGCCGGACGTGCAGTCGCTGCGCAATATCGAGCTGCAGGAACCGATGTACGTCTATGCCCGGGATGGCCGCCTGATCGGCTTGTTCGGCGAGATGCGCCGCTACCCGGTGGACATCCGCGACGTGCCGCCACGCGTCAAGCAGGCGTTCCTGGCCGCGGAGGACGCGAATTTCTACATGCACCACGGCGTTGATTTCACCGGCGTGGCGCGCGCGATCTGGCTGCTCGCCAAGACCGGTGGGCAGGAACGGGTGGCCGGCGGTTCCACCATCACCCAGCAGGTCGCCAAGCAGTTCTTCCTCAGCTCCGAATACAGTTTCCGGCGCAAGTTCGCGGAAATGCTGCTGGCGATGAAAATGGAACGCGAACTGGGCAAGGACGAGATCTTCGGCCTGTATCTCAACAAGAGCTTCTTCGGCAATCGCGCCTACGGCGTGGCCGCTGCCGCCGAGTACTACTACGGCAAGAAGCTGCACGAACTGAGCCTGGACGAGATCGCCACCCTGGCCGGTACGCCCAAGTTCCCGTCCAGCGGCAACCCGCTGGACAACCCGGAGCGCAACCGCGAACGACGGGACCATTACATCATTCCGCGGATGGTCGAACTCGGCTTCGTCAGCGCCAGCGAAGCGGCGTCGGCCCGGGCAGTGCCGATGCACGCCGCGCCACACGAGCGCCAGGTCGAGGTACATGCACCCTACGTCGCGGAGATGGTCCGGCAGGAAATGATTGCCCGCTTCGGGGGCGACGTACTGAGCAAGGGTTACCACGTCACCACCACCATCGACCCCGACCTGCAGGCCGCCGCGACGGGTTCCGTCATCGAAGGCCTGCGTATCTACGACCACCGCCATGGCTGGCGCGCGCCCGCGCAGAAGGTGGAACTGGACGAGGGCATGGATGCGAAGACCATCGCCGCCACGCTGCGCAAGATCCAGCCACAGGGCGGATTGTTCCCTGCGGTCGTGACCGGCAGCAGCAGCGCCGGCCTGCAGGTGGTACTTGCCGACGCCAGCCAACTGACCCTGGACCGCGCAGCCACCAGCTGGACCGGAAAAGCGGTCGCCGCGCTTGCCAGGCGCGGTGACGTGGTGCGCGTGCGGCGCGATGCCGGCAAGAATCCCGATGCCGATCCGACCTGGGTGCTCGACCAACTGCCACGTGCACAGACTGCGCTGGTCTCGCTGGAGGCCGACACCGGCGCGCTGCGCGCGCTGGTCGGCGGGTACAGCTATGCCGGCAGCAAGTTCAACCGCGCCACCCAGGCGCGCCGGCAACCGGGTTCCAGCTTCAAGCCCTTCCTGTATGCGGCGGCATTCGAGCGTGGCTTCAATCCGGCATCGATCGTGCTGGACGCACCGGTGGTGTTCAAGGATCGCCGCGGCCACATGTGGCGCCCGCAGAACGATAGCGGCAACTTCGCCGGGCCCATGCGCGTGCGCGAAGCGCTGGTGCAGTCGCGCAACCTGGTTTCGGTACGCCTGCTGGATGCAATCGGCGTGGACTATGCGCGCCGCTACATCAGCCATTTCGGCTTCGATGAGGCGAGCCTGCCGCCCAACCTCTCGATGTCGCTGGGTACCGCGTCGCTGACCCCGCTGTCGGTGGCGCGCGGCTATTCGGCGTTCTCCAATGGCGGCTTCCTGACCACGCCGTATTTCATCGACAGCATCCTCGACCGCGACGGCAAGGAGGTCTTCAGGGAAAAACCACCCACCGCCTGTCCGCAATGCGCGGTGGTGCAGCAACCTGGCCAGGCCAACACGACGGTGGCGCAGACCAGCGTCGCCGGGTTCGACCTCAGCCCGACGGCCAGTGCACCGGCGCCCACCCCTGCGGCAACAGGCACCGGCAGCGACACGGTGACCGCCAGCGCGCCGCCAGCCACGGCCAAGCCGATCGACCCGAACATGGTGGTCGCGCCCCGTGCGATCGACCCGCGCGTCGCCTTCCAGATGCAGTCGATGATGCGCGACGTGGTCCGCCGCGGCACCGCGACCGCGGCGAAGGTGCTGGGCCGCGACGACGTCGGCGGCAAGACCGGGTCGACCAATGACCACCGCGACGCCTGGTTCTCCGGGTTCGGCGGCCCGTACGTCACCACGGTCTGGGTCGGCCGCGACGATTTCCGTTCACTGGGCTATCGCGAGTACGGCGGCAAGGCCGCACTGCCGATCTGGATCAATTACATGCGGGTCGCGCTCAAGGACCAGCCGGAACGCGATCCCGCCCCCCCGCCCGGCATGGTCCAGGTCAGCGTGGGCGCAGGGGGCAAGCTGGCTCCGGGCGGCGGCGGCGGCGTGGTTGAGTGGGTCAAGGCAGAGGACCTGGAGCGGATGGACAGCTACGCCGAGCCCGACATCGACCCCAACGCCCAGCCCGACGAGGAAGCGTTCGACATCTTCTGATCGCGTCCACCACCCGCCTGCGCGCGGGGATGCGCGCAGGCGGGCGCTCGGGTACAGTCCATCCAGGCCTGTTCCGGGGGATGCGCGATGCCGAACACCCGCCCGCACGCAAAGCTCCACGCGCACATGCATGCGCAGACCCGCACCCGCGAACGCCGCCAGCAGCTGGCCCATGAAGCCGCCCGGCTGATGGCCGAAGGCGGCATCCGCGACTATCACCTGGCCAAGCTCAAGGCCGCGCAGCGGCTGGGCATCCATGACGACGCCTCACTGCCGCGCAATCGCGAAATCGAGGAGGCCCTGCGCGAATATCAGCGCCTGTTCCTGGGTAGCGACCGGGCCTTCGAGGTCCGCCGTCGACGCGAAGCCGCCTTGCACGCCCTGGAATTCTTCCGGGAGTTCGATCCACGCCTGGTCGGCGCCGCCCTGGAGGGAACCGCCGATGCCAATTCCGAAGTCGCCCTGCACCTGCATTGCGATGATGCGGATGCAGTGCCGCGCTGGCTTGACGAACACGGCATCCCGGCGCAGTCACGCAGCCGCCACCTGCGCCTGGACCGCCAGCGCGAGGACGACTTCCCGGTCTGGCTGTTCAGCGCCGAGGACCTGAGTTTCGACATCACCGTACTGCCGGCCGACGTATTGCGCCAGGCGCCGCTGTCGGGTGTCGATGGCAAACCGATGCGCCGCGCATCGCTGGCACAGCTGCGCGCACTGCTGGCGGACGAGGACATCGCCGGTTACGAAGCCACTTGAACCGCGGATGCCTGCGGCACCGGGTACTGCGGCGATCTCACCGACGCGCAGGGCACGATGCAGGACCTGGACCAAAAAGAACGCCCCGCGATGCGGGGCGTTTCTTACCCGGCCGGACGTCCGCCAATCAGCGCTGGCCGATTCCGACATAGTCGCGGTTGGCGTGGCCCGTGTAGATCTGGCGCGGCCGGCCAATGCGGTTTTCCGGATCCTCCTGCTGCTCCAGCCAATGACTGACCCAGCCTGCTGTGCGCGCGATCGCGAACATGACGGTGAACATCTCGGTCGGGATGCCCAGCGCCTTGTAGATGATGCCTGAGTAGAAATCGACGTTCGGGTAGAGCTTGCGCTGGACGAAGTATTCGTCCTTCAACGCCGCTTCCTCAAGCCGCATCGCCACTTCCAGCAGCGGATCGTCGACGTTGAGTGCGCTCAGCACCTCGTGGGCCATCTTGCGCACCAGCGCCGCGCGCGGATCGTAATTCTTGTACACGCGGTGGCCGAAGCCCATCAGGCGGAAGCCGGACTCCTTGTCCTTGGCCCGGTCGATCGCCGACTGCACGTTTTCCGGGCGGCCGATATCGGCCAGCATCGCCAGCACGGCCTCGTTGGCGCCACCATGCGCGGGGCCCCACAAGGCCGCGACGCCCGCAGCCACGCTCACGTAAGGGTTGGCGCCCGTGGAACCCACAAGGCGCACGGTCGAGGTCGAGGCATTCTGTTCGTGGTCGGCGTGCAGGATGAACAGCAGGTCCATCGCCTTGGCGGCGACCGGGTTCAGCTCCAGCGGTTCGCTGGGCACTTCCATCATCATGTGCAGGAAGCGGGTGGTGTAGTCGAGGTTGTTGCGTGGATAGCCGATCGGCCAGCCGATCGAATAGCGGTGGCACGCAGCCGCGATCGTCGGCACCTTGGCGATCAGGCGGATCGCCGCCATCCGGCGCTGTTCGGCGTCTTCCAGGTCAAGTTCGTTGTGATAGAAACTGGCCAGCGATCCGAGCATCCCGGTCAGCATTGCCATCGGGTGCGCATCGTGGCGGAAGCCGTACAGGAAGGTACGGAAGGCCTCGTGCATCATCGAGTGATGGGTGACTTCGTGCTCGAACCCGTCCAACTCACTTGCGTTCGGCAACTCGCCGTTCATCAGCAGGTACGCCACCTCGGTGAAGGTGGATTTCTCCGCCAGTTGCTCGATCGGGTAACCGCGATACAGCAGGACACCGGCATCGCCATCGATGTAGGTGATCGCCGATTTGCAGCTCGCCGTCGCACCGAAGCCCGGGTCGTAGGTGAAGCAGCCGGTTTCCTTCGGCAGCTTGGCGATGTCCACGCAAGGCTGGCCAAGCACCGGGTGCAGCACTGGCAGGGTCACCGACTTGTCGCCGGCAGCTAGGGTCATATGATCGAGTTGCGACACGACGCGCTCCTGTGATTCGAACGGCGCGGCTGCGGTCGCAAATGACGACGGACAAGCCGCGCTGGGGTCGCGCATTATCGCACAGAGCTTTGGAGCGGATGCTCGGTCAAAGGTACAGCTGGCTTCCGGAAAACCACCACCCATGCGGCTTCCACGCCTGGCGGAGGCTGCAGCACGGGATGCAGGAAACGCAAACGGCCACCGCTTGGGTGGCCGTCGCGCGACGCATGTTCGCGCTTACTTCGCGGCGTAGCGCTTGCGGAACTTGTCCACGCGACCACCGGTATCAAGGATCTTGTGCTGGCCGGTGTAGAACGGGTGCGACGACGACGACACTTCCACCTTGACCAGCGGGTACTCGTTGCCGTCTTCCCACTTCACCGTTTCCTTGCTGCCAAGGGTCGAGCGGGTCAGGATCTTGAAATCGGAAGTCACGTCCTGGAAGACGACGTCACGGTATTCGGGGTGGATGCCGGCTTTCATGGCGTAAACCTGAGTTGAAGCGGGAAAGAGCCGCGCATTATAGCGGCCATCTCCCTCTGCGTGCAAGCCCGCGCGAAACCATCAACCAGCAGCCAGAGCCGCTTCCAGCAACCGCTCGAATTGCGCCTGGTCATAGCGCATCAGGATGGCGGTATTGTCCGCGCCGCCGGCCTGCCGGTTCCAGTCGATGACCGTGGTCCCGCGGGTGTGGCGCCCGTCAAGTTCCACCGCGAGCGGCCGCTCGAGCATCTCGACGGCACCATCCGGCGCCAGCGCCAGGGCCATGGCCAGGGCGTCGGCGGCATGCCAGCGCTCGCCGCGTCCGGCCCGCGCCCAGGCCCGGGTGTGTGCGGAGATGCCCTCGTAGAAGCGCGCGCGCGCGGAATCCGCGGCCAGCCAGCGCTCCACCTCCGGATGCGGAAGGCCATGCGCGATCACGGCTTCCCAGTCAGTCAGTTCGATCCGCGGGAACGCTGCAAACACCAGGTGCGCCGACTCCGGATCGAAGGCGATATTGAACTCGGCGGCCGGAGTGATGTTGCCGTGCGCACTCACCGCGCCACCCATCACCACGCAGCGGGCGACCCGTTGCGGCAAGGTCGGATCAAGCTTGAGTGCCAGCGCAATATTGGTCAGCGGGCCGAGCGCGACCAGCAGCAATCGACCGGCATGCTCGTGCGAGAGCCGCAGGATGGCCAACGCGGCGTGTTCTGCCTCGACCTGGCGCGCCGATGGCACGTAGCCGACATCACCGAAGCCATCGCGGCCATGCACATAGGCAGCGTCGAGCGCAGGATGCAGCAGCGGCGCAGCGGCACCGGCGAACACCGGCACGTCCACGCCGCAGACCTCGCACAACTTCAGCGCATTGGCGACGGTATGCTCCAGACCGACATTGCCGGCGGCAATGGTCAGCGCCACGACCTCGTGCCGCGTGTCGTGGAAGGCCATCAACAGGGCGAGCGCGTCGTCCACGCCCGGGTCGGTATCGATCAACAGGGGAATACGGTCATGTGTCATCGCTGCATTATCGCGTCATCACGACGCGGCATGCAGGTGCCTCATGCGGACGCGTAACGCACGGCGCTGCCCACCCAGCGCATGACGATCCGATCGGCGATGTCCGCGGAATCCGCCAGCAGTCGGTCTGCCAGCGCATGGACCTGCGGCAGCAGGTCGGCGTCGCGGACCAGGTCGGCGAGGCGGAAATTCGCGAGCCCGGTCTGCCGCGTGCCGAGCAACTCGCCGGGTCCCCGCAGCTGCAGGTCCTTTTCGGCAATCTCGAAGCCGTCATTCGTGCGCCGGAGGGTATCCAGGCGCTCGCGCGCCATTGCCGACAGCGGCGACTGGTACAGCAGGACGCAGCTCGAAGCCGCGCTGCCACGCCCGACCCGCCCGCGCAGCTGGTGCAGTTGCGCCAGGCCCAGGCGTTCCGCGTTCTCGATCACCATCAGCGACGCATTCGGTACGTCGACGCCGACCTCGATGACGGTCGTCGCCACCAGCAAATCGAGCGTGTTCTGCTTGAAGCCGCGCATGGTCGCCTGCTTTTCCACCGCCTTCTGGCGGCCATGCACCAGCCCGATCCGCAACTCCGGCAATGCCAGCTGCAGCGCTTCGAAGGTGGACTGTGCAGCCTGCGCGACGATCTCGTCCGACTCGTCGATCAAGGTACAGACCCAATATGCCTGCCGGCCCTCGGCGCAGGCGGCGCGGATGCGTTCGACCAGTTCGGGGCGGCGTTCGGCGGCCAGCGCAATGGTGGTGATCGGGGTGCGTCCCGGTGGCAATTCGTCGATCGCCGAGACATCAAGATCGGCATAGGCGCTCATCGCCAGGGTGCGCGGGATCGGGGTGGCGGTCATCACCAACTGGTGTGGCAGGCCGTTGCCCGCGCGGCCCTTGTCGCGCAACGCCAGGCGTTGGTGCACGCCAAAGCGATGCTGTTCGTCGACGATGGCCAGCGCAAGGTCGTGGAAGGCCACGCCCTCCTGCATCAGTGCGTGCGTGCCGACCACGACTTGCGCCGCGCCGGAGGCCACGTCCGCCAGCGCGGCGGCGCGCGCCTTGCCGGTGACCTTGCCGGCCAGCCAGCAAACGCGCACGCCGAGCGGATCCAGCCACGCGCGCAGGTTGCCCAGGTGCTGTTCGGCAAGCAATTCGGTGGGTGCCATCAACGCGACCTGGCGCCCTTCTTCGACCGCCAGCAGCGCGGCCATCGCCGCGACCACGGTCTTGCCACTGCCCACGTCGCCCTGCACCAGCCGCAGCATCGGTCGCGGCTTCGCGAGGTCATCGCGCACCTGCATGTAGACGCGCTGCTGCGCCGCAGTCAATTTGAATGGCAGCTGCTTGCGCAGGCGTTCGACCAGTTTCCCCTTGCCTGTCAGCGCGCGCGCACCCTGCTGCTGCAGGGTGATCCTCTGCCGACGCAGGCTGAGTTGATGGGCCAGCAACTCTTCCAGCGCCAGACGCCGCTGGGCCGGATGCAGGCCGGCCTGCAAGGCGGCGACATCGGCATCCGCGGGCGGGCGGTGCAGGGTCAGCAACGCCTCGCGCAGGGCGGGCAACCCGAGTTGCGCCAATGCCTCCGCAGGCAGCAGTTCCAGGCTGGCGGCATCCGGCAAGTGTTCCAGTGCCAGCCCGATCAGCCGACGCAGGTTGGCCGGCCCGATGCCCTCGATGTCCGGGTAGAGCGGATCCAGCGCATCGCCCAGCGCGTGTTCGCCATCGCCAAGGATCCGATAGCTGGGATGGACCATCTCCAGGCCCTGCTGGCCGGGCCGCGGCGTTCCATAGGCGCGCACTCGCACGCCGGGGATGAACTGCGCGACCTGCTGCGCGCGAAAGTGGAAGAACCGCAGCACCAGCGTGGCGTGGGATGCATCGCCCAACGCCACTCGCAACATGGGCCGATAACGGAATCCGCGCTCCACCGCCTCGACCCGTCCTTCCACCTGCACGGCGGCACCTGCCTGCACGCCCCGGATCGGGACCAGTGCGGTGCGATCCTCGTATTGGCGCGGCAGGTGCAGCCACAGGTCCTGCAGGGTGAGCAGCCCGCGTGCTGCAAGCTTCTCGGCAAGCACGGGCCCCACGCCGGACAACGCGTTGATCGGGGTGGCGCCGGAGGCTGCCAGTGCCGGCGCTGGTACCTTGCTGCGAGCCACGAACTCAGGGCAGGACGAGCACCGCATCCACCTCGAAATCCGCACCCTTCGGGAGTGCCGGAACCTCGATGGTGGAACGTGCCGGGTATGGCACCTGAAAATAATCGGCCATCACCGCGTTGACCGCAGCGAACTGGTCCAGGTCGGTCAGGTACAACCCGACGCGGACGATGTCGTCCATCGAACCGCCCGCGGCTTCGCAAACCGCCTTGAGGTTGTCGAACGCACGTCGCGCCTGCACGGTGATGTCACCCTCGACCATCACGCCGGTGGCGGGCTCCAGTGGCGTCTGGCCACTCAGGAAAACCAGGTTGCCGGAGCGGACGGCTTGCGAATACGGCCCGATCGCGGCCGGGGCGCGTTCGGTATGGATGGGGTTGCGGGACATTGCAGGCTCACGGGTGGAAAAGTGCCCTCAGTGTAACGGCCTATAACCGCTGCACCCCATGGACCACGCCCAGGCGCCGGATCTTGCGGATGACATCCGCCAGATGCCTGCGGCCCTGTACCTCGATCAGGAAACGGATCGCCGCAACACTGGTGTCGCGCTCCAGGTATTCGACGCGATCGATGTTGGACTCCGCGCGTGCAATGGCGGCGGCAATTTGCGCCAGCGAGCCAGGCCGATTGTCGACTTCGACCCGCAACGCCGCATCGAATTCGCCGGAAACCTCGCGATCCCAGCCGATCTGCACCCAGCGATCCGGTGACTTGCGGTACTCGGAGACGTTTGGGCATTCAAGCCGGTGCACGACGATGCCCTTGCCGGCGCTGTGGTAGCCCATGATGTCGTCGCCCGGGATCGGCATGCAGCACTTCGCAAACGTAACGACTCCACGCTCCGCACCGGTGATCAGGATCCGCTCATGTGGCGCGCCGCCTCCAAGTTGCAGCATGTCGGTCGTTTCTTCCGTCGCGACATGCGCCAGCACTCGCGCGACCTGCCCCGGCATGCGGTTTCCCAGCGCAATGTCGGCCAGCAAGGCTTCCAGCCGCGGGAAGCGGTTTTCCGCCAGATAACCATCCAGCCGTTCCGGTGGCAGGCGATCCAGCGATGTGCCCTGGTTGCCGAGTGCACGATCCAGCATCCGATGGCCGAGCTGGACCGCATCCTCGTGCTCAAGGTGCTTGAGCTGGTGGCGGATCGCGGTGCGCGCCTTGCCCGACACCACGTATTCCAGCCATTGCGCTGCCGGCGCAGCCGACTTCGCGGTGATGACCTCGACCGTCTGCCCGCTGCTCAAGGTCGTGCGCAACGGCGCCAGCTTCTTGTCGATGCGAGCGGCCACCGCGTGGTTGCCGACATCCGTATGCACGGCATAGGCGAAATCCAGCGCCGTCGCATTGCGTGGCAATGCCAGGATGTCGCCCTTGGGCGTGAACAGGTAGACCTCGTCCGGGAACAGGTCGACCTTGACGTTTTCCAGGAACTCCAGCGAAGAACCCGTGCTGCGCTGGCTCTCGACGAGGTTGGCGATCCACGCGGACGCACGGCTCTGCGCATTGCTGCCAGGCTCGCCGCCATGCTTGTAGGCCCAGTGCGCGGCGACGCCACGTTCCGCCACCAGGTCCATTTCACGGGTCCGGATCTGCACCTCGATCGGCGAGCCATAGGGACCGAACAACACCGTGTGCAGGGACTGGTAGCCGTTGGCCTTGGGAATCGCGATGAAATCGCGAAAGCGCGCATCCAGTGGCTTGAATACCGAATGCACCACGCCGAGCGCGTGATAGCAGTCGGGCACCGTGTCCACGATCACCCGGTAGCCGAACACATCCATCACCTGGGTGAAGGTCCTGCGTTCGGCGCGCATCTTGGTGTAGATGCTCCACGGCGCCTTGATGCGCCCGACCAACCGATGTTCGAGCTTTTCGATCGCCAGTCGCTGCGCCAACTGGGCCTCGATCTGGGCCAGCGCCTCGCGCCGGATCAGCGGCTGCGAGCGGATGCGCTTTTCGATCACGGCATGCCGCCACGGATGCAGTGCACGGAAGCCGAGATCCTGCAGTTCGGCCTTGATCAGGTTCATGCCCAGCCGCTGTGCGATCGGCGCGTAGATCTCGAGCGTCTCGTTGGCGATGCGGCGGCGCGCGTCGGCCGATTGCGCGCCCAGCGTGCGCATGTTGTGCAGGCGGTCGGCCAGTTTGATCAGGATCACCCGCAAGTCGCGCGACATCGCCAGCAGCATCTTGCGGAAACTTTCCGCAGCGGCCTCCTGGCGATCGGCGAAATGCAGCTTGTCCAGCTTGGTGACGCCATCCACCAGATCGGCCACGGTCTCGCCGAAGTGCGCGGCGATATCCCCGCGCGTCAGCGGCGTGTCTTCGATCGTGTCGTGCAGGATCGCCGCGATCAGGGTTTCGAAATCGAGCCCCTGGTCCGCCAGTACCTGCGCCACCGCGACCGGATGGGTGATGTAAGGCTCGCCGGACTTGCGCACCTGGCCCGCGTGCGCGGCAGCACCTACCGCCCACGCTCGCCGCAACAACCGATGCTGCGGTTCCGGCAGGTAATCTGCCGCGCGTTCCAGCGCCTGCACGTAGTCCGGCACCATGCCGTCATCGGGCACGGCAGCGGTTGGCAGGGACAGCGCGGGATCGCCGGGGCTCATGTCGTCGAGCCTAACCGCGCCGTTGCATACCCGCAAACACAAATTCAATGGAAACAAAAACGGCCCCGCAGGGCCGTTTTGGACACGACGCCGACTGGCGCTCAGTCGTCGCTCTTCATGTCGTCGTCGCCAGCCACCACTTCCGCGGCGGCCCACTCCAGCGCCTCGCGCTCCTTGCGCTCGCGCTCGGCCTTTTCGACCGCATCGATGTAGCCGACGTCGATCTGGCGGGCAGCGATTTCGCGCAGCGCAAGCACGGTCGGCTTGTCGTTGGCCTCGCTGTTGTCCAGCTTGGGCTCCACGCCACCAGCCAGCTGGCGCGCGCGCTTGGCGGCCATCATCACGAGTTCGAAGCGGTTATCGACCACTTCCAGGCAATCTTCTACGGTAATACGGGCCATGTGCGTCCTGCGGCCGGGCGGCCGCTGAAGTGATCGGAGGGGGCGCAGAGTGTAGCCGTAGCCATCCCGTCACGCAAGGTGACGCCTTGGGAATCAGTGACTTAGGATTCAGGAATTGTCATTATTGGCCATCTTTCGCCAGCAGTGAGCTGATCAGGCGCGCATGTCGCGCCACTTGCGCATCCCTGCGCAACCGGCTGGCGCCGAAAATGCTGCACATCTCGTCGACCGCCGTGTCGAAATACTCGTTGACGATGACGTAGTCGAACTCGCTGTAGTGGCTCATTTCCTCGCGAGCCGCCGCCAATCGCTGGGCGATCACCGCCTCGCTGTCCTGTCCGCGCTTGCGCATGCGCTCCTCCAGCGCCGCGCGCGACGGCGGCAGGATGAACACACTGACCGCGCCGGGAATCCGTTCGCGTACTTGCCGCGCGCCCTGCCAGTCGATTTCCAGCAGCACGTCGCGACCGGCCGCAAGCTGCGGATCCACCGATTGCCGGGCCGTTCCCTTCCAGTCGCCATGCACGCGGGCATGCTCGAAGAAGTCGCCGGCATCGACCATCGCCTCGAATTCGGCGGCACTGATGAAGTGGTAGTGCTCGGCATGGCGTTCGCCCGGGCGCGGCTGGCGCGAGGTGAACGAGATCGACAGGCTGATGTTCGGATCACGCGCCAGCACGGCGTTGACGATGCTGGACTTTCCCGCGCCCGAGGGCGCCGCGACGATGTAGAGGGTTCCGCGCATGGCTATTCGATGTTCTGGATCTGTTCGCGGATCTGGTCGATCAGCACTTTCAGCTCGACCGCGGCGTTGCTGGTGCGTGCATCGACCGACTTGCTGCCCAGCGTATTGGCTTCGCGGTTGAACTCCTGCAACAGGAAATCCAGGCGCCTGCCAACCGGTTCCGACTGTTTCAGCACGCGGCGCAGCTCGGACAGATGGCTGTCCAGGCGATCAAGTTCTTCATCCACGTCGAGTTTCTGCAGCCAGATCACCAGTTCCTGTTCCAGCCGGCCGGGGTCGGCGGGTTGCGACAGGTCGGCCAGGCGCGTCTCGAGCTTCTGTCGCAGGCCGGTGCGGATCAGCGGCACCAGCGTGCGCACCTCGGCAGCAATGCCTGCGATCGCTTCGGCGCGTTCGCCGATCACCACCGCCAGCTTGCCGCCTTCACGTTCACGTGACTGGACGAAATCGTCCAGCACCGCATCCAGCAGGGCCAGCACATCGCGTTGCAGCGCTTCGGGATCCACCCCGCGACCCTGCAAGACGCCCGGGTATTGCAGCAGTTCGGTCAGGCTGGTGCGCAGGCCGGGGAAGCGCGATGACAGCGAGATGTTGAGCCTGGACAACTCGTCCACCATCGCCTCGTTGAGATGCAGGCCGTCATCGGCGTCCGGCGCACGCAGGCGCATCGCGAGATCGATCTTGCCGCGCGACATGCGTGCCGCCACCCGCTCCCGCAGCAGCGGTTCGTAGCCACGCAGTTCCTCGGGAAGGCGCAGGCCGAGTTCGAGGAAACGGTGATTGACCGCGCGCATCTCGCAGCCAAGCACGCCCCATTCGGTAGCGCGTTCGCCTGAAGCGAAGGCGGTCATGCTGCGGATCGGCATCGGTGGTGTGACCTGGGCAGTGGAGTGCGAATGGTAATCTAGCGCCCCGCCGACTGCCGGCAACACCGCCGGAAGGCCTGAATGTCCATCGCCTGTCCCAGTGCCGCCCGCCCCAGTGGCCGTGCCAACGATCAATTGCGCGACGTGGTGATCACCCGCGGCTTCACCCGCCATGCCGAAGGCTCGGTGCTGGTCGCTTTCGGCGATACCCGCGTCCTGTGCACCGCAAGCGTGGAGAACCGGGTTCCCGGTTTCCTGCGAGGCAAGGGTGAAGGCTGGGTCACCGCCGAATACGGCATGCTGCCGCGCGCCACCAACACCCGCAACGACCGCGAGGCTTCACGCGGCAAGCAGGGTGGGCGCACGCTGGAAATCCAGCGCCTGATCGGGCGCTCGCTGCGCGCCTGCGTCGACCGCAAGGCCCTGGGCGAACGCACGATCACCCTGGACTGCGACGTCTTGCAGGCCGACGGCGGCACCCGCACGGCAGCGATCACCGGTGCCTACGTGGCGCTGGTTGATGCGGTGCGCTGGCTGCAGGCGCGCAAGGACATCACCAGGAACCCCGTGGTCGGTGCGATCGCAGCCATCTCAGTCGGCATCTATCGCGGGGTGCCGGTGCTAGACCTCGATTACGCCGAGGACAGCGACTGCGATACCGACATGAACGTGGTGATGAATGACGGTGGCGGCTTCATTGAGCTGCAGGGCACCGCCGAGGGCCATGCCTTCCGGCGCGATGAGCTGGAGGCGCTACTGGTGCTCGCCGAGGGCGGCTGCCGGGACCTGTTCGCCGCGCAACAGGCTTCGCTGGCGCAGGCGTGAAGCTGGTCCTGGCCAGCAGCAACGCCGGCAAGCTGGCCGAGTTGCGCGACCTGCTCGGCGACGCATGCCAGCTGCACGCGCAATCCGAATTCAGCGTCGACGACGTCGATGAAACCGGGCTCAGCTTCGTCGAAAACGCGATCCTCAAGGCGCGCCATGCCGCACGCGCGACGGGCCTGCCTGCCCTGGGCGACGACTCCGGCCTTTGCGTCGATGCCCTGGACGGCGCACCCGGCCTGTATTCGGCGCGCTATGCCGGTACCCATGGCGATGCCGAAGCCAACATCGACAAGCTGCTTCGGGAGCTCGATGGCATCGACGAAGCGCGTCGCACCGCGCGCTTCGTCTGCGTGCTCGCCTTCATGCGCCATGCAAATGATCCGCAA
Source organism: uncultured Gammaproteobacteria bacterium (assembly GCA_963698475.1). GTDB lineage: Bacteria > Pseudomonadota > Gammaproteobacteria > Xanthomonadales > Xanthomonadaceae > Thermomonas. The sequence continues at coordinate 1,148,800 of CAVOQX010000005.1, read as the reverse complement.
CCCTTGATTGCCGAGGGCGTGTGGGAAGGGCGTGTCCTGCGCGCGCGTCACGGCACCCATGGCTTCGGCTATGACCCCGTGTTCTTTTCACACGCGCATGGCTGCAGTGCCGCCGAGCTTGATGCTGCCGTGAAGAATCGCGAAAGCCATCGCGGGCTGGCGCTGGCGCGATTGAAGAAGCACCTCACGGAACCCATGCAGGAGCGCCCTTCAGGGCGCGACCGACAATCCTCCGAGTCCTGTGTCGCGCCCTGAAGGGCGCTCCTGCAATGGTTGCCATGCTCGTCACCCCGCCGCTTTCGCTGTACGTGCACCTGCCCTGGTGCGTGCGCAAATGTCCGTACTGCGACTTCAATTCGCACGAAGGCCGCGGCGCGCTGCCATTCGACGCCTACGTCGATGCACTGGTCGCCGATCTCGACCATGACCTGCCACTGGTGTGGGGACGCACGGTGCAGACGGTGTTCTTCGGTGGCGGCACGCCTTCACTGTTTCCACCGGACGCCATCGACCGCTTCCTGCAACTTGCCAGCAGTCGCCTGCGCTTCGCGCCGAATGCGGAGATCACCCTGGAAACCAATCCGGGCACGGTCGAACACGGCCCATTCGCGGGTTATCGCGCCGCTGGCGTCAATCGCCTCAGTTTCGGCGTACAGAGTTTCGATGACGGTTGCCTGCAGCGCCTCGGTCGCATTCATTCCAGTGGCGATGCGCAACGCGCAGTCCAGGCTGCGCAGGATGCCGGCCTGGACAACCTCAACATCGACCTGATGTATGCATTGCCGGGGCAGACCCTGGCGATGGCGCTGGACGACGTCGAACGCGGCATCGCGCTGCAACCCACGCACGTCAGCCATTACCAATTGACGTTGGAGCCGAACACCGTGTTCGCGGCACGCCCGCCACGCGGCATTCCGGATGACGACAGCGCATGGGACATGCAGGAACAGTGCCAGGAACGACTGGCGAGCGCCGGCTACGCACAGTACGAAACCAGTGCCTATGCAAAGACCGGACACCGCTGCGCACACAACCTCAACTACTGGCAGTTCGGCGACTACCTCGGGATCGGCGCCGGGGCCCACGGCAAGTTGACACTCGGTGCCAGCCAGCAGGTCCTGCGTCGCTGGAAACCCAAGCACCCGACCGTCTACCTGGCCAATGCGGGCACCGCGGCTGGCATCGGCGGCGATGAAATCCTGGATGCCACCCGCCTGCCATTCGACTTCATGCTGAATGCGTTGCGCCTGAACGAGGGCGTGCCGCTGGCGATGTTCGAAGCACGCACTGGACTGCCACCAAGCGCCATCGCCGCGCCCCTGGCGTTGGCGCGCGCACGTGGCCTGCTGGAAGCGGATGACGCGTGGCTGCGCCCCACCGAATTGGGCCGTCGCTTCGCCAATGACGTGATTGGCCTGTTCCTGACTTGAAACCCGTGCATTGAGGTCGCAGGGTTACGCGCATACCATGAGTCGATTCGCCAACGCGTTGGGGGACGTTGATGGCTGTAGCCGGTACCGATCACCAGGCATCTGATTCGCGGACACTGGCCACTGCCATCCTGTCTGCGCGCGTCCGGCGTGCGCTGGAAAACCAGTTGAAGACGGCGTTCTCGGACCTCGACCGCCAGATGCCGGCCGTGCTGATGGAAACCGAGTTGCACCTGGGCCGCCAACGCGAGCAATCCAGCTTGCCGAAGCTGCAGGAGGCGGCATTTGAATCTGCGCGTGCGTTGCGTGCGGCGGAATCCGGGTTCATCGCGCTGTTCCTTCGGGAGCTCGAAGCCGGCCTCGCCAATCTCGACGCGCCACGTGACTCGCGCTGCCTGGAAGACGCAGCCGCAACCCCCAACCAGGGACTGTCGCTGGTCGATGACTCCGAGACCAACGAAGGCGGCATGCTGGCCAATATTGCGTTGCGCAGCGACTCCCGCAACAGCCTGGCGCTGCAATTGATGGGGTATCGCTATGGCGTGCTGGCAGGCGCACCTGCCTTCGATGCGGAACACCTGCCACTTGGCCCGCATGCACTCTGCCATGCGCTGCGCAATGCCGCCAACGCGGCAGGGCTCCCGGTTGACCTGCGCCTGCTGCTGTACCGGCAGTTCGAGAAAGTCGCGATGCCTCACTATCCGGCATTGCTGGATGCACTCAATGCGCGCCTGGCGGAAGACGGCATCCTCCCCTACCTGAGCTTCGTTCCGGTGCGCCTGCGCCCGGCGACCGATGCGACGGTGGACGCCCCGCGTGCAGTGGCTCAGCCCACCGGTCCCGCATCGCCCTCAGGCCCCGGCGCAAGCGAGGCGAAGCCGGCCGCGGCCATCCAGCAAGGCTTGCAGGACGCGGTCCAGACCTCATCTGCCGCTGGAGGTGCCCAGCCACGCCAGGATGCCTTCGGCGCCCTGCAGGACCTGCTTGCACGCCGACGCGTGCTGATGGCGAAACTGCGCACAGGCGGCATCGACGAACGCGTGCGCGAACCGCTTGCGCGCGGGGAGGTACTGGATGCCTTGCGCCGCCTTCGCGCGAGCGGCGCAAAGCTGGGCAGCGTGGCCGAAATCCGCCAAACCCTGCTGGCACAGGCACGCCAGATGCACGGGCACGGCGTTGCCCTGACCGACGCCGACAGCGACAGCTTCGAATTGTTCAGTCTGTTCATGTCCCAGTTGCAACGCGAAATGCACGAGGGTCCTGGCACCGTGTTGATCGAACGCCTGAAGTCTCCGTTGCTGCAACTTTGCCTGCGCGAACAACGGTTCTTCGTGGACGCGACCCACCCGGCCCGCATGCTGGTCAATGCGGTGTCCTTTGCCGGTGCCCGGTGGCTGGGCGATGACGACATGGATGCGCAGTGGTTGGGTTTGCTGCAGCGCGCGGTCGCCACCGTGCAAGAAGACCCGGATGCCTCTCACGACACCTTCATGACTGCCAACCACACATTGCAGGGCGGTTTGCTGGCGGCTGCGCGCAAGAACGAAATGGCTGAGCGCCGCCAGGTCGAAGCAGCCCGCGGCCGCGAAAAACTGGACCTGGCACGGCAGCGTGCCGCAGATGAAGTCACCCGCATCATTGCCGGTCGCCCGCTGCCTCGTTTTCACGCGGCCCTGCTCGAGCAGGCTTGGGCGGACGTGCTGTCGCTGACACTGCTGCGTCACGGCGAGGATTCGGAGGCCTGGCGCGCGCTGCGCGATGCCACCATCACGATCGTGGAAGCCGGTACCACGGCGGGCCCAAAGACGATTGACGTGTCATTGGTGAAACGCCTGCAGGAAGCCCTGGGCCAGGTCGGCTACCACGCCGAAGATGCCAGCGCGATCGCCTGCCAACTGGCCAACGGCCGCGCCGAGGAGGATGACCTGGCGTCCCGCACCGAACTGATCCTCCAGCTCAAGGCGCGTGCGCGCCTGGGCGGCGACGACGCCCCCGAGAGCGCGGTGTCCATTCCACGAACCCAGCGGGAGCAGGAAGCTTACGCCAGGCTGGCGGAGCTCCCTTCGGCCTGTTGGCTGGACATCCAGGATCCTGGTGAGGAGCGCGTGATCCGCCGCCGCCTGGCATGGGTCAGCAAGCGCAGCGGACACGCACTGCTCCTCAACCGCCGTGGACTGCGCGTTGCCAACGATAACCTCGACGCGCTGGCACGCAAGCTTGCCGCGGGCGAGTTGCAGGTGGTTGAAACCGACGCGCCACCTGCCGAGCTTGCCTGGCAAGCGACGTTGGCCAGCCTTGCCCGCATCGCAGGCGATGAAACCGCGAAGGAGGCCGGCAATGGGTAGGGAATCCCGCCGCATGCATCGGCGTGATGTTGCCGGCATGATCGATGTGGTCGACACCATGACCGGGGAATCCATGGGTCACCTGGGCAACCTGTCGGTGGGTGGCATGTTGCTGATTGCCGGCGTGCCGCTCACGGAAGACGGGCTTTACCAATGTCGCTTCGTGCTGCCGGAAAGCGGAGAAGACAGCATCGAAGTCGGTGCCCACGTGTTGTGGCTGGACCAGGCCAGTGCCCCCGGGCAGTCATGGGCCGGCGTACGCTTCCTGGGGCTGGATCCGGATACCACCCGCCGCCTGCGCACCTGGTGCCAACCCAAGCCGTAGCCGCCGTGCCGTCACGGCGGACCAAGGCGGAATCCGTCAAAATCGGGTCTTGCCCCCGAGAGACGTCCCATGAACAACCCGGCACTGGCGAACCTCTACGCCCAACACCTCGAAGATCTGCAGTCACGCACGGCGGTGGCGCTTGAGCGCGGTGGCTTCGACCATCTGGTCGTCCCCAGCGGCACCCTGCTCTACCAGGTGTTCGACGATCGCGACTACCCCTATGCAGTGAACCCGCATTTCAAGGCCTGGCTGCCGGTGACCCGGGCACCCGGCAGTTGGCTGGTAATCACGCCGGGCCAGCGCCCGAAACTGCTGTTCATGCAGCCGCACGATTATTGGCACGTGGTGCCGGAAGCGCCCAGTGGCTACTGGGTCGAGCATTTCGACATCACCATCATCCGCACGCCCGACGAGGCCCTGCAACACCTGCCCAGGGCCACCGCGCGCTGCGCGATCCTGGGCGAATCTCAAAGCGCCATCGGCCACTGCGCACCCAACAACCCGGAGCCCGTGCTGGCCTATCTGGATTACCAGCGCGCGTTCAAGACCGCGTACGAAATCGAGATGATGCGCCAGGCCCAGCGCATCGGCGTGCGCGCGCACCGCGCCGCCGAGCGCGCATTCCGCGCAGGCTCGAGCGAATTCGGCATCCACCTGGCCTATTGCGAGGCTGCGGGCCAGGACGCCAACGACCTGCCATACGGCAACATCATCGCGCTCAATGAGCACGGTGCGGTGCTGCATTACACCGACCGCGACCGCCTGCCACCCAAGACGATCCGCAGTTTCCTGATCGATGCCGGCGCCAGCTTCGGTGGCTACGCCTGCGACATCACCCGCACCCATTCGGCGCACGATGACGAATTCGCCGCGATGATCCAGGCGGTCGATGCCGCGCAACTCAAGATGTGCGCGGCCGTGCGCGCGGGCTTCGACTACAGACAACTGCACCTGGACGCGCACCTGGCACTGGCGGGCGTGCTCAAGGACTTCGGCGTCATCACCGTATCGGCGGAAACCGCCGTCGAAACCGGTGTCTCCAGCGCATTCTTCCCGCACGGCATCGGCCATGGCATCGGCCTGCAGGTGCACGAGGTGGGCGGTTTCGCCGCGAGTGACAGCGGCGGCACGATTGCCAAGCCCCACGGCCACCCCTACCTGCGCCTGACCCGCGTCCTGCAGCCGGGCATGGTGGTCACCATCGAGCCCGGCCTGTATTTCATCGACATGCTGCTGGATGAACTCAAGCAGAAAGGTCTTGGCGACAGCGTGGATTGGGCGCGCGTGGAGAGCATTCAAGCCCTACGGCGGCATCCGCATCGAAGACGAAGTGGCCTGCACCGATGGCGCTGCACTCAACCTGACGCGTGAGGCATTCGCCGTGGAATGACCTCGCAGTCGCGCCCTGAAGGGCGCTCCTACAGTGCCATCAGGGTTTCAACCGCTTCCGCGCTCCGCTCCAACGCATCGGTCAGTACGCGATTTCCGGTGGGCGTGACCAGCACGTCATCCTCGATGCGGATGCCGATGCCGCGCCATTTGGCCGCCACGCTGGTATCGCCAGGCGCGATATACAGGCCGGGCTCGATGGTGAACACCATGCCCGGCTCGAGCAGGCGCGACTGTCCATCGATGCGGTATTCGCCGACATCGTGCACATCCAATCCCAGCCAGTGCCCGGTCTTGTGCGGGTAGAAACGCTTGTAGGTGCCCGCGGTGATCGCAGCCTTCAGCCGTCCCTTCAACAAACCCAATGAAAGCAGGCCATCGGTCAGGGTTTCCACTGCCGCCGCATGGCCCGCCTCATACGCGATGCCAGGTCGCGCCTGTGCCAATGCGGACGCCTGGGCAGCGCATACGAGGTCATGCAGGGCGCGCTGCTCCTTGGTGAAGCGGCCATTGACCGGGAAGCTGCGGGTGATGTCCGACGCATAGTTGCGGTACTCGGCGCCGGCATCGATCAACACCAGGTCGCCATCGCGCGTCTTCGCGTTGTTGTCGCGATAGTGCAGCACGCAGGCATTGGCGCCGGCGCCAACGATGCTGGAGTACGCCGGCTGCGCGTCGTGCATGCGGAACACACGCTCCACTTCGGCCTGCAACTCGTATTCGTGGATGCCGGCGCGCGCGGCGCGCATGGCGGCGCGGTGCGCCAGCACGCTGATGTCGGCGGCACGCTGCATCAGCTTCAATTCGTCAGCCGCCTTGAACAGGCGCATCTCGTCGAGCAGGTGACCCAGCGCCAGGAACTCGTACGGCGGCTGCGCACCTTGCCGCACCTGCGCGCGCACGCGGTTGAGCCAGCCAATCAGCTTGAGGTCGAACTCCGCATCGCGACCCAGGTGATAGTGCACCCGCGCGCGACCTTCCAGCAGGCCGGGCAGGATGTCGTCAATGTCGCCGATCGGGTACGCATCGTCGATACCCAACATGTCGACCGCACCTTCCGGCCCCAGTTGCGGGCCATCCCATGCTTCGCGCTCCGGATCGCGCTCGCGGCAGAACAGGATCGATTCGCCATGCTTGCGGCCCGGAACCAGCACCAGCACGGCAGCGGGTTCGGCGAAACCGGACAGGTACCAGAAGTCGGAATCCTGCCGATACGGGTAGTAGGTATCGCGGCTGCGGATGCGCTCGGGTGCGGCAGGCAGTATCAGGATCGCGCCATCACCCGCCGCCTGCATCAATTGCCGGCGGCGACGCGACAGCACGCGGCGTTCGGCTGCCGTCATCCCCATCATCAGTGCAGGCGTTGGCGGTGGCGCGGGCCAAGCGTGCAATCGGCATGCAACAGGAGCACCGCCATGCGGACGTATTCCTCGATTTCGGCCAGCGCCTCTTCATCGCCGTCCGGATCCACTTCATCGATGCGCGCCGCCGCCAGGTTGGCGATGTCGCCCAGGGCTTCCTCCGCTTCCTCGGACAACTTGCTGTCGGCCACCGCCAAGCCGAAACCGCCCAGGAATGCGCGGCACCAGTCGAACATCGCGCCAGCGCGCTCGGCGACCGGCGCGCTGTCATCGGGCAGCAGCAACTGGAACCCGAAGTCGGTATCACCCAGCTGAGCAACGCTGGCACCGCGCAAGCGGTCCAGTGGATCCCCGTGCGTGGGGGCAGGCAACGCATCGTCGGCCATCACCCGTGCCGGCCATGCCGGCACGTCCGCGCCACCGGCCGCCAGCCAGCCGCACAACGCGCCATGCAATTCCGCGGGCGTACTTGCCAATGACAGCCGATCCGCGGCATTGGCGACTTCGGTCCAAACCGGCAAGTCAGTCTCGCTCACGCTGTTACTCTCGTTGCGGGAAGCGCAAGTGTAGCAACCGTACACTGCGTCGATCGGGTGACGATGTGCCGCCTGCAGTTGTGAGCCCCACGCCTGCATGCCTACACTCGCCTGATGCCCTGTCGTTTTCACCCTCAAGCTGGTTTTCCCACCGCCCATCATTGCGGCCGCAAACCCGTGCTGGCGGGTATCGGACTGGTGGCGCCGGCGTCGCAGTTCTCGATCCTGCAACTGCCAGTACTGCAGACCCTGGCACTGCTGGCTGCACTGCTGGTGCTGGTGTTGGCCGGCATGTTGCTGGTGGCCCATCGACGCCGCGAGCTGGGCCAGCGCGAACACCTGCACGCCTTGCGCGAGCGCGAAGCCCGGCTGCGGCTGTCCTTGTGGGCATCCAACGAGCTGTACTGGCAATACGACCTGGAACGACACGAACTGGAGAGCACCCAGATCGAACCGGGCCGCAGCGATGACCCGAACCTGCAAATGAGCCTGGATTCCGATCACCAGATCCATCCCGACGACCTGCAACGGGTCGTCGCCCGGCTCAAGCAATACCTCGCGGGCGAGGCTTCGATGTTCCTGTCCGAACACCGCGTCAAGGACAAACAGGGCGAGTGGCAGTGGGTGCACGCCCGTGGCCGCGCAGTGGAGCGCAACGATGCTGGCCGGATCACCCGCATCGCCGGCACCGCACGCAACGTCACCGTCGGCCGCGAACGGGAGCGCGAACGCCGCATCGCGGCTGAAGTCATGCACGACATGGCCGAGGCAGTGGTGGTGGTGGACGACGCGTTCCAGTTCGTGACCGTCAATCCGGCATTTACCCGGTTCAGCGGTTACGAGGCGGCTGAAGTACTCGGCAAGGATGCCGGCATCATCAACAGCGAACAGCATGATGCGGCGTTCTATGAACAGACACGCCTGGCGATTTTGCAGCAGGGCCAGTGGACCGGCGAGATGTGGCAGAAGCGCAAGGACGGCAACGAGTACCTGTGCGCGATGCAGGTGCATGCGATCCAGGAACCGGTGACCCAGCGACGGATGTTCGTGGTGGTGGCGTCGGACATCACCGACCGCCGCCGGATCGAACAGGAGCTGCGCTACCTCGCCAACTACGACTCGCTCACCAACCTGCCAAACCGCACGTTGCTGGCGGAGCGCCTGTCGCGGGCGATCGTGCGCGCACGTCGGCAGGGCTCCTGCGTGGCATTGCTGTTCCTCGACCTGGACCGCTTCAAGGACGTCAACGACACGCTTGGCCATGCCACCGGTGACCGTATCCTGCGGATGGCCGCGCAACGCCTGCAACAGGCAGCAGGCGACTCGCACACGGTGGCCAGGATCGGAGGTGATGAGTTCACCGTGCTGCTGGAAGACCTTGCGCATGGCGATGAGGCCGACGCCTGCGCGCAACGGGTGATCGATGCCTTCGACGAGCCACTGCAGCTGGACGACCGCCAGGACGTCGTGGTCACGCCGTCGATCGGCATCAGCCTGTATCCCGAGCATGCGCAGGTGCCAACCGACCTGCTCAAGCATGCCGACACCGCGATGTACCAGGCCAAGGCGGCCGGCCGGCATACCTTCATGCGCTATACCGAAGCCATGGACAGCCTGGCCCGCCGACGCGCCAGCCTGCTCACGGCCCTGCGCCGGGTCGAGGAACGCGGGGAGCTGCGGCTGATCTACCAGCCACAACTCAGCCTGGCCGATGACGGCATCCGCCGCGTTGAGGCCTTGGTGCGCTGGGACAGCGTCGAGCATGGCGAAGTCATGCCGGCCCAATTCATCCCGCTGGCCGAGGAAAGCGGCATGATCGTCGCCATCGGGGAATGGGTGCTGCGCGAGGCCTGCAAGACGCTTGCCGGCTGGCACCGTGCCGGGTTCCCTGACATGAGCGTGGCGGTCAACGTGTCCTCGGTGCAGTTGTGGCGAAGCGACCTGCCGCGCACGGTGGAACGGATCCTGCGCGAAACCGGCGTGGATGCCAGCCACCTGGAGCTCGAGCTCACCGAAAGCGTGCTGATGGCCAATGCCGAACTTGCCGAGGAGCGCATGCAGACCTTCCGAAGGCTCGGGATCTCGATCGCCGTGGACGACTTCGGCACCGGCTATTCCTCTCTGGCCTACCTGCGCCGGCTGCCGATCACCACGCTGAAGATCGACAAGGCCTTCATCGACGACCTCGGCGGGCCCAATGACAGCGAGGATGCCGCGATCACCACCACGGTCATCGCGATGGCGCATTCGCTGGGCCTGGACGTGGTCGCCGAAGGCGTGGAGACCGCCGCACAACTGGCTTTCCTGCGCCAGCACGGCTGCGATGTGGTGCAAGGCTACTGGCTTGCACCACCATTGCAGGCCGACGCCTGCATGCAATTCGTGCGCGAATGGCCCGAACGCCATGCTGTGGAGGCCACCAACGACGAGACGATGGTGCCTTGACCCTGCCCCGCCGGCTGCCTATCGTGCGCGGATGGACAAGCGCGACCTGATCGGTGAATTGCGGACATTGCTGGGGCGCATCGATGCGCTCGCCATGCAGTTGCAACGCAGCCAGGAGGAAAACCGAAGCCTGCGCCAGCAATACGAGCAGATGGCAGGCGAACGTGCGCAACTGCTCGCCAAGCAGGAACAGGCACGCACCCGGGTCGAAGCAATGATTGGCCGGCTCAAGTCGCTGGAGCAGCACACGTGAGCGCCAGCGAATCGGGCAAGAGTGAACCAGTCACCATTCGCATCCTCGATCGCGAGTACACGGTGGGTGTCAGCGAAGCCGAGCGCGCCAGCCTCGCCGCGGCCGCCCGCATGCTGGACAGCCGCATGCGCGAACTGCGCGGTACCAACAAGATGGTGTCGCCCGATCGCCTGGCCGTGCTGACTGCATTGAACCTCGCCCACGAGCTGCAGCAATTGCGGGACGATGCAGGCCATCACGATGGCGATGCGTTCAAGTTGCTGGACGAAGCCAACGCCAGGCTTGATGCGTTGTTGCCAGCTGCACGCTGAATCAAGGCCATCGGCATCGCGTTCCAGCCGGCTAATGGATCCCGCTTCCTGCACCCCCGCGCTATACTCACCCCGTCCTCTGCTGTGTGCGACGGCGTGTGCAAACATTCGCCTTGTCCCTTAATTACGACCACGGGGATGCATTGGAGTCCAGGAGTGCAGGTCCGCCCCGAGCGGGAAGCCCAAAGGCCGCCACGCGTTCCCACTTGAACCCCGGGTTCAAGGTCGTTTCGCACGCATCGCCACGGCGGAGACTTTTTTTTGCCTCGGCGTACACCGCGTGAGCCCACTACCTGATCGCCGCGCATTGCGCACTTTGCTGCGCGAACGCAGGCGTGCCTTGCCCGCTTCTTCCCGCATCGCTGCAGCTGAATCGCTGGCGGACAGGCTGCTGGCCTTGCCGTTCATGCCCGCGCATGGCCATGTTGCCGGTTATTGGGCGGTGGATGGCGAGATCGGCCTGCATGCGTGGCAAATGCGATTGCCACCCGCGCTGCACTATTGCCTGCCCATGCTGCACGAAGACGGTCGCCTGCGCTTCGCGCCGTGGAAGGCCGGTGGCGCCCTGGTGACCAATCGCCACGGCATCCCGGAACCGGATGTCGATGCCAGTGCATGGCTGGAACCCGACGAGATGTCCCTGGTGATCGTGCCGTTGGTGGGATTCGATGCACGCTGCCACCGGCTCGGCATGGGTGGCGGCTGGTACGATCGCAGCTTCGCATCCCGAAAATCGCAACCCGCGCCGCCTTGGCTGGTGGGCGCCGCGTTTGCCACGCAACAGATTGACCGCGTGGAGACCCGGGAATGGGACGTGAAGCTGGATGCCGTGTGTTGCGAGGATGCCGCCCACGTCGCGAGGACCATTGCATGAGTACCGCCCGATGACGACGCCTGGCTCAAGGAAGAAGCGTCATTTCTGGCTCATGAAGTCCGAGCCGGATGCGTTTTCAGTCGATGACCTGCAGCGCGTCGGCATCGAGCCATGGAACGGCGTGCGCAACTACCAGGCGCGCAATTTCCTGCGTCAGATGCAACCCGGCGATGGTGTGTTTTTCTACCACTCCAACTGCAAGGTGCCGGGCATCGTGGGGATCGCACGGGTCGCCAGCTTGGCATATCCGGACCCGACCCAGTTCGACCCGAAGTCGGACTACCACGATCCCAAGAGCACGCATGACGAACCGCGATGGTCGCTGGTCGACGTGGCGCATGAGCGGACGCTCAAGCGAACGATCCCGCTCGAAGAAATCAGGCAACACGCCGACGCACTGGGCGAGGGCTTTGCCCTGACCCAACGCGGCTCGCGCCTGTCCGTGCTGCCGGTAACCACCGCGCAGTGGAAATTGCTGCTGTCCCTAGAATGAGTCATCTGGAATGAGCCATGAGTGAAGCAAAGAAACGCGCCGCGGAACAAGCCATCGAATACGTCGAGGACGGCATGATCGTCGGTGTCGGCACCGGTTCGACCGTCGCGTACTTCATCGATGCGCTGGCCGCATGGAAGGATCGTATTGCCGGCGCAGTCTCCAGTTCCGAACAAAGCACCGCGCGCCTGCAGGCACATGGCATCGAAGTGCTCGACCTCAACAGCGCCGGCACCCTGTCGCTCTACGTGGATGGCGCCGACGAATGCGACCCACGCAAATGCCTGATCAAGGGCGGCGGTGCGGCATTGACCCGGGAAAAAGTCATCGCCGAGGCCAGCGAGCGCTTCGTCTGCATCATTGACCCGAGCAAGCGCGTGGCTGTGCTCGGCGCATTTCCCTTGCCGGTGGAAGTGGTGCCGATGGCGCGCAGCCTGGTGGCCCGCGAGATCCTGCGCCTGACCGGGGGGCAGCCGGTATGGCGCGATGGCGTGGTCACCGACAACGGCAACGTGATCCTGGACGTGCACAACCTGCGCATCACCGACCCATTGGTGCTCGAGCGCGAGTTGAACCAGGTCCCCGGCGTGGTCAGCGTGGGCCTGTTCGCGCGCCGGCCCGCGGACATCGTGATCGTCGGCGGCGAACCGCCACTGGTCCTCTGAACCGGGCCTTCGCGCCTACTTCATGTTGCGGATCGCGTTCATGGCGATGTCGTGGCGTGCCTTCAACACGCCGTCCACCACCGCGAACACCAGCGTGATTTCCATGCGCTGTGGCGGCGCGCGACGAACCTGGGTCTTCAACGTGTCCTTGAGGCCACTCGCGGCTTTCTCGACGACCAGGGTCAACATGTAGCTTCCCTCGGTGAGCGGATCGAGCACGTCGATCACGCCTGGGGCCGGACTCGCGGTGGCCAGCCCTTCCTTGCCGCCTTGCGCCATCCGGCCCGTCGCCGCATAACTCGCTGCGGCAGCGCCGCCGCCGCTGCCTGCGAGATTTCCGACCGACGACACCGCCGCTGAAATGACTGCCCCGCCGGGAAGCGCCCCACCCAGCAAGGCTGGCCGCGCATCGCCATTCAGCACTGCCGCACCCCTGGAAGACTTCAGCACCTCCACGCGCTGGCGTTCGAAGTCCGCGCGGTAGCCATTTCCATCAGGAAGCGCAACCGCGCAGGCCAGTTGCCCGCATTCGATGACGATGCGTGCCGCGCCTTGAGACAACGCGCCACCAGCGGCCTGCAAGCCAGCATTCACCTTTTCGCCGAAGGTCGCGCCCTGTGTCTGCTTCGACACCGTCACGTTCATCGAAATGCGGTTCGGCATCCCGCCATTGATGTTGTCCACGCCACTGGCATGCACCGAACCCAACGGCCCCAGCATCGCCGCCACCAGCCAGGCTGCGACGTCGACCCTGCTCCTCATCTTGCTCATGCCGTTTCCTTGGATGGCCATTGACACGCGGATCCTACGCCCTCCCACGCACAATTTCCCGCCGGGGGGCGGCCTGCCGGCACCGTCTGTCGCTGGGTTTCGCGCCAGGCACAAGGTAAAACCCCCGGCGATGAATGACCGGGGGTTTGCTTTAAAAAAAACCCCTGGCGATGACCTGTTGCGTGTCGTGCCTTCGGCACAAAAGGCGACGGGCTGATTCCGAAGAATCAGCCCGTCTAATAAAACCCCTTGCGATGACCTGTTGCGGGTCGCGTGCTTCGCACCCAAAGAAAAGCCCGCACCTTGTGGGTGCGGGCTTTGGGATAAAAACCCTGGCGATGACCTACTCTTGCATGGTTTGAACCACACTACCATCGGCGCGGCTGCGTTTCACTTCCGAGTTCGGGATGGGATCGGGTGGTACCACAGCGCTGTTGTCACCAGGGAGAGGGTGGAGGGTCGCGGTTCGGTGTAATGAACAGATCGCGCACACGCTCTCGTTTGGTTGCCTCGACGAACGGATCTTGCCTGTTCGTTTCAGCGGATTGGGTGGGATGTAGCGAACGGTTTGTCACGAAGGTCATCAACGTGTTGTTGAGGCCAAGGGTTTCATACGACTCGTGTTTAGTTACCGAGTTGAAGAAACTTGAGGTGATATGGTCAAGCCACACGGATCATTAGTACAGGTAAGCTCAACACATTACTGTGCTTACACACCCTGCCTATCAACGACGTAGTCTTCATCGTTCCTTTAGGGGGCTTGTGCCCCGGGAGATCTCATCTTGAGGCGCGCTTCCCGCTTAGATGCTTTCAGCGGTTATCGCTTCCGAACGTAGCTACCCGGCAATGCCACTGGCGTGACAACCGGAACACCAGGGGTTCGTCCACTCCGGTCCTCTCGTACTAGGAGCAGCCCCTCTCAAATCTCCAACGCCCACGACAGATAGGGACCGAACTGTCTCACGACGTTCTGAACCCAGCTCGCGTACCACTTTAAATGGCGAACAGCCATACCCTTGGGACCGACTACAGCCCCAGGATGTGATGAGCCGACATCGAGGTGCCAAACACCGCCGTCGATATGAACTCTTGGGCGGTATCAGCCTGTTATCCCCGGAGTACCTTTTATCCGTTGAGCGATGGCCCTTCCATACAGAACCACCGGATCACTAAGTCCTAGTTTCCTACCTGCTTGATCCGTCGATCTTGCAGTCAAGCACGCTTATGCCTTTGCACACAGTGCGCGATGTCCGACCGCGCTGAGCGTACCTTCGAGCTCCTCCGTTACACTTTAGGAGGAGACCGCCCCAGTCAAACTACCCACCATACACGGTCCCCGACCCGGATTACGGGCCCAGGTTAGAACGTCAAGCACATCAGGGTGGTATTTCAAGGTTGGCTCCACCACAACTAGCGTCATGGTTTCACAGCCTCCCACCTATCCTACACAGACGAACTCAACGTTCAGTGTAAAGCTATAGTAAAGGTTCACGGGGTCTTTCCGTCTTGCCGCGGGAACGCTGCATCTTCACAGCGATTTCAATTTCACTGAGTCTCGGGTGGAGACAGCGCCGCCATCGTTACGCCATTCGTGCAGGTCGGAACTTACCCGACAAGGAATTTCGCTACCTTAGGACCGTTATAGTTACGGCCGCCGTTTACCGGGGCTTCGATCAAGAGCTTCACCTTGCGGCTGACCCCATCAATTAACCTTCCGGCACCGGGCAGGCGTCACACCCTATACGTCCACTTTCGTGTTTGCAGAGTGCTGTGTTTTTGATAAACAGTCGCAGCGGCCTGGTTACTTCGGCCTCCCTCAGCTATTCACCAAGAGAGGCGCACCTTCTCCCGAAGTTACGGTGCTATTTTGCCTAGTTCCTTCACCCGAGTTCTCTCAAGCGCCTGAGAATTCTCATCCTACCCACCTGTGTCGGTTTACGGTACGGTCTGCGTGTACTGAAGCTTAGAAGATTTTCCTGGAAGCGTGATATCGGTGACTTAATCCTGATGGACTCGTCCTTGACCTCAATGTTGCACCCCCGGATTTGCCTAAGGGCACCACCTCAGTCCTCTCACCGGGACAACCAACGCCCGGCTCACCTAACCTTCTCCGTCCCTCCATCGCATACACGCGAGGTGCTGGAATATTAACCAGCTTCCCATCGACTACGCATTTCTGCCTCGCCTTAGGGGCCGACTCACCCTGCGTCGATTAACGTTGCGCAAGGAAACCTTGGGCTTTCGGCGTGCGGGTTTTTCACCCGCATTATCGTTACTCATGTCAGCATTCGCACTTCCGATACCTCCAGCAGACTTCTCAATCCACCTTCAACGGCTTACGGAACGCTCCTCTACCGCGTACATCAAAAGATGCACACCCCAAGCTTCGGTTTACTGCTTAGCCCCGTTAAATCTTCCCCGCAGACCGACTCGACCAGTGAGCTATTACGCTTTCTTTAAAGGGTGGCTGCTTCTAAGCCAACCTCCTGGCTGTCTGTGCCTTTCCACATGGTTTTCCACTTAGCAGTAATTTGGGACCTTAGCTGTGGGTCTGGGTTGTTTCCCTTTTCACGACGGACGTTAGCACCCGCCGTGTGTCTCCCGTACAGTCCGTCTCGGTATTCGGAGTTTGCAATGGTTTGGTAAGTCACAATGACCCCCTAGCCATAACAGTGCTCTACCCCCGAGAGGATACATACGAGGCGCTACCTAAATAGCTTTCGAGGAGAACCAGCTATCTCCGGGTTCGATTAGCTTTTCACTCCTAATCACAGCTCATCCCCATCTTTTGCAACAGATGTGGGTTCGGGCCTCCAGTTGATGTTACTCAACCTTCACCCTGGCCATGACTAGATCACCCGGTTTCGGGTCTACTGCCCGCGACTATGCGCCCTTATCAGACTCGGTTTCCCTTCGCCTCCCCTATACGGTTAAGCTTGCCACGAACAGTAAGTCGCTGACCCATTATACAAAAGGTACGCAGTCACTCCACGAAGGAGCTCCTACTGCTTGTACGCACACGGTTTCAGGTTCTATTTCACTCCCTTCACCAGGGTTCTTTTCGCCTTTCCCTCACGGTACTGGTTCACTATCGGTCGGTCAGGAGTATTTAGCCTTGGAGGATGGTCCCCCCATGTTCAGACAGGGTTTCACGTGCCCCGCCCTACTCATTTTTCATGCACATGGCCCTTTCGCATACAGGGCTGTCACCTTCTATGGCCAGTCTTTCCAGACTGTTTTGCTAAAACCACATGCACTTTTGGGCTAGTCCGCTTTCGCTCGTCGCTACTGACGGAATCTCTGTTGATTTCTTTTCCTCCGGGTACTTAGATATTTCAGTTCCCCGGGTTCGCCTTGCATGGCTATGTATTCACCATGCAATACCCTTGCGGGTGGGTTTCCCCATTCGGACATCGCCGGATCAAAGCTTGTTGCCAGCTCCCCGACGCTTTTCGCAGGCTGCCACGTCCTTCATCGCCTCTGACCGCCAAGGCATCCACCATGTGCGCTTATTCGCTTGACCATATCACCCCAAGTTGCCTCAAGGTCATACGCATACCAGCGAACGGTACGACTTATCACTTCAAATAAGGCAGCTCGCGCTGCCCGCCTTAGCCTCTACGACACGTTGTAGACAGTTCGTCTCAAACGCTCGCTACATCCCAATTTTCAAAGAACATGCCCAGGCCACAATGCCCAGGCATTTCAAAGTATGTGTGCGCAGATCATTCAGAGTTTTTGTCGACTGACTTTTGTGGCTGGCCAGAAGCAGTGTCGCGACGTTGGCATTAGCCAATGAGCATTGGCGCAACGCAGCACCAGCACAGCATGGTGGGTCTGGGAGGACTCGAACCACCGGCCTCGCCCTTATCAGGGGCGCGCTCTAACCACCTGAGCTACAGACCCAATGTGTCGTCGCCAGATGGTGGAGCCTGTCGGGATCGAACCGACGACCCCCTGCTTGCAAAGCAGGTGCTCTCCCAGCTGAGCTAAGGCCCCGTGCTTGCTTTATCTAAGCCAGCGGGACACGCAACCCCTGCGGGATCGCGTTCTCTGAATGCAGGTCACTTGTGCGGACGTCTGGCAATGCGTTGCCATGTCTCAAAAGGAGGTGATCCAGCCGCACCTTCCGATACGGCTACCTTGTTACGACTTCACCCCAGTCATCGGCCACACCGTGGCAAGCGCCCTCCCGAAGGTTAAGCTACCTGCTTCTGGTGCAACAAACTCCCATGGTGTGACGGGCGGTGTGTACAAGGCCCGGGAACGTATTCACCGCAGCAATGCTGATCTGCGATTACTAGCGATTCCGACTTCACGGAGTCGAGTTGCAGACTCCGATCCGGACTGAGATGGGGTTTCTGGGATTGGCTCACCGTCGCCGGTTTGCAGCCCTCTGTCCCCACCATTGTAGTACGTGTGTAGCCCTGGCCGTAAGGGCCATGATGACTTGACGTCATCCCCACCTTCCTCCGGTTTGTCACCGGCGGTCTCCTTAGAGTTCCCACCATTACGTGCTGGCAACTAAGGACAAGGGTTGCGCTCGTTGCGGGACTTAACCCAACATCTCACGACACGAGCTGACGACAGCCATGCAGCACCTGTGTCACGGTTCCCGAAGGCACCAATCCATCTCTGGAAAGTTCCGTGCATGTCAAGGCCAGGTAAGGTTCTTCGCGTTGCATCGAATTAAACCACATACTCCACCGCTTGTGCGGGCCCCCGTCAATTCCTTTGAGTTTCAGTCTTGCGACCGTACTCCCCAGGCGGCGAACTTAACGCGTTAGCTTCGATACTGAGCTCCAAGTTGAGCCCAACATCCAGTTCGCATCGTTTAGGGCGTGGACTACCAGGGTATCTAATCCTGTTTGCTCCCCACGCTTTCGTGCCTCAGTGTCAGTGCTGGTCCAGGTAGTCGCCTTCGCCACGGATGTTCCTCCCGATCTCTACGCATTTCACTGCTACACCGGGAATTCCACTACCCTCTACCGCACTCTAGCCTGCCAGTATCCAATGCAATTCCCAGGTTGAGCCCAGGGCTTTCACATCAGACTTAACAAACCACCTACGCACGCTTTACGCCCAGTAATTCCGAGTAACGCTTGCACCCTTCGTATTACCGCGGCTGCTGGCACGAAGTTAGCCGGTGCTTATTCTTCCGGTACCGTCAGAGCACCAGGGTATTAACCCGGTACTTTTCTTTCCGGACAAAAGTGCTTTACAACCCGAAGGCCTTCTTCACACACGCGGCATGGCTGGATCAGGCTTGCGCCCATTGTCCAATATTCCCTACTGCTGCCTCCCGTAGGAGTCTGGACCGTGTCTCAGTTCCAGTGTGGCTGATCATCCTCTCAGACCAGCTACGGATCGTCGCCTTGGTGGGCCTTTACCCCCCCAACTAGCTAATCCGACATGGGCTCATCCAATCGCGCCAGGTCCGAAGATCCCCGGCTTTCCCCCGAAGGGCGCATGCGGTATTAGCGTACGTTTCCATACGTTATCCCCCACGACTGGGCAGATTCCCATGTATTCCTCACCCGTCCGCCACTCGCCACCCACAGAGCAAGCTCTGCTGTGCTGCCGTTCGACTTGCATGTATTAGGCCTGCCGCCAGCGTTCACTCTGAGCCAGGATCAAACTCTTCACTTAAAATTACATGGCCCGAAGGCCAAATTACTTTGTGCAGAGTCCGTCCAACTCACCTACTCGCTGTACGTTGTACTTGCGTACGAATACTTTGAATCATGTGATTTGTTCGAACATCTGCTGATGGACAACTGCCACCACCAGACGCCCGCACAAGTCACCTGCGCACACTGTCAAAGATCTTCGGGGCCGGCCTCAGCGCCTTTCCCGTCTGCCCAAGCACTTCTGCTCAAGCGAGCCGCACATCATACAAGCTTTTTGCTACCCGTCAATACTTCGTGGTGAAGAATTTTTGGCCGCTTCGGCACTCCGACTTGGCCGGTGCTGGGCAGGGCGCGAATCATGCACGAGCAATCCTCGCGACGGAAGTCTTGCGCCTTGACGTGATCCGTGCTGCGGGTGAAGGTGCGCCGTCCCGAGGAGGCTTCATCATGCGTAAAACCCTATTGCTGCTGCTGACCACCTGCTCACTGTCTGCTTGCGCCAGCGCGAACAGTCCATGGGTGGAATTGGGCGGCCACCGCTACACCATCGAAATTGCCGACGATGACGCAGAGCGCGCGCGCGGGCTGATGTACAGGGATGCGATGGAAGCCGACCGCGGCATGCTGTTCATCCACGACCGCCAGGAGCCGCAGGCGTACTGGATGAAGAACACCAGGATCGCACTCGACATCCTTTACTTCGACGACACCCGCAAGCTGGTGTCGCAGCAACGCGATGTCCCGCCCTGTTCGCTTGGCAATGCATGCCCGTCATATCCAAGCAAGGCGCCCGCGCGCTATGTGCTGGAACTCAATGCCGGTGAAGCGGCGCGACTCAAGCTGGAAGACGGCGCGCAAATGACGCTCAGCAGCGGCATCCACGACGCCAAGTGATGCGCAGCGGACAGGCGTCAGCCCACCAGCTCGAAGTCGTCCTTGCCCACGCCGCAATCGGGGCAGGTCCAGGTTTCGGGCACGTCTTCCCAGCGCGTGCCGGGCTCGATGCCGTCTTCCGGCAAGCCGGCTGCTTCGTCGTAGACCAGGCCACAGACCACGCACATCCAGGTGCGGTATGCAGCGACGGGGATCGCGGGTTCGGACATCTCGGAGGCGGCGCTGATGAAAGAACCATCATTGTCCCATACGCACCCGCCAACTGAAGCCAGGATGCGAAGGCGCCCGCTACGGCGCGGCCTGTACCTGATCACGCCGGATGAGCGCGATCCGGTACGCCTGCTCGAACGCAGCAAACCGCTTCTTCCGTTTGTGTCCTGCCTGCAATTGCGCAGCAAGGTGATGGATTCCGCGAACCTGCTCGATGCCGGATCGCGTTTGCGCGACATGTGCGCCGCCGCCGGCGTCACGTTCATCATCAACGACGATGCCGACCTTGCGCGTGCACTCGGTAGCGATGGCGTGCACCTTGGCGAACACGATGGTGCCATCGCCGAGGCGCGGCGCCTGCTGGGTGGCGACGCGATCATCGGCGCCTCCTGCTATGACGACATCGAGCGCGCGCACGCTGCCGTCGCGGCGGGCGCCAACTACATCGCGTTCGGCGCGTGCTTCCCGTCACCGACCAAGCCGGCTGCGCGAGCCGCTGGCCTCGATCTGTTCCGCCAGACGGCTCGCTTGCCCGCGTCGCGGGTAGCGATCGGCGGCATCACCCCCGACAATGCGGGGCGCGTGCTTGCGGCGGGTGCCGATTTGATCGCCGTGATCAGCGGGGTGTTCGATGCACCCGATCCCGTTGCCGCTGCCCGTGCCTACCTTTCCTGCTTCGAAGACCCCACACATGACCCATGACCGCTCCCACGACCTGTTCACCCGCGCCCAGGCACTGATGCCCGGAGGCGTCAATTCGCCGGTGCGCGCCTTCAAGTCGGTCGGAGGCGAACCGTTCTTCGTCCAGCGCGCCGATGGCCCCTACCTGTTCGATGTCGACGGCAACCGCTACATCGACTACGTGGGCTCATGGGGACCGATGATCGTCGGCCACAACCATCCGCAAGTACTCGATGCCGTCATCCGCACGGCGCGCGACGGCCTGTCGTTCGGCGCGCCGAATCCGCTGGAAGTCACCATGGCCGAGACCATCGCGCGGCTGGTGCCAAGCTGCGAAATGGTGCGCATGGTCAACTCCGGCACCGAGGCCACCCTCTCGGCGATCCGCCTGGCCCGCGGCGCCACCGGGCGCAGTCGCATCGTGAAGTTCGAGGGCTGTTACCACGGCCATGGCGACAGCTTCCTGGTCAAGGCCGGCAGCGGCGCCCTGACCCTTGGCGTTCCCACGTCGCCCGGCGTCCCCAAGTCGCTGGCGGACCTTACCCTCACCCTGACTTACAACGACTTCGGTGCCGCCACCGCGTTGTTCGACGAATGCGGCAGCGACATTGCCTGCCTGATCGTCGAACCCGTCGTCGGCAACGCCAATTGCCTGCCGCCGCGCGAGGGCTTCCTGCAGCACCTCCGCGAGCTTTGTTCTGCGCATGGCGCCTTGCTGATCTTCGACGAGGTGATGACCGGCTTCCGGGTCGCGCTTGGTGGCGCCCAGGCGCGATACGGCGTGAACCCTGACCTGAGCACGTTCGGCAAGATCATCGGCGGCGGCATGCCGGTCGGCGCATATGGCGGTCGCCGCGACCTCATGCAGCAGATCGCACCAAGTGGACCGATCTACCAGGCCGGCACGCTGAGCGGAAACCCGGTGGCGATGGCCGCTGGACTGGCGATGCTGGACCTGATCCAGGCACCGGGTTTCCACGCAGATCTCGAGTGCCGCACGCACGCCTTGTGCGACGGGCTCGAAGCCGCGGCGCATGATGCAGGCATCGCGTTCACCACGCAGCGAATCGGGGGCATGTTCGGCATGTTCTTCAGCAACGAAGTCGTCGACACCTACGCGCAGGCAATGGCCTGCGACAGCGCCGCGTTCAACCGTTTCTTCCACGCGATGCTCGAGCGTGGCGTCTACCTGGCGCCCTCCGCATTCGAGGCCGGGTTCATGTCCAGCGCGCACGATGACGACATCATCACCCATACCATCGCTGCAGCACGGGCTGCCTTCAAGGCGTTGTAGACCGCAATGGCCGAAACCCCGCCCGACACGAAGCCCAAGAAGGAGCGACCATTGCTAGAGCGTGCCCACTGGCCGGCGAGCACCACCGGCGCGCGCCATCGCTGGTATCGCCGGATCTTCCTGCATGAGCTGGCGGATGAGCGCAATTTCGACCTGTGGTTGATCGTGGCGATCATCGCCAGCGTGGGCGTGGTGATGCTGGACAGCGTGGCAGGCATCAAGCTGCGCTGGCACACGCAGCTCTATCTGGCCGAGTGGTTCTTCACCTTGCTTTTCACGGTCGAGTACGCCGTGCGCCTGTGGGTCGTCAAGCGCCCGCTGCGCTATGCCACCAGCTTCTACGGGGTCATCGACCTGCTGGCGATCGTGCCGACCTTCCTCTCGCTGCTGTTCCCGGCCAGCGCCTCGCTGGCGGTGGTGCGGATCCTGCGCATGCTGCGCATCTTCCGGATCCTGAAGCTCGCCGAATACTCGAGCGAGGCCGGCGTGCTGATCCAGGCGCTGTTGCGCGCGCGCCGCAAGATCCTGGTGTTCGTCGCCACCCTGCTGGTCATCACGGTGGTGTTCGGCGCACTGATGTACGTGATCGAGGGCCCGAAACACGGCTTCAACAGCATCCCCACCGGCATGTACTGGGCGGTGGTGACCATGGCGACCGTGGGCTTCGGTGACATCGCACCCGGCACGCCGCTGGGACGTTTCATCACCTCGGTGCTGATCATCATCGGTTACAGCATCATCGCAGTCCCCACCGGGATCTACACCGCCGAATTGGCCCGCACACTGCAGCCCAAGCGCCGCCAGGCACGCTGTCCGGAGTGCGGCCTGCCCGATCACGAGATCGATGCCTGGCACTGCCGGAAATGCGGGCGCACGCTTCCCGAGGCATCCGAATGACCACGTCGCGCAACCTTCGTCCCGGCACGCTTGCCGTCCACATGGGCAATGAAATCGATGCCGCGACCGGCGCGGTGGCACCGCCGATCCACCTGGCCACCACATTCCGCCACGGCGCCGATGGCGAGCGCCTGGCCGGCTATGAATACCAGCGCGAAGGCAACCCGACCAACGACCGCCTGCACCAAGCAATCGCTGCACTCGAAGGGGCACAGGTCGCGCTGACGTTTGCATCCGGGATGGCCGCGATCAGCGGCCTGGTCGAATGCCTGCCGACGCCGGCGCGGCTGGTGATGCCGGACGACTGCTACGTCGGGTTGCGGATTTATGCCACCGAGTTCCTGCCCGCGCGCGGCATCGAGGTCGTGCGCGTGGACATGACCGACCTCGACGCGGTGCGCGCCGCCTGCGCTGCAGGCGTCGACCTGCTGTGGATCGAAACGCCGTCCAATCCGTTGATGCAGGTCAGCGACATCGCCTCGCTGTCCGAAATCGGGCATGCGCATGGTGCGCTGGTGGCCTGCGACAACACCTTCGCCACGCCGTTGCTGACCCGTCCGCTGGAACACGGCGCCGATGTCGTCATGCATTCGACCACCAAGTACTTCGGTGGGCATAGCGACGTGCTCGGTGGCGCGCTGGCATTCGCCCGCGACGATGAATTCAGCAAGCTGGTTGCGCACCGACTGCACATCACCGGCGCGGTGCTTGCGCCATTCAGTGCGTGGCTGACCTTGCGCGGTTGCCGTTCGCTTTCGGCGCGGATGGCGATGCATTGTGCGAATGCGCGCAAGGTCGCGGACTTCCTTGCCGACCATCCTGCGATCGAGCGCGTGAACTATCCGGGGCTTGCATCGCATCCGGGGCATGCGGTGGCGGCGAAACAGATGCGTGACTTCGGCGCGATGCTCAGCATCCAGCTGCATGGCGGGCGCGACGCCGCGCTGGCGATGGCCGGCAAGCTGCGCATCTTCACCAATGCCACCTCGCTGGGCGGTTGCGAGTCACTGATCGAGCATCGTGCGTCGGTGGAAGGCCCCAACCCGAGTTCGCCGCAGAATCTGTTGCGGATATCGGTTGGCCTGGAAGACGCCGGCGACCTGATCGACGACCTGGCCCAGGCGCTGGCCTGAGCCAACTCAGGTGCTGCGCGCGAACGCGTCGAGTGCCGCGCGCAGGCGCGACAAGCCGTCCGCGACCTCTTCATCCCGGATGTTCAGCGGCGGCACGAAGCGCAGGACATCCGGGCCAGCCTGCAGAAGCAACAGGCCGTGGGCGGCGGCATGATCGAGGATTTCGCCGGCACGCCCGCCATAGGCCGGCGCGAGAACGGCGCCAAGCATCAGTCCGCGCCCGCGCACATCGCCGAAAAGGCCAAGATCCGCGTTGATCGCGTCGATCCCATCGCGGATCGCCTGTTCCTGCCTGCGCACGTTCGCGGCGATGTCGTCCGATGCCAGCTTGCGCAAGGCAACCCGCGCGACCGCTGCCGCCAATGGATTGCCACCGAATGTCGTGCCATGCGCACCGAACTGCATGACCTGCGCAACCTTCGGCCCGGCCAGCAGCGCACCGATCGGAAAGCCGCCACCGAGCGCCTTGGCCAGGGTGACGATGTCGGGCGTGATTCCCTCATGCCAGTGCGCGAACAGTGCGCCCGTGCGGCCCATGCCGCACTGGATTTCGTCCAGCACCAGCAGCGCATCGTGCGCATCGCACAGCGTACGCACGCCGGCGAGAAAGCCGGGCGCTGCCGGCATCACCCCGCCCTCGCCCTGCACCGGTTCGAGCATCACCGCGGCCACGTCGCCGGTAGCCATCGCCGCCGCCAGCGCGTCGAGGTCGTTGAAGTCGACGTAGCGGAAGCCACCCGGCAATGGCTCGTAGCCTTCCTGGTACTTGGGCTGCGCGGTTGCGGTGACGGCGGCGAGGGTGCGGCCGTGGAAACTGCCGCGGAACGTAACGATCACGCGCTTGTCTGGCGTGCGCCCTTGCGCCGACGCCCGCTTGCGCACCAGCTTGATGGCTGCCTCATTGGCCTCGGTGCCGGAATTGCACAGGAACGCGCGCAAGGCGAAACGCGACGCCGCCACCAGCTCTTGCGCAAGTCGCAGCGGCGGTTCGCTGTAGAAGACGTTGCTGGTGTGCCACAGGGCGTTCGCCTGCGCGGTCAATGCGGCCACCAGGTCGGGATCGCAATGGCCGAGGCTGCACACCGCGATGCCTGCGCCGAAGTCGACATAGTCGCGCCCTTGCGAATCCCACAGGCGCGCGCCCTGCCCGCGCTCGAGGATGAGTTCGCGCGGCCGGTAGACCGGCAGGTAGTAATCGCGACCCATGGCGAGCAGCGACGCGACATCGGAACCTGTTTCGGACATGGTCGTGGACTCGGTCAAAAGTTCATGGCGGCGGAGTTCACCAAGCCCACGCTGACGTGGGCCGCTGCGGCCAATACCGCAGCCGCCATTTCGCCGCGGTTGATGCGCTTGGTGAAATTCTTCAGCAGCAACGCGACCACAGCATACGCGGCCAGTTGCGCGACAAGCGCGATGAATGCCCATGTCGCCACATCGCTCACGTCATTCGCGATCCGCAATGCGTTAGCCAGCGGCAAGGCAAAGCCCAGCAGCGCGCCTGCCAGCACCACCGCGGCCGGAAGGTTGTCCCCGCGAATCAGGGTGATTTCCCGATGCGGCGTCACGTACAGGTACAGCACCAGGTAGAGCAGCATGAAGCCCAGGCCCATGCCGAAAAAGAGGGCGAAATCCGAGAGTGCTTGCGTGTGATGCATGAGGATCTCCGGCGATGGTGTATTCACCACACCCCCGTATTCGGCATCGACAGCCACGGCTCGGCGGGTGGCAGCTTGCCATCCTGCAGAAGTTCGACCGAGACCAGGTCAGGCGAGCGCACGAACGCCATGTGTCCGTCACGCGGCGGTCGGTTGATGGTGTAGCCCATGGCCTGCAGGTGTGCGCAGGTGGCGTAGATGTCGTCCACCCGGAACGCCAGGTGGCCGAAGTTGCGCGCGCTGCCGTAGTCCTCGGTGCTGCCGTCCTCGGCGGGCCAGTTCCAGGTCAATTCGAGTTCTTCCTCCTGGCTTTCCGGGGCGGCCAGGAAGATCAGGCTGAACCTGCCCTGCGGGTAGTCGTCACGCCGCTTGAGCTGAAGCCCGAGCCCTTCGCAGAAGAAGCGCAGGGATGCGTCGACGTCGCGGACGCGGATCATGGTGTGCAGGTATTTCATGGTGGCTCCGACCCGAGGGGTTGCAGGGCACTTCCAGCCCCGTGAGAGATCAGTCGAGGAAAAGGTCCGGCAACAGCGGCTGCGAGGCATCCAGCGCATAACCGGACAGATCGGTGATGCCGGTTGCTGCAAGCACCTCGTCGTCGATCAGGAACTGCCCGCTGAAACCGGCGGCAGACCGCGTCAGCACGGCATGCGCGGCATCGCCCATGATCGAAGGCGAACGCCCGTTGCCGGCGCTGACGCCGGGAATCATGTTCAACGCATCGGTGGCGATCAGCGTGCGCGGCCACAGCCCATTGACGGCCACGCCTTGCGGACCGAACTCTGCGGCAAGTCCCAGCGTCACCAGGCTCATGCCCATCTTCGCCAGCGTGTAGCCGGTATGCGGCGCCCACCATTTCGGATCCAGCGACGGCGGCGGGCACAGGGTCAGGATGTGCGGGTTCGGCGCTTGCAGCAGGTGCGGCAGGCAGGCCTGCGCGCACAGGAAACTGCCGCGGGCATTGACCTGCTGCATCAGGTCGAATCGCTTCATCGGCGTGTCCAGCGTGCCGCGCAGCCAGATCGCACTGGCGTTGTTGACCAGGATGTCGATGCCGCCAAAGGCATCGACCGCGGCCGCCACCGCTGCACGTACCTGCTCTTCCTCGCGGATGTCGCACTGCAGTGGCAATGCGCGCCCGCCGGCGGCCTCGATTTCCGCGGCAGCCGTGTGAATGGTGCCGGGCAACTTCGGATTGGCCACGGCGGATTTCGCGACGATGGCGATATTCGCGCCATCGCGCGCAGCGCGCAGCGCGATCGCAAGGCCGATCCCGCGCGACGCGCCGGTGATGATCAGGGTCTTGCCGGCAAGGCTGGCCACGATGTCGCTCCTCAGGATTTGGACAACCGCAGTGTAAGGTGCCCCGCCTATAATCCGGCCCATGCATAGCGCCTGGTTCGACAACACCGTCGCATGGATCAGCGCGCACCCGCAGGCCGCGGGCGGGCTGGTTTTCCTGATCGCATTCTGCGATGCGCTCGCGGTCGTGGGCATTGTGGTGCCGGCATTGCCGCTGCTGTTCGCAGTCGGCACCTTGATCGGCCTGGGCCACCTGAATGGTCCCTACGCCCTGCTGTGCGCAGCGGTCGGGGCGTTCGCGGGTGATGCCGTGAGCTATTGGATCGGCCATCGCTGGGGTCCGGCAATGCGTGATCTCTGGCTGTTCCGGCGTTATCCGCAACTGCTGCAGCGGGGTGAAGTGCTGTTCCGCCGCAACGGCAGCAAGGGGATCGTCATCGCGCGCTTCATTGGCGCTGTGCGCCCGTTCGTCCCGGCGGTGGCCGGGATGGTGCGCTTGCCGTTGCGCCGCTACATCCCGGCCAGTGCCTTCGCGGCGGTGACATGGGCTGCCGTGTTCCTCGCCCCTGGCTGGATCTTTGGCGCCTCCTACGATGCGGTGGCGGCTGTCGCAGACAAGCTCGTGCTGGTGCTGCTTGGCCTGTTTGCGGCACTGGCGCTGGCGTGGGCCGTAGTGCTCTACACCTGGCGCTGGTTTGCGGCGCATGCGGACAATCTGCTGGCGCGCGCGCTGCGCTGGACCCGGTCACATCCGCGCCTGGGTCGCTATGCCGCCGCGTTGATTGACCCGCGCCGGCCGGAATCGGCTTCATTGGCATTGCTTGCCGCCTGTCTGTTCACGGTCGCCTGGCTGTGGGCGGTCCTGAGCGCGTCCCTGTTGCTGCAAGGTGGGCCGCTGGCAGTGGACCAGACCGTGCACGCGGCGATGTTCGCGCTGCGCAATCCGCTGGCGGATCGATTGATGGCGTCACTGGCGGCGATCGGCAGCGCGCCGGTGCTCGGCACGTGTTCGGCATTCGCCCTTGCGTGGCTGGTCTGGCGCAAACGCTGGATGGCGGCCGCGCACTGGCTCGCGGCCATTGCAGTTGGCCTGCTGCTGACCGAGGGGCTGGATGCCGTGGTCCACATGCCGCGCCCGCCGACCGCAGTGGCCGGGTTCGGGTTCCCGTCGATCGCGGTGACGATGACCACGGTGGTATTCGGATTCTTCGCGGTGCTCATCGCACGCGAGCTGCCAGGCCGGCAACGGGTCTGGCCCTACCTGTTCACCGGCGTGGCCACGGCTCTGGTGGCATTCGCCCGGCTCTACCTCGGTGCCCATTGGCCGAGCGACGTGATGGCCGGCGTGTTGCTGGGCGTGGCCTGGTTGCTGGTACTGGGCATCGCCTATCGCCGCCACAGCACGCGATCGTTCTGGATGCGGCCTCTGGCATGGACCTTCTACGGCAGCTTCGCGTTGGCTGCGTTCTGGTATGCGCCACGCAGCGTGAATGCGACGCTGGACAGATTCAAGCCGCCGCTGCCGCAGGCATCGCTGGCCATGGCGGATTGGTGGGCCGATGGGCTCCAGGACGCCCGCAGCTTTGATATCGAGGTGGCCGGCCGCCTGCAGCCGCTGCAGCAGCGACTGCTGGCGCAGGGCTGGCAGGTGCAACGTGAAGCGGACTGGGTTTCGGTGCTTGGCCTGCTCGACGACGATACGACGCTGGCCGAGCGGCCGGTGTTGCCCATCGCACTGGATGCGCATCCCGAAGCGTTGCTGCTGCGCCGCAGGGGCGATCACGATGACCGGATCGACGTCGTGCGGCTCTGGCTCGCACCTGCGCGCCTCGAACAGGGCACGCCGCTGTGGGTGGGTCGTGTCGAAACCCTGCAGGTGCGCAGGCGAATGCGCTTGTTGATGCTGTGGCAGCCGTTGCCGTCACAGCCAAGCCTGCCCGCGGACATGCGCGCCGTGCTCGCCACGTTCCCGCACCAGGAGGAAGGTGGACGCATCCGGGTCCGCACCGATGTGCCGTGACCCTCAGGCGTTGCCAGCGTCCTGCTGATCCTGCGCGTCGGCAATGCCATCCAGCAACAGTTGCAAGCGCGCGTGCGGGTCATCCAGTTGCAGCAATGCCTGGCGCTGCGAGAGTGAAATCGGCAGCAATTCGGCCAACTGCCAGCCGACCCACGCCGCATCCTCGAACATGGCCGGCTCCGGCTCACTGCCGGCATCGGTGACCTGCGCCAGGATCATTCGCAGCAAGTCGGCGAGCAGCGCATGTTCCGGGCGCACGCGCGTCGAGCCTGTGTATTCATCGCGGAACTGCACCTCGGCCATGACCAGGCCGCTGTCGCGCACCCGCGTGTGGATCACGTGGAAACGCCGCCGGCCACGCACCCGCAGCGACAACAGGCCTTCGGGCGTGGTGCCGAAATCCTCGATCACCGCCTCGGTGCCGTAGGCCGCCGGCAATGCGGGCGTGCCGGCCTCGTTGCCTTCCAGGATCAGGCAGACACCGAAGCCGCCTGCGCTGCGTCCACACTCGCCGACCATGTCGAGGTAGCGCCGTTCGAAGATCCGCAGGTCCAGTGCGGCACCCGGCACCAGCACCGCCTGCAGCGGGAACAACGGCAGCGTGGTGGCGTCAGCCATCACGCAATGCGGCGAGGAATCGCCGGGGCGCGCCGTCGAATCCGCCGTTGGACATGAACACCACATGGTCGCCTGCGCACGCCAGCCCGCGCAGCGTCGCGATGAGTGCATCGGCGTCGGCCACCGCATGGCCCTCGCCCTGCAGTGCCGCCATCACCTTGCCGGCATCCCAGGCCAACTCCGGGCGATGCAGGAACACCACCACATCGGCCCCATCCAGCGATGGCGCCAATGCATCGGCATGCGCACCAAGCCGCATCGAATTGCTGCGCGGCTCCATCGCCACCACGATGCGGGCGCTGCCGATCCGGGCCCGCAAGCCGGCGAGCGTGGTCGCAATTGCGGTTGGATGGTGGGCAAAGTCGTCGTAGAGGGTGATGCCGGCATGGGTGCCGATCACTTCCATGCGCCGCTTCACGCTGCGGAACGCCGCCAGCGCAGGCATGACCGTGGCGATGTCCACGCCCACCGCGTGGCAGGCGGCCAACGCAGCCAGTCCGTTGAGCACGTTGTGGTCACCGAGCAGATCCCATTCGACGATGCCGAGTTCGTTGCCCTGGTGCATGACGCTGAACGCACTGCCGTCATCGCGCAGCTTGCGTGCGCACCAATCGAATGCCGGATCGAAACCGAAGCGCTCCACCGGCGTCCAGCAGCCCATCGCCAGCACTTCGCGCAGGCGCTCGTCGGCGCCATTGACGATCAGCCGACCCCGACCGGGCACGGTGCGCACCAGATGGTGGAACTGGCGCTGGATCGCAGCCACGTCCGGGAAGATGTCGGCGTGGTCGAACTCCAGGTTGTTGAGGATCGCCACCAGCGGCCGGTAGTGCACGAACTTGCTGCGCTTGTCGAAGAACGCGGTGTCGTATTCGTCGGCTTCGACCACGAATTCGCGGCCGCTGCCGATTCGTGCAGAGACGCCGAAATCCTCGGCCACGCCGCCGATCAGGAAACCCGGTTCGCGCCCGGCGGCCTGCAGCAGGTAAGCCAGGATCGAGGTGGTCGTGGTCTTGCCGTGGGTACCGGCCACCGCCAGCGTGTCGCGACCGGGCAGCACCTGCTCGCTCAACCACTGCGCGCCAGAGATGTATTTCAGGCCATGGTCCAGGACGTGCTCGACCGCCGGATTGCCACGCGAGAGTGCATTGCCGATGACGATCTCGTCGCAATCGACGCTGATGTTCGCGGGTTGATACCCCTGCGACAGCGCGATGCCGAGCTGTTCCAGCTGGGTCGACATCGGTGGATACACGGCCTGGTCGCTGCCTTCGACGGCATGGCCAAGTTCGCGCGCAAGCGCGGCGACCCCGCCCATGAAGGTTCCGGCGATGCCGAGGATGTGGAGTTTCATTGGATGTCCCGGGCGTTCATCAACGCGCGAAGCAGTGGTTCGCGAACGGGCTGGGTCACCCGATTTCATGCCCCGGCTGGATCGCTTCGATGATCCGGGTGAAGACCTCATCCAGCGAACCGACCCCATCAACCAGGGTCAACTGGCCGTGCTGGCGGTAGTAGTCGATGACCGGCGCCGTCTGGTCGTTGTAGATCTGCAGGCGGGTGCGGACGGATTCCGGGGTGTCGTCGGCGCGGCCCTCTGCCTTGGCACGGCCGGCGATGCGCTCGACCAGCAGTTCGGTCGCCACGTCCAGTTGCACCGCATAGTCGAACGACTGCTGCAGCCGGCCCAGCAGGCCGTCCAGCGCGGCAGCCTGGGCCAGGTTGCGCGGGTAGCCATCGAGGATGAACCCGTTGGCGGTGTCCGACCTGGAGAAACGATCCTCCAGCATGCCCAGCAGGATTGCGTCGCTGACCAACTCGCCGCGCGCCATCACGCCCTTTGCTTCCAGCCCGAGCCTGCTGCCCGCGGCCACCTCTGCACGCAACAGGTCGCCGGTGGAAATATGCGGAACCTGCAGGTGCTCCTTCAGTCGTGCTGCCTGGGTACCCTTGCCGGAACCGGGCGCGCCCAATAGAACCAATCGCATCGAATCACTCCAGGATGATGTCGCTGGCCGGCGCTACACTGCCCCTGGCCTTGCGTGGCGGCCAGCTTACCGTATCCCACCCACGATCCAGACCCTGCCCAGGATTTCCCGATGCCCAGCGGCACCCTGCTGTACGCCCAATCCGGCGGCGTGACCGCCGTCATCAACGCCACCGCCTCGGCGGTGATCCAGGCTGCGCGGGCGCGGAAAGTCCGCGTATTGGCAGCGCGCAACGGCATCCTTGGCGCGCTGCGCGAGGAGTTGATCGACACTTCCGCGTTCAGCAGCGCGCAGGTCAAGGCGCTGGCACATACGCCCGGTGGCGCATTCGGCAGCTGCCGGCTCAAGCTCAAGTCGCTGGAGGCCGATCGCGCGAAATACGAGCGCCTGCTGGACGTGTTCCGCGCCCATGACGTGCGCTGGTTCCTTTACAACGGCGGCAACGATTCGGCCGACACCGCGCTCAAGGTCTCCCAACTGGCAGTCGAGTACGACTATCCACTGACCTGCGTGGGCGTGCCCAAGACCATCGACAACGACCTTGCGGTGACCGACTGCTGCCCGGGGTTTGGCTCCGCCGCCAAGTACACCGCGGTGTCCGTGCGCGAAGCCGCACTCGATGTGGCAGCGATGGCGGAAACCTCGACCAAGGTCTTCATTTACGAAGCGATGGGCCGCCACGCCGGCTGGCTGGCCGCCGCTGCCGGGCTGGCCGGTGAGGGCCGCAACGATGCCCCGCAGATCATCCTGTTTCCGGAGCGGGCCTATGACGAAGCCGCGTTCCTCGCCCAGGTCGATGTCGTGGTGAAGCGGGTCGGCTGGTGCCTGGTGGTGGCCAGTGAAGGGATCCGCGATGCCGGGGGCCGTTTCGTCGCCGACGCCGGCGCCGTCAAGGATTCATTCGGGCATACCCAACTCGGCGGTGTCGCCGCGCACCTGGCGGGACGGGTCAAGGACGCACTGGGCTACAAGGTGCATTGGACCCTGCCCGACTACCTGCAACGCTCGGCCCGCCACATCGCCAGCCAGACCGACCTCGAGCACGCGCTGGAGGTTGGCCGAAAGGCGGTGGAATATGCCCTGGCCGGCCAGAATTCGGTGATGCCGGTCATCGTGCGAACCGCGGATTCTCCCTACCGCTGGACGGTGGAGGCCGCGCCGCTGTCGAAGATTGCGAACCGCGAGAAGACCATGCCCGCCGGCTACATCCGCAAGGACGGCCTGGGCATCACCGCCGCGGCCCGGCGCTACCTGCAACCGCTGATCTCGGGTGAGGCATATCCGCCATTTGGCCGGGATGGGCTACCAAATTACGTAGTACTGGATCAGGCAACCATCCGTCGCAAGCTGCCAGTCTGGGAAGGATGATCGAACACCGCTGGAAACCTCCCCGCCGGCATGTGCCGATGGGTCACCACACCGATGAACATACCGATGAACATGGGGGAATCAATGAAGAAGCTGTTGTTGGTCGCGGGCATGTGCCTGCTCATGAGCAATCCGGCCCTCGCGCAACGCAAGGGCACCCAGCCGGGGGGCTCCGCCGCCGGCGGCAATGCGCAAGGCGCATCCACGACCCTGGAACATTGCGATCAACCGTTGGGCACGGTGGGGGTGGTCGAGGACCAGGATGGCGACTGGTATCGCTACCTGCGGAGCGACCTGCGCCTGCCCTCGACCATTCCATTGATCCGCATGATGGTCCAGCAGTCCAATTGCTTCGTGGTAGTCGAGCGTGGCCGCGCGATGCAGAACATGATGCAGGAGCGTGCACTGGAAGATTCCGGTGAGATGCGCGAGGGCAGCGGCTTCGGCAAGGGCCAGATGGTCGCCGCCGACTACTCGCTGAACCCCAGCATCAACTTCTCGCAAAGCGACGCCGGTGGCATCGGCGGCATGCTCGGCGCATTCGGCGGGCGCAAGCTGGGCGCACTCGGTGCAGTGGTCGGCGGGCTGAAGTTCAAGCGTGCGGAAACCATCCTGACCATGGTCGACAACCGTTCCGGCGTGCAGATCGCCACTGCCCAGGGCCAGGCCAGCAAGACCGACTTCGGTGGCGGCATTGCCGGCTGGGGCGGTTCCGGCTATGGCGCGCTCGGCGGCTACACCAACACCCCGGAAGGCAAGGTGTTGGCACTGGCCTTCGCCGATGCCTACAACAACATGGTGCGCGCACTGCGCAACTACAGCCCGCAGGAAGTCGAAGGTGGCCTGGGCAAGGGCGGCAAGCTGAAGGTCGGCAACTGACCGACGCCTGCCACGTCGACTCTTTTGAAAACGCCCGGCATGTCCGGGCGTTTTCTCTTGTCTTGAACGCCGGTTGCATGGTCGTCGCGGAGCGCAGGCGTGCGATCCTGTGCGCATGGCAATCCTGCTGGTCAAGGCGAAACCCAATGCCCGCGCGGCGTCACTCACGCAGCAGGACGATGGCACCTGGCTCGCCCAGCTGAAGTCGCCACCGGTGGATGGCAAGGCCAACGCGGAACTGATCGCGCTGGTGGCGCGGCAGTTCGGTTGCAGCAAGGCGCAGGTCACGATCAAGACGGGGAGTGGCAGCCGCCTCAAACGAGTGTTGATCCCCGATTAGCCAAAGCCTGTTCGCCTGTTTGCCTATTTGCAGGCGGTTCCTTCGAGCGTCATGCCGGCCGCGAAGACTGGCACCACGGCAAGCTGGCCCTGCCGCGCGGCCTCAAGGCCGTCCTTCAGGTAGATGCGCGAACGGCCTTGCGCATCGAGCTCCGGCGTCGCTGCCTTGCCGGCCTGACGCCAGACCCGCACCACCGCATGCTGCGAAGGACAGGCGGCGCTCGGCACCCGGATCATGTCGTTCAGGAGCCAGCCTTTGGCCACCGAAGGCTTGACGCTCACCGCAGAAACCAGCCGCGCGCGCGGCTGGCATCGCGCACTGGTCGGCACCGCCTCGAAGGCATAAGGCCTGGTCTTGTCACCGGTGAACTGGCCTTGCAGGCGAGCGCAGGCTTCGGGGATGGTGCGGAGCGTATGCAGCACACCGGTCGCCTGCGCCGTCGCCGCCTGGCGTTGGATCTCCGGCTTCGGATCGGCAGCGCTGGTGGCGGTGGCCGTCAGCAGGCCCGCACACAGCAGGATCAAACGCGACATCGGTTACTCCGGGTGAAATCAAGCGGTCAAAGGCTGGCATGACCGGCCTGAACCGTGCATTCATGGCAGGCCATCGGGCTTTTTAAGCGACCGCACACCCGCATGGCACCGGGCTGTGCGATAGTCGCGGGGTTGCCTGCCGCGGGTTGGCACACGTCGATCTTTCGTCCTTCGAACACTCCGGGGAGGGGTTCATGCTGGAGCAATACGGTCTACATCTGGCGTTTGTCTGCGCCATCATCGCGATCGGGTACGGCCTGTGGGCCGCCCGTTGGATCAACCGCCAGCCTGCCGGCAACGCGCGCATGCAGGAAATCGCGGGTGCGATCCAGGAAGGCGCACGCGCCTACCTGAACCGCCAATACAGCACGATCGCCATTGCCGGCGTGGTGCTGTTCGTGCTGGTCGGCTTCGCACTCACCTGGTACACCGCGATCGGCTTCCTGCTCGGCGCGGTGCTGTCCGGCGCCGCCGGCTACATCGGCATGAACGTGTCTGTGCGCGCCAACGTGCGCACCGCCGAAGCGGCGCGCAAGGGCATCAGCCAGGCGATGGACGTGGCCTTCAAGGGCGGCGCCATCACCGGCATGCTGGTGGTGGGCCTCGGCCTGCTGGGCGTGGCCGGCTACTACGCGGTGCTGACCCGCCACCTGGGCGTTGCCCAGGAGGACGCGCTGCACGCACTGGTCGGCCTGGCGTTCGGCTCCTCGCTGATTTCGATCTTCGCGCGCCTGGGCGGCGGCATCTTCACCAAGGGTGCCGACGTCGGCGCCGACCTGGTGGGCAAGGTCGAAGCCGGCATCCCCGAGGATGACCCGCGCAACCCGGCGGTGATCGCCGACAACGTGGGTGACAACGTCGGCGACTGCGCCGGCATGGCCGCCGACCTGTTCGAGACCTATGCGGTCACGATCATCGCAACCATGCTGTTGGGCGGGCTGAGTTTCGCCGAGGGCAGCAATGCCGTGCTGTATCCGCTGGTGCTGGGCGCAGTGTCGATCATCGCCTCGATCGTGGGTGCGTTCTTCGTCAGGGTCAACGCCTCCAAGCCCAACATCATGGGCGCGCTGTACAAGGGCGTGATCGTGTCGGCGCTGCTGTCGGCTGTCGCCTTCTGGTTCGTCACCGCCAACATGTTCCCCGACGGCCTGGCGCCGGCGGATGGCTCGGCCGCGCTGACTGCGACCAACCTGTTCCTGTGCGGCCTGATCGGGCTGGTGCTGACCGGCGTCATCGTCTGGATCACCGAGTACTACACCGGCACCCAGTTCAAGCCGGTGCAGCACGTGGCGCAGGCATCGACCACCGGCCATGGCACCAACATCATCGCTGGCCTTGGCGTGTCGATGAAGTCGACCGCGATGCCGGTGGTCGCGGTGTGCGCCTCGATCTATGGCGCGCATGCACTCGCCGGCCTGTACGGCATCGCGATTGCCGCCACCGCCATGCTGTCGATGGCCGGGATGATCGTGGCACTGGATGCCTACGGCCCGATCACCGACAACGCCGGCGGCATCGCCGAAATGGCCGAGCTCCCGCCTGAAGTGCGCGCGGTCACCGATCCGCTGGATGCGGTCGGCAACACCACCAAGGCAGTCACCAAGGGTTACGCGATCGGTTCGGCTGCACTGGCCGCACTGGTGCTGTTCGCGGACTACACCCACAACCTCGATGCCGCCGGCGCTGCCAAGGCTGCGGTGAGCGGCGTGGCGTACGAGGCGATGCGCTTCGACCTGTCCAACCACATGGTGATCATCGGCCTGCTGATCGGCGGCCTGATTCCCTACCTGTTCGGTGCGATGGCGATGGAAGCCGTGGGCCGTGCAGCAGGTGCGGTGGTCGAGGAAGTGCGCCGCCAGTTCCGCGAGATCCCCGGCATCATGGAAGGCACCGCCAAGCCAGACTACAGCAAGGCTGTGGACATGCTGACCAAGTCGGCGATCAAGGAAATGATCGTGCCCTCGCTGCTGCCGGTCGCGGTTCCGGTGGTGGTTGGCCTGTTGCTGGGCGCGCAAGCGCTGGGCGGCCTGCTGATCGGCACGATTGTGACTGGCATCTTCGTGGCGATCTCGATGACCACCGGTGGTGGCGCCTGGGACAATGCCAAGAAGTACATCGAGGACGGCAACTGCGGTGGCAAGGGTTCCGAGGCGCACAAGGCCGCGGTGACCGGCGACACCGTCGGCGATCCCTACAAGGACACCGCCGGCCCGGCGATCAACCCGTTGATCAAGATCATCAACATCGTCGCCCTGCTGATGGTGCCGCTGCTGTAACCGACCTGGCATCGCGGCACGGAAACGGCGGCCCTCGGGTCGCCGTTTTCATTTGCGTGGCACCCCCTGGAGTCGTCGCTCCACCGGCTGGGGGTAAAATGCGCGCCCTTCCCCTTTTCGCAGCGTGCCGGGCGCAACCTGCGCCGCACGCATTCATGGAGCAACAACATGGGCCTGGACCTCGTCCCCACCGGCAGCAACCCGCCGGACGAAATCAACGTCATCATCGAAATCCCGAAGGACGCCGAGCCAGTCAAGTACGAGGTCGACAAGGCAACGGGCGCGATCTTCGTCGACCGCATCCTGTCCACCCCGATGCGCTATCCGTGCAACTACGGCTATGTACCGCACACCGTGTGTGGCGACGGCGATCCCGCCGACGTGCTGGTGATCCTGCCGCTGCCGCTGGTGCCGGGCTCGGTGATCCGCTGCATCCCGGTGGGCGTGCTGAAGATGAGCGACGAAGCCGGTGGCGACGAGAAGATCCTCGCGGTGCCACTGCCGAAGATCTTCAGCGGCTATGCCCACGTGACCGACATCGCCCAGGTCAGCCCGCACTGGCTGGAGCGGATCGGCCACTTCTTCGAGCACTACAAGGATCTCGAGAAGGGCAAGTGGGTCAAGCTGGAAGGCTGGGGCGGCGCCGATGAAGCCAGGCAGATCCTGCTGCAGGCGATGGATCGCTACAACGCCACGCCGGACGTGGACAAGCCGAAGTTCTGAGGTGGCGTTCGCCGTTCGTGGTGATCACGCCTCCCGATAGACTTCCGCACCCGCCTCGCGGAACTCCGCCGACTTCTCGGCCATGCCGGCTTCCAGCGCCGCCTGGTCGTCCAGCCCGTGTTCGGCCGCGTAGTCGCGCACGTCCTGGGTGATCTTCATCGAGCAGAAGCTCGGGCCGCACATCGAGCAGAAGTGAGCGCTCTTGTGCGCGTCCTTGGGCAGGGTTTCGTCGTGGAATTCCTGCGCCTTTTCCGGGTCCAGGCCAAGGTTGAACTGGTCTTCCCAACGGAATTCGAAACGCGCCTTGGACAGCGCGTTGTCGCGCACCTGGGCACCCGGATGGCCCTTGGCCAGGTCGGCGGCGTGGGCCGCGATCTTGTAGGTGATGATGCCGTCGCGCACGTCCTGCTTGTTGGGCAGGCCGAGGTGCTCCTTCGGCGTGACGTAGCAGAGCATCGCGGTGCCGTACCAGCCGATCATCGCCGCGCCGATCGCGCTGGTGATGTGGTCGTAGCCGGGCGCGATGTCGGTCGTCAGCGGCCCTAGGGTGTAGAACGGCGCCTCGCCGCATTCGGCCAGCTGCTTGTCCATGTTTTCCTTGATCAGCTGCATCGGCACGTGACCGGGGCCTTCGATCATGGTCTGCACGTCGTGCTTCCAGGCGATCTTGGTCAGCTCGCCGAGCGTTTCCAGTTCGCCGAACTGCGCTGCGTCATTGGCATCGGCAATGCAGCCCGGGACGCAGGCCATCACCCAGCGAGAAGGCGACGTCGTAGGCCTTCATGATCTCGCAGATGTCCTCGAAATGCGTGTAGAGGAAGCTTTCCCGGTGATGCGACAGGCACCACTTGGCCATGATGCTGCCGCCGCGCGACACGATGCCGGTGACGCGCCTGGCGGTCAGCGGCACGTAGCGCAACAGCACGCCGGCGTGGATGGTGAAGTAGTCCACGCCCTGCTCGGCCTGCTCGATGAGGGTGTCGCGGAAGATTTCCCAGGTCAGCTCTTCGGCACGACCGTCGACCTTTTCCAGCGCCTGGTAGATCGGCACGGTCCCGATCGGCACCGGCGAGTTGCGGATGATCCATTCGCGGGTTTCGTGGATGTGCTTGCCGGTGGACAGGTCCATCACGTTGTCCGCGCCCCAGCGGATCGCCCACACCAGCTTCTCGACTTCTTCGGCGATCCCGGAACTCACCGCGGAGTTGCCGATGTTGGCGTTGATCTTGGTCAGGAAGTTGCGGCCGATGATCATCGGCTCGCTTTCCGGGTGGTTGATGTTGCAGGGCAGGATCGCGCGGCCACGGGCGATCTCGTCGCGCACGAATTCCGGCGTGATGAATTTCTGGATGCTGGCACCGAAGCTCTGGCCCGGCTGCTGCCGCAGCAGCGCCGGATCGCGGATGGCGTCGATGCGCTGGTTCTCGCGGATCGCGACGTATTCCATCTCCGGGGTGATGATCCCGCGGCGGGCGTAGTGCATCTGGCTGACGTTCGCGCCGTCTTTCGCGCGACGCGGCAGCGGCCGGTTGGGGAAACGCACGGCGTCCATGCGCGCGTTGTGCTCGCGCTCGCGGCCAAACGCCGAAGACAGCGCAGTCAATGCTTCGGTGTCACCGCGCTCGGCGATCCACTTCGCCCGCAGCGGCGCCAGGCCTGCGGTCGAGGTTGATGTCGGCGGCCGCATCGGAATACGGACCCGACGTGTCATAGACGGTGATCGACGGATTTTCCTCGATGCCGGCCAAGGTGTGCGTCGGCGCCTGCATGACCTCACGCATCGCGACCCGCACGTCCGGGCGCGAACCCGCCACATGCACCTTGCGCGAACCCGGAATCGGCCGGGTTGCGGATTCGGACAGGCGCTCGGTGTCACGGATGAGATCGGAGGGTACTGCGTTCATGGCATTCGTCCTTCAGGCGGGTGGACGAAGCGGCGGCGCGTGCGTGCATCGCCACGAAGGCGGGGCCGCATCGCGAAGCTTCCCTACGCCGGTGTCAACCGGATCAGGTTCGAAGGGTCTGTCTCAACCGCGGCCCTGGCCGACGGTACCCCCGCTTCAGGCGCTATTGGAACATGGCGCCCGCGGGGGCGCCAACATGGCCTTGCGGCGTACCGCCTCAACGCAGTGCCGCGTTGATTTTCCCGAGCACCGCCTCGCCCGGGCTCAACGCCGTCGCGTCCAGGCTGTTCAATGGCCTGGCAATCGTATTGATGTGGGCGTGCAGGTCATCCGCATCCGGGTCGACAAAGAGCAGGCCGGTCACGACCTCGCCCTGGGCATGGCGCTGCTGCAGCAGGTTCATCGCAACGATGCGGTCACGGGGATCGTAATCCCTGTCGAGCTTGCGCAGGCGCAATACCGAACCGTCGTGCTGGGCGACTTCCAGCAACTCGCCCTCGCCATACTCCGCCGTGATTTCCGCGCGCGGCAGGATCACGTCCATCCGGTTCATCGCCTCGTTGTGCTCGCGCACGTACTGGTAGCTCTTGGTGCTGCCGGGGTGGTTGTTGAACGCGACGCAAGGGCTGACCACGTCAAGGAACGCCGCGCCGCGATGCGCCAATGCGCCCTTGATCAACGGCACCAGTTGCTGCTTGTCGCCGGAAAAACTGCGCGCGACGTAGGTGGCGCCCAGTTGCAGCGCCATGGTGATGAGGTCCAGCGGGCTGTCGTTGTTGGCCACGCCCTTCTTCGATACCGAGCCCTGGTCGGCGGTCGCTGAAAACTGACCCTTGGTCAGGCCGTAGACACCGTTGTTCTCGACGATGTAGGTCATGTTCACTGCGCGCCGGATCGAGTGCACGAACTGGCCGATGCCGATCGAGGCCGAATCGCCATCACCCGACACGCCCAGGTAAATGAGTTCACGATTGGCCAGGTTGGCGCCGGTCAGCACCGATGGCATGCGTCCGTGCACGG
The DNA here is from genome assembly GCA_963698475.1 of uncultured Gammaproteobacteria bacterium. Classification (GTDB taxonomy): domain Bacteria; phylum Pseudomonadota; class Gammaproteobacteria; order Xanthomonadales; family Xanthomonadaceae; genus Thermomonas. The sequence goes on along the minus strand of CAVOQX010000005.1, from coordinate 1,108,231 downwards.
TGTTGAAGCCATGCGACTGGCCGAGGAAATAGGTCGGGGTCTTCGAGCTGCAGCCGATTCCCGAGAGCTTGGCCACCCGATGCGGCGCGATGTCCATTTCCCAGCAGGCCTGGATGATCGCGGCCGAGATCGAATCGTGGCCGCAGCCCGCACACAGGGTCGACACGGTGCCCTCGTAGTCGCGGCGGGTAAAGCCGAGTGCATTGCAGCGCAGGCTCGGGTGGTGCAGCTTGGGTTTGGCGAGATAGGTCATGGCTCAGGCCACCTCTTGCCGGGCCGGTCGCAGCTGCGTGCTGATCGCACCTGCAATGAAGCGCGCGGTGATCGGCGTGCCGTCGTAGTGAAGGACCGCGACCAGGCGCGCCGGGTCGATGCCGAATTCGTTGACCAGCAGGCTGCGCAGCTGGCCGTCGCGATTCTGTTCGACCACGAACACCGATTCGTGCGAACGGATGAAGTCGTGGACGGAATCCGGAAACGGGAACGCACGGATGCGCAAGGTATCCAGCACGATGCCGTCCTCGCGCAGGTGCTCAACCGCCTCGGCCATCGCCGGGCTGGTCGAACCGTAATGGATCGCTGCCTGTGGCGCGGGCGGCTCCGCCTGTTGCACGATCGGCTGCGGCACCAGCGCCTTGGCGGTATCGAACTTGTGCAGCAGCCGCTGCATGTTGTAGATGTAATCCTCGCCGCGTTCCGAATACTTCGCCTGCGGATCACGCGAGGTGCCACGGGTGAAATACGCGCCCTTGTCCGGGTGCGTGCCGGGCCAGGTGCGGTACGGGATGCCATCGCCGTCGACGTCCTTGTAGCGCGCGAATTCCTTGCCGGCGTCCAGCGCCTCGGCGGTCATCACCTTGCCGCGGTCATACGTCCGCGCAGCGTCCCACTGGAATGGCGCGCATAGCCGCTGGTTCATGCCGATGTCGAGGTCGCTCATCACGAACACCGGCGTCTGCAACCGGTCGGCCAGGTCCAGCGCGGCGGCGGCGAAGTCGAAGCATTCGGTCGGATCTTCCGGAAACAGCAGCACGTGCTTGGTGTCGCCGTGCGATGCATGCGCGCAGGCAAGCACGTCGGACTGCTGGGTGCGCGTCGGCATGCCGGTCGACGGGCCGCCGCGCTGGACGTTGATGATCGTCACCGGGATCTCGGCGAAGTAGGCCAGGCCGATGAACTCATTCATCAGCGAAATGCCGGGACCGGACGTCGAAGTGAATGCGCGTGCGCCATTCCAGCCGGCGCCGACCACCATGCCGATCGAGGCGATCTCGTCTTCGGCCTGGATCACCGCGAAACGCGCCCGGCCATCGTCATCGAGGCGGTATTTCTGGCAGTACGACTGGAAGGCCTCGGCGAGTGACGACGACGGCGTGATCGGATACCACGCACACACCGTCGCCCCGCCGTAGACACAGCCCAACGCGGCGGCGGCATTGCCCTCGACGAAGATGCGGTCGCCGACTGCATCGGCCTTGCGCACCTGCAGGCCGATCGGATGCGGCAGGTGTTCACGCACCCAATCCCGGCCCAGGTGCAGGGCCTCGATATTGGGCGGCAGAAGCTTGGGCTTGCTCTTGTACTGCTCGCCGATCAGGGTCTCGATGGTCGGCACGTCGACGTCAAGCAATGCGCTCAGCGCACCGATGTACATGATGTTCTTGAACAACTGGCGCTGGCGCGGATCGTCGTAGGTGGCGTTGCACATCTCGGTCAACGGCACCCCGATGATCGTGATGTCGTCGCGGAACTTCGACTTCGGCATCGGCTTGCTGCTGTCGTAGAACAGGTAGCCGCCGGATGCGAGTTCCCTGACGTCGTCATCCCAGGTCTGCGGATTCATCGCCACCAGCATGTCGACGCCGCCACGACGACCCAGCCAGCCAGCCTCGCTGACCCGCACCTCGTACCAGGTCGGCAGGCCCTGGATGTTGGACGGGAAGATGTTGCGCGGGCTGACCGGCACGCCCATGCGCAGGATGGCTTTTGCGAACAGCTCATTCGCCGAAGCCGAACCCGAGCCGTTGACGTTGGCGAACTTGACGACGAAGTCGTTGACGGCCTGCAGGGGCGCACTTCCTGATGGATCCACCCCCGTGCTCATGCCGCCTCCCTCGCCGGTTTGCTGCGACAGCCGGTACCCGCATGGGTCTCCAGCAGCAGGAACTTCTGCATGTCCCAGGCACCGGTCGGGCAGCGCTCCGCGCACAGGCTGCAGTGCAGGCAGACGTCTTCGTCCTTGACCATGACGCGCATCGTGGGCAGTGGTTCGGACACGTAGAGATCCTGCGTTTCATTGGTCGCGGGTGCCGTCAGGCGCGTTCGCAAGTCGGCTTCCTCGCCGTTGGCGGTGAACGTGATGCAGTCTGTCGGGCAGATGTCGACGCAGGCATCGCACTCGATGCACTTGTCACGGGTGAAGACGGTCTGCACGTCGCAGTTGAGGCAGCGCTGGGTTTCCTTCCAGGCGGTGGCGGCGTCGAAGCCGAGCTCCACCTCGACCTTGATGCTGTCGAGCTTCTTCGCCTCCTTCGACCACGGCACCAGGAAGCGCTCGTCGGGCGAGACCGCGTTGTCGTAAGTCCACTCGTGGATGCCCATCTTCTGCGAGGTGAGCTGCACCATCGGATCCGGGCGCACGCGGGTGTCCTCGCCATGCAGCAGCTTGTCGATGCTGATCGCGGCGGCGTGGCCATGCGCCACCGCCCAGATGATGTTCTTCGGCCCGAACGCCGCGTCGCCGCCGAACAGCACGTGCGGCAGCGACGACTGATGGGTGAGCTTGTCGACCACCGGCATGTCCCACTCGCCGAACTCGATGCCACAGTCGCGCTCGATCCACGGGAACGCGTTTTCCTGGCCAATCGCAATCAGTACCTCGTCGCAGGCATGGAACTCGTCCGCCTCGCCGGTCGGGACCAGCCTGCGGCGGCCATTGGCGTCGTATTCGGCGCGCACCAACTCGAAGGTCATGCCGGTGAGCTTGCCGTCTTCATGGACGAAGGTCTTCGGCACCCGACAGTCGAGGATCGGGATGCCCTCTTCCATCGCATCTTCCTTCTCCCACGGACTGGCCTTCATCTCGTCGAAGCCGGAGCGCACCAGGACCTTGACGTCCTCGCCACCGAGTCGGCGCGCGCTGCGGCAGCAATCCATCGCGGTATTGCCGCCGCCCAGCACCAGCACGCGCTTGCCGACGGTCTTGACGTGCTCGAAATACACGTTCGCCAGCCAGTCCAGGCCGAGATGGATGTTCGCTGCAGCTTCCTCGCGCCCGGGAATTTCCAGGTTGCGACCGCGCGGCGCGCCGCTGCCGACGAAGACCGCGTCATAACCTTCACCCAACATCGACTTCATCGATTCGATGCGCCGTCCACTGACGAACTCGACACCCAGGTCGAGGATGTAGCCGCACTCTTCATCGATCACCTGTTCCGGCAGGCGGAAGCGCGGCACCTGCGTGCGCATGAAGCCGCCGGCCTTGGGATCGGCCTCGAAGATGGTGACGTGGTAGCCCAGCGGCGCGAGGTCGCGGGCGACCGTCAGCGACGCCGGCCCGGCACCGATGCAGGCGATGCGCTTGCCGTTGAGCTGCGTTGCCGGCTTTGGCATGCGCGCCCGGACATCGCCCTTGTGGTCGGCGGCGACGCGCTTGAGCCGGCAGATCGCGACCGGCTCGGGTTTTTCGCGCATCGATTCGGGACCGTTGTTCTCCTCCACCCGTCCGCGCCTGCACGCCGGTTCGCAAGGGCGGTCGCAGGTACGGCCGAGGATTCCGGGGAACACGTTGGATTGCCAATTGACCATGTACGCATCGGCGTAGCGGCCGGCAGCGATCAGGCGAATGTATTCGGGAACCGGGGTGTGTGCGGGACAGGCCCACTGGCAGTCGACGACCTTGTGGAAGACGTCGGGATTGCGAATATCGGTCGGCTTCACCGCGATCCTCGCTGCAGGCAGGCCCGGCCTGGGCCTGTCGGAGAGCCGGAGGCGCCGGCCATCGCTTGCGACCCGAGTCTAGACCGGAACCGGCGGCGCCGTCATGCCGCAGTGCGCAGTGGCACGCACGACCAGGTCATGCCGCAGGCGCTGCTCAGATCCCGTCCAGCAAGGCCTTGTCGCGCACCGCGCCCTTGTCGGCACTGGTCGCCAGCAGGGCGTATGCCTTCAACGCGGTGGTCACCTTGCGCGGGCGGGGCAGCCGCGGCTTCCAGCCCTTCGCGTCCTGTTCGGCGCGCCGCGATGCCAGCTGGTCGCCCGGCACCAGCAGGTTGATCGAGCGCGCAGGGATGTCGATGCGGATGCGGTCGCCATCGCGAACCAGTCCGATCACGCCGCCGGCCGCCGCTTCTGGCGAGGCGTGGCCGATCGACAGGCCCGAGGTGCCGCCGGAAAAACGCCCGTCGGTGAGCAGTGCGCATTGCTTGCCCAGACCCTTCGACTTCAGGTAACTGGTCGGATACAGCATCTCCTGCATGCCGGGGCCGCCCTTCGGACCCTCGTAACGGATCACCACGACATCACCCGGCTTCACCTCATCGCCGAGGATGCCGGCAACCGCTGCGTCCTGGCTTTCGTACACGCGCGCATTGCCTTCGAACACGTGGATGGACTCATCCACGCCAGCGGTCTTCACCACGCAGCCATCGGTCGCGATGTTGCCGGTCAGCACCGCCAGCCCGCCATCCTGCGAATAGGCGTGCTCGACATCGCGGATACAGCCTTCGGCACGATCGGCATCCAGCGACGGCCAGCGCGTGGACTGGCTGAAGGCGACCTGGGTCGGGATGCCGGCCGGCCCGGCCCGGAACAAGGTGGTGACATCGGCGTCCGCACTCGTGGCGATATCCCACTTCGAGATCGCATCGCCCAGCGACTTCGCGTGCACGGTGGGAACGTCCGTGTGCAGCAGGCCACCACGGGCCAGTTCGCCGAGAATCGCCATGATGCCGCCTGCGCGGTGCACGTCCTCGACGTGGTACTTCTCCGAGTTGGGCGCAACCTTGCACAACTGCGGCACGCGCCTTGAGAGCCGGTCGATGTCAGCCAGGTCGAAGTCGACCTCCGCCTCCTGCGCGGCGGCAAGCAGGTGCAGGATGGTATTGGTCGATCCGCCCATGGCGATGTCCAGGGTCATCGCGTTCTCGAACGCGGCGAACGTGGCGATGCCGCGCGGCAAGGCGCTGGCGTCCTCCGCGCCGTACCAGCGATGGCAGAGTTCCACCGCCGTGCGGCCGGCGCGCAGGAACAACTGCTCGCGATCCGCATGCGTGGCAAGCAGGGTGCCATTGCCCGGCAACGACAGGCCCAGTGCCTCGGTCAGGCAATTCATCGAATTGGCGGTGAACATGCCACTGCAGGAACCACAGGTCGGGCAGGCGCTGCGCTCGACCGCCGCAACGTCGTCGTCGGACGCATTCGGATCGGCGGCCATCACCATTGCATCGATGAGGTCGAGCTTGTGGCCGGACGTTGTGCCGTCGGCAAGTCGCGTCTTGCCGGCTTCCATCGGCCCACCCGAGACGAACACGGTGGGCACATTCAGCCGCAGCGCTGCCATCAACATGCCCGGCGTGATCTTGTCGCAATTGGAGATGCACACCAGCGCATCCGCGCAGTGCGCGTTGACCATGTATTCCACCGAGTCGGCGATGATTTCGCGGCTCGGCAACGAGTACAACATGCCGTCGTGCCCCATCGCGATGCCGTCGTCCACGGCAATCGTGTCGAACTCCTTGGCAACGCCGCCGACGCGTTCGATCTCGCGCGCCACCAGCTGGCCGAGATCCTTCAGGTGTACATGGCCGGGCACGAACTGGGTGAAGGAATTCGCAATCGCGATGATCGGTTTGTGGAAGTCGGCGTCCTGCATGCCGGTGGCGCGCCAGAGCGCGCGGGCGCCGGCCATGTTGCGGCCGTGGGTGGAGGTTTTTGAGCGGTAATCGGGCATCGGCGTGTGGTCGTGTGTCAGGTGCGGATTCGTGCGAATCGCTGGAAGCGTTGATTCTGCTTTGTTTCCACGGTTTCAGCTGCAACCGTCGCAGACCGGCGCACACATGCAAAAACAGCATGAAAGAAACTGTTGACAGCGGCATTGGTGCCGTGGTCATCTTGGCTCATGTTGCAGCGCCGCACACTTTCGTTGACCCCACCGACCGCACGCGCGGCGTCGGTACTCGTACTCGTCCTTATTACCTCGCCAACAGGTGCGGGACGATCCGGCGCGTAAACAAGAAGCAAACGCCAGAATCGCAAACCCCGCACCGCAAGGTGCGGGGTTTTTCGTTTTGGGCCCTCGAAAAACACCACAGCCAGGAAATACGCAATGACCAGCCCCAACAAACCCTCCATCGCAGTCATCGGCTACGGCAGCCAGGGTCGCGCGCATGCGCTCAACCTGCGCGACTCCGGCTTCGATGTCACCGTCGGCCTGCGCCCGGGCGGCCCGACCACGCTCAAGGCCAAGGCCGATGGCTTCACCGTCAAGACGCCTGCCGAAGCGGTGAAGGATGCGCAGATCGTCGCGATCCTGACCCCGGACATGGTCCAGCCACAGCTCTATGGCGAGATTATCGAGCCGAACATGGCCCAGGGCGCGTGCCTGCTGTTCGCCCACGGCTTCAACGTCCACTACGGCCAGATCACGCCACGCGAGGACCTCGACGTGGTGCTGGTGGCGCCCAAGGGTCCGGGCGCGCTGGTCCGTCGCGAATACGAGATCGGCCGCGGCGTGCCCGCGGTCTATGCCGTGCACCAGGACCTCAGCGGCAATGCCGAGGCGCTTGCATTGACCTATTGCGCCGGGATCGGCGGCGCGCGCCAGAACGCGATCAAGACCACCTTCCAGGAAGAAACCGAGACCGACCTGTTCGGCGAGCAGGCGGTGCTGTGCGGCGGCGCCACCAAGCTGGTCCAGGCCGGCTGGGAAACCCTGGTCGAAGCCGGCTACCAGCCGGAGGTCGCCTACTACGAGTGCCTGCACGAACTGAAGCTGATCGTCGACCTGTTCTACGAAGGCGGCATCACCCGCATGCACGAATTCATCAGCGAGACCGCGCAGTACGGCGCGCTGACCCGCGGCGACTACATCGTCGATGCCCACACCCGCGCGCAGATGAAGCGAGTCCTGACCGAAATCCAGGACGGCACCTTCGCCCGCCAGTGGATCGCCGAATACGCGGCCGGCAACAGCAACTACAAGGCGCTGAAACAGGCCGACCTGGATCATCCGATCGAAGCGGTCGGCAAGAAGCTGCGCGCCAACATGAAGTGGCTGGCCAGTTCGCAGGCGGCACCGGCAAAGCCTGCAACCGCGGCGACTGCCGAACCGCAGAGCGAGGCTGCCTGATGAACGGGGCCCGCTGGCTGGCGCAAGCCCTGGTCGCGGAAGGCGTTGAGACGCTGTTCGGGTATCCCGGCGGCACCATCATGCCCTTCTACGACGCCCTGCATGGCGAGCCCGGACTGAAGCACGTCCTGGTACGCCACGAACAGGGCGCGGCGTTCGCCGCCAACGGGTTTGCGCGTGCCAGCGGGCGCGTTGGCGTATGCGTAGCCACGTCGGGCCCCGGTGCATCGAACCTGGTCACCGGGATCGCCGACGCGATGCTGGATTCGGTGCCGATGGTGGTGATCACCGGCCAGGTGCCAACCACGCTGATGGGCACCGACGCGTTCCAGGAACTGGACGTGTTCGGCATGACCATGCCGATGGTCAAGCACAGTTTCATCGCGCGTCGCGTGGACGACTTGCCGATGATCGTTGGCGAAGCATTCCGGCTGGCGCGTTCGGGACGCCCGGGCCCAGTGCTGATCGACCTGCCCAAGGATGTGCAGATCGCCGATGCATCACACCTGCCGCTTCACGCCTCGCTCGGCAAGGATGCAGTCGAGGCACCCCAGGACGCGTCGCTGCACGAGGCGTTGGCGCTGATCTCGCAAGCGCAGCGGCCCGTGGTTTATGGCGGCGGCGGGATTGCATTGGGCGACGCGGTGCAGGCGTTTCGCACCTTCGTCGACGCCACCCAGATCCCGACCGTGCTGACCCTGAAAGGGCTGGGCGCACTGCCGACCCTGCATCCGCTCAACCTTGGCATGCTGGGCATGCACGGCAGCCGCGCCGCCAACCTGGCGGTGCAGGACGCCGACCTGCTGATCGTGGTCGGTGCCCGTTTCGATGACCGCGCCACCGGCAAACTGGCGGAATTCGCGCCGCACGCACGCGTCGTGCACATGGACCTGGATGCCTGCGAAGTCGGCAAGCTGCGCCATGCCGATGCTGGCGTGCGTGGCGACATCGGCATCACCCTGACCAGGCTGACCCTGCCCTGCGCCGCCCATCTGCATGGCCGCCATGGCAATGCACGCAAGCAGTGGCGTGCGCAGTGCAGGGACACCGCCCGCCAGCATGCGTCGCGCTACGACGCACCCGGTGCCGGCGTGTTCGCACCTGGATTGCTCAAGCGGCTGTCCGAACTGGCACCGGACGCGACCGTTGCCTGCGACGTCGGCCAGCACCAGATGTGGGTCGCCCAGCACTGGCGCATGGACCATCCACGCAAGCACCTGACCAGCGGCGGGCTGGGCGCGATGGGCTTCGGCCTGCCGGCGGCGATGGGTGCGCAGGAGGCCAATCGCGCGGCACGGGTGATCTGCGTCAGCGGCGACGGCTCGATCATGATGAATATCCAGGAGCTGGCCACGCTCAAGCGCTACCGGCTGCCGGTGAAGATCGTGCTGCTCGACAACCAGGCGCTGGGCATGGTCCGCCAGTGGCAGGAACTGTTCTTCGACAAGCGCTATTCCGAAGTCGACCTGTCCGACAACCCCGATTTCGCCGCGGTCGCCGCCGCCTTCGGCATCCAGTCCATGCACGTGGACCGCGCCGCTGGCGTGGAGGCCGCGTTGCAGGCCCTGCTGGCCGCCGATGGCCCTGCCCTGCTGCACGTCGCCATCGACACCGCCGCCAACGTCTGGCCGCTGGTGCCGCCAAACCGCAACAACGCGGAAATGCTCGATGAACCCGAGAACGCGGACGCAACCGTGTCCTCGCCATCCATCACTTCGCCCACGGAGAACGCCCATGCGCTACCAGCTTGATCTCACCCTTCGGCAAGCCGAAGGTGCACTGACGCGCGTGCTCGGCGCCGCCGAACGCCGCGGCTTCCGGCCGCTGTCTGTCGTTGGCGAAGCCCAACCGGACGGCGACCGCTGGCACCTGCGCATGACCGTCGAAGGCGCACGCTCCGACGAAACCCTGCGCAGCCAGCTCGCGAAACTCTATGACTGCCTGGACGTGCAGGTGTCGGCATGCGCATGAACACGAGCGCCGCCGAACAGCTTGCTGCGCCCATCGCCCCGCCCCGCGCCACGCCTGTCGAGGGGAACCTGGTCTGGTTCGACGGCAAGATGGTCGGCATGCATGCGCCGCAAGCGGACTTGACCACGCACGCCATGCACTACGGCAGCGGCGTGTTCGAGGGCATCCGGGCATACGCCACCACAGGCGGCGGTGCGGCGGTGTTTCGCCTGCCCGAACACCTGGAGCGGATGCGCAAGGGCGCAGAGCTGCTGGGCATGGCATTCGATCCCGCGCAGGCGACCGACGCAGTACTGGCAACGCTGCAAGCCAACGGCCATCGCGATGCCTATGTTCGCCCGCTGGCGTGGCTTGGCGAAGGCAGTTTCGGGCTGGACGTGGAAGGCCACGCGCCGCACCTGATGGTCGCCACCACCGCGACCCAGGTGCACCTCAATGGCAGCCGTGCACGCATCGGCGTGTCGAGCTGGCGACGCAACCCGGCCGACTCACTGCCGCCGCTGAAATTGTGCGGCGGCTATGTCAATTCGATCCTGGCCAAGCGCGAGGCGAAGCAACGCGGCTTCGACGAGGCACTGTTCACCGACCGTGCCGGCAACGTCGTGGAATGCACCGGTGCCAACGTGTTCATGGTCAAGGATGGCGTGATCACCGCGGTTGAACACCCGGATGCGTTGCCCGGCATCACCCGCGACACCCTGCTCGCGTTGAGCGGTGCAGACATCCGCACGGTCAGCCTGGCCGAACTGCTGGACGCCGACGAAGTGTTCGCCTGCGGCACCGCGGCGGAAGTCGCACCGATCTCGCAGATCGAGCAGCGCGAGTACGGCGCAAACCCGATCAGCCGCGCGCTTGCCGCGCAGTACCAGCGCATCGTGCGCGGCGAGGACACCACGCACGCAGCATGGTTGACGGTGGCCTGAGCTGATGGAGCCCGACGTACGCCGCAGCCATGCAGAAGCCTTGCCGGTGACTGCTTCCGACGTGCTGGCCGCGCAGGCGCGCCTGCGCCGCTACCTGGAGGTAACGCCGACGCATTACGCGGAACGCTTTGGTTGCTGGCTGAAGCTGGAGAACCTGCAGCGCACCGGTTCCTACAAGGTGCGTGGGGCGTTGAATGCCTTGCTGGTGGCGCGCGAACGCGGCGACGAACGCACCGTGATCGCCGCGTCCGCCGGCAACCATGCGCAGGGACTGGCGTGGGCCGCGTACCGGCTGGGCGTTTCGGCGATCACGGTGATGCCGCGCTGCGCGCCGGACACCAAGATCGCCGGCGTCGCCCACTGGGGCGCAACCGTGCGCCTGCATGGCGACAGCTACGACGAAGCCAAGGCCTTCGCCGCCGAACTCGCCGCGCAACACGATTACCGCCTGCTGTCAGCCTTCGACGATCGCGACGTGATCGCCGGCCAGGGCACGGTGGGCCTGGAGATCGCGGCGATGTCGCCTGACGTGGTGCTGGTGCCGATCGGTGGCGGCGGACTGGCGGCAGGCGTCGCGCTGGCGCTCAAATCGCAAGGCGTGCGCATCGTCGGCGCGCAGGTGGAAGGCGTGGATGCGATGGCGCGCGCGCTGCAGGGCGACCATGAATTGCGCGAACCCGCGATGACGCTGGCCGATGGCGTGCGCGTGAAGCAGCCGGGGACACTGACGCAGCGCATTCTCGCCGACCTGCTGGACGACGTGATCATCGTGCGCGAAGCCGAGTTGCGCGAAACCCTGGTGCGGTTGGCGCTTGAAGAGCACGTCATCGCCGAAGGCGCGGGCGCACTCGCCCTGGCCGCGGGCAAGCGCGTCGCCGGCAAGCGCAAATGCGCGGTGGTGTCCGGCGGCAACCTCGATGCGGCGGTGCTGGCGCAGCTGCTGTCCGACGTGCGCCCACGCCCGCCTCGCCGCCCACGTCGGCGCACGCGCGAAGCCCCCGCGCGCGACGCACAACCGGCGGACGGCCCGCTTGGATTGCCGGCAGTCCTGCTGCCGGCGCTGTCGCAGCCCCCGCGCCCGCCATCTCGTCCGCCAAGCGCACGCACCACACCGCACACGCAGGTCGCCAGAGAGGCGACTGCCGAGGAAGCCACCGCATGAACCCCGTATCCGGCACTGAAGACATCTCCACCGACCGCATCCGAATTTTCGACACCACCCTGCGCGACGGCGAGCAGTCGCCAGGCTTCACCATGAGCGCGCAGCAGAAGATCGCCTTCGCGCATGCGCTGGCCGAGCTCGGCGTCGACGTGATCGAAGCCGGCTTCCCCAACAGTTCGCCTGCCGATTTCGCCGCCGTGCACACCATCGCGCGCGAAGTCCGCGGCGCATCGATCGCCGCCCTCGCCCGTTGCCATCCCGGCGACATCGAAGCCTGCGCGCGGTCGCTGGACGGCGCTGCCACGCCGCGCATCCATGCCTTCATCTCGACCAGTCCGTTGCATCGCAAGCACAAGCTGGACATGAGCCGCGAGCAGGTCATCGAACACGCGATCATGGGCGTGGAACTCGCGCGCAAGCACGTGGACGACGTGGAGTTTTCCGCCGAGGACGCGTTCCGCACCGAGCGCGATTTTCTGGTCGAAGTATTCGACGCGGCGGTTGCCGCAGGCGCGCGCACCCTCAACGTGCCCGACACCGTGGGCTACGCCACGCCGTCCGAGATCCGCGCGCTGTTCGAATACCTGCGTGCGAACGTGAAGGGTGCAGCCGGCGTGGTGTTCAGCGCGCACTGCCACAACGACCTCGGCCTGGCGGTGGCCAATTCGCTGGCCGCGATCGAAGGCGGCGCGCGCCAGGTCGAGTGCACGATCAACGGTATCGGCGAACGCGCCGGCAATGCGGCGCTGGAAGAACTGGTCATGGCGCTGAAGGTGCGCGGCGGCTGGTATTCCGCCAATACCGGCATCGACACGCGCAAGTTGCTGGAGACCTCGCGCCTGCTGTCGCGGATCACCGGCATCCAGGTGCAACGCAACAAGGCGGTGGTCGGGTTGAATGCGTTCGCACACGAAAGCGGCATCCACCAGCACGGCATGCTCAAGCATCGCGATACGTACGAGATCATGCGCCCGCAGGACGTGGGCTGGCCGGATTCGCAACTGGTACTGGGTCGCCACAGCGGCCGCGCCGCCGTGGCCGACCGCCTGCGCCAGCTGGGCTACGTACTGGAAGACGAGCAACTGGACCAGGTCATCGCCGATGCCAAGGCGTTGACCCAGACCCAGCACGTGATCAGCGACCGCGACCTGCAACAGCTGGTCGAAGGCGACAGCCACGGACCCGGCTGGCGCGTGTCCGCGTTGAGCCTGACCGACTATGGCCAGCGCACCCGCGCGCACGTGGACCTGTCCGATCCGGACGATCGCCACGTGCTGCAAAGCGCGGAAGGCGACGGCCCGGTCGCGGCCGTGTTCGCCGCGCTGGCGCAGGCGACCGGCGTCGACTTCGAGCTGGAGAGTTACGAAGTGCACAGCATGGGCATCGGTCGCGATGCACGCGGCGAAGCCAACCTCAGCGGCCGCATCAATGGCGAGGCATTGACCGGGCAAGGCACAAGTCGCGACGTGCTGGAAGCCAGCGCGATCGCCTGGCTCGATGTCGCCAATCGCGTCTTGCACGCGCGCCGGCAACAGGTGAGCCCGTCGCTACCACGCGTGGAGGCTGCATGATGACCACGAGTCCTTCGAAAACGCTGCTGGACAAACTCTGGGACGCCCATCTCGTCACACCGGAAACTGCGGCCGTGCCGGCCCTGCTGTATGTCGACTTGCACCTGATCCATGAAGTGACCTCACCGCAGGCCTTCGCCGAACTCGACGCGCGCGGCCTCGCGCTGCGCCGGCCGGAGCTGACCAAGGCCACGCTCGACCATTCCACGCCGACCACGCCGGCCGATCCCGAGGGTCAGCGCACCTACATCAACGCGCAGGCGCAGGCGCAGGTCGACACCCTGCGCCACAACTGCGCGCGGCATGGCGTGGAGCTGTTCGACTTCGACAGCGCGCATCGCGGCATCGTCCACGTGATCGGCCCGGAACTCGGGCTGACCCAGCCCGGCATGACGATTGTCTGCGGCGACAGCCACACCGCCACCCACGGTGCGTTCGGCGCGTTGGCATTCGGCATCGGCACCAGCGAAGTCGGCCACGTGCTGGCCAGCCAATGCCTGCTGCAGCGCAAGCCACAGACGCTGGCCGATCACGATCGACGGTGCGCTTGCGCCGGGCGTCGGCGCCAAGGACCTGATCCTGCACGTGATCGGCGTGATCGGGGTCAACGGCGGCACCGGCCACGTCATCGAATACCGCGGTTCAACCATTCGCGCGACTGTCGATGGACGAGCGCATGACCGTGTGCAACATGTCGATCGAAGCCGGCGCGCGTGCCGGCTTGATCGCCCCCGACCAGGTCACCTTCGACTATCTCGCCGCCACGCCACGCGCGCCCCAAGGCGAGGAGTTCGAACGGGCCGTTACACGTTGGCGGGAATTGTGCAGCGACGACGACGCCCGCTTCGACCGCGAGGTGGTGATCGATGCACGCGACATCCGCCCGACGCTGAGCTGGGGCACGCACCCGGGCCAGGTCGCTGCCGTCGATGCGCGGGTGCCCGCCGCCGGCGACGTCGACATCGACAAGGCACTTGCTTACATGGGCTTCGAACCGGGTGCCGCGATGCTGGGTCGCGCGGTCGACGTGGTGTTCATCGGCAGCTGCACCAATGCGCGCCTGTCGGATTTGCGCCAGGCTGCGCGCATCCTTGACGGCCGCCGCGTGCATCCGCGCGTGCGCATGCTGGTGGTGCCAGGCTCGGAACAGGTCAAGCGCGATGCCGAAGCCGAGGGCATCGACCGCATCGTGCGCGCTGCGGGCGCCGAATGGCGCGAGCCCGGCTGCTCGATGTGCATCGCCATGAATGGCGACATGGTCGAGCCGGGGCAACTGGCGGTATCGACCAGCAACCGCAACTTCGAAGGTCGCCAGGGCAAGGGTGCGCGCACGCTGCTGGCATCACCGCTGACCGCGGCCGCCTGCGCGGTGGCCGGCGAAGTCACCGACCCGCGAGGCTACCTGTCGCCTGCTGTGCAAACTCCCGCGCTGGAGGTGGCCTGATGCCCGCCTTCACCACGCTGGTCTCGCGCACCGTGACCTTGCCCGCGTGCAATATCGACACCGACCAGATCATCCCCGCGCGGTTCCTCACCACCACCACCCGCGATGGCCTGGGCCGCCATGCCTTCAACGACTGGCGCTACCTCGCCGATGGCAGCGACAACCCGGACTTCGCCTTCAATCGTCCGGAAAATGCAGGTGCGCAGATTCTGGTTGCCGGCCACAACTTCGGCTGCGGCTCCTCGCGCGAGCATGCGCCGTGGGCGCTGCTCGACCTCGGCCTGCGCGCGGTGATCAGCAGCCAGATCGCCGACATCTTCCGCAGCAATGCACTGAAGAATGGCCTGCTGCCGATCGTGCTGGAACCGGCGCTGGTCGAAGAATTGCTGGGCCGACCCGGCATCGAACTGCGCATCGACGTTGCGAACACCAGCGTCGAATTCCCCGATGGCCGCATCGCCCGTTTCGACCTGGACGCCTTTGCCCGGACCTGCCTGCTGGAAGGCGTCGACCAGCTCGGCTTCCTGCTCAGGCAGGGCGACGCCATCACCCGTTTCGAAGAGCAGCGCGTCGACCGACAACGCGCCGAAGAACACCGCACCACCTCACCCAACCAGGAGCTTTCCCATGCACGCTGACATCGCCGTCCTGCCCGGTGACGGCATCGGCCCCGAAGTCACCGCCGCCGCGGTCGCCGTACTGCGCGCCGTTGGCCAGCGCCACCAGCACCAGTTCAACTTGCACGAACACCTGATCGGTGGCGCCGCGATCGATGCCACCGGCGAGCCATTGCCGGCGCAAACGCTGGACGCCTGCCAAAAGGCCGACGCGATCCTGCTGGGCGCAGTCGGCGGACCAAAATGGTCTGCGCCCGATGCCAGCGTTCGCCCCGAACAGGGACTGCTGGCATTGCGCAAGGCGCTTGGCCTGTACGCCAACCTGCGGCCGGTGCAACCGCACCCGGCCACGCTGGGCGCGTCGCCGATCAAGCCGCACCTGCTGGCCGGCGTCGACATCATGGTGGTCCGCGAACTGACCGGCGGCATCTACTTCGGCGCCAAGCAGCGCGCGGGCGATATCGCCCGCGACGTGTGCGAATACAGCGTGTCCGAAGTCGAACGCGTCGTGCGCCGCGCGTGTGCACTGGCGCGGCAGCGCCGAGGCCACGTGACGTCGGTGGACAAGGCTAATGTGCTGGAAACCTCGCGACTGTGGCGCGAGGTCGCCACCCGCGTCGCCCGCGACGAATTCCCCGATGTCACCCTGGAACACCAGCTGGTCGATTCGATGGCGATGCACCTGCTCTCGAAGCCGCGCGCGTTCGACGTCGTGGTCACCGAGAACATGTTCGGCGACATCCTCACCGACGAGGCCTCGATGCTGGCCGGCTCGATGGGCCTGCTGCCGTCGGCGTCGCTCGGCGACGGGCGCGTCGGCCTGTACGAGCCGATCCACGGGTCGGCGCCGGACATCACCGGGCGCGGCATCGCCAATCCGATCGGCGCGATCCTCAGCGCGGCATTGCTGCTGCGGCATTCGCTTGGCCTGGGCGCGGAGGCCACCTGCGTGGAACAGGCGGTGTCGTCGACCCTCGACGATGGCGTGTTCGGCGCCGACCTGGGTGCCGCAACCCCGGCGGGCACCTCGGCGATCACCCGCGCCGTGCTGCAACGCCTGGATAGCCATTGCCATGTGGCGGAGTTGCGCGACTGAAGCCAGCGCGTTTGCCTATAAATACAGAACCGATTGGTATAGTATTAAGGACATGTCCAGCCACCCCTCCAGCTCACCCGCCATTCCGCCCAGGCCCGCTCCGCCCGGCCGCCCCAAGGATCCGGAGAAGCGTGCTGCGATCCTGGACGCCGCGAAACGGCTGTTCCTCGTCCAGGGCTACGAGCGGGTGAGCATGGACCAGGTCGCGTCCGAAGCCGGCGTGTCCAAGCTGACCGTGTACAGCCACTTCGGCGACAAGGACAGCCTGTTCGGCGAAGCGGTGCGCGCACATTGCGAACAGGGCATGCCGACCAGCCTGTTCGATGAAGAGGCGGACATGCCGCTTCGCGAGCGGCTGGAGGCGATCGGGCATTCGTTCTTCACGATGGTGATGGACCCCGAAGCCGTCGCTGGCCACCGCATCCTGTGTTCGCCGCAGGTTACGGCATCGGCCTTGCCGGCGGTGTTCTGGGAAGCCGGCCCGCAGCGCGTTCAACGGGCGTTTGCCGCCTTGCTGGAACGCCGGATCAAGGCTGGCGAACTGCAGATTGATGATCCGCAGCGCGCATCGGCCTTCTTTTTCACCCTGCTCAAGGGCGAGCCACACGCGCAGGCGGTGTTCGGCTATTGCTGCAGCGGTCAGGTCGATAGCCCCGATGAGCACATCACGGCAGTGGTCGAGATGTTCCTGCGCGCCCATGCCGTTCGCTGAACGACAGGCCGCGCGATGACTTCCGGCACTGCGTGTCGCTGTGCTAGCACAGTCAAACTGCGCGCCATGAGTACGGCACTCACTGCGCGGCACCGCTAGAATTATCGGTTCACCGCACCTGCCGGAAGCAAGGGATTCCACCAAGATGAGCATCGATTACTCCAAGGCCCGCGAAACCATGGTCGAGCAGCAAGTCCGTCCCTGGGACGTGCTGGACGCGCGCGTACTCGATGTGATCGCGACGATTCCGCGCGAAGCCTTCGTGCCGGAGGCGTTGCGCGCACTTGCCTATTCCGATACGCCACTGCCGATCGGGCATGGCGAAGTGATGATGAAGCCGGTGCTGGAAGGCCGGACCCTGCAATCGTTGCTGCCGGCCGCTGATGAGTGCGTGCTGGAAATCGGCACCGGCAGTGGCTACCTGACTGCCTGCCTGGCCCGCCTGTCACGCGAAGTGGTCAGCCTGGAGCGCCATGCCGAGCTCGCCGACGCTGCGCGCGCGCGCCTGCAGGCACAGGGCACGAGCGCCAACGTCGGCATTGAGCACGCGGATGCCTTCGCCTGGCAAACCACGCGCCAGTTCGACGCGATCTGCGTGACCGGCGCGGTGGACGTGGTACCGGCGCGCTGGCTGGAATGGCTCAAGCCCGGCGGTCGCCTGTTCGTCGTGCAGGGCCGTTCGCCGGCGATGGACGCCGTGCTGATGCGTCGTGGCGTCAACGGAACGACCGTTGATTCGTTGTTTGAAACCGACCTTCCCTATCTGGCAGGCGGCGCGCCGCGGCCGCAGTTCACCCTTTAGCCATTCACCTTCCAGCAATTTGCCCCAAGGATCCGCCCATGCTGCGCCACCCGCTTGCTTTCGCCCTCGCCCTCGCCCTGCTGCCCGCCGCGGCACACGCCGATGACCTGTTGCAGAGCTACACCAACGCCCGCAACAGCGATCCGCAATTCGCTGCCGCGGAGTCGCGCCAGCTGGCCACCCGCGAAGGCGCGGTACAGGCCCGCGCCCTGCTGCTGCCGCAAATCGATGGCAGTGCAACCCTGCGGCGCACCAAGAGCGACGGACCCGCGACCTTCCAGCCCGACCCGACCCTGCCGACGGTGACCGGCAACATCTCCAGCGAGACGACCTCCCGCAGTGTCGGCATCAGTGGCAGCCAGGTGCTGGTTGATTTCTCGCGTTTCAGCACGCTGAAGAGCCAGAAGGCGCTTGCCAGGGCCAGTGAATTCCAGCTGGCATCGGATGGCTTGTCGCTCATCACCCGCACCTCCGCGGTGTATTTCAACGTGTTGATCCAGCTGGAAACACTGGCGGCCGCCGAAGCTGCCGAAACCGCGCTGAAGAAGCAGTTCGACTTCGCCGCCAAGCGGCTGGAAGTCGGGCTTGCCCCGATCACCGACATGCATGAGGCGCGGGCCCAGTACGACAACGCCCGCGCCAACACGATCCTGGCACGCAACGCGGTGCAGGATGCCTACCAGGCGCTGGTGGAAGTCACCGGCAGCCCGGTGGCCAGCCTCAAGGGCTTGCCGAACGACTTCCAGCCGGCACTGCCGGAAGCGCGCGATGTCGACGGCTGGGTGGCGATGGCCATTGCCCAGAATCCCGCATTGCAGGCCAAGCAGGAGCAGGTGCGCTCCAGCGAGATCAACGTCGATACCGCCCGCGCCGGGCACATGCCGACGTTGTACCTGTCCGGCGGCTACAGCAAGGGCGCCAACTGGGGCGACCGCACCTTCAGCTCGGGTGCTTTCAATGACACCAGCCCGACCGGCAGCGAAAGCCGCGGCCCGAACCTGGGACTGACCCTGTCGGTGCCGATCTTCAGTGGCGGCGCCACCCAGTCAAATGTTCGCCAGTCATTGGCCCAGCGCGACGTTGCCCGCGACGAACTGGAACAGCAGCGCCGCGCACTGGAACGCAGCACCCGCAATGCCTATCAGGCGCTGGTCGCCGGCATCAGCGAGGTCGAAGCGCGCCGCCTGGCGCTGGTTTCCGCACAGAGCGCCTACGACGCGTCACAGGTTGGCCTTGAAGTGGGTACCCGCACCGTGCTGGACGTGCTCAACAACCAGCGCACGCTGTTTTCCGCGCAGCAGGCCTACGCGCAGTCGAAGTACAACTTCCTGCAGAACCGGTTGCTGCTGGAGCAGGCAACCGGCACGCTGGAGACCTCCGACCTGGCGGACGTCAACCGCTTGCTGACCACCGACGAGTCGATCACCAGGGCCATCGGCACGCCCTGAGCTGCCGTCCCCACGCCAACTTCAAGCCTGCGGCAGCGCAGGCTCGATCAGGGTGATGGTGCGCTCCAGTGCACCACGCCCCTGGTCCAGCAAGTGGCGAGCATTCGTGCTCATCCGGATCCTCGCGGCCTTGTCGGCAAACAGCTCCAGCAGGCCTGACGACAGTTGTCCGGCATCGTCCACCACCCGCATCGCCTCGGCCTCGCGCAGGCGTTTGGCGATGTCGGTGAAATTGTGCAAGTGCGGGCCGGTCAGGATCGCGGTGCCGGTGGCAGCGGGTTCCAGCAGGTTGTGGCCTCCGATCGGCTGCAGGCTGCCGCCGACGAAGGCGACCTGCGCGCAGGCATAGAACCGGCCGAGTTCGCCCAGGCTATCGATCACGAAGACCTGGCTCACGGGCAGTGGCCAATGCTGCTCGCTGCGGGTGGCGACCTCCAGGCCGGCCTCGCGCGCGCGCTGGACGACCGCACGGAAACGCTCGGGATGGCGCGGCGCCCACAACATCAAGGCATCCGGATCCTGCCTGAGCAGGGCCCGATGCGCCTCCAGCACAGCGGCCTCTTCATCCTCGTGGGTGCTGGCGGCAATCCAGACCGGGCCATTGCAGCCGCGTGCGTTCGTGAACTCGTAGGCGAAGCCGTCGAAGTCCACCGGCGCCATGTCGAATTTCAGGTTGCCGGTGACCACCACGCTTGCGGGCGGCGCACCCAGCCGCACGAAGCGCTTGCCGTCCTCGCTGGATTGCGCGGCGACCAGGCGCACGCTCTGCAGTGCGCGGCGGATCAACGGCGCGAGCACGCGGTAGCCGCGCAGGGAACGTGCGGACAGGCGCGCATTGAGGATATGGGTAGGAATCCCGCGATCGCGGCAACCGAACAACAGGTTCGGCCACAGCTCGGTTTCCACGATCAGTGCCAGTGCCGGGCGGAAATGATCGAGGAAACGGCTGACCGCACCCGGCAAGTCGTAGGGCAGGTAGACATGCACCACCGCATCGCCCCATAACGCCTGCACGCGCTCGGAGCCGGTCGGGGTGATCGTGGTCACTACCAGCCGCAGGCCGGGATGCTCGCGCAACAGGCGATTGACCAGCGGGGCGGCGGCATTTACTTCGCCTACCGACACCGCATGCAGCCACAACGGCGCATTCGCGGTGCCCGCGGAATAGCTGGCGTATCGCTCGCTCCATCGCTCGAAATAGGCGTGCTGGCGAAAACCGCGCCAGATCAGGTGATAGACCGTGATCGGGGCGAGCACGTACAGCGCAGCCGAGTACAGGCCACGCAGCACACGTTCGGTGAAGTCAGCCTGCATCGCGACAGCATAACCAAGCCGGTTGGCCGATTGGATGGCCCGCTAGAATCACCACCATGGCCGAAGCCACAGCAACCACCCTGCCACTGCCCCCGCGTGGCCCCCGCCATTGGCCCGTCTGGCTTGGCGTGGGCCTGTGCATGCTGCTGGCACGGCTGCCATGGCCACTGCAACGCCGGCTCGGCGCGATGGTGGGCTGGCTGGCCCTGCGCCTGTTGCGAAGCCGGCGCGAGGCCGCGCGCACCAACCTTGCGCTGTGCCTGCCGGAACGGGACGCAGCCGCGCGCGAAACCCTGTTGCGCGAGAACTTCCGCGACGTCGGCATCGGCCTGTTCGAATTCGCCCGCGCCTGGTGGGGCGCCGCCACCCCCATGCGGCGCACGGCGCGCATCGAAGGCATTGACATCCTGCAGCGCCTGCAGGCCGAAGGCCGCGGCGTGTTGCTGGTCTCCGGCCATTTCATGACCCTGGAACTGTGCGGGCGCCTGCTGTGCGACCACGTGCCGCTGGCCGGCATGTACCGGCGCCACCGCAGTCCGGTGATGGAATGGGCGGTCATGCGCGGGCGCCTGCGCTACGCGCGTGCGATGTTCGGCAATGGCGATACCCGCGCAGCCATCCGCCATCTCAAGCGTGGCGGATTGCTCTGGTATGCGCCCGACCAGGACATGCGCGGCAAGGACACCGTGTTCGCGCCCTTCTTCGGCATTCCGGCGGCAACGATCACCGCCACCCACCAGTTCGCGCGGCTGACCGGCTGTGCGGTGGTGCCGTTCTTCCACCGGCGCGAAGGCGCCGATTACATATTGCGCATCGGCCAGCCACTGGCGCCGTTCCCGACTGAAGACGTGGTCACCGACACCACCCGGGTCAACGCGGCGATCGAGGCAATGGTGCGCGAAGCGCCCAGCCAGTATCTGTGGCTGCATCGCCGGTTCAAGCGCCAACCGGATGGGGTGTCGCGCTACCCCTGACCGGTGTCAGGTGCAGCAGGTTCCCGATTCAGCAGGCTGCCCGCATACAAGGCCGCCAACAGCAGCACCACGCCACCCCAGAAGGTGGAATACACCGCCAGGTGGGTATTGAGCGGGAATACGGTCACGGCAAGCGCAAGCATCGCCGGACGCGCGCGCGCGCGCGCCGTGGGGTCGGCGTAACGCCACGCACGCCAGGCCATCGCGGCACCCGCCAACCAGAACAGCAGGCCAATCAGGCCGGTTTCGCTGAGGACTTCCAGCACGATCTGGTGTGCATGCAGCGCCGGCCCCGTGCCCCACGCCGCAAGGTCGCCTGCTTCCTGGTCACAGGACGCGAAGGCATCCCGGAAGCCCCGTGCGCCAACGCCATTGAGCGGATGCGTCCGCATCATGCACAACGCCGCCGACCAGATTCGGGTACGCCCCGACAAGGCATGGTCCACGCCCTCGGCATTGCCGGTCAGCGCCGCGGTACTGCGCTCCAGGCGCTCGGCGACCGGCGGCGACAGCATCGCGGCGGAGGCCAGCAGGACAACACCGAGAGCGAACACGCCCAGCAGGCGTTTCCACCCCAGCAATCGCCAGCCGGACCACAGCAATACCAGCGCGTAGGTCAGCCATGCCGCCCGCGCACCCGCAAGCAGGATCACCAGGCCAACCATGGACGCCGCCAGCAACCAACCGATCCGCCCGAAGCGCCGACCGGCCGCGTCCAGCGCGAAGGGCGACAGGCTCGCCAGCACGATCCCGAGCTTCAGATTGCAGGGGCCCAGCACGCCGCTGAGACGGTCGAGCGCGGCGACGTCGGCGGCGGTGCACATGCCATGGCCACTGATCCCTTGCTTGACCTGGTCCATGCCCCAGAACAATGGGCTGGTGTTGGTGGCGGCCTCCAGCAGGCCATCGATGGTCCATGCCGCAATGATGATGGCCAACCCGCCGAACGTGCGGCGGCGTCCGGTCTCGCTGGCCACTGCAGCGGCCACGATCCACAGGAACGGGAGGTATCGCAAGTCGGCTGCGACCTCGCGCAAGGCCCGTGCACGGTCGACCGCATCCACGGCGGATATCGCTTCCGGCAGCCAGTACGTGAAGAACAGTACGGTCGTCAGTGCCCACGCCGGCTGGCTGAGCAACGCGCTGCCGCCACGGAAACGCGCATGCAGCAGGCGCAGGATGCAGGCCAGCGCGCCCAGCACCAACACCGCTTCCGCATACCCGTGCGCCGGCCACAATGCAACGAACGCGAGGACCCATGCGGGCGCCCAACGCCAGCCAAGTGCCGGGTGCGCGTGGTCGATCGCGGTCATCGTTCGATCAGCTCCCGGTAAACAGCCAGGGTGGCCTGCTGCATGGCCTGCAAGGTGTAGGGCATCGTAACGGCAGGCACGGGCGGATGCGCAAGCAACCCGCGTACGCGCTGGCCAAGCGCATCCATGTCGAACGGGGTGACCGCACCCTCGGGCTGCAGTTGCGCCAGCAACTCACCGGCGCCGCCATGTTCCCATCCCACGACCGGACGCCCCACCGCAAGCGCCTCGATCACCGTGCGCCCGAAGGCTTCCGGCTTGCGCGACAGCTGCAACACCATGTCGCAGGCCGCATAGGCTTCGGCCATGGCATCGGTGGCTGCGGTGATTGCCAATGCCTCCGCGATGCCGGCCGCGCGCGCGCGCGCCTGCAGTTCGTCGTGGTAGGCCGCGCGCCCGGGATCCAGCGCACCCGGCATCCACAGCCGCGCATCCATGCCCCCGGCGCGCAACGCACCCAGCAAATCCAGCGCATCGGCATGGCCTTTCAGCCGCGTTCCACGCCCCGGCAGCAACAGCAACGGGCCTTCGCCACCCAGCTGCGGATGTTGCGCGGCAATGCGCGCGCGCAGGGCGCGATCCGGCACCGTCACGCGCGGGAAGCGGACGGGGTCGATGCCGCGTGGAATCACCCGCAGGGATTGCGGCTCGGTGTGGGGGTAATGCCGCAACAGGTGCGCGCGCACCACGTTCGACACGCAGATCACGCGCTCGCCGCGGGCCATGATCGCGCTGTAGCGCGAAGGTGAGTTCAGCCCATGGGCGGTGGTGACGAAACGCGGGCGTGGACCGCGCACGCCCTGCAACGCACGCCAGGCCAGCCATGCCGGCAGCCGCGAACGCGCATGCACGATGTCGGCATCGGCCCTGGTGAACAGCCGCCGCAAGGCCGCGACATGGCGGAATGTCCACGGTGATTTGCGGCCGATGTCGAGCGCGACGTGTTCGCCGCCGACGGCCTCGAGTTGCGGTAGCAGGCGTCCACCCGCCGAGACCACGATGGCGCGGTGGCCTTCGCCTGCCAGTGCCTCGACGATTTCCAGGGTCGAACGCTCAACCCCGCCGGCATCCAACGCCGGCAACAATTGCACGACGGTCATGCGCTGCATGGCGTCGTCGCGCGGTCAGTCCACCAGGACGTAAGTGGCGCTGCAATACGGGCAATGGCTCTGCCCACCTTCCGTCGCGATCGGCAGGTAGACGCGCGGATGCGAGTTCCACAGGGCCATCGAGGGCAACGGGCAGCTCAGTGGCAAGTCGCTGCGGTGCACCTCGTAACGCAGCTGGGCATTGGCGGGCGACGATGCAGTGATGGTGGACTCGGCCATGGCGGATGGGCATCTGCGGGAATGCCGCCAGTTTACCAGCCGTGGCGCGCGATCCGGCCCCGCCTGGCTCAGGCCGGCAAGTCGAACAGCAGCACATCGCTGGCATCGGCAATGCCATCCAGCTCGATCGTGCCGGCTTCGTCGATCAATCCCAGCGCATCACCGGCCCGCAACATCCGTTCGCCCCAACGGACCTCGCCAGTGGCCACGTGCAACCAAAAGCGACGTGCCGGATCCAACACCATCGCTACCCGGTCATCCGCCTGCAGCCTGGTTGCGCGCAGCCAGGCCTGCTGGCGGATCGGCAGTGACGCCTGCTCGCCATCGGGCGATGCCAGCACCGCCCAGCGTGCGCGACGCGCCTCCGGGTCGAAGTGCCGCTGGCCGTAGGCAGGTTCGGCGTTGAGCCGGGCCGGCTGGATCCACAGCTGCAGGAAATGCACGGGCTCGGAATCGGAGTGGTTGTACTCGCTGTGCTCGATGCCGTGGCCGGCGCTCATCCATTGCACGTCGCCGGCGCGGATCACCCCGGCATTGCCGCTACTGTCCTTGTGCGCCAGCGCGCCTTCCAGCACCACGCTGATGATTTCCATGTTGGCGTGCCGGTGCGGCGCGAACCCGCCACCAGCGCTCACACGATCATCGTTGATCACCCGCAACGGGCCGAATCCCATCCACGCCGGGTCGTGGTAATTGCCGAATGAAAAGGTGTGCTTGCTGCGCAGCCAGCCGAAGTCGGCTACCCCACGCGCGATCGCCGGTCGCTCGATGATCATGGGATCAGAGGATCTGGCAGGCTTCGTCGAAGCCCAGTCGCGGCGAGCGCGGGAAGATGCTGGCCGGATCGCCAATACCCAGGTTGACAAGCACGTTGGAACGGATCGAAGTGCCGGTGAAGAATTCCGCATCGACCTTGGCATTGTCGAAGCCGCTCATCGGTCCGCAATCCAGCCCCAGCGCGCGCGCCGCCAACATCAGGTAGGCGGTCTGCAGGCTGCTGCTGCGCATCGCCACCCAAGCCAGGTTCTCTTCACTGCGCTGGTCGAACCAGGACTTGGCGTCGGTGTGCGGGAACAGCACCGGCAGCTTGTCGAAGAAGCGCATGTCATAGCCGACAATCGCCACGCAGGGCGCCGCCATGGTCTTGTCGTGGTTGCCTTCGCTGAGCGCCGGTCCGAGCCGCGCCTTGGCTTCCTTCGACTTCACGAACACGATGCGCGCCGGCGTGGTGTTGGCCTCGGTCGGGCCGAACTTCAGCAGGTCGTAGAGCTGGTGCAGGGTGTCGTCGCTGATCTCGCCGCTGAAGGCGTTGTAGGTGCGTGCGGTGCGGAACAACTGGTCGAGCGCGGGATCGGTCAACATCTTGGACATCACAACCTCAAATCGTGGGTTCGGTTCACAGTGTAGAGTTCCGCCGATGAAACAGACGTCACGCTGCCGGAACGGATCAGGTTCGCCCGTGCAACAACCCGGCGCGCACCGACGCGTGCCGCGACGGCGGAATTGATGGCGATGTCGGCCGCCACAGTGGCCCTCCACGACGGGCGTGCGGGCAATGCACGGCAGGCACTCGCGCTTGCGCGCGCAATGGATGCCACTGCAGTTGAACGGGTACTGGCCCCGCGCGCGCCCTGGCGTTGGCTGGCCCCGCGCCGCTTGCCTGCAAGCACGCTTGCCTTCGGCGACGCATTCACGAAACTCACGATCGCCCCGCCCGCCCTCGCCATTGGCTGCGGCCGCCAGGCGGCGTTGGCCACGCGCCTGTTACGCATGCATGGCAGCAAGGTGGTGCAAATCCTCGATCCGCGCATCGATCCGCGACACTGGGACGTGGTGGTGGCGCCGGAGCACGATGGCCTGCATGGCGAAAACGTGGTCTCGATGCTTGGCAGCCTGCATCCGGTCGATGACCTGTGGCTGGCGCAGGCACGCCGGGAGTTCCACGCACTCGCCGAGCTGCCATCGCCGCATACCGTGTTGCTGGTCGGCGGGCCGAGCCGGCATGTCGTGCTGGACGACGCCGGATTCCGGTTGCTGTTGGGGACCCTGTCCCGGCACGCGCACGAGGATGGTGGCAGCCTGAGCGTGGTCGCGTCGCGTCGCACGCCCGCAGCATGGCGCGAGGCAATGGCCCGCATTCCGAAAGACCTTCCGGGCATCCGCTGGCGCGACGACCGCGACGGCCAGAATCCGTATGCGGGATTGCTGGGCCATGCCGACCGCATCGCCTGCACGCCGGATTCGGTGAACATGCTCAGCGAAGCCGCGGCGACGCTGGCACCAGTGTTCGCGTGGCTGCCGCAGGCTGTCAGCGGACGACCGCGCCAGTTCATCGACACCTTGCTGGCGCGTGGCCGCATCCGCGCGCTGGACGGGCTGGCGGCGGAGAGCGGGATGCCTGCCTTCGACGTCGTGCCCCTGCGCGAGACCGCACGCATCGCTGCCGCGCTCCGGCGGCGCCTGGACCTGCCCGGCTGACCACCGCGCTTAGGCGTCGAACCGCAATCCCTGCGCGCCGGCCGCGTCCTTCACTGCCTGCCGCGCTTCATCGATCAATGCCTGGCGCGGCACCCGCCGCGGGCGCCGGTCCAGGGTGCAGCGCAAGCCGGCATCCAGCAGGGTTGCATGCGCGGCGTGCAGGTTCGCATGCACGCCATCCGCCAGGCTCCCCGCAGCAAGTGCGGCATCCAGCAACGTCGGTGTTGCACGGGATTCGAGCAATGCGGGATGGCTCGCTGCATCGCGCAGTACCAGGAACTGCAGCAGGAACTCGAGATCGACCAGGCCACCCTCGCCCTGCTTGAGATCGAAGATCGCGGCATCACTGCGATCGAGCTCGGCGCGCATCTTGCGCCGCATCGAGGACACGTCTTCGATCAATTGCACGACGTCACGTTTGCGGCCCAGTACTTCGGCACGCACGCCGTCGGCTGCAGCGATCAAGCCGGGATCGCCGGCGATGCCGCGCACGCGCACCAGCGCCTGGTGTTCCCAGGTCCATGCGCGCACCCGCTGGTAGTCGGAAAAACTTGCGAGGCTCGACACCAGCAGGCCGGTGTTGCCATCCGGGCGCAGGCGCATGTCGACCTCGAACAGGCGGCCGGCACCGGTGCCGGTGCCGAGCAGCGAAACCAGTTTCTGGCCCAGCCGTGCAAACCAGCGCGAGGCATCCAGCGGCCGGGCGCCATCGGAGTGCGCGCCATCGGGCGCGTCGTACAGGAACACCAGGTCGAGGTCGGAGCCGAAGCCGAGTTCCTCGCCACCCAGGCTGCCGTAACCGAGCACCGCGAAGCGCGCGCCCGCCACCTCGCCATGCGCCGCACGCATTTCCTCCAGCACCACGCGCAGTACCGCGGTCACCACCGCATCGGCCAGCCAGGCCAGGCGCGCGGCACACTCCTGCGCCGTGCAACGCTCGTCAAGCAAGGCCAGGGCCAGCCTGAAGCTGAGCGCATGGCGGACTTCGTTCAGGGCATGCAGCGAGGCTTCCACGTCGCCCTCGCGCAACGCGGCATTGCAGTCGGCCTGCATCGCGTGACGGTCGGGGAGGTCGCCTGACATGCGCCGGTCGAGCAGTTCGTCCAGCAGCAGCGGATGCGCACCCAGACGCTCGGCGAGCAGCGCGCTGCGCGCCAGTGCATCGACCAGGCGTTGCAGTGCAGGCGCCTCCTCGTCGAGCAACGCCAGGTAGCTTGCGCGGCGCAGGATCGTGTTCAGCAGCGGCAGCAGGCGTCGCAGCACGGCATCGGGCTGGGAGGCGTTCGAGGCCAATTGCAGCAGCGACGGCAACACACGGTCCAGTCGCACCCGTGCGCCATCCGACAAGTCACGCACACCAGGCGACCGGGAGAAATCCACCAGGCTGCGGTGCAGCGCTTCGAATGCCTCATAGCCGGCATCCTGCAATGCACCGGCATCGGCGTCGTCTGGCAAGGCGCGCCAGTACAGGGACAGGTCGCTCTCGCCCTGCACGCGTTCTCGCGGTGCGAGCAAGGTGCCGAATTCGGCCGATACCCGCGTTCGCCATGCCACCACCTCCTGCAGCAACGCCGTCCAATCGTCGTAGCCGAGGCCACGCGCGATGCGCTCGCGTTGCACTGCCTCCTGCGGCAATGCATGCGTCTGCGCATCGCCGAGCATCTGCAGGCGGTTCTCGAGCGTGCGCAGGAATCGATAGGCCTGGGTGAGCTCCTCGCTGGTCGCGGCATCCATGTGGCCCAGTTCGACCAGCGCGTCGAGCACCGGCAACAGGCTGCGCTGGCGCAAGGCGGCTTCGCGCCCGCCATGGATCAGCTGCAGTGCCTGGGCGAGGAATTCGATTTCGCGAATGCCGCCCGGCCCGCGCTTGATGTCGTCGGCAAGCTCCTTGCGCGCGACCTCGGCGGCGATCGCCGCCTTCATCGTGCGCAGGCCATCGAGTGCGCCGAAATCCAGGTAGCGCCGGTACACGAACGGTCGCAGCGTGCGCAGCAGGCGTTCGCCGGCCTCGAGGTCACCGGCCACCGGCCGCGCCTTCTGCCAGGCATAGCGTTCCCAGTCGCGGCCTTCGCGCTGGAAATACAGTTCCATCGCCGCGAATGACAGCGCCACCCGCCCGGCATTGCCGAACGGACGCAGGCGCAGGTCGACGCGGTGGCAGAAGCCGTCTGCAGTGACTTCATCGAGCAACTTCGCCAGCTGCTGGCCGAGCCGCGCGAAATAGTCCGATGCGGCAAGCTTGCGCGCGCCGTCGGATTCGCCGTCGTGCTCGTAGGCATAGACCAGGTCGACATCGGAACTGAAGTTAAGTTCGCCGCCGCCCAGCTTGCCGAGCCCGAACACGATGAGTCGCTGCACCGAGCCATCCGCGGCGCGCACCATGCCGGAACGCTGCGCAAATTCGGCTTCAAGGGCATCCAGGCCGATCTGCAGGCAGGATTCGGCCAGGGCGGTACTGCCCGCCAGAATGCTGCCGACCGGATCGCCCGCAATCACGTCGCGCCAGACCAGCCGCGTGGATTCCGCATGCCGGTAGCGGCGCAGCAGGCGCGGCCACTCGGCACGGTTGTCGGCGCCGAGTCGTGGCGGCTCGAACGGTGCCATGCCGTCATCGGCCTGCAGGCATTCGACCAGTGCCGGCTGGCGGGCCAGCGTCGCCAAGGCGAAATCACTGGCCTGCGCCAGCGCGTGCAACTTGCGCACGAATCCGGCGTCGGTCCGCCATGCCGCGTCGGCGGGCAACGCGGCCAGACTGCGTTCGACAAGGGATTCCAGCGCGTCCATGGCGCCGATTGTGGCATTCCCCGTACGGCATTCCGTTGTGGCGGCGCGATGCGCTCGCTATCGTGCTCGACATGAGCGAGCTGCAAGACCTGGTGGCGCTGATCCGCGCCGATACCCCGCTGCTGGTCATCGAGACACCCGACGAAGCACGGGTGATCGAGCTGTTCCGGCAGACCCTGATGCACGCCTGGCGGGCGCTGTACCGCTGGAGCATCACCGAAGGACTGCGGCGAATGGACTTCGACCGCGAGGACGAAAGCGAGGTCGCGCCCGACCTGAGTGCCACGCTGGACGAAATCCGCCAGGCCAGCCAGCGTGGTACCTACCTGCTGCTGGACGCGCATCCCTACCTCGGCTACGCCAGTTCGCAGCGCCTGCTGCGCGACATCATCCAGCGCCGCGGCAGCCAGCCGCACGTGCTGGTGCTGATCGGCACCAAGGTGGTGGTGCCGGAAGCGCTGGAACCGTTCGTGGTGCGCTTCAACCTGCGCCTGCCGGATGCCAACGCGCTGCTGAAACTGGTCCAGGACGAGGCGCGTGCCTACACCATCGAGAACGGCGGGCGCCGGGTCGAGGCGGACGCCGCTGCAGTCAAGCAGATCGTGCGCAACCTGCAGGGCATGAGCCTGACCGATGCGCGCCGCATCGCCCGGCACTTGATCTATCGCGATGGCGTGCTCGGCCTCGACGACCTGCCGGAGCTGGCACGGCTGAAGTTCGACATGCTCAACCGCAGCGGGCACCTGCATTACGAATACGACACCGCGCGCTTTTCCGACGTGGGTGGCGCGGCACGGCTGAAGCGCTGGATCGAACAGCGCCGCGAGGTCTTCGTGCAGGATCCAGCACCGGCCGGGCCGGGCCTCGGACAGCTCGATCCGCCCAAGGGGGTCCTGTTGCTGGGCGTGCAGGGCTGCGGCAAGTCGCTGCTGGCCAAGGCCGTCGCGGGCGGCTTCGGGGTACCGCTGGTGCGGCTGGATTTCGGCACGCTGTACGACAAGTACCACGGCGAAACCGAGCGCAACCTGCGCGAGGCGCTGGCGTCGACCGAACAGCTGGCACCGTGCGTGCTGTGGATCGACGAGATCGAGAAAGGGCTGGCTCCGGGCAGTGGCGAGGGCGACGGCGGCCTGTCGCGCCGGGTACTGGGTTACCTGCTGACCTGGATGGCCGAACGCAAGTCACGCGTATTCCTGGTCGCCACCGCCAACCAGGTGCACGACCTGCCGCCGGAACTGCTGCGCAAGGGCCGCTTCGACGAAATATTCTTTGTCGACCTGCCGGATCCGGCCACGCGCGCGGAGATCTTCGCCCTGCACCTGGATCGCCGGAAGCTGTCACGCGAAGACATCGACCTGTCGGCACTGGCCGCAGCCTCGGACGGTTTTTCCGGGGCGGAGATCGAACAGGTGATCGTCAGCGCCCTGTATGCCACGCATGCCGCACGCACCGGCATCGACACCCATGCCCTGGTGCAGGCGGTGCGCGACACCCGTCCGCTGTCGGTGGTGATGGCGGAACAGGTGCAGGCGCTGCGCACGTGGGCGCAGTCGCGCACGGTGTCGGCCGGTTGAACCCAGGCGTTGCGATGACGGAGAAGCCCACCCCTGGCCAGCATCGCGAAATGCGCACGCAATAAAAAGCCCGCACCGGTTTTCACCAGTAGCGGGCCTGCTCCCTCCCCCACGTCGGGACGCGTTGCAATCGTGAAGGAATCGTTATGGCAATTGCACGCTGCACTGCAAAAATGGACCATTCAGTCCACTAATCATGTTGCTGCAAATTCCACCGCGATACCGCGCTGCGCCAGTACCGCCTGGGCCGCCAGCTCGCCGGATTCGCAGCCGCCCTCCATGAAGCCCTGGGTCTCGAGCGCGCAATGTTCGCCCGCGAAGTGCAGGCCGCCAACCGACTCGCCCATCACCCCGCGCATGCCGGACCAGTCGCCGGGACGCAAGCAGGCGTAGCTGCCCAGGCTCCAGCGATGGGATGGCCAATGGAAGCGTGCTTCGCGCGCGTCCGTGCGCGCTGCGGCGATACCGGGAAACACCCGATCAAGGTCGCGGGTGGCGGCCTCAGCCTGCTGTTTCGGGCTGCCCTGGCCCAGCTCGACGCCATGCCGGCCACCGGTGAAATTGGTCAATACGCCGCCGGTGCCCGGTTGCTTGCGGGTGGTATCCCACGTGGTCTGGTAAGCCAGGTCACTCATCGAGGCGCCATTGGCGTGGTGCTCGCGCCACACGCGCCGGTCGTAGCCGATCATCAACTTGGCATTGGTGCCATAGGCGAGGCTGTCGATCGCCTGTCGTTTGCGCGCCGGCAATTCCACATCCACGCGCAGCTGCCGCAACAGCGTGAAGGGCATCGCCAGGATGACCTGCCTGGCCCGCACCTGCCGTGAAGCAGAGCCCCGGCGGAAGTCCAGGGTGTAGCCGTCGGCATCGCCACGCACCGCTTCCAGTACGTGCCCCGTTTCCAGCGGCATCGGACATCCGGCTGGCCAGGGTGTGCGGAATCAGGTCATTGCCGCCGCGCACATGCGAGCGCTCGTCACTGGTGCCGAAGATGCGGAAAGCGTCCTTGTCCTCGACGCCGATGAAGGTCAGCAGGTTGAGTGCCGACTGCTGGTCGATCTCCAGCCCCATTTCGCTGGTGTAGGCCACATCCAGCAACTTGCGCAGCCAACCGGACACGCCGTTGCGGTCCAGCCACTGGCTGATGGTGAGGGCGTCCAGTGTCCGGAATGCGGGGTTTTCGTCCTTGTAGTCGTAGTCGCCGTCGCCCGCGGCGGCGAGATCGCGTTCGATCGCCGCGGCGACCGGCACGAAGGCCTGGACGATCTCGTGCTCGCTGATCGCACGGCCGTCGAAGAACCACGTATCGAGGTCGCTGTCGCCCTCCAGCAGGTCGTCCAGCGGCAGTGCAAGTTCCGCTGCCAGCGCGCGGATGCGGACGTGGTCGGTGTCGATCAGCTCGCCGCCGAGTTCGATCACCTGACCATCCGGGAAATGGTTGCGCAGGCTGAGCATGCGCCCGCCCACGCGCTCCTGCGCCTCGAACACGCGCACCGCAACGCCCTGCTGGCGCAACCGCCAAGCCGCAGTCAATCCGGCGATGCCGGCGCCCACGATGACCACGTCCTCGCCGTTGCCCGCACGCATCGGTGCAGGCATCGACTGGCAACCGGCCAGCAGGGCGCTTGCGCCGGCGCCCTGCAACAGGCGGCGGCGCTGCTTGTCCACGCGGTCGGCATCGGTGCGTCGCGCGCGCAGCGCGTCATGGAATTCATCCAGCGGCATGCGCACATGACGCGACGCGCGGGCAATGGCAGCTGCGCGCTGCAGCATTCGAAACAACGGCGTTCGGCCCATGGTGCGTCCCCGGATGAAATCACTCCATTCAACGGGGGACCGCATGCGAAGAGGCCACGGCACCGCACAGGTAGAGATGTTTGAACGCGCCACGGTAGTTGCCCTGCCCGAGCAACGGGCGCGCGCTGAACACATGGTCCAGGCCCAGCGCACCGTGGAAGATGTCGCCCCCGACCAGGCCAATCCGGCGCTCCAGGTCCAGCGGCGACAACGCCTGGTAGCCCAGCACGCTGCGTGCGAAGTTGGGCGCATACGCGTCGACGGTGTCTTCGTCCAGTGGATTGCGTTCCACGAGTTTCGCGTACAGCAGCTTGGGATTGAGGTTGCTGACGATGGTGCTGGCGCGCAATTCGCGGCGTCCGCGCACCTCCAGCGACTTCAGCTGCTTCGCGTCCGAGGCGGAAACTGCGTCCGTCGGGCAGCGGCAGGAAATTCGCACAGGGGCGCTCCAGCACCCGCACGTGCAGGCCCGCGCCGGCCAGGTAGGCCGCGCTGACCAGGCCGTTGTGGCCGCCACCGATGATCAGGACGTTGTCGTGTCGGGACATGTGAGGGTCGCGAAGGCAAACCCCGACGATCCACGCGTTGCCGGCAAAACGGAAGCGGCGGTTCAGTCCTGCCGGGCGTCCACGGCTTCGCGGAACACGCGTGCGCCCGCTTCCAGGCCTGCGGGATAGGCATCGATCCAGGACGCCACGATCAGCATGTAGTCATCACTGCCCACCGAGGCGCGGTAATCCGGCAGGCCTTGCGGCTGCTTGCCGCCCTGCAGGATGGGCATTGATCGCGTCGGGCGTGCGGCCCGACCAGACGGGTCGACACACCCTGCCTGGCCGCGGTCGCCGGTCGTGACGTACCAATCCGCACCAAGACAGGTCAGCCACTGTTCCAGCACATCATGGGCAATGCCCCAGCGCGGATGGCGTGTCAGCAGGTCGCTGAAACTGTTGTGGGCCAGCAGCGGGCGGCTGCCTTTGCGGGCAAGCATCGGCAGGATCCCCAGCCCCTGGATGGCAGGCGCCACCAGCGCCGCATCGACGCCCAACGCGTCAAGAATGTCCCAGCGCTCGGCCAGTTCCCATGGCTCGCAGATCAAGTTGGCCAGGTAACCCTTGAACTCGCCAGTGCGGTCGCGCGCGTCATCGCGCGCCGCGACCATCGCCTGTACATGCTTGCGGTAGACCTGGTTATCGGCGAACACCTGCAATTCGTCGTCCTTGACCAGATGGAAGCCGCCGACCAGTGCGGCACGATGCAGCCCTGCCATGGTCGGCAGGTCCAGGCCGACTGCAGGGCGCATCGAGCGGCACAGGAGTGGGCCTTGCGTACGTTGAAAATGCTTGCGAATGCCGGCGATCCCGAAGCTTGGCCCCGGTCCGAAATCGTCCGGCAGGTCCATGCCCTGCAATTGGAAGCGGGTCAGGAAGCCGAGGCGTGGCAGTTCGCCCACCACCACGTTCAACAGCTGCGCGGGTTTGCCGGCCAGCAAGCGGCGCGGGATCGCAAGCTCGACCAACCAGTCGCGCTCGCCGCCGCCTTGCTCGGCGTAGACCTCGGTCTCCAGCTGATAGGGGCGAAGCTCGGAGTCGGGCAAGGTGTCGGCTGCCTGCACGTCCAGCAGGCGGATCGTCCACTCAACCAGCATGTCCGGCCCGACATGGCCGGCAATCGCCGACGTGCTGCAGCTTTGTTCCATCGCCATCGCCATCGCGGTGGCTTCACCTTCGTGGATCGAGGTCACCCGATAACGCGCACGGATGTAATCCTGCAGGTCCAACCCGGTGTCCCAGCGGAACAGCGCCGGGTGCTGGGCACGAGGCATGTTTCCGGAACTCATGTCAGCAGATCTCCTTGCAGGCACGCTCGTTGCCAGTCTTCCATGGTGGTGATCTTGATATTGGTTTTTTCGCCGGGCACTGCATGGACAGGGACGCCAGCCAGCAGTGCCAGCTGGATGGTGGACTGGCCGTACCATCCTGGCGCATCCGCCTGGCAGGCGAGCATTGCGGCCATGTTGGCACGCGAGAATGCCTGCGGCGACTGGAACACGCCGACCTCATCGCGCGCATAGGCTTCGACCACAAGCCCGTTGCGCAGGCGCGCCACCGGCACCTCGGGGTCCAGGAACGCACCGGCACACCCCGTGCGGCGCGCGGTGTCCAGCACGGCTTGCAGCAGGGCCCTGGTCGCGAACGGGCGGGCCGCATCGTGCACGATCAGCCAATCGCCACGGGCTTGCGCTGCGAGCAGGGCGATGCTGTCCTGCCGTGTCGGGCCGCCTTCGATGACACGACACCTGGGCAGCATGGCCGAGGCCTGGTCCACAAGATGGGGAAGGACCGCCACCAATACCTCATCGGCGACCTGCAGCGCCCGTTCCGTGATCCAGCACAACAGCGGACGACCGCGCAACTCCAGGAACGCCTTCGGCCCCAGGCCGAGCCGCTGTCCGCTGCCGGCTGCGGGGATCAGGCAGGACACCGCGACGTCAGCCATTGAAGCGCAACCCGTCATGGCCAGCGGCCTGCAGCTTTTTCAGGACTGCCAGGACGTCAGGCAATGGTTCTCGATGCAGCAATTGCGCGCAATAGGCCACAGCCTTGGACCATTCTCGTGCGTCCAAGGCATGCATGAGCCGGATCAAGCCCAGGTTGATTGCCATCGGGATGGTAGCTGCGGTGCGGCTGGGGTTGGACAGCATCGTGTCGCTGTAGCAACGGTCATACACGACCCCGGCCGCCTCGGTGACCTGTTCCTGCCAATCCGTACCATACATGTCCGCCAGGTATTGCGAGGTGGGAACTGGTACGGGCCAATCACGCCCGTCCCATGCCAGCGTGCCGATTTCATAGGGGCGCACGACGGAGTCCAACTGATCCGGCCAGCCCATCTCGTTGCGCATCCCGCCGTCCGGTTGGCTCATCGGCAATATCAGGTCGATGCCGACGCCGGTGGCATCATGGATCACGCCAATGACCGAGAGCCTGGTGCTGGTGCTGGTGCTGGGCGCGTGCGGAAACATGCGGAACCCTGGGTCCTGGGCGAAGCCGGCGCGCACCCGCTCGCGCGCAGCATCGTCCAGGTCCGGCAAGGCCAGATCCACGTCCTTGTCATGCGGAAAGAGCGCGCCATCCTTGATGATCGCCAGCAGCGTGCCGGCCATCAGATGGTAGGTGATGTCCAACGCTTCGAGGCGTTCGCAGGCTACCTGCAATGCCTGCCGCACGTCGGAACCCGAGGGTGGGCGCAGGCCGCTGGTCCCGGACGGGGTGGCATCGAGCACGTTCACGCGCAGGCGCAGTGCCTGCAGGATCGAGCTGCGAACGCGCGCATGCTGCATCAGCGAGCGCGCAACTTCGGCGTCGGCCATATGCAGCCGCCAGGATCCAGGGTTGTGCCGCAAGGCCGTCGCCAGCACGGTGCCCGCGCGCGCATTGTCGGGCAGCACACGCAGCATGCGGCTCAGGTTCAGCGCCGCGGCTTCCAGGCCAGGGCTAAGCAGCAAGGCTTGATCCATGGCCTGGGCTGCATCGCGCCGGCGGCCGGCGTGCCAGCTGGCGACGCCAAAATTCACCCACGCATCGCTGCTGCGCCGATCGAGCTGCAAGGCACGTTGCGCATGCTGGCAGGCACCTTCCGCATCATCCAGGGCCACACCGAGCGCGGCCAGGTTCGACCAGCTGGCGGGGTGCCGGAAACCGGCCTGCGCAGCAACCCGATACGCACGCTCCGCACCGGCACGATCCCCGGCCGACAGTGCATGGGTTGCGTGCTCGATGTCGCGCGCATTCAACTCCGGTGATCTGGAAACCCGGACTTCAAGTTGCAATCCCTTCACAACACCCCCCTGCAATGGCGCACAAGGTGACAGACATCGTCTGTACAAGCGAATCGGTACACGGCCCTCACTGCAACATGACATCCAAGCCGTGCGCAGCGCGCCAGTCCTCCAGCGTGGTGATCTTGAGGTTGCTCTTCTCGCCGCGCACCGCGCAGACCGCTTCGCCTGCGAGCAAGGCACGCTGCACCATCGTCGCCTCGGGACTCCAGCCATGGGCACGCGTCTGCGCCCGCACCCGCAGCATCAGCGCGCGCGTATAGGCTTGTGGTGTCTGCGTCAGCCCCACCTGGTCCCGTGTGTAGGCGTTGCAGAGCATCCCGTCACGCAGTTGCGCCACAACCACTTCCGGATCCAGTACCGCCGATGCACAGCCGTGGCACCTGGCTGCGGTCAATACCTCGCGGAACAATTCGATGCTGGCAAAGGGTCGCGCGCCATCATGCTCGAGCAGAATTTCTCCGCGCGCATGGTCACCCAGCAAGTCGAGGCTCGCCTGGCGGGTACTCCCCCCGGCTATCACGCGGCAGCCAGGCAGCATCGCCGCGACCTCCAGGACTTGGGCAGGCTGCACCGCCACCAGCACTTCGTCGGCGATCTTCCGGACTTTTTCCACGAGCCACCACAGCAATGGCCGCCCCTGCAGCTGCAGCAAGCCCTTGGACCCAAGGCCAAGGCGTTCGCCGCTGCCCGCCGCCGGGATCAGGCAGGAGATTTCGATGTTGCCATCAGCCATCGTTGACGACCTCCAGGTCACGATGCAATCCCGCGTGGACTGCAACCACCCCAGGCAATTGCTCGCGGTCGATGATCTGTGCAGCCAGGGCATGCGCCCGGGCCCATTGCCGTTCCTGCAACGCATGCAACAGCCTCAGCAACGCCAGGTTGATGGCGCGCGGCAAGGCGTCCTTCGTGCACGACGGACTGGAGAGCTGGGTGTCGAAATAACGGGCAGGCGTCCGCCAGGAATGGCCATACATTCCTTCCAGGTAACGCTCCGGTGGCGATGGCACCCACCAGTCGCGATGTTCCCAATGCAGCGGCTGCAACGTGTAGGCGGGCACTTCGGAGGCCAGGTGATCCGGCCAACCGACTTCGTTGTAGATGCAGTCGCCGCGCCGCTGCACGAAAAAGAGGTCGATGCCGATCCCGGTTGGGTCATGGACATAGCCCATCGTCCATTCGCGCGATGCCGCCGCGCCTTCGCTCCCTGACCTGGCCAAAGGCCTGAAACCATGGGCGAACATCGCCGCAACCGCGTCGCGATCCGCCTCCCATGGAAGTCCCAGGTCGATGTCCTTGTCGTTGGGGAAGAGATTCCCCTCGCGCCAGATCGACAGCAGGGTTCCACCCACCAGGTGGAACGCCTGGCCGCCTGCCGTGAGCGCCGCATGGGTTGCCAGCAATGCCGCCAGCACCCCGCTGCCATCTGCTTCCACCTGCCCTGTCATGCCGACTGCAACGGGTTCCGACCGTAGCGCCCCTCGACCGATCGCCGGGTCGGCCCACAGCAGGGCAAGTGCCGCCAATGCATGCTGGCGCGTGGCATCGGCGTCGCCATGCAATCGCGCGGCTTCGGCGGCCGCCAGTCGCAGCCGCCACGCGCGCGGATTGGCGACCAATGCACGGTCCAGCACGTGCCGACACTCCAATACCCGCGCCACCGCGAGCAGCATCTTGTTGTAATTGATCGCCGCCGCTTCCAGTCCAGGCGACAGCGCCAAGGCATGGTGCATTGCCTGCGCCGCGTCGCGGCGCCGACCCACGTACCAACTGGCGACACCGAAATTGACCCAGGCATCCGCGTCCTTCGACGCCAGTCGGACTGCCCTTTGCGCATGCCGGCAGGCGCCTTCCACATCGCCCAGGGCAACGCCAAGGGCGGCAAGGTTCGACCAGCTTGCAGGATGCAGCAGGCCAGCGCGCACTGCCGCCTGGTATGCCTTCTCTGCGCCTGCACGATCCCCGGCCGAAAGCGCGTGAGTGGCGAGCTCGATCGCGCGCGCATTCAATTCCGGCGTCCGCGATACCCGCACTTCGAGCTTCAAACCCTCCACGACACCTCCCCCGGCAGCGGAGCAGGTTACCCAATTCCCGCCGACAACAGGCGATCGCGCACCGCCTGCACCTCGACGATCGGGCCACGTACCAGTACCTGATCGCAAAGTGCCAAGGCCTTCTCGAATTGCCCTCGGCGCAATGCCGACAACAATCGCAGCAGTACCAGGTTGATCGCGCGGGGCACCGATTCCTCCACCAGGCCGGGACATGACACCTGGGTATCGAACCAGCGTTTGTCGAAACTGCGCGTGCCCACGGCCCGCCGCGGACTGCGCCAGTCCTCACCGAAGTTCGAGGCCAGGTAACCTGGCAATGGCTCCGGCACCGGCCAGTCACGCCCGCGCCACCTGAGCGTGCCGATGTCGCACGGCGGGTAATCGTAGACAAGATGATCGGGCCAGCCCGCGTTGATCCGCAGGCCGCCGCCCGGTGCAGGCTCGGGGAAGAACAGGTCGACACCGATGGCGCTCGCATCATCCGTGAACCCCATGCACCAACGCCTCGCATCGGGTCCGCTCGGGACCGTCAGCAACGTGAAGCCGTCCGAAAACAATGCCGCGATGCAGTCGCGGTCTGCATCGGCGGGCAGGTTGAGGTCGATGTCCTTGTCGCCGTGGAACGGTTCGCCCTCGCGCGCGATGCCGAGCACCACACCGCCGATCAGGTGATGGTCGATGCCGGCAGACGACAATCGGTCGCAGGTGGCCACCATGGTCGCGCGCATGCATTCGCGCTCTGCCTCCAGCGCATCCGCGGACATCTGCGGTTGCGCGTCGCCACGGCGCGCAGAAAGCCTGGGCAGCTGGACTGACAATGCGCGCAAAGCGTGCTTGCGGGCGCCATCGACATCCCCTGACAGGCGCGCAAGTTCGGCGCGCGCCTGATGCAGGCGGAACGAGCCACCGTTGTGCTCCAACGCTTCGTCGAGCATCCGCTGTGCAAGGTCGTAACGCTGGATGCCCTGCCACATTTTCGCCAGATTCAAGGCCGGCGTTTCCGATCCGGGCGAGAGCAGCAATGCCCTGGTCAGGGCGCGTTCGGCATCGCGGCGCTGATTCATGTACCAACTGGCAACCCCGAAATTCACCCACGCATCGACGTTGCGCGCATCCACCTCCAGCACCCGCTGCGCATGGGCGCGTCCAGCGGCGACATCGCCGAGCCCCACCGCCAGCGCGGCGAGGTTGGTCCAGACCGACGCATGCCGCGGGTGCGCGGCCAATACCGAGCGATACGTCATTTCCGCGCCGGCACGATCGCCATGCTGCAGCGATCCGATCGCTGCGGACACCTGCTTGCCGAGCAGTTCGGGGGCTTGCACAACGCAGACATCCAGCAGCAATCGGTTCATCAAAGGCATTCCGGCGCGTCGTCGATCCGGATAGCGTAAGCGACCGGGCACGCGAAACCCCCTCGTTGCGGGGGTTTCGTGCGCTGCGTCGTTGAAAGTGGGGATGGATCAGCAGTCCATGCCACCCATGCCGCGCAGACCGTGCCGTTGT
This sequence comes from uncultured Gammaproteobacteria bacterium, assembly GCA_963698475.1. Lineage (GTDB taxonomy): Bacteria > Pseudomonadota > Gammaproteobacteria > Xanthomonadales > Xanthomonadaceae > Thermomonas. The sequence continues at coordinate 1,068,174 of CAVOQX010000005.1, read as the reverse complement.
GGCCGCCGCCGATGATCAGAACCTCCCCGGCAAATCGGAGGCCGCCGGTCAGTCCGCCCTTGCGTCCACGGCCGGCGACAACGGTACGTCGAAGCGGATCGCGGCCAGCTGGTCAGGCGCCTTGCCCTGCTTGCGCAGGAACGGCAACCAGCGTGGATCATCGTGCAGGTTCCCGAAGAGCGGTTCGATCGCGACCATCGGCAGCCCGGTGTCCTTGTACTCGATCGCCTTGGCGAGCCATTGGAACGCAGCGTCGGGCTCACCACGCCAGGCATGGATGTAGGCAATGTTGTAGGCGGCGTCCTTGCCATACTTGGCGACCGTCTCGGCAAGTGCCGCGTCGGACTCGGCTTTCTCGCCGAGGCTGTGGTGGGCGAGGGCCAGTCCGAACAGGCGGAACGGCTCGAACGGCTCGAGCTTCATCTCCGCAAGTGCCAGTTGGCTGCGCCCCTGGAGGAGAAGGGAAACGCCGCTGGTGAAATGCGTGATGTGTTGGCCCGGCTCCAGCTCCAGCGCGGTCCGGTTCGCGGAAAGGCTGTTCTCCAGCAGTCCCGCCTGCTGGTATGCGATCCCGGCCTGGGAGTACGCAATCGACAGCAGCGGATCGCGCGCGATGATGTACTCGTTGATGGCGACCGCATCTTCCAGGCGACCGAGGCTCTTGGCGATGTCCTCGGCCATGTTGAGATTGTTGAGATCCTCGATGCCCGTCACCAACGCCCGTTGCATGTAACGCGCTGCAAGCGACAGGTTGCCCTCGTGGCGCAGCGCAATGTCGGCGAGCTGGGCTAGCGCCTGGCTGTTCTCGCCATCGATCGCTAGCGCCCTTTGGGCCAATTCGCGCACCCTCCTGTAGCCCTCCTCACTCGGCACCATCCCGAACGAGGCCTGCATGCCATACGTGATCGCGAGCGCGTTCAAGGCGCCGACATAATTGGGATCGATGGCCAGCGCCTGCTTGAGGAGGTCGATTTGCCTGTCGTAAGAAGCATCATCCTGGAGTGGAATCGCATGCGCCTGCAGGTAGAGCTGGAATGCCCTGGGATCGGTCTTGCGCACCCGCGGGATCGGGTCGCCAAACAGTTTCACCTTGAGCTGCTCCACGACGCCCGCGGCAATCTCGTCCTGGATCGCAAAGATGTCGCCCATCGGGCGGTCGTAGGTATCCGACCAGAGATCAGTGTCCGAGCGCGCCTCGACGAGCCGCACCGTGATGCGGATGCGATCACCGGACTGGCGGACGGAGCCCTCCAGCACGTAGCCGACGTCGAGCTTCTTGCCGATCGTCGACACCGCGGCATTCTGCTCGCGCAGTGCGAACGAGGACGACCGGGAGATCACCCGCAGGTTGCGGATCCGCGACAACAGGTAAAGCACCTGCTCGGCCAGCCCGTCAGACAAGTATTGCTGGTCCTGGTTCTGGCTCATGTCGCGGAACGGCAGCACGGCGATGGATTTTTCACCGTAGGCACCGACGATTGCCTCCGTGCGTCCTTCCTTCCTAGCCACCTGTAGTTGCGCCTTTTCGCGCTCGGGGGAAAACAGGAATTTGTCCACCGCAAAGTAGCCCAGCGCCAGCGCCAGCAACACCATGATCCAGCGGTCCAGATGCTTGCCGGTGCGTGCATTCGCAGCGCGGCCGCGGGTCGCGTCGGTGTCACGCACCAGTCCTTCGGGCGTCCATTCGAAGGCCCACGCCAGCGCCAGCACCGGCACGAATCCGATCAGCAGTGCCAGCAGCAGCGTGCGCGCGACCCAGCCAGGCGCGTCGAGCATGGGCAACACGGTGTCCGCAATCTGCAACAGCAGCCAGCAACCGGTCAGGTACAGGCCCCCGACCCGGATCACGCTGCGGCGCCTGACCTCCTCGAAGAAGCGGCTCATGGCTTGGCCAGCGCAACGTGATGCGCGATGGCACCCGCGATTTTTCCGCCTCGCCGCTTGCTGCCGATCATCCTGTTCCCCGGAGTTCTGGCCAGCTGCCACCATATCCGGCCCTGTACCGATAGGCTAGCGATCGCAGTTGATTGCCACCAACGTCGGAGCGCGCCCCCAGGCCGGCCCGCGAATGGCTTGATGGCCACATGGGCCCCAAATCCGGCGGGCAACGTTGCCACGTGGACTTCGCTCCGGGCCCGGTTACGGTCGCATGCGGATGCGGATGCGGAGAGCGCTTGCGCGGGACAAGCTTCTGGATCCGTTACCCCTGGGTCGTCCGTTTGAGCAGAAGGTCGACCTGGTCCACCGGCATCGGCCGATGCAGCAGGAAGCCCTGGAGGCTCTCGCAGCCCAGCGACGTCAGCAGATTCCGCTGGACATTTGTCTCCACGCCCTCGGCCACCACGCGCATGCCGAGGTTGCGCGCCAGTGCAATGATGGTGCGGATGATCGGCGCCTCCTCCTGCCCAGGAAGGGATTGGAGCCCGATATCGCGGACGAAGGCCTGGTCGATCTTCAGGGTAGTGACCGGGAGCCGGTGCAGGTAGGCCAGGCACGAGTAGCCGGTGCCGAAATCATCAATCGCGATGCCCACGCCAAGCGCATGCAGCTCATGCAGGTTGGCGGAGGTTTCGTTGCCGCTATTGAGCAACAAACTCTCCGTGATCTCAAGCTCCAGCGCCTCGGGTGCCAGCTGGGTGTCGTGCAGCGCGCGACGCACGGTGTCGACCCAATCAGTGCGCTTGAACTGGACGGCCGAGACATTCACCGCGACGCGCAGGTTCGGATGACCCGCCGCGCGCCACGCTCCCACCTGGGCACAGGCCGTTCGCAGCGCCCATTCGCCCAGCTGGACGATCAAGCCGCTGGTTTCGGCCAGGGGGATGAACTGGCCCGGGGACACCGCGCCCAGGATCGGATGCTGCCAGCGCATCAGTGCTTCGAACCCCTGGATCTCACCGTCCGCACCGCAAAGTGGCTGGTAGTGCAGGCTCAGTTGTCCCAGTCTCAGGGCATGCCGGAGTTGAGCGTCCATGTTCATGCGCTGCTTCGCCACGGTATTCATTTCTGCCGAGAACAGCTGGAAATTGTCCCGGCCGGCTTCCTTGGCCCGATACATCGCGGCATCGGCATTGGCCATCAGTGCGTCGCTTTCGAGTCCATCGGTCGGGTAGACGCTGATGCCCAGCGAGAGGGAGACGAACAGCTCATGCTGGTCCACATGGAACGGGGCACGCATCGCTTCGGTGAGATTGGTCGCCACGCGCATGGCGGCCTGTGGGTCGTTCAGCTCGCTCAACACCACCGTGAACTCGTCACCGCCCAGCCGCGCCAGCGTGTCGGTCTTGCGAATGCACGCCTGCAGCCGGCTGGCGACCTGGCACAGCAGCACATCGCCCGATAAATGGCCAAGCGTGTCGTTGATGCTCTTGAATCGATCCAGGTCCATATACAGCACGGCCACCTGGAGCTTCTTGCGTTCGGCCTGGGCCAGCGCCTGGTTCAGGCGATCCTGGAACAACAGCCGGTTCGGCAATCCGGTCAATGCATCGTGCTGAGCCTGGTGCGACAGCTGATCGGTGAGCGTCCGATGCTCGATCGCCACGGCGGCCAGCCGCGTCGCCATGCTCATGGACTCCAGGTCGCGCGCCGTGGGCTGGGATGGGTGATCGCGATAGACCGCGAACGAGCCCAGCACGTCACCGCGACTGGATGGAATGGGCATCGACCAGCATGCACGCAGCCCGTGCGGCACCGCATGCTCGCGATAGCCGTCCCAGAGGGGATCGGTGGCGATGTCGACGGTGATGACGGTCTGGTCGCTGAAGCATGCGGCGCCACAGGAGCACGCCGCCGGTCCGACCGGCAGGCCATTCAGCCAGTCGGAATAGGCTTGCGGCAAGTGCGGCGCGGCCCCGGTCCACAAGCGGCCATCCTTCAGCAGGAGGACTGAACAGCGCGAGCCTGGAATCTGTATCTCCAGCAAGTTCGAGATACGCGATAGGATTTCCGACAGCGGCCGGCCCTGCACCACCTGCTCCAGGATCAGGGTGCGATCCCGCTCCAGCTGTTCCTCCTGCTTGCGGGCGGTGATGTCCAGGCAGGCGCCGGCCATGCCGGTCATCTGCCCGTGCTCGTCGAGCAGGACTTCGCACTGATCGAAAATGGTGCGGACTTCGCCATCCGGCCGGACAATCCTGGTTTCGTGACTGAAGTGCTTGTGATCCAGCATCGCCTGGTCGACCAGCGCCTTCAACGCAGCGCGGTCCTCGGGGTGTATTCGATTCAGGAAGTCCTCGTAGGTGGGGCAGTGGAATGCGGGCGGCACGCCGTATATGCGGCACAACTCGTCGGACCAGCTCAACATGCGCGTGGTCAAATCCCAGGTCCAGCTGCCCAGGTGGGCCAGGCGCTGGGCCTCTTCCAACTGCAACTCGCTCAGGCGGAGCGCTTGCTCCGCGTGCTTGTGCTCGGTGAAATCGATCAGCGTTCCCTGCAACACCTCGGGCGGGCCCTGATCATCCCGGATCAGGTTGACCGTCTCCATCCCCCAGACTTCCGTACCATCCCTGCGGCGCAGGCGAGTCACCGAATTGTTGACCGAGCCGTACTCGCGCAGGTACGCCAGATAGCGTTCGCGGTCCTTGTCGTCGAAATAGAAGGACCTGCTGTTGACGTCGCTGATCTCGGCCCTCGATTCGTAGCCGAGCATCCGCGCGAATGCGTCGTTGCACTCCAGCAGCCGGCCATCGGGCAGACTGCGGAACACCCCGATCAGATTCTCCTCGAACAGCAGCCGGAAACGTTTCTCCGACGCAACCACCGCGTCCGCCGCCTGCTTGCGTTCGATCGCCGCAGCTACCTGGCCGGACACGAACTCAAGCAGGGCCTTGTCCTTTTCCACGTAACGGACATCGCCGCCATAGCTCTGCACGACCAGCGCGCCGATCGTGTGCGACTGCGACTTCAGCGGGACACCAAGCCAATCCATCGAGTCGGTGCCGACCAGCGAATGTTGCTCGTAGTCGCCTTCCCGCACCGTTTCCGGGGTGAACAGCAGCGCTTTCCCGGTCTTGATCACCCGCCCCGAAAGAGTGCCGTCGTCGAGCCTGCGGGGTGCCGGAGCGGCGTCATGCTCATCCACGTAGTAAGGAAAGCTCAGTTCATCGCGGGTCGGGGCGTACAGGGCAACAAAGAAATTCCGGGCCGGCAACAACTCACCGATGATCTGATGGATGCGCCCGAACATTTCGAGCAGCGTCGCTGTGGAATGCGCGGCCTCGGAAATCTGGTACAACGCGGCTTGGGTCCGCTGGTCCTGCTTTTGCCGGGTGATGTCACGCAATGCGCCGATGGCCAATTGCCGCTCAGCCACCACGACCGGGGTCAGCAGCACTTCGACCGGAAAGTCCGCGCGGTGCTCACTGCAATGGACCCATTCGAAGCGGTGGCCGCCCTCACGCATGGCAGTGGCAATCATCTCGTCGGCCTTCTCCGACGAGAGCCTGCCATCCGGCTGGAACTTCGGCGAAAATTTCGCGGGGTGGCCCGCCAACTCGCTCTTGTCCGAGAAACCAAACATGTCCACCGCGGCCTGGTTGCAATCGGTGAAGTGACCTGCGCGCACGTCCAGCACCACCAGCGCATCGGCGGTGCGCTCGAACATGATGCGGAAGTAGCTTTCTCCAAGCGCCATCAGGTGCTCCATGGTGGCATTGCTATTCGCCTGCTGCCCGTAATCTGGACCAGGCAAACGTTACCATGCAGCCACCTTGAACTTGTGCCCCGGCTCGCCGCCGATGACCGCTGGTGGCAGCGTAACGGGCCGGCGATCGACGCCGCGTTCTGCAGCGCGGTGCGGGTGACCTTGGACGCAGCCACTGCAGCGTCAGCCATCGAGCAGAAATCCCCAACGAAGTGCCCGAGTATCAACCTGCAAGAAATCCCTACCCTTTCGGCCGATACATCGCTGCAGGTTCGACAAAGGCGGCATTCATGGCCTTGGCAGCATCCAGCACTGCGCGGGAAAACGCTTCTGGCTCCACCCGGTACTCGTAGGAAGAAGATTCGAATGCCCGCGATGGCCTGGCGACATTGTCATCCTGGAACGGAGCGATGCTGTTCCACCAGGCCACTTCGTCGCGGTTGCCGGACGTGCCGGTCTTGATGAAATCGCCCGCCTGACCAATCGCCACTCTGTGTTTCAGGATCACCTTGCCACCGGGTCCTGCCAACGCAATCTTGGCGAAATGTGCCGATACGTAGGTGAACACTGGTACGACGAACAATCCTGGTTTCACCGTCACGCTGGCACTGCCGCTGTAGACCGAGTGGCCGGAACCACTCAACTGGGCGAAATCGATCACCAGGGTCGGAATCATGACCACGCAATTTAGATCGACGCACATCTGGTTGATGGCACGCCAGTTGTTGAGCGCGAATGCCGATTGATCGGACAACGGCGCGTCAGAATGCTGGCTGATCAGCGGCAGGTTCTCCGGTGAGACCAACAACGCGGTGCGGGCATCAGCAAACGGCTTCTTGACGAACGGTACCGAAGTCATCTTGAGCTTGCCGTAGCCCTTGCTAGCTTCGATTTCCGCCCACGGCACCAACGGCCTCCCGGTCGCTGCCAATTGCGCGGTGAAGTCCTGGTGGCATGCCGTGGCGATCTGGCGCAATTGTGCCAGGCTGATTCCGGTCAATTGCGCGGACGCATCCATGCTGACATTGCCGGCATCTCCGCTGGCGCTGATGCCGCTACGCACGATCACGCCAAAACGATAACTGGGCACGGCAATGCGCTCGGCATTGGCCATGACTTTCATTTCAGTAATGTTGAACGCCTTGCCGCCAAGTTCAGACATGGCCAGCATGCGATCGGCAGCGGCGGCAGAGCGAAAACCACCGAGGCCCAAGGCCGCTCCGACACCGCCTGCCAACATTCCGCCAACAAAACTTCTGCGCGTGGTCATTGAAACATCCTCATGGTTCTCGTTGATTGGACGAATCATCCTGCCTCGACCCAACGGCTATATCCGATTGCATCAGCAGGCCATCCACCGCGTAAACGCAGATAGACGTCAATGTGGGCCAAGCAATGCCGTCCGCACAGCATACTTGCGGCAACGCTAGAATAGTTGGCGCGATCGGGCATAGGAAATTCAAACGCCCTTTCTCGGCAGTCTGCCGGGTAGGCGCGGGTCGCCCAAGCGCCGGTCTGGGCGCTGCGTGGGCGCAGATTCCGACGCCCGCGCGTCGGATTTCGGCTTTGCGGGGCCGCGCAACTCCCGACAGCGGGCCGTGCGCGGCATGCGCGACTTCATCGAGGCCCTCCGCGCAGACCGGTTGCTTGCGGACGCCGAGATGGTGAAGGTTCTCGGTCGCGCCGAAGCGCGTTGAAGGCGGGCGCCGATAGTCCAGTCCCGCGAGGCATCGATGCACGTGCGTCGGGCGACACACACGTCCGGCAGATCCGCTGGAGGATGCCGCAACCGGTGAATCGCGCCGGATGTCGAACTTGCTGACGAGCCCAAAGAACGCAAGCTTTTGGCAGCCTTCAGATTGCTGCCGGGCCGGCCGCAAGATTTTTTCGTAGATCTGATTGAAACCTTTGTAGCGACCAAGTCAAGAAAGCTGAAAATACGTTCCTGACTAACTCCGCATGCCCGTCCCGCGCTTGAGCAGCCACAGCAACAACCCGCGCAGACGTCGACTCTGACCGTTGTTTTCCTCGCCGCGCATCAATAGCCGCGCCCTTCAACCATGCGAACTGCAAGGCCCGCAGCGATGCGGGCCTGGTGCCACGCGGAATCAGATTCAAACGCTAATGTTCTCTGACCCCTTTTTTGCTGGCGCTGTGGAAATGCCGCTGGAACGGCACGTCGCCGGCCGGCGGCGCATCGAGTTCCTGCGCGTAACGATGCCCCGCATACACGGCATGGGCGATCAGGCCCGGCGCCTGGGCATCGCCGATGCAGTCCACGCGCTGCAGGCCGGCGTCGGCCCAGTCGCCCTGGCGCGCCAGCAGTGCCTGGTACAGCGCGTCGTTGGGCAGGCGGGCAGTGATCATCAGCACGGCGTCGCAGTCCAGGCGGCGACTGGCACCGGTCCAGACGTCGTCCAGGATCGCCTCGCGGCCCTGCAGGGACACCAGGTTGTGCGAGACCACGGTGTCCACGTTCAACTCGGCCAGGCGTTTGCGCACGTGCCGGTATTCCAGCGTGTAGGCGCCCCAGGACGCGATGGTGTCGTCGGGCGTCGCGTAAACCACCTCGCAGCCGCGCTGGCGCAGCGCTTCGGCCAGCACGCCGCCGGTGTAGAAATAATCGTCGTCGAACAGCAGCACGCGGCCTTCGGGCCAGCGGCCGTCCATCAGGTCGTCGGGTGTGAACACGGCGGCGTGACCGGCCAGGCCGTCGATGCCCAGGCCGTTGCTGCGGCCGAATCCGTCGCGGCGCCAGTGGCAGCCGGTGGCGATCACGACATGGTCGGCATCGAAGTCCAGCACGTCCTGGGCGCTGAGTTCGGAATCGAGGTAGGTGGCCACGTTCGGATATTTGCGGATCTGGCCCAGGCGCCAGTCGCGCACCCGCGCCCATTCGGCCAGGCCGGGCAGGCGCGCTTCGCGGCTGACGCGGCCGCCGAGTTCGCGCGAGGCTTCGGCCAGGGTCACTTCGTGGCCCCGCTGGCCCAGCGCGCGCGCCGCTTCCAGCCCGGCCGGGCCGCCGCCGACCACCAGCACGCGGGCGTCGCTGGCCTTGGCGGCGATGCGTTCGGGATGCCAGCCCTTGCGCCATTCCTCGCCCATGCTCGGGTTCTGGGTGCAGCGGATCGGCGAGATGGTGTTGTCGCCGGTGACGCAGATGTTGCAGCCGATGCATTCGCGGATGTCGTCGCTGCGGCCCTCTTCGATCTTGCGCGGCAACCACGGGTCGGCGATAGAAGGCCGGGCCGCCCCGATCATGTCCAGCACGCCGCGCCGGATCTGCGACACCATGGTGTCGGGCGAGGTGAAGCGGCCGACGCCGACCACCGGCTTGCTGGTGGTCTTCTTGACGAAATCGATGAACGGTTCCTGGGCGCCTTCGCCGGCGAAACGCGAGGGCACCGAATCGTTGTACCAGGCGGCGACATTGACGTCCCACAGGTCCGGCAGTTCGGCCAGCATGCCGACGATGTCGCGCGCCTCGGCCAGTTCGATGCCGCCCGGGCCGCTGAATTCCTCGGTGGCGAAACGCAGCGCCACGCCGCAGCGGTGGCCGACCGCGTCCTTGGTGTCCTGCAGCACTTCCCGCAGCAGGCGCACGCGGTTTTCCAGCGAACCGCCGTATTCGTCGCTGCGCTGGTTGCGCCGGCGCTGCAGGAAATGCATCGCCAGCGACAGGTCGTGGGCGGCGTAGACGTAGACGATGTCCATGCCGGCGCGCATGCCGCGCACGGCCGCCTCGCGATGCCAGCGCCGGTATTCGGCGATGTCGCGCTTGTCCATGGCGCGGGCCTGGTGCGGGTAGCCGTATTTGCTGGGCTGGTGCGAGGGCGCGATCAGCACCTCGCGCGAGAACAGGTTGGAGGCGGTCGGGCCGTTGTGGGTCAGCTCGACCGCGGCCAGCGCGCCATGCGCGTGCACCTTGTCGCACATCAGGGCCAGGGCCGGGATGTCGCGGTCGTCCCACAGCCGCGCTTCCACGTAGGGCGTGACATCGCCGCTGGGGTGGATCTCGCATTCCTCGGTGGACACCACCGCCCAGCCGCCTTCGGCCTTGGCCTCGCGCATGGCGGCGTGCGCCAGCGGCATCGCATGGCCCATGCCATTGCAGTGCGGCACCTGGAAAAACCGGTTCTTGGCCGTGACCGGCCCGATCTGCACCGGGGTGAACAGGATGTCGTAGCGGGGATCGCGCATCAGCGGGTCTTTTGTGGGCGGACTCGGACGAAGTAATAGATCGGAAGACCGACCAGCGCCAGCCCCAGGGCCATGACGAAGGGTTCGCCACCCATGCCGATGAAGGCCCAGGCCACGAAGGCCAGGGCCAGCCCCGCCGCCACCGCCATGCCGGTCGTGCCGGCCATGCCGAGGCGCTTGCGCAGCACCAGCAGCGCCAGCGCGCAACACAGATACAGGGGCAGGTTGGCGGCGGTAACCACGGTGGTCAGGAAGGTGAAACCGGCCACCAGGGATTTGCTGTAGCTCATCAGCACCATGGCGCTGGCCAGGGCGCCGGTCACCAGCAGCGCGGAGGTCGGCGCGCCGGCGCGATTGTTGCGCGCCAGGAAGGATGGCAGCACGCCGTTGTCGGCCATGGTGCGGGTGAGTTCGCCGACCAGCAGGGTCCAGCCGTTGAGCGCACCCAGGCCGCTGACCACCACGAACAGGGCCAGCCAGCGCCCGGACCCGTCACCGCCGAAGCGCTCCATCAGCAGCGCGAACGGTGCGCTGGACCCGGCCAGTTCGGCTTCGGGAATCAGCAACATCGGCACCGTCGACACGATCAGGTAGATCACCGCCACCAGCAGCGTGCCCACCAGGGTGGCGCGCGGAATGGTGAGGCCGGGATTGCGCACCTTGGCCGCGGGCACCGTCGCCGACTCGATGCCGAGCATGGCGAACAGGGCGATGGTCGATGCCGCCATCGTGCTGGCCAGTTCGATCGGCGCGCTGGGCAGGTGCGCCACGTAATCGGAGGGCGAGCTCAGCAGCACCCAGCCGCCGAGGATCGCCACCGCGCCCATCGGCAGCAGTTTCAGGGCCGTGGTCGCCACCTGCACGGCGCCGCCGGTGCGCACGCCCAGCAGGTTGATGCCGACGAACAGCCACAGCAGCGCCAGCGCGAACAGGGTCGGCTGCAGCGCGCCCAGGGCCGGGAAAGCCGCCGTCAGGTAACCCACCACGCCGGTCGCCAATGCCGCGTTGGTGATCCACAACGACACCCAGTAGCACCACAGCGCGATATAGGCCGGCAGTTCGCCCAGGGTGCCGCGCATGTAGCCGTAAGGGCCTTCGGCCTGCGGCAACTGCCGCGACAGGTGCGCGAACACCCGCGCGATCGCCAGGCAACCCAGGATGGTCACGGTCCAGCCGATCAGGGCGTTGAAGCCGAACGGCGCCAGCGACGCGGGCAGCAGGAAAATGCCCATGCCGATGGTATTGCCGACCACCAGGGCGGTGCAGGTCCAGAAGCCGATCTTCTTGATGTCGGTCATGGGCCGGTCAATCCAGGGCGACCGGCTGGCCGGCCTTGATCACGCCGCGCACCTGCTGCAGGCAGGCGATGTCGGCCAGCGGATCGCAGGCCACGGCCACCAGGTCGGCGGCCTTGCCCGGGGCGATCGAGCCCAGCTCGGCCTCCTGGCGCAGCAGCCGCGCCGCATGGATGGTGGCCGACTGCAGCGCCTGCATCGGCGTCATCCCGTAACGGACCATGTAGGGAAATTGCCGCGCATTGTCGCCGTGCGGATAAACGCCGGCATCGGTGCCGTAGGCGATGTTGACGCCGGCGGCGACCGCCTTGCGGAAACCCTGGCGCTGGGCGTCGGTGGTTTCCAGGTTCTTGCGCAGGATCTCGACCGACCAGCCGTCGCGGCTGCCGATTTGATCGATGTAATCGCCGTTGTAGATGTCGGCCACCAGCCAGGTGCCGTTGCGCTTCATGGTGGCGATCGCGATGTCGTCCATCAGCGAGCCGTGTTCGATGCAGCGCACGCCGGCATTGGCGGCGTCGATGATGCCGGCGGCGCCATGGGCATGCGCGGTCACGTAGGTGCCGTGTTTGGCGGCCGTTTCAACGGCGGCGCGGATCTGCGCCTCGCTGTATTCGGACGAGCCCGGTTCGGTGCCGGCGGTGAGCACGGCGCCGGTGGCGATCACCTTGATGAAGTCGGCGCCCTTGCCGAGGATCTGGTCGACGCGTGCGCGCACCTGCGTCTCGTTGTCGGCGACGCCGCCGCGGAATTCCTCCGGCACCACCACGCCCTCCGGCAAGCCGGTGATCTCGCCGCCGCCGTGGGTGACGGTGACGTAGGCGCCGGCCACGAACATGCGCGGCCCCGGCACCAGGCCTTCATTGATGGCATCGCGCAGGATGATGTCGGCGAAGCTGCGGTAGACGCCGACGTCGCGCACGGTGGTGAAACCGGCGCGCAGGGTGTCGCGGGCGTTCTTGGCGCCGATGAAGGCATCGCGGGCCGGCGTGCTGCGCAGCGGATCGCCGGGGTCGGCGGTCTGGCCTTCGTCGGCGATGTGGGTGTGCATGTCCATCAGGCCGGGCACGACCGTGTACGCGGTCCAGTCGAGCACCGCGCCGTCGCGCTTGGCCTGGTCGTTCCAGGGCATGACCGCGGTGACCTTGCCGTCCATGATCCGGACCACCTGGTCGTGCAGCACCTGCCCGCTTTCCACGTCCACCAGGTGGCCGGCGCGCACGAACCAGGGCTCTGCCGCGATCGCCGCGGTGATCGGCGCGAGCAGCATGCCCGTCAGCAACACGCCCCGTGCCAGCCTTGAATCGATCATGCCTTCGCTCCCGGATCGGCGGCGTAGGCCGCGCGCAATTGATTGTGGAAATGCCAGACGCCGCCCTCGCGTTTCGGGCACAGCCGGCCGGCCTCGTAACTGCCCGAGGCCAGGCCCTTCTGCACCGCTTCGCAGATGGCGATGTCCTCGGCCTGCACGTCGTCGCTGAAGGCCTGGTCGGCGGCGATGCGCGCACGCGCCTGCGCGTCCTGGGCGTAGTAGTAGTCGAACTCGACCCGGCAGCGGCCCGGACCCAGCGGCAGGATGCGGTTGCTCTGCATGCGCCCGGGCATGATGTTGAGCATCACGTTCGGGTATACGAAATAGTAGAAGGCTTCGCCTTCGCCATAGATGTCGCCGCTGTTGCGCAGCGGCGAGGACTGCAGCGACTTCCAGGGCATCAGTTCGGTGTCGTAGGCGCGGTAGTCCAGGATCTTCGACAGCCCCGGATGCACGTGCGGCAGGTGGTAGCCCTCGAGGAAGTTGTCGACGTAGACCTTCCAGTTGCAGTCGATGTCGTAGCTGTCGCGGCGCAGGAAGGCCATGCCCGCCAGCTCGATCGGCGCGATGCGCGCGGCGATGTCGCCGTAGACGTCTTCGAACGGCGCCGTCTTTTCATCCATGGCCACGAACACCAGGCCCTGCCATTCCTGCACGCGCAGCGGCGGCAGGCGGATCTCCGACACGTCGAAATCCTTGGCGCCCTGCATCTCGGGCGCGTTGCGCAGCTGGCCCTCCAGCGTGTAGGTCCAGCCGTGGTATTTGCAGTGCAGGGCGCGCGCGCCCTTGCCGTTGCACAGCGCCAGCGGCCCGGCGCGGTGCCGGCAGACGTTCGGGAAGGCGCGCAGCACGCCATCCTGGCCGCGCACCAGGATCACCGGCACGCCGGCGACCTGTTCCACCACGTGATCGCCCGGCTCGGCCAACTGCGCCGCGTAGGCCACCAGCTGCCAGCTGCGTGCGAATACCGAACGGGTTTCCATCGCCAGCACGTCCTCGCCGAAATAATGGCGGGCGGGCAAGGCGCGGGCCTGGTCCAGGGAAGTGATCGCGTCAACGACGGGCATGGGTAAGGCCTCTCTCAAGGTAAGCTGGACACGACCTCGGCCATCGTTCGGAGTATCCATGTTCCGCGCCCTTCCTGCCCTGATGCTGCTTTCGCTCTGCACCGTGGCCAGCGCCGCGCAACCACGCGCACGCGAACTCGGCGTGCCCTTCGAGGGCACGACCGGCGCGCTCAACGCGATCACCGATGTCACCGGCGTCACGGTCGGTCAGGTCACGCTGATCGAGGATCTGGCCAACGGGCACAAGGTGCGCACCGGTGTCACCGCGGTCCTGCCGCGTGGCGCCTCGAGCGGCGACCAGCCGGTGTTCGCCGGCTGGTTCGCGCTCAACGGCAATGGCGAGATGACCGGCACCGCCTGGATCGAGGAATCCGGCCAGCTCGAAGGCCCGGTGATGCTGACCAATACCCACAGCGTCGGCATCGTCCGCGACGCGGTGATCGCCGAGCGCGTGCGCGCCGGCGGCGCCGATGCGTCCGGCTACTGGTGGTCGCTGCCGGTGGTGGCGGAAACCTGGGACGGGCATCTGAACGACATCAACGGCTTCCACGTGCGCGCCGAACACGCCGCGCAGGCTTTGCGTTCGGCGAAACCCGGTGCGGTCGCCGAAGGCAATGTCGGCGGCGGCACCGGCATGGTCTGCCACGAATTCAAGTGCGGCATCGGCACCGCCTCGCGGCGGGTGGCCGTGCACGGCGATTTCATCGTCGGCGCGCTGGTGCAGGCCAATTACGGCATCCGCGAGCCGCTGCGCATCGCCGGCGTGCCGATCGGCCAGCACCTGCGCGCGGATCGGGTCTACACCGATCCGGCGCTGGCGATGAACGGCCGCGCCGTCCCCGGCGCCGATACCGGCTCGATCATCATCGTGATCGCCACCGACGCGCCGCTGCTGCCGCACCAGCTCAAGCGCCTGGCCAAACGCGCCGGCATGGGCCTGGCGCGCATGGGCAGTTACGCCGGCAACGGTTCCGGCGATATTTTTGTCGCCTTTTCCACCGCCAATGCCGATCCGCATGCCGGTGGCCCGATCGGGCACGCCCGCTATCTCGGCAACGACGATCTGGACGAACTGTTCCAGGCCACCGTGCAGGCCACCGAAGAAGCCATCGTCAACGCCATGGTCGCCGCGCGCGACATGCAGGGCGAGGACGGGCATTACGCCAAGGCCATCGACCACGCGCAGCTGATCGCCCTGCTCAAACAGTACGGGCGCTACCAGGCGCCGCACTGACGCCGCCGTCGCGCGGCACCGCCCGGCATTTTCCCCGGTGACGCCCGCAGGCGCGCCGATGGCCGCCGGGCGCACCGGACCGTCAGACCGGTCGTCGACTGGCGCCGTCGCCATCAGTCGCTGCGTCCGGCCTTCAGGTAACGGTCGTACCAGGCCAGGTTGCGCTGCATGCGGTCGCGCAGATAACTGGGCACGCTCAGGCCGTGGTTCTCGCCGGGATAGATCACCAGTTGGGTTGGCACCTCGAGTTCGCGCAGGGCCTGGTACATCTGTTCGGCGCCCAGGCAGGGCACGTTGAAGTCGTTCTGTGCGCACTGGAACAGGGTCGGCGTGCTGATGCGGTCGGCGTGCAGGAAGGGCGTGCTGGCGCGGTCGTAATTGTCGCGATTGGCCCAGGGCGTGCCCAGCTCCAGCCGGTATTCGCGCACGTACTGGTCGTTGCCGTACATGCCGTAGATGTTGCCGGCGCCGGCGCCGCTGATCGCGGCCTTGAAACGCGTGTCCTGGGCGATCACCACATCGGTGAGGACGCCGCCATAGCTCCAGCCACCGATGCCCAGGCGCTGCGGATCGGCGATGCCCCGCGCCACCACGTGGTCGACACCAGCCAGCACGTCCATGCCATCGAGCGTTCCCCAGTCGGCATAGATCGCCCGGGCAAAATCGAAGCCGCGGCCGGAACTGCCGCGCGGATTCACCGCCAGCACCACGTAACCGTTGGCGGCATACACCTGCCAGTCGGCCATGAATTCGTGGCTGAACTGATACACCGGGCCGCCGTGGATGCGCAGGAGGGTCGGATAGCGCTGCCCTGGCTCGTAGTCGAGCGGCTTGACCAGCAGCCCGTGCACCACCGTGCCGTCCGCACTGGTGAAGCTGATGTCCTCGGCCGGCGCCAGGCGTTTGTCCGCCAGCCAGGCATTGTGTTCGCCGAGCGGGCGCAGGCCCGACGGCGCATCGGTTTCCACCGCCGACATCGCGTAGGGCCGCAGGTCGCCGCCGCCCAGCACCACCAGCCGGTCGTTCGCCGACACGGCCAGGTCGAAACCGAAATACGGGCCCTGGCTGAGTTCGGTCACGGCGCCGCTGGCGAGATCGATGCGCGCGACCTGGGTGACCCGGCTCTGTTCGACCAGCGCGAAAATGCTGCGTCCGTCGGCCGACCACAGCGGCTTGTAGAAACAGCGGTCGATGGGCGCGGGAATCGTCGCCTGCCCGGTCGCCACGTCCACCACGGCCAGTTGCCAGGGCGCGTAGTAGATCCAGCGGTCCTCACCGCCCTGCAGATAGGCGATGCGGGTGCTGTCGGGGCTCCATTCCGGGCGCGCGCCCCAGTACGGGTCGAGGTCGGCGCCGACGAAGCGGGTGAGCTGGCGCTCGACGGCGCCGGCTTCGGGCGCGATCACGTAGATGTCGTAGTTGATGTGGCGGTCGGGATCGGCGCCGCGCTTGCTGACATAGGCGATGAGTTTCCCGTCCGGCGACCAGGCCGGCAGTTGCTCGTCGTGCGCGCCCGAGGTGAGCTGCATCGCCTTGCCCGTGGCGATATCCACCCGGTACACGTGCCTGCGGCGTTCACCGAGATAGTCATGACCGTCTTCCTTGAACTGGTAGCGGCTGGTGACGATCGGCGCCGGCTGCTTGGGTTCCGGTGTGCCGGCGGGGCGTTCCGGATCCCAGGCGATCACCGCCAGGCGCTGGCCATCCGGCGACCACACGAAGTCTTCGACCCCCGCCGGCAGCGCGGTGATGCGGCGTGCCTTGCCGCCCTTGGCCGGCATCAGCCAGACCTGCACGCTGTCGTCCCGCCGGTCGCCCTTGCCGAAACCGCGGTCCGAGAGGAAGGCCAGCTGTTTTCCATCCGGTGACCAGCGCGGCGCCCATTCGCTGGTGTCGGGCGTGCGCGTCAGCGCCTCCGGTTCGCCGCCGTCGTAGGCAATACGCCAGAGGTCCGACTGCGTGATGTCTTCGTCCAGATTGGCGGTGCTGACGGTATACGCCAGCCAGCGGCCATCGGCGCTGAGATCGGGTTCGCTGAGGTCGGCGATGCGGGCCAGGTCGGCGGCAACCATTCCGCCGGCCGACGGCATGGCCGCCACCGGGGCGGTCAAGACGGTGAGCAGCAGCAGGCAGCAACGATTCATCGGGCGGTGCCCTCCCCGGGCGTCCGTTCGGAAACGTCCAGCGCCAGGAAGCGCTGGCGGGCGGTGTCCAGGTAATCGAGCGTCGCCTGGCGTTCGTCGGCGTGGGTGAAATCGTCGCGGGCCGCGGCGGCCTCGATGGCGCGCGCCAGCCAGGCGGCGAAATAACCGGCGTCGGCGGCGATCCGTGTTTCGACGCGGCCGCTGCCCAGCCAGACCGGGTTGGTGGTCGCATACGGGTACAGGTCCAGCACGGCCGGATCGGCGCCTTCGTTCCAGGCCCGCAGCAGCAGCCAGCCATCGCCCAGCATCAGGTCGGCCTCGCCATCGAAGTGGCGGCGGTCGGCGCCCAGCTCGAAGCGGTGCACCACCTCGCCGTTGTGCACCAGTTCCAGATGATCCACCGGCACCATCGAACGCAGCGCCACACGCACGCCATGCGGACCGGCGGCCAGCGTGGCGCCTGGCTTGTCACCATCCACCAGCAGTCCCAGCAGCGGACCATTGCTGGCGAAGCCCTGCCCTGCCTTCAGCGCCGACAGCGCTGCGGCCGGATCGCGCACGCCGCCGGTATCGAGGAAGACGCGGTTCATGCCGACCGGCCCGCGCAAGGACGCGTAATTGGCCATGGCGTCGGTGCCGGCGCCGGCCGCCACCTTCAGGCCCAGGTTCAACAGCCGGTACCAGACCGCGGCCGTGGCATGGTGGTCGGAGAACCCGACCACTTCCAGGTAATCCACCTTGCCATTGATCGCGTCGGCGGGCAGGCCGTGGCTGAGCACGGCGTCATTCCCGGGATCGGGCACGGTATCGAACGGGTGCACATAACCGACCAGGGCGTGCTGCGCGTGCGCCAGGTCGGCGATCACGCCGTTGTGCGGATAGGCGCTGGCCAGGCCGGTATGCCGGTAGGCGCTGAAATCCGGCGTCAGGTAATGATCGTCCAGCTGCAACAGGCCCAGGTGGCCCCAGAAACTGGTGTGGTACTCCTGGCCCTGCAGCAGCATCACGTGCCGGTTGCTGGCCGGGTCGAGCCCGGTACGGAATTGACCGATGTCCGGGATGCGCTCTTCCTTGTTGACGATCAGGTTGTGCACGATGTCCAGGCCCTCGGCTTCGGCCTGGAACACCAGATGTTCGGGCGTGTTGCGGTAGTGGCCGCCGTAGTTCATGTGCACATGCAGGTCGGCGCTGAGGAAGTCGCCGTATTCCGCCGGCAGCGCGTCGGCGGCCAGGGCCACACCGATCGTTTCGCTGGCTTGCGGCGCCAGTGTGATCTTCTGTTGCCAGGGCCGGGTCGCGAAACCCTGCTGCACCCGAACCGTGGACTCGCCGGCCGGCAGGTGCAGGGTGCAGGGCGAGCCGCAGTGGAAATAGACCGTTTCCAGCGGCTGGCGTGCGCGGTCGAAACCGTCGTCGGCCTGCAGCCAGGCCGTGTCCGGCGCCTGGGCGCGGCCGTCGGGGCCGAGCACCGCCACGCGTGCCGGCACCCGCTCGCCGCGACCGTCGCGGATGTCGAGGATCAGCTCGGCCCGGTCCCCTCGGTATTGCCGCAGCCTGGATTCGACGGTGTGCGTCTCGCCGCCGATGACGCTCATCACGCGCAGCGCGGTGTGGCCGTCGCGGTTGTCGATATAAGCGATGCGCTGCCCGTCCGGCGACCAGCGCGCGTTGCGGCGGTCGAACTCGCCGAAGCTCAGCGGCAGCGGCGCGGCGCCGTCCGGCGTGCTCAGCCACAGCTGGTGCCATTGCCGGCCGTGGTAGCTGGAAAACAGCAGGCGTTTTCCATCCGGCGCCAGTTCCGGGCGCGCGCTCCAGCTGGTTTCTTCGCTGAGCACCTTCCGGCGCGCGGCGGGATCGGCCACCGGCACCGCCCAGAGATCGCCGCTGCCCCAGGCGACCTCGGCATTGCCGACGTAGTAGATCGTCTTGCCATCCGGTGACCAGGACGGATTGATGGCGTGGTCCACGGCCGAGTAGTAATACCGGTCGAGCTTGCTGCGGCGCTCGCCCAGCAGTGGCCGCGTGTTCTTCAGGCCGTCGGCATCGATGTCGGCGATGAACAGGTTGAAATGGCCCGTACCCTGCGTGGAGACCCAGGCCAGGCGTTTGCCGTCGGGCGACAGGCGCGGTTCGACATTGACGGCGCCGTCCCGGGTGAGCTGCTGCTCGCTCCCCTTGGCCAGGTCGAGCCGCCAGAGTTCCAGGGCGCGGCCGTCGTAGCGGGTGAACACCACGCTGCCGCCGTCGGGCGCGACATCGGGCTGGTAGTCGTAGGCCGCGTCGGCATGGGTCAGCTCCCGGGCCTTGTCGTGGCCGATCCGCTGCTGCCACAGCGAACCGGCCATGCTGTAGACCAGTTGGTCACCCTCGGGATGGAAGGCGACCGAGGACGGCCCCATGCTCAGCTGCGGCAGATACAGCTCGCGCCAGTAATAGCTGTGCGGAAGATCGATCTGCTTGGACACCGGTTCGCGGTCGGCCTGCACGGCGCCGGCCAGCAACAGCAGCGAGAGTCCCGCCAGCAGGCGCGCGCGCATGGCTCAGCGCCCGCCCTGAAGTGCCTGTTGCAGGCTGGTGCGCAGCATCGCCATGGCTTCGTCGACCTCGGCCACGCTGACGTTCAGCGGCGGCATGAAGCGCACCGTGCTGGTGCCGCAGGACAGCAGCAGCAGGCCGTTGTGGTAGGCGCGCGTGATCACCGCATCGCACAGGCCGGCGGCCGGCGTGCGTTTGCCGTCGGCCTCGATCAGTTCCATGCCGATCATCAGGCCGCGGCCGCGCACTTCGCCGATGCAGGGGAAGTCGGCGGCCAGTTCCTTCAGCCGCATGGTGAAGTGCGCGCCCACCGTCGCCGCGTTGTCGGCCAGGCCTTCGCGCACCAGGTCGAGGGTGGCGTTGGCGGCGGCGCAGGCGATCGGGTTGCCGCCGTAGGTATTGCCGTGGGCGCCGCGCTTCCATTGCGACATCAGCTTGCGTTTGGCGACCACCGCGCCGATCGGCAGGCCCGAACCCAGGCCCTTGGCCAGGGTCATGATGTCGGGCGCCACGCCCTCGTGTTCGCAGGCGAACAGCGTGCCGGTGCGGCCGACGCCCGACTGCACTTCGTCGAAGATCAGCAGGATGCCGTGTTCGTCGCAGAGCGCGCGCAGGCCTTTCAGGAATCCCGGCGGCGGCACGATGTAGCCGCCCTCGCCCTGCAGCGGTTCGATCAGCACGGCGGCGACTTCGCTCGGCGGCACGTTGCGCGCGAACAGCATGCGCAGGTAATCGAGCACCGCCTCGCCCTGGTCGTCGCCGGCGAACAGCGGCCGGTACGGATTCGGATACGGCACGTGGGTGACGCCCGGCATGCCCGGGAAGAAGCCCTTCTGCTGCGTGTATTTGCTCGAAGTAAAGGACAGCGAACCCATGGTGCGGCCGTGGAAACCGCCCAGGAAGCCGATGAAGCGCGAGCGCCCGGTGACATAGCGCGCCAGCTTCAGCGCGCCTTCCACCGCTTCGGTGCCGGACTGGCAGAAAAAGCTCATCGCCGGTTCGCCCAGCGGCGCCACGGCGGCCAGGCGTTCGGCCAGGCCGACCATTTCTTCGTGCCAGTAGTCGCTGGAGATGTGCAGGAACTTGTCCGCGGCCGACTTCACCGCCGCGACCACGCGCGGATGCGCATGGCCGGTGGCGCAGACGGCGATGCCGGCGGCGAAGTCGAGGAAGCGGTTGCCGTCCACGTCCCAGACCTCGGTGCCGCGGCCGTGCGACATCGCGAACGGGTAGTCGCGCGGATACGAGGGCGATACCACCGCCTCGTCGCGGGCGATCAGGGCGCGGGCCTTGGGGCCGGGCAGTTCGGTCTGGATGTGCTTGCTCACGGAAACTCCGGAAAGGACAGGAAAGGGAAATCAGGCCGGCAACTTCACCGGACGTTGGTGCGCCTGGGCGGTGCGTGCATGCAGTTGCCGCAGCACGCCCAGTTCCAGCGGCGTGGGCGGCGGGATTGCATCGATCTGTTCGGCAACCGCCAGCGGCCAGCCCACCGCCGCGCGTGCATCCTCGATGCCGAGGCCGTCGTACAAGGCGACCAGCCGCAGCTCCTCGCTGTCCGGCGCCGGCGCCAGGATGCCGAAATCGGTGATCACCGCCTGCGGGCCGCCACCGGGCGCGCCCAACCGGGCCCGCTCGCCGTTGCCGCCGAGAAAACCGGCGCTGGTGCGGAAATCGAGCCGGTCGACGAAGCTGCGCGGGCTGGCCTTCATCAGCACGAAGGTCTTGCGGGCATGGCTGGCGATCTCGGGCGCGCCGCCGGCGCCGGGCAGGCGCGTGGAGGGCACGTCGTAACTGCCGATGACGGTGCTGTTGAGGTTGCCATGGCGGTCGATCTGGGCGGCGCCGAGGAAGCCGACATCCACGCGGCCGCCCTGCAGGTAATACGCGAACACTTCGGGCAGCGGCACCACGCAGGCGGCGGTTTCGGCCAGTTCGCCGTCGCCGATGGACAGCGGCAGCACCTCGGGCCGGGTGCCGAGCGTGCCCGATTCGTAGACCAGCACCACCTCGGGTGCATGCGTGAGCCGCGCCAGGTTGCAGGCCGCGCTGGGCAGGCCGATGCCGACGAAGCACACGCAGCCGTTCCAGAGCATGCGCGATGCCGCCACCGTCATCATCTCGTCGCGGCTGTAGTCGCTCATGCCGCCCTCGGCTGCAAGCTGTCGAGGAATCCGCGATGGTCGGGCACGTCCAGCACGTGCCGCTGCATCCAGGCCAGGAAGCGTTCGCGTTCGCGCGAGATGCCGTCCCAGCGCTGGTAGAAGGCGTTGTCGCGTTCGTAGCAGCCGTGCGCGTACGAGGGATAGGCGCCGCCCGGGCAATGCACCACCGCGCTCACCACCCAGCTGGGCAGGACCATGGCATTCATGGCCGGCGCCAGCGCGTCCACCAGGGTTTCCACCGTCACCACCAGTTTGCGCGCGGCCAGCGCCGCCTCGCGCTGGGCGCCGACGATGCCGTGCAGGGCGATATTGCCGCGGCGGTCGGCGCATTGCGCGTGCAGCACGGTGACGTCGGGATTGACCGCCGGCACCGCCGCCAGTTGTTCGCCGGTGAACGGACAGGTGATCTGGCGGATGCGGTCGTTCCAGCCCGGCAGGTCGGTGCCGATGTAACCGCGCAGCGTACCGAACGGCAGCCGCGCCGCACCGGCGCAGTAGGCCGCGGCCAAGCCGGCGTGGCTGTGCTCGTCGAGCTGCAGCGGCGCCGGCCAGGCGTTTTCGACCGCATCGCGCAGCCGGTGCAGGGAACCGACGCCCGGGTTGCCGCCCCAGGAAAAGGTCAGCTTGCGCGCGCAGCCCATGCCGATCATCTGGTCGTAGACCAGGTCCGGCGTCATGCGCACCAGGTGCAGGTCGCGCCGGCCCTGGCGGATCAGTTCGTGGCCGGCGGCGAACGGGATCAGGTGGGTGAAGCCTTCCAGCGCGATGCAGTCGCCATCGCGGACGAACTCCGCCATGGCTTCCTTCAGCGACAGGATCGGCGTGCTCATTCGACCACCGTGCGCGACTGCTCGCGCAGGTATTGCGCCAGGTAATAGAACGACGCGATGGCCTTGCCGGTGGTGCCCGAACCCTTCCAGCCGCCGAAGGGCTGGTAGCCGGGCCAGGCGCCGGTGGTGGCGCCCTGCGGGCGGTTGGCGTAGGTGACGCCGGCTTCGATGTGTTCGTGGAAGTAGGCGATGTCGTCGTCGCTGCCGTAACAACCGGCGGTCAGGCCCAGCGGCGAATCGTTGGCCAGCCGCAGCGCCTGTTCGCGGTTGCGCACGCGGCAGAGCATCACGATCGGCAGGAACATCTCCTGCCGGAACAGCGGATGCTCGGCTGGCGCTTCCGCCAGCGTCGGCGCGACGTAGAAACCATGCGCCAGCTCGCCTTCGTCCAGGCGCCGGCCGCCGGCGTGGATGCACGCGCCATCGCGGCCCAGCGCCTCGATGTAACGCGCGTAATGGTCCAGGGCAATGCGCGGCGTCACCGGCCCCAGCCAGTTGTCCTGCCGGCTGGGATCGCCGATACGCAAGGCCGCTATCTTCTCCTTCACGCGCGCGATCAGGTCATCGGCCACGGCCTCGTCCACGTAGATGCGCGACAGCGCCGAACACTTCTGCCCGCCCATGCCGAAGGCCGAACGCACGATGCCGGTGGCGGCGCGTTCCAGATCGGCGTTCGCAGTGACCACGCAGGCGTTCTTGCCGCCCATCTCGGCGATGCAGGGCCGCGGGTAGGCGCCATTGGCCAGCTGCCGGTGGATCCGCATGCCCACGTCGAAGGAGCCGGTGAAGGTGATGCCGGCCGTGTGCGCATCGTCCACCAGCGCCTGCCCGACTTCGTTGCCGCTGCCGTTGAGGTAATGGAACACCCCGGCCGGGAACCCGGCATCGCGCAGGCAATCGGCCAGCAGCCGGCCCGACCAGGGCGTGTCGGTGGCGGTCTTGAACACCACGGTATTGCCGGTGACCAGCGCCGCCGCCACCGGCCCGCCGGCCAGCGCGAACGGGAAGTTGAACGGCGCGATCACCACCCAGGCGCCGTGCGGCCGCATCACGCTGCGGTTGTGCGAGGCGTATCCCACCAGCGGATCGTCCGGCAGCACATGGTCGAAGCCGTTCTGGCCTTCGAAATCGTCGGCGTAGTGGCGGAAGAAGTCGGCGGTTTCCTGCACTTCGCCCAGGGCTTCCATGCGGTTCTTGCCCACCTCCAGGGTCAGCGCCGCGGCGATGTCGTAGACGCGTTCCTCGATCAGGGCCGCGGCCTTGCGCATCAGCCGCAGGCGTTCGGCCGCCGGCGTCGCGCGCCAGCCCGGGAAGGCGGCATGCGCCGAGACCATGGCCTGGTGCGCCTGTTCGGCGCTGGCGACGGCGAAGCGGCCCAGCACCCGGCGCTGGTCGATCGGACTGCGCAGTTCCTGCGTGCCGGCGCCGGCGCGGTCGGCGCCGTCGATGTGCAAGGCATGCGTGGCGCCCAGGGCGTCCTGCACGGTGGCCAGGGCGGCGTCGAAACGTGCGTGCAGCTCCGCCGGCGGGTCGTACATGGTGGCGTAGGTCAGTTTCCAGCTCATGCGGTTTCCAATTCGCCCAGCAGGCGTTCAAGCAGGTCAAGGGCGTGCGACAGGTCGACTTCGTCGATCACCAGCGGAGGCGCCAGCAGCAGCAGGTTGCCGCGGCTGGCGAAGGACACGCCCTGCGCGCGGCCCTTGGCCACCAGCGCGGCCAGCGCCGGCGGCGTCTCCGGCCAGGGCGCCAGCGGTGCGCGCGTGGCGGGGTCGGCCACCAGTTCCAGCACGGCGAACAGGCCGTGGCCGCCGCGCACGTCGCCGATCACCGGCAGCCGCGACTGCATCGACTTGAGCCGGGTGAACATGTGCCCGCCCAGCCGGCGCGAACGTTCGATCAGGCCGCCGTCTTCGTAGGCGCGCACCGCCGCCACGCCGGCGGCGCAGCACAGCGGGTGTCCGGAATAGGTCAGGCCGGTCTGCAGCAGCTGATCGTCCAGCCGGCGCAGCACCTCGGCCGATACCACCACCGCGCCCAACGGCGCATGCGCGCCGGTCAGGCCCTTGGCCAGGGTCATGATGTCGGGACGGCCGGCTTCGCCGTGGCGCTGCCAGGCGAACCACTCGCCGCAGCGGCCGAAACCGCTCATCACTTCGTCGGCGACCAGCAGGACGCCGGTCTCGCGCGTCAGCCGGCGCAAGCCGGTCCAGTAATTGTCCGGCGCAACGATGCCATTGCTGCCGGCATTGGCCTCCATCAGCACCGCCGCCACGGTATCGGCGCCGTGCGAGGCGATCAGGTTTCCCACCGCCTGCACCGCACGTTCGCCACAGGTGGTCTCGTCGCGACTGCCGAAGGGGCACCGGTAGGCGTAAGGCGCCGGCACATGCAGCAC
Source organism: uncultured Gammaproteobacteria bacterium (assembly GCA_963698475.1). GTDB lineage: Bacteria > Pseudomonadota > Gammaproteobacteria > Xanthomonadales > Xanthomonadaceae > Thermomonas. Next base: position 1,043,353 of record CAVOQX010000005.1, on the reverse strand, counting down.
GTTGTGCGCGGCCGGATCCACCTGGTGGCGGGTGCGTTCGTCGCTGGACAGGGCCATGCAGGCATAACTGGCGCCGTGGTACGAACGTTCGCGGGCGATCACCTGGCCGCGCGGCAACCCGCGCGCCTGCCGCGCGAACTTGATGGCGTGTTCGTTGGCGTCGGCGCCGCCGAGCGTGAAGAACACCCGGCCGCCGCTGAATCCGGATTTTTCCAGCAGCAATTCGGCCAGTTCGGCGCGCGGTCCGGCGCCCCAGGCATTGGTGACGAAACAGAGTTTTTCCGCCTGCGCCTGCAACGCCGCCACCACGCCGGGATGCTGGTGGCCGAGGTTGCTGCATTCGGCCAGGCTGCTCATGTCCAGGTAGCGCTGGCCGTCTTCGTCCCACAGGAACGCGCCTTCGCCGCCGGTGATGGTCGGCGCCTGCCACTTGGATGGCACGGACCAGCTGTGCAGCACGCTCTCACGCTCGCGATTCACCACCATCCACTCCTCTGGCACTCAAAATGTTCGGTAATCGAACATAAATTCGTATTGCGAACTCATTGGAATCCCTCTAGGCTCGACCTGTCAACCGGCCCCCGGAATTCCCATGGCAGCGAACCTGTTCGAAGAGAGCCCGGACTACGTGCAATCGCTGGCGCGCGGCCTGAGTGTGCTGCGTGCCTTCGGCCACGACTTGCCCAGCCCCAGCCTGTCCGAGGTGGCGGTCCGCACCGGCCTGTCGCGTGCGGTGGCCCGGCGCAGCCTGATGACCCTGCAACACCTGGGCTATGTCGACAGCCGCGGCCGCAGCTTCTTCCTGACGCCGCGGGTGCTGGAACTGGGCTACAGCTACCTGTCTTCGCTGGACCTGAGCGAACTGGCGCAGCAGGCGATGGAACAACTGGCGCACGAGGTCAACGAATCCTGCTCGATGGCCGTGCTCGACCGCGGCGACATCGTCTACGTGCTGCGGGTGCCGGTGCGCCGGGTGATGAGCATCGCCCTGGGCGTGGGCGCGCGCCTGCCGGCCGCCGCGACCTCGATGGGCCGGACCCTGCTGGCGCACCTGGCGCCGGAACAACGCGCGCAGTGGCTGGCCCAGTACCCGCCGCAGGCGCATACCCCGCATACCATCACCGCGCTTGACGCCCTCGAGGCCGAACTCGCGCGCATCCGCGAACAGGGCCACGCCCTGTCGGTGCAGGAACTGGAACTGGGCCTGTGCTCGATCGCCGTGCCGATCCGCACCGCCGACGGCCGCGTGGTCGCCGCGCTCAATGTCGGCATGCCCTATCGCGACGATTCCCGCCGCCGCGCCCGCCACGACATCCTGCCGGTGCTCAGGCAGACCCAGCAGGCGATCGAACAGGCCATCCGCCAGGGCGGCTGGCTGCCGCAGATGCACGGGCCCTTCGGCCATGGCTGAGGTATTCCTGGTCGACGCCACCCGCACGCCTTTCGGCCGCTACGGCGGTGCGTTGGCCGGGCTGCGCACCGACGACCTGGCGGCAGCGCCGATCGTCGCCCTGATGGCCCGCCACGGCCGCCTGGACTGGGCGCAGCTGGACGAGGTGATCCTGGGCTGCGCCAACCAGGCCGGCGAGGACAACCGCAACATCGCACGCATGGCGACCCTGCTCTCGGGCCTGCCCGACACCGTGCCGGCCGTGACCGTGAACCGGCTCTGCGCTTCCGGCCTGGAAGCCATCGGCCAGGCCGCGCGCGCGATCGCCGTGGGCGACCTGCAACTGGCCATCGCCGGCGGCGTGGAAAGCATGAGCCGCGCGCCCTATGTCATGGCCAAGGCCGGCAACGGCTTCGCCCGCGACCAGCAACTGGCCGATACCACCCTGGGCTGGCGCTTCGTCAATCCGAAGATGGAAGCGGCCCATGGCGTCGATTCCATGACCCAGACCGCGCAAACCCTGGCCCACGAACACGGCATCAGCCGCGAACGCCAGGACGCCTATGCCTGGCGCAGCCAGCAGCGCACCGCCAACGCGCAACAGCAGGGCTGGCTGGCCGAAGAAATCACCGCGGTGGATGCGCCCAAAGGCCGGCACGCCACCCGCATGGCCGTGGACGAACATCCGCGCCCGGAGACCACCCCCGAAACCCTGGCCGGGCTGGCGCCCCTGCTCGGCGACGGCAGCAGCATCACCGCCGGCAATGCCTCCGGGCTCAACGACGGCGCGGCCGCCGTGCTGCTGGCGTCGGAAGCGGCGGTGCAACGGCATGGCCTGCAGCCGATCGCGCGCATCCTGGGCATGGCTTCGGCCGGTGTGCCGCCGCGGATCATGGGCATCGGCCCGGTGCCGGCGATCGGCAAACTGCTGCAACGGACCGGACTGGGCCTGGCCGACTTCGACCGCCTGGAAATCAATGAAGCCTTCGCCGCCCAAGTGCTGGCTTGCGCGCAGGCCCTGGGCCTGCCCGACGACGCCGGGCACCTCAATGGCAACGGCGGCGCGCTGGCGCTGGGCCATCCGCTGGGCGCCAGCGGTGCGCGGCTGGCGATGACCGCCGCCTTCGCGCTGCGCCGGCACCGGCAGCGCCGCGCGCTGGTCAGCCTGTGCGTGGGCGTCGGCCAAGGCCTCGCGCTAGCCCTCGAATCTCCCTGAAAGGTGGTCCGCATGTCCCGTCGCAACACGCTACTGCCGTTGGTCTCCGCCGTCTTGCTGGCCAGCCTGTCGTGCGCCGAAACCGACGCAGCCGCCCGCGCGCCCGAAGCCGAACGCGCCCGCGGCCGCGAACTGCTGCAGGAACTGATCGGCACCGACACCACGCCCGCCCACGGCAGCACCACGGTGGCGGCGGAAAAACTGGCGGCGCGGTTCCTGGCGGCAGGCTTCCCGGCCACCGACGTGCAGGTGCTGGGCGATGGCGAGCGCACCCGCAACCTGGTGGTGCGCCTGCGCGGCCAGGGCGAACGCGAACCGGTGCTGCTGCTGGCGCACCTGGACACGGTCGAGGCCGTGCGCGAGGACTGGAACCTCGACCCCTACACCCTGACCGAGCAGGACGGCTGGTTCTACGGCCGCGGCACCATGGACATCAAGGGCGGCGCCGCCGGCCTGGCCAGCACCCTGATGCGCCTGCACGAAGAAGGTTTCGTGCCGCGCGGCGACTACGTGCTGGCGCTGACCGCCGGCGAAGAGGACGGCATCGACAACGGCGTGCAGTGGCTGCAGGCCAACCACCCCGAGCTGATCAAGGCCGCCTACGGCCTGAACGTGGATGGCGGCGGCCCGGAAATCCGCGGCGGCAAGCCGGCCGTGCTCTCGGTCGAGACTGCCGAAAAGGTGTACCTGAGCTACACCCTGACCGCGCGCAATCCGGGCGGCCACAGCTCCCTGCCCACGCCCGACAACGCCATCCACCAGCTCGCCAAGGCCTTGGCGCGGCTGTCGGACTGGTCGTTCCCGCTGCACACCAATTCCGCCACCCGCGGCTATTACGCCAGCCTGGCGGAACTGGTGCCCGGCCCGCTGGCCGCCGACATGCGGGCGGCCTCGAAGGAACCGCAGGATCCGGCCGTGCTGGCCCGCCTGGCCGCCAGTTCCACCTACAACAACGCCCAGTTGCGCACCACCTGCACGCCCACCCTGCTGCAGGGCGGCCATGCCGAAAACGCGCTGCCGCAATCGGCCGTGGCCACGGTCAATTGCCGGATCCTGCCGGACGAAAACCCGGACGCCGTGGACCGGCAACTGGCCGCCGTGATCGCCGACCCGGCCATCACCCTTGCCCGCGTGCAGGCGCCCACGCCCAGCCCGCCCTCGCCGGTGGATCCGCTGCTGTTCGGCCATATCGAAGCCGCGGCCGCGGCGATCTGGGGCCCGTTGCCGGTGCGGCCCTACATGTCCGCCGGCGCCACCGACAGCGTGTTCCTGCGCGCGGCCGGGCTGCCGGTGTACGTGTTCAACGGCATCGCCTACGACGTCGACGACGACCGCTCGCACGGCCAGGACGAGCGGATCGCGGTCGCATCCTTCTATGACTCGCTGGAGTTCAATTACCGCCTGCTCAAGTCGCTGTGAGCGACGGGGCCGGAGGTCATATGGCATTACAGCACTAGGCGCCGGGCGCATGGAACGTTAGATTAACGTTAGTTTCAGGTGAAGCAGATGACGGGGAAGGTCAGCATGCGGATAGCGGCAACAGGGAACGGACGCAGCACCGGCAGCTTCCGGGGCGGAGATCGCTGATGCCTGCCGCCGCCCCGACCGCCGACCTGCAGACCGCGCTCGCCCACGCCTCGCGCCTGCTCGAGACCGACCCGGCGCTGGCGGCGGAACAGGCCAATGAAATCATCGACGCGGTCGGCCCACATCCGATGGCGGTGCTGGTGCTCGGTGTCGCGCACCGCCTGCGCGGTCAGGTCGGGGACGCGCTGGCGCAGCTGCAGCCCCTGGCCGACAGCCAGCCGAACTGGGCCCTGGCCCAGCACGAACTCGGCCTGACCCTGGGCCGGCACCGGGACGGAGCGGCCGCGGTCGCGGCGCTGCGCCGCGCCGTCGCGCTCAAACCCGACCTGCCGCAAGCCTGGCGAGCCCTCGGCGACCAGCTCACCGCCGAGGGCGATCTGGAAGGTGCCGATGCCGCCTATGCCGCGCATGTGCGCTTTTCCACCCGCGACCCGCGCCTGCTCGCCGCCGCCAGCGCCCTGCACGACAACCGCATTCCCGAAGCCGAAACCCTGCTGCGCGAACACCTGGCCCAGGCCCCGACCGATGTCGCCGCGATCCGCATGATGGCCGAACTGGCCGCCCGCATCGGCCGCCAGGAAGACGCCGAACACCTGCTGGCGCGCTGCCTGGAACTGGCGCCGGGATTCACCGCCGCCCGCCAGAACTACGCGATGGTGCTGCACCGGGGCAACCAGCCCGAAGCCGCGCTGGCGCAGATCGAACAGCTGCTGGCGCAGGATCCGGACAACGCCAACTACCGCAACCTCAAGGCGGTGGTGCTGTGCCGGATCGGCGACTACGCCGCGGCGATCGAACTCTACGACGGCATCCTGGCCCAGTTCCCGCGGCAGTCGCGGATCTGGCTAAGCCAGGGCCACGCGCTCAAGACCGCCGGCCACAGCGAACGCGCCATTGCCGCCTACCGCCGTTGCGTGGCGCTGGAACCGGGCTTCGGCGAAGCCTGGTGGAGCCTGGCCAACCTCAAGACCGTGCGTTTCGACGATGCCGAGCTGGCGACCATGCAGTCCCAGCTCGCCCGCGCCGACCTGTCCGAGGACGACCGCCTGCACCTGGATTTCGCGGTCGGCAAGGCGCTGGAAGACCGCGAACGCTACGCCGACTCCTTCGCCCACTACCGCGCCGGCAACGATCGGCGCCGCGGCCAGCTGCACTACAGCGCCGACGACACCACGCTGCGGGTGGACAAGATCTGCCGTGAGTACACCGCCGAGGTGTTCGCACAGCGCGCCGGCCAGGGCGCGGCGGCGGCCGACCCGATCTTCGTGCTCGGGCTGCCGCGCGCCGGTTCCACCCTGATCGAACAGATCCTCTCCAGCCATTCGGCGGTGGAAGGCACGATGGAACTGCCCGAGGTGATCTCGATCACCCGCGAGCTGCGCAAGCTGGCCGACTCCGGCCGCGACCTGCCCTACCACGACGTGCTGCTGGGCCTGGACGGCGAGCGCCTGCGCGCGCTGGGCGAGGACTACCTGGCCCAGACCCGCATCCACCGCAAGACCGATGCGCCGTTCTTCATCGACAAGATGCCGAACAACTTCCTGCACATCGGCCTGATCCAGCTGATGCTGCCGAACGCCCGCATCATCGACGCCCGCCGGCATCCGCTGGCCTGCTGTTTCTCCGGCTACAAGCAGCACTTCGCCCGCGGCCAGGGGTTCACCTACGGCCTGGACGACATCGGCCGCTACTACCGCGACTACGTACGGCTGATGGCGCATTTCGACGCCGTGCTGCCCGGCCGCATCCATCGCGTCCACTACGAAGCCATGGTGGACGATACCGAGACCGAAGTGCGGCGCCTGCTCGACTACTGCGGCCTGCCCTTCGAGGACGGCTGCCTGCGCTTCTTCGAGAACAAGCGCGCGGTGCGCACCGCCAGTTCCGAACAGGTGCGCCAGCCGATCTACCGCGATGGCGTGGATCACTGGCGCCACTACGATCACTGGCTTTCGCCATTGAAGGACGCCCTGGGCCCCGTGCTTGCGGCGTACCCCGCAGCACCGTTGTTCCGTTAGGCAATACCCACCCTAGTTACCGAACCCACCAGAAAGAGAAAGGGGACCGAGATGTCTAGACACACACGCAATACCCTGACCGCGCCCGCGCGGCGACCCTGGCCCGCGTGCCGCTGGCGGCAGCGATCTGCCTGGCGATGGTCTCCACCGCCTTGGCGCAGGAAACGCCCACGCCGCCGGAGGAACGCGCGGTCACCCTCGACGCCGTCACCGTCACCGCGCAGAAGCGCACCGAAAACCTGCAACTGGTACCGGTCAGCATCGCAGGTGCTGGACACCGAGCGGCTAGACCAGCTGCAGGTGGGCGACTTCGAGGACTACGTGAAGTACCTGCCCAGCGTTTCCTACCAGACCTTCGGGCCGGGTTTCGCGCAGATCTACATGCGCGGCGTCGCCAGCGGCGGCGACGGCAACCATTCCGGTTCGCTGCCCAGCGTCGGCGTCTACCTGGACGAACAGCCGGTCACCACCATCCAGGGCCCGCTCGACATCCACATCTACGACGTCGCCCGCGTCGAGGCGCTGTCGGGCCCGCAGGGCACGCTGTACGGCGCCAGCTCGCAGGCCGGTACGCTGCGCATCATCACCAACAAGCCCGATCCGTCCGGCTTTGAAGGCTGGCTACACGGTGGGCCTGAACAACGTGCACAACGGCGGCACCGGCTATACCGCCGAAGGCTTCGTCAACCTGCCGATGGGCGAAAACGCCGCCATCCGCCTGGTCGGCTGGAAAGAGAAGGAGGCCGGCTACATCGACAACGTCTACGGCACCCGCACCTACCCGACCTGGGATGCGGACTCCGGCGGCAACGGCACCGAAGACAACGCCGACCTGGCCAAGGACAACTACAACGACGTCGACACCACCGGCGCGCGCCTGGCCGCCCTGCTCAAGCTTGGCGACAACTGGACCATCACGCCCACCGTGATGACCCAGCGCTCCAAGGCCGGCGGTTTCTTCGCCTATGACCCGGGCATCGGCGAACTCGAAGTAAGCCACTTCAACCCCGAGCGCTCCGAGGACAAGTGGACCCAGGCGGCGCTGACCGTCGAGGGCAAGATCGGCAACTTCGACCTGACCTATGCCTTCGCGCACCTCGACCGCGATACCGAAGTGGAGTCGGATTACAGCGACTACGCCTTCTGGTACGACACGCTGGCCGGCTACGGCGCCTACTTCTACGACAACAACGGCAACATCGTGAACCCGTCGCAGTACATCCGGGGCAAGGACCGTTACAAGAAGGACAGCCACGAGATCCGGATCTCGTCGCCGCAGGACAACCGTTTCCGCTTCGTCGGCGGCTACTTCTTCCAGAAGCAGTACCACGACATCCAGCAGGACTACCGCATCGACGGCATTGCCGACTTCCTGCACGTCACCGGCTGGCCGGGCACCATCTGGCTGACCAAGCAGATCCGCCGCGACCAGGACGAAGCGGTGTTCGGTGAACTCTCCTTCGACTTCACCGACCGGTTGACCGGCACCATCGGCGGCCGCCACTTCAAGGTGGACAACAGCCTGGAGGGCTTCTTCGGCTACAGCGCCGGCTACAGCAGCGGCACCGGCGAGGCCGCCTGCTTCGATCCGGACCCGTTCCATGGCGCGCCCTGCACCAACCTTGACAAGCGCGTCGACGAGACCGGCAACATCGGCAAGGCCAACCTGACCTACCGGATCAACGACACCAAGATGATCTACGTCACCTGGTCGGAAGGTTACCGCCCGGGCGGCATCAACCGCCGCGGCACCCTGCCGCCCTACGTGTCCGATTACCTGACCAACGTCGAGTTCGGCTGGAAGACCACCTGGGCCGACAACCGGCTGTCGTTCAACGGCTCGATGTTCCGCCAGAACTGGGAGGATTTCCAGTTCTCGATCCTGGGCGCGAACGGCCTGACCGAAATCAAGAACGCCAACCAGGCCCAGATCGACGGCCTCGAGGCGGAACTGAACTGGGCGGCCACCTACAACCTCAACATCGGCGCCGGCGTGTCGTTCTACGACGCCAAGCTGACCGACAACTACTGCGGATTCACCGACGCCGATGGCAATCCGGTCACCGACTGCGCCAACCCGGAAGCACCGGACGGCACCCAGTTGCCGGTGACCCCGAAGTTCAAGGGCAACCTGATCGCCCGCTACACCTGGGACATGGCCGGTGGCGAAGCCTTCGTGCAGGGTGCCCACGTGTACGTGGGCGACCGCAAGTCCGACCTGCGCCTGCTCGAGCGCAGCATCCTGGGCAACCTGGATGCCTACTCGACCATGGACCTGTCGTTCGGTTACGGCCGCAACAACTGGAAGGTGGACTTCTACGTCGCCAACCTGTTCGACGAGCGTGCCGAGGTCTACAAGTTCACGTCATGCGGCGAAACCGTCTGCGGCGCTTCCGGCGTCGACCCGCAGTACCCGGACGGCCAGGTCTACACGGCCACCACCCGGCCGCGCACCTTCGGCGTGCGCTTCTCGCAATCGTTCTGATCCAGAGGACAGGGCCGGCGGGCAACCGCCCGGCCCGAGCCAGACCCCGGCTTCGGCCGGGGTTTTTTTGCGCGGTGTTAACCGGCGGCCTTCTTCCCGCTGGCCGCACGCCCCATGGATATCTTCAAGCTCTTCCGCATCGAGGCGGGCCACAAGTGCGCGCGCCTGCACGGGCATTCGGTCGCGGTGGAACTGCACGTGGGCGGCGAGCCGGACCCGCCACGACAACCACCGTGAACCCTCGGTCGATCACCTGCTTCACTGCCTCTGCCCTGAACTCATCCGTGTACGGCCTGTTGCTGCTCCTAACCACCTCGGTCGTTGCCATGAATCATGGCTTCCGGGTGTCTGCAAAAAGCTGGTCGCATCACGAAGTTGTCCCCTGGGTCAGGGCGAGGGCGTCTGAAGTCGGCTACGGATTGCCGCGCCCGATTGGCTACACTCGAACTACCTCCGACCGAGACGCTTCCATGACCCTGCGATATCTTGTTCCGACCTTGCTGAGTGCTGCGCTGGCGCTGGCCTCCCTGCCGGCCGCCGCCGATACCGTGCTCATTTCCGCCGAGCGCCTGCTCGACGTCCGCACCGGCCAATGGATCCAGAACCCCGAGATCGTGGTCCGCGAGGGCAAGATCGCCCGCATCACCCGCGGCCCGGGCGAGCCGGTAGCCGATGCCCGCCGCATAGATCTGGCCGGCATGAGCCTGGTGCCGGGCCTGATTGACATGCACGTGCACCTGGACTCCGACCCCAGCTACGGCGGTTACACGGGCCTGCAGTTCACCGACAGCTTCTGGTCCATGCTCACGGTCAAGCACGCCGGCGACACCCTGGACGCTGGCTTCACCACCGTGCGGAACGTCGGATCGGATAACTGGAACGACGTCGGGCTTCGCCAGGCGGTGGAGGAAGGCAAGGTGCGGGGACCGCGCGTGGTCAGCGGTGGCTATAGCTTCGGCGCCACCGGTGGTCATTGCGACAGCACCTACTTCCCGCCGTCGTTTGATTCGAAGAATCCGTACAACGCCGATGGCCCCGATGAGGCCCGCAAGCGCGTGCGCGAGATCCGCAAGCACGGCGCGCAGGTGATCAAGGTCTGCGCCACCGGCGGCGTGTTCTCCCGCAACACCGAGCCGGGCCAGCAGCAGCTCAGTGAAGCCGAGATGCGCGCGGTGGTGGTGGAGGCGCACCAGTGGGGCCTGAAGGTGGCGGCGCATGCGCATGGCACCAGCGGCATCAATGCCGCCATCCGTGCGGGCATCGACACCATCGAACACGCCAGCCTGATCGATGACGAAGGCATCGCGCTGGCCAAGAAGCATGGCGCCTGGCTGTCGATGGATATCTACAACACCGAATACACCCAGGCCGAAGGCAAGAAGAATGGGGTGCTGGAAGACAACCTGCGCAAGGATCGCGAGATCGCCGACGTGCAGCGCGAAGGCTTCCGTCGTGCCCACGCTGCGGGCGTGAGGATGGTCTTTGGCACCGATGCCGGCGTTCATCGGCATGGCGACAACGGCAAGCAATTCGCGGTGATGGTGCGCTACGGCATGACGCCGCTGGAGGCGATCCAGTCAGCCACCGTGAACTCGGCCGAGGCCTTGGGCCGCAATGATGTCGGCGTCGCCGAGGTGGGTCGCTTTGCGGACCTGGTGGCCGTGGCCGGTGATCCGACCCGGGATGTGACGCTGCTCGAGACGATCCCGGTTGTGATCCAGGGCGGTGAGATCGTCAAAGACGCGCGCTGACCCCTTTTACCAAGACTAAAGGCGCTCCTTCAGGGGTTTGTTGGCTAGCGTCGGTGGCGGGCTATGTGGGCCGGCAGTGCGGCGTCCGGCTCGTACACGCCATCGAGCCACAGCATGTGGAAGTGCACGTTGAGGTTGAGTGCGCTGCCGAAGTGCTGGACCAGCGTCACCGCGCCGCAGCTCGGGCAGGATCCGCGCTTCTTGCAGGAGAACGCCACCAACCTTTCCGCATGGCAGTGCTCGCAAGCCACGCGCAGGAAGCCGTGGTCGAGTACGCCGCAGCGCAGGTATTCGTCGAACGCCTCGCGCACCTACTCGGGCTAGGCGCGATCCTCTTGCGCGAGCCGTTCGAGGAAGTCCGGGGCATGCGCCTGCACCAGCGCATACAGCAGCGTGCGCGCGGGAACGTTGCAAAGCACGAAGCCCGGCACAAGGCCGGGCTTCGTGGTCAAGCTGGATGGATCGCAGTGCTTAGAAATCCATGCCGCCCATGCCACCCATGCCGCCACCGCCGCCACCCATGGCCGGCTCGTCCTTCTTCGGCGTATCGGCCACCATCGCTTCGGTGGTGATCATCAGGCCCGCGATCGACGCCGCGTTCTGCAGCGCGGTGCGGGTGACCTTGGTCGGGTCCAGGATGCCGAACTCGATCATGTCGCCGTATTCGCCGGTCTGCGCGTTGTAGCCGTAGTTGCCCTTGCCTTCCATGACCGCGTTCAGCACGACCGACGGCTCTTCGCCGCAGTTGGCGACGATCTCGCGCAGCGGCGCTTCCATCGCACGCTTGGCGATGTTGATGCCGTGGTTCTGGTCGACGTTGTCGCCCTTCAGCTCACCCAGTGCCTGCAGTGCGCGGATCAGCGCGACGCCGCCGCCCGGGACCACGCCTTCTTCCACCGCCGCACGCGTGGCGTGCAGGGCGTCTTCGACGCGGGCCTTCTTTTCCTTCATCTCGATCTCGGTCGAAGCGCCAACCTTGATCACCGCAACGCCGCCGGCCAGCTTGGCCACGCGCTCCTGCAGCTTCTCGCGGTCGTAGTCCGAAGAGGTCTCTTCGATCTGCGCCTTGATCTGCTTGATGCGGGCCTGGATGCCTTCGGCTTCGCCGGCACCGTCGATGATCGTGGTGTTTTCCTTGGTGACCTGGATCTTCTTGGCGCGGCCCAGGTCCTTGATCGTGGCCTTCTCCAGCGACAGGCCCACTTCCTCGGAAATCACGGTGCCGCCGGTCAGGGTGGCCATGTCTTCCAGCATCGCCTTGCGACGATCGCCGAAGCCCGGCGCCTTGACCGCGACGACCTTGACGATGCCGCGGATGGTGTTGACCACCAGGGTCGCCAGCGCCTCGCCTTCCACTTCCTCGGCGACGATCAGCAACGGCTTGCCGGACTTGGCCACGCCTTCCAGCACGGGCAGCAGGTCGCGCACGTTGGAGATCTTCTTGTCGTGCAGCAGGATGTACGGATCGTCCATCTCGGCCGACATCGACTGCTGGTTGTTGATGAAGTACGGGCTCAGGTAGCCACGGTCGAACTGCATGCCCTCGACCACGTCGAGTTCATTGTCCAGGCCGCTGCCTTCTTCAACCGTGATCACGCCTTCCTTGCCGACCTTGTCCATTGCCTGGGCGATGAGGTCGCCGATGTTGGCGTCGGAGTTGGCGGAGATCGCGCCGACCTGGGCGATTTCCTTGCTGGTCGACGACGGCTTGCTGAGCACCTTCAGCTCGCCCACGGCAGCCTTCACCGCCTGGTCGATGCCGCGCTTGAGGTCCATCGGGTTCATGCCGGCGGCGACCGCCTTCATGCCCTCGCGGATGAACGCCTGCGCCAGCACGGTGGCGGTGGTGGTGCCGTCACCGGCGATGTCGGAGGTCTTGGACGCGACTTCCTTGACCATCTGCGCGCCCATGTTCTCGAACGCGTCGGCCAGCTCGATTTCCTTGGCGACGGAAACGCCGTCCTTGGTGATGGTCGGAGCGCCGTAGCTCTTCTGCAACACCACGTTGCGGCCCTTCGGGCCGAGAGTCGCCTTGACGGCATTGGCGAGCACGTTGACGCCGCGCACCATCTTGGAGCGTGCGTCTTCGCCGAAACGAATGTCCTTGGCAGCCATTGGTAATTACCTCTAAGTAAGAATTCTGGGATTGGGAACGTTGTCTTGTAGAGCGGAGCTTGCTCCGCTGCCATGCATCGTGAGCAGCCGGGCAAGCCCGGCTCTACGGAAAGCGACGCGCGATCAGAGGATCGCGAAGATGTCGTCTTCCTTCACCACCAGCAGGTCGGTGCCGTCCAGCTTCACTTCCGTGCCGCTGTACTTGCCGAACAGCACCTTGTCGCCGACCTTGACCTGCGGCGCGCGGACCTGGCCGTTGTCGAGCACCTTGCCGGCACCCACGGCGATGACTTCGCCCTTGATCGGCTTCTCGGTGGCCGAATCCGGGATCACGATCCCGCCGGCGGACAACTTCTCTTCTTCCATGCGCTTGATGACCACGCGGTCATACAACGGCTTGATATTGGACATGACAACCTCGACAAGTGCTTGATTGAAGTGGAAAAACCCGCTCATTTTAGCAGTCGGCCTTGCCGAGTGCCAATGCGCGGACATGAAAACCGGGCGAACCCGGACTGCTCAGAGATGGGGGAGTCGCCGATGCTTTCAAGGGGGCTGGGCGTGAATCTCACCGAAATCGCCCGCTGCCGTACCCTATGCAGGTGAGCGCACTCATCTGTTTCTGCACCTGTCCGGATACCGACACCGCCGAGCGCATCGCCACCGCGCTGGTGGACGAGCGCCTGGCCGCCTGCGTGAATATCCTGCCCGGGGTGCGCTCGGTGTACCGCTGGCAGGGTGCGGTGGAATGCGCCGACGAGGTATTGCTGCTGGTCAAGACCCTGCCCGAGCGCTTCGAACAGCTGAAGGCGCGCCTGCTGGCACTGCACCCGTATGAACTGCCGGAGGTGCTCGCGGTCGAATGCGACCATGCGCACCCCGACTACCTGCTCTGGGTCGCGGCCCAGATTCGCCCTGACCCGACCCGCAGCAAGGACTGACCGCCGATGTCGATGTCGTTCGCCCATCCCCGCCACTGGTTGGCCGCACTCGTGCTGGCCCTGTGCCTGGCCGCGGGCATGCCAGCCGTTGCCGCCGACATCGAGCTTCCGCCGGTTGACCAGGTGTTCGTGCCGTCGGCCAAGGCGACCGCACGCGACCGCATCGAGGTCAGCTGGAAGATTGCGGATGGCTACTACCTGTATCGCCACCGCACTTCGGTGAAGGCGGACGCGGCGTTCGCGGGGGCCAGCCTCAGCCTGCCGGAAGGCGAGAAGCACCACGACGAGTTCTTCGGCGACGTCGAGACCTATCGCGGCGTGCTGACCGGCGTCCTGACCGGCATTGCCGGCGAGCGCGCGACCAGCACCACGCTGACCATCAAGTACCAGGGCTGCGCCGATGCCGGGGTCTGCTATCCACCGCAGACGCGCACCCTGAGAGTCCCGCTACCAGCGAATGTGGCTGGGGACGCGGGCCTGGCAGGCTTGCCATCACGCAGTGGCGGCGGCCTGTTCGGGCTCGGCCGTCCGGCCGGTTCCGGCGCGCCGGATGCGGCGCAATTGCCCGAGGAGCGTGCATTCACCGTGGAAGCGATCGCGGGTGATGGCAACAGCATCCTGCTGCGGCTGACCCCGGCAAAGGGCTACTACCTGTATCGCGACAAGCTGTCGGTGAAGCTCGATGCCGGAACCGGGCTGTCGGCGACGCTGCCGCCGCCATCGGGCCTGCCAAAAGCCAGTTCCTACCGGGACGAATATTTCGGCGATGTCGCGGTGTACTTCGACCAGGCCGAGATCACCGTGCCGGTGGCCCGCACGCAGGCCGCTGCCGTGAAAGGCACGCTGATCGTGGGCCTGCAGGGCTGCCAGACCGGTGGCATCTGCTATCCGCCGATGACCCGGCGCCTGCCGATTGCCTTGCCGGCCGGCAGGCTGGGCACGCTGGCCGCTGCACCCGCCACGACCAGTGTCGATCCCGCCTCGCCGGCATCGACCGCGTCCGCTTCGATCACGGCCGCGACACAGGACGCTGCCAGTGCCGGCGCTGCTGCAGCGATCGGAAGCGACCCGCAAGCAGGCGGCGATGTCGCCCGCACACCGCCTCCAGGCGACATCACGCCCACCCAGTCCGCGCCCGGCCTGCTGGCTTCGTTGCTGCTGGCCTTGCTCGGCGGGCTGATCCTCAACCTGATGCCCTGCGTGTTGCCGGTGCTGTCGCTCAAGGTGCTGGCCGTGGCGCAAAGCGGCGAAAGCCGCCAACACGCGCGCCGCCACGCCCTCTGGTACACCGCCGGCGTGCTGCTGAGTTTCATCGCGCTGGGCGCACTCGCGCTGGCCCTGCGCAAGGCGGGCCTGGCACTGGGCTGGGGCTTCCAGTTGCAACAGCCGCTGGTCGTGGCGGGTCTGGCGCTGGTGGTGTTTGCCCTCGGCCTGAGCATGTCCGGCCTGTGGTACGCCAATATCGGCATCGGCCAGCGCGGCAGCGGCTTGATGCAGCGCAGTGGCCGCAGTGGTGATTTCTTCACCGGTGTACTCGCGGTGGTCCTGGCGACCCCGTGCACGGCACCGTTCATGGGCGCCGCACTGGCGTATGCATTCACCGGCCCGACCATGGGCGGGCTGCTGGTGTTCGCGATGCTGGGCCTTGGGCTTGCCCTGCCCTTCCTGTTGATCGGTTTCATCCCGGGGCTTGCACAACGGCTGCCGAAACCGGGCGCATGGATGGACACGTTCAAGCAGTTCCTCGCATTTCCGCTCTATGCGACCGCGGCCTGGCTGGTCTGGGTGCTGGCCAAACAGCGTGGCGCCGATGCGGTCGGGTTGTGGCTTGCCGCAGCCATCGCACTGGCGCTGGCCGCATGGGCATGGACGCAGGCCCGCAGCGGTCGCGGACGCGGCTGGCTGGCGCTGGCCCTGTTGTCCGTCATCGGCACGGCGTGGCCACTGGCCATGCTGCATCGGCTCGAGAAGCCGGCAGATCGGGCAATCACGCAAAGCAGCGACGGCATCGAGCACATCGCTTTTTCCGAACCGCGCCTGGACCAGCTGCGCGCAGAAGGGCGCGTGGTCTTCGTCAACATGACCGCCGACTGGTGCGTGAGCTGCAAGGCCAACGAGAAGGCCGTGTTCGCCCGCGACGGCTTCCGTACTGCCATGCAGGCCGCCAACGCCGTCTACATGGTCGGTGACTACACCGATGTCGACCCCGCCATCACCGCCTACCTGCAGGCGCACAAGGCGGTCGGCGTGCCCTTGTACGTGCTGTACCCGCGTGGTGGCGGCGAAGGCCGTATCCTGCCGGTCATCGTGACGCCCGGTTTCGTCGAAGACGCACTCAAGCAGGCGGCAGCAGCCCCGTGAGGCAGCTGGCATCAGGCAATGCCAATCGGCGCATCGTGCTGGTGGCACTGGTTGCCGCACTTGCCGGTGCAGGCGCCAGCCTGTTTTTCGACCCCACCATCGCCACCCGACTGGCGGGCACCGAACCCGGCCAGCAGGTACTGGACACCGTATTGAGGGCGCGGGCGCCCGCACCTCCCGCGGGCGTGATCGTCGCCGAACGTGGCGACTTCGTCCCCGACATGACCCTGTCGGATTCCAGCGGCACCGCCACCCGCATTCCCCACGCATGGCGTGGCAAGCCCACCCTGGTCAACCTGTGGGCGACCTGGTGCGCGCCCTGCCTGAAGGAAATGCCGGACCTCCAGGCCTTCAGTGACGAACAGGATGCCGCCGGCGTTCAAGTCGTCGGCATCGCGCTGGATGATGCCGCGGCCGTGCGCGACTTCCTGCAACAGCACCGCATCCGCTACCCCACGCTGGTGGATGCGCCCGGCACGGCCGACGCAGGCGTGCGCCTCGGCAACCCGGCAGGCGTGCTTCCCTACACGGTACTGATCTCGGCCGAGGGCCGGCTGCTGAAGACAAGGATCGGCCCCTTCGAGGACAAAAAGGCCATCGCCACGTGGGCAATGCCCTGATACGGATTAGAGCCCCAGCTCAAACGCGCGTTTAAAACCTTTGAAATCGACAGAACTTCGCCGAACTGGACAGTATTGCCGCAGTGCGGGACACTGCCGACCGCTTTCCTGATCGTCCACTGTCGATGGCGCAACTGCTCGTCCTGCATGGCCCCAACCTCGATCTGCTCGGTACCCGCGAGCCGGACGTCTATGGCCGGACCACCCTGGCGCAGATCAACGACGATCTGCGCAAGCGTGCCGCTGCAGTCGGGCACGGCCTGGACCATCTGCAGTCCAATGCCGAACATGTCTTGATCGAACGCATCCACGCCGCCGGCACGGATGGCACCGCCTTCATCCTGATCAATCCTGCCGCATTCACCCACACCTCGGTCGCCCTGCGCGACGCGCTGGCTGCGGTGGCCATTCCCTTCATCGAAATCCATTTGTCCAACCCGCACGCCCGCGAGGCATTCCGCCGCCAGAGCTACTTCAGCGATCTGGCGGTTGGCGTGGTCTGCGGCTTCGGCGCCGACTCCTACCGCTACGCCCTGGATGCCGCGATCGCGCGGCTCGGCTAGATCAACTCACCCCAACCTCTCCCGCCCGCGACGCCGCAAACGGTGGCAAGGCCGAGAGTGACAAAGCGAGAACCTTCATGGACCTGCGCAAGATCAAGAAGCTGATCGACCTCCTGGAAGAATCCAACCTGTCCGAGATCGAGATCAAGGAAGGCGAGGAATCCGTCCGCCTGGCTCGCATCCCCAAGAGTGGAATGGTGCAGGCCGCGCCCGTCCAATATGCCGCTGCGCCCGCATCCGCCAGCCCGCCGATGCCGATGCAGTCCCCGGTCGATGCCGCCACCGGTGGCAGCCACAAGCCGCCTGGCAGCGAACTGCCGGCCGGACACGTGGTCCGCGCGCCGATGGTGGGCACCTTCTACGCCAGCCCCTCGCCGGACAAGCCCGCCTTCGTCAGCATGGGCCAGGCGATCAAGGCCGGTGAAACGCTGGGGATCATCGAGGCGATGAAGATGTTCAACCCGATCGAGGCCGACGTCTCCGGCACGGTGCTGGCGATCCTGTGCGAAAGCGGGCAACCGGTCGAATTCGACCAGCCTCTCTTTGTAATCGGGTGAGCAGGGTGAGCAGGGAATTCGAGCGCCGCAGGCGCGAGCCTGCGAACGCCACCCGGCATGCAGGCCGGGTCGCCGGGCCGCAGCTGCACATGACGATGGACTCTGAAGATGCTGGATAAAGTAGTAATCGCCAACCGCGGCGAGATCGCGCTGCGCATCCTGCGTGCCTGCCACGCGCTGGGCATCCGCACGGTCGCCGTGCATTCCACGGTCGACCGCAACCTCAAGCACGTGGCAATGGCCGACGAATCGGTGTGCATCGGCCCGGCACCCTCGGCCGACAGCTACCTCAACATGCCGGCGATCATCGCAGCCGCCGAGGTCACCGACGCCCAGGCCATCCATCCCGGCTACGGCTTCCTCTCGGAGAACGCCAACTTCGCCGAACGGGTCGAGCAGTCCGGCTTCATCTTCATCGGCCCCAGGCCAGACACCATCCGCCTGATGGGCGACAAGGTCGAGGCGATCCGCGCGATGAAGGCCGCAGGCGTGCCTTGCGTGCCCGGCAGCGGTGGCCCGCTGGGCGACGATGCCGCCACCAACATCGGCATCGCCGGCGAGATCGGCTACCCGGTGATCGTCAAGGCCGCTGGCGGCGGCGGCGGGCGCGGCATGCGCGTGGTGCACACCGAGGCCGCGCTGGCCACGGCGGTGGCGACCACCAAGTCCGAAGCCAAGGCCGCGTTCGGCAACGACATGGTCTACATGGAGAAGTTCCTGGAGAACCCGCGCCACGTGGAGATCCAGGTATTGGCCGATGGCCAGGGCAACGCGATCCACCTCGGCGAGCGCGACTGCTCGATGCAGCGCCGTCACCAGAAAGTGGTCGAGGAAGCGCCTGCGCCCGGCATCAGCGACTCGCAGCGCGCGGAGATCGGCAAGGTCTGCGTGGAAGCCTGCATCCGCATCGGCTACCGCGGCGCCGGAACGTTCGAGTTCCTGTACGAAAACGGGCGCTTCTACTTCATCGAAATGAACACCCGCATCCAGGTCGAGCACCCGGTCACCGAACTGGTCACCGGGATCGACCTGGTCCGCGAACAGCTGCTGATCGCCTCCGGCCAGAAGCTGTCGATCAGGCAGTCCGACGTGGTCATGCGCGGCCACGCGATCGAATGCCGAATCAACGCCGAGGACCCGGACAGCTTCATGCCCTCACCCGGCCTGGTGACCCATTTCCATTCACCGGGCGGCCCCGGCGTGCGGGTGGACTCGCACATCTACGAAGGCTACCGGGTACCGCCGAACTACGACTCGATGATCGGCAAGCTCATCGTGCACGGCGTCGACCGCGCGCAGGCGATCGCACGCATGCGGGTGGCGCTCAGCGAGATGGTGGTGGACGGCATCAAGACCAACGTGCCGCTGCAGCAGCGCATCCTGACCGACAAGGGCTTCGAGGCCGGCGGCCAGAACATCCACTACCTCGAAAAACGCCTGGCCGAGCGCAAGGAAAAAACCCTTTCGATCCTGTGAGCCGGATGTCCGGTTCCGGCACGATTTTCCGCTTATAACGGGTATCGAATACCCCTGCCCGGAGCCGCCCCCATGCAACGTCGCACCTTCATCGCCATCGCACTGGCCACCACCGCCGTGGCATTGCCCGCAGCCAGCCAGCAGGGCAAGCATCCGCCGACCAACCTGTATATCGATGTCTCCACCCACAACATGGCCGGGATGCCGGACATGGGCGGGATGATGGGTGGCCTGGGCGGCTTCATGGCCCGCCGCGCCGGCGGCGGCGACGCCAGCAGGCCGACCTATCCGACCACGCACGGCATCGGTGGACTGACCGGGCAATACCTCGACATCGCCCTGCACAATGCGCTCAAGCCGGGCGTCGAAGCGCAGGACCTGGTGCCGGGCGGGCTCAAACTGGGCAAGTCACTGACCCTGATCCCCATTGAAACCTCAACCTCCACGGGCGGTCCGACGGGCGGCAAGGTTCCCGACGTGGAAATGAAGATTTCCGAATACTGGGGCTGCGGTGCGGCGGTGCGTCCCGGCCAGCCCAAGGTCTTCACGATGAAGGTCAAGGGCGGCACCATCAATGCCAAGGGCGGCATGCAGGGCGCCGACTTCAAGACCACCGGCAGCCTGTCCAAGGGCCTGTTCGCTCCGGATCGCGACATCGACCTCAAGCCTGGCTATGTCTACTGGCCGAACCGCAAGCACGGCACGCAGGTGCCCAGTGGCGCGCGGCTGGCCGGCGAGCACAAGATCGTCGGCAACGGCATTCCGGAGTCCATGCAGTTCCAGGTCCAGCAAAGCGCAGACTTCATGTCGAAGGTCGCGCTGCGCTCGCAGGGCGAGATGACCGATGCCGTCGGCCTGAGCTGGCCCGCGGTGGATCGTGCACGCGCCTACTTCATCACCGGCATGCACATGGAGATGCACAGCGAGACCTCCTACAGCATGGTGATCTGGAGCAGTGCCGACGTCGCCGGCGCCGGTAGCGACCTGCATGCGTTCCTGACCGGCAGCTACATCGACAAATGGGTGAAGCAGAAGGTGCTGCTGCCATCGAGCGCCACCAGTTGCACGATCCCGCGCGGCATCTTTGCCGGCGCCCCCGGCAACCAGGACGCGATGCCGGGGATGCTGATGATGACCGCCTACGGCCCCGAAAGCTGGATCACCTATCCACCCAAGCCTGCCGATGCCAAGCAGCCGTGGAAACCGGAATGGAGCGTGCGCCTGCGTGCGAAGTCCACCGCGACGTCGATCCTGGGACTGGATTTCGGCGGGATGCAGGACATGGACGACGGCGACGACGAGCAACAACAGCAGCCCCAGAAGAAGCCCTCCATGAAGGGCTTGCTGAAGGGCATCCTGGGCGGCTGAGCCAACTTCAGGCCACGACGGGGCTTGCCCCGCCATGGCCGGGCGGCGACCATGGCCGCCACCCCGGCCATGGCCCGCGCATGCCTTACCTGCAATTGACCCTGCCCTGCACCGAACAACAACAGCCGCGTTACGAACGCGCGCTGGAGGACGTCGGCGCGCTTGCCGTCACCCTGCAGGATGCCCATCTGGACGCCGCCGACGAGCAGGCGATCTTCGAGCCCGGCGTCGGCGAAGTGCCGCTCTGGCACGAGATGCAGCTGACCGCCCTGTTCGATGCCGACGCCGATGCGCTCGTGCTGCTGGCCGCGCTGGATGCCTTCGACCCGGACCTGGACTGGACCCATCTGCGCTTCGAGACAGTCGAAGACCAGGATTGGGAACGCGCCTGGCTGGACCAGTTCCAGCCGATGCAGTTCGGCGAGCGCACCTGGATCGTGCCGTGGAACCATGGCTTGCCCGCGGGCGCGGACCATCCAGACGCCGCCATCGTGCGGCTCGATCCCGGCCTCGCCTTCGGTTCCGGCACCCACGCCACCACTGCCCTGTGTCTTCAATGGCTGGACACACTCGCCGCGCGCGGCGAACTGCAGGGACGCACCGTCCTCGATTTCGGCTGCGGCAGCGGCATCCTCGCACTTGCCGCCCTGCGGCTGGGCGCGGCGCGCGCGGTCGGCGTCGACAATGATCCGCAGGCCCTGATCGCCACCGCCGACAACGTCCAGCGCAACGGCCTGGCGATCGACATATTCCTGCCGCAGGACGAACCGGTCGCGACCTATCCGGTGGTGGTCGCGAACATCCTGGCGTCTGCACTGGATGCACTGGCCGATACGCTGGCTGCGCGGGTCGCACCCGCCGGCCACATCGCGATGTCGGGCATCCTGGATGGCCAGCAGGACGAATTGCTGCAGCGTTACGCGGAATGGTTCGACGACCTCCAGGTGACCCGGCAGGACGATTGGGTCCGCATCGACGGCGTGCGCCGCGCATGAGCCGCGCGCCCAGTTTCGTCGAAGCACCGGCGCCGAAGCGTCGGCGCATCGGCGAGTGGACCGCACTGGTCGTGCTGGCCTTGCTGCTGGCGACGCAGCTGTTCTTCAGCGAGCGCACGCGTCTGGCGGCCGATGCGCAATGGCGGCCGCTGGTGGCGGCCGTGTGCGCGGGGGCGGGTTGCGAGGTGCCGGCCTGGCATGAGCCGGCTGCCTTCGCGATGCTCTCGCGCGACGTGATCGCCGTGCCCGGCCGACCCGGCGTGCTGCGCGTGCAAGCCAGCATCCGCAACGACGCGCACTGGCCGCAGCCCTGGCCGCTACTGGTGCTCAGCCTGTCCGACGCCGATGGCCGCACGCTGGGCAGCCGTCGCTTCCTGCCGGGCGACTACCTGGGCCGCACGCCTGATACCACGTTGCTGCAGCCGGGACAGGCCGCGCAACTGGCGTTCGACATCGTCGAACCTGCACCCGGCGTGGTCGCGTTCGATTTCCGTTTCGAGTAGTGGACTCGGTCACTCACTTCCGCCAGCGCGTGCTGGAGCGGGCTGGCCTGATCATCCCGCGCAATCCGCGAACACCCACAAATTTTCCTGATGAATGCGGCGGGCATGCAACATTGAAAAACGCATCGCGCTAGACTGGCCGCCGCGCATCGATGGTTGAACTCGATGCGGTATCGCAATGGGGGATTCCGCTTGAACCAGACCGTCGACCGCCAGGACACCAACCGCGCGCCATTGCGTGACCATGTGGCAACCTCCGTGCGCCGGTACCTGCGCGACCTCAATGGCTGTGGCACCGACGACCTGTACAACATCGCCCTGCGCGAACTCGAGATCCCGCTGTTCCTGGAAGTGCTGCAGCATTGCGACGGCAACCAGAGCCGTGCGGCGGCGATGCTCGGCATTCATCGTGCGACGCTGCGGAAGAAGCTGCGCGACTACAACATGGACTGAAAGCCCTTCCTGCCTGCTGCGCGCGCGACGGCAAGAAGGGCATTCAGTGCAACCCGAAGGAAGCGGCCAACATGCGGCCGGTATAATTCGCGCTTCCCCACTGCAACATTCCCCGATGACCATCCAACACCTGTCCGGCCCCTCCGTGACCGTGCGTCGCGCCCTGTTGTCCGTGTCGGACAAGGCCGGCCTGCTTGACCTGGCCCGCGCGCTGGCCGCGCATGGCGTGGAACTGCTGTCCACCGGCGGTACCGCCAAGGCGATCCGCGATGCCGGCCTGGCAGTGCGCGATGTCAGCGATGTCACCGGCTTCCCGGAAATGATGGATGGCCGGGTAAAGACCCTGCACCCGATGGTGCATGGTGGCCTGCTTGGGCGCGCCGGTACCGACGATGCGGTGATGGCGGCGCACGGCATCGAAAAGATCGACCTGCTGGTACTGAACCTGTATCCGTTCGCGAAGGTCGCTGCCAATCCGGACAGTAGTTTCGAAGACATCATCGAGAACATCGACATCGGTGGCCCGGCGATGCTGCGCAGCGCAGCCAAGAATTTCGCCCGCGTCGCCGTTGCCACCGATCCCGCGCAGTACGCCGGCCTCATCGCCGAGCTGGATGCCAACGAGGGCGCGCTGTCGGCGAAGATCCGCTTCGATCTCGCGGTGGCCGCGTTCAACAATGTCGCCTCCTACGACGCCTGCATCAGCAACCATCTTTCCTCGATCCAGGCGGATGGCACGCAGGCGCTGTTTCCCGCGCAGAACAACAGCAACTTCGTCAAGGTCATGGACCTGCGTTACGGCGAGAATCCGCACCAGCACGGCGCGTTCTACCGCGACCTGTGGCCGGTGCCGGGCACGCTGGCGACGTTCACCCAGCTGCAGGGCAAGGAACTGAGCTTCAACAACCTGGCCGATGCCGATGCCGCCTGGGAATGCGTGCGCCAGTTCGCGGCGCCGGCCTGCGTGATCGTCAAGCACGCCAACCCATGCGGCGTGGCCCAGGGCGCCGGTTGCGCCGATACCTACGAAGCGGCGTACGCCACCGACCCGACATCCGCGTTCGGCGGCATCATCGCGTTCAACACGACACTCGATGCCGCAACCGCAAAAGTCATCCTGGATCGCCAGTTCGTCGAGGTACTGATCGCGCCGGACTATGACGACGACGCGCTGGCCTACGCGAGGAAGAAGGCCAACGTCCGCGTGCTGCGCATCCCGCATGGCGACGGCAGGAACAACATGGACATCAAGCGGGTGGGCAGCGGTTTGCTGATGCAGACCAGCGACATCCGCGAGGTCGGCCGCGATGAACTGAAGGTCGTGACGAAACTCGCGCCGACCGAGGCCCAGTTCAACGACCTGCTGTTTGCCTGGCGCGTGGCCAAGTACGTGAAGTCCAACGCCATCGTCTATGCGAAAGACCAGCGCACCATTGGCGTCGGCGCCGGGCAGATGAGCCGCGTGTATTCCGCGCGCATCGCCGGCATCAAGGCGGTCGATGCCGGCCTGCAGGTCGAAGGCTCGGTGATGGCCAGCGATGCGTTCTTCCCGTTCCGCGACGGCATCGATGCGGCCGCCGCGGCCGGCATCAAGGCGGTGATCCAGCCCGGCGGCTCGATGCGCGACGACGAGGTGATCGCCGCCGCCGATGAACATGGCCTTGCCATGGTGTTTACCGGGGTGCGCCACTTCCGGCATTGATGGGGGCTGCCGGCCAAGCCGGCATCAATCCCAACGTTTGCTTCGCAAACGTTGGGCCGGCCTCGTACCTCCAAACCCCCATTCGCGCCTTCGGCGCGAATCGCCCCCTGACGCAGGGGGCTAGGTTCGCTACCTATGTAATCGAAAGCAGTTGAGGCCGACTTCGATTGGCATCAGTCGCGACGCTTCCAGATCGTGTGATCGATGCGATCACCCAGTTCCGGGTAATCGGCGGCGTCCAGTTGCGGCGACTTGCCGGCGCGCAGCTGCGCGTCGTAGTCGCGGGTCAGTTTCACCACCACGCCGGACAGCAGCAGGATCGCGCCCAGGTTGATCAAGGCCATGATGCCCATCGCCGCGTCGGCGGTGTCCCAGACCAGGCCGACCTTGGTGGTGGCGCCCCAGGCCACCATCGCCAGGCAGGCGAAGCGCATCAGCAGGAACGCGCGCTTGCCGCCGCGCAGGAACGTCACCGAGGACTCGGCATACGCGTAATTGCCGACGATCGAGGTCAGCGCGAAGAACAGCAGCGCCACCGCGATGAAGGTCGGGCCCCATGTGCCGAAGTGTTCGGCCATCGCGTTCTGGGTCAGGGTGATGCCCTCGTGCGAGCCTTCCATCGCGCCGGACAGCAGGATCATCAGTGCGGTCGCGGTGCACACCAGCAAGGTGTCGACATACACGCCGAACGCCTGCACCAGCCCCTGGCTGGCGGGGTGATGCGGCACCGGCGTCGCCGCCGCGGCGATGTTGGGCGCGCTGCCCATGCCGGCTTCGTTCGAAAACAGCCCGCGCTTGACGCCGTTGAGCAGCGCCACCGACAACGCACCGAGCATGCCACCCGCCGCCGGTTCCAGGCCAAAGGCACTCCGCACGATCAGCCCCAGCAACGCCGGCACTTCGCTGATATTGGTGGCGACTACCCACAGCGCCAGTGCCAGGTAGGCCCCCGCCATGAACGGCACCACCAGCACCGCGAAGCGCGCCACCACGCGCAAGCCGCCGAAAATGATCGCGCCGGCCACCAGCACGATGCCGAGCGCCGTGACCTGCGGATCCACCGCGAATGCCTCGCTCATCGCGCCGGCGATGGAGTTGGCCTGCACCGCGTTGAACACCAGCCCGAACGCCACGATCAGGCATACCGAAAACGCCATGCCCCAGCCGCGCGACTTCAGCCCACGCCAGATGTAGAACGCCGGCCCGCCACGGTATTGCCCGTTGTCGTCGCGCACCTTGTAGAGCTGCGCCAGGCTGCTTTCCGCATAGGCAGTGGCCATGCCGAAGAAGGCAATCACCCACATCCAGAAGATCGCGCCCGGACCGCCCACGCCCAGCGCGATCGCGACGCCGACCAGGTTGCCGGTGCCGATGCGCGAAGCGAGGCTGGTTGCCAATGCCTCGAATGGCGAGATACCCGCCTTGTCCTCATGCCCGCCGGCGAAGATCACCCGCCACATCTGCGGGAACCGGCGCAGCTGGATGAAGCCCAGGCGCACGCTGAAGTACAGGCCCACCAGCGGCAACACCGCCACCAGCAGCCAGTTCCAGATCACGCCGTTGATGCCGCCGACCGCCATGGCCAGCCACGATTCGATGATGCCCAGGACTTCCATCCGCAGCGTCTCTCCCCATGAAATTCGACCCCCACCCTAACAAACACGACGACTGCGCCTTGTCATCGCGGAGCGAAGCCGCGCAGTGCAACCGCTAGAATGTGGCGCTGGATTCAAGGGATCGCGCGCATGAAACTCCTCGTCATCGGCAGCGGCGGGCGCGAACACGCGCTGGCCTGGAAACTGGCGCAATCGCCGCACGTGGATGAGGTGATCGTCGCGCCCGGCAATGCCGGCACCGCGCGTGAGCGCAAGTGCCGCAACATCGACGTGAGAGCCACCGACATCGACGGCTTGCTTGCGCTCGCGCAACGCGAAGGCATCGTGCTGACCGTGGTCGGCCCCGAGCAACCGCTGGTCGCCGGCGTGGTGGATCGCTTCCGCGCCGCCGGCCTGCGCATCTTCGGTCCGACCGCCGCCGCCGCGCAACTCGAGGGCAGCAAGGCATTCGCCAAGGACTTCCTGGAACGCCACGGCATCCCGACCGCGTTCTACGCGGTGCATACCGACGTGGACGCGGCGCTGGCCTACATCCAGGAGAAAGGCGCGCCGATCGTGGTCAAGGCCGATGGCCTGGCCGCGGGCAAGGGCGTGATCGTGGCGATGACGCTGGCCGAAGCCGAAGCCGCGGTGCGCGACATGCTGGAAGGCAATGCGTTCGGCGATGCCGGCGCGCGCGTGGTGATCGAGGAATTCCTCGTCGGCGAGGAGGCCAGTTTCATCTCGATGGTGGATGGCGCGACTGCGCTGCCGATGGCGACATCGCAGGACCACAAGCGCGTCGGCGATGGCGACACCGGCCCGAATACCGGCGGCATGGGCGCGTATTCACCGGCGCCGGTGGTCACCCCGGAGGTGCATGCGCGCGTCATGCGCGAAATCGTGAATCCCACCGTGCAGGGCATGCTCGCCGACGGCATCCCGTTTACCGGCTTCCTGTATGCCGGCCTGATGATCGATGCCGGCGGTGCGCCCAGGGTGATCGAATTCAACGTGCGGTTCGGCGACCCGGAAACGCAGCCGGTGATGATGCGGCTGGAATCGGATCTCGTTGCGCTCGTCGAAGCCGCCATCGACGGCCAGTTGAATGCGGCCGACGCGACCTGGACATCGCAAAGCGCGCTGGGCGTGGTGATGGCCGCCGGCAACTATCCCGGCACGCCGCGCAGCGGCGACGTGATCGATGGCCTTGAAGCCGGTTTACCTGCCGGCAGCAAGGTGTTCCACGCCGGCACCACGCTGGATGCGAACGGCGATGTGATCACCAGCGGTGGTCGCGTGCTGTGCGTGTGTGCGCTTGGCGATGACGTTGCGCAGGCGCAATCGCGCGCCCATGCCGCGGTCGCGAACATCCACTGGGACGGTGAATTCCATCGCAACGACATCGGCTGGCGGGCGATCCAGCGCGAACGCGCCGGGAGCTGATCCCGACGCGTGCAGCTCACCTGAATCAGGCCGCCATCGTCGCGTTGTCGATCACGAAGCGGTACTTCACGTCGCTCTTGAGCATGCGCTCGTAGGCGGTGTCGATCTCGTTCGCCGTGATCATCTCGATGTCGGCGACGATGCCGTGCTCGGCGCAGAAATCCAGCATCTCCTGGGTTTCGGCGATGCCGCCGATCAGCGAGCCGGCAATCGCCTTGCGGCCGAAGATCAGCGGCATGATGCTGGGGCTCGGATGCGGGCTGGCCGGCGCACCGACCAGGCACATCGTGCCATCGCGCTTGAGCAGCGTGGTGTAGGCATCCAGGTTGTGCGGGGCGGCCACCGTGTTGAGGATGAAATCGAAGGTTCCCGCCTGCGCCTGCATCTGCGCCTCATCGCGCGAGATCACCACTTCGTCCGCGCCAAGGTCGTGCGCATCCTGGCGCTTGTTCTCGCTGGTGGTGAACGCCACGGTGTGTGCGCCCATCGCATGTGCCAGCTTGATGCCCATGTGGCCCAGCCCGCCGATGCCGACGATGCCGACTTTCTTGCCGGGCCCGGCGTTCCAGTGGCGCAGCGGCGAATAGGTGGTGATACCCGCGCACAGCAGCGGCGCGACGGCTGCCAACTGGTCATCGGAATGCTTTACGTGCAGCACGAACTTTTCGTCAACGACAATCCGCTGCGAGTAGCCGCCCAACGTATGACCCGGGGCATCCGGCGTCGGCCCGTTATAGGTGCCGACAAAGCCATTGGTGCAGTACTGCTCCAGGCCTTCCTCGCACGATGCGCACTGCTGGCAGCTGCCGACCAGGCAACCGACGCCGACGGTGTCGCCGACCTTGAAGGCGGTCACGCCTTCACCGATAGCGGAGACATGGCCCACGATCTCGTGCCCTGGCACGCACGGGTACAACGTGCCGGGCCATTCCGAACGCACCTGGTGCAGGTCCGAGTGGCAGACCCCGCAGAACCTGATGTCGATCTGCACATCCTGCGCGCCCGGCGCGCGACGCTCGATGGCAATGTGTTCGATGGGCTTGTCGGCGGCGTGGGCGCCATAGGCATGGGTGGGCATCGTTGATTCTCACGTGAACTGGATCGCCCATGATGCACCTCCAGGCCGATGCATGGCGTGAGCGGCCGTGCACTGCTTGATGCCCGCAGGTTGCGTCCACGTCGCAGACGAGCAAAAGCCGCCGCGTGCACCAACGGGAAGCCCGAAACCGACCTTGCATTGGGGGGCCATGCCCACTACTGCTGCAACGTCCGCTAGTCTGTCCACCGCCACCCGCAACGGACACCAACATGCGCCGCATCACCCTCGTCCTGGCTTGCCTGGTCGCCTCCCCGGCATTCGCACAAGCAACGCCGCCCCCGGCGGACAATCCCCTGCTGGATGCCATCGGTGCCGCGCCCTCGGCGGAACGGATCGAACGCGACATCCGCACCCTGGTCGGCTTCGGCACCCGGCACACGCTGTCGGAAACCGAATCGAAGACGCGCGGCATCGGTGCCGCCCGGCGTTGGGTGTTCGATGAATTCACGCGGATCTCGAAGGCATGTGGCGGCTGCCTCGAGGTGCGCTATGTCAGCGGCACCGTGCAGGGCGAACCACGCATCCCCGGGCCAGCCGAAGTGGTCAGCGTGGTCGCCATCCAGCGCGGGCGCGCCGACCCCAATCGCTACGTGATCATGAGTGGCGACATCGATTCACGGGTCAGCGACGTGATGGATGCCACCTCCGATTCACCCGGCGCCAACGACAACGCATCGGGCCTGGCCGGCACGCTGGAAGCCGCACGCGTGCTTAGCCGCCACCGCTTCGCGGGCTCGATCGTGTACGCGGCGCTTGCCGGTGAGGAACAAGGCCTGTTCGGCGGCAAGATCCTCGCCGAACAGGCCCGCAAGGATGGCTGGCGCATCGAGGGTGTGCTCAACAACGACATGATCGGCAACATCAAGGGCCTCGACGGCGTGGTCGACAATCACACCGCGCGCGTGTTCGCAGAAGGCACCCGCGCCAACGAAACCGCGGAAGAAGCCCGCCAGCGCCGCTTCACCGGCGGCGAAGTCGACTCGCCCACGCGCAACCTGGCCCGCTATATCGAACGCATGTCCGCGCACGTGCCCAATCTTGACGTGATGGTGGTCTATCGGCTGGATCGCTTCGGGCGTGGCGGCCACCACCGCCCGTTCAACGACCTTGGCTATCCGGCGGTGCGCGTGATGGAAACCCACGAGCACTACGACCGCCAGCACCAGGACCTGCGCACCGAGGATGGCCGCGTGTATGGCGACACCATCGAAGGCGTGGACTTCGCCTATGCCGCCAAGCTCACCGCACTCAATGCCGTGGCGCTGGCCGGCATGGCGTGGGCCCCGCCACCGCCGGCGAACGTCGACATCAAGGGTGCGGTCAGTGCCGACACCACCCTGAGCTGGACCCGCCCGGATCCGAAACAGGCCCCGAACCTGGCCGGCTACAAGGTGTACTGGCGGCTGACCACCGAACCGCAGTGGTCGCACAGCCACTGGGTCGGCGACGTGGCCACGCACACGCTGAAGAACATCGTGATCGACAACCATTTCTTCGGCGTGGCCGCCGTGGCGAAGGACGGCACCGAAAGTCCGGTGGTGTTCCCGGGCGCGGCGGGGAGTTTCGGCGGGTATTGAGCGGAAATGGGGTCAGAGTGAAGTTTCCTGATCACGATTCCGGCACGCTCAGTTGGCGCCGGCAGGAAATTCACTCTGACCCCATTTCCTCCGACCCCATTTCCACCAGTGATCGACTGCTTTCAAACGTGCGTTGCCTGCCGTCGATGGGATCGACAAAGCGCAGCGCCTTCGCCAGCAGCTGCAGCGGCCTGCCGAAATCCAGCGCTGCCTGCGGTTGCAACGCCGGGTACAGGCGGTCATTGGCGATGGGTGCACCCAACGCCGCCATGTGCACGCGCAACTGATGCTTGCGACCCGTGACCGGCTGCAACGCATACCGCCATGCATCCACGCCACGTTCGATCACGTCGATGCGGGTGTGGCTGTTGGGTGCACCGTCCGCTTCGCGCATCCGGAAGAAAGGCTCACCCGTCAGCAGGTGCGAGCTGCGCACGCATGGCATCGCCAGCGTCGGCAACGGTGGCGCGATCGCTTCGTAGGATTTATCGATCAGGCGCTTGCGGAACAGGTCTTGGTAGGCCCGCCGTGATTTCGCATTTGCAGAGAACAACACCAGCCCGGCGGTCTCCCGGTCGATGCGGTGCAGGGGCGCCAGGCCTGCATTGCCCAGCTGCGCCTGCAGCCGCGACAGCAACGTCTCGCGCACGAATCGCCCGGCGGGCATGACCGGCAGGAAATGCGGCTTGTCCGCGACCACCAGGTCCGCGTCAGCAAACAGGATCTGCGCTTCGAACGGAATACGCGGTTCGTCGGGCACCTCGCGGAAGTAGCGCACCTCCATGCCGACGCGATACGGCGTGGTCACATCCAGCGAGAATCCGTCCGCATCCTGCACACGCCCCCGCGCGAAACGCTCCAGCCACGTTTCCCGGGCAATCCGCGGAAACCGCGCACACAGGCCATCGAGCACCGTGTGCCATGGACCAGGCGGCAGCTGCAGGCGACTGGCGGTGGCGTGATCAGACAGGGTCATGACGGCTCAAGGCGGCTAACTCATCATGCACCACGGTGATATCGGGACAGCGCGCCGATCGGGGTACTGCCTCCGCTAGACTCCGGCAAACCCCGGGGGCCCCATGACGGACCAGCGCGACACCCATTCGCAGTTCGATCTGTTGCGCCAGCGGCGTTTCCTGCCGTTCTTCATCACCCAGTGCCTGGGTGCGTTCAACGACAACGTGTTCCGGCAGGCGATCATCGGCCTGCTGTTCTGGATGGAGGCGTCACCCGAGCAGCGCACGCTGTACGCATCGCTGGCGCCTGCCATCTTCATCCTGCCGTACTTCCTGTTCTCGGCCACTGCAGGACAAATCGCGGAAAAGCTGGAGAAGTCGCGGCTGATCCGGATCACCACGTCGATGGAGATCGCGATCATGGCGCTGGCGGCGCTGGCGTTTGCGTTGCAGGCGTTGCCGCTGCTGCTGGTGGCGCTGTTCCTGACCGGCGTGCAGAGCACGCTGTTCGGGCCGGTGAAGTATTCGATCCTGCCGGCGGTGTTGAGGCCGGAGGAACTCACCGGTGGCAACGGGTTGGTGGAGATGGGATCGTCGGTATCGATCCTGGTCGGCATGATCGTCGGCGGCATGATCTTCACCCTGGCGGGCGCCTCTGGCCCGTACATCGCGGGTGGTGCGCTGATTGCCCTGGCGATCACCGGCAACCTCGTCAGCCGGATGATCCCGCCGGCGGGCGCGGGTGCGCCTGGGCTGAAGCTCAACCTGAATCCGCTGACCGAATCGCTGGCCGTGCTGAGGCTGGCGAAGAAGCAACTGGCGGTGCGCAACGCCGTGCTGGGCGTAAGCTGGTTCTGGTTCGTGGGCACGGTGTTTGCCACCCAATTGCCGGACTACGCGCCACTGAACCTGGGCGGCAACAACTCGCTGTACGTATTCGTGCTGGCGCTATTCTCGATCGGCACCGGCGCTGGCTCGCTGCTGTGCGAAAAACTATCGGCGCGAACGGTGGAAATCGGCCTGGTGCCGCTGGGCGCTTTCGGCATCAGCGCGTTCCTGTTCGACCTGTATTTCGCGCGCAGCGGCGCGGCCACCGCATCGGGCCTGAGCATCCTCGGCTTCCTGCAGCAGGCCGGCAGCTGGCGCATCGTGTTCGACCTGATGGGCATCGGCATGTTCACCGGCTTGTTCGTGGTGCCGTTGTTCGCGCTGATCCAGAGCCGCACGCCGAAGGACGAACTGAGCCGGGTGATCGGCGCGCTCAACATCCAGAACGCGGGCTTCGTGGTCGGCGCATCGATGCTGTGCCTGCTGCTGCGCACCAAGGCTGGCTGGAGCATTCCGCAGGTCTTCCTGGCGCTGGCGGTGGCCAATACGCTGGTGGCGATCTGGATCTTCACGATCGTGCCCGAATTCCTGATGCGCTTCCTGAGCTGGGTGCTGGTGCGCACGCTGTACCGTCTGAAGTTGCACGGCATCGAGCAGCACGTGCCCGACGAAGGCCCGGCGCTGCTGGTGTGCAACCACGTCAGCTACATGGATGCACTGATCCTGGCGGCCACCATCCCGCGGCCGGCGCGCTTCGTGATGCATTACAGGATCTTCAACATCCCGGTGATGCGCTGGATTTTCAAGACCGCCAAGACCATTCCGATAGCCGGCGCACGCGAAAACCCGGAAGTGATGCAGCGTGCGTTCGACGCGGTCGATGCCGCGTTGGCGGATGGCGAGCTGGTATGCATATTCCCAGAAGGTGCGCTGACCAGGGATGGCGAAATCGCGCCGTTCAAATCCGGCGTCGAGAAGATCCTGGCGCGCGCGAACGACGCCGGCCGCCCGGTGCCGGTGGTGCCGATGGCGCTGCGCAACATGTGGGGCAGCCTGTGGAGCAGGCGCGATTCACGCCTCGGCAGGATGCGCGTGCCACACCGCTTCCGTGCGCATGTGGACGTGATCGCGGATGCGCCGATCGATGGGCGCGAGGCATCGGCTGAGCTACTGGAAGCAAAGGTGCGCGAATTGCGCGGCAATGCCGCGTGAGCGGCCTCCCGTTCGGCGTTGCCTCTCGGGCTGTTGCGGACTCGCGCGAGGCGCTCGCCTCGCAACTCCGGCCCGGCGCAGCGCGCCGGGCGTTCACTGAGGCCACGCGGCAATGCCGCGTGAGCGGCCTCAGTTCACCCAACCTGCAATCACGAACAACGCAATGATCGCCAGCCACAGGATCAGGATCCGCCACACCAGGCTCATGGCATCACGCAGCTCGGGCAACTCGCCGAAGACGTCCATCATGGCGGTCGCGGTCGAGACGCCGCTCTCGGAGTAGTCCCCCACTTCGTCGGCGATCTCGCTGCGCACGCTGGCGCGCGCGGCGGTTTCCAGCAGCGCATTGTTGAGCAACAGGCTGGGCTTGCCGATGTCGCGCCAGGCACCGACCACGGCATCGAAATTGCCGACCAGCGCCAACGACATGGTCATCAACTGGCTGACCGGCCATTCCAGCAGGGTGAGCCAGCTGCGCGCGCCGGTTGAGGTGTCGGATGGCAGCAGGTCTTCATCGCGTTCCGCGGCGAGCACGCTCAACCGGTACAGCAATGCACCAAACGGACCCAGCAACCAGAACCAGAACAGCACGCCGAACCAGCGTCGCAGGGCATTGCGGAACACGGCTTCGACCAGCGAGCCGCCATCCAGTCGCACCGTGCCGTTGGGCGGCCACAGGGGCGTTGCCGCGGCGCGTCGTGTCGCCGGATCCGGCGCATCGATGATCGCCGCGACGTCGAGGTCAAGATCGCGCGGGCCCCAGCAATAGAACAGGATGACGATGTCGAACAGCAGGCCGACGAGGCCCCACAAGGGCTGGTCCAGGGCCAGCTGCAGCAGGCCGACCACCAGCAGCGGCACCACCAGCGCCAGCGTGATGCCGAAGCGGCCACGCCAGAAGCTGTCTTCCGGGAATTGTGCGTTGAGCCAGCGCAACCAGTTGTCATACCAGCCGTGCTGGCGAATGCCCGCAGCCAGGTCCGGCAGCAGGTGGCCAAAGGCGAGTGCGACGACGACGGCGATCAGGGTGGCAGCCATGGCCCGATTCTACGTTGCGATGCCGCCATCTGCCGCACGCGTCGCGTCATGCTGCTCCAGCCACGCGCGAATCACATGGCGGGCGATCGAGATCGGCGATGACAGGACGATGCCGCCGTCCTCGCGTTCACCATCGGTTTGCGCCCACTCGCCCACCAGGCCTGCGCGGATTTCGTCGGCCGTGAACCAGCGCGCGGCTTCCAGCTCGTCGCCGACCACGGGCTCGTCCGGGTCTGCATCGGCGATGAAGCCCAGCATCAGCGAACCCGGGAATGGCCACGGCTGCGAGGCCAGGTAACGCGCGGCGCGCACGTGCACGCCGGTTTCCTCCATGACTTCGCGGGCAACCGTCTGTTCGAGGGTTTCCCCGGGCTCGACGAACCCGGCCACGATCGACCAGCGCCGTGGTGGCCAACTGGCCTGGCGGCCGAGCAGCAGGCGTTCACCGTCGCCGACCGCGACGATCACCGCCTGGTCGGTACGCGGGTAGTGCTCGCTGCCGCAGCCCTCGCACAGGCCCAGCCAGCCGGCGCGCACGAAGCGCAACGTGCCGCCGCAGGCACTGCAGAAACGATACCGCTGGTGCCAGTGCTGCAAGGCGCGCGCCTGCGCGAACGCAGTGGCCTGCCACGCCGGCCAACGTGAGGCGGCGGTGCGCAGCGCGATGCACTGCGGGGCATGCAGGGCCAGGGTATCGGCGTCGGCGGCGAACCAGGCTTGGCCATCGCGCAGGCCCAGGAAGGTGGTGATGCCGGGCCCGCCGCCCAGCTCGACGCCGGAGCGCGCCAGCAGGTTGCCGGCATCGTCGGCGTGCGCGCGACCATCGGCATCCAGCACGATCACCGATGCCCTGGGCCATAGCGCCCGCAGCGCATCGGCATCGGCGCGCAACAGGTCGGCACGATCCAGCGCACCATCGACGAAGGCAAACGGGCTCGGGCGCACGCTCAAGATGCCTACACCGTGAACGAGGAGCCGCAGCCGCAGGTGGTCTTGGCGTTCGGGTTGCGGATCACGAACTGCGCGCCGCTCAGCGATTCGCTGTAATCGACGATCGCACCCGCCAGGTATTGCAGGCTGAGTGGATCCACCAGCAACGTGACGCCGTCGGTCACGATGGCGAAGTCGTCCTCGTTCTGGCCTTCATCGAACTCGAACCCGTACTGGAACCCGGAGCAGCCACCGCCCTGGATGAAGACCCGCAGCTTGATCGCGGCATTGCCTTCCTCGGTGCTCAGCTGGTGCACCTTGGCGGCGGCGGCGGCGGTGAACTCCAGCGGCGGCGGCGGCGCATGGTCGGCCTGGCCGATGGTGGGAAGGTCGATGAAGGTGGTTTCCATGCCACCAGCATGGGGGGCCGGCAGGCACGATTCAACCTGATGCACGCGTTGCCGCGTTCCTGGCGTGCTCAGCGCGCTTGTGCACCGGCATCCGGCACGCCGGAAACTGCATCACCCCAGGTGAAGCTCTGCTCCACCGGCGCGCCCGACTGCGGCAGCAACCGCGCAATCACCCGCACCGGCTTGACGCCGGCTGGCAGCACGATGTCGCCTTCAACTCGCTCGAAATACTTGAATGAATAGTCCAGCCCCGGCGCATCGTTCTGCTGGCGCAGTTGAGCCCAGTCCAGCGTGTGCATGCGCCCGGCTTCGCTGGCTTCCACCACCAATTGCAGGCGACCACGGCTGACGGCCCCGCGATTCATGTTCTGGGTCAGGGTGGCGACGACGTGCCATAGCTGCGGATCGCCTTGCGGCACCAGTTTCAGCTCGTGCACGCTCAACCCGCGGCGTTGCCCGGTCGCACCGACGAAACGCTCGTAGAAGGCGATGTCGGCGCGCAGGCTGGCAATCTCTTCGTCACGTTCGGCCAGCGTGCCCTGCAGTTCACTGTTGGCCTGGCGGCTGATCTGGTCGGAACGGGTCAGGGTGGCGACCTGCTGCTCCAGCTGGTCGATGCGAGCGGTCTGCTGCTTGAGCTGCTCCCTGGCATTGGGCGGCTGCGGCCCGAACGTGCGCCAGGCACCCCAGCCACCCAGGACAAGCGCCACCAGCAGGACCAGCACGAAGCCCAGGCGCGGGTGACCACTGCCGCGCGCGCGGCGCGACCCATTGAATGAGACCAACTGATCAGGATGCATGGGTTGGATGACGCCCGGGTTTTCAGTCCGCGTCAAGCCGCACTGCCGTATAGACTGTCCCGGTGGCGTCGCTGCGGGGCGCCGGGTCGGCCATCGAGGATGCGGTCGTGATCGGCGGCCTGGCGCTGGCGTTCACCCATCCATGGCTGGCGCTGGTCATCGTGGTCGGGGGCAGCGCGCTGTTCGCGGCATCGGTCTGGTGGCTTTGGCGCAGGCTGTTCCGGCGCGCGCCCAAGGCCCACGCCTGCTGACCCGCCTCCATGGCCGCGAAACTTTGTGATTTGCGTCACACTATGAGTGTGGGTACCAACCTGACCGATTGTCCTTAAGCGGGCATGATGTCGTGTGCCACGGCATTGAACGCCCCACGGATGCTGCAACGCGTACGCCATCGGCTGGCCGGGTCCGCGAATCCTCTGCCAAGCCACCGCAACCATTGACCAGGCGAAACCGAACACGATGCAAACCGGAGACGACCCAACCGCGACCAGTGCAACGGCCGATCCATTCCGGGTCATGATCGTAGAGGATGATCGTAGCCAGGCGATGTTCGCCGAGGCCATCCTGCGTGGCGCGGGGATGGCACCGAAGGTGGTCGCCGTACCCGAGCAGATGATGGCGATCCTGGAGGATTTCGATCCCGACCTGGTCCTGATGGACCTGCACATGCCCGGTACCAGCGGCACCTCGCTGACCGTGCAGATTCGTGAACACCCACGGTTTGCCGACGTGCCAGTGGTGTTCCTGACCGGCGACCAGGACCCCGAGCGGCAGATGGAAGTCCTCGAAAAAGGCGGCGATGATTACATCCTCAAGCCGGTCCGGCCCCGCCACCTGATCGCTGCGGTACAAAGCCGTATCCGCCGAGCGCGCGCGGCGCAGCGCAGGCAGACAGTTGCCGCGGATCCAGAGCGGCATCCCGTCACCGGCCTGTACACGCGCCCCGTGCTGATGCAAAAACTGGCTGCGCAGCTGGCGTCCAGCGCGGGCGGCGTGCTGCTGGTCGAGGTTGGCAATGCCCTCGCCCTGCGCAACCGCTATGGCTATGCCGATTTCGAAAAACTGATGAACGATGCCGGTCGTCTCCTGAACGAGATCGCCAGCACGCATGCGGTCGCACGGCTCAGTGACAACGCCTTCCTGGTCTTGGTGGCAGGCCATGACGCCAAACAAATGGATGCGTATGCGCGCACCCTGCGCGACGGGATCGGCTACCACGATTTCAACGCCGGCAACGAATCCTTGCGCCTGCGCAGCACGGTCGGCCATGCCCATCTTGGCCATGGCTTCACCGATGCGGGCAGCGTGCTGGCGGCCGCCGAGGAAGCAGCGCGCGATGCCCGTGCATTGCCGATCGGCGTTGCCGCTTACGCGCCATCAGAAGAACCGGAACACGCCGACCAGGCCATCCTCCGCGAACTTCGCACCGCCCTCGAGTGCGAAGGCGAGGGCCTGCTACTTGTCTTTCAGCCGGTGGTGGCAGTGGCAGGTGGCGACGATGCGCAATTCCAGGTCCTGCTGCGCATGCAGGGTAGCGATGGCACCGAACACTTTGCGGGCGAGTTCATCCCCGTTGCCGAGTCGGCCGGGCTGATGCCGCAGCTGGATCGCTGGGCCATGGAACAGTCGCTTGCCCTGATGCAACAGCGGCGCGCGGAAGGACGGCCGGTACGCCTGTTCGTCTCGCAATCCCCGCGTACCCTGGGCCAGGATGGCAACGCCGAGTGGCTGACAGGGGCGCTTGAGCGCGCGGGTGTCGACGGGACGTCGCTGGTGATCGACATGCGGCTTGAGGATGCACAGGTGCATTCGATGCTGTTGCGCCAGTTCTGCGAGCAGATGGTGCCTGCTGGCGTGCAGTTCAGCCTCAGCCAGTACCGCCACGGGACCGACGCCGACGTGCTGCTGCGGCAACTGCCGCTTGGCTATGTACGCCTGTCCGCGGCATTCGCGAAGAACCCGCTGCCGGACGACCTGCGCGACGAGATGCGCGAAATCATCGAGCGTGCGCACCGGCTTGGCCTGCAGGTGATCGGACAGGCAGTCGAGGATCCTCAAGCTGCCGCCGCGCTGTGGATGGGCGGAATCGATTTCATCCAGGGCAATCTGGTAAAACGTGCCGCACACGCCCTCGACTTCGACTTCAAGCACGCGACCCTGTGAGCGACCAGGAGACCAAAGCCTTCAACCTGCTGACCGCACGCTGGCTGGCGCTGGGTGCGGCCGCGGGTGCCGCCTTGCTGCTCGCGCTGGACCAGTTTGGCGTTTACACGGGGCAATTGCAGGGCGCGGCACTGGTCATGGCACTGCTGACCCTGTTTGCGTCGATCGCCGTCACCATTGCCGTGAACCGGCGTGAGCGCCTGCTGGACGCGCAAAGCGAGCGTAGCCGCCGCGGTGAAGCGGAGGTCAGTGCGCTGCAACAGGAGATCAATCGCCACACCATGCTTGAGCAGGAGTTGACGATTGCCAAGCAGGCCGCCGAATCGGCGGTGATGGCCAAGGGTGAATTCCTCGCCACCATGAGCCATGAAATCCGCACGCCGCTCAACGGCATCGTGCCGATGCTCGATCTGCTGATGAATTCACGCCTGCCCTCGGACCAGCTGGAGCTGGTGCGCACCGCCTACTCATCATCACACCAGTTGTTGCGGATCGTCGACGACATCCTTGACTACTCCAAGCTCGAGGCCGACAAGCTGGACCTGGAGACCACCACGTTCAACCTGCGCGACCTGCTGGAGAGCGTGATCACCCTGATGGAGCGGCCTGCCGAAGCCAAGGGCCTGCACCTGACCCTCAACCTCGAACAAGGCGTGCGGCTCCCGGTGCGCGGGGACCCCATCCGCCTGCGCCAGATCCTCAGCAATCTCATCAGCAATGCCGTGAAGTTCACTGAACGCGGTGGGGTGACCCTGACCGTGAAACGGCTGCGCGAAACCGCGGCGCAACATCAACTCCGCTTCGAGATTCGCGACACCGGCATCGGCATCGACCAGGAGGCACAGGAGCGCCTGTTCGAAGCCTTCAGCCAGGCCGACGCGTCAACCACGCGCCTGTACGGCGGCACGGGCCTGGGCTTGGTCATCTGCCGGCGCATCGTCACCTTGATGGGTGGACGCATTGGCGTTGAATCCGAGCAAGGCCAAGGGTCGAGTTTCTGGTTCGAGATTCCCCTGCTCAAAGTCCAGGGCGACATGCCGACACAGCAGGCCGACGTCCACGGCGGTCGCGTGCTGCTGCTGACGACCGACCAGCGGCTGCGCATGCGGCTGACCTTGCTGTTGCCGAACTGGGGCATGCGCGTCACCGCGGTGGAGAACACCCAGGACGCGCTTGAACGGCTCAGGCAGGCCACGCTGCAGGGTGAACCCTGGTCCTATTCGGCCGTGCTCGCCGACCTGTCCTCGATCCGCAGCACCGCGGTGGCACTCGCCCGCAATCTGCAGCGCAAGGCGCAATATGGTGATGCAAGGCTGGTTTACCTGCGTGGTGAGGACGTGACCTCGGTTGAATTGCCGCCATCGGCCATCGTGATTCCGCGCAACGCCCCGGATGCGGACTTGCGCTCGGTGCTGTCTGCATCGGGCGTGTCCTGGGCCAGCCACGACCCACAGCCGGCGGCACCCGTCACGCCGCCACCCGAAAGCGTCTCTGGCAAGACCCGGATCCTGTTGGTCGAGGACAACCCGGTGAACCTGATGGTCGCGCAACGCCTGCTGCAAGTGTTGGGCTTCGAATGCGAGACCGCTGGCAATGGCCAGATCGCGTTGGAGATGATGGAGGCGGAGCGTTACGACCTGGTGCTCATGGACTGCCAGATGCCGGTCCTGGATGGCTACACGGCCACCCGCCGCTGGCGCGAACTGGAGCAGGTGCGCAAACCGGAGCGGCGCTTGCCGATCGTGGCAATGACCGCCAATGCCATGGCGGGGGACCGCCAGAAGTGCCTGGACGCCGGCATGGATGATTATCTGGCCAAACCGGTGACGCGCGGCGACCTGGACCGTTGCATCAGGCGCTGGCACGGCGTCAGCATGGCGGTACCGGACACCCTGCCGGCTCCGGAGGAGATCGCGGTGCGCGCATCGTCCGTGCTGAATGCCGGCATCCTCGACGAACTGCGCGAGGTGCTGGGCAATGAAGTCGACAAGATCATTGCGGTCTACCTGGAAGACGCACCGCGCCTGATTGCGCAACTGGAACGCGCCGCAGTCGGAGGAGATCCGATCGCGCTGCGGGTCGCGGCGCATACGCTCAAGTCCTCCAGCGCAAACGTCGGTGCCACCACCCTGTCGGAAGCCGCCCGCGATCTGGAAGACGGCGCCCGCGATGGCACCCTCAAGAAACCCGAAGCGGGGGTCGCGCGCATCGTCGCCGAATTCGCCAAGGTGCGCAGTGCACTGCAGTCCAAGCTGCCGCTAGGCCCGCACTGACCCACCAGCTGGCCAGCTGTTGGGTCAGGTGGTGGTGCTCGCCGATCCTGCTGATGCGGGTGAGCTGGGTCTCGATCCAATCGAGCTGTTCTTCTTCCGATTCCAGGATATCGGCGAACAGCGTGCGGCTACCGCAGCCGTACACCGCAAAGAGGGCGACAGGCGCTCCCTGCATGCCAGACGACGGCAGGGAAACTCGTCACGCCGCACGTGGCAGGACCTGCAACGGCAGATCGCATCACCCGCGATAGCGGCAGCCCGAGGTGCAGGTTTCATGCACCACGACCTCGCTCAGCAACGGCAGCGTTGGCTTGAGGCGCTCCCAGATCCAGGTCGCCAGGCGCTCGCTGGTCGGGTTGTCGAGGCCATCGATGTCGTTGAGGTAGTGATGGTCCAGTTGGTCGTGCAAGGGCTTGAATGCGCCCTTGATATCCGCGAAATCCATCACCCAGCCGGTCTCGGCACCCGGTTCTCCGGAGACATGCAGCTCGATCCGGAACGAATGGCCATGCAGGCGTGCGCATTGGTGCCCCGCGGGCACGTTCGGCAACCGATGGGCAGCCTCGATGTTGAAGACTTTGAAGATATCCATGCTGGTGCCCTGCGCTGCGTGCCGACCGGAAACGAAAAACCCGCCGTTGGGCGGGTCTTCGGCAAATCCGCGTTATGGGTGCCCCGGAATACCATCCGGAACATCTTGATTTAAAAGGTTTTTTCGGAATTAGAACTTTGAGTTACCGTCAAAGTTACCGTCTGCCGAATGCGCCTTGGCCATCTTGCGGTTGCCGCATTGTCCCATGCTTGCCGCTCACTGGGAACGTTTTGCGGCCCCTGCCCTGGCGAACGCGTGCGCGCCCCACACTGCCGGAACAGCCGTTGGCGCAGGCGGCAACCTCGTCAATCGTCGTAGCCCTGCAAGGCAAACGGATTGAGGAACTGGCGCCCCCACAGCGCATTGCGCTCCGCTTCACCGAGGCGGGCCTCGTCGCACACGCCCTTCCAATGGGTATTCAGCGCCTCGAGCTGCGCATCGATGATGGCGCGCGCCTCCACGTCCGACAACCGAAACTGGGCAGCGGCCTCCACGCAGACGCGCAGCCGGCTGAAGCGGTTGTCGCCAAGGATCTTCATGGCTTGCGTCGCCTCCTGCCCGGTACGCAGCTGCGGACAGATGTCGTAGGCGGGCGTCAACGTCAGCCACTCTCCATCCCAGAACGCGGCATGGTTGCGCGCATGGTCGTCGGTGTTGCCGCACAGGATGTTGAACACCAGCCGCGCGAACAGCTCCCGGAGGGTGGCCTGCGGCGCGCTGAATCGATGGCGCACGATCTCCGCCAAGTCCTGGTAGCTCGCATACGCAGCCATCATTTCGTCCAGTGCCAGCAGGGTCAGCGCCGACACCATCGCGCGGCGGCGCCAGCGGCCATCCGCATGTGCCACCCGGTCGAAGCGCTCGATCAGCAGCACGTCCTTGCCCGCCGCCTGCACCAGCGCCACCGGTGCCACGTCGATCCCGACCAGCGCGGCCAGGCGCATCGCCACGAACTCGGCCTTCACTACCGGATACACATCGGTGCTGCTGGAAAACTTGGCGATCCACTTGCGACCGTGATCGGTGAGCGTCGCTTTCGGGCGCGCGCCACCGATCGAGGTGCCGTGCTGGATGGCCTGCGCCAACTCCGGCGACAAGGGCAGGCCCTGCTCCACCCGCGCAGCGCTGTCCAGCAGCTCCTCCAGCGTGGCGTCGCCGCCCTGACGCGGCAGGTACTCGGTCGCCGAGACCTGGAAGTCCAGTGCCCCGATGCGGTCGGAGCCCGATTGCAGCAGATAGCTGAGCTCGTCCAGCACGGCCGTATCCGCCTGGCGGCCGGCGCGGCCCAGCAGGCGGTTGAGAATCACGCGTCGGCCCCAGGCATCGGGCGCGGCGTCGCGCAGGCAGCCGGGCATCGCCAGTCCTGTCGGCAAGGGCATCAGCCCGGCTTGCAGCGGCAGTTCCGGCTGGTACAGCGCAATCGCGTCGGCCCGTTCCAGATAGCTGCGGCCGTAGTTGAACTGCAGACCGACTGGCGTCGGCGCCAGACGCCCGGCTACCACCGGCTCGGCCTGCCCCGGCAACCACACCCAGACATACGCCTCGCGCGGTGATTCGCGGGGGATTTCAGAAGTCATCCTTCACCTCCCCGCGCGGGGCGTGCACCGCCCCAGGCAACAGCGCCAACCGCGACTGCACCTCGCGCGTGCGCGCCTGCAGCGCACCAAGTTCGGGCTCGAACAACGGCACGCCGAGGATGGCGGCCAACTCGAACACCACGCCGATCTCGCAGCGCGGGTCGCCCTTCTCGATGCGGTAGAGCAGGTCGCGGGAGATGCCTGCGCGCTCCGCCAGCGCCTGGGTGCCCATCTTCCTTTCGATGCGCGCCGCGCGCAGCGACGCACCCAGCAGGGTCAGTGCCTGCAGGCTGTAGCGGGAGTAGGTGCGAGCGGTGGGCCTGGCCATGGACGTATTTTAGTCCTATTGATAGGACATATCAAATATTGTGTCTTACGTATATGACAGTTTTTTGCAACATTCAACCGCAACAGCCAGGAAAGGGACGAAACCGAGTTACTCACCCGTCACCCTCTGACAGTCACGTAATGGGACGTTGCTGAACGTCAGGCAAAGAAAAACCCCTGATTTCTCAAGGGTTTCGGGACTTCTTTGGGTCTTGCAGGACGTCTATTTGGTGGCTATGGGTGGACTCGAACCACCGACCCCAGCATTATGAGTGCTGTGCTCTAACCGGCTGAGCTACATAGCCACGCGGAGAACCGGGAATTATTCATGGATGCCGCCAACTCGTCAATCGTTGGTC
This sequence comes from uncultured Gammaproteobacteria bacterium, assembly GCA_963698475.1. Classification (GTDB taxonomy): domain Bacteria; phylum Pseudomonadota; class Gammaproteobacteria; order Xanthomonadales; family Xanthomonadaceae; genus Thermomonas. The sequence continues at coordinate 1,000,070 of CAVOQX010000005.1, read as the reverse complement.
GCGTATTTTCTCGAACACGACTTGCCCCGCAGGCGCGCCACGTGGCAGAGTCGGAACCAGTGAATTTGCTGGAGTCCGCATCGTGATCGATCCGGACGGCTTCCGCCCCAACGTGGGGATCGTGCTGATGCACGAGGATGGTCGGGTGTTCTGGGCACGCCGCGTGCATCGGGACGGTTGGCAATTCCCGCAAGGCGGGATGAACACCGACGAGACCCCGCTGGAAGCGATGTACCGCGAGTTGCGCGAGGAAACCGGACTGCTGCCCACGCATGTGGACGTGCTCGGCGTCACGCCGGGCTGGCTCCGCTACCGACTGCCACCGCGCGCGATCCGCCGCCAGGAACGCATGTTGTGCGTCGGCCAGAAGCAGGTGTGGTTCCTGCTGCGGTTCCGCGGCAAGGACCAGGATCTGCGCCTGGACCTGACCGATAAACCCGAATTCGACGGCTGGCGTTGGGTCGATTTCTGGTACCCGCTGCAGCACGTGGTGCTGTTCAAGCGTGGCGTCTATGCCCGCGCACTGGAACATCTGGCGCCGTTCGCGCGTGCCGTCGCCGGGACCTTGGCGGTGCCTGCGCCGGCCAAGGATCTGATGCCGACGCCCTACCCTCCCTATCGCGAGGGCCAGCGCCGCGGCTGATGTCCCAAGCTCGCCCGCCTCACCAAGACTCCTGCAAACATTTGATTCAATAGACTTTTCACTGGAACCTGAACGATCAGTCATGCCCGACCTGCGGGATGTTGCAATGCACCATTTCCTGAGTTATGCTGCATCGCACAAATCCCGGCATTCCCTGCCGGACATGCAGGAGACCCGCCATGTACCAGTTCAATGACCAGTTCACCAAGACCACCGCCCAGTTCGCCGACGTTGCCGCCAATGTCAACCGCCTGGCCCTCGAGAACGCGCAGAAGGCGTTCGGCCTGCAGTTGGCCACCCTCCAGGAAAACACCACCGCGGCATTTGCCTTCTGGGGCGAGCTGACCAACGTGCGTGACATGGACGGCCTGAAGGAAGTGATGCCGAAGGGTGCGCAGATCGTCCGTGCCACCGCCGAGCGCAGCATGGGCACGGCGCAGGAAGTGCTGGCCAACACCGTGAAGACCAACGAAGCCATCAGCTCGCTGGCCAAGGGCGAGTTCGAAGCCGCCACCGCCCAGGCCAAGGCCGAAGTGGACAAGGTGACCAAGGCTGCTGCCAAGGCTTCCAAGTAAGCAGATCCGCCGCTGCCTTCGGGCACTGGCAAACAAGGACCCGGCAGCGCAGGCTGCCGGGTTTTTTGTTGGGTGCCTGTTGCAACTGCAAAGGCGCCTGGGCGCCGGCACGGTTCGCGGGACACGTCGGCGCCTGCCGGACCGCGTCCCGCTCCAGCCAACTCAGGTCTTTGGCACGTCGTCCATGGTGTCGCCCAGCACGCGACGCACGACCACGTAGAACACCGGGATCAGCAGCAGGCCGAGGAAGGTGGCGAACAACATGCCGCCAATCACGCCGGTGCCGATCGCATGCCGGGCATTGGCACCCGCGCCCGACGAGATCGCCATCGGGGTGACCCCGAGGATGAAGGCGAACGAGGTCATCAGGATCGGCCTCAGGCGCAACTTGGCCGCCTCGATCACCGCCAGCCGCAACGGCTTGCCCTGCGCGCGTTCGGCAATCGCGAACTCCACGATCAGGATCGCGTTCTTCGCCGCCAGGCCGATCACGGTGATGAGCCCGATCTTGAAGAAAATGTCGTTGGGCAGCCCGCGCAGCAGGCTGAACGCCACCGCGCCCAGCACGCCCAACGGCACCACCAGCAGCACCGCGACCGGAACCGACCAGCTCTCGTACAGCGCGGCCAGGCACAGGAACACCACAAGGATCGACAGCAGCATCAGCGCGGGCGCCTGGTTGCCCGACAGGATTTCCTGGAAAGATTGACCGGTCCAGTCATAGCCGAACCCTTCGGGCAGGTCGTCCTCGACGATCTGCTGCATCACGTCCATTGCCTCGCCGGAGCTGTGTCCCGGAGCCTGCGAGCCCACCACTTCCACCGCCGCATAACCGTTGTAGCGGGTGAGCGAGGGCGGCGCGACCGCCCAATGGGCGTTGACCACGTTCGACAGCGGCACCATCTGCGCGTTGCCGGTGCGCGGATCAACCGCAAGCGGACTCGGCGTGTAGAAACGCGCCAGCGATTCCGGGCCGTTACGGAAGCCGGTTTCGGCCTGCATGGTTACCCGCTTCACCCGCCCGCCGTCGACGAAGTCGTTGACGTAGACCGGGGCCAGCATCAACTGGATTGATCGGTAGATGTCACCGACCGAAAGCCCCATGGCCTGGGCCTGGGTGCGGTCGACGTCAAGCCGCAACTGCGGCGCATCGGCCAGCGTGTTGGGGCGCACGGCGGTCAGCGCAGGATCCTGCGCCGCCTTGCCGAGCAATTGCCCCAGGGCCTGGCCCAGCGCCTCGCGCCCATTGCCGGCACGGTCCTGCAGGTACATGTCGAAGCCGCCAAATGCACCAAGCCCGTTCACGGTAGGCAGGTTGATGACGAATATCTGTGCATCGCGCAGCCCGTACAGGGCCTGGTTCGCGCGCTCGATGAACTCCGTTGCAGCGACCTCGCGCTCGCCCCAGTCCTTGAGCTTGATGAAGGCCATGCCGACGTTTTCGGCCTGGCCAACGAAGCTGAAGCCGGCAACCTGCATCATGCCTTCGTAGCCCTCCTGCTTTTCCAGGGTGACGCGCATGTCCTCGAACACCGCCTTGGTGCGCTCGAGCGTTGCGCCGGGCGGCAGCTGCACGATCGCCAACGCGTAGCCCTGATCTTCCTCGGGCAGGAAGCTGCCGGGCATGCGGGTGAACAGGAAGCCACCCACGATGACCAGCAACGCGAATGCGACCATCCAGCGCGGCGCGTGCGACACCGCGCTGCCGACCCGGCGCACATACGTATTGCTGATGCGCTCATACAGCGTGTTGAATCTGCGGAAGATGACGTTTTCGCGGCGATGCGCCTCGGTCGGCTTCAGCAAGCTGGCGCACAGCGCCGGGGTGAATCCCAGCGCCAGGAACGCCGAGAAGAACATCGCCAGCGCAATGGTGATCGCAAACTGCTTGTAGATCTCGCCGGCGCTGCCTTGCTGGAATGCGCTGGGTACGAACACCGCCGCCAGCACCACGGTAATCGCGACCACCGCGCCGCTGATCTGCTGCATGGCCTTGAGCGTGGCGGCCTTGGGCGACAGCTTCTCCTCGGTCATGATCCGCTCGACGTTCTCGATCACCACGATCGCGTCATCGACCACGATGCCGATCGCCAGTACCACGCCGAACAACGTCAGCTGGTTGATGGTGAAGCCGAACATCCACAGGCCGAGGAACGTGCCCAGCAACGCGATCGGAATCACCAGCGTCGGGATCAAGGTCGCACGCAGGTTCTGCAGGAACAACAGGATCACCAGGAACACCAGCACGAAGGCTTCGAGCAAGGTCTTGACCACTTCCTTGATGGAGACGTCGACGAAGGTCGAGCTGTCATAGGGAGCGAACCAGGTCACGCCTTCGGGAAAGGTCACCTGCAATTCGTCCATGCGCTCGCGCACCACCTGGGCCACGCCCAGCGCATTGGCGCCAGGAGCCAACTGCACCGCGAAACCGGCCGCCGGCGCGCCGCTCCAGCGCAGGTCGAAGCCATACGCCGACGCGCCCTTCTCGATCCGCGCCACGTCCTTCAGGCGAACCGAGCTCCCATCCGGATTCGCGCGCAGGATGATGTCGCCGAATTGCCCGGCGGTGCTGAAGCGCCCTTCGGCGGTCACGGTGGCGGTGAACGTGGTGCCTTCCGGCGACGGTTCCGAACCGATCTTGCCGGCCGCGAACTGCACGTTCTGGCCACGTACCGCAGTCAGCACTTCACTCGCGGACATCCCGAACGCGCGCAGCTTGTCCGGGTCGAGCCAGATGCCCATGGCGTATTCACCGCCAAACAACTGGGTGTTGCCCACCCCGGGCAGGCGCGCGATCTGGTCGAGCACCCGCGACGCCACCAGGTCGGACAGTGCATTCTTGTCGTACGCCGGATTGGTGGAGCGCAGCGCCGCCACCATCAGGAAGCCGGAATTGGCCTTCGCCACCACCACGCCCTGCTGGGTGACTTCACTGGGCAGGCGCGGGATTGCCAGCGCCACCTTGTTCTGCACCTGGACCTGGGCGATGTCCGGGTCGGTGCCGGGCTGGAAGGTCAGGGTGATGCTGGCGCCGCCGCTGGCACTGGACGATGAGCTGAAGTACTCAAGGTTGTCGATGCCGGTCAACTGCTGCTCGATGACCTGGGTCACCGCGCCCTCGGTGGTCTCGGCGCTGGCACCTGGATACGTCGCGCTGACCGTCACTTGCGGTGGCGCGATATTCGGGTAGGACTCCACGCCGAGGCTGCGCAGGGCGAGGATGCCGCCGAGCACGATCAGGATCGACAGCACCCAGGCAAAGACCGGATGGTTGATGAAAAAACGTGACATCGCCGATCAGCCCTTGGCCGGCGCCGGGACAGCACCCTGATTCGCAGGTACCTGGCCGGCTGGCGCCACGGGCGCGGCCTTCACCGGCTGTCCGGGAATCGCGCGCTGCAGGCCCGAGACGATCAGCTGGTCACCGGCCGCCACGCCATCGTGGACGACCCAGTCCGAACCCTCGCTGCGGTCGATGCTGATGTCCTTGCGCACCACCTTGCCGTCCTGGCCCACCACCAGCGCATACGGCCCCGTCGCATCGCGCTGGATCGCGCCCTGCGGCACCAGGTAGACGTTGCGCTGTTCACCCAGCACGGTGTTCAGGGTCACGAAGCTGCCGGGCAGCAAGATCCGGTCCGGGTTCGGGATGCGCGCGCGCAGCTGGACCGCGCCCGTGGTCGGGTCGACCACGTTGCCAGAGAAATCCAGCTGGCCGATGCCCGCATACGGCGTGCCATCGGACAGCACCACCTCGACCTGGGCCTGCGCGCCACCCTGGCCCAGCTGCCGAATCTGGGCAAGTTCGGCCACGCTCATCGAGAATTCGATGTACATCGGATCGGTCTGGTCGACCGTGGCAAGCAAGGTCGCTTCTTCCTGCCCGACCAGGGCACCCTCGGTCACCTGCTGCTTGCCTGCGCGCCCGCTGATCGGTGCGCGCACGGTGGCGTAGCCCAGGTTGATGTCCGCCGCCTGCAGCGAAGCCTGTGCGGCCTGCACCGCGGCCGCAGACGAGCGTTCTGCCGCCAGCGCGTTGTCATAGTCGGAGCGGGAAACGAACTTCGCATCGATCAGGCCGCGCACACGCGCGGCGGTCGCCCGCGCATTGGCGGCATTGGCCTGCGCCTGCGCGAGCGCTGCAGCGGCCTGCGCACGCGCCGCCTGCAGCGGGGCCGCATCGATCTGGAACAACGCCTGGCCCTTGCGGACATCGCTGCCTTCTTCATACAGGCGGCGCTGCAGGACGCCTGGCACGCGGGCGCGCACATCCGCGCTGCGAAACGGCGACAGGCGCCCGACAAGCGCCTTGTTGATCATCACCGTGGCGGGCTGCAGCACGATCACGCCGACTTCCGGCGCTGGCATCGCCCCACCCGGAGGGCCGCCCGCAGCCTCCTGTTTGCCGCATCCGGTAGATGCCAGCAGCAGGCTGGTGACGAGCGACAAGAGAAATTCTGCGCGCATGCGCGACCTCACGGGCAATTACTGGACCGATGAGTTTGGCTTATATACCAAGTCACCCTGAATGCCGAAAGTCATGTGCACGGCACGCGAAGATCCCGTCAACCCGCCAGCATGGGGATCCGCAGGTGCGTGGCCAGGCGCGCCGGATCCGGGTCGGCGATGTGCGGCAGCACGCCCCAGCAAGGGGCCGGAAGGCGCTCGCGCAGCATCCGCAGGTTGTCCTCGACCCGTTCCATGCCGGGATCGACGTGCGATGCAATCCAGCCGGCCAGGTGCGCGCCGTCGTTGGCAATGGCCCGCGCACTGAGCAGCGCATGGCTGAGGCAACCCAGCCGCATCCCCACCACCAGCAACACCGGCATCCGCAGCGCGTGGACGAAATCCGCCTGCATCAAGGTGGCCGACAATGGCGCGGCCCAGCCTCCCACGCCCTCCACCACCAGCGCATCGGCCTGCGCGGCCAGCCTGGCGTGGGCATCTAGGATCGACGACAGGGCTATCTCGATCCCGGCATCGCGTGCCGCCAGCTCCGGCGCCAGTGGTGCCGGCAGGGCGAATGGATTCAGGTCGTCGTAGGCAGGCCGTGGGTCGCTGGCGGCGAGCAGGGCCAGGGCGTCGGCGTTGCGCCACTGGCCCTCGGCCTGTTCGCAGCCACTGGCTACCGGCTTCATGCCGATTGCGCGCACGCCATGGCCACGCAAGACATGCAGCAAGGCCGTGCTGGCAAGCGTCTTGCCGATGCCGGTATCGGTACCGGTGACATAGACCGAGAACATCTGGATTGCCTCCGCGTGCCGGAATGTGACGTGCATCCCCTGCCAGGTGGGCATCATACGGTCCGCTGCTAGACTCGGCGCATGAGCTTCTCGTCCATTCCACTCACCGGCAGCAAGCCGGAACAGTACTCCCAGCTGCTGGAACAGGCGCGCGCGTTGCTGCACGGCGAACGCGACCGGATTGCCAACGCGGCCAACCTGTCAGCGCTGGTCTATCACGCGTTGCCCGACCTCAATTGGGTCGGCTTCTATTTTTTCGATGGCACCGAACTGGTGGTCGGTCCGTTCCAGGGGCATCCGGCATGCGTGCGCATCCCGCTCGCGAAGGGCGTTTGTGGCGCAGCCGCGCGCACCGGGCAGACCCAGCGCGTCGACGATGTCGATGCATTCCCGGGGCATATCGCCTGCGACTCGGCCTCGAAGTCGGAACTGGTGGTGCCGCTGGTGGGCAGCGACGGCGAGCTGATCGGCGTCTTCGACATCGACAGTCCGCTTCGCGCGCGTTTCTCCGTTGAAGATCAGGAAGGCCTGGAAAACATCGCCAGGACCTATCTGGAGACGTTGTAGTGTCGGAAAGCACGCAGAAGATGCGCAATATCGGCCCGAAATCCGCCGCCTGGTTGCGCCAGGTGGGCCTGCGCTCGCTGGAAGAGATCGCCGCAGTCGGCGTCGTCGGCGCCTTCATGAAAGTGCGGCGTGCCGGCTTCAAGCCCAGCCTCAACCTGTTGTATGCGCTGGAAGGTGCGGTCCTCGACTGCCACTGGCAGGACGTGCCGGATGCGCGCCGGACCGAACTTGTCAGCGCTGCCGAAGCGGCCATCGCCCAACTGCCGCCGCCGCGTGGCCGTCCAGCGGCAGCGCCGGTCACCACCACGATCATTGACGACAGCACGATGCCGGACATGGCGCTGTTCGAGGATACGGGGTCAGACTGAATTTCCTGCCCGAAGGAAATGGGGTCAGAGTGAAGTTTCCTGACTTGCATCACCGATCAACCGTTTCTCATGGACAGGAAATTTCACTCCGACCCCATTTCCCGTTTCCCCGACTGCGGACTGAGCGCGCAGAACGGTCGCGTTAAGCGTGATTCGAAAGCCTTATTCGATCTGCCGCTCCAACACGGCTACACTGCGCGCGCTTCAAGGTGATCCGGCGGCTGTCGCCAATGGATTGAAACGGGAAGCCGGTGACACCGGGCACGCCATGTGCCAGGCCATTCCGGCGCTGCCCCCGCAACGGTAAGCGAGACAAGCTTGGCATCGGCCACTGTGCACGCATCGATCAGGTGCAAGCATGGGAAGGCGCCCAGCGGGAACGACCTGCCTTCATCGGCAACGTTCCGCCCGCGAGCCCGGAGACCGGCCCTGGAGTGACTGGTTGCGATGCGGCGGGCATTGCGCGACGTCGTGCATGCGCGCGTCGCATGGCCGCCGTTCGTGTTCCCGTTCGTGTCGCAGCTGCCCTCCCACTCATGGGCGCGCGGGCGAGCGCGCCGGAGAACACCATGCAGCCGCAAGAGACCATCCGCCATACCGCACTGTCCGTTGCACTCGCACTGGCCTTGCCCGCGCTGGCACAGGCGCAGTCCAGCGATCCCGTGCAACGCAAGGCCACTGACCTCGACAACGTCGTGGTCACCGCCACCCGCACCGCCATCACCGCCAATGCAGCCCTGGCCGCGGTGGAGGTCATCGATCGCGGAGAAATCGAACGAAGTAGCGCTCGCTCGCTGCCGGAGCTGCTGCGTGGGCGTGCCGGCATCACCATCGTCAACCAGGGTGGCCTGGGCAAGCTCAGCACGCTGTTTTTGCGCGGCACCGAATCCGACCACACCCTGTTCCTGGTCGACGGGATCCGCATCGGCTCGCCGACCGCGGGCCTTGCGTCGCTGCAGGACCTGCCGCTGGAGCAGATCGAGCGGATCGAGATCGTGCGCGGGCCGCGTTCGTCGCTGTATGGCGCCGATGCCATCGGCGGCGTGATCCAGGTATTCACGAGGCGCGGCAGCGGTCGTGAAGGTGCGCACGGGCGCGGTCGCATCGGTGCCGGCAGCCATGGCTTGCGCGAGGCGTCGGCGGGCCTCGACGTGCGTGGCACGCGCGGCGGTATCGGCATCGACATCGCCCACCAATCCACCGATGGCATCAATGCCTGCGCCGGGTTCTTCGATCCTGCGACGTATGCGGGCGCGGGCTGCTTCATCGCGCCGGGCACGCACCTGGACCGCGACGGCTACCGCAACAACAGCGCCACCGTGCGCGCCGACTTCGCGCCAAACGACACGTGGCAGTTCGATGCGCGCGCGTTGCGTGCCACCGGCCACAACGACTACGACGGCGACTACGTCGACAACTCCGACATCGTCCAGCAGGTCGTCGGCGGCAGCGCGCGCTGGGCGCCATCGGCGACGACCCAGCTCAAGCTCACCGTGGGCCGCAACACCGACCTTTCCGACAACCACATCGGCAACAGCTTCGCCAACCGCTACGACACCAGCCGCGACAGCGCGAGCCTGCAGGGCGACTTCACCCTGGCACCTGGCCATGTGCTGAGCACCGGTTTCGACTGGCTGCGCGACCGTGCCGACGTCGCCGATCCATGGTCGCCGTTCGCCGCGACGCGCGGCAACCGCGCCGTGTTCGCGCAGTACCAGGCCAGGCTCGACGCACACGACCTGCAGCTGAGCCTGCGCCGCGATGACAATGACCAGTTCGGTGGCCACACCACCGGCGGCATCGCCTGGGGCATGGGCTTCGGCGATGGCTGGCGGCTGACCGCAAGCCACGCGACCGCGTTCAAGGCACCGAGCTTCAACGAGTTGTACTACCCGTACTTCGGCAATCCGCTGTTGCGTCCGGAGTCCTCGCGCAGCAGCGAACTCGGGCTGAGCCAGCATGGCGATGACTGGCACTGGCAGCTCAATGCCTACCAGACCACGGTCGATGACCTGATTGCGTACGACGCATCGCTTGGCCTGCCGAACAACATCGAACGTGCGCGCATCCGCGGCGTGGAACTCACTGCAGGCACGCGTATCGGCGAATGGGACCTGCAGGGCCAACTCGGCACGCTGGATGCACGCAACCTCAGTGCCGGCCTCAACCACGGCAAGCGACTTGCACGCCGACCCTCACGCAGTGCGCGGGTCGACCTGGATCGCGACGTGGGCGACTTCGGCATCGGCTTCAGCGTGATCGGCGATGCGGCACGCTGGGACGATCCCGGCAACAGCCTGCGCGTCGCTGGTTATGGCACGGTCGATGCGCACCTGTCCTGGCGCTTCGCAAACGACTGGACGCTGCAGGCCAACCTGGTCAATGGGTTTGACCGGACCTACGAGACCACTGCGTATTACCTGCAACCGGGGCGCGAGGTCGCATTGAGTCTTCGCTGGCAACCGAAGTAGTCCAGAAGCATACGGAGCCTCGTCGCAAGGAAGCGAAAGCCCGGCACGGATGCCGGGCTTTTTTTCTGCGTGGGCGCGGGCGCTGCGGGCCGGGTCCGGCCACCGCCTCAAGCGAGCTTGCGCACCAGGCCCAGCGGCAACCATTTCATCAGCAGCCCCATCGGTGCCCACGGCCACCAGGGCACATAGGCCTTGACCGGTTCGCGTTCGATCGCCTTCACCAGCAGCCGGCAGCCGACGTCGTTGTCGATCATGAACGGCGTGTGCTTCACCTTCTCGTTGATCTCCGAGCGTATGTACCCCGGGAAGATCGTGCTGACCCTGATCGGACTGTTCCACAGGTCGGAGCGGATACCTTCGCTGAGCGCCGCCAATCCCGCCTTGGTCGCGGCATACACGGTGATCGCCCGTGGCATGCCGCGCATCGCGCTCATCGAGGAAATGGTCACCAGGTGGCCGCTGCCCTGCTTGCGGAAGATCTCCAGCGCCGCTTCGCATTGCGCGATCGCGGCGACGAAGTTGGTTTGCGCGGTGGCGACGTTGGCGTGGAAATAACCAGTGCCCAGGGAAGCGCCCTTGCCCATCCCCGCATTGACGATGACCCGGTCCAGCGTGCCGAACTCGGCGGCGAATTCGCGGAACACCTCGAACACCTGCGCGTGGTCGTTTACATCGAGTGCGCGCAGCGACACGGTGATGCCCGGATGCGCGGCCAGCAATTCGGCCTTGAGTTCCTCCAGCCGGTCGGTGCGCCGCGCGCACAACGCCAGGTTGCGTCCAAGCGCGGCGAACTCGCGTGCCATGCCGGCGCCCAGGCCGGAACTGGCACCGGTGATCAGGATGTTCTTGCGGATCATTTGGTCGCAGCCTCGTGTTGGCGGGCGTGTTGCCGAATAAGGCGCCGGCAGCGCCAGTGCAGGTAATGGACGAACAGCCAGAAATGGCGGAACGCGGGATTGTTCGTCTGCTTGTGGTGATAACGGAAGTAGATCTGTTGTGCGATCGCGGAAACCCGGAACAGGCCCTGCACTTCGTAGAACGTCCAGTTGGATGGATCCAGACCGGTCTGCGCGCAGTAGTACTCCACGACCTCGCGCCGGCTCAGCATGCCCGGCAGATGCGTGGGTTGGCGGCGCAGGCGTCGCATGATCGGGTCGTCGTCGGCCTGCACCCAGTAGGCAATCGTATTGCCCAGGTCCATCAGCGGATCGCCGATGGTCGCCAGTTCCCAATCCAGCACCCCGATGATGCGGGTCGGGTCATCGGCATCCAGCACCAGGTTGTCGAAACGGAAATCGTTGTGGACGACGCAACTGCGTGCATCCGCGGGCACGTTGGCACTCAGCCACGTGGCGATGCGGGTGCCGCGCGGAACGTTCCAGGTGCGCGCCCTGGCATAGCGACCGATCCAGCCTTCGACCTGCCGCTGCGCATAGCCCGCGCCCTTGCCCAGTTGCGACAAGCCTGCGGCATCCGGATCGATGCGATGCAGCGCGATCAGTGTGTCCAGCATATTGGTGCATAGCTGACGCACCTGCGCGGGCGTCAGGTCCAGTCCACGCGGCAGGTTCTTGCGCGGGATGATGCCGTCCAGCCTTTCCATTACGTAGAACTCGGCGCCGATCACGCTGGCATCATCGCAATGCACCAGCATCTCCGGCACGAACGGGTACACCGGGCGCAACGCCTGCTGGATGCGGAATTCGCGGCCCATGTCATGCGCCGATTTCGCCTTGGTGCCCGCGGGTGGACGCCGCAGGATCAGGTCGTGCGTGGCGTACTGCAGCCGATACGTCCAGTTGGACGCACCGCCGGCGTACTGGGTGACCCGTGGCGTGCCGGCCAGGCCCGGCACATGTTGCTTGAGCCACGGTTCCAGGCGGACGAGGTCCAGCGCTTCGCCCTCGCGGACGTCACCTGCCTTGTCGGTCACCGACGCCATCAGGACGAGGCCTTGCGCTGCATGCGCGCCTGCACGCGCGCCAGCTGCCGGCGCAACAACTTCAGGTATAGCTTGTACGGAAGCACGCGCTTGAGCAGCCATCCACGCCGCGCCTCGGGATGGGTCAGGATGTGGGTGTCGCCACGCTGCACGCCGTCAAACACCTGCCGAGCAATCTGTTCCGGGCCGATGCGTGCGCGTTCCACCAGCCGCCTGGTCATCGCTTCGAGTGCCGGTTCGCTGGCGCGCATGTTTTGCGCCAGCGCAGTGCGGAAGAACGCCGGGCACACCACGCTGACCCTGATGCGATCGGCTTCGAGTTCAAGTTGCAGGGTTTCCGACAACGCCACCACCGCGGCCTTGGTGGCGTTGTAGGCCGACGCCTGCGGCATGTGTACCAGCCCGGCCATCGAGGCGATGTTGACCAGCTGCCCGCCGCCCTGCGCGCGCAGCATCGGCGTGAACACCCGGCAGCCGCGCACGACGCCAAGCAGGTTGATGTCGACGATCCATTGCCAGTCGACCTCGGACGCATCGGCAATCCCGCCCATCTGCGCCACGCCGGCATTGTTGATGACGACATCGACGCCACTCCACTGCTGTTGCAGCCAGTCGGCGGCGGCTAGCAGGTCGGTCTCGCGGGTGACGTCGCAGGCGATCGCATCGCTCGCCGGCGACACTGCCTGCAACTGCACCAGGGTGTCGGCGCAACGTTCACGATCGAGGTCGCCAATCAGCACGCGCCAACCCTGCCCGGCGTAATGCAACGCCAGCGACTGCCCCAGGCCTGAAGCCCCACCGGTGATGAAGACGCGTTTGCTGCCGATCGTGGCGCTGTTCATGCGGAAGGATCCCGCCGGCGATGCTTGGCGATCTCGATCCTGGCGATCAGGCTGCGATGCACCGCGTCGGGACCGTCGGCAATCCGCAGCGCTCGCGCGATCGCGAACAGCGAGGTCAGCGGCACGTCATGCGATACGCCCGCACCACCGAACAGCTGGATCGCCTCGTCCACCACGCGTTGCAGGACGTTCGGCGCGACCACCTTGATCGCGGAAATCTCCGCCATCGATGCGGCGACGCCGTGGGCATCGATCTTCCACGCGGCGTGCAGGGTCAGCAGCCGGGCCTGGTCGATCGCGATGCGTGCATCGGCGATGCGCTCGCGGTTGCCGCCCAGGTCGAGCAGCGGCTTGCCGAAGGCGACGCGCGCCAGGCCACGTTCGATCATCAGTTCCAGCGCACGTTCGGCGGCGCCGAGCGCGCGCATGCAATGGTGGATGCGGCCCGGGCCGAGCCTGCCTTGCGCGATCGCGAAGCCGTCGCCCAATCCCCTGATCAGGTTCGCGCGCGGCACCCGTACCTGGTCGAACACGACCTCGCCATGCCCGCTCGGCGCATCGTATTCGCCAAATGCCGGCACCATCCGTTCGATGCGCACGCCCGCCGTGTCCAGCGGCACCAATACCATGCTGTGACGCGCATGGCGCTCGTTGCCGGGATTGGACAGGCCCATGAAGATCGCGAATGCCGCATCCGGATGGCCCAGCCCGGTGCTCCACCACTTGCGACCGTCGAGCACCAGCGCATCGCCCTCCTCGCGGATCGTCGCCTGCATGTTGGTGGCGTCGCTGGAGGCCACGCCCGGCTCGGTCATGCAGAACACCGAGCGGATCTCCCCTGCCAGCAGTGGCGCCAGCCAGCGCAGCTTTTGCTCGTCGTTGCCGAAGTGGTAGAGCACTTCCATGTTGCCGGTGTCCGGCGCGCTGCAGTTGAAGACCTCCGGCGCGATCAGGCTGCGCCCCATCGCCTCGGCCAGCGGCGCGTAGTCCAGCGTGGACAACCCGGCGCCGAGTTCGGCATCGGGCAGGAACAGGTTCCACAGGCCCTCGGCGCGCGCCTTGGCCTTGAGATCCTCCATTTGTGGCGGCACCTGCCAGCGCGTCCAGTCCGCATCCGGGTTCAATATCCGCGCGTCGCGCAGGTAGTCGGCTTCGATCGGCTCGATGTGTTCGCGCATGAACGTGCGCAGGCGCTGCAAGGTGTCCTGCGAACGGGGTGAGGGCTCGAAATCCATGCTGGCGCTTCCATACATAGGGACGCGGCCAGCTTAGGCTGCAGGCACACCTCGTTCAATCGCGGCGCGCACGTGCGTTTTGATATTGCAGGCAAGGCAGGCGTCGCGGACCAGCGCAACGCACTCCCTGCCTGCTGCACGCATCAATAGAAACCAGTGATATTCAGGAACCAGCCCTTCTGGTTGTAATCGAGAATGGTCAGGTTGTCGCTGAAGCTGGTGAAGTTGTAACCCAGGCCAACGCGGAAATTCGCGCCGAATTTGCGGTCGACGCCGAGCAACCAACCCTGGCGTGCGCTCTCCCCGCCATCGACCTGCAACCTGCGGTATTCGAACAGCGCATCCCACTTCATCACCAGGTCGTAGCGGGCCTGCAGCGCAGCTAGATCGGCGCGGTTGTCGAACCACGTACCGGTCCCGCGGCCAAGCCTGGCCTGGCCTTCGCGATGCGCAAGCTTGCCGGCCATCTCCCAGCGCGGCGAGGCGCGATAGATGCCTTCGAATGAGTAGATCGTGCTGCGCTGGTCGAATGCACTCAATGATTCCTGACCCAGGCTCGACAGGTCGTAGAGGTAGGTCACCCGCCCCAGCAGCGCCAGCCGATCATGCGCCGCCGGCCGGTAGGAAAAGCCCATGTTGCCTTCGATGAATTTCGCGCCGGCGCTCGGGTCGATCCGATCCTTGGTGTCGGCATAGTTCAGACGCAATGCGAAGCGCCAGTCTTCGTTGAACTTGTGGAACACCCGATTGGTGCTGACCCATTGGGTGCGATCTTCGCGCCCGTGTCGCGACGGTATTCGAGCTTGCTGTTCCATTGCGTATCGCGATCGTTGCGGCCGCCGTTGATGCTGAGTGCATGGCGATTGGTGGTGCCCGCCACGCCCTGCAGCTCGCCTGTCTGCAACGTGAAACCCGCGTTCCAGCCAACCCCCGGATTGAAGTCCATGCCGAAGGTGTGGGTCACACCGGTGCTGTCGCGTTCCTTCAGGAACTGGCTTTCGTTGAACAGGTTGACCTGGTTGGAAACGCGCCAACGCTGGCCCATGGTCAGTCCGTTGGCCTGCCGCGCATTGAACAGGGTGTCCTCGGAAGCCGTCTTGCCACTGAACGTATAACCCGCCGTAAAGCGAATGCAGCGCACTGAGCCGATAGTCCGCGTCCAATCGTGCCGCGAATCGCCACGATCGCCGGTCGACAGCTCCAGCGCCGGCACTCGACTGGTTGCGTGCAAGGTAACGCGCACCCACGGTCAGGGCATCGTTGGCGGTCGTACGCAACCATCATCGTTCAGCGTGTACTGGCCGACGCCGTACACATCGATGTTGCTGCGGAATCGCTTGGTGTAACCCAGCGCAAGCAAGTCACCACGTACCCGACAGGCCCGACAGCGACTGGTCGACATGGCGCAGCTCGCCGGTCAGCGCATCGTTGTCGTTGATGCGCCAGATCAGCTGTCACATTGCCCTGTTCAAGCGAATCGGCACCGTGCTCGGCCTTGCTGTAGCGCGAATACAGCTTGAAAGATTCGCTGAACTCGCCGCTGCAGTTCCGCGCCCTGTTCGTGAACGGCCAGGCCGGTGTCGTAGCGTGGAGATCGAGAAGCCGGCGATCGATATCCCGCCACCATGCACTTGCCGTCCATTCCTTGCTGGTCCAGCCCAGTTCCTTGAAATTGGCGCGCGCTTCGACGCTCGAGGCATCGCCAGACCTCGGGCCACCTGGCAATATTGCGCTGGGTGAAGCTGAGGCCGCCATTGGTCGGAGAAGAATACCGGAGCACCGGTGGCTTCGCTGAACTGCGACTGCTCGATCTTCAGGTAGGTGCCGCGGCCCGGCCTGCAGGGTCAGGTCCAGCGCCGCCAGGCTGTAGTCGTCGGCACGCGCGCTTTCATCGACGTAGGTGCCGCCGATCGCCACGTGGTCGCCCAGCCAGGTGCTTGCCGCGGAAGCCCGTCGGTGAGGTTGGTCGGCGCTGAATGCCGCTCGGCATGTATTCGTAATCCACCAGCAGGCGGCTTGTCGAAACCGTCCAGCGGCGTGTCGCGGGTGATGGTAGGCAGGTTGTCGCGCACGATCTGCGCCAGCGGGCGCGTCAACAGCATGCGGCCCTGCAGCTCGTCGATCTCGTAGTCGGCACCGTCGCGCAGAGGTGTCCGCGTCTCGACGCGGCCGGTGATCGGGTCGCGCACCTCCAGCACCACCTGGTCCGAACCCGGCAGCACAGTCGGTATGGCGCAGGTAGTACAGGCTGCCGCCGGTGCCGAGGAATTCGCTGTGGCCCGGGCGCGCTCTGCGCCTCCGAACCGAATGCGCGCACGCGTGTGCCTGGCCTCGCCCAGCGGCTGTGCTCGCGCGGCTGCGCCAGCTCGAGCGCGCCGCCGTAAAGGCTGCGCGCGTACTGGCCGTAGCTCGGTGCCGGTGAGCCCGGCTGCGAAGTTGCCCCACAGTGCCTGGCTCTTGTCCCAGTCCACGCGGACGTACAGCCGGCCCTGGGTGTCCGACGTCGCGATAGGTGGTCGAGTCGTCGCCGTACACCGGGTAGTACTGGTCCGGGTCGAGGCGGCGGAACACGTCCGGCGCGTCCGGCTCCAGGAAGCCCGTCGAACAGTTCGCTGATTTCGTGCTCGCGGGTGTCGGCCTGCGCCGTCACCAGGTACTTGCCCTTGCACCTTGCCCTTCAGGTAGAACGCCAGCCGGCCTTCGGTCAGAACACTGTCGTAGCGGTCGTCCAGCCCAACCGGCACCACGGCGCCACCGACTGGTTGTCGGAAACAGTCACGTCCGCCAGCGCCACCACGAACAGGTAGTGCCCGCTCACCTGGATCGGCAATTCGCGGTGCATGGACTTGCCGCCAAGCGTGGTTTCAACCAGCAGCTTGTGTTCGCCAATGGGCAGCAGGTACTCGGCGACGAACTTGCGCTCGCGGTCGATGGGCATCTGTTGCCCGTTGATCCTGACCTGCGCGCCCTCCGCCAGGCCAACGCCGCGCACCCGGATCCGCGAACCTGAAACCCGTATGTTCTGTTGCCGCAGCGAATTTTGGCCGAAACTCTCTTCGACTTGCTGGCGTTGCTGGATCTCTTCCGCGCTCAACCCGGAGAGTTCGCCGAAGGTCGATGCGCGAAGGTTGGATTGCAGGCGCTGCACATCGGCCGGCCGCAGCAGCTGGATCTTCCTCGGGATGGTTTCGTCGACGCTGCCGTCCGCCGAATAGGCACGAACGATGTATTGCAGGTCCTCGCCTTCGTGCAGCGGCACCGGGACTGACATCTCACCAGACCAGGTGGCGGTTGCCTGTGCAGCGACCGGGACATCCACCTTTGCCAGCGGCGCAAGCAAGTCGCTGTCCTGGCTGCGATAGATCAACAACTCGATCCGGTCGATGAAGGCCGAATAGTTGCTGTACAGGTTGAAGGAGACGGGCTTGACTACGCGTCCATCCGCGAATGCGACATAACCGGGCGCACTCATGGTCAACTGCGGGCTGGCCAGTTGCGGGTCCTCGGTCGCCCAGATCTTGCCGCCACCCGGCACATCCAGCGAAACCACGGTGTTGGAGGTACGGCCGGGAATCGTCTGGCTGACCTCGACTCTCCGCTCCACCTGCATGGCGGTTTCGGCCGGGTCGGTCGATTCGGTTTCACCCCGGCTGACAAGCCTGATCACCGTCTGCCCATCTTTGGTGCAAGCATCACCCGTGCATTGCAGGTTGGCGGTCGATTCCTGGGCCCAGGCGCTCGCGGGCAACCCGCCCAACAGGCCTAACAAGGCCAGCGCAAGGACGTTCTTGCGTGGTTGTGTCCGCAGCATTTCATTGTACCCGTGATGGAGGTGGCGGCTCGACGCGTTCATTTGCCTTCTCCCGATTTCACGACGTCCTGCCCGACTTCCACCCGCAAGTTTGATTTGGCCTCCGGACTGAGCTTCTCGACAATGATTTCGTAGACGGCCTTGGCGCGACGCATTGCCAGTTCCTGGTTGTACTCGGCACTGGCACGCAGGTCCGCGAACCCGGCGATCTGCACCAGGCCACCATGGTTTCGTTCAATGGCCGCCGCGGCTTCCTCGATCGCGCCCCGTTGATCGGGGCCGACCGTTGCGCTGTCGGTGTCGAAATAGATCGTCCCCAGATGCAAGTTCTGCTCCGGCACCACGTCGACCTTGTCCATCTGCTGTGGCTTTTGCCCGGGCAGCTTCACGCCGAAGTCGAAGCGTACGGGCACTGCAGGCGTGATCCGCCGCAGCAGGGGATTTTCGGTCGTGAACACGCTACCCGGGGGCAATGTCGAGGCATCGACCTTGACCAGGAAGTTCTGCCCACGCATGGCGTTCGATACGCTCAGCCCCTCCAAGTGATAGCGCCCCTCGGCATCCGTTTCCACCAGCAGACCCTCGACGGTGGCCAGCCGCACGCCAGGGATGCCCAGCTCGCCTGGATCCTGCCAGCCATCGGCGTTCTGGTCATCGAAGACCTTGCCCAGGATTCGGGTCTGGTCGAACACCGGATCATTGGCAGCTTCGAGCACAACCCCTGCATTGGCCGTGTTGCTGACCGCGATGCCCAACTGATAGACCGTCGCCTGGTTGTTGTAGGTGCCGGACGGCAGCGCCGCCCCGACCTTCATCAGGTAGGTGATGGTGGCGGTGCCATTCGGCGCGATATCAACGTTTGAGAACGTGATCGGACTCGAGCCAGTGGTACCCATCTGGTTGTCGGCATCCTCGATCCTGGCGCTGCCAGGGACCAGCGAGAAGCCCTTGGGCGGCACATCGACCACCTGCGCATTGACAACCGTCAATGCACTCAGGTTGCTGATGGTCAAGGTGTAGGTGGCCAACCCCCCAACGTGCACGTTCTTCGGATTCACGACCTTCGCGAGGTGCAGCTTCCCGGCCTTCGGCCTAATGGTGATCGTCACGGTGGCCGTGGCGCAATCGCCATTGCCATCACAGATCGTGTAAGTGAAGGCATCGGTCCCCACGAAGCCCGGGCTTTGGGTATAGCTGAAGCTGCCGTCCGGATTCACCACGACCGTGCCGCCATTGGAGCTAACTGCGTCGAACGAAGTCACCGTCGTCGGCGCGTCGCCCGGTTGGTCGTTGGCCAATACGCCTGAACCAGCCGGTACGTCAAGCGTTCCCGCTTCGGTGACGTCATAGCTGTCACCCACCGCACCCGGCTTCAAGTTGACCGTCGTCACCGTGACCGTATCCGTCGCCGGCGCCACGTTGATCGAACCCACGTCGTCCGCATCCGCCGACGCCGTGTTCGCGCGACTGCCAGCCGTCACATCACCGGCGGTAATCGTGTAGGTGTTGCCCGTCGCCACGCAGCTCGTCGTCGCACCCGCCGCCAGGTTGGCGATCGTGCAGCTCAAGCCCGGCAGCAGCGGATCGCTCACCACCACGTTCACCAGCGCCAGCGTGCCGGTGTTGGTCACCGCGAAGCCGTAGGTGATCACATCGCCCGCATCGCCCAGCACCGTGTTGCCGTTCGTATCGGCCACCGAACTGGTCTTGTCCAGCGTCAGCGACGCCGTCGGCGTGCCCGCCGTGGTCACCGTTTCCGTATCCGTATCCGGCGCCACGTTGATCGAACCCACGTCGTCCGCATCCGCCGACGCCGTGTTCGCGCGACTGCCAGCCGTCACATCACCGGCGGTAATCGTGTAGGTGTTGCCCGTCGCCACGCAGCTCGTCGTCGCACCCACCGCCAGGTTGGCGATCGTGCAGCTCAAGCCCGGCAGCAGCGGATCGCTCACCACCACGTTCACCAGCGCCAGCGTGCCGGTGTTGGTCACCGCGAAGCCGTAGGTGATCACATCGCCCGCATCGCCCAGCACCGTGTTGCCGTTCGTATCGGCCACCGAACTGGTCTTGTCCAGCGTCAGCGACGCCGTCGGCGTGCCCGCCGTGGTCACCGTTTCCGTATCCGTATCCGGCGCCACGTTGATCGAACCCACGTCGTCCGCATCCGCCGACGCCGTGTTCGCGCGACTGCCAGCCGTCACATCACCGGCGGTAATCGTGTAGGTGTTGCCCGTCGCCACGCAGCTCGTCGTCGCACCCGCCGCCAGGTTGGCGATCGTGCAGCTCAAGCCCGGCAGCAGCGGATCGCTCACCACCACGTTCACCAGCGCCAGCGTGCCGGTGTTGGTCACCGCGAAGCCGTAGGTGATCACATCGCCCGCATCGCCCAGCACCGTGTTGCCGTTCGTATCGGCCACCGAACTGGTCTTGTCCAGCGTCAGCGACGCCGTCGGCGTGCCCGCCGTGGTCACCGTTTCCGTATCCGTATCCGGCGCCACGTTGATCGAACCCACGTCGTCCGCATCCGCCGACGCCGTGTTCGCGCGACTGCCAGCCGTCACATCACCGGCGGTAATCGTGTAGGTGTTGCCCGTCGCCACGCAGCTCGTCGTCGCACCCGCCGCCGTCTTTTCCAGTGTCAGCGTCGGACGACTATTCGTATACGTACACGTGATTGCCGTGTCCGCCGCGCCAACCGTCAGCGTATTACCCGACAACCCACTGGTGCCCGTACAACTAAGCGACGCATTGTAATTTCCCGCACTGCCCACCGAGAACGACTCGCCGATCGTGCCCGACTCGCCCGCAAACACCGTCACCGACGAGCCCGTCGTGGTGTTGCTGCCGCTGGACACCGACGCGCCCGAACTGGCCGCATTGGTAAAGCCCGAACTGGTCACCGTCGCCGTGTCGCCCGTCGCGCCGTTGACCCAGGTCTTGCGCAACGTCAGCGTCGCTGACTTGCGGTTGGTAAAGGCGCAGGTGATTTGCGCGCCCGGCGTCATCACGCCTGATGCCAGGCTCTGCGTGGTGCCCGACAATGTCCCCAGGTTGCCACTCGCATTGCCGCTGACGGTTCGATTGGAATCGGTGCAACTCGCCGCGGCCGTGGTGTGGGTCCAGCCACTGGGCACGGTTTCGATGACGCTGGTCGCGGTATTGACCGCGCTCGCATTGATGAACGACCCGAACGCCTGCGTCCCGGCAGTCGCGGTGGTGACCGCCGGATTCGAGGCCAGGTTGGTGTTGGTGAAGTTGAAGGTGCCGACGCCGCCGGTGGTGGTCTTGGCGACGCGTACCTGCGCAACCGTCGGCACACAGAAATCGATGTTGAAAATGCCGACGTACTGTGTTGTTGGGTTACTGCCGCCGCTCAGCGTGCCATTGTCGTAAACGATGGTGACCGTCTTGACGGGCGATGCGAAATTCCAGGTGACGTTGCAATCCGTGGATGAGTCGGAACAACTGGCAGCGTTGCTGGCGGTGGCGACCGTGCCCACCACCGAAACATCGCCGGTGGCGGCAGCACCCGTCGGGTTGGATGCGCCAGCAATGGCATTCACACCGGTAACGGTCATCCGATCCCGGTAGTTGGAGCTACTGTAGTCGATGTCGCCGGTAGTAACCTGGAGCTTGGTGATTGCCCGGGAAAACGCCAGGGTGACGATATTGTTTGTGGTGTTATCTGGGCGATTAACCTCGATATTCAGCGAGTTGTTGGATCCGCCGCGCAATCCGATATTGGGCGTGCCGTTGATGAAACTGGTGCCGCTGACACTGGTGGCCATGACGACGTTGCCACCCGTCCCGGTGTAGACGGTCAGGTTGTTGGAGGTCGACCCACCGGGCCAGGTTCCACTGGTGAAGTCGTAGTTGGCCTGGGTCTCGCCCGCGGCGCAGGCTGCCGACTGCGCCAGTGCCTGCGCAGGCAGCATGGCCAATCCGGCCAGGAGCGTGGCGCCCAGGATGCGACGAAGGGCATGGGCCACTCGGCCGCCGGAACACGGACTCGTGTCATGCCCACTCAAAGAAGCCAAACGCAACTGCGCCTGGTTGCTGAATAACCGCATCCCCTGTACCCCCTTAGTGACCCGGACGGTGATTCCGGATCGACATGCCCCGAGCAGTTCGGCAATGGCGGACCTTGCAGGCAGCCATTCCTTAAGATTCCAGTGCCATTTGAAGCAAAAAGCGTGCCCACGAAACAGCTGGATGTGGACAATTACGCAGCGCCCTGCAGCAGACATACTAGGGGGTACGGCAGATAACCTGCAACAAGACTGCAAACTCC
Organism: uncultured Gammaproteobacteria bacterium; assembly: GCA_963698475.1. GTDB lineage: Bacteria > Pseudomonadota > Gammaproteobacteria > Xanthomonadales > Xanthomonadaceae > Thermomonas. The sequence continues at coordinate 978,082 of CAVOQX010000005.1, read as the reverse complement.
GTCACATTTGGACCGGAAAAGCCACTTGAGGTCATCCGTCGACATGCCCCACACAAAAAGGACCGTCCCTGATCAGTGGAGATCACCACCGCGAGGCCCAAACCTGATTATTTCCATTCGGACTATTCGGGAAAAGACCGGGTTGACCCGGAACACTATTTTTACCCGGATCAATAACAATATTCACGCAGCTACAGCTGACACTCACTCCCGGTGCGGGTCACTTCACCGGCACCGTCGAGGCCAGTAGTCGCGATATCGTCCCTCCTGCCAGGCGGGATGATGGCTGCTTCGTGCGAGGAGCCCCATCCGAGTAAGCGCTGAACCGGCGCGGATACGCACTTGCATTAGGCTCGTCCCCGGCACAACCGCCATTCGGGAGCATCGTCATGCGCACCTCCGCGTTCCGCGCCTGTGACCTGTGCGAGGCGATTTGCGGCCTGGAGTTCCGGTTCGAGGACGACGCGCTGGTCGCGATCCGCGGCGATGCCGCCGATCCCTTCAGCCAGGGCCATATCTGTCCGAAGGGCAATGCGATCCTCGACCTGGAGGCCGATCCCGACCGCTTGCGCGTGCCGATGCTCCGCGATGGCACCCAATGGCGCGCGATCGGCTGGGAAGAGGCGTTTGCCCTGGCGGGTTCACGGCTGGCGGCGATCCAGCAATCCCACGGCCCGGCTTCGGTGGGCGCGTACCTGGGCAATCCGAACGTTCATCACTTCGGCCACATCGCGTACCTGCCGTCCTTGCTGCGCATGCTGCGCACGCCGAACCTGTTCAGTGCGTCGTCCGTGGACCAGTGGCCGCACCAGTTCACCTGCGCGCAGATGTATGGGCACCAGTTCCTGCTGCCGATCCCCGACATCGACAACACCGACCATTTCCTGATGCTCGGCGCCAATCCGATGGCATCGAATGGCAGCTTGATGACAGCACCCGGCATTCCGCGCCGGCTGAAGGCGCTGACCGCACGCGGCAAACTGGTCGTCGTCGATCCGCGCCACACCGAAACGGCGGCGGTCGCCAGCCAGCACATCCCGATCCGTCCCGGCGGCGATGCGTTGTTTCTGCTGGCGTTGCTGCAAGCGCTGCTGCGGATCGGGCCCCCGCGCGTGGATGCGTATGGCGACCGCCTGGCGGGACTCGCGACCGCCCTGTCCGCGATCGCGGGCATCGACACTTCGTCGCTCGAAGCCGAAACCGGCATCGCGATGGATGTTGTGGAGCAGGTCGCCGCCGACTTCCACGCGGCGACGCACGCGGTTGCCTACGGCCGCATGGGCGTGTCGGTGCAGCCCTGGGGCACGTTGTGCCAGTACCTGTTGCAGCTGGTCAACCTGGTGACCGGCAATCTCGACCGCGTGGGCGGCACACTGCCGAACGAGCCCGCCATCCCACTCACCGGACCCGGCACCAATCCCGGCACGCGCGGACGCTGGCGCAGCCGGGTGCGCGGCTTGCCGGAGTTCGCCGGCGAGTTGCCGGTGGCCTGCATGGTCGAGGAGATCTCGACGCCGGGCGATGGCCAGATCCGCACCATGCTCATGGTCGCCGGCAACCCGGTGCTGTCCACGCCGGATGGACGCGCACTGGACCAGGCCCTGCAAGGCCTCGACTTCATGGTTGCGATCGACATCTACATCAACGAGACCACCCGCCACGCCGACCTGATCCTGCCACCGGCATCGCCGCTGACCCAGGACCACTACGACTCGATCTTCAATGCCTTTGCCGTGCGACGCGTCGCCCGGCTCAACCGCGCCTTGCATCCACGCCGCGAGGACGAGCGTGCCGACTGGGAAATCGTCAACGGCCTCGGCGCGGCGTACGCGGCCTGTGCCGGCAAGGAATGGCATCCACTACCACCGCCGCGCGATCTCATCGCCATCGGCCTGGCGCGCGGCGACAGCGGGCTGGACATGGCAGCACTCGACGCCGCGCCACACGGCATCGATATCGGCCCCCTCCGCCCGTCGCTGCTTTCACGACTGCAAACCGCGAGCGGATGCATCGAATGCGCGCCCACACCGCTGATGGCCGAGCTGGCGCGCTTCGTCGCGCGCGACATCGGCGATGCATCCAGTGCCGGGCTGCGCCTGATCGGCCGTCGCCATGTACGCAGCAACAACTCCTGGATGCACAACGCCCCGCGCCTGGCCAAGGGCAAGCCGCGCCACCAGTTGCTGATGCATCCCGACGACATGGCCGCGCGCGGACTGCTGGACGGTAGTCGGGTCGCAGTGCGGTCGCGCGTCGGCGAAATCCACACCGAAGTCCTCGCTGATGCCGGGTTGATGCCGGGCGTTGCCTGCCTGCCGCATGGCTTTGGCCACGGTCGTCCCGGGACCCAGCTATCGCGTGCATCGATGTTGCCGGGCGAAAGCTACAACGACCTGACCGATCCGCTCGCCATCGAAGGCGGCTGCGGCAACGCCGCGCTCAATGCGTTGCCGATCGACGTGCACGCATTGCCATAGGACGGCACGTGATGCCATTCGACATGGCTGCCTGCACGACGCGTTCGGCTACCTGAACCGGCAGTGGAGTATTTACGTTGCCGGTGATCGGCCAGCAGGAAACACTGCGCCCGCAGCCAGGAAGGGTCGCTAGGGGGGAAACGGGCAGGCAGTGACAAGGACGTCGCTGCCCGCCTTTTTACCAGCGTGTCGGCAGCGGGGCCAGCAAGGTCATGCGGTGCCCGCGATCCTTGCGGATGTGGCCACCCCGCACCAGGTCGCGCAACACCAGGTTCACCATTTCGCGACTGGCGCCCACCCGTCGCGCAATCTCCAGCTGGGTGAGTTCGCGCGGCACGCGTCGTTCGCCGCCACTGGTGATGGCCACCTGCTCCAGCAGGGCCACGACACGCTCATACACGCCTTCAAGCGCCATGCCGCGGAGCGCACGGGTGGCATGGCGCATGCGCAGGATCAGCTTGAGCACCAGTCGCTCGGCGAAGTCGGCGTCCTCGCGCAACATCACGTGGACGTGCCGGGCGTCCACCACCAGGCACTCGGACGCCACCAACGCCTCGACGGACGCCGATCGCGGACCACCGTCCAGCAGCATCTCGCCCAGCAGTTCGCCGGGCCCGAGCACGCTGTAGACGACTTCCCGGCCATTTGCGTTGCGCGCGAACACCTTCAGCTGGCCCGACAGCAACAGGTACATTGCATCCGAGGCGTCGCCCTCGTGGAACAACAACTCGCCCGCGGAGAACATGCGCGACACGCCATGGCGGGCGGCAGCTGCCAGCACCGAGGAGGGGATCTTCGCTGTCGTCTCGCCACATACCCCCGCTGTGGTCACGCGATCGTCCACGCCGCCTCCACGCCTGGGGCTGCCTTGCTCATTCCACCGTCACCGACTTGGCGAGATTGCGCGGCTTGTCGACGTCGGTGCCGCGTGCGAGCGCGGTGTGATAGGCCAGCAACTGCACCGGGATGGTGTGCACGATCGGGCTGAGCACGCCGATATGGCGCGGAGTTCGGATGACGTGGACCTGCTCGGACTCGCCGAAATGGCTGTCGGCGTCGGCAAACACGAACATCTCGCCGCCACGCGCGCGCACTTCCTGGATGTTGGATTTCACCTTTTCCAGCAGGCTGTCGTTCGGCGCGATCACCACCACCGGCATGTCCTCGTCGACCAATGCCAGCGGGCCATGCTTGAGCTCGCCTGCCGGATACGCCTCGGCGTGGATGTAGGAAATTTCCTTGAGCTTGAGCGCACCTTCCAGTGCGATCGGATAGTGCCTGCCGCGACCGAGGAACAACGCGTGCTGCTTCTGCGCGAACTTGTCCGCCCACAACGCGACTTGCGGCTCCAGGTTGAGCGCGTGCTGCACGCTGCCAGGCAGGTGGCGCAGGGCGTCGAGATAGGCGGCTTCCTGCGCGTCATCGATCGCGCCGCGGAGCTTCGCCAGCACGCCGGTCAGCGCGAACAATGCGACCAGTTGCGTGGTGAAGGCCTTGGTCGAGGCCACCCCGATCTCGGCGCCGGCGCGGGTGTAGAACACCAGCTTGCTGGCGCGCGGAATCGCGCTTTCCGGCACGTTGCAGATCGACAGCGTGCGCGCCTGGCCCAATGACTTCGCGTATTTCAGCGCTTCCATCGTGTCCAGCGTTTCGCCCGACTGCGAGATCGTGACGATCAGCTGGCGCGGGTTTGCGACCACCTTGCGGTAGCGATACTCGCTGGCGATATCGACCGCGCACGGAATGCCGGCGATGTCCTCCAGCCAGTAGCGCGCGGTCAGGCCGGCGTAATAGCTGGTGCCGCAGGCGAGGATCTGCACCGACTCCACATCGCGCAGCAGCACTTCCGCATCCTTGCCGAACAGCGCCGGGTCGAAGCCGCCGAGATCGACGATGCCTTCGAGGGTGTCGCTGATCGCGCGCGGCTGCTCGTGGATTTCCTTCTGCATGAAGTGCTGGTACGGGCCCAGCTCCAGCGAGGCCAGCGACACGTCGGACATGTGGATGTCGCGCAGCACCTCGGCACCGTCGGCATCGAACACGCGCACGGCCTCGCGGGTCAGCGACGCGGTGTCGCCTTCCTCCAGGAAGATGACCTTGCGGGTGGCCGACAGGATCGCGGAGACATCGGAGGCGATGAAATTCTCGCCATCGCCCAGGCCGATCAGCAACGGGCAGCCCATGCGCGCGGCGACCATGGTCGATGGATCGCGCTTGTCGATCACCGCGATGGCATACGCGCCATCGAGTTCGCTCACTGCGTGCTGCAACGCGCTGAGCAGGTCGGCGCCCCGCGCGCGGTAGTGGTGGATCAGGTGGGCAACGACTTCCGTATCGGTTTGCGATTCGAACACGTAACCGAGGGCGGACAGGCGCTCCCGTTGCGCCTCGTGGTTTTCGATGATGCCGTTGTGCACTAGCGCAAGTTCGCCATGGCTGATGTGCGGATGCGCATTGTGCTCGGTGACACCGCCATGGGTGGCCCAACGCGTATGGCCGATGCCCAGCGAGGCGCTGAAGTGCTCGGCCTGCGCGGCGGATTCCATCTCCGCGACGCGCCCGGTACGGCGTACGCGGCGCACCGCATCGCCATCGACCACCGCGATGCCGGCAGAGTCGTAGCCGCGGTATTCCAGGCGCTTGAGTCCTTCGATCAACAACGGGACCACGTCACGGCCTGCGATGGCACCGACGATTCCGCACATGCGCGTTGATTCCTGCTGGGGTCTGCACAGTGTAAGCGAGCACACCCCTGGGCGAGCGTCCGCGCGGACGCCGCAAGTGTCCGGGCGGACACTCCTGATTCGTACTATTTTCTTTTATATCAATCGCTTGGAAGTTGGCACGGGGATTGCATTAATACCTGCATGACCGACACAGCCGCTCGCATCGCATGAACAACCGCTCCCGCATCGCCGATACCTCCGGACAGGACCAGAAGCTGTCTCACGCCGCGCGGCCTGGCTGGCGCCACCAGCGCTGGCTGCCCCTCGCCGCCGTCACCATCGTCGTCCTGGCGCTGGCCGCATGGGTGGTGTCCGGCTGGGCCAGCGGTGGTCGCTCGTTCGATGCCAGTCGCCTGCGCATCGCAACGGTCACGCGTGGCGAGCTGGTCCGCGACCTGACCGCCGACGGCAAGGTGATCGCGGCCAACAGCCCGACCCTGTACGCGATTGCCGGCGGCACTGTGGCCCTGAAGGTCGTCGCGGGTGACGAAGTGACGAAGGACCAACCGCTCGCCGTGATCGACAGCCCCGAGTTGCGCAGTCGGCTGGCGCAGGAACAGTCGACCCTGGCCAGCCTGGAGGCCGAGGCCGGGCGCGCAATACTCGAAGCGCAGCGGGTGCAGTCGGCCTCGCGCAAGGCGCTGGACCAGGCCCAGGTCGAACAGACCGCCGCCAGGCGCGACCTCGATCGCTACCAGCGCGCATTCGCGGGCGGCGCAGTCGCCCAGGTCGACGTGGCCAAGGCGCAGGACGACGTGCAGAAAACCGAGATTGGCGTGGCCCACGCGCGCGCCGACCTCGGCTTGCAGGGCCGCGGTGCCAGCCTGGACACGCGCAACAAGCAGCTGGTGGCGGATCGCCAGCGCGCCGTGGTCGGCGAACTGCAGCGGCAAGTGGATGCACTCACCCTGCGCGCGCCGTTCGATGGCCAGGTCGGCCAGGTGCAGATCGCGCAGGGCACCAATGTCGCCGCGAATGCACCGATCCTCAGCGTCGTGGATCTCTCGGTGTTCGAAGTCGAGATCAAGGTCCCGGAAAGCTTCGCCCGCGAGCTCGCGATCGGCATGCCCGCGCAGATCACCAGCAACGCCAGGATGTTCCCGGCCAAGGTGTCGGCCGTTTCGCCGGAAGTCGTCAATGGCGAAGTCAACGCGCGCCTGCGCTTCGATGCCGGCAAGCAACCGCCATCGCTGCGGCAGAACCAGCGGCTGTCGGCACGCATCGTGATGGACACCCGTCGTGACGTGCTGATGGTCGAGCGCGGGCCGTTCCTGGAGCAGCACGGCGGGCGCTTCGCCTACGTCGTCGACGGCGGCAGTGCGGTGCGTCGGCCGATCCAGGTTGGTGCCAGCAGCCTCAATGCCGTGGAAATCCTTTCGGGGTTGCAACCGGGCGATCGCATCGTCGTGTCCGGCAGCGACCAATTCGCCAACGCGGAACGCATCCGCATCTCCGGACTTTGACCATGAACAGATCAGCCATCAACGCACCAACCCTTGTCGATTCGACCCAGGACAACACGATGAACGCATCCGCCGCCATCATGCCGCTGCACACCCACTGGGATTCGCGACAACTCGCCGACGCCGTCCCGCTGCGGCTGTCGCAGTTGGTCGACTTCAGCGCCAGGACGCTGCGCGCGTGCGACCGGGCCAGCGCCAACGCGGGCTGCCTGCAGGTCATCCGCGGGAGCACGACCTACCTGCCCGCTCCGGCACTCACGCTGTTCCGAACCCGCTGACGCCCCGCAGGCGTTCCGCCCCCGGCGGAAGCGACATCGACATCAAGAATCCCCCTACAAAGGAACCCTACCCATGTTGGACATGCGCCAGGTCACCAAGGTCTACCGCACCGAACTTGTCGAAACGCACGCCTTGCGCTCGCTGGACCTGCACGTGAAGGAAGGCGAGTTCGTCGCCGTCACCGGCCCGTCGGGCTCCGGCAAGACCACCTTCCTCAACATCGCCGGCCTGCTGGAGAGTTTCACCGGCGGCGACTACGTGCTCGATGGCGAGAACGTCAAGGGCCTGTCCGACAACGCGCGCAGCAAGCTGCGCAACCAGAAGATCGGCTTCATCTTCCAGGGCTTCAACCTGATCCCGGACCTCAACATCTTCGACAACGTCGACGTGCCGTTGCGCTATCGCGGGATGTCGGCCAGCGAACGCAAGCTGCGGATCGAGGATTCGCTGGGACTGGTCGGCCTGAGCTCGCGCATGAAGCACTTCCCGGCGGAACTCTCCGGCGGCCAGCAGCAACGCGCGGCGATCGCGCGCGCGCTGGCCGGCAGCCCGCGCCTGCTGCTGGCGGACGAACCCACCGGCAACCTGGATTCGCAGATGGCGCGCAGCGTGATGGAGCTGCTGGAGGACATCAACCAGCAGGGCACCACGATTGTCATGGTCACCCACGACCCGGAACTGGCCGCGCGTGCGCAACGCAACGTGCACATCGTCGACGGCATGGCCACCGACCTGTCGGTCGAGCCCAGCCTGGCCCGCGTCGCCGAAGCCTCGCGCCGCGACAGCGCGTCGTCCACCACTTCCTGAGGAGTCCGCCATGTTCGGCTATTACCTCAAGCTCGCCCTGCGCAGCTTCAAGCGCAACAAGGCGCTGACCGCACTGATGGTGCTGGCAATCGCGCTGGGCATCGGCGCCAGCATGACCACGCTGACCGTGTTCCACATCCTGTCCGGCGACCCGTTGCCTGAACGTAGCGCGACCCTGTTCTACCCGCAGATGGCACCTGAGTCCATGGACGGCTACACCCCGGGCGGGGAACCCAGCAGCCAGTTGACCCGCTTCGATGCCGAGGCATTGCTGCGGGAAAAGCGCGGCGACCGCCAGGCGATGATGACCGGTGGCGGCGTGGCGATCGAGCCGCAACGTGCAGGTTTGTCACCCATGCAAATCGATGCGCGCTACACCAGCGCCGACATGTTCCCGATGTTCGCGATGCCCTTCCTGTTCGGCAATGGCTGGAGCGCAACAGAGGACGACGGCCATGCACGGGTGGTCGTCATCACCAAGGCGCTCAACGAGAAGCTCTTCGGTGGCGAAAACAGCGTCGGCAAGCACGTGCGCATCGACAGGAACGAATTCCGGGTCAGCGGCGTGCTCGACAGCTGGCGGCCCACGCCGAAGTTCTACGACATGAACGGCACCAATGGCTATGGCGAATCCGAACAGGTGTTCCTGCCGTTCACGACCTCGCGCGACCTGAAGATGAGCCGCAACGGCAACATGAACTGCTGGGGCGATTCCGGCAGCGAACCCGGGGGTGAAACCGGGGTCAACGCACCCTGCAGCTGGATCCAGTACTGGGTCCAGCTGGACACACCGGAAAAAGCCGCGGCTTACCATCAATACCTGAGCAACTATTCCGAACAGCAGCGTGCGGCGGGTCGCTTCGAACGCCCGACCAACGTGCGCCTGCGCGGGCTGATGGAATGGCTGGACTTCAACAACGTGGTACCGGGCGACGTACGCCTGCAGGTCTGGCTGGCACTGGGATTTCTGCTGGTCTGCCTCCTCAACACCGTGGGCCTGTTGTTGGCCAAGTTCCTGCGACGCAGTGGCGAGCTTGGCGTGCGTCGCGCGCTTGGCGCATCGCGCAAGACCATCTTCCTGCAATGCCTGGTCGAGGCCGGTGCGATCGGCGTCGCCGGCGGCCTCGCCGGACTGGGGCTTGCATGGCTGGGGCTGTGGGCGGTGCGCCAGCAGCCCACCGACTACGCGGATCTCGCCCACCTGGATCCGAGCATGCTGTTCGCCACCTTCGTGCTTGCGCTGGCCGCCAGCCTGATTGCCGGCTTGTTGCCGGCCTGGAGCGCAATGCAGGTGTCGCCGGCCATGCAGCTGAAGTCGCAATGAGTCGTCAGTGGTGCCCTCCCGAACGCAGCCAGGGATCTGCCTTGGGCCATGGCACGACACAACAACCAGATTCCTCCCGCCGTTCGGAATGACAAGCAGGAAGACACCATGAATATCCGCCCCATCCTCTCCACCCTGTTGCGCCACAAGATGGCCGCCGCACTGATCGTGCTGGAGATCGCATTGAGCTGCGCGATCATCTGCAACGCCATGTTCCTGATCAGCAACCGCATCGATCGCATCAGTCAAGGCAGCGGTGCGGTCGAAAACGAGATCGTGCGGGTGCAGCTCACCGGCATCGGCACCGACGACAACGCAGAAGCCCTGACCCGCAGCGACCTGGCGATCCTGCAAGGCTTGCCAGGGGTGAAGTCCGCCGCGGTGGCCAACCAGGTGCCGTACACCAGCAGCTCGTGGAACACCTCGGTCAAGATGACCAAGGACCAGCAGCAGCCCACGATGAATGCCACGGTCTACATGACGGGCGACAGTTTCATGGACACCATGGGGCTCAAGCTGGTCTCGGGCAGGCGATTCAATGCGGATGAATTCATCGCGTGGTCAGCGCTCAGTGCGGGCAACAACGTCCAGATCCCGGCGGTCATCATCACCCGCAGCATGGCCGACAAACTATTCCCCGGCGGCGAAGCGGTAGGCAAGACGTTCTACAGCTGGGGCGATGACCCGGTCCGCATCGTGGGCGTGGTCGACCGCTTGGTCCGTCCGGGCGGTCAAGGTGGCCCAACGGCCCTCGAATACTCGATGATGTTCCCGATCAATACGGCCTATGACGTGGGTGGCAATTACCTGATCCGCACCGAACCGGGTCGCCGCGCGGAAGTGCTGAAGGCTGCCGTGGATGCCCTGCGCAAGAATGGCCCGAACCGGATCGTGCTGGAAAACGACACCAAGTCGATGGAAGACATGCGCAGTGAGTATTACCGGCAGGATCGCGCAATGGCCTGGCTGCTGGCCACGGTGATCGTTGCCCTGCTGGTGGTCACCGCTTTGGGCATCATCGGCCTGGCCAGCTTCTGGGTCCAGCAACGGACCAAGCAGATCGGCGTGCGGCGTGCGCTGGGTGCGACACGCGGGCAGATCCTGCGCTATTTCCAGACCGAGAACTTCCTGCTCGCCACCATCGGCATCGCCGTGGGCATGTTGCTGGCCTACGCGATCAACCAGTTGCTGATGGGCAAGTACGAACTGCCGCGGTTGCCGCTGTCCTACCTGCCGGTCGGCGCCCTGGCGCTCTGGCTGCTCGGCCAGTTCGCGGTCTTCTGGCCGGCGCGGCGTGCAGCGGCGGTGCCGCCGGCAGTCGCGACGCGGAGTGCCTGATGGAAAGCACTGTCGTTCTGAGCGCGGCAAGGACCTGCTTGTTCTTTCGCATGGCGCGGCGAGCAGATCCTTCGCTGCGCTCAGGATGACAGAATAGCCGCCATGCCCGCGATCCTCGTCATCGACGACAACGCCACTGTCGCCACAGCGCTGGAGATGCTGTTCTCCCTGCACGACATCGACGTGGTCCACGCCGCCTCGCCCGCGCAAGGCATGCAACGCCTGCAGGATGGCGGTATCGAGCTGGTCATCCAGGACATGAATTTCGAGGCAGACACGACCTCGGGCGAGGAAGGCGTCGCGCTGTTCCACCAGATCCGCGGCGAGTATCCCGACCTTCCGGTGATCCTGCTTACCGCCTGGACGCACCTGGAATCGGCGATCGACCTGGTCAAGGCCGGCGCCGTCGATTACCTGGCCAAACCGTGGGATGACCGCAAGCTGCTGGCCACGGTCAACAACCTGCTGGAACTTGCGCAGGCGCAACGAGAACTGGCACAGGAACGTGCCGGCGAGCGGCGTCGGCGTGATGCATTGCTGCGCGACTACGACCTGCGCGGGCTGGTGTATGCCGACAACGCCAGCGAGAACATGCTGGCGCTCGCCTGCCAGGTCGCGCGTGCCGACATCCCGGTGCTGGTCACCGGTCCGAACGGGGCCGGCAAGGAAAAATATGCGGAAATCGTGCATGCCAACTCAGGCGTCCGCAACGGCCCGTTCATCGCCCTCAATTGCGGCGCCTTGCCCGCGGACCTGATCGAAGCCGAACTGTTCGGGGCCGAGGCAGGCGCCTACACCGGCATCAGCAAGGCGCGCGAGGGCAAGTTCGAGGCCGCCGACGGCGGCACGCTGTTCCTGGACGAGATCGGCACCTTGCCACTGGCAGGCCAGGTCAAGCTGCTGCGCGTGCTGGAAACCGGCCGCTTCCAGCGGCTGGGCAGCAACCACGAGCGTGCGGTCAAGGTGCGCATCATCAGCGCGACCAATGCCGACCTTGCCGGTTTGATCGCCAAGGGCAGCTTCCGCGAAGACCTGTTCTACCGACTCAACGGTATCGAACTGCGGCTGCCACCGCTGGCCCAGCGTCCGCGCGACATCCTGCCGCTGGCCCGCCATTTCCTGCCTGCCGGCAAGCGCCTGGGCGACGATGCCGAACGCGCGCTGATGCGCCATCCGTGGCCCGGCAACGTGCGCGAACTGCGCAACGTGATGCAGCGCGCGGCATTGCTGGCACGCGGAAACGTGGTGTGCGCGACCGACCTGAACCTGCAACCCGCGGCATCGGCCACACCGGGCGCGACCGGCGACGAGCCTGACCGCGCGATGATCGAGCGCGCACTGGAGCGCACCGGCGGCGTGCTTGCGCAAGCGGCGTCCGAGCTGGGGCTGTCGCGGCAGGCACTGTATCGGCGGCTGGACCGCCACGGCATCAAGCGAGACTGACGATGCGCTGGTGGCATCGCATTTCGTTGGCCTGGCTGTATGCAGCACTGGCATGCGCCTACATGCTCGCGGCGGGCGCACTGACGATGCTGCTGACCCGCTGGCTGCAACCCTGGGCAGCAACCCTGGTGGCCGCGACGATCTTGGCGCCGCTGCTGATTTACCAGGTCCGTCGCCTGTTCGCGCCGGTGCGCTCGCTGTTCCGTGCCCTGGCCGGCAGCGTGGCCAGCTATCGCGATGGCGACTTCAGTTTCGGTATCGCCTGGCATGGCCAGGGCGAACTGCGCGAACTTGTCGACAGCCATCGCGAACTCGGCGACACCCTGCGCAAGCAACGGCTGGCGCTGGTGCAACGCGAGCTGCTGCTCGACACCATCGTCCAGAACACGCCAGTGGCCATGGTGCTGGTCGACCCCAACCGGCGCGTGGTGCTCGGCAACCTGGCCGCGCGCAAGGTGTTCGGCGACGGCCATCGCCTGGAAGGACAATCGTTCGAGGATATCCTGGCGCGCACCGACGAAGCGGTGCGCGATGCATTCGCGCGCGGCGGCGATGGCATGTTCACCGTCGGCGGCGGCGACCATGACGAGAGCGGCAACGAGGACATCTACCACCTGTCGCGGCGCACGTTCCGGCTCAATGGTCGCCCGCACGAACTGGTGCTGCTGCGCCTGCTGACGGCCGAGTTGCGACGGCAGGAAGTGCAGACCTGGAAGAAGGTCATCCGCGTCATCAGCCATGAGCTCAACAATTCGCTGGCGCCGATCGCATCACTCGCGCATTCGGGCAGCGAACTCCTGCGTCGCAAGCAGTACGAACGCCTGCCGGTCGCGCTGGCCACGATCGAGGAACGTGCACGCCACCTGGAAGGCTTCATCCGCGACTACGCGCGTTTCGCCAAGCTTCCTTCGCCCCGCCTGGAAGCGGTGGAGTGGGCGCGCATCATCGCGCAGCTGCGCACCCAGGTCGAATTCGTCGCCGAGCTCGCGCCCGCAGACGGCATCGCGCGCGTCGACGTGGCGCAGCTGGAACAGGGGTTGATCAACCTGCTCAAGAATGCACACGAGTCGGGCTCGGAGGCGAAGGACGTGCGACTTAGCGTGCGCCGGCTGCCGGTGGGCTGGCGGATCGAGGTGCTGGATCGCGGCAGCGGCATGAACGAGGCGGTGCTGGCCAATGCCTTGTTGCCGTTCTACTCGACCAAGCGCAACGGCACCGGCCTGGGCCTGGCGCTGGCACGCGAGATCGCCGAAGCCCATGGCGGTCGCATCGCCCTGCTCAACCGCGATGGCGGTGGCCTCTGCGTGAGCCTGACCTTGCCGCTGTAGGCGCGCCCATCTGGGCGCTCCTGCGGAATGCAGGCTCATCGCGCCTGCTGGAGGAAGCTACTTCGGCTTCTTCACCGGCCGCTGCCAGCCTTCAAGCGTGCTTTGCCGGCTGCGCGCCACGGTGAGCTTGCCAGCGGGTGCCGGCTTGGTGATCACCGAACCGGCAGCAATCGTCGCACCCTCGCCTACCGTTACCGGCGCCACCAGTGAGGTATTCGAGCCGATGAAGGCGCCATCCTCGATCCGGGTCGTGGCCTTGCGCGCACCATCGTAGTTGCAGGTGATCGTGCCGGCGCCAATGTTCACCCCGGCACCGACCACCGCGTCGCCCAGGTAAGTCAGGTGGTTGGCCTTGCTGCCGACCCCGAGCCGGGTGTTCTTGGTTTCGACGAAATTGCCGACATGCGCGCCATCGGCCAGCACCGTGCCTGGACGCAGCCGGGCGAACGGACCAACTACAACCGCACCCTCGCAGCGCACGCCATCGATGTCGCAATGCGCACGCACCTCGGTGCCGGCGCCCAGGGTTGCGTCCCTGATCCGGCAAAACGGACCGATGCGCACGCCGTCGCCTAGTTCGACGCGGCCTTCGAACACCACGTCGACATCGATTTCGACATCGCTGCCAACGACCACTTCGCCGCGGATGTCCAGTCGTGCAGGATCCGCCACGCGCGCGCCTGCCGCGCACAACGCGCGCACCTGGCGCAACTGGAACGCACGCTCCAACTGGGCCAGCTGCCAGGGATCGTTCGCGCCTTCGGTTTCGATCGGGTCATCGACGATCACGATTTCCGCCGCGGTGTACTCGTCCGCGGCGGCGGCGAACACGTCGGTCAGGTAGTACTCGCCCTGGGTGTTCTGGTTGGACAGGCCCGCCAGCCAACGCTTGAGCGCGGTGGCGTCGGCCACGATCACGCCGGTGTTGACCAGGTGGATGCGGCGCTGCGCGGCATCGGCGTCCTTGTGCTCGACAACGGCCGCGACATGGCCTTCCGGATCACGCAGGATGCGGCCATAGCCGGTCGGGTCCCTGAGCTCCGCCGCCAGCACCGCCAACCGGCCTGGCGTGTCGAGCAGGATGCGCAGGGACGCTGCGGTGATCAGCGGCACGTCGCCGTACAGCACCAGGACGCGGGCATCGTCCGGCACGCCAGGCATCGCCTGCCGCACCGCATGGCCGGTCCCGAGTTGCGCCGCCTGCTCGGCCCAATGCAGGTCACCCTGCGAAATGAATGCCGCGCGTACCTGGTCGCCGCCATGGCCATGCACGATGTGGATGCCGACCGGCTGCAGCGCCCGCGCGGCATCGATCACATGGGCCAGCATCGGTCGACCGGCAATGGCCTGCAGCACCTTCGGCAGTGCCGACCGCATGCGCTTGCCTTCGCCGGCAGCAAGAATGACAACGTGCAACGGTGCGCTCATGGGCGGTCTCGGGCGTGGCTTCAAACTGGATTCGGCAATTCTAGCGACATGCCCGTTGCGGGCACGTGGGCATGAAGGACCGGCGCCCGCAAAGCCCCTGTCTGCAAACATCTAGAATTCCCGTGATGCCACCCTTCCTCGCCACCCGCCTGTTGCCATCCTTGTTGCTGTGGCTGGGCATGGCGCTGTGCCTGGCCGGCCTGGTCGTGAACCGGACGTGGGACGTGTTGCCGTTCCCGCGTTTCTTCGAGCATGTGCTGCTCGCGCTGTGCGCACTGGCCACGGCGTGGCCCCTGGTGCGCTGGCGACGCTGGTCTTGGGCGATGGCGCTCGCGCTGGTGTGGCTGGCGGGACTGGCCGTGTTTGCGGGGCCGACGGCGGTGATCGCGGTGGCCGTGCTCGCGGCAGCGGCCATGGCCTTGGGCGGCCTGCTGTTACCAGGGGCGATCGCACTGCCGCTGGGACTTGCGCTGATCGCAGGCGTGCTGGGTTGGCTGCTCCCGCTGCAGATCCACTATCGCATCGTGTATGCCGTGGCATGCCTGGCATTGATCACCTGGCGTCGCGCCGAGGTCATGGCGACATGCCGGAGCCTGTTGCGGCACTTCGAAGACGCGGCGCGTGAGTCTCCCCGCGCCGCGGCCGCTGCAATGGTCCTGCTGGGACTGGCCAGCACCGGCGCGTGGCTGCCGACCATGCAGTTCGACGACGTGGTCTACCACCTCGGCCTGCCGTGGCAGTTGCAGGAAACCGCGCGCTACCTGCCGGACCCGATCGTGCAGGTGTGGGCGTTGTCGCCATGGGCAGGCGATGTCGTGCAGGGCGTGGCGCAGGTGCTGGCGGGCACGGAAGCGCGTGGCGCGCTGGACAGCGTGTGGCTGGCGCTAGCCGCCGCCATGGCATTCGCGTTGACGGCATCGCTGGGTGGCGATGCGACGCGGCGCTGGTGGGCGGTGGCCTTGCTCACCAGCCTGCCACTGAGCATGGCCCTCGTTGGCGGCATGCAAACCGAACTTCCGGCGATGGCCTGGCTGCCGGCGCTGGCCTGGCTCGCGTTGCGAACACACGCGCATCCCCGGTCGCCCACGGAGTGGCGGGGACTGCTGGCCGTCGCCGTGCTGTTCGGCGCCTTGTGCGGCCTCAAGACCATGCACGGCGTGGTGGCACTGCCGGTGCTGGCCTGGGCGGCGTGGCGGCATCGACACGGCATCCCCTGGCGTTGGCTGCCGGTGGCGCTGTTGCTGGTGGTGGCCATCGGTGGCTCCAGCTACACCAACGCATGGCTCGTCACCGGCAACCCGGTGCTGCCGTTGATGAACGGATGGTTTGGTTCACCCTATTTCGCGCTGGAGGACTTCGCCGATGCGCGCTGGCACGGCGGCCTGGATGCCGACGTGCTGTGGGATCTCAGCTTCGATACGGAACACTACCTGGAATCCTACGACGGCGGCTTCGGATTCGTGCTGATCGCCCTGCTCGGCGTGTGGCTGCTGGCCCTGCGCGATGCGCGCACGCGCGGGCTGGCCGGCGTCGCCAGCATCGCGCTGCTGCTGCCGCTGTTGCCGATGCAGTACGCCCGTTACCTGCAACCATCGCTGGCCCTGCTGGTGCCGGCCCTGGTGGTTGCCTATCCGGTAGTGCAGCGCGGCGTCGCTGCCTTCTGGGCGCTCTGCGTCCTGAACCTGGCCTTCGCCACCAATGCCAGCTGGATGCTGCGCACCGGTGCGCTCAAGCAGGTCGTGCGTGACCTCGGGCGGGATACACCGACTTTGCAACGCTTCATTCCCGAACGTGTGCTGGCGCAGCGGTTGCGCGACCCGGACAACCGCGAGGGTACCGTGCTGGTGTTTCCCGGCACCAACCTGGCACTGGCCGAGCTGGGCGGGCGCGGACGCAACATGCTGTGGTATTCGCCACGTTGGCAGGCCGAATTCGGACGCGTAGAGCCCGATCCCAGTGGCGAGGCATGGGCAAGCCTGCTGCGTGACAACCATGTTCGCCACGTGATCCTGCGGACAGACTTGACGACACCCGCGCAGCGTGCCGGGCTGGAACAGGCTGGCGCACAACTGGTGCAGTCCGCCGGCCATGCGCAGTGGTGGCGCATCCCCGACAATGCATCCCCATGAGCCTGCGACGCCACGCCAGCCACTACCTCGCGATCGGCTTCGTGCAATGGCTGCTGGACTGGGGCGTGATGGTCGGCTTGAGCCACCTGGGCCTGCGGGTCCAGCCGGCCAATATCATCGGTCGCATCGCCGGCGCCTGCGTCGGCTATTGGCTCAACGGCAAGCTGACCTTCGCCGGCGACGACACCGCGGTCGGTCGCACTCAGTTCTTCCGCTTCGTGCTGCTGTGGCTGCTCACCACTGCGCTGAGCACGCTGGCCATGGGCCATATCGATGACATGTTCGGCCTGAAGTGGGCGTGGGCCGCCAAGCCGGCGGTCGAGCTGGTGCTGGGCGTGCTCGGCTTCCTGCTGTCACGGCACTGGGTCTACAAGGCCTGACAGACGAAACATCCCTATGAAAGGAAGGACGGTGAGGAAAAGGGGACGGAGGTAGTTAAGGTGCGCCTTAACTACCTCCGTCCCCTTTTCGGACCCTTTTCCGGCGATCAGCTTTCCGTATGGCCGGGCTGCTGCGCTGCGGGGACGGGTGTTGCAGCGGCATCCACCGTCGCGCCAGGCTGCGGCACCCAATCGATCGCCTGCTGCTTGATCTTGCCGAACTTGCCGGTCATTTTCGTCAAGCGCTGGTCCCAGACCGGATCGGGCTGCTGGCCATCGATGACCTTGAAGTAGGCCTGCATCATGCAGACCAGTGCCAACGGCTCCAGCAACGCGGCCTTGGCCGCCCAGGCAAACACCAGCGCGAAGATCATGGTCATCGCCGACAGCTGGCCCGGCAACATCCACACCAGCAGGCCTGCCGGAATCAGGAATACGGCGAACAACACTGCGGTCACCAGGTACATCAGCAGGGTGGCGAAGAACGCATTCTTCATCATCGACTTGCCGTTCTGCCCGTACAGCACCAGCGCGTCCGCCGAGGACTGCCACGGGTTGTCGCTGCGGCTGCGGATGGCATGGGCCAGGATCAACTCGTCCAGGAACCCGACCGACAGTTTCAACATGCCGCGAATGAAGCTGACGATGGTCTGGGTGCCGGGAATCGGCAGGAAGTTCGCCACGCCCTCCACCACCCGCGTCATCACGCGGATGACCCCCTTGAGCAGCCGGTCGAGCGCGAACAACACGCTGGACTGCACGAAGCGCTGCTTGACCACGCTGGCGCCGTAAGCCACCTGTCCCTTGCCGTCCGGCAGCGGACGACCGTCCAGCAGTTCGACCAGCACCGCGATATGCCCGGCCTTGACCACGTACAGGAGATATTCGCGCAGGAAGAACATGATCCCGGAGCCCACGCCGAAGCCGATCAGGCCACCGATCAACGCACCGCCGGCCTGGCCGTCAGCTCCACCGAGCGCACCGATGCCATAGCCGATGCCCGCACCGATCCCGGACAGCAACACGTAGCCCAGCGCGATGCCGGCATACACCATCACCCGGAACACCAGGTACGGCATCGTCTTCAACAACATGCCGAACGCGCGGCCAAGGCTGAAATCCCACATCGTTACGCTCTCCCGAATCGATTGAACATGATCGCCACGTCACCCGTAGGCCATATGGCGAGCTATCAAACGAGCTTAACGTGATTGCGTCGCAAAACAGGTCGTCAAACAAGAACGCCGGCTTGCGCCGGCGTTCGTGATGCGTGATGCAGAGGCCTCAGTGCTTGAGGTTCTTGCGCAAGCGCTCGAGTGCCTGCAGCTGCGCGGTGACTTCGGCCAGGCGCTGCTGCGCTTCGGCGATTTCCATCGCCTCGCCACGGTGGGCGATGATCCGCTCGGCTTCTTCCTTGGCCTCGCGCACTGCGGCTTCGTCGATGTCCTGCGCCCGGATTGCGGTGTCGGCCAGCACGGTCACGACCGTCGGCTGCACCTCGAGGATGCCGCCTGAAATCGCGAAATCGAGCTTCTCGCCACCCGGCAGGGTCACCACGACCTTGCCCGGCTTCAGGCGGGTGATCAGCGGCGCATGCTTGGGCGCGATGCCCAGCTCGCCGAGTTCACCGGTGGCCACGACCAGCTCGGCCTCGCCACGGAAAATCTCGGCTTCGGCGCTGACGATGTCGCAACGGATGGTGGATGCCATGACGATTCCTTAGCCGGTGATCTTCTTGGCCTTCTCGACCACTTCCTCGATCGAGCCGACCATGTAGAACGCCTGCTCCGGCAGGTGGTCGTAATCGCCGTCGACGATGCCCTTGAAGCCGCGGATGGTGTCCTTCAGCGACACGTACTTGCCCGGCGAGCCGGTGAACACTTCGGCCACGTGGAACGGCTGGCTGAAGAAGCGCTCGATCTTGCGCGCGCGGGCCACGGCCTGCTTGTCTTCTTCCGACAGCTCGTCCATGCCCAGGATCGCGATGATGTCCTTCAGTTCCTTGTACTTCTGCAGGGTGCCCTGCACGCGACGCGCGGTCTCGTAGTGCTCGTTGCCGATCACGTTCGGGTCCATCATGCGGCTGGTCGAATCCAGCGGATCAACGGCCGGGTAGATGCCCAGCGATGCAATGCTGCGCGACAGCGCCACGGTCGAGTCCAGGTGGGCGAAGGTGGTGGCCGGCGAGGGGTCGGTGTAATCGTCGGCGGGCACGTACACGGCCTGGATCGAGGTGATCGAGCCGGACTTGGTCGAGGTGATGCGCTCCTGCAGCACGCCCATTTCCTCGGCAAGGGTGGGCTGGTAGCCCACCGCCGACGGCATGCGGCCCAGCAGCGCCGACACTTCGGTACCGGCCAGCGTGTAGCGGTAGATGTTGTCGATGAACAGCAGCACGTCGCGGCCTTCGTCGCGGAAATACTCGGCCATCGTCAGGCCGGTCAGCGCCACGCGCAGGCGGTTGCCCGGCGGCTCGTTCATCTGGCCGTAGACCATGGCGACCTTGGACTTCTCGGGCTCGGTCACGTTGACCACGCCCGACTCCTGCATCTCGTGGTAGAAGTCATTGCCCTCGCGGGTGCGCTCGCCCACGCCGGCGAACACCGACAGGCCGCTGTGCTCGGTCGCGATGTTGTTGATCAGTTCCATCATGTTGACGGTCTTGCCGACGCCGGCACCGCCGAACAGGCCGACCTTGCCGCCCTTGGCGAACGGGCACATCAGGTCGATCACCTTGATGCCGGTCTCCAGCAGTTCGGTGGACGACGCCTGGTCCTCGTACGACGGAGCCGCGCGGTGGATTTCCCACTCCTGGTCGGACTTGATCGGACCGGCTTCGTCGATCGGGCGACCCAGCACGTCCATGATCCGGCCCAGCGTGCCCAGGCCGACCGGCACCGAGATCGCGTGCCCGGTGTTGTCGGCGAGCAGGTTGCGCTTGAGGCCGTCGGTGGAACCCAGCGCGATCGTGCGAACCACGCCGTCGCCCAGCTGCTGCTGGACTTCCAGCGTGATCTCGGTGTTCTGCACCTTGAGCGCGTCGTACACGCGCGGCACGCTTTCGCGCGGGAACTCGACGTCGACGACTGCGCCGATGATCTGAACGATCTTGCCCTGGTTGCTCATCACTGTTTCCTCTGAATCTCGAATGCTGCTTTGTAGGAGCGGCGCGAGCCGCGATCTGTTTCCCGGTCGCGGCCGAAGCCACTCCTACAGGAAAGGGTTGTAGTCACGTCAAACCGCGGCGGCGCCGCCCACGATTTCCGAAATCTCTTGCGTGATCGCCGCCTGCCGCGCCTTGTTGTAGACAAGGTTCAGGGTGTCGATCAGCTTGTTGGCGTTGTCCGACGCCGCCTTCATCGCGACCATGCGCGCGGCGTGCTCGGATGCAACGTTCTCCAGCACCGCCTGGTAGACCAGCGACTCGACGTAGCGGGTCAGCACGTGGTCCAGGACTTCCTGTGCATCGGGTTCGTACAGATAGTCCCAATCATGCCTGGCGACCTGTTCGTCGGAAGGCGGTAGCGGCAGCAACTGGTCCAGCGCCGCGCGCTGGGTCATGGTGTTGACGAAGTCGTTGTAGGACAGGAACACCTTGTCCACCGTGCCATCGGTGTAGGCGTCCAGCATCACCTTGATCACGCCAACCAGTTGCTCCACGCGTGGCACGTCGCCCAGGTGGGTGACCGAGCCCAGCATGCCGACCTTGATCCGGCGAAAGTACACCGAGGCCTTCTGGCCGATGGTGACCAGGTCGACCTCGACGCCCTTTTCCTGCCAGGCCCGGAACTCGCCCAGCAGCTTGCGGAACATGTTGTTGTT
This sequence comes from uncultured Gammaproteobacteria bacterium, assembly GCA_963698475.1. GTDB lineage: Bacteria > Pseudomonadota > Gammaproteobacteria > Xanthomonadales > Xanthomonadaceae > Thermomonas. The sequence continues at coordinate 957,138 of CAVOQX010000005.1, read as the reverse complement.
GAGGCCACCGGCCAGGCCGCGGTCGGACGAGATGATCACGTAGCCGACGCGCTTCACGTCCTCGCGTTGCACCAGGTACGGATGGCGGTACTCGGAGTTGGCCTGCGCCAGGTGCCCGATCAACTGCTTCATCGCGCGCGCATACGGGCGCGACGTCTTCATCCGTTCCTGAGCTTTGCGGATCTTCGAGGCCGAGACCATTTCAAGCGCGCGCGTCACCTTGCGGGTGTTCTGCACGCTCTTGATCTTGGTTTTGATTTCTCTGCCGCCAGCCATCTCGTCTTTCCTTGTAGAGCGGGGCTTGCCCCGCTTTCACATCAACAGCAGCGGGGCAAGCCCCGCTCTACATTTCGTCGCTTACCAGCTACCGGTCGCCTTGAAGTCCTCGATGCCCTTCTTGAACGCGGCTTCGATGTCGTCGTTCCAGTCGCCGGTGTTGGCGACCGCGGCCATCATCTCGCCGGCGGTGTTGGCGAAATGCGCGTGCAGCGCGGTTTCGAACGGCCCGATCTTGCCGACCGGCACGTCATCCATGTAGCCCTTGTCGACCGCGTAGATCGACAGTGCCTGTTCGGCCACCGACATCGGCGCGTACTGCTTCTGCTTCATCAGTTCGGTCACGCGCTGGCCGCGCTCGAGCTGCTTGCGGGTCGCGTCGTCGAGGTCGGAGGCGAACTGCGCGAACGCAGCAAGCTCGCGGTACTGGGCGAGCGCGATGCGGATGCCACCCGACAGCTTCTTCATGATCTTGGTCTGCGCCGCGCCACCCACGCGCGACACCGAAATACCGGCGTTCACCGCAGGACGAATACCGGCGTTGAACAGATCGGTCTCGAGGAAGATCTGGCCGTCGGTGATCGAGATCACGTTGGTCGGCACGAAGGCGGACACGTCGCCGGCCTGGGTCTCGATGATCGGCAGCGCGGTCAGCGAGCCGGTCTTGCCCTTGACGGCACCATTGGTGAACTTCTCGACATAGTCCTCGGACACGCGCGCGGCGCGCTCCAGCAGGCGGGAGTGGAGATAGAACACGTCACCCGGATACGCTTCGCGGCCCGGCGGGCGGCGCAGCAGCAGCGAGATCTGGCGGTAGGCCACGGCCTGCTTGGACAGGTCGTCGTAGATGATCAGCGCGTCTTCGCCACGGTCGCGGAAGTACTCGCCCATGGTGCAGCCCGCATACGGCGCGATGTACTGCATCGCCGCCGATTCCGACGCCGAAGCCGCCACCACGGTGGTGTAGGCCATCGCGCCGTACTGCTCGAGCTTGCGCACGATGCCGGCGATGGTCGAGTTCTTCTGGCCGATCGCGACGTAGATGCACTTCACGCCGGAATGCTTCTGGTTGATGATCGCGTCGATCGCCACCGCGGTCTTGCCGGTCTGGCGGTCGCCGATGATCAGCTCGCGCTGGCCGCGGCCAATCGGGATCATGCTGTCGATCGACTTGTAGCCGGTCTGCACGGGCTGGCTGACCGACTTGCGCCAGATCACGCCCGGGGCGATGGTTTCCACCGGTGCCGAGACCTTGGCTTCGATCGGACCCTTGCCGTCGATCGGCTCACCCAGCGCGTTGACCACGCGGCCGAGCATTTCCGGGCCGGTCGGCACTTCCAGGATGCGGCCGGTGGTCTTTGCGGTCTCGCCTTCGCGCAGGTGCTTGTAGTCACCCAGCACCACCGCGCCGACCGAGTCGCGCTCCAGGTTCAGCGCGAGCGCGTAGGTCGCGGCACCGTCATCGGTCGCGGTCAGTTCGATCATCTCGCCCTGCATGGCATCAGCCAGGCCGTGGATGCGCACGATGCCGTCGGACACCGAGGTCACGGTGCCCTCGTTGCGCGCTTCCGCGCCGAGCTTGACGTTCTCGATACGGGTCTTGATCAGTTCGCTGATTTCGGACGGGTTGAGCTGGGTGGTGGCCATTCTGGTTTCCTTGGTGCCGGCGTCGCCGCCAGCGTATGCAATGGATTCTTAGTGCGACAACGCCGCTTCGAGGCGGCCGAGCTTGCCCTTGAGCGAGCCATCGATCACGACATCGCCGGCATCGATCACCGCACCGCCGATCAGCGATGCGTCGACCGCGGTCTCGATCTCGACCGTGCGGCCAAAGCGCTTCGCCAGCGCCGCCTTGATCGTCTCGAGCTCGCCAGCAGGCAACTCGATGGCGGAGGTCACTTTTGCCTTGACCACGCGCTCGGCGTCGAACCGAAGTTCGTCGTAAAGCCCGGCGATCTCCGGCAGCAACGGCAGCCGGCGATTTTCCGCCAGCAATGCGAGCAAGCGCCCGAACGCACCGTCGGCGCCGTCCGGTGACAGCAGGGTCACCGCAGCGGCATCGGTGAGATGCGGATTGCCGAGCAACCCCGCCACCTGCGGATCGGCAGCCAACCGCGCGGCGAACGCAAGCGCCTCCGACCAGGCGGGCAGGCTGCCGGCATCGCGCGCCAGCGAGAACGCGGCGCGGGCGTACGGGCGGGCAAGCGTGAGGGACTGGCTCATCGTCGTCGCCTTACAGCTGCGCGGCCAGGTCGTCGATCAACGCCTTGTGGGCGTTGGCGTCGATCTCGCGCTTGAGCAGCTTCTCGGCACCGGCCACGGCCAGCGCGGACACCTGCTTGCGCAGGTCTTCCTTGGCGCGGTTGGACGCGGCCACGATTTCGGCTTCGGCATACGCGCGCTGGCGGTTGCCCTCGGCGATGGCGTCGTTCTTGGCGGCGTCGATCAGCTGGTTGGCGCGCTGGTGGGCCTGTTCGATGATCTCGTTGGCCTTGCCACGCGCAGCCTTGAGCTCCTCGGCCACCTTGTCCTGCGACTGCGCGAGGCTCTTCTGCGCGTTGTCGGCAGCGGCGAGGCCTTCAGCGATTTTCTGCTGGCGCTCCTCGATCGCGGCCATCAACGGCGGCCAGATGAACTTGACGGTGAACCAGATGAGGATCGCGAACGAGATCATCTGGCCCAGCAGGGTGATATTCGGATTCATGTCTTGACCTGCAATTCGGACAAGCCCATCAAAGCGGGCCTTTCAGGGCTGCACCGCGGCGGCATGCCGCGGCGCCAGTACTGCCGAAGCGGGCGGCACCAGCCGCGCGCCTCGTTACCACAGGCGCGATCAGGCGCCAGCAGCGGCCGTGACGGCGGCCAGCAGCGGATTGGCGAACGCGAACATCATCGCCACGCCGACGCCGATCAGGAACGCCGCATCGATCAGGCCGGCGAGCAGGAACATGCGGCCCTGCAACATCGGGATCAGTTCCGGCTGGCGAGCGGCAGACTCGAGGAACTTCGAGCCCATGATGCCGATGCCGAGGGCGGCGCCGAGCGCACCCAGGCCGACGATGATGCCGATGGCGACGGCGGTGAAAGCCTGGACGTTGGCGATGAATTCCATGGTGGATCTCCGGTTGAACAGTAAAAGGTAGGTTGGAGGGTAGTGCGAAGCGGTGGTGCGGATGGGTCAGTGTTTCTCGTGCGCCATCGCCAGGTAGACGACGGTCAGCACCATGAAGATGTAAGCCTGCAGAAGGATGATCAGGATGTGGAAGATCGCCCACACCGAGTTGAAGATCACGCCGGGCACGAAGGTCAGCCACGATGCGAACAGGCCCGCGATCAGCATGAACACCAGCTCGCCGGCGTACATGTTGCCGAACAGTCGCATGCCCAGGCTGACCGGCTTGGACAGCTGCTCGACGATGTTGAGGAACAGGTTCGGGAGCGCGAGGACGATCTTTCCGAGCATGCCATCGGCATGGAATGGCGAGGTCACCAGTTCCTGGGCGAAACCCCAGCCGCCCTTGGCCTTGATCGAGTAGAAGATGATCAGGATGAACACCGTGATCGACATCGCGAATGTGGTGTTGATGTCCGCGGTCGGGACCCAGCGAAAGTAGGTATGGTGCGCGACGTCCGTACCGGCGATGGCCGTGACCGCCGCGCTGGGGATGTCGATCGGCAGGAGGTCCATGGCGTTCATGAAGACCACCCAGACGAAGATCGTCAACGCCAGCGGCGCGATGAAGCGACGGTCGCCATGAAAAGTGTCCTTGACCTGCGAGTCGACGAACTCGACCACCATCTCGACGAACGCCTGCGGCTTGGACGGCACGCCGGAGGTCGCCTTGCGCGCCTGCGTCCACAGCAGGAAGCAGCCCAGCAGGCCCACCACCAGCCCGACGATCCACGAGTCCATGTGGACTTCGCCGAACGAGAACTGCTTCGTGTTGTGGGTCAGGTGGTGGACGATGTATTCCGTCAGGCCACCGCCAGATTCACCGCCATTGGGTTCCAGACTCACGCAATCGTCCTCGTCTTGCCGCGATGTGCCGCCACGAATTTCATCGAAACCACGAAGGCCGCAGCAGCTATCGCCGCGCCAGCCAGCACCGGCACCGCCGGCAACTTCCATACCGCCATCGCCAGATACAAGCCCCCGGCGACCACAATCCATTTCACCGCCGTACCCAGCAGCAGGCGCCCGAGCGCCATGCCGGCACCCTCGACGCCACCCGCGAACGCTCCCCAGGCCGCCAACAGGCTGCCCAGGGTCATTGCCCCGCCCCCGACCAGCGCGGCAACGGCTTCGCGTGGCCCAGTCATCAGGCAAGCCAGAGCGGTCGCCAGCGTGGCAATGGCCTGATAGGCCACTACCCGCAGCGCCAGCTGCCGGCCCGCGTTGGCGGAATTCAGCACGCGAAGACCCACATTTGGATACGACCCGGCAGACAATCAAAACCGTCCTGCCGAGCCGCAAAAGTATAGCAGGCGTGAAAATGCCGGGGCAACCGCCAAAAGAGTGGCTGCATTGCAGGAACCTTACGTTTGTCTGGCAGGTCTGAACCAACCAGCGCCCCACCTTCCTCGTCAGCTACGTGACGGGCGCCGGAGCCCCGGCCCGCCTCCTGGCCGGGGCTTGTTTTTTTGTAAAGCGCGGACCGTCAGGCGGCACACTGTGCTGCCCACTGGACATTCGTTATTCGTTTGATGATAATGGGAACCATTCTCATTCGAGATGACGAAGATGCACAAGACACTCACCTTCGCGCTGCTGCACTTCACGGTGGCATTTTTCGTGGGCTGGCTATTGACCGGCAGCTGGCTGATTGGTGGCGCATTGGCACTGGTGGAACCGGCATGCAATACCGTGGTGTTCTATTTCCACGAGAAGGTATGGCGGCGAATCGAGGCGCGCCGGATCGATGGCGCGATCGGTCCTGATGCCATTGCCACCTGAAGGCATTGCCACCTGAAGCCATGGTCGATTGGGCGACAGGCTTGCCTGCACGGGGCTGCACCACCCGACGCCCGGCCCGGCAGCCATCGCTGCCGGGCGAGCCTGGCCCCGCACCTATTTCTTCCGGGGAATGTACAGGTCGGTGATGGTGCCTTCGTAGACCTCGGCCGACATCCCCACCGATTCGCTCAGGGTCGGGTGCGGATGGATGGTGTGGCCGATGTCCGCGGCCTCGCAGCCCATCTCGATGGCCAGGGCGATCTCGGCGATCAGTTCGCCCGCGTGTACCCCGACGATCCCGCCGCCGATGATGCGATGGCTGGCCTCGTCGAAGATCAGCTTGGTGAAGCCTTCGGTGCGCGAGAGTCCAATCGCGCGACCCGACGCCGCCCACGGGAACTTGCCGACGCCGACCTTCAGGCCCTTGGCCTTGGCTTCGCCCTCGGTGACGCCGACCCAGGCGATCTCCGGATCGGTATAGGCCACCGACGGGATCACCCGCGCGACCCACTCCTTCTTCTCGCCCGCAGCCACTTCGGCGGCCAGCTTGCCCTCGTGGCGTGGCCTTGTGCGCCAGCATCGGCTGGCCGACCAGGTCGCCGATGGCGAAGATATGCGGCACATTGGTGCGCATCTGTGCATCGACCGTGATCAAGCCGCGCTCACCCACGCGCACGCCGGCCTTGTCGGCATCCAGCTTGCCGCCGTTGGCGCTGCGACCCACCGCCACCAGCACGCGATCGTAGAGTTTCCCCTCGGGGATGCTGTCGCCTTCGAACGTGCAGGCGATGCCGTTCTTCTGCGCCTTGGCCTCGACCACCTTGGTCTTCAGGTGCACGGCGACACCCTGCTTCTTGAGGCGATCGGCCAGCGGCTTGACCAGGTCGAGGTCGGCGCCAGGCATCAGTTGCGGCATGAATTCGACCACCGTCACTTCGGCGCCCAGCGCGCGATAGACCGTGGCCATCTCCAGCCCGATGATGCCGCCGCCGACCACCAGCAGCTTCTTCGGCACTTCGGCCAATTCCAGCGCATCGGTGGAATCCATCACCCGCGGGTCGTCCCACGGGAAGCCCGGCAGCTTCACCGGCTGCGAACCGGCGGCGATGACGCAGTTGGCGAAGTGCAGCAGTTGCACCTTGCCATCGGCATCGATGATTTCCAGTTCGTTGGCCGACACGAACGTCCCGGTGCCCTGCACCACCCGCACCTTGCGCTGCTTGGCCATGCCGGCCAGGCCCTTGGTCAGCTGGCCGACCACTTTTTCCTTGTAGCCGCGCAGCTTGTCGAGGCTGATCCTGGGCTTGCCGAAATCCACGCCATAGTCGCTCGCATGCGCAGCCTGGTCGATGACATCGGCCGCATGCAGCAACGCCTTCGACGGGATGCAGCCGACATTGAGGCAAACGCCGCCGAGCGAGGCATAGCGCTCGATCAGCACGGTGTCGAGGCCAAGGTCGGCGGCGCGGAATGCGGCGGTGTAGCCGCCGGGACCGGCGCCCAGCACGACCAGTGCACAGGTGATGTCGGCGCTGCGGCCCGAGCCGCCTGCGGCCTGTGGCGCGGGCGTCGACGGCGCGGCCGGCAGCGGCGGCCGGCAGGCGGGGCGCTGCGGCGGGTTCCGACGGCGCCTTGGCCGGGGCTGCAGCTGCTGCGCCTCCCGCTTCGCCTTCAGCCTCCAGCATCGCGATCACCGCGCCTTCGGAGACGGTGTCGCCCAGCTTGACCTTGAGCGCGGTGATCACGCCGGCCGCCGGCGACGGCACTTCCATCGTCGCCTTGTCCGATTCCAGTGTCACCAGGCCCTGGTCCTTTGCCACGGTGTCGCCGACCGCGACCAGCAGTTCGATCACCGGCACATCGCTGTGGCCGCCGATGTCGGGGACTCTTACTTCGATTGCATTACCCATGTCAGCTCCCGGTCAATCCTTGTTGTCGCACCACGGCCCACGTGGTCTGGTAAAGGTCGTGGCGACGATCCTTGAGGTTGAGCACCGTGCCATTGGCGCGGAACTCGACCAGTGCGTCCAGGCGCAGGTCGGCAAAGGCCACCTGTTCGGTGTTCTCGGTGCAGATCGCCGCGATCCCGTCCGGCGGAAACGGGAAATCGACACGGCGTGAAGATGCCGCTCTGCGCGTACTGGATGTCGAAATTGGTCACGCCCGGCAGGTTGCCGCACGTTGCCCGAGGTCACCACGTAACACTGGTTCTCGACGGCGCGTGCCTGGCAGCAGTAGCGCACCCGCAGGTAGCCCTGGCGCACGTCGGTGCAGAACGGCACGAACAACATCAGCGCGCCCTGGTCGACCAGGTGCCGTGCCAGTTCGGGGAACTCGGAGTCGTAGCAGATCATCACGCCGATCGGGCCGCAGTCGGTGAGGATCGCCGCGGCCTGTTCGCCGCCCGTGATCTTCCACCAGTGGCGCTCGTTCGGCGTGGGATGGAGTCTTTTCCTGCGTCGTGCAACGAGCCATCGCGCAACGCCACGTAGCAGACGTTGTGGATGTCGCCATCCTCGACGTAGGTCGGATGCGAGCCGCCGATGATGTTGATGTTGTAGGCACACCGCCAGCCGCTTGAGCAGGTCGCGCAGTTGCTCGGTGTACTGGGTCAGCGTGCGCATCGAATCGGCCGGCGACAACGGCTCGTTGGCGACCGACAGCAGCTGCAAGCGTGAACAGTTCCGGGAACACCACGAAATCGCTGCGGTAGTCGGCGGCGATGTCGACGAAATATTCGACCTGCCGGGCGAATGCATCGAAGTCGGCGATGCGCCGCTGCTGGTACTGCACGGTGGCCACGCGCACGCTGTCCGGCAGGGTGCCGCGCTTCTGGTGCAGGCGCACGACCGGGTTCTCCGCACGCCTGGGATTGCGCCACATCAGGCGCACGCCGTAGCCCATCGACTCGGCGTCGCTGGGCAGGTAGTCCGGGATCACGCCGTGCGCTTCGAACCCGTTGCGCAGCTGGAAACTGAGGGTGGCGTCGCGCACGCGCGCCGATTCGACCGCCTCGACGTACGCCTCGACGCTGCCGTGCTGGCGCAGCTTGCGCTTGAGGCCAGGCAGGCGACCGACGAAGACGATGCCCTTGAGTTCGAGCGATTGACAGAGTTTCTTGCGCTGGTCATACAACCGGCGCCCGATGCGCAGGCCGCGATAGTCCGGATCCACGCACACTTCCATGCCGTAGAGCCAGTCGCCCAATGGGTCGTGGCGGGCGGCATAGCCCCCGGCAGTGATCTCGCGCCAGCTGTGCGGCGCCATCGCGGTGGCTTCGTCGATGCGGAAGGTGGCGCAATGGCCGACGATCCTGCCGTCGTACTCGGCCACGAACTGGCCCTCGGGGAAGTTGCCCAGCTGGCCACGCACCATGTCCTGGCTGTAGCCCGCGCCGTACACGCGCGCAGACAGCGCGGCAACCGCGGAAAAGTCGGACTGATGCAGCGCACGGATCAACAGGCGGGGTTTGTGGTCATGCGTGGTGGGCATCAGGTCTCACTCAGGTGATGGCGGGTGCCGCTCATGGCCGGTCGTGCTCCCGCAACGGATTGCCTTCTTCGGCCGCGGCCTGCGCGGCACCAGCCTCGACATCCTTGCCGGCATCGTTGCGCGCCAGTTGCTCACGCTCATGGGCCGGCAGCTGCTTGGACGCAGCCTCTGCGGCGCCAGCCTTCGTCGGCATGCGCTGCCCATGCAACGCGGCCAGCGCCTCATCGCCACTCAGGCCAAACAGGCTGCGGATGTTCAGGTCGCGCTGCGGGAACGGAATCTCGATGCCATGCGCCTTCAGCGCGGTGTCGATTTCCCACAGGTAGGCCGCGTCGATCGCCGCATTGCGACGCGCGGCGGCGTCGGTCAGCCAGACCACCAGCTCGAATTCCACCGAACTGTCGCCGAACCTCGTCAGCCAGACCTGCGGGCTTTTGTCGCCTTCGATGGCAAGGGTGAACGGGACCTTCGCAGCCGCTTCCAGGGCCGCCTTCTTCACCAGTTCCTTGTCGACGCCGTAGGCCACGCCGAACGGCACCCGGATGCGCCGACTCTCGGAGCCGTGGGTCCAGTTCACCACCCGGCCGGTGACGAATTCCGAATTGGGCACCAGCACGTCGATGTTGTCGTTGGTAGTGATCCGGGTGGCGCGGATATTGATCGCGCGCACCGTGCCGCGGATGCCGGCGTCGAGTTCGACGAAATCACCCACCTTCAGCGAGCGGTCGAACAGCAGGATCAGGCCGGAGATGAAATTGCTGAAGATCGCCTGCAGGCCGAAGCCCAGGCCCACGCCGATCGCACCGGCGAATACCGCGAACTTGCCCAGCGGAATGCCGGCCAGGTTCAACGCAAGCAATATGCCGACCGTCAGCAGCGTGTAGTGGACCAACCTCGACAGGGTGTACAACGCCGCCTTGTTGGCGTGTCCGTTGCGGTCGCCATACCGGGAAAGCGCGCGCCGCAGCAGGGCCGACCCCATCCATGCGAGCACGACGACCAGCACTGCCGCCACCAACCCGCCTACCGTCACCGAAATCCCGGCCAGGTGCAGCAACTGGAAGTCCAGCAAGGGCTGGATATCGCTCCAGCCTTGCACCGCAGCGTCGCCGGCGGCATCGCGAACGCGCTCGCCCGCTTCCTGCAATTTCCTGCCGGTATCCGGTTGCATCACCCGCTACAGCATCGCCCGGCGCATATCGCCAAGCAGTTGCGCGAGGTAGGCGGTGAAGCGCGCCGCGGCCGCACCATCGATGACCCGATGGTCGTAACTGAGCGACAACGGCAGGATCATCCGCGGCTTGAACTTGTCACCGTTCCAGACCGGCTTCATGGACGACTTCGACACGCCCAGGATCGCCACTTCCGGCGCATTGATGATGGGCGTGAACGCGGTGCCGCCGATCCCGCCCAGCGAACTGATGGTGAAGCAACCACCCTGCATCTGGTCGGGCCTGAGCTTGCCGTCGCGGGCCAGGCCGGCGAGCTCGCCCATCTCGCGCGCGATCTCCATCACGCCCTTCTTGTCCACGTCGCGCAGTACCGGCACCACCAGTCCGTTCGGGGTGTCGGCGGCGAAGCCGATGTGGAAATACTTCTTGAGCACCAGTGCATCGCCATCCAGCGACGCGTTGAAGTTCGGGTACTTGCGCAACGCCGCCACGCAGGCCTTGATCAGGAAGGCGAGCATGGTGACCTTGCCTGCCTTGCCCGCGGCGATCGCCCTGGCGTTCTCGTCGTTGAGGGTGACGCGCAGGTCCTCCAGCGCGGTGATGTCGGCGTCGTCGAACTGGGTGACGTGCGGGATCATCGCCCAGTTGCGGGCGAGGTTGGCGCCGGAAATCTTCTGGATGCGCGACAGCGGCCTGCTCTCGATCTCGCCGAACCTGGCGAAGTCGATCTTCGGCCACGGGATCAGGTCCAGGCCTCCACCGCTTCCGCCGGTGCTCGCGGCAGATGCCGTAGCCCCACCGGACATCACGCCCTTGATGAATGCCTGCACATCATCCTTGCTGATCCGGCCGCCACGTTCGCTACCACTGACCTGGGCCAGGTCCACACCGAGCTCGCGCGCGAACAGGCGCACCGCCGGACTGGCATAGGGGACCTTTTCCGGCAGCACGGCATCGGCATCGAAGCGGACCGGTGGCAGGCCCGCGCCCATCTTGGCTTCATGCGCGGCAGGAACAGGCTTTTCAACGACGACTTCAGCTTCAGGCGCAGGCACGGGTACGCCCGCAGCTGGCGCAGGCGCTGGCACTTCGGCTTGCTTGCGCTGGTTCTCGGCCGGTGCCGGGGATGCCGCAGCAGCATCCCCGCTGGGTTCGATCCGGGCCACCAGGTCGCCCTCGGACAAGGTGTCGCCGAGCTTGACCTTGATCTCCCGGATCACCCCTGCAAACGGGGAAGGCACTTCCATCGTGGCCTTGTCCGACTCCAGCGTGACCAGGCCCTGGTCCTTGGCGACGGTATCGCCAACCGCGACCAACAGCTCGATCACCGGCACACCGTCGTGGCCACCGATGTCGGGAACACGCGCTTCCTTCAGCTCGGCCATGCACTACTCCGGTGTCCTATCAAGACCCGTATTGTTGCCACATCCGGGGCGCTTGAACAAACCCGCGAGCTATTTTTCAATTTTATCCGGGTTATTCGTCAACGCGTTGGCCCACGTTGCCCTCCTTGGCGTTGCTGGCCACCCTGGTCCGGATCCGGCGGCCGCCTGGGTACCGACTTCAATCACCGACGATGCGCAACCCGAACGTGTAGAACAGGTCGCTGACCAGGCGCGAACTTCCGGTGACGTTGAGCCGCACCGTGGTTGGGTTGTCGAAGAAGTCGTCCGCCTGCGATGCAGTGAGGCCATACGTCTGGATGAGCTGGGTCTTGCTGATCAGCCCGGCCTGGCAGACCGCCGAGTCACGCAGGCTCTGGGTGAACGGCAATCCGGGTTGCACCACCATCTGGACGTTTTCGGAGGCCGACATTGCCGTGAGCAGCTGCCCTCCGAAGGGCGCTCCGGTGGTCTGATCGATGAGTCCGGGATTCGACAGCACCGGATTTTCGACGGTCAGCGTCGGGTTGTACGTGTAACGCCCCACCGCCGCGGCCACGCCGGGATTTTCGAAGCGCGCGACCACGCGCGGGCTGAACCAGTAGCACAGCAACGAATTGGTGGCGCCTGCGGGCAGGCTGATGTGGGCGATGTCGTTGAACGTAAAGCTGGTCGTTGCACTGACATCGGTAATCGGCTGGCAGTTGGCGGCGGGATCATCCACCCAGATGTCCGCGCAATACTGGGAAACCGAGACAAATGCCGAAGCCAGCCCGAGCCAACGGACGTCGCGGCCATAGGAATCCACGTCCCCCACCTCGTCGGCGGTCGGCCCCTTCGATTTCTTCGCCGAGGCGCCCGCCCGGGCGCCTCCCGTCAATGGATAAGTGGCCGCGGACGACCGGGATGACGCCGCAGGTGCAGTGGCCGTGGCTTCGGCCGCCGACGTGGCTGGTGCCGTGCGCGTCACGAGGCGGCCGGACGCGTAGGCAAGCGTCGCGGCGACCGCCAGGGTGATCGCGACGGAAATGGGTGTGAACCTGATATTCATGTGAGAAGCCTCCGTTTTGGGTTGGGGACTCCTCTTGATGCGGAAAAAGACCGGGAAACCGGACAGCCGGGTTCAGGGATGCTCGGCTTCCGCATGCACCCGCTCGCGCCGCAGCAGATACAGCCCGCTGGCGATGATGATCGCGGCACCCAGCCAGGTGATCGCATCCGGCAATACGCCCCACAGCGCCAGGTCCAGCGCCACGCCCCAGACCAATGCGGTGTATTCCAGCGGCGCGATCAGCGAGGCCTCGCCGCGGCGGAAAGCCTCGGTGATGGTGTACTGGCCCAGCGAGCCCGCCACGCCAATCCCGGCGATGATCCAGGCATCCTGCATCCGCAACGGCACCCAGCTCGGCCACGCCAGCACACCCGCGCCCAGCGCCATCATCGCCAGCAGCCAGACCACCATCGACTGGTTGGAATCGGTGCGCGCCAGCACCCGCACGGCGATCGCCGACACCGCATAGGCCAGCGCCGCCACCAGGACCGCGAACCCGGCGGGGGTGAACACGCCCTCCCCGGTCGGGCGCAGCACGGTCAGCACCCCGAGCAGGCCTACCGCGATCGCGGTCCAGCGGCGCGGCCCGACCTTTTCACCCAGGATCGGCACCGACAGCGCCGTGATCAGCAAGGGCGCCACGAAGAAGATCGAATAGGCGGTGGACAGCGGCAGTCGCTTCAACGCATACACGAAGCTGCCCATCATCACGATGCCGAGCACGCCGCGCAGCACGTGCAGCCCCCAGCGGATGCACAAGAGCGACCGCAGCCCGGTCGTCGACAGCACCCATGCCAGCACCAACGGCAACGACGACACGCCGCGCAGCGTCGCGACCTGCAACGGCGGGTAGTGGGCCGACAGGGTCTTCAGCCCGGCGTCCATCAGCGCGAACATCAGCACGGCGGCAAGCATCATCCACACGCTGCGGCGGTGGTCGGAATCGGCGGTGGTGTAGGTGCGCATGACGCGAGCATGCGGCAGCGCAGCACGAACGTCACGCATCTCGCTGTCACAATCGGCCGGCAGGCTAGGCGATGCATCGTTGCCGGCCCACGGTCTGCCCCTCCCCCGCAGCGCGATGCCATCCCTGTCCCTCCATTGCCAAAGAGGTTGCGCCATGCGCTTTGCCGTCATTGCCGTGCCCGTTCTACTTGGAATGCTCGCCGCCGCCCCCGCGCGCGCCGACGTGTTCATCAACGAGATCCACTACGACAACGTCAATACCGACGTGTCGGAAAAAATCGAGGTGCTGGCCCCCGCCGGCACCAGCCTGGCCGGCTGGAGCGTCGTGCTCTACAACGGCAGCAACGGCACCAGCTACGCCACGTTGTCGCTGTCGGGCACGGTCGCCAACCAGTGCAATGGCTTCGGCACCGCCACCGTCGCCGTCCCCGGCATCCAGAATGGCGCGCCCGATGGCCTGGCGCTGGTCAATGCCAGCGGCACCCTGGTCCAGCTGCTGAGTTACGAAGGTACGTTCACGGCAACCAGCGGCCCGGCCTCTGGCGTTGCCAGCACCGCGATTCCGCAGTCCGAGACATCGTCCACCGCCACCGGCACCTCACTGCAACTGGCCGGGAGCGGTAGCCGCTACGCCGACTTCAGCTGGCAGGCGTCGCGCACCAGCTCATTCGGCGCCTGCAACACCGGGCAGACGCCCACCGGCGGAACGGGTGGCGGCGGCAATGTGCTGCAGAACGGCGTGGCGGTCACCGGCCTGTCCGCGACCTCGGGCAATTCCGTGTCCTACACGCTGGTAGTGCCGACGGGCGCGACCAACCTGCAAGTCGCCAGCAGCGGTGGCAGCGGCGGCGCCGACCTGTACGTCCGCTTTGGCAGCGCGCCAACCACCAGCAGCTATGACTGCCGCCCATACCTCACCGGCAACAACGAGACCTGCAGCTTCGCCACCCCGCAGGCAGGCACCTGGTACGTGATGCTGCGTGCCTACAGCACGTTCTCCGGCGCCAGCCTGACCGGCAGCTACACCGCTTCAAGCGGCGGAGGTGGCGGTGGTACCGGCTACTACGCGGGCGTGAACACCTCCACCGCTGCGGCGTTGCGAACCAGCCTGCATGCACTGATCAAGGCCAGCACCAAGATCCCGTATACCGCCAGCACCACCGACACCTGGAACGCGCTGGACTTCGCCGACGAAGACCCGGTCGATGCCGGCAAGATCCTCGATGTCTACAAGAACACGGCGTACCCCAAGGCGGCGGGCGGCAACAATTACTACAACCGCGAACATACCTGGCCCAATTCGTACGGCTTCTCCAGCGACGGCTCAAGCAACTTCGCCTACACCGACCTGCACATGCTGATGCTTTCAGACATCAGCTACAACAGCGCGCGCAGCAATCTCCCGTACGGGAACTGTTCGGCCAGTTGCAGCGAATTCCCCACCGCTGCGCATAACGGCCGCGGTGGTGGCAGCGGTACGTTCCCGGGCAATTCGAACTGGAGCAACGGCACCGTCTGGCAGACCTGGAGCGGGATGAAGGGCAATGTCGCGCGCGCCGTGCTGTTCATGGACATTCGCTACGAAGGCGGCACGAACGGCAGCACCGGCTTCGCCGAGCCCGACCTGCGCCTGACCGACAGCGCTGCGCTGATCACCAACACCAACGGCAATGCCTCGGTCGCCTACATGGGCCTGCTGTCGGTGCTGCTGCAGTGGAGCCAGCAGGACCCGGTCGACGCCTATGAGCGGATCCGCAACGACGCCGTGCAGACCTACCAGGGCAACCGCAATCCGTTCGTCGACCATCCCGAATGGATCGCCTGCATCTACCAGAACGTCTGCCCCTGATCCGGCAGGCCCACCGCCACGGGCTTCAGGCCCGTGGCGGTGGGCGCTATCCTGAGCGGCCCGACCCCATCACGGTGATTGCCATGCCTTCCTTCGACATCGTCTCCGAAGTCGACATCCACGAGCTCACCAACGCCGTCGACCAGGCCAACCGCGAGCTCACCACCCGCTTCGATTTCAAGGGCGTGGACGCCAGCTTCGAACTGGACGAGGCCGACGTGAAGATGGCCGCGCCGAGCGAGTTCCAGTTGCAGCAGATGACCGACATCCTGCGTGCCCGGCTGGCGGCGCGGAAGATCGACGCGCGCTGCCTGGAGTTCGGCGACATCGACACCAACCTGGCTGGCGCCCGGCAAACCGTCACCGTCAAGCAGGGCATCGAGCGCGAGATTGCCAAGAAGCTGCAGGGCGCGATGAAGGACGCCAAGCTCAAGGTCGACAGCCAGATCAACGGCGACAAGCTGCGCGTCAACGGCAAGAAGCGCGATGATCTGCAGGCGGCGATGGCGTTGTTGCGCGCGGGCGAATTCGGCCTGCCGTTGCAGTTCGACAATTTCAGGGATTGATCGCGATGGACGCGATGCAGGTCGAAACCGATATTCGCCGCTGGCTGGAACGCGCGGTGATCGGACTGAACCTGTGCCCGTTCGCCAAGGCGGTGTACGCGAAGAACCAGCTGCGCATCGTCATCAGCGACGCGAGCACCGAAGCAGCCCTGCTGGAACAGCTGGGTGAAGAACTCCTGCTGTTGCGCGACACGCCGGCCGACCAGGTCGACACCACGCTGCTGGTGCACCCGCAGGTCCTGCAGGACTTCCTGGACTACAACGACTTCCTCGACCAGGCCGATGCGCTGGTCGATGCGATGACCCTGGACGGCGTGTTGCAGGTCGCCAGTTTCCATCCGGACTACCAGTTCGCCGACACCCAGCCCGACGATGCCGAAAACCTGACCAACCGCGCGCCCTACCCCGCGCTGCACTTGCTGCGCGAGGACAGCGTGGAACGCGCGGTCGCTGCGTATCCCGAACCGGACGCGATCATCGAGCGCAATGTTGCGACGATGCGGGCGTTGGGGGCCGAGGGATTCCGGGCGTTGCTTCACTCAGGCGGCGAAAACTGATCTAGCGACGTCCCGCAAACAACAGTGCGCGATCTTCGTCGCCCAACAGCCGCCACTCCCCGGACGGCAACCCACCCAAGGCCAGCCCGCCCACGTGCTCGCGATGCAGCGCCTCGACATGGTTGCCGACCGCCGCGAACATCCGCCGCACCTGGTGGTAGCGACCTTCGTGCAGGGTCAGGCGTGCCTCGCGCGGACCCAGCACTTCAAGCTCCGCCGGCAACAGCGGCGTCTTCTCGCTTTCCAGCAGCAACCCGCCATTGGCGAAACACGCCGCTTCGTCGCCACGCAGGTCCTGCGCAAGCGTTGCCAGGTACACCTTCGGCAGTTTCGATTTCGGCGAGATGATCCGGTGCAGCAGTTGGCCGTCGTCGGTCAGCAACAACATCCCCGACGTGTCGCGGTCCAGCCGGCCGACGGTGGACAGCGCCGGGTCGCGCAGGCGAAAACGCGGTGGCAGCAGGTCGAACACCACCCGTCCCGGGTCCTTCTTGGAACAGGTCACGCCCGGCGGCTTGTGCAACATCAGCAGGATGCCCGGGGCCGGATCCAGCGGTTCGCCATCGACGCGGATCTCGTCGTGCATCGGCGTGTCATCGGCGTAGAGCACATCACCGCCGGCATCGGTGATGCGACCCTCGCGGAACAGCCATGCCACTTGCTTGCGACTGCCATAGCCAAGATTGGCAAGGTGCTTGACCAGCTTCATCGCGCGCCTCTCATCGTGTGTGCCGCGGTGCCCTGGCGGCACGCACCGGCGGCGCGGACGCCTTGGTTGCGCGCACGATCTTGAAGCCGTCCTGCTGGGCGACGATGGCGACCTCGGCGAAGCCATCGCCCAGGGCCTGTTCGTACGGCAGGTGGCGATTGGCGACCAGCCACAGGCGCCCGCCCGGATTCAGCGCCTGCGCCGCCGCGCCAATGAAGGCGCGCCCGATGTCGGGTCGGCCACTACGGCCCAATGCATGGAACGGCGGATTGCAGACGATGGCGTCGAAGCGTTCATGGATGCCGGCGGCCACGTCCTGCCAATGCCCGTGCACCTGCACGCGCGCATCGGCGAGGTTGGCCTGGGCCAATGCCAGCGCACGCGCGTCGGCCTCATAGACGTCGATCGATGTCACCCGCGGACAACGCGCCAGCACTTCCAGCGACAGGTAGCCCCAGCCCGCACCGAGATCCGCAACGCGTCCATGCAGGTCGTCCGGCAATGCAGCTGCCAGCAGTGTCGAAGCCGCATCCACCCGATCCCAGGCGAACACCCCGGGCCGGGTCTGGAACCCGCCGCCCGGCAGGTCGGGCGATGCGATCCTGCGGATTGCGTCGCCGCTGGCCCATTGCGCCTGCAACAGCGAGTCGATGGCCGCGCCCGGGCTGGTCCAGAACACCCGGCAATGATGCTTGCTGGCCACCGAAACCGCGCCTGAGAGTTGCTTGAGGTCTGCCTCGCGCGATTTCGCGCCCTCGTCGTTTGCCACGGCGGCCACGACCACGCCACCCGGGGCGACCGCTGCACATGCCCTGGCCAGCAACGCACGCGCTTCCTCGCGCTGGCGTGGCGGCAGCACCAGCACCAGCGGGAAGCTGGCAGCCGGCACGGCCTCTTCATCGACAAGGTCGACGCCGATCCGCACCAACCGCTCGGCTTCGGGCTTGAACGGCTGGGTCGCGACCATGCCGGCGTGCGACTGCGCGTGCAGCGCCGCGCCTTCGCGGGCACGCAGGAACAGCACGCCCTCCGCCGGCCAGCGCAGAAGGCCGGCAGCGAATGGGTGGAACAGGGCGTCGAGGGCGATATCGCGAGAGGCGGAGGACATCCGCGCAGTGTAACGATGCGGACGATCCGGAGGCACCTGCATGCAGCCTCCGGAATGCCGCCATGGCTGATCGACGGGACGCATCCCGGTATGCTGTCGACCCCGCAAGCCGGCAGCATTCCGATGTCCGATTCCAGCCAGAACACCCCGCCCGACCACATGTCGAACGATCCACGCAGCAAATTCCATGATCCGTCGGTACTGGAACGCGGCATCGGCATCCGCTTCAACGGCGTGGAACGCCACAACGTCGACGAGTACTGCATCAGCGAAGGCTGGGTGCGTCTGCCGGTTGGCAAGTCGCTGGACCGCCGTGGCCAGCCGATGACGATGAAGATGCGAGGCACGGTCGAGGCATGGTTCCTGGACGACGGCGACGACGCGGAAGCCGAAACGCCGGCTGACTGATTCGCCAGCGGTTGCCATCAGGTACATCCCGGCGGGCGCACACTGGTGGCATCCCGAATTCGAGGCGTCCGCCATGCGCATCCATCACGGCCTGTTCCTGTCCCTTGCTGCGGCAGCGTTGCTTGCACTGGCTGGCTGCGCCGCCACCGGCCCGACCGGGATGCTGGCCGCCGATGCGCCACGTGCGCTGCCGGCATCCGGCCCGGTCAACGTGCAGTGGAACGACCCGGCGACGTTCGCCGAGCTGACCCAGAGTGGCAACCGCTGGGAGGCGTCCGAAGGCGACTGGCTGCAGGATCTCGCGCAGTACATGCGCAAGCGGGCACAGCCGCTGCTGGCGCCGGGTGAACGCCTGGACCTGACCATCGTCGACATCAAGCGTGCTGGCCAATACGAGCCATGGCATGGCGTGCAGATGCAGAACGTCCGCATCATCCGCGACCACTACCCGCCACGGATGACCGTGCAGTTCCAGCGCCATGACGCCAGCGGCACGATCATTGCCGAAGGCGAGCGCAAGCTGACCGACCAGGCCTTCCTGCTGCACGCCGGCCCGATCAACCAGACCGATCCGCTGCGCTACGAAAAGCGCATGGTCGACGCCTGGTTGCGTAGCGAGCTTGGCACCGCCTCACGCTGACGTTCGCGACTTCGCTGCTCGTAGCGAAAGCCGCCACAATCGCGGCTTTCGCGTTGACGACCCGACCGTCCGGAAATAAGGCAGGACGGCATCCGCTTCCATCGCCCCAACGCGTTCTGGCGTGGCTGCCTGCTGGTGTTGCCGGGCGTACTGGCACATGACGGATGAGTCCACCGTCGCTCCAGGAAGGCGTTCATCGCAGCATTCCCGGTTACGTCGCGGCGTCCATCGCAGGCCGCAATCACCCCGGTATGCTCGCCTGCATCACGTCAGCCACGGGCAAGCATCATGATCAAGAGCGCGTTCTTCGTCCTGCGCATCGGCATCGCCTGGGGACTGGCCGTCCTGCTGGTGGCCATCCTGTATTCGGGCATTCCGCTGCTGGGCCGGTGGGAATTCCCGATGGTGCTGGCCGGCATGGCGACGATGGCACTGGTGATCACCGGCGCGTTCTCGCACCTCAAGCGGGTGCGGCTGATCGCCGGGCACATCGACAAGGATGCGTTGGGCAATCGCCAGCGCCGGCAGATCGAGATCCCGTTCGAGGCCGGCGAAGCGTTCGACCTGCTGGATGCCGCGATCCGCGAACTGCCGGGCATCGAACAGGTTGAAAGCGCGCGTGACAGCCTGCAGATCCGCGCCAAGCTCACCCGGCCGCGCGCCTACGGGGAGCCGCCGTTGCGCCGCTACAACCCGCTATTGTGGTTCGGCACCACCCGCAACCAGATCCTGGCCACGGTCACCCCCGGCCACGACAGCGGCAGCGTGTTGTTGATCTGCGAACCCGAAAACCCGGCGTGGAGCGACTGGTTCCTGGTCGATGACGGCACCAATTTCGAGAACGCCGAGGCGATCACCCGCGCCATCAGCCGCCGCGTGGCCGAGCGTCGTCGTGGCGAGCAGGCCAGCGCCGCGCAAACCGAAACCGAAAAGGAACTCACCGTCGCCAAGCTGAGCCGGCTGCATGCGCAGGTGGAACCGCATTTCCTCTACAACACCCTGGCCAGCGCGCAGTTGCTGACCCGCAGCGATCCGGCCCGCGCCGAGCAGATGCTGGGCCACCTGATCCAGTTCCTGCGCAATTCCTTGCCGGATGCGGACGATGCCATGTCGCAGCTGGGCACCGAACTCGAACGCGCGCTGGCCTACCTGGAAATCCTCAAGATCCGCATGGGTGACCGGCTGTCGGTCCAGGTCGACGTGCCGGACAACCTGCGCGCCACTCCGCTGCCGCCAATGATGTTGCAGACCCTGGTCGAGAACGCCATCAAGCACGGGCTGGAACCACGTACCGGTGGTGGCACCGTGTGGATCCGCGCGCGTCGTGGCGACGACGGCATCATCGCGATTACCGTGGCCGACGATGGCGAAGGCCTGAGCAGCAAGACCAGCGGCACCGGCATCGGGCTGAAGAACGTTCGCGAACGCCTGCGCCTGATGTTCGGCGGCAAGGCAGCACTCTCGATCATCGCCAACTTCCCGACCGGCGTTGCCGCGACCCTGACGGTGCCGGCGGTGGATCCGGCCTCCACCACCAGCACGACTGCAGCAAGGAGCAATGACGATGTCTGATCCCGTACGCACCTGCATCGTGGCCGAGGACGAATCCCTGCTGCGACAGGCGCTCATCGAGCAGTTGCGCGTCGCCTGGCCGGAATTGCAGGTGCTGGCCGAATGCGAGGATGGCGCCAGCGCGGTCGAGGCGCTGGCCGAATGCACGCCGGACATCGCCTTCCTCGACATCCGCATGCCCGGCCTGACCGGCCTGGAAGTCGCCAGTGCCGCCGCGCACGCCAGCCCGCGCACGCAGATCGTGTTCGTCACCGCGTATGACCAATACGCCATCGATGCGTTCGAGCGGGGCGCGATCGATTACCTGCTCAAGCCGGTCCAGCCCGAGCGGCTGGCCGCGACGGTGCAGCGCCTGCAGGCGCGCACCGGCAACCCGGATGCGGCCACGCTCGCAGCATTGATCGAACACCTGGGCGCGGCATCGCGTGCGAATGATGCGCGCGAACCGCTGACCTGGATCACCGCCAGCGCCGGCAAGGAAACCCGGCTGATCCTGGTCGATGAGGTCGCCTATTTCCGCGCCGACAACAAATACACCACGGTCATGACCGAAGACGGCGAAGCGCTGCTGCGCACGCCGATCAAGGAACTGGTGGCGGTGCTGGATCCGACCTGCTTCAAGCAGATCCACCGCTCGACCATCGTCAATCTCAAGGCGATCGCCGGCATCACCCGCGACGACGCCGGCCGCGGCAGCGTGCGCCTGAAGAACCGTCCCGAAACCCTGACCGTCAGCGTGCCGTTCATGGCGCTGTTCCGGAACATGTGACGGAAACCCAAGAGGAGAACCTGCATGTCGAAATTCATCGCCCTGTTCCAGTTCCTGCTCGTGCTGTGCGGCTGCAATATCGGCGGCACGACATACAGCGATCGTATTTCCATCGATGGCAGCGACACCCTGAACAGCCGCGCGCGCGTGCATGCGGGTATCGCACGCTTCGCCTGCATGACCAGCGCCAGCGGACGTTGCCACTACACCCTGTTCGCGGACGATGTGGTCAACGATTGCAATGACGGCATTGCCGAAGCCGGCTCGACCCGCCATTGCCCGCCCAGGCCGCTGAAGCAGTTCGCCGTCCCCGCAGGCGACAGCCGTGAATTCGCCGGCTTGCCCGGGTTCCGCCTGTGCGTGGCGGCCGATGACCTGCCACGCGATGCCGGCTGCAAGACGCCGGGCAACCGCCCGGATCCACGCGTCGCGACAGTGTCATCCCGCTGAGCCAGGCGGGGCCGCAGCGCAAGCCTCGGCACGCGCCTGCAGCACCTCGCGCTCGCGTGCATTGCCGGTCAGCGATGCTGCATGCGCGAACGCCTCGCGCGCTTCCTGCATCCGGCCGAGTTGTTGCAGGAGATCGCCACGCACGGCAGGCAGCGGCGCGTAGCCACGCAACTGCGGCGCATCCGCCAATGCATCGACGATGGCAAGCCCCGCATCGGCTCCCTGCGCACGACTGACTGCCACCGCGCGATTGAGTTCTACCACCGGCGATGGCATCACCCGCGCCAGCTGCGCATACAGCGCGGCGATGCGTGGCCAGTCGGTGTCCTGCATGCGCAATGCACGCGCATGGCAGGCGGCGATCGCGGCCTGCAACGCGAATGAACCAAGGCCACCGCCCAGGCGCTGCGCACGATCCAGCGCCGCCAGTCCGCGCCGGATCTGCAGCCGGTCCCAGCGCGCTCTGTCTTGCTCCGGCAGCAGGATCGGCGCACCGCTCGCGTCGGTGCGCGCGGACATGCGCGAGGCCTGCAATTCCATCAGTGCCAGCAGGCCGAAGACTTCGGGCTCGGTCGGCAACAGGCCGGCCAACACGCGCCCCAGCCGCAACGCTTCCTCGCATAGCGCGGGGCGCATCCAGTCGTCGCCGCTGGTCGCGGCATAGCCTTCGTTGAATACGAGGTAGAGCACCTCGAGCACGGCGTCGAGCCGCTCCGGCAATTCGGCCTTGCGCGGCACCTCGAACGCAACCGCTTCCTTTGCCAGCGTGCGCTTGGCGCGCACGATGCGCTGGGCCACGGTCGGCTCGGCCTGCAGGAAGGCGCGAGCGATTTCCGGCGTGCTCAGCCCGCCCAGCAGGCGCAGGGTCAGCGCGACCCGCGACTCCATCGGCAACACCGGATGGCAGGCGACGAACAGCAGGCGCAGCAAGTCGTCGCCGATATCGTCGTCCGCCTTGTCCGGGGCCTCGTCGCCTTGCATGTCGGCTCCGTGAAGCTCCAGTTCGATGCCGAATTCGCCCTGCTTGCGCGCGTGCAGCGCCCGTTGCCGCAGGTGATCGATGGCGCGGTGCTTTGCCGCGGTCATCAGCCACGCCGCCGGGTTGTCCGGCAAGCCGTCGCGCGGCCAGTGTTCCAGCGCGCCCAGCATCACGTCCTGTGCCAGTTCCTCGGCGCTATCGATGTTGCCGGTGATGCGCGCGATGCGCGCCAGCAGCCGCGGCGATTCCATCCGCCACAGCGTGTCCAGGGTGCGATGGATCGGGTCAGGGCGGGCGTCGGCTGCCATTGCGGGCGATCACATCATCGCCCGCATCCAACCGCAAGCCTGCCGATGCAGGCATCGCGCATCGCCTAACCCGGCATCTGCGATTCGTCCATCCAGAACACGCCCCACTGGTGGTGGTCCAGGTCCTCGAAGCCGTGGTCGTACATGAAGCCATGGTCCTGCGCCTCGCCCGGCGCGGTCCCCCCGGCGACGACTGCCCTGGCCACCAGTGCGTCCACCGCTTCGCGGCTGTCCACGGAGATCGCCAGCAACGCCTCGGTACCGGTGCGCGCGTCGATGATCGTCTTGCTGGTGAACGTGGCGAAGAACGCTTCGTCCAGCAGCATCACCCCGCACTGGTCGTTGATGACCATGCCTGCGCCCTGCTCATTGGTGAACTTGGGATTGAACGAAAACCCCAGTGCGTCGAAGAAGTCCACGCTGCGTTCGAGATCCTTGACCGGCAAATTGATGAAGAGCTTGCGAGACATGGGGTAATCCTTGGGTGTGTCGTATGTCGGAATCAGGGCGTCGGTTTCAGGCAATTGACCATCCAGGTCTTGCCGAACCGGTCGGTGAGCGCGCCGAAGCGATACGCCCAGAAAGTTTCTTCGATCGGCATGTTCACCGTGCCGCCTTCGGCCAGCGCATGGAAGATGCGATCGGCCTCTTCCGGCGTGTCCGGCATGATGTTGATGCTGGTACTGCCGGCTTCATGCGGCGGCGG
Organism: uncultured Gammaproteobacteria bacterium; assembly: GCA_963698475.1. Taxonomy (GTDB): domain Bacteria; phylum Pseudomonadota; class Gammaproteobacteria; order Xanthomonadales; family Xanthomonadaceae; genus Thermomonas. The sequence goes on along the minus strand of CAVOQX010000005.1, from coordinate 933,224 downwards.
GCCATCGGCACCCATCAGGATCGCGCCGCCGGCCTCGACCTGCGAATGCATGACATTGTCGGCCGAACCCGGGCCGCACTGTTCGGCCATCGGCGATTCGCCGTAGGTGAACCGCTGGGTGACGCTGCCGCCCAGGGCGGCGGCATAGAAGTCCATCGCCTCGCGGGCGGTTCCGGGGAAGTTGAGATAGGCAACCAGTTGCATGGTGGTTCTCCTTGGCGGATGTATTTGTTGGTAGTGCGATTGGTGTCGTTGATGCAATCAGAGGCTGTCGAGTCGCTTGCGCAGCCGATCTTCCTGCTCGCGCAGTTCAGGGGTGAATCCTTCGCCGAAGTCCTCGGCTTCGAACAGCGGGCGGATCTCGATTTCCGACGGTCCAGGCATCGGGTTCGGGCAGCGCCTGGCCCATTCGATCGCCTCGTCCAGCGAGCGCACCTGCCACAGCCAGAAACCAGCGACCAGTTCGCGGGTCTCGGCGAACGGGCCGTCGATCACCCGTCGCTGCGCGCCGTCGAACGCGATGCGTACGCCGCGCGAACTCGGGTGCAGGCCCTCGCCTGCCAGCATCACCCCGGCGTTGACCAGGTCCTCGTTGAACTTTCCCATCGCCTCAAGCAATTCCCGGCTCGGCAGTGCGCCCGCTTCGGAATCTTCGGTGGCCTTCACCATCACCATGACTTTCAACGCCGTCTCCTGTATCGCGGCATGTCCTGGCCGCTTTCACGGATGATGACGAACGGGTGTGGCCGGGATCGACATACCCTTGGAAATTGCTTTCGACGCTGTTTGAGCTGGATGCCGGCAGCGGGCATGATCGGCATCCACATGCAATCCGATGCGGAGCCTGCGATGCAGTACCTGACCCTGATCCACATCGATCCCGCGCTGATGGCGGAACTGCCCGACGCCGAATACGACCGCCTGATGCGCGGCTGCTTCGAGAAAGCCGACGCCCTGCAGCAGGACGGCTGCCTGCACGGCTCGCAACAACTGGAAGCCCCCGGCACCGCCCGCACCTTGCGCGTGCGCGACGGCATCAGCCGCGTGACCGATGGCCCGTTCGCGGAGACCCGCGAATTCCTGGCCGGGTTCAACCTGATCGAAGCCGAGTCGATGGACGAGGCGATGCGCATCGCCCAGCAATTCCCGTGGGCGCGCTTCGGCAGCATCGAAGTCCGCCCGGTGCGGGACATGCAGGCGGTGCGCAACCGAGTGGGCGCCTGACATCCAGCGCGGCGAAACCCGACCCGCAGCGGCGGTGTTGCCCGGCTGGCATGCGTGGCGCGATCGGCCACTCTGCCGGTCACCCCAAACGGACCGCCGCGATGGACCTGCGCACCGCCCTGCTCGCCCTGTTGCTGCTGCCGCCCGCATTGCCGGTATCCGCCCACGCGGCATCGCGCACATCACGGCATGCCGAAGCTGCACCAGTGCTCGCACCCATGCCGGCGCCGATGCTGGCCAGCGGCTTCCATGCCGGCATCGACATCGCCGACTACCTGGTCAGCGAGAAACTCGACGGTGTGCGTGCACGCTGGGATGGACGACAGTTGCTGACCCGTGCCGGCAATCGCATCGATGCGCCCGCGTGGTTCACCACTGGCTGGCCACCACAGGCCATCGAAGGCGAGTTGTGGATTGGCCACGGGCAATTCCAGCCGGTCAGCGAGCTGGTTCGCGCGCTGCAACCTGATGCGACGCAGTGGCGGCAAGTGCGCTTCATGGCCTTCGACCTTCCCACCTCTACCCAGCCGTTCGCGGAACGCACCAGGCAACTTCGCACGCTGGTCGCGCGCGCCGGCGTGCCGCAGCTGCAACGGGCCACGCAACGCCATTTCAGCGATCGCGCGCAACTTGAAGCATGGCTGGATGCGGTGGTCGCGGACGGCGGTGAGGGTTTGATGCTGCATCACGCCCTGGCCCATTACCGTGCCGGGCGCACGGACGGCCTGTTGAAGTACAAGCGCTGGAACGATGCCGAAGCCCGCGTGGTCGGCTACCGGCCCGGCAAGGGCAAGTATCTCGGCATGGTTGGCGCACTGCTGGTTGAAGACGCCCATGGCCGACGCTTCGCGCTCGGCAGCGGCCTGCGCGATGCCGACCGCGCACGGCCACCACCCATCGGCGCCCGGGTCACGTTCCGCTACAACGGGCTGACCGCGAAGGGTACGCCGCGCTTTGCCCGATTCCAGCGCATGCACATCGACGCGACATCAACGGCGGCGCGTTGATGCTGCATCACCCGATGCCTATTCGGAATCGACGCCGGCCAGGGCCAAGACCCATGGCGGCACCACCGGTTCGCCCGCATAGAACGCCTTGGGTTTCTTTTCGGCCATCGCCCAGCGATGCAGCCAGCTCGGACCATAGCGACCTTCGTAACCATCCGCGCGCGCATAGGCCGGGTCGCGCATCGCTTCGTCCAGCGTGATCGTGCGATAACCGCGGCGACGGACCGCGGCGATCAGGTCCGCGTAGCTGGCGGCATTCAGCGCATTGGCATGCATCAGCCACACCTGCGGCAGCGCGTAACCGAGCAAGGCCTGCGACTGGCGTTCGAAGTAGTCGACCTTGTTGAGCATGTACGGCACGTAGCCTTCGCGAAGGCGGCGCAAGGTGTCGTCGCGGGACGCGGGATCGACTGGCGAGTCGCCGGTTCCGTCCAGCACGTTCTCGTAGGCTGCCGCCCAGACCCATTCCCCGTTGTCCACCGTCACCGGCGCGACGCGGTAGCCGTGCTGCGCCAGGAACGCGTTGACCGTTGCCTTGTCTTCCTGGGTGCGGCCGGCACGCAGGTACGGGTGGCGGAACCAGCGCGGCTGCATGCCGCGTTCGGCCAGCAGTGGCCGCAGCTGGCGCTCGCCCTGCACGATTGCATTCTCGAAGGCGGGAATACCGACCGCATGCAGGTCGACGTGGCCATGGGTGTGGTTGCCCAGTTCCGCGCCTGCATCCAGCCAGTCGCGCAGCAACGCACGCCGCCACGGCTGCAGCACGCCGTCACGCTCCAGCTTGTCCTCGTTGACGAAGGCGACCACCGGCGCGTTCGCCTGCTTCAGCTGCGCGATCAACTGCGCATGCCGGGCCTGCACGTCGGCTTCGGGGGTGCGCCCGATGCGCTGCCATGGCAGGTCGTCGATGGTGACTGCGATGCGGCGTTCAGGCGTGGCCTGCTGCGCGGCAACAGCCAACGAGCAAGACGCCAGCGCCGCAAGGGCCAGCGCGCGCCAGACGTGCATGCTCACTTGGGCTTTCGATACAGGTGCACGAAACGATCGGTCTTGCCGCGGATCGACGCGTCGAACACGCTCGTGCTGCGGTCGTCATCGGCGTTGCGCAGCACCGGAATCGCGGCTTCCCACTCCAGGCCATGCGCGCGCCAGTCGGCGATCGCGAATTTCTCGTCGATGCGATGCAGTGCCTGGGTGGCGCTGCTGCCCGTGCCTTCCTTCGCGCTGTGGTCGACCACCAACAGCACACCGCCCGGCTTGAGCGCAGCCACCACCTGGCCGAGGAACCGGCCGGCATCGACCTTTGGCCAGCCTTCCTTTGCATCCACCCAGTACAGGTCGTGGTAGGCCATCACCATGACTGCGCCGTCCAGCGTGTTGTCGCCCAGTCCCAGCGCATCGGTTGGCCCGACCACATGCCGGACGTTCGGCAGGCGGTTGCCCGCCAGGCGTGCGGTCCAGTCCTTCTTGCCGAAGCCGTCGTAGCCCGGGTTGTTGACCAACAGCACATGGCCGTTTGGACCGACGATGCCGGACAGGATCTCGCTGTAGTAGCCACCGCCGGCCAGCACGTCGGCGACGGTGTCGCCGCGCTTGAACCGCGCCAGCGCGAGCACCTCGGCGGGCTTGTCGCGGGCGTCGCGGGCGCGGTCGTCAGCGGACCGCGCGGGATTCGCCAGGGCCTGTTCGACCGTGGATTTGGAATCGATGTCCATGCTGGCGCAGCCGGACAGGGTGGTGATGGCCAGGCAGCTGGCGAGCATCATGTAACGCATGGCGGGACTCCCTTGGATGGCCTGCGCATGATGCGCCGATCCCTGCGCGGCGCGTGGGCCGGAGGTCATGGCAGGTCGCGGATCGTCGCCCGCGTCCCGGCTATGGCGACTGGCTGTACAGGTCGATGGTGTCCGCGATCGCGTGCTGGCAAACGTCGCAGAACGCATCGGCACGGGTGAACATCATGCATTGCAGCTGCGGCCGGTAATACCCGGTCGCCGAATAATTGCCACCCTGGAACGCGCCGACGGCATCGCGGTATTGCGCCCTGGCGAACAGGGCTTCGACATGCGCCTGCTCCTCATGGAACAGCGCACTCATTTCCGCTTCCGGGCGCTTGTCTGCACGCAACTTCGCGCGCCTCGCCTGGATGCCGCGTTCGTAGGCTTCGAACTCCGCCTTCGGCCACGGCGTGGGCAGCGGCACTATCGCCACCACAGGGCTGACCGGGTCGCGCGTCCATTTCAGGTGGGCCGGATCCAGCAACGCGGTGACATTCGGCTCCCACGGTTCGACCGTCGGCTTGTCGGACGCCGCATAGGAGACCGGCGAGGTGTAGTACTCGTCGGCCAGCGCGGCGAAGTGATGGCCGAACTCATGCACGAACACGTAATCGCGCCAGTCGTTGTCGGCGGCCACGGTGCTGAACTGGCCGAAGATGCCGCCCCCGCCGTAGGTTTCGCCGTTGACCATGATCTCGACGACGTCATACGGCGCGTACTGCGCCAGTTCGCGGAAGGCGCGGTTGTCCAGGGTCAGGATGTAACGCTCGCTGCCGAAGATGTCGTAGCGCGCGCCGGTCGACGACGCATGGTGGATGCCGGTGGACGGCCGGCTGACGCCGGATTCCGGCGTCGGCACCGCCAGTGCCCATACGTTGAAATCCGACGCGCGTTCCTTGAACGGCGACACGCTGAACAAGCGATCCGCCAATGCGCGGGCGCGTTGCTCGAACTTGGGCATCTCCGCCGCGGTGTAACCGTCGCCGAGCAGCAGCAAATCGACCTTGTGCGCCGAATCGCCGTTGTGGCGGATCGCGATGGGCGTTGCCGGCGCAGGCGGCGCAACCCGCTCGACATCCAGCGCATCCGGATCGACCGTGACCGACCACGACGGCACGAACGCATTCGCCGCATCGCGCCCGTACACCGTGATCTTCACCGGCGCGGCAGGCATCGGGAAGCGCAGCGATTCCTGGAAGCTGCGCTGGGTCGCGCTCGCCTCGTCGGTGGTGCGCCATTCGCCGAACACCGTGGCGTAACCGCGCGAGTACAGGACCTTGCCGCTGGCGGCATCGGCCACCTCGAACTTCTGCGAGCCGCGGTTGCTGGTGTCCACTGGCTGGTCCGGATTGCCCGGCCACGGCAGTGGCTCGACGACCACGCGCTCCAGCGCGTAATGCTCGATCCTGGCATCGCCACTGTGCTGGATGTCCACGCGCAAGGTGGGTGGCGTGGCGGCAACCGAGGTCATTGGCGCGACCAGCAGCAGGGCGAGCATCGACAGGATGGCAGGCAAGCGCATGACGGTTCTCCGTGACGTGGCTAGAGGCCTCGGCTAGCGCCGCGCGAATCGTGAGAACCGCATGCCCGCCCCTTGCCGCGCGATTGCGGCTACCCGGCAATCATGCCGTTCAACGTGCTCCCGCGTACACCTGCAGCCGGTTGCGGCCTTGCAGCGTGGCCGAATGCAGCGCGCGGATTCGATGCTGAGCACGCCATGCAGGCGCTTGCCATGGCGGATCGGCACCAGGTATCTGGAGCGCACGGATGACGACGGGTGAGCAATTGCAGATCACGGCAGGGATGCAGCCGGCGGGGAGGTCCGGCCACACCCCTGCCGTGCAAACTCAGCGGCAGCGGAAATACTCGGCCGGGGGCGCAGCGTAACTGCGGTTGCTGGCATAACCGCTGCTGTTGCCGTAGCCAACGCCAAAATCACGTTCGCGGTGGATGCGGGCCGGGGATGCGGCGCCGTCCCCACGACGTGGGGTGAGGCGGCGCTCCACGTAAGCGGCGGGGCGTGGGGACTGGGTGCTGAACATGAACGACTCCTGTATTGGTGTATTGGTAATGTAGAACACCAAACCAATCACCGCATGGGCTGGAAGTCATGGCGCATGCAATTCCGTGGAATGCGTCGGGAATCGTTCAGCTAACCTGCACGGAGACGACAAGGACGAAACCGCGCATGCCCGCCAAACCGATACGCCGCTGCTTCTGGGTCGACGGCTCCGAGCTTTACGACGCCTACCACGACCACGAATGGGGCCGCCCGGTCACCGACGACGTCCGCCTGTTCGAGAAGATCAGCCTGGAAGGCTTCCAGGCCGGCCTGAGCTGGCTGACAATCCTGCGCAAGCGCGAGAACTTCCGCGCCGCGTTTGATGGCTTCGATTTCCACAAGATCGCCACCTACGGCGCGAGCGACGTCGAACGGCTGTTGGCCGATGCCGGCATCGTGCGCCATCGCGGCAAGATCGAAGCCGTGATCCACAACGCCGGTCGCGCGATCGAACTGCAACGCGAATCTGGTTCACTCGCAACGTATTTCTGGCAGTTCGAAGTCGACACCAGCAAGCGTCCGAAAGTCCCGACCGCCGAGTTCCTGCGCAGCTTCACCACCACGCCCGAAGCCATTGCGATGTCGAAAGACCTGAAGAAGCGCGGCTGGAAATTCGTCGGCCCGACCACGATGTACGCCTTCATGCAGGCGATGGGCCTGGTCAATGACCATCAGGACGATTGCCATGTGCGCACCACGATCGATGGCTTGCGCCAGGCGCTCGCGCGCCCCTGAGTGCGTTTGCTCCGGTTTCTCGCACGTGCTCCGGACTGACGCGCAACCGGACCGGCGTTCGCCCCAAGCCCGCGCCGCATGTGACACAGGCAGGGAAACGGGTCATTTCCGCCGCACGGGTCTCGCCTGATGCGACGCGAAGGTGTACAAATGTACACCATGGAAACCAGCCCGTCCCTGTCCCTGCAACGCGCCGCCATCCTCGCGTTCCTGCGCCGGGAAATCGCCGCCGGGCGCGCGCCCAGCCTTGCCGACGTGGCCGACGCGTTCGGTTTCGCCTCGCGCAATGCCGCCCGCAAGCATGTGCAGGGACTGGTGGCCGATGGCCTGCTGGAACAATTGCCGGGCCGCAAGCGCGGCCTGCAGCTGCCGGGCGGGACCGCCGACCTGCTGCCGCTGGCCGTGCTGGGCCGGGTCGCTGCAGGTCAGCCGATCGGCGCCGACATCGGCCTTGACCAGCAGCTGTGGCTGGACCGGCGGCTGTTCTCGCCCACGCCGGATTACCTGTTGAAGGTGCAGGGCGATTCGATGATCGATGACGGCATCCTCGACGGCGACCTGGTGGCCGTGCAGCGCAGCGCCGATGCGCGCGATGGCCAGACCGTCATCGCCCGCATCGATGGCGAGCTGACCATCAAGCGCCTGCAGCGCCAGCGCCGGGTGCTGCGCCTGCTGCCGCGCAATCCCGCGCATGCCCCGATCGTGGTGGAAGCCGGCCAGGACTTCGCCATCGAAGGCGTGTACTGCGGCCTGGTCAGGTACGGATGACATGGGCACCGTGCTTGCCCTGGACAGCCTGCTGGCGGCGCGCACGATCTGGCACGCCGGGCGCAACCCCGCCATTGCCAGCGATGGCGAACCCACCGGCCACGCCGCACTGGACGCGCTGCTGCCGCAACGGGGCTGGCCGCGCGGCGCGCTGACCGAACTGCTGCTGCCCGCCGACGGCGTCGGCGAACTGGACCTGCTGCTGCCCACACTGGCGCGGCTGACCCATGCGGCCGGTCGCGTGGTGCTGGTCGCCCCGCCCTACCAGCCCTATGCACCGGCCTGGCAAGCCGGCGGGCGTGGATCTTGCGGCACTGGACATCGTGGAGGCCTCGGCACGCGATGCGCTGTGGGCGTTCGAGCAATGCCTGCGCAGCGGTGCCTGTGCCGCGGTGCTGGGCTGGCCGCAGCAGGCCGATGCACAGGCATTGCGCCGGCTGCAGGTGGCCGCCGACAGCGGCGACTGCCTGGGTTTCGCGTTGCGCGATCACAAGCACGCCGACAACCCGTCGCCGGCGGCGCTGCGCCTGCTCTACAGCACCGAGCGCGGCCAGCTGGCAGGTGCGCAAATGCCGTGGCGGACCGGCGCCCGCGCTCGGTTTCAGCCAGGCAAGGCAGTGAGGCGCCGGCATGTTGTGGGCCTGTATCGTGCTGCCGCAGTTGGCGCTGGATGCCGTCCTCCGGCGTCTGCCTGACCCCGACGCGCCGCTGGCGCTGGTCGGCGGGTCGGCGCAACTGCGCACCCTGCATGCGGTGAACCCGGCCGCGGCGCAGGCCGGCCTGAAAGCCGGGATGCGCCTGACCGCGGCCACGGCGCTGTTACCGGAGTTCGCCCGGGTCAACCACGACCTCGCCTCCGAAGCCCGCTGGCAGCGCTTCCTGGCCGCATGGGCCTACCGCCACAGTTCGCTGGTCAGCGCGCAATGGCCGGGCTGCATCGTGCTGGAAGTGCGCGCCAGTTTCCGCCTGCTGGGGCCGTGGCCACGTATGCAGGCGCGCCTGCGCAGCGAGCTGGCCACGCTGGGCTTCAGCCACCGCATCGCGATGGCGCCTACCCCGCGCGCCGCGCGCGTGCTGGCGGGGTTGCAGGACGGGCTTTCGGTGTCCAACCCGGCGGCGATGCAGGCCTTGCTGGACAAGGTGCCGGTGCGCCGCGCCAACCTGCCGGGCGATGCCGGGCGAACGCCTGCAACGGATGGGCATCAGTGACCTGCGCGGCCTGCGCGCACTGCCGCGCGACAGCCTGCGCCGTCGCTTCGGCGTCGAGCTGCTACCAGCACCTGGACCAGATGTACGGCGAGGCCGACGATCCGCTTACCCATTACGCGCCGCCCGACCACTTCGATGCACGGCTCGAACTGGGCCATGAAGTCGAAAGCCACACCGCGCTGCTGTTCCCGTTGCGACGGTTGATCGGCGACCTGTGCACCTGTCTGTCGATCCGCGACGGCGGCGTGCAGCGCTTCGTGCTGCGGCTGGAACATGAGGCATTGAAGCAGGAAGGCGCGCACACCGATGTCGAGGTCGGCCTGCTGGCCGCCGAACGCGAACCTGTGATCCTGTTCGAACTCACCCGCAACCGGCTGGAGCGCACGCAGCATCCCCAGGCCAGTGGTCGGCATGCGCCTGCTGGCACGCGAACTGCCCGCCTTCGTGCCCGCCGCGCGCGACCTGTTCGACATGCGCGCGCAACAGGCATTGCCGTGGCCGCAGCTGCGCGAACGCCTGCGCGCACGCCTGGGCGACCATGCCGTGTACCGGATCGCGCCCAGCGGCGACCCGCGCCCGGAGCATGCCTGGCAACGCGTGGAAGCCGACGCCGCGAGCATTCCCCAGGCACCCGCGCGACCGCCACGCCCGCTCTGGCTGTTGCCGCGCCCGCTGCCGCTGCGCGATGGCCGGCTGCGCGTGCTGTCCGGCCCGGAACGGCTGGAAAGCGGCTGGTGGGATGACGGGGACGCGCGGCGCGACTACTACGTGCTGGAAACCTCGCGCGGGCAACGCGCATGGGCGTTCGCGCCACCGGGCGAGCGCGACGGCTGGATGCTGCACGGCTGGTTCGCATGAACGGGGATGATGCCGTGGGCGGGGTGGATCGCGACACGCCCGGCGGGACGATGCCGCGCGCGTGGGAGGTCGCACGGCGCCTGCCGCCCGCGGCCAATGACGATCCGGGCGCGGCGTCCACCTGGCCGGCGTATGCCGAGCTGCATTGCCTGTCGGATTTTTCCTTCCTGCGCGGCGCGGCCAGTGCCGAGGACCTGTTCCTGCGTGCGCGCGACTGCGGCTACGAAGCACTGGCGATCACCGACGAATGTTCGCTGGCCGGCATCGTGCGCGCACTGGAAGCCTCGCGCGCCACCGGACTGAAGCTGGTGGTGGGCAGCGAATTCACCCTGGCCTGCGGCTTGAAATGCGTGCTGCTGGTCGAGACCCGCGCCGGCTACACGCGCCTGTGCGAACTGATCACCCGCGCGCGCCGCGCCGCGCCCAAGGGCCGCTATCGTGCTGACCCGCACGGACATGCAGGACCTGCTGGGCGATGGCCGCGAGCCCGGCGTGTTCGCGCTGTGGCTGCCGGGTGAACAGCCCGACATCGACCAGGGCGCCTGGTTGCGCGGGCTGCTCGGCGAGCGCGCCCTGCTGGCGGTGGAACTGCACCGCGAGCAGGACGACCACGCCCGCCTGCACGCCTTGCTGGCGCTCGCCGCGCAGCTGCGGATGACCCCGCTCGCCAGCGGCGACGTGCACATGGACGTGCGCCGCCGCCGCGTGTTGCAGGACACGATGACCGCGATCCGCCATGGCCTGCCGTTGGCCGAGAGCGGCGCGCACCTGTTCCGCAACGGCGAGCGCCACCTGCGCACGCGCCGCGCGCTGGGCAATATCTACCGCAGCATCGAAGGCAGTCATCACCTGCTCGAAACCGCGGTACAGCTTGCAAGCCGTTGCACGTTCACGATGGACGATCTCGGCTACCAGTATCCGGGCGAGCTCGTGCCCGAAGGACACACGCCAGCCAGTTGGCTGCGCACGCGAACCGAACAAGGCATGCGCGAGCGCTGGCCGGAGGGTGTGCCGGCAAAGATCGTCAAACAGATCGATGCCGAGCTCGCGCTGATTGCCGAGCTCGACTACGAGGCCTTCTTCCTGACCGTGGACGACATCGTCCGCTTCGCGCGCTCGCGCAACATCCTGTGCCAGGGGCGTGGCTCGTCGGCCAATTCGGCAGTGTGCTTCGCACTGGGCATTACGGTCGTGGACCCGGCCGAAAGCCGCCTGCTGATGGCGCGCTTCCTGTCGAAGGCGCGCAATGAACCGCCCGACATCGACGTCGACTTCGAACACGAACGCCGCGAGGAAGTCCTGCAATACGTCTACGCCAAGTACGGCCGCGACCGCGCCGCGCTGGCCGCCACCGTGATCCGCTACCGCGGCAAGAGCGCGGTGCGCGACGTGGCCAAGGCGTTCGGCCTGCCCGACGACCAGGTCACCCTGCTGGCGGAATGTTTCGGCTGGGGCAATGGCGAGGCGCCGATGCAGCAGCGCCTGCAGGAGGCCGGGTTCGATCCCGGCAACCGGCTGATTGCGCGTGTGCTGGCGGTCACCGAACAGCTCGTCGGCCACCCGCGCCACTTGTCCCAGCATGTCGGCGGTTTCGTGATCAGCGATGCACCGCTGAGCGAACTGGTGCCGGTGGAAAACGCGGCGATGGCCGACCGCACCATCATCCAGTGGGACAAGGACGATCTTGAAACCATGCGCATGCTCAAGGTCGATTGCCTCGCGCTGGGCATGCTGACCTGCATCCGCAAGGCGATCGACCTGGTCGAGCGCCACCGCGGCCATCGCATCGACCTGGCGCGCCTGCCCGCCGACGATCCCGCGACCTTCGCGATGATCCAGGCCGCCGACACCGTGGGCGTGTTCCAGATCGAATCGCGCGCGCAGATGAGCATGCTGCCGCGGCTGAAACCGGAGGTGTTCCATGACCTGGTGGTGCAGGTGGCCATCGTCCGGCCCGGCCCGATCCAGGGCGGCATGGTGCATCCCTACCTGCGCCGCCGGCAGGGACAGGAACCGATCACCTACCCGTCGCCCGGCATCCAGGACATCCTCGGCAAGACGCTGGGCATCCCGCTGTTCCAGGAACAGGTGATGGAACTGGTGATCCACGCCGGTTACACGCCCGAACAGGCCGACAACCTGCGTCGTTCGATGGCGGCATGGCGCCAGGGCGGCGACATGGAAGTGCATCGCACGCGCATCCGCGAACTGATGCAGGCCAAGGGCTATGCGGCGGGCTTCATCGAGCAGATCTTCGAACAGATCAAGGGCTTCGGTTCGTACGGGTTTCCGCAAAGCCATGCCGCGTCATTCGCCAAGCTGGTCTACATCAGCTGTTGGCTGAAGCGGCACGAGCCGGCGGCCTTCGCCTGCGCCCTGCTCAACGCGCAGCCGATGGGGTTCTACCAGCCCAGCCAGATCGTGCAGGATGCGCGCCGCGGCAAGGGCGAGCGCGTGGGCGTGGAGATCCGCCCCATCGACATCACGCTGCAGCGACTGGGACAACACGCTGGAATTCGACCGTGGCGCGTGCGGGGTGGAAGCGGTGGATGACCAACCCGCCATCCGGCTGGGCCTGCGCCAGATCGCCGGGCTGTGCGAAGCCGCTGGCCAACGCATCATGCAGGCCCGCGCCCGCCAACCCTTCGCCGATGTGCAGGACCTGTCGCTGCGCGCCGGGCTGGATGCCAGGGCGCGCGACGCGTTGGCCGAAGCCGGGGCGCTGCAACCGCTGGCCGGCCATCGCCATGCCGCACGCTGGGCAATGGCCGGCATCGAACGCCAGCGCCCGCTGCTGCCGGGCAGTCCCGCCGAAGACGCCATCGTCCTGCCGGCCCCGGCCGCGGGCGAAGACGTGTTGTCCGACTACCGCGCCACCGGCCTGACCCTGCAGGCGCATCCGCTGGCGCTGCTGCGCACGCGACTGCGGCGCGAGCGCCTGCTGGATTCCCGCCAATTGCGTGAACTGCCGCACGGGCGCGGCGCGTTCTCGGCCGGCCTGGTCACCCAGCGCCAACGCCCCGCCACCGCCAGCGGCACGGTCTTCGTCACCCTGGAAGACGAGCACGGCATGGTCAACGTGGTGGTGTGGCGTGACCTCGCCATCAAGCGCCGCAAGGCGCTGCTGGGTTCGCGCCTGCTGGCCGTGCGCGGGCGCTGGGAACAGGTGGATGGCGTGGCGCACCTGATCGCGCGCGACCTGCAGGACATGAGCCATCTGCTGGGCGAACTGCCGACCGGCTCACGGGATTTCCATTGAGTCCGGCGGTCGAATGGACTGCTATAACTCGACCACGTCCCGCAGGAGCCCGCCGTGCGCATTCCCGTCTGCATCCTTGCCATCTCCCTCGCCTTCGCCTGTGCAACGGCGGCGGCCGCCGACCCCGTTGCCCGCGTGCGCGTCACCTTTGATCGCGCGGGCGTGACTACCCTGCGCGCGCAAGGAATGGCCGATGTCGCCGCCGGCCGCACGATCACCGTCAACGATCCGGCGCGGATCGCATCGATCAGCAAGCTGGTGACGACCATTGGCGTGATGCGCCTGGTCGAGCAAGGCACGCTGGACCTCGATGCCGACGTGTCGAAACAACTCGGCTTCCCGCTGCGCAATCCCGCGTTCCCGGATCGCGCGATCAGTTTGCGGATGCTGCTGTCGCACACCTCCAGCCTGACCGATGGCGCCGGCTACTGGAACGTGCCGCTGGGCACCACGATCACCTCGATCACGGACGACCCCAAGGCGTGGGACGCCGCGCATCCGCCCGGCACGTACTTCCGCTACACCAACCTCAACTTCCCGCTGGTCGCGCAGCTGATGGAGCGCGCCACCGGCGAACGCTTCGACCTGTTGATGCGGCGGCTGGTGCTGGCGCCGCTCAAGCTGGATGCCTGCTTCAACTGGTCGGGCTGCAGCGACGCCGCCATCGCCCGCGCCGTGGTGTTGTACGACGCCAACGGCACGCCGCAAAAAGACGACCTGCACGGCATGCGCCCGGCCTGCCCGGTGATCGCGCCGGATGACGGCAATTGCGACCTTTCACGCTGGCACGCCGGCGAAAACGGCACGCTGTTCTCGCCGCAGGGCGGCCTGCGCATCTCCGCATACGACCTCGCCAGGATCGGCCGCATGCTGCTCAACGACGGCACGCTGGACGGCGTGCGCCTCCTGGGGCCGGAGTCCATGCGCGTGCTGACCACGCCCGCGTGGACCTTCGATGGCGACAACGGCGACGTGATCGAAGAGGACGAAGCCACCCGCGGCAGCTTCTTCTGCCGTTATGGCCTGGCCATGCAACACCTGGCCAGCGGCGACGGCAAGACCTGCCGCGACAACCTGTTCGGCGACGGCCGCACGCGCATCGGCCACGGCGGCAATGCCTATGGCCTGCTGTCGGGACTGTGGATCGACCAGGAGGCGGGGACCGGCGTGGCGCATTTCGCGACGGGGGTTGCCGCCGATGCGTCGGGGGAGCATTCGGGGTTCACCGTGGTCGAGGAACAGGGCGCGCACGGCTGGTAAGCAACGCGCATGCTGCTGGAACCCGCGTGCGCAGCATGCGTCGGGCGCAATGGCTGCCGACCGCGACCTACCTCGTCTTCATGCTGCTGATCACGCGTTGCGCCAACGGCGGCGTGCCGAAGGAACGGGGGAGACCGCGCTGTCAGCCTGGCGACTCTGCAAGAAGACACGCGCCACGCCGAATGCAGTCGGCATCATGATCGCGCCGGTGGTGGTGGCTGCGGTGCCGGCTGAGGGATGAAGAATTGGCGGCTGCAGGTCGCGCGGTCAACGCAGGCTTTGGAGATGCGTTGCAACCAGGAGGGACGGGTTGCGTCCCACACCATGCCCAATCAGGAGATTCCCATGCCCATGCGTCCGTATCGCTTCGGATTGATTGCCCTTGCAGCACTCGCGCTCATGGTCGCCACCGCCGATGCCCAAACGTTCCGGAAGCGCATCGCCCAGGCACGCGAGGCCTCGCGTCAACCGGCCACCACGCCGGTGCCGCTCCCACCCGGCGCACGTGCCCTGCGCGATGTCGCCTACGGCAGCGATCCGCGCCAACGCTTCGACGTCTACCTTCCTGCGCAGCCTCGCAATGCGCCGATCATCCTGATGGTGCACGGCGGTGGTTGGGCCAACGGCAACAAGGACAATCCCGGGGTAGTCGAGAACAAGGCCGCGCACTGGTTGCGGAAAGGCTATGCGCTGGTCTCCACCAACTACCGCATGCGTCCGGACACCGCGCCGATTGACCAGGCCCGCGATGTCGCCCGCGCCCTGGCGAAGGTGCAGCAACTCGCACCCGGGTGGCATGCCGATCCGTCGCGCGTGGTGCTGATGGGCCACTCCGCCGGCGCACACCTTGTCGCCCTGGTCGGCGCCGCACCGACGCTATGGCGCGAAGCCGGCGCGCAACGCCCGCGCGGCGTGGTCTCGCTGGACAGCGGTGCGATGAACGTGCCTGAACTGATGGCGCGTCCGCGCACGCCACCGCTGTATGACCGCGCCTTCGGCGACAACCCCGCCGACTGGATCGCCGCATCGCCCTACCACCAGCTCACCCGCCACGCCCTGCCGATGCTGATCGTGTGTTCCAGCCAGCGCCGTGATTCCTGCCCGCAGGGACAGGCGCTGGCCGCCAAGGGCAAGACCCTGGGCGTCTCGATGACCGTGCTTCCGGAGAATCTTTCGCACGCGGAAATCAACAAGGAGTTGGGGAAGCCGTCGGCTTATACGCGGGCAGTGGATGGGTTTGTGGTGAGGGTGGTGGAGTGAGCGTCGGCGACACGGTTGCAGAGTGGATTGGGAGCAGATCAATCGCAGACTCAGGAAATCATCCACGAGGCTATCGCCTGTAGCGAGCCTCCAGAAAAACGCTTTCCCGATGAAAGGATAAAAAAGCCTTCTGCCCATTCGTGAATGGGCCCACGTTTGTTCGCAAGGCCTCCGCTAAACCCATTTTCCTTAAGGATTCCTGATGGGCAACGGGCGAAACAAGCACTCGACCACCATCCTCGAAGCTGATGAATCCTCTGTCGAACAAGTGATCAACATCTGGGGTAAGCAGCAAACCATTTTCACCGTCGAGTCGCTCCGCATTGCTTGAGTCTCGCCATGGCTTGCAGTGACTTGCACGCAGGTGCTCTATCTGATCGACCTTGGTCACTCGGCATGCATTCTCAATTTGACGAACGTTCTGCTTGAACAACCCTTGACCGCGTCTTGCCATCACAACGGCTTGCCTTACTGTTTCTGGGATTGCTTGATCAGCAAGAACGCCTTCTATCTGATGATTTTCCCACTCGACTAAGCCAATCGCAGGCGAAGTTTCGGGGCGATCGGCAATTCGCAACCCTTCAACAATAAGGCGAGCCTCGCGACCGATTAAATCGACCAGTGATACCGCAAAATCATCAGGCAAGAGCGTGAGGTAGACCCCTTGCAGTCCATTGCCATTTGCTTGAAGCGGCGCATAGCGCGCAGGCAGGCGTGGTGCCAGCTGCAGCATGTGGTCGGCTGGCTTGATAGGTCCATGTAGCTCGCTAAAACGAACGTCTACTCGCCAACCAATATTTTCCCAGTAAGCGCCTGCTTGCCCGAATTCAAGTGGTTTGGGTGACTCGTATGCATGAGAAGTGGCTATGCCAATTGCTTTTATGTACGTATCAGCGAACGAGAAGATCACATCTCCGGGTGAGACTTCTCGCATGAAGTCATAGAACGGATTGGACTTGTTGCCTTTTTTTCTTTTCGGAGACCACAAATAGCCTCCCGGAACCTCATGCCGGTACGTCTGGTTTTGGTTCACCCACCAGAATCGCATGCTGTCTGGCACCTTGATTCAAATCACGACTAGGGTACGAAGTCTGATCATTCAACGCAAAAAGGCGACCCTCGGCCGCCTCCTACCCCACCCCAACCCTCCCCTGCTTCGCAAGGGAGGGAGTGAAAAGCATCAAACCCCAATCGGATTCGGCTTCTCCGCATCGATCTTGTACAGCTTGATCGCGCGCGCCACGTCCTTGGCGCTCATCTTGCCGTCGGCGGCCAGCGCGGCCACGGCGGCGTGGGCGACGTGGTAGCGGTCGACCTCGAAGAAGCGGCGCAGGTTGGCGCGGGTGTCGCTGCGGCCGAAGCCGTCGGTGCCCAGCACGGTGTAGCGCATCGGCACGTATTCGCGGATCTGGTTGGCGTGGTGGCGCACGTAGTCGGTGGCGGCGATTGCCGGCCCCTGGCGACCGTCGAGCTGCGTGGTCACCCAGGCCTTGCGCGGGGCCTTGGCTTCGGGATGGAAGCGGTTCCAGCGCTCGGCATCCACGCCATCGCGCGACAGTTCGACGAAGCTCGGGCAGGACCACACGTCGGCCTTGATGCCGAAGTCGGCGTCCAGCAGTTCGGCGGCGGCCATCACTTCGCGCAGGATGGTGCCGCTGCCCAGCAGTTGCACGCGCAGCTCGCCCTTCTTCGGCTTGCCGCCATCCTGCAGCAGGTACATGCCCTTGATGATGCCCTCGGCGCTGCCTTCGGGCATCTCCGGGTGGCTGTAGTTCTCGTTCATCAGGGTGATGTAGAAATACTCGTCGTGCTGCTCGGCCATCATCCGCTGCATGCCGTACTGGATGATCGTCACCACTTCGTAGGCGAAGGTCGGGTCATAGCTGCGCACGTTGGGGATGAAGCTGGCCTGCACTTGCGACTGCCCGTCCTCGTGCTGCAGGCCTTCGCCGTTGAGCGTGGTGCGGCCTGCGGTGGCGCCCAGCATGAAGCCGCGCGAGCGCATGTCGCCGGCCTGCCAGGCAGAGTCGCCGACGCGCTGGAAGCCGAACATCGAGTAGTAGATGTAGAACGGCAGCATCGCCAGGTCATTGGTGCTGTAGCTGGTCGCCAGCGCCATCCATGAGGAGAACGCGCCCGCTTCGGTGATGCCTTCCTCCAGCACCTGGCCGGCGGCGTCCTCGCGGTAGAACATCAGCTGGTCGGCATCGACCGGCTTGTACTTCTGGCCCTGCGGCGCATAGATGCCCAGCTGGCGGAACAGGCCCTCCATGCCGAACGTGCGTGCCTCGTCGGCGACGATCGGCACGCAGCGCGGGCCGATGACCTTGTCGCGCAGGATGATGTTGAGCATCTGCACGAAGGCCATGGTGGTGCTGATCTCGCGCTCGCCGGTGGCCTTGAGCAGGCGCTCGAAGGTCGCCAGCGGCGGCACGTCGAGCTGCTGCGTGGCCTTGCGCCGGCGCTGCGGCAGATGGCCGCCCAGCTTGGCGCGGCGTTCGCGCATGTATTCCATTTCCGGCGACTTCTCGTCCGGACGGAAGAACGGCACCTGGCCGTCCTTGAACTGGTCGTCGTCGATTTCCAGCTTGAAGCGGTCGCGGAATGCGCGCACCGCGCTGTCGTCCAGCTTCTTGGTCTGGTGGGTCGGGTTGAGCGCCTCGCCGGCCGCGCCCATGCCGTAGCCCTTGACGGTCTTGGCCAGGATCACGGTGGGCAGGCCGACGGTCTTCACCGCCGCGTCGTAGGCCGCATACACCTTGTGCGGATCATGGCCGCCACGGTTCAGCCGCCAGATGTCGTCGTCGCTGAGGTTGGCCACCATGTCCAGCGCTTCGGGATGCTTGCCGAAGAAATGTTCACGGGTGTAGGCGCCGCCGAACGCCTTGCAGTTCTGGTACTCGCCATCGACGGTGTCCATCATGATTTTCTTGAGGACGCCGTGCTTGTCCTTGGCCAGCAACGGATCCCAGTAACTGCCCCAGATCGTCTTGATCACGTTCCAGCCGTGGCCGCGGAACGCGCCCTCCAGCTCCTGGATGATCTTGCCGTTGCCGCGCACCGGTCCATCCAGCCGCTGCAGGTTGCAGTTGACCACGAAGATCAGGTTGTCCAGGCCTTCGCGACCGGCCACGCCAATGGCGCCCAGGCTTTCCGGTTCGTCGGTTTCGCCGTCGCCGAGGAAGCACCACACCTTGCGGTCGGTCTTGGGCATCAGCCCGCGCGCTTCCAGGTACTTCCAGCTGCGGGCCTGGTAGATCGCGGCAAGCGGGCCCAGGCCCATGCTCACGGTCGGGGTTTGCCAGTACTCCGGCATCAGCCACGGATGCGGATAGCTGCTGATGCCGCGGCCATCGACTTCCATGCGGAAGTTGTCGAGCTGGGATTCGCTGATGCGCCCTTCCAGGAACGAGCGCGCGTAGATGCCCGGCGAGCTGTGGCCCTGCAGGTACAGCAGGTCACCCGGGTGATTTTCCGAAGGTGCCCGCCAGAAGTGGTTGAAGCCGACGTCGTACAGCGTGGCCGACGACGCGAAGCTGGCGATATGCCCGCCCAGGTCACCCGGCTTGCGGTTGGCGCGCACCACCATGGCCATGGCGTTCCAGCGGATCATCGAACGGATTCGCCATTCCAGGTGCGCATCGCCCGGCAGCTTCGGCTCCAGGTGGCTGGGGATGGTGTTGATGTATTCGGTGGTCGGCGCGAACGGCAGGTTGGCGCCCGCGCGGCGGGTCAGCTCGACCATGCCTTCCAGCAACTGGTGCGCACGTTCGGCGCCGTCATGGTCGATGACGGCCTTGATCGATTCGATCCACTCCTGCGACTCGGTCGGATCGGGATCGTTCTTGAGCATCTCGTTGAGCCAGTTCATGCGCGCTCCGTCGTGGAATGGGGGCGGCGGAAAAGGGCCAGAGGGTAAAGGGGTCAGAGTGAATTTTGTGCCGACGTCAATCGGCGATACCGACGCGGTTTGCCACAAAACTTCAGTCTGACCCTTTTCCCCACCCTTTCCGCGATCCGGAAGCCGAGTCTAGCAAGCGTTCGCCCAGTTTCCATGGCGCGCTGCGGGGTAGATTGGTTTTACCCGGATCAAACTGGCCAAGCTCCCCTGCGCGTCGCGAAGACCCGCTCCACGCAAACGTCCGGCGCGCGCCCTGCCTAGCTGTCGGCGCTCATCGCATGCTGGCGCGGATCTGCGCTTCCACCGCGGCGATGGCCGTCATGTTGACCACCCGGCGCGAAGTCGAGGCCGAGGTCAGGATGTGCGCCGGCTGGTCCAGGCCCATCAGGATCGGCCCGATGGCGACGCCGCCGGTCATCACCCGCACCAGGTTGTAGCCGATGTTGGCCGCGTCCAGGTTCGGCATGACCAGCAGGTTGGCGCGGCCGGACAGGGTTGTGCCCGGGAAAATCCGCTGGCGTACCGCCTCGTCCCAGGCGGTGTCGGCCATCATCTCGCCGTCGATCTCGAGCCTGGGCACGCGCGCGCGGATGATTTCGTAGGCACGGCGCATCTTCAATGCGCTGGCGTCCTGGTGGCTGCCGAAATTGGAATGCGACAGCAGCGCGACCTTGGGTTCGATCCCGAACAGTTTCAGTCGATAGCTGGCCTGCAGCGTGGCCTCGGCGATCTGCTCGGCCGACGGATCCTGCTGCACGTGGGTGTCGACGAAGAAGACCACGCCCTGGTCGTTGATCACCCCGGTCATCGCGGCGGTGCCGACCACGCCCGGCTGGAAATCGAAGATGCTGCGCAGGTATCCGAGCTTCTTGTGATAACGCCCGACCAGGCCGCAGATCATCGCATCGGCCTCGCCCCGCTCGACCATCAGCGCGGCGATCAGGGTCGGCCGCGAACGCAGCAGGTTCTTGGCCGCATCCGGGGTGACGCCACGGCGCTCGGTGAGTGCGTGGTATTGGCGCCAGTAGTCGTCGAAGCGCGGGTCGTCATTGATGTTGGTGAGTTCGAAATCCACGCCGGCGCGCATCCGCAGGCCGAGTTTCTCGATGCGGGTTTCGATCACGTCGGGGCGGCCAACCAGGATCGGATACGCCAGGCGCTCGTCGATCACCGTCTGCACCGCGCGCAGGACCGTGTACTCCTCGCCTTCGGCGTACACCACGCGTTTCTGGATGGAACGGGCGCGCTCGTACACCGGCTTCATCATCAAGCTGCTGCGGTGGATGAACTCGCTGAGTTTTTCGCGATAGGCATCGACATCGGCCAGCGGCCGCAGCGCGACGCCGGACGCCATCGCCGCTTCGGCAACGGCCGGGGCCAGCACGGTCAGCAGGCGCGGGTCGAATGGACGCGGGATCAGGTATTCGGCGCCGAAGGTGGGCGCGTCGCCGGCATAGGCGCCGCCCAGGTCGCCCGCTTCCATGCGCGCCAGTTGCGCGATCGCGCGCACGCAGGCGAGCTTCATCGACTCGTTGATTTCGGTGGCGCCCACGTCCAGCGCGCCACGGAAAATGTACGGGAAGCACAGCGCGTTGTTGACCTGGTTCGGATAGTCGCTGCGACCAGTGGCGATGATGCAATCCGGTCGCACCGCCTTGGCGTCCTCCGGCAGGATTTCCGGATACGGATTGGCCAGCGCCAGGATGATCGGGCGCGGTGCCATGGTCGCGACCATCTCCGGCTTGAGGATGCCGCCAGCCGACAAGCCGAGGTACACGTCGGCGCCTTCGACGATCTCCGCCAACGTGCGCTTGCCGGTGTCGCGCGCATACCGCTGCTTGTCCGGATCCAGGTGCTCGCGGCCGGTGTACAGCACGCCGTCGCGGTCCACCGCCAGGATGTTCTCCGGCTTCATGCCCAGCGCCACCAGCATGTCCAGGCAGGCGATGCCCGCGGCGCCGGCGCCGCTGGTCGCCAGCTTCACGTCCTCGATTTTCTTGCCAGCCACTTCCAGCGCATTGAAGATCGCCGCTCCGACGATGATCGCGGTGCCGTGCTGGTCGTCGTGGAACACCGGGATGTTCATCCGTTCGCGCAGCTTGCGCTCGACGATGAAGCATTCCGGCGCCTTGATGTCCTCCAGGTTGATGCCGCCGAAGGTCGGTTCCAGCGAGGCGATGATGTCGACCAGCTTGTCGGGGTCGCGCTCGTTGATCTCGAGGTCGAATACGTCGACGTCGGCGAACTTCTTGAACAGCACGCCCTTGCCTTCCATCACCGGCTTGCTGGCCAGCGGGCCGATGTCGCCCAGGCCAAGCACGGCGGTGCCGTTGGTGACGACCGCGACCAGGTTGCCGCGTGCGGTCAGCGTGCTGACCTCGTTCGGGTCGGCGACGATGGCCTCACAGGCATAGGCCACGCCGGGCGAATACGCCAGCGCCAGGTCGCGCTGGGTGACCATCGGCTTGGTCGCGCTGACCTTGATCTTGCCGGGCGGGCTCAGCCGGTGGTAGTCAAGCGCAGCCTGCTTGAGGTCGTCGCCGGAATCATGCTGGTCGGTCATGGGACACGCCACGGATGCGGGCCATTGATGATACTTGCTTCATGCACGGCGGATGGTCAGATGTCGGTGACGTGCTCGTCCGACATGATCTGGTCCAGCCGGATCCGGTTTGCGAACAGCGAGAACGCCAGCATCCCGGCCAGTCCGTTGGCGCGCTCCACCCATTGCGGCAGCCAGCGCGGCGGCAGCAAATCGCCGCTGTCGAACAGGGGTTCGAAGCGCTGGACGTCGCCCAGGGTCATCTTGCCGGCGAACAGCATCCGGCACAGGCGCAGCTTGCGCTGCTTGAGCGCCCAGCGGAAAAACGTGTGCACGCCGATCAGGCCACGCAGGTAGACCGTGTCCTTGGTGAACGCGTAGCCGCCGCTCGTGGGCACGCCACGGAACACCCGCTGGGCCGAGGTGAAGCTTTCGGTCAGGTCCTGCCCGGCATCCTGGAAGTACTGGAACACCTGCAGGAAGTCGGCGCCTTCCAGCGCCATCGCCACCGCTTCGATGCGCAGGCTGACCCGCTTCATGCGTTCGATGTCGATGCTGCCGGTGATCTGTTCGGCAAAGGTCGCCAGCCCTTCCTGGGTCGCGGTGGTGCGCGGCGAAGAAAGCGACATGCTGGGCAGCACGGTCTGCTCGCGCCCATTGAGGGCGGTGAGCGAATGCACGAAGGCTTCGTGCTGCAAGAGCTGGTGGCGGTCATAGTCCGAGAACGCGGCGCCCGCGCGCAGGCGGATGCGCGTCGCGCCCGCGGCCGCCTTTGCGATCAAGTCGGGGTCCAGCTCCACGGTGATCACGCGGGCATCGAAATAGTCGTCCAGCGCGGCCTGCAGTTGCAGGCCCAGCGAGGTGGCGGAGATCTCCACCTGTTCCGAGGGTGCCAGCAATTCCTGGTCCAGCTCATTGGCGATATCGATGAAGTGGCGGGCGGCGTCGCGCGTGGTCGCGCCACCGGGCAGGCCGAAGTCGGGCTTGCCGAACAGCGCAACGGACAGGTCGGTGACCCTGGCCGTGCCCAGGTGCTCCAGCAACTCGGCCGCCAGCAACCAGCTATGCGCGGATTCGATCAGGTAGATACCCAGTGGATGCGACGGATCGGCGGCAGCGGCAATCGCCTCGAACTCGTGGCGCTCGGCGGAAAAATCATGCTGTGGATAGACATGGGCGGGCAGCTTGGCCCTGCCGCGCGCATGGTCGGCCAGGAATTGCTGCTGCTCGCTGGCGGGCCAGCTGGCCAGGCTCAACAGGCGGACCTCGCGCGCCGCCTGGGTCATGCGCGCATCGAGCGCGGCATGATGGGCGATGTCGGGGCGGCGTGGGGTCGTCATCAGTCGTCGGCGTGCTGGTCCACGCGAATGCGCGGCCCCTTCGGCTGCACGCGCGCATCCGCTTTTTGCGCCAGGCGGGTTGCCAACTGACCTGCCGCGCCAACCACTTCGTCGCGCAGCTTGAAGAAGTTGGCGGCGCGCTGGCCATCCAGCTGGCCGGCCTGGATCGCGGCGCGCACCGCGCAGCCCGGCTCCTGCGCATGCCGGCAGTCGCGGAACTTGCACTGCCCGGCCAGCGCCTCGACATCGGAAAAACTCTCGGCCACGTCCTCCTCGCCGGTCGGCTTGAGCTCGCGCATGCCCGGGGTGTCGATCATGCAGGCGCCCGAAGGCAAGGCAATCAGCGCTCGGTGGGTGGTGGTGTGGCGGCCACGGTCGTCGGTCTCGCGCACCGCGCCGGTCTTCATCCTCTCGGTGCCGAGCAGGGTATTGCTCAGGGTCGACTTGCCGGCGCCGGAACTGCCCACCAGCACCACGCTGTGGCCCGACTGCAGCCATGGCTCCAGGGTCGCGACGCTGGCGCGGTCCTTGGCATTGACCGCCAGCACCGGCACGTCAAGTGCGCGCAGTTCCTCCACCGCGGCGTCGCGTTCCGCGCCCGGCTGGTCGGCCTTGGTCAGCACCACGACCGGTTGCACGCCGCTGCCGCCGACCAGCATCAGGTAACGCTCGATCCGGCGCGGGTTGAAGTCGGCGTCCAGCCCGCAGACCACGAACACCGTATCGATGTTGGCCGCGATCACCTGCTGGCGGTAATGCTCGCCGGCGGCGCCGCGTTTGATCGAGGAGAACCGCGGCAGCAACGCGACGATCTCCAGCGCGTTCGGCGCTTCACCCTCGATCAGCACCCAGTCGCCCACCGCAGGCCGGCCTTCCGGCGTGGTCCCGCCCTTGCGGTAATTGCCCGCACGCTGCCATTCCGGCAGCGATTCGGCGCGGTACGAAGCCTCCACCGATTCGGCGACCAGATAACCGCTGCGGTGCTGCTCGCTGATGCGGGCGGGCCGCGCCCGTGGATGCAGTGCCAGCAGGCCGGCCCAGTCACGCGGAAGGGTGGCGGGCGCCCAGCGCCAGCCGATGGACTGGAGCGGGGTCATGCGCGTGGCATCGTGGATGTGGAGCCTGCGGTCATGGCGCGATTCTAGCCTCCGGTGTTCCGCGAAAAGGGGTCAGAGAACATTTCCGCTTGAAATCGTGGACTGCGGCTCATCGCACGGGAAATGTTCTCTGACCCCTTTTCCCGCTACGCTGGCCACCCACGCCCACCCCCATGTCCCGCCGATGTCACCACCCAGCCTCAAGACCCGCACCCGCCTGTCCGAAGTCCGTTACGAAATCCGCGGTGAACTCGCCCGCCGCGCCCGCGAGCTGGAAGCCCAGGGCCGCAGCCTGATCAAGCTCAACATCGGCAACCCGGGCGCATTCGGATTCCGCGCGCCGGAGCACCTGCAGCGCGCGATCGCCGACCACATCGCCGGTACCGATCCCTATACCCACCAGCAGGGCCTGCCGGAAGCGCGCGAGGCCATCGCCGTGTTCCACAAGGCCCGTGGCACGCCGAATGCATCGTCGGAGCGGGTGTTCATCGGCAATGGCGTCAGCGAGCTGATCGACATCAGCCTGCGCGCCCTGCTCAACCCCGGTGACGAAGTGCTGCTGCCCTCGCCCGATTACCCGTTGTGGTCGGCGGCGACCATCCTCAACGACGGTCGCCCGGTCTACTACCGGTGTGACGAAGCCAACGGCTTCCTGCCGGATCCGGAGCAGATCGAATCGCTGGTGTCCCCGCGCACCCGCGCGATCGTGCTGATCAACCCGAACAACCCGACCGGCGCCAACTATCCGCGCGAGCTGCTGGAACGGATCGTGGCGATCGCTGCAAAACATCGCCTGCTGCTGCTGTGCGACGAAATCTATGACGGCATCCTGTACGACGACCATGCGTTCCAGCCGATCGCGCCGATCGCCGGCGACCTGCCGTGCCTGAGCTTCGGCGGCTTGTCGAAGGTCCATCGCGCCTGCGGCTGGCGCGTTGGCTGGGCGGTCCTAAGCGGCGATCCGCTGGCCAGCGGCGACTTCCACCACGCCATGGACCTGCTCGGCGCGCTGCGCCTGTGCGCCAACGTGCCGGGGCAGTTCGCGATCGAACAGGCCTTGCACGGCATCGACACCATCAGCCCGCTTTGCCAGCCGGGCGGGCGCCTGCACGAGACACGCCGCGCCCTGATCGAAGCCTGCCAGGCCAGCGAACACCTGCAGCTGGTTGCCCCGCAAGGCGCGCTGTACGGATTCCCGGCGGTGGTCGGCGATGCCGCGCGCGGATTCGACGACCATGCGTTCGCGCTGGAAATGCTGGAAACCGAGGACGTGCTGATCGTGCCGGGTTCCAGCTTCAACGTGCCGTACCGCCATCATTTCCGGGTCACCCTGCTGCCGGAAGCACCCGTGTTGCGCGAAGTGTTCACGCGCATCGATCGCGTGTTGGCGCGACGCGCGTCGCGGGTGACGGCATCGCGCACTGCCGTGGCCTGACGAAATGGGGTCAGAGAACATTTCCCCGACAGTCTTCAGGCCCCATCCGCGACGAGATGGAAATGTGCTCTGACCCCATTTCGGGGCTGTCATATCTCGCCCTCGGCGACAGCTACACCATCGGCGAAGGGGTGGAGGAAGCCGGGCGCTGGCCGCTGCAACTTGCGCGCGCATTGCGCGCCGGCGGCATCGGCATCGCCGACCCACGCATCATCGCCATGACCGGCTGGAGTACGGACGAACTCGCTGCCGCGATGGATGCCGTCGAACCACTGGGCGAATGGGATGTCGTGTCGTTGCTGATCGGCGTCAATGACCAATATCGCGGACATGCCGTCGATGACTACCGCGCGAGCTTCACCCGCCTGCTGCGACGCGCGATCGCATTGGCCGATGCAAGTCCGCGACAGGTGTTCGTGTTGTCGATCCCCGACTGGGGCGTGACCCCGTTCGCCCAGGCAAGCGGACGCGACCTGTACGCGATTTTCGATGCACTGGACACCTACAACGCTGCCGCCAATGAAATCTGCGAAGCGCACGACGTGGCGTTCGTGGACATCACGCAAGTCTCGCGCGAACTCGGCGCGCAGCCCGACATGTTGGCGGAAGACGGCCTGCATCCATCGGCCGCGATGCATGCGGAATGGACGCGACTTGCGTTGCCCGTGGTGCGGGGGTTGTTGGCGAAACCCGATATTGATTGACCCAGGTCAACCAAGCTGAACCACTTACCCTGCCGCGCTTTCCCTTCAGGGGTAAAATTGACGTCCCCACGTTCCGGAACACCCTGACATGTCCCTCGACCCCGCCCTGCGCACCCGCATCGAAACCCTGCTGAGCAGCAATCCCGTGGTCCTGTTCATGAAGGGCAATCCGCGTGCACCGCAGTGCGGGTTCTCGTCCAAGGCGGTGGCCACGCTGGATGCGACCGGCGTGAACTACATGCACGTGGACGTGCTGGCGGATGGCCAGATCCGCGAGGGCATCAAGGCCTATGGCGATTGGCCGACGATCCCGCAGCTGTACATCGGCGGCGAGCTGGTCGGCGGCAGCGACATCATCATGCAGATGGCCGCCAGCGGCGAGTTGCACGCCGCGCTCGGCGTGCCCGCGCCGGATCGCACCCCGCCGGACATCGAAATCACCCCTGCCGCCGCCGAGATGCTGGGCAAGGCAATCGCCAATGCGGGCGACGGCTTCGCGCTGCAGATCCAGATCGACAATGGCTTCAACGCCAGCCTGCAACTGGCCCAGCACGATGCGTCCGCGATCGCCAGCGAATCGGCCGGCATCCGCGCCCAGTTCGACCTTGCCAGTGCACAACGCGCACGCGGCCTGCGGATCGACTGGGCCGACGACGCACGCGGCAAGGGCCTGGTGATCGACAATCCCAACGCGCCGCCGAAGGTGCGTGCGATCACCTCGGCCGAGGCCGCCGAGCGCGTCAATGCCGGCAGCCTGGTGATCATCGACGTGCGCCCCGCCGATGAGCGCGCATTGGCATCGCTCAACCTGCCGTTCGCCCATTTCGACGACGGCATGGCGGAGATCGAAGCGATGGACAAGGCGACGCCGATCGCGTTCCTCTGCCACACGGATGCTCGCAGCGGCCAGGCCGCCGAACACTTCCGCGCGCTCGGCTTCACCGAGGTCTACAACATCAGCGGCGGCATCGATGCGTGGGCGACGTTCGACCCGGCGATCCCGCAGTACTGAGACCTGAAGTCATCCGGCGCTAGAAGCCGCCGCCCGCATCCAGCCACGCCTGTTCCTCGGGCGTGCTGGTGCGGCCCAGCGCGGCATTGCGATGCGGGAATCGCGCGAAGCGCTTGATCACGTTGCGGTGCGCATGGGCATAGTCCAGGGAGGCTCCGCCCAGCGTCGCCATCAGCTCCACGCTGCGGTCCTGCATCGCCATCGCTTCGCAATGTTCGAAGGGCAGGTAGACGAAGGCCCGCAGGTCCCCGTCCACGTGCGCATCCAGTCCATGGTCCACCGCCTGCATCGCGTGCTGCAGCGCCAGGCCATCGGTGGCGAAGGCATGCCCGCTGCCGCGGAAGATGTTGCGCGGGATCTGGTCGAGCAGCAGCAACAGGGCGAGCGCGCCGTCGGGCGTGTCCATCCAGCCATCCAGCTCGCGCCTTGCGGCGGCCATGTGCGCGTCGCCTAGGCATTGCCGGCACGCCTCGTCGAACGCATCGCCGCCGTTGAACCATTTGTCGGGGCCGGCTTCGCGCCAGAACGTGATCACATCGCCGGGCGTGCTCACTCGTCGAACCTCAGGTGGCGGACCGATTTCCCGTGGCGGCGTATCAGCCGCAGCGCCTCGATCCCGACCTTGATGTGGTTCTCCACGAAATTCGCCGAAACGGTGGCATCACTCGCCTCGGTCTTGACGCCCTCCGGCACCATCGGCTGGTCGCTGACCAGCAGCAGCGCACCGCAGGGAATGCGATTGGCGAAGCCGGCGGCGAACACGGTCGCGGTTTCCATGTCGATCGCCATGCAACGCATCGCGCGGAGTTTTTCCTTGAATTCGGCGTCGTGTTCCCAGACCCGCCGATTGGTGGTGTAGACGGTACCGGTCCAGTAATCCAGCTCCATGTCGCGGATCATGGTCGACACCGCGCGCTGCAAGGCGAACGCAGGCAAGGCCGGCACCTGTGGCGGCAGATAGTCGTTGCTGGTGCCCTCGCCGCGGATCGCGGCAATCGGCAACACCAGGTCGCCCAGCTGGTTCTTGCGCTTCAGCCCGCCGCATTTGCCGAGGAACAGGACGGCCTTCGGGCAAATGGCGGACAGCAGGTCCATCATCGTGGCGGCATTCGGGCTGCCCATGCCGAAGTTGATCATGGTGATGCCGTCGGCGGTGGCACTGGGCATGGGTCGGTCGATGCCGACGATCTCGGCACCGGTCATCGCCGCGAAATGGCCCAGGTAGCCGCCGAAGTTGGTCAGCAGGATGTGTTCGCCGAAGCCATCCAGCGGCACGCCGGTGTAGCGCGGCAGCCAGTTGTCGACGATGTCCTGTTTTTCCTTCATCGCGTTTCCCTCGTTCTCGCTTCCATTTGCGCGAAGTGTCCCATGCAGCCATGACCTCGGTCATGTAGCGCAGGCGCGGCAATGCCGTTAACGTTCCAGCAAGCGCACGCCATGCGCACGGGGATGACGAATGAGACTGAAGACCACGACTGCCGCGATCGCGGTGGCCCTGCTGGCAGGTTGCGCCAGCGCGCCGCCAAGCAGGACAGCCACCACCGACAAGCCTGACCTGGGCTTCACGCTGGATCCTTATCCCAGCACCTACCAGCGCGTGGCCGCGACGCCGGTATTGCTGCAGCACGCCACCGTGCTGACCGGCACCGGTGCACGCCTTGACGACGCCGATGTGCTGATGCGCGATGGCCGCATCGTCGCGGTCGGCACCGCGCTCGACGCGCCGGCCGATGCGCAGCGCGTGGATGCCACCGGCAAATGGATCACCCCGGGCATCATCGATATCCACTCGCACCTGGGCGTCTATTCCAGTCCCGGCGTGAACGCGAGCAGCGACGGCAACGAGGCGACCTCGCCGGTCACCGCGCAAGTCTGGGCCGAACACTCGATCTGGCCGCAGGACCCGGGCTTCCACGCGGCGCTGGCCGGGGGCGTGACTTCGCTGCAAATCCTGCCGGGTTCGGCCAACCTGATCGGTGGCCGCGGCGTCACCCTGAAGAACGTGTCCTCGGTCACCTACCAGGGCATGAAGTTCCCGGGCGCGCCCTGGGGCCTGAAGATGGCCTGCGGCGAAAACCCCAAGCGCGTCTATGGTTCCAAGGGTGGGCCCTCGACGCGGATGGGCAATGTTGCCGGCTTTCGTGCCGCCTTCGCCGATGCCGCCGAGTACATGAAGAAGCGCAAGACCGCGGCTTCAAAGACCGACTCCGACAAGGACAGCGGCGGCAAGCGCGACCTCAAGCTGGACACGCTGGCGGGCGCGATCAACGGCGACATCCGCGTCAACATCCACTGCTACCGCGCCGACGAAATGGCGATCATGCTCGACCTGGCGAAGGAGTACGGCTTCAGGATCGCCGCCTTCCACCACGGCGTGGAGGCCTACAAGCTCGCCGGCAAGCTCGCCGCCGAAGGCGTCTGCGCCGCGCTGTGGGCTGACTGGTGGGGCTTCAAGATGGAGAGCTTCGACGGCATCCAGGAAAATATCGCATTGGTGGACCGGGTCGCGGGCAGCTGCGCGATCGTGCATTCCGATTCCGAAGAAGGCATCCAGCGTCTCAACCAGGAAACGGCGAAAGTCATCGCCAATGCAGGCCGCATCGGCATCGCCATCACGCCCGAGCATGCGATCCAGTGGCTGACCATGAATCCGGCGAAGGCGATGGGCATCCTCGACCAGACCGGCACCCTGGAGGCCGGCAAGATGGCCGACGTGGTGCTGTGGAACGGCAGCCCGTTCAGCAGTTATGCGCAGGCCGAACAAGTGTATGTGGATGGCGCACGCCTGTATGACCGACGGGATCCGGCACGACAACCCAGGTCGGACTTCTTGTTGGGGCAAGGGATGCTTGGCCAGGACGTGATGCGCGGGGGTGTGAAATGAAGGCCGCGTGCTTCAGGCAACTGGCGCTGGTTGCCGCGCTGGCGTGCCTGGCGGGTGTCGCCAATGCGCAGGACCTGCTGATCCGCAATGCGACCGTGCACACCGCCAGCGCGCGCGGCACGCTGCAGGCCACCGACGTATTGGTGAAGGACGGCCGGATCTCCGCGATTGGCGCCGGGCTTCCCGCAGGCAATGCCACGGTCGTTGATGCGCAGGGCAAGCCGCTGACGCCGACGCTGTTCGGCGGCATCACCGACATCGGCGTGGAAGAGGTCTCCGGCGAATCCGATACCGTGGACAACACGCTGGCACTGGGTGCAAATGCCGCCGACATGCAGGTGCGCCCCGAGTTCGACGTGACCCTGGCCTATAACCCGGAATCGGTACTGGTGCCGGTGGCGCGGGTGGAAGGAATCGGCTGGACCATGCTCGGTGCCGGCACGCGCGCGGGTGGCTCGATCATCGGCGGCCAGGGCGGCGTGGTGCGGCTCGACGGCAGCCTGGATGCGATCGGCCCGCGCGCCTTGTTCGTGACCCTGGGCGGCGACGGCGCCAGGCTCACCGGCAATTCACGGGCGGCGCAATGGATGCTGCTGGACCAGTTGATCGACGAGGTGCGCGGGCGGATCCCGGCGGATTCGAAGTTCGCCCTGCTCACGCCGGCCGGGCGCAGCACGCTGGCGAGTTATTTCGGTGGCGGCGGACGGGTGCTGGTGCGCATCCAGCGTGCAGCCGACATCACCCGCCTGCTGCGCTGGGCCAGGCAGCGCAACGTGAACATCGCGTTGGTCGGCGCGGTGGAAGGCTGGAAAGTCGCACCGCAGATAGCCGCGGCCGGCGTGCCGGTGTTCGTGGATGCACTGGCGGGCCTGCCTGCCGACTTCGACGCGATCGGCGCAACCCTGGAAAACGCCGCGCGCCTGCATGCGGCCGGCGTGCGCGTGTCGTTCTCGCAAGCCGGCGATGCCTCGCACAACGCGCGCAAGATCCGCCAGCTCGCGGGCAATGCCGTGGCCAACGGATTGCCGTGGGAAGCCGGACTGGCGGGGCTGACCTCCATCCCGGCCGGCAGCTTCGGCCTCGGCGCGCAGTTGGGCAGCATTGCGGTGGGCCAGCGTGCCGACCTGGTGCTGTGGACCGGTGATCCGCTGGACGTGGCCAACATCGCGCGGCAGGTGTGGCTGGATGGTCGCGCGATCCCGATGCGTTCGCGCCAGACCGAGTTGCGCGACCGCTACCTGCACCCGGACGACGGCCTGCCACGCACCTATCCGGGCAGCGCGCGCTGACCATGCCGCTTTGCCACATGCATCCGCTCCGGACTTGCGGTAGGTTGGACGCAACGGATCGGGGGATTTGGAGAAAATATGCGCATTGGCATCGTGGTTGACTCCGCCTGTGACATTCCGGCGGATTTCATCGAACGCGAAAACATCACCATCCTTCCGGTCACCGTGCAGATCGGCAACGCAGTGCTGGCGGATGTCCGCAACGAGGAAGCCACCATGCGCTTCCTCAGCGGTGACACCGCGGCGCGTGCGTACGATGCCGATACCACGCCGTTCACCGTGCAGGAAGTCCACGACCTGTTCCTGACCAAACTCGTCCTGGATTACGACTATGTCTTCTGCATCACCACCACGCGTACGCGCAGTGGCATCCATGACAACGCCGTGCAGGCCAGTTACACCATCCTCAATGACTACAAGCCGGTGCGCGTGGCGGCCGGCAACAACACCCCGTTCTCGTTGCGGGTGATCGACAGCCAGAACGTGTTCGCTGCGGTCGGGGTGCTGGTGGTGGAAGCCGCCCGCCTGCGCGCCGCCGGCGAAGCACCCCCGAAGATCCGCGCCCGCCTCGAGAACCTGGCCCTGTACACGCAGGGCTACATGGTGCCACCCGACCTGCATTACCTGCGCAATCGCATCAGGAAGCGTGGGGACCGCAGCGTGAGTTTCATCAGTGCTGCACTTGGCACCGCGCTCGACATCAAGCCGATCCTGCACTGCAACCGTGGCGATACCGAGCCGGTCGCCAAGGTCAAGGGGCTGCAGGCCGCTACCGAGAAGTTGTTCGACTTCGCCAGCAAGCGCGTGAAGGATGGACTGATGACGCCCACCGTGGGCGTGAGCTATGGCGGCGACCTGGCCGATCTGAAGCAAATGCCGGGGTACGCAAACCTCCGCGAAGTCTGTGCCGAGCACAATGTCGAGGTGTTCGAAAGCGTCATGGGCCTGTCCGGCATGGTGAACGTCGGCAAGGGTGCAACCGTCGTTGGGTTCGCGGCGGAATCCGAGAAATTTTCCTGAGCGCCACGCACGCAAGCGGTCAATGACGCGTGCTGCCACGCTTGCCTTCACAACGCCGCGCTAACACGCGGCGTTTAGTCTTGTGGCACCGACGACATCCACCTCAGGGGCCCAGCATGGCAATGCGCTATTACATCAGCCTTCCCGATCCCGCACTGGCGCACGGTACCGATCCTGCACTTTCGTTCCGCTCCCAGGGCGCTGGGGGATTGGCCACCGAGTTGCAGGATGCCCTGCGCAGCGACCGCTTGTTCGAGCAATGGCGCGCCCGGCAGGAGGAACCCGATGAGGTCGATCCGGCATTGGCCGCGACCGATGCGGATGCAACGGTGAAGGGTGAGCAGCACGACCTGCACATTGACCTGGTGGTGACGACCTCCTTGCCCTCCGTCGTGCTGCGCCAGCGGCTGGGCCTGCTGGCAGGCAATGGCTGGCAATTGCGCGACGTAAGCGCGGCCTGACACCGTCTTTGCTGGCCGGGTTTCCCTGCGACCAGCGTTGTCCTGTTGCAATGACGCCTCGAGACGAGCAGCCGAGTGATAGCGAAGCGTCGCCCACGACCAACACAGGACAAATTCACTGCATGATTGCCCAACAGCTTCGCCTCATCGTCCCGCTGTGCACCGTGATCGCGCTGACCTGCGCTTGCTCCAAACCCGCACCGGATGGCACGTCCACGACATCCGCCAATGCCATCGAACAGCTTGCCGACAGCGCCGACAAGGCCAGCGCGGCAGCGAGCGAGGCGACATCATCCGGCGACGCACTGGAACCCAACCAACGCGTGCAGGGCACGATCCAGCTCGACATCGGCAATGGCGCGGCGGCGTTCCGCTCGCTGGCAACCAAGATCCCTGACGACTTGGGCAAGACGACTGCCGCACGCATGGACACGGCAGCAGGCAAGAAAGACCTGGCGAATGCGAAGTCGAAGGTAGGCGGTGGTAGCAATGTCAGTGCACAGGACGTGCAGGAACTTGCCGATGCGTTTGCCGGCAGGACGATCTATACATCCCAGATGCATTCTCTCTCGATCATCAACCAGCGCCAGGTCGAGTTGTCAGGAGTGACCGCGGATGGACGCAAGACCACCTTGAACATCAGTTTCCCGATGGACAGCGACACCCCCACCAAGGCAAACCTCGAGTACGTGCCCGATGGCAAGAAGCGCACGCAGTGGTTCGAGAGCAATCGCAAGGCAGACGCCAGCGTCGAAGTCACGCTGGATCGCTTCGAACGCGTGGACGACCACACCCTGTCCATCGCCGGCAGCTTCAAGGCCAACAAGCTGGTGCCAGGCGTGATGTCCAGGGAGCTTGTCGGGCAGGAAATCACCAATGCCAGCGGCAGCTTCGACTTCACCGAAGTCAACATCCGTCCCGAGAAGTAGTCTGGCCGGTTGATTGGCACCTGCCTCGGCGCAGGTGCCAATCCTCAATCACGCATCAACACCCATCAACCACGCAACGCAGCCGCATGGTGCGCGATGTGCTCGCCGATGAAGCTGGCGATGAAGTAGTAGCTGTGGCCGTGGCCGGGCTGCATGCGCAGGATCAGGGGATGGCCATGGGTCCGGCAGGCCACGTCCAGCAGTTCGGGACGCAGTTGGGTCGCCAGGAATTCGTCGGCGCCGCCCTGGTCCACGAGCAGCGGCAGCCGCTCGCTTGCATCGGCGATGAGCGCCACCGCGTCGTAGGGCTTCCATGCCTCGCGGTCTTCGCCAAGATAGGCGCCGAGCGCTTTTTCGCCCCACGGCACCTGCGACGGCGCGACGATCGGCGCGAACGCCGACACGCTGCGATAGCGACCGGGATTGCGCAACGCCACCACCAGCGCACCATGCCCGCCCATCGAATGCCCGCTGATCGCGCGTGACGCGCTGACCGGGACATGCGCCTCGATCAGCGCCGGCAGTTCGTCGACCACATAGTCATACATGCGGTAGTGTGCCGCCCACGGCGCCTGCGTGGCATTCACGTAGAAGCCGGCGCCCTTGCCCAGGTCGTAGCCGTCCGCATCCGCCACGCCGTCACCGCGCGGGCTGGTATCGGGGCAGATGATCGCGATGCCGTGCTCGGCGGCGTAGCGCTGGGCGCCGGCCTTGGTGATGAAGTTCTGCTCGGTGCAGGTCAGGCCTGACAGCCAGTACAGCACCGGCACGGGGCCGTCCTTTGCCTGCGGCGGCAGGTAGACCGCGACCCGCATGTCGCAATCCAGTGCGCGCGAATAGTGCTGCCAGACCTGCTGCTCGCCGCCGAAGCAGGCGTGGGATTCGATCTTGTGCATGTCAGAAATGGATCACGGTGCGAATCGACTTCCCTTCGTGCATCAGGTCGAAGGCCTCGTTGATCCGGTCGAGTGGCATGGTATGGGTCACGAACGGATCCAGGTCGATCTCGCCGGCCATCGCCTGTTCGACCATGCCCGGCAATTGGGTGCGGCCCTTGACCCCGCCGAACGCGCTGCCGCGCCAGACCCGGCCGGTCACCAGCTGGAATGGCCGCGTGCTGATTTCCTGGCCTGCGCCGGCCACGCCGATGATGACGCTCTCGCCCCAGCCCTTGTGACAGCACTCCAGCGCGGCGCGCATCACGTGCACGTTGCCGATGCATTCGAAGCTGAATTCGACGCCGCCGTCGGTCAGTTCGACGATCACGTCCTGGATCGGCTTGTCGAAGTCGTTCGGGTTGATGCAGTCGGTGGCGCCCATCGACATCGCCAGTTCGAACTTGCCCGGATTGGTGTCGATGCCGATGATCCGGCCCGCCCTGGCCTGGCGCGCACCCTGGATCACCGCCAGGCCGATCCCGCCGAGCCCGAACACTGCGACCGTGTCGCCTTCCTTCACCTTGGCCGTGTTGTGCACGGCGCCGAGGCCGGTGGTGACGCCGCAACCGAGCAGGCAGACCTTCTCGTGGTCGGCGCCTGGATTGATCTTCGCCAGTGAGATCTCGTTGACGACCGTGTATTCGCTGAAGGTGCTGCAGCCCATGTAATGGAAGATCGGCTCGCCGTTGTACGAAAAGCGCGTGGTGCCGTCCGGCATCAAGCCCTTGCCCTGGGTGGCGCGTACCTTCTGGCACAGGTTGGTCTTGCCCGACAGGCAGAACTTGCACTCGCGGCATTCGGCCGTGTACAGCGGAATCACGTGGTCGCCCGGCTTGAGCGAGGTCACGCCCTCGCCGATTTCGACCACCACGCCTGCGCCTTCATGGCCGAGCACCGAGGGGAAGATGCCCTCCGGATCGTCGCCCGACAGCGTGAACGCATCGGTATGGCAGACGCCGGTGTGGCTGATCTTCACCAGCACTTCGCCGGCGCGCGGCGGCTCGACGTCGATCTCGACGATCTTCAACGGTTCGCCCGCGGCGAAGGCGACGGCGGCACGGGATTTCATGCGGGCACTCCGGGTTGCAGGAACCTGCCACTTTAGCGCGAGGCAGATTTCCGCGGCGTGCATGGTGCTCCCTGTCAGCGGGTTGGACGTTCGCCTTGCGCATCCGGCGGCACTGGCGTGCCCCGGCTTCCTCGCTGCCTCGGCGGCCCCATCGATGCGCGGATCGCCTGCCGGGTTTCCTGCATCACCATGCCGGTGAAGCAGCCCATGATGTAGGGATATTCGCGCGTCAGCCGGTAGGCGTAGTCGTAGTGGCGGCCATCGATGTCGACGGATTCCGCGCGACCGTGGCAGCCGTCCAGGTCGCGGTTGGTCAGAAGCGCGTCGTTTGCATCCTTCATGCCCAGGATCGGGTAGCCGTCGAGCGCCCAACCGACGACCTGGTTGCGGTCGGCGCCCGGCAGGCAGGGCGAACTGCTGTGGTAGTGGTACTGGCCCTTGCCTTGCGGATGTCCGTCGCACAGGTCCTGCACTTCATGCGCTGCGGCATCGCGGCCGGCATCGTCCAGCGCGTTGTACAGCGCGACGCCGGTGTTGGTGAAGCCGATCATGCCCATGGGCAGACAGGACGGCTCGCTGGCGCGCGCCGGCTTCAACGGAATCCTGAACGACAGGGACTGTTCCCTGATCGGGTTCGGGTTGGTGTCGTACTGATAGACGGGATCGTCGTGCGCGATCGGGAAAATCCCGGTGGGCTGTCCCACGGGCAGGCCATTGCCCGCCACCGACAGCGCATCCGCCGACGCCTGCAGCGAGTGTTCCGCCTGCGGCCACATCACGCGCCCGGCCACATGCGGCTTGGCCAACGGATCCCAGGTATCGCCATGGAACCAGTCGCCGACGTGGCGGGCACCGCCTTCGCGAAAATTCTGCTGGCAGGCGTACACGTCGCCCACGCTGGGATGGTCGCTGACGTGGCCATCGCCGACCGGCAATTCGTGCGCGTTGCACAGTGCCGCGACACCCGCCATCGACAAGGCCACCAGCGCAACCCGGCCAGAGCGGGCCAGTGAAACCGTTACTTCACGCCATGCGCGCATGGGTCAAACTCCTCGATCGGCATGGCACTGGCAACGCATGCTCCGGGCATCTGGTTGACAGGCCAGTGCGCGCAGGCCACATGACCCGTCGGCACCACGTCGCCGGGGCGACGGCGTCAACCGGTGTTCTGGATGCCGGCCGCGATGCCGTTGACGGTGGCGACCAGCGCGCGCAACTGCGCCGCATCCTCGCGGCCACCGGCACGCCAGCGACGCAGCAGGTCGACCTGCAGCAGGCTGATCGGATCGACGTAGGGATTGCGCAGGCGGATCGAAAGGCGCAGGCGATAGTCGTCGGCCAGCAATTCGTCGCGATCCTTCAGCGCCAGGATCGCGTTGCGGGTGCGCGCGAATTCGTCGGCGATCGCCGGGAAGAACGCCTCGTGCAAGTCGCCCGCCAGCCGCGAATAACGCTCGAAGATGTCG
Source organism: uncultured Gammaproteobacteria bacterium (assembly GCA_963698475.1). GTDB lineage: Bacteria > Pseudomonadota > Gammaproteobacteria > Xanthomonadales > Xanthomonadaceae > Thermomonas. Next base: position 895,717 of record CAVOQX010000005.1, on the reverse strand, counting down.
AGGTCGGATTTCGCCATCAGCATCTCGACGTCGTCGATCATCGCCGCGAAGAACGGCCAGTCGCGCGCCATCGCCGCCATCGCGTCAAGGCCGTGCTCGTCGATGCCTTGGCGCAGCGCGGTGCCGACGCCGTACCAGCCGGTCAGGCCGGAACGGTTCTGCGACCACGCGAACACCCACGGGATCGCGCGCAGGTTGGCGATGCCGCCATCGCGACGGCGCGACGGACGCGACCCGATGCGCAGTTGCTCGATCACGTCGATCGGCGTGGCGGTGCGGAAATAGGCCGGAAAATCGTCGCGATCGTGCACCAGTGCGCGGTAGTGGTCGCGTGAAACGGTCGCCAACTCGGCGGCAATCACCCGCCACCCGTCTTCGCGCGGCTCCGGTGGGCGCGGGCGCAGGCTGGCGCGCAACACCGCGCCAGTCATCTGCTCCAGGTTGCGCAGTGCCAGCGCGCGGATGGCGTACTTGCGGTGGATCACTTCGCCCTGCTCGGTGACCCGCATGCGGCCGTCCACGGTGCCGCGCGGGGCGGCGATGATCGCGCGCTCGGTCTTGCCGCCACCGCGGCTGACCGAACCCCCGCGACCATGGAAGAACACCATGTGCACGCCGGCTTCGCGCGCCAGTTCGAGCAAGTCCACCTGGGCGCGCTGCAGGGCCCAGCGCGAGGCCATCAGGCCGCCATCCTTGGCACTGTCGCTATAGCCCAGCATGACCGTCTGGTGGTCGCCGCGGGCGCGCAGGTGGCTGCGGTACACCGGATCGGCAAATAGCGCACGCATGACCCCGGGCGCGGCCTGCAGGTCGTCCACGGTCTCGAACAAGGGCGCCACGTCCAGCGGCACCGCATCGTTTTCGACGCATCCGCCGATGCGTGCCAGCGCCAGCACCGCGAGCGCGTCGGCGGCGGTGCGGCTCATGCTGATGATGTACGGCCCGAACGCGTGTTCGCCCAGCGTGCCGCGCAATTCGCGTACCGCGCGGAAAACCTCCAGGGTGGACATGGCAGCCGCCGCATCCGGCACCTGCGGTCGCTCGCCGCCTATCAACGCATGCAGGCGATCGATGCGCGCCTCCAGCGACAACGCCATCCAGTCGATGCCGCCGTCGAGCGCGCCCAGCGCCTCATCGTGCACGGCCGAGTCTTGCCGCAAGTCCAGCGCGGCCATGTGGAAGCCGAAACTGCGCGCACGCCAAAGCACGCGTTGCAGCGCGAAACGGCCGGCATGGTCGCCACGGTTGCGGGCCAGGCTGGCATCGATCAGGTCCAGGTCCTCGATGAAGCTCGCCGCATCCGGGTAGCACCCCGCGGTGCCGGCGTCGGTGGCCAGCAGCCGCGCGCGCATCGCCCACAGCAGTTGCCGATACGGCATGTCGGCCAGGCGCGGGCGGCCCCGTATCGCACCTTCCGGCAACAGCTTGCGATGGGCATCCGCGCGGGACTGGATCGCAGCATCCACGCCGGCCCGGTTGTTGCTCTGGGTCAGGATGTCGCCGAGTGCACGCAGGTCTGCCTGGTAACGGGCCAGCGCCTGCGTGCGTTGCGCCGCCAGTGCATCGCGCATGGTCCCGGCACCCACATTGGGATTTCCGTCCATGTCGCCGCCAACCCAGGTGCCGAAACGGAGCACCGGCGGCAGCACGATGCGCTCACCGTAGACCGCTTCCACCGCATCGGCGAAATCTTCATAGAACACCGGCAAGACGCGATAGAGAACGCCGGACAGGTAGAACCCGATGTGTTCGACCTCATCGGCAACGCTGGGCTTTTGCTGCGGCGACTCATTGGTCTGCCAGCTCGTGGTCAACGCCTGGCGGATGCGCGCGTCGTCGGCCGCGCGCTCGGGCGGCGTGTGGGCGTGGTCGATGTCGGCGATCAGCCGATCGACCACCATGTGTTCCTTGAGCAGCAAGGCCCGGCGGATCGCTTCGGTGGGATGCGCGGTGAACACCGGCTCGATGCGCGTGCGCGACAACAGGTCCTGCAGATCGGCAAGGCCGACTCCGGCATCGCGCAGGTCGCTCAGGACCGCATGCAACCCGCCAGGCTGCGGCGCTTCGCCCAAACGCTGGTAGTCGCGGCGGCGGCGGATACGGTGCACGCGTTCGGCGATGTTGGTGGTGCCGAAATAGGCCGCAAACGCACGCACCAGCGCCTCGGTCGTTTCGAGCGGTACCTCCGCCAGCCAGTCGGCCAGCGCATCCACCGGCTCGCCCTGCTCGCGCCGCGCGATCGCGATGCGCCGCACTTCTTCGACCCGGTCGAGGAATCCCGGCGACACCTGTTCGGCGAGCATGTCGCCGACCATCGAACCAAGACGGCGGACGTCGTCGCGCAACAACGCGTCGGTATCGGCGAACTCGAGCTGTTCGCGCAGCGGGCTATCGGTGGGAGTCATCGCTGCAGGCTAACGCGATTCCTGACGCGCTGCAGCATCGGTTTCCGGGGTGACTTTGGATGGCCGCGCATCGCCGCGACATTGCGCGCCTCGGCCCTTGAATGACCGTTTCCGGTTCGACCAGGACCGCTTCGGCGACTGGGATGCGATCCTGGCCGCGACGGCACCGCCTGCCGACCTGCCCTTCCCCACGGCGATGTGGCAGTGGGCGGACGCACCACCCACCGCCTCGCGCTACCGAGGCATCGGCAGGCGGTGCCTCAGTACGCGTACTCGCGGAATACCGGGTCCACGCTGCCGTTCCATCGCCCGCTGAACAACGCCAGCTTGTGCTCGGCCGGGGTCAGGCCTGCCTGCGCGATTTCGATCAGCGGTTCGATGAAGCTGGTCTCGTCGGCGCCGCATTCATCGGCCCAGGCACGCCGGCGCAGGCCGGCATGCGCGATCTTCAGTGCCTCGACCGCGAGGTCGCGCAGCGTGCCGTCGCGGAACGGCGTGCGCAACGCCAGCCGCGGCACGTCGTCGCGCAATTGATTGCGCTCGGCGATGCTGAAGTCCTTGACCAGGTCCCACGCGGCATCCAGCGCGGCATCGTCATACAGCAGGCCGACCCAGAACGCAGGCAACGCGCACAAGCGGTTCCACGGGCCGCCGTCGGCGCCGCGCATTTCCAGGAATTTCTTCAGCCGCACTTCCGGGAACGCGGTGGTCATGTGGTCGTTCCAGTCGGTCAGCGTCGGCAGCGCGCCGGGCAGCACGTCGAGTTCGCCGCGCAGGAACTTGCGGAACGACTTGCCGCTGGCATCGATGTACTCGCCATTGCGATAGGAGAAATACATCGGCACGTCGAGCAGGTAGTCGACGTAGCGCTCGTAGCCGAAGCCGTCCTCGAACACGAAATCGAGCATGCCGGTGCGGTCGCGGTCGGTATCGGTCCAGATGTGCGAGCGGTAGCTCAGGTAGCCGTTCGGCTTGCCCTCGGTGAACGGCGAATCGGCGAACAGTGCCGTGGCGACGGGTTGCAACGCCAACGACACCCGGAACTTCTTCACCATGTCCGCTTCGGACGCGTAATCCAGGTTGACCTGCACGGTGCAGGTGCGGGTCATCATGTCCAGGCCGAGGCTGCCGACCTTCGGCATGTACGCCTTCATGATCTGGTAGCGACCCTTCGGCATCCACGGCATTTCGTCGCGCCGCCACTTGGGCTGGAAGCCCATGCCGAGGAAGCCCAGCTGCAACTCGTCCGCCACCGCACGCACTTCGCGCAAATGGGTGCCGACTTCCTTGCAGGTCTGATGGATGCTCGCCAGCGGCGCGCCCGACAGTTCCAGCTGGCCGGCCGGTTCCAGCGTCACCGAGGCCATGTCCTTGCTCAGCGCGATGACGCGACCGTGCTCTTCGAACGGCACCCAGCCGAACCGGGTGAGGCCCTTCAGCAGGGCCTCGATGCCGCGTTCACCGTCGAAGGTGGGTGGGCGCAGGTCGTCGAGGCGGAAGCCGAATTTCTCGTGCTCGGTGCCGATCCGCCATGCCTCGATCGGCTTCTCACCGGAAGCCATCACTTCGACCAGTTGCCTGTAGTCGGTGATCAGGGTGTCGTTGGCGCTGCTGGGTCCGGACATGGGCGGCATCGATGCGGGGGTGTCGCAGAATAACGCGCGGCCACTGGCGGCACAGCACGGCTGCCGGTTTTCAGTGTTCTGCCCGTATTGCGGTCATCCTGCGTTGGCGCGTTGCCCCGCGCCTACAGCTCAAGCCAGCGCGCCACCACGGTGCGCAGCTCATCGACGCCCAACTTGGACTCGCCGGAGAACGTCTGCACGCTGACACTGTCGCCGAACGGACCGGCGAGCTCCTTGCGTACCGCCTGCAGTGCCTGCATCTGCTGGCCGCGGCCCAGCTTGTCGGCCTTGGTCAGCAACGCGTGCGCCGGCATCCCGCGGCGCAGCGCATAGCCCAGCATTTGCAGGTCGTACTCCTTCAGCGGATGGCGGATGTCCATCACCACCACCAGGCCGGCCAGCGCCCCGCGGCTGCCGAAGTAACCATCAAGGAAGGCCTGCCAATGTGCCTGCAGGTCCTGCGGGACCTTGGCATAGCCGTAGCCGGGCAGGTCGACCAGGTACTTGCCCTCATGCGGCGGCAGGCCGAAATACACCAGCTGCTGGGTGCGTCCCGGGGTCTTCGACACCCGCGCCAGCGCGTTGCGCTGGCACAGGGCATTGAGCGCCGAGGACTTGCCGGCATTGGATCGACCGGCGAATGCGACTTCGCGGCCACCGTCCGGTGGAAGCTGGCGGTGGGTATGCGCAGCCAGCAGGTACTCGGCGCGATTGAAGGGATTGGGGGCAGCCATGCCACTAGGATGCCACGCCTGTGGTTTGACCGCCCCGCGTGGCGCGATGATAATTGCCCGTTGTATGGCCGCGTGCGGTCATTTGTTCACTTGGAGCTGTTGCATGCGCCCTGCCCGCGTTTTCGGACTTGCCGGTCTTGCCAGCCTTGCGCTGGCGGCGGTTGCCTATGCCCAGAGCGTCCCGGTCGCGGTACCGGACAATGCACCGGTCCAGGCCGCGCCGCTGGCTGAAAAGCCCGCCACGTGGGGCGATCCGGCTGCCGGACAGACCCTGGCCGGCACCTGTGCCGCCTGCCACGGGCTGGATGGCAACCCGACCAATCCGCTGTACCCGCGCCTGGCTGGCATGCCGGAACGCTACATCGCGCAGCAGCTCGCCCTGTTCAAGCACGGTGAGCGCACCAGCGGCATGGCCGCGATCATGGCGCCTTTCGCAGGCATGCTCAGCACACAGGACATGCGCGATGTCGGCGCCTGGTTTGCCACCCAACGCGCAAATGCCGGTGTCGCCGATGACACCCCCATCACGGCGGGTCCCAACGCGGGCATGAAGTTCTACCAGGTCGGCGAGCGCCTGTACCGCGCCGGTGACGTGGCCCGCGGCATTCCAGCCTGCGCGGCCTGCCATGGCCCGTCCGGCGGCGGCAATCCCGGCCCGGCATACCCGGCCGTGCACGGCCAGCAGTCCGCCTATGTGGCCACCCGACTCCAGGAATATCGCACTGGCACCACCATCGCCAAGGACGCGACACAGTTCAACCTGATGGCGAGCGTGGCCAAGTCGCTGACCGACGAGGAAATCCAGTCGCTCGGCAGTTACGTGCAGGGCCTGCATGCGCGTGATACCGGCGCCTCGCAGGCCAGCACCGGCCGCTGATTGCAGGTCAAGCGCTTCATCCTGCGTTCGCCGTCCTCCGGGCAAGCTTGTGGGCCAATGACCGGACTCCTGCCGGGATTCCGGCCCTCACGTTAGAGGCTTCGCCAATGCGCACACTGATGCTGGTCCTCACCCTGCTGCTTGCCCCGGCATGGCCCGTGCACGCACAACCGGCACCCGCCTTGCCGGGTCTCGCTGCAGGTGTGCAGTACACCGCGATCGAGGGTGGCAAGCCGTTCCGGCCACAGGCGCCGGGCAAGATCGAAGTGGTCGAGGTGTTCTCCTACGGGTGCCCGCACTGCGCGCTGATGCAGCCAAAGCTCGAAGCGTGGCAAGCAACCCTGCCGAAGTCGGTGGTGGTGACCTACATGCCGGCAGCGTTCCAGCCGGAGGACCCCTTCATGCTGGGCTACTTCGCCGCCGATGCCGCCAAGGCCGTCCCGCTGACCCACCACCGCATGTTCGCCGCCGTCCATGAAACGGGCGAGTTGCCCCGGAACGCGACCCTGGAGCAGGTCACCGCGTTCTATCTGCGGCTGCCCGGTGTGGACGGCAAAGCCTTCAACACCGCGCTCGCCGACAAGGCCAGCCTGGGCAAGAGGATGCTGGCCACGCGCGAATTCCAGATGCGCAGCAAGCTTCCCGGCACGCCATCCTTGATCGTGGACGGTCGCTACCTGGTGCTCGGCAACAGTTACGAGAGCTTGCTGGCCAATGCGCGCAAGGTCATCGATGCGATCGCCGCCAGCCGCAAGCCTGCCGGCAAGGCGCCCACCAAACCCCGTTCCTGAGACCGGACAACACCATGAATACTCGCTTCGCCCTGCTCCTGATCGCCCTGTTGCCGCTCGCCGCCTGCAAGAACGACGCGCCCGCACCCGTTGGCGACGCGACCACCGTCGATGCCGCAGCGGCCACCAACGCTGCCGCTGCGAACCAGGCCAGTGCCGAGGATCCGCAAGCCAAGGCCGCTGCCGAGGCCGCCGCGCAGGCCGCTGCCGAGGCTGCCGCGAAGGCGCCGCCGCCCGTGCTCGGCACCGACTACGTCGAAATCCCGAATGGCCAGCCCTTCGACACCACCGACGGTCGCATCGAGGTGGTCGAGATCTTCGGCTATGTCTGCCCCTTCTGTGGCGCGGTACAGCCAACCGTGCGCGCCATGAAGTCCAATTTCCCGCCTGACGTGCACATGGTCTATGTGCCGGCGGCTTTCGGGCAGATGTGGGACAACTACGCAAAGGCCTTCTACACCGCCGAGGCGATGGGCCTTGTCGACAAGACCCATGACGACATGTTCCGCGCCATCCACGTCGACAAGACCCTGAAGGGCGAGCGCGGCATGGATACCCCGGAAGAGATCGCAGCCTTCTACCAGGCCTACGGCGCCGACCCGAAACAATTCGTCAGCAGCATGTCCAGCTTCGCCATCGCAGCCAAGGTCAACCGCGCCCGCCAATGGGTGATGGCTGCTTTCGGTGATGGCCGCGCCAGCACGCCGACCTTCATCGTCAATGGCAAGTACCGGGTCACCGGCAAGACCGTGGATGACATGTTCCGCGTACTGAACCAGCTGGTGGTGGCCGAACGTGTCAAGGCGGCCGCCGCGGCGTCGCCGGCCCTGCCGGCCGCACCTGCGGCCGAAGCGCCGGCATCGGCGCCCACTGCATCCTGATGAAAACCTGGCAGCCGGCATGACCACGCGCCGGCTTCGCCTGCTAAGCGCCAACATCCAGGCGGGTTCCAGCACCCGTGGGTACACCGACTATGTGTCCCGCAGCTGGTCGCACGTGTTGCCAGCCGGCAACAAGCGCGGCGCGCTGGACAGGATCGCCGAACTCGCCGGCCAGCACGACATCGTCGGCCTGCAGGAAACCGATCCCGGCAGCCTGCGCTCGGGGTTCACCAACCAGACCCATTATCTTGCCGAACGCGCCGGCTTCGCCTACTGGAGCCACCAGCCGAACCGGCGCATGGGCGGCGTGGCCTCCAGCGCCAATGGCCTGCTCAGCAAGCTTGAACCAAGCACCGTCGAAGACCATGCGCTGCCGGGCCGGGTCAAGGGTCGTGGCGTCCTGCTGGCCAGCTTTGGCGGCGGCGACCAGGCGTTGACCATTGCGATCGCGCACTTGTCGCTTGGCGCGCAGTCACGGCGTTCGCAACTGGCCTTCATCGCCGAACTCCTGAGCGACCATCCGCACGCCGTGCTGATGGGCGACTTCAACTGCGATCCGGACCAGCCGGAAATGCAGCAGCTGTACGCGCAGACCAAGCTGCAGCCACCGCTCTCATGCGTGCTGACGTTCCCGTCGTGGCGCCCGCAACGTGCGATCGACCACATGCTGGTGACGCCGGCACTGAACGTGGCGAACATGCAGGCCATGCCTGCCGCACAGTCCGACCACCTGGCGCTGTCGGTCGAACTGGACGTACCGGAAGCCGCGCTGCGCTGATCGCCTGCAGGACAGGAAGTTCAGAGGCGCTCGGCTATAGTCCAGCGATGCATATCGTCACCTCCGGCCTGCTTTCCGCACTCCTTGGCACGACCTGCCTGGTCAGCGGCAGCGCCATCGCGCAAACCGCTCCTGCACCGAAAACCCAGCTCGCGATGCCGGATGCCAGCCTGCGCAGCGCGTTCGAAGCCGCCGAGCGCGGCCAACTGGATGACACAACCCGCGCCCGCCACGCCACCCATCCACTGGCCGGCTGGCTCGAATACACCGCGCTGCGACGCGACTTCGACACCATGCCGGCAGACCGCGGCGCCGCCTTCCTGGCGAAGTACCGCGAACAACCGGTTGCCGCGACGTTCCGCAACGAATGGCTGGCGGCACTGGCCGCGCGGCAGGCGTGGCCGACCTTCCTCGCGACGTGGCAGGACGACATCGATGACACTGCCTTGCGCTGCCTGCAGCTCAACGCCCGCCTGGCGCTGGGCCGCACCAATGCCGCATGGACCCGCGACGTGCAGGCAGTCTGGCGCAGCAGCGGGCGCTCGCTGCCGGATGCCTGCGATGCCGCGTTCGACGCCCTGGCCGCGCACGACGGATTGAGTGCCGCGCTGCGCTGGGAACGCATCGAGCTGGCGGCCGAGGCGGGCCAGTCCGGGGTGATACGTGCCGTTGCCAAGGGGCTGTCCGGCGAAGATGCGGCGCTGGCCAGTCGCTACGCGGCCTATCTCGATGCGCCGGATGCGTCGGTCACGCAATGGCCAAAGACGCCACGCAGCCGGCTGGTTGCATCGGCGGCACTGGCCAGGTTGGCGAAAGCCGCGCCGGATCGCGCCGAAAGCCTGCTGCCCGGCATCGCCGATGCGCTGGGTTTCGATGAGGCGCAACGCGGCGCAGTGCTGTACCAGGTCGCGTTGTGGTCGGTGGCGTCCTACCTGCCCGAGTCCGCGCGGCGGCTGGCGGCAGTGCCGGCGTCGGCCTATGACGAACGATTGCACGAATGGCGGGTGCGCGAAGCGCTCTCGCGCAGCGATTGGGCGTCGGCACTCGCGGCGATCCGCAAGATGGACACTGCACAGCGAAACGATTCGCGCTGGCAATATTTCGGCGCCCGCACCAGTGAATTGACCGGGGATGCGAGCGGCGCACAGGCGCTGTATCGGCAGGCGTCGCTGGCGTCCGACTTCCATGGGTTCCTCGCGGCCGACCGGCTGCAACAGCCGTACGCACTGTGCCCGTGGACGCCGCGGGTGACGGCCATGGACAAGGCCGTGGTGGCCCGTGACCACAGCCTGGTGCGCGCGCTGCAATTGTTCGGGCTGGATCGCAAGCGCTGGGCGGTACGCGAGTGGAACGATGCACTGGCACGCTTCAGCGATGCGCAACGGCGGATCGCGGTGGACGTGGCGCAGGACAATGGCTGGTTCGACCGCGGCGTGTTCGGCCTGGTCAATGTCGGTGGCCAGCGCCATCCCGACGAGACCCGCCTGTACCAGCTGCGCTTCCCGCTGCACCACGACGCGAGCATCCGCCGTGAAGCCGGGCGCAACAACCTTGACCCGGCCTGGGTCGCGGCCGAGATCCGTGCCGAATCCGTGTTCGATCCGAATGCGCGCTCCAGCGCCGATGCGCGCGGCCTGATGCAGGTGCTGCCGGCCACCGGCGCGGCGGTGGCGGCGAAGATCGGGATGCCCTGGACAGGCGGCGAAAGCCTGTACGACCCTGATACCAATATCGTGCTGGGCACCGCCTACCTGCGCCAGCTGATGGACACGTACGGCGGCAAGCCCTATCAGGTGATCGCCGGCTACAACGCCGGCCCGGCACCGCTGAACCGCTGGATGTCGCAGCGCCCGAGCATGGATCCCGACTTCTGGATCGAGACCATCAGCTACAAGGAAACCCGTGACTACGTGGCGCGCGTGCTTGCCTTCAGCGCGCTCTACGACTGGCGGCTCAACGGCGATGCGCTGCGCCTGTCCGATCGCCTGTCGGGCAGCACCGCAGGCCCGCGCAAGCCATTCACCTGCCCGCACGACGAGGCCGCCAAGCAGGTCGCGCCGGCCGTTGCCACGCCGGCGAAGCCCCCTGTATCCCGGCCGCGCCAGCGCCGCTGATACAGGCTGCCAACCAGGGAGCATCGACCAATGGCAACGCCGCGACTTCCCGATACCGCACAGGTCTACCTGGTGGGCGGCGCCGTGCGCGATCGCCTGCTCGGACTGCCTGCGGGTGACCGCGACTTCGTGGTCGTCGGGGCCAGCGTGGAACAGATGCGCGAGGCCGGCTTTCGCCAGGTCGGCCGCGACTTCCCGGTGTTCCTGCACCCGAAGAGCAGCGAGGAATACGCGCTGGCCCGCACCGAGCGAAAATCCGCGCGCGGCCACACCGGCTTCGTGGTGCACGCCGATCCGTCGGTGACGCTGGAACAGGACCTCCGCCGGCGCGATTTCACCGTCAATGCAATCGCGCAGGATGTGGACGGCAGCCTGGTCGACCCCTTCGACGGCGCGGCGGATCTCCAGGCGCGGGTGCTACGCCATGTCGGCGATGCCTTCGTCGAGGATCCCTTGCGGGTGCTGCGTGCGGCCCGCTTGATGGCCCGCTTTGCGCCACTGGGGTTCACCATCGCGCCGGAGACGATCGCGTTGATGCGGCAAATCGCCAGCGATGGCGAACTGGCCGACCTGGTGCCCGAACGCATCTGGCAAGAACTGGCGAAGGCACTGCGATGCAGGCAACCATCCGCATTCCTGCGCAGCCTGCGCGATGCCGATGCGCTGGGCGCCATCCTGCCCGAGGTGGACGCGCTGTATGGCGTGCCGCAACGCGCCGACTACCACCCTGAAATCGATACCGGCGTGCACGTGGAACTGGTCTGCGACATGGCCGCCGCACTGGCGCCGGGCGACGACCTGGTCGGCTTTGCCGCACTGTGCCATGACCTGGGCAAGGCGCTGACCCCGGCCAATGAACTGCCGCGCCACGTGATGCACGAACAGCGCGGCATCGATGCCGTCATCGCCGTGTCATCGCGGCTGAAGGTGCCGGCAGAACATCGCGAACTGGCGGTGATCGCCTGCCGTGAACACCTCAACGTGCATCGCCTCGACGAATTGAAGGACGCCACCGTGCACGCCCTGATCTCGCGTTGCGACGGCTATCGCAAGCCGGGCCGCATCGACCGGCTGGCCACCGTCTGCGAAGCCGACAGTCGCGGCCGTACCGGGTTCGCCGACCGGGCCTATCCGCAGGCCAACGAATTGCGCCGCCTGCACGCTGTCGCACTGCGCGTACGCAGCTGCACGGTGGCCGAAGGATTGAGCGGACCCGCGATCGGCGAAGCGCTCGGCCGTGCACGCATCGCGGCGATTGCAGCAGCAAGACCCGTTGGTGGCTCGTCAGAGCCGACGATCCAGCCGTAACAAGGCATCGCGCCACGGCGTGAACGCGCTGGCCAGGCCAATCAGTACGCCAATCGTGTTGGCCAGCGCATCCTGTCGATCGAGCATGCGCCCCAGCGCCATTTGCCCCTGCAGGTATTCAAGGCCGATCCCCATCAACACCAGCATGATGCACACGAAGCCCCACGACAGGCGGCGCACGAACAATTGGACGGCCCCGGCGGCGAGCACCGCATAGGCGCCGAAATGCTCCAGCTTGTCGAAGCCGCGCGGCACCTCGGGCAGGTCTTGCGCCGGCACCAGCGAACCGATCACCACCGCGGCCATGGCGAGCATCCACAAACCAGACCACACCCATGGGCGCCGGAACGGCTTGAGCGAACGGCCAAATCGTCGCTTCGATGCACTCATGGTGCGCGGCTCACAGCCGGTGGCTCAGGTCACCGACCAGGAACGCGGCCCCCAGTTCGACACCGCGCTGGAAACCGATCGCCTGGAAGCGTTCGCCCATCTCGGTGGGCAGGGTCAGTTGCTTGACCTGCTGGCGCAGCGCATGCCGGGCGATGTCGTCCGCGGCGCGCGATTCGGCGAGCGCGAGGTTTTCCTGCAGCCGATTGCCGATCAGGAAACTGGCCTGCGAGCAGTAGCCGGCGAAGTCGAACCCGGCGCCGGTGCCGGCTTCGGCGAGTGCGGTGAAATCCACCGACGCGGTGATGTCCTGCAGCCCCGGATACGCATGCACGTCGGCGACCATGTGATGCTGGCGGAACGCGCGCAAGGTGCCATCGCTGCGTTGCGGCTGGTAGTACTCGCTTCGCGCATAGCCGTAGTCGATGAACAGCATCGCGCCATCCTTGAGCCCGCCCATCACCGCCTGCAACCAGTACGGCAATTGCGCCAAAACTTCGCTGCGATAGCCTTCGGCGAACGGCGCCGGCAGCTGGCGTTCGACATGCCGCGCCGCGGCGGCCAGCATCGGATCGGCCGGACGATCAGTTCGCAGGAACCCGCCGTCGCCATCCAGCGCCACGTATTCCTCGAACACCTCGCCATCGCGGATCACGAAGCGTGGCGTCGGCAACGCATCGATCACTTCGTTGGCGAACAGCACGCCATTCCAGGCGTCGGCAGGCGGACCGTCGAGCCATTCCACCAGTTCGAACAGCAGCGGCGGCAGGCGTTCCTGCAGGCGCTCGCGCTGGCGCTCGCGCAGGTCGGCGCTCGGCTCCAGGATCGCGTAGCGCGCCGGCAATGCGTCATTGGCCAACAATTTCGCCAGCATGGTTTCCGCGAAAGCGCCGCTGCCGCCGCCGATTTCAACGAACTCCGCGTCCGGCCCCAACTGCTGCAACACGGGGGTCACGGCATCGGCCACGCAGGCCGCGAACAACGGCGAAATCTCCGGCGCGGTCACGAAATCGCCGGCCGGTCCGAACTTCATCGCCCCTGCGCTGTAGTAGCCGAGGCCCGGGGCATACAGCGCCAGCTCCATGAACTTCCAGAACGGCAGGCAGCCGCCCGCGGCGATGATCTGTTCCTGGATAACGGCGCGCAAGTGATCGCTGTGCGCCAGCGCGTCGGCATCCATTGGTTGCGGCGCGCGTTGCGGTGCGGGTGGGCGTGGCGTGGTCATGATTCAATGGCGTTCGACAAGTGCGCAGGATACCGCCACCCATGCCAGAACCCGCTGTCCCAGCCATCAAAGCCGCGCTGATCACCGGCGCCGCCCGCCGCATCGGCGCAGCGATTGCACGCCGCCTGCACGCCGACGGCTACGACCTCGCCTTGCATTACCGCTCCTCGAAAGCCGAGATGGATGCTCTGCTGGCGGAGCTGAATTCGACACGTCCGGGCAGCGCGATCGCCCTGCAGGCGGACCTGGCCCAGTTCGACCGCTTGCCAGCGCTGGTGGCGAAGACCGTGGGGCATTTCGGTCGGCTGGATGCACTTGTCAACAACGCATCAGGCTTCTATCCCACGCCCATCGGCAGCACCACGCCGGCGCAATGGGACGACCTGTTCGCCAGCAATGCACGCGCGCCGTTCTTCCTCGCGCAAGCCGCCGCACCGCACCTGCGTGCGTCGCGCGGCGGCATCGTCAACCTCGGCGACATCCATGGCGAAATCCCGCTCGCCAACCATGCGCTCTATTGCATGGCCAAGGCCGCGCTGTTGATGCTCAGCAAATCACTGGCACGCGACCTGGCGCCGCAGGTGCGGGTCAACGCGATCGCGCCCGGCGCGATCCTGTGGCCCGATCACCATGCCGATGAAGCCGCGCAGTCGGCGCTGCTCGCGCGCACGCCGCTGGCCAGGCTGGGTTCGACGGAGGACATCGCAGCCGCCGTGTCGTGGCTGCTGGACGACGCCAGCTACGTGACCGGGCAGACCCTGCACGTCGATGGTGGTCGCCACCTGGGCTGAGGCTCAGGCCAGCGCGAGCGCGGCACGTTCGATGGCGAACTCGGGATGCGCACGCCACATCTCGCGCAATGGGTTTCCGGTGCGCGGATCGATGAAGCCGGGCGCGATTTCGGCCAGGGGTTTCAGCACGAATGCATGTCGCAACTCATCACGCGGGATCTGCAGGTGGCCCGGCCCTTCAAGCACCAGATCGTCATAGAACACGATGTCGATGTCGAGCGATCGGTCCCCATAGCGCGGGCCGCTACGGTCGCGGCCATGCAGGTCTTCAAGCGCGTGCAGCCAGTCGTTCAACGCGTTCGGGTCGAGGTCGCTGTCGATGATCATGGCGGCATTGAGGAAATCGCCGCCCTCGAAACCCACTGCGGGGAACACATACGCATTCGACAGGACGATGTTCCCGAATCGTTCGCGCAATGCCACGATCGCCGAGCGCAGGTTGGCTTCGGCCTCGATGTTGCTGCCCAGGCTGAGGTAGGCCCGGCTCGCCGATTTTGGGAAAGGGGTCAGTGTGAATTTCCTGCCGACCATCTCGACTCGCTCATGAATTCTGGTCAGGAAACGTCACTCTGACCCCTTTTCCGCTCGATGATCACGCCCACTGCGCGCGCGCCGCGCACCGCACCGGGCTTGCTCAGCTTGAGCCGCACGTGCGAAACACCAAATTCTTCCAGGATGATCGCGGCACACCGCTCGGCCAGCGTTTCCACCAGACCGAAGTCCGACTGCCCGACATACTCGACCAGGCGCTTGCTGACGTCCTTGTAGTTCAGGGTCCTGGCGATGTCGTCGGTTGCTGCCGGAATGCGATTGTCGAAGGCCATCTCGATGTCGAACACCAGTGCCTGGTGGATGCGACGCTCCCAGTCGTAAATCCCGATCAGGGTGTCGATCTCGAGTCCCTCGATGAAGACTTTGTCCTGCATGACTACTCCTTGATCACCCTGCCATCACCTTGGCGAGGCCCTGCCCTTCCCACAAAATTCGATGCAGTGACTGCCCTCGGGTATTTGCGCAGCGGCATTTCGGGCCGCGTAGCGAATACCCGAGGGCAGTCACTGCAACCACACCGAACTCACAACGCCGGCAACGATGCCATATCCCAGCGCGGCGCCACGCGCACGACCGCGTCGTCATGCTGCCCGGCCTGCAGCCGCAGGGCACCGGCGAAGGCGATCATCGCGCCGTTGTCGGTGCACAGCGCCGGACGCGGGAAACAGGCACGCCCACCGCGTTTGGCGGCCATCGCGTGCAGGCGCTCGCGCAGGCGCTTGTTGGCGCCGACGCCTCCGGCCACCACCAGCGTGTTGCAGCCGGCTGCGTCCAGCGCGCGCTCGCACTTGATCGCCAGCGTGTCCACCACCGCATCCTCGAACCCGCGAGCGATGTCGGCGCGGGTGGCCTCGGACTTGTCGGAATCACGCCAGGCCAGCAGCACCTGGGTCTTCAACCCGCTGAAGCTGAAATCCAGGCCCGGGCGGTTGGTCATCGGCCGCGAGAACCTGAACACGCCAGGGGTACCGGTCTCGGCCAGCCGGGCCAGTTGCGGCCCACCGGGATATGGCAGCCCCATCAGCTTGGCGGTCTTGTCGAAGGCCTCGCCGGCGGCATCATCCAGGGTTTCACCGAGCAATCGATAGCTGCCGATGGCATCCACTGCCACCAGCTGGGTATGCCCGCCGGAAACCAGCAGCGCCACGAAGGGGGCCTGCGGCGGGTCGTCCTCCATCAGCGGCGCCAGCAGGTGGCCCTCCATGTGGTGCACGCCGATCGCCGGCAGGTCCAGCGCCCACGCCAGCGCGCGCGCCACCCCGGCACCGACCAGCAACGCCCCGACCAGTCCCGGGCCGGCGGTGTAGGCCACGCCATCCAGCTCACCCACCTCGAGGCCGGCTTCGGCCAGGGTCTGGCGGATCAATGGCAGCAGTTTGCGCACGTGGTCGCGGCTGGCCAGTTCCGGCACCACCCCGCCATATTCGGCATGCAGGGCGATCTGGCTGTACAGCGCATGCGCGCGCAGGCCCGCTGCACCGCCGATATTGGTGTCGTACACGGCGACCCCGGTTTCGTCGCAGGACGACTCGATTCCAAGCACTTTCATTCGCACATATTGCAACGGATCTTGCACCGCTGCTATCATGCACGGCTCGCCCGCCTTGTACGGGCAGAACTCCAGAACCGAGATTCCACGATGCCCAGCGTCAAAGTCCGCGAAAACGAACCTTTTGAATTTGCCCTGCGTCGCTTCAAGCGCACCTGCGAGAAGGCCGGCGTGCTGGCCGAGACCCGCAAGCGCGAGTTCTACGAGAAGCCGACCCAGGAGCGCAAGCGCAAGGCCGCTGCCGCAGTGAAGCGCCAATCGCGCCGCACTTCGCGCGACGTCACCAAGCGCCAGCGCCTGTACTGAGCTGAAGATCGCTTGTGCAAGAAGCCGGCACGCGCGAGCGTCGCCGGCTTTTTTGCGTACTTCGTCCGCAAGAAGCCCAAGATCCGCTGCACGTTTCCTGGGCCGCACTGAATTCTTCTCGATCCCCCGCGCGGCTGCGCCGCGCAGTCCCCTCGCCAAGGGGGCAATGCCTTCCACACGACGGAGTGAGCCATGTCGCTGAAACAACAACTGACCGATGACATGAAAACCGCGATGAAGTCCGGCGAGAAGGATCGCCTCGGCGTGATCCGCCTGATGCTGGCCGGGATCAAGCAGAAGGAAGTCGACGAGCGCATCGAGATGACCGATCCGCTGGTGCTGGCCGTGCTGGAAAAGATGGTCAAGCAGCGCAAGGACTCGATTACCCAGTACGAAGCCGCCGCCCGCGAGGACCTGGCTGTCATCGAGCGCTACGAGCTTGGCGTGATCGAGGCCTACCTGCCGGCAAAGCTCGACGAAGCCGCCATCATTGCCGCGATCGACACTGCCATGGCCGAGACCGGGGCCAGCAGCGCCGCCGACATCGGCAAGCTGATGGGCGTGCTCAAGCCGGCCTTGGCCGGCCAGGCCGACATGGGCCTGGTCTCGAAGCTGGTCAAGCAGAAGCTGGCCGGCTGAGTTGATGGCACCCGCCCTCATCGCGACTTCGCAGCCGGGCGTGAAGCTGCGCTTCGCCCGCCGTGGCGACGCGGCCTTGGTGCTGGCCTTCATCCACGAACTGGCCGATTACGAACAGCTGCCGCACGAAGTCACGGCCGATGCCCAGACCCTCGCCGAATCGCTGTTCGGCGAGTCTCCTGCCGCCGAGGTGGTGATCGCCGAAGTCGACGGCATGCCCGCCGGTTTCGCGCTGTTCTTCCACAACTATTCGACCTTCCTGGGCCGTCGCGGCCTGTACCTGGAAGATCTGTTCGTGCGCCCGGACCACCGTGGCAAGGGGCTTGGCCGGGTGTTGATGGCGTTCCTGGCCAAACTTGCCGTTGAACGCGATTGCGGCCGATTCGAATGGTCGGTGTTGGACTGGAACACCCCTGCCATCGACTTCTACCGCAGCCTCGGCGCGCGCGGCATGGACGAATGGACCGGCCAGCGCGTCACCGGCGCGGCCCTGCACGCGCTGGCCGCGCAGTTCGATTCCGCGATCCACTGACCGCACGGCTGGCCGCTCCCAATAGATGATACTGCTGGCATGGCCCGTATCCCCGACGCGTTCATCGATGATTTGTTGGCCCGCACCGACATCGTCGAGGTGGTCAACGCCCGCGTCCCGCTGAAACGCCAGGGCAAGGAATACGCCTCGCGGTGCCCGTTCCACGACGAGCGTTCGGCCAGCTTCACGGTGTCGCCGACCAAGCAGTTCTACCACTGCTTCGGCTGCGGCGCGCACGGCACCGCCATCAGCTTCGTGATGAATTACGACCGCCTGGAGTTCCTCGACGCGGTCGACGAACTGGCCAAGCGCGTCGGCATGGAAATCCCGCGCGACACCCAGCAGCGCAATGCCGACCCCGACACACGCGACATCTATTCGGCGCTGGATGCCGCCGCCGGGTTCTTCCGCCAGCAACTGGCGAGCAGCGAAAAGGCGCGTGCCTATGTCGAGGGTCGCGGCATCGATCCTGCCATCGCCGAACAATATGCGATCGGCTATGCGCCGGACGGTTTCTCGGCGCTGCGCGATGCGCTCGGCACCGACCCGCGCCGCATGCAGCTGCTGGAACGCGGCGGCATGTTCTCCAAGAACGAACGCGGCAACGTCTACGACAAGTTCCGCGCCCGGCTGATGTTCCCGATCCACGACCGGCGTGGCCGGGTCATTGCCTTCGGCGGCCGGGTCATCGACCCCGAAGGCGCGCCGAAATACCTCAACTCGCCGGAAACCCCGCTGTTCCACAAGGGCCGCGAGCTCTATGGCCTGTGGCAGGCGAAGCAGGCCAATCCCAGGCTCGAGCGGCTGATCGTGGTCGAGGGCTACATGGACGTGGTGGCGCTGGCGCAATTCGGCGTCACCCAGGCGGTGGCGACGCTGGGCACCGCGACCACGCCCGACCACGCCGAACTGCTGTTCCGCAACGCACCCGACGTGTACTTCTGTTTCGATGGCGACCGCGCCGGCCGCGCCGCCGCGTGGAAGGCACTGGAGTCCGTATTGCCGCGGATGAAGGACGGCCGCCAGGGGTTCTTCCTGTTCCTGCCCGATGGCGAGGATCCGGATTCGATCGTGCGCAAGGAAGGCGTGGACGGCTTCGATGCACGCCTGCGCGAGGCCACGCCACTGTCGGAGTTCTTCTACAACTCGCTGTCGAGCGACGTGAACCTGTCCAGCCTGGACGGCAAGGCACGCCTGGCCGAGCGCTGCAAGCCATTGCTGGCGCAGATCCCCGATGGTGCCTTCGGCGACCTGATGCAGCAGCGCCTGACCGAGCTGACCGGCGTGGGCGCGCGCGGCAGTGCGCCACAGACCCATGTGCCGACCCAGCGCGCGAGCCGCAGCGCGGGTGGCAGCGCGGGTGGCGGCTCGGCGCAGAAGCCCAGCCTGGTGCGCAGCGCGATCCTGCACCTGTTGCACCAGCCCGCATTTGCGCTGGACCTGCAGCCGCCCTACCGCTTCGCCGCACTGCGCCAGCCCGGCATCGACCTGCTGTCGGAACTGATCCTGCTGGTGCGCGACCGCCCTGACGTCAACACCGGCGCCTTGCTTGAACATTTCGCCGAGCGCGAGGAGGCCACCGCACTGCAGAAACTCGCCGTGCAAGCCTTGCCCGGCGACGACGCGTTGCTGCGTACCAGCTTCGTCGATGCGATCACCCAGCTCGAAAAGCAGGTCTTGCTGCAGCGCCTGGACGAGTTGCAACAGCAGCACCGCGCCAGCGGGCTGGACGAGGCCGACAAGACCGAATTGCGCGAGTTGCTGCAGGCGCGCCTGCGACCCTAGGTCACGGCGCCGACGCTTGAACCACGCAGGTGCGGTGCGCGCTAAGCTGCGGCTTCCATCCCGAACGGGAACTCCTCCGCATGTCGCACCGTCGCGTTTTTCGCACCGCCCTCGTCGTCGCGCTGGCGACAGCCCTCCCCGCCCTGGCGCAAACCGCATCGAAGCCAGTCGTGCGCGAGGTCGTTGGCAACCGCACCAGCGAAAACATCCCGGAAATTCCGGCCACGCTGGTCGACCAGCTCAATCGCTACCAGAACACCCGCGGTGCCGGCGTGGCCGGCTGGACCCGCGACGGCTGCCTGCTGATCAGTACCCGCTTCGCCGAGACCACGCAGGCACATCGGGTTTGCCAGCCGCTGGGCATGCGCGAGCAGCTCACCTTCTATCCGGAGCCGGTGAGCGGCCTCACCCCGGCACCGGCCAAGGCCTGGCGCGACGGGTTCGTGTTCGCCAAGGACAAGGGTGGCGACGAGTTCGCCCAGTTGTACTGGTTCGATGCGGCCAGTCGCAGCACCACCCTGCTCACCGACGGCGGCCGCACCCAGAACGGCGGCGCCACCCTCAGCCGTGATGGGGGCCTGCTGGCGTATACCAGTACCGCCCGCAACGGCACCGATCGCGACGTGTGGATCCGTGACACCCGGACAGGCAAGGCAAAGTTGCTGGTGGATGCCGGCGGCAGCTGGAGTGCGATGGATTTCTCGCCGGATGGCAAGGAACTTCTGGTGATGCGCTATGTGTCCGCCGCCGAGTCGCACCCGGGCGTGGTCGACGTGGCCAGCGGCAAACTCACCCTGCTTCCGGTCGATGGCGGCAAGGCCGCGTTCGGCGGCTTCGCCTTCGCGCCCGACGGCAAGGCGGTCTACTACATTTCCGATGAGCCATTGCTGGGCAAGGGCGGGCAAAGCACGCCACAGGAATTCCAGACGCTGCGCTTCCACGACCCGGCGACGGGCACGCTGGAAATCCTGTCGTCGGCCATCCCGTGGGATGTCGAGGATTTCTCGATCGCCGATGACGGCCGCCACCTGGCCTTCGTCAGCAACGAGGACGGCATCAGCAAGCTGCATGTGCTCGCCCTGCCTTCGCATCACGAAATCACGCTGCCCGCGCTGCCGCTGGGGGTGATCGGCGGGCTGGCGTTTTCGCCGGACGGCCAGCGGCTGGCACTGACCCTCAACAGCGCGACCTCGCCCAGCGACGTGCAGGTGATCGACCTCGCGAAGTCCACGGCGACGCGCTGGACGGCAAGTGAAGTGGGCGGGCTGGATGCCGCGAACTTCATCGCCCCGACCTTGATCCGTTACCCGACCTTCGACAAGGTGGGCGACGCGCAGCGCACGATTCCCGCGTTCTTTTACAAGCCCGCAGCACCCTCGAAGGGTGGCAAGTATCCGGTGGTGATCAACATCCACGGCGGGCCCGAAGGCCAGTCGATGCCCAGCTTCAACCCGACCGCGCAATTCATGGCCAATGAACTGGGCGTGGCGATGCTGGTGCCCAACGTGCGGGGCTCCAGCGGCTACGGCAAGACCTACCTGTCGCTGGACAATGCGGAGAAGCGGGAAGACTCGGTCAAGGACATCGGCGCCCTGCTCGACTGGATCGCCACCCAGCCGGATCTCGATGCCAGCCGCGTCGGCGTGATCGGCGGCAGTTATGGCGGCTACATGGTGCTGGCCTCGCTGACCCATTACAGCGACCGCATCCGCGCCGGCGTGGACATCGTGGGCATCTCGCACTTCGGCACCTTCCTGAAGAACACCGAGAACTACCGGCGTGATTTGCGGCGCGCGGAGTACGGCGATGAACGCGACCCGGCGATGGCGGCGGTGTTCGAGCGCATTTCGCCGCTGAACAACGCGGCGCGGATCAAGGCGCCCCTGTTCGTCGCACAGGGTCGGAATGATCCACGCGTCCCCTGGACCGAAGCCGAGCAGATCGTGGGGGCCGTGCGCACGAACGGCCAACCTGTCTGGTACCTGCTGTACGCCGACGAGGGCCATGGCTTCCGCAAGAAGGCCAACAGCGACTATTACAACGCGGCGACGATGCTGTTCTGGCAGCAGCACCTGCTCAACGACTGATTGTCGACACGAAGGGAGCGGTGGGGTGAGCGGGAATTTCGAGCGGCACAGCCGCGAGCCTGCGAACGCCCATCGGCATGCAAGCCGATGGGCCGGGGCGCAGCGACATTTCGAGTCGCGAAGCGAACACCCACCGCTCCCTTCGCCCAGCTAGTCCGCAGCTTCGCGCAACAGCAATGCGCGCTTGCGCTCCACGCCCCAGCGATAGCCCGACAGGGCTCCGTCGCTGCGCACCACGCGATGGCAGGGAATCGCCACCGCCAGCGTGTTGGCGGCGCACGCGCCGGCGACTGCCCGCACCGAACGCGGCGAGCCAATCGCCTCTGCAATTTGCGTGTAGCTGGCGGTCTGGCCCGCCGGGATGTGCCGCAGTGCCTGCCATACCCGTTGCTGGAAGGCGGTGCCGCGCACATCCAGCGGCAGGTCGACGCCGATCCCAGGTTGCTCGATGAAGCCCACGACCTGCGCGACCAGGCGTTCGAAACCCGCATCGCCGCCGATCAGTTCGGCGCGCGGAAATCGATCCTGCAGTTCGCGTAGCAGCACATCGGGATCATCGCCCAACGAAATCGCGCAGACGCCCCGCTGGCTGCGCGCGACCAGGATCGCGCCCAGCGAACTCTGCCCCAGCGCGAACATGATCCGTGCATCCGCGCCGCCAGCACGATACTGCTTGGGTTTCATGCCCAGCATCGCGTCCGCATGCTCGTAGAAGCGGCTGTTGGCATTGAAGCCGGCATCGAAGATCGCCTCCGTCACGCTGGAGGTGTCGCCCGCCAGCATCGCGCGCACCGCCTGTGCGCGTCGTGCGTCGGCATAGGCCTTCGGGGTCACCCCGGTCGCGGCCTTGAACACGCGATGAAAATGGAACGGGCTCAGGCCGGCCTGTTTCGCCAGATCATCCAGCGAGGGCGGCTGCTCCGCGGCGTCGATCAGGCGACACGCCTGCGCCACGAGGGCGGCGTGCTTGTGCGAAGGCGAGGGCGGGACGTGTTTGGTCATTGCGTGCATGGCGATGTTGCCTGATGGGCTACGGCCACTCTAGGGCCGGGCCGGCGGGCGAACACCCCGATTCTTGCGATACCGCGCTCCTGCGCCTCATTGACGCATGCCAGCGCGTTCATTTCACCTTGCGGAA
Source organism: uncultured Gammaproteobacteria bacterium (assembly GCA_963698475.1). Classification (GTDB taxonomy): domain Bacteria; phylum Pseudomonadota; class Gammaproteobacteria; order Xanthomonadales; family Xanthomonadaceae; genus Thermomonas. The sequence goes on along the minus strand of CAVOQX010000005.1, from coordinate 873,213 downwards.
CGTCAGGTTCAACCGTTGTTCGCCCAGCGCGTCATGGCGCCCCGGTTTCACCGGCAGCACGCCATGGAAGCGCATGCGATCCACGCCGCCCCAGACCACCACGTCGCCGTGCGCGAGCGGCACCCGTACGCTCTTGTCGCCGCGCTCGAAGCCGCCGAACAGGAACGTGGCGGGCAGGCCCAGTGACACCGACACGATTGGCGCAATGCGGTCGTCCTCGTCGCGATCCTGATGCAAGGTCAGGCGGGTGCCCGGTGCATAGCGATTGACCAGGCATGCATCCGGCACATAGCCGGGAAAACCCGCCGCATCCGCGGCATCTGCCGCGAGGCGCAGGAACGATCGCGGCATCGACGGCCAGGGATGTCCGCTGTCCGGATCACGCGGGTCGTAACGATAACCACGCCGGTCGCTGCACCAGCCGAATGTCCCGCAATTGGTCATCGCCACCGACATCGTGCGGCCGCCAGGCGTGACCAGATGGCGAAACGGTGCGTCGCGCTGGATGCGTTCGATGTCGGCCAGCAATGCGTCCACGACAGGTAATCCGAACCCGTTCAGCACGAACGCCTGTGCGCCAAGCGCCGTGCGCGTATCAACCGCCTGTGCGGCGAACAGGTCGCTCACGTCGCGGGCTGGAACCCCGCGCCAGCCGCGGGATGCAGGAACAGCAGCAACCAGTGGTCAAGCAACAGAAAGGCAAACAGCGCCATCAGGTAGACGATCGAATACTTGAAGGTGCGCATCGCGAAGAATTCGTCGGGCGGATCGAGCAGCTTCCACGCATGCCAGAGGAAGCCTGCACCCAGCACCAGTGCGCCGCAGAGGTAGAACACGCCACTCATGTGCGTCGCCCACGGCAGCACGGTCACGACCACCAGCAGCACCGTGTACAACAGGATCTGCCAGCGCGTGTACGTCACCCCGTGGGTCACCGGCAGCATCGGCACCAGCGCGCGTGCATAGTCGGCGCGGCGGAAGATCGCCAGTGCCCAGAAATGCGGCGGGGTCCACACGAAGATGATCAGCACCAGCAGCAACGCATGCGCCCAGTCCCATTCGCCCTGCATGCCGGTCACCGCGGCCCAGCCCAGCAGCGGCGGCGCGGCGCCGGCTAGCCCTCCGATCACGATGTTTTGCGGCGTCGCCCGCTTCAGGAACTTCGTGTAGACCACCGCATAGCCGATCAGCGAGGCAAACGTCAGCCATGCGGTGATCCGGTTGACACCCCACATCAGCAGCAGCATTGAAGCAACCGCAAGGATCACGGCGAAGATCAGCGCCTGGCGCACACTCAGCGTGCCGGCCACCAGCGGCCGCCAATTCGTGCGCGCCATGTTCGCGTCGATGCGCGCATCCAGGATCTGGTTGATCGTCGCCGCACTGGCGGCCGCCAGCCAGATGCCGAGAGTGCCGAGCACGGAATCGCGCAGCGGCGGCAGTCCCGGCACCGCCAGGAACATGCCGATCACCGCGGTGAACACGATCAAGGCGACCACGCGTGGCTTGGTCAGGCTCCAGTATTGGCGGATCACGCCATGGCTTGCGCTGGCCACGGCGTCAGCCCGGCGTCCGCACGCGCGCCAGCAGGGTCACCAGCACGAACAGCAGCGCGGTCGCGCCCGCGTTGTGCGCCACCGCCACGTGCAGCGGCAGCAACAGCATCACGTTGGCGATGCCAAGGCCGACCTGGGTCAACAGCAGGGCCAGCAACAGCCCACCCCAGGCGCGCAAGCCCGGATTGCGCAACATCCGGATCGCCACCGCCAGCAGATGGCCAAACACCAACAGCGCCATCAACCGGTGCGCCTGCTGGATCGCGATGCGCGCGGCATTGTCGAGCACGCCGCCTTCGTAGTCCACACCGATCCCGCGCCACAGCACGAAGCCTTCGCGGAAGTCCACGGTCGGCCACCATGCGCCCGCGCATTTCGGATATTCGGGACCACAGGCCAGTGCCGCGTAGTTCGCGCTGGTCCAGCCGCCAAGCGCGATCTGGATGCCCAGCAGCACGATGCCGATGATCAGCAGGCGGCGCAGTTTGGGCGCATCGGCGATCCGCAGCGGGATGCCGGTCGCCCGCCAGGCCATCCATGTCAGCAGCGAGAACGTCAGCAGGCCGCCAAGCAGGTGCCCCATCACCACGATGGGCTTGAGCAGCCAGGTGACCGTCCACATGCCCAGCAGCGCCTGGAAAATGATGACCGCCAGCGTGAGCGTGCTGGCGCGGGACAGATCGGTGTTCGACCAGCGCATCGCGCCGATCAGCAGCAACAATTCAGCGGCGATGGCGAAACCTGAAGCGGCGCCATGCATGCCACGCATGTACAACGGGATGGCAATGGCCACGGCTGCCGATGCCCCCAGCACGTGCAACCAGCCAAGCGGACGCTTGCGCGTGGCCAGCAATGCAAGTGACAGGACCAGCAACCCCAGGGTGCCGGCGATCATGCGATGGAACTGCTCGCGCCAGGCCTTGCTCGGATCCACTGGCCTGATCGCAGTCGCGGCATGGTCCACGACCTGGCCTGCGGCGGTCGGCCATGCGGCCTTGCCGTAACAGGTCGGCCAGTCCGGGCAGCTCAGGCCGGCATTGGACAGGCGCACGAAGGCGCCGAACACGATCACGCAGGCCGCCAGCGCAACCGCCAGCCAGGCGATGCGATGGAAGTGCCGGTAGACCGACGGACGTGCAGTGGTGTTGGGGGTCATGCCACTCATCGCCGATCAATTCACCTTCAACAGTCGCGCGAGGTCCGTGCGCAAGTCGCCCGGATCGAAGCCGGGAGCGTAACGCAAGACCACGAATCCGTTCGGATCCACCAGCCAGGCCGCATCACCGCCTGCCCCCGCATGGGCGGGGTCAGCCGATTGCCTGCCGCTTGGCAAGGTCCCTGGCAGCACCGCGTCCGGACGCAGGAGGCGTACTTCACGCGGCAACGCGATGCCAGCCGGAGGCGCGCCCACCCAAAGCACATGGACGCGGTCTGCATCCTTGCCCATCAGTCGCCACACGACATCGATCTCGCGCAACAGTTCGGTACACGCCGCGCTGCGGCTACCTTCGCACTCGACAGGCGCGACCACGATGCGCCAGATGCGCGGTTCGGCACCCCAGCGATACGCGCCCCCGGCGGCCAGTGTCGGCGTGTAATCGCGCAGATCACCGTATGGCTGGAGCATCTCGCCCTTGTTCTTCATGCCTTCAGGTTGCCAGCCGGAAAACCGCAACACGCCAGCGATCAGCATGCCACCGAAGAACAGGACGACGAGCGCAATCAGCATGCCGCGGTTGTGGCGCGCGTTTCCTGCCTTCTGCCCCATCATTTCGACTTCCCTGCTTTCAGCGTCAACACCACCGCGACCACCAGCACGGTCAAGGCCAGTGCGAACCATTGCACCGCGTAACCCAGGTGGCGCGCCGGCGGGAGTGTATTGGGCAGGATCACCAGGTCGCGCATGCCCGGCGCCAGCATGACACCGGCATCGCCCTTGTTGCGCGCGGGATCCAGCCGCAGCACGCGAGGCGCGATGCCAGCGGCAAGTTTCAACTCGCGTGCAATCACGACCGGATCGATGCGTGTCGCCAGCCAGCGCTGCGGACCGACGACCGTCATCGCATCGCCATGTTGCAACCCGCTGGAGGGCGGTGGCGCCAGCAATCCGCGCACCTGCTGCGCGCTGGCGACCGGGCAACCAAAGACCGGCAGGTCGCGCTTGCCGTCCAACGGCCACCACCCGGCATCCAGCAACAGCGCCTGCACCCCATCGTCCGGCAGCAGCACGCAATACATCCGCACGCCGGACTTGCCCTCCTGTATCTGGTTGTCCAGCCACAACGTGGCATTGGCCAGTGCGCCATTGCCCGCGGCCCAGTCGTAGTCCTGCACGCGTGCAGGGTCGGAAGCCAGCAACAGGGGTTGAACGGACTGCGACTTGAGTGCCTGCGCCGCAGCATCCAGCCGGGCCTGCTTCTCATGCATGCGATCCAGCTGCCAATAGCCCAGCCACGCGAACGCAGCGGTGACGGCCAGCGCCAGCAGCCAGACAAACACCATCCCGTAGCGGCGATACGGCTTCGCAGCGCTCATGGCTGCAGCTGCCATAATGCGCGCACGTCACGTCGGGTCCGCCCCGCGGAAATGCCCATGAACGATTCGCTCAAAACCCTGCTCATCGTCGCTGTCCTGATCCTCATTCTCTGGAACCTCGGCGCCGGCCTGTACTACATGCTGGTCGACAAGGGGCAGACCAAGCGCACGGTCAATTCATTGACCAGACGCATCGCATTGTCGGCGGCACTGATCCTGTTCGTGGCCCTGGCCATCTGGATGGGCTGGATCACGCCGCATGGCGTCGGCAGCAATCCCGGCTGATCATGCTTCCTGCTGCGAATTTCGAAGACACGAAGGCCGGCATCGCCGGCCTTGTGCTTTTCGATTGCCGGATCGCGCCGCTTACAACACGTAAACGAACAGGAACAGGCCGAGCCACACCACGTCGACGAAGTGCCAATACCAGGCCACTGCCTCGAACGCGAAATGATTGTCCCTGGTGAAATGGCCACGCGCACAGCGCAACCACATGATCGCCAGCATGAGCGTGCCCAACGTCACGTGCGCGCCATGGAAACCGGTCAGCATGAAGAAGGTCGAGCCATAGATGCCTGAGCCCAAGGTGAGGTTGAGCTCGCGATAGGCGTGGACGTATTCCTCCGCCTGGAAGAACAGGAACAGGCAACCCAGCAGCACGGTCAGGCCCAGGAACAGCAACAGGATCCCGCGCTTGCCCTCCTTCAATGCGTGATGGGCGATCGTCACGGTGACGCCGGAGGTCAACAGGATCAGGGTATTGAGCAGCGGCAAGCCCCAGGCTGGAATGGTCTGGTATTGCCCTCCGATCGCAGCCGGGCCATTGCTCGGCCAACCACCGGCGAAGTCGGGCCACAACGCTGCGTGGGTAGCCATGCCGTCACCCACCCCGTTGAGCCACGGCAACGCGAACTGCCGCGTGTAGAACAGTGCACCGAAGAACGCGGCGAAAAACATGACCTCGGAAAAAATGAACCAGACCATGCCCATCCGGAACGAGCCATCAACCTGCTTGTTGTACAGGCCACCCACCGATTCCCGGATCACGTCGCCAAACCACTTGAACAGGATCGCCAGCAAGCCGGCAATGCCGACGAAAAAGACCGTACGGCCCCAGCTGACTTCGTTCAACCAGCTCGCAAGGCCAAGCATGGCGACGAACAGCGCAACCGAAGCGAACACCGGCCAACGACTGCCATGCGGCACGAAATAGACATCGGCGTCTTTTCCGTGTTGATCTACGGTATCTGCGTGGGCATTGGCCATGGTGGTCTTCTTCCGGGTGATTCGATGTCGGGAACGTGAATGGTGTGATCAGGGCGCAGCGCGGGCTGCGTCGGCCTGCGCCTTGCCTGCGTTCAATGCGGCAGTTTGGGCGTCGTTCTTGTAGAACGTGTAGGACAGGGTAATCGTCTTGATGCCTGCCGGCAGGTCCGGATCGACGATGAAGCGCACCGGCATGTCACGCGACTCGCCCGGCTCAAGCGTCTGCGCCGTGAAACAGAAGCATTCGGTCTTGCTGAAATAGCCGGATGCGCGCGCCGGCGCGAGCGACGGCACCGCATTGCCGACAATCGCGCGCTCGCCTTCGTTGCTGGCGAAATACAGCGCTTCGTACTGAAGGCCCGGCTGCACGCGCAGCGTGGTCTGCTCTGGCTTGAACTGCCAAGGCAACTTCGAGTTGACGCCACCGTCGAACTGCACGGTGACCCAGCGTTCCTGCTTGGCCACGCTGTCGGCACGAACCTGTCCCGGTCCCTGCTCCAGGCGCACGCCGAACACCTTCTCGCAGGCGATCCGGTACAGCGGCACCAGGGCGAATGCGAACCCGAATGCAGCCAATGCCACGCCGAGCATCTTGCCCACGCCCAGTGCCTTGTTCGCGCTCATTTGCCCAGCGCTCCCATCAGCAGGAACCCGACATATATCGCCAATACGATCGCGGCCAGCAACAACGCCGTGCGCCGCGCACCCCGTCGCGCGCGCTCAAGCTGCGCGGCGGATGGATCGTCATGGCGGAGTTCGGTCACGGGTCACTTCCGTCAGTGGGTGACGTCGCCATGCGCCAGGTCGCCCGGACGGATAACCGGCGGCGTGGTGAAGGTGTGGTGCGGGGCCGGCGACGGCACCGTCCATTCCAGGCCCTTGGCGCCTTCCCACGCACGCGCTTCCGCCTTCGGACCGTGCTTCAGGGACCAATACAGGATGGCGAACATCAGGAACGGCGTGACGAACATGCCGAACGCACCGATCGAGCTGACCATGTTCCAGTCCGCGAACACCACGTTGTAATCCGGGATGCGGCGCGGCATGCCGGCCAGGCCCAGGAAGTGCTGCGGGAAGAACAGGAGGTTGACGAACACCACGCTCCACCAGAAGTGGACCTTGGCCCAGAACTGGCTGTACATGCGCCCGCTCCACTTCGGCCACCAGTAGTACACCGCGGCGATGATCGAGAACAACGCGCCGGTCACCAGCACGTAATGGAAGTGGGCCACCACGAAGTAGGTGTCGTGATACTGGAAATCGGCGGGCACGATCGCCAGCATCAGGCCCGAGAAGCCACCGATGGTGAACAGGATCACGAACGCGATCGACCACAGCATCGGCACCTCGAACGTCATCGAGCCGCGCCACATCGTGCTGACCCAGTTGAATACCTTCACCCCGGTCGGCACCGAGATCAGCATCGTGGCGAACATGAAGTAGAGTTCGCCGCCCAGCGGCATGCCCACGGTGAACATGTGGTGGGCCCACACGATGAAGCTGAGGAAGGCGATGGCGGCGGTCGCGTAGACCATCGCCTGGTAGCCGAACAGCGGCTTTCGGCTGAAGGTCGGGATGATCTCGCTGGTGATGCCGAACGCCGGCAGGATCATGATGTAGACCTCGGGATGCCCGAAGAACCAGAAAATGTGCTGGTACATCACCGGATCGCCGCCGCCGGCCGCGTTGAAGAAGCTGGTGGCGAAGTACTTGTCGGTCAGCAGCATGGTGACTGCGCCCGCCAGCACCGGCATCACCGCGATCAGCAGGAATGCGGTAATCAGCCAGGTCCAGCAGAAGATCGGCATCTTCAGCAGGTCCACGCCCGGCGCACGCATGTTGAGGATGGTGGCGATGACGTTGATCGCGCCCATGATCGAGCTGATGCCCATCATGTGGATGGCGAAGATCACGAAAGCCAGGTTGTTGCCACCCTGAAGCGACAGCGGTGGATACAGGGTCCAGCCGCCGGCAGGCGCGCCGCCATCCATGAACAGGGTGGACAGCAGCAGCGTGAAGGCGAACGGCAAGATCCAGAACGACCAGTTATTCATGCGCGGCAGCGCCATGTCCGGCGCACCGATCTGCAGCGGCACCATCCAGTTGGCCAGGCCGACGAAGGCGGGCATCACGCCGCCGAAGATCATCACCAGCGCATGCAGCGTCGTCATCTGGTTGAAGAACATGGGGTCGACGTGCTGCAGGCCCGGCGTCATCAACTCGGTGCGGATCACCACCGAGAACGCGGCGCCCACGATGAACATGATGAAGCTGAACACCAGGTAGAGCGTGCCGATGTCCTTGTGGTTGGTGGAGAAGAACCAACGGTCGATGAAACCCTGCTTGTGCGCGTGGGCGTCGTGGGCATCGTGGGCATCGTGGTGCGCGGCATAAGCCATGGCCTGAACCTCTGTAATCTGTGCTTGGATCAACCGGCAGTCGCGGCGTCAGCCGTGGCCTGCTCGGTCTGCGGGGCGGCGATTGCCGGGTCGGATTCGTCGGCAGTGGGCTCCATCGGAGCCGGTGCCGCGTCGGCAGGCGCCGGTGCGCGCTTGGTCTGCTCTGCAGCCAACCAGCTCTTGAACTCGGACTTGCTCACGGCCTTGACCACGATCGGCATGAAGCCATGGTCCTTGCCGCACAGTTCCGCGCACTGGCCGCGGTAGAGGCCGGGGGTATCGATGTCCGCCCAGGCCTCGTTGACGATGCCGGGGATCGCATCCTGCTTCCAGCCCAGCGCCGGCACCCACCAGGCGTGGATCACGTCGTCGGCGGTGATCACGAACCTGACCTTGGTGCCGACCGGCAGCACCAGCGGATTGTCGACCTCAAGCAGGTAGTGCGGCAGGTTGGCATTGCGCGCGTCCACGCCGCTCTGGCGCACTTCGTCATGCTTGCGGTCCAGGCGACTGGTGAACTCCACGTCCGTGCCCAGGTACTCGTACTTCCACATCCACTGGTAGCCGGTGACCTTGACCGTGATCTCCGAATCCCGGGTGTCGTACATGCGCATCAGGCCCCGCGTGGCGGGAATGCACAGCGCGATCAGGATCAACACCGGAACCGCCGTCCAGATGACCTCGGCGGTCGTGTTGTGGGTGAATTGCGCAGCAACCGCTCCCTTGGACTTGCGGAACTTGAACATCGCATACGCCATCGCACCGAACACGATGATGCCGATCACCACGCATGCCCACAGCACGTACATGTGTGCGTCGTAGGCGGAATGCGACAGTGGCGTCACCCCCCTGCCCATGTTGAGTTGCCAGCGGTGCGGGTCGGCAGGCCCTGCCAGGGCTTGTTGTGCCTGCGCCAGCGTCGGCAATGCCAACGTGGCGACCAGCGCGCCTTGCTTCGCCCATAGTTTGATACGACCGGGTGTCATCACATCGAGCCCCACTGCCTTGAATACTGAGTCTGCAGGCCTGCGCGCATCTCGTCGCAAACCCCGCCATTGTCGTGTCTGGTTTCTTGCTTGGTCTTGCCGCAACCATGTCCCGACCGGCCCTTGGACAGGCAAAGGGCCGGGAACATTGATGAAATGGTAGCTGCGGGGCCCGATTGCGGCAACCTGCACGCGTGTCAGCCATCATCGCCGGCACTACACTAGGCACCCCAAAACGGCAGTCCGCCGGCGCGATGAGCACTGACCCGACCTCCCATTCGCCAATTGCGTCGCCGATCCCGTCGCCGATCCGCAGATTCTTTCCCCGGAACTTGCGCCAACGCAGCGGGCGCCCCGCGCCGCGCTCACGGCATGCTGGATCCGCGACGAAAGCGCCCATGTGCGCGAGTTGCTGGCGCAGGCCGCATTGCCCGACGCAGAACGCGACGCCGCCCAGGCCACTGCCGCCGACCTGGTGCGGCGGGTGCGCGCACGCACCCGCACCCAGGGTGCGGTCGAAGCCTTCATGCGCCAGTACGACCTGGGCAGCGAGGAAGGCGTGCTGCTGATGTGCGTGGCCGAAGCCTTGCTGCGTATCCCGGACCAGGGCACCGCCGATGCGCTGATCCGCGACAAGCTGGGCGATGCCAACTGGAAACGCCACCTGGGCCAGTCGGACTCGGTGCTGGTCAACGCCTCGACATGGGGCCTGATGCTGACCGGGACCCTGGTCGACCTGGCCGACGACACCAAGCGCGACGTGCATGGCGCGTTCCAGCGCCTGGTCGGCCGCGCAGGCGAGCCGGTGATCCGCCTGGCCGTGCGCCAGGCCATGAAGATCATGGGCCACCAGTTCGTGCTCGGCCGCACGATTGCCGAGGCGCTTGCGCGCGCGCGCAAGGGCAATGGCGGCGCCTATCGCTATTCGTTCGACATGCTCGGCGAAGGCGCCCTGACCACCGCGGACGCGTTGCGCTACCAGGAGGCCTACCGCGCCGCGATCCATGCGATCGGTCGCAGCGGCCCGGGCGGCTCGTTCACCAGCACGGATGTCTTCGCCGCGCCCAGTATTTCGGTGAAGCTGTCGGCGCTGCACCCGCGCTACGAGCACGCCAAGCGCGCGCGGGTGATGGACGAGCTGGCCCCGCGCGTGCTGGAACTGGCGCAACTGGCGAAGCAGTACGGCATCGGCTTCACCATCGACGCCGAGGAAACCGAGCGCCTGGAGCTCTCGCTGGACCTGATGGAAGCCAATTTGTCCGATGCCTCGCTGACCGGCTGGAACGGCTACGGACTGGCGGTGCAGGCCTACCAGAAGCGCGCGCCACAGGTCATCGACTACCTCGCCGATCTCGCGCGCCGCCTGCGGCGCCGGATTCCGGTGCGGCTGGTCAAGGGCGCCTACTGGGATGCCGAAATCAAGCGTGCGCAGGTCGATGGCCAGGCCGGCTACCCGCTGTTCACGCGCAAGCAGAACACCGACGTGTCGTACCTGGCGAACGCGAGGCGCCTGCTGGATGCCGGCGATGCGGTCTATCCGATGTTTGCCACCCACAACGCCCAGACCATCGCGGTGGTGCACCAGATGGCGCGCGGCCTCCACGCCCGGCATGACTTCGAGTTCCAGAAACTGCACGGGATGGGCGACGACCTGTACGCCGAGGTCATCCCGGCCGATCGCCTGGATGTCGCCTGCCGCGTGTACGCGCCGGTCGGCAGCCATGAGGACCTGCTTCCCTACCTGGTCCGCCGCCTGCTGGAAAACGGCGCCAATTCGAGCTTCGTCAACCGCATCACCGACGAGGATGTCTCGATCGACGACCTGATCCGAGACCCGGTCGAGGTCGTCGCCGCGTTTGACCGCGCTCAGCTATCCATTCCGCACCCCCGCATCCCGCTGCCGATCGATCTGTACCGCAGCCAGGGCCAGCAACGAGACAACTCCATGGGCATCAACCTCGCCAACGACGACCAGCTGCGCGAGCTCGCGGCTGCCATCAACTCTGCTGGTGCCGGTACCTGGTCGGCCGCGCCGCTGGTGCCTGGCGCACCCGTCGGCAGTGAAAGAATCGCCGTGACCAACCCGGCCGACCGTCGCGAAGTGGTGGGCCACTGGCAACCTGCCGGCGGCGCCACCGTCGAGCGCGCGATTGCCAACGCGGTCGCCGCGCAACCGGACTGGGATGCAACGCCGGCCGGCAGCCGCGCGGCGATCCTGGAACATGCCGCCGACCTGCTTGAAGCACGCATGCCGGCGTATATGGCGATGTGCACCAAGGAAGCCGGCAAGACCTTGCCCGACGGCATCGCCGAAGTACGCGAAGCCGTGGACTTCCTGCGCTATTACGCGCTGCAGGCGCGCGAGCACTTCGCGCCGATGACATTGCCAGGGCCGACCGGCGAGTCCAACTCGCTGCAGTTGGCCGGACGCGGCGTGTTCGTGTGCATCTCGCCATGGAACTTCCCGCTGGCCATCTTCCTGGGCCAGATCGCCGCGGCACTGGCCGCTGGCAACACCGTGCTCGCCAAGCCTGCCGAGCAGACCAACCTCATTGGCTTTGCCGCGATCAAGCTGTTGCACGAAGCCGGCATCCCGCAGGACGTCGTGCAATACCTGCCTGGCGACGGCGCCACCGTGGGCGCGGCACTGACCCGCGATCCGCGCGTGGACGGGGTCTGCTTCACCGGCAGCACCGAGACTGCACGCGCCATCAATCGCGCACTTGCCGGGCGCCAGACCGGCCCGATCGCCACCCTGATCGCCGAGACCGGCGGCCAGAACGCGATGATCGCCGACTCATCCTCGCTGCCCGAACAGGTGGTCAAGGACGTGCTGGGTTCGGCGTTCACCTCGGCCGGCCAGCGTTGCTCGGCGGCGCGCGTGTTGCTGGTGCAGGACGACATCGCCGACAAGGTCATCCACATGCTCGCCGGTGCGATGGCCGAACTCAGCGTGGGTGATCCCGGCCTGCCCTCCACCGATGTCGGCCCGGTGATCGATGCCGACGCAAAATGCGTGCTCGACGAGCACGCCGTGCGCATGCGCAGCGAGGCCACGTTCATCGCCGAAGCCAAGCTCGGTGCCAACACCGAACACGGCACGTTCTTCGCGCCGATCGCCTGGGAACTGGGCTCGTTGGCGCAGCTCGATCGCGAGAAATTCGGCCCGGCGCTGCACGTGGTGCGCTGGAAGGCTGGCCAACTGGATGCGGTGATCGACACCATCAACCGCACCGGCTATGGCCTGACCCTGGGCATCCATTCGCGCATCGACGCCACCATCGAGCGCATCGTCAGTCGCGCCAAGGTCGGCAACATCTACGTCAACCGCAATCAGATCGGCGCGGTGGTCGGAGTGCAGCCCTTCGGCGGCCAAGGCCTGTCCGGCACCGGCCCCAAGGCCGGCGGACCGCACTACCTGCCGCGCTTCGCCACCGAGAAGACCGTCTCGATCAACACCACCGCTGCGGGTGGCAACGCGTCGCTGCTGACCTTGGGTGACTGAACGAGGCTTCCAGGCACGAGGGCCGGCGCTATTCGCGCAGTGACATTTCGAGTCGCGTAGCCAATGGCGCCGGCGCGCTTGCCGTAGCCGACATCACTTCGAAGAAACCAAAAAAGCCCCGCCGAAGCGGGGCTTTTCTTGGTGCGTGGCACGTCAATTCAGAACCTGTAGCTGGCACCCACCGAGAACAGGTTGGCGCTGCCATCGAACGAACCGGTCAGGCGCGAACCGCTCGACGACATGATGTTCACGCTGGGCTCGTCAATCGTGATCTTCTGGTACGCCGCATCGATCGAAACATGCTCGCTTGCATTCCAGCTGAAGCCGATCGAATACAGCATGCGATCGTTGTCTGGCAGGCGCGGGGTGCGATCGATGTCATTGGTCGGCGACGCGTCCGAGGCAATGCCGCCGCGAAGTGTGAAGGCTTCGCTGAGGTCGTATTCAACGCCCACGCTGTAGAACATCGTGTTCGTCCAGTTGAACGGCTCGGCGCTGTCGGGCTGGTACGGATTCTCGAAATCGACCTCCACCGAAGGCAACGACGTCCAGCCCGTGCGCTGGATATCGCCGTACAGGCGCAGTGCGTCGCTGACGTTGTACTGCACGCTCACCGTGTCGATGCTGGGCGTGGTCAGCTTGGAATTGCCGCCCGTGTCGGAGAAGCCATTGCCCAGCACCAGCAGCTGCGGCACCAGGGCATAGCGTGGATCGCTTGCAGGCAACTGCGCATAGGCCGCCGCGACCGCCCGGAATCCGGGCTGCGCACCGGAAAATGCAGCCGGTACATTGAAGTCGGCCTGGCCGTTGATGGTGTGGTCGATCTCGGAACGATGCGAATAGCCGATGCTGAACTGCGCATTCGGGGTGAACTGCAGGCCTGCGACCCAGCCGGCGCCGTTGTCGGCACCACTGATCGAAACCGAACCATCGGTCACCGGATTGCCGATAGAACCACCCGGGACGCCAGCGGCGGCCAGCAGGCGACCGAAGTCGATGCCATTGGTCAAGGTGACGTCGGCGCGCTGATAGATGAAGCCCACGCCAAGCGACAGGGTCGGGGTGACTTCATAGGCAGCAGACAGGGTCAGCGCGGGAATCTTGATATCCGAGTTGACGGCGTTGTAACGGCCTACCCAGGTCGAGTCATATTCGGTACCCAGGCCAAACGGTGCACTGATGCTGGCGCCCACGGTCAGGCGCTCGAGGCTGCCACTGAGCGGAATCACCACGGCCATTGCCGGCACCAGGGTGGCGGCACCGGGATCACCGCCATTGCCACCACCAATCGGCACGCACACCGTGGCGCTCACCGGGGTGCAGGAGCTACCGGTGAACTTGGCGTCGAGGTCGATCACGGTCAGGTCGGACTGCATGGTCAACTTGTCGAACTGGGACATTGCCGCGGGATTGTTGGACACCACGGCGGCATCCTTGGCAACCGCACTACCGGCATTGGCGCGGCCAAGCGCCTTGGCGCTGTTCTCGCGAAGTTGGAAGCCGGACGCACTGGCCTGGCTGGCGGCCAGCGTGCCGAGAACAGCCAGCGCCAGCGCGGTAACGCGAAAACTGCAGGAATTTTTCTTCATGGATCGTCTCCGGAAACGTGTAAACGGCGGGGAGTTGAATTTTTCGTGGCCGATGCTGCGGCACGCATCCGCCGACCTATGCGGCGCACAAGGGCACTGCCTCCAGCAGTCCTGACCCGACATACGTCGCCGTATGCAATATACCGCCTTACTTAACTTATCGCTAACAATTCACCTCACTGGGCCTGAAGGTAGAGTAAGCAGATGTTCGTCGGCATCGACCATCGCAGGAAAATCACCTTCCGCTGGGCGACGCCCCTGCTGTTCGCTGCGCTATGGCTGGCCTACGTGCTGATTGCAATGCGCACTCCGGCGTTGCGCGAAGGTACGCCGCTGGATTGGGGCGCGCTGTCAGACGGGCTTGACACGGTTGAAGCATGGCGCCAAGCCATCGCCGATGGCAGTGTCCTGCGCCTGTTCTCGGCACTGTTCCTGCATGCCGACTGGATCCACCTGCTCGGCAACCTGGTGTTCCTGCTGATTTTCGGCCTGCCCGCCGAACGCGTCATGGGCGGCTGGCGGTTCCTGGTCTTGTTCCTGGTCGGCGGCGCGGCAGCCAACCTGGCGGCAGTGCTGGCGATCGGCGCGCCCGACCGGGTGATCATCGGCGCCAGTGGCGCGGTGTCGGCGGTCATCGGCGCCTACCTGGCACTGTTTCCCGGGGCGCGACTTGGCGTGGTGTTGCCGCTTGGACTCTTCCTCGAGTTCGTGCGGGTACCGGCATCGCTGCTGATCGGGCTGTGGGCCCTGCTGCAGGTCGTATTCGCCTATAGCGGCCCGGCCTTCGGCGCGGTGGCATGGCCGGCGCATATCGCCGGCTTCCTGTTCGGCATCGTATTCGCCCTGCTGACCCGCGCCGCCATTGCGCGCCGCTTGCGCCATCGCCGCGGCTACTGAGGCTTGGCGCCGGTCATCGGTTTCGCTGGCGGCGGTGGCGGCACGACAGGCACTCCCGCCAGTTTCTTCAGTGCCGCCAGCGCCGCATCAATCGGCGCCTGCCCGGGCAGGACATCCCCGGCGTTGTCGCCCTCGAACACATCGGCCTCTCCCTGCAAGTGACGTGGCAGCGTCGCTTCACTGGCTGGACGCGCGGACTTGCCACCATCTTCGGGCTTGAGGACGATGTCGGGAACGATGCCCAGCGCCTGGATCGAGTGTCCACTTGGCGTGTAATAGCGTGCGGTGGTGAGCTTGACCGAGTCGCCGTTGTCCAGCGGCAGCAAGGTCTGCACCGAGCCCTTGCCGAACGTGCGGCTGCCGACCACGGTCGCACGCTGGTTGTCGTGCAGCGCGCCCGCAAGGACCTCCGCAGCACTGGCGGAACCGGCATCGACCAGCAGCACGATCGGTGCGCCCTTCAGGCGATCACCCGGGGTGGCGTCGAAACGGCTGTTGCCGAGCGCCTCGCGGCCCCGGGTGCTGACGATGCCACCGGCGTCCAGCAATTCGTCGGCGATCTGCACCGCCCCGACCAGCAGGCCACCCGGGTTGCTGCGCATGTCGATCAGCAAACCGCGCAAGGGTCCGGGCTTCTGCAGGGTGTCCAATGCCCGCACGAAATCCGCCGCCGTGGCCGCCTGGAAACTGCTCAGGCGCACATAGCCAAAGCCCGGTTCCAGCAGCCTGGAGCGCACGCTGCTGGTGCGGATGGTTTCGCGCACCAACGGCACGTCGAACGGCTTGGGCGTGCCTTCGCGCATCACCCCCAGCACGACCTTGGTGCCGGCGGCGCCACGCAGCGGGACCGAACTGTCGGCATCGCCCGGCGCCAGCAGCGTGCCGTCGATGCTGATGATCCGGTCGCCACTGCGCAGGCCGGCGCGATCGGCCGGGCTGCCATCCAGCGGCGCGATGACGCGCAAGCCCCCTTCGGGCAGTTGCTGCAGCTCCAGCCCCACGCCGTCGTAGGCGCCACGGGTGAATTCGTTGAAGTCGTCCGCGTCGGCCTTGCGCAGGTACGCGCTGTGCGGATCGAGGTCCAGCAGCAGGCCGCGCACCGCCGACTGCATCAACTCATGGTCGTCGACCGGATCGACATAGGCCTGCTTGATCGCGTTGTAGACCATCACGTAGCGCCGGATCTCGTCCAGCGGCACTTTGGCGGCGTCGATCCGCACGGCATCGGGGTCGTCGCTGGCGGCGACTTCGTCGGACTTCTGCGTGGCTTCCGGTGCGGCGTCCTGCGCCAGCACGAGCGCAGGCGCGGCGCCCAGCGCGACGGCAATCAACAGGCTTGAAAAGCGGGTCCGCATGCTTCGCTCCAGTAGGTCATCGTGCTTGAGGTGGTCCGCGTATTCGACCGCTTGCCGGCAACGGGGTTCCATCCACTGCCATCGTTCCGCGACATCATGCATGCAACCCATGTCGTGGACCTGTCCCGGCTCATTGACGCTGCAGCCAGCCGCGAGGATCCACCGGCGCGCCGTTGCGCCGCAATTCGAAGTAGAGCGCTGGCTGTTCCTGGCCACCGGACTTGCCGACGCTGGCCACGGCATCGCCACGCTTGACCACGTCGCCGGCATCGCGCAACAGGCCATCGTTGTGCGCGTACAGGCTCATGTAGCCGTTGCCGTGGTCGATGATCAGGATCATGCCGTAACCGGTCATCCAGTCGGCGAACACGACCTGGCCATCGGCCACCGCCTTCACCGTGGTCCCGGCCGGCGCCGACACCAGCACGCCATCGCTGCGGCGACCATCCGGCAGCTTGCCGCCGAACGCCGCCAGCAGGTTGCCCGTCACCGGCCAGCCCAACCCGCCCACGCGCAGCGACGGTGCGCTGGCGACGGCTTTCCTTGGTGTGGCCGGCGTGCTCCGCTTGCCTGCGGCTGCCCGCCGCGCCGCGTCTGCCTTGGCTTCGCGCGCGGCTCGTGCCGCTGCCGTGCGCAATTGCGCAAGCAGGTTCTGCAGGGCCTTGGCATCGCGTCCCAGCGCACGCTCACGGCCCGCGCGATCCTTGTATTGCTGGTCGATCCCGGCCAGCACGCCGGCGCGTTGCTTGCGTGCCTGCTCCAGCTCGGCCAGCCTGGACTGCTGCAGTTTGCGATCACGCTCCAGGGCAGCCCGCCGGTCGGTGATCTCCTGTTCCAGCGCATCGATGCGTTGCAGCTCGGCAGTCAGCGCGCGGATGCGCTCGACTTGCCCACGTTGCAGGTAGCCCTGGTAGGTCAATGCGCGCTCGGCATCGGCAACCCGATCCTGCGCGAGCATCGCCTTCAGTGGCGCCTCGCTGCCCGCGACCTGCGCGGCGCGCAGCAACGCTGCCAGTTCCAGGCGCTTGGCACCCAGCTCCGCCTTGCCCTTCGCGCGCTCGGCCTGCAATTCCTGCAATGCCGCGCTATCGCGCTGGACGCTGGCATCGGCATCGCGCAACGCACGCTGCACGCCACCCACCTGTTCGTCTGCCTGGCGCAACTGGCGGCTGGCATCGCCACGCTGGCCTTCCAGCTTGCGCCGCTCGGCGGCGACCGACTTCAGTTCAGTGCGGATCGTCTGCAGCTTGCGCTCGGCATCCTGCGGGTCCTTGACGGCCTGTGCGTTGGCGACGGGCGCCAGCGCCAAGGCCAGCAGGACCATGGCAACGTGGCGTTGCATCACATCGGCAACAACAAGCTGCGGCCAGTCATCGGCACGGGTTGTGGCAAGCCGAGCAGGTCGAGCAGGGTCGGGGCGACGTCGCGCAGGGCACCGCCCTCGCGCAACCGCACCGCGCGCTCGCCCACATAGACCAGCGGCACCGGCCCGACGGTATGCGAGGTATGCGGCTGACCGGTGACCTGGTCACGCATCAGCTCGAGATTGCCGTGGTCGGCGGTGACCAACAGCGCGCCGCCGGCCTTGCGCACGGCATCGGTGATCTTGCCGATCGCCACGTCCACTGCCTCGGCCGCCAGGATCGCCGCCGCCAGGATGCCGCTATGGCCGACCATGTCCGGATTGGCGATATTGCAGACGATGGCATCGAAACGCTGCTGTTCGATCGCCTCGACCAGCCTGGCAGTCAGTTCCGGGCAGCTCATCTCCGGCTGCAGGTCGTAAGTCGCGACCTGCGGGCTCGGGATCAGGATGCGCTCTTCGCCGGGAAAGACATCCTCGCGCCCGCCGCTGAAGAAGAAGGTGACGTGCGCGTATTTTTCGGTTTCGGCGATGCGCAGCTGGGTCAGTCCCGCATCCGCCAGGATTTCGCCATAGGTTTGCCGCAGGTCATCGGGGGCGAACGCGACCGGTGCCGGCAGCCTGGCGTCGTACTCGGTCAGGCAGACGAAACGCGACAACGCGGGACGGCGTGCCTCGAATCCGGTAAATGCCGGATCCACGAACGCCGCGGTGAGCTGGCGGGCGCGATCGGCACGGAAATTCATGAACACCACGGCATCGCCATCGCGCATGGGCTGCGTGCCATCGAGCACGGTGGGCGCGACGAACTCATCGTTTTCGCCACGCGCGTACGCATCGCGCAGCGCTGTCAGTGCGTCGCTTGCATGCTGCTCGCCCCTGGCCTCGACGATCGCGTCCCAGCCGCGCCGTACGCGCTCCCAGCGCTGGTCGCGATCCATCGCGTAGTAACGACCGCCGACCGTGGCGATGCGCGCGTTGCCGGCCTTGTCGCAGGCCGCCTGAAGCGCCTGCAGGCTGGCTTCAGCGGATCGTGGCGGGGTATCGCGGCCGTCCAGCAAGGCATGCACCGCGACCTGCGGCACGCCTTCGCGGCGAGCGAGTTCGAGCATCGCGAAGACATGCGTTTGATGGCTGTGCACGCCCCCCGGCGAGAGCAGGCCCAGCACATGCAAGGTGCCGCCGGCGGCCTTGACCGCGGTGCAGGCCGCGCGCAGCTGGTCATTGGCGAAGAAGCTGCCGTCCTCGATGGCGGCATCGATCCGGGTCAGGTCCTGGTAGACGATGCGACCGGCACCGAGATTCATGTGCCCGACCTCCGAATTGCCCATCTGCCCGTCCGGCAAGCCGACATGGCGACCTTCGGTATGCACCAGCGTATGCGGACAGGTGGCCAGCAGCTTGCGCCAATTCGGCAGGTCCGCCAGGGCAATGGCGTTGTCCTCAACCTCTTCCCGATGCCCCCAACCGTCCAGGATCAACAGGACGACAGGCTTGGGACGGGCGGAAACGGAATTGGACACGACGGCTCCATGACGGATGGGGGATGCCCTGCAACGGGCCAGGGCTGATTGTAGCGAAGGCCCATCCCTGCACGGCACGCGCCCGCTCTAAACCAAACGGCCGCCGGACGCATCACAGCCTGCAACACGCCACGGAGTTCCGCATGAACCGTACCCTTCTGTTCGTCGCCCTGCTTGCCCTGTCGGGCACCACCGCCTTCCCGGGGATCGCACTTGCCCACGATCCGGCCGAAAACGGCCAAGGTCAGGACATCGACAAGGTCAACAGCAGCATCACCGCCGAAACCGGCCAGAGCTACGGCGACCTGAGCACCGTCAACGGCAGCATCAGGATCGAGGCGAACGCCCGCATCGAGGACGCAGAAACCGTCAACGGCAGCATTCGTGCCAGGGAAGACATCCAGGCGCGCTCGTTGAGCACCGTCAATGGCAGCATCCACGTGGGTGAGCGCGCCCGCATCGATGGCGCGATCGAAACCGTCAATGGTGGCATCTTCGTCGATCGTGGCGGCCAGGTGGCACGCGGCATCGAGACCGTGAATGGCGCGATCGGCATCGTCGGCACCGAGTTGGGCGGCGACATCGAAACGGTCAATGGCGACATCACCGTGGGCGTGGGTTCCCACGTGAAGGGCGGCATCAAGGTCGAGAAGCCGAACAACAACTGGAGTGGCTTCCGGATCGGCAAGCAGAAGATCCCGCGGATCGTGATCGGACCGAATGCCGTGGTCGAGGGGCCGCTGGTGTTCGAGCGCGAGGTCAAGCTCTACGTGCACGCCAGCGCCCGAATCGGCAGCGTGCGCGGTGCGACCGCGGTGCGCTTCGAGGACGCGACTCCACCTGCGGATTGAGCTCGTCGGCACGCCCGCGCCGCGAAGGCAGGGCTTCATCGCGGGATCATGGTTAGAATCGCGGGACTTCACATGGAGTACCGCGATGCGCATTGCCGCCCTTCCTCTCGCCTTGCTGATGCTGTGTGCTTGCACGCCTGGCGGCAATGACGCCGCGCCGACCGATGCCGAAGTGCAGGCGCCCACCGGCCCGACCACGGCGACCAGCACCCATGAATTCAACGCCGCCATCGATGCCGGGGATGTCGAAGAACACGTCAAGACGCTCGCTTCGGATGCCTTCGCCGGACGCGCGCCGGGTACACCCGGCGAAGACGCGACGATCGACTACATCAAGACCCAGTTCGCCCGCATCGGCCTGCAACCGGGCAACGGCAGCGACTGGTTCCAGACCGTGCCGATGGTGGAAACCACGGCCGACGAATCGACGTCACTCATGCTTGATGTCGCCGGCAAGCCGCAGGAACTGAAGTTCGGCAGCGACATGGTGATCGGCACCCGCACCGGCAAGACCGGTGTCCACGTGAAGGACAGCGAGCTGATCTTCGTCGGATATGGCGTGGACGCGCCGGAACAGGACTGGAACGACTACGCCGGCGTGGACGTGAAGGGCAAGACCGTGGTCATGCTGGTCAATGACCCCGGCTTCCACGCAAACGATGCCAGGTTGTTCGATGGCAAGCGCATGACCTACTACGGCCGCTGGACCTACAAGTTCGACGAAGCCGGGCGCAAGGGTGCCGCCGCGGCACTGATCATCCACGACACCGAAGGTGCTTCGTACGGCTGGGACGTCGTGAAGAACTCGTGGTCCGGCCCGCAGTACGACTTGCCGGCCAAGGACGACCCCGCACCACGCATCCCTGCGCAAGGCTGGATCACCGGCGAGGCCGCCGACGCATTGTTCACGGGGGCCGGCCTGGACCTGGCCAAGCTGCGCGCAGCCGCCAACAAACCGGGCTTCAAGCCGGTGGTGATGAACGCCAAGGTCTCGTTCGACCTGAAAAGCACCAGTGTCGAGAAGAACTCACGCAACGTGGTCGGACTGCTGCCGGGTAGCGAAACCCCGGATGAAGCCATCATCTACATGGCGCATTGGGACCACCTGGGCACGCATGCCGGCGAAACCGGGGACAACATCTACAACGGCGCAGTCGACAATGCGACCGGCGTGGCCGGCATCCTCGAAATCGCCGAGGCGTTCCGCAAGGCAGCAACGCCACCCAAGCGTTCGATCCTGTTCCTGGCGGTGACCCTGGAGGAATCCGGTCTGCTGGGCTCCAAGTACTACGTCGCCCATCCCGTGGTTCCACTCGAAAAGACAGTCGCCGTATTCAACATCGACGCGTTGGCGCCGATCGGCAAGGCCAATGACGTCACCGTGGTCGGCAAGGGCAGCTCGCAGTTGGAGGATGCACTCGACGTCGTCTTGGCCGGGCAGAAGCGCAAGTCCGTGGTCGAAGACAATACGGCCGCCGGCTACTACTTCCGCTCCGACCATTTCAACTTCGCCAAGGCCGGCGTTCCTGCGCTCTACCTGGACAGCGGCACCGACCTGATCGATGGCGGCAAGTCAGCCGGCGAGGCGGCGGGCAAGGACTACACCACCAACCGATACCACAAGCCCGGCGACCAGTACGATGCCGCCACCTGGAAGCTGGATGGCATCACCCAGGACCTGGAAACGATCTACACCGTCGGCGACAAGCTTGCCAACGATGGTCAATGGCCGAACTGGTACGAAGGCAATCCGTTCAAGGCGGCACGTGATGCCATGCGCCCCCTGCCGACCGGGCCCGTTAAGTAAAACAGGCATATCCGTGACCGGCACGATCCATGGGCGAGTACACCGAGCCGCCCATGGATCGGCTAGGCTGTCGGCTCAGTCACAGCCCAAGGCCCTCTGATGTCGATCGCTTACTGGTGCATCCTGATCGCAGCCACGCTGCCTTACGTCTGGGTTTCAGTCGCCAAGGCCAACGGCAAGCGGTACAACAATCGTGATCCCCGTGGCTGGTTGGCGCAGCAGGACGATCCACGCAGTCAACGCGCCAATGCCGCCCAGCTCAATGCCTTCGAGGCATTTCCCGCGTTTGCTGCCAGCGTGCTGATGGCGCAGTTCGCGCAAGTCGATGGTCAACGCATCATCTGGCTTGCGATGGCATTCGTGGCCTTCCGCATCCTGCATGGCATTTTCTATATCGCCGACAAGCATGCCTTGCGTAGCCTGGTCTGGTTTGGTGGCTTTGCCGCCGTCATCGCCCTGATGGTATCGGCGGCACTGAAAGTCGCCGGTTGATCCATCGCCGAAACACGAACGCAGGCCATTGCGGGTGGCTGGCAGCTCGCCACTGCGGCAGTCAACTGGCTCGTCGGCAGCCATCTCGCCAGCGCGGCCACACGTCTGACTAACTGATTACCCCGACGGTGAAGGCAAGCGATCCATGCGGAACCCGGAACTCCGGATCCCTTGGGCAGCGGTTTTCTTGTGGAAATCCCGTGATGCTCACCTGATGCGGGCCGTGCTGCGCACAAGGTAAACCCCCGCATCTTGCGAGACGGGGCTCTGGGACAAAACCCCTTGCGATGACCTGTTGCGGGTCGCGTGCTTCGCACCCAAAGAAAAGCCCGCACCTTGTGGGTGCGGGCTTTGGGATAAAAACCCTGGCGATGACCTACTCTTGCATGGTTTGAACCACACTACCATCGGCGCGGCTGCGTTTCACTTCCGAGTTCGGGATGGGATCGGGTGGTACCACAGCGCTGTTGTCACCAGGGAGAGGGTGGAGGGTCGCGGTTCGGTGTAATGAACAGATCGCGCACACGCTCTCGTTTGGTTGCCTCGACGAACGGATCTTGCCTGTTCGTTTCAGCGGATTGGGTGGGATGTAGCGAACGGTTTGTCACGAAGGTCATCAACGTGTTGTTGAGGCCAAGGGTTTCATACGACTCGTGTTTAGTTACCGAGTTGAAGAAACTTGAGGTGATATGGTCAAGCCACACGGATCATTAGTACAGGTAAGCTCAACACATTACTGTGCTTACACACCCTGCCTATCAACGACGTAGTCTTCATCGTTCCTTTAGGGGGCTTGTGCCCCGGGAGATCTCATCTTGAGGCGCGCTTCCCGCTTAGATGCTTTCAGCGGTTATCGCTTCCGAACGTAGCTACCCGGCAATGCCACTGGCGTGACAACCGGAACACCAGGGGTTCGTCCACTCCGGTCCTCTCGTACTAGGAGCAGCCCCTCTCAAATCTCCAACGCCCACGACAGATAGGGACCGAACTGTCTCACGACGTTCTGAACCCAGCTCGCGTACCACTTTAAATGGCGAACAGCCATACCCTTGGGACCGACTACAGCCCCAGGATGTGATGAGCCGACATCGAGGTGCCAAACACCGCCGTCGATATGAACTCTTGGGCGGTATCAGCCTGTTATCCCCGGAGTACCTTTTATCCGTTGAGCGATGGCCCTTCCATACAGAACCACCGGATCACTAAGTCCTAGTTTCCTACCTGCTTGATCCGTCGATCTTGCAGTCAAGCACGCTTATGCCTTTGCACACAGTGCGCGATGTCCGACCGCGCTGAGCGTACCTTCGAGCTCCTCCGTTACACTTTAGGAGGAGACCGCCCCAGTCAAACTACCCACCATACACGGTCCCCGACCCGGATTACGGGCCCAGGTTAGAACGTCAAGCACATCAGGGTGGTATTTCAAGGTTGGCTCCACCACAACTAGCGTCATGGTTTCACAGCCTCCCACCTATCCTACACAGACGAACTCAACGTTCAGTGTAAAGCTATAGTAAAGGTTCACGGGGTCTTTCCGTCTTGCCGCGGGAACGCTGCATCTTCACAGCGATTTCAATTTCACTGAGTCTCGGGTGGAGACAGCGCCGCCATCGTTACGCCATTCGTGCAGGTCGGAACTTACCCGACAAGGAATTTCGCTACCTTAGGACCGTTATAGTTACGGCCGCCGTTTACCGGGGCTTCGATCAAGAGCTTCACCTTGCGGCTGACCCCATCAATTAACCTTCCGGCACCGGGCAGGCGTCACACCCTATACGTCCACTTTCGTGTTTGCAGAGTGCTGTGTTTTTGATAAACAGTCGCAGCGGCCTGGTTACTTCGGCCTCCCTCAGCTATTCACCAAGAGAGGCGCACCTTCTCCCGAAGTTACGGTGCTATTTTGCCTAGTTCCTTCACCCGAGTTCTCTCAAGCGCCTGAGAATTCTCATCCTACCCACCTGTGTCGGTTTACGGTACGGTCTGCGTGTACTGAAGCTTAGAAGATTTTCCTGGAAGCGTGATATCGGTGACTTAATCCTGATGGACTCGTCCTTGACCTCAATGTTGCACCCCCGGATTTGCCTAAGGGCACCACCTCAGTCCTCTCACCGGGACAACCAACGCCCGGCTCACCTAACCTTCTCCGTCCCTCCATCGCATACACGCGAGGTGCTGGAATATTAACCAGCTTCCCATCGACTACGCATTTCTGCCTCGCCTTAGGGGCCGACTCACCCTGCGTCGATTAACGTTGCGCAAGGAAACCTTGGGCTTTCGGCGTGCGGGTTTTTCACCCGCATTATCGTTACTCATGTCAGCATTCGCACTTCCGATACCTCCAGCAGACTTCTCAATCCACCTTCAACGGCTTACGGAACGCTCCTCTACCGCGTACATCAAAAGATGCACACCCCAAGCTTCGGTTTACTGCTTAGCCCCGTTAAATCTTCCCCGCAGACCGACTCGACCAGTGAGCTATTACGCTTTCTTTAAAGGGTGGCTGCTTCTAAGCCAACCTCCTGGCTGTCTGTGCCTTTCCACATGGTTTTCCACTTAGCAGTAATTTGGGACCTTAGCTGTGGGTCTGGGTTGTTTCCCTTTTCACGACGGACGTTAGCACCCGCCGTGTGTCTCCCGTACAGTCCGTCTCGGTATTCGGAGTTTGCAATGGTTTGGTAAGTCACAATGACCCCCTAGCCATAACAGTGCTCTACCCCCGAGAGGATACATACGAGGCGCTACCTAAATAGCTTTCGAGGAGAACCAGCTATCTCCGGGTTCGATTAGCTTTTCACTCCTAATCACAGCTCATCCCCATCTTTTGCAACAGATGTGGGTTCGGGCCTCCAGTTGATGTTACTCAACCTTCACCCTGGCCATGACTAGATCACCCGGTTTCGGGTCTACTGCCCGCGACTATGCGCCCTTATCAGACTCGGTTTCCCTTCGCCTCCCCTATACGGTTAAGCTTGCCACGAACAGTAAGTCGCTGACCCATTATACAAAAGGTACGCAGTCACTCCACGAAGGAGCTCCTACTGCTTGTACGCACACGGTTTCAGGTTCTATTTCACTCCCTTCACCAGGGTTCTTTTCGCCTTTCCCTCACGGTACTGGTTCACTATCGGTCGGTCAGGAGTATTTAGCCTTGGAGGATGGTCCCCCCATGTTCAGACAGGGTTTCACGTGCCCCGCCCTACTCATTTTTCATGCACATGGCCCTTTCGCATACAGGGCTGTCACCTTCTATGGCCAGTCTTTCCAGACTGTTTTGCTAAAACCACATGCACTTTTGGGCTAGTCCGCTTTCGCTCGTCGCTACTGACGGAATCTCTGTTGATTTCTTTTCCTCCGGGTACTTAGATATTTCAGTTCCCCGGGTTCGCCTTGCATGGCTATGTATTCACCATGCAATACCCTTGCGGGTGGGTTTCCCCATTCGGACATCGCCGGATCAAAGCTTGTTGCCAGCTCCCCGACGCTTTTCGCAGGCTGCCACGTCCTTCATCGCCTCTGACCGCCAAGGCATCCACCATGTGCGCTTATTCGCTTGACCATATCACCCCAAGTTGCCTCAAGGTCATACGCATACCAGCGAACGGTACGACTTATCACTTCAAATAAGGCAGCTCGCGCTGCCCGCCTTAGCCTCTACGACACGTTGTAGACAGTTCGTCTCAAACGCTCGCTACATCCCAATTTTCAAAGAACATGCCCAGGCCACAATGCCCAGGCATTTCAAAGTATGTGTGCGCAGATCATTCAGAGTTTTTGTCGACTGACTTTTGTGGCTGGCCAGAAGCAGTGTCGCGACGTTGGCATTAGCCAATGAGCATTGGCGCAACGCAGCACCAGCACAGCATGGTGGGTCTGGGAGGACTCGAACCACCGGCCTCGCCCTTATCAGGGGCGCGCTCTAACCACCTGAGCTACAGACCCAATGTGTCGTCGCCAGATGGTGGAGCCTGTCGGGATCGAACCGACGACCCCCTGCTTGCAAAGCAGGTGCTCTCCCAGCTGAGCTAAGGCCCCGTGCTTGCTTTATCTAAGCCAGCGGGACACGCAACCCCTGCGGGATCGCGTTCTCTGAATGCAGGTCACTTGTGCGGACGTCTGGCAATGCGTTGCCATGTCTCAAAAGGAGGTGATCCAGCCGCACCTTCCGATACGGCTACCTTGTTACGACTTCACCCCAGTCATCGGCCACACCGTGGCAAGCGCCCTCCCGAAGGTTAAGCTACCTGCTTCTGGTGCAACAAACTCCCATGGTGTGACGGGCGGTGTGTACAAGGCCCGGGAACGTATTCACCGCAGCAATGCTGATCTGCGATTACTAGCGATTCCGACTTCACGGAGTCGAGTTGCAGACTCCGATCCGGACTGAGATGGGGTTTCTGGGATTGGCTCACCGTCGCCGGTTTGCAGCCCTCTGTCCCCACCATTGTAGTACGTGTGTAGCCCTGGCCGTAAGGGCCATGATGACTTGACGTCATCCCCACCTTCCTCCGGTTTGTCACCGGCGGTCTCCTTAGAGTTCCCACCATTACGTGCTGGCAACTAAGGACAAGGGTTGCGCTCGTTGCGGGACTTAACCCAACATCTCACGACACGAGCTGACGACAGCCATGCAGCACCTGTGTCACGGTTCCCGAAGGCACCAATCCATCTCTGGAAAGTTCCGTGCATGTCAAGGCCAGGTAAGGTTCTTCGCGTTGCATCGAATTAAACCACATACTCCACCGCTTGTGCGGGCCCCCGTCAATTCCTTTGAGTTTCAGTCTTGCGACCGTACTCCCCAGGCGGCGAACTTAACGCGTTAGCTTCGATACTGAGCTCCAAGTTGAGCCCAACATCCAGTTCGCATCGTTTAGGGCGTGGACTACCAGGGTATCTAATCCTGTTTGCTCCCCACGCTTTCGTGCCTCAGTGTCAGTGCTGGTCCAGGTAGTCGCCTTCGCCACGGATGTTCCTCCCGATCTCTACGCATTTCACTGCTACACCGGGAATTCCACTACCCTCTACCGCACTCTAGCCTGCCAGTATCCAATGCAATTCCCAGGTTGAGCCCAGGGCTTTCACATCAGACTTAACAAACCACCTACGCACGCTTTACGCCCAGTAATTCCGAGTAACGCTTGCACCCTTCGTATTACCGCGGCTGCTGGCACGAAGTTAGCCGGTGCTTATTCTTCCGGTACCGTCAGAGCACCAGGGTATTAACCCGGTACTTTTCTTTCCGGACAAAAGTGCTTTACAACCCGAAGGCCTTCTTCACACACGCGGCATGGCTGGATCAGGCTTGCGCCCATTGTCCAATAT
Organism: uncultured Gammaproteobacteria bacterium; assembly: GCA_963698475.1. Taxonomy (GTDB): domain Bacteria; phylum Pseudomonadota; class Gammaproteobacteria; order Xanthomonadales; family Xanthomonadaceae; genus Thermomonas. The sequence continues at coordinate 845,770 of CAVOQX010000005.1, read as the reverse complement.
TCCCTACTGCTGCCTCCCGTAGGAGTCTGGACCGTGTCTCAGTTCCAGTGTGGCTGATCATCCTCTCAGACCAGCTACGGATCGTCGCCTTGGTGGGCCTTTACCCCCCCAACTAGCTAATCCGACATGGGCTCATCCAATCGCGCCAGGTCCGAAGATCCCCGGCTTTCCCCCGAAGGGCGCATGCGGTATTAGCGTACGTTTCCATACGTTATCCCCCACGACTGGGCAGATTCCCATGTATTCCTCACCCGTCCGCCACTCGCCACCCACAGAGCAAGCTCTGCTGTGCTGCCGTTCGACTTGCATGTATTAGGCCTGCCGCCAGCGTTCACTCTGAGCCAGGATCAAACTCTTCACTTAAAATTACATGGCCCGAAGGCCAAATTGCTTTGTGCAGAGTCCGTCCAACTCACCTACTCGCTGTACGTTGTACTTGCGTACGAATACTTTGAATCATGTGATTTGTTCGAACATCTGCTGATGGACAACTGCCACCACCAGACGCCCGCACAAGTCACCTGCGCACACTGTCAAAGATCTTCGGGGCCGGCCTCAGCGCCTTTCCCGTCTGCCCAAGCACTTCTGCTCAAGCGAGCCGCACATCATACAAGCTTTTTGCTACCCGTCAATACTTCGTGGTGAAGAATTTTCGGCCGCTTCGGCGTTTGGCGATGTTCTTGCCGTCCGCTCCAGCTGGTCGACCACTATAACCGGTTTGCTGCGCTGCCGCAAGCCTGATCGAAGGGGATTCCCTGAAGTCATTCGCCCTTGCTGAGAAATACCCGGGCAAAATTACGCTTGCCAACAGCAAGCACGCCTTCGAAGCCTGGTTGGAAGAGGCGTGACGCATCTTCGAACACCTCACCGTCGATACGCACCGCGCGTTCTTTCAGTTTCCGGTTGGCCTCCGAGTTGCTGGGCATCAGCCCGGCCGCGACCAGCAAGGCTGCGATGCGCAGCCCATCCGTCGGCACGGACACGTCCTGCAGCGGCAGGTTGGTGACGTCGCCTTCGCCGCGCACGACCGCATGCCAGCCCGCTACGGCCTGTTCCGCGGCGGCATCGCCATGGAAGCGTGCCGCCAGTTCGCGGGCCAGCCGCAACTTGACGTCGCGCGGATTGAGGCCGGCCACGTCTACATCGCGTTTCAATGACCCGGCTTCTTCCAGGCCGATCTCGAAGCTGAGCAAGTCGATCCAGCGCCACATCAACGCATCGCCGATCTTCATGGCCTTGGTGACGATGTCGATCGCGGGCTCGTCGATACCGATGTAATTGCCGAGTGACTTGCTCATCTTCTGCACACCATCCAGGCCTTCCAGCAGCGGCATGGTGAGGACGACCTGCGGCGGCTGGCCGTGGTGTTCCTGCAGGCCGCGCCCCATCAGCAGGTTGAATTTCTGGTCGGTGCCGCCCAGCTCGACATCGGCCTTGAGCGCAACCGAGTCGTAGCCCTGCACCAGCGGATACAGGAACTCATGGATCGCGATCGATTGCTGGGCGGCATAGCGCTTGGCGAAATCATCGCGCTCCAGCATGCGCGCCACCGTGTGCTGCGCCGCCAGCTTGATCATGTCGGCGGCGGTCATGGCGCCGAACCACTCGCTGTTGAAGCGCACCTCGGTGCGTTCTTGGTCGAGCACCTTGAAGACCTGGTTGGCGTACGTCTCGGCGTTGGCGAGCACATCTTCGCGGGTGAGTGGCTTGCGGGTGACGTTCTTGCCGGTCGGGTCGCCGATCATTCCGGTGAAGTCGCCGATCAGGAAGATCACCTGGTGCCCGAGATCCTGGAACTGGCGCATCTTGTTGAGCAGCACGGTGTGGCCGATGTGCAGGTCGGGGGCGGTCGGGTCGAAACCGGCCTTGACCCGCAGCGGGCGCCCGCTCTTCAAGGAGGCTCCCAAGCGCGCCTGCAACTCCTCGCGCTTGAGGATCTCGTCGCTGCCGCGAGCGAGCAGGTCGATGGCGTGTTGCAGGTCGGGATTTCGTAGTTCGGTCACGGGCAGTGCTCTTCGAGGGGACGTTTCGCTGGCGGCACGCAACGTCGGTGCCGGTTGTGGATGACTAGTTAAAGTAACGTTAAAACGTGACGCGGCAAAACTTCCGATGATTCAATGAGTTGACGCATGTATTTCGCAAGATTATGGTACCGCTTTGACGCGATCGTCACGCCGAGAGGGGATCACACGCATGACGGATTCGAGCCACGACGCCGTACGTCGCAGCAATCTGGAACGCGCTAACGCCGCATCGACCACGATTCCGGCACCCCGCTTGCCCCATGCCTTCAATGGTCGCTGGACGCGCCGCCACTGGCTGCATGCCAGTCTGTTCGCGACGATTGGCGCGTTGGTCGCGGCGATCGTGCCCGGCTTTTCCACCGTGATGCAATCGCCTGGCCAGCCGCAGCGGATGACCCTGTCGTTGCCCTTGCCGCAACTGGGCGCCAGGCACGGCAGCACCTCGGATCATTGGCAGAGCGTTTCGTTGAAGCCGGGACAGACCCTCAGCGGCGTGTTTGCCGAACTGGGAATCCCGCAACGCCAGCTGCAAGACGTGATGGAGCATCCCAAGATCCAGCCGATGCTGCGCCGCATGCGCCCGGGCACCGAAGTAAGTTTCAACCTGCCGGCCGATGGCAGCGTGCGCGCGATGCGCATCGACATGGGCAAGTACGGCAACAATGGCGAGCCCGTCGAGCTGGAGTTCGACGGCAATGCGTTGCGCGAGCGCGAGATTGCGCATGAAATCACCACGCGCACGGTGGTGTTGAGCGGCAAGGTCGGCACGTCCCTGTTCGCATCCGCGCGCAAGGTCGGCATGGGCGGCAAGCAACTCAGCCAGCTCACCGACGAAATGTTCAAGTACGACATCGATTTCGACTCCGACCTGGACCCGAACGACCGCTTCAGCGTGGTGGTCGACCAGACCTGGAAAGATGGGCAGCTGGTCGATACCGGCCCGGTGCTGGCCGCGACCTTCACCATGGACGGCAAGCTCAAGAGCGCGTTCCGGCACATGCGCAATGGCAAGCCGGAATATTTCACGCCCGATGGTCGTTCGCTCAAGCGCCCGTTCATCCGCATGCCGATTCCGTATGCACGGCTGACCTCCGGCTTTGGCGGCCGCAAGCACCCGGTGCTTGGACGTTTCCGCATGCACAAGGGCGTCGACTATGCGGCAGGTGTCGGCACGCCGATCCAGGCGGCCGGTGACGCGCGGGTGGAATTCGTGGGCTGGAAAGGCGGGTACGGTCGCGCCGTGATCCTCAACCATGGCAATGGCCGCACGACCCTGTACGGCCACATGTCGCGATTCGGCAAGGAAAAGGCCGGCCAGCGCGTCAGCCAGGGCACGGTGATCGGCTATGTGGGCGCCAGCGGCCTGGCCACTGGCCCGCACCTGCATTACGAATTCCGCGTCAACGGCATGCACCAGAATCCGCTGAAGATGACCTTGCCGCCCCCGCAGCCCTTGCAGGGTCCTGCCCTGTTGGCGTTCAAGAGTGAAACCCGTCGCGCATTGGACAAGATCCGCGAGGTCGAGGACGTGATCTATGCGCCCGATGACGATACGCGCGTAGCCAGCGCCGACAAGTCTGCCAAGAGCGCGAACCGCAACAAGAAAGGCTGATCGACCGCACCAGGCAACGCTCCCGCGGGCACGACGTCTGGCAGCGATGCGATACTTCGCGGCATGTCGAAGCGCACACTCCAGCAATACTTCCTTGGCCTGATTTCAGGCACCAGCGCCGATGGCATCGATGCCGCGCTGGTGCATTTCCCCGACGGCGATCCCCGCGCCACGCCACGCCTGATGTTTGGCGAAACCTATCCGTGGGAACCCGCGCTGCGGTCGCGCCTGGTGGAACTGGGCCAGCTTGCCGCGTCGATGACCCTGGACGAAGTGGGCGAGCTGGATGTCCGGGTCGGTCGCGCATTCGCACAGGCCGCCTGCGCAGCCATGCAGGCTGCAGGCGTCGATGCTGGCCAACTCGATGCGATCGGCTCGCACGGCCAGACCCTGCGCCACCGCCCGCATGGCGAAATCCCGTTCACCCTGCAGCTGGGAGATCCGGCCACGATTGCGGAGCGTTGCGGCGTTCGCGTCGTGGCCGAATTCCGACGCCGCGACGTTGCTGCAGGTGGCCATGGCGCGCCCCTGGTGCCTGCCTTCCACGCCGCCACCCTGCATTCGGATCGCGAAGCGCGCGCGGTGCTCAACCTTGGCGGCATCGCAAACTTCACCCTGTTGCCGAAACACGGCGCCGTGCGTGGCTTCGACACTGGCCCGGCCAATGGCCTGATGGATGCGTGGTGCTTGCGCCACCTCGGCCATGACTACGATGCCGGCGGTGAATTCGCCGCGCAGGGTCGGATCGACCATGACTTGCTTGCACGGCTCCTGGATGAGCCGTGGTTCTCGCAGCCTCCGCCAAAATCCACCGGCCGCGACACGTTCCACCTGCACTGGGTCGATTCCAGGCTGCTGGGCAACGAATCGCCCGCCGATGTGCAGGCCACCTTGCTGGCCTTGAGCGTGCGCACGATCACCGATGCGCTGCGCGCGTCGCAAGCCGGCACCCAGCGGCTCATTGCCTGCGGCGGCGGCGTGCACAATCGCGTGCTGATGGCCTCGCTGGCCGACGCACTGCCGGGCGTCATCGTGGAGTCCAGCGCCGCCCATGGGCTGGACCCGGATTTCGTCGAGGCCATGGCGTTCGCGTGGCTGGCGCGGGAAACCCTGGCCGGTCGCCCTGGAAACCTGCCGGCAGTGACCGGCGCAGCCGGCTTGCGCGTGCTGGGCGCGGTCTACCCGGCCTGAACTATTCCCGTGGCTTCACGCGCCCGATCAGCCCGAACGCAGCATCCGGTACCTTCTGGATTTGCTCGATCGCGTCTTTCAGCGCGACCTGTTCGCGGGTATCGAGCAACTGCTTGCGCACCCGCTCCTCGATCGCTTCCACGCCAATGGTGAGTGCTTCGGCAGCAACGGCATCCAGGGCCAGGCCCTGCACTTCCGCGAGTCGTCCCAGGCGCTCGGCGAGCTTGGGCCTGATGTTTTGCAACGTGATGTCGGTCATGACAGGACCTTCCTTGTGTGCGCGGGGGAACGCAGCTTCTATCTAACCCGATGCGCGCCGCAGGGCAAGCTCAGTCGGCTTGTGCCCTGCCCGCGGCTTCATGCGATGCGCCAAGCCGGAGCCGCGGCATGACCCAGAAAAACAGCAGCACTGCGGGAATCGACGCAAGCGCGGTGATCCAGAAATAGACGCCATAGCCGGTGCTCTCCACGATCCCGCCCGAGACGGCGCTGAGCAGCTTGCCCGGCAACATCACCAGCGAGGAAAACAGCGCATATTGGGTCGCCGTGAAGCGCTGGTTGACCAGCGCCGACAGGAAGGCCACCAGCGTCGTGCCCTGGAACCCTTGCGCCAGGTTTTCGCCGGAAATGACCACGGTCAGCATGCCGAGGTTGCCGTCGGCGCCAACCAGCCAGACGTACAGCAGGTTGCTCACCGCGCCCAGCACCACGCCGGCCAGCAATGGCCAGCGGAGACCCCAGCGCGCCACCGCAAGGCCACCCAGGAACACCCCTGCAATGCCCACCCAGATGCCGTACACCTTGCTGATCGCCGCGATCTGGGTCTTGGTGTAGCCCTGGTCCAGGTAGAACGGCGCCATGATGCCGCCGCCCAGCGACTGATCGGAAATCTTCGCGAGCAGGATGAAGGCCAGCACCGCCAGCGCCAGCGGCACGCTGAAGCGCCGGAAGAAATCGGCAAAGGGTTCCACCACGCCTTCGCGCAGTCCCGCTGCCCAGCCGCTGGCGTGCTCACGCAACACCTCCGGTTCGCGTGACAGCAACACCGCCACCAACGGCACCAGCATGACCGCCGCCATTGCCCGGTAGACATTGCTCCACGCAGTGTGGTCGGCAAGCACCAGCGCCAATGCGCCCGTGATGATCAGCGCGATGCGATAACCCAGCGAGTAGGTCGCGACCAGCGCGCCCTGCGCCTCGATCGGTGCGATTTCAACGCGATAGGCATCCACCGCGATATCCAGCGTGGCGCCGGCGAAGGCGACCAGGATCGTGACCCACACGAACGGTGCCAGTCGGTCGGGGGTCAACTGCGCCATCCCCAGCAGTCCGGCGATGACGATCAACTGTGCAAGCAGCAGCCAGCCTCGGCGTTGCCCAAGGCGGCCGAAAAAGGGCAGGCGCCAGCGGTCGACCAACGGCGCCCACACGAACTTCAGCGTGTAGGCCAACCCGGCGCTGGCGATCAAGGTGATCTCCTTGAGGTTGATGTCCTTTTCCTTGAGCCAGTAGGCCAGGGTGCCGGCCACCAGCAGGAATGGCAGGCCGGAGGCGAACCCGAAGAAGAACATCGTCCACGCCGATGGCTGGGCGAAGGCCTGCCACGCGGAAGGTTTGGTGGCGGCAGCAGCGTCACTCATTCGGCGTACTCCACCAGGCAAGGCGCATGGTCGGAAAATCTCGGTTCAGGAAAAATCGTCGCCGAGGTGATGCGCTGGGCCAGTGCCGGCGTCACCAGTTGGTAATCGATGCGCCAGCCCACGTTGTTGGCGCGCGCAGCACCCCGTTGCGACCACCACGAATATTCCACGCCATCCGGCTTGGCCACGCGAAAGCTGTCCTTCCAGCCATGCGCCGGGGGCTCGCACAGGCCGTCGCCGCAGGCATCGGCGATCATCCGGTTGAGCCACGCCCGCTCATGCGGCAGGCAGCCGGAGTTCTTCTGGTTGCCGGTCCAGTTCCTGATGTCGTTCCGGGCTCGCACGATGTTCCAGTCGCCGCACAGGACGTAGTCGCGGCCACTGGCCAGCCACTGGTCGAGGATGGGCCTCAGCCACCCCATCACCTCGTCCTTGAAGCCCTGGCGCAACTCGCCTGAACTGCCGGAAGGAATGTAGAACGACACCACCGACAGGTTGCCGAAGCGCGCTTCGATGTAGCGCCCCTCGTCATCGAAGGGTGCCCAGCCGAGCTGGGTGCGGACCTCGTCGGGTTCGCGGCGGCTGTAGATCGCGACCCCGCTGTAGCCTTTCCTGGTGCTGGCGTCCTTGAACCAGGCGCGATAACCGTCGGGGCGGAACACCGCATCGCCCAACTGGTGTTCCTGCGCCTTGGTTTCCTGCACGCACATCACGTCGATGTCCTGGGCGGCGTACCAGTCGAAGAAGCCCTTGCTGGCCGCCGAACGCAGGCCATTGGCATTGAAACTGAGGATGCGCATGCGCTCTCGCGTGCTGGATCGATGCAGGAGCGTAGCGGAAAAGCCGCCGGATCGTGGACACTAGGGGCATGGACGACCACCGCTCGCGCTTCCTCCACCTGGCCATGCGCGCCGATGCACTGCGCTTTGGCGAATTCACCCTGAAGTCGGGGCGCACCAGCCCGTACTTCTTCAATGCCGGCCGCTTCGATTCAGGCGCAACGCTGGCCGGACTGGCAGGGTGCTATGCCGATGCGCTGGACGCGGCCCGCATCGCGGGCGTTATCGGGGACTTCGACCTGCTGTTCGGACCGGCCTACAAGGGGATTCCCCTGGCCACTTCGTTGGCCTGCGAATACGCCCGGCGTGGCCGCGACCTGCCGCTGGCATTCAATCGCAAGGAAGCCAAGGCGCATGGCGAGGGCGGCAGCCTGATCGGCGCCGCGCTGGCCGGCCGGCGCGTACTGATCGTCGATGACGTGATCACCGCCGGCACCGCGATCCGCGAGGCACTGGCCATTATTTCGGATGCCGGCGGCACGCCCGCCGGCATCGTGATTGCACTGGACCGCCAGGAACGTGCGGGCGACCAGGACCCGCGATCAGCGGCACAGGCGGTCGCCGCCGAACACGCAATTCCTGTTGTGGCGGTGGCCGGATTGGACGATCTGCTTGCGTTCGCGGGCAAAAGCGTTGAACTTGTGGCCCAACGAGATGCCTTGCTCGCCTATCGTGCGCGCTACGGCACGACCGCATGAACGCTTCGCGACTGCCACAGGGGGCTGTCATGACGCATCGCAATCGAATGCTGTTGACCGCGACTGCACTGGCGCTCGGCGCCGGGCTGGCGGCGGGCGTGCATGCCCAGGCGATGCAGAAGAAGGTCTATTGCTGGAACGAGAACGGCCGCAAGATCTGCAGCGATGCCCTTCCCGCAGCAGCGGCCAATGCCGCGCGTACCGAGATCAGCACCAAGAGCGGGCTGGCCACTGGCCAGGTGGCACGTGCGCTGACCGAGAACGAGCGCGCCGATGCAGCGGTATCCGCCACGGTCGCGCGCAGGCAGGCCGAAGCCCGGGCGATCGAGGAGCGACGCGACCTGGCGATGGTCGAGTCCTACATGGCGGAAGCCGATCTCCGCCGTGCGTACGGCGAACGCATCACCCTGGTGGAGGAGACGCTGAAAGCGAGCCAGCTTGGGCTCTCCAACCAGCGCCTCAGCCTGATTGCCCTCCTGCGCCAGGCGGGCGATTGGGAACTGAGCAAGAAGCCGGTGCCGAAGCCGCTAGCCGAATCCATCGTGAAGCAGCACAACGACCTGCTCCGCCAGCAACAGATCCTGGCCGACCAGGAGCAGGACCGCGCGACCCTGGACGCAGAGCTGGCCGATGCGGTTGCGCGCTACCGCGCGCTCAAGTCCCCGGGAACGGGCGCTCCGGGCGAGACCGCCAGCGCCGGCACGCAAGCGCCCTTGCCGACGCGCTGAGAGCAGCCACGCCGCCCGGTAACCAGCGTCAGAACGGCAAGGTCATCCCGGGCTGCACGGCCAGCAACTGTTCGCGGAACGCGTGCTGGATGCGGGCCATGACCGCATTGGAATCGGCATCGAAACGCATCACCAGCACGGGCGTCGTGTTGGATGCGCGCACCAGGCCCCAGCCATCCGGCCAGTCCACGCGCAGGCCATCGATGGTGGACAGGCGCGCACCCTCGAAGGTTGCCATGGCGACGAAACGTTCGACGAACGCATGCGGGTTTCCACCCGGGGCTTCGACCTTGATCTCCGGGGTCGAAATGCCGTCGGGCAAGGAAGCGAACACCTCGTCTGGCGTGTGGCCACTGCCATCCAGGATTTCCAGCAGGCGCGCGGCGGCGTAGATGCCGTCATCAAAGCCATACCAGCGTTCGGCGAAGAAGAAGTGCCCGCTCATCTCGCCGGCCAGCTCGGCTTCGGTCTCGCGCATCTTCGCCTTGATCAGCGAATGCCCGGTCTTCCACATCAGCGGGCTGCCGCCGTGGCGCAAGACATGCGCGGGCAGTCGCCCGGTGCACTTCACGTCATACACGATCACCGCGCCCGGATTGCGTTGCAGCACGTCGGCGGCGAACAGCATCAGCAGGCGGTCCGGGAAGATGTTCTTGCCGCTGCGGGTGACCACGCCGAGGCGATCGCCATCGCCGTCGAAGGCGATGCCGAGATCCGCATCCAGGCGCTCCACCATCTGCACCAGCGCGGCCAGGTTCTGGGCATCGCTTGGATCCGGATGGTGGTTGGGGAAGGTGCCATCGATGTCGCAGAACAGCGGGGTGACCTCGGCACCAATGGCTTCCAGCACGCGCGGACCGATCACGCCGGCCGCACCGTTGCCGGCATCCACGACCACCTTCAGGCGCTGGCCGATCTGGATGTCACCGGCAATGCGCTCGACATAGTCGTCGCTGATGTCACGCTCATCCAAAGTGCCGCGTGACTCCGCTTCGTGCAGTTGGTCTTCGGCGATCCGCACATGCAGGTCGGTGATCGCCTGGCCGGACAGCGTTTCACCGCCGACCACGATCTTGAACCCGTTGTAATCCGGCGGATTGTGGCTGCCGGTGATCGCCACGCCGCAGCCGGTGCGCAAGTGGAAGCAGCCGAAATACACCACCGGTGTCGGCACCAGGCCAATATCGATGACGTTGCGGCCGGCCTTGCGCAGGCCAATGACAAGCCCCTCCGTCAGTTCCGGGCCGGACAAGCGGCCATCGCGACCCACCACGATGTCCTGCAAGCCCTGGTCATGCATCAGCGAACCGATGGCCTGGCCGATCAGTTCGGCCACGCCGGCATCCAGAGTCTGCCCCATCACACCGCGGATGTCGTAGGCACGGAAGATGCTGCGGTCTATCACGACCGACGCCTTCGCCGTCGCGCTCTCCGTGATCTCGCGTTTCGACCTGGGCTTCTCGTCTTCGGATTGCTTCAGTTGCAGTTCGGCCAGGGTCTGCACGTCTTCGTCCTCGGCACCACGCTCCCTGTTCAGCACACGCGGGCGCAAGCCGAGCCAGACGCCCAGCCCCGCCAGCAGCAGGATGCCGCCAGTGCCGATCGCGGCAATCGCACCCAGTTCAAGCGGCACCACCACGTCATCGGGCCCCGCCGCGGCGACGCGCAGGTCGCTGTCGGCGATCTTGACCGCCAGCGACTCGGCGGCGTCCTTGAGCGCCAGATCCCCGCGTTCAAGCACGTCACGCGCGCCCTGGCGCAATGACAGATAGGTGCCGGAGCCCAACCTGGCCGCGGCAATGCCTTGGGTCACGCGCTCCAGCGGCAGCTCGGCATAACCCACCAATTGCACCTGCTGGCCAGGAGCAGGTCCGGCGATCGCGAGGCGCTCGCCGTCCGCTGTCCAGATGATGCGCGCCACGGTCTTGCCTTCGGCCAGCGCGGCCTCGCTCACGGCCAGCGTGCCGTAACCGCTGTTCGGCAGGTTGGCGTATTGCTGCTGCAGGTCGGCTGGCCAGACTTCGCTGCGACTGAGGTCGGGCCATGCCGCCGAAATCGCGCGTGCCGCAGCCGCGTTGTCGCCGGTCTTCATCGCGGCCGCCACGGCGGGCGAGGCCAGTGTCGCGCTGAACTTGCGCCGCATCGACTGCAGGTTGCGTTCGGTTTCGGTCACCGCATCGTCGCGCGCCTGCTGCAGGCCATCCAGGCGGATGTCCGCCCGCAGCTGGCGCCCGCCGGCAATCGCAAACCAGAGGCCCAGCACGAACATCAGCAATGTGATGCCGGTCAGCACCGTCGCCCATTGCGCAGCGTCCAGTTGCAGTTTTTTCTTTTCGTCGTCGCTCATGCCTGCCCCTGTCAGCGAACGCCGGTGTGGCCGAACCCGCCGGCCCCGCGTGCGCTCTCGTCGAAAGTATCCACCACTTGCAGGCTCGCGCGCACGACCGGCAGCAAGACCAGCTGCGCGATGCGGTCACCCGGCTCGATGGTGTAGGCCACGTCGCCGCGGTTCCAGGTGCTGATCATCAGTGGTCCCTGGTAGTCCGCATCGATCAGGCCCGTGCCATTGCCCAGTACGATGCCGTGCTTGTGGCCCAACCCGGAGCGCGGCAGGATCACCGCGCACAGGCCGGGATCGGCGATATGAATCGCAAGCCCCGACGGGATCAACGCGGCACCGCCAGGCGGCAGCAGCAAGGCCGTGTCCAGCGCCGCGCGCAGGTCGAGGCCGGCGCTGTGCTCGGTGGCGTAAGCCGGCAATGGCCACGCCCCGCCGAAGCGCGCATCCAGGACCTTCACTTGCAATGCATGCTGCATCAGCGCAGTCGCTCCGTGACCAGGTCCAGCAGTTGTCCGGCGATCTCGGTCTTCGCGGCCGGCCCCAGCACCTGTTCGAACCCCTCGTGGCCCAGCACCAGCAGCGTGTTGTCGTCGCTCTCGAAGCCGGTGGCACCCACGCCAACCCGATTGGCACAGATCAGGTCCAACTGCTTGCGTTGCAACTTTCCGCGCGCGTATGCCACCACATCGTTGGTTTCCGCGGCGAATCCGACCACCAGCCGTGGCCGCTGCACATGCATCGCGACCTCGGCCAGGATGTCACGGGTCTTGACCAGTTCAAGGGTCAGGGTGTCGTCGCCCGGCGTCTTCTTCAGCTTGCTGCCGGCAACGGCCTGCGGGGTGAAATCGGCGACCGCTGCGGCGCCGATGTAGACGTCACACGGCAGTTGCGCCATCACCGCGGCATGCATCTGCGCCGCGCTGCGCACATCGATTCGGGTGACTCCCGCCGGTGTCGCCAGTGACACCGGCCCAGCGACCAGGCACACCTCCGCGCCGCGGTCGATGGCCGCCGCCGCAATCGCAAAGCCCATCTTGCCGCTGCTGCGATTGCCGAGGAAGCGCACCGGATCGATGTCCTCGAAGGTCGGGCCGGCACTGACCAGCAACCGGCAACCGGCAAGGGACCTGCTCAAGCGTCGGCTCGCGTCAGCGCCGCGATGATGCTGGCGGGCTCGGCCATGCGCCCGGGACCGGACTCGCCTTCGGCCAGCGGGCCATCATCGGGACCGATGACCTGAACGCCGCGCGAGCGCAGGGTTGCGATGTTGGCTTGCGTGGCCGGGTGCAGCCACATGCGATGGTTCATCGCCGGCGCGATCGCGACCGGCGCGGTGGTGGCAAGGCACAGGGTCGAGACCAGGTCGTCTGCCAGGCCGTGCGCCAATCGCGCGATGCTGTTGGCCGTCGCGGGTGCAATGATGACCTGGCTGGCCCAGTGCGCCAGTTCCAGATGGCCCATCGCGGCTTCGGCGCCGGCGTCCCACAGCGAGGTCCGCACCGGCTGGCCGGACAGGGCCTGGAAGGTCTGCGCACCGACGAAACGCTGCGCGTTCTCGGTCATCGCCACGATCACACGGGTCTCCGCATCGTCGCGCAGGCGGCGCACCAGTTCCGCAGCCTTGTAGGCGGCAATGCCGCCGCAGACGCAGAGCAGAACGCGACGCGCGCCGGAGGGCATGGCGGATGCCTGCATGCGACGGGATTCCCTGACCATTCGACGAGGCACCAGCTTACCCGATGCCACGCATTCGCCGGATGTGAAGATGCCTGCGCCAGGCCGAACATGGCGCCATGCACATCCGTGACTGGCCCGCCTGCGAACGACCCCGCGAGAAGCTCCTCAGCCGCGGCCCCTCCGTCTTGTCCGATGCCGAATTGCTGGCGATCTTCCTCGGTTCCGGCACCGCCGGTCGCGATGCGGTCGCCACCGCACGCGACCTGTTGCAGGCGCACGGTCCACTGCGCGGCCTGCTGGACCGCAGTCCGCAGGCCATGACCACACTTCCCGGCCTCGGCCCTGCGCGCGCCTGCACGCTGGCCGCCGCGCTGGAGCTCGGGCAACGCCACCTGGCGTCGCAACTGGAACGTGGCGAGGCCCTGAGCGACCCTGCCGCCGCCGGTCGCTATTTCGCCCTGCGGCTGCGCAGCCAGCCACGCGAAGTGTTCGCCGCACTGTTCCTCGACACCCGCCATCGCGCGCTCGGCTTCGAGGCGCTGTTCCACGGCAGCATCGACGGCGCCGAGGTGCACCCGCGGGTGCTGGTCGAACGCGCGCTGGCGCAGGGCGCCGCGGCCGTCATCGTTGGCCACAATCACCCCAGCGGCAATCCCGAGCCCAGCGCCGCCGACCGCGCAGTCACCGCGCGCCTGAAACAGGCACTGGCGTTGGTCGATGTACGCCTGCTGGATCATTTCGTGATCGGCGATGGCTTACCGGTGTCGATGGCGGCGCGCGGGATGGTGTGAGCATCGTCCCTGTCGTTGTTCCATTCAGGCGCAGCCAACCGCTCGCGTACAATGCGACACCGTTGAACGCGACCCCTTGCCCGTTGTGAAAACCCAGCTTCGTGCCCTGATCGAACAGGGCCTGACCGCCCTGCGTGCCGCCGGCACCCTGCCTGCCGACCTGCCCACCCCGGACTTCGTGATCGAACGCCCGAAAGAGCGCGCGCATGGCGATTTTTCCAGCAACGCGGCGATGCTGCTGGCAAAGCCTGCCCGCAGCAATCCACGTGCACTGGCACAGCAGCTGGTCGCCGCCTTGCCGGCATCGGTTGCCGTGGACAAGGTCGAGATCGCGGGTCCCGGCTTCATCAATTTCCATCTGGCGCCCGCCGCGTGGCAGCAACAGGTCCGCGACGTGCTGGACGCGGGTGCCGGCTTCGGCCACAACGCGTCCGCGGGCGGCCAGACGGTGGGCGTGGAATACGTCTCCGCCAATCCGACCGGGCCGCTGCATGTCGGCCATGGCCGCGCCGCAGTGATCGGCGACTGCATCGCGCGCGTACTGGCCGCCAACGGCTGGAACGTGAAGCGCGAGTTCTACTACAACGATGCCGGCGTGCAGATCGAAAACCTCGCCAGGTCCACGCAGGCGCGCGCCAAGGGGCTCAAGCCCGGCGACGCCGACTGGCCTGCAGAGGCCTACAACGGCGACTACATCGGCGACGTGGCCCAGGCTTACCTGCGTGGCGACGCCGTCGAGGTGGACGGCCATGTCGTGCACGGCAATGGCGACGCCGATGACATCAATGCCATCCGCGCCTTCAGCGTGGCCTGGCTGCGCCGCGAACAGAACGAAGACCTCGCCGCCTATGGCGTTGCCTTCGACCGTTATTTCCTGGAATCGTCGCTGTACACCGATGGCAAGGTCGAGGAGACCGTGCGCGAACTGATCGCCCACGGCCACACCTACGAGGAAGGCGGCGCGCTGTGGCTGCGCACCACCGATTTCGGCGACGACAAGGACCGCGTGATGCGCAAGTCCGACGGCAACTACACCTATTTCGTACCGGACGTCGCCTACCACCTGAGCAAATGGCAGCGTGGTTATACGCGCGCAGTGACCGAACTCGGTGCAGACCACCACGGCTCGCTGGCGCGGGTGAAGGCCGGCCTGCAGGCGCTGGACTGCGGTATCCCGGCCGGCTATCCCGATTACGTGCTGCACCAGATGGTCACGGTGATGCGCGGCGGCGAGGAGGTGAAGCTGTCCAAGCGCGCCGGCAGCTACCTGACCCTGCGCGACCTGGTCGATGAAGTCGGTTGCGATGCGACGCGCTGGTTCCTGATCGCGCGCAAGCCGGACTCGCAACTCACCTTCGACATCGACCTGGCGCGTTCGCAATCGAACGACAACCCCGTCTACTACGTGCAATACGCGCACGCCCGCATCTGCAGCCTGCTGCGCCAGGCCGATGAAAAAGGCATGCCGCACGATGCCGCCAACGGCGAGGCCAACCTGCACCTGCTGGACGATGCCCCTGCGCAGGAGCTGATGCGCGAGCTCTCGCGTTTCACCGAAGTGGTGGAAGCGGCCGGCATCGCGCTGGAGCCGCACCTGGTGGCGCAGTACCTGCGTGAACTGGCGAACGCGTTCCACGGCTGGTACCACGCCAGCCCGGTGCTGGTTTCAGACGCCGCCTTGCGTGATGCACGGCTTGCATTGGCGCGGGCAACCCGGCAGGTTCTTGCCAATGGACTCGATTTGCTGGGCGTAAGCGCCCCGGAGAGCATGTAAATGAGAAGCACGCTGGTGAGCGGCGCGTCTGTGAGTGACATGTCTGCGAGGAGCAACTGATGGCGGCACGGCGCGGCAAGTCGCAGGCGCGGCGCAACCCATCCAGCGGGTTGCCCGGATGGGCCTGGCTGGTGATCGGCGTGCTGGTCACCTTGCTGGTGGTGCTGGCCGCACCACGCCTGCTGAAGTCCGGCGCCGACGGCGACGGCTTCCTGCGCATCGGCCCGAAGCCGAATCCGGACGCGCAGCCGGCCGCCAGCAGCAGCGACGACGCGCTCGCACCCGATGTCGCCACCGACCACCCTGCCGGTGGCGCGGCTGGCGATGGCAAGCCCAAGCCCCAGTACGACTTCTACACCCTGCTACCGGGCGAGGAAGTGGCCATGAGCGATGCCGAGCTGGCCGCCAGCGCCAAGGCGGAAGCTGCGGCGGAGGCGGCAACGGTCCGGGCAGGCACGGTACCTTCCGAAGACGGATTGCCTGCGCCGATCACGGAGAATCCCGACGCGACCGCATTGGCGACTTCGGCCACCACCACAAACACCACATCCAATGCAGGGACCGCGACTACCGTCAGCAACACCACGCCGCCGGCAACAGGTGGTGCTGGAGGCGACGCGCGCTACATTCTCCAGGCAGGCGCATTCGGTGGCTCTGGCGACGCCGAAACCGTCAAGGCGAAGATCGCGATGCTGGGCTTGAACGCCCGGGTGGAAGCGGCGGAGATCGGTGGCAAGACCGTGTATCGCGTCCGCATGGGGCCGTATGGTTCCGCATCGGAACTGGCCGACGCCAAGGCCAAGCTGGCCAATGGCGGGTTGCCGGCGATGGCGGTCAAGACCAACTGACCGCATGCGCGCAATCATGCACGCGGTCCTCTGTCTGGCGCTGACAGCGTGCACGACGGCGCGCATCGAGACAGTGCACGGCGTTCAGCCATTGGCTGGCGCCGTGATGGCCAGTATCACCCTCGCTCGCTTCCAGACCGGTACGTTCACCGCGCGCGATGGCACCGTCCTGCCCTATCGCCTGCTCACACCCTTGCAGATGCAACCTGGCCGGCGCTATCCACTGGTCGTGCAGTTCCACGGCTCTGGCGGGATCGGCAATGACAATCACGGCCAACTCGACAACACCGCAAAAGCCTGGGACTTGCCGGCGGTGCGCACACGACATCCAGCGTTCGTACTGTTGCCGCAATTCACCGAGCGAAGCGCCAACTACGACGATCCGCAAACACCGCACTCCGCGCACCCCGGCCCGCAACTGGACGCTGCACTGGAGCTGGTCGACGCCATCATGTCCGGGCAACCGATCGATCACGATCGCATCTACGCCACCGGTTTCTCGATGGGCGGCTCCGCCACCTGGCTGGCTGTACTTGCGCGCCCGCAGTTGTTCGCCGCCGCGATGCCGGTCAGCGCCGTCGCTCCCGAGCGCATGCGCGCCGGCGAATTGAAACAGTTGCCCCTGCTGGTCCTGCATGGCGATGCCGATACCGAGAATCCCATCGATTCCGACCGCGCGATGGTGACCGCGATCGGCGCGGCTGGCGGTCGCCGGATCCGCATGCGCGTGTATGCCGGACTTGCGCACCGGCCACCAGCCGACCTGGTTCCGGGCGACTGGTGGCGGGACTGGCTGTTCACGCAGCATCGCAACCCCTGAGACCCCGGCCTTCCATACTGGCCGGCCAGTCGAGGACACCCTGATGCCGATCGAAGCCGCCCTGGTCAAACCCGTCGTCGATGCGCTGATGGCACTGTTTCGCCAGGGCAGCGACGTGAAGCTCAAGCGCAATGCCGAAGCCGCCCTGCGCGAGGCGATCCGCGAGCTGTTGCTGGCCAATCCGGACGAGAACAAGGCGCAGGCGCGGATCGCGATTGCCAGGGCCGCCGGCATCCTGTCGGAAGACATCGTGCTGGCCGAGGACATGCTGCAGAAGCACCGCGCGACAAAGGCGAAGACGGCAGGCAAATCGGCTTCAGGGCGCAAGCGCAAATCGGCGGCAGACCCCGTCACCGCACCGGCGGGGAAAAAGCCTGCGCCGAAACGCAAGCCGCCATCGAAGGAACCCGGCTGAGCCTTGGCGCGATGGTGGCACCCTGCGCCTGCTGCTGGTGACGATCTGCCCGTGCGTCGGGTTGGCGGTCTGGCTGTCCTATCAGGGGCCTCTGCCAGTCCCGGAGCCGCCGCGGTTTGCCCTGTTCCTGATCGGCATGGCGATGATGGTCGCCGGCATACCGTTCCGCTGGTGGTCGATCCAGGTGCTCGCCGAATACTTCACGGTAGGTGTAGCGCGAGTCAGCAATCGGCAGGCGCGTCTAGAATGGCGGCATGAACACAAGCACTCATCGCACCGCCCTGATCACCGGCGCCACCGCCGGTTTTGGCCGCGCCGCAGCGCGCCGTTTCGTCGATGCCGGCTGGCAGGTCATCGCCACCGGTCGCCGCGCCGATCGCCTGGATGAGCTGCGCCGCGAGCTCGGCGACGCCGTGCACACCGCCTGTTTCGACATCCGCGATGAAGCCGCGATGCGCGCCGCGCTGGAGGCCCTGCCAGAACGCTTCCGCGGCATCGACCTGCTGGTCAACAACGCCGGACTGGCGCAAGGCACCAGGCCCGCGCAAGAGGCGCTGCTGTCGGACTGGAAAACCATGATCGACACCAACGTCACCGCGCTGGTGACGCTGACCCATGCACTGCTGTCCACGCTGATCGAACGCAAGGGCACGATCATCAACATCAGTTCGGTTGCCGGCGTGTACCCGTATCTCGGCGGCAATGCCTATGGCGGCAGCAAGGCATTCGTCAGCCAGTTCTCGCTGGGTCTGCGCTGCGACCTGCACGGCACCGGCGTACGGGTGACCACGATCGAACCCGGCATGGCCGAAACCGAATTCACCGTCGTCCGCACCCACGGCGACCAGGCGGCGTCGGACAAGCTCTACACCGGCGCCAACCCGATGACCGCCGAGGACATCGCCGAGAGCATCTTCTGGATCGCGACGTTGCCACCGCACCTGAATATCAATCGACTGGAAATCATGCCGACCTCGCAATCGTTCGCCGGCTTCCAGGTGGCGCGCCAAGGCTGATCGCCTTGCGCGCTAGACCGGTTTGAACACCATCAGCCAGAAGATGGCGATCACTGCGATGAAGGCCGGCCAGCCGAGCCAGAACCACCAGCGCATCACCCGGAAATAGGCGGGAGGCAGTGGCGTGCCCGTCGACACGGCGGCGCGCGACAGGTTTCGAGCACGCAGTTGCAGCCAGAGCACCGGTAGCCAGCAGGCACCGACGATCATGAAAAGTTCAAGCGCCGTCTTCAGCCAAAACGTCGTGAGCGGCATGCCGAGCAGATGGGCCAGCCACAGCCCCGTCCCCAACTGCACCAGCACGGCAGGGGCGGTGAAACAGGCATCGGCGACAACGACCGTCCCGGCAGTCCCCGCGATCAGCGCAGGGTCCCCGTGGCGATGCGCGCGCAACATGAAAAAAGCGATGCCCAGCCCGGTACCGAACAGCAGCGTCGAGGACAGGATGTGTATCCATTTCACCCACAGGTAGATCATTTCACCTCCGATCCACCAGCACCCAGAGGATCGCCAGCGCGGGCAGCACGATCAGGTTCTTGGCCAGGCCTCCCAGCGGGTCAAGCCACAATCCTGCAGCCAATGTCCCAAGCAGGATCGTGTACACAAGCACGCTCGCGCCCATTGCGGTGATTACCCAACGCGGTCGCCATCCGCTTGCAAGCCAGAGTGCCAGCAGTGCATCCAGCGCACCACCTGCACGCGCCAGGGCCACCGGCGAAAAGGCCTGCAGGGGACCATCACCCGCCAGCTGCACCACCTCAGCCGCGGGTGTGAGCAGGCCCGCCAACGCCGACAACAGCCACAACGCCACCATCGCGATGCGCAATGCCGGCGCAAGGAAATACAGCTGCGCCTGCCAGCGATCCTGGATCTGGCTGGGTTGCATCGCCAAGCCCTCACCCAGCGCGCGCGGCGACATGCCGAACGTGGCCTGCAGGCGTTGCGATGCGTCCGGCGCAGTGATATTCCCCCGCCGGAGCATCCGCCACATGGTCATGCCGACCGGTCCGTTGCCGATCCTTTCCCACAACCAGACCTGCGCCGAAACCAGCGCTTCCGGAACGCGGATCGCGCGATCGCCCGGAATCCGCAGCCAACGGCGCCAGCTGTGCTGGTAATCGCGCAGCGACATCGGTGTTGGGCCACCCACTTCATGGATGCCGGTGACATCGCCACAAACGGCGCGCACCACGAGTTCGGCAAGATCCTCCACCGCCACCGGCTGCACCTGCCAATGGCCGTCGCCCGGCAACCATTGCGCGCCCGGCGTCGCGGCCAAGGCGCGCAACAGCGACGTGCCGCCATAGGAACCCGACACCGAATACACCACCGATGGCCGCAACACCACGGACATGAGCGGCAACGACAGCAACGCTGCATCGAAGCGATGCTTGGATGCGACGAATTCACCATCGTCGGGAACACCCAACGCGGACACCTGCACGAATTTCTGCGCACCATTGGCCGCGCACGCACGCGCCAGTGCCAACGGCCCATTGACATGCACCGCCTCGAAGGTCTGCTTGCCGGCTTCACGCAGGATGCCGGCGGCATTCACTACGACATCCACCCCGGTGAGTGCTGCCGAAGCGCCCTGGGCATCCAGAGCCGTGAGGTCGCAGGCGCGCTCCTCCGGCGTACGCGGCGAGCGGACGCCGCGCAGCACGCGGCAACCGTGACGGCGCAAGGCAGACACGATGTAGCCGCCCAAAAACCCATTGGCGCCGACCACCAGGACGACCGGATTTGCAGAAGCCGAGCTTCCCGCAGCATCAGTCGCTGCCGCCCCACTCACTCCAGCGGCTCGTCGCTAAGGTAGGTATACGCGGTCAGCCCGCGCTCCAGCGCCTCGTTCAGGCGCTCCGCCTCGGCCTCGCCGAGATCGGCGGCAGCCACCTTGCCCTTGTAGATGCGCCGCAGGTCATCGACGTCGTAGCCCACGTAATCCAGCATCACGTCGGTGGTGTCGCCGTGGCGCTGGTGGACGATGCGGCAACCGTCGCCGTCGGCCTTGACCTCGATCGCGTCGGTATCGCCGAACAGGTTGTGGATGTCGCCGAGGATCTCCTGGTAGGCGCCGACCAGGAAGAAGCCGAGACGATAGCGCTCGCCCTTGCGCAGTTCGTGCAGCGGCAATGAACTGTCGAGGTCTTCGTTCTCGACGTAAGTGTCGATCTTGCCGTCGGAGTCGCAGGTGAGGTCGGCGATGATGCCGCGCCGGGTCGGCGCTTCGTCGAGGCGTTCGATCGGCATGATCGGAAATACCTGGTCGATCGCCCACACGTCCGGCATCGACTCGAACACGCTGAAGTTGACGAAGTACTTGTCCACCAGCCGCTCGCTGAGTTCGTCCAGCAGGTCGCGATGGCTCTTTTCGTCGTAGGTCAGGCGCGCCTTGACCGCATGCGCGATGGCGTAGAACAGATCGTCGATGCGCGCGCGCTGGGTCAGGTCGATCTGGCCGAGCGCATACAGGCTCAGGCCTTCGGCATGCGCCTGCGAGGCCTCGTGGAACACTTCCACGGCGGGGCGTTGCGGCAATTCCTCGTGCAAGGTCCGCAACTGCTGCACCGGGTGTGATTCGTCGTCGTGCAGGTCGGGCACGCGACCTTCAGGCGCGCGCTCGACCTCGGACACGTTGGTCACCAGCACCGCGTGGTGCGCGGTCATCGCGCGGCCGCATTCGGTGACGATGCGCGGCGGGGTCAGGCCTTCGCGCGCGCAGGCTTCGGTGAGCGGTTGGACAATACTCGACGCGTAATGGTGGATGCCGTAGTTGACCGAGTTGTAGCTGCGCGAACGCGTGCCTTCGTAGTCGATGCCGAGGCCACCACCGACATCGACGTGGCTGATGTTGGCGCCCAGCTTCGACAGCTCGACGAAGTAGCGGGTGGCCTCGCGCATGCCCTTGGCGATGTCGCGCACGTTGCTGATCTGGCTGCCCATGTGGAAGTGCAGCAGTTGCAGGCAGTCGCCCATGCCGGCATCGCGCAGGCGCTTCCACAGGTCCAGCAACTGCCGCGGGTCGAGGCCGAACTTGGCCTTGTCGCCGCCGCTGTTCTGCCATTTTCCGGCGCCCAGCGAGGCCAGCCGCATGCGCACGCCCAAGCCTGGCTTCACGTCCAGCGCCTTGGCTTCTTCCAGCACAAGCCGCAGCTCGGACGGCTTTTCGATGACGATGTAGGTCTGCATGCCCAGCTTGCGGCCGATCAGCGCCAGGCGGATGTATTCGCGGTCCTTGTAGCCGTTGCAGACGATCAGGCCGCCGGGCCGGCTCAGCGCCAGCACCGCCATCAGTTCGGGCTTGCTGCCGGCTTCAAGCCCGAAGCCCTCGCCATGATGGCTGGCCAGGGTACCGGCGACGCCGTAGTGCTGGTTGACCTTGATCGGATACACCGCGGTGTAGCCACCGGCGTAGTCCCAGTCCTTGCGCGCCTGGGCGAACGCGGCCTGCAGCTTGGCCAACCGATCGCCGAGGATGTCCGGGAAACGCACCAGCATCGGCAGCCTGGCACCGGCGGCCATCGCCGAATCGACTATCTCGGGCAGCGCGATGGTCGGACCGGCCTTGCCCTTCGGGCGCACCACGACGTGGCCTGCCGCATCGACATCGAAATAGCCTTCCGACCAGTGCGGGATCGAATAGGTCTTGCGGGCAAGGTCTAGCGTCCAATCGGACATCGTGTCGGCACCGGTGGCACAGGGAGATGCGCATTGTAGAGCGGGCCTTGGCCCGCTGCGGGATTCGCGCCCGCAAGTCCCCGACCGGGTCGCCGTGGAAGCGGGGCACGCCCCGCTCTACAATGCGCGCCCATCCTGTTGCCCGGAACCAGCGCCATGACCGAACCGACTTGGCTCTACGAAAACTTCGACAAGGCCGGTTCGTCGATCGGTTACCGCATCACCCGCAAGCTGGACGAGGTGCAATCGCCGTTCCAGCACATCGAGATCTACGAGTCGACCGACTGGGGCAACCTCATGCTGATCGACGGCGCGATGATGCTGACCACGCGCGACAACTTCCTGTACCACGAGATGATGGCGCACCCGGCCCTGTTCACCCACGCCGACCCGAAGCGCGTGGTGATCATTGGCGGCGGCGACTGCGGCACCCTGCGCGAGGTGCTGCGCCACCCCGGCGTGGCGCATGCGACCCAATGCGACATCGATGAGCAGGTCACGCGCATGGCCGAGAAGTATTTCCCGGAACTGTGCGAATCCAACCACGATCCGCGCGCCGAACTCCTGTTCGACGACGGCATCGCCTACATGGCCACCTGCGAGCCCGGCAGCGTGGACCTCGTGATCGTGGATTCCACCGATCCGGTGGGCCCCGCCGAAGGCCTGTTCAACGCGGCGTTCTTCGCCAGCTGCCATCGCGCGCTGAAGGACGACGGCATCCTGGTGCAGCAGAGCGAATCGCCGCTGGTATTGCTGGACCTGATCAAGGCGATGCGCCGCGAGATGGGCAAGGCCGGGTTCGCGAGTTTCCAGACGCTGCCCTTCCCGCAACCCTGCTATCCCACCGGTTGGTGGAGCTGCACGATGGCCAGGAAGGCCGCGAACGCCAGCTTCGATTTCCGCGCGACCGATGCCCGAGCGAAATCGTTTGAAACGCAGTACTACAGCGCCGACATTCACCAGGGCGCGCAGGTACTGCCGCCGTTCGTGGCCGAGGCGTTGGCCGGCTGAGCAGCCGCTCGGGTTCCAGCAGGCCTGGAACTGTGATCCTACGCACGGATGCACTCCTGCCCGCCCGCTATGGTGAGTGGTTTTTCACGGCGACTGGAGCTGCGTGAGCCGGTACAGACACGTTTGCAAGGCTTTGCTGCTGGCGGCGCTGTGTGCGCGGCCGTTGGCGACGCCTGCCAGTGTGCCCGTTGGTGGTCGTGATGGGAGTGGCGCGGGCTCGGCTGCCGTCACCCGCGACGCTGCGTTCGATGCAACGTTCGAACAGGTGGTGGGGCCGACCTCGATGGAGGCCAGCGGCGCCGCGTATGAGGGCTACCTGCAACGCCTGCAGGCGCTGTTGCCGGCCGGCGACCGCGTGCGCGATGCGCAGTTCCGTTCCGTATATTGCGGTTCGCGTGCCTGGCAGGATGCACAGCGCGGGCTGGCCTATTCCGATGAGGCGGTGAAGCGGGCGCGCGAGCTGCACGATGTCGCCTCCGAGGCACGCGCGATGCTGTGCCGAGCCAGCTACATCATGTTGACCAGCGGTTCCCGGCGCGGCCTGTCTGAATACGACAAGGTCGTAGCCCTGCTCGCGGAAAGCGACGAGCAGCAACTGCTGGCTGAATCGCTGGCAATGCGTGGCGACACCCTGTCGCTGGTGGGCGAGCAGGCCCGCGCGATGATCGATTTCCAGCGCGCGCGCGCGGCGTATCGCGCTGTCGGCATAAGCCATGAAATAGAACCGCTGATGCTCGGCATTGCGGTGGGATATCGACGGGTGGGTGATTTCGCGCAGGCGGAGCGTTATTTCACCAGTGCCATCGCGCGCATGCAGGATCAGCAGGACTGGGAAGCGCTGGCCACCAACTATATCCAGCTGGGATTCCTGCATGACGAATCCGGCGCCCCGGACAAGGCACAGGCCGTGTTCCGGCAAGCCATCGATATCGCCAGCGAACATGGTTATCCGGCCAGCGTGAATGGCGCGCGGCTGGGCCTGGCCGACACCCAGATCACCCTCGGCGAGCCTGATGCTGCGCTGGAAACCCTGGCCCAGGCGCGTGCCGGATTCGTCGCCCAGAAGGACGCATCCAACAATGACATGCTGCTGATCCTGACGGGCCAGGCACTGGCCCGGCAGGACGAGCACGCAGCGGCGTTGGCGCACTACAAGCTGGCGCTGCCACTTGTCCAGCGCAATGGCAACAACCGTTATCTGGCGATGATCTACAAGCTGCGGGCGGCCAGCGAGGAAGCGTTGGGCAACGCCGCCGCCGCGCTGGAGGAATACAAGCGCTACACCGACTTGCAGATGAAGCTGCAGGGCAAGATGCGGCTGGAACAAAGCCGCATGCTGGAATACGAATACGAGATCCGCCGACGCGATTTCGAGAACCAGCAGCTGCGGGCAGAAGCAGTCGCGAAGCAGGCCCAGGTGGTTGCATTGGAGCGGGTGCGCCATTGGCAGGCTCTGACCCTGGTACTGGGCGCCCTGTTGATCGCACTGCTCACATCACTGGCGCTGCGCCAATGGAAGCGTTCGCGGCAGCTGAGCACGCTGACCCTCGTCGACCCGCTGACCGGGGTGTCCAGTAGACTGGGCATCGAAAATGCAACGGCGGCCGCGCTTGCCGAAGCAGCCCGCGACAACCTGCCGCTGGCCGTACTGATGCTGGACCTGGATCACTTCAAGAGCATCAACGACCGCTACGGACATGCCGCCGGCGACCGCGTGCTGAGGGCAGTGGCGAAGGCCTGGCAAACGGCCCTGCGTGGGCGCGATCCGGTCGGGCGGCTGGGCGGCGAGGAGTTCGTGGTGGTGTGCTCGGATGCCGCCTCGGTGCAGGCGCGGGTCGTAGCCGAACGCCTGCGCGAGTCCGTTGCCACCCTGCGCTTCATCGACATCGACCCGGCGCTGCGCGTGACCGTGAGCATCGGTATCGCCCATGCCATTTCAGGCGAGTCGCGCGACTCCCTGTTCCGGCGCGCTGATGCTGCGCTCTACCGCGCCAAGCAAAATGGGCGCGATCGTGTCGAAACCTGAGCTGGCGCTATAGCGCGTCGCCGTCCAGCTCTCCGGTGCGGATGCGCACAACGCGTTCCAGGTCCCAGACGAAAATCTTGCCATCACCAATCTTGCCCGTGCCGGCGGTGCGCATGATGGCCTCGGTCACCACCTCCACCTGGTCGTCGGTCACCGCGACTTCCAGCTTGATCTTGGGCAGGAAGTCGACCACGTATTCGGCGCCGCGATACAGCTCCGTATGGCCTTTCTGGCGACCGAAGCCCTTGACCTCGGTGGCGGTGATGCCGGCCACGCCGGCCTCGGCGAGCGCCTCGCGGACGTCGTCGAGCTTGAATGGCTTGATGATCGCCATGACCATTTTCATTGCGCAGTCTCCCGCTGGATTGGCACGAGCATAGCTCGCCACCACGGCATGCGTGCATACTCACAGCCACGTGCAACACCGCCCCGATGCCTTTCACGGGGATTTTTCGAATCGGTTTTTCGAATGAGCAGTTCCCCTACCCCGCAACACAACCTGCACCGACGGCGGTTTCGCCTGCCACCGCGCACGCTTGCACCTCCCGCAGGAGACCCAGCATGAATCCCGACCGCATGATCGACCTCGCCCAACTCGATGAACTTGCCCGCCGCCTCAGCAGCCTGGTGCCGCCCGGCCTGCGCGAAGGCAGGGAGGAGTTGCAGCAGAATTTCAAATCGGTGCTGCAGACTGGACTGGGCAAGCTCGACCTGGTCACCCGCGAAGAATTCGACGTTCAGCGTGCCGTGCTGGCTCGTGCCCGCGAGAAGCTTGAAGCACTCGAACGCAGCCTGGCCGAACTGACCGGCACGCAGGCGGGCAACTCCACGCCACCCTCCTCGCACTGAGGCCGCCGCCATGGGTCTTGCGATCGTGCACAGCCGTGCACGGGTGGGCGTGCATGCACCCGAAGTCCGGGTCGAGGTGCACCTGGCCGGCGGGCTCCCCGCCATGTCCATCGTGGGTCTTCCCGAAGCGGCGGTCCGCGAAGCCAAGGATCGCGTGCGCTCGGCCATCCAGTGCGCGCAGTTCGAATTCCCGGCGCGGCGGATCACCATCAACCTGGCCCCTGCCGACCTGCCGAAAAATGGCGGACGCTTCGACCTGGCCATCGCGCTCGGCATCCTGGCCGCGAGTGGGCAACTATCGAACGAGGCACTGGATGGCTGGGAATTCCTCGGCGAACTCGCGCTGACCGGCGAAATCCGCGCGGTCGATGGCGTGCTGGCGGCCGCAGTCGCGGCTGGCCAGGCACAGCGGAAACTGCTGGTGGCGCCCGCCAACGGGTTTGAAGCCGCGCTGGCAGCCGATGTCGAGGTGCGCACCGCGCGCACCCTGCTGGAAGTCTGCGCCGCACTCGACGCGCGCAAGGAGCTGCCACGCGCGCAGCCCAGGCCATGCATGCCGGCACGGCAACCCGATCTGGTCGATGTTCGCGGGCAGACACAGGCACGCCGCGCGCTGGAAATCGCCGCGGCCGGCGCGCATCACCTGCTTTTTGTCGGCCCGCCCGGCAGCGGCAAGACCCTGCTGGCATCGCGCCTGTGCGGGATCCTGCCGGAAGCCGGCGATGCCGAAGCACTGGAGTCGGCGATCATTCGGTCCGTCAGCGGCCACGGTCTCGACCCCGCGCGCTGGCGGCAGCGTCCTTTCCGAAACCCGCACCACACCGCCAGCGCGGTGGCCTTGGTCGGGGGTGGCGCCGATCCGCGCCCCGGGGAGATCTCGCTGGCCCACCACGGCGTGCTGTTCCTCGATGAATTGCCGGAATGGAGCCGGCATGCGCTGGAAGTCCTGCGTGAACCGCTGGAATCAGGCAGCGTCACCATCTCCCGGGCGGCGCGCCAGTGCGAATTCCCGGCGCGCTTCCAGCTGGTCGCTGCGATGAATCCATGCCCCTGCGGCTGGGCCGGCGATCCGTCCGGGCGCTGCCTGTGCAACGACGAAATGATCCGTCGCTACCGCGCGCGGATTTCCGGGCCATTGATGGAGCGCATCGACCTGCACGTGGAAGTGCCGCGGCTGCCGCCAAGCCTGCTGCGCAACGATGCCATCGCCAGCGAGAGCAGCGCGATGGTGCGCGACCGGGTCATCCGTGCGCGCGCGCTGCAGGACGCACGTGGCGCAACCAATGCGCGCCTTGACCAGGCGCAGACCAACGCTTGGTGCGTGCTGACCCCGGGCGACAGCGCCCTGCTCGAGCGCGCGGTGGACAGCCTGCAACTGTCGGCGCGCTCATTGCACCGGATCCTGCGGGTAGCGCGCACGATTGCCGACCTGGCCGGCAGTGAAGCCATCCGCACACCACATCTCACCGAGGCGATCGGTTATCGGCGGCTGGAACGCGGCTTGCCACGGGCGGCCTGAGGCTAAGCGCAATCGGTACGGAGTTCGCCAACGGAATTCCATGTCAGGTGCGCAGGATCCAGCTCCGACGTACGCATGTGCGCCTTTCTTGGGCCAAAGCCGCAAACCAGAAGTGGCCCGTTCACGTGGGCCTGCAAGCCAAGCACACGTTCGATGTCGACTTCATTGATGGCGGCCGTCACGAATCCACCCAACCCGGCCTGCGTCGCGCAAAGTTGCAGGGTTTGCGACAGATGACCTGCGTCCAGGATGGCCACCCGGTAGGCCTTCGGGTGGTTGCGGTATTTCCAGAAGTTGCGGGTGAAGCGCGGCGCCATCACGCACAACACGGCAGCATCCGCGAAGTAGTCCTGGCCGGCCACGGCAATCTTCGCGAGTTGGCGCCAATGGCGAGGCAACCAACGCGACCGCGCTCCTTCGGACAACGGCACGACCCCGGTCTCACCGGCAAGAGGCGGCGCACTCTGCGCCGTTAGCCGTCGCAATCGATGCGTGCCCGGGTGGTAGTGGTATAGCCCGGGCCGCACACCCTGCACTCGTTGCACGAGCAGATAGCACTCCGTGGGGTGCAGCGCGCCGCCCGATGGACTCGTGCGCTTGATGACTGCGAAATCCTCCGCTGCGTCCACTTGACCGCGTGCACCGAAGACACGCTCCATCAGCTGCGAGAACGCTTCCAGCGACAGCACCGCCTGTGGGTCGAAATTGCGGCAACTGCTGCGCCCATCCAGCAAACCGTCAAACGCGTCCCTGGGTATACGCGGCAATGCGATGCCGGCACGAGGAGGCGAAGAATCCTGCAGGAATGTCGGCGGTGGAACCCCGTGACGTGCACGCAAGCCGCTGGACGTATCCACGCCGGCGTCCGCCACGTCCTGCACCGCATCAGCGCCGCTCCAGCGCGAACGCGCGTGCCAGACCGCAGCGAGCCCGTGCCAGTGCAGCGCGCGGAAGTCCTCGTCGCGCTGGCGCTGGTACGTCCACTTCTTCGTATTGGCGACCACCAGGCCCATCTCGAGCAGGGACTGGAAACGACGCGGTCCAAGCTCCCTGCTGACCGTGCCTGAGGCCACCCACTCGCCAGGCCCCACTGCGCCAAGCGCCATGGCATCGTCGGCACTCAACTCGATGGGTTCCGGCAGGTGAGGCGCATGCGCAAACCATGCCTGCCGCGTAAGCACGCCGGTACCACCTGCGAGCAATTCAGCGAGGTCGAAACGCGCCACCTCGCGTGGCTCGAGCCATAGCACCGCACATCGCCTGATTCGCATGGATGCCCCTTGTCTGGCGTGGCCCCTTGCCGCGCACGCGCTGTCAGCGTAGCGTCGCCGGGCGATTCCACCAACCGCGACAGGGGGCTCCACGATGGCTACGAAGAAGGGCAAGGGATCGGCACCGGCACCACTGGAGCCGAAAGTCGCGAAGAAATTGCTGGATTTGTTGTCCACCGACAACGACTTCAGGCGCCTGTTCAAGAAGGACGCACATGCCGCACTGGTCCAGGCTGGCTGGAAGGCGCCGGCGGGAACCGCCGTACAAACCGAAGGTGCGGGCCTGCACTCGGGTGGTCAGTGCATGCAGATGTCCGCAACCGACAGCATCGCGCCGAAAGCGAACATCATTCGCGACCGCGCGAAGCTGGAATCATTGCCCTCGTCGGCGTCTTCGGTTTCACCTTTGATTGCCCGCAGGAATTGAAAAGGTAAATCCGGACAGCTCGATGCAATCCTGACCGGCATCCTTTGTACGCGAGCCTCACTGAATCCTGATCGTTCGCTGCAACGCATCGACCCGTCGTTGCTGCGATGGTGGAAGCGCCTGCGATGCCCAGGCGCCTGAATAGGCCGCAAGCTGCTTGCGAGCTTCGTCCACGTTGCCCGCAGCCTGGGCCAGTTCAGCCCCGTCAAGCAGCGCTTCCGTCGTGGTGACGATATTGAAGCTTGCGGTCAGGTTGATGCCCGTGTCCTCGACGAAGGCATGGCCGCGATGCTCCGCAAGCCAGCGTGCCTGCGTCATCGCGGCAGCCGCATGACCAGCGTCGCGCTGGGCGCGCAACAACGCCCAATGCACCATCACCAGTGCATTGGGATCCTTGGCCAATGGCTCCAGCCGCGCGAGCGCTGCCTGCGGCTTGCCTGACAGCCTTGCCTGCTCGGAAACGAGGACCGCGTACTGCTGGGCAACCGTGGGGAAGTCGCGCAACGCAGGCTGTCCTTCCAGGTTTGCGACGACCTGATTGACCGTTGAGAGGTCGTCGCGTCGTGCGGCCAGCAACCCCGCGAAGACCAGGACCTCGACTCTGTCGCTGGCTGAACCCAGCTTCCCCTTCTGCGGATCGGCATCGACCAGCAATTCACGAATTGCCTGCGCTGCACCGGGCCGTTCCAGGACGGTCAACACGCCTGCCAGGACAATGCGCGCACGAACGATATATTCGATATCGCCGGCTGCATTCGCATCCTTGACAAGCGCGCGTGCCACTGCTTCGGCGCGCTGCCCCTGTCCACGATCCAGCCAGGTCACGATGCCGTCTTCGCCAACCCAACCTCCGCGACCACCCGTGGACCGCGCGAACACGCGATCCGCCTCGGCGTGCTGCCTGGTCACGTCATATGCGCGCGCATGCAGGACACCGGAACCGGTGAAACCCAATTGCACGGAATTCGCGAACATGCGTTTTGCTTCGTCGAGACGATCCTGGCCCAGCAGCATGATGCCCAGGGAATAGCTGACGATGCCATGCCGTGGATACTCGGGCTTCAACGCACCCCGCAAGGTCGCTTCGGCCACCCGGAAATCATTCAACTGGTGCCATTGGTTCGTCCCCAATCGCGCCATGACCCGATAATCGTCCGGATACAAGGTCAGGTATTCGCCGACACGGCGGAAGTACGGCCCGGGGGGACCGTACTGATCCATCATCAGTTCGATTCGCATCTTTTCCTGCGGCGTCAGGCGCTGCGGCAGGCGCAATGCCTTGCCCCACTGCGCCAACGCCGGGTCCCGCATGCCAAGACCCGCATGCAATGCGGCGGTGTCCGCATACGCCAATGCGAATTCAGGGTCCAACTCCAGGGCGCGGCGGTACAAGCCGATCGCCGCCTTTCCGTCGCGCGTGGTATCCATGACATTTCGCGCGAGGGCGAAGGCTTTCAACGCCTCCAGGCTCGGCGTACTGACCTTCGGTAGCGGTATCGAAGTCTTCTGCACGTTTTGCAGGGCCTCGCCCAGCTTCCCGCGCAGTTGATCGGTCACGTCATCGATCGATCCCAGCGTGGACTCAATGCCCTTGCCATCGGCCGATATCGCGTAGACGGTGGTCTGCGTGCGCGGGTCGATCACCTCGGTGCTGACCCGCAAGCGACCACCCACCTCGGACACCGTGGGCAGGATCAGCGCGCGTGCGCCATCGCGCAGGGCGATCTCCGACCCCAGCGCCCGGTCGATCCGTTCACCCGGCTTGCGTTGCATGCGCTGCATGGTCTCGCGCATCTTCAGGTCGCTGATCAGGTTGACGTAGTGCGACTGCTCCAGGCTGATGCGGAACGCCTGCTCCAGTGAGTCGTCCAGGCGTGGATCACCGGTGAGGTTGCGCACGTCTCCCACCACCACCCAGTCGCGTTCGCCAAACGCAATCGCCGGTTTGGGCTGGGTGACGAACCAGCCGCCCACCAACATCGCCGCCACCAGCATCGCCTCGGCGGCCAGCGCAGCCGGCCGACGCCACAACGGCAGGTCGCGCCAGGCCTTGGGCGTGTGCGCGGGCATGCGCAACGGCGCCAGGCCGGGCTCGCCGACTTCGTAGACCTCCTGGCCTTCCGGAACGCCCTTGAAGCGCCAGCGTCCATAGGATTTCCACACCAGCAGTTCGCCGCGCTCGCCGAGTTCACGCGCGGCGCGATGCGCCAGCGGTTCCGCCGTCGCCGACAACAGGATCTGGCCCGGTCGCGCCAATGCCATCAGGCGACCTGCCAACGGCTTGGCAAGGCCCTCGACTTCCAGCGACTTGGCGCCCAGCCTTATCGCATCGACGCTGTTCTCCCACACCAGCACTTCGCCCACGTGCAGGCCTGCGCGCGCCTGCAAGGGCTGGTTGTGCTGGCGTCCCAGGTCACGCAGGCCGCGCACGTAATCCAGGGCAAAGCCAAGCCCGTCGATGGGACGCTCGAAGATCAGCAGCAGGCCATCGCTGCGGTCGATCAGGCGACCGCGCCAGCGCTGCTGCAGCTCCAGCACCATGCGGTCATGCGCACGGAACAATTCGGCCGCGCCGCTGTCGCCAATGCGCTCAACCAGGCCGGTGGAATCCACCAGGTCGGTCAGCAGCAAGGTGCGGACTTGCGGCGTATCGGTGATCAGGGTCATCGCCTGCACCGCCTCAGTCCTGCCATTCCACGCGATCGCCACCCAGGCGCTTGGCCCGGTACAGCGCGGTATCGGCCTTGGTGTACCACTCCTCCCAATCACCGCCGTCGGTGATCAGGCAGGCGCCAATGCTGAGCGTGGTCATCTGCGGCGGCTTGCTGTGCATGCGCTGCAACATGCGCGCACTGCCCAGCATGTAGTCGCCCATGCGCTTCATCTCGTCGCGATGCTGGCCGCGCACCAACAGGCAGAATTCATCGCCGCCGATGCGGCAGGCGATGTCGTCCGGCCCTGCCACTGCGCGCAACAGGTTGGCCACGCTTTGCAGCACGCGATCACCCGCCAGGTGGCCATGCGCGTCGTTGACGTCCTTGAAGCGGTCGCAATCGATCAGCACCAGCGCCAGCCCACCCAGGCTGCTGTTGCGGCGCCGCTTTTCCACGTCCATGGTGAAGCCGCGGCGGTTCAGCAGGCCGGTCAATTCATCGGTGCGGGTCAGGACTTCGGTCTGGTTGAGCCTGTGCGCAGTAGCACGCAAGGTGTCCAGCGCCGTCTCCAGGTCCTGGTTGCGGCGACGCAGCCGCGCAATCAGGGCCTGCTCGTTGTGCACCACGCGCATGATCGCGCGGCGCAGGAAGTGCGCCAGCATCCGTGAGTCGCGCTGGGCGAGCGCGTCGAATTCAGGCCGCCCGAGTTCCAGCACCACGCCGTCCTCGGACACCATGGCATCCGCGCTGCGCGCATGGTCGCCGATCAGGAGACCCAATTCGCCGAGGAATTCGCGTGCGCCAAGGCGCTTGCCGACCAGGTCATCGCCGAAGTCCAGTTCGACCGCGCCATGCGCCACCACATACATGGTGGTGCCAAGGTCACCACGGCGGAACAGGCGTTCGCCGGCTTCGACCCGGCGCGGCGTGGCGACCTGGGTAAACAGGGCGTACTCGGCCAAGGTCAACGTCGACGAATGCGGATCGTCGAGGTCCCGTTCGCCTGGTGATGCTTGCGCGATCGCGGCCACGCCGTTGCCCACTCCCGTCCCCGATCCAATCGATTCCCGCAGAATACCCGGAAATGGAGGCATGGGCCGGTGCAGTTACCGGCCCGCCTGGTTGGGTCAATGGATACCCGCCGTTGCGCGGGCCACTGTCACGCCGCGGCGCGATCGCCCTGGAATTGCTCTTCCTCGGTGGAACCCTTCAATGCCACGGTCGAAGACTGCGCGCCCTGGATGGTCTGGGTGATGGCATCGAAGTAACCGGTACCGACCTCGCGCTGGTGCTTGACCGCCGTGAAGCCCTTGTCGGCGGCGGCGAACTCGCGTTCCTGCAGCTCGACGAACGCGCTCATCTGCCGGCGTGCATAGCCATGCGCCAGGTCGAACATGCCGTAGTTGAGCGCGTGGAACCCGGCCAGGGTGATGAACTGGAACTTGTAGCCCATCGCACCCAGATCGCGCTGGAACGTCGCAATGGTGGCGTCGTCCAGGTTCTTCTTCCAGTTGAACGAGGGCGAGCAGTTGTAGGCCAGCAGCTTGCCCGGGAACCTGGCGTGGATCGCCTCGGCGAACTTGCGCGCGAATTCCAGGTCCGGCTTGCCGGTCTCGCACCAGACCAGGTCGGCATACGGTGCGTAAGCCAGGCCACGGCTGATTGCCTGGTCGAGTCCCTTCTGGGTCTTGTAGAAGCCCTCCGCGGTGCGCTCGCCGGTGCAGAACGGCTTGTCGTTGTCGTCGATATCGGAGGTGACCAGGTCGGCGGCTTCGGCGTCGGTGCGCGCCACGATCAGGGTCGGCACGCCCATCACGTCGGCAGCCAGGCGCGCAGCGGTAAGCTTCTCGACGGCCTCGCGGGTCGGCACCAGCACCTTGCCGCCCATGTGCCCGCATTTCTTCACCGAGGCCAGCTGGTCCTCGAAATGCACGCCCGCGGCGCCGGCTTCGATCATCGCCTTCATCAGTTCATAGGCATTGAGCACGCCACCGAAACCGGCTTCTGCGTCGGCCACGATCGGCTGCAGGAAGTCGATGCTGTGGTCGCCCTCGGCATGGTGCAATTGATCCGCGCGCAGCAGGGTGTTGTTGATGCGCTTGACCACCAGCGGCACCGAGTTGACCGGGTACAGCGACTGGTCGGGATACATCTCGCCGGCCACGTTGGCATCGGCGGCGACCTGCCAGCCGCTCAGGTAGATCGCCTTCAGGCCGGCCTTGACCTGCTGCATCGCCTGGTTGCCGGTCAGCGCACCGAGTGCATTGATGAAGTCTTCCCGGTGCAGCGACTTCCACAGCTTTTCCGCACCCAGCCGGGCGAGTGAATGCTCGATGTGCACGCTGCCACGCAGGCGCACCACGTCTTCGGCGGAATAGGTGCGGGTCACGCCGGCCCAGCGCGGATTGTTGGCCCAGTCCAGCT
Organism: uncultured Gammaproteobacteria bacterium; assembly: GCA_963698475.1. Taxonomy (GTDB): domain Bacteria; phylum Pseudomonadota; class Gammaproteobacteria; order Xanthomonadales; family Xanthomonadaceae; genus Thermomonas. The sequence goes on along the minus strand of CAVOQX010000005.1, from coordinate 811,494 downwards.
TCAACTGTTCGGCGGTGTGCAGGGTGCTCTTCATGGTCGTGGTTCCTGTCGTGGGTGGCAGTGCGGTGGGTGCGGAATGGACTTGTGGGAGTGGCCTTCGGGGCGCGACCGGTGACCTGTCGAGATGGATGTCGCGCCGTGAACGGCGCTCCTGCGGTGGAAGCAAGGTCAATCGAGTCGTTCGTAGGCCGGCAAGGTCAGGAACTCGGCCAGGGTGTCGGCGTGGGTGAGGCGATCAAGCATGCCGATGGCCTCGTTGATGCGGCTCGCGCCGGGCAGGCGCAGGCGATCGTGCAGCTTGCCGGGCAGGCCGATCAGGGCGCGTTCCAGCAGGCCGAAGTCGACCGGGGTGTCGTCGTCCAGGTGCAGCGGCTGGCTGCCGTCATCGGCGTAGTGCAGCCATTGCCAAAGTTGGGTACGTGCGATTTCGGCGGTGGCGGCGTCTTCCATCAGCCAGTGGATCGGCACGCAGCCGCTTCCATCCAGCCACGCGGCCAGGTACCGCACGCAGACTTCGACGTTGTTCTCGAAGCCGGCGCGAGTGATCGTGCCCAGCGGCGGCCTCATGAGGTCTTCGCGGGTCACCCGCACGTCCTCGCGGCCCACGTGCTGCTGGTGGGCTTCGGGCATGCGCGCATCGAAGATCTCGCGGGCGAGCGGGATCAGCGCCGGGTGCGCGACCCAGGTGCCGTCGTGCCCGGCAGTCACTTCACGCAGCTTGTCGGCGCTGACCCGCGCCATCGCCGCATCGTTGGCTTCGGCATCGCCGGAAATCGGGATTTGCGCGGCCATGCCGCCCATCGCGTGTGCGCCGCGGCGGTGGCAGGTGCGGATCAGCAGTTCCGAATAGGCCTTCAGGAACGGCTGTGTCATCGACACCTGCGCGCGCTCCGGCAGCACCTTGTCGCGATGTGCGCGGAAGGTCTTGATGTAGGAAAAGATGTAGTCCCAGCGCCCGCAATTCAGGCCGACGATGCGCGCACGCAGTGCATGCAGGATCTCGTCCATCTCGAACGCGGCCGGCAGGGTTTCGATCAGCACTGTGACCTTGCAGGTGCCGTGGGCCAGGCCGAGCGTGGTTTCGATGTGGGCCAGCACGTCTTCCCACAGCGCGGCCTCTTCCATCGACTGCAGCTTGGGCAGGTAGAAATACGGGCCGCGATCCCTGGCCGCCAGAGCCACGGCATTGTGGAAGGCGAACAGGCCGACGTCGAACAGCGATGCGGACATGCGCTCGCCCTCGCCGTCACAGGCGACCAGCACGTGCTTCTCGTCCAGGTGCCAGCCGCGCGGGCGAACATGCAGGACGGCGCGCTCGGCTTCGGGCTTCAGCGTGTAGTGCTTGCTGCCGTCCGGCCGGCTTTGATCAGGCACGCTCCAGTCCAGGGTGCCGGCCACCGCCTGGCCCAGCGCGCGCTGGCCTTCGATCAGGTTGGTCCAGGTCGGCGAGGTCGAATCCTCGAAATCGGCCATGTAGCAGTTGGCGCCGGAGTTCAGCGCGTTGATCACCATCTTCGGATCGACCGGCCCGGTGATCTCGACCCGACGATCCTGCAGGGCAGCGGGAATCGGCGCGACCTTCCAGTCGCCGGCACGGATGTCGGCGGTATCGGTGCGGAAATCGGGCGCTGCGCCCGCATCGAAACCTGCCTGGCGCGTCGCGCGAGCCTTCAACAGGGCTTGCCGACGCGGTTCAAAGCGTTGCTGCAGGTCGCGCAGGACGTCCAGCGCCGCCGGCGTCATCAAGTGCGCCTGGCCCGGGGCCTCCGAGGTCAGCTGGATGCCGGCTTGCGGGGCACCAGAGGTGGATTGCAGGACTGCCGACATGAGCTGGATCCGTAAACTGCGTTGCAGTGCACCATCCGTCAGCGTGTGGTATTTGACAACCCAGTTTTATCAATGCGTAGTATAAGATTAATTAATACCAGTTGAGACCTTATGGCTGAAACGCCTTCCAGCACGATCCGGTTTGCCTACAAAGGCTCACGCCTGAAGCCGCTGCGGGCGTTCTGCCAGGTAGCGCGGCTGGGTTCGGTGTCGCGCGCAGCGGAAGCGCTCTACCTGAGCCAGCCCGCAGTGACCCTGCAATTGCAGGCGCTGGAACGCGAACTGGGGGTGCGGCTGCTGGAACGCAGCGGTCGCCGCCTGACCCCGACCCGTGAGGGCGACCTGCTGTACGAACTGGCGCGCCCGCTGGTCGAAGGGCTGGACGGACTCGCAGCAACCTTCCGCGAGAGCGTCCGCGGGCTGGATGCGGGCGAACTCAACGTGGCCGCCGGAAGCTCGACCATCCTGTACCTGCTGCCCGGCATCGTCGATGCGTTCCGCCAGCGCATGCCCGACGTGCGCCTGAGCCTGCACAACGTCACCGGGGCCAGCGGCCTGGACCTGCTGCGTTCGGACGCGGTGGACCTGGCGGTGGGTTCGATGCTGGATGTCCCCGCCGACCTGAGCTATGCGCCGGTGTATCGCTTCGAGCCGATGCTGATCACGCCGCTCGACCACCCGCTGGCCTCCAAGCCCGAGCTGACCCTGCAGGACCTGTCACCGTACGGCCTGATCCTGCCGCCCAAGCGCCTGACCACCTATCGCCTGGTCGACCTGGTGTTCCAGCAAAACCGCGTGCCGTACACGGTGGCGCTTGAAGTCGGTGGCTGGGAGATCATCAAGCAGTACGTGGCGATGGGCCTCGGCATCAGTATCGTCACCGCGATCTGCCTGACCGAAGCCGACCGCCAGCGCCTGTCCGCACGCTCACTGGCGCGCTGGTTTCCCTCGCGCAGTTACGGGGTCGTCATGCGCAAGGGCAAGTTCCTGAGTACCCAGGCACGCGCCTTCGTCGACTTGATCCAGCCCGAACTGCTGGCGGGCCGCGACGCCGACCAGGGCGGGCATTCGCAGCGATGATCGCGCACCAATTCACTTGCCCGGCATCGCCATCGCATCACCCTTGTAGATCGCCACGTGCGGCACGCCGTCGCTGCCGATCCAGCCGCGATACATGCCGCCGGTGTTGAACGGAAACGCCACGCTGCCGTCCGCGCCCAGCGCGATTGCACCGCCATCGCCACCGGCCGTGGGGATGTCATGGTTGATCACGCGATCGGCGGCCTTTGCCAGCGGTTCACCGGCCAGGCGGACACGGGCGCAAATCTCGTGCGCGGCGGCGGAACGGATGTAGAACTCGCCCCAGCCGGTGCCGGACACTGCGCAACGTGCGTCGGCCCAGGTGCCGGCGCCGATGATCGGCGCGTCGCCGATGCGGCCGTAGCGCTTGTTGGTCATGCCACCGGTCGAGGTACCACCGGCCAGGTTGCCCTGCACGTCCAGCGCCAGTGCGCCAACGGTGCCGAAGTAGGCCTTGCCCGGCAGCACCAGCGGCGTGTTGCTGGCCTGTGCCTGCGCTTCCTTCTTGAGCGCCCGCTGCAACTGCTGCCAGCGCTTTTCGACGCGGAAATACGACGGATCGACCAGCCCGATGCCCTGCGACTTCGCGAACAGTTCCGCACCCTCGCCGGCCATCATCACGTGCACGGACTTGTCCATGATCGCGCGCGCCAGCAGGATCGGATTCTTGACCCGATGCAGGCCAGCCGCCGCGCCGGCCTTGCCGGTAGCGCCGTCCATCAGCGAGGTATCCATCTCGTTGCGACCGTCATGGGTAAACACCGCGCCACGGCCGGCGTTGAACTGCGGTGCGTCCTCCAGCACGGTGATCGCGGCGGTCACCGCATCAAGCGATGGCTTGCCTGCGAGCAGTTGCGCATGGCCTGCACGCAGCGCGGCCTCAAGTGCCTTGCGCGCGGCGACTTCCTCGTCCGCCGTCAAGTCGCCTGGCTCGACGCCGGCACCGCCGTGCAGCACCAGCATCGGCGCATCCAGTGCCACCAGCACGCCATCGCGCACCGCGTAAAGGCGTTCGGCAAGCGGGCGCTCGACGCGTCCTTCAGGCAAATGCAGCACGGAATCGCCACCGGCCGCCACGGTATGGATGCGATCAAGGTTCATCGCCATGTCTTCGGCCTGCTTCTGCCTGAAGCCGCCATGCACCACGGTGACGCCTGCGCCGGGCGCAGTGGCATACACCCTGGCGGTACCGTCGCCGGACACCGCGACCGCGGCATCTTCATCCACGCCCAGGCCCAGTAATGGATGGCCGGCGATGTCCTCGCCCTTGGCCACGAAGCTGATCAGGCGGCCCAAGCGTCCACGCTCGCTGAAGTGGGTATCGGTCACCACGCCCTTGAGCAGGGCGAGCTGCAGGAAACCGGTTTCAATGGTGTTGTTGCTGCCCAGGGGATCTTCCAGCGCGCGCGGACTGGTCTGGCTGCCACCGTCCATTGCCCCGTACAGATACTCGCCGAGCATCGCCAGCCCGGCACTGGTGCCGCCCAACGGCTTGCCCGCGCGCACGTGATCGTCCAGCGCCCTGGCGATCGGCGTGCCGCGCCAGTAGCGCACGTAGCGCGACTGGTCGCCGCCGCCGATGAAGATGCCGTCGGCGCGCTTCAAGGCAGCGAGGATCTTCGGGTCACTGGACGCGTCGCGATCCTTGAACACGAACGTCTCGACCGAGGCAATGCCACCGACCTCCTTGTAGAACTCCTCGCCGATCTCGCCGCCCTGCGACGCACGCAACACCACGATGTGGCCATGGCCGGCGCGTTGCATGAACCAGTGCAATGCATCGAAATTGCGGTCGCCGCCGCCCATCAGCAGCAAGCCCGGCTGCACCTTGCCGGGCGTCGTCGCGGCGGTGTTGCCAAGCACATGATGGCCGTAGTCCGCCGCGAAGGCGGGCATGGCGGGCAACAGCGCGAACAACGCCACCAGCAGTCCCGCACGCATTCCCGCACACACTACGGAACCCCATGCACGTCGCTTGATCATTGCTTGTCCCTTGTCTTCTGGCCGGTCCACGAAGTAGACGAACGGCAACGCAGTTTCCCCCGCTCGCCAGGCGAATCATGCGCTATCGTGCCGGCATGCAGGCCGCACTCGACCGCTGGTTCACCGAAGAAATCCTCGTCCACGAGGATGCGCTCGTGCGTTACCTGCATCGCACCTGGCGGCACCGCGACGAGATCCACGACCTGCGCCAGGAACTCTACGTACGGGTTTACGAATCCGCTGGCAAGGCCTTGCCGGCGCAGCCCAAGGCCTTCCTGTTCGCCAGCGCACGCCACCTGATGGCCGACCGGATCCGTCGCAGCAAGGTGGTATCGATCGAGCCGATGGGTGATTTCGAGCCTTCGCACGTCTTGGTGGATGACGTATCGCCCGAACGCTGGTCCAGCGGTCGCCAGAGCCTGGCGCAGCTGTCGGCCGCCTTCGATCGCCTGCCCGATCGCTGCCGCGAGGTGGTCTGGCTGCGCCGCGTCGAAGAGTTGTCGCAGAAGGACGTGGCGTTGCGCATGGGCATCAGCGAGAAGACCGTGGAAAAGCACATCGCCAAGGGCATGCGCCTGCTCGCTGACGCACTGTTCAGTGGCGACGCGACGCGCCCGTTGCGAAAGGTCCACAAGCAGGCTGGCGATGAACAGCAACAAGCCGACTGAACCCTCCGCCGGGCGCAGCCTGGACATCGAACGCGCGGCCTCGCGCTGGCTGGCACGACGTGATGGCGGCGCCTGGACAGGCGCCGATGCCGCCGCGCTCGACACCTGGCTGCAAGCGGATACCGCGCATCGCGTGGCATTCCTGCGCCTGCAGGCGGCATGGACCGAGAGCGGCCGCCTGCAAGCGCTGGGCGCGGGGCTGCGTGGCGACGGGCCACCGCCGCGTGATAACTGGCATGCATCACCATTCGCCAGCGGGCATGCCATTCCGCCGACAACCGCCATGGCGGCCGGCAAGTCCGTCACGCACCAGCCACACAGGGGTTTGCGCATCGCCGGTTTCATGATGCTCGTTGCCTGCGCCTTGCTCGCCGGGTGGGGCTGGCGCACCTACCAGCATGTCGATGTCGCCTCATATCGCACCGTGATGGGCAAGGTGCGGACGCTGCCCCTGCCGGATGGCTCGCACGCCACGCTGGCCAGCGACAGCAGCGTCGAGATCCGCCTGTCCCGTGGTGAGCGCCATGTCGCCTTGAGTCGCGGCGAGGCGATCTTCGCAGTCGCAAAGGACCCGCGCCGACCCTTCGTGGTGTCGACCAATGGCCATCGGGTGGTCGCGGTGGGTACCCGCTTCTCGGTGCGTCGCGACGCCCAGGACCTGCGGGTGGTGGTGACCGAGGGCACGGTGCGCCTGGAATCCGGGTCACCCGCCGGCAGCCCGGGGCCCTCTGCATTGCTGCCTGCCGGCAGCGTGGCGCTGGTGCATGGCGACGATGTGCTGGTGCGCAGCCTGCCGTTGGCCGAGGTCGAACGCATGCTTGGCTGGCGCGACGGGCTGCTGGCCTTCCGCGATACCCCGCTGGCCGAGGTCGCCGCCGAATTCAACCGCTACAACGCGCGCAAGCTGGCAGTGGCCGATGCCGATGCCGGTGCACTGCGCATTGGTGGCAGTTTCCGCTGGGACAACACCGAAGGTTTCGTACGCCTGCTGGAGCAGGGCTTCCCGGTCCGCGCCGAGTACGCGCAAGACCGGATCATCCTGCATTCGCGATAGGCGCCCGCCCGCCATCTCGCCTCGAAATTAATGTGCATGGTGGGGATTTCGCCGGTTCGTTCGTCCTGATTGCTGGGAGCGCCACCTGCCCGGCGCATTGGGGAATTCGCTTGAAACCGACACGTTCGTTGCGCGTGCTGTTGTTGTCGCTGGCTTGCTCCGCCGCACTTGCGGCGCAAGCACAGGCGCCGGCCACCACGCGCCTGCAGATCCCGGCAGGCGACCTCGCCTCCGCGCTTGATGCCTATGCACAGCAATCCGGCACCCAGCTGGTGTATCGCGCCGACCAGCTCAAGGGCGCGCGCAGCACGGCCGTGAGTGGCCAATTGCCGGCCGCGGATGCCCTCGACCGGCTATTGAAGGGCAGCGGCTTCCGCGCCCAGCGCGATGCCTCCGGCGCCGTGTTGATCGTGCCGCTGTCACCCTCTCCGCCGGCCGCGCCGCCGCCAGCGCCGCGCCGCTCACCTGCTGCCACGCAGGCACGACAGGCTGGCGCCGATGCCCCGGTCGCCGACCTGGAAACCATCCAGGTCACCGGTTCGCGCATTCCGCGCGCGCAGGTGGAGGGCCCGGCTCCGATCACGGTGGTCACCGCCGAACAGATCCAGGCCGCCGGCCTCACCTCCGTGCCCGACCTGCTGCGTTCGCTCAGCCAGAACAGCGGCAGCGTCCAGGGCCAGCAGAACACCACCAGCGCGCAGTCCACCCCTGGCGCGCAAGCAGTCGACCTGCGCGGGCTTGGTCCCAACCACACACTGGTCCTGATCAACGGCCGCCGCGTCGCCGACTTCCCGCTGCCGCTCAACAGCCGCAGCAACTTCACCGATATCGGCAACATCCCGCTGGGGATGATCGACCGGGTCGAAATCCTCACCGGCAGCGCGTCGGCGGTCTATGGCTCGGACGCCATGGCCGGCGTGATCAACTTCATCCTCAAGAAATCCACCGACGGCACCACGATTGACTATCGCTATGGCGACACCAGCCACGGCGGTGGCGAGTCCCACAACCTGACCCTCACCACCGGCTTCGAGCGCGGCAATTTCACCGGCATCGTGGGCCTGGAGGTGATCGACAAGCGTCCGCTGTGGGGCTACCAGCGCAACATCCAGGACTCGACACTCGACGCCCCGACCTCGCGTCGCCAGCTGCCCCGGCTGACCGCCCAGCTGTATGACTGGGACGACGACGTCAACATCGCGCCGGCCGATGACTGCAGCGGCGATGGCCGGGCTGAACGAAGGCACGACGGTGCTGGCCGAGGACCGCTACGGCGAACCCTACTGCGGCAGCGAACGCGCCATTGCCTACCGCACGATCCAGAACCAGCGCAAAGGCGCCAATGTCTATGGCTCGTTCGAATACCGCTTCTCCGACCGCCTGAGCTGGTTTGCCGACGTGCAGCTCGGCCGGCAGGAGGTCAAGCTGCTGACCGGCACCAACGGCAACGACGTGGCGAGCGACCACATGGGTTGGGAGTTCCATGACCCGGACTCGACCAACAACTACCGGAACAAGATGTTCTACAACGCCACTACCGGCCATTACGAAATCTGGTCGCGGCAGTTCACCCCCGAGGAAATCGGCGGGCTGCAGAACCGCATGAACGTCACCACCGAGAAGACATTCGCCGTGACCACCGGCCTGAAGGGCTACTTCGGCGAAGACTGGGACTGGGAGGCGAGCTACAACCATTCCCAGTACAACGCCGATGTCGGCATGCCGCGCATCAAGGCAGACGCCGCCAACCAGTTGTTCCTGGGCAATCGCCTGGGCTATGACGATGATGGCTACGCGATCTATGCCCCGGATCCGGCGCGCCTGTTCACACCGCTGACGACCGCCGAATTCGCCTCGATCGCGGCCATGTCCACGTTCCGTCCCAAGTCCGACAACGACAACCTCAGCCTCACCTTCAACACCCCGTCCCTGTTCGCGATGCCGGCCGGCGACGTCGGCTTTGCCGGCGCCATCGAATGGGGCACCCAGTCCTACCGCATCAACCCCGATCCGCTGGCCCTGACCGAGGACGCCTACGTGGGTCCGCGCTATGGCGACGGCAGTGGCAGCCGCGACCACTGGAGCGCCGCCGGCGAACTGCGCATGCCGTTGCTGTCCACCCTGCAGGCCAGCCTGGCCGGCCGCTACGACCGCTACAGCTACGGCAGCAAGAATCCCGGCAAGTTCACCTACAGCATGGGCCTGGAATGGCGTCCACTCGACAGCTTGCTGGTGCGCGGTTCGTACGGCACCGGCTTCCGGGCGCCCGACATGCACTACCTGTTCGCAGGCGCCGACTACTACCGCACCCGCTACGCCACCGACTACTACCAATGCCGGACCGCGGAACCGGGCGCCACCGACGACTATTGCTACGACGACGGCAGCTACGACGTCTCCACCTTCGATGTCTACCGGGGCAACATGGAGCTGGACGTGGAGACCAGCAAATCGTTCACCGCCGGCCTTGTCTGGTCGCCTTCCGCCAATTTCGACATCGCGGTGGACTACTACGACATCCGCGTGATGAACCAGGTGCAGACACAGGATCGCGAACTGCTGCGGGTCACCGAAGCCAACTGTCGCCTGGGCATGACCGACACCGGCACGCCCGTCGATGCCAACTCAGCCACCTGCATCGATGCGCGATGGCCCGCGTCATCCGCGACGGCAATGGCGACATCACCAGCGTGCACTTCGCGCCCATCAATATTGCGCGGGAACAAACCTCGGGTATCGACGTCACCGCCAACCATCGCCTGCAAACAGCACGCGCTGGCGATTTCCGCTTCACCGGCAACTACAACTGGGCGCGACGACACAGTCGCCAGCAATACCCGGGCGACCCGACGGAAGACATGCTGGACGTCAGCTTCAGCGACACCACCCTGCCGCGCACCAAGTCCAACCTTGGCGTCAGCTGGGACAGGAACGCATGGGGCGCCAGCCTGTTCGGCACCTACCTCGGCCGCGTCGCCAACTACAACAACGATGCCTGGACGCCGGCCACCTGGCGCTTCAACGCCGGCGTGCGCCATGACGTGACCGATCACTTCCGGATCGCGCTGACGGTCAACAACCTGCTCGACAAGATGCCGCCGCAAGATGCGACCTGGGCAAACTACCCGTACTACGACACCTCCTGGTTCGACAGCTTCGGCCGCAGCTTCTACGTGAATTTCACCTACAAGTTCGGCGGCAAGCCGCTGTAGTCACGCGGCGCGGGCATCGCGGCTTGCAAAAAACCCCGGCCTGCCGGGGTTTTTCATGCACGCGTGAAAAGCATGCGTCGCGCTTTCGCCACCACGACGCCCTAGTCGTCCTTCGGCTGCACGACATCGTGCAAGCGGCCCTTGAATGGCTTGTACCAGCGCTGGATGCGGGCGATGTCCGCATGCATGTCATTGGTCAACTCGAAAGGGGGGCCAATCCCGAGCGTCTTGCTCGCGTAGTCGAAGTAGGCAGGGACCACCGGCACGCCGGCCGAGCGGGCGATATGCCAGAAGCCGGGCTTCCACCGATCCACCCATTTTCGGGTGCCTTCGGGGGCCACCGTGAACCACATCCGATCGGCCTTGCGGATGGCCATTGCCGCCTGCTCGACCACGCCATGCGCAGCGTTGCGGTTCACCCCGATCACGCCCTGCCAGGTCGCCAATCGCCCGATCACCGGGGTCCGGATCAGTGCATCCTTGCCCAGGATCGACAGCTTCATGCCCAGGCCAAGCTTGACCGCAAACCCCCACAGCCCGTCCCAGTTGGACGAATGTGGCGCCACGATCAAGACGAATTTCGGCAGGTCCGGAAACGCGCCCGCCATCTTCCAGCCACCAAGCCGCAGGATCGTGCGTCCGACCCATTCCATGACGCGGTTGCGTGGCATCCGCGGTGCGCTTGGCGGCAATGCCGGGACCACGTCCTTGCGCTGTTCGTCGTTCACTCCCAGTCCTTTCCGCCGCGCCCCTGCGATCGCCCCAGTTTGATCGTCGCACGTCCGCGTTTTTCACCCAAGCGGCGCTCCTTCGACCCGCGCGACGGCCTGGTGGCGACGCGCGGTTTCGGCACGTGCAGGCCGGCTTCAATGAAATGCGCCAGGCGCTCGCGCGCGTCCTGGCGGTTGCGATCCTGGGTGCGGAAGCGCTGCGCACTGATCACGAACACGCCGTCCAGGGTCAGGCGTCGATCGCGCCTGGCCAGCAGGCGCGTGCGCACCTCGTCCGGCAACGAGGGCGACTGCGCGACGTCAAAACGCAACTCGACGGCCGTCGACAGCTTGTTGACGTTCTGGCCACCCGGACCCGACGCGCGCACGAAGCGCTCGATCAGTTCGTCATCCGGGATTTCGATGTGCGCGACCTGCAACATCCCGCAATTGTAATGGTGATACCGCAATGACCAGGCGTTGCGTAGGAGGCGCCTCAGCGCCGAGGCCTTTGATGCATGCCATCACCGGCAAGCCGGCGCCTGCGGGGCTGCGGCAAACAACGCCAGCACCTTGGCGAATTCCGCGTCGGTGACCGGCGCGTCGACGCAGAGCCGCTCCCCCGTGCGTGGATGCGGGAATGCCAGACGCTGCGCGTGCAGCAACATGCGGTGGACGCCGAGCATCCGGAATTGGCGGTTGTGGCGGCCATCGCCATGGCTGGTATCGCCGATCAGGTGATGCGACAGGTGCTTGAGGTGGCGGCGGATCTGGCGGAAGCGGCCGGTGATCGGCGACGCGCGCAACAAGGCATAACGCGAGGTTGGAAAGCCTGCCGATGGCAGCTCCAGCTCACAGGTGGCGAGCACCTCGAAGGCAGTCTGCGCCGGCTTCTTCAGCGGCTTGCCGGGCCCGCCATCCAGCGGATGATCGACCGTGAACTGCTGCTCTGCCGGCCAGCCCCGACAGACCGCCAGGTAGTCCTTCTCGATGTCGCCTGCCATCACCGCCTTGCCCAGCGTGGAAGCACTCTCGCGATCAAACGCCAGCAGCAGGCACCCTGAGGTGGCGCGGTCCAGGCGATGGACCAGGAAGATCGGCTTGCCGAACTGTTCACGCAGGCGGTCGGCGGCGAAATCGGTTTCGCCACGCGCCAGCGCGCTGTCGTGCACCATCAGGCCCGCCGGCTTGTCGACCACGGCGAGCCAGTCGTCGCGATACAGGACGGGCAGTTCTGTCGGCTCGGTCATGCGTCCATCGGGCAGTTGGCAATCGGCATTGTCGGTGCAACACCGCGCTTGGGCCAGCGCGTGTGATCAGCCCCGGGGTCTAGAATGCCCACTTCGACGTCCTGACGGCTTGTCTTGCAGCGCAAGGCGCTCGCCGTCGCGGCGCACGCAACGGGGGTGACGACAGATGTTCGAGATTGCAGCGGCGTGCCTGGTCATCACGGCATTGCTGGCCTACGTGAATGCACGCTTCGTGGGCCTGCCGACGACGATTGGCGTCATGGCTGCGGCGATGCTGTTGTCGCTCGCGCTGATCGGGCTGGAGAAAATCGGTTTCAGCGCCTTGCGCGATTATGAAGAAAGCCTGCTGCACTCCATCGATTTTTCCGAACTGCTGATGGAGGGCATGTTGTCGATGCTGCTGTTTGCCGGCGCATTGCACGTGGACCTCAGCCGCCTGCGCCGCTTCCGCTGGCAGATAAGCCTGCTGGCGGTGGCCGGCACCGCACTATCCACCGTGATCGTCGGTTTCGGCTTGTATTTCCTGCTGCCCTTGCTCGGCCTGGGCATGCCACTGTCCTACTGCCTGGTGTTTGGCGCGCTGATCTCGCCGACCGACCCGGTCGCGGTGCTGGGCATCCTGAGGTCGGCCGGCATCGACGATGAAACCGGGATGGTGGTCGCCGGCGAATCGCTGTTCAACGACGGCGTGGGCGTGGTGCTGTTTTCACTGCTGCTCGGCATCGCCGTGCAAGGCCAGGCGCCGACGATCACGGAAGGCGCCATGATCCTGCTCCATGAAGCGGGCGGTGGCATCGTGCTCGGCGCGGTGCTGGGCGGCGTGCTGTTCGCCATGCTGCGCGGCATCAACAACTACCAGGTGGAAGTGCTGCTGACCCTGGCGGGGGTACTGGGCGGCTACGAACTTGCCAGCCGCCTGCATGTGTCAGGGCCGCTGGCCATGGTCGTGGCGGGCGTCATCATCGGCAACCACGGGCGCAACCTGGCGATGTCGGATACCACCCGTCGCCACGTGGACCTGTTCTGGGAATTGCTGGACGAGATCCTCAACGCGGTGTTGTTCGTGTTGCTGGGCCTGGAGATCGTGGTGATCGCATATCCGCACAACGGCATGCTCGCCGCCATGGCCGTGGTCGCGCTGACGCTGCTCGCCCGGCTCCTGACCGTGGGCATGCCGATGGCCAGCTTGAAGCGCTGGTTCGGCCTGCCCAACGACGCCTGGGCAATCCTGACCTGGAGCGGCCTGCGTGGCGGTATTTCGGTGGCGCTGGCGTTGTCGCTGCCGGCGGGGCCGTATCGCGACCTGATCCTGGCGCTGACCTATGCGGTCGTGGTGTTCTCGATCCTGGTGCAGGGCCTGACGGTGAAACCGCTGGTGAAGGCCATGCGCGCCTGACGCGGCAGGCCTGCGGCATTAGCGACTATCGCCGCGGCCACGCGGCAAGCAATGCCCACAACCCACCGATGCCCGCGATCCACGCTGCCGCGGGCACTTCGAGCAGGCGCGGCCCGCCCGCTTCCAGTCCGTACAACACGGCGGCAACGATCAGCAGGCCGGTGCCGAGGATCGCCGCCACCATGCGCTTCTGACCATCGCGGGCGGTACGCGCGAGTTCGGCAAGGTCGTGCGAGCGCATGCGCAGTTCGTGCTTGCCTTCGACCTGCTGCTGCAACCAGGCGTGCAGCAGGCGCGGCACTTCCGGCGCGCGCGTCATCATTTCCGGCAGGCGCTTGCGGAATTCGCCGGCCAGCCGCTGCGGGCTATAGCGTTCGGCCAGGATGGCCTCGAGTACCGGCTTGGCCACCGCCCAGATGTCGATCTTCGGGTCCAGCTGGCGGCCGACGCCCTCGATGTTGAGCAGGGTCTTCTGCAGCAGGATCAGTTGCGGCTGCAGGGTCAGCTGGTAGCGCTGCGCGGTGCGGAACAGCTTCACCAGCACTTCGGCCAGCGAGATCTCCGACAGCGGCCGGGTGAAATACGGCTCGCATACCGCGCGGGTGGCCGCTTCCAGTTCGTCGATGCGGATCGTCGACGGCATCCAGCCGGCCTGCACGTGCAGCTCGGCGATGCGGCGGTAGTCGCGGTTGAAGATCGCCATGAAATTCTCGGCGAGGTAGTACTGGTCCTCGCTCGACAGCTGGCCCATGATCCCGAAATCCAGGGCGATGAAGCGCGGGTTTTGCTTGCGCGTGGCATCCACCCAGATGTTGCCGGCGTGCGCATCGGCATGGAAGAAATTGTCGCGGAACACTTGCTGATAGAACACGCGCACGCCCTTGGCGGCAAGCGCCTTGCGGTCGATGCCGGCAGCATCCAGCGCGACGATGTCGTCGCTGGGGATGCCGTGCACCCGCTCCATCGTCATCGCCCGCTCGGCGGTATGCGTCCACACCACTTCCGGCACGTACAGGTCCGGCGAGCCGAGCCAGTTGCGCCGCAGCAGCGAGGCATTGGCGGCCTCGCGCTGCAGGTCGAGTTCGCCTGACAGGGTCGCCTCGATCTCGGCCACGATTTCGCGCGGGCGGATCTTGTCCGCGGCGGGATGGGTGCGTTCGACAATCCCGGCGATGCCGTGCAGCAACGCCACGTCGGCAGCGATCTGGCGACGAATGCCCGGCCGCAGCACCTTGACCACGACTTCGCGCGGGCCGGTTCCGTCGCCCGCATGCAGGGTGGCCGCATGCACCTGCGCGATCGAGGCCGAGGCCAGCGGCGTGGTGTCGAAGCTCGCGTAAGCCTCCTCGATGCTGCGTTCCAGCGCGCGTTCGACCATCTCGCGCGCCTGCAGGCCATCGAACGGCGCCACCCGATCCTGCAACAGGGTCAACTCTGCCGCCACGTCCGGCGGGATCAGGTCACGACGGGTGGACAGGATCTGCCCGAACTTGACGAAGATCGGCCCGAGTTCCTGCAGCGCCATGCGCAGGCGTGCACCGCGCGACAGCGAGGCCACTTCCCTCGATGCGCGCGGCACGAACGGCCGCGCGAGTTTCAGCCAACGCCCGGCCGGGGTGTCATCCAGCAGGTTGTGCAGCCGGTAGCGCAGCAGCACCCGGCCGATGCGCCAGGCGCGCAAGACCGAACTCATGGCGGCGCCCCGCCGCTGTCGCCAGGCCTGCTGCGCTGCAGGCGAGTCACCTTCGCGGCAAGCCGCTCGACATCGTCGCGCAAGGCATCGACATCGTCATGGAACGCCTCCAGCTCGGCACGCGGGACCACGTCGCGGCTTTCCTCGGTCACGTATTCGGCAGCAGTTTCGGCGAGATTGCGGCCGGCGACCTGGGCATGTTTCAGCGCCGCGGCAATCGCCTTGGCGACCTGCACGCCGACGACCTCGCCGAACACCTGGATGAACGGCAATTGCCAGTCGGGATCGAAATTCCGGGCCAGCTGTTGCAGGCGCCGGGCAAGCTCGGCATCGCCTTCGATCCGCAGCTTGCCGACCGGGGGCGCATCGTTGCGGCGGAACATCGGCAGCTGGCCCAGTAACCCTGACAACGTGGTGCGTACGCCGAGATCGGGTGCCTTCACGGCATCCACCGGACCCACCCGCAGCGCATCGCCATCGACGCGGATTTCCAGCGCCAGTGGCGGCGCGCTCACTTGCAATGCGACGCGCTGGCCATCCAGCGGCTTCAATGCAGCACGGGTGTCCGGGTCGAGCGCCAGCGCGCGGTTCAACGCGGCTTCAAGCGCCTGGCCGGCGGGCTGCTTCCAGTTGAGGGACGAAGGCGTGGCAGACGACGGGTTCATGCGGGCATTGTAGGCGGCATCGGGATGATGGCTGCGTGGGCCGTCAAGCCGGCAGCGATGTCCGCAACCGCCGCAGGCCCTCGGCCACGCTGACCCTGGGCACGTAACCGAAGTCGCGCCGCGCAGGTTCCATCGAATACCAGTGCGTGGTCGCCAGTTGCTCGGCCAGGAACCGCGTCATCGGCGGCTCGCCCTTCAGCGGCAGGACGCGCCACAGGCCCTCGCACAGGACGCCAACCCCATATGCCACGCGGAATGGAATCGTCTTGTCGACCAGTGGCGCGCCGGCGGCTTGCAGCAGGCCGTTGACCAGCACGCGCATCGGCTGCGGCTCGCCGTTGCTGATGAAGTACGCGCGCCCGGCGCAGGCCGCGCCGGGCGCCAGATGTTCGAAGGCATCGAAATGCGCCTGCGCGGCATTGTCGATGTAGGTGCTGTCGACCCTGTTGCTGCCATCGCCGACGAAACGCAGGCGGCCGGCGCGGGCACGTTCGACCAGCCGCGGCAGGATGTGGTTGTCGCCCGGCCCCCAGATCAGTCGTGGACGCAGCGCGACGGTCGCAAGCGTGGCGTCGTTGGCGGCAAGCACCGCCTTCTCGGCAATGGTCTTGGTGGCCGCATACGGCGCCTTCAGCCCTTCGCCGTAGGGCACGCTGTCGGCGGTTCCCCCTTCCACCGGATGGGTGGCGCGGTGGGTGACGCTGGGCGTGGAGGTATAAACGAGCCTGCTGATGCCCTGCGCGCGGCAGGCATCCAGCACGTTCCGGGTGCCGACCACATTGGCACGGTGGTAGCTGTCGTAACTGCCCCAGGCGCCTGCCTTGGCGGCGTTGTGGAACACCGCCTGCTGCCCGGCGCATGCAGCGAGCACGCCATCGCGATCCGCAAGATCACCCGATACCTGGCGCACGCCGATCGCATCCAGCACCTGGTAATGACCGCGATTGAAGCTGGTGACCTCATGCCCGCGTTCGACCAGGCCGCGGCACAGCGCCTGGCCGAGGAAGCCGCCACCGCCGGTGACCAGGATCTTCATGCGATGTCGGGCAACTGCTGCGCCGCCCACGCCGCAAGCAGCTCGCGGCTGATCTTGGCGTTGTGGCGAATGTCGACCGGAAACGGCTTCGGATAATTCAGGAATGCATCAATCGTCGCGGTATGCGGGAACAGCGTGCCGATGGCGCGCAGCTCGTCATGCCGCTCGCGGCGCACGCGTCCGATCCCCGGCTTGAGTTCGTAGCAAAGCACCGCGCGTTGCGCGCCTTTCGGGCCCACGCCGACCAGCGCGCTACGGGCGATCGCCGGATGCGTGTTGAAGACAGGCTCGACCTGCTCGGTGCACAAGGTCGTTTCCGCGTCGATGACGACACGCTGCGACTTGCGTCCGCAGAACCACAGCCGGCCTTCCTCATCGAAATAACCCAGGTCACCCATGCGATGGACGATGCGTTCACTGCCGTCAGGCAGCGCTTCGCGGATCTTCGCCAGCCGGGTGGCGGCATCGCGGTTGAAATAGGTGTCGGTGGCGCTGGGACCGGCGACGGTAATCTCGCCAACCTGCCCGGCGTTGACCAGCAACGCATCGTCCCACTGTCCGATTGCCCGGTCATCGATGCCGATGATGCGTACCGTGTTTCCCGCGACCGGACGGCCCACGCAGGTGCCGGCGCCGTGTTCGGTGCGGGTGCGCAGCGCCACCAGTTCGCGGCCTTCGATCACCGCCACCGGCAGGCATTCGGTCGCGCCGTAGGGCGTCCAGAACCGGGCGTTGACCGGCAGCAGTTCGAGCATGCGCGCGACCACCTCGGCGGGCACCGGCGCGCCGGCGCTGGTCACCCGCCGCAAGGTTGGCAGCGCCTCGCCATGTTCGGCCAGCACGCGCATCAGGGCCGGCGAGCCGAACAACTGGTTCACGCCAAAACGCTGGATGGCCGCGTGCAGCTTGCGCGGATCGGCCCTGGCCGGCCGGGTCGGATCCATGTCGGGGATGATCGAGGTCAGCCCAAGTGCCGGATCGAACAACGCGAACGGCGGGAACGTCGGCAAGTCGATGCCGCCTGGCTGGATCCCGAACGCCTCGCCCAGCATCGCGATCTGCGCCTTCAGGTGCCGGTGCCGATACAGCACGCCCTTGGGCACGCCGGTGCTGCCGCTGGTGAACAGGATCGCGGCAACATCGTCCGGTTGCGTGCCGGCCAGCTGCGGGCCGGCATCCAGTCCGTCTCGCTCGATGTCGGCAAGCGTGGCGTCGGCCAGCCATGCGCGCGCGCCAGTGGTGATCCGCATCCTTGCCGATTTAGACCAACCCAGCACCGCCTTGGCCAGCATGGCCAGCGGGATGCCGACGAAGGCCTCGGGCGCGGCTTCCTCCAGGCACTGCTTCAGGGCCCGCTTGTCGATGCCGGGGTCGACCAGCACCGGCACTGCGCCGGCCTTGAACAGCGCGAACATCAGCAGGAAGAATTCCGGCGTGGGTCGCACCATCACCACCGTGCGGCTGCCGCGCACGATGCCGCGCCTGGCCAGTCCGGCGGCGATCGCATCAGTGCGCGCGTCGAGCTGGGCATAGGTCAGTTCGACCTCATAGCGACCATTGCGGCCCGGGCAACGCATCGCCACCTGGTCGGGGTGTTCGCGGGCCAGGTCCGGCAGTGCGGCGGCGATGTTGCAGGCGGGGGTCATGCCGACATTGTCGCTGTTCATGGCTACAGCGGGTGGCGTACCAGGAATTCGCGGATCATCGGCACCAGCACCTCGTGCTTGTCTTCCAGCACGTAGTGGTTGGCATCGGCGAATGCATGCACTTCGGCGTTCGGCAATGCGCTGCGGAAGCCGTCGAGGAAATGCCGGTCGAACACGAAATCACGCAGGCCCCAGCCGATGAATGCCGGACGATCCGCGTACGCGGGCAATTGTTTCTGGGCCGCCAGCACGATCGGCCACGCGCGGTCGCCTTCGTCCAGTGGAATGTCCTGCATGAAGCGCAGCGTGCTGATCGCCTGGTGCCAGCCGTCGTACACGCCGGCATAGGCGGCGCGCACGTCACGCGGCAACGCGCGCGTGGTGCCCATCCACGCGGCACCGCGCGCGAACAGGTTGAAGCGGCGGATCAGCCAGCCGCCAAGACGCGAATGCCGACCGATCGCAATGCGTTTCGGGAAACGCTTGGCATCGGGCAGCGGGAAGCTCGAGGTATTGGTGATGATGAGTCGGCGCACGCGTGCCGGATCGCGCAGCGCCCAGCCGAACCCGATCATCCCGCCCCAGTCGTGCACCGCCAGCGTCACCGGGCCGGTGATGCCCAGGTGGTCGAGCAACGCGTCCAGGTCATCGATGCGCGATTGCAGCGTGTAGTCATAGGCCGGCGCCGCCGAAACGTCGTCTTCGGGCTTGTCCGACAGGCCCATGCCCACGTGGTCTGGCACGATGCAGCGGTAACGGTCGGACAGGCCGGAAACCAGGTGCCGCCAGTAGTAACTCCACGACGGGTTGCCGTGCAGCATGACGATGACCTCGCCATCGCGCGGCCCTTCGTCGAGAAAGGACATCGCGATGCCCGGGCGGATCTCGACGCGATGCGGGGTGAAGGGGTAGCCGGGGAAGCGCGCAGCATCCATTACGCGCGTTCGATCACCAGACAACTTCCGCCATCGAGCAGTTCAGGCCCGAGCCGATCCCCATCAGCGCCACCCGGTCACCCTTCTTCAGGCGGCCCATATCACGCAACTTCGAGAGCACGATCGGCACCGATGCCGGCCCGATATTGCCGTGTTCGCCAAAGATGGTCAGCACTTTGCGTGGGTCGATGCCGATCGCCTTGGTGAACGCGGCGGTATGCACCTGGCTGACCTGGTGGATGACGAATTCGTCCATTTCCTCCACCGCCCAGCCCAGCGCCTGCTTGGCCGCGGCGAAGGTCTTCTCGACCAGCTTGATGCCTTCAATCAGCAGCATGCGGGTGTCGGTGACCATGCGATCCAGGTTGCCGCGGCACAGGCCGTTCCACTCGGTGGCGGCGCGGGTCACGCCACCACGGTAGCGCGGTGCGCCCGGCGCGAGCTCGGCGCGCGCCAGGACCATGCCGGCCGCACCCGAACCCAGGGTGAGGGTCGCCAGTTCGCTGCGGAACTGCTCTTCGGTGATGTCCTCGGCCAGCATGCGGGCCATGGTCTTGTCGTAGGCCAGGTCGGCGGTTTCACCGTCCACGATCAGGGCGTAGTCGATCTCCCCGCGTTCGATCATCCGCGAAGCGATATCCATGCCGTTGATGAAGGCCAGGCAGGCGTTGGCGACATCGAAGTTCTGGCAGGTGTCCGGCATTTGCAGGTTGCCGGACACGATACTGGCGGTGGACGGCTCCAGGAAGTCGCGACTGACCGAGGTCGAGACCAGCAGGCCAACCCGCGCCGGGTCGATGCCGGCATCGGCCAGCGCTTTCACGCCGGCCAGGGTGGCGGCGTCGGACGCCTGCACGCCTTCATCCCACAGCCGCCGGGCGTGGATGCCGGCGATGTCCTTCAGCACGTCGGTGCGGATACCGAGCCTGTCCAGGGTGGGCTTCAGGCGGGCGTTGATCTCATCCGAGCCCAGCCGACGCGGGGCGTCAACGTGGGCCAGGCCGGCAATGGCGACATGTTGGAACAGCATGGGGCGGCAATCCAGACACAGGAACCTGACAGGATAACGGCTTACGCCTTCGCGCGCTTGTGCGTCCGGTCAACCTTTTGCGGGCGGTTTCAGCTTGCCCGTCCCACCGGATTGCATCCCAGCGGCCGTTCGCGGGATCGCGCCGTGCCGTTCGAAGTCCCCGCTCACCCACAGCGCCACATCGCCCAGCGCTGCTCGCCATCGGCGGACGGCGTCAGCGGGCTGATCGAATTGGCCGACAAGCCGGGCGCCTCGTTGCGGGCCAGGGTCTCCAGCTCATCCCGCACCTGCGCGTCACTGCGTGCGTAGGGGCCAAGCCTGTCCTTGACCGATACCTCGACCTCGCCGCGCTTCTCGCAGCCGGTGGGTGCGGCGGCCAAGACCTTCACCTTGCTGGCCCCCGGCGCCATGTGCACGAAGGTGCAGCCGGACAGTCCGGCCAACAGGACGACGGCAGCGAAAACGGGTATCGGGCGCATCGGAATCCCCTTGAAAAGAAAACGCACCGGATTGTCGCCCGGTGCGTCTTAATGGTTCCAGTCGTCTCGCCGCCCGTTGGCGACAGGGGTCGGCCTACTTCCTGACGTCACCGTCGGCGTCGATCACCTGCACCGGGCCCAGGTTCAGCGCGCGGATCGGCTGTTCGATCTTGGACACGTCACCCACGATGACCCACGTCAGCGCCTTCGGGTCGATGGTCCTGGCGGCGGCATCCACCTGCGCCAGGGTCATGCCCTCGATCTCCGCCTTGCGCTGGAACACATAGTCGTCCGGGCGTGCATACAGCACGTTGCTGGCGATGGTGCCCATCACCGAGGACGCGGTCTCGTACGCACCCGGCAGGCTCAGGGTCAGGATCTTCTGCATGCGCTGCAGCTCTTCGGCGGTGGCGCCCTGCTTGCCGCTGGTGAAGGCCTCGAGTTCACGCCTGATTTCGGCGATCGATTCCCCGGTCTTGTCGATCTGCACCGGCGCACTGACCCGCCAGATGCGCTGGCCAACCGCACCGCCGGCACCGCTGCGGGCGCCGTAGGACCAGTGCTTGTCCTCTCGCAGGTTCATGTTCAGGCGCGCGGTGAAGTCGCCACCAATCACCATGTTGGCCATGTCGAACACGGTGGCACTGGTGTCCTTGCTGGACGGGACCAGTTCGGCGGCAAAAATGTTCGCCTGCACTGCGCCCGGCTGGTCGATCAGGAACACCCGCGGGCTGGTCATGCCGGCGACCTCGGGAATTGCCGTTGTCACCGCGGCGGCGCCCACGCCTTTCCAGTCACCGAAATGCCGGTTGAGCACCGGCACGATGTCCTTCAGGGTGGTGTCACCGACCACCACCAGAGTGGCGCCCTGCGGCTGGATCGCCTGGTTCTGGAACGCGACCAGCTCAGCGCGGGTCAACCGGGTGATGGACGCCTCGGTGCCGGTGCCGCTCATCGGGGTGGCGTAGGGATGGCCGGTGCCATACATCAGGCCGGGCAACACGCGCGACGCCATGCCGTTTGGCTGCGCCTTTTCCTGCTTGATGCCGGCAATCCATTGGCCCTTCACGCGGTCGATGTCCTTCTGCTCGAACCGCGGCTTGCGCAACATGTCGGCGAACAGCGCCACCGACGGGTCGAGGTTTTCGCGCAGCGACGACAGATAGGCGCTGCTGCTGTCCAGCGAGGCCCCGGCGCCGAGGTTGGCGCCCAGCGCTTCGGTACGGTCGGCGAACGCGAGCGCATCCAGGTTGCCGGCGCCCTCGTCCATCAGCGAGCTGGTGAAGCTGGCGATGCCCGGCTTGCCGGCAGGGTCGGCCGCATAGCCACCAATGAACTGGTAGCTCATCTGCACCACCGGGATGTCATGGCGCTCGGCCAGGATCACCTGGGTGCCGTTGGCCAGCGTCGCGCGCTGCAGGCTGGGGAACTTGAGGTCGGGGAAGCTCGTCGTGACGGGCACGCCCTTGCTGCGATCCACGCCGCTCGCAGTGGTCTTGTACTTGGCGTCCACTGCCGGCAAGGCGAAGGGCGTTGGCGTACCGGCCGGATCTTCGGCGATTTCAACGCGCTTGCCCGGGTTCACCACCAAGGTATGGCTGCCCTTGCCCGAGCCCAGCCAAGTGTTTCCGGTAGCGCGCAGATTGGCGACGCTTACTTCGTCCAACGTCTTCAGGCTGTCGCGGAAGCAACCGGCGTTGCCGGTGTAGGTCGCGCATTCGGCCAGCGCATCTGCCTTGCCACCCGATCTGCCAATGCGCTCCACGCCCCGGATCCAGCCACCCTTGATCACGGTGCGGGCGCGATCAACTTCCTCCTGGGTCGGGCCATCCTTCAGCAGTTTCTTCAACTCCTCGTCGATGATCGCCTCGACCTTCGCCACGTCCACGCCTTGCTTGATGTCGGCGATGATCAGGAAGTTCGAGCCCAACTGCGAGCCATAGGCGCCAGTGCCGACACTGTCGACCAGCTTGTCCTGGTGCACCAGGCGCTTGTCCAGGCGCGAGGACTTGCCGCCACCCAATATCTGCGAAAGCACCTGCAGCCGATCCAGGTCAGCCTGGCCGTACTCGGCCACGTTCCACATCCGGTATAGGCGTGACTGCGGCACCGCGTCGGTCATTTCGCCGCGGGTATCGGCGGTATGCGCGGCCACGTCGATCTTTGGCTGGGCCATGGTCGGGCTGGCCGGGATGTCTCCGAAATACTTGGCGGCCTTTGCCTTCGCAGTGGCCAGGTCGATGTCGCCGGCCAGCACCAGCACCGCGTTGTTCGGGCCGTACCAGGTGCGGAACCAGGTCTTGACGTCGTCGAGCTTGGCCGCGTTGAGGTCGTTCATGGAGCCAATGGTGCTGTGGTGATACGGGTGGCCCACCGGGTACATGGCCTTGCCCAGCGCGTCCCAGACCTGGCCGTAAGGCTGGTTCTGGCCCTGCCGCTTCTCGTTCTGGACCACACCGCGCTGTTCGTCCAGGGTCGGCTGGTCGATCGCGCCCAGCAGGTGGCCCATTCGGTCGGATTCCATCCACAACGCCATGTCCAACGCAGTAGTCGGCACGTCCTCGAAATAGTTCGTGCGGTCGGAATTGGTGGTGCCGTTCTGGCCGGTCACGCCGACTTGCGTGAACGGGGTAAAGAACTCGCCAGGGTTGTTTTCCGACCCGTTGAACATCAGGTGCTCGAACAGGTGGGCGAACCCGCTGCGCCCGCTGGGCTCGTCCTTGCTGCCGACGTGGTACCAGATGTTGACCGCCACGATCGGCGCCTTGCGGTCGGTATGCACGATCACCCGCAACCCGTTGGGCAAGGTGAAGGTGTCATGGGCGATGTCGACGACCGGTGCATTGGCGGCCATCGCGGCAGGCGCGCAGGCGCCGGCGCCGAGCGCCAGGGTCATGGCAAGGGCAAGGGCGGCGGGACGGAACACAGGCATGCGCAACTCCAGAGGGGACTGCAAAGACGTTTGATATTACCCTCGGCTCATCCCCGGCACATGGGCCGGAAGCCACCCACGGAGTCGTGATGCGCATCAACAGCCTGGTGACGGGCGCCAACCGCGGCATCGGACTGGCCTTCGTCCGCCACCTGCTTGCCCGTGGGGACCACGTCGTCGGCACCTGCCGACACCCCGGCAAGGCGGTCGCGCTGAACGCGCTTGCCGGCGAGTTCCCCGGGCGGCTTCACGTCCTGCCGCTCGATGTCGCCAATGGGAAGTCGCGCGTCGAGCTGGCGCGGGAACTGCCGCTGGTGGTGGGTGAACAAGGCCGCATCGGCCTGCTGATCAACAATGCCGGCGTCTTGCATGCCGGCGAGCGCTTCGGCCATGTCGACGCGGCGATACTGGAAGACAGTTTCCGCACCAATGCGATCGGTCCGTTCCTGCTGACCCAGGCGCTGGCGCCCCTGTGTGCCGATGGCGCGCGGATCGCCAACCTGAGTTCGGTGATGGGTTCGATCGCGCGCTCGACGGAATTCCGCTCGCCCAGCTACTGCAGCAGCAAGGCCGCGCAGAACATGCTGAGTGTCGAACTTGCGCATGCCCTGCGCGCGCGCGGCATCGTCGTGCTGGCCCTGCATCCAGGCTGGGTGCAAACCGACATGGGTGGGACAGCCGCCACCGTCGCGATCGACGATGCGGCGCGTGGCCTGCTGCAAGTCATCGATGCCGCGACGCTGGCAGATTCCGGCCATTTCCAGGACTGGCGCGGCCAGCCGCTGCCGTGGTGAGCCGGTGACCTGATGTTCCACGTGATCCTGCATCGCCCGGAGATCCCCCCCAACACCGGCAACGTGATCCGCCTGTGCGCCAATACCGGCACGCAGCTGCATCTGGTCAAGCCGCTCGGTTTCGACCTCGACGACCGCCAGTTGCGCCGGGCCGGCCTGGACTATCACGAGTACGCGCCGATGCAGGTCCACGACGACCTGCAGGCCGCGCTCGCGGCCATCCAGGAGGCCAATGCGGCGGCGCCACGCGTCTTTGCGCTGTCCACCCGCGGCAGCCAGCGTTTCGATGCACCACGCTATCGCGAGGGTGATGCCTTCCTGTTCGGCAGCGAAACCAGCGGCCTGCCCCCGGGCGTGCTGGATGCCGTGCCGGACACGCAGCGGCTGCGCCTGCCGATGCGCCCGGACAACCGCAGCCTCAACCTGTCGAACACGGTGGCGGTAGTGGTCTTCGAAGCCTGGCGGCAGTTGGGCTTCAGCGGCGGTGCCTGAGCGCGCGTTTCGACATGATCGAACCTAAATAGTTCATGTACCGAACAGTTCTGTATTCAGCGCCGGTTGCACTGGCCTCGACACAATGCGCGCCACGACGAACCGCACTGGTTCCGCCGTGACCCCATAACAACAACGAGGCGTCCCCCCCCCATGAAGCATGCCCTGATCAAATTTTCCGCGCTGGCCCTTGCCTGCGCCCTGCCGTTTGCAGCCTCCGCTGCAGACGGCATTTCCTACAACCATGTGCAAGGTAGCTACGTCTACACCAACACCACCGGCGGCAATGCCGACGGCTGGGGCCTGGACGGTTCCGTCGCGGTGCATCCGAACGTGCATATCTTCGGCAACTACGCCAACCAGAAGATCGACGGCACCGGCGTCGACTTCGACCAGTGGCGCCTCGGCGTGGGCTACAACAAGGCGATTTCGCCGAAGGCCGATTTCGTCGCCAACGTGGCCTATGACAAGTTCGATGCCGGCGCTGGCCTGGATCTCGACGGCTACAGCGTGGAAGGCGGCGTGCGCGCCGCGCTGGCCCCGAAATTCGAGGGCTACGCGATGCTCGGTTACGAGGACGGCAACAACTACAGCGGCGACGTCTACGGCCGCCTCGGCGGGCTGGTCAAGTTCAACCCGAGCTGGGGCGTTGCGGCTGACGTCAAGCTCGCCAATGGCGGCGACACCCAGTGGACGGTTGGCCCGCGCCTGACCTGGTAAGCCGGCCTGATGTAAGCACGCGTGATCCGCGTGACCCGATGCGCGTCCTGTCAGGCGCATCACCGGTGATTGCAGTCCCTCCCCCTGCTGCAATGACCAAACGCCCGGCTTCGGCCGGGCGTTTTCTTTGCGGGGCGCGCAAGCCAGGCGGAATTCAGTCCCGCTGGCCATGCCGCGTCGCGGCACCTCCGGGATGGCCGTCAGTGGTCGAACAGCGACTGCGGATATTCCGCCTTCTGCTCGCGCGCCATCAACCGGCGCAAGCCTTCGGCCGGGCTGATGTCGCCATGCAGGACATCGCGGACATTGCTTGAAATCGGCAGCTCGACGCCATGCGCCTCGGCCTGGCGCATCACTTCATCCGCGGTCTGGATCGATTCCACCACCTGGCCGATTTCGCGCACGGCATCGTCCAGCGACTGGCCACGGCCCAGCGCCAGGCCAAGCCGGCGATTGCGCGACAGGTCGCCGGTGCAGGTCAACACCAGGTCGCCCAGGCCAGCCAGGCCCATCAGGGTTTCCGGCTGCCCGCCGATGGCGATATTGAGCCGCAGCATTTCGTTGAGGCCGCGGGTGATCAGGCCGGCGCGTGCGTTCAGGCCAAGACCCATGCCATCGGCGACACCGGTGGCAACCGCCAGCACGTTCTTCATGGCACCGCCAAGCTCGGCGCCACGCATGTCATTGCCGGTATAGGCACGAAACGCAGGGCCATGCAGGATGCCGGCAACCTGCTGGCAGAACGCCGGATCCTCGGAATGCACGGTCAGCGCGGTTGGCAAGCCTGCCGCGACTTCCTTGGCGAACGATGGACCGGTCACCACGGCCAGCGGAACCCCTTCGCCAAATACTTCGGCTGCGACTTCATGCAGGAAGCGGCCACTGCCGGGCTCGAACCCCTTGGTCGCCCAGGCCACGCCGGCATGCGCCGGCCGATGCGGCGCCAGCGCGCGCAGGGTCTCGGCGAACGCGTGCGAGGGCACGACCACCAGCACCACGTCGGCGCCGGCCAAGGCCTCGGCCAGCACGCCGGTGGCGCGCAGGCTGTCAGGCAGGGTGATACCCGGCAGGTAGCGCGGGTTCTCGTGGTCGTCGGCAATCGCCTGGACCATCGCCGCATCGCGACCCCACAGCGTGGTGGGGTGCCCGTGGCGCGCAATCAGCGCTGCAAGCGCGGTGCCCCAGGAGCCCGCGCCAAGTACCGCAACCGAAAGTGCAGGGATCTGCTGCATGCCGCCGGCAGCTTACGCGTTGCCAGCAGCTTCCGTGTTCTCGAGCGAACCGCCGCCCGCCTGCTGCTGTGCCATCTGCTCGGCACGCTGGCGCAGGTTTTCGGCATACAGCGCGTCGAAGTTGATCGGCTGCATCGGGAACGGCGGAAATCCGCCGGAGGTGATCAGCTGGCCAATCGCGGCAGTCGCATACGGATACAGGATATTCGGGCACTGGGTGCCGAGCATCGCATCGAGGATCTGCTCGTCGAAGCCGGCCAGGCCGAACACGCCGGACTGCTCGACTTCCGCCAGGTACGCGGTCTTGCCGTTCAGGGTGCAGGTCACGGTGATGCCGAGGCTGACTTCGAATGCCGCATCGGCCAGGCGCTGCACCTTCTGGCTGAGCTTCATCTGCAGGTCCGGCTGGCCTTGCTCGTTGAACACCTGCGGGGCATTCGGGGCCTCGAAGGACAGATCCTTCATGTAGAGCTTTTCGACGGTAAAGCTCGGGCCTTGCGGCTGCTGGGCTTCGGCGGCCGGGGAAGCGCCGTTCAGGGTTTCATCAGACATGGTGGCTCCAGACAATGCGTGTTGACGCGCGAATTAAGAGATGAATTATCGCACCGATCGGTGCGTGCATCCTGACTTGGGGTTTGCGTGGCGGGTTGCAAGGCCCGGCGTCCAGAAGCTCCCGGGACGCCGGCAAGCGGCAGGAACGGTCAGCCGCGACCCTTCTTGACCAACGGCAGGTCGGCGGCCTGCCAGGCCTGCACGCCGCCTTGCAGCACGCTGACCTGGCTGAAACCGGCCTTGCGCAGGCGCTTGGCCGCGGAATTTGCACTTTCGCCGACCTTGCATACCAGCACGACCGGTAGCGCCTTGGCCGGGGCCAGCTGCTTGTTGTCCGGGTCGAATTGGCTCAATTGCACGTTCTTCGCGCCGGCGATATGGCCCTTGTCGAAGTCGGCCGCCGGACGCAGGTCGACCACCAGCGCATTGTCACGATTGATCAGCGCCGTCAGCTGGGCAGGGCCGATCCGGCGAATCCCGGACAGGTATCCGGCAAGTTCGTTGTAGATCAGGGCAAGGGTCAGGCCGGCGAGGGCCAGCGAGAGGTACGGGTGACGACCGGCGAAGGCCATCAATTCAGCAAGATTCACGGGTTCAGCCAGCTAGCGACGCGAGGGCGGCGATTGTCGCCGCTAAGGGGCGGTGACGCAAAACCGGGGAAGTAACGAGAGGTAACGACAGGTCTACTCGCCTTTCCACAGATCAGGCAGGCCACCATCCAGCCACCAGGTCTTCTGCTCTTCGTCATAGCGCCAGTTTTCACGGTAGCGCACGGTGCGTTCGGCCAGGGTATTGCGGTTGATCACGCCGATCTCGATATCGCGCACCACCGTGCCGCTGGGCTGGATCGCCCCGCCCTGCTCGCGATAGCTCGAGATCTGCACTTGCTGATAACGGGAGAAATCGATGTCGGTCAGCGGATGCTTGTCCCGGTACTTGGGATCGACCAGGTTCCACGCACCCTCGAAATCACCCCAGCGGATCGCGGCCGAATAGGCGTACTGCACTTCATCCAGCGCCGTCCCCTTGCTGGCGGACTTCGGGCAGCCGGCAAGCACCACCAGGCAGCACAGCAGCAGGCAACGCAGCAGCAGTCGGGTCATGACGTCTCTCCACGGGGGTCGGTCATCCTAACCCGGGCATCTGACGGGTGCCCACTCGCGCACTGCAGGCGCGGTCCCGTCGGGGCACCTGCACATGCGCCCTCAGCCCCGGAGGATCGCCACGTAGCGGCCGACGAAGGTCGCCGCCACGCCGCCATCGGCCAACAGGGTGCGCGCCTGCAGGCGAATGCTGGCCCGGCCCTGCCTGCGCAATGCATCCAGCAGTGCCACGCGCTCGCCGGCATCGTCGAAACGGGCCTCGACCTGTAGGTCCTCGAACACTGGCTTGAGGTATCGCAGGCGGCTGTCGGCGACGAAGATGTCGGCATCGAGGCCGTGTTGCGCCAGCTCCAGGCTGACCAGCCCCCACGAGGCCAGTGTCATCAGCGAGGCCAGGCTGCCGCCGAATGCACAGCCCTTGTCGTTGACGTTGGCAGCCAGCGGCGCGCGCAGGCGCAGCTGGCCGTCCTGCCAGTGGTCGATCACGGGTTGCAGCGCCGCGACTGGCGGCATCGCCAGGTAGTGCGCGGCCAGGCCATCCAATGGCGAAACGGGTGTTGGGGTCATGTCCATGGATGACAGCGTGCGGCATCCATGGGGGCTATGCCAAGCTGATACTGATGTCGATGCCGAAGCCAACCCGTCCACGCCAACCGCACGCACTGCAGGATTGGACCGTATTGTCCCTGCGCCCGCGCGGCCAGCACGGCAGCCTGCGCGCGGCCGCCCGCCGGCATGGCGCGCACGTAATGGCGCTGTCGCCGTTCGTGATCGAAGCCTTGACCGATCAGGAGCACCGCAACACCCTGAAACAGGCGCTGGCGGCCGACATCACGGTGTGGACCAGCGCGAATGCGGTGCGTGCGGCGGCGGCGCTGCAACCCCTGCATGCACGACGCGGCCAGGCCTGGCTGGCGGTTGGCAGTGGCACCCGGCGCGCCTTGCTGCGCGCGGGAATCGACGCGCGCGCGCCCTCGCGGATGGATAGCGAAGGCCTGCTGGCGATGCCGGAACTGCAGGACGTCCGCGCCCGCAGCATCGGCCTGGTCACCGCACCCGGCGGCCGTGGAAGGCTGGCGCCGCAGCTGGCCGAACGTGGCGCGCAACTCGTGCGTGCGGACGTGTACGCACGGCGGCCGGTCACCTTCAGCACGCGCGCCCTCACTGCGCTCGATACCGCGCTGGCAGCACCGCACCGCCTCCTGCTGGTGTTGAGCAGCCAGGAGGCGCTGCAACGACTGCTCATGACACGCCCGCCAGGCAGGCATGCCGGGCTCGCGGAGATCGCCGTGGTCGCTGCCAGCCAGCGCCTGGCCGGAATCGCACGCAGCGCGGGTTTCGAGCGCATCACGGTTGCCACCAGCGCCACGCCGGGCGCCTTGCTGCAGGCGGCGGCCAGCGCGTTCGTTTAGCATCGTGGGGGTGAACGCATCCCCCGCCCCGTCGTCACCCGCGCCGCCGCGCCGCTCGCGCGCCGGCGGTCTGTTGTTGCTGCTGTTGTTGCTGGCCGTGTTGGCGGCCGCCGGTATTTTCGGCTGGCAGTACTGGCAGGACCAGCAGGCGCGCTCCGTCGCGCTGGCCGCGCAACAGCAGCAGGCCCGGGATACCAGCGTGGCCAGCCTGCGCACGACCCAGCAGGCACAAGCGAAACGCCTGCAACAGGCCGAAGCCACCAATCGCGTATTGCGCGACGAACTGCTTGGCATCGGCGAGCGCGCCACGCTGCTGGAAGACAGCATTGCCAGGATCGCCGACCCCGACCGCGACAGCGCGCAGGCGCTGCGCCTGGACGAACTGGAGCTGTTGCTCGGGATCGGCCAGCAACGCCTGCAGCTGGCCGAAGACCTCGACGGTGCGCGCCGGGCGCTGGCACTTGCCGCGCCATTGCTGGGCGGCATCGACAACCCTGCCTACCTCAACCTGCGACAAACACTTGCACAGGAACAGGCGGCGCTCGATGCGCTCGGGATGGATCCGCGGACGCGCGCCAACGCCCTGTTGAATGCGCTGGGCAAGCAGTTGCAGGACGTGCCGGCGACAACGACGCACGTCCCCGATCAACAGGCACCCTGGTACGAACGCCTGATGGACCGGATCGTGCGCGTGCAGCCGACCGCCGGTGCCGGCTTGCGCGAGCGCGCGGACCGCGAAGCGGCACTGGCGGCGATGCAGGTCGAACTGAGTCTTGCGCGCGCAGCCGTCGAACGTCGTGACGATGCGGGCATGCTGATTGCACTGGCGCGGATCGACGCGTGGTTGCAAAAGCTGCAGCCATCGGACCTGGCGGCGGAGCGCAGGCGGATCGGCGAACTCAAGGCGGTCTCGCTGCAGGTGGATGCGCCGCTTTCGGGCAGCACCCTGCAGCAGCTGCGCGCCTTGCGCGGGCAATGAGCCGATCACATCATCCTTGCAGGCCGTTTGCGATGCTCAGTGTCAGTGGATGAACGGCAGAAACCAAGGATTGGAGGCGGCATGAACCTGTTCCGCAGTGTGTTGTTCTGGCTGGTACTGGCGGTGCTGGGGGCGCTGCTGGCCCAGCTCCTGCTGCAGGACCCGGGCTATGTGCTGGTGCGCTTCCGTGGCACCGACTACCAGACCACGGTGGCAGCCGGGCTGGGCCTGCTGCTTGCCTTCATGTTCGGCGTCGCGTTGCTTTGGAGCCTGTTGCGGCTGCCCTTCGCGGTCTGGACTCGGCGCCGCGAACGGCGCGCCCGCGCGCAGCTGGTCGATGGCCTGCACGCCTATCAGCGCGGCGAGTACTCGCGCGCCGAACACCTGCTGAAACAGGCCGCCGAGCATGTCGAAGGCGGCAGCCTGGCGCGCATCCATGCCGCACGTGCCGCTGCTGCACGCGGCGACGCCGTGGCGACGACCGCGCACCTGGATGCGCTGGGCGAGCGCGATGGCACCGGCAAGGCCCTGCTTCGCGCAGAACTTGCGCTGGCCGGCGGCAAGCCCGCCGAGGCGCTGCTGGCACTGGACGCAGCGCGTTCACAGCCACTGCCGCCGCGCGGACTGCAGTTGCGCGCCGACGCGCTGGCCGCCAGCGGTCGCAGCTTCGAGGCCTACGGCCTGCTCGGTGCGCTGCGCCAGCAGCAGGCGCTTCCGGCGGCGCGACTGGATGCACTGCAAGCGCAGTGGGCCGCGGAATCACTGCAGCAGGCCGGCAATGCCAGCGAACTGGCGGATCGTTGGGACGCACTGCCGCAAGGCGTGCAGACCACCGCCTCGGTCGTCGCGGCGTACGCGCGACGCGCGGCGGCGATGGGCTGGAACGAGGCCGCCACGCGCAGCCTGGAACACGCCCTGGACCGCCAGTGGGATGAAGGCCTGGCCGAACTCTATGGCCAGCTGGACATCGCCCGCCTCGAAGAACGGCGTGCGCAGGCCGAGCGTTGGTTGCAGGCGCATCCCTCCAGCCCCGCCATGTTGCTGACCGTCGCGCGCCTGGCGAAGGCGCAAGGCCACCTGCCGCAGGCCGAACGCGCCCTGCATCGGGCGATTGCGCAGGGCGCCGGGAGCCCTGCATGGGAAACCCTGGGCGACATCGCCGTGCAGTCCGGCGACGAATCGCGCGCGCGGTTGGCCTACGCCAATGCATTGCGCAGCCAACGCGGCGCGGCCTTGCTCGACCTGCCTGGCCGCGACCTGCGCCAGCAGATCGCCGACACCGCGGCGATCGAGGAACGCGACGAGCACGGGATACCGCGGCTGCGGGGGTGACGCAGGAAATTCGGGCAGCGCCAGCTGCGAGCCTGCGAACGCCCGCCGGCATGCAGGCCGGCGGGTCGGAGTCGTCTGATCGCGCGCCACTTACAATCCCGGGATGAACACGCCCATCCCCGACATCGACACCGTCCGCGACTACCTGACCGGCCTGCAGGACCGCATCTGCAGCGCCATCGAAGGTGCCGACGGCCAGGCCCGCTTCGTCGAGGACGCCTGGACGCGTGCGCCAAGCGAGATCTTGCTGGCCGGCCGGGGTCGCACGCGCATCCTGCGCGATGGTGCGGTATTCGAGCAGGCGGGGATCGGCTTCTCGGATGTCTCCGGCAACCGCCTGCCGCCTTCGGCCACCGCCGCGCGGCCGGAGCTGGCCGGCGCGCAATGGCGGGCGGTGGGCGTCTCTCTGGTGTTCCACCCACGCAATCCGCATGTACCCACGACCCACGCCAACGTCCGCCATTTCCGGGCCGAGAAGGAGGGCGAAACGGTGGCCTGGTGGTTCGGTGGCGGCTTCGACCTGACCCCGTTCTATCCGGCCGACGAGGACGTGCTGCACTGGCATCGCGTGGCCCGTGCGCTGTGCGAGCCGTTTGGCGGCGCGCAGCGCTACGCGGCGCACAAGCGATGGTGCGACGAGTATTTCCTGCTCAAGCATCGCGGCGAAACCCGTGGCGTCGGCGGATTGTTCTTCGACGACCTGCACACCGGCTTCGACGAAGACTTCGGCTACATGCGCGCAGTCGGCGATGGCTTCCTGGACGCCTACCTGCCGATCATCGAACGCCGCAAACACACCCCGCATGGCGAACGCGAACGCCAGTTCCAGCTCTACCGCCGCGGCCGCTACGTGGAGTTCAACCTGGTGTTCGATCGCGGCACCCACTTCGGCCTGCAGTCCGGTGGGCGCACCGAATCGATCCTGATGAGCCTGCCGCCGCTGGTGCGCTGGGAATACGGCTTCACGCCCGAAGCCGGCAGCGCCGAGGCGCGCCTGGCCGATTACCTGCGCCCGCGCGACTGGCTAAGCGAACTCGTTTAGCGCATGCCTAGGCCTGCTTCCTCGGCACCACGCTGATCCGGCCATTGGTTTCAAGCAGGGCGATCTCGACATCTGAAACGTCGTCGACACTGTTCATCCGCAGCGCTTCGTCAAAATCATCCTGGCTGACCAGTTCGCGTCGTAGTACTTGGGGAAAGACACGTCCATTGCGCGCCAGAACCACCGGCTCACCCTCGACGATCTTTTCAGCCCGACGCGAACGCGACGTCACATACGCCACCGCGTAGTTGAGTGCGATCAAGGTGCTGGCCATGATCGCCGCGCCGGTCAGCGAGTTGTCGCCGCCATTGATCCCGTTCTGCACCGCATTGCCGATCAGGATCACCAGCACCAGGTCGAACGGCGTGAACTGGCCGACCGCGCGCTTGCCGGACAGCCTGACCAGCACCATCACCAGCACGTAGATGACCACGGCGCGAAACACGAACTGCCACCACGGCGCGGACAACTCGAACAGCTCGTTCATGGGGGAATTCCTGCCAGCAGGATTACATTCTGCCTGCGATTCACACCCTTGAAGAAAGCCCCCTTAGTAAGGGGCGCGGCGAAGCCGCGGGGATTGGATGCGACTCGCTGGGACCCAAGATTTGCGAAGCAACGCTTGGGTTTTTATGCGCCGCATGAAATGCGGCACATAAAAAAGCCCCGCAAGCCAGGGGGGGGCTGCGGGGCCGGGAATACAAGTCGGGGAAAACCTGTACTCCAGATCACACCAGGGGAGGGGTAGTGATCGGCGACAGACGTTGCATCTGTCGCGAGTGATATGACCACTTTCCACCTTGATGGTTCGTGAAGATTTTCGTTAAAAAACCGGTGAGTTCAGGAATGATTCATGCGCTGGCGCACGCCCGTACGGAGAACCGCTTTGGAATGCGGGTTTCCGGCCTGGCGGCCAATCAGGAAAAGGCCTCAGTGGGCCTCGTCCCAGTTGTTGCCGACCCCGCTATCGACCACCAGGGCTACCCGCAAATCCGCTGCAGCCGTCATTCGCGCAGGGACCTGTTCCAGCAAGGTCGGCAGGAAGGCTTCGTCGACCTCGAACACGAGTTCATCGTGGACCTGCAGGATCATCAGCGCCTGACCCTCCTGCCCGGCCAGCCAGCCATCGATGTCGACCATCGCCCGCTTGATGATGTCGGCGGCGGTACCCTGCATCGGCGCGTTGATCGCGGCGCGCTCGGCGCCGGCGCGCTGGGCGGCGTTGCGCGAGTGGATGTAGTCCAGGGTCAGCCGGCGCCCGAACACGGTTTCCACGAAGCCACGCTCGCGCGCCTGCTCACGGGTACGCTCCATGAAGTCGCGCACGCCGGGATAGCGGCTGAAATACAGCGCGATGTAATCCTGCGCCTCGCCACGGGCGACCCCGAGCTGCCTGGCCAGGCCGAACGCGCTCATGCCGTACATCAGGCCGAAGTTGATCGCCTTGGCCGCGCGACGCTCATTGGCCGAGACCTCATCGAGCGTCTTGCCGAAGACTTCCGCGGCGGTGGCGCGGTGGATGTCGGCGCCCGCGGCGAAGGCGCGCACCAGCGCCGGGTCCTCCGAGAGGTGGGCCATGATCCGCAGCTCGATCTGCGAGTAGTCGCAGGCGACCAGCTTGCGCCCGGGTGGCGCGATGAACGCCGTGCGGATGCGGCGGCCGTCCTCGCTGCGAATCGGGATGTTCTGCAGGTTGGGGTCGGACGATGACAGTCGTCCGGTGGCGGCGCCGGCCTGGTGGTAGCTGGTGTGCACGCGACCGGTGTCCGGGTTGATCATCTCCGGCAGCTTGTCGGTGTAGGTGCTGCGCAGCTTCGCCAGGCCGCGGTAGTCGAGGATGATCCGCGGCAGCTCGTGCTGGTCGGCGATGGCTTCAAGCGCCTCTTCATTGGTCGATGGCGCCCCACCCGGGGTCTTCACCAGCGCCGGCAATTTCAGCTCGTCGAACAACAAGGCGCCGAGCTGCTTGGGCGAATCCAGGTTGAAACTGCGACCGGCGAGTTCGGTGGCCTTCTGCTGCGCAGCCAGCATGCGCCGCGCCAGGTCGGCGGATTGCCGGCGCAGTTCGTCGGCATCGATCAGTACACCGTTGGCTTCCACCCGCGCCAGCACCGGCACCAGCGGTATCTCGATGTCGCGATACACGGACAACAGGCCCGCATCAACCTCCAATTGGGGCTTCATGGCGTGGTGCAGGCGCAAGGTGATGTCGGCGTCTTCCGCTGCATAGCGGGTCGCATCGTCCAGCGCGACCTGGGCGAATCCGATCTGCCTGGCACCCTTGCCGACCACGTCCTGGTACTTGATGGTCGTATAGCCAAGGTGACGCTGCGCCAGCGAATCCATGTCGTGGCGGGCGATCCCGGCATTCAGCACGAAGCTCTCGAGCATGGTGTCGTCGGCATAGCCGGCCACGTCGATGCCATGCCGGCGCAGCACGTGGATGTCGTACTTGCCATGTTGGCCAAGCTTGCGTTTTCCTGCGTCGGCAAGCACGGGACGCAGTGCATCCAGCACCGCCTCGCGCGGCAACTGCACCACGCCCGGAATGTCATGCGCCAGCGGGATGTAGCAGGCCGTGCGCGCCTCTACGCAGAAGCTGATGCCGACCAGGTTGGCGCGCATCGGATCCAGCGAATCGGTCTCGGTGTCGAAGGCGAATTCTTCCGCGTCCTGCAGGCGCGCGACCCAGGCCTCCAGCTGTGGCTGGGTGGTGACGCATTCGTAATCGCCAGGCGCAGACAACGCGGGATCAAGCGCGGCAGGTGCCGATGCAGGCGCCGCGACAAACCCGCTGCCGCGCGCCACGCCGGGTTCCTTCTCCGCGGCCGCAGGCGCTGAACCGCCATCGAGTTCCTTCAACGCCTGGTTGAAGCCATAGCGTGCGTACAAGCCGCGCAACGCATCGACATCGCGCGCGCGCAGGTGCAACTGCTCGGGCGCCTGCTCCAGCGGCACGTCGGTCTTGATGGTGGTCAGGGTGCGGTTCAGTGGCAGGCGTTCGATCACCGCGCGCAGGTTCTCGCCGATCTTGCCGCCAATCTTGTCGGCATTCGCAATCACGCCATCGAGGCTGTCGTATTCGGCCAGCCACTTGGCCGCGGTCTTCGGACCGCATTTGTCGACGCCGGGAATGTTGTCGACCTTGTCGCCCATCAGCGCCAGGTAATCGACGATCTGGTCGGCGCGCACGCCGAATTTCTCGATCACCGCCGCGTCGGAATCCAGCTTGCTGCCGCTCATGGTGTTGACCAGCGCGACGTGCATGCCGCTGGTCGGCTCGCGCACCAACTGGGCGAAATCCTTGTCGCTGGTGGAAATGGTGACGTCCAGGCCGGCGCGCGCGCCCTGCACCGCCAATGTCCCGATCACGTCGTCGGCCTCGACACCACTGATGCGGATGATCGGGAAGCCGAGGGCCTCGACGATCGCCATCATCGGCTCGACCTGCGCGCGCAGCTCGTCCGGCATCGGCGGCCGGTTGGCCTTGTACTCGGGATCAAGGTCGTCGCGGAAGGTCTTGCCGGGCGCGTCCAGCACGAACGCGACGTAGTCCGGCTGTTCCTTCAGGTGCGCGCGCAACATGTTGACCACGCCAAACAGCGCGCCGGTCGGCTCACCCGCGGCGTTGGTCAGCGGCGGCAGCGCGTGGAAGGCGCGATACAGGTAGGAGGAACCGTCGATCAGGACAAGTTTCGGCATGCCCGGATTCTACGCCGCGACCACCGCGCGTCCGGCATACTGGAGACCCACGCGGAGACCGATCATGCGCATCGCCACCACCCTGCTCTCGACCGTGTTCGCGACGCTGCTGCTCGCGGCCTGCGCCAGCGATCCCGTCGCCACCCTGCCCACCGACGCGGTGCCGGTCACCCGCACCGAATCCAATGGCGACGTGATCACCGAATACCGGGTGGCCGGCATGCTGAAGATGGTCAAGGTGCAGCCGTTCCGCGGCCCGACCTATTACGTCCAGGATCGCGACGGCGACGGCAAGCTGGACTGGGACAAGGGCGAGGCGCCACTGACCTATTTCAAGCTCTACAGCTGGTGAACCGCAGTGCGGCGTGACCGCACCCGGGATCTCCCCTAGCATCGGCCTGGCGGCGGGGAGCCGCGACATCGGGAGTGGGGCATGGAGTGGTACCTGAAAGTACTGAAGAACTACGTGGGCTTCAGCGGGCGTGCGCGGCGCAAGGAATACTGGATGTTCTTGCTGTTCCACCTCATCGTGTTGATCGTCGCGATGCTGCTGGACCGGATGCTGGGCCTCAGCTTTGGCGACGTCGGCTATGGTCCGATCTACAGCCTGTACGCGCTGGCGGTCTTCCTGCCCTCGCTGGCCGTCGCGATACGCCGCCTGCACGACACCAACCGCAGCGGCTGGTGGCTCCTGCTTGCCTTCATTCCGATCATCGGTGGCATCGTCCTGATCATCTGGCTCGCAACCGACGGTACGCCCGGCGACAACCGTTACGGCAGCAATCCGAAGGCAGCTGCGGCCTAGCGTTACAAGCGGCTGACCTGCGCTAGCAGGACATTGGACATGACTCCGGGCGGCGCCAGCAGGCGCCGCCCTTTTCGTTCCGACTCACCAGTCGGTGGGCTTGTAGTCCTTCAGGAACTGCCCCCACACGTGCTTGCCGGTGTTGATGCCGTCGATGATCGGGTCGAGGATGCGCGCCGCCCCATCGACGATGTCCAGCG
Source organism: uncultured Gammaproteobacteria bacterium (assembly GCA_963698475.1). GTDB lineage: Bacteria > Pseudomonadota > Gammaproteobacteria > Xanthomonadales > Xanthomonadaceae > Thermomonas. The sequence goes on along the minus strand of CAVOQX010000005.1, from coordinate 773,533 downwards.
GCGGATGGAAGCGTTCCTCGAGGGTCTTGCGCTCGGCCAGCGCGATCGGGTCTTCATCGGTCACCCAACCGGTGTCGACGCTGTTCATGTGGATGCCGTCGCCGTGGTAATCCGCGGCGGCGGTGCGCGTCATCATGTTGAGCGCGGCCTTGGCCATGTTGGTATGCGGATGCCGGGTGGTCTTGAAGTTGCGATAGAACTGCCCCTCGACCGCCGACACGTTGACGACGTGCTTGTCATGACCCGGGGTGCGCAGCATCAGCGGCTTCAGGCGCGCGTTGAGCAGGAACGGCGCCACCGCATTGACCAGCTGCACCTCCAGCAACTCTACCGAGGGCACCTCGTGCATCAGCAGGCGCCATGAGTTGCGCTCACGCAGGTCAACCTGCTGCAGGTCCTGGTCCAGCCGGCCTTCCGGGAACAGGTGCTGCTGCGACAGCAGCTCCTCCTGCAGCAGCGGCAGCTGCGAAAGCTCGGCGGCATGGGTCAGCCCGGGCACTGCAGGCCCGCCCTGGCCCAGCACCGCCACCGCGCTGTCGTTGCCGGCTTCGCCCGCATCGGCATCGCGCATGCCCTCGTAGCGGCCCAGCAGCTGGCGGATCGGTTCCGGCGCATCGGCCAGCGCAGCGCGCTCGGCCTGCATCATGTGGGTGTAGAAACCGGGCGGGCGGCGCACGGTCTGGCAGGCATTGTTGACGATGAAATCCAGCCGCTCATGCGTCTCCAGCAGGCCACGGCAGAACGCCTCGACACTCGGCGTGTGCCGCAGGTCCAGGCCGAAGATCTCCAGCCGATCCTTCCACTGCGCGAAGTCGGGCTCCTGCGCGTAACGCAACGCGGAATCACGCGGGAAGCGCGTCGTGACGATCAGGTGCGCACCGCAACGCAGCAGTTTGAGGCCGGTCTGGAAACCGATCTTGACCCGCCCGCCGGTCAGCAGCGCGACGCGGCCATGCAGGTCGGCGAGTTCGGTGCGCTTGTGGAAGTTGAACTCGGCGCAGGCCGGGCACATCTGGTCGTAGAAATGATGGATCTGCGTGTACTTCTGCTTGCACACGTAGCAATGCTGCAACTGGATCGACTCGCGCCGGCCAACGCGTGCGCCGTCTTCGCCTGGCGGGACGTCGTTGGCTTCGAAGCCGGTTGGCGGGAAGTAGTTGCTGGTGGTGAACACCGGCTTGCGCCGCAGCGCGCGGATGCCGGTGTCGTCCAGCAAGGCGTCGTCCTTGCGGATCGCTTCGATGTTGCGGGCGCGCTCGGCCGCCTTCATGCGCTGGCGGCGCGCAACCGGGTCCGGATGGTAGACGCCGGCAATCGCGCGCTGCAGGCGGTCGCGCGCGTCCTTCGGCAATCGCGCCAGCAACGAATGGTCGTCGGCAACCTGTTCCAGCGCCTGCGTCGCGGCGCGCAGGCGTTCGAGCAATTGCGCGTCGTCGTCCGGCATCGAGGTGTGATCGGTCTTGTTCAAGAAAATCCCGTGTTCCGGAAATGGTGGTGCGGCATCAGGCGCCGCGCACGCGCAGGGTCAGCCCCTTGAGGAAATTGCGCAGCAACTGGTCGCCGCACAGGCGGAAGTTCTTGTGCCCCGGCTGGCGGAACAGCGCGCTCATTTCCGGCTTGGAAATGGGAAAGCCGGCGTCGGCGAAGACCTGGTGCATGTCGACGTCCTTCAGTTCGAACGCGACCCGCAGCTTCTTCAGCACCACGTTGTTGTTGACCCGCTTTTCCACCGGCCGCGGCGGCAGGTTCTCGTTCTTGCCGCGGTAGTGCAGGACCAGCCCGTCGAGGAAATGCGCGAGCACCACGTCACGGCATTCGACGAAGCCTTCCTCGCCTTCCTTTTTCAGGAAGCCTTCAAGCTCGCCCTTGTCGATGGCGAAGCTCGGGTCGGGCAGGCTGGTGAGCTCGATCACCTTGTTGTCGCTGAGGTCGAGCATGTAGCGGATGCTGCGCAATACGTCATTGTTGATCATGGTTTCACCGTGACTCGAATGGCCCGGCGCGACGCATTCAAGGCGCGTGCCCGGATGAATGAAAGTGGCTGTCGCAGGCCTCAGGCCGGCAGCAGGTTCGCGTACGCAAGCACCAGCCACTTCGATCCCGCCTCCTCGAAGTTGACCTGGATCCGCGCGTGGTTGCCGCTGCCTTCGACATCGGTGACGAACCCGGTGCCGAAACTCGGATGGCGCACGTTGGCGCCAATCCGCATCGCCGGGAGTTCAATCGCGGCGTGGCCGGCGTTGCGCGGCGGGTAGCGGTTCGGCTGCATCGTGTAGCCGCCGCGCGCGACCTGCGGCTTCGGGCGGATTTCGCGCAGCAGGACCTTCGGGATCTCGCGCAGGAAGCGCGAAGGCATGCCGTACATGTCGCTGCCGTGGATGCGGCGGGTCTCGGCATGGCTGAGCACCAGCTGCTGGCGCGCGCGGGTGATGCCGACGTATGCCAGGCGCCGTTCCTCGGCCATGCGCCCGCTTTCCTCGGCGGACTTGGCGTTCGGGAACAGGCCTTCTTCCATGCCGGCCAGGAACACCAGCGGGAATTCCAGGCCCTTGGCACTGTGCAGGGTCATCAGCTGCACGCCATCGGCGCCCGCCTGCGCCTGGCCTTCGCCGGCTTCCAGCGAGGCGTAGCTGAGGAAGGCGACCAGCTCGCTCATCTGCGCACCTTCGTCGTCGTCGCTACGGCTGAAGCGCGAGGCCACCGACACCAGTTCGTCGAGGTTGTCGGTGCGCGAATCCAGCTGTCCACGCGATTCGTTCTCGTAGTGCACGCGCAAGCCGCTGCGCGCGAGCACGTGGTCGATCTTCTCCGGCAGGGTCATCTCCGCGGTTTCCGCGGCCAGCCCGTCGATCAGGGCCAGGAACGCGGCGACGGCGTTGCGCGCGCGCCCGGACAGGCCATTGCCGCTGACCAGCAGTGCGCTGGCCGCCCACAGGGAGGAGGCCTGCATCCGCGCCACGCCGCGCACCTCGTCCAGCGTGCGCCCGCCGATGCCGCGGGTCGGCGTGTTGACCGCGCGTTCGAACGCCGCGTCGTCATCGCGGTTGGCGACCAGCCGCAGGTAGGCCATGGTGTCCTTGATCTCGACGCGCTCGAAGAAGCGCATCCCGCCGTAGACCCGGTACGGCATCTGCGCGGCCAGCAACGCTTCCTCGAACGCGCGCGACTGCGCATTGCTGCGATACAGGATGGCGGCATCGCCATGGCTGCCGCCATCGCGTACCCAGTGCGCGATGCGCTCGACCGCGTAACGCGCCTCGTCGATCTCGTTGTAGGCGGCGTACAGGTCGATCTGCTCGCCCTCGCCGGCATCGGTCCACAACTGCTTGCCGAGGCGGTCGTCGTTGTGCGCGATCACCGCGTTCGCGGCGCCCAGGATATTCGCGCTGGAGCGGTAGTTCTGTTCAAGCTTGAGCGTGGTGGCGCCGGGATAGTCGCGCAGGAAGCGTTGCACGTTCTCGACCTTGGCACCGCGCCAGCCGTAGATCGCCTGGTCGTCGTCGCCGACCACGAATACCTGTCCCTTGTCGCCGGCCAGAAGCCGCACGAAGCCGTACTGGATCGCGTTGGTGTCCTGGAACTCGTCGACCAGCAACTGGCCGAAACGGTGCCGGTAGTGCGCCAGCAGCGCCGGGGTGTCGCGCAGTACTTCATGCGCGCGCAACAGCAGTTCGGCGAAGTCGACCAGCCCCGAGCGCTCGCAGCGCTGCTGGTATTCGGTGTAGGCACGCAGCATCACGCCGCTGAACTCGTCACCCTCGGGCTGGATGTGCTGCGGCCTGCGGCCCTCGTCCTTCTGCGCATTGATCCACCAGACGATCTGCCGGGGCGGGAAACGCGCATCGTCGATTTCCAGCTGCTGCACCACCCGCTTGACCAGGCGCAACTGGTCGTCGCTGTCCAGCACCTGGAAGCTTTCCGGCAATTTGGCGTCCTGCCAGTGCAGGCGCAGCAAGCGGTGCGCGATGCCGTGGAAGGTACCCACCCACATCCCGCGCGGCTCGCCACCCAGCTGCGCGGCGATGCGCGCGCGCATTTCGCCGGCGGCCTTGTTGGTGAAGGTCACCGCCAGGATGCCGTGCATCGGCACCCCGAACACCTCATGCAGCCAGGCGATGCGGTGGGTCAACACGCGGGTCTTGCCGGAGCCGGCGCCGGCCAGTACCAGGTAATGGCCAGGCGCGGCGGAGACGGCCTCGCGCTGGGCCGGGTTCAGCCCATCGAGCAGGTGGGAAACATCCATGCCGCCAGTTTACCCGGCGGCAATGGAGCGCACCTCACGCGGTGACCGCATCCAGCACGATCCGCAGCATTGCCTCCAGCCCGGTTTCGCGCTGCGCGGGCGGCATCGCCTGCCTGTTGCGGATCTGGTCGGAGACCGTCATCACCGCGATCGCCTCGACACCGAGCTCCGCCGCCACCCCGTACAGGCCGGCGGCTTCCATCTCCACCCCGAGCACGCCATGCCGGTCCAGCAGGTCGAACAGCGCCGGGTCCGGGTGGTAGAACAGGTCGGTCGAGAACACGTTGCCGATCCGCAGCGGGCGACCCGCCTTCCGCGCGGCATCGTCCACGGCGCGCACCAGCGCGTAGCTGGCCAGGCCCGCCAGGTCATGGCCACCGAACCGCAGGCGATTGACCCGCGAATCGGTGCTGGCGCCGAGCGCCACCACGATATCCCCCAGCGCCACGTCGGCCGCGCTGGTACCGCAGGTGCCGACCCGCACCAACCGCCGCACCCCGTACTCGCGCACCAGTTCGGTCGCGTAGATCGAACATGACGGGATGCCCATGCCGCTGCCCATCACCGAGACCCGCTGGCCGCGCCAGATGCCGGTGAAACCGAGCATGTTGCGCACGTCGGTGACCTGCTCGGCATCCTCCAGCAACTCGGTCGCGATCCAGCGCGCCCGCGCCGGATCACCGGGCAGCAGGACGGTTTCGGCGAACGCGCCCGCCGGCGCATTGATGTGTGGGGTGGTCATGCGCGGAGCGCTCCAAGGATGTCGTGGCCGGCGTCCAGTGGCGGGATGTCCAGCCAGCGGGCAATGCTCTGGCCGATGTCGGCAAAACTGTCGCGGCAGCCAATGCCGCCGGCGCCGACGCGGGGACCGAAAGCAAGGATAGGGATGTGTTCGCGGGTGTGGTCGCTGCCGGGCCAGGTGGGATCGTTGCCATGGTCGGCGACCAGCAGCACCACATCCTCGTGGCGCAGCCGCGCGAACAACGCCGGCAGCAACAGGTCGAAGGCTTCCAGTGCCGCCGCGTAGCCGGCCGGGTCGCGCCGATGGCCGTATTCCTGGTCGAAATCCACGAAATTGGTGAACACCAGGCTGCCGTCGGCCGCACTGTCCATGGCGTCCAGCGTGGCCTGGAACAGGCCCTCGATGCCGTGCGCCTTGACCTCGCGGCTGATCCCGCGGTGGGCAAAGATGTCCGGGATCTTGCCGATGCCGATGACCTCGCGCCCCGCGGCTTGCAGGCGGTCCAGCAGGGTGGGTGCCGGCGGTGGCACCGAATAGTCGCGGCGGTTGCCGGTGCGCCTGAAGCTGGCGGCATCGTCGCCGACGAACGGACGCGCGATGACCCGGGCCACGTTCAGCGGATCGACCAGTTCGCGCGCGATTGCGCAGACCGCATACAGGCGTTCCAGTCCGAAATGCGCTTCGTGCGCGGCGATCTGCAGCACCGAGTCTGCAGACGTATAGACAATCGGCTTGCCGCTGCTGATGTGCGCTTCGCCGAGCTCGGCAATGATCGTGGTGCCCGAGGCGCGGCAATTGCCCAGCACGCCGGGCAGCTGCGCGCGGCGCACCAGCGCGTCCAGCAACTCGGCGGGGAATGACTGCGTCGGCGCGGTGAAATAGCCCCAGTCGAACAACACCGGCACGCCACACATTTCCCAATGGCCGGACGTGGTGTCCTTGCCGGTCGAGCGCTCGCGCGCGCAGCCCCAGGCGCCCACCGGCGCTGCTGCCGGTTCCTGCAGGCCCGCCGGAAAGCGCCCGCTGGCCAGCTGCGCCGCATGGCCCAGACCAAGGCCGAGCAGGTGCGGGATGTGCAATGCGCCGCCGGCACCAGCCCCACAGCGCGTGGCCAGGCAATGCGCGGCGATGTGGCCAAGGGTGTCGGCGCCGGCGTCGCCGAATTGCCCGGCATCGGGCAGTGCCCCGATCCCCAGCGAATCCAGCACCAGCAGGACGGCACGGCTCATGCTGCGTCCCGCGCGATGAGGGCCCCGCCCAACAGGCTTCCGGCACCGAATCGGGGATGCCCGGCGGTCAGCAATACCTTGTGAAGTTTGCCCGTGCCCATGCCGCCACGTTAGCGGCCATCGCGGCATCCGCCATTGATGTCCGTCAAGCAGGCGTGCAATGCCGCCTCAATGCGCGTGCTGCTCGCGCTTGCTGCTGCTGCCGGTCATCACCTTGTCGGTCCAGGCGATGCCCAGCGCCGACAGGATGAAGATGGTGTGGATGATCGTCTGCCACATCACCCCGAGCGCGGTCACCTTGCCGCAGGCGACGCCCTTGAAGCCGGTCTGGAGCCCAAGCTGGACGGCATCGAACGCGGCCTGGCTGCCACAGATCGGCAGCGCGCCCAGGGTGCCGGCCTCGATGAAGGTCTTGAGCAGGTGGATCGAGGAGATGCCGATGATCGCCATCGCCAGCTTGACCTTGAGCACGCTGGCATTGACGTGGCTCAGCCATTCCGGCTGGTCGGGATGGCGGTCCAGGCGCATCCGCGAGACGAAGGTCTCGTAGCCGCCGACGATCACCATCATCAGCAGGTTGGAGATCATCACCACGTCGATCAGGCCGAGCACCAGCAGCATGATGTCCTGCTCGCTGAGGCTGGTGGCGCCGAGCACCAGTTTCCACAGCTCATGGATGAACAGGATCACGTAGACGCCCTGTGCCACGATCAGGCCCAGGTACAGCGGCAGTTGCAGCCAGCGCGAGGCGAAGATCATGCGCGGCAAGGGATCAAGCGGCTTCGGGTGGCCGACGTCGGTCATGCGTGGGGTGTCCGGAATGAAAAGCCCGCGCAGCGTAGCGGCCGCGATCGTTGCTGCCAAGGGTCAATGCGACCCGGCAGCCGGCGGGTTTGCCATGCCTCAGGCACTGGGATGATGCTTGCGGGGGTCCGATGGCCTGTGCTACATGCAGTTGTCGTATACAAGCTATGGATTGCTGCGCCTGTGCCAGTTGCACCGTGGACGTCTCGATGGGGTGGGTCTGCATGCAGGGGAGCATGTACAACAAGGCGAGCCAGTCGCGCGGACGGCAGTCGGCGCGGCGCGGCGCGCCTGTCCGCAGGGAGACGGCCGGATTGGAGTCTGAGGAGGTCCGACGACGTGAGGCATTCGCCACCTGGTGCTGTGGCGCTGCTGCGCTGATTGCCATCTTCGTGGGATTGGCCGTGCTGTTCGGCTGGATGACCGGATTCGAGACGCCCAAGCGGATCGTGCCCGAATTCGTCGCAATGAATCCGATGACGGCCGTGCTCTTTGTCCTGGTCGGTCTGTCGCTGTGGTGGCAACGCCCGGACGCCAGGCCGGGCAGGAAACCCGCCGCCCGCGCGCTTGCGGCCATCGTGATCGTGGTCGCGGCGGTCAAGTTGGCCATGTTGCTGGCCGGCTGGGATTCTGGCGTGGACACGCTGTTGTTCGCGGACCAGCTCACCCACGGCGCCACCTCGCACCCCAACCGGATGGCGCCGAACACGGCGTTCAATTTCATCGCGACCGGCCTCGCGCTAGGGATGCTCGACCGCACCACCAGGCGCGGCTGGCGGCCGACCGAACTGCTGGCCGTGCTGGTGGCGCTGGTGGCGTTGCTGGCGCTGCTGGACTACCTCTATCGCGTTGGCGTCATGTACGACAACGCCGCCCGCTACATTCCGATGGCGCTTCACTCCGCAGTCTGCTTCCTGCTGCTGGCGGCAGGGCTGTTCTGGGCCCGCCCGCGCGAAGGCTGGACCGCCGTGGCGACCGGGTCCGGGCCGGGTGGCGCAATGGCACGCCTGATGTTGCCCAGCATGCTGGTCTTGCTTGTCGTGCTCGGCTGGCTGCGGGTGGAGGCCTACCGACGCGGCCTGGTCGAATTCGAACTCGGAACCGTGCTGCACACCAGCACGGTCATCCTGATGTCTGCAGCCCTGATCGCCGTGGGTGCCGTCTCCCTGGATCGCGCGGCGGCGGCACAGCTGCGCGCCGTGAGGCGACAGGAGCAGGCCTTTGCCGAGCTTCAGCGCAGCGAAGCCAGGATCCACTCGATCATCGAAACGGCACGCGACGCCTTTGTCGCGATCGATGCGCAGGGCCTGGTGACCGAATGGAATGCGGCAGCGACCGACATCTTCGGCTGGACCCGCGATGACACCCTGGGCCGCTCGCTGACGGACACCATCATTCCCCCGCAATACCGCCAGGCGCATGAGGGAGGCCTGCTCCGCCACGCCAGGACTGGTGCCATGTCCGTGGCCAACCGCCGGATGGAAGTCTCCGCCCTGCGCAAGGATGGCGGCGAGTTCCCGATCGAACTGAGCATCTGGCCGCTGGCATCGACGGACAGGCCCGGATTCAATGCCTTCATCCGTGACATCACCGTATCCAGGCAGGCAGAAGCGGAGATCCGCAATCTCAATGCCGACCTGATGGCCAATGCAGTCCAGCTCGAGCAAAGCAACCGCGAGCTCGAGTCCTTCAGCTACAGCATTTCCCACGACCTGCGCGCGCCCCTGCGGCACATCGACGGTTATTCGCGGATGCTGCAGGAAGACGCCGCGCCGCAACTCGACGCAGAGGCACGCCGGTACCTGGACGAGATCGGTGCCGCAGCACGGCGCATGGGCGTCCTGATCGACGACCTGCTCGCGTTTTCCCGACTGGGGAAAAAGCCGGTCGAACGGGTCGTGGTGGACATGCGGCAACTGCTGGTGCAGGTCATGCACGAGATCTCCGCCGAACCCGATCCCCGCATCGAGATCGGCCGGTTGCCGGCGGTCGATGGCGACCCGGCCCTGCTCAAGCAGGTCTGGGTCAACCTGATGTCGAACGCACTCAAGTACAGCGCCCCACGCGGCGACGCCGCCAGGATCACCGTCACCGGCGAGCGCGAAGGCAACCGCATCCGCTACCGGGTCGCCGACAACGGCGTCGGTTTCGACATGCGTTATGCGGACAAGCTGTTCGGCGTGTTCCGCCGGCTGCACTCGCAGGACGAATTCGAGGGCACCGGCGTCGGACTCGCCATCGTGCGGCGCGTCGTCAGCCGCCATGGCGGCACCGTGTCGGCCACTGCCGAACCCGACCGGGGCGCCACGTTCACGTTCGAACTGCCCGCTGCCGCGATCACGGACACGCCACAGGACAAGGAAGACTTCACATGAATTTCGAGCCCGTCGAGATCCTGCTGGTCGAGGACTCCCATGCCGACGCCGAGATGACCATGCGCACGCTCAAGCGCCGCGGCATCGCCAACAACGTCGAATGGGTCAAGGATGGCGTGGAGGCGCTGGAGTTCCTGTCCTGCACCGGCGCCTTTTCCGGACGCAACAACGGTTTCCCGAAACTGGTCCTGCTGGACCTGAAGATGCCGCGTATGGATGGCCTGCAGGTGCTGGACCATATGAAGCAGAATCCCGCCACCCGGCACATCCCGGTGGTGATGATGACGTCCTCGCGCGAGGAGGGCGACCTGCTTGCAAGCTACGAACGCGGGGTCAACAGCTTCGTGGTGAAGCCGGTTGATTTCGACGAGTTCGCCGAGACCGTCGCACGGATCGGGATGTACTGGATGCTGGCCAACGAAACACCGCGCTGAGGACCGACCATGGACGTATCGGTTACCACATTGAAGGTATTGCTGGTCGAGGACTCTTCCGCGGACGAGACGCTGATCGTGCGCTCGCTGCGCGAGCTCCCCTTCGCCCTCGACCACCAGCGCGTCGCCAGTGAGGACGCATTGCGCGCTGCGCTCACCGACTTCGCACCGGACGTGATCCTCAGCGATTTCAGCATGCCCGGCTTCAGCGGCCAGCACGCGCTCGAACTGGTGATGACGCATGCGCCGGACGTGCCGTTCCTGTTTGTCTCGGGGACGATCGGCGAAGAGCTTGCCATCGATGCGCTCCGGAGCGGCGCGGTGGACTACGTGTTGAAGGACAACCTGCGTCGGCTGCCCTCTGCGGTGGAGCGGGCGCTGCGCATGGCCGAAGACAGGCGGCGCGCGCAGCGGATGGAGCGCGAACTCCGCGAAAGCGAGGATCGATTCCGTTCCATCGTGGAGTCCAGTGCAGACTGGATCTGGGAAGTCGATCGCGACTTGCGCCTCACCTACAGCAACGACTCGGTGACCCACATCCTGGGATATGCGCCACAAGACCTGATCGGCATGCCGATCATGGGCACCCTGTTTACGCACGATCGCGTGCAGCTCGAACAGCGGCTTGCGCAATTCGCGGCCGAAGGGAAGGGCTGGCAGCATTGGCTATGCAGCGGGCAGCACCTGGACGGCAGCGTCCGCATGCTGGAAAGCACCGCGACCCCGCAATTCGACCACACCGGTGCCCTGGCCGGATTCCGCGGGGTCGACCGCGACGTCACCGAGCGGCTGCAGCAGGAAGCGCAAATCCGCAGGCTGGTCCGCATCCACGCCGTGCTCTCGTCGCTGGGCAATGCGGTCCTGCGCACCGGCAACCGCGACCATCTGCTGCAACAGGTCTGCCAGGTCGCCGTCGAACAAGGCGGGTTCCAGACGGCCACCATCCGCCAGCCGTCGGTGGACCACGAACTGCGCCTGACGCATTTCGCTGGACAGGAGCGCCTGGCCGACTACATCGCCGCCATTCCGCACTCGCATTCCGCCGACGATCCCGGGGGCCTGCACAGGCTGGCATTGCTGACGTTGCGCGAAAACCGCAATGGCATCGTCCGCGACTTCGCCACCGATCCCGAGGTATCCAGGGACCTGCGCGAAAACATGGCGCGATTGGGCATCGGTGCCCATATCGCGCTGCCGATCGGCAATCCTCCATGGGGCGTCATGGGGCTGTATGCCCGCGAACCACAGGTCTTCGATGTGGAGGAGCTTGCCCTGCTGCAACGCCTGACCGAGGAAATCGACTATGGCGTCGATTTCCTCGCCAAGAGTGAACGCCTCGAATTCCTGGCCTATCGCAACCCGGTCAGCGGCCTGTACAACCGGCCTGCCTTTCACGCGCGGCTGGAACCGTGGCTGCAGCGTGAGCCACTGGCGATCGCGCTGGTCGACATCATTCGTTTCGCGGCGATCAACGAATCGCATGGCCGCGCCTTCGGCGACGCGCTCCTGCAGCAGGCAGGCCAGCGGCTGCGCGAGCTGGTCGGCCCTGCGGCGATTGTCAGCCATCCAGAGGGCGACAGCTTCGCCGTTGCGTGCCGGGCGTTCGGCAGCCAGCAGGGCGGGCGCGAACATCTCGAGGAACTGATCTGCACCTTCAATCGCGATCCGTTCCTTGTCCACGGACAGGAAGTCCGCCTCCACCTGCGCGGCGGCCTTGCGTTCTCGCCCGAACACGGTGCCGATGCCGAGACACTCGAACACAACGCACACGCCGCCCGCCTTGAGGCCTCCAGACGCAACGTCCAGGTCTACGTCTTCAACGAGGAGTTGCGCGGTCGCGCCACGCGCCGGCTGACGCTGGAGCATGAGTTGCGCCTCGCGCTGGAGCACGAAGAATTCGAGTTGTTCTACCAGCCAAAATTCATCACCGAAAGCCAGAGCCTGATGGGTGCCGAGGCGTTGTTGCGCTGGCGGCACCCCCAGCGCGGCCTGGTGTCGCCAGCCGAGTTCATCCCGTTGCTGGAAGAAAGCGGCCTGATCATCGCGGTGGGGCATTGGGTAATGCGTGAGGCGCTGAAGACCGCGCTCGACTGGCGGCGATTGCACCCCGGCCTGCGCATCGCAGTCAACGTCTCGTCGCGTGAGTTGCGTCACGACGGTTTCATGGACGAATGCCGGCGGATGCTGCAACCCCATGTCGACGACCAGCTGCTGGACATCGAAGTGACCGAAAGCTTGCTGATGGAAGGCATGAGCCACAGCATCGAACTGTTGCAGGGCTTGCGCGACCTCGGGTGCCAGATCGCCATCGACGATTTCGGGACCGGCTACTCGTCGCTGAATTACCTGGCCAGGCTGCCCGTGGACACCATCAAGATCGACCAGTCCTTCGTGGCACTGCTCGCGCAGAGTCCGGAAACGATGAGCCTGGTCACCAACATCATCAATCTGGGCCACTCGCTGTCGTTGCAGCTGGTCGCCGAGGGTGTCGAAGAGGAAGAACAGATGAAGCTGCTGCGACTGCTGCGTTGCGACCAACTGCAGGGGTACCTGCTGGGCCGGCCGGTCCCCGCGGCGCAGTTCGAGGCCGAACACCTGCAGGGCGGGCCCCGGGCGTAGTACGGATCGACAAGGCCGCAACCGCCGGCTGCAGGATCCGACCCGAGGCCGGTTGCCGCGCGGCGACGCGGACTTCAGTGCGCCGCCCGGTGCGCCTTCGCGCCACCGAGACTGAACCGCGATCCGCCCGGATTACAGCTGCGGCTTCAGATCGAACTGCGCCGGCGGCGTCACGCCCAGCAGGTTGGTGACGAAGTAATCCCAGCGCCGACGCATGACGTAGTAGCTGTCGACGCCGAAGCCATGGCGGGCATGCGGCAACATCAGCAGGTCGAAGTCCTTGTTCGCCTTCACCAGCGCATCGACCACCAGCAGGGTCATCTGCGGCGGCACGTTGTCGTCCATCATGCCGTGGACCAGCAACAGCTTGCCCTTGAGATTGCCGGCGTGCGCGGCGTTGTCCTGCCCGGTGTAGTTGTCGGTGCCATCCGCATTCTTCACCCGCAGGCCGTGGTAGCGCTCGGCCCAGTCGTCCTCGTAGCTGAGGTTGTCGTGGTTGCCGGATTCGGCGATGCCGACCTTGTAGATGTCCGGATACATGAACATCGCGGTCGCGGTCGCGTTGCCGCCACCGGAATGGCCCCACATGCCGGCGCGGGTGGCATCGATCCACGGATACGTCGCGGCCAGCTGCTTCAGTGCCGTCACCTGGTCTGGCAGGGTGTTGTCGGCCATGTCGCCGTACCACGCATCCTGGAACGCCTTGCTGCGCAGTGGCGTCCCCATGCCATCCACCGCGATGACGATGAAGCCCAGCTCGGCCAGCGCCTGGTGGTCTGCATGCGCCGGCACGAAGCTGCGCGAGCGCACCGAACCGACCTGCGGGCCCGGGTAGATGTAGGTGACCACCGGATACTTCTTGCTCGCATCGAAGCCGGAGGGCTTGAACATCTGCCCGTAGAGGTCGGTCTTGCCGTCACGCGCCTTGACCGTGAACGATGTCGGCGGCACCCAGCCGGCGGCCTTCAGGCGGGTCAGGTCGGTACGGGCGATTTCGGTGACCTGCTTGCCTTCGGCATCGCGCAGCAGGGTGACCGGGGCGGTGGCGATGGTTGAATACGTGTCGACGAAGTAACGACCATCTCCAGCCACCGAGATCGTGTGGTTGGCATCTTCCGGGGTGAGCAGGCTGACAACGCCGCCATCCAGCCCGACCTTGTAGAAATGCACGAAGTACGGATCACGACCGGCCTCGCGGCCCACCCCGCTGAACCATACCGTGCGCGATGCCGGGTCCAGGGACTCGACCCTGGTGACGTTCCAGTCGCCACTGGTGAGCTGGCGCTTGCGTTTGCCGGTAGACAGGTCGTGCAGGTACAGGTGGCCCCAGTCGGATTCCTGGCTGAACCAGAGGAACTCGTTGCTTTCCGGCAGGTAGCGCCAGTTGACGGAATCGAGCGCGGGCGCGCTCTGGTACTGGGTGGCCACGGTCTCTTCGAATACCTTGCGAACCGCGCCAGTCTGCGCGTCCGCTACCTGCAAGGTCGCGGACTTGTGGCCGCGATCGGTGCTGACGAAGGCCAGCGTCTTGCCGTCCTTCGCCCATTGCACGTCTTCCCAGCCGTTTGTGCAAGCCACGTCGTCCGCGCAGGTGGACCGATGCTGGTCCGGCGGCATCTGCAGGCGCACCGTGTGCGGCTTGGCGCCGGACAGGTCGACGACCACCCGCTCGATCATGGTGATGTTTTCATCACCCACGAACGGGTATTTCCATTGCTCGACCCTGGGTGCGCCCACATTGGTGGCGACCAGGGTCATCGTGCTGGTCTTGCGCTGGTCCTGCTGGAACGTCGCGATCTTCCTGCCATCCGGCGACCACAGCACGATCGCCTTGTCGTTGTGGACCCAACCGGCATTGTTGGTGGCATAGCCGTAGTCGGGCCTGGCGTCGAAGGTCAGTTGGGTTTCCTTGCCGCTGGCGACATCGCGCAACCACAGGTTCCCGTCGCGGATGAAGGCCTCGCGCTTGCCGTCTGGCGAGGCACTACCCGGCTCGGCACCGGTTTCGGGCGTGGGCACCTGGGTGCAACCTTCCGCCGCGCAACGATAGGTGCCGGCCGAGGTGCCGATCCGCAGGCGCCCGTCGGCCTCGCGGGTGATCTGCAGCGGCGGCAATTTCTCCGGCTTGACCGCGCGGCCGTCGGGGTTGGCCAGGTTCATGGCATCGGCCAGTGCCTGCGCATCGAAGGCAGGCGCGGCGGTGCCGGTGCCCGGGTCCAGCCGCCGGTAGCTCGTCTTGCCGTTCGCGACCAGCGCGTAAACCAGGCTGCCGTCGTCCAGCCAGGTGGTGGTGCGCACGCTGTTGTCCACCAGTGGACCCGTGCGGTCGCCCAGCATGCTGGCCGCGCGCTGGTAATCGGCGGCGCTGACCTGCTGTGCGTGTGCGCTGCCAACACCCATGCCGGTCACCAGCAGTGCCCCCAGCAAGAGATGGAAATGCCTGACATTCCTGTGCCCCATTGTGTCCTCGCCTGGTCGGGTCGCGCACGTGCGCGCCGTTTTCCGAATCCTACCGCGGCACGTGAATCGCGGCCCGTGCCGAAGGTGCAAGTCCGGCTGCGGGGTTGGGACGCGCCGCTATACTGCCGCGTCCCCGATGGAGTCCGGCGTGCCGCCTGCCGCAAGTCCCAACGCCATGCCACCCCTTGCCGTCCGCGCATTCACTGCGACGACAGCCAGTGGTCATGGCCGAACCGCGCTGGCTGGCGCGCTCCGTGACGGACGCAGTGGCCTGCGGCCGAACGATTTCGGCGATGCCGCGCTGGACACCTGGATCGGCCGCGTCGAGGGGCTGGACGATCTTCCGCTGCCCCCTGCCCTTGGTGACTGGGAGTGCCGCAACAATCGCCTGGCATGGCTGGCGCTGCAGCATGACGGCGTGCTGGAAGCCGTCTCGGCGATGCGCGCCAAACATGGCGCCGAACGCGTCGCAATCGTGATTGGCACCTCGACCTCGAGCATCGGCGCCACCGAAGAGGCCTATGCCGGACTGGTCGATGGCGCATTTCCGCCCGCTCTGTCGCGTCCCCGCGTGCACACGCCGCATTCCCTGGGCGGTTTCATCCAGGCGGCCACCGGCCTGCGTGGCCCCTGCGTCACCGTGGCCACGGCATGCTCGTCCAGCGCCAAGGTCTTCGCGCAGGCGGCGCGCCTGATCCAGGCGGGACTTGCCGATGCGGCACTGGTCGGCGGCGTGGACACGCTGTGCGGCAGCGTGCTGTTCGGCTTCAATTCGCTGGGGCTGGTGTCGGCCGAGCCCTGCCGCCCGTTCGATGTCGCCCGCAATGGCCTGTCGCTGGGCGAGGCCGGCGGCTTTGCGGTGCTGGAACGCGGCTCCGACGCCGACCTGCTGCTGCGGGGGTATGGCGAATCCAGCGATGCGCACCACATGTCGGCCCCGCATCCGCAAGGCCTGGGCGCGCGGCTGGCGATGGCCGATGCGCTGGCACGCGCCGGCATCGATGCCGACGCCATCGGCTACCTGAACCTGCACGGCACCGCGACGCCCGCCAATGACGCGATCGAAGCGGGCGCGGTCGCGGCGCTGTTCCCCGCCGGGCTGCACGCCAGCTCGACCAAGGGCTGGACCGGCCACACGCTGGGCGCGGCCGGCATCGTCGAGTCCGTGATCGCACTGCTCGCACTTTCCGATGGCTGGTTGCCGGGCACGCTCAACAGCGTGCAGACAGGACCCCGCCTGCGGGCCGCAGATCCGCTTGCAGGGCGAAGCGCGCAGGATTGCCCACGCGATGAACAATTCCTTCGGCTTCGGTGGCAACAACTGCTCGCTGGTGTTTGGGGTGCAGGCATGAGCGTGCTGACCGCGCATGTCGCCGGCATTGGCTTCTGGACCCGCGGACTGCCCTCGTGGCCCGCCGCGTGCGCCTATGTGCGCGATGGCACGCACGACGAGACGGCGCCGGCGAAGCCGGCGCCGCGCCTGCTGGCCGCCAACGAGCGCCGGCGCGCGCCGGAAACCGTGGCGGTCGCGCTGGACGTCGCCCTGGCCGCCTGCGAAGACGCGGGCGTGGATCCCGCAACGTTGCCGTCGGTCTTCACGTCCATGCACGGCGACCTCGCGATCACCGACTACATGTGCGCAACCCTGGCCGACGACCCGCGCGCGCTCTCGCCCACCCGCTTCCATAACTCGGTGCACAACGCCGCGGCCGGCTACTGGACGATCGGAACCGGCTGCAACCTGCCCCGCCACTGCGCTGAGCAGTGGCGATGCGAGTTTCGCGCTGGGCCTGCTGGAGGCCTTGACCCAGCTGGCCAGCGGCGGCGACGCGGTGCTGCTGGCGGCCTATGACAGCCAGGCCAGTGGCCCGCTGGCGGCGATCTCGTCGAGCAATGGCCTGCTCGGCGGCGCACTGGTACTGGCCCGTCATGGCGATGCCGCGACGGCACGGTTGCAGGTCGCGTTCATCAACGCAGCGGCACCACTGGCGCCGGGCCGGCTGGCCGAGCCATGTCGGCGCCAACGCGATGGCCCCGATGCTGCCGTTGTTCGAGGCCCTGGCCACCGGCGCCGATGAAGCGTGGCTGCATGCCGGGCCCTCGCAGTCCTTGCACATTCGCATCACGCGTTGAGAACCGGCATGACGCATCCAACCTTCCGGCAAGCGCCCATCCTGGACCGCAGCAATGTCGCGGTGGTGATTCCGGCACTCAACGAAGCCCTGCGCATCCGCGAGGTGGTGGAACGTGCATTGGCGCATTGCGATCGGGTGATCCTGGTCGATGACGGCTCCGACGACGGCACCGCCGATGCGGTCGCCGACTTGCCGGTCACGGTGTTGCGCCACGCCACGCGCATGGGCAAGGGCGCCGGCCTGCGCGACGGCTTCGCCGAGGCGCTGCGCCAGGGCGTGCAGGCGGTCGTGACCATGGACGGCGACGGCCAGCACGACGGCAACGACATCCCGCGCCTGCTGGCTGCCGCCAATCGCCGGCCCGACTGGATCGTGATCGGCGCGCGCCTGCGCAAGCGCGCCAACCAGCCGATGTATCGGCGACTGGCCAACGAGTTCGGCGACTGGGGCATCACCTGGGGCACCGGCTACCAGGTCGCCGACAGCCAGAGCGGGCAACGCTTGTACCCGGCCGCGGTGTGCGCCCTGGCCGACATCCCCGGCGAGGACTTCGTGTTCGAGGCGCAGATCGTGATGTCGGCGGCGCAGCGACTGGGCACGCGCTGCGTGTCGGTGCCGATCGAGGCGCGTTACAACGAAATCCACGGTGCACCGACGTTCCGGCCCAGCCACTTCCGCCCACTGCGCGACCTGTGGCGCATCACCAGCCATATCGTGGCGCAATGCGTGCGCCGTGGAGGCCTGTGGCAGAGTACACCGGCAGACGCGCGCAAACCCGCCGGTGATCGACGACCCCAGCGGCGAGTTCGGCCCCACGACGTCCCTGCAACGCCAAAGTACCCAGGAATGAGCGCAGTCGACGCCGTCGAAGTGCATGACGTGGTGATCCTCGGCGGCGGCCTGGCCGGACTCAGCCTGGCCCTGCAACTCAAGCGGCGCGATCCATCAATTGACGTGTGCGTCATCGAACGCCAGCAGCATCCGGTGCGCGAAGCGGCATTCAAGGTCGGCGAATCCACGGTCGAGATCGGCGCCTGGTATTTCGCCGAGGTGCTGGGCCTGCGCGAGCACATGGAGCAGGACCAGATCAAGAAGTTCGGCTTCCGGTTCTTCTTCTCGGATGGCCGCATGGACATCGATCGCTGCACCGAACTCGGCGCCAGCACGGTCCTGCCGTTCCCGGCCTGGCAACTGGACCGGGGCCGCTTCGAGAACATGCTGGCCCAGCGCGTGCGCGAAGGCGGCGTGCACCTGCATGCCGGCGCCCGCGTGCGCAGTTTCGATCTCATCGCAGACGATGCCACGCCCGCCGGCGATCGCCTGCACACCGTGCATTACGAGGACGCGACCGGCGGCCACGCCGTGCAGGCGCGCTGGCTTGTCGATGCCAGTGGTCGCGCCGGCCTGGTCAAGCGCAAGCTCGGCCTGGCACGGCCCAACGACCACGACGCGAATGCGGTCTGGTTCCGCGTGCCGGGACGGATCGATCCCCACGACTGGAGCGACGATGACGCCTGGCTTGGCCGCTGCACGCCGCCGGATCGCTGGCGTTCGACCAACCACCTGTGCGGCCCCGGCTACTGGGTCTGGCTGATCCCGCTGGCAAGCGGCGCGCATTCGGTGGGCATCGTCTGCGACGCCGCCACGCATCCGCTGCACGCGATGAACAGCTTCGACAAGGCGTTGGCGTGGCTGCACAAGCACCAACCCCGCCTGGCCCAGGCCCTGGACGGCGTGGAACCGATCGACTTCGCCTTCTTCCGCGACTTCAGCTACGGCTGCGCGCAGGTGTTTTCGCCGCAACGCTGGGCACTGACCGGCGAGGCCGGGCTGTTCCTCGACCCGTTCTATTCACCGGGCAGCGACTTCATCGCGATCTCGAACACCTACATCACCGAACTGATCGCGAAAGACCGTGCTGGCGATCCGGTCGACGCCCATGCGGGTGTCTACGAAAGCCTGTATTTCTCGTTCTACGAAAGCACGCTGGCGATGTATCGCGGCCAGTACGACCTGTTCGGCGATGCGCTGCTGATGCCGTTGAAAGTGACCTGGGATTACACCTATTACTGGGGCGTGCTCGCGCCACTTTTCTGCGGCGACCGGATCGCCGACCTGACCGTGATGGCGCGGCTCCGGGACGAACTGTCGCGGGCCAAGGCACTCAACTTCGCGATGCAGGATTTCTTGCGCGCATGGCACCAGGCCTCCCCCGCCGGCAATACGGGAACGCCCCGATTGCTGGACCAGGCCGCAGTGCCATGGTTCGCCGAACTCAACCGCGCGCTGGACGACCCACTCGACACGCCCGCCTTCCTGCGACGCATGCGCGGCAACATTGCGCTACTCGAAAGGCTCGCGGTCGAACTGCGCGACGCAAGCACGCCTGCAGGTCGAGCTGCCGGACGAGCTGGCGCTGGACGGTTTGCTGGCGGAGCACCCGCAGCCAGCGGGCGATGGCGGGCGTTTGCTGGACGATGCGTGGTACTCGCGCGACGCACTCGGCTGAGGCGCCAGGCGAGCCCAAACACTATTCCTTGCCGGCATGCCTCGACCGTGGGCGCGGCACTGACCGATCCGCCGACGGCCTGCGAATAATTGCTGCGAAGGTATTCGGTGACCATGGTCGAGATACGAATCAGCATGGTCTTGTCGGTCGCACCGTACGACCACGCCGCACCCAGCGCGTTGGCGTGCTGGTAGAACTCGGGCGATGCAATGACCTCGCCGGTGCCGGCATCGACCATGGTGACGTTGATCAGGATCGACGAACCTCCGGCGAATGCGCCTGCAAAGAAGCGCTTGCCGCCAGTAATGAAGCGGATGTAGCGGATCGACGGCTGGATCTTCAGCGTGCGTGGAGCATCGCCCGCTGGCTTGGCATTCCATTCGGCGAGCAGCGGATTCGCACGCAGGTCGAGGTTGGCCTGCAATCTCGTCCTGGCGACCTCGTTGCCCTTCTGACCCGCGAACGGCGTGCCCATGGCGATCGGGGCCATCTCGAAGCGATGAAAACTGTCCAGCGACACCTTCGGCGGCGGATTCTCCGATGCGGCGGGCTGATCATCCGGCTTGTCATCGGCCCATGCATGCAGGGGTGCAAAGGCGACCGCGAAGGCGACGGCCAAGCTGGCAAGCACGCGCAATTTCATCGGAAGGCCTCGCTGGGATTGAGGTCGATTGTGACGCAATCCCGTCAGCCCATGCCACCGTTCACGCCGATGACCTGGCCAGTGACATAGCTCGCCGCATCCGAGCACAGGAACCGCACCAGTGCGGCCACCTCGTCGGGCGTGCCGGCACGCGCCGCGGGCACCATCTGCTTGATTGTCTCGGCGGGAATCGCCGCGTCCGCCATGCGCCCGGCAATCACCCCGGGCGCGACGACGTTCGCAGTGATCCCGCGCGAAGCCATCTCGCGCGCAAGCGAGCGCGTTGCGCCATGCAGCGCTGCCTTCGCCGCAGCGTAATTCGCCTGCCCGCGATTGCCGAGCACCGCGGCCACGCTGGAGACGCTGACGATGCGACCCCAGCGCGTGCGCGCCATCGGCAACAACAGCGGCTGGGTGACATGGAAGAACCCATGCAGGGACACGTCGATGACGCGGCGCCATTGCGCGTCGGACATCCCGGCCATCGGCGCATCGTCATGGATGCCGGCATTGTTGATGACCACCTGCACCGGCCCCTGCGCAAGCAACGCGTCCATTGCCGAGCGCGTCGCTTCGCCATCGGCCACATCGAAGGCAACGGCGTGAGCACTTCCGCCCGCCGCGACGATGGCCTGCACCACGTCATCGGCGCGGTCGCGGTTGCTGTTGGCATGCACGATCACGTGCAGGCCATCCAGGGCGAGCTGCCGGCAGATCGCCGATCCGATGTCGCCGCTGCCGCCGGTGACCAGTGCGCGCCTGCGTGTTTCGGTACTGCTCATCGCGCCTGTCCCGTTCCATTTTCCTGGGTGGTTGCCTGCGGCTGCGGAATGACCGCCGCGCGGCCCTCCGCCAACAACACGCCGTCGTGTTCGATCCTGAACCGATATTGCCAGCCACCCTCGCCCATCGACCAGCAGGGTGGCGATCCCGGCCAGCTTTCCCGGCAAGCGGTCGATGCGCTCAACGTGGATTGCCACGCCGCGCAATGCGACCAGGAAACCGGGCTTCGCACGTTCACCATTGGCGTGCGCGCGAAGTCCGCCGTGCACCGCCATCGCCTGCGCGCCGTACTCGCACAGGTGCACCGCGCGCAGGCGTCCGTCGGAACCGCGCAAGGGATGCGCCGGGTCACGATGATTGGCCGCCTGCAGCATGATGTCGCGGTCGTCCCAGCGCACCACTTCATCCCACAGGCACATCGCGCCCTGATGTGGCACCAGTGCCAGGATCTGCTCGCGCCCGATCATGGCCCTGGTGATTCCAGCAGCGGGTTGCGGCGCCCGCACCAGCAGCAGCGACAGCACGAAATTCGACAGCACGCCGATCGCCACCGTGCTGCCGATCGCGCGCAATACCGGGATCGATGACAACGCGAGCAGGCTGAACACCAGCAGCGTGGTGATGCTGCAGACGATCACCGCATGCAGGGTGCGCAGCTGGTCCTTGTAGTCGTCGCCGGCGTGGTCGAAGAACAGCGCGTAGTCCAGCCCGAGCCCGGCGGCCAACACCAGCGACACCAGGTGGAACAGGTTCAGCTCCACGCCTGCAGCGCGCAGCACCGCGAGGATCAGCAATGTGGTCAACGCCATCGGGGCCAGCACCCGCAGCACCCTCCGCGGCTGGCGCAACGCGAACCACACCGTGGCCGCCAGCAAAAGTGCGGCAATCGCCAGCGCCAGCAGCACGCGTTCGCGATAGGCCTGCACCAGCGATTCGGACGCCTGCTTGAGGTCGAGCAGTTGCGCGCCCTGCCCGGCGACTGCACGCGCGACCGGCAGCGGATCACGCAAGCCACTGAGCGATACCAACGCCGTGGCATGCTCCGGTGACACCAGCAACAGGCTCGACAGGCGTGTGCCCAGCGGCGTGCCCGCGAGGTCCTGCGGTTGTAGCGGCGTGGCCGAGCGGGCGCGCTGGACATCGTCCACGAAATCGACGAAAGCATCGCTGCGGAACGGTGAGGCCGCAAGCGAGGCGTCGAGTGCCGCCTGCAGGCCATTGCGGTCCGGTAGCCGTGCCTGCCGCGCACGTTGGGTCGCGGTACTCGGCAGGTAACGCGTGGCGCTGTCGTAACCGTCGATGGCACCCTCCTCCACCAGCCCGTCCAGCGCCGGCTGCAGGCGCTCGCTCGCCTGCAGGGCAGCCTCTGCATCCCCGGCTTCGAGCGCGACCAGATAGCGCACGTCGGGGGCGCCGAGCTCCTGCCGCAGACGTGCATCGCGCTGCAGCCCGTCGGCCGGGACCGGGGTCAGCCTGGACAGGTCGTTCTGCCAGAAGGGGGTGGGCGCAAGAACAATCGTCACCAGGGCGACAACCAGGAATGGCAATACCGCCCAGCGCGGGCGCGGCAACTGCTGGACCCATGACCATGCGCGCGCCAGCCATGCCTGGTCGGCCACGTCACGTGATGCAGGATCCAGCAGCGCGGGCAGCAGGAACCGGGTCGCCAGCGCGGCGGTGGCCAGCGCGGCGATCGTGAACACCGCCAGCTGCCGCAGGCCATCGACACCGGAGATCAGGAAGGTGAGGTAGGCAATGCAGGTCGACACCACGCCGGTCGCCAGGGTTGGCCACAACGCGCGCGCACTGGCTTGCGGTGACAGGCCCGCGCGCTGATGACTGAACAGGTGGATCGGATAATCCTGCACCACGCCGATCAGGGTGAAGCCGAACGCCACGGTGATGCCGTGCACGCTCTCGAACAGGGCCGCGGTGGCACCAAGGCCCGCCAGTCCCGCGCTGGCCAGCGGCAACGCGCCGAGCAGGGGGATTTTCCAGCTTCGGTAGGCCACCCAGAGCAACAGGATCAGCGCCAGCGTATCGACGGTGCCGATCCAGCCCGCTTCGCGGCTGGTGCGTTCGCCAATCTCCACCGAAAACGCCCCGGGGCCGGTCATCTCCAGCCGCGCCGGCGAGCCGTGGCCGGCTTGTGCGAACGCAGCACGGAGCGCGCCGATCGCGTCGGCCTGACCGGTCGGATCGAAGCCCGGCGCAACCGTCTGCACGGCGAGCAAGGCACGCTTGCCCGCGCGATCAAACCAGACGCCATCGATAAGGCGTGGCTCCCTGGCCGGCCGCCAGCGTTCGACCAGGCGCAGGGTTTCCAGCGTCGGATCCGAGGCAAGCAAGGGTTCGACCAGCGACGCCATCGGCGAGCCGAGGTCCTGCACGCGCGCATCGAGTTCACCGCGCAGGTAATCGGCATCCAGCTGCCGCGCATCCAGCGTGTCGGACAGCAGGTAGCGGTACGGGCGCAGGCGCGGCGGGACCGCCTCCAGGGTGGTCGCGCCGCCATTGGCCACCAGCGTGAAGCGCGCATCGCCCGCCAGGCGCTGGCGCATGCCTTCCGAAATCGCGGCCAGGGTTTCGGGACGATCGCCACCAACCGCGAGCAGCACCAGTCGCGATGCAGGGCCTTCACCCAGCTCGTTGATCAGGAGTTTCTGCGCCGGCGTGCGCGCTTCCGGCATGAACCGGCGCAGGTCGCCCGACAAGTTCAGGTTGGCACCTACCCACGCCGCCGCCAGCACCAGCAGCACGAGCCATCCCAAGGCCAGTGACAGGCGACCGCGACCCGTCATCTGCCGCAGGCCAGTGCCGTGGCACAGGTCCGCCAGCCCCTGCACCTCGGTGATGGCGCTGGCATCACGCGCAGCGCCGGCCAGCAGCGTGCGCTGTGGATCGCCGGCAACCATCAGGGTTTCAATGCAGCGCAACTCGGCGCCGCGCCCGTGCAATGCGATGCCGCGCGTCCTGGCAGCCATCGCCGCGTCCCTGGGCGTCAGCAGCAACTGCCAGTGGCCGGTGGTGCCGGTGGCCGCCAGCGTGTAGTGACTTTCGAGCTGGCGCCGGTCGCCGGACAACAACGCGCCGAAGCTCGCCTGCAGGGCGGCGAGTTCGGGCGCGCGCGACAGCTGGAACCGCCTGGTTGACTGGCCCTTGCGCTCGATGCGCACTTCACCACCGTGCAGGGTTGTTGTTTCCTGGTAAGGCGAGGCGACATCGCGCACCAGGGTGTCGGCGTCCGGCCGCAGGTAGCGCCCGCTGATCCGCAGCGGTGCCTTGAGCAAGGGCGAGCCGCGCAATTCAAGGAACGGCGTGCTTGCCGGGAGTGGACGCTGCAGCTTCGACAGGATCCAGCCGGGATCGACCGCCGCACCGACGTTGTCAGGCGCCGCCTGCGACATCGCGGCGGCCGCCGACAAGGCCAGCAGCATCGCCCACAAGTACCGCCGTGGCGGGCGCGGCCTGTTGTTGCCCATGCGGGTGCGAAAGGCCATCAGGCAGTCCCCAGAAGTCATAGAAATTGAACCAGTTGTAGGGCGCCTGGCGCGCATGATGCTCCAGCCTGCCTGCATAGCGTCCGACCAGGGCCCGCAAGCGCGCGCCACGTTCCGCACGCGCCGCGCGTACGCCGACGTCGAATGGCTCGAACACCAGGTCATAGCGCTTGCCGCCACGGTACAGCCCGAAGGCCAGCATCACCGGCACCCCGAGCACCGACGCAATCAGCCACGGTGCCGCCGGCAACGGCGCGTCACGGCCGAAGAACGGGGCCGGTAGCCACGCATGCCCGGACTGCACGCGATCCACCAGCAGGGTGACGATCGCGCCGTCGGAAATCGCCTGCTGGATCTCCAGCATGAGCATCGGCCCGCTTTGGCCGGCGTCGATCACGGTGGCGGCGATCTCGGGATTCAAGGCATCCAGCAACTGGCTCATCGCCGGGTTGTGGCCGATGTCCAGCACTACCCGCACCTTCACGTCGGGACGTTCGCGGGACAGGACCCGCAACACTTCGAAGCTGCCCAGGTGGGATCCGAACAGGAGCATGCCCTGGCCATCGGCCAATGTCTCGTGCAGCACGTCCAGGCCCTGCACGCGCACGTCGAAGCGCTTCAGTTGGCCAGACAACAGGAACACGCGGTCCAGGATGGTGGCGGCGAAGGTATGGATATGCCGGGCGACGTGCCACAGCGTGGCGGGCTGCCCCGTCACGCAGTCCAGCCATGCACGCGACGCCCTGCGCTCGGGCGCGCGCCGAAGCAGGAAGTAACCCGTGATGGGATACAGCAGCAGGCGGGCCAGGCCGCGCCCGCCATGCCGCGCGATGCCGCGAATGAGCCCCAGCGCGAACCGCCCGCCGCCTTCCGGGCGTTGTTTCCATGCCGCGCTCACGTGTCAGGCCCGTCGGCGACGATGTCACCGGTCGCCAGCACCGCCTCGTCGCGCACCACCTTGAAGCGCCAACTGCCCGGCGCGCGCGCGGCCAGCTCCACCCTCGCCTCCTGGCCCGGCAACAGTGGCTGCAGGAATTTCACCTGCGGCAGCCGCAACGCCGGCAGTGGCCCATGCAACGCTTCCAGCAGCGACAACGCCTGGTCGAGCAGCAGCACGCCCGGCACCACCGGCTTGCCCGGGAAATGCCCGGGCAGCGCGGGATGGTCGTGCGCCACCGTGAAGGCGTGCACATGGGGTGGCGATGCGACTGGCCCATCGCCGGGACAAGCGCCAGGATCGCCGTCGTCGCGTGGCGTTGCCGCGGTCAATGCAGCGCCCTGCGCCAGAACGCCGGGCCCATCCGGGCCAGTCGCGTGGCGAAATGACGGAACCCGTGGATGCGCTCCGGGAAGCAGCGCCGCCGGTACGCGTATTCAAGCAGGAAGAACAACCCGACGATCGCGTAGTTGAAGCCATTGGCGAACCATGACCATTGCGTGTTTGTCACCAGGAACGGTGGCGTGATGCCGATGCTGGCCAGCACGCCGCCGGGCACCGCGCACAACGCCAGGCCCGCGTTGACCACTGCCAGGACGGCCAGCAACACCGCCCAGGCAAGGGTCAACCCCCGGGTGTAGCGACGCAACGGTGCTGGCAGGTTGCCGGCATCGTCACCCTCCAGCGCCTCGACGATGCTGGCAATCAGCGGTGTCCGGCCCACGCGCAGCGTCCGCGCGAAACCCAGCGCGGCAGCGGCGAGCAGCAACGCCGGCATGACCAGCAAGGGCAGCATCGCCACCGACGTCTGCGACAGCAGGACCAGGCCCGGGATCGCGACCAGCGCCAGCAGCAGGGCGCCACGGCGCCGGGCCAGCAGGCCTTCGAGCAGCAGGATCAGCAGGATGTCGCCGAGGGCGAGCGTCGCGACCCGTGGATCACCGGCGATGGCGGCCCAGTGCGCCAGCAGGGGGTAAAGCAGCGCCAGCAGCACCCGCAGCGCCGAGGCGTGGCGCGAGGACACCGGGCCCGTCGCGTCAGGCAGTCTTGTGCTGCTGGACATGCGCGGCCAGCGCGCGAAGCGAGGCAAAGATCCGCTGGTTCTCGTCATTGTCGGAGCGCAGCTGGAAACCGTAACGCTTGCTGATGGCCAGGGAGAGTTCGAGCGCATCGATCGAATCCAGCCCCAGGCCGGTGTTGAACAGCGGCGCTTCCGGATCGATCTCGTTCGCGGCGACATCCTCCAGGTTCAGGCTTTCCACCAGCAGCTCGGCCAGCTCCTGCTCGGCTTCGGTTTGCAGCGACATCAGGACGTCCATCGTGTTTGGGTTGGCGCACAGGTTAAACCAGATGACATGGCATGGGCCTCGGGACGTGGCCCGGGACAACTTGATTGTTGCGAAGGGCGCGCCGGTATCATGGCGTCCCGACTGCCATCCACGCTGGCCACGACCACTGCCCCGATGATTGCCGTGCCAACACCGACCTCACGCGTCGCCGTCCCGCCACGGCGGTCAGGCACTGCAGTCATGGCAGCACATGCATCGGGCCCCGCCAAGGTCGTCAAGCGGGCGGCGGCATGCCCATGAACGCGGAACGCCCCTTGCCCGCACCGGCGCTTGCCCGCCTTGCGGTGGACTACGTCGATACGGTCAATCCGGCCGAATTGCTCGAAGACGTGCATGTCCTGGCCGTGTTCGGTTTCGGCAGCGCAGCACCGGCTCGGATGGCAGACCCGCGCTACCTGCGCGTGCCGCTGGAACCCCATGAGCGCAAGCACACCTATGAAGTCTGGCGCGCGCATGGCGCGGTGCGCAGTGGTCGCGACAACGGCGTGGCCTGGGCAAGCGACGGGCGGTTGACCTTCGGCGTCATTGAAGTCGATGAATCGGGCCACGCCGGCGCCGCCGACCCGACCGGCATCGTGGGCGCCGCGGCCCTTGCCTACGCGCGCATCACCGCCTTCCTGCAGGGCAGCGAAACCCCGCATTTGTTGCGCATCTGGAATTATCTCGAGGGGATCACCCAGGGCGATGGCGATGTCGAGCGCTATCGGCAATTCTGCGTCGGCCGCGCGCGCGGATTGGGCGACTTCGATCCGAACCGACTGCCCGCGGCCACCGCGATCGGGCGCTGCGACGATGCGCGCGTGCTGCAGGTCTATTGGCTCAGTGCCGGTGCACCGGGAACGCCGCTGGAGAACCCGCGCCAGGTGGAAGCGTGGCGGTATCCGCGCGAGT
The DNA here is from genome assembly GCA_963698475.1 of uncultured Gammaproteobacteria bacterium. Taxonomy (GTDB): domain Bacteria; phylum Pseudomonadota; class Gammaproteobacteria; order Xanthomonadales; family Xanthomonadaceae; genus Thermomonas. Next base: position 745,880 of record CAVOQX010000005.1, on the reverse strand, counting down.
ACGGCCCGCAACCACCCAGCTTCGCCCGCGCGATGCTGCCACCCACGGTGCACCAAGCACCCTTGCTGCTGTCGGGCACTGCCAGCGTGGTGGGTCATGCCACCCGCCACGCCGGGCTGTTGCTCGAACAATTGAGCGAAACCTTCGCCAACTTCGACGCGCTCATCAACGAGGCGCGCAAGCGCGAGCCGCACCTTCCCGCCACCTTCGACACGAGCTCCCGCCTGAAGGTGTACGTGCGCGACCGCGACGACCTGCCGCTGGTGGCGTCCGCCCTCGCCGAGCGGCTGGGGCCACGGGTTCCGCGCCTGGTGCTGCATGCGGCGATCTGCCGCCGCGACCTTGCAGTCGAGATAGACGGTGTGCATGGCAGTCCGGCGAATACCTGAACCCGATTTGCCGGTTACAGTCTGCATCCACTTTCAAGTCATCCGGGGGAATCGCGCAATGGGACTGATCAGCGTGCTGTGGGGCATCGTGGCCATGGTCTGGATGATCATCGCCCTGATTCCGGTGATCGGCATCACCAACTGGCTATTGATTCCATTTGCCGCAGTGGGCGCGATTGTTGCGGCGATCGGGATCGCGATGACGCGACCCGGCAATCGCGGCCGCGCCAAGACCGGACTGGTCCTCAACGTGGTGGTCGTGGTCGTGGCCACACTGCGATTGGGGATGTTCGGAGGCGTGCTCTAGCCGCGGCTGAACACCTGAAACGTTGTGCGTTAACGCACTTCGGGTTATATATCGGACATCGGTGCGTGCGACGGCGCGCCGGGGGCCGTGTGGGGCGGCAGTGCAGGCCCTGCAACGTGAACGCCTGTCGCATAACCGGGAATAAACCAACTCATGTCACATCCAATCATCAAGACCGCTTGCGTGGTGGCCGGCTTTGCCGTTGCCGCACTCGCAGCGACCAGCGCGCATGCGGCCAAGCCGCTCAGCGTGAAGCAGAAGAACGAAATGGCGGAAGCCATGGCGCGCAACCACCAGAGCCAGCAGAAGACCGTGGTCAAGGCCTCCGCACGTACTGCGCTGGCGGGTACGGACGCCACGATGGCTGCCGTTCCTGAGGAACTCGACCATTACCTGACTGCATCGCCGGACGCGAATGGCCACATGCGCGTGCGTGATACCGATGCCAGCGGCCCTTCCACCGTGACCGCCGTGGAGGTGTCCGATGACATCTAATAAGTCCATGCGCACCCTGCTCGCCAGCGCCCTGCTGACCGCACTGGTCGCCGTCGGCAGCGTGCAGGCCGCCGACATCATCCCGGTCCCGACCGATCCCGCCAACACCGGCTATTTCGATCCCACTCCGGTCGCTCCCGTCGGCGGCAACCTGGGCACCACGCGAGGCGAACAGCGCCGGATCGTGGCGCAGTACGCCGCGACCCTGTGGGGCAGCGTGCTCAAGAGTGATGTGCCGATCTACATCCAGGCGCGCTTCCTGCCGCTGGCTACCAACGTCCTCGGCTCGGCCGGCTCGCTGAGCGCATTCAACAACTATCCCGGCGCACCGCTGGCCGACACCTGGTACGGCGGTGCACTCGCCGATGCGCGCGCGGGTTTTGACCTGAACCCGGGCTTCTACGACATCCGCTCGCAGTTCAGCACCAACTTCACGTTCTATTACGGCCTGGACGGCAACACGCCGGCCGGCCTCACCAACTTCCTGGACGTGGTGATGCATGAGTACGCCCACGGCCTGGGCTTCGCGTCCTTTGCATCTGCGGCCACCGGCGCCATGTTCTACGGCACGCAGGACGCCTATAACGTCTATGCCTATGACAACACCACCGGCAAGTTCTGGCCGCAGATGACCGATGTCGAGCGCCAGGCGGCCGCGATCAACACCGGCAACGTGGTGTTCACCGGCCCGCGCGCCGTGGCGGGTGCGCAGATGCTGCTGGACAAGCGGATCTACTTCCGCGTGTCGGCGCCAGCTCCGGTCGCGGGTGACTATGGCTACGGTACGGCCAGCTTCGGTCCTCCGGCAGCTCCCGGCAACTTCGGTGGCGTAGCTGCGCTTGGCACGGACAGTGTTGGCACCCCGGGCGATGGTTGCGAGCCGATCACAAGCAATGTCGCCGGCAAGATCGCCATCATTGATCGCGGCACCTGCGGCTTCACCGTCAAGGTGAAAAATGCCCAGAATGCCGGTGCAATCGCCGTGATCGTTGCCGACAACGTTGCAGGTACGGTAGCCGGCATGAGTGGCACGGATGCCACGATCACGATCCCGTCGGTACGCATCACGTTGGCCGACGGCAATCTGTTCAAGGCCAACCTGCCTGTCACGGTGGGCTTCGTGCAGGATCCCGTGTTGCTGCAGGGCGCCGACGATCTTGGGCGTCCACGCCTGTTCGCGCCCAACCCGGTTCAGAGTGGTTCGTCGTTCTCGCACTACGATTCAGTCGCATTGCCCAATTTGCTGATGGAACCTGCCATCAACAGCAGCCTGCGCAGCTATTACAACCTGGACATCACCCCGGCGTTGATGGCGGATATCGGCTGGGAGCTCAATACCGGCAATTCGGTGATGGGCAGCCCGAACATCCTGGATTGCGACACCGGCATTCCGGCGGTCAACGATGCCGGGCTGATCGCGGGCGGCACGGTATCGGCCTCGCACGAAATGTGCTTGGTCAGCGCCAATACCCGCAGCCAGTACACCAGTTGCATTACCGCGCAGAAGGATCGCCTGGTTGCCTCGGGTCTGCTGACCTACCAGGAAGGCCAGAAGGTGATGACGTGTGCACGTCGCGTCACCGACCGTACCCGCTTCCCGATCCCGCAGTAATCGCAGAACCGCTGCAACCTCGACCGGCGCCCGCAACGGCGCCGGTTTTTTTGTCTATTGTTTTTGGGGCAGGCGTAAACTGTCCGCCATGAGCTATCCCTTCTCGCGCCCGCGGCGGATGCGCCGTGACGAGTTTTCGCGCCGCCTGATGCGCGAACATGTCCTGACCTGCGACGACCTGATCTATCCGGTCTTCGTGCACGAACCCGACGGTCGCCAGGCGATCGCCTCGATGCCGGGGATCGAACGGGTCTCGATCGACGAATTGCTGCGCGTGGCCGAAACCGCCAGCGAATTGCGGGTGCCGGCACTGGCGCTGTTCCCGGTCACCGCACCGGAGGCAAAGTCGCTCGGCGCCGAAGCCGCCTGGGACGATGAGGGCCTGTGCCAGCGCGCGGTGCGCGCGTTGAAGGCGCGCTTTCCGGAGCTGGGCGTGATCACCGACGTCGCGCTGGACCCGTACACCAGCCACGGCCAGGACGGCCTGGTCGACGACAGCGGCTACGTGGTCAACGACGAAACCGTGGAGGCGCTGGTCAAGCAGGCGCTCAGCCATGCCCGCGCCGGCGCCGACGTGGTCGCGCCCAGCGACATGATGGACGGCCGCATCGGCGCGATCCGCGAAGCGCTGGAATTCGACGGCCACCTCCACACCCGCATCCTGGCCTACAGCGCCAAGTACGCGTCGAGTTTCTACGGCCCGTTCCGCGATGCGGTCGGCAGCGCCGGCGCGCTGGGCAAGGGCAACAAGTACACCTACCAGATGGACCCGGCCAATTCCGACGAAGCGCTGCGTGAAGTCGCACTGGACCTGGACGAAGGCGCGGACATGGTGATGATCAAGCCGGGCCTGCCGTACCTGGACATCGTGCGGCGGGTCAAGGATGAATTCGGTGCGCCGACCTTCGTCTACCAGGTAAGCGGCGAGTACGCGATGCTCAAGGCCGCCGCGCAAAATGGCTGGCTGGACGAACGCGCGTGTGCACTGGAGGCGCTGACCAGCATCAAGCGCGCGGGAGCGGATGGCGTGCTCACCTATTTCGCCCTCGATGCCGCACGATGGCTGCGCGAGGCCGACTGAAACCGCCTGCCAAACCCTTTGCCTGGAGCCTGCAATGAGTCAGCAATACGCCGTGTTCGGAACGCCGATCTCGCACTCGCTGTCGCCGCAGATCCATGCCGCGTTCGGACGGCAGGCCGGCATCGACCTGCGCTATATCGCGATAGAAGCGGGACCCGCGGAGTTCGAATCCAGGCTGCAGGCGTTCGCCGCTGCCGGCGGCGCAGGCGCCAATGTCACCCTGCCGTTGAAAGCGCTTGCCGCCGAACTGGCGACAAGCCTCGGCGAGCGGGCGCAACGGGTGGGCGTGGCCAATACCCTGGTCCGCACCGCCGACGGCTGGCATGCGGACAATACCGATGGCGTCGGCCTGGTCCGCGACCTGACCGATCGCTACCGCCTGGACCTGCGCGAGCGCCGCACCCTGATCGTGGGCGCCGGTGGCGGCGCGCGCGGGATCGCGCCGGCCTTGCTGGATGCCGGCATCGGCGAGTTGTTCATCGTCAACCGCACACCCGAACGCGCCGATGCGCTTGCCGACATGCTGGGCCAGCCCGGTCGCGTGCATCCACGCTATCTCGGTGACGTCGCGGCATTCGGCGAGTTCGACCTGGTCATCAATGCCACCTCCGCCAGTCGCGGTGGCACGCTGTCGCCCCTGCCACACTCGATCGTCGGACGGCGCACCGCCGCGGTGGACCTGAGTTATGGCGAAGCAGCAATCCCGTTCATGGCATGGGCGCGCGCCACCGGCTGCCATGACGCCATCGACGGCCTGGGCATGCTGGTCGAACAGGCCGCCGAGAGCTTCAAGCTGTGGCACGGCGTGCGTCCGGAAACCAATGCGGTATTCGCCGCACTCAGCAGTCATTCCGCAAGCCTGGTGACCGCGGACTGAGTTCGGTGCGCCGCGTGTCGCGCCCGAACGGGCGCTCCTACAGGATCGGGGCGTTGAGGTACCGGTCCTTCAACCTCACGTAATGGCCGGCGCTGTAGTACAACGCCTCGATCTCGGCATCGGTGAGCATGCGTACTTTCTTGCCCGGGTTGCCGATCCACAGTTCACCTTCACCCACGACCTTGCCCGGCGCGATCAAGGCACCGGCGCCGACGAATCCGTGCTTCTTCACGATGGCGCCATCCAGCACGATCGCGCCCATCCCGATCAGCACTGCGTCCTCGATCCGGCAGGCATGGATGATCGCCTTGTGGCCGATGGTCACGTCCTCGCCGATCACGGTCGCGAAGCCGCCCAGCCTGGCGTGCGGGCCGTCATGGCTGACATGCACCACGCTGCCATCCTGGATATTGGTGCGCGCGCCGATGCGGATGAAATTGACGTCGCCACGGACAATGGTGCCAGGCCAGATCGAGACATCGTCGCCCAGCACCACATCGCCGATCACGGTGGCAGCCGGATCCACGTAAACACGTTCGCCGACGCTGGGCAGGTGCTGCAGATAGGGACGCAGGGGCATCGTGGGATCCGCTCACGGGAATTGGCAGTGACCAAGAATATACTCGGCCGTATGGAAAACACCGAAGTCACCAGCATCGCCGAACTCGCCCCTACCCTGTCCCGCCTGCGCGACAGCTGGCAGGCGCGCAAGCCCGACTACACGCAACGCCGCGACGACCTCAAGCGCCTGCGCGAAGTCTTCAAGTCCCGCCTGGAAGCAATGGCCAGCGCGATCTCCGAGGATTTCGGAGGACGCTCGCGGCATGAGTCGCTGATCGCCGACGGCATGACCGTGCTCGGCGAGATCGACCACCTGCTCAAGCACCTGCGCGGCTGGATGCGGCCCAGGCGGGTCGGCGTCGGCATCAAGTTCTGGCCGGCACGTGCCGAACTGCGCGCGCAGCCCGTGGGTGTGGTTGGCGTGATCGCGCCATGGAACTACCCGGTCAACCTGGCGCTGGTGCCGCTGGCGACGGCAATTGCCGCGGGCAACCATGTGTTCCTGAAGCCGTCCGAACACACGCCGCGCAGCGCCGAATTCCTGCGCGACCTGCTTGCCGACGTATTCCCACCCTCGCGGGTGGCGGTCGCACTGGGCGGCGCCGAGATTGCCTCTGCATTCGCCGCGTTGCCACTGGACCACCTGGTGTTCACGGGCTCGACCGCCATTGGCCGCAAGGTGATGGCGGCCGCGGCGCCCAACCTGACGCCGCTGACGCTGGAGCTGGGCGGCAAGTCGCCGGCGATCGTCTGTGACGACTATCCGGTCGAAAAAGCCGCGGCGCGGCTGGCAACCGGCAAGTGGTTCAACGGCGGCCAGACCTGCATCGCGCCGGATTACGTGATGGTCGATGCCGGCCGCCGTGGTGCGCTGGTCGAGGCGTTGAAGGCCGAAGTCGCGGCGCGCTACGGCAGCGGCAATGCCGCCGACTTCACCCGCATCGTCAACGACGGCCAGTATGCGCGCCTGCAGGGTTACCTGGACGATGCGCGCGAGCGCGGCGCGCAGGTGGTTGCGTTGGGCGAAAACGATCCGGCCACGCGATATTTCGCACCAACGCTGGTACTGGATGCGGGCGACGATGCCACGCTCATGCAGGAAGAAATCTTCGGACCGATCCTGCCGATCCGCGGCTATCGCAACCTCGACGAAGCCATTGCCCACGTCAATGCCAATGACAGGCCGCTGGCGCTGTATCCGTTCAGCCACGACCGCGCCCAGGTCGAGCGCATCCTCGGCAAGACCCTGTCCGGCGGCGTGACCGTCAACGACACCCTGCTGCACTTCGGCATCAATGCATTGCCGTTTGGCGGCATCGGTGCCAGCGGCATGGGCGCATATCACGGGCGTGCCGGCTTCGATGCCTTCAGCAAGCTGCTGCCGATCGTCTGGCAGTCGCGCCTCGCCGGCAGCGACCTGCTGAAGCCGCCTTATTCCAGGGTCGATCGTTTCATCAAATTGCTGTTGCGCTAGACCTTGCTGGCAGACAAAAGGCCGGCGATTGCCGGCCTTTTGCATTGTGCGTGCCGGCGTGTGCCGGCGTTCGCGGAATTACCAGATCCGCACGCGCTGCTCCGGCGGCAGGTACATCTTGTCGCCCGGCTTGACGTTGAACGCGGCGTACCACGCATCGAAATTGCGCAAGGGTCCATTCGCACGGTACATCGCGGGTGAATGCGGATCGGACTTGATCTGGTTGACCAGGGTCTCGTCGCGGTACTTGGCTTTCCATACCTGGGCCCAGGCCATGAAGAAGCGCTGGTCGCCGGTCAGTCCGTCGATCACAGGCGCCGGCTTGCCCTTCAGGCTCAGGTGATAGGCGGTGTAGGCCATCGACAAACCACCGAGGTCGCCGATGTTCTCGCCCATGGTCAGCGCGCCATTCACGCAGACTTTTTCGAGCGGGCAGAACGCGTCGTACTGCGCGCCAAGCGCCTTGACCCGGGTCTCGAAACGGGCGCGGTCCTCGTCGGTCCACCAGTTCTGCTGGATGCCTTGCCAGTCCGACTTGCTGCCCTGGTCATCGAAGCCATGGCCCATCTCATGGCCGATCACCGCACCGATGGCACCATAGTTCACCGCTGGATCGGCGTTGACGTCGAAGAACGGCGCCTGCAGGATCGCAGCCGGGAACACGATTTCGTTGAAGCTCGGGTTGTAATACGCATTGACCGTCTGCGGGGTCATGAACCATTCGTCGCGGTCGGTCTTCTTGCCGATCCGTGCGTTCTGGTCGTCCTGGTAGTACTTGCGCATGACCAGCACATTGGCCATCAGGTTGTCCGGGGTAATCGACACGCTGCTGTAGTCGCGCCACTTGCTCGGATAACCCACTTTCGGGCGGAACGAATCGAGCTTCTTGTAAGCCTCGGTCTTGGTCGCATCACCCATCCAGTCGATCTTGCTCAGGTTCTGGCGCAGTGCAAGACGCAGATTGGCGACCAGCTGGTCCATCGCGACCTTCGATTCCGGCTTGAAGAACTGGTCGACGTAGATCTGGCCGACCGCGTCACCCAGGCCCTGGCCACCACCGGCCATGCCGATGGCGCGCTTCCAGTCGTCACGCTGCGCTTTCTGGCCGGACAGCACGGTGCCCTTGAAGGCGAACGCCGCGTCATCGATTTCCTTGCTCAGCATGCCGGCATTGTTGGAGATCGCGTTGACCGTCAGGTAGTCGCGCCAGACATTCAGCGGCGTCTTGTTGACGATCGCGATGATCGGACCGACGGAGCTCGGCGTGCGGACGTTGACCTCGTCCGGAATCGGCAGGCCCTGTGCCTTGAGCTGCGCGCTCCAGTCGTAACCGGGGTAAAGCTTGCCGAGGTCGGCGAACTTGGTCAGGTTGTAGGTCTTGTCGCGGTTGCGCAGCTCGGCGCGGTCCCAGGTGGCCTTGGCCAATTCGGTTTCCAGCGCCAGAAGGGCTTCTGCGCGCGCCTTGCCGTCAGTGACGCCAGCGAAGCCCAGCATCTTCTGCATGTGCTCGACGTACGCGGCGCGGATCGCCACGAAACGCGGATCCTGGTTGATGTAGAAATCCTTGTCTGGCAGGCCGAATCCGCCAACACCGATCCCGACCAGGTAACGATCCGGGTTCTTGGCATCCAGGCCGACGCCCGCGCCGATCGGCGCATCGGTGCCATCCACGTCGGACTCACCGAAGGCCTTGACCAGCGCCGGCATCGAGTTGATCGCCGCGATCCTGTCCAGCACCGGCTTGAGTGGCGTGATGCCAGCAGCGTTGCGCGCATCGCGATTCATGAAGCTGTTGTAGTAATCGCGCACTTTCTGCTCGTTGCTGCCCGGCTTGAGATCGGTGCGCTTGGAAATGGCGTCGAAGATCTCCCGGGTCTGCGCTTCGGACTCATCACGCAGCGCATTGAACGAGCCGAAACTGGTCTCGTAGTCTTTCAGCTGGTACGTGTCCAGCCAGTGGCCGCTGGTATAGCGGTTGAAGTCATCGCCGGGCTTGACCGCCGTATCACGCGCGCTCAGGTCCACGCCGAACGTGCCCAGCTTGGGCGTGGCGGCGCCATCGGCGGCGGCCGCGGGCGAAACGGCAACGCCCGCGCCGGCGGCAAGCGCACTGGCAAGGGCAAGGGTTAGCAAGGTGCGGGGCATGTGGGTTCCTCTCTCTCGTGGCGGATTGGCGTGACGGTCTGGCGTTAACTTCCTAGGATACCCGGCGCATCCTGTATGGGCAGTGCCGAAAGTCTGCTGGACCCGCTTGTACACTGGGTTCGACCCGATAGTTCCATCCTTGTTCGCGCCGCATGGACGTCCACCGATGAAGATTGCCAGCTGGAACGTCAATTCGCTCAACGTGCGCCTGCCGCACCTGCAGCAGTGGCTGGCCGATTTCGGGCCGGACGTGGTGGGCCTGCAGGAAACCAAGCTGGAGGACCACAAGTTCCCCGAGGATGCCCTGCTGGCGGCCGGCTACCGCAACGTGTTCGCCGGGCAGAAGACCTACAACGGCGTGGCGATCCTGGCGCGGCACCCGATCAGCCACGTGCAACTGGGCATTCCCGGTTTCGACGACGAGCAGGCGCGGGCGATCGCGGCGACCGTCAACGGCGTGCGCATCGTCAACCTGTACGTGGTCAATGGCCAGGACATCGGCACCGAAAAATATGCCTACAAGCTGCGCTGGCTGGACGCGGTGCATGGCTGGCTGGCCGACGAACTGCGCGAGAATCCGAGGCTGGTCGTGATGGGCGACTTCAACATCGCACCCGATGACAGTGACGTGCATGATCCGGCAGTCTGGAACGACGACCACATCCTGACCTCAAGCGCCGAGCGCGCGGCGCTCAAGCGCCTGCTGGACCTCGGCCTGCATGATGCGTTCCGCCTGCATCACGACGAGGCCGGCATCTTCAGCTGGTGGGATTACCGGCAGGCCGCGTTCCGCCGCGACCTGGGCCTGCGGATCGATTTGACGCTGGTGTCCGATGCGCTCAAGGACAAGACAGTCGATGCCGGCGTCGACCGCACACCGCGCACGTGGGAGCGCGCCAGCGACCACGCGCCGGCGTGGGTGGAACTCGCGAGCGATTGAGCGACGGGAAAGGATTGCCCACGACGTGGGTGCTGCCCATTGACTGAGGGCCCGGCAATGCCGGGCCCTTGATCCATCCATGTATCGGTCACGCTGCGGTTAGCGCGCGCGGCCCCGGGTAAACAGATTCACGACCAGCAGCAGCACGACGGCGCCGATGAAGGCGGTGATCAGGAAACCAATGGTGCCACCGAAACCAAGGCCGACCATCGGCAGCAGGATGCCACCCAGGAAACCGCCAATGATGCCGACCACCACGTTGAGGATGATGCCCTGTGAACCATCACGCTTCATCATGATGCTGGCAAGCCAACCCGCGATGCCACCGACAATCAGGTAGAGAAGGAAGTTCATGGAATGCTCCTACGTTGGTGGAAACCCCAGCGCCTCATTGCGTCGGGTACGGCGCCACTCTGCAGGCGCTGGCGTGATGGCCATGTGGTGATCGCCGGGCACCGGCGAACTCAACGCGCATCGACATCCAGCAGGCGCAACAGCTCGGCCCGCGGCAGCTTGCCGGTTTCGTTGCGAGGCAGCGCCGCCACGCACCTGAGCCGGCGGGGCAGGAACACCGGATCCACGTGCGTGCGCAGCAGGCGCAGGATGTCCTGGCCCTGCAACCCGGGCGCCACCGCAAGCGCGGCGATCCGGCCCACGCCACCGGTGGTGACGGGCTCGAGCTGGAACACCACGCCATCATCGACGCCGGGCACCGCCAGCAAGCGCTGGGTCAGCTCGTTGAGCGACGCCCGCTTGCCGGCGATCTCCAGCAGGTCGGCCTGGCGCCCGCGCAACTGGAAACGGCCGTCATCGGCAACCTCCACGACGTCCGCCAATGCAATCGGCGCCGGCAGGTGCGCCGCCTGCACCAGGCTGCCATCGGGTTGCGGCTGCACGGTGACGCCTGGCAGCGGCGTCCACCCAGGCGTCAGTGCCGGGCGCCGGCACGCAATCACGCAGGTCTCGGTGGAACCGAACATTTCGCGCAACTCGCAGCCATAGCGTGATTCGACCTCGCGGGCCAGGGTTTCAGGCATCGGCGCGGTCGCCGACACGATGCCGGCCAATGGCGGCAACGCCACGCCCGACGCCACCAGCGCACGAAGATGCACGGGGGTCGTCACCAGCAGCCGCGGCGCAGGGGTTTCCTGCAGCGCACGCGCGATGTCATCCGGGAAAAACGGGCGGCCACCATGCATGCCCACGTCGGACAGCAGCGGCAGCATGATCGAAAGTTCCATCCCGTACATGTGCTGGGGCGGGACGGTCGCGACCACATTCGCATGCGTGCCTGCCGGCCACAGGCTGCGAAGCGCCGCGAGGTTCTGCGCGGTGCTGACGCGAAAGCCGCGCCAGGTCTTGGCATTCGGCATGGGACGGCCCGTACTGCCCGAGGTGAAACCGATCACCACCACCGCATCGGCATCGACCATCAGGGCCGGACCTTCGGCTTCCTCGAGGTCCTCGGGCATGCGCCAGCCGGCGCTGCGGATGTCGCGCTCGATCTCGCGTCCCGGTTCGGGCGGACCGTCACCGAGGGCATAAGCGCCGGGATGCTGCGCCAGTGTCTCGGCGACGACGCCGGGCGCGCGCGAGGGCGGCAGCAGGTTCACCTGGCCACGGCTCGCCACTGCGCACAGCGTGACCAGGAACCGATAGCGGTCCTCGCACAGATTGACCGCGTGGCTACCGCTGGGCAGGGTGGCCGCAAGCGCCCGGACATGACGTTCGAAGCGCGCGGCGCTGATCGCCACGCCGCCGTCGATGGCGACGATGCGCTCCGGGGCTCCGGCGACCAGGCGACCTGCAGGACCGGCCTGGGTTCCCGCACCATGGAAAATCTCAACCGCCGACATGCCGCATGCTTCCTTTCCCGGTCGCCCCCTGCGACCACTGCCACTTACTTTACGCTGGCGGACGATGACCAACATCCAGCCCCCCCCGGCACGCGATACCCACAACGATGAGCCTGCATGGCACTGGCTTCCGCGCGACCGTTCGCTTGCGGCGGAGCAACAGGTGCGGCGCTGGCTTGCGCCACGCCTGGCATGCGCGCCGGACGACCTGCCGTTGCGACGCTCGCCACATGGCCGTCCCCGGCTATGCGGGCCCCATGCTACCGACGACATCAGCTGGAGCCACAGTGGCGAAGGGCTGCTGATCGCCCACGCAGGCAACGCGGCGGTCGGGATCGACCTTGAGTACGTGCGCCCGCGCGCGCAGGCCGTGGCCTTGGCAGCCCGTTATTTCCATCCTGCCGAAGCGGCATGGGTCGCCGCGCGGGACGGCGAACCCGAGCGGCAATCGGCGTTCATCCGCCTTTGGTGTGCGAAGGAAGCGGTGCTCAAGGCGCACGGTCGCGGCCTGGCATTCGGCCTGGATCGCCTGCAGTTCAGTGAGGCCGGTGGCGGCTTGCAGCTGGTCGCCTGCGACCCGCAACTCGGCGATGCCGCGCGCTGGCAGCTGCGCGAACTGGTGCCGCAGGCGGGCTACCGCGCGGCGTTGGCCTGGTATCCCGGCATACTTCCCGCATGAATGATGCCGTCCGCGCACTGCGCCCCGAACTGGAATCCGGCCTGTCCGCATTGAACCTGGACACCGCGCTCGCCGATCCGCTGCTGGCCTACCTGGCGCTGCTGCATCGCTGGAACCAGACCTACAACCTGACCGCGATCCGCGACCCCCGCGAGATGCTGGTCAAGCACCTGCTGGACTCACTGGCGATGCATGCCCACCTGGCCGGCATCGACACCCTGGCGGACCTCGGCACCGGTCCCGGCCTGCCGGGCATCCCGTTGGCGATTGCGCGGCCGAACCTGCGGGTCACCCTGGTCGAAAGCAACGGCAAGAAGGCGCGCTTCCTGCGCGAAGCCGTGCGCCAGCTGCAGTTGGGCAACGTGACGGTGGCCGAGTCGCGGATCGAGGCGTTCGATGCACCTGGCCGCTTCGATGCGATCACCGCCCGCGCACTGGCCACCCTGCCGCTGATCCTGGCGCTTGGCGGCCACCTGCTGACGCCGGCAGGTCGGCTGCTGGCGATGAAGGGCGTGCTGCCGGCCGACGAGATTGCGGCACTCCCGGCGGGCTGGCGGCTGCTGGCCACCCATGTGCTGCAGGTACCGGGCCTTGGCGCCGAGCGCCACCTGCTCGAAGTGGGCAAGTCGCCAGCTGAGGCATAATCGGCAACCCGGTGTCGCGTCGAGGCCGGATCTTCGAAGGAACCACACGCCGCATGGCCCGCATCATCGCCATCGCCAACCAGAAGGGCGGAGTCGGCAAGACCACGACCGCGGTCAACCTGGCTGCAGCACTTGCCCGCACGCCCAAGCGCGTCCTGCTGATCGACCTGGATCCGCAAGGCAACGCGACCATGGGCAGCGGCATCGACAAGCGCGACCTGGTGATGTCGACCACGAATGTCCTGCTGGGCGAAGCCGGCGCGCGCGAAACAATCGTGCGCAGCGAAGATGGCTTCGACCTGTTGCCGTGCAATATCGACCTGACCGCCGCCGAAATCCAGCTGATGGACCTGCCCCACCGCGAACAGCGGCTCAAGCAGGCGCTGCAACCGGTTCGCGACGACTACGACTTCATCCTCATCGATTGCCCGCCGTCGCTGTCGCTGCTGACCTTGAACGCGCTGACCGTCGCCGATTCGGTGCTGGTGCCGATGCAGTGCGAGTACTACGCGCTGGAAGGCCTGAGTTCATTGCTGGGCACGATCGATGCGTTGAAGGGCCGGTTGAATCCGGATCTCGAGATCGAAGGCGTGCTGCGCACCATGTTCGACGTGCGCAACAACCTGGCCAATGCGGTGTCGGCCGAGCTCACCAATCATTTCGGCGAACTTGTGTTCCGCACGATCGTGCCGCGCAACGTGCGCCTGGCCGAAGCACCCAGCCACGGCCAGAGCATCCTCGGCTACGACAAGGCCAGCCGTGGCGGGGTGGCGTATCTTGGCCTGGCCGGCGAAGTGTTGCGCCGCCAACGCGAACGCGAACTGGCATTGAACGAATTGGCAAAGAAAAGGGAGAACGTCGCATGACCGCCGCCAAGGGCGCGCCCAAGAGCGCAGCCAAGAAGCGTGGCCTCGGTCGCGGGCTTGAAGCGTTGCTGGGTCCCAAGGCTGCGGACGTGCAGCCGTTGCAGGCATTGCCGGGCGACCAGCTGCGCAGCTTGCCGGTGGATGCGATGGTGCCGGGCAGGTTCCAGCCCAGACGTTCGATGGACGATGCCAAGCTCGATGAGCTTGCCGCATCGATCAAGGCGCAGGGCGTGATCCAGCCGATTGTCGTGCGCGAGCAGACCGGCGCCGACGGCCGCGGTGGCCGCACCTACGAAATCATTGCCGGCGAACGCCGCTGGCGCGCCTCGCAACGCGCCGGCCTGAGTGAGGTCCCGGCGGTGGTGCGCGAGGTCGACGACCGCACCGTGGTCGCGATGGCGCTGATCGAGAACATCCAGCGCGAGGACCTCAATCCGCTGGAGGAAGCGCAGGCACTGCAGCGGCTGATCGACGAATTCGACCTCACCCACGCCGCCGCCGCCGAAGCGGTCGGCCGCTCCCGTGCGGCCGTGTCCAACCTGCTGCGCCTGCTGGAACTGCCGGCGGACATCCGCGTGCTGGTGCAGACCGGGGCGCTGGAAATGGGGCATGCGCGCGCGCTGCTGCCACTCGCGGCACCGATGGCGATCCTGCTGGCCAAGCAAGCCGCCGAGCAGGGCTGGTCGGTGCGTGAAGTCGAACATCGCGTGCAGCAACTCGCCAGCGGCAAGGCGCCGACATCACGTCCATCCACCAAGGCAAAGGCCAAGCCGCAGGCCGACATCGTCGCGCTGGAACGTGAGCTTTCCGAGTCCCTGGGCAGCCGTGTCGACGTGGTGCATGGGCGTGGCAACAAGGGCCGGCTGGTCATCCACTACGCCAGCCTTGAAACACTCGATGGCGTGCTGGATCGCCTTCGCACCAGGCCATGACGGCGTACCACCCATGAGCAAGCCACCATGGTTGTCGGTCGTGGTGCCGGTGCACAACGAGGAAGACAATGTCGCGCCGCTGGTGGGCGAGATCGTGGCCGCGCTGCGCGGACATGCGTTGTTGAATGGCGGAGGCTTCGAAATCGTCTATGTCGACGATGCCTCGCGCGATGGCACCCTGCAACGGCTGCAGGCGCTGCAGGCCACGACGCCGGAACTGCGCGTCATCCGCCACCTGGCCAATGCAGGCCAGAGCACCGCCGTGCGCAATGGCGTCAAGGCGGCGCGTGGCGCGTGGATCGCAACCCTCGATGGCGATGGCCAGAATGATCCCGCCGACATCCCCGCGTTGCTCGCGCAGCGCCAAGCCTCGGATCCCGGGATCAAGCTGTTCGCCGGCTGGCGGGTCAAGCGCCAGGACTCCGGCAGCAAGCGCTGGGCTTCGAAGTGGGCCAATGCGATCCGCTCGCGCATGTTGCGCGATGACACCCCGGACACCGGTTGCGGGATCAAGCTGTTCGAACGCGACGCCTTCCTCGACCTGCCGTACTTCGACCACATGCACCGCTACCTGCCGGCGCTGATGCAGCGTGCCGGCTGGAAAACGGTCAGCGTGCCGGTCAACCATCGCCATCGCACCGCTGGCGTGTCCAAGTACAACAACCTCAATCGCGCCCTGGTCGGGATCCGCGACCTGCGCGGGGTGGCGTGGCTGATCCTGCGCAGCCGGCGCACGGCCGTGGAAGAACTGGAACCACCGGAACCATGATCCTGGCACCGGCCACCGACGTCATGAATTCGCCGATCGCGTGGCTGGCGTGGACCGGCATCCACATGAGTCCGTGGAAGCTGATCGGCCTGGTCGGCGCGCTGATGTTCGGTGGTCGCTGGCTGGTGCAGTTCATCGCCAGCAAGCGCCATGGCAAGCCGGTGATCCCGCGTGCATTCTGGTACATGAGCATCCTTGGCAGCCTGATGACGTTGAGCTATTTCGTGTTCGGCAAGAACGACGCGGTCGGCATCCTGCAAAACCTCTTCCCCAGCTTCACCGCCTGCTACAGCCTGTACCTGGACATCCGGCATCGCGGTTGGCGCCGCGACCGCGCCGGGCACTGAGCACGGAAGGACCTGGCCGCGTCGGCGCCGATGCTACGATCCGGCGACTTCGATGCCGGATGCACGACCTTGAAATTTCTGCTGCTTGCGCTCGCCCTGCTGGCGCCAATCTCCACGACCGCATCGGCCGAAACCCCGGCCGTGCAAGCGCCCGTGGCCGACAGCGCCACCGACCGGGCCTTCAAGGCGATCTACGAAGCCGAATGGCAATGGCGCATCGAGCAGGCGCCGTCGTGGAACGAGGACAGCGACAACGCGGGTCGTGCACCGTCGCGCCAATTGGCCGATGTCGGCGCGCAGGCGCAGGCCAGGCGGCTTGCCCATCTCGACGGCGTGCTCAAGCAGCTCGATGGCATCGATGCGGCGAAACTCTCGCCGGCCAACCAGGTCAACTTCGCGGTGTATCGCCCGCAGATCGAGCACATGGCCGCGGAGATCCGCTTCCGTGATTTCGAGATGCCGTTCAATGCCGACAGTTCGTTCTGGTCGGACCTCGGCTTCATGACCCGTGCGCCGTTGCGCGATGCCGCCGCTTACCAGGCCTATGCCGCGCGCCTGCGCGACGTGCCGCGTTATTTCGGGCAACACATCGCCAACATGCGCGCCGGGCTGGCACGCGGGTTCAGCGTGCCGCGCGCGGTGCTGGATGGCCGCGAGGTCTCGATTGCCGGCATCGCCAGCCTCAAGGATCCGGAGGCTGCCAATTTCTACGATCCCTACCGGAAGATGCCGGCCAGCATTCCGGCTGCCGAACAGGCCGCGTTGCGCGCAGAGGGGCGCGCCGCGATAAGCGATGCCGTGGTGCCTGCGTTCGCCAACCTGCTGACCTTCTTCCGCAAGGAATACGTGCCACGGGCGCGCACGACGCTGGCCGCCGAGGCGATGCCGGATGGCAAGGCCTGGTATCGCGAGCAGATCCGCAAATACACCACGCTCGACCTGACGCCGGACCAGATCCATGCGATCGGCCTGACCGAAGTCGCCTCGATCCGCGCGGAGATGGACGCGATCATCCGGCAGGTCGGCTTCAAGGGCAGCTTCGGCGAGTTCCTCGCCTTCCTGCGCACCGATCCGCAGTTCTATGCGAAGACCCCGCAGGACTTGCTGGATCGCGCGGCATGGATTTCCAAGCAGGTCGATGGCGAGGTCGGCAAGCTCATCGGCACCCTGCCGCGCGGACGCTTCAAGATCATCGAAGTGCCACCGGACATCGCGCCGTTCTGGACCGCCGGCCGCGGTGGCGCCGACACCTACTGGCTCAACACCTACGACCTGCCCTCGCGCCCGCTGTACAACCTGCCGGCGCTGACCCTGCACGAATCCTCACCCGGCCATTCGCTGCAGGGCTCGCTGGTGCGCGAACAGGGCAAGGTGCCGGACTTCCGCAAGGACTACATCAGCGCCTATGGCGAGGGCTGGGGCCTGTACTCGGAATGGCTGGGCAAGGAAATGGGGATCTACCAGACCCCCTACGAGGAGTTCGGGCGCCTGACCTACGCGATGTGGCGCGCCTGCCGGCTGGTGATCGACACCGGCGTGCACCACAAGGGCTGGACCCGCGACCAGGCCATTGCCTACCTGCGCGACAACACCGCGCTGTCCGAGCACGAGGTCGTCACCGAAGTCGACCGCTACATTTCCTGGCCCGCGCAGGCGCTGAGCTACAAGCTGGGTGACCTGACGATCATGCGCCTGCGGCATGAGGCCGAAACCGAGCTCGGCCCGACGTTCGATGTCCGCGCCTTCCATGACGCCGTGCTCGCGCAGGGCTCGGTGCCGCTGCCGGTGCTGGAGTCGCAGATCCGGGCGTATATCGCTGCGGCGAAGGCGGCGCCGGCTGTCGACCCTGGAAAGTGAGACAGGAAATGGGGTCCAGGAAATGGGGTCAGAGTGGAGTTTCCTGACCCGGATCAGGAATGACCGAAGTTCGTCGGCAGGAAATCCACTCTGACCCCATTTCCCTTTTCTCGGACGCCTTTTCTCGCCGCATCAGCAGCTGGCAGGCGGTGCTGGGCGGTGTTCGCGCAGCGGCATTTCGAGCCGCGAAGCGAACACCGCACAGCACCGTCTTCCCCGGATTCCAGCCAAGTGCTTGCCTGGGAAGCACTTTCCCCGCATAATGCGCGGCTCGCTGCGTCCGGTTGGCCCGATTCCTTGTGGATCGATGCCGTGACCGGGCAGGTCCAGGAAGCGCGATTCCGACCTGCCGCTGGCCGCGAGACCCTTTTTCCGTATCGCGCATGCACGCCAGGCGATCCATCACTGGCAATGCATCGAAGCCGACGTCGTGCTGGCTAAGCACGTCATCAATCATCATCGAGGTGCGTAATGTCCCGCGTATGCCAAGTGTCCGGCAAGCGCGTGCAGACCGGTAACAACGTCTCGCACGCCAACAACAAAACCCGTCGCCGCTTCCTGCCCAACCTGCACGAGCGCCGTTTCTGGGTCGCCAGCGAAAACCGCTGGGTCAAGCTGAAGGTTTCCGCGCACGCGTTGCGCACCATCGACAAGAACGGCATCGACTCCGTTCTGGCCGAACTCCGCGCCCGCGGCGAAAAGGTCTGAGGAGAACGACATGGCAAGCAAGCGCGACAAGATTCGCCTGATTTCCTCGGCCGGTACCGGTCATTTCTACACCACCGACAAGAACAAGAAGAACACCCCGAACAAGATGGAGGTCAGCAAGTACGACCCCGTCGTCCGGAAGCACGTGATGTACAAGGAAGGCAAGATCAAGTAAGCCTTCCTGTATTTCGGATTGAAAGGAAACCCGCCGCAAGGCGGGTTTCCTTTTGCGCCATTGCCGGCTACGGCTCGCATGCGCAGGCCCGGCATGATGCAATCAAGTCATGCCCTTCGAACTGCAGACTGCCACC
The DNA here is from genome assembly GCA_963698475.1 of uncultured Gammaproteobacteria bacterium. Classification (GTDB taxonomy): domain Bacteria; phylum Pseudomonadota; class Gammaproteobacteria; order Xanthomonadales; family Xanthomonadaceae; genus Thermomonas. Next base: position 727,030 of record CAVOQX010000005.1, on the reverse strand, counting down.
TGGATACTGATCGCCGACTGGACGATCCGCATCGCGGCATTGTTGTGGATCCCGGCGCGCAGTCCACCTGCAGCAGCGCGCAGCTGGCTGTTGCTGGTGGGTTTCGTGCCGCTGTTCGGCCTGCCGCTCTACCTCGCGCTTGGCCAACCCTGGCTGTCGCGCGAACGTCGCACCCGGCAAGCCGCCGCCTCGCGGGTGATCGCCGAGCGCCAGCAGCCGCTGCACCACCTGCGCTGGACGCCACATGACGATGCCGTCGCCGACGACATCGCCCGCCTGGGCGAGCGCCTCGGCGATTTCATGCCGATGCCGGGCAATGCGGTCGCGCTGCTGGATGACTACGACGCGTCGATCCAGTCGCTGCTCGACGACATCAACGGCGCACGCTTTGAAGTGCACCTGCTGTATTACCTGATGTTCGGGTATCGTCGGATGCCCAGGAAGCCCGCCTCACCGGCGGGCTTTCGCGTTTCCGGCAACCCTACGCCGGAGCGATGGCCGGCATCGCAGGCGGTGATGCTTGCACGGCACGGTCGCGGCCCGCCGCCTTGGCCGCGTACAGTGCGGCATCGGCGCGCCCGACCAGCGCCTGCGCGGACTCCGATCCACCCAGCGCCGCCGCGCCCACGCTGGCCGTGACCGCCGAACGGGGCCACGCCGCGGCACGGAACGCATGGACCACCCGATCCGCCACCTGCATGGCGTCGTCGATGCCGGTGTCCGGCAACAGCACCGCGAATTCCTCGCCGCCGTAGCGCGCCGGCAGGTCGTGCGGGCGCACCGCATGCCGCAGCAACGTCCCGACCTGCCGCAGCACCACGTCCCCCGCCGGATGGCCGAATCGGTCGTTGTAATCCTTGAAGCGGTCCAGGTCGAGCATCAGCAGCGAGCACGCGTGGTCGTGCCCGCGCCGGCCCATGGCCAGTTCGGCAAGCGCCTCGTCGAACGCACGCCGGTTGGGCAGGCCCGTCAGCGGGTCGGTGTGGCTCTCGTCGTGAAGCACACGCACCTGCTCACCCTGCCGCTCCAGCAGGCTCGCCACCCACCAGATCATCCAGGCCAGCAACGCCCCGGTGGCAAGCGCCTGGATCGACATCACGGTGAGGGTCGACCAGCCGACACGCGCACCAACAAGATGTGCGACCCCACCAAGCAGGCTGGGCAGCAACAGTGCCGGCAGCAACAGCCGGCGCGCCACCAGCCCGCCGATGCCCATTGAATGGACCACGCGCAGCACGCCACGCGCAGGCAGCACCGCCAGCCAGGCCAGCGAGGCGACCAGGAACAGGCCGGCGGCAAAGATCGGCACCGGCACGAACCCGGCGCGGCCTCCCGTCCCGATCTGGTGGCCGAACGAGGCGAAGGTGAACATCGCGATGCCCAGCACCGCCAGCACCAGCGCCTGCCGCAGATGCAGCACCCATCCGTCCAGCCGCAGCGCACCCGCCGCCCCCAGCAGCAGCAGGCCTACCGCAGTGATCGGCGACATGCGACCGGCGATGCCGCTGAAGTGATGGCTGCATCCGGATCCGGGAACCAGCCATCGCTGGCCAGCGCCACGCCCGTCAGGTCCGCATGCAGGCTGGCCGCGCCGGCCGCCGCAATCGTGGCGGACAGCAGCACGGAAACCGCGGGCCACGGCACCCGCCGCGCCTCGTTGGCCAACACCAGCCCCGTCAGCACGAACGCCAAGGCGGCCAGCGGCTTCATCACCACGCCCGGCAACAGGCCGCGCAAGGTGCCCGAGGCTGGATGCCAGTCCAGCAGCACCAGCAGGGAGAACACGGCAATCCCGAGCCCGACCCGACGCACGAACACACGTCCCCAAGGCTTGTGGAGGGTCAGTGCGAATGGCTGCGACGCGGGCGCGGGGTGCATGCGGTCGGGAGCATACACGGGGGCGCGGCCAACGCCCGCCACCCCGTCCGCTGGGCCCGGTACGTGAAATGTCATCCACCCTCGCCGCCGGGCAAGTGCGACACCATCGATTCGGGAATGCCGATATGGAAGCCCTGGGCAAAATCCACCCCCAGTTCCCTGAGCTTGGCCAGCACGGGGGCGTCCTCGACGAACTCGGCGATGGTCTTGATGCCCATGACATGGCCCACGCGGTTGATGGCATCCACCATGGCGCAGTCGATGGGGTTGGTGGCCATGTTCCGCACGAAGCTGCCGTCAATCTTCAGATAGTCCACCGGCAGGTTCTTGAGATAGGTGAACGAGGACATGCCGCTTCCGAAATCGTCGAGCGCGAAGCGGCAGCCGATTTTCTTGAGTTTCTCGATGAAGGTAATGGCGACTTCCAGATTCGACACCGCCACGGTCTCGGTGATCTCGAAGCAGATGCCGTCCGCCGGCAGGTCGTTCAACTGGATCTGCTGCTGGATGAAATCGGTAATCCCTTCATCCGTGAGCGAGGCGCCGGAAAGGTTGATGAAGCAGCGCGGCGTCGCCGGCAAATTCGCACCGCCTTTTTCCAAAGGTGGCCAGCGTGCGACTGATCACCCAGCGGTCGATGGCCGGCATCAGGTTGTAGCGCTCGGCCGCCGGGATGAAGGTCATCGGCGGGACGATCCTGCCTTCCTCGTCCACCATCCGCAGCAGGATTTCGCCAGCCGGCGATGTCCCCGTCCCGGCCGGGGGCCAACGGCAGGATCTTGTGGCAATACAGCACGAAGCGGTCTTCCTCGAGCGCCCGGTGGATGCGCGATACCCACTGCATCTCGCCCTTGCGCTGGAGCATTTCGGCGTCGTCCGGCTGGTGCACCTGGATGCGGTTGCGCCCCTTGTCCTTGGCGGCGAAGCAGGCGGCATCGGCCTGGCTCAGCAGCGCCACCGGGCTCTCGCTCTCCGAACTGATGGTGACCACGCCGACCGAGACGCTGAGCTCGAAGCTGGTGCCCTGCCAGACAAAGCGGAATTCCTTGACCAGGCGCAGCAGGTCGTTGGCGACGCGCATCGCCGGCTCCATCGGGCAGTTGTCCAGCAGCACGCCGAATTCGTCGCCGCCGAGGCGGGCGATGGTGTCCGAACCGCGAATGCGGTTCATGAGCAGGAAGGAAAGCTGGCGCAGCAGCTTGTCGCCGGCGATGTGGCCGCAGGTGTCGTTGACCACCTTGAACTGGTCGAGGTCCATGTACAGCAACACGTGCTGCGTGTCCCTGGCCCTGGCGGCTTCCACCGTCGCCGTCAGGCGGCGCTCGAACTCGCGCCGGTTGATGAGGCCGGTGAGGGCGTCGTGCATTGCCTGATGCGAGAGCAGGTGCGGCGACTGGCGCATGAGCGTGACGTCGTAGAACACCAGCACGGCACCGACGACCTTGTTCTCGCGGTCGCGCACCGGCGCCGCCGAGTCCTCGATCACGCGCTCCTGGCCGTTGCGCGTGATGAGTACGGTGTTGTTCTCCAGCCCGATGATGCGATTCTCGCGCAGGCACGTTTCCACCGGGTTGATCTGCGGCTCGCGCGTGAGGCCGTTGACGATGTTGAACACCTCGGTCAGCGGCCGGCCCCTGGCATCCTTGATGCTCCAGCCGGTCAGCGTCTCGGCGATCGGGTTCAGGTAGTCCAGGTTGCCCCGCGCGTCGGTGGTGATGACCGCATCGCCGATGGAGTGGAGCGTGGTCTCGGCCAGTTCTTTTTCGTGGTACAGGGCGTTGGCGGTGCGGCGCACCCAGACCAGGGAGATGGCGGCGGCGGCCAGGGAAACCAGCCCCAGCGCCAGGAAGAACAACAGGGATTGCGACCGACGGCGGCTCGTCGCCTTCAGGTCGGCATCCATCTCGGACGAGACAGTGCGGATGACCAGGCGCGTCGCATCAACCGCCTGGGTCGCGGACTCCATCCAGGCATCGGCGGTCAGCGGATAGTTCCCCGCGCCAAGTGCGGCGTACACCAGGCGGCGGCTCGACGCGAAACGCTCCTGGTGATCCCGCAGCATCGAGACGATGCTGGCGCGAACCACCGGCGGCACAGTGCGGTCTTTCGAGATGAGCGTGAGCCGCTCGCTCGCCTGCTCGACCACCCCGCGCCAGGCCTTGAGCTCGTCCAGCTGGGTTGCCGGGACCGGTTGGCGGCGGCCGATGAAATAGGCGATGAGGGCGCGCTCGCGCCCTGTGTATGTGCCCATGAGCCAGGCATATCGCTCGATCGCCACGCTGTTGCGGAACCTCTCGTGCGGCTGGACCGTGGCTTCGGCCCCGAGTTCGTGCAGGTGCAGCGCCGCGTTGATGTAGTGGGTGGCGGTATCGAACCAGGCGAGGGCGCCGGCATCGTCGCGCAGGTCCTGGAGCAGATCCTGGTCCACCTGCGCGCGCGCGGTGTGCACGGCCCCGTGGGCCCGTTCCATTACCGCGGCGGCCTCCTGGATCTCCGTCTTGATCGGACTGTTGGCAGCAACCTCGCCGACGAGCGCGGGCACCTTCGCCCACAGCAGGTCATGGCCCTGGCGGCTCTCCCGGAGTCGCTGGCGGAGTGCCGGCGAGACCGGCCGCGACCCGCCCAGCGCAACCATGGTGACACCGCGCTCGTCTGCGGCATTCATGGCGCTCTCGATGAGGTGGTCCGCCAGCGAGTTGGCGCGCACGACATGCTGGGCCAGCCGCAGGTCGCGATAGGCGTCGAGCGCCAGCATGCCGGAAAGCGCACACAAGCCCACGGCCAGCAGGCCAACGGAAAGATTGATCACGCGCCTGGAATCAAAATTCATGCCGGAGCGCCCTGTCCCGTTCCGATCCACGCGCCCCCCCGGAGGCGCAACTGGTTCGAGCCGCACCGTTTAGCGCAGCATGGCCCGTTGCCGACGATACCGCAGTTTTGCGTTTCGGTTGGCGGAGGTTCCCGATCGGCCCCGGCATCCGCCCCTGGCTGAACCCGCCCGCCCACCCACGATCCTGCCGGCCAGGCGCATCCACGGCACGCAGGCCGGCGCACGGGCGCGGCGATCGCGCCGGGCCTTCAGCGATGCAAGGAGCCTCGCCGCAAGTCGGGCTTCCTGCTTGCCCGCTGCCTCGGCATTTTGCGGCGCAGCGGGTTCCGTGCGCGCGTGGTCCTTACACTGCACGCAACGCGATGAGGGCGAACGCACACGATGATGTCCGGCTGGCTGCTGTTGCTGGTGGCGCTCGCCTACGTCGGGCTGCTGTTCACCGTCGCCTGGCTGGGCGAACGCCGGCCGAACCTGGCGCAGGGTCCACGCGCGCGCGCGACCGTCTATGCGCTGGCCTTGGCGGTGTACTGCTCGTCGTGGACCTTCTACGGCGCGGTGGGCACCGCCGCGCGCACCGGACTGGGTTTCCTGCCGATCTACCTGGGGCCGATCCTGCTGCTGCTGTTCGGCTGGCGCATCCTCGAGCGGCTGGTGCTGGCGTCGGCACGCCACCGGATCGTCTCGATCGCCGACTTCCTGTCCTCACGCTACGGGCGCGCACGCGGGTTGGCGGCGGCGGCGGCGGTGCTGGCGGTGATCGCCGCGATCCCCTATTTCGCGCTGCAGTTCAAGGCGGTGGGGATGAGCGTGGGCGTGCTCAGCGGCCAGCCGCTGGCGGCGCAGTGGTATGCCGACCCGGCCCTGTACGTGGCGCTGCTGCTGGCGGCCTTCGCCATCCTGTTCGGCACCCGCCGGATCGATGCCACCGAACACCACCGCGGCATGGTGCTGGCGATCGCGCTGGAATCGCTGGTCAAGCTGCTGGCATTCGTGGCGATCGGCGCACTGGCGATGCTGCACCTGCCGGGCGAGGGCAGCATCGGCACCCGGGTTGCCGCCAGTGCCGGTGCCTATGGCAACGCGGCGCTCCCATCGGGCTTCCTCGCCCAGACACTGCTCGCGTTCACCGCCATCGTGTGCCTGCCGCGCCAGTTCCACGTGGCGGTGGTCGAATGCCAGGACCCGGCCGACCTGCAGCCGGCGCGCTGGATGTTCATCGGCTACCTGGTGCTGTTCAGCGCCATGGTGTTGCCGATCGCAGAAACCGGGACGGAGGTAGTTAATTCAAATTAACTACCTCCGTCCCGGTTTTTCGGCTTTAACTGTGATGCTCCAAGCTCCCGTAGCCCAAGTGCCTTCCTGACTGACTCCGAATATTCGTCAATGGCACCACGCTCTTCCGCCAGTTCCATCAGGTCGCGAGCGACCGAACTCTGCTTCAGTTCAATTTGCCAAAATGCCTCGTCGTTAAATAGGGCAGCGACGCACGAACCATTCTGGATCTGGGCAATACGAATTCGAGACGCCTCTTCCCCACGGCCAGCAATCTGCAGTGCTTTTGTATAGTTGGCGACAACATAATCACTAACTGCATTTCGCTCCTCTGCTATTACGTACAAAGCAAATGCCTCGCAGGTTCGTTTGTTGTCTCGTAGCCACTTAATTTCGTCCGCGAAGAAAACCGCGTTACAACTGCCGCTGTTGATCTCCTTCATCCTAAGTTCTGACCCATGCCCCGCATCGCCACCCACCTTGTCGTACGCCTTGGCAAGGACGGAGACTATGTAGTCGTCGTGCAGCCCGCGCGAACGAGCCAACTCCAAAACTTTGATCGCTTCAGCGCACTGGCCGTCTTCCAATAGGTAGGTTGCTTCGTTTACATATGCATGTGAGTCACTGGTTTCCATGGCAATGCAGGCCCGTCTGATTGCAGAAGCAGTGTGGTCGTCCCCAATCTCGCGAACGACGTCTGCATGAAGTTCCTGTAGGCGAAGGTTGTAAATCCCGCGCGTCTGTGAAATCTGGATTAAATCGATAGCAGCAGTCCATTCTTGGAGTCGCCGCCTCAACCCGATCTCAGAAATATACAGTTGCGGGTGGCGGCTTCCACCTCGAATTTCGTTCATGCGAACTTCCGAAGCAGCGGCTTGCTCTCCAAGCGCATCTAGGCAACGAGATCGGTTGTGGACTACGACATGGTTCTCTGCGGATGGATGAGTCCTAACAGCTGCATTAAGCCTATCGAGGAACGTTTTTGCATAATCTCCTCCACGTCTTGCCGAAATGTTCCCTAGATTGGCCCAATAATTGGGGAAGTCCGGCCGCAGATCGCATGCGCGGCTGAAGCAGTCGAACGCCGTAGGGCTATCCGGGCCATCCCGCTTTACTAATAGTTCTCCGAGGAAGCGCAAGGCCTTGTGATCGTCGGGATCCACCCTTAGCAGGTACTCCAACGTTTCGCACACCAGTTCCTGCTGCCCGTTCTTATTGAACTTCTCCTCTAGCCGCCACAATGCTGAAACGGTCTCGTCAGCCCGGCGGCCGAACAGCTCGGGTGCTATCTTAAAGACGCGCTCCCCTTGCCCTGCCATTTCTAGATGATAGAAAGCCTCCAAGGCGCGCCTGATATTGGCCTCGATCAGGTACTTCTGGCCGTTGAGGTCTGCCAGCCAAAGTCCCGCAATCAAGCCATGAAGGCGTTGCTGGATCTCTGCGTTCTGAACCAACTTCTCGGCTTGATCTGAAGCTAGATCATGCAAGTAGAGCCACTCCGCATCCTCGGAAAGCAACCTCCGCCGAATCAGCGATTGCCCGGCGTCCACTGCGGGCAGAGCAGTCTCAAGGCGCGACAGGTGACTGTAGTGCAGGCCATTCCGGTACAGCGAACACGCGAAAAGCAATGATCGCTCTTCCGGATTCAGTACGCTGTTGTAGAACTCACGGAATAGCTTTTCGTAGAGTTCCTCTGAGTACTCGCTCGGAAACTGCTTGAGAATCTCGTAGGGTGAAACTTCTTTTGCCTCCGCGAGGCGGACCAATAGAAACAACCCGTATGCATGTGCGCCTCGTCCGTGCCCCCCACCGAGGCGCTGATAGACGTATTTCCGCTGATCTCTATTGAGAATCCATCCCCCACTCTTAATACCGGGTGGTGAAGCTAGGTACTCCTTCAGCGCGTCTGAAGGCAAGCCCCGCGCTTCCACTGCTGCGAGAACAGAATCGGCTGGTGCCTCTCTGGTTTCTAGGACAATGACACTTCCAGGGATCGCACGCACCAATCCATTTATCAAAAGAGCCACTTCTGGTTGGCGCCATTGCCCTCTGGAGAACCAGTGATGTGCGCGCGCAATATGGAGAAAGAAGGGCGGGACGTCTTTCACAATTTGTTTAAGGTTGTCGACGATCTCCGCCACATTTCTTCCGGCGGGTGGTGATGGCCGTTCGTCGCGGATTCCCAAGTAATTGGCTAGCTGACTAAAAAAATCTCGAGCCCCACTGCTGTCGCTAGCAACCAACGAAATAGACTTAAGGTCCTTCCACTCTGGACGGAGCCGCAACTCTTCTACTAGAACGGTCTTTCCTACGCCGGCCAGCCCATATATTGCAAGTGCCGGATTCGCGCGCAGCCGTGTCGAACAGCGCGATAGCATGTCATCGAGACCAAAATGCCCTCTGAAAGTAGGGCCCTCGGTGTTAGGCGGCGCGATAGTGACGTCCGAAGTAGTAGCAGGCTCAGAAGGTCGAGTAAGAAACGAGGGAGACACAAGAGACCAGAATCCATCACTCGCACGGCCAGCAACAATTTGCTTCCCCCATCCTTTGCCCTTGTTATAGGAGCGCAAAAAAATACCGGAGTCGGCAGGCCTCAGCTGTACGATGTTGTAGCCGAGCTCCTGCATGGCGTTCGCTGTGCTTGCGCCAGCTGCAATCACAGCATGAGGCGGCGTTGTAGTTTCGCGTACCCATGAATCGTGTTCGTGGCCATGCAGAAAAAAATCAAATTCATTCTCCAAGGATGCACGGAGTTCGCTTGCTTCTTGCGGCTGCAACCAATCGATCGGATGATGGATCAGGCCGATTCGAATGTCGCCGTTAGCGACTCCTCGAAGAGAACCTCCGCATTTATCCGCCGTCGCATGAAGTTGCGCATGTCCTGCAAGCCAAAGTTGACCTTTGTCTTCGTCATCGACGCAAGTCCATGCCGAGTTAAGACCGCAGATTGAGACCGTAAGACCATTAATTTTCAACACTTCGGAGAAAGTGGCATTTCTGTCCAAGGCAATATGCTGATAGTTGAGCTCCACGAACTCGCGGTACTGCTGCAAACGCTGCATGGCTGAGAGAACTTCCGAATGCCCATCGGATAACATCTGATTCATAAGTGCGCATTCGCGTTTCGGGCTGCGAAAGTATTCAGTTGTCGAAGCAAGGACCTTGCTTCGATCAATGTCATGATTTCCGGGCACCAGAAAAAGCCGATCAGGCGGCAGCTCGCAGATCTCCAGAACTCTATCGAAAAATGCTTTGGCGACCGTGTACTGGCTCTTCAATGGCTCTTTACTGGTTTCACCAAACCCGATATCGCCGGTACAGAAAACCAAATCGATTGCTAGCCCTTCTTGCTTTCGACCTGAGATGTCACTTTGAAGATCCCGCAAGACAACACTATCGCGCCAATCTGTGGCACTCAGAAAGTGCAGATCCGAGAGATGCAGCCAACCAAGTGAGTTCGCCATCCGATGTGCGCCGGAATGAGTGTCGAACGATTGTATGCCTGCGCAACAGTTCCGCATTGCATTCGAGAAGCGATGGAGTGGTAGCGCATCTTTCCTTGACGGGCGCGGGGGCCGGGTGCGCTGTAGGGCGGTGTAGGCGGACATCCGATCTTGCCCACCGACCGTTCTTGGCCGGTAACAGCTATCACTCACCCTCCGCCGCCACCACCTTCTCCGGATCCACCGCCAGCTTGCCGGCCAGCAACACGGCCTGGGTGCGGTTGTTGGCGCCCAGCTTGCGCAGGACCGCGGTCATGTGCGCCTTGATGGTGGCTTCCGACACGTTCAGTTCGTAGGCGATCTGCTTGTTGAGCAGGCCGGTGCCGAGCATCTGCAGCACGCGGAATTGTTGCGGGGTGAGTTCGCGCACGCGCGCGGCGATGGCGCGTTCGTCGTCGGCGATGGGCGCGGCGTTGAGCGCGGCGTCGGGCACCCAGCGTTCGCCGTCGAGGATCTGTTGCAACGCGGTGGCCAGCGTTGCGGCATCGGAGGATTTCGGAATGAAGCCCATCGCGCCGTGGTCCAGCGCGCGGCGCATCACGTCGGGTTCTTCGCGCGCGGACACCATCGCCACCGGCAGTTGCGGATGCGCGGCGCGCAGGTGCACGAGCGCGGAGAAACCGTGCGCGCCGGGCATGTTGAGGTCGAGCAGCAGCAGGTCGGCATCCGGCTCGGCATCGACCATCGCGTACGAGCGCTTCGGCGTTCTCCGCTTCGCGGATCTGCGCGCCGGGCAACAGCCGTAGCGCCACCCCGCGCAGGGCTTCGCGGAACAGCGGGTGGTCGTCGGCGATGAGGATGGTGGTCATGGTGTGCGAGGGTCAGCGCACCTGGCGTTCGTTGACCAGCGACTCCACCACCGACGGATCGGCCAGGGTGCTGATGTCGCCGAGCTGGTCGGGCGCGTTCTCGGCGATCTTGCGCAGGATGCGGCGCATGATCTTGCCGCTGCGGGTCTTCGGCAGGCCCGGCGCCCACTGGATGTGGTCGGGGCTGGCGATCGGTCCGATCTCCTTGCGCACCTGCTGCACCAGCGCCTTGCGCAGGTCGTCGGTCGCCTCGACGCCCGCTTGAGGGTGACGTAGGCGTAGATGCCCTGGCCCTTGATGTCGTGCGGGAAACCGACCACCGCGGCTTCGGCGACGTCGTGGTGGGAGACCAGCGCGCTCTCGACTTCGGCGGTGCCGATGCGGTGGCCGCTGACGTTGATCACGTCGTCGACGCGCCCGGTGATCCAGTAGTAGCCGTCGGCATCGCGCCGGCAGCCGTCGCTGGTGAAGTACATGCCCGGGTAGGCGCTTGAAGTAGGTGTCGATGAAGCGCTCGTGGTCGCCGTACACCGTGCGCATCTGCCCCGGCCAGGAATCCAGCAGCACCAGGTTGCCCGAGGTCTCGCCTTCCAGGAGCGTGCCGGCCGCATCGACCAGGGCGCGCGCACGCCGGGCAACGGCAGGGTGGCCGAACCCGGCTTGAGGTCGGTGGCGCCGGGCAGCGGCGAGATCAGCATGCCGCCGGTTTCGGTCTGCCACCAGGTGTCCACGATCGGGCAGCGCTCGTCGCCGACCACCTGGTGGTACCAGCGCCAGGCTTCGGGGTTGATCGGCTCGCCGACGCTGCCGAGCAGGCGCAGCGACTTGCGCGAGGTGCGTTTCACCGGTGCGTCGCCTTCGCGCATCAGCGCGCGGATCGCGGTCGGCGCGGTGTAGAAGATGGTGACCTGGTGCTTGTCGATGACCTCCCAGAAGCGCGAGGCGTTCGGCCAGCTCGGCACGCCCTCGAACATCACGCTGGTCGCGCCGTTGGCCAGCGGGCCATACACGATGTAGCTGTGGCCGGTGATCCAGCCCACGTCGGCGGTGCACCAGTAGACGTCGTCCGCGCTGAGGTCGAACACGATTTCGTGGGTGTAGGCCGCCCACACCAGGTAGCCGCCGGTGGTGTGCAGCACGCCCTTCGGCTTGCCGGTGCTGCCGGAGGTGTAGAGGATGAACAGCGGATCCTCCGCGTTCATGCGTTCCGGCTCGCAGGTGTCCGGCTGGCTGTCGACCACCGCGTCGTACCAGCGGTCGCGCGGCATCTGCATGTCCACCGCGCCGTCGGTGTGGCGCACCACCAGCACGGTTTCCACCGATGTTGGTGCCCGGCATGCTTCAGCGCCTTGTCCACGTTGGCCTTCAGCGGCACCGTCTTGCCGCCGCGCAGGCCTTCGTCGGCGGTGATGATCAGCTTGGTGCCGCAGTCCTGCACGCGGTCGGCGATCGACTGCGCGGAGAAGCCGCCGAACACCACCGAATGCACCGCGCCGATGCGCGCGCAGGCGAGCATCGCCACCGCGGCCTCGGGGATCATCGGCAGGTAGATGGTGACCCGGTCGCCCTTCTGCACGCCCAGGTTGCGCAGCGCGTTGGCCAGCTGGCAGGTGCGCGCATGCAGCTCGCGGTAGGTGATGCGCTGCGAAGGCGCGTCGGGACTGTCGGGTTCGAAGATGATCGCGATCTTGTCGCCGTGCTCGGCCAGGTGGCGGTCCAGGCAATTGACGCTGGCGTTGAGTTCGCCATCCTCGAACCAGCGGATGCGGAAATCCTCCGGGTCGAAGTTGACGTCCTTGATTTTGGTTGGCGCGCGCATCCAGTCGAGGCGCCCGCGCGATGCGCGACCAGAACGCGTCGGGCTCGTCGATCGCGGCCTGGTATTCGCGGACGTAGTCGCGGTGGCGCATGGCCGAATGCGCGGCGAATGCGGCGGGGACGTGGTAACGGTCTTGCTGGCTGCTCATGGCATCCCTCCCGAGGACGACTGATGGACCAAGTGTGCCGCATGCGCGCGCCGCCGGCGTTAGACATTGGTCGCAAGCGAAGGGCGTATTCGACCAAAGGTGAATCGACGCCCGTGGCCCACCGGCGCAAGGTCGTTTGGCACGGCATGCGGCCGAGCGCCTCTGGGAGGGGGAATCATGCAGTCAGTCACGACCACGCGTCGTCGCCACCGGTTGGCCACCGCGATGCTGTGCGCGCTGCTGCTGCCGGGCGCGGCCTTCGCGCAATCGGCGAAGGCTTATCCCGACAAGAGCCTCGAACTCGAAGCGCGCATCGCGCAGCTGGAAGCACAGGTGCAGGCGTTGATCGGCGCGCAGCAACAGCAGCAGGCCACGATCACGCAGACGCAGGACGCGCTCGACCAGGTGCGGGTGGCGCAGGCCGCGCCCGGCGACGGCACGCCGAAGATCCAGTCTTCGCCGATCCTCAGCGCCGGCAATCCGGACGGGCGCTTCAGCTACGGCGGCTTCATCAAGGTCGATGCGATGGTGACCGACACCAACGCCGGCGAGATCGCCGACGGCAGCGCCGGCCGCCTGTTCTACCTGCCGGGTGCGATCCCGGTCGGCGGCACTGACGAATCCAGCGCGGACATCGACACCCACGCGCAGTTCTCGCGCTTCTGGTTCGCCGCCGATGGCGAGGTGCAGGGCCACAAGACCCGCGCCTACCTGGAGTTCGACCTGTTCGGCGGCGGCAGCAACAACCTGGGCAACCAGGCGTCCACCAACACCCATGCGCTCACCCTGCGCCAGGCCTACGTGAGTTGGGACAAGTGGCTGGCCGGCCAGACCTGGTCCAACTTCCAGGACGTGGCCGCATTGCCGGACGCGGTGGATTTCGTGGGGCCGACCGAAGGCACCACCTTCGTCCGCCAGGCGCAGCTGCGCTACACCAGCGGTGCGTTCTCGGTGGCGCTGGAAAACCCGCAGACGGTGGTCGGCAGCTATCGAAGCACCTCGCGCATCATCAGCGACGACGGCACCCTGCCCGACATCAGCGCGCGCTGGACGAAGAAGGGCGATTGGGGCCACGTCAGCGTGGCCGGGCTGGCGCGGCAGTTGCGCCATGAAACCGCCACCACCTCCGCGAGCAGCAGCGGCTTCGGCGTGAGCGTGTCGGGCAAGGTCAACATCGGCAAGACCGACGACATCCGCTACATGCTCACCGGCGGCAGCGGCATCGGCCGCTACGTGGGTTTCGCGCTGGGCGCGGACGGCACCCTCGACGCGTCAAACGGCGACCTGGATTCGACCGGCGTGCTCGCCGGCTTCGTCGCCTGGCGGCACGTGTTCAACCCGAAGCTGCGCGGCAACCTGATGGTCTCGCGCGCGCAGTTCGACAACGACACCGACTGGACCGGCTTCGGCGTCACCCGTTCGGCCAAATCGATCCACGCTAACCTGATCTACAGCCCGTTCCCGAAACTCGACATCGGCGCAGAACTCATCCTCGGCAACCGTGAAATTGAAAGCGGCGCCGATGGCGACCTGCACCGCCTGCATACCAGCGTCAAGTACAGCTTCTGATCCCTGCCAACCGGAGAACCCGTATGTCCGACACGATCGACCCCATGGTGGCCCGGATCGAGGCCAACCCCAAGTACCACGAACTCAAGCGCAAGCGCTCCAGCCTCGGCTGGCGGCTCACCGTGCTGATGCTGCTGGTCTACTACGGCTACGTCGGCCTGATCGCCTTCGACAAGGAACTGCTGGCACGGCCGCTGGGCGCGGGCGTGACCACGCTCGGCATCCCGATCGGGCTCGGCGTGATCGTGTTCACCGTGCTCATCACCGGCCTGTACGTACGCCGCGCGAATGGCGAGTACGACCGCCTGACCGCCGAGATCCTCAAGGACGCCGCCCCATGAGCCGCATCAATTCCCCGCTCTTCTCTTCCATGGTCACCGCATTGGCACTACTGCTGTTCGCCGGCACGTGCTGGGCCGGCGAAGACCTCGGCCAGGCGGTGAAGCAACCGATCAACTGGACCGCGATCAGCATGTTCGCGGTGTTCGTCGGTGCCACGTTGTGGATCACCAAGCGGGCGGCGGCAAAGACGCGCTCGGCGGCGGATTTCTACACCGCCGGCGGCGGCATCACCGGTTTCCAGAACGGCCTGGCGATCGCCGGCGACTACATGTCGGCGGCCTCGTTCCTGGGCATCTCGGCGGCGGTGATGGCCGAACGGCTACGACGGCCTGATCTATTCGATCGGCTTCCTGGTCGGCTGGCCGGTGATCACCTTCCTGATGGCGGAAAAGCTGCGCAACCTCGGCAAGTTCACCTTTGCCGACGTCGCCGCCTATCGTTTCCAGCAGACCCCGATCCGTGCCTTCGCGGCGTCCGGCACGCTGGTGGTCGTCGCGTTCTACCTGATCGCGCAGATGGTCGGCGCCGGCCAGCTGATCAAGCTGCTGTTCGGCCTGGACTACGGCTACGCCGGTGGCCATCGTCGGCGTGCTGATGATGGTGTACGTGCTGTTCGGCGGCATGACCGCCACCACCTGGGTGCAGATCATCAAGGCCGGCATGCTGCTGGCCGGCGCCAGCTTCATGGCGTTCATGGTGATGTGGCAGTTCGGCTTCAGCCCCGAGGCGCTGTTCGCCAAGGCGGTGGAGATCAAGACGCAGGCGGCGCTGGCCGCGGCGACCAACCCGGCGGAAGCGGCAGGTGCGGCAGAAAAAGGGCTGTCGATCATGGGCCCGGGCACCTTCGTCAAGGATCCGATCTCGGCGATCTCGTTCGGCATGGCGCTGATGTTCGGCACCGCGGGCCTGCCGCACATCCTGATGCGCTTCTTCACCGTGCCGAACGCCAAGGAAGCGCGCAAGTCGGTGCTGTGGGCCACCACCTGGATCGGCTACTTCTACGTGCTGACCTTCATCATCGGCTTCGGCGCGATCGTGCTGGTCGAGCGCCAACCCGGAGTTCAAGGACGCGGCCGGCGGCCTGCTCGGCGGCAACAACATGGCCGCGGTGCACCTGGCCAAGGCGGTCGGCGGCAACGTCTTCCTCGGCTTCATCTCGGCGGTGGCGTTCGCGACCATCCTGGCCGTGGTGGCTGGCCTCACCCTGTCCGGCGCGTCTGCGGTCTCGCATGACCTGTACGCGATGGTGTTCAAGAAGGGCAAGGCGGACAGCGCGTCGGAACTGAAGGTCTCGCGCATCACCACCCTGTGCCTGGGCGTGGTGGCGGTGGTGCTGGGCATCGCGTTCGAGAAGCAGAACATCGCCTTCATGGTGTCGCTGGCCTTCGCGATCGCGGCCTCGGCCAACTTCCCGGTGCTGTTCCTGTCGCTGCTGTGGAAGGACTGCACCACCCGCGGCGCGGTGATCGGCGGCTTCATCGGCCTGATCTCCTCGGTGGTGCTGACGGTGCTGTCGCCGTCGGTGTGGGAAGCCACCCTGGGCAACCCGGAAGGCTCGGCGCTGTTCCCGTACACCTCGCCGGCGCTGTTCTCGATGTCGGCCGCGTTCTTCGGGATCTGGTTCTTCTCGATCACCGACCGCAGCGCGCAGGCGGCCAAGGAACGCGGCGCCTTCAAGGCCCAGCAGGTGCGGGCCGAAACCGGCCTGGGTGCGAGCGTCTCGTCCGGCCACTGATCCAACGCCTCCCCCACGGGGCACCGACGCCGGCCGCGAGGCCGGCGTTTTTTTGCCCACGATTCGCCGAAGGCAGGCTTGAGCTTGGACAGCACCGCCGGGCCCACGGCGCGCACATGGCCAGGCACTGGAACTACATCAATCCCCACCCCGTATCGCCGCAGCGCGCGCCAGCGGAGTGTGCGAGAAGGTCGCCAGCTCGGTCACCACATCACCGAGTGCAGGCGCATCCAACCGGTTTCGTTTGATGAAGGCCTGCCACTGCTTCTGCTTTTCGGCATCGGCCACGAACCGTTCCGTCAGGCCGATGGGCGTGCCATCCGGCAGGTCGGTGCGCCGTCGCGCGAAGGTGGCACCGATCGCCCAGGCAAGTACGTCAGGATCCATCGCATCTTCGCGGGCCAGCGCCAGCAAGTCGAAGTAATCCTTCATCCGGCTGTTGGCCATGCCGAGGCTGGCGATGGCCTCCAGCTTTTCGGCGAAGACGGTCTCGCGCGGGTACACGCGCAAGCGCGGGGCGGGCAGATCGGCCAGCAGCACCGGGTATTCCACCGCGTGGGTGACCGGTGGCGTGACGACATCACCGAAACCGATGTCGATGTGCAGATCGATGCGCGCACCCGCCAGGCTGGCACGCAAGCCGACCTGCACGCCGCCGTAGTTCTTGTTCAAGCGGCTTTCGCGGGCCTGTACCGTGCTGGCGTCGAACACCAACCCATCGGGGAACACCAGGGCGCAGAGCTCGCGGAAGATCGCAGCGATGGTTTCGGGATTGTCATCACCGAAGCCCAGCAGATCGGCGTCGCGGGTCGGGCGGTGCGGAAGATCGAACCACAGCCCGAAGGCCAACGCGCCCTTGAGCAGGAAGTGCGGCGCATGCGCGGACTGCGACAGCCGGAACATCAGGCGTTCCAGGCCATAGCGGGTCAGGATCAGATTGAAATCCTGTCCGGTCGCATCGGCATGGTTCTTGAGGCGCGCGCGGATGCTGGCGGGCAGGTTGCCGCTCATGCGGTCAGCGCTTCGATGTACGGGCGCATGACCCGGGCCACCCGGTTCACCTCGGCGTAATGCCACAGCGCGTCCATGCTCAGCTTGCGCTGGCGCCAGGCCTCGCGCAGCGCTTCCAGGGCCACGTCCAGCCCGACCTTGTTGCGGAACTTGAAGCAGTCGGCGACGGTCTTGGCGGCGCAGAACACCGGCACGGTGGCGCCATCGATGATTCGTGTCTCGATGCCCTCGGTCATCGCCGCGCCGGACATCCGGACCACGCGCAGCGACGGGCCCGTCTGCCGCGGGGAGTTGACGCCCTGCGGCAGGGCCAGCCAGACCTCGAACGGCGCCTGCGTGCCGATCTCATGCACCCGCAGCGCGGACAGCAGGCAGATCACCCCGCGCGGTGCGCGCAGCGCCACCTCCGCCAGCGAGCGGTGCGCGTCCAGGCTGGCGTCCGGCAGCGCGTAGAGCCCTCGCCCCACCCGTTGCAGGCGACCCGCGCGGACCAGCCGGGTCAGCACCGCGGTAGGCACGCCGGCAGCGACCACGTCGCGTGCGCGCAGCAGGCCACGCTGGCGGACCAGCGCCAGTGCCTGCTGCTCCTGCGATAGTGGGGGCGTGCTCATGCGCTCAGGATGTTGCGTTTTAGCATTAAAAGTCAACAAGTAATGCATTTACGCAATGCTTCGAGCGCGGTAATCGGCGGCTTCCTCGGCCTGATCTCTTCGGTGGTGCTGACGGTGCTGTCGCGGCCGCGAGGCCGGCGTTTTTTTGCGTCATCGAAAACGGATCAGTCCGCCGGCCACCCACGCGCCTGCAACGCGATCCAGCACAGCGCCACCGTCGTCGCATCGCCCAACGCGGTATGACGGCCGATCATCGGCACGCCGAGGCGGCTGGCGATGTGTGCCAGGTCGAGGTTGATCGGTGCATCCGGGCGCTGGCGGCGTTGCGCGCGCGGCGACTTCGTCGGCCAGGTCCTCCGTTGGATTCGGTAGCTCGAAGCCGGCCAGTGCGCGCACGTGCGGGCTGAGCATGTCGAGGTCGAAGCCGAGGTTGTAGCCGAGCAGGCGGCGGCCGCCGAGCCAGTGCAGGAACTCGCGCACCACTTCGGTGACCGGTTCGCCGCTGCTGGCTTCGTCCGGGGTGATGCGATGGTGGCGGATCGATTCGATGCCGAACGCGCGCGCGGTGTGCACGCGGCGCTCGAAGCGTTCGGACAGGCAACACGCGGCCATCGCGCACCGGCACCGCGGCCAGGCTGAGGATGTGGTCGCGCGCCGGATCCATGCCGGTGGTTTCCAGGTCCAGGCTGACCCATTCGCCGTCGGGTGCCGCGGCGAACAACCCGCCCCACTCGCCCGTGCCGTGGCGGCGCCGCATCCACCAGCGCGACAGCGCGTGCATGTCAGTCGTTGAGGTGGAACACGCCGCGGACGTGCTGCTGGAACGCCTTGACCACGCGCAGCGCATCGCGCAGCAGTTCGCGGTCGAGGCGGCGCAGCGCCGCGGGGTGCAGGAAGTTGTCGGGCACGCCGCCGGCGTCCAGCGTTGCGAGTTGCGCATCCAGCCGCAGCCGCTGCAGCACCGCCAGCGTTTGCGCGACGTCGCGACCCAACGCGGGTTCCAGGCCACCCGCCTGCACCAGCGCCTCGCAGCGGGCGAAACTGTTGCGTTGGGCGATGCCGTGTTTCAGCGCGAGGCAGCGCAGGCCCTGCACGACCGGGAAGATGCCGCCGCGCTTGAGGTCGACGCCGCGCTGGCCTTGCCGCAATTGCCCGAACATCGAGATCGGGCTTTCGAACTGCAGGACCGCGGCGGCCATCGCGTGCAGCAGGCGTTCGTCCCCACCCAGCGCCTGCAGGCACGCATCGAGCGGTGCGAACAACGCGGCATTGCCGGCCACCGGCCGCGCGTCCAGGGTGATCGCCAGGTCCATCGCGGCCCGTGCGTCGTACTGCGAGCGCCACGCGTCCAGCCGCGTTCGCCATTGCGCGGTGCTCATCCGCCAATGCGAATTCGACACCATCACCCCACCGGCGCACGGCGGATAGCCGACATCGCCCATCGCGTCGGTGAAGCGCGCCATGGTCGCTTCGAGTTCGGGCCAGTCCAGCGCATCGTCGACCACCAGCGCATTGTCCTGGTCGGTCTTCAGCAACTGCTCGCGGCGGCCTTCGCTGCCCAGCACCAGCAGGCACATGCGGCCCTGGTGCTCGCGCGGCACCAGCAGTTCGAACAGGCGCGCCATCACCCGGCTGTTGAGCGCACTGACCAGTTCCATCAGCGCCGGCATGCGTGCGCCCTGTGCATGCAGGCTGCGCACCAGCCTGGTCATCCCGCGCGCGGTGTCGGCGACTTCATCCAGGGTGCGCGCACGCGCCAGCCGCAACGTGATCAGGTGCGAATGGCTGGCGTAGTGCGACAGCACCTCGGCCATGCCGAGGGTGCCGATGATGTCATCGCCGTCGCGCACCGCGATGCGCTCGATATGCCGCTCGGCCATGGTGACCAGCGCCTGGAACAACACGTCGGTGGTCTGCTGCGCGACCAGCGGACGGCTGGCCAGCGGCCCGACCGCGGCGTCCAATGGCAGTCGGGCGCGGGTCAGCGCATCGAGCAGGTCGGTGCGGGTGACCACGCCCGGTTGCGGGTGCGCCGGATCGTCCACCAGCAGGCAGTCCACGCGTTCCTCGCGCAGGCGCTCGCTGGCTGCAGAGATACTGGTGATCGCCGGCACGCGTACCGCCGGCGCCAGCTGCGCGGCGCTGACCTGGGTCACCATCAGTTCGGCCAGTTCGGAGCCGCGCGCGCGATCCGCGAGCTGGCCCTTCACCGCCAGCCCTTCCTGGAACCACGCGGCGAAGGCGGGATGCTCCGCCAGCAGCAGGCGGAAGAAATCCGCAGGGATGAGAAAGCTGACCACGTCGGTGTCCGCGCGGTAGCTATGGCGCGCGCGACCCGCCATGACCGCCCACGCGCCGAAGATGTCGCCGGCGCCGTAATCGGCGAAGCGCTGTTGGTGGCCGGCGGCGTCCAGGTCGAAGGCATGCACCTGGCCCTTCAGGATCACCACCACGCGCTCGGACGGCGCGCCGGCGGCGATGATCGTCTCGCCCCGGGCGTGGTAGCCCATGTCCACCCGCGCGGACAGGCGCGCACGACCGGCATCATCGAGCAGGTCGAAGGGGGGCTGGCTGAGGTCGAGCCCGTGCACGGCGTCCACAATTGTCTTCCCGCGGGCATGGTCACCCGATTCTGGCAGCCGGGGCCCGGAGACGGCCATTCGACCTTCGCCGCATGCACGGCCATGGCTGACTTCCTGCACATGTTCCTGAGCTGAAAGAGTCCACTATTCCCGGGTTTTCCATGTTCGAGGATCCGCCATGACCACCACGTCCCTGCGCCGCGGCGCGCTCGCGCTCGCCGTCCTGCTCGCGTTGGCGGCCTGCGACCGCAATGCCGCGACCACTGCGCCACGGCGCCGGCCCTGCAAGCCGAAGCCCCTGCCGCACCGCTCACCAGCGGCGTGGACCTCGCCGGCATCGACAAGGCCGTGCAGCCGGGCGACGACTTCGACGGGTACGCCAATGGCACATGGCGCAAGACGGCGGAGATTCCCGCCGACCGTTCCAGCACCGGCGTCTTCCTGAAGGTGTTCGAGCTGGCCGAGCAGCGCAACAAGGACCTGATCCAGTCGATTGCCGCGTCCAGGCCGGCCGCCGGCACCGACGAAGCCCGCATCGCCGACTACTACGCCGCCTTCATGGACGATGCGACCATCGAGAAGCGCGGCCTGGAACCGCTCAAGCCGCGCCTGGACCAGATCGACGCGATCGCCGACAAGACCGCGCTGGCGCAGGTCATGGGCGAGGACCTGCGGGTCGACGTGGATCCGCTGAACGCCACCAACTACCAGACCGAACACCTGTTCGGCCTGTTCGTCAGCCAGGGCCTTGAAGACCCTGAGCACAGCTACCCCTACCTGTTGCAGGGCGGTCTGGGCATGCCCAACCGCGATTACTACCTGTCCAGCGACGCCAAGATGCGGGCCTTGCGCGACAAATACCGCGAGTACGTCGCCGCCATGCTCGACACCGCGGGCATCAAGGATGCGCAGGCCAAGGCGGCATCGATCGTCGACCTGGAAACCAGGATCGCCAAGGCGCAGGCGAGCATCGTGGACACCGAGAACATCCACAAGGCCAACAATCCGTGGAGCATGGACGACTTCGCGAAGAAGGCGCCGGGCCTGGACTGGGCGACCTACTTCAAGGCCGGCGGCATCGGCGACCAGAAAACCGTCTATGCCTGGCAGCCCGATGCGATCGCCAAGCTCTCCGCACTGGTCGCCAGCCAGCCGCTGCAGGCGTGGAAGGATTTCCTCGCCTTCCACGCGCTCAACCACAACGCAAACCTGCTGCCAAAGGCCTTCGCCGACCTCAACTTCGGCTTCTACGGCACCGCGCTGTCGGGCACGCCGCAACAACGCGACCGCTGGAAGCGCGCGCTCGGCGCGGTCAACAACGACCTGGGCGATGCGGTGGGCAAGCGCTATGCCGACAAGCATTTCCCGGCCTCCTCGCGCGAACAGGTGCAGCAACTGGTGTCCAACCTGCTGGCGGTATTCCCGGATCGCATCGACAAGCTCGAGTGGATGAGCGCGGCGACCAAGGCCAAGGCCAAGGAGAAAGTCGCGGCGACCCTGGTCGGCGTCGGCTATCCGGATGCGTGGCGTGATTACGCGTCGCTGGAGATCACGGCCGATGATGCCTTCGGCAACGCCGTGCGCGCCGAACGGGCGGAGACCCGCCACCAGCTGGCCAAGCTCGGCAAACCGGTCGATCGCGGCGAATGGTGGATGACGCCGCAGACCGTCAACGCGGTCAACCTGCCGCTGCAGAACGCGCTCAATTTCCCGGCCGCCATTCTTGAAGCGCCGTTCTTCGACCCCAAGGCCGATGCCGCCGCCAACTACGGCGCGATCGGCGCGGTGATCGGCCACGAAATCAGCCACAGCTTCGACAACCTGGGCGCGGAGTTCGATGCCGCCGGCAAGTTGCAGAACTGGTGGACGCCGGAGGATTCGGCCCACTTCAAGGCCGCTGGCGAACAGCTGATCAAGCAGTACGACGCCTACGAGCCGCTGCCCGGCCTGCACATCAATGGCGAGCAAACCCTGGGCGAGAACATCGCCGACCTTGCCGGCCTGCAGGTCGCGCACGAGGCCTACCTCAAGTCGCTCGGCGGCAAGCCCGCACCGGTGATCGATGGCCTGACCGGCGACCAGCGTTTCTTCCTCGCCTACGCCCAGACCTGGCGGCAGAAGTCCCGCGAACAGTCCCTGCGCGCGCAGGTGGTCGGCGACGGCCACGCGCCCGGCCAGTTCCGCGCGCAGACGGTGCGCAACATCGATGCGTGGTACGACACGTTCGCTGCCAGGGAAGGCCAGAAGCTGTACCTCGCACCGAAGGATCGGGTCAGGATCTGGTGAGACGCTTGGTCAATTGCATGTAAACGAAAACGCCGGCTTCGCAGCCGGCGTTTTTCTTTCATCCGCCCATCGCTGCATCAATCCATCACTGCGGCGGCGCCGCCAACTCCCGCGCACTCAGGAACCCATCGTGGTTGCTGTCCTGCTTGGCGAAACGCGCGGCGAGTCGCGTGCGATGTTCGCTGCGGCTCACCGGCTTGCCGCGACCACCGGGCTGTTCGGCGGGCGACAACACGCCGTCATGGTCGCGGTCCATCCCGTCGAAGGCGTAACTCATCCAGTCCTGGTACTCGGCCAGCGATACCTTGCCGTCGCCGTCGGCATCCATCTTCGACAGGTAGTCACCGGTGCGTTGCACTTGCGCTGCAGCGGGAAGCGCGGCCGCGGCCAACATGCCGGCGAACACCACCATCGCAGCGCCCGCCCTCATGCCGGCTGCAGCGCGTAACCCTTGAGGCGCGCCGAGTACTCCTGCAGCGCGCGCACGCCGGAGGCTTCGGCTTCCGCACACCACGCCTGCAGGCGCTGCAGGCGTTCGGCGGCGTCCTGGCCACGGCTTTCCAGCACTTCGGCCAGGCGTGCGCGGTACTCGACCAGGGTCTTGATGCGGGGCTTGGACGCGATCCACGCCTGCAACTGCTCGCGCGCATCGGGCTTGAGCCAGCGGCCGTCGTCGGCGATGGCCTTGCGCAGTCGGCGCGGCAGCATCGAACGCAGCCTGGCGCCGGCCGCCGCGGCTTCCTCGCGCAGCGCGGGCTTGAGCACGTTGCGCTGGTAATCGGTCATGGCCAGGAAGCGATGCGCCACCAGCGCACGCACGGTTTCGGTATCGGGCATGCTGATGTTGGGGCGCACGTTGAGGCTGGGCGCCACGCGCAACACCTTGGCCAGGCGCACGGCGGCGAGCAGCCTGATCGCCGCCCAGCCGATGTCGAACTCGAAGCGGCGCAGCGCGAACTTGGCCGAACTCGGGAATGCATGATGGTTGTTGTGCAATTCCTCGCCCCCGACCCACACGCCCCACGGGGTCAGGTTGGTCGCGGTGTCGGTGGTCTCGAAGTTGCGGTAGCCCCACCAGTGCCCGAGGCCATTGATCACGCCGGCCGCCCAGAACGGGATCCACGCCATCTGCAGCGCCCACATCGCGACGCCTTCAAAACCGAACAGCAGGAAGCTTGCGAACAGCAACACCACCGGACCCATGTTCGCGTGCGGCGTGTAGAGATGGCGCTCGATCCAGTCGTCCGGGCTGCCCTTGCCGTACTGCTCGATGCTGGCGCGGTCCAGGCGCGACTCGCGGTACATGTCCGCGCCCTTCCACAGCACGTTGCCGATGCCCTTGTGCATCGGGCTGTGCGGGTCTTCGGCGGTTTCGCATTTGGCGTGGTGTTTGCGATGGATCGCCGTCCACTCCTTGGTGATCATCGAGGTGCTCAGCCACAGCCAGAACCGGAACACATGGGCGATGACGGGATGGAAATCCACGCCGCGGTGCGCCTGGCTGCGATGCAGGTACAAGGTGACCGCAAAGATCGTCAGCTGGGTCGCGGCTAGGAAATACAGCGCAAGCTCCCACAAGGAAAACTGCAGCAGGCCACTGGCCAGGAAGTCCAAAAGCGCGGATTGGGACGGGAACGCAGGCATTGCAGGCTCGGGAAAAGGCGTCACGGCGACGCTTGGCCATGATGCCATGCGACATCCGAACGCGCGTGGAACAGACGCGGCAGCGACGCCCGTGCGCGACAATCCCGCAATGCCCGAGCTGCCCGAAGTCGAGACCACCCGCCGCGGCCTGCTGCCGCACATCGAAGGCCAACGCGTCAGTGGCGTGCTGCTGCGGCGGCCGGACCTGCGCTGGCCGATCCCGCCCGAAGTCGCATCGCTCCTGCCGGGCCAGCGCGTCGACGGCATCCGCCGCCGCGCCAAGTACCTGCTGCTGGACACCGCCGCGGGCAGCGCGCTGTTGCACCTGGGCATGTCCGGCAGCCTGCGCGTATTGCCCGCATCCACGCCGGTGCGTACGCATGACCATGTCGACATCCTGTTCGGAAACGGCGGCCCGGGCGATACCCGCGTGCTGCGCTTCAACGATCCGCGCCGGTTCGGTTGCCTACTGTGGCAACTACCCGGCCAGGTCCATCCGCTGCTGGCCGGATTGGGCCCGGAACCGTTGTCGGACGATTTCGACGGCGATGCCCTGTTCGCGCGCAGCCGTGGCCGCAGTGCGCCGGTCAAGGCCTTCCTGATGGACCAGGCGGTGGTCGTGGGCGTGGGCAACATCTACGCCGCCGAGGCGCTGTTCCTTGCCGGCATCTCGCCGCTGCGTGCGGCCGGATCGATCAGTCGGCGACGCTATGCAGCACTCGCCGATGCGGTGAAGGCGATCCTTGCGCACGCGATCGAGCGTGGCGGCACCACCTTGCGCGACTTCATCAATCCCGATGGCGCACCGGGGTATTTCGAACAGGACTTGCTGGCCTATGGACGTGGCGGATTGCCTTGCAAGCGTTGCGGGCGCGGGCTGAAGCAGGCGAATATCGGCCAGCGCGCCAGCGTGTGGTGTACGCATTGCCAGCGCTGAAGCGCACGCAGCTCCGGACCCCAGGTTCACGCCACTGCTGCGCTCCGGCTATAGTGCCGTTTCCCCCGATTCAGCGCGTTAGTTCATGACCGAAGCCGGTGAAATCACCGTATTGCTGGATGCTGCCCACAAGGGCGACCGCAGTGCGATGGACCGCGTGCTGGCCACGCTGTACCAGGAACTGCACTCGATGGCGCGCCGCCAGCTGGCAGGCCAGTACGGGCATACGCTGGACGCCACCGCCCTGGTGCACGAGGCCTACCTGAAGCTGATCGGCCGCGGCCAGGGCGCCGCGCAGTTCGACGACCGCGCACATTTCTTCGCCTATGCCGCCTCGGCGATGCGCAGCGTGGTGGTGGATTACGCCCGCCAGCGGCTTGCGCAGAAGCGCGGCGGCGACCAGCACCGGGTCACCGACCTTCCGGAAGACATGGAAGGCGGCGTGCGCCTGGACGAGGACATGCTGGGCCTGGACACCGCCCTGACCCGGCTCACCGCGGTGGATCCGCGCCTGACCCAGGTGGTGGAGCTGCGGTATTTCGCCGGCCTGTCGGAACTGGAGATCGCCGCGCTGATGAAGCGTTCGGAACGCAGCGTGCGCCGTGACTGGCAGAAGGCGCGGATGTTCCTGCTGGCATCCCTCAAAGATCCCGAGGTCGGCTGACCTCGTGGACGCATGATTCGGCGCTGACGGATGGACGCCGAACGCTGGCAACGGCTTTCCCCGCTGCTGGATGCGCTGCTGGAACTGCCGTCCGAACAACGCATCGAGCACCTCGCGGCGCTGCGCCGCGAAGACAGCAGGCTGGCCGACGAGCTGCAACACCTGCTTACGCTGGAAGAGAACGACGCGGACTTCCTGGTGGAACCCGTGGTGGAACTCCCGAACGGCGCCCGTCCCGGCGCGCGCATCGGTCCTTACCGGCTGGACCGGATGATCGGCGAAGGTGGCATGGGCCAGGTCTGGCTGGCGATGCGCGCCGACGGCCTGTACGAGCACAAGGTCGCACTCAAGCTGCTGCGCGCGGGATTGGTCGACCCGCGCCTGCGCCAGCGCTTCGACCGCGAACGCGAAATCCTGGCCCGTTTCGCCCACCCCTACATCGCGCGCCTGCTGGATGCCGGCATCGACAAGGCTGGCCAGCCCTACCTGGCCCTGGAATACGTCGATGGCGAAGCGATCACCACCTATTGCCAATCGCGCCAGCTGGACCTGGCCGCGCGCATCGACCTGTTCCGCCAGGTCTGCGAGGCCGTCAGCCACGCGCATGCCAACCTCATCGTGCATCGCGACCTGAAGCCGTCCAACATCCTGGTCACCCCGGCCGGGCATGTGCGCCTGCTCGACTTCGGCATCGCCAAGTTGCTGGACGTCGAACCGCTGCCACTGGAGCAGACCCGCACCGGCGTGCGCACCTTCACCCTGCACTACGCCGCGCCGGAACAGATCCGTGGCGAACCGGTCACCACCATGACCGATGTGTATTCGCTCGGCGTGGTGCTCTACGAACTGTTCACCGGCAGCAAACCCTACCGGCTCAAGCGCCAGACCGATGCCGAATGGGAAGAGGCGATCCTGGATGGCGAGCCGTTGCGCGCCTCGCAGGCAGCGCTGCGCAGCGAAGCGGATGCGACCAAGCCCTATTCACCGAAACGCCTGTCACGCGAGCTGACCGGCGACCTCGACAACATCGTCAACAAGGCGCTGGGCAAGCGTCCGGAACAGCGTTATGTCTCCGCCGAAGCGCTGTCACAGGACCTGCTCTGCTACCTGCGCGGACGACCGATCCAGGCCCGCGGCGAACGCATGGGCTATCGCGTTCGCAAATACCTGTATCGCCATCGCTGGCCGGTTGCCGCGGCGAGCATGGTGCTGGCGGTCATGTTGACCGCGCTGGCAGTGGTCGGCTGGCAGGCGCGCCAGGCAATGCGCGAAGCCAGCCGCGCGCAGGCCATGCAGAACTTCGTCGCGGGCCTGTTCGAAAGCGCGGGCTCGGCGTCGCATGACACGCCGATGGACCTGCGTGCATTGCTCGACATGGGCATCGTGCGCGGCGAACGCAGCCTGGCCCGGCAACCCCAGGCGCGCGCGGAACTCTACGGCGTGGTTGCCCGCCTGCGCCTGGGACTGGGTGACTATCGCGAAGCCAGCGCCTTGCTTGACCAGCAGCTGCACCTGCTCCAGGCACTCCCCGACGCGCCGCCCAGCCTGCGCCTGGAGGCCGCCACCCTGCGCGGCAGCGTGCGCCAGCACATGAGTGATGCGAAAGGCTGCCTGGCGCAGATGCAACCACTCCACGACACGGCGATGCGCGAGCAGGAACAATTGCCGGCACAGGCCGCGGCCTTCTTCTCGCAACTTGCGCGCTGCCATCGCGAACTGGGCGAACGCAACCTCGCGAGCCAGTTGTTGAACCGTTCGCTGGAGATCCGCCGCGACCACCATGACGATGTGGGCGTCGCCGAAAGCCTGCTGGACATCTCGTCACTGAAAGCCGACGACGGCGACCCGAAACAGGCCATCCGCATCCTGCGCGATGCACTCGCGCAGCTCCGTCAGAACGTCGGCGATCGCCATCCGCTGGCGATCGACATGTTGCGCAGCCTGTGTTCGCTGGAGCGCAGCAATGACGAGATCATCGCCGCCGAGAACGACTGCCGCAGCTCGCTGGCGCTGGCGCAGGCGCTGCATGGCAAGGAATACCGCACCACCATCGATGCGCGCCGGCAACTGGCTGCCCTGTATGTCGACCTGGGCCGCTTCAGCGAAGCCGAGACCGAATTCCTCGACACGTTCAGGTGGATGCGCACGCGACTGGACGCGAACCACCCGGACCTGGCGCGCACCTACAACAGCCTGGCGATCGTGGCCTGGGAACGGGGTGAGCTGGGCCAGGCCACCATGTACCAGCAGCGCGCAGTCGACGCATGGCGTGCCGGGGGCAACGAAAGCCTGATCGCCGCGGGCCTGTTCAACCTGGCGATGATCCTGCACAGCGCCGGCGACGAAGGAACGGCCTTGCCGCTGATCCGCGAAGCACGCCAATTGCGCGCGGAGCGATTCGGGACCGGGCACGAACTGGTCGGCGACAGCGACCGCCTGCTCGGCGAAGTCCTGGCAGCGCTCGGCCAGACCGCAGCGGCCCACGCCGCATTGCGCAATGCGGTGCGGGTGACCCGCGCCGGTTTCGGACTGAACCACTCGCATACCCGCCGCACGGAGATTTCGCTGGCCCGCTTCGAGGCGGCTGCCGGCGATCCGGCGGCCTATCAACGCCTGCGTGCACTCGGCAAGCCCGGCCATGGTGACATCGAGCAACACAAGGCGTCGTGGCTGGCGCGTGCCTACGCCGCGCAACTGGATTGCGCCGCGCAGCCGGCGCCGGCGCTGGCGGAACTGGACATGGTGCTGGCGCAGATGCAACTGGCCTTGCCGGAAGGCGGCGCGATCCCGCGCGAGACCGAACAGATCCGCGCCGGCTGTGCAGCCAGCCGCTAACCGCGTCGCGCAGCCAGGTTACCGGCTTACAGCAGCGGCGCCTGCATCGGTTCGATGCTGCCCTCGCCGCGCATGACCTTCTTGAACTCGGCACGGCTCACCGACACATAGCGCTCATTGCCGCCGATCTCGACCTGCGGCCCGTCCTGCACCGCGCGCCCGCCTTCGTCCACGCGCAGGTTCATGGTCGCCTTCTTGCCGCTGTGGCAGATGGTCTTGATCTCCTGCAATTCATCGGCCCAGGCCAGCAGGTACTGGCTGCCCTCGAACAACTCCCCGCGGAAATCCGTGCGCAGGCCGTAGCAGAGGACCGGGATGCGCAGGCGATCGACCACTTCGCTCAGCTGCCAGACCTGGGACCTGGTGAGGAACTGGGCTTCGTCCACCAGCACGCAATGCAGCGGGCCATGCGCGGCGATGTCGGCATGGATCATGGCTTCGAGGTCGGCATCGGGCCGGAACGCAATGCCGTCGGCCTTCAATCCGATCCGTGATGCCACCGTGCCGCTGCCCGCGCGATCGTCCAGCCACGGGGTCATGATCGCCACCCGCATCCCGCGCTCGCGGTAGTTATGCGCCGATTGCAGCAGGGTCGTGGTCTTGCCGGCATTCATCGCCGAAAAATAGAAATAAAGCTTGGCCATGCACGGATTCTACCGGCGCACAAGGCTGGCCGGCATCGCCCGCAACTCCGACAATGCCCGTCACATGCATGGCCTCAACACCCCCCAGCGCGACGCCGTCCTGCACACCGAAGGCCCTTTGCTGGTGCTGGCCGGTGCCGGCAGCGGCAAGACCCGCGTCATCGTCGAGAAGATCGCGCACCTGGTCGCCAGCAAGCGCTACCCGGCCAAGCGCATCGCCGCGATCACCTTCACCAACAAGTCCGCGCGCGAAATGCGCGAGCGCGTCGGTCGCCGCATCAAGGGCGAGGCCGCGCAGGAGCTGACGGTCTCGACGTTCCATTCGCTGGGCCTGCGCATCCTGCAAACCGAACATGCGCGCATCGGGCTGCGGCGCGGGTTCTCGATCTTCGATGCCGACGACAGCGCGGGCCAGGTCAAGGACCTGCTGCCACCTGGCAGCAAACCCGATGCGGTCGAGGCGATGAAACAATTGATCAGCCGCGCGAAGAACGCGGGACTGTCGCCGGAGCAGGCCGGACAGGCCGCGCGCACGGGCCGCGAACACGAAGCCGCATCGCTTTATGCGCGCTACCAGAAACGCCTGAACGCCTTCAACGCGGTGGATTTCGACGACCTGATCCGCTTGCCGGTGGAGTTGCTGGAATCCGATGCCGACTGCGTGGGCGGCTGGCGCGAGCGCATCGGCTACCTGCTGGTCGACGAATGCCAGGACACCAACGACGCGCAATACCGTTTGCTGCGCGCGCTGGCGGGCGATGCCGGCCAGTTCACCTGCGTGGGCGATGACGACCAGAGCATCTACGCCTGGCGTGGCGCCAACCCGGACAACCTGCTGCAGCTGGGCACCGATTATCCGGCGCTGCGCATCGTCAAGCTGGAACAGAATTACCGCTGTTCCAACCGCGTGCTGCGCGCGGCCAATGCGCTGATCGCCAACAACCCGCACGAACATCCCAAGACCCTGTGGAGCGACCAGGCCGACGGCGAGCGCATCCGCGTCTGGGAGTGCAAGGACGCCGCGCACGAGGCCGAGAAAGTCGCCTCGGAAATCCAGTTCGTCGCCCAGAAGTACACACCGCCCAATGGCGTGCCGCCATGGAACGAGTTCTGCATCCTGTTCCGCGGCAACCACCAGAGCCGCGCGCTGGAGAAGGCGCTGCAGCAGTTGCGGGTGCCGTATCACCTGAGCGGCGGCACCGCGTTCCTGGATCGCGGCGAGGTCAAGGACGCGATGGCCTGGCTGCGCCTGCTGGCCAATCCCGAGGACGATGCCGCGTTCCTGCGCGCGGTCGCCAGCCCGCAGCGCGGGGTCGGCGCGACCACGCTCGCCAAACTTGCGGAGCTTGCCGCGCACTCGCACATGCCGTTGTCGCGTGCGGCGGAGTCGATGGCGATCGGCAAGCAACTGCCCGCGCGCGCCGCGAATGCGCTGCAGGGGTTTTCCGACATCGTCCGCAGCCTGCGCGGCGACGCCCATCACCTGCCACCCGCACAACTGGTGCGCCAGCTCAACGAGCGCTCCGGCCTGCTTGCCGCATTGCGTGCGCTGTGCAAGAACGAGGCCCAGTTCCAGGCGCGGCGTCGCAACCTGGACGAACTTGCGGACTGGTTCGATGGGCCGAAAACCTCGGGTCCGGGTGAACTCGCCGCCGCGCTGGCCCTGCTCTCGCATGCCGACAAGGGTGATGCCGGCAACCAGGTCCGCCTGATGAGCCTGCATGCCGCCAAGGGCCTGGAGTTCCGCTTCGTGTTCATCATCGGCGTGGAAGACGGCAACCTGCCGCACGAGGCCAGCATCGAGGAAGGGCGCCTGGACGAGGAACGCCGCCTGTTCTATGTCGGCATCACCCGTGCCAAGCAGCAACTGTGGCTGTCGCATGCCAGCACTGCGCAGCGCTGGGGCGACAAGCTGCGGCTGTCGCCGAGCCGCTTCCTGGACGAACTGCCCGCTGCGGAACTGCAGCGCGACGGCGCCGACCCCATCGCCGATGCCGCGCGCAAGGCCGAACGTCGCGACGCCGGCCTCGCCAACATCCGCGCGATGCTGGCCGACTGAAGACGGCCGTGTGCGCGGGTAGACTCGACCCCATTCCACCAAGGAGCGCGTGATGCGACGGACCGGCCCGATCCTGCTTTTGCTTGCCCTGCTCACCGCGTGCGCGGGCACGCCGGTTGCGAACGCGCCGAACGCCCCGGCACCGACCTCGCACGCAAGCGAGTCGCAAGTCACCGACATCAAAGACCTCGCCCAGGTCGCCACCGCGCTGGCGGAGAACGGCACGCGCCGGACGCTGCTGGTGATGGACATCGACGACACCCTGCTGACCTCGCAGGGTTTCTTCGGCAGCGACCGCTGGTACGAATGGCAGAAGCACCTTGCCGCCACCGACCCGGCCAAGGTGCCCTGCCTGTTCGACGTGATCTCGCTGAATTACGAAGTCGGCACCCAGCAGCCCACCCAGCCCGACGGCCCTGCGCTGATCAACGCGCTGCCCGGCGAAAAACTCTTGCTGACCTCGCGCAACCCGCTGTATCGCGGCGGCACCGTGCGCACCCTGCACGATGCCGGCTATGCGCTGCCAACGCCCCTGGCCGGGCAAACCGATGGCAGCAGCTGGCGCTGGCGCAAGGCACCGGATGCACGCGAGTCGGACGTCAGTTACGCCCAGGGCATCTTCATGACCGCCGGCCAGGACAAGGGCCTGGTCCTGCTGGCCCTGCTCGGGCGCCTGCACCAGCGCTATGACCGTGTGGTCCTGGTGGACGATGGCGATGCCAACATCCGCAACATGCAGGCGGCCCTGCGCGATGCCGGCATCGACTATCACGGCCTGCACTACACCCGCATCGACAAGACCGTCTCCGCTGCCGATGCGAACGTCGGACTGCAGGCTTGGCAGGCCTGGCAGGCCTTGCTGTCCACGACCTATCCGGAACGGCTTGATGCGTTCAATTCCGGACACTGCGCATATTGAAATCAATGACCTGGCGAATACAGCGGCGCTGCTGAAGCAGATTCCGGATGCAGTTGGCCTGCATCCAGCCGGCCTCGGCCGGCGCCACGCCACAACAGGTGTTCCTCGGCAGGCTGCCGAACGTGCAAGGAAGCCCCCCTCGCCTCTTTTTTCTGCATGCGTGGCGGCTTCACCGGGACCCGATCCCCTGCCATTTCCCTGGGTACGAAGGCGTCGTCGGCTTGCATCCGCGCAGCCGTCGCCCCGACACTCGGGGCAGGCCTTCCGGGGGACACACGATGAGACACCCGTTTTCCGCCGGTTGGCGTGACGTGGCATTCGCGCTGTGCGTGTTGACCCTGCTGCCAGGCTGCAAGCCGGACGGACCCTCGGTGACAAGCACCGATGGCATGGCACGCCAGGCCAAACCGACGCCCGCCAGCAAGCCGGTGGATGCGGTCAACGTGCTGGCTGCACGCCTGTTGGCCCGCGACGGCTCCGGTTTCGCTCGCCTGGCGGTGCCGCCGGACCTGCATGCGCGGCTGCAAGCCGGCTGGCGCGAAGGCCGCACGCGTTGGCCGCTGGACGAACTGCCGCTGGATGCGCGGCTGCCCGGGATGCTGGCGTCGTTGCAGGAAAGGGATGCGCAGAAGAAGTTCAAGGCGATGTTTCGAAAACAGTTCGCGGGCGCCGACCGCGACATCGACCTGGCGATCCGCACCCTGGCCCAGTTCGGTGGCCAGTACGTGCAGAAGGAAGCCGGCTACACGAAGGACGAACGCGATCATGTCGTGCAGGCCATTGCCGCGCTCGGCCGCTGGGCGCTGGCTGCGCCACTGGCGGACACTGCGCGTGCCGACCAGTTCTTCACCGCATTGATCGCTGCCGCGCAGCGCAGCGGGATCGATGGCAAGGCGGGCAAGGCCGCGTTCGCCACCCTGGGCATGCAGTCCAGCCTGGACCGGATGTCACCCTTCGTCGCCACCTTGCTGGCCCAGCTGCGGACCCAGTACGGCCTGGACCTCGATGCCAGCCTGCGCGGGCTCAACGTGCAACTGCTGGAACAGACCGGCGACAGCGCCCGCCTGCGCCTGCGCTACCGGCTTGCCGGCAGCGATATCGACGCGATCGTGCCGGCCGTGCGCATCGACGGACACTGGTATCTGGCTGATTTCGTGGCGCGTGCCGAGGCTTCGCTGGTGGATGCGGCGGGCACGGGAAAGCCGGCTTCGCCATAATGACAGGGATGCCGAACCGTTCCCCGCCGCCAATCCAGGCCAGCCCGACCCAGGCCAGCCCGACCCAGGCCAGCCTTTTCGAACCCGTGCAGGGTGCGGACGGCATTGCCGATGCCCCGGCTGTTGGCACGCCGATCGACGGCGCTGCAGCGCCTGGGCAGGCGACCGATGCCGCTGCGCCTGCCGCGCCCTTGCCGTTGCCTGCGTTCCTGGCCGGCGCGGAATCCAGTGAACCCGCGTCAGGTTCCGATCCTGTCCCGGCAGCCGAAGCCCCCGCAGCGGCGCCTGCCGCGACGAAAGCAAATGCCAAGCCGCCGCTTTGGGCGCGGATCCTGGGCCGCCTGGCCGATCCATGGCTCAAGCTCGACATCGAACCCGACCATCCCGACCAGTTCGAGGCGTTCGATGATGGCCGTTCGGTTTGCTATGTGCTGGAAGACTACGGCCTGTCCAACGCGCTGATCCTGCAGCGCGCCTGCCGCGAGGCCGGCCTGCCATCGCCATTGCAGCCGATGGCCGGCGACCCGCTGGGCCGCAAGCGGGCGTATGTCGCGTTGTCGCGCCGCCATGCCAATGCGCTGGGGCTGTTGCCAGGACCGGAACACAAGACCCATTCGGGTTCGCTGGCAAGGCTGCTGCAGGCGCATCGCGACGACCCGACGCTGGACGTGCAACTGGTGCCGGTGTCGATCTTCGTTGGCCAGGCGCCAAACCGCAGCAGCGGCTGGTTCTCGGTGCTGTTCTCCGAGAACTGGACGATCGTCGGACGCTTCCGCCGGTTGCTGGCGATCCTGCTCAATGGCCGCGACACCCTGGTCCAGTTCGCGCCGCCGGTGTCGCTGCGCGGCAGCGTCAACGAAGGCCTGCCGCCGGAACGCACCGTGCGCAAGCTGTCGCGGGTACTGCGCACGCACTTCAGGCGCCTGCGCGAGGTAGTGGTCGGCCCCGACCTGTCGACCCGGCGCATGCTGGTGGACTCGGTACTGGCGTCGGCGTCGGTGCGCGACGCGATCACCGACCAGGCTCGCCGCGACAAGAGCACGCCCGAGGCGGCATGGCAGAAGGCACAGGGCTTCGCCTACGAGATCGCCGCCGACTATTCGCACCCGGTGGTGCGCTCGATCAGCTACATGCTGACGCCGATCTGGAATCGCATCTACCGCGGCGTGCTGGTCCATCACCTGGAGGGTTTCAAGCAGGACGCGCCCGGCCATGAAGTGGTGTACGTGCCGACTCACCGCAGCCACATGGACTACCTGCTGCTCAGCTACCTGCTCTACACCCACGGCATCGTGCCGCCGCATATCTTCGCGGGCATCAACCTCAACTTGCCGGTGGTCGGCACGTTGCTGCGCAAGGGCGGCGCCTTCTTCGCCCGTCGCAGCTTCCGCGGCAATGCGCTGTATTCGGCGGTGTTCCGCGAATACATGGCGCAGCTGGTCGCCGGCGGCTATTCGATCGAATACTTCATCGAAGGCGGGCGCTCGCGCACCGGTCGCCTGTTGCAGCCCAAGGGTGGCTCGCTGGCGATGACGGTGCGTGCCTATCTGCGCCAGCCAACCCGGCCAGTGCTGTTCCAGCCTGTCTACATCGGCTATGAAAAGCTGATGGAAGGCGCCAGCTACCAGGACGAACTGACCGGCAAGGCGAAGGCCAAGGAATCGATCTGGCAATTGCTGGGAGGCATTCCCAAGGTCCTGCGCAGCAACTACGGGCAGGTGGTGGTGAATTTCGGCGAACGCATCCGCCTGGACGAGATGCTGGCCACGCATGCGCCCGAGTGGGACGGCAAGGCTGTCGCCGAAGACGAAAAGCCCGCCTGGCTGGGTGCAACGGTCGACGCGCTGGCCAACCGCATCCAGGTGAACTGCAACCGCGCCGCAGACGTCAACCCGATCAACCTGCTGGCGATGGCCCTGCTGTCCACGCCCAAGCACGCGATGGGCGAAGCCGACCTGCTGGCGCAGATCGCATTGAGCAAGTCGCTGCTCAGGGAACTGCCGTATTCCGACCACGTGACCGTCACCCCGCATACACCGGAGGAGATCGTGGCGCATGGCGAGGAAATCGGGACCCTGACCCGCATCGCGCATCCGCTGGGCGACGTGCTCAGCGTCGACGGCGAGAACGCGGTGCTGCTCAGCTATTTCCGCAACAACGTGCTGCACCTGTTCACCGCGTCGGCGTGGATCGCAGTGTGCTTCCTCAACAACCGGCGCATGGGCCGGCTGCAGCTGCAACGGATCGGTCGCACGCTGTACCCGTTCCTGCAGGCGGAGCTGTTCCTGCCCTGGGATGAAGACGGCTTCGCCGCGCGCATCGACGCCACCATCGAAGTGTTCATCCGCGAGGGCCTGCTGCAACAGGTCAGCGACGACGATGGTGGCATCCTTGCCCGCAGCGCGGGCCAGACCGACGAAGTGTTCCGCCTGCGCGCGCTGGGCCACGCCCTGCAACAGGCCTTCGAGCGCTACTACATCGCGATTTCGGTGCTGGTGAAGAATGGTTCCGGCGCGCTTGGCGCCGGCGAACTGGAAACCTTGTGCCAGCAAGCTGCGCAGCGGCTAAGCCTGCTGTACGCCCCGGCGGCGCCGGAATTCTTCGACAAGGGCCTGTTCCGCGGCTTCATCCAGAAGCTGCGCGACCTGCGCCTGGTCTGGCCGGACGAGAACAGCAAACTCGCCTTCGACGACCGCCTGAATGCGTGGGCCAAGGACGCGCGCGTGGTGCTGGGTCGCGAATTGCGCCACACCATCGAGAAGGTCAGCCCGGATACCGGGCGCATCACGACGGAGTTTCCCGCGATTGAGGTTGCCCCGAAAGCCGAGAGCAACGACGAAGAGGACAAGGGGTAGGGAAAAGGGGTCAGAGAACATTTCCCCAGTGCAGCCTCACCCTTCGACGCATTTCAAGCGGAAATGTTCTCTGACCCCTTTTCCGCCTTTTCCGGACCCGACGCAGTCGTCAGGCCGGCTCGTCCGGAATCAATGCATTCTCGATCCAGCTGATCTGGTCCTTGAGCTGCAACTTGCGCTTCTTCAGGCGCTTGAGCGCCAGCTCGTCGGCCTGGATATCGGTGGCCAGGCGCTCGATCACGCTGTCCAGGTCGCGGTGCTCCTGGCGCAGCGCGGCCATGCGCCGGGTCAGGCGTCCAAGCTCGGCGGGATCGTGCGGATGGCCCATGGCCGCAGCATAGCGCCACGCGCCCACTGTCGACACGGCACCGGCAGGTAAAATGACACTTCGATGATTGCCATCCAGCCACTTCCAATCGCCTTGCCGCTGGCCGAACCCCCGGCACGCGCCAGGCCGGGCAATGCCAGGCGCGAAACCGACAAGCTGGGCAAGC
Organism: uncultured Gammaproteobacteria bacterium; assembly: GCA_963698475.1. Taxonomy (GTDB): domain Bacteria; phylum Pseudomonadota; class Gammaproteobacteria; order Xanthomonadales; family Xanthomonadaceae; genus Thermomonas. The sequence continues at coordinate 690,367 of CAVOQX010000005.1, read as the reverse complement.
GCCTGCGCCACCAGGTGGGCCGCGCGATCGCCGACTTCGGCATGATCGAGGCCGGCGACAAGGTGATGGTCTGCCTGTCCGGCGGCAAGGACAGCTACACGCTGCTGGACGTATTGCTGCAATTGCAGAAGAAGGCGCCGGTCGAGTTTTCCATCACCGCGGTCAACCTCGACCAGAAGCAGCCCGGCTTCCCGGGACATGTGCTGCCCGACTACCTGCGTTCGATCGGCGTGGACTTCCACATCATCGAACAGGACACCTATTCAGTGGTCAGCCGGGTGATTCCGGAAGGCAAGACGATGTGCTCGCTGTGCTCGCGGATGCGGCGCGGCGCGCTTTACAGGTACGCGGAAGCCAACGGCTTCACCAGGATCGCGCTTGGCCACCACCGCGACGACCTGGTCACCACGTTCTTCCTCAACATGTTCTTCCACGCCAAGCTGTCCGGCATGCCGCCCAAGCTGCTCAGTGATGACGGCAAGCACGTCGTGATCCGCCCGTTGGCGTATGTGCGCGAGGACGACATCGAGGCCTACGCGGCGCACCGGCAATTCCCGATCATTCCCTGCAACCTGTGCGGCTCGCAGGAGAACCTGCAGCGCAAGCAGGTCAGGAAAATGCTGGCGGGCTGGGAACAGGAGTCACCCGGCCGCATCGAAACCCTGTCGCGCGCGCTGGGCGATATCCGCCCGTCACACCTGAGCGATCCGAACCTGTTCGATTTCCATGGCCTCGGCAAACGCGGTGACGGCGCGATGGCGGATTCGCATGACTGGCTCGCAGTCGATGCGACGGCGAACACCGATACTGTCGCCCACGGCATCGAATTCTGATTTTCCCCTGTTGTCATCCCGGCAAACGCTGGCACCCGGTACTTGCCTCTGGCCGAACGAAGCAAATGCAATCGCTGGATCCCGGCGTTTTCCGGGATGACAACCAACACCCACTGGATGACTGAATGTTCTTTCGCAACCTGACCCTGTTCCGCTTCCCGACTTCGCTCGACCTCACCGACCTCGACACCCAGCTCGCCAGCTGCGCGCTCAAGCCCGTTGGCCCGCTGGAACTCTCCAGTCGCGGCTTCGTCGCCCCGATGGGCCAGCACCACGAAGGACTGGAACACGCCATCGACGGCACCCACTGGCTGACCGTGGGCGGTGAAGACAAGCTGCTGCCCGGCGCAGTGGTCAACGACCTGCTGCAGAAGAAACTCGCCGCCATCGAAGAGCAGGAAGGTCGCCGCCCAGGCGGGCGCACCCGCAAGCGGCTGAAGGAAGACCTGGTCGCCGAGCTCCTGCCGCGCGCCTTCGTTCGCCCGGTGCGCACCGATGCGTTGCTGGACACGAAGCAGGGCGTGATCGTGGTCGACACCTCATCGCGCAAGAACGCGGAGGCAGTGGTCTCGGAAGTACGCCGTGCACTCGGCAGCTTCCCGGCACTGCCGGTCAATGCCGAAGTCGCACCGCGCGCGATCCTGACCGGCTGGATCGCCGGCGACGCATTGCCGGAAGGCCTGTCGCTGGGCGACGAATGCGAGCTGCGGGATCCCTCCGACAGCGGCGCGGTGGTCAAGGTGCAGCGCATGGAACTGTCTGGCGAAGAAATCGCCAAGCACCTGGAAGCCGGCAAGCAGGTCACGCGACTGGCACTGGTGCTGGATGACCATGTGTCCTTCGTGCTCGGCGAAGACCTGGTGATCCGCAAGTTCAAGCTGCTGGATGGCGCGGTCGATCAACTGGAATCCAGCGAACGTGAAGACGTGCGCGCGGAGCTCGAAGCCCGCTTCGCACTGATGTCCGGCGAGTTCAGGCGCCTGTTCCTGGTGCTGGAAGGCGCGCTGAAGCTGAGCAAGGCGGACGCCTGAACCCGACCAAGGCAGCGTTCCCGTGACGATTTCCCATGCCGATTGTCCCGGGCACCGCATCCTGCCTGGCCTTTCCTGGCGGCGATCCACGTCACTTCGGTCGTGATCAACCCGACCGGGTTGCAACGACCGGTGCAAGGCGGGCGGGCTACGACCGGACAACACTCACCACGCTTCGACGCACGCCAGGTCGGGCGAACAAAGGGGAAGGAACATGACGAGGATGTTTCTGGCATTGGTCATCGGCACCTTGGCCTGCGCGAGCACGATGGCGCAGTCCCGCGGCGACTGGGTGCTCGGCCAATGGCATGGCGGGGCCTACTGGTTCCCGGGCGTGGTGCAGGCCCGCAACGGCGATGTGGTCACGATTGCCTATGACGACGGTACCCGGGAAACAGTGCCTTCCAAACGCGTCCGCCCCTACACATGGAACCTCGGCACACGCGTGGAATGCCGCTGGGCGGGCGGCAGCGCATGGTATCCGGGCACGATCACCAGCATCAGCGGCGATGGCACCGAGCTCAACATCCTGTACGACGATGGCGAGCGCGAACGCATCGCGACCGGCGGGTGTCGCTCCACCTAGCACCCGCCAGTGATGGCCCTTCGTGGCCGTGAGCGTGCGTTGTTTGCGTAATACGCTGGATATGACCGGCTTGCATGGACCTTGTCGATGCGTGGCGCTCGCGCTTTCCATGACAATTCCACGACAAAGGTGATGACCCATGCGCAATCCGACCTCTCTCTTGCGTCCGGCTTCCTGCCTGCTGCCGCTCGCATTGGCCACGGCACTGCTGGCGATGGCTGCCTGCAGCAAATCCCCCGCAGAACGGGCCGTCGAAGCGGCGGCATCGGCCGCGAGCGGGCAAGACGTGGACATCTCCCGGGACGCCGACGGGATTTCGATCAAGACAGGGGACGGGGAGGACACGCTGGACATCAGCAGCGGTGACCGCGCCAGCTTGCCCGAAGGCTTCCCGGATGACGTGTACTTGCCCGCGGGTTTCAAGGTCATTTCCTCGGCGAAGGCCGACGCGACGATGCTGGTCGGAATGGTTGCCCCGGGTACCCTCGACAGGATCGCCGAACAGGCGAACCAGGCGATGCTGGAACAGGGCTGGGAGCAGACCAGGATGGCGGAAGACGGGCCAAGCGTTCGCATCCTTGAGTACAAGAAGGCTGATCGCAGTGCGCGCATCGCCCTGCAAGGACAGCCGGACGGCATGGTGGGCCTGGTCTTGCATCTCGGCTGAAAGGGAGTCAAGGCGTCGTCCAGCGTGGAGAAGCGTGGCGGCACCGACGTGCCTTTTCCCTAGAATGCGTCGATGCGCTCCCTGTTCCGCCTGCTCTCACCGACCCGTACTGCAGCGGCCAAGCCGTCCATGCAGCGCGACAGCATCGACTTCACGCTTGATGACGGCCGCTGCATTGAAGTCCTGCGCGTCCGCGATCCGCGCGCGCGACGGGTCAAACTGTCCGTGGACGAACGTGGCGCGCGCCTGACCCTGCCGCTGCGTGCAAGCCTGTTGACCGGCGAGCGTTTCCTTCACGAGCATCGTGCGTGGTTGGCGGCGCAACTGGCCGTGCACGCACGCCACGCCGGCAACGCCCTGCACCGCGATGTGACCGATGCACTGCCCCTGCGCGGCGCAATGCGTCCCTTGCGCTGGGCCACGGGTCGCGCCACCAGGCTGGACATCGATCTCGACGGCAACGTGCTGTTTGCTGCGCCGAGCCATGCAGGCGATACCGCACTGCAACGCGCGCTGCGCGATTTCTACGAGGCGCAGGCGCGCGCCGATGTCGGCCGCTGGCTGCCTCGCTACCTGCACCATCTGCCGCGCGCGCCGCGACGGATCGTATTCAGGCGCACGACATCGCAGTGGGGTTCATTGGCGCCGGACACCACCCTGTCGCTGGACCTGGCGCTGGTGCTGGCGCGCCCGTCCGCATTCGAATATGTGCTGGTGCACGAACTCTGCCACCTGCTGCATGCCGATCATTCCCGCCGGTTCTGGGGCGAGGTTGAGGCGCGCTTTCCCGACTGGCGCGCCGAGCGCGATTACTTCCGTGCCCATGGCCGGCAGTTGAAGGGCCAGTTGCGCGGCCTGCTGGCCGGTTGAAAAGCGATTGCCCGTTCACCTTGTCGAACACACCAGGGGGAACCACCATGGCAACACGCTCCAATCCAACCCGCTCCAAACTGGCGCCTTTGCTGCTTCCCATGCTGGCCGCTGGCCTGCTGCTGCCGTTGGCCGCATGCCAGAAAGCCGCCGAAAAAATGGCCGAAAAGGCGCTTGAACAGGCGACCGGCAACAAGATCGACCTGAAGCGCGATGGCAGCGCCATGACCATCAAGACGGATGAAGGCGAGCTCAAGGTTGCCTCCAGCCAGGATGGCGAGAGCGTGCCGTTGCCGGACGATTTTCCAAAGGACGTGTTCCTGCCCGAGAAAGGCAGGATCAACAGCGCCATGGACATGGCCGGCATGAAGATGGTCAACATCATCACGCGCGCACCATCCGGGGAAATCTCGGCCCAGGTCCAGAAGACCATGGAAGCGCAGGGCTGGAAACGCGAGATGGCGATGCAGGGTGAGGAAGGCAGCGCAACCTTCGTCTACAGCAAGGACAAGCGCCAGACCGTCTACCAGATGATGAAGGACGACGACAGCGGCGGCACGCAGGTCGCGATCCGCACCGGCGGCGAAGGCTGACCTGCAGCGTTCCGGCGCAACCACCTCAGCCTTGCAGGAAAAAATCCCCGATAGCCGCGGCAACCGCGGCCGGCTGGTTCATGTGCAGATGGTGCCCACCGGGCATCACCACCAGTTGCCCATGCGGCAACAGCGCCGCGCGCCGGCGCCGGACATCATCGGGCAGATAGGTCTGGGCGGGGTCGGCGAAGATGACCATGGCCGGACACCGGATCCCGGCCACCAGGTTGGCGACCTGCTCCTCGGTCATCCTTGTCATGGTCGGCAGGGTCAGGCGCGGATCGCTGCTCCAGACATAACCGCCCTCCACTGCAGCCACCCCGCGTTCGACCAATAGCCGCACCAGCGGCTCATCCAGGCCGCTTCCGGGCACGCGGCCGGCATGCATGCGCGCGTGCACGGCGGTGTCGATGCCGGGAAATACCCGCAACTGCTTGCCTGCGATCGCCCGATGTGCCGCGACCGCCTCGCGCATCCGCGCCACCGTGTGGTCAGGCGCTTCCGCCAATGCACCCAGGGCCTCGATCGCCACCAGGCGTTCGATGCGTTCCGGGCAGGCTGCGGCGATCAGGCTACCGATGCCGGCACCCATCGAATGGCCAAGCAGGGCAAACTCATCCCAGCCCAGCGCATCGGCGACATCCAGGATCGCGTTGATTGCACCGACGAAGGAATAGTCGGTGCCCGTCGGCAGGTGCGCGCTGCGTCCGTGGCCGGGCTGGTCGATCGCGACCAGGTCGATGCCGCGCAGGTGCCGTGCCAACGGAATGAAGCTGGCGGCGTTGTCCAGCCAGCCATGCAGGGCCAGCACGCGCGGTCCATCGCCATGGTTGCGCAGTCCGGCGATACGGCCGATCGGGATGTCGACGTGGAACTCATGCATCAGCGCCAGCCCTCGTCGCGCGTCGCCAGCGCAACCAACGCCTCGGCATGCGCAGCGCCGGCATTCAGGCACGGGATGTAGCGCAGCGCCTGACCGCCAGCATCGCGGAAGGCCTTGGCATTTTCCATCGCGATTTCCTCCAGCGTCTCCAGGCAATCGACCGCGAATCCGGGACAAGCGACATCGACCGCATGCACCCCATCGCGACCGAGCTGTTCCAGTGTGCCCAACGTGTACGGCTGCAGCCATTGCTCGCGCCCGAAGCGCGACTGGAAGGTCAGCAGGATTTCGTCGCGGCGGATGCCGAGCGCCTCGGCAATCGCCTGGGTGCTGGCCTCGCAGTGCGCCGCGTAGGGATCGCCGGCATCGACCAGGCGCTGCGGGATGCCGTGGAACGACAGCAGCAGGCGCTCGCCGCGGCCATGGGTGATCCAGTGTTCGCGGATCGAATCAGCCACCGCGCCCGCCCAGCCGGGATCACGGTGATAGTCGGCGAGCATGGCGACGGCCAGCCCCTTGCCGTGTGCGTCGATGACGTCGGCGACTGCGGCCGTGGTCGTGGTCGAATACTGCGGGTACAGCGGCAGCACGCGCACCTCGCGCATGCCTTCGTTGCGCAGCCGCGCCAGTGCCGAGGCCAGCGACGGCTCGCCGTAGCGCATCGCATGCGTCACCTGCCAATCGGGCAAGCGCAGTTGCACGGCCTTGGCCAGCGCCTCGGTGTGCACCGCCAGCGGCGAGCCCGCCGGCAGCCACACCGCGGCGTACTTGCGCGCGACCTTCGGACTGCGCAGCGGCAGGATCACGAAATGCAGCAGCGGGCACCATAGCCAGCGGGTCAGTTGCACCACGCGGTGGTCGTGCAGGAACTGCGCCAGGTAGCGGCGCACGGCGCGCGCGGTTGGCGCCGCGGGCGTGCCCAGGTTCACCAGCAGCAGGGCGCGTCGGGGGGAAGCGTCTTCGGTCATCCGCATAGGATGGCAGCGCAAGCGTGGCGGCGATAGCACGACATCGGGACCGCAGCCCTCGCACCCCATGCACGCCGGCCACAGCGGCTTATGATGGATTCATGCCGCTGGCGCCAGCATGTGGCGTCGCCCACTCCACCGGAGATCCCATGAAGCCTGCCACGATGAAGCTTGTCCCGCGCCGTCGCCTTGCATTCGCCCTTGCCGGCCTGCTGGCGGCATCCGCCGCGATTTCCGGCGCCCGCGAAGACGTGCGCGCGGATGATGCCGTTCGCGTTGTCCGGCAGATCCAGGCGATCCCCGAATCCGGGATCCCCGATCGCCTGCTGGATGAAGCACGCGGCATCGTGGTGGTGCCCGACACCATCAAGGCGGGCTTCTTCGTGGGTGGTCGCCGCGGCCTCGGCCTGATGTCGGTGAAGACCGCCGACGGCAGCTGGTCCAATCCGGTGTTCGTGAAACTGGCCGGCGCCAGCTTCGGCCTGCAGGCGGGCGTGCAATCGGCCGACGTGATCCTGGTGTTCCGCAGCGACCGCGGGCTGGAGTCGATCGTCAATGGCAAATTCACCCTGGGCGCCGATGCCAGCGTGGCTGCAGGCCCGGTCGGGCGCAGTGCCGCCGCCGCCACCGATGGCGAGTTCAAGGCCGAGATCTGGTCATGGTCGCGCGCGCGCGGCCTGTTCGCGGGCGTTGCCCTGGATGGCGCAGTGCTGTCGATCGACAACGGCGCCAACAGCAGCGCCTATGGCAATGACGTGACTCCGCGGATGATCTTCGAGGGCCGTGCGACGCAGCCGGCATCCTCGTCATTGGTCGGCTTCCGCGATGCACTCGAGGAAGCCAGCGCCGGTGCGCGCACGGCCCGCGCGCGCAAGCAAGCCAATGCCGCGGCCGCCAATGGCGCGCCCACCAATCCCGACACCCGCGTGCAGCCGATCGACAACCACAATCCGGCGACCACCACTCCGCTGGAACCGACGCCGGCCACGACCACAACCGATCCCTGAACGAGTCCCCGCGTGCGCAAGCGCTAGAATTGCATTCCCCACTCTCCTAAAGGTGCATCCATGGGCAGCTTCAGCATTTGGCACTGGCTGGTCGTGCTGGTGATCGTCGTGCTGGTGTTCGGCACCAAGCGCCTGACCGGCGGTGCGCGCGACCTTGGCAAGGCCGTCGACGAATTCAAGAAGGGCGTGCGCGGCGACGACAAGCCCGCCGCGCGCATTGGCGACGCCGACGACACCAGGACCGGCAGCGAGCAGCGCGACCGCGACGACGTCGCGCGCTGATCCGTCGCGCGGGGGACGGGTGGTAATGGATGTTTGACTTCTCCTTCGGCGAGATAGTGCTCGTCGGCCTGGTCGCGCTGGTGGTGCTCGGTCCCGAGCGGCTGCCGAAGGCGGCCCGCTTCGTCGGCTTGTGGGTGCGCCGCGCGCGCGCGCAGTGGTATTCGGTGAAGAGCGAGCTCGAGCGCGAGCTGGCCAGTGAAGAGTTGCGCCGCAGCCTGGCGGACGGCCGGCAGGTCATGCGTGAAACCGAAGCCGAGCTGCGCGCGACCGAAGCCGATATCAGCAGCGCAGTGTCGAACACGGTGGCCGAAGTGCGAGCGCCACTGGCTGCAATGAGCGCCACGGCAGGCGAGGCCCCCGAGGGACCTCCGTCGGAACAGCCTGCGCCTGACCCCGTCGGGTTGCCCACGAGTCTTCCCGCCGAAGCCTTCGCCGACACCTCCGCACAAACGCCGGCTGCAACCCCCACGGAAGACAGCACAGGGTCGCCCAGGCAGGACGCGCATGGACGGTGATCCGGCCAGTGCCGTCGAGCGGCCACTGGTCGCGCACCTGCTGGAATTGCGCTCGCGCCTGCTGCGCGGGGTCGTGGGCCTGCTGGTGGTGCTGGCCGCGATGCTGCCGTTCGCCAACAAGCTTTACGGACTGCTCGCACAGCCGTTGCTGGACAAGCTGCCCGCAGGTGGCCAGCTGATCGCCACCCAGGTGGCGTCACCATTTTTCGCGCCGATGAAGCTGGCGTTCTTCGCCGCGTTGATGGTGTCGATGCCGTGGTTGCTTTACCAGGCCTGGGCCTTCGTGGCGCCGGGCCTGTATCGCCGCGAGAAGAAGCTTGCACTGCCCCTGCTCGGCTCGGCGTTGGCGCTGTTCTACGCCGGCTGCGCGTTCGCGTTCTTCCTGGTGCTGCCGATGGTGTTCGGCTTCCTGGCGAACGTGACGCCGACCGGCGTGGCGATGATGACCGACATCAGCGCCTACCTCGATTTCGTGCTGGTGCTGTTCCTGGCGTTCGGCCTGTCGTTCGAACTGCCGGTGGCGCTGGTGATCCTGGCGCTGCTGGGTTGGGTGACGCCGGCGCAGCTGCGCGAAGGCCGTGGCTATGCAGTGGTCGGCGTGTTCGTGATGGCGGCGGTGCTGACCCCGCCCGACGTGGTCTCGCAACTGATGCTGGCGATCCCGATGTGCCTGCTCTACGAAGCCGGGATCATCGCCGCGACCTTCGTCACACCGCGGACGGCGGCGGATGCAGACGCCCGCCGCTGAGGGCGTGGCGCAAGCTTCACCCCCGGCACGCCTGCTGGAACGCTACGTCGCCTGGTCACTCGACGTGGCTTGCCTGCTGCCGCTACTGGCGCTGTTGGCCAGCCCGCGTATCGAGCACGCCATGGCCAGCGCCAGTGCGGCGATCAGGTCATTGCAACAGGCCCTGCCGCGCTTGATGGAAGGCCTGCTGGCCAACCCGCAACCCACCATGGACATGGCACAAGCGTGGCTGGCCGACCCGCATCTGGCCGATGCCGTCGGCCGACTTCAAGCCGCCCTGGGCGACATGCTGCTGACACCGCTGCTGCTGTATGCCTTGCTGGCATTGGCATGGTCGGTCGGCTTCGAATCGTCACCCTGGCAGGCCACGCCGGGCAAGCGCGCACTGGGCCTGGTCGTTGCGAGCGACGATGGGAAAAAGCTCACCACCGGCCATGCCCTGCAGCGCTACCTCGCCTCATCACTGTCCTGGCTCAGCCTCAACATCGGCCATGCGATGGCGGCGCTGCCGCCCAGGCACCTGGCCCTGCACGACCGCATCAGCGACACGCGGATCCTGCGCGAACGCAGCGGCGCGAGCCTGCCGGCGTGGGCATGGGGATGGCTGATCCTGCAGGGCGCGGCGGCGCTGGCGGCGTTCCTGTGGCTGTTTATCACGCTGCAAACCGCGATGAACGCGGCCATGCAGCAGGTGATGGGCGGCCTGTAGCCCACAGGGCGGGGTTACACCGGCACTACGTGCACGTCTGGCGGTCATTCGATCAAGCACGGAAGGCGGGTGTCAAAACCCGCCCTCAGGGATCTCAGACTTCCAGCTGGTCCGCCCGTGGCACCGGCGGCGGCGCATCCGCGCAGATGTCGCGCCACATGAAGTACATCACACCGAACATCACCACATAGATCAGCAGGATCATGCCGAAGTAGATCGGCAACAGCAGCGCCACGGCCAGCGTCTTGCTGATCATCCCGGCCACCAGGGTGACGATCGCGGCGACCAGGCCAATGCCGATGGCCACTACCAGCATCGCCAGTATCGACAGCACCGCCAGCACGAGGATCGGCAGCACATTCTTGATCGCGCCGCGCAGGCCGTCCATGAACGCCTCGCCAACCCCGCGGTCACCGAGTGCCACCTGCCCGAAACCGATGGCATACACGCCACCCATGAACAGTGCGAACAGCGAACCGATCGCCATGATCCGGCCCAGGCCTTCCGGCATCTCCGCAAGATTCGGCGGTGCTGCCGCACCACCGGCCGCCTGCATCGCTTGCGCAGAGGTGATCAACTCCCAATACCAGCGCATGAAATCCTTGCCGAACAAGCTGATCACCGCGACGAACACGCCCAGGTAGATGACCATCATCAGCACGCCGAAGCCGATCAGCCGACCCCGCAGGTGACCATCGCGGAAGGTGTCGAAGATTGCGCTAGCACGCGTGGGCTGGCCATTTTCGGCCGCGTGGATGACCCGCAACATGCCGCCGATCAGCAGTGCGGTCACGACCATCGACAGCACGGTCATGATCGCCATGACTGCCACGATGGCGCTGGGACTCTCCTTGAACACGAGTTGCAGGACGAGCTGCAGCACGCTCGGGACCAGGGCCACGGCCGCCAACAGGCCGGTGGCGCCAAAGATGGCCCGGGGATTGTGCCGCCCCAGGTTGATCGCCTGCTGCAACCAGCCCCAACCCCTGCCCGGTCCCACCGCACGAATCGTCATTCAGAATTCCCCGAGAATCATCCAGCTCCAGACCGATCAGCATACCCAAACCACCCCGACCGCAGGGGTCAATTCGAGGCGATTGCCACGAACCTGCGCAGCAACCGGCGCGCCAAAGGCGTCGCCCGCACCGCCTGCTCCATCGCCAGGGCATCACTGCCTTCGCTTGCCAGCGCATCCCGCCGCGCCCGGATGTAGCCGCGCATGTGGGTGGTGCTGAATTCGGGGTGGAACTGCACGCCCCAGGTGCGCTCGCCCCAGCGGAACGCACAGGCCGGATCCAGCGCCGACGTGGCCAGTCGGCGCGCGCCATCGGGCAATGCCAGCACGGTCTGCATGTGGGTGGCCTGCACGGCGAAACGGGATGGCAAGCCGGCGAACAACGGATCGTCACCCACTGCCGGCTGCAGCTCGATGTCGACCGTCCCCATCTCGCGGCCAGCCGGGTTGTAGCCGACCTGCCCACCCAGCGCATGCGCAAGCAGCTGATGGCCATAGCAAATGCCCAGCAGCGGCAACCCGGCATGCGCGGCATCGCGCAGCCAGGCGGCGCTGGCTTCGCTCCACGGCAATTTGTCGGTGACCATCGCCCCGGAGCCAGTGACGACGACGCCGGCGAAGCCCTCGCGGGTGGGCAAGGGCTCCCCAAGCTCGACGTCGACCACTACCGCATCGTCATCGCCAAGGCCGGCCGCAACCCGGATCCAGTGGGCGAAGCTGCCATGGCGGCGCATGGCGGCGACCGGGCGACCGGTTTGCAGAATGAGGAACGGCGGATGCATGCAGGGCTCCAGGATGGGCGCACTTATACTAGCGGGCTAGCCGCACGCGACGAGCATTATGTCCACCACGATGACCTTCCAGGACCTGATCCAGCGCCTGAACGCCTACTGGGCCGCCCAGGGCTGCGTGCTGATCCAGCCGCTCGACCTCGAGGTCGGCGCCGGCACCTTCCATCCGGCCACCTTCCTGCGTGCGCTCGGCCCGGAGCCGTGGAACGCCGCCTACGTGCAGCCCTGCCGCCGCCCCACCGATGGCCGCTATGGCGAGAACCCGAACCGCCTGCAGCGCTACTACCAGTACCAGGTGGCGATGAAGCCGTCGCCCGACAACATCGTCGAGCTGTACTTCGACTCGCTCAAATCGCTTGGCGTCGATCCGCTCGTGCACGACCTGCGGCTGGTCGAGGACAACTGGGAATCGCCGACACTGGGCGCCTGGGGACTGGGCTGGGAAGTCTGGCTCAACGGCATGGAAGTCACCCAGTTCACCTACTTCCAGCAGGCCGGCGGCTTGGAATGCAGGCCGGTGCTCGGCGAGATCACCTACGGCCTCGAGCGCCTGTGCATGTACCTGCAGAACGTCGACAACGTGTTCGACATCGTGTGGACGCATGGCCCGGACGGAACGCCGGTGACCTATCGCGACGTCTACCACCAGAACGAAGTCGAACAGTCCGCCTACAACTTCGAACACGCCGACGTCGCCGAACTGTTCCACCGCTTCGATGCCTGCGAAGCCGAAGCCTTCAAGCTGATCGAACTCGGCCTGCCGCTGCCGGCCTATGACCAGGTGTGCAAGGCCTCGCACAGCTTCAACCTGCTGGATGCGCGCCGCGCGATTTCCGTCACCGAACGCCAGCGCTACATCCTGCGCGTGCGCAAGTTGTCGCAGGCGGTCGCGGAAGCCTATTTCGCGCAACGCGAGAAACTCGGATTCCCCGGCCTGAAAAAAACCGGCCTGCAGCAGGAGGTCGCGGCATGAACATGCAACCGCTGCTGATCGAACTCGGTACCGAAGAACTCCCGGTCAAGGCGCTTCCCGGCCTGGCCCAGGCGTTTTTCGACGGCGTGGTCACCGCGCTGGAAAAACGCGGTGTCGCCATCGAACGTGGCGATGCAAAACCGCTCTACTCACCTCGCCGGCTCGCGGTGCTGCTGCCCGGCGTGGCGAGCGAGCAGCCGGAACAGAAATCCGAAGTGCTGGGCCCGTACCTCAACATCGCGCTCGATGCGAACGGTGCGCCCACGCGCGCGCTGGAGGGTTTCGCCGCCAAGGCCGGCGTTGCGTGGGACGCGCTGGAAAAAACCAGCGACGCCAAGGGCGAGCGTTTCGTGCATCGCGCGGTGACCCCGGGCGCGAAAACCGCCGACCTGCTGCAGTCCGTGCTGGACGAAGCGCTGGCCGGCATGCCGATCCCCAAGCCGATGCGCTGGGGCGACCACGACTACGGCTTCGCGCGCCCGCTGCACTGGCTGGTGGCGCTGCTGGGCGATGAGGTCGTCCCGTTGCAGGCGCTCGGCATCCACGCCGGACGCAACAGCCGCGGGCATCGCTTCCATCACGACAAGCCGGTGTGGGTGCAGGCGCCCGGCGACTACGTGGATGCGCTGCGTGGCGCGCATGTGCTGGTCGATGCCGACGAGCGCCGCGCGCGCATCGTGGCCGAGGTCGAAGCCGCCGCACACGCTGCAAATGGCAGTGCGCGCATCGATGCCGACAACCTGGAGCAGGTGAACTGCCTCAACGAATGGCCGGTCGCGGTGACCTGCGCGTTCGAGCACGATTTCCTGGCGGTACCGCAGGAAGCGCTGATCACCACCATGGAAACCAACCAGAAATTCTTCCCGGTGCTGGACAGCCACGGCAGGCTCAGCGAGTACTTCATCGGCATCGCCAACATCGAATCGAAGGATCCGGGCGAGATCCGCAAGGGCTACGAGCGGGTCATCCGTCCGCGTTTCGCGGATGCCCGGTTCTTCTTCGACGAAGACCTGAAGCAGGGTCTTGAAGCGATGGGCGAAGGCCTCAAGACCGTGACCTACCAGGCCAAGCTGGGCAGCGTGGCCGACAAGGTGCAGCGCGTGGCCGCGCTGGCCGAAGCGATCGCGAAGGACGTCGGCGTGGATCCGGCGCTGGCGCGACGCGCGGCGGAACTGGCGAAAAACGACCTGCAGTCGCGCATGGTCAACGAGTTCCCGGAACTGCAGGGCATCGCCGGCCGCCATTACGCGACGGCCGCAGGCGAACCTGCCGAGGTCGCACTGGCGATCGACGAGTCCTACCAGCCGCGCTTCGCCGGCGATGACATCGCACTGTCCGGCGTGGGCAAGGTGCTGGCGATCGCCGAACGCCTGGACACGCTGGCGGGCGGATTCGCCGCCGGCCTGAAGCCGACCGGCAACAAGGATCCGTTTGCGTTGCGGCGCAATGCGTTGGGGTTGGCGCGGACGATTATCGAGAGTGGGTTTCGAAATCGACATCTGTCCGCAAATCTGGTGTCGCGCTCGAATCAAGTGGTCGTTCGCAGGAAATCACTTTGGACAGCCCTTGAAGCCAAAGCAAGAAGCTGCCGAAGAGGCAGAGAAAAAAGGCGTTGCACGTAGCGGAACATCAGACGGCACTCCGGAATTGGCGGCGGCACTCCGAATCGAATTGCAGAAATCTACGACTTCATCCTCGACCGCCTACGCGGCTACTACGCCGACAAGGACGTGCCCACGTCGCATTTCAATGCCGTGGCTGCGTTGCGTCCGGCTTCGTTGTACGACTTCGACCGCCGCATCGACGCGATTGGCACCTTCGCGCAACTGCCCGAAGCCGAGGCGCTGGCCGCGGCCAACAAGCGCATCAACAACATCCTGAAGAAATCCGACGTCGCCATCGCCGAAACCATCGACCACGACCTGCTGACCGAGCCGGCCGAGCGTGCGCTGGCCGAAGCGGTGGAAGCGGTCTATGCCGAAACCGGGCATGCACTGGCGCACGGCGATTACGTCGCTGCGCTGGCGCACCTGGCGCGGCTGCGTCCGCAGGTGGATGCGTTCTTCGAGCAGGTCATGGTGAATGTCGAGGACGAAAAGATCCGCCACAACCGCCTGGCCCTGTTGCGCCGACTGGCCGACCGGCTGGGCAGCGTGGCCGCGATCGAGCATCTGTCCGCCTGAACCGTTGCCGCATGGTATTGACCCGGCATCAACATCCGGCCGGTATCCTGCGCCGATGCCCGTCGCCCGCCACCGCCTGACCCTCGCCGCCTGTTGCCTGCTCGCGGCGATGCCCGTACTGGCGGCCACCGTTACCAAGGTCGAGGTCAAGGTCACCGGCCCCGACAACGAAGCGCTGGCGGACAACGTGCGCAGCGCGTTGTCGCTGACCGATGCGGTCGGCAAGGACGTCACCGCACGCCGTCTCAACTACCTGTTGCGCGAGGCCGAGGCGGAAACCCGCGAAGCGCTGGAACCCTTCGGTTACTACTCGCCCGTCATCACCCTCCAGCGCAGCGACCGCGCTGCCGCAGAAGACGCCGACAACCGCGACATCGATCCGGATCCGGATCCGGATTCGGGCAGCGACCAGGATGCAGGCACCACGCGCATTGACGATGGCGTGCCCGGCGCCGACGCGACTGCCGCGCGCAAGGCCCGCCGCGAGCGCACGCTGACCGTCAGCATCCACGTCGACCCCGGGCAGCCGGTGCGCATTCGCAGCTTTACCCTGGGCATGGCCGGCGACGCCGAGCGGGATGCGTCGGTGCAATCGGCGCTTGCCGCATTCGCGCCGCGCCAGGGTGAGGTGCTGGACCACACGCTGTACGAGACCAGCAAGGGCAAGGTCAATCGCGCGCTGGCCGCGCACGGGTATTTCGATGCGGAGTTCGCCGCGCACCGCGTCGAAGTGACCCGTGCCGACTTCGCCGCCGATGTCGACCTGCGCTGGACCAGCGGCGCGCGTTTCGCGCTGGGCGAGGCGACGTTCACGCAGACGCCCGACGCCATCATCCGCGACAAACTGCTGCACAAGCTGGTTGACTGGAGCGAAGACCAGCCCTACGACGACGCCGAGCTCGAAACGCTGCGCAGCTCGCTGGTCACGCTCGACTATTTCGGCCTCGTGGAAGTGCTGCCGCAACCGGAACAGGCCGGCGCCGACAAGCGCGTGCCCGTGCAGATCAACCTGACGCCTGCGCCGCGCAGCATCTACACCACCGGCCTGAGCTACGGCACGCTCAGCGGCGCCGGCGTGAGCCTGGGCGCGGAACGGCGCTACCTGAACACACGCGGCCACAAGGCGCTGGCGCAGCTCGACTATGCCCGCAAGCGCAAGACCCTGACCCTGCAATATCGCGTCCCGGCATTTGCCTGGCTGGATGGCTGGTATACCGCCAGCCTGCAGGCAAACGACGAACAGACCGACTTCCTGGACACCCGTCGGCTGGAGTTCGTGGCCAGCCGCAGCGGCCAGTTCAACCGGCACCTGAACCTGGTCGGCTCGATCCACGCGCTGCGCGAGCGATGGAATTTCTTTTCCCTGACCAGCCCAGTGCCGATTTATCAATATGCGAGCTTCGTGTTCCCCGAGCTGCGCGCGGAATACGTCGATGTCGACGATCGGCTGGCGCCCAGGCGCGGCACCAGCGGCACCCTGCTGCTGCGCGGTGGCACCGGCATTGGCGAAGCGAGCGCCAACTTCGCGCAGCTGCATGCCAGCGCGCAATGGTTCCACGGCTTCGATGCCGACAGTCGGTTGCTGGTGCGCGGCGAACTTGGCCATACCTTCACCAGGTCGCTGGTCGGCCTGCCGCCCAGCCTGCGTTTCTACGCCGGCGGCGACCGCAGCGTGCGCGGCTACGGCTGGCGCGAAATCGGGCCCCGCATCAGCAATAGTGCCGGCGACACCTACGCGCTTGGCGCCAGCAACGTGATCACCACCAGCGTGGAATACGAACGCTATTTCAACGGTCCGTGGGGCGCTGCGGTGTTCGTCGATAGCGGCAGCGCCTTCGACGGCAAGCAGCCCGACATGCGCACGGGCGTCGGCATCGGCCTGCGCTGGAAGTCGCCGGTCGGGCCGGTGCGCATCGACATCGCGCACGGACTGGACCAACCGGATTCGCCGATTACCCTGCATCTCAACATCGGCGCGGACCTGTGAGCGGCCTGCGCGAAGGCTACCGGCGTTACCGCCGCTACGGGCTTGCACCGCTGGCGAAGGACGCAACGCAGGAACAGCGCGACGCGCGCATTGCCGAACTCGTGACGTTGCGCAGGCAACGTCGCCGCAAGCTCGCGCTTCGCAGCGGCGTGGGCACGTTGACACTGGTCATGCTCGCGGGCGTGCTGCTGTACTGGCTGGTGATGACGGTCGGTGGGCGCGATTTATTGCTGGCGCAGATCAAGGCGCGCCTGCCGGCCGGCACGCAGCTCACATGGAAAAGCGCCGAAGGACCCGCCGCAGGTCCGTTGATCCTGCACGGTGTGCATTTCTCGATGCCGCGTCAGCGCGATCCGGAATGCGTGCCCACGCCGAACGCCAGCTGCGCGATGGGCACGATTGTCTTCGACGCCGACAAGGTCGTGCTCGACCCGGCATTGCGCCCCTTGCTGGGCCGGCGCCTGCGCCTGGAGGCATTGGAGGTCAGCGTCGCTACCCTCGACCTGCCGCGCAGCGACACGCCGTTCGAATTGCCGCGCTGGCCGGATGTGCTGCCGCAAATCGAACTGCCGCTTGACCTGCAGGCGGACGCCATCGCCATCAATGAATTCAACGTGAGCCAGGATGGCGAATCCCTGATCGCGATCAGTCGCGTGCGTGGCGGCCTGGATGCACGATCCGGAAACCTGCATGTGGAGCACCTGCGCGTCGACAGCGATCGCGGCCGTTTCGCGGTACATGGCGATTACGCACCGCGCGACAATTTCCGCAGCAATCTCACCGCCAGCGCCGTGCTGCCGGCAGCGGCCGGGCGCACGCCTGCGCGGCTGGGCCTGGTCGCGCGCGGCGACCTGTCGCGGATGGACGTGGCCATCGGCGGCAACGCGCCCGCACCGCTGCATGCCACGCTCACGCTGCGTGGCAAGGACACGCCGCGCTGGCAGTTGCGTGCGGACGGCACGGCGCTGGACATCGGCCTGCTCACCGGCAGCGACACGGCTTCGACACCGGTCGCCTTCGACCTGCGCGGCGATGGCCTGGCGGGCGACGCGAACCTGCGCGGCAATTTCAGGCAAGGCGACTTCAGCGCGACCTTGCAGCCTTCGAAACTCGGCCTCGCCGATCAGGTGTTGCGCGTGCAGCCGCTGGTGGTCGACGCGTTCGGCGGACGCATGACCGTCAACGGCAGTGCCGACCTGCGCGACCCGAAGGACGCGCCGCTCAAGTTCTCGGTCAATGCGCGCGGCCTGCGTTGGCGCGGCAGCGATGACGCCGTCGAAATCACGGGCGACGCCGACTTCGGCATTGCCGGCACGCTGGAGCAATGGGCGGCGATTGGCAATGCGCGCCTGCAACGCGATGGCAAGCGCGCAACGGTCGATTTCGACGGACTCGGCAATCGCGATGGCGTGCGCCTGCGCAAGCTGGATGCGGTGATGCCCGGCGGGCGCCTGGACGCGACCGGCAACCTCGCATGGTCGCCGCGCCTGGGTTGGGATGCGGATGCGCAGCTGTCGGGTTTCGACCCCGGGTATTTCCTGCCGGACTGGACGGGTGCGATCAACGGCACGATCACCACCTCCGGTGAAATGCGCGACAGCGGGGGCCTGCTTGCCGACATCGATGCGAAGGATCTTGGTGGCACCTTGCGCGGACGCGCGCTGTCCGGGCGCGGCGAGGTGCACATCGATGGCGATGCCTATGCGGGCGATGTCGCGCTGGCGCTCGGGCAAAGCCGGCTGACCGCGAAAGGCCGCATGGCATCGAACATCGACATCGACGCCAACTTCGCGCCGCTGCAGTTGAACGACCTGCTGCCGGATGGCAACGGCAGCCTGCGCGGCAACGTGCATCTGCGCGGCGCACGCAATGCGCCCGACGTGGACGTGGACCTGGTTGGCGAAGCGCTGCGCTACGGCGACTATCGCGCCGGACATGTGGTCGCCAAGGGCACGTTGCCGTGGCAGGCATTGAAAGGCGCCGCGGGCAATGGCCTGCTGCGGCTCGATGCCAGCGGGCTGGCGCTCGGCATTCCACTGGATAGCCTGCGCATCGTGGCGCGTGGCGCGGTGGAACGGCTGCAACTGGAAGGCACCGCAACGAGCGACCTCGGCACGCTCGCCCTGGCGGGCAGTGCCGACAAACAGGGCACGCGCTGGCAGGGCACGCTGGCGTCGCTTCGCGTCACGCCGGACAAGGGCGCGGCGTGGGCATTGCAGGACGCCGCGCGCTGGTCGTGGGATGGCGCCAACGGCAGCCTGAGCCGCAGCTGCCTGATGGCCGATGGCGGTGGCGCGCTATGCACGGATGCGGACTGGCCGCGGCGCGGATTGAACGTGCAAGGCAACGGCTTGCCGCTGGCGCTGCTCACGCCATACCTGCCCGATCGCAGCGATGGCCGGCCGTGGTTCCTCAATGGCGAGCTGGCGCTGTCCGGTCGCCTGCAACCGGCGGGCAATGCGTGGTCCGGCAATCTCTCGCTGACCTCGGCCACCGGTGGCGTTCGCAACAACGCGCGCGCCAAGCGCGACTTCCTCGGCTATCGCGACCTGAAGCTCGATGCCGCGTTCGGCCCGCAAAAGATCGAGGCGACGCTCGCCGCCGGACTGAATGCGAAGGGCCACATTGATGCGCGTATCACGACCGGTTGGGATGACTACGCGCCCCTGGATGGCGAGTTGCGCGTGGACACGGACGAGCTGACCTGGATGGAACTGTTCTCGCCCGACATCGTGCAACCCACCGGCAAGCTTGATGTCGACGTACGCCTGTCCGGTACCCGCGCGAATCCGATGATTGGCGGCGAAGGCCATCTCGCCGACTTCGCCACCGAACTGCCGGCGCTCGGCATCGCGGTGACGGAAGGCGACGTGCGCCTGCAGGCACGGCCCGATGGCAGTGCCGGCATTGTCGGCAAGTTGCGCTCCGGCGATGGCGTGCTGGATGTCAATGGCACCCTGGGTTGGCGCGACCAGGCCACGCCGCTGGTGCTCGACATCCGCGGCAAGGACGTGCTGGTGGCCGAAACCCGCCAGTTGCGCGCGGTCGCGGATCCCGACATCACCGTGCGCTATGCCGCCGGTTCGCCGTTGCAGGTCACCGGAAAGGTCTTGCTCTCCGAAGCCGATATCAACCTGGAACGCCTGGACCAGGGCGTGTCGATCTCGCCCGATGTGGTGGTGCTGGATCCGGTCGATCCCAACCGCGATACGCCCAACACGGTCGACCTCGACCTTGAACTGGTGATGGGCGACGCGGTGCACCTCAAGGGTTTCGGCCTGACCGGCACGCTGGGCGGCAGCCTGCGCGTGCGCGCGCAACCCGGGCGCGAGATGCGTGCGACCGGCGCGCTGGAAGTTGGCGGTCGCTACGCCGCGTACGGACAGCGCCTGCAGATCACGCGCGGCACGTTGCTGTGGGCCAACAGCCTGATCGGCGATCCACGCCTGGACATCCGCGCCGAACGCGTGGTCGGCGATGTGACCGCCGGCATCCGTGTTGAAGGCAACGCATCCGATCCGCGTGCCTCGGTGTATTCCGATCCCGCCAAGAGCGAGACGGAGGCGCTGTCCTACCTGACACTCGGCCGGCCATTGACCAGCCTCAGTGGCGACGAAGCACGTCAGTTGGGTTCCGCCAAGTCGGCATTGTCGGCCGGTACCGGGTTGCTGGCGTCGCAACTCGGATCGAAGATTGGCCTGGACGATGCCGGCGTCAACACCTCGCGCGCGCTCGGCGGCGACGTACTCAGCGTCGGCAAGTACCTGTCACCGAAATTGTATGTGGGTTACGGCGTGTCGTTGCTCGGCACCGGCCAGGTGCTGACCCTGAAATACCTGCTGCGCAAGGGCTTCGATATCCAGATCGAATCGAGCACAGTGGAGAACCGCGCATCGGTGAACTACCGCAAGGAAAAATAGCCGCGAATGGTGATCCGCGCGGCGGCACACTCGTGAAACGAGACAGGCGTGGGCATGGCCGGGAACGACCGGACCTGCATGTTGCCGGATTGCAGGATGCGTCTCCTTGGGCGAGTTGATATCCGCCTGTGCGGTTCGAGGTCGACGGCGCCTCCCCGAGGACCGGCTCGGGCGGAATGCCGTCGTGATGGACGTATGCGAAACTCCGGCGCACAACCGGACATAATCCAGCACCTCCCCAGGACAGCGCATGGATCCCGCACCTCACAAGACCGACGTGACCGTGTTGCTGTCGCAAGCGCGCGCGGGCGATGCGCAGGCGCTTGGCGCGGCGTATTCGGCGGTCTATGAGGAACTCAAGCGCGCCGCGCGATCGCAGTTGCGGCGCATGCGCGATGCGTTCCAGACCACCGCGCTGGTGCACGAGGCCTACCTCAAGCTGGCAGGTGGTGCAGCGCTCACCGCGATGGATCGCAACCACCTGCTGGCGCTGTCGGCGCGCGCGATGCGGCAGGTGCTGGTGGACGACGCACGGGCGCGCAAGGCAGACAAGCGTGGTGGTGGCCAGGAGGCGTTGACGCTGACGGCCTCGCTGGGCAATGGCGATGCCGCCGCCGTCGAAGTGCTGGCCCTGGATGAACTGCTCGCTTCGCTGCACAAGCTCGATGAGCGCGCTGCGCAAGTCGTGGAACTGCGTTACTTCGGTGGCTATCCGGACGTGGAGATCGCGGCGATGCTGGGGATCAGTGATCGCACTCTGCGCCGCGACTGGCGCAAGGCACGTGCATTCCTGCTGGCGGAGATGTCCTCGTGAACGAGGCCGCGGACACCGCAAGCCGCCGGCGTGCGCTGGCGATCTTCGACGAGATCGCCGAACTTGACCGCGACGCACGCAGCCACGCGCTGCAGGCGCTGTGCGCGGACGACGACGCCCTGCGCGTGCAGGTGCAGGCACTGCTGGATGCCGACGCGCAGGCGGCCGAGCCGTTCGATGGTAATGCGGCGGCGTGGGGCCACGCCCTCGCCGGCGAACTGCAAGGTGCTGCCGATCCCATGCTTGGCCGCGCGATCGGCGCGTGGCGCATTGTCGGCGTCATTGGTCGCGGTGGCATGGGCGCGGTGTACGCAGTCGAGCGCAGCGACGGTGCGTACGCGCAGCAGGCGGCGCTCAAACTGATCCGTGCCAGCGCCGATTCACCCGCCGCGCGCGAGCGTTTCCTGCGCGAACGGCAGATCCTGGCTGGCCTGCAGCATCCGAATATCGCCACCCTGCTGGATGGCGGCATCAGCGCGGATAGCGAACCGTACTTCGTGATGGAGCTCATCACAGGCGAGTCCATTGATCGTTGGTGCGATGCGCGCAGCCTTGGACTGCGCGAGCGCATCGGGCTGTTCCTGCAGGTCCTCGATGCGGTGCGCTACGCGCATCGCAACCTGGTCGTGCACCGGGACCTCAAGCCCTCCAATCTGCTGGTGGATGCAGACGGACGGGTCAAGTTGCTCGACTTCGGCATCGCCAAGCAGCTGGAACGCACCGACGTCACCGCCGCCCATGACCGCGCACTGACCTTCGAATATGCCTCGCCGGAACAGTTGCACGACGCGCCCATCACCACCGCCACCGACATCTGGCAGTTGGGTATCGTCCTGCACCGATTGCTGTCGGGCGTACATCCGTTCGGCCTGACCCGCGACACCCCGCTGGCCAGCCAGCTGCAGCAGCTGGAACGCGACCCCGAGCCACTGACCCGCGCAGCCGCCCATGCGTCGAAGGATCAGGCCGCGATGCGCGGTGGGCTGACGCCGACATCACTTTCGCGCGCACTGCGCGGCAGCCTGGCCGACATCGTGCAGGCCTGCCTGCGCCGCGAACCGGACGCGCGCTATGCCTCCGCAGACGCATTGGCCAATGACCTGCGCGCCTGGCTGGACAACCGCCCGATCGCCGCGGTGCCGCTGTCGCGCAGCGAACGCCTGCGGCTGTGGCTGAAGCGCAATCGCGGGTTGGCGGCGGCGTCCGCAGCGGTCGCGATCGCGTTGCTGGCGGGCACCGGTGCCGCACTCTGGCAAGCACGCGATGCACGCGAGCAAGCCCGCATCGCGCAGCGCGAGAGCGAGAGTGCCCGGGCAACCCTGGGCTTCCTCACCGATACCCTGGCCGCGGCCGCGCCAGGCCAGGCAATGAGCACCGAGGTCAGCGTGCGCCAGTTGCTGGACAAGGCACGGGTGCAACTCGACAACAGGATACTGGCCCCGCAGGTCAGGCAATCGATCCAGCGGCTGTTGGGGCACCTGTACAACAGCCTGGGCGAATCGGAAACCTCCGCACGCATGTTCGAGGCTGGCTTGAAAGGCGCGTCTCCCAGCACGCGGGAGGAAGCACTCTTGATCGCGGCGGACCTGGACGGATACGCCAGCGCGCTCGCGGTACTCGAGCGCGGCAAGCAAAGCATTGCCACGGCGCAACGGGCAGTTGCATTGCGACAGCGCTTCGCACCAGGCGATCCTCGCCAACGGTTCCTGTCCGAGGACGCACGCGGCAACGCCTACAGCAGCGCCGGCGAGCACAAGCAGGCGGATGCACACTGGACGCAGGCCATGGACGTCGTCGCCAGCATGCCCGATCCGCCGGTGGATCGCGTGATCGGCATGCATCAGGCCTACGCCAACATGCTGTTCCGCATCGCCGACTATTCGCGCGCAAACAAGGTGGCCGATGCCGGCCTGGCATTCGCCGACCGCCATGGCGTGCCCGCGCAATCGCCGGTGCGGGCGAACATGCTGTTCGCCAGGGCGCAGGCGCTGTATGGGCTCAATGAGGGGGTCACGGCGGAAACGCTAATCCGCCAGGCGATCGGGATCCAGCTGCATGGCGTCGGTCCCGGTGGCGCGCAAATGAGCGAGCTGTATTCACTGCTTGGCGCGGTACTGCAGTCGCAGCACCGCTTCCGCCAAGCGCTGGAGGCACACACGCACTCGGCAAGAGCTGGCCAAGGCCGTGGGTACCCGGCCACTGGACGAGGCGCTGACCTGGTCCAATATCGGCTACCTCTACACCGACTATGGCGACTATCAGAAGGCGCTCGGCGCGCTCGAACGCAGTCAGGTCGTGCTTGCCACATCCGACCTTGCCGCCGACCACATCGAACGCCGCCGGATCCGCAAGAACCATGCGCGCGCCCTGGCGCGGGCGGGACGCGCCAGCGAGGCGCGGGCGCTCCTGCTGCCATTGCTGGCGCAGGCACGCACGCTAGATGGCGCGGATTCGTTCGAGGTCGTCGACGTGACCTGGCAGCTGGTCGATGCAGCACGCAGCATGGGCGATACCGGAAACGGCATACCGCTGCTGGCACAGATGCGCGCAAGCTGCGCGAAGCTGGTGCCGGAAACGCACTGGATCTTCGGCCAGATCCATCGCTACGCTGCAGCCTTCGCGGGGATGCAGGGCGACCTGGCCGCGGCCGAAGGCGAACAGCGCAAGGCATTGAAGATCTTCGAGGCGGCCACGATGCCCGGCGACACCATCGCCATCGCACGCACCGAACTCGCCGGTATTCGCGCGCAACGCGGCGACACGGCGGAAGCGCGCAAGCTCCTCGCCCAGGCCTTGCCGGTGCTGCGGGAATCCTTGCTGCCCGAGGAAATCAATCGCGTGGCGGCCGAAGCGCTGCATCGCAGGCTGGACCCATAGCGCCGGGATTCTGCAGCCAGGCTACTCGTCGCAACTATCGATCTTGGTCCAGGTGCCGATCACGGCCGGATACGTAAAGCAGCGGGTCAACCCGGCCGTCATGCAAACCCTGGAGCCGCTGTGCGTCGCGGTCAACTTTTCTTCCGGACCGCTCAGGGTATAGGTGCCGGAGGAAGAGGCCGCGCCTCCACCGCCTTCGAAGCGGAAGCTGTAAGTACCACCCTTGTCACTGGTCGGGGTATGCGTATAGGTGGCACCACAGGCCTTCCCGGTGAAGGGTTTGCTGATGTCGCAAACGGTGTAGGACTCCGCGCATTTGCCGCCGGTGATGCGATATCCACCCTGCCTGGTATCGAAGTCCAGGGTCGCCCTGCCGACGCCGCGCTTGCTGCGCGCTTCGAAGGCAATGCTCGCGACCTGGTCCTTCTTGTCCGGGCCGGCATATTGGTACTTCGC
This sequence comes from uncultured Gammaproteobacteria bacterium, assembly GCA_963698475.1. GTDB lineage: Bacteria > Pseudomonadota > Gammaproteobacteria > Xanthomonadales > Xanthomonadaceae > Thermomonas. The sequence continues at coordinate 665,659 of CAVOQX010000005.1, read as the reverse complement.
ATCGGCCGGCACCTTGCCACTGGCCGGCTGCAACGCGCTGCCGCCGCTCAGGGTGGCGACCACCGTGCCATGGGCCGGCGCGCCATCGGCTTTCACGCGAGGCGACGCCTCGAGGTCGAATGCGGTATTCGGCCTGATCCCCTTGCGTTTGGCTGGATCACTGGTGACCTTGAGGTCGATGCAACGGCCGCCTTCCCACGGTGATCCGGCGGACGATCCCATCCCGCGCAGCATGGCTTCGGCAATCAATGTCTGCAGAAACTCGGCACCCTGCAGCAATTTTTTCGTGTTTTCGACCTCCTCCATGCGGAAGATGCTGAAACCACTTTCCCCGTGGTTCTCGAAAATGACTTCGCCGCTGCGCGTGTGACCGGTGGTGATGTCCACCTGCTGGCTCTGGAAATTCTCGGAGCCGCCCATCTTGATGCGCAGGTTCGAGGCGCCGCCATCGCCGCTGTCGATGAGATGGGCGTCGTCATCCAGGTAACGCTCGTACTTGAACTCCGAATGCACGCTGCCGCCAGTGCCGGGCTTGCCCTTGACCGTCATCTGCGAGTCCGTCTCCAGCGTGACCGTCACCTTGCCCTGCGCATCAGGGCAGGCATCCATCTGCGTCTTCAGCTTGACCTTGCCGTTGAGGCCATGCTCGTTGACCTCGAACTCCATCGATTGCGACAGCGAACCGTCTTCGCTGAAATGCAGCTCGGCATTTCCTCCACCGCCGTCGAACTTGATCGGCCCGGCCTTGACCAGTTCGGCCAAGCGTTCATCCGACATGCTGCCCACCGACCCGCTGAGCATGCCGCCGGTCATCATGCCGAGAAACCCGCCCATGCCCATGCCCATGAAGCCGCTGCTCATGCCCTCGCCGGTGAATGCCGCTGGGATCATCTTCGGCACGTCCGCCTCGGCGCCGCGCAACTTGCGTTCGTAGGCATTGCCGAGCGCCTGCAATGCAGCGATGGCCTGCGCCTCGCCGCCAAGCTCGCGCTCGATGCCGCTGGCCTGCATCACCTTGTAATGAAGCCAGTAATCGGTCATCGACAGCGTGCGCAACGTGGGATCGGGCCCTTCGGCGAGGAACCGCTCGAGATCCGCCTGCGTCGGCAACGACGCGTCCACCGCCGCGACCGCCTTGTCCGCATGGTCCGGCGACGGCGGAGAGGACGGCGAACATGCCGCCAGCGTGAGCAGCATGGTGGCCAGGGAGGGAAGCAGCGTGCGCATGGCATCGGGACTCGGGTGGCGTCTCCCGTTGTTAGCGGGAAACCGCCACGGAACAGGACATCCGGCGCGCGAATTCCGGCTTCAGCGGGTAATGCGCGCGCCCTGCAGATGCGCCACGCCGCCGATGACATCGGTCCAGACCAGCCATGCGGCGGTGCCGTCGACCACCAGCTTCGGGCTGCCGGTCGCATGGCCACGGCCTTCCAGTTTCGCGACTTCCATCCGTTGCAGTTCGCGCGACAGGTCCGGCGCGTAGCGCGCCAGCATCAGGGTCTGCACACCATTGGCCTCACGCAGCCAGGTGACCCAGGCCTGCTTCGCATCAAGCGCCACGTCAACGCGGCCGAGCAACTGCTTGCCCGAATCCACCACCACCGGCGCTGCGAAGCTGTCGCCGGCATCGGTCGTGCGTGCCAATCGCAACGCAGGCGCCTCGCCCGCTTCGCTGTACCAGCCGACCACGGCGTCATTGCCGGTTGCCGCGATCGCCGGGCCATTGACCGGACAACCCGCGATCTTCCAGCCATCGGCGTGCACGCTGACCGGTGTGCCCCACTTGCCTGCAGTGCGCCGCACGGCCGCGATGTCGCGGATGTCGCCGTCGCTGCGGTCGCGATACACCACCAGCGGTCCCCTGGTGGTGACCGCCGCGTCGGTCTGGCAGCAATCACACGCAGCGGCATCCAGCAGGTTGTCGGTTCCGCGTTGCAGGTCCAGGTCGAAGTCAAGCTGGCGCAGCTGCATCGCACCGCCGGCATGGGGACCATCACCCTGGTGCGCAGATGCCTTCTCGCGCCCATCCAGCCACGCGACGCCGATGCTGTCCTCGCCGTCCGCCCACATCGCGGCAAACCCGTGTTCGACCGCCAGGCCGTCGTTGTTGATCGTGGTGATCTGGGTCCAGGTCACGCCGCCATCGCGCGAGCGTGCCAGCACGGTGTCGTAGGCTGCAGGCCCGCCTGGATCGGTCTGCAACCACTGCATCCACAAGGCACCGTCCGGGGTACCGACGCATGTGCGGGGTGTCTGCCCAATTGACCATCAATGTGTTGCCCACCGCGACCGTGCGCGGCTGGCTCTGCCAGCCCCCCCTGTCGGTGTAGGTACCGAACTGCAGCGCATTGCGGCGGCCCTGGGTCTGGTTGATCCAGCTCAGCAACAGGCGTCCATCCGGCGCAATGCTGAGGTCGGGCGCAGACGATCCCGCGGCAGCCGGCAATACCCATACCTGATGTTGGTAATCACCGTTTGCGGGCGACTGCGTCGTGGCGGGTTTGCACGCCGCCAGTACCAGCACGGCAACACCGATCAAGCATGCATGTGTGGTCTTCAAGATCGTGCTCCATCGCTTCAGGCCGCGCGTTCGCGGCGCTGGCGTTCCAGGTGGACCAGCAACAGTGAAATCGCCGCCGGCGTCATGCCGGGGATGCGTTGTGCCTGGCCTACCGTTTGCGGCCGCACGCGTTCGAATTTCTGCCGCAGTTCCGCCGACAAGCCATTCACCGGGACATAATCGAAGTCGGTCGGGATGGACGTGGTTTCGTGCCGCTGCTGGCGCTGTATCTCTTCGCGCTGGCGCGCCAGGTAACCCGAATACTTGATCTCGATCTCGATCTGTTCGGCGACATTCGCATCGGCGACCGCCGGCCCCAGCTCCGGCACCTGCAGCAGGGTCGCGTAACCAAGCTCCGGACGGCGCAGAAGGTCGATGGCGCTGGTTTCGCGGCTGACTTCAACGCCGATGTGACGCGCGATCGCAGCACCCAGCGCGTTGTTCGGCGACGCCCACAGCGCCGACAGGCGCGCGGTCTCGGTCTCCACCGCCTCGCGCTTGTCGTCGAAGCGCTGCCAACGGGTGTCATCGACCAGGCCCAACTCGCGACCGATGGCGGTCAGCCGTGCATCGGCATTGTCCTCGCGCAACTGCAGCCGGTATTCGGCGCGGCTGGTGAACATGCGGTAGGGCTCGACCGTGCCCTGGGTGATCAGGTCGTCGACCAGCACGCCCAGGTAGGCCTGGTCACGGCGAGGCGACCACGCCGGCAAATCGCGCACCAAGCGCGCGGCATTCACCCCGGCCAGCAATCCTTGTGCCGAGGCCTCCTCGTAACCGGTGGTGCCATTGATCTGGCCCGCGAAGAACAGGCCCGAGATCGCCTTGGTTTCAAGAGACGCCTTCAGCCCGCGCGGATCGAAGTAGTCGTATTCGATCGCGTAACCCGGGCGGGTGATGTGCGCTTTCTCGAAACCGGCGATGCTGCGCACGAGCTCCAGCTGCACGTCGAACGGCAGCGACGTGCTGATGCCGTTCGGATAGATCTCGGTGATGTCGAGGCCTTCGGGCTCGACGAAGATCTGGTGGCTGGCCTTGTCGGCGAAGCGCACCACCTTGTCCTCGATCGACGGGCAGTAGCGCGGGCCCACGCCCTCGATCTGCCCGGAATACAGCGGGCTGCGATGCAGCGCGTCGCGGATGATCTGGTGCGTGCGTTCCGAGGTGTGGGTGATCCAGCAACTGACCTGCGCCGGATGGTCGTCCCTGCTGCCCATGAACGAGAACACCGGGCGCGGCTCGTCGCCTGGCTGCTCCACCATCACCCCGTAGTCCAGGCTGCGGCCATCGATGCGTGGCGGCGTGCCGGTCTTCAGCCGATCGACGACGAACGGGCGTTCACGCAGCCTGGCCGCCAGCGTGGCCGAGGGCGGGTCGCCCATGCGCCCGGCCGCGTACTGGGTCTCGCCAATATGGATCTTGCCGGCCAGGAACGTGCCCGCCGTGAGCACGAGCGCCGGCGCATGGAACTTCAACCCGGTATTGGTCAATACACCGCGGGCGGCGTCGCCTTCGATCAGCAGGTCGTCCACCGCCGCCTGGAACACGGTCAGGTTCGGCTGTGTTTCCACCGCACGGCGAATGAAGCTGCGATACAGGTTCGCGGTCCGCCTGGCAACGCGTGGCACGCACCGCCGGACCCTTGCTCGCGTTCAACGTGCGCCACTGGATGCCGGCGGCATCCGCCGCCTTGGCCATGATGCCGCCGAGCGCATCGATCTCGCGGACGAGGTGGCCCTTGCCGATGCCGCCGATCGCGGGGTTGCAGCTCATCGCGCCGACGGTTTCGATGTTGTGGCTCAGCAACAACGTGCGCGCACCGGCGCGTGCGGATGCAAGCGCGGCTTCGGTGCCGGCATGGCCGCCACCAATCACGATCACGTCGAAGTTGTAGAAACCGTCATTCATGCGTTGTCGATGTTACGCGCGCGCACGCCGTGCATGACGGCCGGATGTGCATTCCACGAAGGTTGAACAGACTTGGCACGGTTCCTGCTTGATCCTTGTCAGCACTCGGCGTGGCACGCCACAAGCGACAACCAGCATGGAACAGGGGCTGGTTTTGCGCACGACGAGGACGCTCGGGGGCCGTTTGTCGGGGGACAAGCGGCCCCCATTTTTTTCCAGGATTTTTTCCGTCATTTCGGAAAACCCAGCGCGCGAATGGGCTGGTTGAAAAGGTGCCGGCGACTGCAGGGTAACGGAACAGGGGGGATCCGGAGGGCCCCGCAGGTCGCCGGCAAGGAAAGCTTACCTTGTACGTGTCGCAGACTGACACGTATGGTCAGGTGAACTCCGACGAATGGCACGCCCATTCGTGATGAACGTCACGCTAATCCTCGACGGGTGGCGCACTCTGGCCTCGCCCGCGCTTGGCATCACCGATGAAACCACCCATCCGCGAGGAGGGTTCGCTGCGTTCGCGGACCGCGGGAGCGATTGCAGGCGAGCCTTGCGTACGCATCGGCCGCGTGCGCATGGGCGCGTCCGAATGCGACTCTGTCAGAGGGCGCCGCACGGGTCGTTGACGCTCGCCGCGATTGCCATCGACGCTTTCGTAAGGATCACGCGGCTGCAGGTGGCCCAGGTCACGCCAAGGCGGGGGTCTGTCTGGACGGTTGGCCGCATCGCCATCAGGGTCTCCCTGGTGGTCATGACCGCGAGGCGGGTGGGTTGGATATCGGCCGTTGCCGCCGTAATACCAGGAGCCGTAATAGCGACCCGGATCACCATAGATCAGCCTTCCGTAACGGTCGTAGTAGTAGGTCGGGCCGTATCCATAACCGCCATATCCAAAGCCGCCGTAGCCGGCTCCGATACCGATCCCGCCATGGAAGCCACCCGGCCCCAGGTCGCGATACTCAACCCGTGGCTGACCGTAGTAGTAGTCACCGTTGCCGCCCCGGTATTGATAGTCGGTTGCACAACCGGCGAGCGCGGCGGTGGCGAGCATCGGCAGCAATAATTTACGAAACATGAGGCGTTCCCCTGTGGCAGTAGCCAGCATTGCCCATGCAGCATCGCCCCGCGGCATTGAATCCGTCCTTAATCCGTTGCGTCGCGTGCAATTCTTCCGTGAACCATTCAGCCGGGATCCGCTGCGTTAGCATGCGCGGATGAACCTATCCCACCGTACCCTGCCTCGCTTCGCCGACGTACTTGCCGCAGCGGCTCGCATCGCGGCGCACGCACGGCTTACCCCTGTCGCACTGTCGCGTTCACTGGATGCCATCAGTGGCGCGCACCTGCATTTCAAATGCGAGCAGTTGCAACGCGTGGGGGCATTCAAGTTCCGGGGAGCGTGCAATGCGGTGTTTGCGCTCGATGCCGATCGCGCACGACGCGGCGTGGTCACCCATTCCTCCGGCAACCATGGCGCCGCACTGGCACTGGCCGCGCAGCTTCGCGGCATCAGCTGCCATGTGGTGGTTCCGGATGGCGCGGTGCGCAGCAAGCTGGAGGCGATTGAAGCCAGCGGCGCGCAGCTGCATCGCTGCGCGGCGAACCTGCCTGCGCGCGAAGCTGCCTGCGCGCGCGTGCAGGCGGAGGCCGGCGCGACATTGATCCATCCCTATGCAACGGCCGAGGTGATTGCAGGGCAAGGCACGGCCGCACTGGAATTGCTGACCGCGCATCCGGACCTTGACGCACTGGTCGTGCCGGTCGGTGGTGGTGGGCTGGCTGCGGGTACCGTACTTGCGATGCAGGCGCTGGCCCCACGCTGCCGGTTGTACCTGGCCGAACCCGCTGGTGCCGATGACGCCGCGCGATCATTCGCGCGCGGCGAGCTCGACCATGACGTGGTGCCGGACACGATCTGCGATGGCCTGCGTGCCGGCATGGGCGCAGTCAACTTCGAAATCCTGCACGGCAGCAATGCACGGGTGCTGACCGTCGACGATGCGCAAACCATCGCCGCCATGCGCCTGCTGTGGTCGCGTGGCAAGCAACTGGTGGAGCCGTCGTCGGCCACGGTACTGGCGGCGGTGCTCGCGAATCCCGCGTTGTTCGAAGGCCGCAAGGTCGGCCTGGTGTTGTCGGGTGGCAACGTCGACCTGGATGCGCTTCCACAACTGTTCGCGCTCGCATCGGCAAGCGCCAGCTGACGATTCCGAAACGCGTGTCTCGCGAAACGGATGTATCGCCAGTCAGCGCCGCCGGATCGGAATCCGCGACAACGGCACTGCGGCGACATCGAGGTCACCTTCGCGGATCGGCGTGCCGGCCTCCGGTGCCCAGGCCATCGCGCTGATGGTTTCCCAGGTCGCCGGCAACAATCCGCCCTCGCCACGCATGTCGTCGTACGCCTGCGCAGCGGCGCTGAAGCGCCCGCGCCCGGTCAGCGTCGGCCGCCGCGAATGCAGCGCATTGGTCGCACCGATCGCACGCAATTCACGCATCAGTGATGGCAGGTCCGGGTAGTGCGTCGTATCCACTTCGCGATCGATCACCGGCTGGTGGAATCCCGCGCGCACCAGTGCATCGCCGAAGCCGGCGATGTCGCCGAACGGGCTGACATGTGGCCGGTCATCGGCCTGCGCAAATGCATCGCGCAGTTCCCACAAGGTGGCCGGGCCGAAGGTCGAGACCAGCAGCAGGCCTTGCGGCTTGAGCACGCGGCGGAAACCGGCGAGCACCGCATCGAGATCGTCGACCCATTGCAGGCACAGGTTGGAAAACAGCACGTCCACCGATGCGTCCGCCAGCGGCAGCATGCGTGCATCCGCGCACAGTGCCTGCGGCGTACGCACGAAGGGCTTCCAGCGCGAGGCTCCGCGACGGACCTGCTGCAGCATCGGCAATGCGATGTCCAGCGCAAGCACCTGTGCCTTGGGCCAGCGCTTCTGCATCGCCTGCGCGGCACTGCCGGTGCCACAGCCGAGGTCGAGTACGCGTTGCGGAGGCTCACGCTTGAGCACCGGATCGTCGAGATAGTCCAGCGATTCCAGCAGCCGCGCTTCGACCTGGTGCTGCAATTGCGCGGCCGCTGCATAGCTGGACGCCGAACGCGAAAATGCGCGGCGGACCTGGCGGGAATCGAACAATGCTGCCTTCATGCGGAGGTGCCTTCGACGTCATCGAGGAAGTCGAGCAGATGCCGCGCAACGGCGCCGGCATGGGTCAGAAACGGCGCATGCCCGGCGTGTTCGACCTGCGACTGGCGTGCGTTAGGGGTGGTGTTTGCTGCCTGCTGCATCGCCCGCGGATCGACCAGTCGGTCGCGGCGGCCTGAAAGCCACAGGCTGGGGATACCGAGGGTCGCCAAGGCTGCGCGCAAGTCGCTGGTTTCCAGCAATGCCAGGCCATCGGCAAGCACATGCGGCGCAGGTTCGCCGCGTGCAAACAGCGCGTCCTGCAGCGTCCGAAGTTCCTCGCGCGCGTGATCGGAACCGAACGCCTCCAGCGCGATGAACCGTTCCAGCGTGCCGCGCCAATCGTCGCGCAGTCCGTCGGCGAAACTGCGGAACACCTCGACCGGCATGCCGTGCAGCCAGTCATCGCTGCGCACGAATTTCGGCGTGGCGCACAGCATGACCAGTGCAGGCACGCGTCGCGGCTGCGTGCTGGCAGCGCGGAGTGCGAGCAATCCACCCAGCGACCAGCCGCACCACGGCGCCACCGGAACCGCAGCCAGGATCGCATCGGTGGCGGCCGCAAGCGTCAGCGGCACATCGCAATCACGGCTGTCGCCATGACCGGGCAGGTCGACGATGTGCAGCGTGCGCGATTCCTGCAAGCAATTGACGAGAGGCGCGAACACGCCGCCGTGCATTGCCCAGCCATGCAACAGGACCAGCGGCGGGCCACGACCGACCACCTCCACATGCAACGCACTCATGCTGGCACCGTGTCGTTCGCGCGCGTGAGCGCATCCAGCAGGCCGTCCACTTGGTCCGCCGTGTGCGCCGCGCTCAGCGTGATGCGCAAGCGCGCCTGGCCTTCCGGCACGGTCGGCGGGCGGATGGGCGCGACCCAATAGCCCTGGTCTTCGAGTACGGCCGCGAGGGCCATTGCGCGTGCATCAGTGCCGCACGCCATGGGCTGGATCGCGGTGTCAGACGTCATCAATTCGAGGCCACGGGCAACGGCGCCCTCGCGCAGCTGGGCCATGCGTTCATGCAGCTGCTCACGCAGCGTGTCGCCCTCGCGTGCAATGCGCACGGCTTCAAGGGTCGCCATGCATTGCGCCGGTGGCAACGCCGTGGTGTAGACATGCGGGCGCGCGGTTTCCGCGAGATGCGCGATCAGGGTTTCATCACCGATGACCGCGGCACCATAACTGCCAAGCGCCTTGCCGAAGGTGACCAGTTGCAAGGGCACGTCGCGCGCCTGCAGGCCGGCAGCGGCGGCGCTGCCACGCCCCTTCGGTCCAAGCACGCCGATGCCATGCGCGTCATCGACATACAGGGTCGCCTGCTGCCGGCGTGCGAGTTCGGCCAATGCACGCAACGGCGCGACGTCGCCATCCATCGAAAACACGCCATCGCTGGCCAGCATTGCCGCCCCATCGGCGCACGAGGCAAGCTGGCGCCCTGCAGCGTCGACATCGGCATGCGGATAGCGCTTCAAGGTGCAGCCGGACAGGCGCGCGGCATCGATCAGGCTGGCGTGGTTGAGCTTGTCCTGCACGCAGGCATCGCCGGCGCCCAGCAAGGCCTGGACCACCGCGAGATTGGCCATGAAGCCGCTGCCGAACAGCAGCGCACGCGGCGCCTGCAACCAGTCGGCAAGTTCCCGCTCGAGCATTTCGTGCGCGGCCGTGTGACCGCAAACCAGATGCGACGCGGTGGCACCTGCGCCATGTGCCTGCGCGCCGTCGCGCAGTGCCGTGACCACGCGTGGATGCCGCGCCAAACCCAGGTAATCATTGCCGCAGAATTCCAGCAACCAGCGCCCGTCTCCATTTTCATGAAGCACTTGGCAGTGCATCCCGTCGCGTTTGGCAATGGTGCGCGTGCGCCGCCGGCGCGACGCAGCCTCGCGCTGCGCGCGCAAGGCGAGCACGCGTTGCTCCAGCGACTCACGCATGACTCAGGCGGCTTCGGTGATGCCCGCATGCACGGTGGTGCTGCACGCGGGAATCGCATCGTCGATGGCGTCTGCAACCTGCATCGGGCGCAAGCCCAGGCGCGCGAACAAGGCCTGGTCGCGTTCGCTATCCGGGTTGCCGGTGGTGAGCAGTTTCTCGCCGTAGAAGATCGAATTGGCACCAGCCGCAAAACACAGCGCCTGTAATTCGTCGCTCATTGATTCGCGACCCGCCGACAACCGCACCATCGAGCGCGGCATCATGATCCGCGCCGCCGCAACCGTGCGCACGAATTCGAACGGATCGATTTCGGCGGTGCCGGCCAACGGCGTGCCTTCGACCTGCACCAGCCGGTTGATCGGCACCGAATCCGGGTGCGCCGGCAGGTTGGCCAGCGCCTGCAACAGGCCGGCGCGCTGGCCACGCGATTCGCCCATGCCGACGATGCCGCCGCTGCAGGTCTTGATGCCGGCATCGCGCACATGGCCGAGCGTGTCGAGCCGGTCCTGGTAGTCGCGGGTGTGGATCACTTCGCCGTAGAACTCCGGCGCGGTATCGAGGTTGTGGTTGTAGTAGTCAAGGCCGGCATCACGCAAGGCGTGCGCCTGCGGCTCGCTGAGCATGCCGAGCGTCGCGCAGGTTTCCAGGCCCAGCGATTTCACCTCGCGGATCATCGCCGCGACCTTGGGGATGTCGCGGTCCTTCGGGCTGCGCCATGCCGCGCCCATGCAGAAGCGCGAGGCGCCGGCAACCTTGGCCTGTTTGGCCTTGGCCACAACGTCCTCGGTTTGCATCAGCTTGGTGGCATCCACGCCGGTGTGGTAGCGCGCTGCTTGCGGACAGTAGCTGCAGTCCTCCGGGCAGCCACCGGTCTTGACCGACAGCAGGGTGCTGACCTGGACCTCGGCGGGATCAAAGTGCTGGCGATGCGCGGTGCCAGCGAGATGCAGCAGCTCGGTGAACGGCAGTGCGAACAGGGCTTCGACCTCGGCGCGCAGCCAATCATGGCGAACCGGGAAGTGGCTGGCGGGGACAACACTGACGGCAGGCATGGGGTTTTCCCGAGGGACACGGCGTAGACGATGCCGCAGTCTGGAAACCATGAAGCCGACTGTCAACCCGGGATGCGCCAGGAAAGTTGACGGTCGACGCCAGGCGCCCGTGCCTTGGCTGTTCGCCCTGCATTGCATGGTCTGCGGCGAAGCCGGACAGGACGGCCGTGACCTGTGCCGTGCCTGCCACGCCGCCCTGCCCTGGCAAGGCCCGGCCTGCCTGCGTTGTGCATTGCCACTGCCCTGTCCGGGGACCTGCGGCACCTGCCTGCAGCATCCACCACCACTGACGGAAACCCATGCCGTGTTCGACTACGCGTTTCCGCTGGATCGCCTGCTGCCGAGGCTCAAGTTCCATCGCGATTTCGCCAGCGGCCGCGTGCTGGCGCAGGCAATGGCCGGCCACTGCGCGCAACTCGCGCAGCCCCAGGCCTTGCTGCCGCTGCCTTTGCATCGCGGACGACTACGTCGACGCGGCTACGACCAGGCGCTGGAGCTCGCGCGGCCATTGGCCCGGGCATTGGATTTGCCCCTGGCCGATCGGCTGCTGGCGCGATCGAGACCAACCAGGGCGCAATCGCGGCTGGATGCAGCAGCGCGCACACGCAACCTGCGCGGCGCATTCAATGTCGTGGCAGGTGTGTCGATGCCTGCCCACATCGTGCTGGTGGATGACGTAATGACCACTGGCGCAACCTTGCATGCGGCCGCACGAACCTTGCTTGCCGCTGGTGCCCAACGCGTGGATGCGTGGGTGTGTGCCCGTGTTGCCTGACCTGTCGGGTGTCGCGAAAACCTGCCTGCTAGGAGGACGTCAGCGCAAAATGCAGGGCGAAACCGACGAATATCGTGGCGCCCACCCAATGGTTATGCAGGAATGCACGGAAGCACGCATCGCGACCACGGCTGCGCGCAATCAGGAACTCATAAATGATCAATGCGCTGGCGACCGCGAGTGCCGCCCAGTACCAGCCACCAAGTCCGGCCTGGCGGCCCACCAGCACCAGTGCCAGCAACATGCAGGCATACAGCACGCCCTGCGCGATCAGGTCCATGTCGCCGAACAGGATCGCGGTGGACTTCGCGCCCATGCGCAGGTCGTCCTCGCGATCGACCATCGCATACCAGGTGTCGTAGGCGGTGGCCCAGAAAATGTTGGCCAGGTACAGCACCCAGGCGATGACCGGCACCGTGCCCGTGATCGCCGCAAACGCCATCGGGATGCCCCAGCCGAACGCCATGCCCAGATAGACCTGCGGCAGGTAGGTATGCCGCTTCAGGTATGGATAGCTTGCAGCCAGCACCACGCCGATCACGCTCATGTAGATGGTGAGGCGGTTCAAGGTCAGCACCAGCGCGAATGCCAGCAGCATCAGTACCGCGAAGACCACCAGGGCCTCGCGACCGGACACCGCGCCATTCACCAACGGCCGCTGGCGCGTGCGCTCCACCGAACCGTCCAGCCAGCGATCGGCGTAATCGTTGATCACGCAGCCCGCCGAGCGGGTCAGCCAGACGCCGAGGCTGAATACCAGCAGCGGCCACAGCGGCGGCGTGCCTTCCGCCGCCAGCCACAGTCCCCACCAGGTTGGCCAGAGCAGCAGCAACCAGCCGATCGGGCGGTCACCACGCACCAGCCGCCAGTAATGGTGCAGGCGATCGCGCCAATACGGGGGCGCATCGGGCGAAACCGGAATTTGGGATGGATCGCGTTGGTGAGCCATGGCGACAGCCTACCAGCGGGACGCACGACGGCAATCGTGCGAGAATGCCGACCCGCGACGCGTAGCGCCGCGCGGCATGCGCCTGTAGCTCAGCCGGATAGAGTAGTGGCTTCCGAAGCCATTGGTCGGGGGTTCGAATCCCTCCAGGCGCACCATCTCGCAACACGCCTCCGAAGTCGGGATTACCGGCCTTCGCGCGCTGCGCTCAGGCGTTCGCAGGTTTTTTGATGCGCTGCAAACGAAACGGCCCGCTTGCGCGGGCCGTTCGCTTGGACGCTTGCTTGATCAGTTGACGCTGACCGCACTCCACGCCGCCGCAACCGCGTTGTACTGCGCGGAACCGCCGCCGTACAGGTCGGTCGCCGCACTCAGGGTTGCCGCACGGGCGCCCGCGTAATTGGTGCCCGACGTCATGTACACCGTCAGTGCGCGGTACCAGATCTGCTGCGCTGCGCTACGGCCGATGCCGCTGATCGCGGTATTGCCGTTGCAGACCAGCGAGGCAGGCGTCAGCCCGGCCTGAGTGCCCGCACCAAAGCCTGCCGGGACAACCGCACCTTCCGCCAGCAGGTAGTAGAAGTGGTTGGCCACGCCGGAGCTGTAATGGACATCGAGGTTACCGAGGCCAGATGCATAGCAATCGGGTGATTGGCCGTCCAGGCTAGGCTTGAACATCCAGCGGATCGCCTTGTAACTGTTCGCGTTGTTCGGGAACAACTCTTCGCCGATCACGTAGTCCGCCGGATCGCTCGCATTGTTCGCGTAGTACTCGACCATGGTGCCGAAGATGTCGGAGGTGGCTTCGTTCAGGCCACCGGATTCGTCGCTGTAGATCAGGTTCGCAGTGCGGCTGGTGACGCCGTGCGACATCTCGTGGCCGGCGATATCCACTGCCACCAACGGGAGGATCGTCGCGCCGTTGTCGCCATCGCCGAAGGTCATGCAGAAGCAGCCGTCACTCCAGAAGGCATTGGCGTAGTTGCGGCCGTAATGCACGCGGCTCAGGGCGCCAACGCCATTATTTGCGATGCCCTGGCGACCGAACATGTTCTTGAAGTAGTCCCACGTCATCGCCACGCCGAAGTGGGCGTCAGCGGCAACCGTCTGCGAATTGCTGAGCAGGCCGTTGCCCCAGCTGTTGTCGGCGTCGGTAAAGTCGCTACCCAGGCCCGCGGTCTTCATCGCCATGTTGGAGGTATGCCCACCGCCACGGGTGGGATCCTTCAGCTGGTACTGGGTGCCGCACTTGGCGGTGCTCAGGACGACATTGCCCGCGCTCATCGTCGCGCCCGTACCCGTGGCCGCCACACAGGCCGTGCCACCGCCCGAACCCGGCCTTGCGGTGTGGACCGTGTCCCACTGGCCCAGGATCTTGCCACTGCTGGCATCGACGAAATAATGCATCTCGGTCGGGGTCTGGTCGGCCTTGACGCCATTGAAGGTCACTTCGTGGGCCAGCACCGGACTGGTGCCACGCGCATAAATCACCAGGCGCGAGGATGGCGCACCGATGAAGCGGCTTTCGAAGCGTGCGCCGGCTTCCACGATCGCCTGGTCGCGGCTGATGCGCGGCACGATGCTCGGGCGGGCGCTGCTCTTGAGGGTTTGGCTGACCTTGCCGAGCTGGCCATTGCGCGAATGCACGACGAAGTCACCGCCGATCACCGGCAGGCCACGGTACTCGCGCTGGAAACGCACGTGCTCGTTGCCGTTGGCATCGACGATCGCGTCACTGGCCTTGAAGGCATCGGCACTGGCACGACGCACCGCAGTGGCGGCATTGCCATTGACCATCGCATTGGCACGGCTGATGGCCGCGGCATTCTGGTTGCCGGCAGCGTCCACCGAACTTGACATAGCAAGTCCGGAAGCGACGGCAAGACTCAACAGGCAGATCTGGACTTTCATGGTGTGTTCTCCGTGGTGATCAGGACCGGCCGCTGGAGCGCCGGAGGGTGGCTTGGTTGCCGGGTGCAGGGGTGGTGGATGCGGCTTTGACGGGCGCGCGCAGTGGTGCCGGTGGTTGCAGGACGGCGCCATCGAAATACGAGACGTACATGTGGGTGCCGCGCGGCGAATAACCGATGAACGTCGCCGCGAACGATGGCTCATACGCGTGGTTGTAAGCGGAGGACAGCTTGGCGTTTTCGGTCTCGATCAGTACGCCGAGGCTCTCCGGCTTGTCCAGCGATGCGTTGTGATCCTGCAGCACCTGGCGCGCCTGCTGGTAGAACGGTATCAACTGGCTGCGCCCGCGCATGGACTTGGCGAAGTACTGCCGGTAGTAGTACATCGGCTGACGCAACCGCGGCAGTACCTTGATCATGGCCGTCCCGACGCCACAGATCGCACCCTGCTCGTCCCGGGCGACACAGACGGCCTGCGTTGCGCGCGCAGCCGCCGCGTCATCACTGGCGATCGCCTTGTTGCTGCGCCAGAACGCCATCAACTCCCCGCCAAGTTGCGGCGTGACCTGCTTCCAGACCGGAATGATGTCGACCTTCACTTCGACGTGCCCCTGGCGGCTTCCGGCGGTGCCATCGTCGCCACCAGCTGCACATATTCGCCCGGCTGCAGTTTGCCGTCCTTGTTGGCATCGAATCGTGCCAACGGCGGCGCGGCCTTGCCCGCCTGCTTGATCAGCAGCAGGCTGCCGTATTCGGATGCTTCGATGGCACCACTCTTGTTGGCGTCGATCGTCGCGAACTGCTGTCGCAACCTTGCCTGAACCTGGCGTGCCTGGCTGGCCTGTTGCCAGCCAGTGCGGAATTCCTGCGGAGACAGGCTGCCGTTGCGATCGGTGTCCCAGGCGGTGAACGTGGCATTCGCCGGATTGGGTTGTGGCCTCACGGGCGTCGCCGCCGGCTTGTCCTGCGCAAGGACCGGCCCACTCAGCGAGGCGAGCAGCAGCGATAACGACGTGATGGCAATACTGCGGTTCATGTTGCGGGCGCCTCGGCAGGCAGGTCGGATTCGAACGTGATCAGGTCGCGGATCTCGGCGGTCCGCAACCCGATCATCATCGGGTTCTTCACGTTGGGCAAGAAGCTGATGTCGAAGATCTCGGTGATGTCGCCTTCGAAGCGGATCCAGTTCGAGACATCACCATTGGTCAGCGAGACGATCTGCACGCCACACCATGGTTCGGCGTCGCGCTTCTTCAGTTCATCGTCCAGCTGAAGGCCTTCGAAACGCTGGTTGCGCGGCTTGGACAAGCCCACGGCGGCGACATTGCCGATGATCGACAAGCCGCGAGCGAAACCCGGCACGAAGGCATGCGGGACGAATTTCTTCGTCTCGAAATCCACCCAGCCAAGGAACCCGGTGCCTGCGTTCAACAGCCACAGCCGGCCGTTATGCCAGCGCGGTGAATGCGGCATCGACAAGCCTTCGCAGACGATCTCGTCGGTTTCCACATCAATCACCACGCCACCGTCCTGGCGGCGGTCGCGCCAGCCATCCACGCTGTCGCTCTTGCAGACCGCGGTGACGTACTTCGGGCGGCCATCGACCATCGCCAGCCCATTGAGATGGCAACGATCCTCGGGCGCCAGCTTGCTGATGAACTTCGGCTTCCAGATCGCCTTGAAACTGTGGGTCTGGCTCAGTTCGGCCAGGCAGGAATACTTGGTGTTGACGAACACGACCTTGCCATTGCTGCAGATGCCGAGTTCATGGATGTCGAGGTCGCCGATGGTCTGCGCATTGCGTGGCACGTAGCACTTGTCGAACTGCCCGTGGATGACTTCGTTCGGACGCAGCACGTTCTCGAAGCGCCACAGCTGGTACAGGCCGCCCAGGTAGATGCGCTGGGCGTTGCCGACGATCCCCATCGCACGCTCGAAGATGCGCTCGAAGAACGATACGCGGCCCTGCTTGTCACTGCCGACCAGATAGATGCGCCCGGTCTGGTAGGAGGAAATCGCCAGCGACATCTTGTGCTGGGCCAGCCAGCCCGCAAGTCCGCGTGAGCAGCTCTTCTCGACCTTCAGCTTGGTCAGGTCTTTCGGTTGCTTGCCCGCCTGGGCTGCAGGTGCTGCGGCCGGAGCCGCGGCTTCCACGCCAACCTCATCAAGGCCGGTATCGATCTCGGCCTTCCCTTGGACATCCTGGCTTGGTGGTGCGTCTGGGTTTTTGTCGTTTGCCACGTGGTCTTCCAACTGCCTATGCCGCGGGCCTGGCATCACGCCAGGCCCGTACTTGATTGCGAATTACCAGGCGAAGCGCACCACGACCTGACCGCCGGTCACGCTGTTGAGCGCCCCACCATCCACCCAGTTCGCGCCTGCAGTGACGCCCCAACCACCCTTCTGCAAGCCGATGCCCAGGTCCACCATCGTACTGGTGCCTTCGGTGCTGGTATTGCCGAAGAAGTTGTCGGCAACGGTGTAGTTCATCTCGCCATCGAACTCGCGGACCGCATTGATCGAGCCGTACGGGGTGATGCTCATGCCACCGGCGGTCTGGAACGACTTCGTGAACTCCACGCCCAGGCGACCGCGCGACGAAGTGCCGCCGTGTCCCTCGAAGTTCGCGCGATCACCGAAGATCGTCTTGATGCCGTCGACCTTGGTTTGGGTGTACTGCAGCTGCGGGGTAATCACCAGGCCACCACCGGTGGTCCAGGGATAACCCACCTCAAGGTTGGTCGCCGCCGTATGTGCCCGCGACTGCAGGTTGCCGGCAGCCGAGATGGAAACCACGTCAACCGCCATCCAGCGGCCAGACAGGTCCACGTAGAAACCCTGCGGGGCAAACCAGGTCGCGTAAGCACCCCAGGTCATGCCATCCATCCGGTTCTGGGCCATGCCGGCACCGGTCAGGCGCTGGCGACCGTCGGCCGTGCCGAGCGTCACGCCCGCATGGAAGTCGCCGAACAGGTTGGCATTGACCCCGACTTCGCGGCCCCAGGTACTGAGGTCGTAGTCGAAATTGCCACCCTGGCCAAAGTTGGCGGCCACATGATCCGGCGAAACATCGCCTTCGCTGGAGTAGAAGCGGACGAATGCGCTCATCACCTTGCCGGCATCGCCATAGGGATTCACGCCCAGGCGCTGGCGCAACGTGCCGATCTGGGCATTCATCATGCCTGCCGCACCGGACGCGACGTTCGCCGCGATGGTGCCGCTATCCAGCAAGCCGGCGACATCCAGGTTGATCGAGAACACGTCGGGGCTGGTGTTGGCCGCGTTGATGCTGCTGCCGATGCCGAACTGCAGGTCGATGAAGTTGCGCGGGTAGCTGTAGCTCAGGATCTGCCCGGGCACGAACGAGTTCGCGGCGGACGTGCCGCTCACCTCGGCAAAATCGATCGAGGTATGCGCCGTCGTGGGCATGCCTTCGAACAGGATGTCGACATGCTGCGACGCGTTGGTGGCCATGTTGCCCACGACGTACAGCTGGTCGCTGGACAAGCTGGCCAGGTCGACGTCAAGCCCGATCGCACCGGTACCACCCAGGTTCCCGGCAATGGTCAGGGTGTCATCGGTTTCACCGTCGATGAAGTTGATCGAGTTGACGTTGGTAAGCGTGTCGCCGCTGCCGCCGCCCAGGTCGATCAGGTTGTCGCCGGCGATGCTGATCCTGCCCAGATTGAGGATGCCGTCGTTGCCGGCGCCCATGTAAATCGCGCCATCCGACATCTCGATCAGGCCGCCGGCGTTGTTGACGATCACGTCGTCGCCATCGCCGAAATCGGTCGACTGGTTGTACACGTGCCAGACGCCGCCGCTGTTGTTGTTGAGGCGATCATTGCCGCCCAGCAATACCAGCGCGCCATAAATGTCGCCGGTGTTGTTGATGACTTCGACGCCATCGCTGCCAAGCACCGCGACCTTGCCTTCCAGCGACGCATCGGCGCTCAGCGTGCCGCTGTTGTTGAGCGTTGCCGTGCCGTAAAGCGACCCCATCTGCACGGCCGCCACGCTGGCGTAGTCGCCAACGGCGACCGCCATCACGTCACCGGAGTTGTTGATGGTGACGTTCCCGTAGGCGCTGGCGAGGATGCCGAACGCGGTGTCGGGCGAAATCGCGATGACATCGCCACTGTTGTTCACCAGAACGTCGCCGTATTCCGACTGCGCCGCGATGCCATAGCCGCCGTAATACCCGGTTGCCTCGATGGTTCCGCTGTTGGTGACCTTCGCAGTGCCCAGCACCGAGTAACTGGTCACGCCGATCGCGGTCCCGTATGCGGAGTATGCAGCGACCTGCCCGGCATTGGTGGCGGACGCATCGCCCATGCCGCTGTACGCCTGGATGCCAACCGCGCCACCGTAGACGCCGTCTGCGGCGATGCTGCCGGCATTGACCACGGAAACGTCGCCGTATTCGGAACGCCCCTCGATGCCGATGGCGACAAGCAACGCATAAGCCTCGATGTCGCTGCTCGCACTGGTGGCGATCGTGGTGCCGTAGTAGGAGCGTGCCACGATGCCGGTCGCGTAGTAGAAGCCATCCGCGATGATGCTGCCCGAGTTGGTCACATCCGCATATTCACCACGCGCGATCACGCCGTACGCCACGTCGCCGATAAAGCCATTGACCCCGGCATCACTTGCAACGATGTCGCCACTGTTCTGCACCGACGCCGTGCCGTAATCGGCGCGCGCGAAGATGCCGACCGCCGCATCGCCGCCGGTGATCGCGGTGATGCTGCCGCTGTTGCTGACCATCGCGTCGCCGGCCTGGGCCAGCGCGAACACGCCCGCCGCCTGCCCGTAGGCATAGACCTCGATCGAACCGGCGTTGTCGACCATCACGTCGCCCAGCGTGGCGATGCCCAGCACGCCAAAGCCACTGCCAAAGTAGGAATAGGCTTCGATCACGCCGGCCGCGGTATTGACCACCGCCACGTCACCGCTGCCGGAGCTCGCGTACACCCCGTAGGCGTACTTGCCGTCGGCATACAGCGAACCACTGTTGACCACGGTCGCACCCGCGAAGCCCGCGGCGGAGATGGCGCGGGCGGTGTAGGCCGACACCGCCGAGATGGACCCGCTGTTGGACACGAGCGCTTCGCCGTTCTGGGCGAAGGCGTCGATGCCGGTGGCGCCGTAATACTTCTGCGCCCCGCTGTACACCTCGATATCGCCGGAGTTGGTCACGCTCGCATCGCCTGCGAACGCCAGCACCGTGGCGCCGCTGGCCGCGCCAGCGGAATAGACGCCGATACCGCCACTGTTGTCGATCGAACCGTCGCCGTCGGCCGAGACCACGATGCCGTAGGCGCCGTACCCGTATTTCTGGTTCTGCGAGGCGTAGATCGAACCGCTGTTGTCGACGCTGGCGGAACCACCCAGGCCACCGGACGTCGCGGCGATGCCGGTGGCGCCGAAGATCCCCATGGCGGTGATGTCGCCGCTGCTGGTCACGCCGACGGCCGCGCCTTCGCCGTTGCTGGTCGCGCTGATGCCGGTGGCGACCTGGGTCCCGTAGTAATAGGTGTACCCGCTGTAGCCGTCGTAGTAGCTGCCCAGGCCCGAGCCGGCGACGATGTCGCCGCTGTTGGTGATGCCGATGTCGCCGCTCGACTGCGCCTGAATGCCGGTGACATAGCCGCCGGTGACGGTGATGTTGCCGCCGTTGTCGATGGCAAGGCCGCCTTCGCCCGCCGTTGCATAGATGCCGAACGCCTCGGCGCCCGCCGCATACCCGATGACATAGCCGTAGTAATCAACGACCTGCATGAAGCCGGAGGTGGAGGCAGCGATGTCTCCGCTGTTGGTGACCGAGGTGCTGTCTGCGCCTTGCGCCTCGATGCCCGCCGACCAGGTATAGCCGTAGGAATCGATCGCGCCCGAGTTGGTCACCTCGACGTTCGCGCCAGAGGCGAAGATGCCGTCGGCCAGGCCGTAATAGGAGATCGCCTCGATGTCGCCGCTGTTGTTGATCGACACGTCACCGGCGATCGAATAGCCGTAGATGCCGATCGCGTTTCCATACAGCGAACCGGCATACACGTCGCCGCTGTTGTCGATGTCGACGTTGCCATAGGCATAACCCTGGATGCCCGTCGCGCCCAGCACGATGCCAACTGCATCGATGTCGCTGGCATTGGCCACGACCACGTCGCCATAGGCTGAGCGCGCATCGATGCCAATCCCGGAGCCCACCGCGATCGCGGAAATGCTGCCACCAGTGGTGGTGACGGTGGTGCCGTAATACGAACTGGCGGCGATGCCGGTGGCGCTGAAATAGCCACTGGCCGAGATATCGCCGCTGTTGCCGACGTCAGCGTATTCACCACGCGCCAGCACGCCGTAGGCACTGCCGTACTTGCTCTCTGCCGAGATCGAGCCGCTGTTGTCCACCGACGCGGTGCCGTAATCGGCGCGCGCGAACACGCCCGCGGTCGCGCTGCCATAGCTGTAGGCGAAAATCGTGCCGCTGTTGGACACGCCCACGTCGCCATAGCTGGAGACGCCGAAGATGCCCACCGACTGTCCGCCTACCGTGGTGTAGATGTCGCCCGAGTTGTCGACCGCCACGTCGCCCAGGGCACTGGACGCGAAGATGCCGAATGCCGTGCCGGAGTAGTAACCGCCATAGGTCGCGTAGATCGAGCCTGAGTTGTCCACCGACACGTCGCCCGCGCCGGAATCGGCGCGAATGCCATAGGCGCGCCATGCGTCCACCGCGATGTCGCCGCTGTTGTCGACGGTGGCGCCGGCCAGGCCGCTCGCATCGATGCCGACCCCGCTGTACTTGGTGGTGACGTTGATGTTGCCGCTGTTGCCGGCATACGCCATGCCGTTCTGCGCGAACGACACGATGCCGGAGGCGCCGTAGTACAGGAACGCATCATTGGTGACGTCGATGTCGCCGGCGTTGGTGACGCTGGCATTGCCGGCGAACGACAGTGCGGTCGCGCCGCTGGCGCTGCCCGACGAATCCACGGTGATCGAACCGGTCGACGCGTTGTCGATGGTCGCGTCGCCGTCGGCCGACACCACGATGCCGTAGGCGCCATAGCCATACTTGCTGTACTGCGACGCGTAGACCGACCCGTTGTTGGTGACGCTTGCCGAACCGTTGGTGCCGGTCGCCGTCGCGGCGATGCCGGTGCCGCCGTAGTAGCCAACCGCGGACACGTCGCCATTGTTGGTGATCGTGATCGCGCCGTCTTGGTAGTTGGCGGTGGCATTGATGCCGGTCGCGAGCAGGCTCCCGTACACGTAGGTGGTGTAGGTGTAGGGGTCGTAGTAGGTGTTGATCGAGCCGGCGACGATGTCGCCGTCGTTGGTGATGGTGACCGAGCTGCCGCCCTGCGCCTCGATGCCGGTGGCGATGTTGCCCTGGGCATTGATGTCGCCATTGTTGGCGACGTCGACGACGTCGCCGGTGGCGTAGATGCCGAACGCCTGGCCGTAACCGGCTATTGCCGAAATCGAACCGTCATTGGTGACCGTCACCAGGTCGGTGGCCTGCGCCTCGATGCCGGCCGCCCAGCCGCCGTAGACATTCTCGGCCACGATCGAGCCGCTGTTGCCGACCTCCACGTTCGTGCCCGACGCGAAGATGCCGTCGGCCAGGCCGTAGAAGGAGATCGCCTCGATATCGCCACTGTTGTCGATCGACACGTCACCGGCAAACGAATAGCCGTACAGGCCAATGGCGTTTTGGTAAACCGAAAGCGCGAATATCCCGGCGGCGTTGTCGATGCTGGCGTTGCCGTACGCATACGCCTCGATGCCGGTGGCGTTGCCGTACAACGAAACAGCCTCGAGCTCACCTGTTGCGTGGTTGGTGATGTCGACGCTGCCTGCGCTGCTGTAGCCGCTGATGGCGGTGGCGTTGTAGTAGAAGTCCACTTCGCTGATCGGGTCGGCGTTGTCGATGACGACATCGCCGTAATCAGACTCGCTGATGGCAAGCGGCATGATGAAGGTGCGGCTGCCGGCGGGGCCGGCCGCATCGTGCACCAGGGTCAGGTCGAGCACAGGCGTTGCGTCGTGCGCGATGGGGGTGCAAGGCATCAACTCCGTCATCGGGGCCTTGCAGCCTGCAGCGAACGCGCCGCCACTGGCGCCAAGCGCCAGCGCCGCCAGCGAGGCCGCCATGGCCAAGCGCACCGCGCGGGTCATCGGCGCAACCTTGATGACACGATTGCGCCGCGAAGTGGCGGACGCGCTCTTGCTATTCCTGATAACGCTCATGTGACCCCCAAGGTCCGATCGTAAGAATGTCTGTTTCCCCGTGTTGCCAAGGCGCCCTGTCCGCGCGTTCGCAACGGACGTTTTGCGATGCAACACTTGCAAATTCAGTGCGTACGCGTCCCCCTTGGCCCGCGCAAACAGATTTGTGTTATCGCCGTCACACTATGCTTCTGTCAAGCCACCATTCAGTTTTTCCCGCAGGAACAAGCACTTGTTTACCTGCGAGAACAACATGCTGCATCGCACCATGTCGTGTCCGTCGGCTACGGCCGTTGCACCCGCTGGTCAACAGCGCCCACGCAACCCGCCAATCCGGCGTGCGGGCGTGGCGAGCGCCGTCGCCAGGGCGTCCTCGCCGCTCCAGAGCTGGACGGCCTGGCGCGCGCGTGACAAGCCGGTATAGACAAGCTGCCTGGTCAGCACCCGATGCGCGGGCGTGGGTGGCAACAACAGCGCGACATGGGCGTATTCGGAGCCCTGGCTCTTGTGCACGGTGATCGCGAATGCGCTTTCGTGCGCCGGCAACGCGGCGGGCGCGAAGGATCGGGCCCGGCGCCTGCCATCGGCACCGGCGGCGGCTTCAAACCAGACTCGCAGGCCGCCAGCGGCATCGGCCAGGCAGACGCCAACATCGCCATTGAAGAGTTTCGTCGCGTAGTCATTGCGGGTCACCATCACGGCACGCCCCGGGTACCAGCTTGTCTGCGCGGCATGCATCCATTGCCGGCGCAGGATCGCTTCGATCCTCGCATTGGCGTGGACCGCGCCATCGCCGCCCTCGCGCAGTGCACACAGCAACTGCTGCGATGCCAGCGCATCCAGTGCGGCAAGCGCATCGGCCTCATCGCCTGCGCGGCCTTCGCGCAGCGATGGCAGCTCCGCCAGGCGCTCGGCCCATGCGCGCAAACGGGCATCAAGCTGTGCAGCAGAGACCACGCGATGCCAGACGGCATCGACGCCATCGAACGCCGCCCTGAATTCCTGCACTGCGCCGGTCCGTGCCGCGCCCAGCAGTCGTGGCAAGTGTGGCGACTGCGCGCGAAACCCATGTTGCAGGCGCACCAGGTCATCGCTGCCCTCCATCGCGGCGACCAGGTCCAGCAGGACCGAACCGGTGCCGATCGACGTCAGCTGGTCGGCATCACCCACCAGGAACAGCTGCGCGCCGTCGGGTAACGCCTGCAGCAGGGCATCCAGCAGGCTCAGGTCGAGCATCGAGGCTTCGTCCACCACCACGATGTCCGCATCCAGCGGCAGCTCGCGGGTGCGCGTGAAGCGACCGTCGTATGGACGGTAGCCAAGCAGGCTATGCAAGGTCAGCGCGTCACCCGCCGGCAACTGGGCCAACAGCGCGCTCCAGCCGTCGCTGTCGGATGCCTGTAGCCGCTCCTGAAGCGGGCGCCTGCCATCCTGCAATGACGCCAGCAAGCGCTGCGCCGCCTTGCCGGTGGTGGCCGCAATCGCAATCCGCGCAGGCGGCTGGCCTGCCTGCTGTCGATGGCGTTGCGCCATCAACAGCATGCGCAGCACGGTGGTGGTCTTGCCGGTGCCGGGCCCGCCGGTCAGCACGCCGAAGCGGCGATGTGACAACTGGCGCACTGCGGCGCGCTGCGCGCCGTCATCGCCGGATGCAACATCGCCAAACAGCGTGTCGAGCGCGGACGCATCGACCGGACTCGCGTCCGCAACGGACAGCACGGCGCACTGGCGCAGCGCCCGCAGTTGCTCACCGATGCGGCGTTCGCGGCTGTAGTTGCGCCATAGGTAAAAGCGCGCCTGCGCATCGATGACGAATGCGGTCGGTACGTCGCTGCTGCCATCACCGACCAGGGGCTCGCGACGCAATGCTTCGAGCTGGTCATCGCCGGGCGGCGGCATCCCCTGCCAGCCCGCATCCGGACCGGCCAATGCCAGTGCGGCATCCGCCCGCGCATCGGCAAGGCTGGCCCAGGCGGCGGTATGGGCGAGCAGTGGCGAGCCGCCATGGGCGATGACCCAACGGTGTAGTGCGCGCTGCAACGTCCCCCACGCCTCGTCCTGGAGTTCACCGCGGCCGCGCTGGAAGCCGAACGCCGTCATGCAGCCACTTCCGGTTTGCCCGCCAGCGCCGCATCGACGGCGTCGATCAGGGCCGTCGGGAACTGCTGCGTCCATACGCCGGCGCCGGGTGCCAGGCCGACCGCACGCAGGAACAGGTAGACCGGAGCGCCGAGGTGCTCCGAGGGCCGGTAGCCCGCGCCCAGGCGCGTGCGCAGGTGGCGATGCAGTGCGACCGTGTACAGCAGGGCCTGCAGGCGATAGTGATGGACGTCCATCGCCGCGGGCAGCGCCGCCGGGGCGTAGTTGCCCAGCTGGTCGCCGAGCCAGTTGCCCTTCCAGTCCAGCACATGGAAGCGGCCGGCGTGCTCGAACACCAGGTCGATCTTGCCGTTCATCAGGCCACGCAGCGTGTGCATGGCCAGCACCGGCATCAAATCCTCTTCGCCAGCCGCGCGACAGACTGCGCGCAGGTGTTCGCTGGAGGCATCGCCCAACACATAGTCGAAGGCCATCTCCGCGCGCAGCCTGTGTGCGGGCAAGTCCGACAGCCGCAGGCCGGGTCGCAGCTCCGCGCCAAGGGTGGCGTCCAGCCGCTGCGCAACCAGATCCAGCGCCTGCTCGAGTTCGGGGCCTTCCCGCCATGGCCGCACGCCGCGCATGCGCAGGCAATCGCGCACCAGCTCCGGTTGCCTGCGGATCGATTCACCCACGCGGCGCTGCTCGAGCACGTCGTGCAAGGCCAGGCCGAATCCGGTACCACGCCAATGCGCAAGTGCAGCGAGCGCGGGATGCGGGGGCGCAACAGCCGCCGTCACGGTGCCTTCGATGATGTCGTCGTCCACAATCGGCGCTTCATCGGTGGCGGCATGCTCTTCCTGCAACCATCCTTCCTGCAGGCCCTGTTCGTGCAGGCCATGGCTGCCCCGCAGCATCGAACTGAAGCTGTGGCGCCGCACCCGTTGCGCGGGCGGTGGCTCGGGCCTGACCCGCACGGGCTTTGGTGGCGCGACATCCTGGTGATGGATGCCTGCTGCTTCCGGCCATCCCAGCCGCCATGCGATGTGCCCACTCCTGTCTTCCAGGTTGGCCACTTCATCGGGCGTCGTTGCCGCCCGCGCCAGCAGGGCATCCAGCGCGGAACGCTCCGGATCCTGCACTGCGGTACTTCCGTTGCGTCCATCACGTGGTCGATCCGTGGGCAGCGCATAGACATGACACGCGTGTTCGGCGCGGGTCAGCGCGACATAAAAAAGGCGGAAACGTTCTTCCTGGTCTTCGCGTAACGCCTGTTCGCATGCAGCGGCATCGTTGCGAAGCTGGCGGCTGCCGGTGGCCTGATCGGTCACGACCACGAACCCGTGGTGCCCCGGTTTCACGTGGCCGGCGTTGTCCCACATCAACGGCAGCAGCACGACCGGGAACTCCAGGCCCTTGGCGGCATGCAGGGTCATCAGCTGGACGCGCCTTGCATCGGATTCGATGCGCAGTTCGCGGCCGGTGGCGGCGTCCTCGCTGTCGTTGCCGTCGCCATCGCGTTGCACCGACAACCAGGCCAGCAATTGCGCATGCCCCGGCTGGCGTGCTTCCTGCGCCTGCAGGAGTTCGCCAAGGTGGCGCAGGTCCGTCAGTGCACGTTCGCCGTCCTGCGCAGCCATCAGCCGCGGCGCCGCAGCATCGATCATGGCCTGCACCACGGCAAGCACGCCGCTTGAGGCCCAACGCGCGTGCAGCGCGGCGAAGTGATCCAGGTGTTGCTGCCACTGGCGCGCATGCACGGCATCGGCCAATGCCCGCAACCCGGGGTAATCCATGCCGCCGATACGGGTGGCCAATGCCGCACGTACCAGGCTCGCATCGCCAGGTTGCGCGACGGCATGCAACAGCAACTGCAACTCACGTGCCCAATCGGTGGCGAACACGCTGCTGCGCCCGCCACCCACGCAGGGCACGCCACGCGCACGCAGGCGCATCCGCAAGGCACCGACATGCTTGTTCTTGGGCAGCAGCACGGCGATGTCGCCCGGCTGCAACGGTGCATCCCCGATCGAATGATTGCCCGAGAGCAGCTGCACGATGTGATCCGCGCAGGCCTCCAGCGCGGCATCGCGACGTGCCTCCGCATTCGCTGGCGCGTCCTGCAGGTAATGGAACACCAGCGGACGCACGAGCGCATGGCCATCCACGCAATACGGTTTCCCATCACGACGCGCACTGGCCAGCACGTCGCGATAGGCGATGGTGTGGTCCGGATCAGCGGACAGGGCATGGCCGGCGATGTCGAACAACGCGTTGCAGCCAGCGACATAGCCACGTGCGGAGCGATGGTTGGTGTCCAGGTGCATGACGTCGTCGACCACCACGTTGCTGGCGGCGCGCAGGTAGGCGTCGATGTCGCCGCCACGGAAACGGTAGATCGCCTGCTTGGGGTCGCCGATCATGACCAGCCGGCCGCGCACGTGGCCGGCGGCATCGCGATGGATGGAATCAAGGATTTCGTACTGCAGGCCGTCGGTATCCTGGAACTCGTCCACCAGCGCCACCGGCCATTGCGCATGCAGCGCATCGGCCAGGCCGGGCGATGCCTGCAAGGCCGCATGCACCCGCGTGATCACCGCATCGAAACTGAGTTGCCCGCGTGCCTGCAGGCGTGCCATCGCGAAGTGCGCGCAAGCGCGGCGCGAATTGGGCCAGGCCGCGGGCGCGGAAGATCGCCGGTGCGGCCGAAAGCACTTCGGCGGCACGCATGGCGAACGCGAATACGTCGTCGGCCTGCGCTTCGGCCAGGCGTGCGGGCTTGATCTGCTTCTCAATCGGTTCGCCCAAGGCCTTGAGCGCGTCGGTGTCGATCGCGGCGGTGGCGTCATTCCGGTCAATCCAGTCGGCAAGGCCACGCAGACCCTTGCGCCACTTGCTATCAGGTCGCTTGAACCAACTCGCATCATCCGCGTAGTCGCGCAATTCGTCCGCGATGGCAGGCTGCAGAAGCGACGCAACCTCCGGTGCTGGCGGGGACGGCACCTCGACGCCCGGTTTCAAGGCATCCGCCAGCGCACCGGTCAGTTGCTTGCGACCGGCATCGAACCAGGCCTGCTGTTCCGGCGACAACGGCGACGGTGACTGTGCGAGTTGCCGCCACAGGTCATCGGCCAGTTCGCCGTCCAGCTCACTGCCGGCCACCAGTTCGACCTGGCCAAAGCCCATGCCGCTGGCGAAGGGTTGTTCGCGCAGGATGCGATGGCACAGCGCGTGCAAGGTGCCGATGGGCGCCTGGTCGAGTTCGGCCAATGCCAGTTGCAGGCGCAGGTGGAAGGCTTCGAGCTTGCCGGCATCGATGCTGCCCTCCGCAGTCATGCAACGCCCTCGCAGCCACTGCAGGACTTCGTCGCCCTGCAGCTCGCTGCGCAGCGGTTCATCGGGTGCATCACCCAGCCGCGCCAGCCATGCCCGCGCACCCTGAAGGCGCGCGCGGATGCGTTGGCGAAGTTCCTGCGCCGCGGCGTCGGTGAATGTCGACACGACGATCCCGCGCGGGCCAAGCGACGCGCCCTCGCGTGGCTCCAGCAGCAGCCGCAGGTACAGCGCGGCAATCGTCCAGGTCTTGCCGGTGCCGGCACTGGCCTCGACCAGGCTGCGCCCGCCAGGCGCGAGGTCCAGCACGCGCCAGTCGGAGGTCGTCATGCGGTGACCTCGCGCGGCAGCGGCAACGCGAGCGCGGCTTCGATGCGATCAGCCACGGCGTGCAGTGCAGCCTGTTCGGCGTCATCGGAAAACACGACTGCGCCGGCAAGCAACCGCGCATAACCCGGTGCGTAGTCGCGCTCACCGGTGTTGGTGAAACCACCCACCCACGCCTCGTTCGGGATTGCGTGCCGATGCGGTCTTCGGAAAATATGCCGATGGCTGTGCTTGCGCCTGCTCGAACAGCGCAAGCACGTCGATGACACTGGCCGTGAGCTGCGTGCGCATCGCGTCACGATGCCGGACATCGGCCCGCTGCCACGCCTGTTCCCACGCCTGCCAAGGCGCGTCATCGCCGGGCGGTTCCGCCAGCAACCAGGCGATTCGTACCGGCACGTCCGCAAAATCGTGAGTCAGTCGCAGCAATGCCCATTGCAGGAACAACGGGATGCGCTTGCCGTAATCCAGTTCCTTCAGCGTCTTGCCGGGTTGCAACGCAAGCACGCAAGGCGCGCCATCTGGCCCGATGACGGCGTCGGGCAGCCTGCCGGCCAGCCGCCATCCGTTGATGCAAGCCTCGACGCTTGGCCATGGCTTCGGCCAGCCAACCTTGAACAAATCCAGTGCGAGCGCATGCTGCAACGTGGCATTGGTTGTCTCGCGCAGGCCCTGCCATGCAGCCACACCGGGCCGTCCGCTTGCCAGCAGGCCGGCTTCGGCCAGCCATGCGGGCGGGTGGTTCGGCAGCGCCGTCAACTTCTTTTCGACCGCCATCCGCAGCAGGCGTTGCGGCAGCCGCGCACGCGCCGGCACCGTGGCATCCAGGGGTTCCTCGACAGGGAATTGGTCGCCAGCGTCCAGGCGCATCCCGAGGCCATCCCGCAACAACTGCCGGGCCGGATCACGGAAGTAACCCAGCACCGTGGCGATCGGCAGCGCGGCCAACGGGGGTGTCACCGCGCCGGCACCAGGCACCGGCTGCAGCAGGTCGGCGAACACGCGCGGGACGTCCTGCCCGGGGCTGGAAGCGGCGGCGAAGGCATCGCGATGGCTGAACAACGCCGGGTCCGCATCGTCGCCGGCATCGAAATAGCGCAGGTCGAAGGGTTGCAACGGATGCCACACCAGCCATGGTCGCTGCGGTGCGGGTGTGTCGTCTTCGGCGCCTGGCTGCCATGACGCCTGCTGGTCCAGCGCCGCCATCAATTCCGCCAGCGGCGCGGCGGGATTGCGCAACTTGCCGTCACGCACGCCTTCGCCGATGTAACTCAGGTGCAGGCGTTCGCGCGCGGCCATCATGGTTTCCAGGAACAGCCAACGGTCGTCATCGCGCAGGCCGCGGTCACCACTTCGGCGATGCCGCGCCATCAGGTCCAGGCCGTCGTCGCGGTCGGCACGCGGGAAGGCACCCTCGTCCAGCCCCAGCACCGCGATCACCCGGAATGGAATGGCCCGCTGCGGGACCATGCCGCACACGGTCATGCTGCCGGACAGGAACCGCTGCCGCGCCGGTACCGCCTGCAGCCCTGCCTGCAAGACCTCCCGGACCACGGCGAAGTCCAGCTCCGGATCCACGCCAGCCCTGGCCGGGACGTCGGCGACGTCACGCAGCAGACCGCGCAGCACGCCGAGCGCCTCGTTGCCGGCGGCATCCAGCGGTGGTACCCGGAACAAGGTGTCGAGCTGCAGTTCCAGGCGTTTGGCCCAGGCGCTGGCCAGGCGCGGCTGGGTGGCGTCGCGTTGCCACTCGGCCAGCAGCACCAACAGCGCGTCCAGTGCACCCAGCTCGCCTGCCTGTGGACCTTCGATGGCGGCCTGCGCCGGCAACAGCGAGCCGTCCGGCAGTGTCACGGCATCCTCGGTATGGCCGAACACATGCGCGGCCAGCAGCCGATCCACGCCCCAGGCAAAACTGTGCACGGGGTTGTCGGGCAGCCCTGCGCGCACGCGCTGCGCGGCGTCCAGCGCCCACACCACATGCGCCTGCCGCAACCAACCGGCGATCCGCTCGACCGCACCCGCATCCAGCCCGAACCGCAGCATCACGGCCGGCGTGCGCAGCAGGTCCAGCACTTCGGCGACCGGCAGGCGCGACAGCGGCACGTCGAGCAGGCGCGCGTAGGCCTGCAACAAGGGGTGCGCCGCGGTGAGCGGAACATCGGCCAGGTGATAGGGAAGCGTCGCGGTGGCCACGCCGGGTTCACCGAACACCGCCGGCAGCAGCGGTGCGTACGCGGTGATGTCCGGCGCCATCACCACGATGTCGGCCGCGGTCAGGTCGGGCGACTGCGTCAATGCGTCCAGCAGCGCGTCGCGCAGCACCTCGAGTTCGCGCAGGCGGGTATGACAGGCATGCACGCGCAGGCTGGCATCGCGGCGCTCGTCGTGCGCGTCCCCCGCCGGCGCCAGCAAGGCCACGTCGCGCCGGCGCAAACTTTCCTGCAAGCGCTGCAACCGGTTGCGGGCATCGGCAGGGGCCTCGTCGACATCGCTGGCGTCGCGCACGTCAGCCAGCAATTGGTGGTCTTCCAGCGCCAGCAGGAATTCCTGGCCCATCCGCCCCCAGGCCGCCAGCAGGGGGTGCGGCTGCGCCAGGAACGCGGCATCGGCCTGCTCCGGCTGATCGCTGGCCCAGGC
Organism: uncultured Gammaproteobacteria bacterium; assembly: GCA_963698475.1. Taxonomy (GTDB): domain Bacteria; phylum Pseudomonadota; class Gammaproteobacteria; order Xanthomonadales; family Xanthomonadaceae; genus Thermomonas. The sequence continues at coordinate 634,781 of CAVOQX010000005.1, read as the reverse complement.
GGCATGCAGCCAACCGCGATCGGCGGGCAGGCCCAGCACCCAGTCGCGTTCGCGACAGGGATCGGGCAGGTAGAGCGCGACCGGGCGATGCGCCGAAAGCGCGGCGAACACGGCCAGCTCGACCGGCGCGAGGTGGCTGATGCCGAACAGGTGCAGCGCCGAGCCATCCCCGGCTGCGGACGGAGGACTCTTGCCCAGCGCGACGGCGAGCTGTTGCAGGCGCTCGCCGCGATGCGGCTCGCCAATGTCGGCGCGCAATCGCTTCCACAGCCAGGGGAGTGGCGAGGACCGGGCTTCGGCCGGGAGGCGGTCGTTGCCGCGCGCCCAGGCCGCCAGCCAGTCCGGCCGGTACACGCTGTAACGTCCGAACAGCCCGGCCAGGTGATCCGCCAGCTGGAACCGTCGCCGCGGTGCATCGTCGCCATCCAGGTAGGCCCGCACGTCGGCCATCGGCACCTGGGGCAGCAGGGCATGGATCCGCCAGCGCAGGATCTCCCGTCGGTAGGGTGCCAGCGCCACCGCGGACTCACCCAACACGTCCTGGGCCAGGCGCTCCAGCCAGGTACTGGGCAACATCACCTCGATGTTTGCGGCGATGCCCTCGCAGCCGGCATCGCGGGCCAACTGGCTGAGCAGCCACGGGCGCAAACCCGCATGGCCAACCACCACGTGCACGGGTGCCAACGGGTGGGCGGGTCCCTGCATGTGCAGCAGCGATTGCATTGGCGCCAACAGGCGTTCCACCTGGCTGGCACGGAACACCGCAAGCTGCTCGACGGGTGGAATCGGCATGGATGGCATTGCCCGAAGTGTGCCGGGTCTGCGTCGCAGTTGCTGCGACCTTGCATGCCATTCGCCCGATCCCGCCCATTTCTGGGATAATCCGCGGTTTGACGGCCCCCGCGGGCCCCACACGCAAGGTGGATCGTGCGCAACTACGACCTGGATTTCCTCAAGCGTTTCTCGCTCGTGATCGTGTTCCTGTCGATCCTGACCCTCGGCTTGATCCTGCTCGCGAGTTACTTTAACGGTTGGGCGAAGCACGACGTGGACCCCACTGCCGAACAGCGCGTCCTGAACCGGATCGCGCCGGTTGGCCAGGTGTATGCAGGCGCCACAGGCGCCGCCGCGCAGGCCGAGGCGCTCAAGGCAGCGGCCGCCGCGGCAACGGCCCAGGTGGCATATGGCGGCAGCATGGATGGCAGCGTGATTTTCGGCAACCTGTGCACCGGCTGCCACACCTCTGGCGCGGGCGGCGCGCCCAAGCTGGATGCGGCAGGAATCGGCGCACGCGTGGCGGCACAGGGCCTGGACATGTTGATCACCAATGCGGTCAACGGCTTTACCGGCGCCGCTGGCGTGATGCCGGCCAAGGGCGGCAATCCGGCGCTGACCGACGACCAGGTCAAGGCCACCGTCGAGTGGATGGTCGCGCAAAGCAAGTAATGCTTGCCAATCGCTTCACAGACGCCGCCCACGGGCGGCGTCGTTGTTTCGGCAGGCCGGCACCGACTGCGCACGACACCGATTGCGGCATGATGGCGGCATGACCAGTCCATCCGCCATCACCCCGGGCGCCTCCGAGCAATCCCTGTTCATCGAAGGACCCGCTGGCCGCATCGAGGCCTTGCTGGACCCGCCCGAGGCCGACCCGCGTCCGCTGCTGGCGATCATTTGCCACCCGCTGCCGACCGAGGGCGGCAGCATGCACAACAAGGTGGTGACGATGGCCGCGCGTGCGCTGCGCGAGTCCGGCGCGACCACCCTGCGCTTCAACTTCCGCGGCGTCGGCCACTCCGAAGGCGAATTCGACGATGGCGTTGGGGAACTCGACGACCTGCGTGCCGTTGCGACGTGGGCCAAGGCACGGCATCCGGACAAGGTGCTGTGGCTGGCCGGCTTCAGCTTTGGTGCCTGGATCAGCCTGCGCGCCGCCGACGAACTCAAGGCGCAACTGCTGCTTTCGATCGCACCACCGGTCGGGCGCAGCTGGTCGTTCGACACGATCAAGCTGCCCGCGTGCCCGTGGCTGGTGATCCAGGGCGACAATGACGAAATCGTCGACGCGCAGGCCGTGTACGCCTGGATCGAATCCCTGCCGAACCCGCCGCAACTTGTGCGGATGCCAGGCACCGGCCATTTTTTCCATCGCAAGCTGATCGACCTGCGCGGCGCGGTGAAGCATGGCGTCACGACCTGGCTACCGTCTGCCCGTGACTGATTCGACATTGCCCTCCCAGCGCTACGCCGCCGGCGTGGCGCGCGGCGACTGGCTGCACGATCCGGCGCAACTGCCGGCGCTGGTCGAACTCGATCGCATCCACGCGGCCGTCGCGGCGCCAGTAGCGGCACGCGGCCTGTTCGAACGGATGTTCGGTGGCGACCCGCCTGCACCCGTCACGGGCCTGTACCTGTGGGGCGGCGTGGGCCGCGGCAAGACGTTCCTGATCGACCTGTTCCACGACGGCCTGCCGATCGCCGGCAAACGCCGCACCCATTTCCATCGCTTCATGCGCGAAGTGCACGCCGGCCTGCGCGAGCACGCCGGCGAACGCGATCCACTGGCGGCGATTGCCCGTCAATGGCGCACTTCGCTGCGGGTCCTGGTGCTGGATGAGTTCTTCGTCAGCGACATCGGCGATGCGATGTTGCTCGGCCGGTTGCTGGAGCACCTGTTTGCCGAAGGCATCGTGTTGATCACCAGTTCCAATGCAGCGCCATCGCAGCTCTACAAGGACGGCTTGCAACGCGTGCGGTTCCTGCCGGCGATCGCGTTGATCCAGCGCCAATGCCGGGTCGTCCACCTGGACAGCGAAGAGGACTATCGGCTGCGTGCGTTGACCCGCTCCCCGGTGTATCGCGCGCCGCTGGATGCGCAGTCGGAGGCCTGGCTGCAGGAACGCTGGCGTGAGTTGGGGGCGGACGATGCGCACCGCGATGCCGGCATCGAGATCGACGGCCGCCGGATCCCGGTGCGCGCGCGCTGCAACGGGATGTGCTGGTTCGACTTCGCGGCACTATGCGAAGGGCCACGCGGCAGTGCCGATTACATCCAGGTGGCGTGTGAGTTCCATACCGTGCTGGTGAGCGGCATCCCGCGCATGGGCGGCGATCGCGACGACGCGGCGCGGCGTTTCGTGACCCTGGTCGATGAACTCTACGACCGGCACGTCAACCTGGTCTGCACCGCCGATGCCGAGCCAACCGGCCTGTATACCGGCGAACGCCTGCTCGCGGCGTTCGAGCGCACGGCCTCGCGCCTGATCGAGATGCGCTCGGAGGACTACCTCGCGCTGGAACATCGCAGCTGTTGAAGATGAATGCCTTCGGCCACGCGAAGCCTGAAACGACCACGCACGGACAACCGGGCACGGTCGATGGCCTAGAATGCGCGACGTCTCTTGCCGGCGCTGCCGGCATCATCCTTGTGTTGCGCGCCCGACGCGCGAGGAACGCCATGACCACGATGCATCGCAGCCGGACTCTCACCTGGAAGGGCACCATGGGCCTCGTCCTGCTGGCCTGTGCCCTGGCTGCGTGCAATCGCCAGGGCCCGGAACAGCCCACCGCGATCGACACCAGCCCGAAGCAGGAAAACCCGAACGGGATCGGCACGGTGGAAGTCCAGCCAAACGTGGCGTTCGTCGGCTCTGCCATCGATGATCGCGGTGACCTGGTCACCCCACAGCACGACTTCGCAAGCGGTTCGACCGTGTATGTCTCGGTGCCGACCAAGGGCCGCGCGCTCGGTAGCCGGATCGAGGTGTTCTGGTTCCATGACGACGGCCGGTCCCGCAAGGACGAGGCCAAGAAAATCGCCGGTCCGTTCACTGCGTTCGAGTTCCAGCCCAGCGAAGCCGGCAAGTACAACGTCGAGGTCGACGTGAACAACCGGCCGATCGCACTGGTTGAGTTCGAGGTCAAGTAAGCACCGCATCGCATGGCCGCGAACGAGCCCGTGCCCGCGCAGTCCCCCGAACATTCCCTGCTCGGGCGCGACGCTGCCTATCCCCGGCAGTTCGATGCAGGCCTTCTGTACCCGATCCCGCGCGCGCTGGGGCGCGAATCGCTCGGGCTTGCCGCCGGCGCGCTTGCCTTCGTCGGCATCGATCGCTGGCATGCCTATGAATTGTCGTGGCTGGACGCGCGCGGCAAGCCGCAAGTGGCCACCGCGACGTTGCAGGTGCCCGCCGCCTCGCCGAACCTGATCGAATCCAAGTCGCTCAAGCTGTACCTCAACTCCTGCAATGCCAACCGCTTCGACTCGGCCGAACATTTCCGCGCGCAAGTCGAAGCCGACCTGAGTGCCGCCGCGGGCGCCACCGTCACCCTGGTCTTCGGCCTGCCGCCCTTCGATGCGCCGGATGCCATCTGCATCGATGCGGCGGACCTGGAGATCGAAACCTACGGCCCACCCGATGCCACGCTGCTGAGGACGGACACGGGCCATGAAGTCGAAGAACACCTGCACAGCGCGCTGCTGAAATCCAACTGCCCGGTCACCGGGCAACCGGATTGGGCGGATGTGTTCATCGGCTATCGCGGACCGCGCATCGATCGCGCATCCCTGCTGCGCTATGTCGTGAGTTTCCGCGACCATGCGGGGTTCCACGAACAATGCGTGGAACGCATCTTCACCGACCTCATGGCCCGCTGCCGGCCGCAATGGCTGTCGGTGGAAGCGCGATACACGCGCCGTGGCGGCCTGGACATCAACCCGTGGCGGGCCACGCCGGGTTCCGCGCCACCGCCGGCAGGTCGCTGCGCGCGGCAGTGACCGTCCTCCATCGGCATGCCGCCTTCACGCGCGGCATGGCAATTTCCCTGCATCTGAAGTTGCACGCAGGGCTGACCGATGATGAATTCCCGCACACCCAATCGGCTGCGCATGGCGATGCTGGCCGCGTTGTTCGGCAGCATGGCGCTCGTTGGCTGCAAGCAGGCGGAAGCGCCCGCGCCGATACCACCGGCCGCCAGCGAACCGGCACCGGTGCCGCTGGCCACCACCACCATCGCGACCACCAGCGTCACTGCGGTCGACCTTGGCAACGCGGTGGACGCCGACATGCGGGTAACCGCGCCGATGATCGCGTTCGCGCCCACCGACAGCATCCACGCCGCGGTCAGCACCCGCACCAGCGACCCCGCGGCATCCGTCGCCAGCACGCTGGGCGCCAGGTGGACCCATATCGACAGCAACCAGACCGTGCACGAGGAAAGCAGGGACCTGGTCCTGGCCGATGACGGCGTCGCCGATTTCCAGATCAATCGTCCCGATCCGTGGCCGACCGGTCGCTACAAGGTCGAGATCATGCTCGATGGCGCGGTGGTGCAGACCCGCGAGTTCGAAGTGAAGTAGCTCGCGCAGCCGGCAATCCGTACTTTGCCGTCACCCCGGCCAGCGGCGACAATAGAGGTCTTCCGAATCCGGCCGCCGCCATGACCTCCAAGATCCTGTACACCCTGACCGACGAAGCGCCGCTGCTGGCCACTGCGTCCTTCCTGCCGATCGTGCAGGCCTATGCGCGCACCGCCGACGTCGCCGTGGAGACCCGCGACATCTCGCTGGCGGCGCGGATCGTGGCGCAGTTCAACGACCTGCTGCCGGAAGACCAGCGCAACAGCGACGACCTGGCCGAACTCGGCAAGCTGGCGACCACGCCGCAAGCCAACATCATCAAGCTGCCCAACATCAGTGCCTCGGTGCCGCAGCTGAAGGCGGCGATCACCGAGCTGCAGGCCAAGGGCTATGCGCTGCCGGACTATCCGGAAGAGCCGCAGGGCGAACGCGAGAAGGACATCAAGGCGCGCTACGGCAAGGCGATGGGCAGCGCGGTCAATCCGGTGCTGCGCGAGGGCAATTCGGACCGCCGTGCGCCGGCCTCGGTGAAGGCCTATGCGCGCAAGCACCCGCATCGGATGGGCAAGTGGCGAAACGACTTCGGCCTCGCATGTCGCGCACATGGAAGATGGTGACTTCTACGGCAGCGAGCAGTCGTACACCATGATCAATGCGGGCAGCGTCCGCATCGAATACACCAGCGTGACCGGCAGCAGCTTCCCGCTGCGCGCGCCGGTCGCGCTGCTGGCCGGCGAGATGATCGATGCCGCGGTGATGAGCGCGTCCGCGCTGGCGTCCTTCATCGACGCACAGATCGAGGACGCGAAGGCGAAAGGCGTGCTGTTCTCGCTGCACCTGAAGGCCACCATGATGAAGGTCAGCGATCCGATCATGTTCGGCATCGCGGTCTCCCGCTTCTACGCACCGGTGCTGGACAAGCACCCGAGGACCCTGGCCGAGATCGGCTTCGACCCCAACAACGGCATCGGCGACCTCTACGCCAGGCTGGGCCAGCTGCCCGAATCCCAGCGTGCCGGCATCGAGGCCGACATCGCCGCGCTGTACGCGCAGCGCCCGGGCCTGGCGATGGTCAATTCCGACAAGGGCATCACCAACCTGCACGTGCCCAGCGACGTCATCGTGGACGCCTCGATGCCGGCGATGATCCGCGACAGCGGCAAGATGTGGAACGTCGCCGGCGAGTTGCAGGACACCAAGGCGGTGATCCCGGACCGCAACTACGCCGGCATCTACCAGGCGGTGATCGAGGATTGCCGCGAACACGGCGCGTTCGATCCGGCGACGATGGGCAGCGTGCCCAACGTGGGCCTGATGGCGCAGGCGGCCGAGGAATACGGCTCGCACGACAAGACCTTCAAGATCAGCGGCGACGGCACGGTGCGGGTGATCGACGAGCACGGCACGGTGCTGCTGCAGCACCCGGTCAAGGCCGGCGACATCTGGCGCATGTGCCAGACCAAGGATGCCCCGGTCCGCGACTGGGTGAAGCTGGCGGTGACCCGTGCACGCCTGTCGAACACGCCTGCCGTGTTCTGGCTGGATCCGCGCCGCGACCACGATCGCGGCCTGATCGCCAAGGTCGCGACCTACCTCAACGAACACGACACCACAGGCCTGGACATCAGCATCCTCAGCCCGGTGCGGGCGATGCGGCATGCGCTCAAGCGCATCCGCGAGGGGCTGGACACGATCTCCTGCACCGGCAACGTGCTGCGCGACTACCTGACCGACCTGTTCCCGATCATGGAGCTGGGCACCAGCGCCAAGATGCTGTCGATCGTGCCGTTGATGGCCGGCGGCGGCCTGTTCGAAACCGGCGCCGGCGGCAGCGCGCCCAAGCACGTGCAGCAGTTCATCGCCGAGGACTACCTGCGCTGGGATTCGCTGGGCGAATTCCTGGCGCTGGCGGCTTCGCTGGAACACCTGGCCAACACCACCGGCAACGCCCGTGCGCAGGTGCTGGCCGATGCTCTGGACGCCGCCAACGCGGAATTCCTCGACAACGACCGCTCGCCGGGGCGCAAGCTGGGCACGATCGACAATCGTGGCAGCCATTTCTACCTGGCCATGTACTGGGCGCAGGCGCTGGCCGCGCAAGCCGTCGATGCCGATCTCGCCGCCCGCTTCAAGCCGCTGGCCGCTGCGCTGGCCGCGGATGAGGCGAAGATCGTCGAGGAACTCATTGTCCGTGCAGGGCAAGCCGGTGGATATCGGCGGTTACTACCAGCCGGACCTGGACAAGCTGACGCGTGCCATGCGTCCCAGCGCCACCTTCAACGCGGCACTCGCGAAACTGGCCTGAACTCGCGTTACATTGGTTGCAGCAAAACGAACGGCCCGCAATGCGGGCCGTTCGCGTCAATCATTCACATGTTGCTTGCTTGCAGTGCAGCCTCAGTGGGACGCCTGCATTGCCCACTTGCGGTCGCGCATCAGGTCGTGATGGCTGCGGATGGTCGGCAGGTAGCTGCTGACCGTCTGCTTGACCGATGCCGGCACTTCGTTGTCGGCAACGACCTCGTTGAACGCCTTCATCAGGCGATTCTCGGTGGCTTCCAACTGCTTCACATAGCCATAGTTGGTATCGCCGAACTGGCTGCGAACTTCGCCGTACAGCTTGTCCCAGGCGCCGCGCACGGTGCCGGTGGTCGCAGGCTTCGCGCCCTCATGGCGCACTTCCTTGCTCATCGCACCGACCAGCCCCTGCTTGGAGCTGGCCATCTCGCCGAACAGCGACTTCAACGCCGGATTCGGCACCGCCTTGGCGGCCTCGTTGTAGAACGTCGCACTGTCGCGGGTGATCTCGATCAGGTCGTTGAGGGTGTCGATCTTCTCGGTACGGATGGTTTCGATATTGGTCTTGGTGTTCATGGGGACTCCTTGTCCTTGATCATCGGCAGCGATTCGGTCATTCGATACGCCAGTGCCCGATGATGTGATGGGTCGATGCCGGGCCTGCCCTGCGCGTGGAATGCGCTGACGGCAACCCGTGGTCTTCCGACCTCTATAATTTCGCATAATCACCGTTAACGCTATGTGTATTTAATTGATTTACATGGGTTTTTGCGATCCTGTCACTCACGGCCGACACTCGCCGGCCACCATGGATGGGATACCCTGTAATTCCCATTTGGCTGGAGTCACCCATGCAGCGGACCACCATCTTCCTGGCACTTGTGCTGTCGACCGGCGCCTGCGCCTCGACCACCGGCGCGCGCACCGACCACCAGGCCTCGGTGGCGCCTGCCATCACCGCCGCGTTGCAGGCGGCGATCGATGCACCCGGCCGCGACGCGGCGAACCGTGCGCGCGATGGCTATCGCCATCCGCTGCAGACGCTGCAGTTCTTCGGTGTGCAGCCCAACCACACCGTCATCGAAATCACCCCGGGCGGCGGCTGGTACAGCGAGATCCTGGCGCCCTATTTGAACGCCGGCGGCCACTACATCGGTGCAGTGCCCGCCGCCGCCGCCAACAGCGCGGGCGCGAAGCGCAACGCCGCATTCGGCGACACCTTGAAGGCGAATGCGGGCAGCGCGAACGCGACCCTGGTCGAACTCGACGGCAAGGCGCCCGCGCTCCCGGCGGGTACGGCCGATGCCGTGCTGACCTTCCGCAACGTGCACAACTGGGTCGCCGCCGGCACTGCCGATGCCTATTTCCGTGCGTTTTTCGCTGCGCTCAAGCCCGGCGGCGTGCTCGGCGTGGTCGACCACCGGGCCAAGCCGGGCACCAACCTGGACACGATGAAGTCGTCCGGCTACGTGACCGAGGCACTGGTCAGCCAGTACGCCACCGATGCCGGCTTCGTGCTGGAAGCCAGCAGCGAGGTCAACGCGAACCCGAAGGACGGGGCCAACCACCCGAATGGCGTGTGGACCCTGCCGCCGGTCAATCGTCACGATGCCGCTGACGATGCGACGTACAAGGCCATCGGCGAAAGCGACCGGATGACGCTTCGCTTCCGCAAGCCCGGTTGAAAACCCGGCAACGCAGCGCGTGCTGATCGCCTTCAACAAACCGTATGGCGTGTTGTGCCAGTTCACCGACGCAGCCCATGGACGGGCAAGTGACGCGCGCGCAGGACGCGCAGAAGCGGCCCGCAGCACGCCGCCACGCCCGACCCTGGCCGGCTTCGGCCTGCCGCCTGCGGTGTATGCAGCGGGCCGACTGGATTTCGACAGCGAAGGGCTGTTGCTGTTGACCGATGATGGCGCGCTGGCGCACCGGCTGACCGATCCGCGGCACAAGCAGGCCAAGACCTACTGGGTGCAGGTCGAGGGCACGCCGGATGCCGCGCAGTTGAAGGCGCTCAGGGAGGGCATCGTGCTGAACGATGGCCCGTGCCTGCCTGCGCAAGCGCGCCGCATCGACACGCCGTCGTTATGGCCTCGCGATCCACCGGTGCGGTTTCGCAAGACCGTGGCGGATGCGTGGCTTGAACTGAGCATCCGCGAAGGTCGCAATCGCCAGGTCCGGCGGATGACCGCAGCGGTCGGATTGCCGACCCTGCGGCTGGTCCGCGTTGCTGCGGCCGGATACGCATTGGGTGACCTGCAACCCGGGCAGTGGCGAACCGTCCAGGGCTTGTCCAGTCCGGCAACCTGAACGCTTCAGTTGTTCGCCGTGGAAAGGGGTGGAAACCTGCATTTGTTTGCTAACGTCAGCGTTGCCCCGGCTCCATTCCGGGACCGCCGGCGTGGGGACGCCTTTCAATGACGCTAGCAAGCAATACCGGCACGATCCTCGTGGTCGATGACCAGGCCGCGAACGTCCGTGTGGTCGGCACCCTGCTGGGCCGCAAGGGCTACACCGTCATTCCCGCGCACAGTGGCCCCGCAGCACTGGCCGCCGTGGCTGAAACGCCCCCGGACCTGATCCTGCTCGACATGATGATGCCGGGCATGGACGGGTTCGAACTGCTCGCCGCGCTGCGCGAAATCCCCGGCCTGCACAAGGTCCCGGCGGTGTTCCTGACCGCCGCGCAGGATCGCGACCTGTTGCTCAAGGCGTTCGATGCCGGCGCGGTGGACTACCTCACCAAGCCGTTCATGCCGGAGGAACTGCTGGCACGCGTGGAAGCGCACGTCGGACTGAAGCTCACCCGCGACCGGCTCGAACGCGTTGCGCGCGAGCGCCAGGAGCTGGTGAACCTGGTCGCACACGACCTGAAGAATCCGTTGAGCAGCGTGCTGTTCGCCACCGAGATGCTGCAACTGCCGGATTGCAAACCGGAGCGCGCGCCGCGCTATGTGCAGATCATCCACGAGAGCGCAAATGACGCCATCGGGTACATCCGCAGTTACCTGGAAAGCCAGTCGCAAGCCACGCACCAGGCCACGGCGCAATCCGCCGACCTGCGTGACACCCTGGACTGGGTCGTACGGCGTTACGAGCTGCAGCTGGAGGCACGCGGCATGCGCATCGAGGTGCTTGCACCCGACGACGCCGGGCAGGTGGCGATTTCTCCCATGGTGCTGCGCCAGGTGGTGGAGAACCTGGTCAGCAATGCCATGAAATACGCAGCGGCAGGCGGCGAGCTGGAGCTTGCCGTGCAGGCGGCATCACCCGGCTATTGGCGGGTGATGGCGCGCGACCGCGGTCCCGGCATCCCGGCCTCGCTGCAACGTGAACTGTTCAAGCCGTTCCGCCGGCTGACCGAGATCGATCCCGCCGCAGGTCTTTCCAGCGGGCTTGGACTTTCGCTGGCCAAGCAGATCATCGCCAATGCCGGCGGCACGCTCTGGTACGAGGATCGCGACGGCGGCGGCGCCTGCTTCGTGATCGAGCTGCCTGAAGCACGGGGCTGACAGGGCACGTCAGCTGCGCCTGACACGAAAACACGCCGGTTTCCCGGCGCGCTGGAGGCTGGAGCAAGGTCCGTTTGATCGGCCATCCGGATCAGGCATCACCATCGCTTGCCGCGGCATGCTGCCTGGAGGTCCGGCGCGTACCGCGCTTGGCCTCGATGCGGGTGGCGGCGCCTTCAATGGGTCCCTGTTCAGCGCGCTTCGCACGCCGGCGCGCCGCCAGCCACAGCAGGCCGGCGCCGGCAATTGCCGCCCCTGCCAGCACCGGATTGCGGCGCACGAACTTGCTGGCCAGCTTGCCGCCGGTGCGGATCGCACCCAGCGCGGCACCGGTTTCCACCCACTGCATCGCGCGCCCGGGCACCGCCTTGCGGAGGCCATTACCGAGTTCGCCGATCAGTTCAAGGGTGCGGTCCTGCACGTTGTCAAGCTTGCTCATGGTGGGTTCCTCAGGAAGGTTGCGGTGTCTCGGTGGCGGCGACGCGGTGCCGAGCCGATGACATCTCCCAGCAAGTCTGTGCACCGGCACGTTTACGAGACGTGATTGCATGACGGCGCGATTCAGGTTCGACGCGGTTTCGCGCGGTGCGTGGCGGTGGCGTTCCAGGGGTCTTCCGGCCACGGGTGGCGCGGATAGCGTCCCTTCATTTCCTTCCTGACATCCGGATAGGTGCGCGCCCAGAAACCGGCCAGGTCCTGGGTCACCTGCAGCGGTCGGCCCGCCGGCGACAGCAGGTGGATGGTCAATGGCACGCGTCCATCAACGATGCGCGGCGTTTCCGCCAGGCCGAACAGTTCCTGCAGCTTCACCGCCAGCACCGGCGGGGCCGGGGAACCATCGTCATTGCATGCGTAATCGATGCGCCGCTCCATGCCTGATGGCACGCGCATGCGCACCGGTGCCAGCGTGTCGATGCGCTGGCGCTGCGCCCAGTCGACGCACGCTTTCAACGCGTCAGTCAGTTCGGCTTCGCCCAGCGCATCCAGCCGTGACTTGCCCGCGAACACGGGCAGCAGCCACTTGTCCAGCGAGGCCAGCAACGCGGCATCGGAAAGATCCGGCAGGCCCAGTTCCGGCATCCATGCACGCAGGCACAGCACGCGGTTGCGCCACTGGCTCGCGGCCTCGCCCCACGGCAGCACATCAAGCCCACTCGCCAACACGACATCGGTCAGCGCGCGTGCCGCCTGCGCGGGATCCACGCGCCCGGCAGAGCGGCTGGACAGCACGATGCCGTCGAAGCGTTCGATGCGTTCGCCGACCAGCGCGCGCTTGCCGGCATCCCAACGGGTTTCATCGCCCTCGCGGAAATGCGTGGCGAATGCATCGCGCAGATAGCGCTCGTCGACCGGCGCCGCGCGCAGCAGCAACGCATCCTTGGCTTCGAAACGCAGTTCGCTGGCAACCAGCCATGGCTCGCCATACAGCGCACTGTCATCAAACAACCGCGCCATGCGGCCGTTGGCCAGCTGGTAACGCTTGGGGTCACCGGAATGCTGGCGCGCGATGCGGTCGGGAAAGGCATGCGCGAGCAAGTCGCCAAGCGCATGCGCGGGCGCATCGCGCGGCGGCCTGGCATCACAACGCAGGCGTCGCCGCCATTGCGTTGCCGCCGCATCGATGGCCTGCAGTGCCGCACGGTGTGCATCCACCGGCGGCTTGCCCGCACGGAACGCGGCCAGTGCCTGCCAGCGCTGCGCCAACGCATCGCTGCGGGTGCGCAGCGGATCGCGCGCTTCGACCAGCGCAGCCAGGTCGCAGGCAAGTGCGACTCGCTGCGCGTCGTCCGTGCACAACAGCATCGCGGCCAGGCGCGGGTGCGTGCCGAGCGCGAGCATGCGCCGGCCCATCGGCGTGATGGTGCCGCCCGCATCCAGCGCATCCAGCCGCCGCAACAGATCACGGCCCGCGGCCAACGCGCCCGGCGGTGGCGGATCGACGAAGCGCAATGCGTCACTGCCCCACGCCGCCAGCTCCAGCGCCAGCGAAGCCAGTTCCACCTGCGCGATTTCCGCGCGCCGCTGCGGCTCCAGCCGCTGCGACTGCGGCCACAGCCGGTACGCCCAGCCATCGGCGACGCGACCGGCGCGACCGGCGCGCTGGTCGGCGGAGGCCTGCGCGATGGTGACGACGTCCAGCCGCGAAAAGCCACTGTTCGGCTCGAAGCGCGGCTCGCGCGCCAGCCCGCTGTCGATCACCACGCGGACGCCGGGCAAGGTCACCGAGGACTCGGCGACATTGGTCGCCAGCACCACGCGACGCATGTTGTCCGGCGATGGCTGCAGCACGCGCGACTGCTGCTCCACCGGCAGGTCGCCATGCAGTTGCAGGAGTTCGATGCCGCTGCCGGTGGCCTCCGCAAGAATCCGCTGCACGCGTTCGATCTCGCGCCGCCCCGGCAGGAACACCAGCAGGTCGCCGGGATGCATGGCCAGCGCGTGCTCGACCGTGCGCCGCACCTGCTGCTCCAGCGATTCCTCGCGGCGCGCGGGGAAATGTTCGACGACCACCGGGAACGCGCGGCCTTCGCTCGACAGGCGCGGCGCATCGAGAAAGCTGGCGAGTTTTTCGCCATCCAGCGTGGCCGACATCGCCACGAGGCGCAGGTCCTCGCGCAGCCCCGCCTGCACGTCCAGCGCCAGCGCCAGACCGAGATCGCCGGCAAGGTGCCGTTCGTGGAATTCGTCGAACAGGATCGCGCCGACGCCTTCCAGCATCGGATCATCCTGCAGCAGGCGGGTCAGGATGCCTTCGGTGACAACAAGGATGCGGGTCTTCGCCGACACCTTGTTCTCGAAGCGGATGCGGTAGCCGACGGTCTCGCCGACCCCTTCTCCCAACTGCTTCGCCATGAAACCGGCGGCCGCACGCGCGGCCACGCGTCGCGGTTCCAGCATCAGGATCTTGCGGCCGCCAAGCCAGTCGGCATCCAGCAATGCCAGCGGCACCTGCGTGGTCTTGCCCGCGCCGGGCGGTGCTTCCAGCACCAGGCGCGGATGCGCGGCCAGCGATTGCTTGATCGCCGGAAGAAGTTCGTGGATGGGGAAGGTGATCTTCGTGCTCACGCGGCAAGGATACGGTGCAAGGACGCCTTGCTTCTCCACTCAACGCAACAGTACAAGCGGCGCGCTGCGGTCGCGGCGTGGCGTCTTGTCGCGGTAAGCGCGCCAGGAAGGCGCGCGCCCGAATCGGCACACGGATGTGCCGACTGAGGGAAAGCGGCATGCGCCACGGCGCGGCCGCAGCGCCAGTAAACTTCAGACATGCACCTCATCGACATCGGCGCCAACCTGACCCACGACAGCTTCGACCACGACCGCGACGCCGTGCTGCAACGCGCGCGCGACGCCGGCGTGACCCGCATGGTCATCACCGGCGCCAGTCGCGAGCATTCGCCGCAGGCGCTTGCGCTCGCCCAACGGCATCCTGGCGAATTGTTCGCCACCGCCGGCGTGCACCCGCACCATGCGACCGAGTACACGGAAGAATGCGATGCCGAAATGCGCACCCTGCATGCGCATGCCGAAGTCGTCGCGGTCGGCGAGTGCGGGCTGGATTTCTTCCGCGATTTCTCGCCGCGTCCCGCGCAGCGCAAGGCGTTTGAGCGACAGCTGCAACTGGCATCGGAGAATCAGAAGCCGCTGTTCCTGCACCAGCGCGATGCGCATGCCGATTTCATGGCGATGATGAAGAACTTCGACGGCCGCCTCGGCCCGGCGGTGGTGCATTGCTTCACCGGCACCCGCGAGGAACTGTTCGACTACCTCGACCAGGATTGGCACATCGGCATCACCGGCTGGTTGTGCGACGAACGCCGTGGCCTGCACCTGCGTGAACTGGTGAAGCACATCCCGGCCGACCGGCTGATGATCGAAACCGACTCACCCTACCTGCTGCCACGCACGGTGAAGCCGCAGCCCGGCCACCGCCGCAATGAACCGATGTACCTGGCGCACATCGTCGAGGAACTCGCGCGCGACCGCGGCCAGGACCTTGCCACGGTGGCTGCCGCGACCACCGCCACCGCGACGGCGTTTTTCCGCCTGCCCGCGCCCTGATCCAGGCGCCACACTTAATGTACTGATCGGTACACGATCAGGGTAGACTGTGCGCCCACCTGCTTTACAAGATGCCCGCGCATGCGCCGCCAACTCCCTGCACTCGCCCTGGTCCTGGTCCTTGCGGCGGCAACTGCCGCCTGTGGCAAGGATGACAAGGCCGACGACGACGCACCGACCGGCGCCATGGCCGTCACCGTGGTCCCCGCGACATCGCGCCAGATCCAGCGCAGCGTGCTGGTGTCCGGACCGGTCGCCGCGTGGGAGGACATGCAACTGGGCGTTGAAGTCAGCGGCCTGCGCGTCACCACACTGAACGTCGATGTCGGCCAGCAGGTACGCCAGGGCGAATTGCTGCTGCAACTCGACCATCGCAGCCTGGACAGTGATCTGGCCCAAGCCAACGCGTCGTTGCGCGAAGCCGAAGCCGGCGCATCGCTGGCGCGCTCGCAACTGGTGCGTGGCGAGGCATTGGTAAAGGACAAGTACATCAGCGCGACCCAGCTGGACGAATTGCGTGCCGGCCGCGTGCAGGGCGATGCCCGCGTCGGTACCGCCCGCGCGATGCGCGACACTGCCGCGCTGCGTCGCAGCTTCGCCGACCTGCGTGCGCCCGATGACGGGGTGATTTCCAAGCGGCTGGTGCAGCCCGGCCAGGTCGTGTCCAGCGGCACTGAACTGTTGCGCCTGATCCGCCAGGGCCGGCTGGAATGGCGCGCCGAACTGGCTGAAGCAGAGCTCGCACGCGTGAAGCCTGGCGACCGCATCGCGCTTGCCACCCGCGACGGCAAGGCGGTCATCGGCAGCGTGCGTGCGGTCAGTCCAGGCGTGGATGCCAGCACCCGCACCGGCACCATCCACGCCGACCTGCCGCAGCCCGAAGGCCTGCAGCCGGGCACCTTCCTGCAGGGCCGTATCGATACCGGCGCGGCCCAGGCGATCACCGTACCCTCGGCCGCCGTGGTGCAGCGCGACGGGCACCCCAATGTCTTCACGGTCGATGCCAAGGGCATCGTGCATCGCGTGCGCATCCGCACCGGCGGCACCAGCGGCGACCACGTCGAAGTCCTGGAAGGGCTCAAGGCCGGCGACACGGTCGTTGACCAGGGCGCTGGCTTCCTCGGCGACGGCGACACCGTGCGCATCGTCGAGGCGACCAGTGCAGCGAGTGGTCCCGACGCCGCGGCAGCCACGCGATGAGCGGCGGCGGCAGCCTGTCGACCTGGGGCATCCGCAACCCGGTGCCCGCGATGATGCTGTTCTTCGTATTGTGCGTGGCCGGCCTGTGGGGCTTCCACCAACTACCGGTGGCGCGCTTCCCGGATGTCGCCTTCCCGATGACGATCGTCACGATCACCCAGCCGGGTGCATCGCCGTCGCAGCTGGAAACCGAAGTCACCCGCAAGGTGGAAGACTCGGTGGCGACACTCGACAACGTCAAGCGGGTGATGTCGACCGTGGTGGAAGGCACGTCGACCACCCAGGTCGAGTTCAACCTCGATGCGGACCTGATGACCGCGCTCAACGACACCAAGGACGCGGTCACGCGGATCCGGATGAACCTGCCGCAGGACATCCAGGAACCGATCATCTCCAAGGTCGATATCGGCGGCTCGCTGCTGACCTACGCGGTCAGCGCGCCGGGGATGGCGCCGGATGAACTGTCGTGGTTCGTCGATCGTCATGTGATGCGCGCGATGTACGGCGTGGAAGGCGTGGCCTCGGTCACCCGCATCGGCGGCGTGGAACGCCAGGTGCGCGTGGACCTCGACCCGCAGGCGCTGCAGGCGCATGGCGTGACCGCCGGCGACATCAGCCTGCAACTGGCCGCGACCCAGGTCGAACGGCCCGGCGGCAAGGCCGAACTGGATGGCAGCCAGCAGACCGTGCGCACGATCAGCACGGTGAACGATGCGCAGGCACTGCGCGACTACTCGATCGCCCTCGGCAACGGCCAGGACGTGCGGCTTTCGTCCCTGGCCAGGGTCACCGACGGTGGCGCCGACCCGACCCAGCTCGCCCTGCTCGATGGCAAGGCGGTGGTCGGCTTCACCCTCGCGCGCACGCGCGGCGCGGATGAGTTGAAGGTTCGCGACGGGGTCAAGGCGGCACTGGCCGAGCTGGCCAGCACGCACCCCGGGACCAGCTTCCGGTTGGTCACCGACATGTCCGAGGAAACCCAGCTGTCGTACAGCTCGTCGATGACGATGCTGGTGGAAGGCGCCTTGCTGGCGCTGGCCGTGGTGTTCTGGTTCCTGCGCGACTGGCGCGCGACCTGGGTCAGCGCGATTGCGTTGCCGCTGTCGATCATCCCGACCTTCGCGGTGATGCAGATGTTCGGCTTCACGCTCAATATCATCACGTTGCTGGCGCTGAGCGTGGTGGTCGGCATCCTGGTGGATGACGCGATCGTCGAGATCGAGAACATCGTGCGCCATCTCGGCATGGGCAAGAAACCCATGGAGGCCGCGCGCGATGCCGCCGACGAAATCGGCACGGCGGTCATCGCGACCTCGGTAACGCTGGCGGCGGTCTTCGTGCCGGTCGCGTTCATGCCCGGCATCCCCGGCAAGTTCTTCCGGGAATTCGGCTGGACCGCGGCGACCGCGGTGATGTTCTCGCTGCTGGTCGCGCGCCTGCTGACGCCGATGATGGCCGCCAACCTGCTCAAGCCGCAGCCCGAACACGCCGCCGACAGCAAGTTCATGACCCGCTACCTGGGTTGGGTGGACACCGCGTTGCGCAACCGCTGGAAGACACTCGGCGTCGCGACCCTGCTGTTCTTCGCGTCACTGGCGCTGATCCCGTTCATCCCGACCACCTTCATCCCGGTGTCCGACCAGGGCCGCAGCATGTTGTCGATCGAACTGCCGCCGGGCACGCCGATCGAAGACACCGCACGCGTCTCCGAACACGCACGCGCGCTGCTCGGCAAGATTCCCGAACTCAAGCAGGTGTTCGCGCAGATCGGCAGCGTCCCCGACCTCGGCGATCCCGCCAAGAGCGGCGGCGCCGACGCACGCAAGGCGGTCATGACCCTGGACTGGGGCAACCAGCACGACCGCGATCGCAGCCAGAAGCAGCTGGAGCAGGTCGTGCGCGACACCCTGGCCGACCTGCCCGGCGCGCGCGTCAGTTTCATCAGCAGCGAACCCGGCGAGCAATTGATGCTGGTACTGGCCGGCGACGATCCCGGCAAGCTCGATGCCGCCGCCAGCGCGCTGGAACGCGACCTCCGCCGGATCAAGGGAATGGGCAGCGTGTCGTCATCGGCCTCGTTGTTGCGGCCGGAATTGCAGATCCTGCCGGACCCGGCGCGCGCCGCCGACCTCGGCGTATCCACCGCGGCAATCGCCGAAGCCGCGCGCGTTGCGACCTCGGGCGACTACACCCAGCGCCTGGCCAAGCTCAACCTGCCGGACCGGCAGATCCCGATCCGGGTCGGCTTCGACCGCGAGACCCTGCGCGATCCCGCCACGCTGGGCCAGCTGCAGGTACGCGGCAAGTCCGCCGCGGTGCCGCTGGACGCGGTGGCCGACATCGTCGAAGGCAGTGGCCCCTCGGTGATCAGCCGCTACAAGCGCCAGCGCAACATCACCCTCACCGCCGAACTCAACGGCCGTCCGCTGGGCGACGTGATGAAGGAAGTGCAGGCGCTGCCGTCGGTGAAGAACGTGCCGGCCGGCGTGTCCTTCATCAACACCGGCGATGCCGAAATCTTCGTCGAGCTGTTCGTCGGCTTCCTGTTGGCGATGGCGGCCGGCATCATCTGCATCTACATGGTGCTGCTGTTGCTGTTCCGCCACCCGATGCAGCCGCTGACGATCCTCACCGCGATCCCGCTGTGTGCCGGTGGCGCGTTCGGTGCGCTGCTGATCACCCAGAACGCTCTGTCATTGCCGGCCCTGATCGGCCTGCTGATGCTGATCGGCATCGCCACCAAGAATTCGATCCTGCTGGTCGACTACGCGGTGATGGCCGAGGACAAGCACGGCATGAGCCAGCACGATGCGCTGATCGACGCCTGCCACAAGCGCGCGCGCCCGGTGGTGATGACCACCATTGCCATGGGCGCCGGCATGCTGCCGCTGGCGCTGGGTTTCTCCGGCGATGCCAGCTTCCGCGCACCGATGGCATGGGCGGTGATCGGCGGTCTGATCACCTCGACCGCGCTCAGCCTGATCGTGATCCCGGCGACCTACACCGTGCTGCACGACATCGGTGACTGGGTCCAGCGCAGGTTTTCGAACAAGCAGGCTACGAGGCATGCGACTGCTTCGCAGTGAGCGCTTGGATACGTTGATCTGCATGAAAGAATCCCGGCGCTGCGCCGAACGCACCGTGGGCGACGCCTTCGCAGGCAGCGTCCTTCAGCGCCTGCAGTGCGTTCAATCGGGAGTCGCGGGATGATCAGCCTCGGCTCCCTGCCAATGACGCTGGTGGTGCTGCTGATCGCGCTCGCCATAGCCATCGCGGTCGGCTGGCAGGTCGCGCGCTTCGCATCCGATCAGGCGCCCGTGAAGGTGATGCCGACCCTTCTCGACATGCTGTTCGTCGGCGCGCTCGCCGCCCGGATCGGCTTCGTACTCCAGTGGCTGCCGCAGTACCTCGCCGAGCCATGGTCGATCATCCGCATTGGTGATGGCGGTTTTTCGATCTGGATGGGCGTGCTTGCCGGGGTCGGATTCGGCGCATGGCGGGCCCGCACGACAAAACCGCTGCGCCGGCCGCTGGCATTTGGCGTTGCCACCGGACTCGCCTCATGGGCTGTGCTCGGCGGCGCGCTGTGGATGATGCAGCAGTCGGTATTGAAGCTGCCAGCAACCGAACTGGCCACGCTTGAGGGCGGAACGACGCATCTCTCGGCGTTGTCCGGCAAACCGATGGTCGTCAACCTGTGGGCGACCTGGTGTCCGCCGTGCCTGCGCGAGATGCCGGTGCTCGCCAATGCGCAGGCGCGGCGCAACGACGTGGCCTTCGCCTTCGTCAACCAGGGCGAATCCGCAGCGGAGATTCGTGGCTACCTGCGTGGGGGCGACCTGCAACTGCGCAACGTGCTGCTCGACCCATTCTCGGCGATCGCGCAGGAAGCGGGCTCGCGTGGCCTGCCGACGACGCTCTTCTTCGACGCCCAAGGCCGTCTCGTCGACACCCACATGGGTGAATTGTCCGAAGCAAGCCTCACGCACAAGCTGCAGCGATTCGATCAACCCCAGCGCCGCATACAACAAGGCCCGTAGCAATGCGGGCCTTGTGCGTCATGGGTCGTCAGGAAGTGAACCTGACCCCGTTACTCGCCGTTAGTTGCAATCTAACTCCGCATCCCCGTCCCGCGCTTCAACAACCACAACGCCAGCCCGCCCAGCACCGCCACGAAGCCAAGCATCAGCACGTAGGCGACCCAGATCGGTACGTCGGACACACCCAGCAGGCCGTAGCGGAACGCATTGACCATGTAGAAGATCGGGTTGGCGTGGGTGGCGGCCTGGGCCCAGTCGGGCAGCAGCTTGATCGAATAGAACACGCCGCCGAGGTAGGTCAGCGGGGTCAGGATGAAGGTCGGGACGATGGCGACATCGTCGAACTTCTTGGCGAACACCGCATTGATGAAACCGGCCAGCGAGAAGATCACCGCCCCCAGCAGCACCGAGCTCACCATCACCAGCGGATGCGGTACCTGCACCTTGGTGAAGAACATCGCGATGACCAGCACGATCGCGCCGACCATCACCCCGCGCAGCACCGCGCCGGAGACGTAGCCGGCCAGGATGACCCAGTTGGGCATCGGGCTGACCAGCAGTTCCTCGATGTGGCGGCCGAACTTGGCACCGAAGAAACTCGAGCTGATGTTGCCGTAGCTGTTCTGGATCACGCTCATCATCACCAGCCCGGGGACGATGAAGTCCATGTAGCCGATGCCGTCCATCTCGCCGACGCGCGAGCCGATCAGGCCGCCGAAGATCAGGAAGTACAGGGTCATGGTGATCGCCGGCGGGATCAGCGTCTGCGTCCAGATTCGCAGGATGCGCATGACCTCGCGGCGCGCGACCGTGTACAGCGCGACCAGGTTGCGGCTGGCGATGGGGCGCGCTTCGACAGGCTGCGTGCTCATGCCGTCACCTCCGGCTTGCCGGTCATGCGCACGAACAGTTCTTCCAGCCGGTTGGACTTGGTGCGCATCGAGCGTACCCGGATGCCGGCATCATCGAACGCCGCGAACACGCGATTGAGGTCCATCGCGCGCGGCATGTCGATGTCGAGGGTGTGGTTGTCGAACGCGACCACTTTCGCACCATCGATGTGCGGCAGCGTCTGCGGCATCTCGCCCTCGATGTCGAACAGGAAACCCTCCACGTCGAGTTTGGCCAGCAGCGTGCGCATCGGGCCTTCCTCGACGATGCGGCCATGGTCGATGATCGCCAGGTTGCGGCACAGGTTCTCGGCTTCTTCCAGGTAGTGCGTGGTCAGGATGATGGTGGTGCCGGCTTCGTTGATCGCCTTCAGGGTCTGCCACATGCCGCGACGGATCTCGATGTCCACGCCGGCGGTGGGTTCGTCCAGGATCAGCAGGCGCGGGCGGGTCATCATGGCGCGGGCAATCATCAGCCGGCGCTTCATGCCGCCGGACAATGTGCGGCTCATCTTGTCGGCCTTGTCCCACAGCTGCGCGTGCTTGAGCTCCTCCTCGGCGCGCACCAGTGCCTGCGCCCGCGGGATGCCATAGAACCCGGCGTAGTTCACGCAGATGTCCAGCGGCTTCTCGAACATGTTGAAGTTGAGTTCCTGCGGCACCAGGCCGATCAGGCGCATCGCGCCATCGCGGTCCTTGTCGATGCTGGTGCCGAAGATCTCGACCGTGCCGCCGGACTTGTTGACCAGCGAACTGACGATGCCGATCAGGGTCGACTTGCCGGCGCCGTTGGGGCCCAGCAGCGCGTAGAAGTCGCCCTCGGCGACATCCAGGCTCACGCTCTTCAGCGCTTCCACGCCATTGTCATAGGTCTTGCGCAGCGCACTGACGCGCAGCGCAGGCGCGGTGGTTTCACTCATTTTTGACTCCGCCGCCGCAGAGCGCGGCGTTGCAGGGGCGAGCAGGGAGAGGCAACGGTTAGTATAGGCGGCCGCCCGCAGGCACTGATGCCGCGCGGTGTTCCGCCCATCAAACAGAGCGTCGCGTGGCCATTGTTCACTTCCCGCTGAAACTCACCGACCGCCGGATGATCGCGCCCAGCGTGGCGCACCTGTCGTTCGTGCGCGACGACGGCCTGCCGCTGGATTACATCCCCGGCCAGTTCATCCAGATCCACTTCGAATACGCCGATGGCGCAGCCGCGCGGCGCAGCTATTCGCTGGCGACTCAGCACGACCATGCACTGGGTCCGGGCGAAGCGGTGGAGATCGCGGTCAGCTATGTCCCCGGCGGCGCAGCAACGGCATTGTTCGAGGGCATGGCCGAAGGTGCGCACATCAACGCCAGCGGGCCATACGGACGCTTCTGCCTGATGCCGGCCGACGCCAACTCGCGCTACCTGCTGATCGGCACCGGCACCGGCATTACACCCTATCGGGCAATGCTGCCGCAGCTGGAAACGCTGATGCGCGAACGCGGCGTCCAGGTGGTGTTGCTGCAGGGCGCGCGCAATCCCGGCGAGTTGCTGTACGGCGACGAGTTCCGTGCGTTCGCCGACGCGCACCCCGGCTTCCGCTTCGTGCCGTGTCTCTCCCGCGAGCTGCCGGCGCCTGGCTCGCCGCAAGCGCATGCGGACATGCGCAATGGCTACGTGCAGAACGCGCTGGCCGAATTCGCACCGAATGCCGAAGGTGACATCGCCTATCTGTGCGGCAACCCGAACATGGTCGATGCCTGCTTCGAGGCGCTCAAGGCCGCTGGCCTGCCGATCCCGCACGTGCGCCGCGAGAAATACGTCAGCAACAAGTAATGCGTGCCCACCAACACGGCCTGCGACGTAGCGACGAGACCGTCGGGTGCTCGCGCAGCGGCATTTCGAGCCGCGTAGCGAGTACCCGGCGGTAGGCGTCGCGCCCCTCCGAAGCCGCCGAACTCTGTCAAGGTCACTTGACAAGCATTCCGTGACTTCGGTATCGTCCTGTCAAGCGTGCTTGACATGCAGCGACGAGGATAAAGACATGAAATTCAACTGCCACCACGGGTCCGGCTTCTCCTTCCTTGCAACCGGAATTGCGTTCACGGCGATCGGATCGAGTGGCCAGAGCGCATTCATCGCGATCGGCATGGCCTTCCTTGGATTGGCCGTTGCGCAGTTCGCCAAGGCGCTGAAGCGCTGATGGCCAGCGCGATGCCAAAAATGGCGACCCGCCTGCTGGTTTCGGCCGTGCTGTGCGTCGGAATGGCGCTGGTGCTGCCCCACGTGTCGCCCTGGCCAATGTCGGAGACCGCGTCCGGGGTCCTGTACGGCATGGCCGCCGGCCTGTTTTTCGGCGGGCTGTTGCGCTGGCGCATGCCGGACGCCTGCGACACCGGAACGCCGGCCCTGCGCAGCCGCTACCTGCGCGAATTCCTGCCGGCGATGGTGGGCTACATGGTCACGCTGTTCCTGTCGGTATGGCTGCTCAAGCGCGTGGACGAACCCGGCCTGCGCGCGTTGATTGCACTGCTGCCGGTGCCGGCGATCGGCATGGCACTGCGCGCGATCATCCGCTACATCCGCGACGTCGATGAACTGCAGCAGCGGATCGAACTGGAAGCGGTCAGCTTCGCCGCCGCCTTCGTGTCGATGGTGTACATCGCCGGCGGCTTCCTGCAACTGGCCAAGGTCATCGACATCCCCTCTGGCGTGGCGATGATCTGGGTGTTTCCGCTGGTCTGCTTCAGCTACGGGATGGCCAAGATGGTCGTGGCGCGCCGCTTCCAGTGATGCCGCACGCATGAACAACCGCCTGCGTGAATTGCGCGATGCCCGGGGCTGGTCGCAGGGCGAACTGGCCGAGCGCCTGGATGTCTCCCGGCAAACCATCAACGCCCTTGAAACCGGCAAGTACGACCCGAGCCTGCCGCTCGCGTTCCGCCTCGCCCGCCTGTTTGGCGAACGCATCGAACAGATTTTCCTTTACGAGGACCAATGACATGTCCCGCAAGATCCGCATCATCCTGGCACTGGTGCTGCTGGCCGCCTATTTCGGCTACCAGCAGCTCAAGCCCAAAGCCACCACCGATGGCGACACCGCCAAGGCCGACGACACGCCGGTGCAGGCCGCGCCGGTGAAGCCGCGCATGCTCGGCAAGATCGCCTTCAAGGCCTGCAGCCTGAGTTCACCGATGAGCCGCGACAGCATCGAGGCGCAGTGCGCCACGTTCGCCGTGCCGGAAGACCGCAGCCAGCCCGGGGGCCGCAAGATCGATCTCAACATCGCCTGGCTGCCGGCCACCTCGGAAAGCGACCAGGCGAAGGATCCCGTGTTTTTCCTCGCCGGTGGCCCCGGCCAGTCCGCAGTGGACACGTATCCGATGCTGGATGGCATCTTCAAGGAAGTCCGCAAGCATCGCGACGTGGTCCTGGTGGACCAGCGCGGCACCGGCAAGTCGAACCTGCTGGCCTGCAAGGCGGATCCCGACGATGCCGGGTCCGCGGACATCGCTGCCGCGCAGGCCGCGGCAGCGAAATGCGTCGCCGAGCTTTCCACCAAGGCCGACCTGCGCCACTACACCACCACCGACGCCGTGGCCGACCTGGATGCCGTGCGCGAGGCGATCGGCGCGGCGACCATCAACCTGGTGGGCGTGAGCTACGGTACCCGCGTCGCCCAGCAATATGCGATGCACCATCCGGCGACCACGCGCAGCATCGTGCTGGATTCGGTGGTGCCCAACACCCTGCAGCTCGGCAACATCTTCGCCCGCAACCTGGATGATGCGCTGGCCCTGCAATTCGCCCTGTGCAGCAAGGCACCGGCGTGCAAGGGCAAGCTCGGCGATCCACGCATCGAACTCGACCAGTTGCTGGCCAAGTTGCGAACGGCGCCGGTCGAAGTGGCCTACCGCGACGCCACCACCGGCGAGCAGCAGCAAGGCACCCTGGATGCCGACAGTGTCGCCGGGCTGGTGCGCATGTATGCCTACATGCCGGCAGCAGGTTCGTTGCTGCCCAAGCTCATCCACGAGGCCAACAACGGTCGTTATGCCGGGCTGCTGGCGCTGGCGAAGATGATGCGTGGCGACCTCGATGATTCGATGGCGATGGGCATGCAGTTCTCGGTGATATGCAGCGAGGACAACGAAGGCATGGTCGCCCGCACCGAGGATGCCGACACCGTACTCGGCAACAAGATGGCCGAGGCGATGGGCGCCATGTGCAAGGTCTGGCCGAAGGGCGACATGCCCGCCGACTTCCACAAGCCACTCGCCACCAAGGTGCCTGCGCTGGTGCTGGAGGGCGAGTTCGACCCGGTCACCCCGCCGCGCTATGGCGAGGACGTGGTCAAGACGCTTCCCAATGGCCGCCTGTTCATCCTGCGCGGCCAGGGCCACAACGTGATCGGCGCCGGCTGCATGCCCAAGCTGTTCGCCCAGTTCATCGAAAAGGCCGACGCCAGGGCGCTCGATGGCGCCTGCCTGGACAAGCTGAATTATGTGCCGCCCTTCACCAGCTTCAACGGCTGGGAGCCGTGAGCGCCCTGCCACTCAAGGACCACACGCCATGATCATTGCTGAAAATCTCCGCAAGACCTTCCCCGGCAAAGGGAAGAACAAAGCCCCGGTGATCGCCGTGGACGACGTCGGCTTCACCGCCCATGACGGCCAGATCACCGGCCTGCTGGGCCCGAACGGCGCCGGCAAGACCACCACGCTGCGCATGCTGTACACGCTGATGACGCCCGAGACCGGCCGGGTGCTGGTGGACGGTGTCGATGTCGCCGTCGACCCCAACCGGGTGCGCCGCAGCCTGGGCGTGCTGCCGGATGCGCGGGGGGTCTACAAGCGCCTGACCGCGCGCGAGAACATCGCCTACTTCGGCGAACTGCACGGGATGTCGCCGAATGCGATCGCCCAGCGCACCGCCAAGCTGGCCGCCGCGTTGCAGATGGAGGATTTCCTGGATCGTGCCACCGAAGGCTTCAGCCAGGGCCAGCGCACCAAGACCGCGATCGCACGCGCGCTGATCCACGACCCGAAGAACGTGATCCTGGACGAACCGACCAATGGCCTGGACGTGATGACCACGCGCGGCCTGCGTGCGTTCCTCAAGGACCTGCGCGCCGAAGGCCGGTGCGTGATCTTCTCCAGCCACATCATGCAGGAGGTCGCCGCACTATGTGACCGGATCGTCGTCGTGGCGCAGGGCAAGGTGGTCGCCCAGGGCACCACCGACGAGCTGCGCGAACAGGCCGGCGAGGCCAACCTTGAGGACGCCTTCGTGCGCCTGATCGGCTCCGAGGAGGGCCTGCACGCATGAACAACTCGACCTTCCTGAGCTGCATGCTCACCGTGATGCGCAAGGAATTGCGCGACTTCGCCCGCGACCGGCGGACCTTCTGGCTGACCCTGCTGATGGCGCCATTGCTCTACCCGCTGCTGATCCTCGGGATGGGCAAGCTGGCGCAGATGCGCGCGGATACGCAACTGGAAAAGACCCTGGAAGTGTCCGTGCAGGGCATCGACCGCGCACCCAACCTGGTGGCGTTCCTGGCCAGCCGCGGAATCGAAGCCAAGGCCGCGCCGGCCGATTTCGAGGCCCGCATCCGCACCCAGCGCGAGGACGTGGCCCTGGTGATCGCCAAGGACTTTGCCGATGACTGGCGCGCCGGCAAGCCGGCCAAGGTCGAGATCGTGATGGACAGCACCCGCCGCGATGCCGACGTCCCCGCCGGGCGCGTTCGCGCGGCGCTGGAACAGTACGGGCAGTCGGTGGGCGCGCTGCGCCTGCTGGCGCGCGGCGTCAATCCGATGGTCGCCTCGCCGGTGAACCTGGGCACCCGCGACCTGGCCACGCCGGAAGCGAAACGCGGGCTGATGCTGTCGCTGATCCTGCCGTTGATCATGACCCTGTTCGCCTTCATCGGTGGCTCGCACCTGGCGATGGACACCACCGCCGGCGAACGCGAGCGCCAGTCGCTGGAGCCCCTGCTGGCCACCCCGGCGTCACGCGGGGCGCTGGTCAGCGGCAAGATGGCGGCCGCCTGCGTGATGGGCATTGCCTCGATGCTGTTGATCCTGCTGTCGTTCAAGCTCAGCGCGACATTGGCCTCGGGCGAGGCCAGCGCGCTGGACGTCAGCTTTGCCGCGATCGGCAAGATGCTGGTGATCCTGTTGCCGCTGGTGCTGATCGGCACCGCCCTGCTGACCGCGCTGGCGGCGGCGGCCAAGAGCATGAAGGAAGCGCAGAGCCACATCGTCTGGCTGATGATGCTGCCCATGCTGCCGGCCTATGCGCTGATGGCATACCCACTGAAGGACACCGCCCTGTGGCAGTACGCGGTGCCGTTCCTGTCGCAGAACCAGTTGCTGGTGAAGGTCAACCGCGGGGAAACCCCCAGCGCCGAGCAATGGGCGATTTACCTGGCCGCCTCACTGACCCTGGCCGTCGTGCTCTGGCTGGTGGCGGTGTGGCGTTATCGCCAGGAGAAGCTGGCGATCTCGGCCTGAGACCCACTGCGGCATCCATGAAAAAGCCCGGCAATCGCCGGGCTTTTTCGTATCCGTGGAACCGGTGCCTATTGCTCGAAACTGATCGTCCTGCGGCTGGTGGTCGCCTGGGCAATCGGCTGGAAACGCCAACGCCTGACTGCCGAGAGCGCCTCCTTCTCGAATTCACGCTGGAACTGGCGGGGCGTGTCCGTAGACACCACCCGGGCATCACTCACGCTGCCGTCGGTCGCCACGGTGAACTCCACCTGCACCGTGCCAGCCGCGCCGGCTCGCTGGGCTGCCTGCGGGTAACGGGGACCGGCCTGGGAAATCGCACGCAATTCACTTGTTGCGCGTGCCGGTGCCGGTGCCGGTGCCGGAGTGGCCGGTGGCCGCGGCTGCTGGGCAGCAGCAGCGGCGACCCGCTGGCGTTCCGCCTCTGCCGCTGCAGCTTGCTGACGCTGCGCTTCGGCCGCAGCGGCGGCTTGCTCAGCCGCGCTGGGCTGGGCTGGCGTAGTGGCGGCAACCTGCTGGCGTTGCTGCTCCTGAAGCTTGCGTTGGTCCTCTTCACGCTTCTTCGCAAGCTCTTCCTGACGCTTGACTTCCTGCTCGGCGGTCAGCTTCTGCGCTTCGATCCGCTGTGCTGCGGTCGTTTCACCGCTCGCAATGCTCGATTTCAGGCGTGCCAACGCCGGATGCTTGGCATCGGCCTTCTCGATCATCGCCGCCAGCCGCTTGGCTTCGCCGAAATCCTCGCGGGCGATGCCCTGCTCGGTCGCAATGACCGTCATCGGCATCAGATCGGTCAATGCACTGGACGCGCCAGCATCGGCAGGTGCCTTGTCACGCAACGCCAGGTAATACTCCATCGCGTTATTGCCAGCCGGCGCATACAGGCGGTTCTCGCCGTAGGCCTTTGACGCTTCGCTGCGCAGTTGGTCCGCGGTCATGGCCGTGACCGCTGCCGAGACCACCGATTCCGGCGTCGGTGCCGGGGCCTGTTGGGTGGCCGCGTTCGCGGCGGTATCGGCAGCGGCTGGTTCCTTCTTGCACGCGCCTAGTGCGCATGCCACGGCCACGGCCAGCGCGACTGGCGCAAGACCGCGACGCACGGTAGTGATTGCAGACATCTGAAACTCCCCCTAGTTGATGCTGGACGCACCCGGCGCTAGCACGCGGCAGCTACGGGCATTTGTCAAGCATGATGGCGCGACGACGGCTACTTGCCAACGCAAAACGCGCTGAATATGTGACCCAGTAGACCATCCGCGTCGACCTTACCACCAATCTCACCTAAAACTGAATGCGCTTCGGCCAGGGCTTCCGCTGCAAGTTCCAGGCGTTCGCACTGCAGTTCCACGCTGGCCGCCTGCAGATGCCCTGCCGCCAGGGCCAGTGCCCGAACATGCCGTTCGCGTGCGCTGAACGCACCACGTGCGGCATCCCCGGCATCGGCGCCCGACAAGGCCAGCAGGCGCTGGTGCAATCCCTCAAGCCCGAGACCGGTGCGCGCGGATACATGCAGGCTGTCATGACCGCTGTTGACGGGCACCCGTGCGAGCAAGTCGGCCTTGTTGTGCACCCACAGGCGTTGGGCGGCCGAGCGGGTTGCTTCGACCAGGGTCTCGCGTCCTGCATGCGGGTCGCGCGCATCCACCACCACCAGCGCCAGGTCGGCCCGAGCCAGCTCGGACCGGGCCCGGCGGATGCCTTCGGCTTCGATTTCATCGGTCGCATCGCGCAGGCCGGCGGTATCGACCATGGTCAATTCCACGCCGTCCAGCCGAATGGTCTCGCGCAGCAGGTCACGCGTCGTTCCGGCGATCGCGGTCACGATCGCGCGGTCACTGCCGGCCAGCGCATTGAGCAATGAACTCTTGCCGGCATTTGGCGGCCCCACCAGCACGACATGCAGGCCATCGCGCAGCTTTTGCCCGCGCGCGGCCTCGTCCTGCAAGCGCGCGAGGTCCGCTTGAAGGTCCGCGAGCTGTGCCCGCAGGGCAACCCCGCCGAGCGTGTCCAGCGACTCGTCGGCGAAATCGATGGCGGCCTCCACGTGCACCCGGATCGCCAGTATGCGTGCCATCACCGCATCGACGTGCCGTGAGAACACGCCGTCCAGCGAACGCCGGGCGGCGCGCGCGGCACGTTCATCGCCAGCCGCGATCAGGTCGGCGACCGCTTCGGCTTGCGCCAGGTCGAGCTTGCCGTTGAGGAACGCGCGTTCGCTGAACTCGCCGGGTCGGGCCTGGCGCGCGCCCAGCTGGATGCAGCGCGCGGTCAGCCCTCGCAGCAGCACCGGGCTGCCGTGGGCCTGCAACTCGACCACGTCCTCGCCGGTGAAGCTGGCCGGCCCGGCGAAATACACGGCAATCCCGTCGTCGATGACCTCGCCATCGGCGGCCATGAAGCGGGCATATGTCGCCATGCGGGGGGCCAGCCACTTGCCGCTGACGGCCTGGGCGATGTCGCGCACACCCGGGCCCGACAAGCGCACGATGCCGACGCCGCCAGCACCCGGCGCCGTGGCAATCGCGACGATGGTCTCTGCCTCGTGGTTCATGCCTTCATGGTCGCAGAACATGCCTGTCCACGGGATCATTGTTCCCGGAAAGACGACGCCCGCCGGGTGGCGGGCGTCGTGCGGTCACGGAATCGGTCACCGCGTTGGCGGTCAGGCCTTTTCCGGCGACGCCTCCGCGTAGCGTTTGGTGTTCCACCATTGCTGCAGCAGGCCAAGCGCGCCGTTGGTGACCCAGTACAGGACCAGGCCGGCGGGGAAGAAGGCGAACATCACCATCATCACCAGCGGCATCAGCTGCATCATCTTCTTCTGCATCGGGTCCATGCCGACCATCGGCGTCAACCGTTGGGTCAGCAGCATGATCGCGCCGTTGAGCACGGGCAGGATGAAGAACGGATCGCGCGCGGTCAGGTCGCCGACCCAACCTAGGATCCACGGGGCCTGGCGCAACTCCACTGCTTCCAGGAGCACGTAGTAGAGCGCCAGGAACACCGGCATCTGGATCAGGATCGGCAGGCAGCCGCCGGCCGGGTTGATCTTCTCTTTCTTGTAAAGCTCCAGCATCGCCATCTGGAACTTCTGCTTGTCATCACCGTAGCGCTCCTTGAGCTGTTCGATGCGCGGCTGGAACTTGCGCATCTTGGCCATCGACTTGTATTGCGCCGCCGACAGTGGATACAGGGCCAGCTTGATCAGCACCACCAGCAACACGATCGCCCAACCCCAGTTGTGGGTGAACTTGTACAACTGGGTCAGCAGCCAGTGGATCGGCTTGGACAGCACCGTGAACATGCCGTAGTCCAGCGCCAACTCAAGCCCGGGAGAGATCTTCTCCAGTTGATCGGGCAACTTCGGTCCCACCCACAGGGTGGCATTGCTGGAATAGCGTTGCCCCGGGGCCAGCGTGACTTGCGGACCACGCGCCTCGATGCGGTGGGTAGCGCCACTCACGCCCAGCGAGAACAGCGCGGCCTGGTCTTTCTGGGGAACCCACGCGGTCAGGAAATAGTGCTGGGACAGCGCGACCCAGCCACCTCCAACCTCCTGGTCGAGGGGGCCATCGTCGACGAAATCCGGATACTTGCGTTTTTCGTACTTGTCTTCGGGGCTATACCAGGCCGCGCCGCTCAGGCTGAATGCTTCCGGGTTGGTGAAACCCCCTTTCGCCGGCGGCGGGTTGCGCAGCAACTGGCGATAGACGGTTCCCGTCCATGCGACGCTACCCGCATTGTTGACTTCGTCATGGACGCGCAGGGCGTAACTGCCACGGGCGAGGGCAAAGGTCCTGCGCACCTGCACGCCATCGGCGAGCTGCGCAATGAAACGCGTGCTGACTTCGCTGCCGCCGGGCGGCAGGTCAGCCGCGCGCGCGGCGGTTTCAGGCAGGAAGATGGCATCGATGCCATCGGCGCCCAACCAGCCGTTGCGTGCGACGAAATCACTGGCGGGGTCCTCGTTGAACAGGGCCACCGGTGGACTGCCGGGTTCGCGACTCTGCGGGTACTTCAGCAGTTGCGCGCCGGTAATGCTGCGGCCATCCAGTTCCAGCGCCAGCATGTCGTTGCGCAAGCTGACGCGTGGCGCCTGCGCCGGCGTCGGTGCCACCACTTGAGGGGCGACCGTGCCCGGCACGCTGGCAGACGGAATGGTTGCAGACGGAGCTGGCGCGGGCGTCGCGACCCCTGCCGTCGGGGTCTGCATGACGGGCGGTGGCTGGTGTTCCTTGTTCCACTCATTCCACAAGAAGGCCGCCACCATCAACCAGGCGAAAAGCAGGAACGTACGGGTCTGGGTCATCAGGCAGGCAAGCTCGGCCGTCGCGTGGGCGCGGCACTTTGTTGGGGAAGGGAAGGGGTTGCTGCGGTCATTGTGCCGTCCAGGGGCGGCACGGGCAACGCACCGGCACGTTGCAGCAGGCGCAGGAACGCTGCCCGCAGGTCCGTATTGGCGGCTTTGCCGGCGGCCACGCGTGCCACCAGCACGTAGGCGCCAGGCGCCAACTGACCGCGGGTCTGGCGAAAGGCATCACGCAGGACGCGCTTGATGCGGTTGCGACCCACGGCATGCCGGTCCACTTTCCGCGAAACCGCCAGGCCCAGCCGCGCCGGCTGCAGGTCCGCCAACAAGTGCAGGCTCAACAGCGGGTCGGCGATGCGCCGGCCTTCGCCGAAGACACGGTCGAACTCGGCTTTCGCACGCACCCGCGCCAAACGCGGAAAGCCAGCAGGTGCTGGCTTTTGCGGTGGTGATGTCGCAATCACGTGGACGTCCGGCTACGTGGCCGGCGCCGGGTCACGCCGTCAGGCGACGACGACCCTTGGCACGGCGGCGGGCCAGGATCTTGCGACCATCGGCGGTCGCCATGCGGGCGCGGAAGCCGTGATCACGCTTGCGCTTCAGGTTGCTGGGTTGGTAAGTGCGCTTGGTCGCCATGGCGGTCTGCGTAAGTTTTAGCGGAAAAGACTCGGAAGGATAGCCTGCACCCCGGCTGCAGTCAATATCGACGTGGCATCGGCCGGCCCGGGCATTCCCGCAAGGTCCGGTGGCCCGGCGGAGAAGGCAGTGATACGCTCCCGTCTCCCCCGATTTATCCACAGGCGACCAACACGGCGCCCGCCCTGTCGTCGACGGTTTCCGGCACAGGTCCTGATGAGGTCGCGCACTACCATGGATGTCTGGCCTCTTTGCCTGCAACGCCTGGAAACAGAACTGCCGCTGGAGGACGTCCAAACCTGGCTGCGCCCCCTGCAGGCTGAAAGCAGGGATCTGGATTTGGTGCTTTATGCACCCAATCCCTACGTGTTGGACGAAGTTCGCGTCCGTTACCTGCCGCGGATCCGCGAATTGGCCTCGCACTTCGGTGGCGTCGGCGAGGTCAGTCTCGACATCGGCACCCTGCGGCGGGCAGCACTCGTCGCCACGTCCAGCGCTGTCGCGCCGGCCATGCGGTCGCTCGAACCCTTCCAGGGCAACCTCGACAGCCACTACGCTTTCGACAATTTCGTCGAAGGCCGCAGCAACCAGCTGGGCCGAGCCGCAGCCTGGCAGGTCGCGCTCAAGCCCGGCGACCGCGCCCACAACCCACTGCTGCTGTACGGCGGCACCGGGCTGGGCAAGACCCATCTGATGATGGCCGCCGGCAACCAGATGCGCGCCCTGAATCCCGCCGCTCGCGTCATGTACCTGCGCTCGGAGCAATTCATGAACGCCTTCACCAAGGCGTTGTATGACAAGACCAGCGGCGGCATGGACGCGTTCAAGCGACAGTTCCAGGGCATCGATGCGCTGCTGATCGACGACATCCAGTTCTTCGCCGGCAAGGATCGGACCCAGGAAGAGTTCTTCCACACCTTCAATGCCCTGTTTGACGGGCGCCAGCAGATCATCCTGACCTGCGATCGCTACCCGCGCGAGGTCGAGGGCCTGGAGCCGCGGCTGAAATCACGCCTGGGCTGGGGGCTGTCGGTGGCGATCGATCCACCGGATTTCGAAACCCGTGCCCAGATCGTGCTGGCCAAGGCGCGAGAACGCGGCGCCGAGGTACCCGAGGAAGTGGCGCAGTTGATTGCCAAGAAGATGCGCAGCAATGTCCGCGAACTGGAAGGCGCCATCAACAAGCTGATTGCCGAAGCCGGCATGGCCGGCCGCGCGGTCACCCTGGAGTTCGCTCAGGAAAGCCTGCGTGACTTGCTGCGCGCGCAGCAACAGGCGATCAGCATCGCCAACATCCAGAAGGTCGTGGCAGACTACTACGGCTTGCAGATCAAGGATTTGCTGTCAAAGCGCAGGACCCGCTCGTTGGCCCGGCCACGTCAGGTCGCCATGGCCCTGGCCAAGGAATTGACCGAACACAGCCTGCCCGAGATCGGCGATGCATTTGCGGGGCGCGACCACACCACGGTCCTGCACGCGTGCCGACAGATCCGGCACCTGATGACGATTGATGGCAAGTTGCACGAGGATTGGGAGAAACTGATCAGGAAGTTGAGCGAATGATGTGCCTGGCCTGACGCAACCGGCCGGGCCGTGGATGATCACGGTATAAGGTGTGGATAACCGGTTTGCGGCGGCAAGTCAGAAAACTTACCCACAGGTTGTACGCAGTCTGGAAGCGCCTTCCCCACCGCTGTAATGAACATTAAATCATTTATAAATCAATATGTTAAGTCTGTTATCCCGCTATTTTCGACACACTAGCACTACCAGCATTTAAGTTTTATCCCATTCTTTAGAAGCCGGGCTGCCTGCCCAAGCACCACTATCCTCGAAGGGGTCAACATGCGGTTCTCCCTGCAACGCGAAGTCCTGTTGAAGCCGCTGGCGCAGGTCGTCAACGTGGTCGAACGCAGGCAAACCCTGCCCGTTCTGGCGAACCTGCTGGTCAAGGTGCGCGCCGGGGAGTTGTCCCTGACCGGCACCGACCTTGAGGTCGAGATGATCGCGCGCACTGCGGTGGAAGATGCCAGTGACGGCGAAATCACCATCCCGGCACGCAAGCTGTTCGAGATCGTCCGCGCCCTGCCTGACGGCAGCAAGGTCACCGTGAGCCAGTCAGGCGACAAGGTCACCGTGCAAGCCGGGCGCAGCCGTTTCAGCCTGGCAAGCCTGCCTGCCAACGATTTTCCTTCGGTGGACGAGGCCGAGGCGACCGAACGGGTCAGCGTGCCGGAAGCCGCACTGAAGGAACTGATCGAACGCACGGCGTTCGCGATGGCCCAACAGGATGTCCGCTACTACCTCAACGGTTTGCTGTTCGATCTTCGCGAAAACATGCTGCGTTGCGTGGCAACCGATGGTCACCGCCTGGCGTTGTGCGAAGCCGCACTCGAGGATGCCACCGGCAGCAAGCGCCAGATCATCGTGCCGCGCAAGGGCGTACAGGAGTTGCAGCGGCTGCTGGAAGGCGGCGATCGCAGCCTGGAGCTCGAACTCGGGCGCAGCCACATTCGGGTCAAGCGCGACGACGTGTCTTTCACCAGCAAGCTGATCGACGGCAAGTTCCCGGATTACGAAGCGGTGATCCCGATCGGCGCCGATCGCGAGGTCAAGATCGAGCGCGAGGTGTTCCGTGCCGCGCTGCAGCGCGCATCGATCCTCTCCAACGAGAAATACCGGGGCGTCCGCGTCGAAGTCTCACCGGGCCAGTTGAAGATCAGCGCGCATAACCCGGAACAGGAAGAGGCCCAGGAAGAGATTGAAGCCGAGACCCAGGTCGATGCGCTGGCAATCGGATTCAACGTCAATTATCTGCTCGATGCATTGACCGCGCTGCGCGATGAGCACGTCGTGCTGTTGCTGCGGGATGCCAACTCGTCCGCTTTGTTGCGGGGCGCTGAAAGTGTGCATTGCCGGCACGTCGTGATGCCGCTGCGGCTCTGACGGGGTTGTTCCACGTGGAACAATCATGACAACGCCCGGTCCCGCCCGGGCGTTGTCGCATGCGTCCGCCGTGCAGATCCGGCGACTTCGCCTGCGCGATCTCCGTCGGTTTAAGGAGCAGGAACTGCAGCCTGCACCGGGATTCAACCTGATTGTTGGCGACAACGGCAGCGGCAAGACCAGTGTTCTCGAGGCGATGCACCTGATGGCGCATGGCCGCAGTTTCCGTGGGCGCGTGCGGGATGGCTTGATTCGCCAGGGTGAGCCGGACCTCGAGGTTTATCTGGAATGGCAGCAGGCCGCAGGCATGCATCGTGCCGGCCTGCGTCATGCCGGGTCGACATGGGAGGCGCGCCTTGACGGTACCAACGTGGCTCACCTGGGTGAGTTGTGCGCGGCATTGGCCGTGGTCAGCTTCGAACCCGGCAGTCATATCCTGGTCCACGGCGGCAGCGAGGCGCGTCGCCGCTATATGGATTGGGGCTTGTTCCACGTGGAACCTGATTTCCTGCCGCAGTGGCGGCGTTACGCAAGGGCTCTCAAGCAACGTAATGTCTTGTTGCGGTCACAGCGTGCAGATAGCCAGCTCGACGCGTGGGAGCACGAGCTGGCACAGGCCGGGGAACGCCTGAGCGGTTACAGGAACGATTATGTGGCCCGCTTGCAACCACACCTTGATGGCATCGTGACCGCGCTGTTTCCCTCGGCCGGGCCGGTCACGCTTGGCCTGCAGCCCGGGTGGAAGTGGCAGGAACTGGCATTGGCCGATGCCCTGCTGCTCACGCGTGAGCGTGACCTGGCCCAGGGCCACACGACGACCGGGCCGCATCGCGCCGATCTTCGCCTGGAACTCGGCAACTTTGCAGGGCGTGAGACGCTGTCCCGCGGCCAGGCAAAGCTTGCGGCACTCTCGCTGCTGCTGGCACAGGCGGCGCACCTGGCCGAGCACGAGGGTGCCTGGCCGGTCCTGCAACTGGATGATCTGGCATCGGAACTGGATCGCCATCACCAGCAGCGGGTGCTTGAATACCTGCATGGGTGTGGTGCGCAAGTCTTCGTCAGCGGCACCGAGCCGCCCGTTGGCCTGGCGGCGCTCGGGATTGATGCCGCTGTGTTCCACGTGGAACATGGCCTGATCCGGGCATTCGGATAGGCCCCGGAAAAGCATCGAAATGCTGCGGTTGCTATACTGCGTGCTTCTATAGTTAATGTGTCTCGGCGCGCCGAAGGGCGTGCCGACGGAGACAAACGCGCCGATGCCGCAGAATCAGAACGAAACGGGCCACGTGTCCGAAAACACCCCGAACGCGCCTGCCACCAACGGCAATTACGATTCCAGCAAGATCACCGTATTGCGCGGCCTTGATGCCGTACGCAAGCGCCCTGGCATGTATATCGGTGACGTGCATGACGGCACCGGACTGCACCACATGGTGTTCGAGGTCGTGGACAACGCCGTGGACGAGGCCCTCGCGGGCCATGCCGACGATATCGTGGTCACGATCCACGAGGATGGTTCGGTCGGTGTCAGCGACAACGGGCGCGGCATTCCCGTCGATATCCACAAGGAAGAGGGTGTCTCCGCAGCCGAGGTGATCCTCACCGTGCTGCACGCGGGCGGCAAGTTCGACGACAACAGCTACAAGGTCTCGGGCGGCCTGCACGGCGTCGGCGTCAGCGTGGTGAACGCGTTGTCGTCCAAACTCGTCCTCGACATCTGGCGCGATGGCGGCCATCACCAGCAGGAATACGCGCTCGGTGAGCCGGTGTACCCGCTGAAACGGCTCGGCGATTCCGACAAACGCGGCACCCTGCTGCGTTTCTGGCCGGCGAAAGAGATCTTCACCGATACCGAATTCCACTACGACATCCTGGCCAAGCGCCTGCGCGAACTGAGCTTCCTGAATTCCGGGGTCAAGATCGTCCTGCAGGACGAGCGCGGCGAGGGCCGGCGTGACGTGTTCCAGTACGAAGGCGGCATCCGCAGCTTCGTCGAGCACCTGGCCAAGCTGAAAACCCCGCTGCACCCGAACGTGATTTCTGTGTCCGGCGAGCAGAACGGCATCACCGTGGATGTGGCCCTGCAGTGGACCGATTCCTACCAGGAAACGATGTTCTGCTTCACCAACAACATCCCGCAGAAGGATGGCGGCACGCACCTGATCGGCTTCCGTTCGGCGCTGACGCGGACGTTGAGCAACTACATCGAACAAAACGGGATCGCCAAGCAGGCCAAGATCACCCTGTCCGGCGACGACATGCGCGAGGGCATGATCGCGGTACTGTCGGTCAAGGTGCCGGACCCGAGCTTCTCCAGCCAGACCAAGGAGAAATTGGTCTCATCTGATGTGAGACCGGTAGTTGACAGCACGTTCGCGTCGCGTTTGGAGGAGTTCCTCCAGGAAAACCCACACGAAGCCCGGGCGATTGCCGGCAAGATCGTCGATGCGGCGCGTGCCCGCGAAGCCGCCCGCAAGGCCCGCGACCTGACCCGCCGCAAGGGCGCGCTGGATATCGCCGGCCTGCCCGGCAAGCTGGCCGACTGCCAGGAAAAGGATCCGGCGTTGTCGGAACTGTTCATCGTCGAGGGCGACTCGGCGGGTGGTTCTGCCAAGCAGGGTCGCAACCGCAAGACCCAGGCCATCCTGCCGTTGAAGGGCAAGATCCTGAATGTCGAACGCGCACGCTTCGACCGCATGCTGGCGAGCGCCGAAGTCGGCACGCTGATCACCGCGCTCGGCACCGGCATCGGCAAGGACGAGTACAACCCGGACAAGTTGCGCTACCACCGCATCATCCTGATGACCGACGCCGACGTCGACGGCAGCCATATCCGCACCCTGCTGCTGACGTTCTTCTACCGGCAGATGCCGGAGCTGATCGAACGCGGGCATATCTATATCGGCCTGCCGCCGCTCTACAAGATCAAGCAGGGCAAGAACGAGCTGTACCTGAAGGACGACGCAGCGCTGGATGCGTACCTGGCCAACAATGCGGTCGATGGCGCTTCGCTGATCCCGGCCCAGGGCGAACCGGCGATCGAGGGCGCGGCACTCGAGGCACTGCTGCTGGCGTTCGCCAATGCGCGTGGCGCGATTACCCGCAATGCGCATCGCTTTGATCCGGCCGTGCTGGAAGCGTTGATGGACTTCACCCCGCTGGATGCGGCGTCGCTGGCGGCCAATGCTGGCCTGGCAAGCGAACTTGCAGCGCTGGCCACCCGCCTGAACGAGGGTGGCCTGGGCAAGCCGCACTATGCGCTGACCCTGCAGCAGGCCACTGAGGCCCGGCCGGCCGCGCTGCTGATCACCCGCCGGCACATGGGCGAGGAACTGATCCAGGTGTTGCCGCTGGCGGCGTTCGAACATGGCGAGCTGCGTCCTTTGCGGGAAGTGGCGGCCGTGTTGCATGGACTTGTCCGTGACGGCGCCAGCATCCAGCGCGGCAGCAAGTCACAACCGATCGAGCGTTTCGCGCAGGCGCAGGCGTGGCTGCTCGATGAAGCCAAAAAGGGTCGGCAGATCCAGCGATTCAAGGGCCTCGGCGAGATGAACCCGGAACAGCTGTGGGACACCACGGTGAACCCGGAGACCCGCCGCCTGCTGCAGGTGCGAATCGAGGATGCGGTGGCGGCCGATGCCATCTTCACGACCTTGATGGGCGATGTGGTGGAGCCGCGCCGCGAATTCATCGAAGAAAACGCGTTGCGGGTCTCCAACCTGGACGTCTGAGTCGACACGGCTTGACGTCGCCTTCAGGTTGGCTGCTCTACAAGGAACGTTGTTTCCCACGGATGCCGCCATGAAACTCAGGGCCATGCTGCTCAGTGCGGCCATCGCCGTCGCGATCACCGCGTGTGCGACGACCACCTCGCCCACCGGTAGGCAACAGGTGGTCGGGGCGGTTTCCGAGGCGCAGCTTGCCGAGCTTGGGGCCAAGGCCTTCGAGGAGGCCAAGGCGAAGACCCCGCAAAGCCGCGACAGCAAGCAGGCAAGCTATGTGCGGTGCGTGGTCACCAGCATCGTCCGCGAGCTTCCGGCGGACTGGCAGCGCATTGGCTGGGATGTTGCCCTGTTCGAGGATCCGGAAGCGAATGCCTTCGCGCTGCCGGGCGGCAAGGTCGGCGTGTATACCGGCATCTTCAAGGTCGCGCGCAACCAGGACCAGTTGGCCGGGGTGATCGCCCATGAGATCGGCCACGTCGTTTCCCACCACCACAACGAGCGAATCACCCGGCAGATGGGCGCGTCTGGGCTGCTGCAGATCCTGTCCGGGCTGGCGGGTGCGCGCTATGGGGAAGGCGTGGGCAACGCGGTGGGCCAGGGCGGTAGCGTCATCGCCCAGACCGGCCTGCTGCTTCCGGGCTCGCGGGTGCAGGAAAGCGAGGCTGACGTGGTCGGCCAGCAGCTGATGGCCAAGGCGGGATACGATCCCGAAGGCGCCGTGGCGCTATGGCAGAACATGGCTGCGGCAGCGGGCTCGCGACCGCCCGAGTGGCTTTCCACGCACCCCGACCCGTCGTCTCGCCTGCGCGAACTCCAGCAGCGCGCGGATGGCTTGCGGCCCACGATGGTGGCCGCGCGCAACGCGGGCAAACACCCTCGATGCCAGTAAAATAACCTCGGTCAAGCCATACTTGCTTGGCACACGTCGGGCACCGCACCTTCTGGTACGGTGCGTCCCCGCCCATGCGGCGGCCAGCTCCCCTGATCAGAGGTGACCCATGACCCCCATCCATGTACGTCCGCTCCATGTTGCCATCGCCGCCGCCCTCATGTTGGCCGTGCTCGCCCCGCCAATGGCCACCGCCGCACAGCAGGCTGAGCCGAACAACACCGAGCAGATGACGGCGCGCGAAAAGCGCGCGCAGCGCATGGCCGGGAACAAGGGCGAGTCGAACAAGAAAAAAAGCGACAAGGGCCAGGAAGAACAAAAGCCCGCCCTGTATCCGAATGCGACCCGGGTTGCCCCGGAAGGCAGGGCAACAGGCAAGCTGCTGAAGCAGATGCAGGGCTTGCAGGAGCTTTATGAAAAGCCGGACATGGCAGGCGTGATGGTGAAAGCGGAAGAAATCGCCGCGATGCCGAATGCAAACGCTTACGACAAGTCCTACGTCTACTCGATTGCTGCCAGTGCGGCCGCGGACCAGGATGACCAGGCCAAGGCCGAGGACTATTTCCGCAAGGCGCTCGACAGCAATGGCCTGGACAACGACAGCCACTTCACGACGATGTTCAACCTGGCGGTGGTCCAGTACCAGCAGGAAAAATACCAGGAAGCGCTGGCGACGATTGATCGCTTCCTGCTAGAGAGCAAGTCGGACAAGACGGCTCAACTCGGCTTCCGGGCGAGCCTGCTTGCCAACCTCGACAGGAACGAAGAGGCAGCCGCCGCCTACAAGGCGCTGATCGTGAAGAATCCGGATGACAAGCGTCTGTTGATGAATGCCGTGGCGACATTGCAGGCTGCGGATAAGTTCGACCAAGCCAATGTGCTGCTGGAGGATGCTTACAAGCGCGACATGCTGACCGAGAGCGGGGAGCTGCGCGCACTTTACGTGGGGTACATCAATGCAAGTCGCTGGAAGGATGCCCGGGACGTGATGGAGGCTGGCACCAGCAAGGGCATCCTCGAGGCAAGCCCGCAATTGGCGAAGGACTACATGGTGCTGGCGCAAAATGCCTACGCCGAGGACGATATTCCCCTGGCGGTCGAGATGTACACCAAGGCAGGTCCGATCGCAGCCG
Source organism: uncultured Gammaproteobacteria bacterium (assembly GCA_963698475.1). Taxonomy (GTDB): domain Bacteria; phylum Pseudomonadota; class Gammaproteobacteria; order Xanthomonadales; family Xanthomonadaceae; genus Thermomonas. The sequence goes on along the minus strand of CAVOQX010000005.1, from coordinate 593,296 downwards.
ATGGCGAGGCCTATCTCAACCTGGCCAAGGTATTCGAATACAATGGCCAGAAGACAGAGGCAAAGGCGGCCGCCAAGAAGGCGCTTGACAAGGGCTTGAAAAAGCCAGAAGAGGCAAAGCGAATCTTGTCGCGCTGAGACCTGCTTCGCAAAAACTCCCTGAATCATGATCCCGGCTTTGAACAAGGCCAGGAGATTGGTATAGACTTGGAGGTTCCTGCGGCCCTAGGGTCGCAGGCTTGTTGCCCCGGCGTAAAAAGCGCAGGGCCCCACATCCAGAGCCGTGCGCATGACGCTAGATCTCGACCAACCCGAGAACAACGACGACCGCGAAGATGGGCTGAGCTGGCCGCGTATCACCGGCATCAGTTTCGCAGTTGCACTGCACGCGGCGGCCCTGCTGCTGTTGCTGGCGCCGTTGTCCCCGCCTACGCCAGACGTGGACAAGGAGGACGTGGTCAGCGTGACCTTCATCGAGCCGCCGCCGCCGCCGCCGCCACCGCCACCGCCGCCGCCGACGACGGACAAGCCGCCGCCGATCAAGACCCTGGCACCGCCGACCAAGACGCCTTTGCCGCCGCCGCCGGAAGAGCCACCAGTGATTCTGGATACGCCGCGTGCGGTCGACGTGCAGGCACCGCCACCGGCACCGCCCGCGCCGCCGGCACCGGTCTCCAATATCAGCTCCAGTGTGGATGCCTCCTCGCGTGCGATGAATCCACCAAGATACCCGCCGGAAGAACAGCGTCGCGGAATCGAGGGAACCACGGTGTTGATCGTGACCATCGATGCCAGTGGTGGTGTGCTTGACGTCGAAGTCGAAAGGTCCAGCGGAAACCGCAACCTTGATCGCGAGGCGGTCAAGGCAGCCAAGCGCTGGCGCTTCAATCCGGAAACCCGTGACGGCAGGAAAGTCCAAAGTCGCGTACGTGTTCCGGTAGAGTTCCTGATGCGATAGCTGGTTAGGCCAAATAGATATGTTCCACCCGCACCAAATGTTGACTTTGTTTCGCTTCCAAAACTCCTTCCACGACATTCAAAGGTAAGCGTATGTTCCTCGAATCGACTGCTGTCGCCCCTGACGCCGCCGGAGGCAACAACGCCGCCGCGCTGCAGCAGATGGGTTTTGAATCCCTGGTCCAGAACTTCGACATCGTTGGCTGGGTCGTGTTCATCACGCTCGCCGTCATGTCGGTGATGTCCTGGTACTGGATCATCATCAACTTCCTCAAGAACATGCGCTTGCGTGGTCGTGGCGATCGCGTGACCGGTACGTTCTGGGATACCCCGAACGCGCAGGATGCGATCCGCTTCATGGAAGAGCAGCCCAAGTCCGAGCCGTTCTCCAAGATCGCCCTGGATGCCGCGCACGCGGCTGCGCACCACCAGCGCCATGATGGTTCGCGCCTTGCAGAGTCGCTCAATCGCTCGGAGTTCGTCGATCGTGCCCTGCGCCAGGGTGTGACCCGCGAATCGATGCGTCTCGAAAGCGGCTTGACGGTGCTCGCCACCGTCGGTTCCACCGCGCCGTTCGTCGGCCTGCTGGGTACCGTGTGGGGCATCTACCATGCCCTGATCGCGATCGGCTCGTCCGGTGACGCGTCGATCTCGGCAGTGGCCGGGCCGGTCGGCGAGGCATTGATCATGACGGCCCTCGGCCTGTTCGTGGCGATCCCGGCGGTGTTGGCGTACAACTTCTACGTTCGCCTGAACCGCATCACCAACAACCAGTTCGATACCTTTGCGCACGACCTGCACGACTTCTTCGCCACCGGCTCGCGCGTCGGCGAAGTGGCCGGCAAGCGCTGATAGACGAACGACGCCTCAACGGAGCCCCAAGATGTCCTTCAGTTCCGGTACCGAAAGCGGCGGCCCGATGGCCGAAATCAACGTCACGCCCCTGGTGGACGTGATGTTGGTGCTGCTGATCATCTTCATGATCACCACGCCGCTGATGAACCACAAGGTGAAGGTGAAGCTGCCGGAAACCGTGCTCGACAAGAAGCCGGAGAAAGCGAAGTCGCCACCCGTCACCATCTCGGTGACCGAGACCGGCGCGCTGTTCTGGAATGACGAGCCTGCCACGCGTCAGTTCATCGAAAGCAAGCTCTCGGTCGAAGCACAGAAGACGCCACAACCGGCGGTGCAAATCCGTGCTGACAGGACCACCCCGTATCGCATGATCAGCGACGTGGTCAAGGTGGCACAGACCCAAGGCATCGCCAAGGTGGGCTTCATCACCACACCGCCCAAGAAAAGCCAGTAAGGAGAACTTCCCATGGCATTTGCCTCAAGTTCATCCGGCGGTGCAATGTCCGACATCAACGTCACGCCGCTGGTGGACGTGATGTTGGTGTTGCTTATCATCTTCATGGTGACCATGCCGATCCAGTCAGTTCCGGTCGACGTTGATTTGCCGCAGAAGACGGACAAGCCACCGGAAAATCCGAAAGAACCACCGGACCCGATCGAACTGCGTATCGATGCTTCAGGACAGGTGTATTGGAACAAGACGCCTACGCCGGTTGCTTCGCTGGCAACGATGATGAAGAACGAAGTCGAGCGGGATCCGAGCAACCAGCCGGAGCTTCAGATCGAGACCGCCGAAAACGCCGAGTACGGCGTGCTGGCCAAGGTGCTGACGGCGGCGAAAAATGCCGACATGGTGAAGATCGGTTTCGTGCAGAACTGACGTGTTCGACGCATCGGGAAACCGTTGCGCTTGACCATGGATGCAACGCCGCCTGCAAGGGCGGCGTTTTTACTTGTGTGCGACGCTGCCGATCAGGGTCTGTCCGCGCGGGTGCTTGCGGATGCCCGCAGCGCTGGCTTCGCCGGCGCGGCACTCAGGCCGTAGCGGCGGCATCGACGATGCGGCGGTAGGCACGAACCGTTGCATCCAGTCCGGCATACAGTGCCTCGCCAATCAGTGCGTGGCCGATCGAGACTTCCCGTACGTCAGGAACCTTCGACAGGAAAGCGGCGAGGTTGCACTGGTCCAGGTCATGTCCTGCATTGACGGCCAGGCCGGCGGCCTGTGCACGCCGGGCGGTATCGGCCGCGGCTGCCAGCGCACCCGTGGCATCGGCGCTGGCAAAGGCGTCCGCGTAGGGCCCGGTATACAGTTCGACCCGATCCGCGCCCAGCGCAGCCGCCAAGGCCACGCCCGGATCACCCACGTCCACGAATACGCTGACTCGGCAACCCAGCGCCTTGAACGAGGCGATCAACGGTGCCAGTGCCGCGCCTTCACGGGCGAAATCGAAACCATGGTCCGAAGTGAGCTGGCCGTCGCCATCGGGCACCAGCGTGACTTGTGCAGGACGCGCCGCCTCGCACAGGGCCAGCAGGCCTGGATAACCACTCCGTGGTGGCGCGAACGGATTGCCCTCGATGTTGAATTCCGCGTCGCGCTGGGCGCACAACGCCGCCAGTGCATGCACGTCGTCGCTGCGGATATGCCGCGCGTCAGGTCGCGGATGCACAGTCAAGCCGTGCGCACCTGCATCCAGGCAGGCACGCCCGGCCTGCAACACATCGGGCATCAGCCCGCCACGCGAATTCCGCAGGACCGCGATCTTGTTGAGGTTGACGCTGAGTGCGGTCAATGCTGCGTGGCGTCTGGCGGTGTGTCCGTGGCTGCCGCGGCCTTGCGCGCTTCGGCCTGTTCGCGCATGCGGCGAAGTTCCGCCGGGTCGATCATCATCGACGCATCCCGGCTGCGCCCGGCCATCCGCGCCGAGTACAACCCGGCCAGCCACAGGACGAAGAGCACCAGCGCGGCGATGAGGCAGACCAGCATCAGGCCACTGGAGGTGGTCTTGAAGGCCACCACCATGGCTGCGAAACCAAGCAGGAGAAACAGCCAGTGCATGCAAATGGCTCCTTTCGGGACTTCGTGCAGTTTACGCCGCGCGTGGGGATTGCGCGCGGCCGCCGGGTTCAGAGCAGTGGAGAGAGCAAGCGTGCGAACGCTTCCGGCAAACGGGTCGTAAGCAACGGACGCGGGCGATCCTCGCGCACCCGCGGGGCGTTGGCGAATTCGTGGGCGACCAGCCGCGCCAGGTCGGCAACCACCGTGGCGTCCCGGAACAGCAGGCAGACCTCGAAATTGAGGCGGAAGCTTCGCGGATCGAAGTTCGCGCTGCCGATCAGGCACACGTCGTCGTCCACCAAAAGGGCCTTGGTGTGCAACATGCGCGGGCCGTATTCGTACACCTTGACCCCAGAGGCGAGCAGGGTGTCGAAGTAGGAACGCGCGGCGAACGTGACCAGCCGCGAATCGCTCTGTCGCGGTACCAGCAGGCGTACGTCGATGCCGGCGAACGCCGCCGAAGTCAGTGCCATTTTCGCGGCCTCCCCGGGCACGAAATATGGCGTCACCAGCCAGACGCGGCGCCTGGCCGCATGGATTGCACCGACGTGCAGACGGTGGATCGCTTCCCAGTCCGAATCCGGGCCGGAAGTCAGGACCTGTGCCGCCACTGGCCCTCGGGCCGGTTCCGGCATTGCCCGCGCCAACTCGCCAAGGAAGTCGCGCTTGCCGGTGGCATAGGCCCAGTCTTCGGCAAACACCAGTTGCAGGCCGCGCACCACGTCGCCGTCCAGGCGCAGGTGCAGGTCGCGGTAGGCATCGGCGCGCAGGCGCTCGTTTTCCTCGTCGGTAATGTTGATGCCGCCGGCGAACCCGATGCGGCCATCGACCACCACGATCTTGCGGTGGGTGCGCAGGTTCAGCCACGGCCGCTCCCAGAAGCGACCAAAACGCATCGGGTGGAACCAGCTCAGTTCGCCGCCGGCCTCGGTCAGTTCGTTGAAGAATGACGATGGGGTCTTCGAGCTGCCGACTGCATCCAGCAACACGCGCACCGTCACCCCGGCGCGGGCGCGTTCCACCAGGGCATCGCGCAGCGCGCGGCCGGTCTGGTCGGGCTGGTAGATGTAGTACTCCAGGTGCACATGATGGCGGGCGCCGCGCACCGCTTCGAGCAGCGCGGTGTAGGTGGCGTGTCCATCCACCAACAGTTCGACACGATGCGCGGTGCTGGGTGGCAACCCGGTGATGGCGCTCCCCAGCCGTGCCAGCTCTGCGCTATCGGGATCATGATCGGGCTCGTTGCCAGGCAATTCGACGCGCGCGCGCGCGCGTCGCAAGCGGTGGCGGATGATCCTTTGTGGCCCGAACACGTGGTAGATCAGGAAACCGATGTAGGGCAATGCGGCCAGGCTGACCAGCCAGCTCAGGGTGGCGACCGGTTCGCGCTTTTGCAGCACGATCCATACCCCAAGCCAGACCAGGTAGGTGATCCAGCCCACCGTGAGCCAGGCGCGGATGTGCGGCAACGACCAAAACGCGTTCCAGGCCTGCAGCAGGATGTCGAACATCGGGACTCCGTTGCCGCGAGTGGTGCGACATCCACAGGGTAGGGCGCGGGGATGCAAAAGTCGCGCCGCCGCCGTTGCAGGGAATGCGCCCACGTGAGGCGACGCATCGCGCATGGCGAGGACGTTGGTTTCCCAACGGATACCGGGGACGCGGCCGCCCTGCCAATCCCGGCGTCTTCAACCGCCCAGAACGGGCCAGAACGGGCCGTCCAGCCACAGCCAGCGTGCCATCCAGGCACTGACCAGCGCGATCAGCACCGTCAGCGGGAATCCGACCCGCAGGAAATCGCTGAAACGATACTGGCCGGGACCCAATATCAGCAGGTTGCCGTGGTGGCCGATCGGGGTCAGGAATGCCACCACCGCACCCAGTGCGGTGCACACCACGAACGGGGTGGGTGGCAGGTCGAGCACCTGCGCCAGCGAAATGGCGACTGGCCCCAACAGCACGGTCGTCGCGGCGTCGGACATCACCTGGGTCAGCAGCGCGGCCACGCAGAACATCACCAGCAGGATCGCGAGCACGGGCCAGTGCGCGAGCATCACCGCCAATCCCTTCGCCAGCAGGTCTGCGGTCCCGGTCTGTTCCATCGCGATGCCAAGCGGGATCACGCCGGCGATCATCACGAAGATCCGCACATCGATCCCCCGATAGGCCTGCTTGATGTCGAGGCAGCCGGTGGCGACCATCGCCACGGCACCCAGCAGGAATGCCATGGGGGGCGCCAGCCAATCGGTGGCGGCCGCGAGGATGCTGGCCGCCAGGATCATCAGCGCCAGCGGCGCGCGCAGGCGCCGCTTGGCTTCCCCGGCGAACGGCACCAGCATCAGGAATCCATGGTGCGCGGCCAGTTCCGAGAACCGCGACGGCCGGCCATACAGCACCAGCAGGTCGCCTTCGCGCAGGCGCGCATCGGACAAGCGGTCGGCCATTTCACCCTCACGACGCCACAGGCCCGCCACCACCGCCTGGAACTGGCTGGAGAAATCCAGTTCGCGGATGCTGCGTCCGATGAATTCCGAGCCTGGCGCCACCACCGCCTGGACCAGCTGAGGCGCGCCTTCACCGCCAAGCTTGGTACCGAAACGGGTGATCGCGTTGAGGTCCAGGCCGGCGTCGTCATGCAGTGACAGCAGTTCATTGGCGGCGGTTTCGACCAGCAGGATGTCCCCGGCCAGCAGCGGACTGGTGGAAGTAAGGTCGTCGCGGCGCTTTCCGTCGCGCAACCAGCCAAGGACGCGGACCTGCTTGCCAATTGCCTTTTGCATGTCGCCCAGCGGGCGTGTCGCCCATTGGCCGCCCGGGACCACCACCAGCTCGGTGCGGTAGCGATCCAGGCGCAGGTAGTCGTCATCGCCACTCTCGCCGCTGTGCTTGGGCAACAGCCAGCGCGCCAGCAACATGTAGCCGGTACCGACCACGACCAGGGCGATACCGATCGGGGTAATCGAGAAGATGCCCAGGGGCCTGGCGCCGGCGCGGTAGAGCATGTCGCTGGCCAGCAGGAAGGCGGGCGCGCTGACCAGGGTCAGGGTGGTGCCCAGTGATGCCGCCAGCGACATCGGCATCAGCAGGCGCGAGGCCGGCATTTGCCGGTCTCGCGCATGCCGCAGCAGCAGCGGGAGCATCATCGCGGTGACCATGACGTGGTGGGTGAAGGCCGCCAGCAGGGCCACCGTGGGCATCACCACCGCGATCGTGCGCCACTCCTGCTTGCCCGCCGCCCGTCCGATCCACAAGCCCAGACGTTCACTGATGCCGGTCGCGGCCAGGCCACCGGAAATCACGAATACCGCGGCCACGATGATCGCCGGCTCGCTGGCAAACCCGGACAGCGCCTGCTTGCTGTCCAGCACGCCGGTCAGCACCAGCGCCAGCAGGATCAGCATGGCAGTCACATCGACGCGCAGTTTTTCGGTGATGAACAGGTACAACCCGCCCGCCAGGATCACGCCGAAGGCAAGCTGTTCGATCAGGTGGGAAGGCAGGTCCATCGCGGGCATTGTGCACGACGCCACGGCCGCGACGCATGCGCACGCACCAACTGCACGCGTTGTTTACACCCACACTGCCTACACTGCGTGCATGAGCGGTACGCATAGCAAGCATCATGGCCGATCCTGCCCCTGACGCCGCCCGTTTCCGGCTGGCGATGGCATCGGCTGGCATCGGCATGGCGATTGTCTCGACGGAGGGTCGCTGGATCGAGGTCAACCCGGCCCTGTGCAAGCTGTTGGGCCATGACGCCAGTGCGCTGGTCGGGCAACGAGTGCATGCGGTGTCGCATCCGGATGAACTGCCGCTGGGCCAGCGTGTGCTGGAGCGCCTGCGTGGCGGCGACGAAGACGCGGTGGAAATCGAAACGCGCTATCTGCGTGCAGATGGGGACGTCATCGAGGTGGTGGTCAATTCGGCACTGATGCGCGATGCCGACGGGCGAGCCGACTATCTGATTTCCCAGATCCGCGATGTGACTGCACAACGTCGGACCGAGCGGGAATTGCGGGATCTCAATGCATCGCTGGAGCAGCGCGTGCAGGCAGGCACGCTGGAACTTCAGACCGCCAATCATCGCCTTCAATCATTCGTGCATGGGGTGTCGCACGACCTGCGCGCGCCATTGCGCGCCATCGACGGGTTCGCCGCCCAGTTGACGCGCAGGACCGAGGGCCAGCTTGATGAAGCGGCCCGGGATCAATTGCAGCGCATCCGTGCGGCATCCACGCGCATGGGCGGACTGATCGACGGGCTACTTGAGTTGGCGCGAATCAACCGGGCCGACCTGCGGCCGGTCCGGGTGGATGTCAGCCTGCTGGCCGAATGGATCCTGGCCGACTTGCAGGATGCCGATCCGCAGCGCCGTGCAGACGTGCGCGTGCAACCGGGCCTGGAAGTGATGGGCGACGAGCGCCTGTTGAAGATGATGCTGGGCCAGTTGCTGGCCAATGCGTGGCGGTTTTCGGCAAGCCGGCCACAGACCTGGGTACGGGTGGAGGGTGAACGCAGGGGCGACAGGCTGCATATGTCGATCCGCGACCGCGGCATTGGCTTCGACATGGCGTATTCGGCGAAACTGTTCGAACCGTTCCAGCGCCTGCACGGCAGCGATGAAGGCGCCGGCCACGGGATCGGCCTGACCATCGCGCAACAGGTCGCAATGCGGCATGGTGGCAGTCTCAGTGCGGAGGTCGAACCCGATTGCGGGGCCTGCTTCCACGTGGAACTGCTGGATCAGCAAAACCAACCAATGGAAGCATGACTATCAACCAGAACAAGGAAATCCTGCTGGTCGAGGACAATCCGGACGATGTGGAACTGACCCGGATCGCCTTCGCCGAAGCGGGCAGTGGGTACGTGATCCGCGTCGTCACCGATGGTGAGCAGGCGCTTGATTACCTGCTCGCGCGTGGCGAGCATGCGAGTCGCGACATCAACGACTTGCCGGCCCTGGTGCTGCTGGACCTCAACCTGCCCAAGCTCAATGGACGGGAAGTGCTGCAGGCGATCCGCGAGAACCCGGCCAGCCGCTCGTTGCCGGTGGTCGTGCTGACCACCAGTGCCGAGCCCATGGATGTCGGCAGCGTGTACGAGCTCGGTGCCAACAGCTACATCCAGAAGCCTGTGGAGTTCGAGCGTTTTGTCGATGTGGTGCGCCAGATCGGTCTGTACTGGCTGGTGCTCAACCAGCCGCCGAGCAGCAACTAGGCGTTGCTTGTTGGCCAGTCGCCCGCACAGTCAGGCGAACGCTGTCAGCGGGTCGGTCCGAAGATGGCCTCGGCCCGTTGGAACAGGATCCAGCTGGTGGCGATGAACTTGTCACCACCAAGGGGACGATTGCCACGGTGGGTATGGGTGAACGCAGCGGGTGCGATCAACAGGGTGCCGCTCCTGGGTGCGATCTTGCGCCGCTGGTAAAGGAATTCAGTCTCCCCCTGCTGGAATTCCTCGTTCAGGTAAATCGTCCATAACAGATGCCGATGCAACGTTTCGGCGTGCGCATCGCGCGGGTACAGTTCGCAGTGCCAATACGGGTATCCACCGCGCCCGGCCGCATAGCGCTGCAGGTTGATCGCACCCGGCCGCAGCACCGCTTGCACGATCGGTGCCAGCGTTGCGTCGTCCATCGCCGCCACCCGTTCCGGGGTAAGGCGGTGCCGCACCCCATTCGGACCGGGGATCTCCAGCATCAGCGGGGCTACCAGCATGTGCGGGTATGTACGCAAGTAGGAAAGCAGCCCGGAGAACACCACCCGATTGAGTTGCTCCTCGACATCGCTCCAGCCCGGCTGCCGGCTGATCGCCAAGTCCATGCTGTCCTTGAGCTCGGGCATGACGCCGCTGCCCACCCTGCCTGGCTGCACGCCGCTGCTCGCCTTGAATCGCTCCACCAGGTTGGCGCAGGCGTCGGGAGTCAACGCGCCTTCGTAAACCTCGATGAAGTCCGACATCGTCAGCCGGGCCCGCGTCGTGTGTGATAGCCGACGGCTGCCGCCACTTCGCCGGAGCTACCCATGAATACCGGAACCCGCTGATGAAGCGAGGTCGGCTGCACATCCAGCAGGCGCTCGTGGCCGGTGCTTGCGGCCCCACCCGCCTGTTCCACCAGCAGGGCCATGGGATTGGCTTCGTACATCAGGCGCAAGCGTCCGCCCTTGTCGCGGCACTTGGTGTCGATCGGATAGCTGAAGATGCCGCCGCGGATCAGGATGCGATGCACGTCCGCGACCATCGCCGCCACCCAGCGCATGTTGAAGTCCTTGCCGCGCGGGCCGCCCTTGCCTGCCAGCAGGTCGCCCACGTAGGCCTGCATCGGCGGCTCCCAGTGGCGCTGGTTGGATGCGTTGACCGCGAACTCGGCGGTCTCTTCCGGGATCACCAGGTCGCGACGGGTCAGCACGAACGAGCCTTGTTCGCGGTCCAGGGTGAAGGCGTGGGTGCCATGGCCCAGGGTCAGCACCAGCATCGTGCTGGGCCCGTACAGGCAATATCCTGCGGCGACCTGCTGGTGGCCGGGTTGCAGGAAGTGTGCGTCTTCCGGGCAGGTGACCCCGTCCGGGCAATGCAACACCGAGAAGATGGTGCCGACGCTGGCATTGATGTCGATGTTGCTGCTGCCATCCAGGGGATCGAACAGCAACAGGTAGTTGCCGCGCGGATGCGCGTCCGGGATCGGGAAACAGTGCTCCATTTCCTCCGAGGCGCAGGCGGCCAGGTGGCCGCCCCATGCATTGGCCTCCAGCAGGATCTCGTTGCTGAGCACGTCGAGTTTCTTCTGCGCTTCGCCCTGCACGTTGCCGCTGCCGGCATCACCCAGCACGCCGCCGAGGGCGCCCTTGCCGACCGCGACCGAAATCGACTTGCAGGCACGCGCCACCACTTCGATCAGCAGGCGCAGGTCGGCATTGACCCGGCCCGCGCGGCCCTCCTCGATCAGGAAACGGGTGAGCGAAACACGGGTGAGCGACATGTGCAGGCATCCGGTGAGGGAGGGCGTTATTGTCGCCGATACCACCATGCCCGGGAGCGCCAAAAATGAACACGATGCCATTGCCGATGCCATTGCCGATGCGGGTGCCGAGACCCATCAGCATGCTGGCGGTGCCCATGGCGTTGTCGCTGGCTGCGTGCGCGCCAGCCACAGGCGATGCCGCCGGCACGCCCACGACAGCGTCGGCCCGGACAAGTGTTGTCGCTGCGCCGACGGCGTCCCCGCGCACGCCGCAGGTCGAACAGGCATCGTCGAAATCCACCGATACCCTTGCCGCAGGCACGGGCCGCGCCAGCATCAGTGGTGCGATTCGCGACGGGAATCGCGCACCGCCCGCGTTGCGAGTGTGCGCCACCCCGATCGACGGCGGCACGCCGACCTGCATCCAGACCGCGGCTGGCGCGCGCGCCTACCGCATCGAAGTGACGCCCGGCCGCTATTACCTGATGGGTTGGGCCGAGTCGGGCGAGTTGGCGCTGATCGCGCATGCCTCGCAGATCCGCTGCATCCGCGCGCCGTGCCCCCCGGATGCGTTGGTTGAAGTCGGCGTTGCGGCCGGCCAGCAGCGCGACGGCATCGACCTCAACGGGAGCTACGTCGAGATTCCGGCGGGCTGGCCGAAGCGATCCGGCTGAAGCAGTGCGCGCTGTCGCTTGCGGTCAGGGCGGGTCGCCGATTTCCAGCCGGACCGTGCGCGCGGCTTGCGGACCATCCTCCCGCACGCGTGCACGCACGGCCGCCGCATCGTCCAGGCTGACGCTGGCTTGCAGGCCGCTTGCACGCAACGCGGTGGCGACGGCATCGGCACGCGCTTGCGCGAGCGCCTCGGTGCCACCCACGCCGAACACCCGCACGGCATTGCCCTGCCAACGTTGCACTGCCCAGCCGATCGTCGCCAGGGTGCGCGCGGAATCGGCATCGAGTTCGGCGCTGTCATCGGCGAACACGATGCCGGGCAAGGCCTGCAGCACCGGCACCACGGTGATGCTGGTGCCATCGTCGACCAGACCGGCGTTGATTTCGCGTTCGATCCGGTGCGCGCGCTGCAACGGCATTCGCGATTCCGGCGCGACCTGCAGGCTCCAACGGCGGCCATCCGCGCTGGCCTCCAGGCGACCGAGATAGCCGAGCAACTGCGCCTTCAGGCGCATCTGCTGGTCGTCCCTGGCCTGTTGCGCGGACGTGCGCCCGCTCTCTGCGCTCTGCAGAGCGGCCACGCTGCGTCGCAGTTCGGCCAGCGTGCCCTGCTGCAGGGCGAAGCTGGCATCGTCGGCGGTCAGTACTTCGCGGACCTGCACGTTCACCTCGCGCCCGAGTTGAGTGGCCAGCGACGTTTCCAGCGAGGCCTCAAGCCCGTTGACGTGGCGCGGCAGGATCATCACCGCATCCACGTTGACGCCGTTCTTGGTGATGTCCACGCGCAAGCCGGAGACACGCCCGGAGGCGTGTGCGGCAGCCTGGTCGGTGGCGGCGCGCACGCTCAGTTCGACCTGCGACTTCAGCGCGATGCGACCCAGCGCCAGGCCCAGCGGAATCGACAGCAGCACGAAGCTGCCGACGATCAGGCCCGCTTGCCAGGCGGTCTGCTTCGGCGAGTCGGTGCCGCCGAACCCGTACCAGCGCGCGACGATGGTGACCGACAAGCCAATTGCCAGCAGGTTGGTCATGAACAGGAACGCGGCGCCGCCGGCGATGCTCCAGTTCATCACCGCGATGCCGTAGCCGGCGACCGCCAAAGGCGGCATCAACGCGGTGGCGATCGCCACGCCGACGATCGTCTCGCCCTTGCGGGTGACGGTGGCGTAGGCGCCTGCCAGGCCAGAGAAGATCGCAACCAACAAGTCGAAGAAGGTCGGCTCCGTGCGCGCCAGGATTTCCGGCGTGGCGTCCTGCAACGGCGAGAAGAACACGATGCCCGCCGCGACCAGCAGGGACAGCAACACACCGGCCGACAACGAACGCATGGCGTTGCGGATGCTGCGCAGGTCGAACGTGGCCAGGCCCATGCCCAGTTCGATGATCGGCCCCATCAGTGGCGAGATCAGCATCGCGCCGATGATCACCGCCGCCGAGTTCTGCAGCAGGCCAAGCATGGCGATGCCGCAGGACATGATGGTCATGAACGCGTAGCGCGGACCCAGGTGGCCGGCATCGTCCACGTGCTCCAGCACCGAAATGCGGTCGGTGGTCGCGACCAGCTGCTGTTGCCGCCACTGGTTGAACCAGCGCCAGAGGACGCGCGGGGTGGGGAAATCGAAGAAGGACGAGGCCATGGGCGTCAGGATACCGATTGCCGTGGCGTTACGATCCTCAGATATCGCCGTCCGTCGCCCAGCCCTCGCCGCTGCCACGCTGGAACACGGCATCGGTGGCCAGCACGTTGCCGGCGGGGATCGACTCCTTCGTGGCCAGCCGTTCGTAGATCGGGGTGAAATCAGGGAACGTTGCCTCGATCAGCTGCCTGAAACTGTCGATCACGAAATAGGTCTTCTGGTAGCTGTCGATCCGGTAACGGGTGCGCATGATCCGCTCCAGATCAAAACCGATGCGGTTCGGCGCCGATGACTCCAGGCTGTGGATGGATTCGCCCCTTGAACTGACGATGCCGCTGCCGTAGATGCGCAGGCCGTCGGCTTGCCGGATCAGGCCGAACTCGACCGTGTACCAGTAGAGCCGGGTCAGGTTCTGCAGCGCGTCCGGCCCGATGGCGTGCGCCTTGACCCCGCCGCGGCCATAGGCCTGCATGTAATCGGCGAACAGCGGGTTCATCAACAACGGCACATGGCCGAACAGGTCATGGAACAGATCGGGTTCTTCGATGTAGTCGATCTGGTCCGGGCGCCGGATCCACCATGTCACCGGGAAGCGACGGTTGGCCAGGTGCTCGAAGAAGTCCAGTTCCGGCAGCAATCCCTCCACGCCGACGATGGTCCAGCCGGTGGCACCGGCCAGCACGTCATTGAGCGCGGCGAGCTTCGGAATCTGGCCCGGGCTCATGCCCATTGCGTCCTGTGCCTGCAGGAATTCGTCGCAGGCACGCCCGACCAGCACCTTGCGCTGGCGTTCGTACAGCTGCCGCCATACATCGTGATCCACCGTGCTGTAGTCGTTCCAGGGCTGCTCGACGACGCCGGTCGCGTAGACCGGCACCTTGCCCTTGTCGGTGGTGATGTTTTCGACGCGGCGTGGTGTGCTGTTCATGGCCCGATATTAACGCCAGCGCCGCAGGCGTGTTTTGCGTTGGGTCAACCGCCGCGGCAGTCGGGATCGCGGGACAGGATATCCAGCCAGCCCTGCTGCTTTGCGCAGCGCGCCACGCGTTCGCCCTCGGCCCGGCGCGCGGCTTCGGCCTGCGCCGCCTGCCGTGCCTTGGCCAGCCGTTGCGCCTGCAACTGCGCAAGCCTGGCCTTGATCTGCGGCAGCGCGGCGAGCGCCGCACGCTCACCCTCCAGGATGGCGCGGTTCTTCTGCTCGAAATCCGCCGGGCCGATGTCATTCACCTTCGGCCGGATCACGATGTCCGCGCGTTGCAATTCCAGTGCGCCGAGCTTCTGGCCCATGATCCGGATGCTCTGGTTGATGTTGCCGAGCATGCTGGTGCTGGATGCGATGCCATTGGCCTTGCTGGAGATGTCGACCGCGATCACGAACTCGGCGCCCAGCTGGCGCGCGGCATCGACCGGAATCGGGCTGGTGATGCCGCCATCGACGTAATGCGCCTTGCCGATTGCCACCGCCTCGAACACGCCGGGGATCGAACTGGACGCGCGCACGGCCTGGCCGGTATTGCCGCGCACGAACACGGTGCGCTCGCCGGTCTCGAGCTGGGTGGCCACTGCGGCAAAGGGTTTCTGCATTTTCTCGATGGGGCGGCCGTCGACCAGTTGGTTGACGTAGTCCTGCAGCTTCTGGCCCTTCACCACGCCGCCGGAAAACAGGCTGACGTCGCGGATCTTCGACTCGTCCAGCGCGAAGGCGTTTTCCTGCATCGCAAACGCATCCATGCCGCTGGCGTACAACGCCCCGACCACGCTGCCGGCGCTGGTGCCGGATACGGCCATTGGCTGGATGCCGTTGGCTTCCAGCATCTTGATCACGCCGATATGGGCGAAGCCCTTGGCCGCGCCACCACCCAGCGCGATGCCGACCTTGATCGGTTCGACCTTGAGCGGCACGCGCGAGGACGCTGCGGGTGCGGGTGCGCGCACGTCCGGCGCGCTGGCGCAGGCGGCCAGCAGGCAGGCGGACAGGGCAGTAGCGAACACGCGCATCGACATCGACCATCCAGGCGGGACCTGCAGCTTAGTCGCCGTCGCCCGAACACGGGCCAAACCGTCCGCCGCTCAAAACGCTAGCATGCGGGTCATGCACACGACGTCGCCCGATCACGCCACAACGCCTGTGCGCATCCCGGCCCGTGGCGACCGCTGGTTGCTGGTCACGATCATGCTGGTGGCGCTGGCCGCTTCCGGGGTGCTCGCCAGCGACCACCTGACCTGGTTCCTGGAAGTGATCTGGGCGATGGTGGGCCTGGCCATGATCGCCTGGCATTGGCGCCGCTTTCCGCTCACCCGGCTGCTGTGCTGGCTGCTGGCCCTGCATGCGATGGTCCTGATCCATGGCGGCACCTACACCTACTCGCTGACGCCGGGTGGTTTCTGGCTGCAGGAGCTGCTGGGTACTGCGCGCAATCCGTGGGATCGGCTCGGCCACCTGATGCAGGGTTTCGTGCCCGCGATCCTGGCGCGGGAACTGTTGTTGCGCCTGACGCCGCTGCGTCGCGGCGGCTGGCTCACCTACCTGGTACTGGCGGCGTGCCTGAGCTTCGCGGCCTTCTTCGAACTGATCGAATGGTGGGCAGCGTTGATCTACGGCTCCGATGCGGATGCTTTCCTGGCGACCCAGGGCGACCAATGGGACACCCAATGGGACATGTTCCTGTGCCTGTGCGGCGCCATCGCCTCGCTGCTGGTGCTGTCGCGCTGGCATGACCGCCAGCTGGGCCCGGCGGTGCTGGCGGGCAAGTAGCTCAGTCGTCGCGCGCGTCCTCGCGCGTGGGCGAGCGCGCACGGAAGGGCAGCACCTTGCCGCGATCTTCGGAGGGCTCGCGCTTCCACAGCACCGGCACGTCGTCCGGTGCACGCGGCTCGAAGGTGTCGTGGCCGGCCGCCGCGCGTTCGCGCTCCAGTTCTTCCTCGATCTCCCAGCTGTATTTGCGCCGAGCGGGCATCGGGTCGCTGCGGCGCAGCAGGAACGCGGACAGGACGCCCGCCATCGCGCCGCCCAGGTGTGATTCCCAGGAGACGCCGGCTTCCTGCGGGAAAATCGTCAGCAGCATGCCGCCATAAAACAGGAACGCGATCATGCCGGCGGCGATCGCCGCGCGGTCGCGCCGCAGCAGGCCCAGCACGAACACCAGAAAGCCCAGTCCATGGGTGACGCCACTCGCCCCGAGATGGTGCGATCCCGGTTCACCCAGCACCCATGCGCCCAGGCCCGCGCCCAGCCACAGCAGCGGGAGTGCCCGCAGGGTCGCGCACGGATACACCGTCATCGCCAATGTGCCCAGCAACAGCAGGGCGGTGGCATTGGCCAGCAGGTGGCCGGGCGAGCCGTGCAACAGCGGCGCGGTCAGCACGCCGACCAGCCCGGCGGTGCTGCCCGGGTTCACGGTGACGGCATGCAGCGGCAACCACCCCTGCAGCGAGAACACCACGCACAGCACCAGCACGCTGGCGAGGCTGTAATGCACGCCACGACGCACGCGCTGGCTATCCAGCTGGCGTTGCTGGCGGGTGGTGGTCACGGCGGGCGGTCGCGGGCTCATGCCATACAGATGGCGACGCCGCGCCCGGGTTCAAGCCGGCCGCGGCGCCCGGGCTAGCGGCGTGCGTCCCTGGCCACGGCTGGCCGCATCAGGCTGAGCGCCACGGTGGTGCCGATGATGAGCGCCACGATCACCAGCGCGACCAGCACCGGGATCTTGTAAACCCCCATGACCAGCATCTTGCTGCCGATGAACACCAGCACCAATGCCAGTCCGTACGGCAACAGGTGGAAGCGGTCGGCCATGCCCTGCAACAGGAAGAACATCGCGCGCAGGCCCAGTACCGCGAACACGTTCGAGGTCAGCACGATGAAGGGGTCCGCGGTGATCGCGAAGATCGCCGGGATCGAGTCCACCGCGAAGATCACGTCGGTGATCGCGATCATCACCAGCACGATGAACAGCGGCGTGAACTTGCGGCGCGGGCCGCTGCCCAGCCACAGCGCACTGCCGTGGTAGCGGCGCACGAAGGGCAGGTGCGCAGTCACCCAGCGCAGGACCGGGTTGCCCTCCAGCGTGGGCGGAGCACCCGCGGCCCGCCACATCTTCATGCCGGTAAGCAGCAGGAAGGCGCCGAACACGTACAGGATCCAATGAAAGCGCGCGAGCAGCAGCGCACCGGCGAAAATCAGGATGGCGCGAAGGAAGATCGCACCGACGATGCCGATGATCAGCACCCGCTGGCGTTGCTCCTCGGGCACCCCGAAATAGCCGAACAGCATCAGGAACACGAAGATGTTGTCGACCGCCAACGCCTTTTCGACCAGGTAGCCGGTCAGGAACTCCATGCCGACGCGGTTGCCGTCCGCCATTCCGTACTGCTGGCCGGCGTACCACCACAGCCAGGCGTTGAAGGCGAGTGCCAGCGCCACCCAGCCCAGGCTCCACCAGGTGGCCTCCCTGAACGTCACCTTGTGCGGACCGCCGTGGCGCATCAGCACCAGGTCAATCAGCAACGCCACCACCACCACCAGCGCGAACACGCCCCACAACATCGGCGATCCGATCGTTTCCATCCGCTACTCCACGACACAACAGGGCCTTGCGGCGGTCGTGACGCAAAACGATGCTTGATCCACTGGAATGGAAGGGCAACGGCTTCGCCACGTCGGGCGAAGGTCTCACTCACAGGCCTCGGGCCTGCCACGGCGCCGGGGTCGAAGCCTGATTGGCAACGTACCCGTATTGACGACGACCGTGCGCGGAGTTACTCCCCTTCTTCGGCGACAATGGCGCGTTGGGTGTTACCGCCCCGTCAACAAGATGCGCGAACATGAATGAACCGCTGCCCGTCGTCCGCCTGAAGAACGCCTGGAAATCCACCCACCCGTGGATCTTCCAGCGCCTGGTCGAGAAACCGGCGCAGCGCCCCAAGCCCGGCAGCGTGGTCGATGTGGTCGGCGTGGACAACGTCTGGATGGGCCGCGGCTTCTACAACGGCCATTCGCGGATTGCGCTGCGGATGCTGGAAGGCGATCCGGACGTTGCGGTGGATGCGTCGTGGTTCTCGCGCAGGATTGCCGATGCAGTGGCGCTGCGCCGCGAGTTGCTGAAGCTGGACGAAGTCGGCAACGCCTGGCGCGTGGTGCATTCCGAAGGCGACGGCATCAGCGGCCTGGTGGTGGATCGCTACGACGACCTGCTGGTGGTCGAGTTCTTCAGTGCCGGCGCGTGGCGCCATCGCGAATGGATCTTCAACGCATTGCGCGAGCAGTTCCCGGGTTGCCGCTTCCACAGCTTCGCCGACGAGCACGTGCAGAAGCAGGAAAGCTTCGACTACAAGGACACCATGGGCACGCAAGCGGCGCTGATCCATGAACACGGCATCGCCTTCCGCGCCGATCCCGCAGGCGCGCACAAGACCGGTTTCTTCGCCGACCAGCGCGAGAACCGGCAGTGGCTGTCGCAGCTGTGCGCCGGCCAGCGCGTGCTCGACCTGTGCTGCAACACCGGCGGCTTCGGCGTGTATGCCGCGGTGCGCGGCGCCAGCGAAGTGGTCGGCATCGATATCGATGCGGATGTGCTGGACATCGCGCGCGCCAACGCGAAGCTCAACCACGTCAAGCCGAAGTTCATCCAGGCCGACATCTTCCCGTGGCTGCGCGATGCCGCCATCAACGGCGAACAGTTCGACGTGGTGATCCTGGACCCGGCCAAGATGACCCGTGACCGCGAACAGGTCATCCAGGCGCTGAAGAAATACCTCGACATGAACAAGCTGGCGCTGGGCGTGGTCAAGCCGGGTGGCCTGTTCGCCACCTTCAGCTGCACCGGCCTGGTCAGCGAGGAGCAATTCACCGACATGCTCCGCCGCGCCGCGTTCTACGCCGGGCGCACGGTGCAGGTGCTGAAGGTTGCCGGTGCCGGCCCGGATCATCCGTGGCTGGCGCAAGTGCCGGAATCGCGCTATCTAAAGGCGGTGTTCTGCCGCGTACTGGATTGAGACGATGGCCAAGCTCGCCAAGCCGCATCACGAAGGCCACCGTACCGAGCACATCGGCTGGATGCGGGCATCGGTGCTTGGCGCCAACGATGGCCTGATCTCCACCAGTTCCCTGCTGATCGGCATGGCAGCCGCCCATGCCACGCCGCAGGTCATCCTGGTGACAGGCATTGCCGGGCTCACCGCGGGCGCGCTGTCGATGGCCGCCGGCGAATACGTCTCGGTCAGTTCCCAGGCCGATACCGAGGCCGCCGACATGGCCAAGGAACGTCATGAGCTGGAGCATGCACCCGAGGCAGAACTGCTCGAGTTGACCCACATCTACATCCAGCGCGGACTGGACAAGGCGCTTGCCCACCAGGTCGCCGAACAGCTGACCGCGCACGATGCCCTCGGCACCCACCTGCGCGACGAGCTTGGCATCAGTGAAACGCTGTCGGCCCGGCCGGTGCAGGCGGCGCTGACATCCGCGGCGGCGTTCTCGGTGGGCGCGTTGCCTCCGATCCTGCTGGCCTGGCTGTGGCGCGGGAGCAGCCTGTCAATCGCGATCATCCTCGTGACCCTGCTCCTGCTGATGGTGTTGGGGGCGCTGGCCGGGCGGCTTGGCGGTGCCTCGATGGCCAGGGGCGCCGCGCGCGTCGTGTTCTGGGGCGCAGTGGCGATGGCGGCAACCGGGTTGATCGGCCGTTTGTTCGGCGTGGCAACCGGATGAGCCGCACGGCCCGGACCTTGTTGCTGGCGAGTGTGCTGCCCTTGCTGGTCGGCTGCGCCACCTACGCCAGCATCGGCAACCAGCCCCGGCATGGCACGCTGGTGCAAGACGTGGGCGGCGTCTACGGAATCGGCCGCCAGCGGCCCGGCCAGGAGCAGGACGACATCACCGTGGCGCTGGCGTTCTCCGGTGGCGGTGCGCGTGCCTCGGCGCTTGCCTATGGCGTCCTGCTGGAACTGCGCGAGACCAGGGTTGCGGCGGCGAACGGTAGTGGCGATGCGTCCATGCTGGATGAAGTGGACGCGATCAGCGCGGTATCTGGGGGCAGTTTCACCGCCGCGTACTACGGGCTGCATGGCGATGCCACGTTCCCGGCATTCGAGCAGCAGGTCCTGCGCCACAACCTCAATGCAGACCTGCTGCGTCGCGTGTTCAATCCGCTGCGCTGGTTCACGCCGCAGGGGCGCAGCGCGGCGGCGGCGCAACTGTATGGCCGCAGCATCTTCCATGGCGCGCGCTTTGCCGACTTGCAGGAACGCGACGGTCCGCTGGTCATCATCAATGCATCCGATCTGGAAAGCGGCAACCGGTTCGCCTTCCTGCAGGGCTATTTCGATCTGCTGTGTTCCGACTTGTTGAGTTATCCGGTGGCCGATGCGGTCGCCGCCTCGTCTGCGGTGCCGGTGCTGTTCGAGCCGGTAGTGCTGCAGAACTACGACACCTGCAGTCCCGCCGGAGCAGCTGTCCCGGTGCAGGGAGACGACTCGCCGCAGCTGCAGCAGGTGAGTGAAGGACTGCAGAGTTATCGAGACAAGCAGGCGCGCCGCTATATTCACCTGGCCGACGGTGGCCTGACCGACAACCTCGGATTGCGTGCGTTCCAGGAAGCGATCGACCTGTCCGGTGGCCTGTCGGCTTTCCTGCAACGGCTGGGTCGCGCCCCCACGCCCCATCTGGTGATGATCGCAGTGGACTCGTCGGCGAATGCGGGCCGCGGCCTCGGGCTCAGCCGGCGTGCGCCACCGATATCGCTGGCGATCGATGTGATGACCGACATCCAGCTGCAGCGTTACAACGCCGCGACCCTGGAGCTCATGCAGGAAAGCCTGAAGACCTGGACCAGCGAGGTCTCGACGCCGACCCGCCCGGTGCAGGGACACCTGGTCGTGGTGTCCCTGCGCGACCTGCCGGATTCGCAGCTGCGGTCGCGGCTGGAAGCGGTGCCGACCGGCTTCAACTTGAGCTCGCAGCAAGTCGATGAACTGGTCGATGCCGGCCGCCAGCTGCTGCGCCAGAACCCGGCGTTCCAGGCCATGCTGCAGGCCCTGAAGCCGTAGCGCCGACCTGGTCGCAACCGCTGAGACGGCTGCCGCTACACTGGCGCGATGGCTGACACATCCTCGCTGTTGATCCTGGTGCTGCTGGCGGTGGCCATTGCCATCGGCTTGCTGGTCCTGTTGCTGCTGCGCAAGCCGGATGCAGCGATGGCGCGGTTGCGCGAGCAGCTGGAACAGGCCCTGCGCGACGAACAGCGCGATGGCCGTGGTGAGCTTCGCGAGAGCATCGACGGCATGTCCGAACGCCAGGCACAACGCATCGACCAGTTCGGCTTGCGGGTCAACGAGCTGACCGAGCGCACAGACCGTCGGCTGGACGAATTCCGCATCGCGATCGCCGAGGACGCGCGCAAGGCGCGCAGCGAAGGCGCCGAACAGCAGCAGCGCGCCACCGAGGCACAAGGCGCGCAGCTACGCGAACTCACCCAGCGCAACGAGCAGCGCATCGGCGAGATGCGCGCCACCCTGGAACAGAAACTGAAGGATTTGCAGCAAGGCAACGAAGCCAAGCTCGAGCAGATGCGCGCGACCGTCGACGAGAAGCTGCAGTCAACACTCAACACACGGCTGGATGCCTCGTTCAAGCTGGTGTCGGAACGACTGGAGCAGGTCCAGCGCGGACTGGGCGAGATGCAGCAACTGGCCACCGGCGTCGGCGACCTAAAGCGCCTGCTCGGCAACGTGAAGACGCGCGGCACCTTCGGCGAGACCCAGCTGGGCGCATTGCTGGAACAGGTGCTGACGATCGAGCAATACGAAACCAACTGCATCACCGTGCCCGGCAGCAGCGAGCGGGTGGAGTTTGCGATCAAGCTGCCCGGCACCCAGGACGGGCAGCCGGTCCGGCTGCCGATCGATGCCAAGTTCCCGCGCGAGGATTACGAGCGCCTGCTGGATGCACAGGATCGTGTTGATCCCGAAGCCATCGCCAGTACCGGCGCCGCTCTGGAGCGCCAGGTCAAGGTCGAGGCCAGGCGCATTCGCGACAAATACCTGGCACCGCCGCACACCACCGATTTCGCGCTGTTGTTCCTGCCCACCGAAGGCTTGTACGCGGAGGTGTTGCGGCGCCCCGGCCTGTTCGATGGCTTGCAGCGTGATTTCCGGGTCACCCTGGTTGGCCCGACCACGCTGCTGGCCTTGCTCAACAGCCTGCAGATGGGTTTTCGCACGCTGGCGATCGAACGGCGTTCCAGCGAAGTCTGGCAGTTGCTGGGCTCGATCAAGGGCGAGTTCGGCAAGTTTGCCGGTGTACTCGAGAAAGCGCACGGTCAACTCGATACCGTGCAGAACAGCATCAAGCAGGCGGGCGTTCGCACGCGTGCGATCGAGCGCAAGTTGCGTGGCGTGGAGACCCTGCCGGCGGACGCCAGCACGCCAATGCTCGAGCTCGGCGACGACGAGCCGGACGACATCGACGCTGCCGAATAACAGGCACGCGCAGTCACGTAGCTGACGCGTTCATGAGCGTGTAGTTGCGGCTAACGATCCTTTCATGCGACCTCCACGCAGCAAGCGTCAGTTTGGTGGCGTCGGCAGCATGAAGCGCCGGCTCCCCCAAACCAAAGGAGCAACACAGCATGAGCAACGTCAAGAAGGATCACAGCATCGGTGAAGGCGCAGGCGCGGTCGCAGGTGGCATCACGGGTGCGATCGTCGGTTCGGCGGCAGGTCCGGCCGGCACTGTCGTCGGTGCGATCGCCGGTGGCGCGCTGGGCGCGAAGGGCGGCGGAGCCGTGGCTGAAGCGGTCAACCCGACCGAATACAACCGACACTTCGAAACCACCTACAAGAGCGCGCCGTATTACGTGAGCGGCAGCGAGTGGAAGGACTATCAGCCTGCCTACAAATACGGCTACGACACGTACGGCCAGCACCAGGGCAGGACGTTCGAAGACGCGCAGGATACGCTGGAGCGCAATTGGGATGCTTCGAAGGACAAGTCCCGCCTGGCCTGGGCCGAGGCCAGGAGTGCGGTGCGCGATGGCTGGCATCACATCGAACGCGCGATGCCGGGTGATGCGGATCGCGACGGTCGCTAAGTAGCGCCAAGCAGCACGCGTTGGTCGGCGATCTCCCCCACGATCGCACGAAGGCCGCCGGAAGGCGGCCTTCTTCTATGTATGCTTGCGACGTTGGTGGGAGGCCGCGTACGCCACGCGTGCTTCGCGGAGGCGCGCGGGGTGCAGGGTAGGATGACGCGTTGATGCCTTTCGTCTCCCTGGATCAGGAGTATCGATGCGCCACGTGATGACGGTCCTGGCCTGGCTCTGCGGCTTCGTGGTGCTGGACCTGTATGTCAACCTCGTTCCCCGCTGGGTGGGTTTCGCCATGCCGGCCTGGCTGACCTACGTCGCCGGCTTTCTGGCGCTCGCCTGGGCGGTCTGTCGCCATGGGTTGGGGATCCGTCAGTTCGCCACGGTCGGACTCGGCCGTTCGCCCGGCTGGTGGCGCTATCTGGCCGTCGGATTCTTGATCGGATTCGGCGTCTGGGCGCTGAAGAATATTGCGTTTGCTGCCATGGGCAAGTTCGAACTGGTGGGCTGGCGCGACCTTGGTTTCGCCTTGCCGCTGCTTGGCCAAGCGATGTTCGGCATGTTCGTTGCCTCCTTCGTCAACGACCTGATGATCCGTGGTTACGGCCTGGCGTTCTGCCGCCGCTTCCACCTGATGGCCTGGTACGTGCCGATCACGAGCGTGGTCTATGCACTGGACGATTCCTGGAATGCCGGTTTCGAATGGACCAACCTGGTCTTCTCCCTGGCCCTGGGCATCTCGCTTGCCTATACGGTGCTCAAGACCGGTGCCATCTGGATGAGCATCGGTATCCATTGGGGCGGCAATGTCTGTTTCCGCATCATGTCCGGCTTCGACGGCCAGGGCATCGCCCGCCTGGAGCATGTGATAAATGGCGCCCGCTTCGACTACATGAGCATTGCGATCACCGCGCTGATGTTTCCCGTGGTCGTGCTGCTGCTGCGCTGGATGGGCGGTGGCGCCGATGCCCCCAGGTCGCCGCGCGAGGCGGTTTAACGGGTAGGCCGGACCGTCGCTCCCTCGGCATCCGCATCCGCTGCGACATGCTTCTGGAAGGCAAACGCCGGGTTTGCCTTGATCGCTCGCGGATGCACGCGTTTCGTCGCGCCATCCGCTGTTTCGTCGCAAGTCGCTTGCACCCGTCCGCCACGGATTGCGACGGTTGATGCTGCTGCGCGTGCAGCGATGATGGAGCCCGAGCCGACCATGAAGACCCTGATCGCCTTGCTGCTGTGGTGTGCGTTGCTGGTGCTGTGCTGGCCCTTGGCATTCCTGGCCCTGGTGTTGTGGCCGGTGGCGTGGCTGCTGTCGCTGCCGTTCCGGTTGGTCGGCATCACCTTCTCGGCCCTGTTCGCCTTCCTGCATGCGTTGCTGATGCTGCCGGCGCGGCTGCTTGGCTGGACGCCGAAAACACCGGCGATGGCTTGACGCCACGCACGCGGCAGCGCGCTACCATGCCGGTCTGATTCCATGCCCGGAGCCGACATGGCCGACGACATCCGCAATGACGTGAGCCGAGACGACGCCGAGTCCGCCGTCCGCACCCTGCTGCGCTGGGCTGGCGAGGATCCTGCGCGCGAAGGCTTGCTGGATACCCCCAGGCGTGTGGCCAAGGCCTACGAAGAATGGTTCAAGGGATACGCATTGGACCCGGACGAATACATGGCGCGCACCTTCGAGGAGGTCTGCGGTTACGACGAGCTGATCGTGCTGCGCGACATCGAATACGAATCGCATTGCGAGCATCACATGGCGCCGATCATCGGCAAGGTGCACGTGGGCTATTTGCCGAACGGCAAGGTGGTCGGCATCAGCAAGCTGGCACGGGTGGTGGAGGCCTATGCCAAGCGCTTCCAGGTGCAGGAAAAGATGACCGCGCAGATCGCCGGCTGCATCCAGCGCGCGCTGCAACCGCTAGGCGTGGGCGTGGTGGTGGTGGGCGCGCACGAATGCATGACCACCCGCGGCGTGCACAAGCGCGGCGTGTCGATGGTCACCTCCAAGATGCTGGGCAGTTTCCGTGACGACGCGCGGACCCGCGCCGAATTCCTGCGTTTCATCGATGTCGGGCCGGGACGCTGAGGCGGCGCGGTACGAATGGGCTTGTTTGGCGAGTTTAACCCGGGTAAAATAAGCCTCCCTTGAGGAGACCTGACCATGCCCACGCCCGCCCTGCGCTGTACTGCTTTTGCCGGGACCCAGCGGATCGCCAGTGGCGAACTGCGCCACGTGGCCATGAAAGCCAAGCAGGTGTTCGACAGCGAACCCGGCCAGGCGATCCTGGTGTTCGAGGATGCCAGCGGCAAGCTGGTGGAATTGCCGCTGGAGCTGCCTGCGTCCGAGCTTTTGCGCACGCTCAATGCGGCGCCAGCCCCGTCGGACGGTGTTGCGCCCGCGCGAGGCCCGGGGCGGCCGCGGCTTGGCGTCGTTGCCCGTGAGGTCACCTTGCTGCCGCGTCATTGGGACTGGCTGAACGCACAGCCGGGTGGCGCGTCGGTGGCCTTGCGGCGGCTGGTCGAGGAGGCGCGCAAGCTCAGCCCCGATAGCGACCGTCGCCGCCTGGCGCAGGATTCGGCCTATCGCTTCATGCATGCGCTGGCCGGCAACCTGCCGGATTACGAAGACGCGACCCGCGCCCTGTTCGCCGGGAACTTCATGCGATTCGAAGAGGTGCTGGCCCGATGGCCCGACGACGTCCGTGAGCATGCATCATTGCTGGCGGCCGATGCCTTCATGCATTGATCCTTGCCTGGATCACCAGCCTGGATCACCAGCCTCGATCACCAGCCTGGATCACCAGCCTGGACAGCCAGCGCGACGCCACTCCCGAGAGACCATGACTTGAACGCAACCGTTGCGCCCGGCGCCCGCAAGGCGGCACTGGCTTTCATCTTCGTCACCGTGCTGATCGACGTCCTGGCATTCGGCGTGATCATTCCGGTGTTGCCGCACCTGGTCCAGGAGATGGTGGGTGGGGATTTCACCACCGCGGCCTGGTGGGTGGGTGGCTTCGGGCTGGCGTTCTCGTTGATCCAGTTCGTGTTCTCGCCGATCCAGGGCACCTTGTCCGACCGCTTTGGCCGGCGCCCGGTGATCCTGCTGTCCTGCCTGGGCCTGGGCCTGGATTTCGTGTTCATGGCGCTGGCGCCGACACTGGCGTGGTTGTTCGTGGGCCGGATCATCTCCGCGATCACCGCGGCCAGTTTCACCACCGCCAATGCCTATATCGCCGATGTGACCACGCATGAAGGGCGCGCCCGGGGGTTCGGCATGATCGGTGCGGCCTTCGGCGTGGGCTTCGTCGTAGGCCCGTTGATCGGCGGCGTACTTGGCGACATCGACCTGCGCCTGCCGTTCTGGTTCGCGGCCGGCCTGGCGCTGTTGAATTTCTGCTACGGCGTGTTCGTGTTGCCGGAGTCGCTGCCGGTCGAAAAACGCACCGCGCGCTTCGACTGGTCGCACGCCAATCCGATCGGCTCGCTCACGTTGCTGCGCAGCTATCCGCAGGTGTTCGGGCTGGCCGCGGTGATCTTCATCTCGAACATGGCGCACTACGTTTATTCCAGCGTGTTCGTGCTCTATGGCGACTACCGTTACGGCTGGGGACAGAAGGACGTTGGCTACGTGCTGGCGGTGGTCGGCGTGCTCAGCGTGATCGTGAACATCGCACTGGTTGGCCGCCTGGTGAAAGCCTTGGGCGAACGTCGCGCCGTTCTGCTGGGCCTGGCCTGCGGCGCGGTCGGGTTTGCGGTGTACGGCATGGCCGGCGTGGGCTGGCTGTTCCTGCTGGGTCTGCCGATCAGTGCGCTGTGGGCGATCGCCGCGCCCGCCATCCAGTCGTTGATCACCCGCCAGGTCGGGGCGGATGCACAGGGTCGGGTGCAAGGTGCATTGACCAGCCTGGTTGCGCTGGCCGGCATCTTCGCACCAGTGATCTTCGCCGGTTCGTTCGGCTGGTTCGTCAGCGATGCGGTGCCGGTGAAATTGCCGGGCATCCCGTTCCTGATCGCGGCCTTGCTGTTGGTGATCGCGTGGGTGGTCACGTGGCGGTTCACCGATGCGGCGCACCTGCCACCCGATCAGGTCAGCCGCAGGCCGCACTGACGATCTTGCCGTCGTCATCCAGCATCATGTTGAGTCGTTCGACGCGGTCATCCAGCGTCGCCGCAGCCTTCGGCTTGAGTTCACGCACCAGCTTGGCGCCAGCAGCCTTGCCGGCGTCGTCGATCATGTCGCTGGTGGCAACCTGCCCCACATAGGGCTGGATCGCATAGGCGTTGCACGCGCTTGCAGCCGGTGGCGCAGTAGCAGGCGTCGAGCAGGCAGAAAGCGGCATGACCGTGGCCAGGGCCAGCAGGCGGTCCAACATGGACATGGCGGATTTCCTGGCAAATTGGGTGCCGTGCGTAAGTGTGATGCCTGACGCCCCGTGCATGCCTTTCGGCAGAGGCGTCGCCGTGACGAACCGGTAGGATCCGGGGTTTCTTCGCTTCCGGAGTCGTTGATGCTGCGTCCGTGCTTGCTGTGCCTTGCTGTTGCCTCCCTGCTTGCTGCCACGGCATCGGCGCAGGAGATCCCGTCTCCACGCGATGTACCGTATGCCGGCACGATCAAGCTGGAGGTGGATGCCCGCAACCTTGCCCAGCGCATCTTCCGGGTCAGGCAAACCATCCCGGTGCAGGCCGGCCCGCTGACCCTGCTGTATCCGATGTGGGTGCCGGGTGGTCATTCGCCGAAGAATGCCATCGACAAGATCGCCGGGATTACCTTCAAGGCCAACGGGCAGACGCTGGACTGGACGCGCGACACCCTGGACGTCGCCGCCTTCCACATCGACATTCCTGCGGGCGTGACCGACATCACCGCCGAGTTCGACTTCCTGACGCCCACCACCGGTTCGCAAGGACGCGTGGTGATGACGCCGAACATGCTCAACCTGCAATTCCTCTCGGCCGCGCTGTACCCGGCGGGGTACTACACGCGCCAGATCATGTTCGATACCCGCGTGACCTATCCCGCGGGCTGGACCGCGTTCACCGCGCTGCACGAAGACAGCCGCAGCGGCGATACCGTGGACTACCAGGATGTGTCGTTCGACATCCTGGTGGATTCGCCGGTTTACGCAGGCCGTCATGCGAAGAACATCGACCTGACCCCGCCCGGCAGCAAGGTGCCGGTCAGGTTGGGCGTGGTGGCCGATGCCGCCAGATACCTGGACACGAAACCCGAGCAGGTGAAGCTCCACAAGGCCATGGTCGAGCAGGCGATCAAGCTGTTCGGCGCCCAGCATTACGACCACTACCAGTTCCTGTTCTCGCTGTCCGGGCAGATGGGCGGCAATGGCCTGGAGCACCAGCGTTCCAGTGAAAACGGCGTGGGCACCGAGTACTTCACCGGCTGGAACGAGAAGACCGGCTTCACCGACTTGCTGGCGCACGAATACACCCATTCGTGGAACGGCAAGTACCGCCGCGGCAAGGACCTGTGGACGCCCAACTTCAACGTGCCGATGCAGGACAGCCTGCTGTGGGTCTATGAAGGGCAAACCCAGTACTGGGGCAACGTGCTGGCTGCGCGCAGCGGCATGCGCCCGCTCGCGGCATCGCTGGATGCGCTGGCGCTGGTGGCGGCCACCTATGCCGAAAACCGGCCGGGCCTGGCCTGGCGCAACGTGCAGGACACCACCAACGACCCGATCATCACCTCGCGCGCGCCGCGTGCCTACCGCAACTACCAGATGAGCGAGGACTACTACTCCGGCGGGCAGATGATCTGGCTGGAAGCCGATGCGCTGATCCGTGCCAGGACCGGCAACAAGAAGTCGCTGGACACCTTCGCCAAGGCCTTCTTCGGCGTCAACGAGGGCGAATGGAAGGTGCAGGCTACGTACACCTTCGAAGACGTGGTGGCGACCCTCAACGGTGTGTATCCGCATGACTGGGCGACCTTCCTGCGCACCCGCCTGGACGGCAAGACCGGCCTGACCGGCGGCATCGAAGCCAGCGGCTGGAAACTGGTGTTCAAGGACAAGCCCAGTGCGTACGCCAAGGCCAATCCCCGTTCCGGCGGCGCCGACTTCACCTATTCGCTGGGCCTGTCGGTCGCCAAGGACGGCAGCATTGGCGATGTGCGTTGGGACAGCCCTGCCTTCAATGCCGGTATCGGCAGCGGCACCACCGTCATCGCGGTCAATGGCCAGGCCTTCGACAACGACGTCCTGGAGGAGGCAGTCAAGGTGGCCAAGGACGGCAAGGCACCGATCGAGCTGATGCTCAAGGAGTTCGACCGTTACCGCACGGTGAAGCTCGATTACCACGGTGGTCCGCGCTATCCCCATCTGGAGCGGATCCAGGGCACGCCGGATTACCTGACGCCGATTTTCACCGCGCGCAAGTGATTGCATTGGATGAAGTGGCAAGCGGGCGTTCAGGTTCGCGGCGCGCGTTCAGCGACATCAAGGCGCGATGCCGGTTATGGTCGCGCCATGCGCCAATTTCATCTCTTCATCACAATGGCCTCGATGAGCTTGCTCGCCGGGTGTGCAGGTCCTGACCGCCGGCCCGAACCGGCGCAGGTGGCCGTGGTCGTCGCGTCGCCGGAGGTCCATGCGCTCGCCGATGTCGCCGATGTCGCCGATGTCGCCGATCCACGCCAGCAGCAATTGCAGGTGTTGCGCGAGCTTGCGCCAGACGCCGATCCCGGCGTGCTCGCACTTGCGCTGGAAGCACGCAGTTGCGCGGTGCGCAATGGCGATGTGGATGCCGGCGCCCGGCTTGCGGTGATCGACTATTCGCAACCGTCCACCGAGCAGCGACTGTGGGTATTCGACATCACCCAGGACCGGTTGCTGCATCGCGAGTTCGTCACCCACGGTTCCGGCAGCGGCGAGAACCACGCGCGCCGCTTCTCCAACATCGAAGGTAGCTACCAGACCAGCCTTGGCCTGTTTCGCACGGCGGAAACCTACAACGGCAAGAACGGCTATTCGCTGCGCATGGACGGGTTGGACCCGGGCTTCAATGACAATGCCCGCCAGCGCGCCATCGTCATGCACGGGGCCTGGTATGCCAATCCCGACATGATCCGCAGCCAGGGCCGGCTTGGCCGTAGCCAGGGTTGCCCGGCGCTGCGCGAGCAGGTGGCCAAGGTCGTCATCGACGAACTCAAGCAAAGCAACCTCGTATTTGCCTACGCCGACGATGCCGCCTGGCTCCAGCGTGGCCGCAGCTTCGCCTGCGATGGCCGCAGCGCGGCACAGATCCTTGCCGCCGCGCGCCATGCCGGATTCGCCGGCGGTGGGGCACAGACGGCGATTGCCGCGCCGTAAGGCACCCCTTCCGGTTCGGTTCTACCCATGGTTGCAGGCACCCATCCAGCGACTGAATGGGGGTTGGATCAAACCGCGTGCTCGCATTCAACAGCGCACGCCCAGCACCGAGTGCAAAGAAAGCAGAAAATGGCACTGGTCTCCCATCGAGCCTGTGCATGCTCCGTCTCACCGACATACGACTTCCGCTGGATCATCCCGAGCCCGCCCTTGCCGACGCGATTCTCGTGCGCCTGGGCATTGCCGCGCATGAGCTGACCGGCTACAGCATCGCCAGGCGCAGCTACGACGCCCGCAAGCGCGGGGCGATCGTGTTGATCTATTCGGTGGATGTCGATACGCCGCGCGAGGCGGAGATCCTGCGGCGCCTGGATGCCGATGCCGGCAAGCCGGATGCGGATGAAAATGGGGCGGGCAAGGCGCCACCGATGCACGTCGGGCCAACCCCGGACACGTCATACAGATTCGTCGCGCAAGCGCCAGCCAACCTGCCGTTGCGGCCAATCGTCATCGGCACCGGCCCCTGCGGCCTGTTTGCCGGGCTGGTGCTGGCGCAGATGGGGTTCCGGCCGATCATCCTGGAACGCGGCAAGGCGGTGCGCGAACGCACGGTGGATACGTTCGGGTTGTGGCGGAAAAAGATCCTCAACCCGGAATCGAACGTGCAGTTCGGCGAGGGTGGCGCGGGCACGTTTTCCGACGGCAAGCTGTACAGCCAGATTTCCGATCGGCTGCACCATGGGCGCAAGGTGTTGCGCGAGTTCGTGCTGGCCGGTGCGCCGGAGGAAATCGAGGTCGTCAACAAGCCGCATATCGGCACGTTCCGGCTGGTGTCGATGGTCGAACACATGCGCGCGACCATCGAGTCGCTGGGCGGCGAGATCCGTTTTTCCAGTCGGGTCGATGACCTGCTGGTCGAAACCGATGTGGCCGGCACGCGCCATGTGCGCGGGGTGACGCTGGCAAGCGGCGCGCAGTTGCGTGCCGACCATGTGGTGCTGGCGCTCGGCCACAGTGCACGGGACACCTTCGCGATGCTGCACCAACGCGGCGTGTTCCTGGAGGCGAAGCCTTTTTCGGTCGGCTTCCGCATCGAGCATCCGCAATCGCTGATCGACCAGGCGCGGTTCGGGGTGCAGGCCGGGCATCCGCTGCTTGGCGCGGCCGATTACAGGCTGGTCCACCATTGCCGCAACGGGCGTTCGGTCTACAGCTTCTGCATGTGCCCGGGCGGCACCGTGGTGGCGGCGGCGAGCGAGCCGGGACGCGTGGTCACCAATGGCATGAGCCAGTATTCGCGCAACGAGCGCAATGCCAATGCCGCCATCGTGGTCGGGATCACGCCTGCCGATTACGCAGCGCACGGCGATGGACCGCTGGCGGGCGTCGCGTTGCAGCGCCATTGGGAAAGCCATGCGTTCGTGCTGGGCGGTGGCGAGTACGAGGCGCCGGGGCAACTGGTCGGCGATTTCCTGCGCGGCTCGCCGTCACGCGCATTCGGCGCGGTGTTGCCGTCGTACACGCCGGGCGTGCGCCTGGGCGATCTCGGGCAGTCGCTGCCGGAGTACGCGATCACCGCGATGCGCGAAGCGTTGCCGGCGTTCGACCGGCAACTCAAGGGCTTCGCGATGCATGACGCGGTACTGACCGGGGTGGAGACGCGGACCTCGTCGCCGGTGCGCATCACCCGCGGCGTCGACGGCCACAGCCTCAACACGCGCGGCCTGTTCCCGGCCGGCGAAGGCGCGGGCTACGCCGGCGGCATCCTGTCGGCGGGCGTGGACGGGATCAAGGCCGCCGAAGCGGTGGCCTTGAGTATTGTTGCCGGCGTGTAGAAGCCAGCTCCAGGCGAGTCATCACTCCTGGTCCAGCATGCGGTCGCGTTTTCTCAAGCCGCCTGCACGATCCGCAGCGGATTCGCCCACTCCCGCAGCAATTCGGCTTCGCGCGCACGGGCCTTTTCCAGGTGCGCGTGCTTGACGTGGCCGTAGCCGCGGATGTGCTCGGGAATGCTGGCGATGGCCGCGGCCAGGTCGACGTTGCCGGCATCGAGCGTGTCCAGCAGGCCAGACACGGTCTTTGCGTAGTCGTCGATCAGGCGCCGCTCGCCGCGACGTTCCGACGTGTAACCGAACACATCCAGCGGCGTGCCGCGCAGGCCACGCAATTTCGCCAGCACGCCGAACGCGTGGTAGACCCACGGCCCGTATTCGCGCTTGATCAATTCGCCCTTTGCGTTCTTCTTCGCCAGCAACGGCGGCGCGAGATGGAAGCGCAGCGAGTAATCGCCCTCGAACTGTTGCTGCAGGCGGCGCTTGAAGTCGCCACTGGTGTACAGGCGCGCGACTTCGTATTCGTCCTTGTAGGCCATCAGCTTGAAGAAGTAGCGGGCCACGGCTTCGGACAGGTCGGTGCTGCCGGGCGCCTTCGCGGTTTCGGCGGCACGCACCTTCGCCACGAAGTCCGAATAGCATTTCGCGTAGCGCGCGTTCTGGTACTGGCCAAGGAAGGCCACGCGGCGCGCGATCACTTCATCCAGCGATCGTGACAGGCGCGCGTCGTCCAGTGGCAGGAAGGCGACATCGCCGCCGGCATTGGCCGGCACGTGGCGCAATTCGTCTTCGCTGCGCAGGTCGGCGGCCGACGAGGTCAGGCCGGATTCGTGCGCTTCGTTGGCGGTCGCGCCAAGCAGCGGCAACGCATGTGCGGTGGCTTCCGCCCTGGTCGGCGCATTGCGCACGATGCCGGCCGCCTCGATCACCGCGGGCATGTCGATCGCTGCCAGCCGGCCCCAGTTGAAGGCGGTCTTGTTCATCTCGATGGCGGCGCCGTTGAGTTCAACCGCGCGCATCAGCGCTTCGAACGAAATCGGCACCAGCCCCTGTTGCCAGGCGTGGCCGAGCATGAACAGGTTGGCCGCGATCGCGTCGCCCATCAGCGCGGTCGCGATCCTGGTGGCATCGACCTGTTGCGGCATGCCGCCGTCCAGCGCGGTGCTCACCGCCTTGATGATGTCGGCCGCAGGAAACTCCATGTCGGGGCGGGTGGTGAAGGTGCCCGGCATCGCCTCATAGGCGTTGAGCAGCACCGAGGTGCGGCCGGCGCGGATCTTCGACAGCGCCCAATAGTCGTTGACCACCACCATGTCGCAACCCAGCACCAGGTCGGCTTCACCGGCGGCGATGCGCACCGCGTGGATGTCGGCGGGTGAATTCGCGATGCGGATATGGGTGGTGACGGCGCCGCCCTTCTGGGCCAGCCCGGTCTGGTCGAGCACGCTCGAACCCTTGCCCTCCAGATGGCCGGCCATGCCGATCAGCGCGCCGATCGTCACCACGCCGGTGCCGCCGACGCCGGTGATCAGGATGTTCCATGGCTGGGCAAGGTCGCTGGCGAAGTGCGGCATCGGCAGGTTCGCCAGGCGCTCCGCGGCGTTGACGTTCTTGCCCTTGCGCAACTTGCCGCCATGCACGGTGACGAAGCTCGGGCAGAAGCCTTCGACGCAGCTGTAGTCCTTGTTGCAGTTGGACTGGTCGATGTCGCGTTTGCGGCCGAACTCGGTGTCCTTCGGCAGCACGCTGACGCAGAAGCTCTTCTGCCCGCAGTCGCCGCAGCCTTCGCACACAAGTGAATTCACCACGACGCGCTTCTGCGGATCGACGATCTTGCCGCGCTTGCGGCGGCGGCGTTTCTCCGTCGCGCAGGTCTGGTCGAAGACCAGGATGCTGGTGCCCTTCACTTCGCGCAGCATCTTCTGCACGTCGTCCAGTTCGCGACGGTCATGGAAGCTGACGCCGCCGGGAAAAATGGTCGGGTCGATCCACTTGTCGATGTCGTCGCTGACGATGGCAATGGTCTGCACGCCTTCGGCGCGCATCTGGTGCGCGATCTGCGGCACGCTCAGGGTGCCGTCCACCGGCTGTCCACCGGTCATCGCCACCGCATCGTTGTAGAGGATCTTGTAGGTGATGTTGACGCCGGCCGCGATCGCCTGGCGGATCGCCAGCGAACCGCTGTGGAAGTAGGTACCGTCGCCCAGGTTCTGGAAGATGTGCGGGGTGTCGGTGAAGGCCGCCTGGCCGGCCCAGGTCACGCCTTCGCCGCCCATGTGGGTGAAGGTGTCGGTGTTGCGGTCCATCCACGTCACCATGTAATGGCAGCCGATGCCGGCCTGCGCGCGCGAGCCTTCCGGCACCTTGGTCGAGGTGTTGTGCGGGCAGCCGCTGCAGTAATGCGGCACGCGCGGGAAGTTGGCGCGCGGCAGCGCGAGTTCGCCTTCCTTGGATTCCATCCACGCCAGCACGTTGCGCATCTGTTCGCTGTCGTGGAAACGCTGGATGCGCCTGGCGATGACGGCGGCGATGCGTGCCGGCGTGAGTTCACCGGTGGAGGGCAGGATCCACTCGCCCGACTCGTCGTACTTGCCGACGATGGAGGGTCGTTCGCCATCGAAGTTGTAGAACAGCTCCTTCATCTGCGACTCGATGAAGCTGTGCTTTTCCTCGACCACAAGCAGGTCCTGCAAGCCGCGCGCGAACGCGCGAATGCCGACCGGCTCCAGCGGCCAGGTCATGCCGACCTTGTACACGCGGATGCCGAGGTCGGCGCAGGCGCGTTCGTCCAGGCCCAGGTATTCCAGCGCCTGCAGGACGTCGAGATAGCTCTTGCCGGTGGTGACGATACCCAGTCGCGCGCTAGGCGCATCGATCACCATGCGGTCGATGCCGTTGGCGCGCGCGAACGCCTGCGCGGCCTTCACCGCGTAGCGATGCAGGCGCATTTCCTGGTCCAGCGGCGGATCCGGCCAGCGGATGTTGAGGCCGCCCGCGGGCACCTCGAAATCTTCGTCGCCCGGCAGCACGATCTGCATCGCGAACGGATCGACGTCGACCGAGGCGGAGGACTCCACCGTTTCGGCGATCGTCTTGAAGCCGACCCAGCGGCCGGTGAAGCGCGACATCGCGAAGCCCAGCAGGCCCATGTCGAGGATGTCCTGCACGCCTGCCGGATTGAGCACCGGCATCATCGCGCTGACGAATTCGTGCTCGCTGCCATGCGGCAGGGTCGAGCTGCGGCAGTTGTGGTCGTCGGCGGCCAGCGCCAGCACGCCGCCAAGGCGTGACGTGCCGGCGGCATTGGCATGCTTGAACACGTCGCCGCAGCGATCCACGCCCGGCCCCTTGCCGTACCACATGCCAAACACGCCCTCGACCCTGGCGCCCTCGAACAGGTTGGTCTGCTGGGTGCCCCAGACCATGGTCGCGCCGAGGTCCTCGTTGAGGCCCGGCTGGAACGTCACCTGCGCCGCCTCAAGTTGCTTGCGCGCGCGCCACAACTCCAGGTCGAAGCCACCCAGCGGTGAACCGCGATAGCCGCTGACGAAACCGGCGGTGTTCAGGCCGGCGCGCTCGTCGCGCAGCTTCTGCATCAACGGCAAGCGCACCAAGGCCTGCACGCCGCTCAGGTAGATGCGGCCTTGCGTGCGGTTGTATTTGTCGTCCAGCGCGTAGTCGACGTCGACCACGCCGGATTGCACGCCGGCATGGGTCAGCGAGGTGTTGGCCGAAGCCGGTGAGGAGAGTTCGGCGGTGCTGGTCATGGCGGGGTTCCGTACAGGCGAAAAGCGCCGCGGCTGCGGCGCTCGGGCAAAGACCCGGCATTTTAGCAGTGGCCGCAGGTCACTCCAGGGACGCACCGAGGTCCGCTACGATGGCCGGGGACATGCATACACCCCGCATCGGATCGCCCTTGTTGCCTTGGCACACAGCGGCGTTCCGGCAACGGCTGGAGTAGGCTAGCCGTTCGCTGCATGCGCCACAGGGGAGAGGCACGACGCATGGCATGGAATGACCTGCAGGTAATGGTGGTGGAAGACCATGGCTTCCAGCGCCGGATCGCGCTGCGCCTGCTTGCCGAGCTTGGCGTGAAGCAGGTGCTGGAAGGCGCCGATGGCTTGCATGCGCTCGGGATCTTGCGCCAGCAAACCGCGCCACCGGACGTGGTGCTGGTGGACCTGGACATGCCCGCCATGGATGGCATCGAATGCATCAGCCATATCGCGCACGAGCACCTGGCGCGTGCGGTGGTGGTGGTCAGCGCGCTGGATCCTGCCCTGCTCAACACCGTGCAGAACATGGCGCGCGCGTACGGGCTGCGGGTGCTGGGCAGCGTCGAGAAACCGCTGACCCGCGACAAGCTCGAAGCCGTGCTCAACAGCCTGGACGACCATGCCGGCGACGTCCCGGATCATGCGCTGGTCGAATTCACTGCGCAGGAACTGGCTGCTGCGCTGGACAGCGGCGAGATCGTGGCCTGGTTCCAGCCACAGATGGAGTTCGCCAATGGCAAGGTGATTGGTGCCGAAGCATTGGCGCGCTGGGAGCGCCCGGATGGCAGCGTGGTACGTCCGGATCAGTTCGTGCCCATTCTCGAGCGCGAGGGACTTGCCAACGCATTGACGGATCGCATGCTGGAAGAAGCATGCCGGTGGAAGCAAAGCTGGGACCATGGCGGCCCCCGGATCAAGATGTCGGTGAATGTTTCGGCGGTTGCCCTGGCCGATCCGTCGGCTGCGGACCGCTACCAGTCGATCGTGGCGGGCTACGGCATCGCGCCGGAGGAAATGATCCTTGAAATCACCGAGAGCTCGGTGATGTCCGATGCCGCGCGCGGGCTGGGCCTGCTGGCGCGGTTGCGATTGAAGGGCTTCGGCTTGTCGATCGACGATTTCGGCACCGGCTATTCCTCGCTCGCCCAGCTTTCGCAGGTCCCGTTCACGGAATTGAAGATTGATCAGGGCTTCGTACTGGGCGCGCACGCGCAACCGCGAAAACGCGCCGTGGTGGAGGCCAGCCTGGACCTGGCACGCAAGCTGGGCCTGACGACCGTCGCCGAAGGCGTGGAAACCATCGAAGACTGGCAGATGCTTGCCGAACTGGGTTGCGATATCGCCCAGGGTTACCTGATTGGGCGGCCAGTCCCCGGCAGCGAGATGCAGGCCGTGATCGGGCGTTGGCGCAGGCCGGTCTAGCGACAGTGGTGATGCGATTTGACCCGTCCAAGTTGGGCATCCGTCACCAACTGCTGGGGCTGTTCGGCCTGTTCCTGGTGACCGGCGCGCTGGTGCTGGTGCTGGATGAAATCGGCCAGTTCTACGCACGCCAGTCACTGGTGTCGATGAAGGATGATGTGCTGTCCGGCATACGCAGGGTCCGGCGCCTGTCCGATGCCTACGGCCACGACCTGGTCAATACCACCTTTCGCACCCGCAACCACCTGATCGGATGGGATGCAGGCCTGGAGACCCTTGACCGGGCGCAGGCGACGACCCAGGCCGAATGGGTCGCCTTGCAGCAGGCCGAACTGGACCCCGAGGGGCAGGCGTTGCTGGACCAGGCGGTGCAGGCACGGCCGCGCGCCGATGCGGCGATGGCGACCTTGTACGAGACCCTCGAGAAAAGGGACACCCGCGCCCTCGGCAGGTTCGCCGATACCGAGTTGTTCCTGGCGGTCGATCCGGTGGTCGAGCGCCTGCAGCTGATCGCGGACCATGCGCAGTTGCGCGCGGATGCGCTGGTGCAGGCAGACATCCGCCGGGGCCAGCTGGTCAGCTGGCTTCGCATCATCCTCTCGTTCGTGTGCTTCGGGTTGGTCGTCGTATTCGGGCGGCGGATCCTGCGCAATGGTTATCGCGGGGTGGAGAGCCTGACCGGGCTGTCGCGCAGGATGGCCGCGCACGACTATGAAGCCGAGCCGCATTTCCGGCCGACCGGTGAACTCGGCGAGGTGATGGACAGCTTGCTGCGCATGCGCAGTCATGTGCAGCGGATCGAGACCCAGTTGACCGACCAGCTGATCAGCAACGACCGCGTGCGCATTGCACTGGAGCGGCGCGAAAATCTCCAGCGCCTGTTGCTGGAAGCAGCACAGACCGCGATCTTCGCGGTGGACGAGGATGGCGTGTTCTCGCAGGTCAATCCGTTCGCCGAACACATGCTGGGTTGGCCGGCCGGTTCCCTGCTCGGCCGTGAGCGGATGGACGTGATCCTGGATCCGGAAGCACTGCAGTCGCTGTCGCATCATCTGGGCGATGCCTATGGCCAGCCGATCGCCGCGGACTGGACGGCGTTGCGCGCATTGGCCCAGCACCGCGAGCCGCCGCGGGAGTTCGTGTTGCGCCACCAGCGCGGGCGTACCCTGCCGGTGCTGCTGGCGTTGTCGCCGATGCGTGACGACACCGGGGCGATGGTGGGCCTGCTGGCGGTGGCCACCGACCTCACCGTGCCCAAGCGGCTGGAGCGCGCATTGCGCGACAGCGAGGCGCGTGCACGCGATGCCAGCAAGGCCAAGAGTGCGTTCCTGGCGGCGATGAGCCACGAAATCCGCACCCCGATGATCGGCGTCACCGGCATGATCGAGGTGCTAAGCCTGACCCCGCTGGACGCCGAGCAACGGCGCGCGTTGAGCGTGATCCAGACGTCGGCGGAAACCCTGCTGCGGATCATCGGCGACATCCTGGATTTCTCGAAGATCGAGGCGGGTCGACTGGAAATCGATCCGGTCGTCACCGCATTGCCCGAGTTGCTGCGCAGCGTGGTTGCGAACCATGCCGGTTCGGCCTCGGGCAAGGGGTTGTCGCTGGACTGCACGATCGACCCCAGGCTGGCGTCGGCGCACATCGCCGATCCGGTGCGGCTGCGCCAGATCATCGGCAATTTCCTCTCGAACGCGATCAAGTTCACCGACCATGGACGGGTCGTGGCCGCGCTTGAAATCGCCAGCAGCGATCCGGGCGCCGGCGCGCATGGGAGCGATGAACTGGTGTTCCGGGTGACCGACACCGGCATCGGCATCAGCGAGAAGGCGCAGGCCCGCCTGTTCCAGCCGTTCTCGCAGGCCGAGGCCGATACCACGCGCCGTTTCGGCGGTACCGGGCTGGGCCTTGCAATCAGCCGGCGCCTGGCCGAGCTGATGGAGGGCACCGTGGACATGGAGTCTGCCCCCGGTGCCGGCACGACCATGCGCCTGCGCATCACGCTGCAGCGAGCGCCAATGCCGGCGGACGGCAAGTCGGGCTCAACCGTGGTGACACCTGGCTTCAGTCCGCGACCGCTGCCGAGCGTGGCTGCGGCGGAAGACGAGCGCAGCCTGGTCCTGCTGGTCGACGACCATCCGACCAATCGCCAGGTGATCCAGCGCCAGCTGGCCCTGGCCGGTTATGTCTCGGAAACCGCCAACGACGGCATGGAAGGTCTGGAGTGCTGGCGCAGCGGACGTTACGCGTTGGTGCTGAGCGACGTGCACATGCCGCGCATGGATGGCTACCAGCTGGCGCGCACGATCCGCGAAGAAGAAGCGCGCAGCGGCAAGCAGCGCACGCCCATCGTCGCGCTCACCGCCGCTACCCTGAAAGGCGAGGCAGAGCGTTGCCTGGCCGCCGGCATGGACGACTACATGGCCAAGCCGGTCAGCATTCCGACCATGGGCGCCTGCCTGCAACGCTGGTTGCCGCATACCGCGGCGGCGCAGCCGGTGAGTGCCGAACTCGGGGTGTCGATCCAGACCGCGAACA
Source organism: uncultured Gammaproteobacteria bacterium (assembly GCA_963698475.1). Lineage (GTDB taxonomy): Bacteria > Pseudomonadota > Gammaproteobacteria > Xanthomonadales > Xanthomonadaceae > Thermomonas. The sequence goes on along the minus strand of CAVOQX010000005.1, from coordinate 553,169 downwards.
ACCAGCAGGTGGTCGCGGCGGAGGCGGGCCAGGCGCCGTTGGCGCATCCGGAGATGCTGGACGTCCTGGTGCTGGTGGAACTGACCGGAGGTGATCCGGGCGAGGCGCGTACCTTGCTTGCCGAGTTCCTCGACAGCACCCGGGACGACCTGGCGCAACTGGAGGCGATGCGTCGCGAGGGCGATCTGCACGGGCTGACCCGGCAGGCGCACAAGGTCAAGGGGGCCGCCAAGATCGTGGGTGCGATGGCGCTGGCCGATGCCGCCGCGCTGCTGGAAACCGCTGGCCGCAGCGGAGACTGGGCGCAGGTCCTGTCGTTGTCGGTGGACCTGGCCACCGCGGCCGAACGCCTGCGGCTGGACGTGGCGGAACGCTATCCGGCCTGAGCCGACGGCCAGCCTGCTTGCGTGTACGCTTGGCCCAGGCAAGCCGAGGAAACGCAGGGATGAAGACATGGCTGGTGGCATGTTCCAAGGGCGGCGTGGGCAAGACCACGATCGCCACCCAGCTGGCCGCGGAGGCTGCGGTGGCCGGGTACAACGTGGTGCTGGTCGATGCCGATCCTCAGGGTTCGGCGACCCGCTGGTGCCAGCGCCGGGCGGGCATGGCCAGCGCGGTGTTGCCGGTCGATGGCCGCCGCAAGTCCTGGCACAAGCACATTCCGGACGGCACCCAGCGGGTGATCGTGGATGCGCCGGCCGGCGCCATGGGCAATGCGTTGGAGCACTTCCTTGACGTCGCCGATGCGCTGGTCGTGCCGATCCAGCCATCCGCGCTGGATATCGAGGCCAGCGTCGCTTTCCTGGAGTCGCTCGCCAGACATCCGCGCGTGCGCAAGGGCCAACTGCGGGTGGGATTGGTCGGCAATCGCCTGAAACCGCATACCAATGCGTCGCAACAGGCGCTGGAGGTGCTGCGCAGCTGGCCATTCCCGGTGGTGGCCGAGTTGCGCGACAGCCAGGCCTATGTGGTGCTGACCGGTCTGGGCAAGAGTCTGTTCGACTACCACTCGACGCAGGTCCGTGAACACCAGGCCGATTGGCAGCCGTTGCTGCAATGGCTGCGCAAGGACTAGTTATTGCAGCGTAAGCTGCTGGAAACGCCACGAGGAGATGCAATGAGGGACTTGATCCTGCTGCGCCATGCCCATGCCGAACCCGCCACCGCGGGCCAGGACGATCGCCAGCGCGGGTTATCCGCCACCGGCCTTGCCGAGGCACGCGCGGCCGGCGACTGGCTGCGTGCGCATGGGTTGATGCCGGATCGCATCCTGTATTCCAGCGCGGCGCGGACCCGCCAGACACTGGAAGCACTGGGTGATATCGGTAGCGCCCAGGGGCGTGAAGAGGCGTCCATCTATGAAGCCGACCCCGGCACGCTGGCCGCCTTGGCCGATGCCAATCGCGACGCCGAACGTCTCATGCTGGTGGGCCACAACCCCGGGCTGGAGCAGCTCGCGGCGCTCATGCACAGCGGCCAGACCGGCGACTATCGCGGCATGCCGCCCGGTGGCATCGCGGTCCTGAGCGTGCCGTTGAACGCCTCCATCGAGCCCGGGATCGGGACCCTGACCCAGTTCTGGTGGCCGTGAACCGATGAGGGTCCGGCGTGGCCGCCGGTGGTTGGCGTTGGCCGCGCTCCTTTTGCTGGGTGGCTGCGCGACGTTGTCCACGCCCCAGCGCGAGGAGGCTCAAAGGATCGCCGGCAGCGCGCGTTCGATCCAGGTCGACTGCGCGGATTCCGACGCCTGTGCATTGCCCTCGCCGTTGCATGACCTGGCTACGCGCGTGCTGGCCGAATCGACCCCGGCGTCGCCACGGCATCATGCCGTGCTGCTGGACAAGGGCCCGGAGGCGCTGCTTGCGCGGGTCCACCTGATCCGTAGTGCGCGCCGCAGCATCGACCTGCAGACCTACATCTTCGACGAGGACGATTCGGCGCAGCTGGTGCTGGACGAACTGCAGGCCGCGGCGTTCCGCGGGGTCAAGGTGCGCCTGTTGCTGGACCAGTTGTCGGCGCTGGAGAAGGTTTCGACGTTGGCCGCGTTGTCCGGCCTGCATGTCAACTTCGAATTGCGGGTGTACAACCCGGTGCTGGACCGGGCGCGGCTGTCCTTGCCGATGTATGTGAGGGCGTCGGCCTGTTGCTGGAGCACGCTCAATCGGCGGATGCACAGCAAGCTGCTGCTGGTGGACGATGCGATCGGCATCACCGGCGGGCGCAATTACCAGGACGACTACTACGATTGGGACCCGTCCTACAACTTCCGTGACCGCGACCTGCTCATCGCGGGCCCGGTGGCTCGCGACATGGCCGCGAATTTCGCGGCGTTCTGGGCTTCCCCGCGCAGTATCCCGGCCGAGCAGCTGAGCGACGTGGCGCACTACCTGCACACCCACGGCGTGCCGCCGGCACCGCACCAGCCCTATCAAAAGCCCTGGCGCGTGCGCGCGTTGCTGGCGGATGTCGCGGACGCCGCGGTCATTGGCGAGCGGTTCGTGGCGCCAGGCCTGGCGGTGCAGGGCGTGCAGTTCATCGCCGACCTGCCGGCCAAGCATCGCGACACCACCGTCGGCGAGAATGCGGCGCCTGCATCGGAGGTCCTGCAGCAGCTCATCGCTTCCGCGCAGGACGAGGTGCTGCTGCAAACGCCCTATCTGGTGTTGTCCAAGCCCGCGCAGCAGGTGTTCCGGCGGCTGCACCAGCAGCCGGATCCGCCGCGGGTGTTGATCTCGACCAATAGCCTGGCCGCGACCGACTCGTTCATCACCTACGCCATTTCCTACAAGTACAAGCGCCGTTACCTGCGCGACTTCGGATTCGAAATCCATGAATTCAAGCCATTCCCGGCCGATGCCCCCTTCGAGCTGGGCCCAACGGGTGCCGATCTGGGCGAGGCGGAGGATGCCGCCCCTGCGCCGGATCGCCCGCCGACACGGCGCGAGCGTCGGCTTGCCGAGCGTGGCCTGGTAAACGACCCGGGCGGTGAATCCAGCGTGCTGCGCGGGCTTCTTGGTTCCTCCAGCTCGCTCCCGGTCCGGCTGAAGCAGGCCGGCATCCGCATGGGCCTGCATGCGAAATCGATGGTCGTGGACGGGCGTGTCGGCGTGGTCGGCACCCACAACTTCGACCCGCGCGGGGATACCTACAACACCGAAAGCGCGGTGGTGATCAATGACCCGGCGTTCGCGATGGCGTTGGCGGCCAGCATCCGCCGCGACATGGCGCCCGGCAATGCGTGGGTGATCGGCCGGCGGGATTCTTCCCCGGTGTTGCCTGGCATCGAGTTCACCCTGGCGCGTATCTCCGAGCGCATGCCGATCCTGGACCTGTGGCCGATCAAGTACGCCACCAGTTACCAGTTCGTGCCCGATCCTGGCTGCGTGCCGCCGCCTTCGCCGTTCGATGCCGACTTCCGTCGCTGCCATGAACCGGTCGGTGACTTCCCGCACGTGGACCTGGGATTGAAGTGGCTGGGCGTGCGCATGTTCACTGCGTTCGGCTCCGGACTGGCACCGATCCTGTAGCCAGCCAGCAGTGGCCGAAGCTGACCTCGTTTGGCGTCGGATTGACGCGACGTGGCGTGCGTCCTAGTCTGCGCGTCTCATTGCGCGCGTCGGGAAGCCCATGTCGATCACTCTGAACTTCGAACTCAACGATCAAGATCTCGCTCATTTCAAGCAGGCGGCCGAGCGCTCGAAACAGGCGGCCGCAGGCAAGAGCAGCGAGGAGATCGTGGCCAGCGCAGTCGCCATGCTTGCCGATGCGCAGAAAGTGCGCATCCCCGATTTCATCAAGGATCGCCTGCTGCGCCTGGACGACATGATCGCCATGGTCCGCGACGAGGGCTGGTCCCTGCCGGAGGACGACAGGCAGCGGGTGTTGTCGGCCCTGATGTATTTCTGCGATCCGGACGACGTGATCCCGGATGACATCGAAGTGCTGGGTTTCCTCGACGATGCGGTGATGATCGAACTGTCGATGCGCGAACTGAAGCACGAGCTCGATGCCTACGATGACTTCTGCGACTACCGTTCGAACGAAGCGACCCGCCGTGGCGTGGATCCGTCGACCCTGGGCCGCACCGATTGGCTGGATGGCCGTCGCGAGGAACTGATCGACCGCATGCACCAGCGCCGCTCGCGCGATGTCGGCACCGGCTACGGCGGCAGCAGCGGCTATGCTTCCGTGGGCCGTGGCTCCTACGTGCGTGGCTGGCGCCCGGGCGTGTTCAAGTTCGGCTGATCCGGGTTTGGGCGGTTCCACGTTCGCCTGGCCAGAGGGCCACGCTGGAGGCGTTGAACGCGCGCTCCCAAGGCACCCTGATGCAGGTATTGGGCATCGAGTTCACCGAACTCGGTGCAGGCTACCTGCGCGGCACCATGCCGGTGGATGCGCGCACCCACCAACCTTATGGCCTGCTGCACGGCGGTGCTTCGGTGGCCTTGGCGGAGACCCTTGGCAGCAGTGCCGGCGCCCTGATGGCGGGCGACAACGCGGTGGTCGGGCTCGAGATCAACGCCAACCATTTGCGCGCGGTGCGCACCGGCCTGGTGACCGGAACAGCACGCCCGCTGCATATCGGGCGCAGCACCCAGGTCTGGGAAATCCGCATTGAAGACGAGGCGGCCAAGCCAGTCTGCATCAGCCGGATCACCCTGGCCGTGTTGCCGCAAGCCCCCGGCTGAACCTGTTTTGGGCTGCAGCACTAACCGCATCGAATAAGGTTCGGCCATGAACGCGACGTCCCCCGCCGTCGAACCCTTCCTCCGCGCATGCCGCTACATCTACCGGCTGCCGCTGCTTGCCTGGCATGTGCTGGTGCATCTGCCGATCCTGTTGCTGCTGCTTGCGGTGGGCGAAGTCGGTGGCCACCAGGTGGGCCATGCGGCGCTGCGCTGGTGGGCGCGCTGGTTCCTGCGGATCTTCGGGATGCGCGTGCGCCGCGAGGGTTTGCCGCTGGCGGGTGGCACCATGTTCGTCGCCAACCATGTCAGCTGGGTCGACATCATCGCCCTGCATTCGCAGCACATGATGGGGTTCATCGCCAAGCACGAAATCCGCAACTGGCCGGTGGTCGGCTGGCTGACCACCCATGCGGACACCATCTACCTGCGGCGCGGCAACGCCGATTCGCTGGGTGGGGTGATGGACGAAATGGCGGTGCGCCTGCGTGCCAGGCGTGCGGTTGCCGCGTTCCCCGAAGGCGGCACTCGCGAGGGTGTCGCGCTGGGGCCGTTCCATGCGCGCATCTTCACTGCCGCGGTGGCGGCCGATGCCCCCGTGCAGCCCGTTGCGCTCTGCTACGGGGCGCGCTGCCACGCGCAGGCGATCGTGGCGTTCGCCCCGCGCGAAAGTTTCGTGGCCAACATGATGCGGCTGCTCGGTGAGCCCTCGCGCTCGGCGCGGGTGTGCTTCCTGGAACCGATCCTGCACGCCGACCATGACGGGCGGCGCGGCATCGCGCAACTGGCCCGCAGCCGGATCGAACAGGCGATGCAGTCGGCGTGAGCAGCCCTTCCGCCAGCGCCTATCGCGCGCCGCGCTGGCTGCGCAATCCACATCTGCAAACCTTGCTTGGCAGCAGTGGTGCGCGCGTAAGACGCGGTGCACGTGAACTGCACAAGCTCGGCGCCGTGCATGAAGACCATCTGGTCGATGCGGGCTGCGACATCCAGCTGCATGGCGTGCACAGCACCCTGCCCGGGCGACCACCGCGCGGCCTCGCACTGCTGCTGCATGGGTGGGAAGGCAGCGCGGAATCCGGCTACATGCGCCTGACCTGCGCGAGCCTGCTGGCGAGTGGCTTCGATGTGTTCCGCCTGAATTTCCGCGACCATGGCGACACCCATCACCTCAACGAAGAACTGTTTCATTCCAATCGGCTGGAGGAAGTGCTGCAGGCGGCGCTGACGATATCGCGCCGCTGGGCAGCGGACCCGATGCAGCCGATGGTGGCCGCCGGCTATTCGCTGGGCGGCAACTTCGCGTTGCGCCTCGCCCTGCATGCGCCCCGCGTGGGCCTGGAGCTGGCACGGGTGGCGGCGGTTTGCCCGGCACTGGATCCCGACCGCACCACCACCGCGATGGAACAGGGCCTGTCGCTGTACGAGCGCTACTTCCTGCGCAAGTGGACGCGTTCGCTGCGGCGCAAGCAGGCGCTATTCCCTGAGCGCCATGCGATCGCCGAGGAACAGCTTCGCAGCCGACGCCTGCGCGGGCTCACCGCATGGCTGGTGGCGCGGCATACGGAGTTTGCCGACGTCGATGCCTATTTCGATGGCTACCGGATCAGCCGCGACCGCATGGCGGGGCTGCAGGTGCCCGCGGATATCCTGACCTCGGCCGACGATCCGGTGATCCCGGTCGACGATTTCCATGATTGGCAACTCCCCGCCGATGCGTACGTGGAGATCGCCGCGCACGGCGGCCACTGCGGCTTCCTGTGCGATGCACGCCTGCGTGGCTATGCCGAGGACTGGGTGGCCCGGCGACTGTCGACAGCGCTTGAAGCATCGGCAGTGCAGAATCAGGGCAACGCACCTGGAGCACGGGTACAAGGAGAGCCGGCATGAAGATCCACAGCGACAGCTTCGAACACCGCCAGCCGATCCCGGCCGAATTCGCGATGGGACAACCGCATGGCTTCGGTGGCAATCGCAATCCGCACCTGGCGTGGACGGATGTCCCGGAAGGCACCCGATCATTCGCCCTGCTGTGTCTGGACACCGACGCGCCCACCGATGGCGCGCTGGTGGCCGACGAAGGCACGCCGATCCCGGTCGCACACCCGCGTGGCGAGTTCGTGCACTGGGTGGTGGCCGGCATTCCCGCAGCTACCCGCGGGATTGCGGCCGGTAGCTGCAGCGACGGCGTGACCAAAGGCGGGAAAGGTTCCGGCCTGGACGCCGGTGGCCGGCGCGGCCTGAACGACTACACCGGCTGGTTTGCCGGCGACGCCGCGATGGGTGGCCAGTATTTCGGCTACGACGGCCCCTATCCGCCTGCGCACGACCTGCGCATGCATCGTTATTTCTTCCGCGTGTTCGCGCTGGATGTTGAAACGCTGGCGTTGCCTGAAACCTTCATTGCCGGTGACGTGTTCGCCGCCATGCGCGGCCACGTGCTGGCCGAAGCGGCGACGTACGGCACCTACACGCTGAATCCCGGCGTGCGCTGAGTCTTCAGCCGGCCGCCGGCAACCACAGCAGCAGTGCCACGCCAATCACCACGCGATACACCGCGAACGCGGTGAAGCGATGGCTCTGGATGTAGCGGAGCAGCCATTTGACTGCAACGAACGCGGTGACCGCCGAGGCGACGAAGGCGATGCCCAATGCGCTCCAGTCCTCATCGCCGATGCCGCCATGACGGAGCAGCGACAGCAGTTCGTAAGCGGTGGCCGCGAACATGGTCGGGATGCCGACCACGAAGGCGAATTCGGTGGCCGCGGCGCGGCTGGTGGTGCCCGCCAATAACGCCACGAAAATCGTGGCGGCACTGCGCGAGGTCCCCGGGAACACGCCGGCAACGACTTGCGCGATGCCTACCAGCAGCGCCGTGGTCCAGGAGATCGCCGTGCGCTCGCCTTCGCGCGCTGCGCGTTTTGCGGCGAAGTGTTCGGCCACCACCATCCAGATCGCACCGATGACCAGCGCCCAGGCGATCGGTCGCACCGTGTCCGGCAGTTCCCAGCCCATCGCCTTGACCAGCAGGCCGAGTACGGCGGTGACCCCGAATGACAGGCCCAGCTTGAGTGCGTAGGTGCGTGATTGCGCCGGCGTGGCGGCGACGCCGAGCGGATCAAGGGCTGCGGGTGCATCCCGGCCACCGAAGGCGACCAGCATGCCCCACAGGCGCTTCCAGTAGATCAGCACGACCGCCAGGATCGCGCCGGCCTGGATGGCGATGTTGAACAGGTCGCTGCGATGACCCAGCCAGCGCTCGGCGATCAGCAGGTGGCCGGTGCTGGAGATCGGCAGGAATTCGGTAATGCCTTCGATGATGCCGAGCAGCAGCGCGGCGAGCAGGTCATTCATGCGATTGGTGGCCGTGGCGACGGCGCAGGATAGCGCAGGACGGTAATGCACCATATCGGTGCCAGCAGCATGCAATCACGCACCAGTTTGATGCATTTGAAATTGATCGTGCTCATCAAGTTCCATAAAATCAGTAGACTTGGAACATGGCACGCGACTTGCATTACTTGTGGTATCCGTCAATACACCCAGGACTCTGCCATGTCGCTCGAACACATCGAAAAACTGATCAAGGACCACAAGGTCGAGTTCGTCGACCTGCGCTTCACCGACATGCGCGGCGTGCAGCATCACGTGACCTTCCCGAAATCCATCGTCGATGCCGCGCTGTTCGAAGACGGCAAGATGTTCGACGGCAGCTCGATCGGTGGCTGGCGCGGCATCCACCAGTCCGACATGGTCCTGTTGCCCGATCCGGCCACCGCAGTCCTGGATCCGTTCACCGCCGACCCGACCCTGATCCTGGTCTGCGACGTGCTGGACCCCACGACCATGCAGGCCTATGAGCGCGACCCGCGCGGGATCGCGAAGCGCGCCGAGGCATACCTGAAGGCAAGCGGCATCGCCGAGCTGGCGTTCTTCGGTCCGGAACCCGAGTTCTTCATCTTCGATTCGGTGCGCTATGCCAACGAAATGGGCCACACGTTCTTCCATGTCGATTCCGAGGAAGCGGCATGGAATTCCGGCAAGGAGTACGAAGGCGGCAACACGGGTTATCGCCCGGGCGTGAAGGGCGGCTATTTCCCGGTCGCGCCGCTGGATTCGCTGCACGACATCCGCGCCGAGATGTGCAAGACGCTGGAAGCAGTCGGCATCGAAGTGGAAGTGCACCACCATGAGGTCGCCAACGCCGGCCAGTGCGAGATCGGCACCAAGTTCAACACGCTGGTGCAAAAAGCCGACGAACTGTTGACGATGAAGTACATCATCAAGAACGTCGCCCATCGCAACGGCAAGACCGCGACCTTCATGCCCAAGCCGCTGGTAGGCGACAACGGCAGTGGCATGCATGTCCACCAGAGCCTGGCCAAGGCCGGCGTCAACCTGTTTTCCGGGGATGGTTACGGCGGCCTGTCGCAGCTGGCGCTGTGGTACATCGGCGGCGTGTTCAAGCATGCGCGTGCGATCAATGCATTCGCCAATTCCAGCACCAACAGCTACAAGCGCCTGGTGCCGGGCTTCGAGGCGCCGGTGATGCTGGCCTACTCGGCATCGAATCGTTCCGCCAGTTGTCGCATCCCCTACGTGGCCAACCCGAAGGCGCGTCGAGTCGAGTTCCGTTTCCCGGATCCGATGAATTCCGGTTACCTGATCTTCACTGCGTTGATGATGGCCGGCCTTGACGGCATCAAGAACCAGATCGACCCGGGCGGCCCCAGCGACAAGGATCTGTATGACCTGCCGCCGGAAGAGGAAAAGGGCATTCCGACCGTGTGCCATTCGCTCGACCAGGCGCTGGACGCGCTCGATGCCGATCGCGACTTCCTCAAGGCCGGCGGGGTGATGACCGACGACTTCATCGACGCCTACATCAAGCTCAAGATGAAGGAAGTCAGCGCCTTCCGCGCAGCGACGCACCCGCTCGAATACCAGATGTACTACGCAATCTAGAACCGGATTCAACACACGATCTGATGGGGTGGCTGCATCAGGACGAAGCGAGCTGATCCTCGCTTCGCTCCCTCCCCGGCGAGGATCGGACAGGTCCGGGAGCGTGTACCGACGGGTGCGCGCCTCCCGGCCCTTTTGACGGAGAGAGGGGCGAGACGGGCCATGTGCGGCGGCGCCGCGCGAGGTGCCACGGCACCAACAACACAGGAGGCAGGCAACGCGATCGACGATCGCAGCAGGCAGGCGGCGACATCAGGCAAGCCTGCAGTGCAGCAAGTGGAACCAATGACCGGGGAGGGCGACCGCTTATGAGGAGCCTGTGTCATGTCGTCCAACTCTTTCGCTACACGCAACCCGTGCACGGACGCGACCACGCGCAAGCTTTCTCGCTCGTATCGCGCAAGCACGCGCATCCTCGCCACGCTGGTCGGGATGCTGGGCTTCACCGGCGCACATGCCGGTGCCAGCGGCACCATCAGCCTGGCCAGCGACTACGTCTTCCGGGGCGTCTCGCAAACCAACCAGGACCCCGCCCTGCAGGGTGGAATCGAATACGCCGCGGACAGCGGCTTCTATGTCGGCGGCTGGGGCAGCAACATCAGCTGGCTGTCGGATGCATCGACCACCCTTGCGCCCATCTCCAGCAGCCTGGAGCTCGATGTCTATGGGGGCTATCGCGGTCAGTTCAGCGATGCCCTGAGTTACGACGTCGGCGCGCTGTACTACGGGTATCCGGGCGACTATCCCGCCGGCTTCAACAGTGCCGACACCCTTGAGGTGTATGCCGGCATCACCATGGCCGCCAGCGAAAAGGTCAGCCTTGGCGCCAGGTACGCCTACGCGGCAACCGACCTGTTCGGCTACGCCAATTCCGATGGCAGCGGCTACCTGGACCTCACCGCGAACGTCGCCGTGGCCGATGGCTGGGCGATCGGTGCGCATGCCGGCAAGCAGTGGATCGAAGGCAATGCGACCTTCGGATACACCGACTGGAAGCTGGGCGTGACCAGGTCGTTCGAAAACGGCTTTGCGGTTGGCCTGGCCTACAGCGACACCGACGCGGATTCGGCCCTCTACACCAATGCCTTCGGCAACCGGATTGCCGGCAGCGCATTGGTATTGAGCATCGCCAAGTCGTTCTGATCGACAACTCGATCCGACACCACCACGGAGCAGGAGCACCATGAAACTCATCACCGCCATCATCCGCCCGTTCAAGCTCGACGAGGTGCGCGAAGCGCTTACCGGCGTCGGCGTGTCGGGCATCACCGTCACCGAGGTCAAGGGTTTCGGGCGACAGAAAGGCCATACCGAGTTGTATCGCGGGGCCGAATACGTGGTCGATTTCCTGCCCAAGCTGAAAATCGAATGTGCGGTCACCGAGGCCAGCCTGGACATGGCGCTGGAAGCGATCGCGGGCGCCGCGCAGACCGACAAGGTCGGCGACGGGAAGATCTTCGTGCAAGCGCTCGAGCGCACGGTGCGCATCCGCACCGGCGAGCTCGACGACGACGCACTCTGAAAACACGCGAGGAAGCCATGAAGACGATCGAGATCGGATCCCGCGCAACGTCGGGTCAGGAAAGAAAAGTGGGGAACACCATGGGGAAAAAGTCGGGCGGCAAACGGGCCCTGCTCGGCCTGCTGCTGTGCACGGCGGCGCCCGCCGCGTTCGCGCAGGAGGCGGTCGCGCCGGTGGCCAACAAGGGCGACATCGCCTGGTTGCTGGTGTGTTCGGCATTGGTGGTGTTCATGACATTGCCCGGGCTTGCGCTGTTCTACGGCGGCCTGGTGCGCAGCAAGAACGTGCTGTCGATCCTGATGCAAAGCCTGCTGGTGTTTTCGCTGGTGGCGGTGCTGTGGGCGCTTTACGGGTATTCGCTCGCGTTCACGCCGGGCAATGCCTTCATTGGTGGTTGGGACCGGCTGTTCGCCAGCGGGCTGACGCCCGATGCGATGGGCGCGACCTTCACCAAGGGCGTGGTGATCCCGGAGCTGGTGTTCTTCGTGTTCCAGGGTGCCTTCGCCTGCATCACCTGCGCGTTGATCATCGGTGCGTTCGCCGAGCGGGTGAAGTTCGCCGGGGTGCTGGTGTTCACGGTGATCTGGTTCACCCTGGCCTACCTGCCGATGGCGCACATGGTGTGGTTCTTCCCGGGCCCGGATGCGTTCACCAGCAATGAGGTGGTGCCGGCGGTGCTGGCGCAATCGGGCTTCCTGTTCGCCAGGGGCGCGCTGGACTTCGCCGGTGGCACGGTGGTCCACATCAATGCCGCGGTCGCCGGTCTGGTTGGTGCGTACGTGATCGGCAAGCGCGTGGGCTACGGGCGCGAGGCGATCAAGCCGCACAACCTGACCCAGACCATGGTCGGCGCATCGATCCTGTGGTTCGGCTGGTTCGGCTTCAACGCCGGTTCGGCGCTGGAAGCGAACGGCGTGGCCGCGCTGGCCTTCGTCAATACCTTTCTCGCCACCGCCGCAGCGGTGCTGGGCTGGACCACCGCGGAATGGGTGGGCAAGGGCAAGCCGTCGATGCTGGGTGCCGCGTCAGGCGCGGTCGCCGGGTTGGTGGCGATCACGCCGGCAGCCGGTTTCGTCGGCCTGTGCGGCGCACTGGTGATCGGCGCGCTGTCGGGCGTGGTCTGCCTGTGGGGCGTCAGTGGCCTGAAGCGCGTGCTGGGTGCCGACGATGCACTCGACGTGTTCGGCGTGCACGGCATCGGCGGCATCCTCGGCGCCTTGCTCACCGGCGTGTTCGCCTCACCTGCACTCGGCGGCGCCGGCCTGTGGGATTACGTCACCGAGACCACGCTGCCGGATTACTCGATCGTCTCGCAGGTGTGGATCCAGGCGCAGGGCGTGCTGGTGACCGTGGTGTTGTCGGGCAGTGTTTCGCTGCTGGCCTTCCTGCTGGTGAAGCACACCATCGGCCTGCGGGTCAGCGAGGAAGCCGAACGCGAAGGCCTGGACATCAGTTCGCATGGCGAGACCGCGTACGAGTCCTGACGGACAGAAGTTCCAGGGGAGAACGGGCGGCAAGGATGCCGCCCGGACTTTGGTGGTGCGCGAACCGCAGGCATGCCTGCGGTTCTTTCGTTGGTTGAATCCAGGGCCGGAAGAAGCCGATCAACCGCAGGCCGCTCTCGGCCTGGCGCGGGCCTGCTTGCAGCATTTGATGCTCGCCACGACGCGAGATGCGAAACATCATTCGCGTAACCGCGGAATGATCTTGTCCGCTGTCACTACGGCTATCGATTTCGCGCCACGTGCAAGCGCCGGACTCTCTGCCCAGGCGTTGCAGCACGCCACCGGATTCATGCGGGTTTTGCAGTAACTCTATTCATGCCGCAGCGCGTCGATCGGGTTCATCCGCGCCGCCCGGCGGGCCGGGAAGTAGCCGAACAGCACGCCGATGGCGGCAGAGAAGACGAAGCTGAGCAGGTTGACCGCGGGATTGAACGTGTAGGGCAAGTTCATCACCGCCGAAAGGCCGATCGAGGCGCCAGTGGCGAACACGATGCCGAGCAATCCCCCCAGCGCAGCCAGCACCACGGCCTCGATCAGGAACTGCAGCAGCACCTCGCGCTCCAGCGCGCCGATGGCCAGGCGCAGGCCGATCTCCCTGGTGCGCTCGGTCACGCTCACCAGCATGATGTTCATGATGCCGATGCCGCCCACCAGCAGGCTCACCGCGGCCACGGCACCCAGCAGCGTCGTCATCACCTGGGTGGTGCCCGAGAGCGTGTCGGCCAGCTGCTTGGTGTCGAGCACGTTGAAGTTGTCGTCGTCGGTGTCGGCCAGCTTGCGGCGTTCACGCAACAGTTGCGTCAGGCTGGCCTTCACACGCGTGGAGTCGCTGCCTTCGGCCATGGACACGAGCAGGTCATTGACCTGGGTGTTGCCGGTGATGCGGCGCTGCAGGGTCTTGAGCGGCATGAAGACCAGGTCGTCCTGGTCGTTGCCGAACGACCCCTGGCCCTTGGAGCCGAACACACCGATGATCTCGCAGCTGATTTTCGAGACGCGGAGCGACGCGCCCAGCGCGGGACTGCTGCCGAACAATTCGCTGCGGACGGTTTCGCCGATGATGCAGACGGCGGCGCCGGCGCGCTGCTCGGCATCGGTGAACGCGCGGCCCTGGGCCAGGGTCCAGTTGCCGATGCCGAGCCACGCGTTGGTGCTGCCGGTGACGGTGCTGCTCCAGTTACGGCCGTTGGCCACCAGCGTGGCGCTGGTGCGCGATTGGGGTGCTGCGGCCGCGACGCCACCGATCTGGGTGGCGATGGCTTCGGCGTCGGTGTCCTTGAAGGAGGGCGCGCTGGAGCCACCGCTACCCGGGCCCATGCGCTGGCCCGGGCGGATCTGCAAGAGGTTGGTGCCCAGACCCGAGATCTGGTCCTGCACGGACAGGGTGGCGCCATTGCCTACCGTGACCATCGTGATTACCGCGCTGACGCCGATCACGATGCCCAGGATGGTGAGGAACGAGCGCATCAGGTTGCGCCGGATCGAACGCAGCGCGAGCAGGAGGGTGTTGAGCCACATGGTCAGCCCGCTCCCATGGAGGTGGCAACGTATCCCACCCGGAGCCCGACCGGGTCCGGGTTGCGCTGGTCGCTCTCCACCATGCCGTCGACGAAGCGCACGATGCGCCGCGCGTAATCGGCCATCTCGGCCTCGTGCGTGACCATCAGTACGGTGATGCGCTGGTCTGCGTTCAGGTGCCAGAGCAGGTCCATGATTTCCTTGCTGCGGGCGGTGTCGAGGTTGCCGGTGGGCTCATCCGCCAACAGCACGGCCGGCTCGGTGACGATGGCCCGTGCGATCGCCACGCGCTGCTGTTGGCCGCCCGAAAGCTCGCCCGGGGTGTGGTGTTCCCACCCTTTGAGGCCAACCTGTTCGAGCACGCGCGCGGCCATCGCATGGCGCATTGCGGAGGACTCGCCGCGGTAGACCAGCGGCAGCTCGACGTTTTCCTGCGCCGACGTGCGCGCCAACAGGTTGAACCCCTGGAACACGAAGCCCAGGTAGCGCCGACGCAAGCGGGCGCGCTGGTCGCGGCTGAGCGATTGCACCTGCACACCCTCGAACTCATAGGTGCCGCTGGTGGGGGTGTCCAGGCAGCCCAGCATGTTCATGGCCGTGGACTTGCCCGAACCGCTGGGGCCCATGATGGCCACGAAGTCACCCTTCTCGATGTCCAGATTCACGCCTTTCAGCGCCTGGAACGCCGTGTCGCCCGTGCCGTAGACCTTGGTGATGCCGCGCAGACGGATCAGTGGCACGGGTCCCGGCCGCCCCGTGGCGCGAACCGCCGCCTGATTCATGGCGCGGTGCCCGCACTGCGCTGGTCGGTGATGACGGCCATGCCGGGCGTGAGTCCCTCGCCGCTGACCTCGGTCATGAGGCCGTCGCTGATGCCGGTCTGCACCTGCATGGCAACCGGCTGACCTTCCTGCAGAACCCAGATCTGGCGCGTGCCCGCAGCATGGCTTTCGGTGCCGGCCACCTTGGCGCTGCTGCTTTGTGGCGGGCGCGGCATCATCCTGGACAGGATGCTGCTGTTCCCGGAGGACGTGTTCGCCACGGCTGCTGCGGTGGGCGTGAAGCGCAGCGCCGTGTTGGGCACGAGCAGCACGCCCTTGCGTTCGGTGGCCACGATGGTGGCCACGGCGGTCATGCCGGGGCGCAGGCTGAGGTCGCTGTTGTCCACGTCGAGCGTGGCCACGTAGGTCACCACATTGTTGGTGGTGGTCGAGCCGAACGCCACGCGGCGGGTCGTGGCCGGGAAGCTGCGCGCGGGATAGGCGCTGACGGTGAAGCTGGCTTTCTGTCCCACCTTCACGGCGCCCACGTCGGCCTCGTCCACGCTGGCTTCAAGCTGCAACTGGGCCAGGTTCTCGGCCACCGCGAACAGAGTGACGGCCTGCAGCGAGGCGGCCACGGCGTTGCCCGGATCCACCGAGCGGCTGAGCACCACGCCGTCGATGGGCGAGCGGATCGAGGCCTTGGAGAGGTTGGTTTCATCCGTCGAGAGCGTGGCCTGGGCAACGCCCACGTTGGCGGCAGCGCTCGCTTCGGTAGCCACCGCGCGGGCCAGGGCGGCGCGCGCACTGTCGAGCTCGGTGGCCGAAGGCACCTTGCCGCCCGAGAGCTTGAAGACGTCCTCCAGGCGCGCAAGGCTGGCGCGGGATTCGGTGACCGTGGCCTTGCCCTGCGCGAGTTGGGCGCGGGCGGCGGCGAGCGAGGCGCGCGAGCGGGTCACCTGGTCACTGAACTTCGACGCGTCCAGTTCCACCATCACCTGGCCGGCCTTGACGCGGTCGTTCACGTCGACCAGCACGCGCTTGACCGTGCCCGACAGTTCGCTGCCGATATTGACCGAGCGCGTGGGCTGCAACGTGCCGTTCGCCGACACGCTGAGGGTGAGACTGCCCGTGCGCAGTTCGGTGCTCACGTAGGTCGGTGCGGCCTTGCCGGCGCTTCGCGCTTGCCAGTAGTAGACACCGCCAGCCACGACCAGCAGGGCGACAAGACCGCCCCACAATGACCCGCGCTGCCACCAGCGCGGCGGATGGTCTTCGCCCAGCAGGGTTTGCAGGTCGGTGGCGGTACTCTCTTCATTCATGGCGATTCCGCGTGTTGCGTGGTGGCGGTGGGGGTGCCGGATGCGCTGCCGGGCATCCAGCCACCGCCGAGGGCCTTGTACAGGCGTACGTGGTCGCTGCTGACGTCGGCGCTGGCGCTGGCCACGTCGTCCTGTGCGCCGAGCTGGGAACGCTGCGTCAGCAGCACGGTCTGGAAATCGACCAGCCCGCTGCCGTACTGCTGGCGCGCCAGCGTTGCCGCATTGGTGGCCGCGTCGGCGGCGTCCTTCAGGCGTGCCAACCGCTCACGGTCGCTGCGCAGGGCGACCAGCGCGTCTTCCACATCCCTTAGTGCAACGAGCACGGCGGAGCGGTAGTCCTGCAGCGACTGCTCGAGCGCGGCTTGCTGCGCGCTTACCTGCGCGCGCGCGGCGCCGCCGTCGAACAGCGACCCGGTGACGCTGCCCAGCACGCTGCTGACGAGCGAGGCGCCGTCGGTCAGCGATCCGAGCGTGAGCGAATTCAAGCCCAGCGCGCCGCCGAGCGACAGGCTCGGCCAGCGCGCGGCCTCAGCCTGGCTGACGCGGGCGCGCGCCGCGCCCCACTCGAACCCGGCGGCCCGGACATCGGCGCGCTGGCGCAGGGTCTCGGCCGGAAAGGCGAGCGCCAGGTTCTCGGGGGCGGTCGGCACCGGGCCGGCGGTGCCGAGCTCTGCCGACAAGGCCGCGGGTACCTGACCGGTCAGCACCGACAGCGCGTGCGCGGTCTGGTCCACGGTCTTCTGCAAGGCGGGCAATTGCGCAGCCGTCTGCTCGGCCGAGGTGCGCGCCTGTTCCACGTCGAGCGAAGTGACGAGTCCGGCCTGCCGGCGCCACTGCGCGATCTGCAGCGTCTCGCGCTGGCTTGCCAGGTTCTCGCGTGCGATGGCCAGGCGCGCCTGTGTGTTGCGCAGCGCGATGTAGTCGAGCGCGACCTCGGCCGCGATCGACACCTGCACGTCGCCCAGGCTGGCAGCGCTGGCCATCACGCTGGCCTCGCTCGCCCGCAGCAGGCTGCGCTGGCCGCCGAAGACATCGAGCTCCCAGCTTGCGTCCAGGCCCGCCTGGAAGGTGTCGTATTCGGTCTTGCTGCTGCCACTGCCGGTACGGTTGCGCTTCGCGCTGGACGAAGCGCCGAGCGTCGGGTACAGACCGGCCGCGGAGACATCGCGCAGCGCACGCGCCTGGCGCAGCGCGGCCTGGGCGCTGTTGACGCTGGTGTTGGCCTGCAGCGCGCGCTCCACGAGGCGCGACAGCGGCGCATCGCCGAAGCGCTGCCACCACTGCGCGAGCGGACTCGGCGCGGCCGCCGTCGCGGCGTCGCCGGCGGACCACCGTGCGGGAGCGTCGACCGCTTGCGGCGGCGCTTCGATCGGCACCACCGAGGCGCAACCGGCTGCGGTCAGCAGCCAAGCGGTCGCGGCGATCATGCCGATCGTCGAACGGGTCACGACCCTGCGCACCGGATGATGGGGATTGTCATATCTCGCGGCTTTCAATCAGTAGGCGAGGGCATCCACGTTAGCCCGCCGCAGGGAAAGGTGAAGTGATCAAGATGAACGAAGGTCACGGCGCGCGGTCACGGACATCGTCCTGACTCCTGTGAGTGACGGGCTGCCGAAGCTACCTTGTGCAGGCTCAGCCCAGCAGCAATCTCGCAATCCCCGCCGCCGCCTCGCGCCCCTCGTACGTCGCGGTGACCACCAGATCCGCGCCGCGCACGCCATCGCCGCCGGCGAAGACCTTCGGGTTGCTGGTCTGGTAGGGGATCGCCGTCGTTGCCACGCGTTGCTTGCAGGTTGGCGCGGGCGTCACCTTGATGCGGCCGTTGGCTTCCAGTGCGATCCCATGCGCGGAAAGCCAGTCCGGCGGATCCGGCTGGAAACCGAACGCGATGATCACCACATCGGCCTCCATCGCCGATTCGCTGCCCGGCACGATCTCGGCCGATTGCCGGCCGCGTGCGTCGGGTTCGCCCAGTCGCGTCTGCGCAACCTGCACGGCGGTGACAGTGTCGTCGCCCAGCAGCGCAAGCGGCTGGCAGTTGAACAGGAACTCGACGCCTTCCTCGCGTGCGTTGGCGACTTCGCGCGCGGAACCGGGCATGTTGGCTTCGTCGCGACGGTAGAGGCAGCGCACGCTGGCCGCGCCCAGGCGCACCGCGCTGCGCACGCAGTCCATGCCGGTGTCGCCGCCGCCGAGCACCACGACGCGCTTGCCGTGCAGGTCGGGCAAGGCCACCTGGTCTTCCCAGCCGGCGATGGGTTGGCCGTCGACATCGTCACCAATGACGAGGCGGCCGTTCTGGACCAGGAATGGCAGCGCCGGCAATACATTCCGCAGCGACTGACCCGGCAACTTGCCGTCGGTGTAGCGATAGCTTCCCAGTCCGAGGAACACCGCGTCGAAATCGCGCAGCAGCTCATCCATGTCGACATCGCCGCCGATCTCCACGCCGAGCCGGAACTCGACGCCCATGCCGGCAAGGATTTCGTGCCGGCGATCCATCACCGCGCGTTCCAGCTTGAAGGTCGGGATGCCGAATTGCAGCAGGCCGCCGATGCGTTCATAGCGGTCGAAGACGATGGCCTGGATGCCGGCGCGCTGCAGGCGGTCTGCACACGCAAGTCCGGCCGGTCCGGCACCGACCACGGCGACGCGCTTGCCGGTGATCGGCGCGTGGCTGAGGTCGGGTTGCCAACCATCGGCCAGCGCGGTGTCGACGATGTATTTTTCGACGGCACCGATGGTGACCGCGCCGAAGCCGTCGTTGAGCGTGCACGCGCCTTCGCACAGGCGATCCTGCGGGCAGACGCGGCCGCAGATTTCCGGCAGCGGATTGGTTTCGTGGCAGAGCGCCGCCGCTTCATGGATGCGGCCTTCGCGGGCGAGCTCCAGCCATTGCGGGATGCGGTTGTGCAGCGGGCAGCCCCAGCTGCAATAGGGATTGCCGCAATCCAGGCAGCGGCCGGCCTGTTGTTTCGCCTCGGCTTGCCCGAAGCGGCCGTACAGCTCACCCCAGTCGCCCTGCTGGCGCAATTCCAGCGGGATGCGGGCGGGCATCTCGCGCGGCTGGTCGCGAAAACCGAAGAGGGGCTTCTTGCTCAAGCGGCATTCCTCAATGTTTCGACCAGGGACTCCAGGCTCGCCGCCTTCGGCTTGACCAGCCAGAACTTGCCGAGGAAATCGCGGGCGTCGTCGAGGATGCGTTGCGCAAACACGCTGCCGGTATGCGCGACGTGTGCTGCCAGCAGGTCGTTGAGGTGCGAGCGATAGGCTTCGAAGCCCTCGTTGTTGATGCGCAATATGTCAATGAGTTCGTGGTTGTAGCGATCGACGAAATCGCGATCCAGGTCGAGCACGTAGGCCATGCCGCCGGTGAAGCCGGCACCGAAGTTCAGGCCGGTGCGGCCGAGCACCGCGACCACGCCGCCGGTCATGTATTCGCAGCAATGATCGCCGACGCCCTCGACCACCGCGACCGCGCCGGAGTTGCGCACTGCGAAGCGTTCGCCGGCATGGCCCGCCGCATACAGCTCGCCGCCGGTCGCGCCGTACAGGCAGGTGTTGCCGAGGATCGGGGTATCGCAGGCGACGAAGCGCGCATCGCCTTGCGGCCTGATCACGATGCGCCCGCCGGCCATGCCCTTGCCGACATAGTCGTTGGCTTCGCCCTCCAGCGACAGCTGCAGGCCGCTGGCGAGGAATGCAGCGAAACTCTGGCCGGCGGTGCCGCTGAAGTGCAGGTTGATCGGTGCATCGCGCATGCCATGGTCGCCATGCTGGCGCGCGATGCGCCCGGACAGGCGCGCGCCGATGCTGCGGTCGGTGTTGCAGATCGTGTAGCGATGTTCGCCGCCGCTTGAGTGCGCGATGGCGTCTTCCAGATCGTGTTCGAGCTGCGCGGCCAGGCCCTCCGGATCGACGGCGAGTGCCGGCGTGCCGCAATGGCCGCCATGCACGAGGCCGTCGCTTGCGAGCAGCAACGAAAGATCGATGCGCTCACCGGTGGCTTCGAGCGCATCGATCTGATGCAGCAGGTCGGTGCGACCCACGATCTCGCCCAGCGTGCGCACGCCGAGTTGCGCGAGATAGCCGCGCACTTCCTCGGCCAGGCCGCGGAAGAAATTCTCGACGCGTTCGGGCAGGCCGGTGAAATGATTCGCGCGCAGCCTTGCGTCTTGCGTGGCGATGCCGGTGGCGCAATTGTTGAGGTGGCAGATGCGCAGGTATTTGCAGCCCAGCGCGATCATCGGCGCGGTGCCGAAGCCGAAACTCTCGGCGCCCAGCAATGCGGCCTTGACCACGTCGAGGCCCGTCTTCAGGCCGCCGTCGGCCTGCACGATCACGCGATCGCGCAGGTCGTTCGCCAGCAATGCCTGGCGTGCCTCGGACAAACCCAGTTCCCACGGCACGCCGGCATAGCGGATCGACGACAGCGGACTGGCGCCGGTGCCGCCATCGTGGCCGGAAATCGTGATCAGGTCGGCGCCCGCCTTGGCCACGCCGGTGGCAATGGTGCCGACGCCGGCATGGCTGACCAGTTTCACCGACACCAGCGCCTGCGGGTTGACCTGCTTGAGGTCGAAGATGAGTTGCGCCAGGTCTTCGATCGAATAGATGTCGTGGTGCGGCGGCGGCGAGATCAGGCCGATGCCGGGCTTGGCATGGCGCAGGCGCGCGATCAGTTCGTTGACCTTGTGGCCGGGCAGCTGTCCGCCCTCGCCGGGCTTGGCGCCCTGCGCCATCTTGATCTGCAGCACCTCGGCATTGACCAGGTATTCGGGGGTGACCCCGAACCGGCCCGACGCGATCTGCTTGATCTTCGAGACCTTGTCGGTGCCATAGCGCGCCGGGTCCTCGCCGCCCTCGCCGGAATTGCTGCGGCCGCCCAGGCGATTCATCGCGATGGCCAGCGCTTCGTGCGCTTCCGGCGACAACGCGCCCAGGCTCATCGCCGCCGTGTCGAAGCGGCGGACGATGGCGGTGATCGGTTCCACCTGGTCGAGGTCGATCGCCGTGCACTCGCCGGTCTCCAGCGCCAGCAGGTCGCGCAGCGCGGCGGGCGGCCGCGTGTTCACGGCCTCGGCATAGCGTGCCCAGTCGGCGGCATTGCCGCTTTGGGTGGCGCGCAGCAAGGCTTGCACCACGTCGGGATTGAACTGGTGGTATTCACCCTCCGGCGAGTACTGCAACAGGCCGCCGAAGTCCGGCAGCACATTGTTGTCCCAGGCGCGCGTGGCCAGCTTCTGCGCATCGGCCTGCAAGGCCTCGAAATCGGCGCCGCCGATTCGCGACGGCGTGCCGGCGAAGCACAGGTCGACCACTTCGTGATCCAGCCCGACGATTTCGAACAGGCGCGCGCCGCGATAGCTGCCGATGGTGCTGATGCCCATCTTCGAAATGATCTTGAGCAGCCCCTTCTTGATCCCGCGCCGGTAGCTGCGACCGATCTGCGCCGGCACTTGAGAGGTGTGCCCGCCATGCTTGGTCAGCAGGATCCCGCGCACGCCCAGGTCGTGCAGGGTCTGGTAGGCGAGATACGGATACACCGCGGTCGCGCCGAACCCGATCAGACAGGCGAAATGGTGCGCATCGCGCGCGGTGCCGGTCTCGATCACCAGGTTGATGTCGCAGCGCAGGCCCGTGCGTACCAGGTGTTGATGAACCGCGCCGGTGGCCAGCAGTGCATGCAGCATCAGCTGCCCGTGACGTGGCCGGCGATCGCTGAGGATCAGCAGCAGCACGCCTTCGCGGGCGGCCGCCTCGGCCTGTGCACACACACGCTCGACTGCGTTGCGCAGCCCTTCTTCCGCGTCGAAGCCGAGCTCGATGTAGCGATGCGCGTCCTGGTAGGGCGGCATCGCCAGCAGCTGGCGCAGCTTGCGTTGCGACAGCACCGGCGAATTGAGGTGGACGTGGTGCACGCTGTCGGCACTGTCGACGAACACGTTGCCCTCGCGCCCCAGCTGGGTCGCGAGTGACATCACGCAGTCCTCGCGCAAGGGGTCGATCGGCGGGTTGGTGACCTGGGCGAACGCTTGCCGGAAGCGGTCGTAGAGCGGACGCACCTGTTGCGACAGGGTCGCCATCGGCACGTCGTCACCCATCGCGCCGATCGCTTCCTGTTCGGCCTCGGCCAAGGGCCGAAGGACCTTTTCGCATTCCTCGCGGGTGAGCTGGAAGAGTTTCTGGAAACCGGCCAGGGTGCCGGCATCGAACGGTTCATCGGCCAGGCCGGGGTCGATCAGTTCGGTTTGCAGGTAGGTCATGCCCTGCCGCAGCCAGCGCTTGTAGGGCGCGCGCGCGCGGTTGATGGCATCGATCGCGTCGCTGTCCAGCAAGCTGCCGTCGCGCAGGTCGGCGGCGATCATCTGGCCGGGCCCGAGCTTGCCGCGGGCCACGACGTCGGCGACCGGCACATCCCACACGCCGGCTTCCGACGCGATCATGAACTGGCGGTTGCGATCCAGTTGCCAGCGCGCCGGGCGCAGGCCGTTGCGGTCCAGCGTGCAGGCGGCGTAGCGGCCATCGAACAGGACGATGCCGGCCGGCCCGTCCCAGGGTTCGCTGTTGAGCGCGTAGTACTCGTAGAACGCGGCGAGGTCGGCGTCCTTGTATTCCAGCGACTGGGTCGCCGGCGGGATCAGGATGCGCATCGCCTTCAGCGCATCCATGCCGCCGGTTTCCAGCAGTTCGAGCATGGCGTCGAGGCTTTGCGAATCCGAGCCGTCGCATTCGATCACCGGGTTGAACTCGCGCGGGTCCAACCGTTCGCTGCGCCAGGTATGCGCGCGCGCCTGCGCCCAGCCGCGGTTGCCGGCAATGGTGTTGATCTCGCCGTTATGGGCGAGCATGCGGAACGGCTGCGCCAGCGACCAGCGCGAACTGGTATTGGTCGAGAAGCGCTGGTGGAACACCACCACGCTGCTCTCAAGGTCTGCGCGTTGCAGGTCCGGATACAGCTGCGGCAGCAGCTCCGGCAGCACCATGCCCTTGTAGCCGATGCTGTCCGGCGACAGGCTGACCACGTAGAAATCCATGACATCGCGCAAACGCTGGCTGGCGCGGCGACGCGCGAGGTACAGCGCCAGCCGGAATGCATCCGGGGTGGGGCGCGCACCCTCGACGTCGAGCAAGGGCGTCACGAACACCTGTTCGATGCGCGGCATGGTGGCGCGCGCGGAGGCACCGCAGGCATCGCCATCCAGTGGTGGCGTGCGCCAGCCGGCGATGGCCAGTTGCACGTCGGCCAGTGCAAGGCGGAGTGTCTCGCGTGCCTGTGCGGCCAGGGCGTCGTCATGCGGCAGGAACACCAGGCCGGCCGCGAACTGGCTGCCCAGCGCGATCTTGGCTTCGCGTGCCAGCGTGCGCAGGAACTTGTCCGGTTGCTTCAGCAGCAGGCCGCAACCATCGCCACTCAATCCGTCCGCGGCCACGCCGCCGCGATGGGTCATGCGCGCCAGCGCCACCAGCGCGGCATCGACCAGCGCACGGCCCGGACGGTCGTCGAGCTGCGCGATCAGGCCAAAGCCGCAGGCATCGTGTTCGTCGCGTGGGTTGTATAGCCCGGCCGGGGATGCTGCCTTCATCGCGCTCCCAAAAGTTGCGCTGCAGTGCAGCATTTCTTGAGCTTAGACGATGAAAGCATCCCGTGCGCAATCGTTGCGCACGAAACTTTCCCCGCGCGTGTGGTGCTTGCCGCCCACCGGCTGCGCCCGGCAACGGGCGAATTTGTTGCAATGCATGGCGGTCGCGGCTTCAATGAAGCGATGAACAGATCACTGGCGATTTTCCTGCTGTCATGCGCCGGGCTGCTGGGTGCATGCACGCATGCACCCTCCACCCATAACCCGATGGCGACCTGGGTGCCTTCGTCGAACTTCGACGAGCGCCGTCCGGTGATCATCGTCGTGCACGCCACCGAACAGGCGTCGGTCAAGCAAAGCCTCGATACCCTGCGCAGCGCCAACCGCGGCGGCAAGGTCAGTTCGCACTACCTGATCGGCGACGACGGCCACATCTATCAGCTGGTCGATGACAGCAAGCGCGCATGGCATGCGGGCGGTGGTTCCTGGGGTGCGCTCACCGACCTCAATTCCACGTCGATCGGCATCGAGATCGACAATGAGCGTGGCGAGCCCTACACCGATGCGCAGATCGCATCGATCATCCGCCTGCTCGATGACCTCTGCACGCGCCTGCAGATCCCGCGCACGCAGGTGATCGGCCATTCGGACCTGGCGCCGACCCGCAAGGTCGATCCGGGTGCGCGCTTCCCGTGGAAGACGCTGGCCGATGCCGGCTTCGGGCACTGGCCGCGTGGCGAACGGGTCGATCCACCGGCCGGGTTCGATCCCTGGCTGGCGATGGCCGCGGTCGGCTATTCGCTGGCCGATCGCGCCGCCGCGGTGCGCGCCTTCCACCAGCACTATCGCGGGCAGGAGGATGGCGACAATCCGCAGGCGGTGTTTGATGCGGAAGACCTGCGCATCCTGCATGCCCTGAATGCGTCGGTGCTCGCGCCGACGCCGTGATCACCTTGACCTTTGCGGGCCCTGCAGGCCTCACCCGATGATCCGCCTGCGCACCGACCTGTACATGATCGCCTGCGCCGCGCGCACCGGCAGCACCATGCTGGTGCGGCTGCTGCGCTGCCATCCGCAACTGATCTCGCATGGCGAAGTCTGGGGCGGTGATGCGATGGTCGGCATGGACGGCCACCTGGCCGTGTCCTGCGAGCAGCGGCCAGGCTTCCGGCAGGCGCTGGAGCAACAACGTTTCGAACATCCGCAGCGGGTGCTCTACAAGCACTTCTTCGATGCACGCGGCGCGCAGGCCTGCGGCTTCAAGCTCAAATACGACGAGCTGGTGCAGTCGCGCTGGCACGAAGTCCGTCGCCTGGTCGAAACCGATACCGACATCGGCATCGTGTTCCTGCATCGCGACGACCTGCTGCAGCGCTATCTGTCGCACCAGGTGGTGCTGCGCCAGACCGGCGTGACCCACGTGCCGAGCGGTGGCGACGTGCCGCGGATCGAACCGTTCGAAGTCGACATCGAGGCTTGCATCGCCGATATCGTCGAAACACAACGGCGACGTCGCCAGTTCGAGACCGCGTTCGCCGGTCACCGTTGCCTGCACCTCCACTATGAAGCACTGGCTGCGGATCCGCAGGCCGAGTGCGACCGCGTGTTCGCCTTTCTCGGCCTGACCTCGGCGCCGGTGCGGGTGGCGACCGAGAAACTGGTGCGGGATCCACCCGAGCGACTGGTGCTTAATCATGCTGCCTTGATCGCGGCCTTGCGGGAGATCGGGCACTGATCCAGCGTTTGCACTAAATTAGTGCAATGCAGCCCGCCACCGCCCCGGATCCCCTGCTCGACGCCTTGGCCACGCCGGTGTTGCAGCTGGATGCTGCCGGTCTGATCCGCCATGCCAACCGCGCCGCCGCCCAGTGGCTGGGGGTGGGGCGCCGACGCCTGGTCGGTTTGCCGGCAGCCGCGCTGGAGCGTGACAGCGAGCGACTGGCCCTGGCGCTGGAACAGGCCAGTGGCGCGGCGCTGCGCCTGCGGCGGATGCCGATGGTGTTCCCGGGTCACGAAGACCTGCGCTTCGCCGACGTGCTGCTGAGTCCGGCGGCGGACCATGCCGAGGGTGGCTACTGGCTGGAGGCGCATCCGGTCGACGAATTTCCCGGCGACGACCCGGCACGGCTGCTGCCTTCGGCGCTGTCGGCCTCGCTCAAGGGGCTGGCGCATGAGCTGCGCAATCCGCTGGCCGGGATCAAGGGCGCGGCGCAGTTGCTGGCGCGGCGCAGCGAGGGCGACGCACTCGAGCTCACCGGCCTGATCGAAGGCGAGGTCGAGCGACTGGCCGCATTGGTGGATCGCCTGCTGTCGCCGGCGCCGCCGCGCGCATTCGAGATGCTCAACATCCATGCCGTGCTCGAGCGCGTGCTGCGCCTGGCCGAAAGCGACGCCGGCTGGGCCACCCGCCTGCAGCGTGACTACGACCCCTCGCTGCCTGAATTTCCCGGCGATGCCGACCGCCTCAGCCAGGCGCTCTGGAACCTGGTGCGCAATGCGATCGAATCCGGCGCGACCAATGTGCAGCTGCGCACGCGCGCCGAGCACCACGTCCTGATCGGCGATGCGCCGCATCGACTGGTCTTGCGCATCGAGATTGCCGACGATGGTCGCGGGGTGCCGGACGACCTGGCCGAGCGCATCTTCCTGCCGCTGGTCTCGGGACGCGCCGAGGGCAGTGGCCTGGGCCTGGCGCTGGCCCAACAGATCGCGCGCGAACATGGGGGCTCGCTCAGCTATCGCTCGCGGGCCGGGCATACGGTGTTCACCTTGCTGCTGCCGTTGCCGCCCGGTGACCCGGATGACGGCAGCGACAGCGCTGACCTGGAAGACGGCAACGATGGCTGAGCCTAGCCGGATCTGGGTGATCGACGACGATCGCAGCGTGCGCTTCGTGCTGTCGCAGGCGCTGCGCGATGCGGGTTATGCCGTGCTTGCCTTCGATGGCGCGGCCAAGGCGCTGCAGGCGCTGGAAGACGAGGTACATCCGGCGCTGGTGTTCACCGATGTGCGCATGCCAGGCATGGACGGGCTGGGCTTCCTGGCCGCACTCAAGATGCGGCATCCGCAGCTGCCGGTGGTGGTGATGTCCGCCTATACCGACGTGGCCAGTACGGCCGGCGCATTCCGTGGTGGCGCGCATGAATTCCTGTCGAAACCCTTCGACCTGGACGATGCGGTGGCGCTGGCGCGGCGCGCGTTGCCGGAACGCGCATCGCGGCAGGGCGAGGCGAGCGACATGCCATCAGCCGGGCCGGTGGCGGACGGAGGTGATGCGCGGCTCATCGGCGAAGCGCCCGCGATGCGCGCGCTGTTCCGTGCGATCGGTCGGCTGGCGCAGGCGCCACTGTCGGTCCTGATCACGGGTGAAACCGGCACCGGCAAGGAACTGGTGGCGCGCGCACTGCATCGCGAATCGCCGCGCTCCTCGCGTCCATTCGTGGCGCTCAATACCGCCGCGATCCCGTCCGAGCTGCTGGAATCCGAACTGTTCGGTCACGAGGCCGGCGCATTCACCGGCGCCAGCAAGCGCCAGATCGGCCGCTTCGAACAGGCCGATGGCGGCACGCTGTTCCTCGACGAGATCGGTGACATGCCGCTGGCGCTGCAGACGCGCCTGCTGCGCGTGCTGGCCGAAGGCGAGTTCTTCCGGGTCGGTGGCCGCGAGCTGATCCGGGTCGACGTGCGGGTGATCGCCGCGACCCATCAACCGTTGCAGGCGTTGGTCGAACAAGGCCGTTTCCGCGCCGACCTGCTGCATCGGCTGGACGTGGTGCGCCTGCCATTGCCGCCACTGCGCGAACGCCGCGAGGATATTGCGCAGCTGGCTGCCGGTTTCCTCGCCAACGCGGCAGCACGATTGCAGGTGCCCGCCAAGACGCTCGGCAAGGCGGCGCTGGAGCGCATGCGTGCCCACGATTGGCCGGGCAATGTGCGCGAGCTGGAGAACATCTGCTGGCGGCTGGCTGCGCTGGCGCCGGGCGACACGATCGGACTGGCCGATCTGGCCGACGCATTGCCGCCGACGCAGAAGGCTGCCGGCGATGCCGCA
Source organism: uncultured Gammaproteobacteria bacterium (assembly GCA_963698475.1). Lineage (GTDB taxonomy): Bacteria > Pseudomonadota > Gammaproteobacteria > Xanthomonadales > Xanthomonadaceae > Thermomonas. The sequence goes on along the minus strand of CAVOQX010000005.1, from coordinate 525,254 downwards.
GCCTGGCAACAAGAGCTGGATGCGTGGGCGCGCGCGCGCCTGGCCGCCGGTGCGCAGGACCTGCATGCCGATGCCCGGCATGCGTTCGAGCAGGTGCTGTTGCAGGCGGCGCTGGATCATTGCGACGGCCATCGCGGCGAGGCGGCGCTGCGGCTTGGGTTGGGCCGCAACACCCTGACCCGCAAGCTGGGCGCGTCGCGCAAGCGCCGCTGAGCCGTCGCCTTCATCTGCACTGAACCGCGCGTCTAGCAGACTGCGCGGTACCTCGGCAATTCGCATCGCAACAAGGAGCCACGCCATGCAGATGCACATGCGTCGCCATGTTTCCATCCTCACCGCCGCGCTGATGCTTGCAGTGGCTGGTTGTGCCAGCGCCCCGCCGACGGCCAAACCTGCGGCCACGGCACCGATGAAGCCGCTGGCCGCTCCCGGCACCGCGCAGCAGGCAGAGGCCAACCTCGCCAGTGCGTCCGGTAGCCTGGTCAGCGGCAAACTCACGTTGCGACCCGTGGACGGCGGCGTCCACGTGACCGGCGAAGTCGGCGGTTTCAAGCCCGGCAGCAGCCATGGCTTCCACATCCACGAGAAAGGCGATTGCAGCGCGGCCGATGCGTCCAGTGCCGGCGGCCACTTCAACCCGGCCGGGCACCCTCACGGCCGCGCCATGCACGGCGCCCACCATGCCGGCGACAGCGACAACCTCACCGCCGACGCCAACGGCGTGGCGAAGATCGACACCCGCATCAGCGGGGTCAGCCTGGGCGGCGGTGCCGGCAATGACATCGCCGGTCGCGCCTTCGTCGTGCACGCCGCGCCGGATGACTACAGCAGCCAGCCCGCCGGCAATGCCGGCGCGCGGGTGGCCTGCGGGGTGATCAGGATCGTCCGCTAACGCCGAGGCCAAAAGGGGGCAGAGTGAAGTTTCGCGACACTGATCTTGAATGGCCATGCACATGCCGGCGCGAAATTCACTCTGACCCCTTTTCGCCCGATCAGCGCAGGCAATCCTCGGCGTTGCCATCGGCGCAATGCACGAATTGCACGGGCACGGCGTGCGCGTCGAGCACCGCGGCGAACTGGCGTTGCCGCGCCTGGAACATCGCGAAGCCGCGTTCCAGTTTCGCTTCCGCCTGCTCGCCCGCTGCATACCGGCTGCGCCAGGCCCCGGGATCGAACAGCGCGACGCGCACTTCGCCGTCCGCGTAACGTGCCAGCGGTTCCTGGCCGGCATCCAGCCACGCTTCGGCGTCGGGCTCCAGCAGCGCCACTTCCAGCAGGCTCCACAGCGGTTCAAGGCCGACATTGGCGTACTGCATCGCGCTCATCGCAGTCAGGTCATGCAGGCTGAGGTAGCGCACATGCTCGATGCGCGCGCCGAAGCCCTCCTGGATCGCCAGCGCGGTATCGGCGGCGGCCATGCCGAGGTCCAGCAGCACGTCTTCGAGCTGCGCCCCCGCGCGGGCGACCGCTGCGCCACGCAGGATGAAGGGCAACACGCGCAGGCCGCCACCGGCCAGGGTGTCATCGCACCGTAGCGGCTGCGGCACCTCGCCAGTTGCATCCGCCCCGAATCCCACGATGCGTGGTTCGGAGTCCTGTCCAACGACGCCACGCCCCGGCGCGCGTTCCAGCAACTCGGCAATCCGGCGGTGCAGCGGCCAGCCTGGGCGCAGTGCTTCGGCGGGATCGAAATGCGCGGCGAACAGCGCCAGGTCGCACTCGCCTGCAGCCGTCACCAGCCTGGCCAGGTCGCGACCCAGTCGGGTGGCCAGCTCGCCTGCGGCATCGGCCCGCAAGGCGGCCTGCCGGGGCGGTTCGCCGTCGCGGAGTTCGAGCGCGATCACGCCCAGGAAATCGGGTTGCGGAAGTGGGTTCATGCCGGTATCGAGTTATCGCTCAGCGCAGCGGCGCTACACTCGTCCATTATGCCCGCGCAGCGGGTACAGCCCCGAGGTGTCCGATGTTGCATGGTCGTCCTGTCGCCATTCTTGGCGGCGTCCGCATCCCGTTCTGCCGGCAGAACACGGCGTATGCCGATGTGGGCAACCTCGGCATGTCGGTGCGCACGCTGGGCGCGCTGGTCGAGAAGTTCGGCCTGCACGGGCAGCAGCTCGGCGAAGTGGCGATGGGCGCGGTGATCAAGCATTCGTCGGACTGGAACCTGGGCCGCGAGGCCGCACTGAGTTCCGGCCTGTCGCCGCTGACGCCCGGCATCACCCTGCAGCGCGCGTGCGGCACGTCGCTGGACACGATCGTCCACATCGCCGGCAAGATCGCGACCGGGCAGATCGAGGTTGGCATCGGTGGCGGCTCGGACACCACTTCGGACGTGCCGATCGTGTACGGCAAGTCCTTGCGCCGGCGTTTGCTGAAGGCCGCGGCGGCCAAGACGTTCGGCCAGAAACTTGCGGCGTTCAAGGGCTTTTCGCTGCGTGAACTCAAGCCGGATTTCCCCGGCGTGGCCGAACCGCGCACCGGCAAGGCGATGGGCCAGCACTGCGAGGACATGGCGCGCCAGTGGCACATCGCGCGCGAATCGCAGGACGAGCTGGCGGTCGCCTCGCACCACAAGCTGGCCGCCGCCTACGAGCGCGGTTTCTTCGACGACCTGGTGGTGAGTTTCCGCGGCGTGGCGCGCGACAACATTCTGCGCCCCGACACCAGCATCGAGAAACTGGCGACGCTGAAGCCGGCGTTCGACAAGACGTCGGGCAAGGGCACGCTGACGGCCGGCAATTCCACGCCGCTGACCGATGGTGCCTCGGCCTGCCTGCTGGCCACCGACGAATGGGCGGCCGAGCATGGCCATGAAGTGCTGTGCCACCTGCGCGACGCGCAAGTCGGCGGCGGTCGACTTCGTGCATGGCGAAGGCCTGCTGATGGCGCCGACCGTGGCCGTCGCCGAGATGCTCAAGCGCAACAACCTTTCCCTGCAGGACTTCGATTTCTACGAAATCCACGAAGCCTTCGCCGCACAGGTGCTGTGCACCCTGCGCGCATGGGAAAGCGAGGACTACTGCAAGAACCGGCTGGGACTGGATGCGCCGCTGGGCCGCATCGATCGGGCGAAGATCAACCCGAATGGCTCGTCGCTGGCGACCGGCCACCCGTTCGCCGCCACCGGTGCGCGCATCGTCGCCACCGCCGCGAAGGAACTGAAGCAGCGCGGCGGTGGCCGCTGCCTGGTCAGCATCTGCACCGCCGGCGGCATGGGCGTGGTGGCGATCCTGGAGCGATGAACCATGGGTGCGTGCGCAAGGCAGGTCGCGACGCGACGCTGGCGCGTGACCTGCACGCTCGCCTGCGCACTTGCACTGCAACTCGCAGCCTTCTCCTCTGCTTGCGCGGTTGAACCCGCGCCCCTGCGCATCCTCTTCGTGGGCAACAGTTACCTGTATACCAACGACCTGCCGGCGCGGGTCAGGCAACTGGCGAAGCAGCGTGGCGTGGTGCTTGAAACCGAGCTGCGTGCGTCGCCCAATTACGCGCTTTCCGACCATCTGCGTGACCGCGGCTTCGTCAGTGCGTTGGCTCAGCCTTGGGACTGGATCGTGTTGCAGCAAGGCCCCTCGTCGCTGCCGGCAAGCGGCGAAGACCTCGTCGCCAGCGTCACGGCGATCGCCGCGCGCCTGCGCGGGACATCGACGCGGATTGCGTTGCTGGCGGCGTGGCCGGCTGCCGGACGGGCCGCGACGTCGCAGGCCGGTGAAGCCAATTACCGCCAAGCCGCTGAAGCGGTGGATGCGTGCGTGCTTCCGGTCGCGGCAGCCTGGCGGCTCGCCGGCGACACCGAGGGCATGCCGGTCCTCTACCAGATCGACCAGTTGCATCCCAATCGCAGTGGAACCCGCCTGTCGGCGATGATCGTGGCCAGGGGCTTGCTCGGTCCTGATGCAAGAGATCCCGGCGAGACCGCGATGGTGCAAACGGTCGATGCCGCCTACGCGCAAGAGCCGCTTGCCTGCCCGGCTCGCTGAGCCGGCCTACTTCAAGGTGTCCTCGAACAACTGGTGGATCCGGCGGTACTCGTCATACCAGCTGTCGGGATGCACGAAGCCGTGGCGTTCCAGCGGATACGGCGCGAGTTCCCACTTGTCTTTCCTCAGTTCGATCAGGCGCTGGGCCAGCATCACCGAATCCTTGAAGAACACGTTGTCGTCGATCATGCCGTGCGCGATCAACAGGTTGTCCTGCAGGCCGCCTGCATATTCCAGCGGTGACGAACGCTTGTAGGCTTCGGGGTCGAGTTCGGGCGTGTTGAGGATGTTCGAGGTGTATTCGTGGTTGTACTGCGACCAGTCGCTGACCGGGCGCAGCGCAGCGCCGGCCTTGAACACGCCGGGCTGCTTGAACAGCGCGACGAAGGCCATGAAGCCGCCGTAGCTGCCGCCATAGATGCCGGCGCGATCACGGTCGCCCTGCTGGTTGTCGACCAGCCAGTCCAGGCCGTCCAGGTAATCCTCCAGTTCGGGCTTGCCCATCCAGCGGTAGATCGCGGTGCGCCAGTCGCGGCCGTAGCCCTCGCTGGCGCGGTAGTCGAGGTCCAGCACGATGTAGCCCTGCTGCACCAGCAGGTTGTGGAACATCTGCTCGCGGAAATAGGCCGGGTAGCGCGCGCTGGCGTTCTGCAGGTAGCCGGCGCCGTGCACGAACATCACGATCGGATACTTGCGGCCGGGCTCCATCGCGGCGGGCGTGTAGAGTTTTCCCCAGATCGTGCCGGCGCCGTGCTTGCTGGGCACCTGCACGATTTGCGGCGCGATCCACTGGCGTGACTTGAAGTCGGTGCTGCGCGTATCGGTGAGTTCGCGCGCTGTACCGCCTGCCGAATCGACCACCGCGAGTTGCGGTGGCACGTAGGCGGATGAATGCCGCAGCAGCAGCTTCGCGCCATCGGGCGAGAGCGCAAAACTCTCGACGCCGTCCAGGGTAGTGACTTCTTGAACCTCGCCGCCGCTCGCCGGCACCCGGCAGACCTCGTAGTCGCCGGGTTGGGCGCGGTTGCACAGGAAATAGAATGCGCGGCCGTCGCGCGCGGGCTGGACCTCGGACGCTTCCCAGCGGCCAGTGGTGAGCTGGGTGCGGGTGCTGCCGTCGAGCGTGTACAGGTGCGAGTAGCCGCTTTCCTCGGACAGGTACCAGAGCGTGCTGCCATCCGCCAGCCAGCCGAAATCGTTGAAGCCCCAGTTGATCCATGCGCTGTCATGCAGGCGATGGCGGGCCTGCAGGGCCGCCTTGCCCAGGTCGATGCTGGCGATCCAGCGATCCTTGTTGTCGACCGCGCGCAGCATCACCGCGACGTTCTCGCTGTCGGTGCTCCATTGCAGGCGTGCCACCTGCAGCGCGCGATTTCCTTTCAGCGGGTCCTTGCCGGCCGTCTTGCGCAAGCTCGCCAGCGGGTCATCCTTGATCCCGGGCAGTGGATCAAACGAAAGTTCGCGCACCTTGCCGGTGGACATCTCGGCAAGCCACAGCGTGTGCGGCAGCGGATCGCTGCGCCCAACGCGGGTGCGCACGTCCTCGAATTCCTCGTAGCCGGACTCGGTCACGTATTTCGGCATCTTGCCCGCGGTGCCGGTGTCCGCGCCCTTTTCGGTGGTGGCGACCAGCAGCCAGCGGCCATCCGGCGACAGCGCGCTGTCGGCGATGTCGACGCCCTTGCCGAGCCAGGTCGGTTCGGGTGCGCGGGTCCGGTCGGCGATGCGCCAGGCTTCGTCCTGCTCGCGCGCGGCCTCGCGGCGGGTGCGGTCATCGCGCAGGGTCTCGATCAGGCGCAGTTGGCGGTCGCGCAGGTCATCGGCCTTGGGTGGCTTGCCCGGGCCGTCCTCGGCCTTGAGCAAGGCCGCCTGCATCACGCTGCGGCCATCCCAGCGATACCACGCATCGCCGGCACGCCAGACCAGGCCGCCATCGCGGCTCCATTGCGGGCCGGATTCGTGATCGGTGGTGCGCGTGAGCTGGGTCAGCGCACCGCTGCGCAGGTCGCGCACGAACACGTCGCCATTGCGCACGAACGCGCTGCGCGCGGCCGCCACGTCGAACACCGCATCGCTGCTGTCGATGTCTGCCAGCGCGCTGCCATCCAGGCGCACGGGCGTGCCGCCGTCGACGCCGACCTGCCAGCGATCGCGAATGCTGGTGCCCTCGCGCTTGAGCAGGAACTGCGCGGCCTGGCCATCCCAGCGCCACCACGCAGCCTCCACCGGCGGCCCGATCCAGTCGGGATCGGCCATCGCCTGCGACAGCGTGATCGGTTCCGCCGCGGCAGCAGGCAGGCTGGTCAACAACAGGGCGGTTAGCAGTGCAGCAGTGCGCATGTGGCGTTCCCGGGAAGCAAGCATCGAAGGTTAGCAGCCACTGTCGCGAACGCTTGTGCCGAAGGTCGTGAGCCAATGAACAGGCGGCCGATCGCGATGCGTGATCGCGATCGGAAATCATCCGGCACAGCCCGCGGTTCCGTCGTTGCACGCTTTCGCGCACAATCGGGCATACCCCTGGAGCCACGACGCGCAACGCGATGCAAGCATTCGTCTACAAGAGCCTGAAAAAGGCCGATACCTACCTTTACCTCGCGGCCCGCGATGATTTTTCTCGCCTGCCCGAGCCGCTGCGCACGCAGCTGGGTGCGTTGCAATTCGTGCTTGCGGCTGACCTGGCGCCTGGCCGCAAGCTCGCCCAGGAAGACCCGGACGTGGTGCGCAGCAACCTGGTATCGCGCGGCTTCCACATCCAGTTCCCGCCAACCATGTCCGATCCGATGACCGACGATTGGGGCACCGATGGCTGAGCGCCGGCCCGGAGCGGCGGCTGCGCTGATCGCCGTCTCGTTGCTGCTGGCTGCAGCGTGCTGGTTCGATGTCGGCAGTGCCGGCCCGTTGGCCTGGCTGGCGCAGGCGCCGATGGCGCTTGGCATCGCGCTGCTGCACGGGACCCGGCGCGGGTCGCGTCTGGGCCGTGATGCGGGTTCGCTGGCGGTGGCCTGGGGCGTCGGATTCGTGCTTGCCGGGGTGCTGGGCACGTGGCCGTTGCGCATGCTGCTGGGCGCGCCGGCGCTGATGCCGGTGCTCGCCGTGAGCACGGCAGGCGCCGTGCTGTTGCTTGCACTCTGGCGCTACTGGCCGCTCTGGCATGGGCTGGAGCGTCAGGGTGGCGCGATCGGCAGGCATCTGGCGGCGCTGGATACGCATCAACGCAGCGCGTGGAGCGGCTTGCAGGTCGCGGTGCCGGTGTGGTTGCTGCTGGCAGGGGGCATCGCGCTGGGTTGGCCAGGCTTGCTGGCCGGCGACGCGCGCCTGATCGCCGTGATCGCCTATGCGGTGGCATTGCCGCTGTCGCATGCATTGCTGCAGGCCGCGCCTTCGCGAATGCTGGTGCATGGCCTGCCGGTACTGGAGATGGCGGCCGACGACGATGACGAGGCTGGCGAGGAGCCGCACGCGCATGCGTCCGTGGCCACCAGCCAGGCGAGCGCCAACGCCGAAGTCGATGTCGAGGCATTGACCCGGGATCTGTATGCTGCCGCGCGCAGCGGCCGGGTCCAGCGTGCCTTGGAGTTGCTCGACAGCGGCGCCGATGCGCGTGCCGAAGCGCCCAAGGGCGACCGCGATCGTCGCGGCCTGCCGGTGCTTGCCGCGGTCTTGCCGGACCTGCGCCTGCTGCGCGCATTGATCGAACGCGGGGTGGACATCAATACCGCGCAGGCATCGTCGATGACGCCGTTGCTGGCCGCGACGCGCGACAGTTGGCACGGGCGCCCGGAAGCGGTGATGACCTTGCTGGCCAACGGGGCTGATCCGCGCATCGCGGACGCCGAGGGCAACACCCCGCTGCACCATGCGGCGCGCAGTTCCGATCCGGGCGTGGCGGCATTGTTGCGCGATGCCGGTGCCGAACTGGACGCGCTGAATGCGGAAGCTGTCTCGCCCCTGGGGATCGCATGCGCGGCCGGCAATTGGCGGCTCGCGCGGTTCCTGCTTGAGCGCGGCGCCAAGGCCGAGCCCGCGGAAGGCCAGCCGGTCCTGCTCGCGGCCGCAGGCACCGAAGAAGACGATCCCGCCGGCGTGCAGCTGCTGCTGCGGCACAAGGCGCGGGTGGATGCGCGTGACGGACGCGACCGCACCGCGTTGCACGAAGCCGCCTTCGCCGGTCACCCCGATATCTGCAGTGCGCTGCTGGATGCCGGGGCCGACGTGCATGCGCGTGATGGCAAGGGCCGTACCCCGTTGCTGGAAACCGCCCGCGTCGCGGCGTTGCCGGCACTGGAGGTGTTGCTGGCCGGGGGCGCCGATGCGCGCACCTGTGATGGTGCCGGCGAGAACGCCTTGCACCTGGCCTGCATGGCCGAAGCGCCTTCGGCGGCCCTGGTGCGGCGCCTGCTTGAACTCGGGGTGGATGCGCACACGCTGGATGCCGAAGGGCGCAGCGCAGTGGACCTTGCCGCCAGCGCGGGTCGCTGGACGCTGGTCAACGTGCTCGACCCGACGCGGGCATTGCCGGTGTCGATGGACGTCGATGACGACGGCACCCCGCCGGATCGACCGCCCGTGCTGCTGCTTCGCGAGCGCCTGCTGGAAGCGGGCCCTTCACGCGAACTGCTGCCACTGGCGGCACTGCTGGGCGTCGCCGAACTCAATGGCCTGCTGGCCGATGCCGACATCGTGCTGGAGGTGGAGCGCGTTGAATGGTTGTTGCAGCGAGGCGCACAGCCCGAGGCGCGCGTGCCGGGCATGCCGATGCCGGTGGCTGCAGCCTTGCAACGCGGCAGCCAGGGCATCGGCCTGCTGCGCGCCCTGTTCGCGCGTGGCGCATCGCCTGCGGGCAGCGGTGGCCTGGCGCGCTACCTTGCGGCCTGCCTTGCGGGTGAGCACGGCACGGATGCGGAGCGCTTCGCGATCGAGCTGCTGGAACGTGGCGCGGATCCCTATGCGGGATCGCCGGCCGGCGATCCGCCGGTGGCAATTGCCGTGCGCCTGCACTGGCCACGCCTGCTGCAGCGGTTGATCGCGCATGGCGTTGACCTGGACGCGCGCGACAGCCATGGCATGAGCGCGCTGCACCTGGCCGCGGCACTGGCCCGCGAGGAAGAACTCAAGCTGCTGGTGGCGGCAGGCGCGGCGCCCGACCGTCGCGCCGCCGATGGCCAGACCCCGCTTGGGGTCGCGCTGGCCACCGGCCGTCGCGATCTCGCCGACTGGCTGGACTGGCGTGGCTGGCGCCTGCCGCGCCGACCGCTACAGGCCAGCGACGTGCCCGCCGCCGCCATCGTGGGCGACACCGATGCGGTGCGTCGCCTGCTCGACATCGGCATGCCGGTCGATGCGGTCGACAACCAGGGCTGCAGCGCCTTGTTGCGCGCCGCCGGCGGTGGCCATCGGGCGCTGGTGGAACTGTTGCTGGCCCGTGGCGCGCAGCCGGAACTGGCTGCGAATACCGGCGCCACCCCGCTGTCGGCGGCGGTGAGCATGCGCCAAACCGAGATCGTCGAGCGCCTGCTGGATGCCGGCGCCGGCCTCGAACAGCGCCTGCCGGGTGAAGTCACCGTGCTGATGCTGGCGGCGGCCCTGGGCCTGCCGGAACTGGTGTCGCGCCTGTTGCAGGCCGGCGCCGACCTGCACGCACGCGATGCACAGGGCCTGACCCCGTTGCACTGCGCGGCACTTTACGGGTTCACCGCGCGTGACCGACCGCGCCAGATCGCGTTGCTGGATACGTTGTTGTTGGCCGGCGCGAATCCCGAGCAGGCTGCGGACGGCGGCGCGACGCCCCTGCTGCTGCTGCTGGGGGCACGCGCCGAACCCGGCACGCCCAGCACCGAAGACGTCCTGCTGGCTGGCCTGGAGCGCCTGCTGGACGAAGAGGTGCGGCTGGACGTGCGCGACCAGCGCGGCTTCGGACCACTGCACCTGGCGGCCTTGCACGGGTTGCTGCGTGCGTCCCAGGTATTGCTGCACGCCGGTGCCGACATCAACCAGCGCGACACCCTCAACCGCACCCCGCGCGAAGTCGCGCTGATGCGCGGCTATGTGGATGTCGCCGCCGGACTCACGCCTGCCGATGGCAGCGCCCCGCCGGTGTCGATGGCGCGCTTCCTGCGACCCTAGCGGACACCGGCCGGGTTCGGCGCGCCGGTAAAACCGAACCGGCTGTCGCTGCGCCCGGGTGGATCGGGCGCCCGGCTCGTTTGCTTGGGCGTCCACGGTCGCGCTTGATTCTGATCCTTGCCGTCGGCCACGTTCGGGGCGAGGATGGATCAAGCCCCTTGGATCATCCGCATGGAACCCCGCCAGAATGAAGTGCCCCAGCCCCTTCTGATCGCCGACGACCAGGCACTGGACCGCTATCTGACGCAGTTCCCCGGCAACAGCTATGCGGCGGCTGGGCAACACGGCGGCATCGACATGGCGACGTGGCTCGCCACCGGCGACGATGCCGGCGAGCCCTGCTTTCGCAACGCCCAGCATCTCGGCCTGCCGCTGGTACGCCTCTCGAACATCACGGTCGATCCGGAAGCGGCCGCCTTGCTCAAGCCAAAGCAGGCACGCCGGCTGCGGATCGTGCCGCTGCGGGTGCATAACGGCTTGCTTGCTGCAGCGATGGAAGATCCCACCAACGTCGATGTACTGACCGCGCTTGGTTTCGCGACGACCCACCCTGTGTTGCCACTGATTTCCAGCGAGCGCGGTATCCGCGAGGCCATCGCGCGCGTCTACGATCAGGTGGAGGACAGGGAAACCGCCCGCCAGCTGGGCCTGGATCCACTTGCGACGGGCGTCGTGGCGGAAGCCGAAGAGCAACGGCTGGCGCGTGAACAGCCGGTGGTACGCCTGGTGCAGTCGCTGATTGCCGACGCAGTAAAGCGGCGTGCATCCGACATCCACTTGCGGCCCGGTGAACACAATACGGATGTCCTGTTTCGCATCGACAACGAACTGGTGTCGGTGCGCAGCCTGATGCGCTCCCTGCATCGGGCGGTGGTGAGCCGGATCAAGGTGCTGGGCGCAATGAACCTGGCCGAACACCGCATGCCGCAGGACGGCCGGACCAGCGTCTACCTGGAGGATGGCACGCGGGTCGACCTGCGCATCTCGGTGCTGCCCTCGGTGTTCGGGGAAAGCGTGGTGGTGCGCCTGCTGGACACCCGTCAGGGTCTTTGGAGCCTGGACCAACTCCGGTTGAGCGACGTCGATCGACAGCGCATCGAAGACGTGATGCAGCGCAGCCACGGCATGTTCCTGGTGACAGGTCCCACTGGCTGCGGCAAGTCCACCACGCTGTACGCGATGTTGCTGGAGTTGCGCCAGCGGCGCATCAACATCCTCACCATCGAAGATCCGGTCGAGTTCCACGTCGCGGATATCCAGCAGATGCAGGTCAACCGGGCCGCCGGCTTCACCTTCGCGAGCGCCATGCGCAATTTCCTGCGCCACGACCCCGACGTGATCATGGTCGGCGAGATTCGTGATCGCGAGACCGCCGGCATTGCCGTGGAAAGTGCACTGACCGGGCACCTGCTGCTGAGTACGCTGCACACCAATACCGCCGCCACCACGGTGACGCGTCTGCTGGATCTCGGAATCGAACCGTACCTGCTGCAGGCCAGCCTGTTGGCGGTAATGTCGCAGCGGCTGGTGCGCCTGACTTGCGCGCATTGCCGGGAGGTCGAGGACGTCTCGGCGCATGTGCGGGAAACATTGGGCGTCGGCGCCGACGAAGTGTTCCACGCGGGGCGGGGCTGTGAACGTTGCGAAGGCCTCGGCGTACACGGACGGCAAGCGGTGTATGAACTCCTGGTCATGAGCCAAGACCTGCGCGCGCTGGTCGTTCCGGGAGCGGATGCCCAAACCATCCAGCGCGTGGCCATGGACGAGGGCATGGTGCCGATCACCCAGGCTGCGGTGGCAATGGCCCGGAGCGGGAGCATTTCGTTGAAGGAAGCGTGGCGCGTACGCGCCGAATGAATCCGCGCAGCGGGGCAAGCACCACTGCACGGTGCCGCGAGAGCCGACCGTGATCAGTCGTCGAGCTCGATGATCCGTCCCAGCTGGCCTTCGCCGGCATCGGCCTCGAACAGCTCCGCCAATTCGCGCCGCGCATCGCGCGAGCTTTGCAGCAACGCATCCTCGTCGTCCTGCAGTTGCCGCTGCGCCTCGAGCAGCTTCGCGTCATGCACGCGGAAGTGGCGGACCCGCGCGTCGGCCTGCTCCGGCGTCACGCCCAGCGCCACCAGCACGTCGCGGCCCATCTCCACGCTGCTGCCGAACAGTTCGCGGAATACGGTCGCGCCGATGTCCATCAACTGCCAGGCATGCCGGCGGTCGCGCGCACGCGCGAACACCTTCGCGTCCGGATAGGTCTGGCGCAGCAGGCGGGTCATCTGCAGGCTGGCATCGACGCCATCGATGGCGACCACGAACAGCCGCACATGCGCCGCGCCGGCCGCCCGCAACAACTCGGCACGGGTCGGGTCGCCGTAGTAGATCTTGTTGCCGAAGCGGCGCACGAAGTCGATCTGCTCGACGTCCGGGTCGATCGCGATGAACGGGATCCTGTGCGCCGCCAGCAGGCGCGCCACGATCTGCCCGAAGCGACCGAAGCCGGCGATCAGCACGTGCGGGTGCTCGTCCGGCAGTTCGTCGAAGTCGCGTGTTTGGGCTTGCCGCGTGCTCCGGCGCCAGGTTCGAGATCAGCAGCAACAGCAGGGGCGTCACCGCCATCGACAGGCCCACGATCGCGACCAGGCGATCACGCTGCGGTGCCTCCAGCAAACCCGACCTTGGCCGCTTCGCCGAACACCACGAAGGCGAATTCGCCGCCCAGTGCCAGGGTGCCGCCAAGCAACAGCGTGCTGCGCAGGCCCAGCCGTCCCGGGCCCAGGCCCAACAGCGCCAGCACGGTGAACTTGACTGCCAGCAACACCAGCACGCCGACGACGATCGTGCCCGGCTCGGCCACGATCCGCTGCAGGTCGATGCTCATCCCGACCGCCATGAAGAACAGCCCCAGCAGCAGGCCTTCGAACGGCTGGATCTGCGATTCGAGCTCGTGCCGGAATTCGGATTCGGCCAGCAGCACGCCGGCCAGGAAGGCCCCCAGTCCCGCGCTCAACCCCGCCAGCTGCATCAGCCAGGCGCTGCCCAGCACCACCAGCAGTGCGGTGGCGGTGAACACCTCCGGCATCCGCGTGCGTGCGATCACCCGGAACACATGGCGCAACAGGTAGCGACCGCCCAGCACCAGCGCCGCGATCGCGGCCACCGCCTTGACCACCGCCAGCCCGACGCTGCCGTCGCTGCTGGCCGCGTGCGCGCCGAGCAGGGGAATGGCTGCCAGCAACGGGATCGCCGCGAGGTCCTGGAACAGCAGGATCGCGAACGCCAGCCGGCCGTGTTCGGCGGTGAGTTCCTTGCGTTCGGCCAGCAACTGCAGGCCCACCGCCGTCGAGGACAGCGCAAGCCCCAGGCCGACCACCACCGCGGCCTTCCAGCCGAGCCCGCCGTCCATCGCGAAGAATGCCAGCGCGGCCAGCACGAGCCCCGACAGCACCACCTGCAGCCCGCCGACGCCGAAGATCGGCTTGCGCATGACCCGCAGGCGCGGCAACGACAGTTCCAGCCCGATCACGAACAGCATCATCACCACGCCGATCTCGCTGGCCGCCAGCACCGGCTCGGGATTGCCGATCACCCGCAACGCATGCGGCCCCAGCAGCGCACCGGCCGCCAGGTAACCCAGCACCGCGCCAAGCCCGAAACGCTTGAACACCGGCACCGCGATCACCGCCGCCAGCAGGAACACCAGTGCAAGTTCGAGTCCGCCACCGTGCATGGCCAGCTCCCGGGTTCAGGGCAGTCAGTATCGGCGATTGTGGTGACGCCGGCGCCCGTACATAATCCGGCCACACCAGGAGGGAGACTCGCGATGGCACCACGCATATGGATGACGATCGTGATGGCGGCCTTGCTGCTCGGGGGCATGCCGGCGGCGGCCGTTGGCGGCAACGTGGCCGCGGTACGCAAGCAGGTGGAATCCAGCCTGCAGGTGTCGGGGACCGTGACCATCGCGCCCGATGGCAGTGTCCAGGCCCACACGCTGGATCCGAAGGCACCGCTGGGCGACGCGCTCGTGGTCTTCCTTGGCACCACCATTGGTAAATGGCGGTTCGAGCCCGTGAAGGTGGACGACAAGGTCGTGACCGCCCGGGTTCCGATGCACCTTCGGCTGGTCGCGCGGCCCGCCGGGGACGGAAACTTGAACGTCTCCATCGCCAGCACGCATTTCGGAAGCCGCGACAAGGGCGATGCGACCGATGTCGTCAGGAGTATTTCGATGGCGCCGCCGATGTATCCGCGGGGTGCGCTGTCCATGGGCGGCAAGGGCACGGTCTACCTGATCGTCCAGGTGGGTCGAGACGGCAAGGTCGTCAACGTCGACGCCGAACAGGTGAACCTGCGCGTTGTCGGCACCGATAACCAGATGGAGAGCCTGCGCGAGTCGTTTGCCAAGGCAGCGATACGGACCGCCACAAAGTGGACCTTCCAGATTCCGACGACGGGCGAAGAGGCCGATGATGCGGCGTGGCTGGTCCGCGTGCCCGTGAGCTTCACGCTGGATTCGCCGGGCCACAAACAGCGAGACAAGTCCGGCTGGGAGAGCTACGTACCTGGCCCCCGCAACATGCAGATGCCCTGGGCACAGGAGCAACTGCGCATCGCGGGTGCTCCGGATGCCGTGCCGGAAGGCGGCCTCTATCCGCTGCGCCAGGGCGCGACCCTGCTGGCCCCGCCTGCGGGCTGACGTTCGGACGGCCCGGGTGCGCGGGTTGCGCGCGGGAGCCAAGCCTGTTCCTATGTCGGTCAGGTGCGCGAAGGTCATAGCCATGTCCATGTTGCGTCTTCGCAACGATTTCCGGTTCGCCCTCATCATCCTGTTCGGCGCAGTTGCCGCGGGTGGCGTGCTTCCATTCGCGATCTACCGATTCGCGAACGGGCAGGTGCTTGCGGGCGTCGTCGACTTGGGGATCGTGCTGGCGATTGCGGGCAGCGTGATCCACGCCTGGCGTGGCGGCAACGTCGACCGCGCGGCCCTGGTGATGGTCATGCTCGGATCGGCGGGCTGCGTGTTGATCGGTTCGTTGCTTGAAAGGTCCGGGGTGCTATGGATTTACGGGGTGGTGGTGGCGAACTTCCTGCTGATCGGACGCAAGCGCGCGCTGCTGGTGTCGTCGCTTGCGATCCTGGCGCTGGTGCTGAATGGCAAGGGGTTTGGATCACTGGTCGAGCGACTTGAGTTCGCGGCCTCGGCTGGCGTGGTGAGCCTGTTTTCCTTCATCTTCGCGTTGCGCACGGAAACCCAGAAGACGCAGTTGGAGAGCCTGGCCTTGCACGACCCGCTGACCGGCGCCTTGAACCGGCGTGCGCTGGAACAGGAGTTGCTTACCGTGACCGAGGCGCATCGACGCCTTGGCGTCCCCTATGGCGCGGTGATGCTCGACCTTGACCGGTTCAAATCGATCAATGACACACAAGGCCACGAGGCAGGGGACCTTGTCCTGGTCAACTTCACTGCGCTGGTGCAGTCCGGCATCCGCAAGCTCGACCGGCTGTACCGCGTTGGCGGCGAGGAGTTCGTGCTGATCCTGCCCGGCACCAAGCGCCATGGGTTGGCCACGATTTGCGAGAACCTGCGCGCACGCACGGAGGCGGCGCTCAAAAGCCAGGGTCGGTCGATCACGGTATCGATCGGGGCCGCCGAGCTCCGGGATGGCGAGTGCAGTGCCGACTGGCTGGCACGGGCTGACGCGGCGCTGTACCGGGCCAAGCGCGGCGGACGCAACTGCGTGCATGTCGACCAAGGGTCCGCACCGGCCGCGACCGCACTGCCGGAGGGTGGCGAAACAGACGACCATTACATCCCGGGTGGCCTGGATTCGCCCTGTCCCGAAACTGCCGAAGCGGGGACGGAGGCCTTCAAGCGCGCTTGAAGACCTCCACCCCCGCTCCGGGGAAAACTCAGCGCTTCATCGAGCCGAAGAACTCGTCGTTGGACTTGGTGTTGCGCATCTTGTCCAGCAGGAATTCCATGGCGGCGAGCTCGTCCATCGGATGCAGCAGCTTGCGCAGGATCCAGATCTTCTGCAGCAGGTCGGGCTCGATCAGGTAATCCTCGCGGCGGGTGCCCGAGGCGTTGACGTTGATCGCCGGGTACACGCGCTTCTCGGCAATGCGACGATCCAGGTGCACTTCGCTGTTGCCGGTGCCCTTGAACTCTTCGTAGATCACCTTGTCCATCGCACTGCCGGTGTCGACCAGCGCAGTGGCGATGATCGTCAGCGAGCCGCCTTCCTCGACGTTGCGTGCTGCGCCGAAGAAGCGCTTCGGGCGATGCAGCGCGTTGGCGTCTACGCCACCGGTCAGCACCTTGCCGGAGCTCGGCAGCACGTTGTTGTAGGCACGGGCCAGGCGGGTGATCGAGTCGAGCAGGATCACCACGTCCTTCTTGTGCTCGACCAGGCGCTTGGCGCGCTCGATCACCATTTCGGCGACCTGCACGTGGCGCGCGGCGGGCTCGTCGAAGGTCGAGGAAATCACCTCGCCGCGCACGGTGCGCTGCATCTCGGTGACTTCTTCCGGCCGCTCGTCGATCAGCAGCACGATCAGGTGCACGTCCGGATGGTTGCCGGTGATCGCGGTGGCGATCTGCTGCATCATCATGGTCTTGCCGGCTTTCGGCGGACTCACGATCAGCGCGCGCTGGCCTTTGCCTTGCGGCGCCATCAGGTCGAGGATGCGACCGGTGATGTCCTCGCTGGAGCCATCGCCGCGTTCGAGCCTGAACTTCTTGCGCGGGAACAGCGGGGTCAGGTTCTCGAACAGGGTCTTGTTCTTGCTGGCTTCGATCGGTTCGCCGTTGATGGTATCCACCACCGACAGCGCGAAGTAGCGCTCACCGTCCTTGGGCCAGCGGATGCGGCCGGACAGGTGGTCGCCGGTGCGCAGGTTGAATCGGCGGATCTGCGACGGGCTGATGTAGGTGTCGTCCGGGCCGGCCAGGTAGCTGGCTTCGGCTGCACGCAGGAAGCCGAAGCCGTCCGGCAGGATTTCCAGCACGCCATCGGCGGCAACGCCTTCGGCATGCCGGGTCAGGACCTTGAGGACCGCGAAGATGATGTCCTGCTTGCGCGCGCGGGCAACGCCCTCGCTGATCTGCAATTGGTCGGCGATCTCCAGCAGCTTGTGTGCGGGCAACCGCTTGAGGTCGCCCAGCGAATACTGCGGGAAGCCTTCGGGGACCTGCGGGTGCGGGCGCGGGACGAAGGTTTCGGTGGTGCCGCCATCATCCGGCATGCCGCCTTCGCGGTAGCGGTCGCGCTGGCGGTCGCGGCGGTTCTTGAAGCGGTCGCGACGATTGTTGTTGGCGTTCTGGCCCTGCTGGCCGCCGCGCTGGCCGCCATCGCCGTCCTGGCTGCCCTGGTGGTCGGCCTGGCCGCCTTGGCGGTTGTCGCCGCCGGTGTTGCCGTCATTGCGGGGGGCATGGTCGGCGTTGCCGCGCGACGATTGTTCGCTGGACGCGGGCGGGGTCGCTTCCCGCCGTGGCTCAGCCTGGCGGGTTTCGACAGGCTTGCCTTCAGCAGGTTTTCTTTCAGAAGGCGTGCTTTCGGAAGACTTGGGCGCTGCCTGCTTCGGTGCCGCGGGTTCGGCCAGCGTCGGCATGCTGGGCGCATCGGCGGTGGCCTTGGCTACGCGGGGCTTGCGCACGCGCTTGGCGGCGGGTTCGCCGGCGTCGTTGGTGGGGTCGGACAAGTGGAGATTCCTCGCTTGAGGTGACGAGCGTCCGCAGGCTGCGGGTTCGTGTGGGTGCCAGGTCGGGAGGGACTCGACCGAAGCAGGGATTTCAGGAATGGTGCGGCGCGCCTTGCAGGCAGTGGTTCAGCGCCGGGTCATGCGGAAAACTAGCACTGGCCGCGTTCGGCGGCAAGCGCCGTGATGGCGGGCATTCAGCAGCGAATGCCGTCGCAGGGGGCGCCCAGGCGCCGATGATGAGCGTGATCGCCGGCAAGCCGGCTCCTGCGGGGGAACGGCTTCACAGCGCCTTGTCGATCATCTGCGCCAGCTGGGCCTTGCCCACCGCGCCGATCTGGGTCGCCTGCACCTGGCCGTCCTTGAACAGCAGCAGCATCGGGATCGAGCGGACGTGGAACTTCATTGCGGTGGCCTGGTTCTGGTCAATGTCGACCTTCACTACCTTGGCACGCCCGGCGTAGGTGCTGGCCAGGTCGTCCAGGGCCGGCGCGATCATCTTGCACGGACCGCACCATGGGGCCCAGAAATCAACCAGGACCGGCTGGTCGGACGCCAGGACCTGGCTGTCGAAGTCGGCATCGGTGGCGTGGATCACGGTATCGGTCATGGAATCTCCTGCGGGGCATGGCAATGGGGGCATGGCAAATTCATGCCGGATCAAGGGGATGCGCGGGAATGACCACGCGAATACTGTTAAACTGGGACGTTCCGAGCAGGCTTTCAAGCACCAGGCGCGATCCTGCAGGTACCCGAATCCGACCCCGGCAGTCTGCGTGGCACGCGCCCTCGACGCAAGTTCGACGCACCGCCTCCGCGCGCAAACCGACTGCCCCATGCCCTAAGGCACCAAGACCCACGCATGAGCGACAAGCCCCTTACCGATATCCCGTTCTCCAACTTCGACCTGCATCCTTCCCTGCTCGCAGGGCTTGAAGCGGCCGGATTCTCCCGTTGCACGCCGATCCAGGCGATGACCCTGCCGCTGACCCTGGAGGGGCGGGACGTCGCCGGCCAGGCCC
Source organism: uncultured Gammaproteobacteria bacterium (assembly GCA_963698475.1). Classification (GTDB taxonomy): domain Bacteria; phylum Pseudomonadota; class Gammaproteobacteria; order Xanthomonadales; family Xanthomonadaceae; genus Thermomonas. The sequence goes on along the minus strand of CAVOQX010000005.1, from coordinate 506,437 downwards.
AGACCGGCACCGGCAAGACCCTGGCCTTCCTGGTCACGGTCATCAATCGATTGATGACGCGCCCGGCGCTGGCCGACCGCAAACCGGAAGATCCACGGGCACTGATCCTGGCGCCGACCCGCGAACTGGCCATCCAGATCCACAAGGATGCGGTGAAGCTTGGTTCCAACCTCGGCCTGAACTTCGCGCTGGTCTACGGCGGCGTGGACTACGACAAGCAGCGCGAGCTGCTGCAGCGCGGCGCCGACGTGATCATTGCCACCCCCGGGCGGCTGATCGATTACGTCAAGCAGCACAAGGTGGTGAGCTTGCACGCGTGTGAAGTCTGCGTGCTGGACGAAGCCGACCGGATGTTCGACCTGGGCTTCATCAAGGACATCCGCTTCCTGCTGCGGCGCATGCCGGAGCGCACCGTCCGCCAGACGTTGCTGTTCTCGGCGACGCTGTCGCACCGCGTGCTGGAGCTGGCCTACGAGCACATGAACGAGCCTGAAAAGCTCGTCGTGGAAACCGAGTTCATCACCGCCGCCAAGGTCCGGCAGAGGCTCTACTACCCGGCAGACGAAGAGAAGTTGCCGTTGCTGATCGGCTTGCTGTCGCGCAGTGAAGGTGCGCGCACGCTGGTGTTCGTCAACACCAAGGCCTTCGTCGAGCGGGTGGCGCGTGCACTGGAAAAGGCGGGCTATCGGGTTGGCGTGCTCAGCGGCGACGTGCCGCAGAAGAAGCGCGAGTCGCTGTTGAAGAAGTTCCAGGCCGGCCAGCTCGAACTGCTGGTGGCCACCGATGTCGCCGCGCGCGGCCTGCACATCGATGGTGTGTCCCACGTCTACAACTACGACCTGCCATTCGATGCCGAGGATTACGTGCATCGCATCGGCCGCACTGCGCGTCTTGGCGCAGAGGGCGACGCGATCAGTTTCGCCTGCGAACGCTATGCGATGTCGCTGCCCGACATCGAGGCCTACATCGACCAGAAGATTCCGTCCGAACCGGTCACCAGCGAACTGATGACCGCGCAGCCGCGCAAGCCGCGCGCGCAGCAGGTCGAAGCCGACGCCGAGGAGGGCGAGAGCATCGGCGAGATCTTCAAGGAAGTACGCGAGGCGCGCGCGGCCGAAGATGCCAAGCGAGGCGGCGGTCGCGGTGCCCCGAGCCGCGGTGGTCCCGGCCGCGGTGGCGAGCGTTCCGGTCCTCGTTCCGGTTCCAGCGAACGGCCTGCGCGTGGTCCGCGCAAGCCGCGGGTCGAAGGCGAGGCCGCCATGACACCCACGGCCACGGCAGCCGCACCTGTGGTGGCCGCGCCCGCGAGCGGTCCTGCCAGCGCCGCGGTCGATGGCGACAAGCCCGCGCGCAAGCGCCGGCGCCGGCGTGGTGGCAAGTCGCTGGAAAACGGCGCGGCGAAGACGGAGTCGGCATCGGCATCGCCAGCCGCGGCAAGCAAGCCCGCTGCCAGCAGGACCGCCAAGCCCGTCGATACCTCCAGCGCCAGCAACCCCGCGGCATCGCCATCGCTGTTCACCAGGATCGGCAAGGGCCTGAAGTCGCTGGTTACCCGCGCGCCAAACAACCAGCACTGACCCGCTTGCCGGCCGTTGCGGCCGGCGCTTCGGCGCCTGCCGCGGCCGCACCGGCGGTGGCAGGGCGCGTTCCCGCCGGACTGGATGCGCAGACCTGCGCGCGCACCTTGACCAGGTAGGCCGCCGTGCTGGGCACGGGCTCTTCCAGCGTGGCCAGCAGCTGGTCCGCACGCCGCATGGCGTGCGCCGCACCTGCCGGATCGCCGTTGGCGAAACGTGCTTCGGCCAGGGTCGCGAACACGGAGGCATGGCGCGCGTTCGGGGCCGAGGCATACACCCGGTCCGACATCGCCGCGGCGTCTTCCGCCAACGCCAGCGCTTCCGCCCGCTTGCCGAGCTGCAATGACACCCGCGCGACGCTGGTCATGGCCGTCAGGGTCATCGGATGCTCATTGCTGAACACCTTGCGGCGCATCGCCAGCGATTCCTTGTGCAGTGCCAGTGCGGCGTTGATATCGCCGCGCTCCCCGTTGAGCAGGGCGCGGTTGTTGAGCAGCACCGCCAGGTTCGGGTTGCCCTCCGGATACAGTGCCTGCATCGCCTGTTGTGCGCGCGCATACAGCGTATCGGCGCGCGGCAGGTCCTCCAGTCCGTGCGCCGCGTGCGCCAGGTTGGACAGGACGCTTGTACGGTCCTCGGCGGGGGCGTCCGGATGTGTATCGAACCACGCCTGGCTGCGCCGCAGCCAGGCATCGGCCCGCGCGTAGTCCTCGCGGACCAGGTAGAGGTTGCCGAGGTTGCCCAGTGCATTGCCGTACAGCAGGTCATCGGTCAGTCGGTTGCGCTCGAGCCGGCTGATCGTGTCGCGGAAACCCGCCTCGGCTTCCTGCATGCGGTCCTGTTCCTGGCGCAGGAACGCGGTCGCCTCGCGCACCCGCAATGTCCGGATATCGTCCTCGCCGAAGGCTGCGCGGCTGTCCGCCAAGGCACGTGCCAATTGGGTGTCGGCCTGCTCCAGCCGGTAGCGGCTGAGCATGCTGTAGCCGATGCCGAAGCGGATCTCGGCCGACAGCTCGGGGCGGCCCTCGAAGCGCGTGCCGATGCCATCCGCTGCGGCATCGAGTGCCTCGCTCAGCGTGAGTTCGCGGTCGGCATCGAACGGATCGGAGGTCTGCAGCACGTCCAGCAGGAAGGCATTCATCTCGCCCAGGTCGCTGGCCGCCAGTTCGGCCTGCCGCGCTTGCCACAGTGCCAGCCCGGCGGCGCCAAGCACCGCCACCAGCGCCACGCTGGCCGCCACCATGCCGAACGGATGGCGACCGATGAACTTGCCGAGCCGGTAGGCCGGCGAGTCCGGATGCGCAAGCACCGGCTTGTCCTCCAGCCAGCGCTCGATGTCGCTGGCCAGGGCCTGTGCGGTGGCATAGCGCCGCGCCGCGTCCTTGTGCATCGCCTTGGCGACCACGTGTTCCAGGTCCGCCGTCACCTGCCTGGCGCGAACGACGCGGGCGGGGTCGGGCTTGCCCGTCTCGTCGCGGCGCAATGCCGCGCGCAGCGAGTCGGCCTCGCCAGCGCAGATGGTGCGTTCGGCGTCGGCCGGGCTGAGCCCGTCCAGCCGGTAGGGGCGTTGCCCGGTGACCAGCTGGTACAGCAGCACCCCGAGTGAATACACGTCCGATGCCGTGGTCAGTGGCTGCCGGCGGACGTGCTCGGGGCTGGCGTAGGCGGGTGTCATCGCGGTCAGCATGGTGGCGCCGGCGTCGGTGGACACGTCGCCGAGCGTGCGCGCGATGCCGAAATCGAGCAGCTTCGGTTCGCCCTCGCGGGTGACCAGGATGTTGTCCGGCTTGAGGTCGCGATGCACGATCAGGTGCCGATGCGCTTCCTGCACGCCGGCGCAAACCCGGGTGAACAGCTGCAGGCGCGCATGCAGGCCGAGCGCGTTGTCTTCGCAGTAGCGGGTGACCGACACGCCGTCGACGAATTCCATCGCCAGCCACGGGATGCCCGCATCGGTGCGGCCGCCATCCAGGATGCGGGCGATGTTCGGGTGCTGCAGGCGCGCCAGCAGGATGCGTTCCTGGTCGAAGCGGGCCAGGATCTGCTGGCGGAACTCCGGGGCCGCCGCCAGGTGCAACGGACGGATCAGCTTGACCGCCACGTCCTGCTCATAACTGCCGTCGGCGCGGCGCGCGCGATACACCACGCCCATGCCGCCCACATCCAGCCGCCACAGCAACTGATAATTGCCCACATGGTCGCCGGCCACCGGAAAACCCGCCGGTTCCGGCGCGCTTGGCGGCTCCTCCAGGAACCCGCCCAGCGCGGCTTCCGTGCGCAGCAGGCGCTGCACGCGCTGGCGAATGGCGTCCGGTACGGCCAACGCCTGCAGCCATGCGTCGCGGTCTGCGGCAGGCTGGTCCAGTGCCGCCTCGAACCAGCGCAATACGTCGCTTTCGGTGGTTGGGTTCATCGCGGCATCCCCTGCCGGCAAGCTGCGTGCCGGCCACGCCACGCTAGCAGACTGTGGCGTGCGCAGTGCGGCGTGGACCGGTCTGGATGTCGACATCGGCGTGACCCGCGATTGCTAGACTCGTGTCGATGCCCGATCAATTCACATCGCTGCTGGCCGCATGGCGCGAGGGGGACCTTGCCGCGCGCGATCGCCTGGTCGGGATCGTCTATCCCGAATTGCGCGCGATCGCCCGGCGCCAGCTTTCGAACGAACGCGGCGACCACACCCTGCAACCCACCGCGTTGGTCAACGAGGCCTACATGCGGCTGAGCCGGATGGACCGCATCGACTGGCATGATCGGGTGCACTTCGTGCGGATGGCGGCGCGCCTGATGCGCGAGATCCTGGTCGACCATGCACGCCGGCATGGCGCCGGCAAGCGTGATGGTGGCGAGCGGGTGACCCTGACCAATCTCGATGTGGCCGCGCCGGGCGGCGACATCGACCTGGTCGCCCTGGATGCGGCGCTGGGCCGGCTGGCCGAGGCCGATCCGGCGCGCGCGCAGCTGGTCGAACTGCGCTACTTCGGTGGCCTGACCATCGAGGAAACGGCCGAGGCGATGGCGATGTCGCCGGCCACGGTCAAGCGCCACTGGCAGGCGGCGCGTGCCTGGTTGTTCGAGGCGCTTTCCGACCCTGCCTGAGCAGGCCAACGTGAAGCCCGTGATTCGCGGGGTTGTTCGGCAGGCCGGCATGGACGATCCCCTGTTGTAGTCCGATCACCGGCACGCGCTGGCAGGATCGCTCCCTCAACAGGCGCAGTCCCAGCGCATTCCGGCTCACGGTCCACCATTGACGGCAGGGTTCACCCCGGCCAGTCCGGTCCGGTTCCGCCGGATGAGCCGGTTTCGCGGTGTTCCGCGCCTTCCCCAGTAACGACATCGTTCGGGCAGGAGAGCAGGTCATGGGACATCGGGGGCACGGCATCGGCGCATTGGCGCTGGTTGCGTTGGCGACGGCTTGCTCGCAGCAGGCGCAGGTGCCGGAATCGGGCCAGTGGGCATCGCACGCAGCGGGCCAGCAAGCCGCGGGCGGATTCCAGCAGCAGGGCATGCCCGAGAACCAGGGGCCGCCATCGGCGATGCCGCCTCCGCTGGACACCAGCACGATGCAGCCCGCGCAGATCGTGGACAGCAACGGCTTCGGCCAACCGATGGTGGCGTCGGAGGTGCAGATCCCGGCTGGTTGGCAATCGGTCGGCGGCATCAGCTGGAACGACAGCACCAATTGCGTCGCCAACCAGATGCAGGTGGCGTGGACGACGATGGCGCCCGACAGCCTGACGGCGGTGGAGATCCTGCCCGGTTTCAGCTGGCAGGTGGCGGGCACCGAGATCCAGATGAACCCGTGTCCCGCCGCGCCCTACCAGAGCACGCGGGACTTCCTGCAGGCCACCGTGCAGCGGACCCGCCCCGGCGCCCGCGTGCTGGATTACCAGGATCAACCCGAGGTCGCCCGCCAGGCGACGCAGTCCGCACCCCCGAATCCGCAGGCGCAGGTGCGCGTCGATGCCGGGCGGCTGCTGATCGCCTACAGCAAGGACGGCGTGGACATGCGCGAAGTGCTGAGTGCGGTGGTGACCTTCTCCGCGATGCAGGGCAACGTGGTCGGTGGCACCGCCACCATCAACGCATTGCGCGCACCGAACGGGCGCCTGGACTTCGACCTGGGCCAGCGCATCGCCGACAGCATGCGCGCCAACCCGCAATGGATGCAGGCCATGCGTCAACGCAGCAATGCCAGCCTGCAGCGCTTCAGCAACGCGCAGAGCAACAGCATCAACGACTGGAACAACCGGCAGATGGCGATCATCAACGCGCGCGGCGCTGCCGATCGCGCGGCGATCCGCATGCGCACCAACCAGGAAGTCTCCGGCATCTACAACGCGATCGCGGCCAACACCAGCGCGACCAGCGACGCCATGCACAAGCAGACCATGTCGGGCGTGCAGGAGGTCAACAACTATGCGGGCGTGAATGGAGGCACGGTGCAGTCAAGCATCCATGGCGGCAACCAGGTCTTCCAGGACACCGGCAATCCCGCCAACGCCTACAGCACCGACGCGCCCTATCCCAATCCACCCTCGGGCTATGTCGAACTGGAGCGTGAGCAATGAGCGTCCGGAGCAGGTGGGCCGCGTGCCTGGCGTTGCTGATCACCGGCGGCCTGGCGGTACCCAGCGCATGCGCGCAGGACAGCTTCGGCAGTCCCGCGCGCCAGCAACCGCTGCCGGCGCGTCCGCTGCAGCCCGCGCCCGCTTCGCGCCTGCCGGAAATGGCGATGCCCGCAAGCATGGCGGGTGCCGAAGCACAGGATTTCGGGGTCGCGCCGACCCAACAGCTTCGCCCGAGCCAGCAACTGCACGGCCCGACGCCGACCTCGATTCCGGGCGGCAGGGTGATCGGTACCCGGCAACTGTCGGGCATGCTGCAGCAGGCGCCGGGTAACGTGTTGCTGCTGCATGCCTATGGCGGGCCCGAGCACCTGCCCGGCGCGCAGGCGGTTGCACCGGCCGCGCAGGGCGGAAGTTTCGATGACCAGGTGCAGCGCGAGTTCGGCCAGTACCTGCGCCAGGCCAGTGGTGGCGACACCTCGCGCGCGCTGGTCGTGTATTGCGCCGGGCCGCAGTGCTGGGGCTCATACAACGCCGCCTTGCGTGCCATCCACATGGGCTTCCGCAATGTGTACTGGTACCGCGGCGGGCTTGAGGCCTGGGGCCAGGCCGGCCTGCCGCTGCAGGACGGCCAGGGACAACCCGTGCAGGCGTCGCGCGCGCCGAGGCAAGGCGTCCAGCCACAACGGCAGCAATGATGAAGCCGCTTCAAGGCCTGCTGCACAGGGACGTGGGCAGGCACCGCGCGCCTCTGCCGCGATCGCTACCAGGAGGCTGGCACGGATGGCCTTGGCGACCTGTTCGCCTTGGTCATCCGGGCCAGGTCCGTCTTGCGGCGAAACGGAGCGGGGCCCTGGTGTTCCTGATCCTGTCGGCATCGACAGGCGGTTGCAGCCGCGAGGTCACCGCAGTGGATCCGGCGCCGCTGGTGAGCCAGGCGCTGGCGAGCCAGGATCGCCTGCCCGAATTGCCCGCAACACTCGCAACCCCCGCGCCAGCTGTGCCCACGCCGCCCACGCGCGATGAAGGCCGTTTGGCCTGTGAATACAACCGGCAAATGATCTGTGATCAGCAAATGATCGGCGCCCAGGAAAAATGCCAGCGCATGGTCTGCGAGCAGGTCGCCGGGTTCTGGCTGTTGCGTGATCCGGCGTACGCGCCGCCTGCTGTCGTCCCGTGAGACTCGGATGCTCGTTGTCGCATCTGCACGTGATGGGGCAGCGGGAGATACGGGCATAATGACCGCATGGCTGCAGTCCTGCGATTCGACAATGTCAGCAAGCAATATCAGGGTGGCCACGCGGCATTGGCGGGGGTCAGCTTCGCCATGGACACGGGTGAGATGGTGTTCGTCACCGGGCACTCGGGTGCCGGCAAGAGCACGTTGCTCAAGCTGATCCAGTTGGCTGAACGCCCGAGCCGCGGCGCGGTGCTGTTCGGCGAACGCAACCTGGCCAAGGTGCGCGGTGGCCGCATTGCCCAGCATCGGCGCAATGTCGGCGTGGTCTACCAGAACCACCAGTTGCTGATGGACCGCAGCGTGGCCGAGAACGTCGGCCTGCCGCTGGTCTTGCGCGGCATCAAGCGCGCGGAGATCAACAAGCGCGTGCGCGTGCTGCTGGACAAGCTCGGCCTCGGCGAACGCGAGCGCGCGCTGCCGTCGCAGCTGTCGGCCGGCGAGCAGCAGCGCGTCGGCATTGCGCGTGCGGTGATTGCAGAGCCAATCCTGCTGGTGGCCGATGAGCCCACCGGCAATCTCGACCCGACCCTGTCCGCGGAAATCCTGGCATTGCTGGCGGCGCTGCCGGCGCGTGGCACCAGTGTGCTGGTGGCCAGCCACGACCTGGGCCTGGTCAAGCGCATGCGCAAGCGCGTGCTGGTGCTCGACCACGGGCAGCTGGTGGACGACATCTCGCCGGAGGACCTGGCCGATGAGTGAGCGGGTCAACGAGCGCACCGGCGACGCCATGCAGGCCAGCCGCTTCAACACGTGGCTGACGCACCACGGCTACAGCATCGTGGCCAGCCTTGGGCGGATGCTGCGCAAGCCATGGGCGACCCTGCTCACGGTCGGCGTCATGGCGCTTGCGCTGGCGTTGCCGCTGGGCCTGTGGCTGGTGATGGGCAACGTGGCGCGGCTGGGTGGCGAAGTGCAGGCCAGCCGCAACGTCGACGTGTTCCTGAAACAGGACATCGACGCCGCGGCGGCGCATGCGGTGGCCGACACCCTGCGCCAGCGTGCAGATGTCGCCGAGGTGGCGCTGGTCACTCCCGAACAGGCGCTGGCGCAACTGCGTTCGCGCCCGGATCTGGCGGCGGCCATTGATGCACTCGGGGTCGACGCCGCGCGCGAGGCGTTGCCCAGCGTGCTGCGCGTCAGTCCCCGTGGCGACGAGCGCGTGCTCGCCGATGCCTTGCGCGAATTGCCGCAGGCCGAGCGCGTGCAGCATGATCTGGCATGGCGCGAACGGCTGGACGCATGGCTGCGTTTCGGCGAACGGGTGGCGCTGGTACTGGCGGCCTTGCTGGGAATGGGCGCATTGTTGGTCGTTGGCAATACCGTGCGACTGGACATCCAGTCGCGTCGCGAGGAGATCGGCGTGCTGCAACTGCTGGGTGCCAGTGATGGGTTCGTGCGTCGGCCATTCCTGTACCTGGGTGCCTGGTACGGGCTGGCTGCCGGCGCGTTGACGCTGGGCGTGCTGACCCTGGCCTGGATGGGGCTGCGCGTCCCGCTTGCCGACCTCGCCGCGCGCTACGGCAGTCATTTCGCGCTGCGCGGGCTGGATCCGTTGCAGGCGTTGCTGGTGCTGGTCGCCGCCGGCGTGCTCGGGTGGCTTGGCGCCGGCGTGGTGACCGGACATTACCTGCGCCAAACCCGGCCCACGGAGGCCTGAACGTGGCCGCAGGACAGGATCTTCGTCACGTCGTCAGCGACGCCCCGCGGGTGATGGTGGTGGATGGCTCGCGGATGGTGCGCAAGCTGATCGGCGACACCCTGCAACGCGACGTGCCCAATGCCGAGGTCATCGGTTGCGGCAATCTCGCCGAGGTGCGTGCCGTGTTGGCGGCGGGTACGGTCGACCTGGTGACCACTGCCCTGCTGCTGCCTGATGGCGACGGCATGGCGGTGGCACGGGCGGTGCGCGAGGCCGGCGGACAGGCGTACGTGCCGGTGATCGTGGTCTCCGGCAATGCCCAGGAAGCGTTGGAGACCCGCATCTTCACCGAGGACGTGACCGATTATTTCGACAAGAGCCTGGGCCATGGCGCTCTGGCCACCTTCATCCGCGGCTACGTGCATCCGGCGCCGATCGAGGGCGCGCGCGTGCTGTATGTCGAGGACAGCCGGGTGGTGGCGACCGCGACCAAGCGCATGCTGGAGCGGCAGAAGATGCAGGTCCTGCACGTGATCAGCGCCGAAGACGCGCTGGAGCACCTGCACAAATATATCGGCCGCAGCGATGGCGACGTTGGCGCCGACATGGTCCTGACCGATGTGTACCTGAAGGGCGCACTCAGCGGGCATGACCTGCTCAGCCAGATCCGCGGCGTTTTCCGCTATGGCAAGCGGCGCTTGCCGGTGCTGGTGATGACCGGCGACGACAACCGCGACAACCAGGCCTCGCTGCTGCGCGAGGGCGCCAACGACCTGGTGCTGAAGCCGATCGAGGAACGCCTGCTGGTCACCAAGGCACTGTTCCAGTTGCGCCTGGCCAAGCTGCCGGAGCCGGGCAGCTTCAACACCTGAGCACGCCGGTGAGCGCCTCTGTCAGCCAGCACGCCGACATCCGCCTGGAACCGAGCTGGAAAGCCCGCATCGGCGACTGGTTTGCGCGCGAGGACATGCAGCAACTTGCAAGCTTCCTGCGCCAGCGCAAGGCCGGCGGGGCGACGATCTATCCGGCCGGCGCCAATATCTTCGCGGCCTTCGACGCCACCCCGTTCGAGACGGTCAAGGTGGTGGTGCTCGGCCAGGACCCGTATCACGGCCCGGGGCAGGCACACGGCCTGTGCTTTTCGGTACTGCCGGGGGTGCCGGTGCCGCCTTCGTTGCTCAATATCTACAAGGAACTGGAGCGGGATGCCGGCATCGCACCCTCGTTTCGGCGGCCCTCGCACGGGTTCCTGCTGCCGTGGGCGCAACGCGGCGTGCTCTTGCTCAACAGCGTGCTGACGGTCGAGGCGGGTGCGCCTGGTTCGCACCAGGGCAAGGGCTGGGAAGGGTTTACCGACCATGTGGTCGAGGTGCTCAACCGCGAGCGCGAGAACCTGGTGTTCCTGCTCTGGGGCAGCTATGCGCAGGCCAAGGGCAAGGTCATCGATCAGCAAAGGCATCGCGTGCTGAAGGCACCACATCCCTCGCCGTTGTCCGCACATCGCGGATTCATTGGCTGCGGACATTTCTCGGCAACCAACCAGTTCCTGGTCCGCACCGGTCAGGCACCCATCGATTGGACCTTGCCGGCCGCGCCAGGCATGCCGGCGCCTTGACCCCGGCTTGACGGGCCACATGGCATCCTGAAGTTCGCGATTTTCCCGTCACATCGGTGGTCACTGTTCCATGAATGAAACAGTAGTGAACCATTGACAGGGTTAGCAGTCGGATATGACGACTGCTAAAATCAACTCATGAGCGAGATCACCATGTCCAATGCCCTTGTCACCAAGAACCTGCCAATCCTGTCCCTGCCGGGAACGGGTGCGCTCGGTTCGCTGGAGGCGTATATCGGCGGCGTGCACCAGATCCCGGTGCTGACCGTTGAAGACGAACAGCGCCTGGCCCACCGCCTGCGCGACGAAAACGACCTCCAGGCCGCGCAGGAGTTGATCCTGTCGCACCTGCGTTTCGTCATCCACGTCGCCCGCGGCTACAGCGGTTATGGCCTGCCACTCGGCGACCTGATCCAGGAAGGCAACATCGGCCTGATGAAGGCGGTCAAGCGCTTCGACCCGAACGTCGGCGTGCGCCTGGTCAGCTTCGCGGTGCACTGGATCCGTGCCGAGATGCACGAGTTCATCATCAAGAACTGGCGCATCGTCAAGGTCGCGACCACCAAGGCGCAGCGCAAGCTGTTCTTCAACCTGCGCAAGAGCAAGAAGCGCCTGGGCTGGTTGAACGCGGCCGAAGTCAGTGCGGTGGCGAAGGACCTCAACGTCAGCGAACGCGAAGTGCTGGAAATGGAGTCGCGCCTGTCCGGTCGCGACATCGGTTTCGACGCACCCGATGACGATAATGACCATGCACCGCCGGCACCTGCGAACTTCCTGGTCACCCATGATGAAGGTCCGGCCGACGCGTACGAAGCGGCCGATACCGAGTCAGACCAGATGCAGCTGTTGCGCGAGGGCCTGGCACGGCTGGATGCACGCTCGCGCGACATCATCCGCCGGCGCTGGCTGGATGACGACAGCAAGGTCACGCTGCAGGAACTGGCCGACGAATACGGTGTTTCCGCCGAACGCATCCGCCAGGTCGAGGCCAACGCGCTGAAGAAGATGAAGGCGCTGTTCGCGGCCTGACCCGCTGCCATTGCAGTCATCAAGAACGGCCCGCGCAAGCGGGCCGTTCGCGTTGTGCGCTAGGCTTCCCGCATCCATCAAGGAGATGCCACATGGACGCCAGTTTGCGCATGGCCCTGCTGATCGACGCCGACAACGCACCGGCCGCGAAGATCGACATGATCCTGACCGAGCTGGCACGCCATGGCGTGGCCAACGTGCGCCGCGCCTATGGCAACTGGAAGAGCGTGCACCTGCAGAAATGGGAACAGATGCTGCATCCATATGCGATCCAGCCGATGCAGCAATTCGCCTACAGCACCGGCAAGAACGCGTCGGACATGGCGATCGTGGTCGATGCAATGGACCTGCTGCACAGCGGGCGTTTCGATGCTTTCGCCATCGTCTCCAGCGATGCCGATTTCACCCCGCTGGTGATGCGCCTGCGCAGCCAGAACATGCGCGTGTTCGGCTTCGGCGCGAAGCAGACGCCGACGCCGTTCGTCAACGCCTGTTCGACGTTCCTCTACCTCGACGAGACAACCTCCACGACCACTGGGACCACCACCGATTCGGCATCGACCAAGCCGAAGACCACGGCGCAGCTGCGGCAGGACACGGCGCTGGTGAACCTGCTGCGTGGTGCCGTGGATTCCGCCAAGGGCGACGACGGCTGGGCGCACCTGAGTCCGGTCGGCCAGTACATCGCCAACCGTGCGTCCTTCGACCCGCGCAATTACGGTTACCCGAACCTGAGCAGCCTGGTCGAAGCCAGCGACCTGTTCGAGGTGCGCAAGGTCCACCAGGCCGTGTATGTGCGGGCCAAGGCCGCGAACAAGCCGTCCACCGGCAGGGCGCCCAACGCGCCGGCCAGGAAAGCGACCAGGAAGAACACCACGGCCAAGGTGGAGCCGAAGCCTCAGTAAAGTTCGGCCGGATCCACGTCCAGCGACCAGCGTACCTTGCGTGCATCGGGCGCTGCATGCAGCTGCGGCATCAGCGTATCCAGCGCGGCATGCAGGTGCCGGCGCTGCGACGAGCCGAGCAACAGTTGCGCGCGCTGGAAACCGGCGCGGCGCGGCATCGGGGCCGGCAACGGGCCCGCAACGTCGATGCCGGCATCGCCCAGCAGGTCCCTGGCAAGCTGCAGGAAGCGCGTTGGCGGGTCGGTGTGTTTCGCTTCGGCGCGCAGCAACGCCAGGTAGGCGAACGGCGGGAAGCCGGCGGCCTCGCGCTGGTCGAGCTCGGCCTCGGCAAACGCGTGGTAGCCGCCCTGGATCAGCACCTGCAGCAGCGGGTGCTCGGGATGGTGGGTCTGGATCAGCACGCTGCCGGGCTTGTCCGCGCGACCGGCGCGACCGGCGACCTGGATCAGCAATTGCGCGAGTTTCTCGGCACTGCGGAAATCCGCCGAGAACAGGCCTTCGTCGACGCCGACCACCACCACCAGGGTCAGGTTCGGCAAGTCGTGGCCCTTGGCCAGCATCTGGGTGCCGACCAGGATGCCCGGCTGCCGCCCTAGCGTGTCGAAATGGCCTTGCAGTGCATCGCGCTGGCGAGTGCTGCCGCGGTCGATGCGCAGCACCGGCACGTCGGTGAAGCGCTGCTGCAGGAGTTCCTCGATGCGTTCGGTGCCGGCGCCCTGTGGCTGCAGGCCCAGGCTTGCGCAATCCGGACAGGCCATCGGTACCGGCCGGCGACTGCCGCAGTGATGGCATTGCAGGCGGCGACCGGCGCCGTACACGGTCATCGGCGTGCCTTGTTCCGGTGTGCTGCAGCGTGGGCAATGCGCGCTCCAGCCGCAGTCGTGGCAGAGCAGCACGGGCGCGTAACCACGCCGGTTCTTGAACACCAGCACCTGGCCACCGGCCGCGAGCGCATCACTGATCGCCTGCAACGCCTCGGCCGCCAGGCCCGCCTGCAAGGGCCGCTTGCGCACGTCCTGTACCCGCACCTGCGGTGGATGCGCGCCACCCGCGCGTTGGCGCAGGCGAAGATGGGTGAAGCGCCCCGCCTGCGCGTTGTGCAGTGATTCGAGCGCAGGCGTGGCGCTGCCCAGCACGATCGGGATGCCCAACGCCTTGGCGCGCACCAGGGCGAAATCGCGGGCGTGGTAGCGGATGCCGTCGAACTGCTTGTAGCTGCCGTCGTGCTCTTCGTCGATGACGATCAGGCCTGCTTCCGGCAACGGCACGAACACCGCCGAACGCGTGCCGACGATCACCCGCGCCTGCCCGCGCGCCGCCGCCATCCACGTGCGCGCGCGCTCGCCATCGCCCAGGCCCGAATGCAGCACGTCGATGCCGACACCCAGGCGCATGCGGAAGCGCTGCAGCAGCTGCGGGGTCAGGCCGATCTCCGGCACCAGCACCAGCGCCTGCTTGCCGCGCGCAAGACAGGCGCGGATGGCGTGCAGGTAGACCTCGGTCTTGCCGCTGCCGGTGACGCCGTCGAGCAGGAATGGTGCGAAACCCGCGGCATCGTTGATGGCATCGGCGGCGCTGCGTTGCTCGTCGTTGAGGGTCGGCCCGGAAATGGGGTCAGGTTCATTTTTCTCGCGGAAAAATGAACCTGACCCCATTTCGGACCCCATTTCGACGCGCTCCACCAGCCCGCGATCGCGCAGCGTGCGCATTGGCGTGCGCCAGCCGGGATGCGCGGCATCGAGCATCGTTTCGTCGCATGCACCGGCCGCAAGCGTGGCGGCCAACGCCTGCGGCTTGCCCGCGCGCATCGACGGCAAGGTTGTGCGGCCGGCTTCGGTCAGCGACCAGCCGTAGCGGGTGGTGTCCGGCAGCGGCTCGCCACGCCGCAGGGCGCTGGGCAATGCCGTCGCCAGCACTTCCCCGAGCGGCGCATGCAGGTAGTGGGACAGCCAGTGCAGGGACTCGAACAACTCGCCCTGCAGCAGCGGCGCCTGGTCCGGCAGCGCGCGCGCCGCTTTAAGCGCGAGGCCGGGATCGGCCAGTGCATGACCCACCACGATGCCATGCAGCTCGCGTGCGCCGAACGGCACCAGGATGCGTTGCCCGCGCTGCACCGAGCCGGCTTCGATCCCCGGCGGCGGTGCATAGTCGAATGGCTGCGGCAATGGCAGCGGCAAGGCGACACGGAGCACGGGACGGGTGGCCTGCATCGCACCAGTCTAGCGGCCCGTCCGGCGGAGCGGGCCTATCCGGCGCTGCCCGCCGCGTCCAGTCCAAGTTGCGAGCCACAACTCAGCCTTTTGCCTCGGAAAGTGGCGTAAGCGACTGTCGCTCCAAGGAAATCATGTTTATCCACACCAGCTGTGGATAAGTCTGTGCACCGTCGCCCTTCACACCTGCGCAATCACCACGAGGCAAGGGCTTCGCCGTCTGTGGTCAAAAAACAGCCAATTCAATCAAGTCTAGTTAAATCAAGCACTTGCGCGTGAAACGTCATGACGGCGCGGCATGACGATGGCGTGAAACAGGCAGGCATGGCGATTTCATGCTGCCTGTGCACAACCATTTTCCCGCAGGCCGCGTCATTGCTTGCGGAGCCACCCCTGGCAGCACTGTCAAGCGGTTTTTTCAGGTCGCGCGAGCGGGTGTCCGGCTAAGATGCGGCGTGCCCAATCGTTCGCAATGACCACGCCGCCGACGCCCGTGTCCTCACCCCCCGCCATCGCCGCCTTCGTGCGTGGCGTGGGCCAGCGCGCGCGCCTGCTGGCGACGGTGCAGGCCGGTGCGGCCAGGCCGGCGGAGCAGGCATTGGCGGTGGTGGCGCGGGTCTTCGCGAGCGAAGCAGGGCAATGGCCGATTGCGCAATGGCCGCAGCAATATTGGCGACTGTTGCTGGCGACGCCGCACTTGCGCCAGCCCGGCCCGTCCGAGCGAGGAGTGCCCCTGCCCGGCATCGCGCGGCTGGCGCCGACCCAGCGTGCCGCGTTCCTGCTGCAACTGGTGGCGGAGCTGGACGACACGACTGCGGCCACGGCGCTCGGCACCTCCGTCGCCGCGTACCAGGACGCGATCCGCGATGGCCTGCCGCAGGATGCACGTGGGCAACCCGACATCGAGGTCTGGCGCGCCTGGCGCGCGGCCGTGCAGCAGGAACTCGCCAAGGCCGAAGCGGCGCCCGCCGCCTTGCTGCCGGAACCGCGCGCGAACCCTGCTCCCAGGCCGGTCGACGGCAAGTGGGCCAACGGCATGCCGGGCGCCGATGCGAGTGCGGTTGCCGGGCCGCACCGGCATGTGCGCTGGTTGTGGCTGGGCGTGGTGCTGTGCGTGGTGGCATTCGCGACCACGTTTTTCCTGCATCCGGTCGGACGCGCGGTGCTGCAGCGCTGGACCGCGACGATCAAGGTTGAACCCTTGCCGGCTGCCGACGCGCCGAAGGCGAGGTTCAGGCCCGGTGATGTCGCATTGCATCCGGATCGCGCGTTGCTGGACGCGCCGGAAGAGGCAGCGCATGCCAGCCAACTGGCCCTGCTGGCGTGGCTTGCGGTCAACAGCGAGGATCCGCGCGCGGTGGATGCCGTGCAGTTGCCGCCGCTGGTTGCGCCGATGCCACGCACGGTAATGGACCCGGCACGCGCCACCGAAGGTATGGCGGCGCGCGTGCGCCAATGGGACGCATTGCCGGTGCGCGTGCATGGCCTTCGCCGTGGGCAATGGCTGGCCTGGCGCGCACTGAGCGCGGACGAGCGCATCCAGTTGCGCAGCCTCGACCAGCGTTGGCGCATGCTCGATCCCCAGGACCAGCAGGTATTGCGTCAGCGCTTCCTCGCGCAGTCATCCGATGCCCGCCAAGGCTGGTGGCTGGGCCCGGCATTGGGCCGGGACTGGCCGCGAATCCAGGCCTTGTTTGCCTATGTCGATGCCGGTCAGCGTGACGCACTGCTGCAGTTGCTGCGCCACACCGACGAGGATGGCTGGGAGGTGCTGGCACGCCTGGCGCAAGCCACCCCACCCGAGGAGCGCGCACGCGTGCGCACCGAATTGTTGGCGCAAGCGCCTTCCCAGCGTGGGGCCTGGTTGCGGGCGCAACTCGACCGCTAGCAGGTCGCGCCCAGAAGGGCGCTCCTGCGGTCACGCAATACGCATGTTCAGCCGCTCACATCCACACCAGGCTGGCTGCGGCCGCCGCAGCGATCGCCAGCGACAGCAGGACCGAGTAGATCGTGCCGAGCACGAAGAACTTAAGTAGTGTCATCACCCAGCCCTGCGCATACAGGCGTTTCTGCATCAGCAGCAGGTACAGCGGGATCCACGCGATCAACAGACCCATCGCCCAGCCGGCGGTGTTGTGCAGGAATGAACCATCGGTCGTGAGGTGTTGCACGCCGAGCATTGCGAAGATCAGCAGCAGTTCCAGGCTGATGAAGGCATGGCTGTGCAGTGCGACGACCAGATGCTCCATGTACAGCCGGCGCTTGAACAGGTAGAGCATCTTCAGCAGCAGCGCGAAGATCGGTACCAGCACGAACAGGGCGGTGGGAATGGCGCCCAGGAACGCATCCTTGTAGGACCCGGTGTCGGTCTGCAGCCGCTTGATGTTGCCCTGCGCGCGCCCGATCTTGTCATTGAACCAGTCATCGACGAATGCAGGCGCGCCCGGCAGGTGCACGGGATTGGTCTTGGCGTCCCATGGCTTGCCGTCGAACGAAATAGTGTCTTCCTGGGCTGAGGGAGGGGGCGGTGGCTCGCCCTTGGCAACCGCCTCGCGCAACTGCTTGATGCGTTGTTCCGCAGTGCCGCGGACGGCGCCTTCAGCCCCGTGCAAGCCGCCCTGTGCGCCGGCCTTGCCCGGACTGTCCGGAATGGAGTTGCGCATGGCCTCCAGCTTCGCCAGTTCCGCGTCACGCAGTTTGATGACCTCGGCTTCGGTGGTGGCGGCGCCGATGCCGTTGCTGTCGAAGTTCACCGCGTCGTCGCCGGACATCGTCAGGCTGGCGACGAAGAACGCCACGATGCACAGGAAGAAGAACAGCCGCACCGGCGTCACATAGCGGACCTGGCGGCCGGCGAAATATTCCTGGGTCAGGAAGCCGGGTCTGCGGAACAGCGGACCGATCGATCGCAGGATGCGCAAGTCGAGGTCGAAGACGCTGTCCATGAGGTCGCCGAACAGGTTGCCCAGCGGTCGCACCAGCCCGCTGACGGGTTGTCCGCAGGCATAGCAATGCGGGCCGAGCAGTGGCGCATTGCAATTGCGGCAGCCGCCCTGCGCTGCAGGTCCGCTGGCGGGCAGTGGTGACGGCGCGTCAGCTGTATTCATGTCGGCGTCCATGGTGGTGTGCGGCGTCATTGGCGGGTTCCTCCTGGCCGGTAAGATGGCAGCCCGCGCGCGCCGTTGCCACCGCGGTGACGTCCGAGCTTGCCATGCCCCCTGTTCCATCCACGCCTCGATTTTCCGATGAAGTGCGCTCCAGTGCGCGCCTGGCGGCACCGCTTGCGGCCGGCCACCTGTCGCACGGACTGGTCGGCGTCGTCGATACCGTGGTCGCCGGCCACCACGGCACCGCCTCCCTGGCGGCGGTCGCGGTGGGCGCTGCCTTGTTCTGGCTGCCGATGATGCTGCCGATGGGCACGCTGATGGCGCTGCCGCCGGCGGTCTCGCAGCTGGACGGGGCCGGGCGCCGCGAGGAAATCGGTCCGTTGTGGCGGCAGTCGCTGTGGCTGGCGCTCGCCCTGGGGCTGCTGTTGTTCGCGCTGATGACCGTGCTGCCGATGGTGTTGGCGCCGATGGGCATCGCGACCGGCATCGTGCCCGGGGCCACTGCCTTCATCCACGCGATCCGCTGGGGCATCCCCGCGTTCACGCTGTACCTGTGCATGCGTTATCTCAGCGATGGCCTGCATTGGTCGCTGCCCACCATGCTGATCGGCTTCGGCGGCCTGCTGGTGCTGGGACCGTTGGGCTACGTGTTGACCAATGGCCGGTTGGGGTTCCCGGAAATGGGTGCGGCCGGGCTGGGCTGGGCCTCGGCGGCGATGTTCTGGCTGCAGCTGTGCGCGTTCGCCTTCTACCTGGCGCGCTCACCGCGGTTCGCCGACCTGCGGCTCTATACGGATTTCCAGCGCCCTGACTGGCGCGTGCTGCGCGGCCTGCTGGCGACCGGCCTGCCGATCGGGATCACCATCAGCATGGAAGGCAGCCTGTTCATCGTCACCGCCCTGTTGATCGGCCGGCTGGGCGAGTTGCCGGTGGCGTCGCACCAGATCGCGATCAACGTGGCCTCGCTGTGCTTCATGATTCCGTTCGGTATCGCCGAAGCCACCACCGTGCGCGTCGGCCATGCCCTGGGACGCGGGGACCGCGCCGGGATCCGGCGTGCAGCGTTCGCGGGGATGGCACTGGTGCTGTGCACGCAGGCGGTGTCGGCGGTGGTGATGCTGACCGCCAACCATGCGATCGCCGGGCTCTACACGGCGGATGCCGCGGTGGCCGGACTGGCGGCATCCTTGCTGCTGTATGCCGCCCTGTTCCAGTTCCCCGATGGCGTGCAGGTGCTCTTCGCAGGCGCACTGCGCGGCCTCAAGGACACACGCATGCCGATGCTGCTCGCCCTGCTGGCGTACTGGGGCATCGGCATGCCGGTCGGCGCCGGGCTGGGGCTGTGGCTTGGCTGGGGGCCGAAGGGCATGTGGATCGGCTTGACCGCGGGACTGTCGGTGGCGGCATTCCTGCTGACCCGCCGGTTCTTGCGCAGCAGCCTGCGTGCCCCCATCTCGGACTACGTGCCTGCAGCGCCATCGGTCATCGTGACCGACGGCGCATGAAGGTTTCACGCCAGCCAGCTACCCTGTCGGCATCGCGAGCGTCACCACCGACGGCATTCCCGCAATCGGCAGCACGCATATTTCCCTGGAGCATGCAATGAACCCACCGCGCACACGCGGTCCCATCGCCCGCCTGGTCATCGGCCTGTGGGATGCCGTGAACTTCAGCCGCCGGCTGGTGTTCAACATCCTGTTCCTGATCGTGGTGGTGTTCGTGCTGGTGGCGATGTTCGGCGGTGGCACGATCAAGCCGCCGGCGGAGCGCTCCACGCTGGTGATCGCGCCGCAAGGCCGCCTGGTCGAACAGTTCAGCTGCGATCCGATCAGCCGCGCGTTTTCCCGCGCAACGAAAGGCAGCGACTGCCGCGAACTGCGCTTGCGCGACGTGCTGCGTGCGCTGGACGCGGCGCGCACCGACAAGCGCATCGAGCGGGTGGTGCTGGAGCTTGACGAGTTCGAGCCCGCCGGCTTCGCCTCGCTGCGCGAAGTCGCGGCGGCGCTGGCCAGGCTGCGCGCCAGCGGCAAGCAGGTGATCGCGTATGGCGACAACTACACCCAGGGCCAGTACATGCTGGCCGCGCAGGCCAACGAGATCTACCTGGACCCGATGTCGCAGGGCGGGGTGATGCTGGAAGGCCTGGCCGCCTACCGCCAGTATTTCCGCGAGGGACTGGAAGACAAGCTGGGCGTGGACATGCACCTGTTCAAGGTCGGCGAGTTCAAGTCCGCTGCCGAGCCCTATGTGCTGGATGCGGCCTCGCCGGAATCCAAGCAGGCCAGCCTGTTCTGGATGGCGGATGTCTGGCAGCGGATGCTGGCCGACATCGGCAAGGCGCGCGGCATCGATCCCGCCATGCTGGCCGCGCGGATCGACGCGCTGCCCGAACAGGTCAGATCCGCCAATGGCGACATGGCCCAGCTCGCGCTCACCCAGAAACTGGTCGATGGCCTGAAGACGCGGGAAGAGGTCGAGGTGCTGCTGGCCGAGCGCGGCGTGGCCGATGACAGTGCCGACGGTGGCTTCCGCCAGGTCGAATTGGAGAGCTATCTCAAGCATCTCGACGGTGCGTTGCCGCAGGCCGACGTGCGCCCGCAGGTGGCGGTGGTGGTGGCCGAGGGCGAGATCGCCGGTGGCGACCTGCCGCCGGGCAAGGTCGGTGGCGAGTCCACCGCCAGCCTGCTGCGCGAAGCGCGCGACGACGACAACGTGAAGGCCGTGGTGCTGCGGGTGAATTCGCCCGGTGGCGAGGTGTTCGCCTCCGAGCAGATCCGCCGCGAAGTGGCGGCGCTCAAGCAGGCCGGGAAACCCGTCGTGGTCTCGATGGGCGATGTGGCCGCATCGGGCGGCTACTGGATCAGCATGAACGCGGATCGCATCTATGCCGACCCGTCCACGATTACCGGTTCGATCGGCATCTTCGGACTGTTCCCGACCGCCGACCGCGCGCTGGGCAAGATCGGCGTGCATACCGATGGCGTGGGGACCACGCGCTATGCCGGCGCTTTCGACATCACCCGCCCGCTCGACCCCGGCGTGGCGACCGTCGTGCAGTCGGTGATCGACAAGGGCTATCGCGATTTCACCGGCAAGGTCGCGACGGCGCGTGGCCGCAGCGTGCAGCAGATCGACGAAGTGGCGCGTGGCCGCGTGTGGAGCGGCGAACAGGCCAGGGACCGTGGCCTGGTCGATGCATTCGGTGGCGTGGAAGCCGCGGTGACCGATGCCGCGGCGCGGGCCAAGCTCGGCAAGCCCAAGGCCTGGCAGACCCGTTACATCGAGCCGACGGCCAAGCCGTTCGCGCAGATGTTCAGCGGCTTCGTGCAAAGCCGCGCCGGCCTGGCCCTGCTGCGTGCAAGCGGCGTCGGCGAGAGCCTGATGCTGCAACACGTCAAGACACAGGCTCCGTTGCGCCTGCTGGACACGCTGATCCAGCAGCGCGGCGATGCACGCGTGCTGCCGCTGGCGCATTGCTTCTGCGCGGCGGAATAAGCGCCTCGCGAAAGACCTATTGGGTCGCGGCGTCGAGCGCCGCCTGCTCGCGCCTGGCGGCGTCCTCGGACGCCGACACGGACGCACGCGCGCTGTCCTTGTAGGCGTTGGCGGTCGCCACCAGCGCTGATTCGGGCTGTGCCTGTGGTTCGGGCCGGCGTTCCTCGTCGGGCGGTTTCGGCGCCGAACAGCCTGGCAGCAGGACGCAGGCCAGCACGGCAAGTGCGGGCATCGCACGAAGCGGAGGCGGGATACGCGGCATACGCATGACGTGGCTCCAGCGCCGGCATGGCGGGAAGGGCCGGCATCGGTCGTATGCTACCCCCGACGCAGAGTGCGCAGGAGCCATGTATGGATCGCAACCGCTGGAGTCTGGACGGGCAACGCGCCCTGGTGACCGGCGCCAGTGCCGGGATTGGCTTCGCGATCTGCCGCGAGTTGCTGGGTTTTGGCGCGCAGGTGCTGATGGTGGCGCGCGACCCGGACGCACTGGAAGCCGCACGCGCCGAGCTCGAGGACGCTTTTCCCGGCCCGGAAGATGCGGTGCTGGCGCTGCCCGCCGATGTCAGCGATGACGAGCAGCGCGTCGAGATCCTGGAGTGGGCAGCCGACCAGGGCGGGCTGCACCTGCTGGTCAACAATGCCGGCGGCAACCTGACCCGGCCGGCGCTGGACTATGGCGAGGACCAGTGGCGCGGCATCTTCGAGACCAACCTGTTCAGTGCGTTCGAGCTGTGCCGGGGCGCGTATCCGATGCTGGTCAAGCATCCGGCATCGAGCATCGTCAATATCGGCAGCGTGTCCGGCAGCACCCATGTGCGCAGCGGCGCGCCGTACGGCATGGCCAAGGCGGCGCTGCAGCAGATGACCCGCAACCTGGCGGTGGAATGGGCCGAGGACGGGGTGCGCGTGAACGCGGTGGCGCCCTGGTACATCCGCACCCGACGCACCTCGGGCAAGTTGTCCGATCCCGACTATCTGGACGAAGTCCTGTTGCGCACGCCCATGGGCCGCATCGGCGAACCGGAGGAAGTTGCCGCGGCGGTCGCGTTCCTGTGCCTGCCGGCATCGAGCTACATCACCGGCGAAGTCATCGCCGTCGATGGGGGGTTCCTGCGCTACGGGTTCTGAGTGGCGCCGTGCGCGGCGGACCCGTCCTACGGGTTCGGCGCCGGCGTGGTGGCGGCAGGATCGACCTCTGGTGCCACCGGCGAACACTTGCTGGCCTTGATCTTGGCATCGATGCCATCGAACGCGGTCTGGCGTTCGTGGCGGTTGTCGTCTCCGGCGTACCTGAGCTTGAATTCGGCGTCATCCAGCCGGCGAAACCACGCATCGCAAAGACCGTCGGCCGGAATCGCGGCGCAGGTGTCGTCGCGCATTTCGCAGGCACTACCCATGCCGAGTGCCTGGCTGCCATCGATGCCGATGACCTGCAGGGGGGCGCAGCGCGGCGCCGGCTTTTCCTCTTCGCCGAGATAATCGTTGCCATCCCAGGTGCGGCACTGGAACAGCGCGGGCGGTGGCGGCAATTCCGCGGCTTCCGGCGCCGGCGTGCGTTTCATGTTGGGGCCACTGACCAGCACGAATTCGCCATAGACCGGCGCCTCGGGCGTGACGTCCACGACCTTCTTCTTTTGCGGCACCGGCACCGTGCGTACTTCGCCGATGCGGCGGATCTCCTGCTTCATGCCGGGCGCGCACGGGGTGCCGTTCTGCATCGACACCGTGCCCTTGGCGTCGGTGCATTTGTAGAAAACGGTTTCCTGCGCACCGGCGTCATGGGCAAAGGCCAGCAACAGCAGCAACACAATCCCTCGTACCATCAGCGGCCTCCGCAATCGTTGTCCAGGCGAGCATTGATCCCCCGCTCCTCGACCCGCAACAGGTCGCGTTCGGAGGGCATCGCGTTGAAGAAGCGGGTGCGGATCTCCTTGCGCCGGTCACGCAGGCGCGCACAGGCCTCGGCAGGCGGCAGCATCGTGCAGGCGTCGCGTATCCATTGCCCGCCACCCATCGCCACTGGCCAGATGACGTCGCCGCGGGGCGGCCGTGTCGGGTTGTCGGGGCGTGGCGGGGCGCCGCCGATATTGCTGCCCAGCGAGGTGGTGGGCCGCACCGCCGGATAACCCAGGGTCCACAGTGGCACCCAGCGCGGATTTCCGGCGTTGTCGTCGCTGGCATAACGCTTGCCGTCGGAGGTCACGCATTCGTACATCGGCCGTGGTGGCGCCAGGTAGACCACCTGCGCGGGTGCAGGCGCTTGTGGCACCGCTACCGGGGTTGGCGGCGGTGCCGGCGGATGCGCGGGTGGCGCGTCCGTTGGCCGGGCCATGGCGCGCACCTGCTGTTGCTGGCCTTTCGGGCAGGGCGTGTCGCGCAGGGTCTGCTTGCCGGCGCTGTCGGTGCAGCGATAGATCCGCACCTCATCGCTCTGCGCGCTCACCACGGGCGCGGCAAATACCGCGCCGAGGCAGGCCAGCACAACCAGGGCACAAGCGGGCTTCATCGGGACATCTTGCCGGGTCGAGGCTGAATCCCGGGAGGCACGCGATGTTGGCCTGCGCTTACAGCCGCAATGTGTCGCCGCTGCGTGCATCGCGGATCGGGGTCGGCCGTTGCAGGCCGCCGGTTTCACCGATGGTGACGGCATCGACAGCCACCACGATGACGCCATCCAGTGCTTCGCGACGGGAAGGCGCTGGTTCGCCGGCGCGATTGGCACTGGTCGATACCACGGCGCCGCCGAATGCACTGCACAACGCGATGACGGTGGGATGGGCGCTGACCCGCACCGCGATCCCGGTATGCGTGCCGGTGATCCATGCCGGCGCACTGCTCGATGCCGGCACGATCCAGGTGTGCGGGCCCGGCCAGCTGGCGCGCACGGCAGCACGCTTCGCGTCATCAAGTGCGGCCATGGCGATGTAAGGCCCCAGTTGCGCTTCGTCGGCGGCGATCAGGATCAAACCCTTGTCGACCTCGCGCTGCTTCAGTGCCAGCAGGCGCATGACGGCAGCCTCGTTGCGCGGGTCGCAGCCCAGCCCCCACACCGCCTCGGTTGGATAGGCGATGACGGCGCCGCGTCGGAGCGCGGCGATGGCATCGGCAATTGAAGCAGGGGGTGGTGTCATGACGGGATTGCAGCTGGCCATCCCGAGATCTGCCCGGGATGACTTCAGGCTAGAACGGTGCTTCGTCGCGCGTCGGTTTCTTGATGATGCGCTTCTTGCCCAGCTCGACCTTGGCCGGGGTCAGCAGCGGCCCGGCCGGTTCCGGATGCGGGCTGACGTAGGCTTTCTTCGCAGCGGTCTTTTTTGCTGCCTTCTTGGCAGGTGATTTCCTGGCAGCGGATTTCTTCGCTGGGGTGCCAGCCGCCTTTTTCGCAGGTGCTTTCTTCGCAGCATCCTTCTTGGCGGCCGCTTTCTTGGTCGCGACCTTTTTCGCCGCGGCCTTCTTTGCACCAAAACCCTTGCGGGCCGGCTTGCCGGTGTCTGCCATCAGCTGCTGGGCTTCTTCCAGGCTCAGTGAAGCCGGCTCGCGATCCTTCGGGATCTTGCCGTTGAGCGCACCGTCCGACAGGTACGGCCCGAAACGCCCGTTCAGGACCTGGATGTCGCTGTCGGGCCACTGCTTGATGATGCGGTTGCGCGCGATCTCTTCCTTTTCCTCGATCAGGAACAGCGCGCGGGCAAGATCGATCGCATACGGATCGTCCTCTTTCTTCAGCGACGCATACACGCTGCCGCGCTTGACGAACGGGCCGAAGCGGCCGATGCCGACGCTGACCGCCTCGTCATTGGACTCGCCCAGCGCCCGCGGCAGCAGGAACAGTTCCAGCGCCTGCTCAAGGTCGAGTGCATAGATGCTCTGGCCCGGCTTGAGCGAGGCGAAGCGCGGCTTGTCCTCGTCCTCGGCGGTGCCGATCTGCACCAGCGGGCCGTACTTGCCGATCCGCGCGCTGACCTGGCGGCCGCTGGCGGGGTCGCTGCCGAGCACGCGCACGCTGCCGGCGTCGATCTTGTCGAGGTTCTGCTTCTTCTCGTCGACCAGTAGCTTGAACGGCCCCCAGAATTTCTCCATCAACAGCACCCAGCCTTCCTGGCCGTCAGCCACGGCGTCGAGTTCGTCCTCGAGCTTGGCGGTGAAGTCGTAGTCGACGTAGCGGGTGAAGTGCGAGCTCAGGAACTTGCTGACCGCGCGGCCGACGTCGGTCGGCTTGAACGCGCGGCCGTCCATCTCGGTGTAGCGACGCAGCAGTGTCTGGATGATCGACGCATAGGTCGACGGCCGGCCGATGCCATGTTCTTCCAGCGCCTTGACCAGCGCCGCTTCGGTGAAGCGCGGCGGCGGCTGGGTGAAATGCTGGTCGGTGTGGATGCGGTCGAGCGGGATGCGATCGCCGGGCTTCATCGCCGGCAGCTTGCGGCCCTCGTCATCATCATCGGCGGACTTGCTGTCCTTGCTCTCTTCGTACACCGCCAGGAAGCCGCTGACGACCACGGTGGTGCCGCTGGCGCGGAAACTGTGGTCGCTGCCGGCCGCCAGCTCCACGCTGACCGTGTTGAGGGTGGCCGGGATCATCTGGCTGGCGACGGTGCGCTTCCAGATCAGGTCGTAGAGCTTGCGTTCGTCATCGGTCAGGAACTGGGCAAGCTGTGCCGGCGTGCGCAGGGCCGAGGTCGGGCGTACCGCCTCGTGCGCTTCCTGCGCATTCTTGGACTTGGTCAGGTAGACATTCGGCTTGTCCGGCAAGGACGCCGTGCCGAAATCGCGCGCGATCACGTCGCGGATCTCGACCAGCGCGTCCTGCGACAGGCTCACCGAGTCGGTACGCATGTAGCTGATCAGGCCGACCGTGCCTTCCTCGCCGATCGCCACGCCTTCATAGAGCTTCTGCGCGACCTGCATGGTCTTGCGGGTCGTGAAGCCTAGCTTGCGCGCGCCCTCCTGCTGCAGGGTCGACGTGGTGAACGGAGGTGACGGCCGGCGCTTGCGCTCCTTGCTGGCCACGTCGGTGACATGCAGCGCGCCACTTGCGGCCGCAACGATGCGCGCGCGCGCCGCTTCGGCGTCCTCGGCATTGGTCAGGCTGAAGTCGATGTTCTTGGTGTCGATGACGAACTTCTTGCCATCGAGCTTGGAAAGGCGCGCGGTGAATGCCTGCGACGGGTGCGCCACTTCGGCTTCTACCGACCAGTATTCGTGGTTCTTGAACGCCTCGATTTCTTCCTCGCGCTCCACGATCATCCGCAGCGCCGGTGATTGCACGCGCCCCGCCGACAGCCCGGCCTGCACCTTGCGCCACAGCACCGGCGACAGGTTGAAGCCGACCAGGTAGTCCAGTGCGCGCCGTGCCTGCTGTGCATCGACGAGGTCGGCGGCGATGGCCCGCGGCTGCGCCATTGCTTCCTTGATCGCGCGCGGGGTGATCTCGGTGAAGACCACCCGATGCAGCGGCTTGTCCTTGATCAGGTCGCGTTCGCGCAGGATCTCGGCGATGTGCCAGCTGATCGCCTCACCCTCGCGGTCCGGGTCGGTCGCCAGGTACAGGACTTCGGCGGACTTGGCGGCCTTGGCAATCGCCTCGACGTGCTTCTCGTTCTTCTCGATCAGGTCGTAGCGCATGGCGAAGCCGTTCTCGGGGTCGACCGCGCCCTCCTTCGGCACCAGGTCGCGGACATGGCCGTAGGAGGCCAGGACCGTGAAGTCCTTGCCGAGGTATTTGTTGATCGTCTTGGCCTTGGCGGGCGATTCGACGATGAGCAGGTTCTTGGCCATTGATGCAGTTTCCGGGAACGCGATGAAGGCGGCGCGATTGGGCGCCACAGAAGCTAACGCCCGGGGAATGCCCGTGAAGGCAGTCCCGGGCGCTGGACTTTTCTATTTACAGTGGAATCACGGCAACACGGTCCGTGTCAAGCAATATGGGACTTCAGCCACGGCAGGCACTGGGCAGGCCCCGGTCTTCCATGTCGGAAGAACAATGCCATGTTCCGGTCCATGCGTCTTGTCCCGGGCGGGCGGATTTGCCGTCCAGCGCCCCGCTGGGCAGGGTTCAAGGTGATCCTGATGCGTTTCGATGGATCGGCCGTGCCGGCCTTCAATGCACCGGTTCGGGCTCATCCAGGAACATCTGGGTCTCCATCCACGCATAGGCGGCTTCCGAGCCCGGCTGGTTGAACAACACCATCAACACCACCCACTTGAGGTCGTCCAGGTCCAGTGCGTCCTGGTCCAGGGCCATTGCCCGGTCCAGCACCAATTCGCGCTGGCCGGCATCGATGACGCCGTGCTGTTCCAGGAACAGCAGGAAGCCGCGTGATTCGGTGTCCAGCTTGTCCTGCTCGACTTCATGGAAGATCCGGACCGGTCCGTTGATGCGGGGCTGGCCGGGCGTGGGACGCTGGCGCGCCAAAGCATCCAGCCAGTCGAAGGCCTTGCGGATCTCCGCGCTGGAGAAGCCGGCCTCACTCAACTCGCCCATCAGCGGGCCGTTCTGGGTGGTGATGGCGTCGCCGGACGCGGCGATCGCATCGTTGGTGAAGTAATGCTCGAACAGGTACAGCAGGACGTCCAGGATGCTTTCTTTCATGTCCCCCGGCCTGCGCCGTCTTGGCGCGATGAAGGCAAAACAATGCTGTCAGGGTCCGATCCTGCAGTAGCGGCCATGTTCGGTCGCGACCCGCCCCTCCAGTTCCAGCGACAGCAGCATGGCCGACAGCACGGCAACCGTCAATCCGGTGCGTTGGCCCAGTTCATCCATACCGGTTGGGTCGTGTCCGAGTGCTTGCCACAAGCGGTTGTAGTCGGGGTCGATCGGCAGGCAGGGCTGGAGCGGGACGGCAGATGGGGCAAGACTAGCCTCAAGTTCACCACGGAGTGCCTTGGCAAGGTCGATGGCGAGTGGTGCAAGCACCTCCAGCACTTCGTCCGGGGATTCGACCAGCTGTGCGCCCTCGCGGATCAGCCGGTGGCAGCCACGTGCCATCGGGTTGTGGATCGAGCCGGGCAGGGCGAATACCTCGCGGCCGACGTCGGCGGCCAGGCGTGCGGTGATCAGGGCGCCGGACCGCTCTGCGGCCTCGATCACCAGCGTACCCAGGCTGAGACCGGCGAGGATGCGATTGCGGCTGGGGAAGTACTGGCGCAACGGGCGGGTGCCGGGCAGATGTTCGCTGACCACGCAGCCGTGCGTGGCGATGCCTTCCAGCAGCGGCCGGTGGTGGACCGGATAGGCGATGTCCGGACCGGTGCCTAGCACGGCGACCGTGGCGCTTTCTGCCTGCAGGGCCGCCTGGTGGGCGGCGGCATCGATCCCGGCGGCCAGGCCGCTGGCGATGCACAGCCCGTTGCGCGAGAGCGCATCGGCAAACAGGGCGGCATTGGCGCAGCCGCCCGCAGTCGCCGCACGGCTGCCGACGACCGCAACCGCAGGGCGCCAGAGCAGGCCGGCATCGCCATCAATGAACAGCATCGGCGGTGGGCTGGGGATACGCCGCAGCAAGGGCGGATAGTCGGCCTGCGACCAGTCGATCAGTTGGTGGGCGGGTGCTTCAAGCCAGGCCTGCCCGCGCGCCAGCAGCGCAAGGTCGGGGTGGCGGATCGCGCGGCAACTTGCGGCGTCCAGCCCATGGCTGGCCCAGTCGCGAGCGCCCGCCTGAAACGCGGAAGCAGCACTGCCATGGCTGTCCAGCAGTCGGCGGATTGCCGCCGCGGGCGCGCCGCTGGTGAGCAGGCGCAGGCGCGCGTCATGTTCGTCGTGATGGTCTTGAGTACTTGCAGGCAGGTCTGGCATGTCGCCAGCATTGGCCAGACACGACAACGGCGCCCTCGGGCGCCGTTGCGTAGAAGGGTGGGAAAACCCCTCGAAGTCGGATCAGCGACCTCAGTAAGGCGCGTCCGGATGCTTGAGCTCGTAACCCACGCGGGTCGGCTTGACGCTGCTCATCACCAGCGCATAGCTGACCTTGTCGAAGGTCCGGAACACCATTGCATGCCCGGCGAATTCGTCCGGCAGGCGCACCTTGGACTCGAACATGACCATTTCTTCGCTGAAGTCCTTGCTGGTCTTGACCCGGTCCACCGTCGACTGCCCCTGCCTCCAGACGGAGAACACGGTGCCATTGTCGATGCCCTCGCGTGCGCCACCGGAAATCGCGATCACGTCACGCGGCCCCCCGCTGGTGAGCATGTCGGCGACCGCCATGACCTGCAGGCGGCCATAATCGGCTTGCTGCTTGGGCGGATGCGGGAAGAACTGCAAGTCGTATGGCTGTGCCTCGACCGGCACCAGTCGGTCGCCGATGCGGACTTCGTGGCCCTGTTCATCCAGCAGCAGGGTCGATGCCTGCAGGCCCCCGACTTCGCCGCGGGTCACGGTGCCGATCGTCTGGGTCCTGAGCTCATAGCCAAGCATCTCGGTGTTCTTGCTCGGGAACACCGCGTTGCTCCAGAACGTGCCGGGTTCGGCCATCGCCTTGCTGCGATAGTCGAGGTCGACGGTCTGGGTCTTGTCGCAGCACAAGCCGGCACGTTCGATCAGGCGGTAGCGCTTCTCGGCGCGCACCACCAGGTAGCGCTGGCCGACAGGAACGCCTTCCAGCCCACGCACGTAGGCGACCTGGCCACTGATGGTGCGCAGGCGGTCTTCTTCAAGGCCGACCACGTACGGCAGGTGGTCGATGCTGTCGACCATGCGCAGGTCCTTGAGGAAGGGCTCGATCTCGCCCAGCGGGACGGCATTGATCGGCTCGCCGCTACCCTCGCTCTGCACGGTGACCCGGTCCATGTAGGCCAGGCTGAGCACGTCGCCCGGATAGATCAGGTGCGGATTCTTGATCTGCGGGTTGGCCTGCCAGATCTCTGGCCACAACCACGGGCGCTGCAGGAAGCGTCCAGCGATATCCCAGAGGGTATCGCCACGCTTGACCACATACGTGTCCGGGTGGTCACTGCGCACGTCTACGGCCGCGGCGAATGTCGCCACCGTGAGCAATGCAACGGCAAATAGGGTGCGCACCCGGCGTGGGCGCAGCACATCGGAACGTACCAGGTTAGAAACCCGTTCAAGCATGGCGGCCATCTCCCCGCTCCCGTTGGCAAAATCCCCGTGAAGCTCGGTCACTATAGACCACAAGACGCAGGCGCTGGCAAGCGGCCAGCAAGGTTGACCACGGTACAATTGCGACATGGGTCGCGTTGGCGGCCCCTGGTTCCCGGATTTTCGCCATGGCACTGCTCCCGATCCTCGAGTTTCCCGACCCCCGCCTGCGCACCAAGGCCTCGCCGGTCGATGTCGCGCGCCTTGCCGAGCCCGCGTTCCAGCAGTTGTTCGACGACATGTTCGAGACCATGTACGAGGCGCCCGGCATCGGCCTGGCCGCGAGCCAGGTCGACGTGCACCAGCGGTTCATGGTGATAGACGTGACCGATGACAAAACCCGGCCGCTGGTGTTCGTCAATCCCGAGATCACCGCCCGCCAGGGCGAGCAGGTCTACCAGGAGGGCTGTCTGTCGGTGCCCGGCATCTTTGCCGATGTCACCCGCAGCGACCTGGTCACCGTGAAGGCGCTCGATCGCCACGGCCAGCCATTCACGCTGGACGTCGATGGCGTGCTGGCGGTGTGCGTCCAGCATGAAATGGACCACCTGGACGGCAAGCTGTTCGTCGATTACCTCAGCCCGCTCAAGCGTGAAATGGTCCGCAAGAAGCTGGCCAAGGCGCGCAAGCAAGCCAACGCGGCCTGATCGTGCGGACTGAAGGCCCTTGAGGATCATCTTTGCCGGCACGCCGGAGTTCGCGGTTCCCTGCCTGCGCGCTGCCGCCGCCCGCGGCGAAGTCGTCGCGGTCTATACCCAGCCGGATCGCCCGGCCGGGCGCGGGCGCGGGGTCACCGCATCGCCGGTGAAGCTCGAGGCCGTGCAGCGCGGCATCCCGGTGCTGCAACCCGATGACTTCAAGGACGCGCTGTCCAGGGATACGTTGCGCGCGCTCAAGCCCGACCTGCTGGTGGTGGTGGCCTATGGCCTGATCCTGCCGCAGTCGGTGCTCGACATCCCGACCCATGGCTGCTGGAACGTGCATGCCTCGCTGCTGCCGCGCTGGCGCGGCGCGGCACCCATCCAGCGTGCGATCGAAGCCGGCGACAGCCGCACCGGCGTGTGCCTGATGCAGATGGAAAAAGGCCTGGATACCGGGCCGGTGCTGCTCTCGCAGGCCCTGGACATCGGCGCGGGTGAGACCGGCGGACAGCTGCACGACCGCCTGGCCGCGCTCGGCGCGATCGTCCTGTCCGATGGGCTGGGCCTGTTGCGCGCCGGCTTCAAGCCAGTCGCCCAGCCGCAGCCGGCAGAGGGCGTGACCTACGCGCGCAAGCTCGACAAGGCGCAGGCCAGGCTGGATTGGAACGAACCGGCAGAGGCGCTGGCGAACAAGGTACGTGCCTTCAATCCGTGGCCGGTCGCAGAGGCGCATCTGCTTGAAGAACGGCTGCGCATCCATGGCGCAGTGGCGCTGGACGAGACGCACGATGCCGCGCCGGGCGAGGTCCTGCGCATGGGCCGCGACGGCCTCGATGTCGCCTGCGGCGCGGGCGCGCTGCGCATTCGCGTGCTCCAGCGCGAGGGCGGCAAGCCGATCACGGCAGCGGACTACCTCAACGCGCGCCGCACGTCGCCTGGCCGTACCGACCCCGGATGACGACAAGCCGGATGCACCCCGGCGTCGCCGCGCGCGTCGCCGCAACGCGCGTACTGGACGTGGTCCTGCATCGCGGACGCTCGCTGAAGGCGACGCTTTCGACGGCATTGCCGGCGCTGGCGGACCCGCGCGACCGGGCCCTGGTGGAAGCCATCGTCTTCATGGCCCTGCGCCAGCACGCGCGCTTCGATGCGGCCCTTGCGCAATGGCTGGAAAAACCTCCGGTGGGCCGCGATGGCGAGCTTCGGGCCCTCCTGCTTGTCGGTTTCGCCCAGTTGGAAATGGGCTTGCCCGCGCATGCGCTGGTGGCCGCCACGGTAGACGCAGTGCGCGCGCTGGGCCGTCCGCATCAGTCCGGGTTGGTGAACGCGATCCTGCGTCGCGCGCAGCGCGAAGGCTTGCCGGAGGTGGACGCCGCCGCGGCCTGGCCACGGTGGCTCACTGAACGCATTCGCCACGAGTGGCCGCGCGATGCCGATACCATCTTTTCCGCCAGCGCACAGGCCGGGCCGATGTGGCTACGGGTCAATCCGCGCGCGGGTACCCGCGACGATTACCTGCAGCGGCTGCAGGAGGCCGGCATCGACGCCGAGGCCTCGCCCGAAGCCGTCGACGCGATCCGGTTGGCGACGCCGCTGCCGGTGCACGACCTGCCAGGCTTCGATGCCGGCGCGGTATCGGTGCAGGATGCCGCGGCGCAGCGCGTCGCCGATGCGCTGTCGCCCCCACGCGGCGCCAGGGTGCTGGATGCCTGCGCCGCGCCCGGCGGCAAGGCCGCCCACCTGCTGGAGCGCGACCCGACGTTGCGGCTGACCGCACTGGACATCGATCCGCGTCGCGTGCGCCGTATGCAGGACACCTTTCGCCGGCTCGGCCTGGAGGTGGACGCCCGCGCCGCGGATGCCACCCAGCCCGCGGACTGGTGGGATGGCGCGGCCTTTGATGCGATCGTCATCGATGCACCCTGCAGCGCGACCGGCATCGTCCGGCGCCAGCCCGATGTGCTCCTGCATCGCCGCGAAGCCGACATCGCGACGCTGAACGCGATCCAGTCGAGCTTGCTGGATGCACTTTGGCCGCTGCTCGCCTCCGGCGGCACGCTGGTGTACGCGACCTGCTCGATCCTGCGTGCGGAAAACGCCGGACAGGTCGAGACATTCCTTGCGCGCACGCCGGATGCACTGCTGGAGCCGCTGGATGCCGGCTTCGGCCACGACACCGGTTTCGGCAGCCAGCGCCTGACCGGTGAGTTGGGCATGGATGGTTTTTTCCAGGCACGGCTCAGAAAGGCGTGACCGCTTGCGTCTTATGATGGCGCGATGACCCGCACGATGACGCGCCGCATGACCGAAGCCCAGCGCGCCACCTGGCTGTTCTGGCTGTTTGCCCTGCTGATCCTGGGCGCGGGATTTGGCTTGCGCGATCCGTGGCCCGCCGACGAGCCGCGCTTCGCGCTGGTCGCCAGGCAGATGGTGGAAAGCGGCAACTGGCTGTTCCCGATGCGCGGCACCGAGCTGTATTCGGACAAGCCGCCGCTGTTCATGTGGTTGCAGGCCGCCTCCTACACGTTGTTTGGCAACTGGCGCGTCGCATTCCTGCTGCCGTCGCTGCTGGCCGCGCTGGGTACGTTGTGGTGCGTGGTCGACCTGGGCACGCGCTTCTGGACGCGCCGTGTCGGCGTGTATGCCGGCTGGGCGGTGCTGCTGACATTGCAGTTCACCTGGCAATCGAAGAAGGCGCAGATCGATCCGCTGGTGGTGTTCTGGATCACCCTGGCCAACTACGGATTGTTGCGGCACGTGCTGCGCGGGCCCGACTGGCGCATGTGGGCGCTGGGCTGGGCGGCCGCCGGCTTGGGCACCATCAGCAAGGGCGTGGGCATCATCGCGTTGCTGATGTTGCTGCCGGCTGCATTCGCTTCGCTTCGCGGGTGGCCGGGCGTGCGCGTGCATGCACGCAATCCGAAATTCTGGCTGGGGCCGCTGGCGTTCATCGCGGCCTGCGGGGTCTGGCTGGTGCCGATGCTGGTCGCGGCATTGGGCAATGGCTCCGGCGACTATCGCGCCTATGTCGACGACATCCTGCTGCGGCAAACCGTGACCCGCTATGCGCAGTCCTGGCACCACGGCCAGCCGCCCTGGTACTTCATCGAAGTCGCCTTGACCGCGTGGCTGCCGACCATGCTGGTGTTGCCGTGGGCGATCCCGGCGTGGAAGCGCCGGCTCCAGCGTCGCGACGCGCGCTACCTGCTGCCGCTGGCCTGGGTGCTGCTGGTGTTCGTGTTCTTCAGCATTCCGTCCGGCAAGCGCGACATGTACATCCTGCCGGCGTTGCCGATGCTGTGCCTCGCGCTGGCGCCGCTGTTGCCGGGCCTGCTCTCGGAGGGCCTGTCGCGCAAGCGCAATGCGCAACGGCTGCTGGTGGCGTTCGTCGGGCTGTTGTCGCTTGCCGCGCTTGTCGCGGGCGTGACGATGCTGTTCGGTGAGCCCGGCTTCGAAGCGAAATTCATGGAGGGCCGCGACCCCGGCATCGCGCAGGGCCTGGCACTGATGTTCAGCGCGATCGGTGGTGTCGGCCTGGCCGCGTTGCTGTGGTGCGGGCGCCGCCGCGTGCAGATGGCGCTGGTCGTCTTCCTGACGACGCTGTGGGTGTTGTACTCGTTGGTCGGTGCGCCGTTGTTGAACGACGGCTCATCTTCGCGCGGGCTGATGCAGCGCGTCGGCGGGGCGATCGGGCCTGATGCCCAGCTCGGCCTTGTCGGCTGGCGCGAACAGCAACTGCTGATGGCCGACCGCGAGGCGGCGACGTTCGGCTTCAAGCGTGATGCCGCGGCGCAATTCGTCGATGCGCTGGCATGGCAGCGACAGCAGCCTGCATCGCGCTGGTTGCTGGTCGAGGGCAGCGTGTTGCCGGCCTGCGTGGATCAGGCGCAGTCACGCGACATGGGCAATGCCAACCGCCGGCGATGGTGGTTGTTGCCGGCTGCGGCAACATCCGGCTGTCGCTGAGACGCCGTGAAGATGGCGCTGGAACGGCCCGTGCGCGTCCTGCAATTCGTCACCGGAGGTTTCTCCGGCGGTGCGACCCAGGTCGCGATTGCGCTGACCACGGCAGCATTGCAGGGCCATGCAGTGCAGCCGTTGCTGGTGTTGCGGCGCAAACGGCATACCGACCCTGGCCGCGTCGCCGAGCTGGTGGCGGCAGGCGTGCCGCTCCGGCAGGTGCCTGGGTGGTCGCATGCGGCCACCGTCGCCGCGCTGGTGCGCGTGTGCCGCCGGTTCAAACCCGACGTGCTGGTTGCGCACGGTTTCAGCGAACACCTGTGGGGCCGCTATGCCGGCCTGCTTGCCGGCGTGCCCCACCTGGTGCATGTGGAGCACAACACCCGTGAGCGCTATACATGGTGGCGGCTGGCGCAGACACGCTGGCTGGCAACGCGCACGGATCGCATTGTCGGATGCTCCGAGGGCGTCCGGCGCGTGCTGCTGGACATGGGCATGCCGCCGGAACGCACGGTCACCATCGCCAATGGCATTCGCGTGGAACCCTTCGCCGATGCCGATGCGCAGCCATTCGTGCAGCGCACGCCGGGCATCGTGATGGTCGCGCGGTTTTCCAAACAGAAGGACCATGCGACCTTGCTGCGTGCCGTGGCCCTGCTGCGCGAACGCGGCTTGACGCCGCCAGTGCTGTTGGCCGGTGGCGGCAAGGCCCGCCATCGCGCGCCGCTGGAAGCACTCGCAGGGCAGCTCGGAATTGCCGGGCAGGTGCAGTTCCTGGGTGTGCATCGCGATGTGCCGGGCCTGCTGATGGGCCATCAGCTGTGCGTGCTCAGCACGCACCACGAAGGCATGCCACTGGCGCTGATCGAAGGCATGGCTGCTGGCTGCGCCGTGGTGGGCAGTGCGGTGCCCGGCGTGCGCGAAGTGATTCGCGACGGCGTCGATGGGCGATTGGTGGCGGAGGGCGATGCAGGCGCCCTGGCGGAGACCTTGCAGGCCTTGCTCGAATAATCCCGGAATCATCGGCGCGACTCGGTGCGGCCGCGCGCGCGACCGCATTGCGCGATTACAGCCGCACGCGCATGAACCAGGCCTACCAGGCGCTGTTCCTGGCGTTGGTTGAAGGGGATTCGCGGCATGCGTGAAAACCGACTGGCACCGCGTGGCTCCACGCGCACGGCAGCCCTTGGCTTATCCTGCGCGCGATGACGCGACCCACTCCTACCTCACTGCGTGCGCCGCTGCTGGCCTGGGGTGTGATCGCGCTGGCGTCGATCTTCCTGCACGGGCCGGTGCCGCTGTACTCCACGCGCACGCTGGCGGTGGCCTGGGAGATGTGGGACCAGGGCAGCTGGCTGGTGCCGCTGTTCAATGGCGCGCCGTACTCGCACAAGACCCCGCTGTTGCCGTGGTTGATCCATGCCGGCTGGCTGGTGGGCGGGGTCAACGACATCTGGCCACGACTGCTGATGGTGTTGCTCGGGGCCGTCGCCATTGCGCAGGCGGGGGTGCTGGCCAGCCGCCTGTACCCACGGCGTCCGCAGTTGCCGGCATTGACTGCGTGGGCGATGGCCGGGTTCTGGTTCTTCTTCATGTTCTCCCTGCAGCTCATGTACGAACTGCCGCTGACGGTGGCGGTGCTAGGCGGCCTGCTGGCGCTGTGCCGGCGCCGTGGCGAGGCATGGGCGCCGTGGTGGCCCGGGCTGGCGCTGGCCATCGGCTTCGGACTTCTGGCCAAGGGGCCGGTGGTCCTGTTGCACCTCGGCGTGCCGTTGCTGACCGCGCGCTGGTGGCATCCGGCCGCGCGCGAAGACGGCAAGGGATTCGCGAAGAAAACGCTGGTTGCGGTGCTGGCCGGCATCGGCCTGTTCGCGCTCTGGCTGGTA
Organism: uncultured Gammaproteobacteria bacterium; assembly: GCA_963698475.1. GTDB lineage: Bacteria > Pseudomonadota > Gammaproteobacteria > Xanthomonadales > Xanthomonadaceae > Thermomonas. Next base: position 469,462 of record CAVOQX010000005.1, on the reverse strand, counting down.
CCTGCAGTGACCCTGGGTGATCCGGAATACCGCGAGGCCTTGCTGGTCACGCAAACCGCTGGCCGTATCAGCAACAGCTTCGACCATGCCGAACCCTGGTGGTGGTACGTGCCGATGCTGATCGCCTTGATGGCGCCCTGGTGGTGGTCGCGCTGGTGGTGGGGCCAGGTGCCGGCATTGTGGCGCGATGCCGGCAATCGTTTCGCGTGGTGCTGGCTGCTCGGGATGGTGCTGGGCTTCAGCCTGATCAGCGGCAAGCAGCCGTACTACCTGCTGCCGGAGTTCGCAGCGCTGGCGCTGTTGCTGGCGGTGGCGGCGGACACGCGCCCGCGGCTCGGGATTGCCGCACCGATGTTGCTGTTGCTGGTCGGTGGCGCGATGCTCGGCGCACGCCTGTTCAAGGGGCAGATCGGCCAGCCATTCCCCGACGAATTGCTGACCAGCATGCCGATTGCCGGCGCGGTGATGGTGCTGACGGGGATTGTCTTGCTGCGTTGGCGCTCATTGCCGGTGCATGCGGCCGGCATGCTGTTGGGAATGGCGACCTTGCATGCAGCGGCCACGCCATTGCTGAAGACGCAATTCGATTTCTCCCCGACGGCCAGCATCATCGGCGCCGCGCAACGCGACGGCATCAAGGTCGCATTCCTTGGCGAGTACCAGTTGCAGTTCCATTTCGCCGGCCGCCTGCACCAGCCTTTGCTGGTCCTCGATGAAGCCGATGCGCGTGCGTGGGCATCGCAAAATCCCGGGCAACTGCTGGTCGTCAATGCACTGGATGCATGGACGGCCGCTGGTCTGGAACCCGTGACCCAGCAACGCTTCCGCACGCGCTGGATCCAGGTCTGGCGGGCCGGTCAATGGCGCGCCCTGCCGGCGCAGCAACTACCGTTGCAGCCGGGTGAGGGCGAGCTGCGCAGCCAGCCGCGCTGACAAGTCCCGTGCCTGCGCCAGCGGCAGGTAGCGCAGGTGCAGTGGCGGGCCGAACGCAGAGGCGCCGGCGGTATCCAGCAACAGGCTGGCCATGCCAAGGCGACGGTCGATCGGCGACTGCGACAGGCGCAGTGCCTGCAGCTTGCCGATCTCGGCGAAGTTCCAGCGCTTGTCCAGCCAGCCGCGGCGCCATGCCACCAGCCGGCCGTTGCAGGCATGCGCGCTGCACGCGGCCATGCGACGGGCACGCCAAAGCAAGACGGGGATCGCGAGCAGGAGCCACAGGCCGAGCCAGCCAACGCGCCAACACAGTGCACCGCTGGCCATCGCAAGCAGCAGCAGGCTGGGCAAAGCGATGCGCATCCACGCGCGCGGGTGCAGGGGCTGCCAGTCGAGCTCGCCCCAACCCGCATCGGGCAGGAAGTGTTCGATGAGCGCTTTGCAACATTGCGGCGTGGCGATCGGCGCCAGTTCCTTCAGCGCGTGTTGCTGCTGCTGGCCATGCTGGCTGACCGCGGTCTGCACGCGCAGGCTGCGACGGTGGAACCAGCGATGCAGCACGCCCTCGCGCAACGACCACGCCTGGATCCGCCGACGTTTCGCGCTGGAGCGCGAGCGCGCCAGCAGGCCGCGTTCGACCCGGATGCGGTCATCGTCCTCGCGTAGCGTGAAACCGTGGTACTGCAGGATCGCCAGCAGCACCGACAGCAGCCGCACCAGCAGCAGTGCGATGGCGATCATGCTGGTGATCGCCAGTCCCATCACCAGCCAGCTGTCGTGTACATGGTGACCGACCCAGTCCGAGACCCAGCCGAACGCGACCTTGCCCCAGCGATCGATGAGCACGCCGAAGATGTCGTCGCCGGTCTGCGCCAGCGCACCCATCACGGCGGCCACCAGCACCAGCCCGCGATTGCTGATGAGCCCCAGCCGCACCAGCTCGCCGGTTGACAGCGCCAGCAACGGCGCAGCCCGCTCTGTCGCATGCCCGGCAGCTTCGACGACGGGCCCGGTGCCGCCGCGGCGTACCAATGCTTCCAGTGCCAGTGCCTGGTCCATCTTCAGCACCCGCATCTGCGCCTCCGGCTTGGTTCCCCCGGCTGCTTCCAGGCGCACCTCGGCCACGCCCACCAGCCGGTGCAGCAGGTTCTGCTGCAGGCTGACGTTGTGGATGCGGGCGAACGGGATCTCGCGCACGCTGCGATGCAGCCAGCCGCTGCGTATGACCAGTCCATCCGGCTTCAGGCGGTAGCGATAGGTCAGGTATTCGGCCAGCGAGGTGACCACCAGCACCGCGACTGCGACCAGCGGCCACAGCTGGTTGCGGTCGCCGCGGCCGAACAGCAGCAGCGCAAGCAGCGGCACGATGAACTGCTTGAGCTGTGCGAGCAGCACGAACAGCCATGACAACGGATGCAGCCGGTGTTCGGCGCCATCCTGCGGCAGGGCGTCCGGGATCGAATTCATCGCAGGCCCTCGTGGCCGGGATCGCGGCAGCGTGCGAGCGCGTGGTTACAGCGCATCGCCGGCTTCATCCAGCTGGCGCGCCAGCGCATCGCGCAGGCGCTGCGCATCGGCCTGGTCCAGGCCGCGCACGGTTATTCCGTTCAACTGCGCGGCCGCGGTATGCACCACCAGCGTGGCCAGCCTGAAACGACGTTCCAGCGGTCCATGGCGGACATCCACGTGTTGCACGCGGCTGGCAGGCACCCGCGTTTCGCGGAACCACATTCGCCCCTGACGCAGCCACAAGCCCTCGGCATCGAGTTTCCAGCGCTGGTGGCGCAGGCGCGCACCCACATACCCGCCCAGCGTGCACGCCGTGATCAACGCCGAAACGCCGATCGCGAGTTTCGTGGCCGGGCCCAGCCGATCGATGGCCAGCATGGGCACCACCATCGCGGCCAACGCGATCACCCCGAACAGCAGGGCGATGACCGCCGCATGCAGGCGCACGGCGCGCGCGGGGGGCGGATGCCAGTCGTGCGTTGCGTCGGCGGCGGATTCGGGCAGCGGGTCGACAGCGATCTGGTTCATGGCAGTCCGGTATAGGGATTGACCTCGCCACTGTTGCGTGGGCGCAGGGTGTAGCGCTTGTAAGTCCACTGGTATTGCGCCGGATCGCGGCGGGCGATGGCTTCGACCATGGCGTTGAGCGCGGCGACGGACGTCGCGGCATCGGTGTCGGCGATCGCCACCGGGGCTTCCTGCACATGCAGGGCGAAGCGTGGCGGCGACGTACCCGGCACCCGTTCGCACCAGGCCACCAGCACGCGCGCACCACTGCGTGCGGCCAGCCGGCCCAGCAGGGTCATGGTCAGCGCCTGCACCCCGAAGAACGGCGCGAACTCGCCATCGCCTGCCTTGGGTTGCTGGTCCGGCAGGATCCCGATCACGCCGCCTTTCTGCAGGCGTTTCAGCAAGGTGCGTACGCCGCTGGCTTCGGCGCGTACCTGCTCGACCTGGCCGCCGGCATTGGCGCGCACCCGGCGCAGGAAGGCTTCGCCAGTGGGCGATTCCGGCGGCCGGTACAGGATCGCCAGCGGGGTTTTCATCGCCAGCCACTGGTTCAGCAGCTCCCAGTTGCCCATGTGCGGGGCGGCCACGATCAGCCCGCGCCCGTCGGCGCGGGCGGCATCGAACTGTTCGACGCCATGGAATTCGGTGATGTCGGCCAGGTTGCGTGATGCCGGGCGCGTCCACAGGCGCAGCGTCTCCAGCGCCTGGCGCGCGGTGGTGCGCAGGATCTCGCGATGCAGTGCGACCCGCGCATCGGCGCCCAGCTGCGGCATCGCCAGTTCCAGGTTGCGCCGCGCCACTCGGGCCTCGCGCGCATCGACACGGATCCACCAGCCTGCGATGCCATCGGCCAGCGCCGCCAGCCATGGCCATGGCAGCCGGGCGATGCTCCAGGCAAGGGCGTACAGCAAGGCGGCGGCGAGGCGGGACATGTCTGCATTGTAGGAGCGCCCTTCACGGCGCGACCCGCATTTCCCGTGTTTTGGTGGTCGCTCCCTGAAGGGCGCTCCTACAATAGGGCCATGCTTGCCCTCATCCAGCGCGTGACATCCGCCTCGGTCGCCGTGGACGCCGCCGTCATCGGTGCCATCGGCGCTGGCCTGCTGGCGCTGGTCGCGGTGGAGCCCGGCGACAGCGAAGCGCACATCGCACGAATGGCACGAAGACTGCTCGGTTACCGCGTGTTCGCCGACGATGCCGGCAAGATGAACCGTTCATTGACCGAGACCGGCGGCGGCTTGTTGCTGGTGAGCCAGTTCACCCTTGCCGCGGACACCCGCAGTGGCATGCGGGCCGGTTTCACCACGGCCGCGGCACCGGCCGACGCGGAACTCGGCTTCAACCGGCTGGTCGAAACCTGTCGTGGCCTTCACCCGCCAGGGGTGGAAACCGGGCGGTTTGGTACCCATATGGTGATCAGTCTGGTCAATGACGGTCCGGTCACCTTCCTGCTGAAGGCATGACCCGCCCCTCCTGATCCGGCCGTGGGCAGTCACGTTTTCGCGTGGTTGCAGGCACATGCAGGCCCGCCGTTCAGCAGCAGGCCAAGCCAAGCCCCGGTACCGCTGGTATAATGCTGGGTTCTCTTCGCGTCACTTTATGGTAGCCCGATCCATGGCAAACGAACGGCAGGCAGCTCCGCAGTCCGACATCAAGATCCTGATCAGCAAGGGGCTTGAACAGGGTTATTTGACCTATGCGGAAGTCAACGACCACCTGCCCGACGACATGGTCGATCCGGAGCAGATCGAAGACATCATCGGCATGATCAACGGCATGGGCATCGAGGTGCATGAAGTTGCGCCGGATGCCGAGACGCTGCTGCTGGCCGGCCAGTCCGCCAGCGGCCGTGAAGTCGACGACACCGCCGCCGAGGAAGCCGCCGCGGCGTTGACCTCGCTGGATTCCGAAGGTGGACGCACCACCGACCCGGTGCGCATGTACATGCGCGAAATGGGCACGGTCGAGTTGCTGACGCGCGAGGGCGAGATCGCGATTGCCAAGCGCATCGAGGAAGGCCTGCTGCAGATGGCCACCGCGCTGGCGACGTTCCCGGCCTCGGCGCAACAGTTGCTGGAAGACTACGAGCTGCACAAGGCCGGCAAGAAGCGCCTGGCCGAGATCGTGGTCGGCTTCATCGAAACCGAAGAAGAGCTTGCCGCTGCCGAAGAGGCCAAGCAGGAAGCCGCTGCGGCCGCCGCGGCCGCACTCGAAGCCGCCGAGAATGGCGAGGACGGCGACGAGGACGGCGACGAGGACGAAGAAGAGGCGGAAGAGGCAGGCCCCACCGGTCCGGATCCGCTGGAAGTCGCCGCGCGCATGGACGCCATGGGCGCCGCGTTCACGCGCTTCCAGAAGGCCTACGCCAAGGGTGGCCCGACTGCCAAGGGCGCACTCAAGGCACGCGAGGAAGTCGCCGAGATCTTCCTGACCTTCAAGCTGCCACTGCCGCTGACCGACGTCCTGGTCAGGCAGTTGCGTGAAGTCGTGGCCAAGATCAAGGAGCGCGAGCGCCGCATCCTGGACCTGTCGACCCGCGTGGCGCGCATGCCGCGCAAGGACTTCATCAAGGCGTGGGACGGCAACCAGACCAACCTGGGCTGGGTCGACGAGCTGCTCAAGCGCAAGCAGAAGTGGGGCTCGGCGCTGCGTGACGTGCGGGACAACATCATCGCCGAGCAGGAAGCCACGATCGTCATCGAAAAAGCGATGGGCGTGACCCTGGCCGACCTCAAGGAAATCAACCGGATCATGGCCTATGGCGAGGCCAAGGCGCGCAAGGCCAAGAAGGAAATGGTCGAGGCCAACCTGCGCCTGGTGATCTCCATCGCCAAGAAGTACACCAACCGCGGCCTGCAATTCCTGGACCTGATCCAGGAAGGCAACATCGGCCTGATGAAGGCGGTCGACAAGTTCGAATACCGCCGCGGCTACAAGTTCTCGACCTATGCGACCTGGTGGATCCGCCAGGCCATCACCCGCTCGATCGCCGACCAGGCGCGCACCATCCGCATCCCGGTGCACATGATCGAGACGATCAACAAGCTCAACCGCATCTCCCGCCAGATGCTCCAGCAGTACGGCCGCGAAGCCACGCCGGAAGAACTGGCGAAAGAAATGGACATGCCCGAGGACAAGATCCGCAAGGTCATGAAGATCGCCAAGGAACCGATCTCGATGGAAACGCCGATCGGCGACGACGAGGATTCCCACCTCGGCGATTTCATCGAGGACACCAACGTCGAGTCCCCGGTCGAGGCCACCGTCAACATCAACCTCACCGAGACCGTGCGCGACGTGCTGGCCGGCCTGACCCCCCGCGAAGCCAAGGTCCTGCGCATGCGCTTCGGCATCGACATGAACACCGACCACACCCTGGAGGAAGTCGGCAAGCAGTTCGACGTCACCCGCGAGCGCATCCGCCAGATAGAGGCGAAGGCCCTGCGCAAGCTGCGCCACCCCTCGCGCTCGGAAACGCTGCGGAGTTTCCTCGATATCGAGTGAGGCGCATCGATACTGCAAACACGAGAACCCGCCGGCAGGCGGGTTCTTCGTTTGCGCCGCTACAATTGCCGCTGCGGGCCTATAGCTCAATGGTTAGAGCAGAGGACTCATAATCCTTTGGTTCCAGGTTCGAGTCCTGGTGGGCCCACCATTCGCTTCGCCGAGGTTGTCGTATCGACCTGCAATTGATGCGCAAACCCCTGGTCTGCGCAGTAGGTTCGGCATGCAAATCCGTCGTCACGCATGGATAGGCAAGGCGCGGGAGGCTCGCGTTCGCTAAACCGCAGGCAAGATACCGCGCACACTACCTGCCTTCTCCGTTGCCGCGTACGACGTTCTCCGCTGATGAAGCCGCTGAAGTACCTCGTTGGCTATCCACCCCACGTGCAAGCGCGGGTGCACGAGATGTTGGCCGAAGGTCGGTTGGGTGCGATGCTCGCGGACAAATATGCCGAATCACATGACGTGCGCAACGATGGCCAGTTGTACGACTATGTGCAGGCGCTGAAAGAGCGGCATATGCGCAAATCAGTGCCGCTTGGGAAAGTGATCTACGACGGCAAGCTGCAAGTGATGAAGCACGCACTCGGCACGCATACGAGCATTTCCCGCGTGCAGGGTGGCAAGCTCAAGGCCAGCCGCGAGATCCGCATCGCGTCGGTGTTCCGCGATGCGCCGGCCGGGTTCCTCAGGATGATCGTGGTGCATGAACTGGCGCACCTGAAGATTGCCGAGCACGACAAGTCCTTCTACCAGTTGTGCACGCACATGGAGCCTGATTACCACCAGCTGGAGTTCGACGTGCGGCTTTACCTGACGCATCTGGATGTGGTCCTGCGCTGAAGCCTGCGCGCCTTCCGGCAGCGGCCAGCAGCGGTCCTTCGGTGCTCTCGGAAATTTGCTGCATTGCGGCAAAAAACCTCAGCGTTGACGGGCACTTGCGTACAGGCTAGCTTTGCGCAGCCAGGGGCGGACTGTACGGGTCCGAATGGCGCAATCCGGGGCCTGATGTTCTTCAGGACTCTTCCAATTCGAACTGCATTTTCTTGCGCAAGGGGCTCACATGAATTCCCGATCCGGCAAGTACGTCCATGCCATGCTTTCGCTGCTGGCATTGATGGCCGTTGCCACGCCAGCCATGGCCAACACCTTGAACCAGAACGTCTCCTGGACCATCGACCGCGCCAACACGACCGCCAAGTACCGGGTGGTGGCCTATGGCGATTCCATCTATGCCGGTTACAACGGCTCCACGACCAAGGCCGCCAAGTATTCGGCGCCGACGGTGGATTCCGAATACCTGTCCGCGCTCTGGAATGCCGACATCGAAAGCGTGCGGCGCACGAAGTCGGGCGCCGTCGCCTCGGACGTCTACAACAACAAGATCGTCAGCGAGAAGTCGTACATGCAGGCCAGCTCGACCCGCGTGGTGACGTTCGAAATGTGCGGCAACGACGGCCTGCAGGCGCGCAGCAGCTTCAAGGGCCAGAGCGGTACCTGCAACTACAGCGTGCTGACGACGGCCGAAGCCAACTGCAAGACCTACGTGGCGAAGGCCATGGACTTCATCAACGCCAATGCCTATTCCGGGACCAAGCAGAAGATCATCGCCAACCTGTACTACCCGGGCTACAACGCCGACAACGTGAAGAGCACCTGCAAGGATGCGACCACCGGCGCCACGGTGTTAATGCGCGACAAGTTCCTGCCGTCGATCGCGCGCATGAACTACTGGATGTGCGAATACGCCCGTCAGAAGGGCTTCAAGTGCGTCGACAACTTCGCCGACTACATGGGTGCCGACTACGACAGCAATGCGACGGCAAGATCGATTCCACGGCGTTGCGCTACGTCGCCGGTGAAAGCGAGTCGAGCTACGTGACCCGCATCACCAGCACGCTGCGTTCGACCCTGCGCGATGCCAACACGCACTTCGTGTCGTCCTCAAGCAGCTATGACTACATCCAGTCCGACGACGTCCACCCGACCTACACCGGCGGCACCGTGAGCGCAGGCCTGTTCGGCGGCACCACCAGTTCGGGCGCGCCGCGCTACACGTCGTATGCCAATGGCAAGAGCTCGATCTGGAACCTCTACGGCCACGAGCGGATGGGCTGGGCGCTGTCCACCCACAATTCCGCGACGCCGTAACGGCCAGCGTGGGCGACGGCCATGGTTGACCACGTGCCGTCCGGTACCCCATCGCCCGATCCGCGGGGCGATGGGGTCCGCATCATCAAACGTGGTGAAACGAAGCGTCGCCATCCACTCTTCAAGTGGTTGCTCGTGGCCCTGGTCGGCGTGTGCGTGGTGTCGGCAGCAGTGTTGCTATGGCCGAGGCCGGCACCGCGCGACACGTCCCCGGAAGCCGCCGCTGCCAGTGCGGGCGCTGCCGAGTCCGGCGTAGCAATGTCGCCGGTTGGTGATGGCGCACCGCAGGAAAATCCAGGCCGACTCGCAGCCCCGGATGACATCTCCAATTACATTGCCCCCGGTGAGGCGCCACCGATGGCCGAGGTGATCGAGCGGCTCAACAAGGCCGGCGTGCATACCGGGCTGGGTGCGTTCTCGCCGCCGGGCACCAGTCCGCCACTGGTCGGGCTTGGCAGTCCCAGAGGACTTCGATTTGCCGGAAGGCTACGTGCGCCATTACCAGGCCACCGATGACGGCCAACGGATCGATCCGATCCTGATGTTCTCGCCGGACTTCGAATTCCTGGACGCCGCAGGCCGGCCTTACCGGCTGCCAGCTGACATGGTGGTGCCGCCGAACATGGCGCCGCCGGGCTTGCCGATCCACCTGATCAAGCATCCCGCCACCCATCCCGTCACAGGGTTCGCCGACCTGAACAACGTACGGGGTGTTCGCTTCCGCTGGCATGCCTGGGCCGGGCTGGTCGCCAGCGCGGTACTTGCGGGCGTGTATGCGCGGGGCGGACATGCCTGGCTGCTGGGCTTCGTCATGTGGGTGCCCTGGCTGCTCGCGCTGGAGTCGAGCACCACGTTCGCCGCGAGCCTGCGCAGCGGCTGGCTGATGGCGGTGGCGTTCACCGCCACGGTGTTCGCCTGGTTCGGCGTGGCCATCGGTGCGTACACCGGGATCGGTGCGACGACGGGCGTTGTCGCGCTGCTGGTCCTGGCGCCGCTGTTGCAGCCACAACTGATTGCGTTCGTGCTGGTGCGCCACTGGGTCGGCCGCAGGCATGGCCCGTGGCTGCGTGCGACTGCCGCTGCGTCGGCATGGGTGGCCTGCGAATGGCTGGTGCCCCGGCTGTTCGGCGACAGCCTCGGCCACGGCCTGTATCCGTCGGCCGCTGCTGCGCCAGTTCGCCGATGTCGGCGGCGTGGCCGGCATCAGCTTCCTGCTGATCCTCGTCAACGAATGCATCGCCATCGCGATTCGCCGTCGTCGCGCAGGTGGGCGCGCCGTTGCGCAGCCGCTGGTCGTCGTGATCGCCATCGTCGGACTCATGTCCGGTTATGGCGCGTTGCGGCTGTCTGGCCTGCATGCATCGGCCGCGCAGGAAACGACCCCGATCCGCATCGGCATGGTGCAATCGAACCTCTACGACTACGAGCGCCTGCGCCGCGAGATGGGCGCGTATGAAGTCGTTCGTCATGTGCTGGATACCCACTTCGCATTCTCGCGCCAGGCGGTCGACCAGCATGGCGTGGATGCCTTGCTGTGGTCGGAAACCGTGTACCCGACGACTTTCGGGCACCCGAAAAGCGACGACGGCGCGGCGCTGGACCAGGAGATCCGGGATTTCGTCGCAGCGACCGGGGTCCCACTGGTGTTCGGCACCTATGACATCGACGAGCAGGGCGAGTACAACGCCGCGGCCTTCGTCGATGAGGGGGGTGGGCTCCTCGGCTTCTATCGCAAGAGCAAGCTGTTCCCCCTGACCGAACATGTCCCGCGCTGGCTGGATGGCCAGGCCCTGCGCCGCGTGCTGCCATGGGCAGGCAGTTGGCAAGCGGGCGATGGCGCGCGCGTGTTCCCGCTGCGCCTGCGCGATGGGCGCGAGGTGCCGGTGTTGCCGCTGATCTGTCGCGACGACGTGGACACCACGCTCGCGCGTGATGGCGCGCGGCTGGGGGCACAGCTGATCCTCGGGATGTCGAACGACTCCTGGTTCACCGACCATCCGACCGGCGCCAACCTGCACCTTGCCGTGGCCGCCTTCCGCAGCATCGAAACGCGGATGCCACAGCTGCGGGTAACGGCGAACGGCATCAGTGCGGTGATCGATGCCACGGGTGCGGTCACTGCGGTCGCACCGGTTGGCGAAGCGGCGTTGCTGGTCGGCGAGGTAAGCGTGCGCGAGCCGCCGATGACACTGTTGGTGGCCTGGGGCGATTGGGTGGGGCGTGCGTGCCTCGCGTTCCTTGCGTTGCTTGGGTTGCGCGGCGGGATTCGCGGATGGCGGTCACGCAATCCTGCATCGCGCGAAGCAGGTGCGGTGTCGCAATCGAATGCGACGTACCGTGAAGGTGTCATCGTGCTGACGTCGTCCTGGCGTGTGGTGAGCGCGGCGCTCAGGCTCGTGGCGCGCGCCAGCCTGCTGTGGATGGGGCTGACCTGGTTGTTCGGCGATGCCTCGAAGCTGACCTCGATCAGCGGCATCCGGATGTTCCTGGCACTGGTCGCGGCGCCGGAGTTCATGGCGTGGTGCATCGGACGCGCGTTCGCGGCAACCGCGTTCATCGACGGCGATGCCCTGGTGCTGGAACAACGCACGCGCCGCGTTGAAATCCCGCTGCGCAACATCGCCGGCCTGCAGGCATGGCGTTGGCCGTTGCCCAGCGCGGGCACATGGATCTCGCTTGCGAGTGGAACGCGCTGGGGTGGCGGGCTCGCGCTGGCCGATCTTCCCGCACTGGCCGACGCACTTGTGCGAGCGGGCGTCGCGCCTGCGCTGGGGCGTGCGAAAGACGGACGCATCGCGGCTTATATGCGCCTGCGGGCGCGCTTGCCGCAGCGCTGGTGGGACCATGGTTTCGTCAAGTTCGTGCTGTACCCGCTGGTGCTGGCCTTGCCCGCCTTCCGGCTGCATCAACACATTGCATACGGGGGCACGTTCGGCGAATACCAAAGCTATGGCCTGCAGGCGTACCTGTCGGCGCTGGCGATCTGGTGGGCGTCCTGGGCGATCGGCCTGGTGCTGTTCGCTGCCGTGCTGCGGATCCTGACCGAAGCCGGAACGCTGCTTGCGCTGCTGCTGCAACCGGCACGCGCGGGTGACGCCAGGCGGTGGCTGGAAACAGGTGCGCGCCTGCTGTTCTTCGTGGGCGTGCCGGCGTGGTGGCTGCTGCGTATCTCGGCGGGCTGACGTTTGCAAGCAACCCTATGAATCCCTGGCGCCAATCTTGTCCTGGGTCCTGGTTTCGAAATCGCTGGCGTCATGGCGCTCATGCAGTTGGGTTCCCGGTTCGCCGAAGGTGCGGTTCACCATGCGCCCGCGTTGCACCGCAGGCCGCGCCGAAATAGCGTTCGCCCAGCGCACCACGTTCCTGTATTCATGCACCTGCAAGAACTCCGCAGCGTCATAGAGCCTGCCAAGCACCAGGGCGCCGTACCACGGATAGATCGCCATGTCGGCGATGGTGTATTCCGCGCCGGCGACATGGTCGTGGGTCGCCAATTGCCGATCAAGCACGTCGAGTTGACGCTTCACTTCCATGGCGTAACGATTGATCGGGTATTCGTATTTTTCCGGCGCATAACTATAAAAATGCCCGAAGCCGCCGCCAAGGAACGGTGCGCTGCCCATTTGCCAGAACAGCCACGACATCGTCTCTGCGCGTGCCGCCGGATCGGTGGGCAGGAACGCGCCGAATTTTTCTGCGAGATAAACCAGGATCGCGCCGGATTCAAACACCCGCACCGGAGCCGCCGCCGACCGATCGACCAGCGCCGGGATTTTGGAATTTGGATTGATCTCGACGAAACCGCTGCCGAACTGATCGCCTTCGCTGATATTGATCAGCCAGGCGTCATATTCCGCGGTGGTCTCGCCACGCGCCAACAATTCCTCCAGCATGATCGTCACCTTCACGCCGTTCGGCGTCCCCAGCGAATAGAGCTGCAAGGGATGCTTGCCGACCGGCAATTCCCGTTCATGGGTGGCGCCGGCGACGGGACGATTGATGCTCGCCCAGTTGCCCCCGCTCTTTGCATCCCATGTCCAGACGTTCGGCGGCGAGTAGGTGGTTGAGCCGGTCATTGTGCCTTCCTGTAGGTTGCGGTGACCCGGAAACGCCGCGCCAGGCCGGGTTGCCGTTCCGGGCTGGCGCGCAGGATGCCGACGACGGTCATACCCGGTAGCCGGAGATTTCCGCCTCGCTGCTCGCCACCCCAAGGCCCAGAGCGATCCGGTTGACGAAGTTGAAGTAGGCAACAATCAGGTTCGCCAGCAGGATATCGGCCTCGGCGACGCCGGCATCGCGCAAGCCCTGGATGTCATCGGCGGACACCGATACCGGCGCCCGCGTCAGCTTGTTCGCGTAGGCCAGCAGCGCCTGGTCGGCGGGCACCAGATCTGCCAGGTCCTCGCCACTGGCGATCGCGGCGAGCAACGCGGGGTCGCTGACGTAGCGCGCCAACGCCTCGACATGGTGGGCGACGCAGTAGTCGCAGCGGTTCGCGCGGGAGACCGCTACCGCGATCATCTCGCGCTGCCGGCGAGACAACCCGCCTGGCGCGAACATCAGGTCCATGTAGAGATGCAGGTGCGCCTGCATTGCGGCGGGCCGCAGGCTGTGTACCTGCAGGATGTTGGACACCTTGCCGCGCGTGCGCTCCAGCTCGTCGTAGAGTTCCTTGAGCCCGCCCTGCGCGGCGCCGGGTGCGATTTCTTCGATCCAGCTCATGAGGCCGATACCTCGATCACGTCCAACGGCGATGACATCGTCTTCGCCGCAATCCCGCGGGCGATGAACAGCTCGACGCGTTCGATCGGGATGTGATCGCCGGCATCGCGGCCGTAATAGGTTTCAACCACGTTGCCGCGCTCGTCGATCAGGAAGTCGGCGGGCATCAGGTTGCCGGTCAGCATGCCACGCATCCCGACCTCGCGCATGCCCCTGCCCATGGCCACGAGCCGCGTCATCATCGCCTTGATCTTGCCCCACAGTGATGATTCGACGCCGAACGCCTCGTGCGCCGTGCCATCAGGATCGGCGACCATGCGGAACGGGCGCGGTTGACGGGCGATGAACTGGAAAACGTCTTCGCGGCTGGAACTGAACACCGCGACGATATCGAGTCCCATCGAGGAAAAATTCCTGTAATTGTGGGTCAGCTCGAACACGCGGAAGTTGCAGAACGGGCAGGTTGCTTCGCGGAACAGCGAGAGCAGCATCTTGCGGCCATTGCCGACGACCACGGGCTCGCCATGGATGTCGATCAAGCGGATCGATGGTGCCGGGCCTGGTGCGTGGACTTTCTGCCTGAGTGCTTTCATTTTCGGTATCCCCTGGTTGGATGAATGATCTCGATCGCCGAGACCGGTTGGTTGGAGCCGACGTGATGCCCACGAAGAAGGCCCGCCGACGCTGGATTCATGACAGCGCGCCACCACAGCTGGAGCCCTGGCCCGCGGTGCAGCCGTAGCAATGCGCCGCGACACCGATCCGGCGGGGCGGCGCGCGGTCCAGCAGGTCACGAAGGTGGGTCGGCTGCGCCTGGCCGCCGAGCGGCATCTTCAGCATCTGGTTGAAGTCGCAGTCGTGGAGATAGCCGTCGTAGTCGACGCTGATGGTCGAGCGGCACATCACGCCGGCGAGGTTGTCGTCGCTGTGCGCGGCCTTGAGCGTGTCCATGTAGCCGGCGAACAGGCCCTTGGACAGCAGCCAGGAGCCGTAGCGCTGGATCGGCATGTTGGCCAGCGCGAACAGGTGGTTGAAGACGATGCCGAAGTTGTCGCCCAGCAGCTGGCGATACTGCGCCTCCAGCGCGGTCTGTTCCGGCGGCAGGAAGGCGCCGTTGGGGTTGTAGACCAGGTTGAGCGTCAGCGCGCCGCCGGGCTGGCCGTAGCCGAGTGCGTTGAGTTCGCGCAAGGCCTTGATCGAGCTTTCGAACACGCCGTTGCCGCGCTGCTCGTCGACGTTGTCCTGGCTGTAGCACGGCAGCGACGCGACCGCTTCGACCTCGTGCCGGGCCAAAAACGCGCCCACCCATTCGTAGCCGGGCTCGCCCATGATCGTCGGGTTGAGCCGATCCATCACGTGCAGGCCGCGCGCCCTGGCCTGTTCCACCAGCCAGCGGAATCCCGGGTTCATTTCGGGTGAACCGCCGGTCAGGTCGAGCGTCCCGACCCCGCGGTGTTGGGCGACATCCAGCGCCAGTTGCATGGTGGCCTGGTCCATCGTCTCGGTACGCCGCGGGCCGGCGTTGACGTGGCAATGGATGCAACTGAGGTTGCACTTGTAGCCAAGGTTGAGTTGCAGGGTGGTGAGCTTTCCGCGCTGGATTGCGGGGAAGTCGCTGTGCTGCAGCAGGGGCCAGGTGTCATGCATCAAGGAATTACCTGTTGAAGGGAACGGTGGATTTGCTGGCCAAGGGCTGGCGCAGCAGGGAAACGATGGTTTGGTCGGCAGGCGTCGCGAAACCCCGTCAGGCCGATGCGCATGCCGACGTGGCCATCGCGCGGTTGCGCCACGTGGCTGGCGAACAGTCGATCCCAGACGCTCAGGAGGTTGCCGTAGTTGCTGTCGGTCTCGTCGCGATGGATCGAGTGGTGGACGCGGTGCCAGTCCGGGGTGACGAATACCCGCCGCAGCCGCGTATCCCAGCGCGCCGGCAAGCTGATGTCGGCATGGGTGAACAGCGCGAATGACGCCAGCAGGATCTCGTACACCAGCACCGTCAGCGGCGCGAAGCCGAACGCAGCGATCAGCGCCAGCTTGTACAGCAGCGACAGCAGGATTTCAGCGGGATGGAAGCGCAGCCCGAGCGTTGCATCGAAGCCGATGTCGCTATGGTGCACGCGGTGGATGCGCCACAGCCACGGCAGCAGATGGAACCAGCGGTGCTGCCAGTAGATCGCCACGTCCAGCAGGACAATGCCAAGCAGGAGTTCCACCGCCGTCGGCAGCGCGACCATGTTGAACAGGCCGATACCGGCAGACGCCAGCGAGGCAGCGAACACAACCGTGGTCACTGGCACCAGCAGGTACACCACGGCCGAGGCGAGCAGCACCAGCGCAATGTTGCGCCACTGGCGCTTGGGGATCGCGGCATCGCCCCGACGGGGCCGAAAGCGTTGCCACGCCAGCAGCAATGCCAGCAGGACTGCGACCACCAGCAGCCGCGTCGGTCCGGCGTGCGCCAGGAACCACGTGCTCACGGGCACACCCCCATCGTCGTTGGCAGCATATCCAGCCAATCGAGCAGCCGCCGCTGCGCCTGCGTCGGCGCAGCGAGCTGCAAGAGGCGTGCATGCACGTCGGGCAGATCCATCGCGGTGTCGATGTCGCGCAGCGTCTCCAGCTCCAGCCAGTGGCCGAATCCCTGCATCGCCGCGACGAACTGCATCGCCGGTGTCGGTGGTGCTGTACTGCGCGCTCAGCCAGGCCCGATCAGGCAACGCCACGTTGCCGCCGAACAACCAGAAGCCGCCGTCGTGCGCACGACCTATGACCAACCGCGACTCGACGCTGGCCAGCCAGTGCGCCGCGCGCTCAAGCGCCTCCGGGACCAGTTGCGGGGTGTCGGCACCAATCAGGATCGCGCTGTGGTGGCGCAGCCGCAGCATCCGGTACACCTGCGCCATGCGCTCGCCCAGCGAGCCAACGCCCTGGGACAGGTGCGGCAAATCGGCCCATGCATCGGATTGCATCGCTGCCGCTTCGGCGACCGCCCAGTACGGCTGCAGGTTGGCGCCGCGTCGCGCGGTTTCGGCGACGGACGCCACCGCCTCGGCCGAAACCAGATACAGCGCCTCGGAGCACGACCGCCCCAGGCCCGGCCACAGGCGGGTCTTGACCGGCGACAGCGATGGTGTCTTGACGAAGATGCCGATGCCACAGCTCATGGTGATTGCTCCGCGCGCGAGAACCGCCACGCCTGCGTGCAGGTCAGGCGCAGGTGCTCGACCGTGGTCGCCCACCAGCCTCGCTGCGTGTATTTGCGGGCGCTGGTGTGAATGCGCGCGCCGGTACGCCGGATCGCGATGCCAGCGGCACGTGCGCGCCAGACGAGGTCGTGATCCTCACCGGAGGCGAGTGCGGCATCGAATCCGTCAAGCCGTTGCATCACCCTGCGTTCGACCAGCAAGCCCTGGTCGCCGAACGGCAGCTTGAGCAGGTCGCTGCGGATGCGCGCACCGATCATGTTGAGCCACATCACGCGCGGACCACCGGGCGCGAACGCAAGATCGAAATACCCGATTGCGTCACGGTTGTCGGCCACGAAGCGCGCTGCCGCGGCGATGCAGGCGGTGTCGATGCCGGAATCGGCATGCAGGAACCACGCCCAATCCGCATCGCAGGCCTGCCAGCCGGCGTTGAGCTGGTGCGCACGCCCGGCTGGCGCAGCGATCACGCTGATCCGCGGCGTGGACACGGGTCGGCGTTGCATGTCGCCTTGCGCGAACACCATGATCACCCGCGCTGCGCTCTGCTCCAGCAACGCGGGGAACAGCGATTTCCAGTTGCGGTCGCCGGGTCCGACCGGCACCACGATGGCGATGGTGGCAGGCATCGTCTTCAGCAACATGTGCCGGCGGCCTGCACGGGACTGGCCGGCGCGCAGTCGAACAGGCCGAAGTGCACGCTGTTGTTGCCGAGCAGTTCGAAGTGCTCGGCATAGCGAGACCGCGCCAGCATGTCGAACGTATTGCCGCAGACCAGCATCGGCCGCCCGGTCTCGAAGCGATGGTGATCGTCGAGTACGAATGCATGCGGATGATGAAGAAGCGTGCCGCGATAGGTTGCGGTCTGGCCGTAGTCCTCGCAGCGGTCTTCCAGCGCAAGCTTGAACGCACGCATGGTGATCGAACGGAAGCCGATCATGCCGATCCTTGCTTCGATGTCCGGATCCAGCAATGGAACCGGCGACTCGCTGACCGCGCGTACGTCGGCGCAGCCCACGTGTTGCATCAGTCGGCGGAAATCTTCGGTATACATGGCGCCTGATAGGCATTCGCCAAGCAGCACCGGGTCGCTGCGCAGCGCTGCCGGGACGCGCCGGTCGGCGAACACGTCCGAGAAATAGAGCTCTCCGCCGGGCTTGAGCACGCGCATGATTTCGGCGAACACACGCGCCTTCTCCGGCGACAGGTTGAGCACGCAGTTGGACACCACCAGGTCCACGCTGGCATCGGCGATGCCGCAGGCGGCGAGGTCTTCGATCAGGCCATGGGCGAAGCTCACGTTGGACCGGGCATGGCCGTATCGCTCGGCGTGCCAGTCGCGGTGTCGCGCGGCGATCTCGAGCTGCTCGGGGGTCATGTCGACGCCGATGACACGGCCGTGCTCGCCGACCAGCCGCGACAGCAGGTAGACATCGCGCCCGGTGCCGCAGCCGAGATCGAGCACCGTGGCGCCATCAAGTGCAGGCGGCAAGGGCGAGCCGCATCCATAGAAGCGGTCGACGACCTCCGGATGCAGATCCGCCAGCAGCGGCCGGATGTGTGGCGGCATCGCGTCGCTGGTGCAGCAGGCACCGGTCTTGAGGTCGGTGCTGGCTTGCAGCACCGAGCCGTAGTAGTGGCGGACCTGGTCTTGCACGAGGGCGTGGTCCACGAGGTCTGGATTTATGAGGGCTTGGTTCATGGTTTGGTCCGGGTTGCTCAGGTCAGGAGGATGCCGATGGCATAGGCGGCGACGGCCGCCACCGGCAGGGTGAAGCACCACGCCAGCACGATGCTGCGGATCATTGCGCCCTGGCCGCTGCCATTCCTGGCAGCGATGCCGAATAGGGCGCCGGTGCTGACGTGGGTGGTCGAAACCGGCATGCCGAAGCGCGACGCGATGATCACCAGGAAAGCAGTCACCAGGTTGCCGCCGAGCGCTTCGCTGGCATCCATGCGGGCGATCTTGAAGGCCATCGTCTCGGACACGCGCCGCGCCGCAAGCAGCCCGCCAACGGCCATCGCGACGATGACCAGAAGCGAGGCCGAAGCGACGTGCAAGCCGCCTGCGACCACCGCCAATGCGGCAATTTTCGGCGTGTCATTCAGCCCGCGTGCAAAGCTGACCGCTGCAGCACTTGCGAAGTGCGCACGATGAGCCCACGCCGGCGAGGCCAGGGTCGCGACCGTGCGCCCGGGCGCGGGCTGGCAGTGTGCCGCGCCTGCTGTCGCGAAAGTCATCGTGCTGCGGTTCATGGTCAGCACCGGTCCCGCCACGATGGCGTCGTTGTCGACGCACACGCAAGGCGCTTCGGTCCTGATGATGCCGGTTGCGCGCTTGATCATCGGGATCAGCAGCAAGGCCAGCAGCAGCGCAACCAGCGGTGATACCAACAGCGGCAACAGGATGCTGCTCGAAGCACTGCCGAGGTCTATCGACCCGGGAGTCGTTGCGATGCCGGCGCCCAGCAGGCCGCCGAGCAGGGCATGGGTGGTGGAAATCGGCAGCCCGCGCCACGTCGCCAGCCACACGGTGATGGCGCCGCCCGCGGCCACCGACAGCAGGAATGACAGCGAGCCGGCGACGTCGTCCGGCACGATCCCCTTGCCGCTGAAGACCTGCATCAGGCCGTTGACCAGGAAGATGGAGGCCACGCCACCCAGCGCAGTGGCGATCGTGGCCAGGGCGATGGCGCTGCGATAGCCGATCGCACCGGATCCCAGCAGTGTCGCGGCCCCCTTGATGTTGTCGTTGGCGCCATTGGCTGCAGCCAGCAACACGGTGAGCGTGATGATGATCAGGATGCCCACATCGATTTCCCTGCTTGAAGATCATTCGCCTTCATAACGTCGTGGTCGAGCCGGGCACGGCACGCTGGCGGTGCACGTTTCAACGGCGTACTCCGTTCAACGACCAGTCGTAGTCGAGGTACTCAATCGCGATCCCGCCGTTGCGCAGGCGCAGGACTGTTGACGCATCGATGTCCAAGGCCTTGCCGTAGTGGGAGAGGAAGACGCCAACGCCGCCGGCATGAGCGGTGAAGTCGTCGGCGTACCAGTCGAAGATGCGCGACACGCGCATTGTCTGCTTGGCGCTGTCGTAGCGATTGCGGCTGCGATCGCGCAGGAAGCGCCGGGTCTGGTCGTCCAGCTGCGCATCCAGCCGCGCGCCGGTGTAGGGCTCGGGGCGTAGCGCCGGACAGCCGATCGACGCGCAGTTGATCGCGAAATGGATGCGCGGATCGTTGAAGTCCGGCGCACCGCGCAGCAGTTCGTGCTCGATGTCGTCCAGGCTGCGCCGCTTGCCGAGGATGTCGACGAAGCTGCGCTTCCAGGGCGAGCGCAGCAGGTTGCCAAGATCCTTGATCGATTCGATCCCTGGATATCGGCTCAGGACCAGTTGCACGGTCGCCGCGTTGTAGGCGTTGATCAGGAAGGCTTCGCGTTCGGCCTTGGGCCAGGACTGGAACGCGCCATTGCGCACGGCCGCAACATGCTGCAGGTAGCGATCCAGCTGCGCACGGTCGCGCGCGAATCCCGCGTAGTCGACCGTCGTCGCCGTGCCGGCTGCATTCCAGTGCACGTTGCCGGCGAGCAGGGCGGCCCAGTCCGTGCGGCCATGTTCAGGATCGGCGGCATCGGCGTGGCCGGCGGCAGACAGCAAGCCGGGCAGCAGGACCAGAGACAGCATCAAGGCACGCATGATCATCAGCCCCGGCGCCAATCAAAGAAACGCCGGGCAAGACGCAGCAGTCCTTCGGGCGCGTGCTTGCGCTTCCAGTTGCCCGCGGCGAACTTGTTGGCCTCGCTCATCGTCGGGTAAGTGTGGATCGTGCCCAGCAATTTGTTCAGGCCGATGCCGTGCTTCATCGCCAGCACGATCTCGGCCAGCAGGTCGGCGGCGTGTTCGCCCACGATGGCAGCGCCCAGGATCTTGTCCTTGCCCGGCGCGGTGAGGACCTTCACGAAGCCGTGGTCGGCCGAATCGGCGATCGCGCGATCCAGGTCATCGATCCCGTAGCGGGTGACCTCCACCGCGATGCCCTGCACCCGCGCTTCATCCTCGGACAGGCCGACGCGCGCGACCTCGGGATCGGTGAATGTCGCCCACGGGATCACCCGGTAGTCGACCTTGAAGCTCCAGAACGGCGCAATCAGCGCATTGACCGACGCATACCAGGCTTGGTGCGCGGCAACGTGGGTGAACTGGTAGGGGCCGGCGACATCGCCGGCGACCAGGATGTTGGGGAAGTTGGTGCGCATCAGCGGGTCGACCGCGACCGTGCCGCGCTCGCCGATGCTGACGCCAAGCTCCTCCAGGCCGAAGCCCTTGACGTTGGGCTTGCGGCCCAGCGCCAGCAGCAGGCGATCGAAGGCGAACGTGACTTCCTCGCCCTCGCGTTCGCAGACCAGTCGCCCGCCGTCGCCGTCGCGTTCCACGCGCAGCGCCTTGTAGCCGGTACGCACGTCGATGCCATCGTCGCGGAAGCGGGCGGCGACTGCGGCCGCGGCGTCGGCGTCCTCGCGTGGCAGCAGGCGCGGCGCCATCTCGACCTGGGTGACCTCGCTCCCCAGGCGCGCGAAGGCCTGGCTGAGTTCGCAGCCGATCGGCCCGCCGCCCAGCACGACCAGGCGGCGTGGTTGCTCACGCAGGCCCCACAGGTTGTCCGAGGTCAGGTAGTCGACCGACTCGAGACCCGGCAGCGACGGCACCAATGGCCGTGCGCCGGTCGCGATGATCAGGCTGCGGGCGCTGATGCGCTTGCCGTCGACCTCGACTTCCCATGGCGAGACGATGCGCGCCTCGCCCTGGATCACCTCGGCGCCCAGTTGCGTGTAGCGCTCGATCGAGTCATGCGGCTCGACCTTGGCGATCACCGCCTGCACGCGCTCCATGACCTGCGCGAAGTCGACCTCGGCGTCCATCCGGGTGATCCCGTAGCGTTGCGCATTGCGTGCCTCGGCGAGCAGGCGCGCCGTGCGGATCAGCGCCTTGGACGGAACGCAACCGGTATTCAGGCAGTCGCCGCCCATGCGGTCGCGTTCGATCAGCGCGACCTTGGCCTTGACCGTGGCGGCGATGTAGGCCGACACCAACCCGGCCGAACCAGCACCGATCACGACCAGGTTGTAGTCGAAGCGGCGCGGTCGCCGATGGCCCTTGTAGATCCGTCGCGACGCCAGCACGCGCAGCAGCCAGCGCATCAGCAACGGCAGCAGTCCCAGCACCACGAAGGCGCCGATCAGCGTCGGCGAGAGCACGTCCGACGGCGACTGGATGCGCGCCAGCTGGGTGCCTGCGAACACGAAGGCGATGGTGCCGGGCAACATGCCCACCTGGCTGGCCAGGAAGAACTGTCGGGTCTTGAGCGAAGTCAGTCCGGCCAGCAGGTTGACCAGGAAGAACGGCACCACCGGCACCAGCCGCAGCGAGAACAGGTAGAACACGCCGTCGCGCTCGATGCCTGCGTCGAAGCGTGCAAGGCGCTCCCGGTAGCGCGAGCGCAGCGCGTCACGCAGCACGAAGCGTGAGGCGAGGAACGCGAGGGTGGCGCCAATGGAGCTGACGAACGACACCAGCAGCACGCCCTCGACCAGGCCGAACACGGCGCCGGCGGCCAGGGTCAGGATCGTGGCGCCGGGCACCGACAACCCCGTGACCGCGATGTAGGTCGCGGAAAATATCGCGGCAGCCAGCCAGGGGTGGCTGCCGGTCCAGGCCTGCAGCGCCTGCTGGCGTGTCTTGAGGCCTTCCAGGCTAAGTTCTGACAGCAGGCCGCTGCGCCACAGGGTGATCGTGGCCAGTATCAGTATGATGGCGACGAGCCAGCGCAAGGTTTTTTTCGACATGCCGGTTCCGCTCAAAAGGGTTCGGTGAACACCGGATTCACCGGTTCATTGCGTAATAGAGATGACGAGCAGGCAAAAGGATTCGCCCGCACCGTGAAAGTCCTGGGACCTGCACGCAAATGACAGCAACCATTGACCACGAGCTGATCGAAGCCGCACAGGCAGGCGATGGCGCCGCCCTGGGCGAACTATTGACGACCTCGCGCCAGGACCTGCGTCGCTACGCCGAGTATCACTGCGTGGTGAACGACGTGGAGGACGCGGTGCAGGAGTCGCTGATCCTGGTGTCCCGGCGCCTGGGCGATTTGCGCAAGACCGAGGCATTCACCTCGTGGTTGTTCCGGATCGTGAAGCACGAATGCAACCGGATGCGTCGCGGTTGGCGGATGCTGACCAATCAGGACATCGACGAATCGATCCAGCCCGTGGCCGCATGCGATCCGAACGAATTGCGACAGGACATCGGACGCATGCTGGCGCAGTTGCCCGCGCACTACCGCGCGATCCTGCTGATGCGTGACGTGGAAGGCCTGAGCCTCAACGAAACCGCGGAGCGGCTTGGCCTGGAACTGGCGGCCACCAAGTCGCGCCTGCACCGGGCACGCGTGCTTGCCCGCGAGATGCTGGAGGGCTGCGCAGGCACGCCATCAGCCTGAGCGATCGGAAAGTACCGACGCACGATGCGCTGCCGGCGGTCGCCCCGCTGGTTCAGGACAGTCGACTGCACAACTTGATCTCGCATTCCAGTCCCGATGCGCCGGGCATTTGCCTGCTGGCGAATCCTTTTCTCCACTTCCGCACTCTTTTGGCTATTGGCGGGAATGTGTCCCGTCGCAGTCGGGAGAATGAGATGGGAAATATCGGAAAAGGCATCGTGGGCGGCCTCGTCGCCACGGCCGTGATGTCGGCACTGATGATGATGAAGAGCGCCATGGGCGTCATGCCGCAACTGGACGTGATCCACATGCTGGCGACCATGATGGGCGTGTCCACCGCGATAGGCTGGGTCGTGCACTTCATGATCGGTGCGGTCTGGGGCCTGCTGTTCGCACTCGCTTACCGGGTTATTCCGGGTGGCAGCCACGTCACCAAGGGCATCGTGTTCGGCATCGGCGCCTGGTTGATGATGATGGTCGCGGTCATGCCAATGGCTGGCGCCGGCCTGTTCGGCATGGCGATGGGCGTCATGGCACCGATGATGACCCTGGTGCTGCACATCATTTTTGGTGCCGTACTGGGCACGGTCCACGGCAAGGCCAACTGACCTGACGGCATCCACACGCACGCGGCATGTTCCCGATTCCGCGTGCGCTCGTCACTGCGTCGACGCGCCTGCTGCGCATGCGTCAGGGAGTGGACTCCCGCGGTTGCGAGCGTCGCCTGGAATTACCCGTGAACAGGGGTTGCGTGCAATGAGACAGGATCGTGCCCAAGCTTGAGACATGCCGCCCCGGGGTATTGCTGGGTGTCCTGCTTGCGCTGGTCGCCAGCGGATGCGCGCATCGAACCTGGAATGACAGGATCGACCACGCGGATACGGGGCAACGCTACGAGTTTCGCGGTCGCTTGCCGGAAAACTCCGAAGACCTGTTCGTGGTGCTGGCGTTTTCCGGAGGCGGCACGCGCGCCGCTGCCTTCAGCTACGGCGTCCTGCAGGCACTTCGCGATACTCCCGTGACCGTGGACGGCAAGCCACGGAGGTTTCTCGACGAAGTCGACGTGATCACGTCCGTCTCCGGTGGCAGCTATACCGCGGCCTATTACGGACTGTTCGGCGACCGCATCTTCGACGATTACACCCATGACTTCCTCTATCGGAACTGGCAGGGGGAGTTGATCGGCCTGGCCGCCCGCCCACGCAGCCTGGCCGCGATGACGTCCGCTCACTTCAACCGCAGCGACCTGGTCGCTGGCTATCTGGGGCAGACCCTGTTCAAGCAGTCCAGCTTCGATGCGATGTCGCGCAACAATCTGCCCTTCGTCATCATCAACGCCAGCGACCTCAATAACGCCACGACATTTTCGTTCATCCAGCAGCAGTTCGATTTTTTGTGTTCGGACTTGTCCAGCTATCCGGTGGCGGATGCGGTCATGGCGTCCTCGGCGCTTCCGGGGCCTTTCGCCACGATCGCGCTACGCAACTATTCCGATTGCAGCGAGCGTCACCAACCCTGGGTAGTCGACGCGCTGGAACACGACGACTACCTCGATCGCCGGCGCTCGGTCGCCCTCGCGCTGGAGCGTTACTCGCATCCAGACCGGATGCCGATCCTGCGCCTGGTGGATGGCGGCGTGACCGACAACCTCGGTGTGCGCGGATCGATGATGAGTCCGGTCGCGCACTACGGCAACGTGCCCGACATGGCGGGTGCCTTCACCCCCGAACAGTTGCAGCGTGTCCGCAACGTGCTGGTGATCGTCGCCAATGCCCAGGTCTACCCGGAAACGGATTGGTCGCTGCAAGGCCGCGAGCCAGGAATGGTCGACATGCTGCGTTCCTCGTTCGACGCGGCGCTCGGGATCCTCAACACCGAGACTGTATCCCTGGCCAAGCGCGGTTTCCTGATGTGGCAGGACCACGTGAACGCCATGCGTGCAGCGGACGCGCCGAAGGTCAAGGTGGACTTCGCGGTACTCACCTTCGACCAGATCGCCGACCCGGACGCGCGCGCGCGCTTCAACGAGATGCCGACCACGTTTCGGTTGAGCCAGGAAGATGTTGATGCGCTGGTCACGGAATCCGGACGCCTGCTGGACCAGTCACGCGAATACAGAAGCTTCCTGGACAGGCTTCGGCCGGAGGCTCCTGAAATGCCGCCAACTGCTGGTGCATTTGCCCCTGAAGGGCCAGTACGGTAGGCGCTTGCGTGGCGGGCGCAAGCGGGATCGCGCCGGGTCACGGCGGCTGTCAATCAGCGGGCACGCCCCTGCTCGTCCACCACTTGAACCACGCAATGGCAAAATAATAGAACGCCATCGCCGCCACCGCGACATGCGGATGGTCGATCCATTCACCGCTGCCGGACAGGCCAAGTTCGGGCCGGATCGAGGCGGTGATGCCCAGCTCAGGGACTGGCAGAAACAAGGTGAGGCCCACCGCGGCAAGATAGGCGACGGTCGAGAACGCCCACGCCTGCGTTTGCGGGTTCGCTTCAATCGCGCGCTCGCGCGTGCTACTGAAGATCCACGCGGCCTTGCTGGCGACCAGCCAGGTGAATACCCAGACCGGCCACCAGGCCTTGAACGACCACGCGAAAGCACCCACGAACAGCGCGTAGAAACCGAGCATGCAGGCCATCGCACCCAACTGCCTGCGCGGTGTCGTTCCTTCCGCGAATGCAATGGCGGTGAAAAACCCGGTGCCGTGCACGATCAGGAATTCCATCAGCATCATCAGTACGACGGTCTTCACCGCGCCCTGGCCAAAGGTGAGCGGCGACACCCAGACGATGACGCAGGCGATGCCCGTCAGCAGGTCCGGCAGGACGCCGAGCATGCGCCCCAGCAGGCGTGGTTGGCCGGCAAGCGAATTCGCCATGCACGGGAGTATGCCGGGATGCAGGCGGCGTCGGGCTAGACTTCCACCCGAACGCATTCGTTCGAATCACAGGTGTGCAATGGCTCTTCTGCTTGAAACCGTGGAACAGGAAACCGGCCCGCAGCCGCAATGGTCGGTGCTGTGGCTGCATGGGCTGGGCGCGGATGGCAACGACTTCGCACCAATCGTGCCGGAGCTGCTCGTGCGCGACGGGCGCCGTCGCGACTGGCCGGCATTGCGCTTCGTGTTCCCGCATGCGCCGGTGCGTGCGGTCACCATCAATGGCGGCGCGCGGATGCGGGCCTGGTACGACATTCGCGACATGGACCTCAGCAACCGCGCCGATCATGAAGGCGTGGCCGAGTCGGTGGTGCAGGTCGATGCGTTGATCGCACGCGAAGGCGAGCGCGGCGTGCCTGCCGAGCGGGTGTTGTTGATCGGGTTTTCGCAGGGTGGCGCGATCACGCTGGCGGCGGGGCTTGCGCGCAAGACGCCCGCTGGCCGGCCTGGCCGGGTTGTCCAGCTACTCTACCGATGCCGCCTGAACGTGCGGCCGCTACGCTGCAACCGGGCGCGGCTTCGCAACCCCTGTTCATGGCCCATGGCCAGTTCGATCCAGTGGTGCCGTATGCCGGTGGCGAGCTGAGCGCGCAGGCGATGCGCGCGTTGGGTTTCGACGTGCAATGGCAGCGCTACCCGATGCAGCATGCCGTGTGCGCGGAGGAAATCCGCGATCTGGGCGACTGGATGGGCGCGCGCTTCGCGGCCGGCTGATCGAGGGAAAAGTCGATACGACGCGCCCAAGGCCGACCGCTGGCGCATGGGCCGCGTGCGCGACTCGGGCTAAGATCAGGCACGGCGTCACGTCATGCCGGGCAGGGGACCGCGAGATGGACACAGCACCGATGCGGGTGGTGATCGCCGACGACGAACCATTGGCGCGCGCGCGCCTGCGCGCGCTGCTGGCCGGCATCGGCGGTATCGATGTGGTCGCGGAAGCCGGTGATGGCCACGAGGCACTGCATGCCTGCGCCGAGCATCAGCCCGACCTGGTCTTGCTGGATATCTCGATGCCGGGCATCGATGGCCTGGAAGCGGCGCGCCACCTGGCCGCATTCGAGCCGCGCCCGGCGGTGGTGTTCTGCACCGCATTCGACGCACATGCACTGTCGGCGTTCGAGGCGCAGGCGATCGATTACCTGGTCAAGCCGGTGCGGCAGGAGCGCCTTGGCGGCGGCGCTGGAGCGGGTGCGCACGTTCGCAGCCGGCCTGGCCCAGGCCGCCGATGAAGACGGCAAGCGAAGGACAACGCCGCACCCACCTGTGCGCGCGCCTGCGTGGCAGCCTGCGGCTGATCCCGATCGAGGACATCCACTACCTGCAGGCCGAGGAAAAGTACGTGGTGGTGCATCACGCGCGTGGCGAGGACCTGATCGAGGAATCGCTGAAGTCGCTGGAGTCCGAATTCGGCGAGCGCTTCGTGCGCATCCACCGCAACTGCCTGGTCGCCCGCCACGAGATCGTCGAACTGCGCCGCATCGGCGACGGCCACACCCAGGCCGTGCTGCGCCATGTCGAACAGCCGCTGGAAGTCAGCCGGCGCTGCGTGCCGCAGCTGCGGGAATACGTTGCGGCATCTGTAGTACGCACAGTCGAGGATTTTTCCGATGGGCAATGCAGATTTGTTAGATTGATACGCTTATGGTCAGGGGTCAGTCTGTGCGAATGGACTGCAATCGGATTAATCCCACATTTTTGGGCACTGAGGAAAGTCTTGGCGAGAGCGACTTGAGTACCAAATTCTTTACAAACCATGGCGCACAAACGCTTTTCTCCAAGCTGAGAGCCGTTGCTGAGCACAACCCGGACCTCGCGCAGTTTGATGCGTTGGTCGGTTATCTGCGGGCTTCAGGTTATTTCGCGTTGCGACCTTTCCTGGAAGCCATACCGCAGATTCGGATCTTGGTTGGTATTAATGTCGATGCGTTGATGGCCGAGTACCATCGGCGCGGGATGTTGTTTCTCAATGACCCCAACAAGGCCATTGCCGACTTCAGCCAAAGCTTGAAGCAAGACATCCAGGCTGCTGCCTATCGCAGGGAGGTGGAAGACGGCATCCTGAAATTTATCGAAGACGTGACGTCTGGCAAAGTTGCCCTTCGGGCGCATCCGACCAAACGCCTGCATGCCAAGCTCTATATCTTCCGTCCATCCGGTTTCAATGAGCATCGTCCCGGCGCAGTTATTACCGGCTCATCGAATCTGACCGCGGCCGGGCTCGGTACCGAAGATGCCGCTAGTAATTATGAATTCAACGTGCTTCTGCACGACTACAGCGATGTTCAATTCGCCAGCGACGAATTCGAGACGCTCTGGAACGAATCCGTCGAAGTCCTGCCGGCCGACATTCGAGCGATCAAGGATGCGACTTACCTCGGTCAGGAGGTATCGCCGTATCAGCTTTACTACAAGCTCTTACTCGAGTACTTCGGCGCAAGCATTGACTATGACCCGAATGCCATCGGTGACCTGCCTGAAGGCTTCATGCGACTGACTTATCAGGTTGATGCCGTCAACTCCGGATATCGGTTGTTGGAAAAGCACAACGGTTTCTTCCTGGCCGACGTGGTCGGGCTCGGCAAAACCATCATTGCTACCCTTATCGCCAAGAAATTCTTCTTCAAGAATGGTTTCCCGGAGCACCGTTCGCACACCCTGATTGTGGTTCCACCCGCGCTCTCGGACAGCTGGCACACGGCGGCGGAGAAATTTCGGCTGGATAACTGCAAAATCGTGACCAATGGCAGCCTGCACAAGGTCAAGCACCCGGAAAAATACGATCTCATCATCGTCGACGAGGCGCACAAATTCCGCAACGACACTGCGGACGCTTTCGACGAACTGCAGCGCATCTGCAAGACGCCGACACTGCGAACGATGCCGAATGGATTGCGTGCTGAAAAGAAAGTCATCCTGGTATCGGCGACGCCGCTGAACAACCGTCCTGAGGACATTCGAAATCTGGTTGCCCTGTTCCAGGATCTGAAAGAGTCCACGCTCAGCGTCGCCAACCTGCAGCACTACTTTTCGCGCAAGGAGAAAGCCTTCCGCGAGGCGAGGCGCGAACAGGATGTGGAAACGGCTCGCCTGCGAGTCAAGTCGCTGTACGAAGATATCCGTGACAAGGTCGTTTCGGAGGTTACGGTGCGGCGCACTCGGACCGATCTGCTCGGGCACGAGCAGTACAGCGCTGACCTGGAAGAACAAGGTGTTGTCTTCCCGCGCGTTGAACCACCACGCCACATCCTGTATCCGCTGTCGACGCGGCTGGAGGCCTTGTATGACCGCACAATCGCACTATTGGCAGGCACCAACGCAGGCTTGACCTACAACCGCTATCGCGCCATCTCGTTCCTGAAAGCCGACAAGAAGGCGAAGTACCAGCACGCCGACAGGATCTCGCAGCAGTTGGCAACGATCATGCGCATTCTGCTGGTCAAGCGCCTCGATAGTAGCTTTCATGCGTTTCGACAGTCACTCAATCGGTTCCGCGACGCCACCCGTGTCATGGTGGACATGCTCGATGCAGGCCAGGTCTATCTGGCCCCGAATCTTGGAGTCACCCAGTACCTGCTGGAAGGTCGCGAAGAGGAATTGATCGCGAAGATTGCCGAACGCCAGGCCACCGACCCGACGATCGACGTATGTACCCCGGGGGATTTTGAGGAGGGCTTCGCCGAAGGCGTGCGCCACGATCTGGCGTTACTCGAAGACATCTGCGATGCATGGAAAGATGTCGACGACGATCCCAAGTTCGACGAATTCCTGGTCCGCCTGAAAGGTGAGTTGTTTGACCGAAAGATTAACCATGAGGGCCGAAAACTGGTAGTTTTCTCAGAGTCGAAGGAAACCACCGAATACCTGCGTCGTCGACTGAATGAGTCTGGGTACGGGCGGGTGTTGATGATCGATTCGTCTACGCGTAAAGACCGCATGCCGTTGGTACGTGCCAACTTCGATGCCAACGCCAAAGTGCAGGCACATGACTTCGACATTCTGTTGACTACGGAAGTGCTGGCCGAGGGCGTTAACCTGCACCGCGCCAACGTGATCGTCAATTACGATACGCCGTGGAACGCGACTCGCCTGATGCAGCGCATCGGTCGCGTCAATCGGATCGGCACAACCGCACCGGCCATCTATATCTACAACTTCTACCCAACTGCACGCGTGGACGACGATATCGAACTGCGCAAAAAAGCGATCATGAAACTACAGGCGTTCCATACTGCGCTGGGTGAGGACAGCCAGATTTACTCATTGGACGAGGAGGTCGATACCTTCGGCCTTTTTGAACGCAGCCCAGAGGTAGCAGAGCGGGACGAGCGCTTGAACCTGCTGATGGAACTGCGCGAATTTCGCCGCAAAAATCCCGGAGAATTCAAGCGCATCCAGAATCTGCCGCTGCGCGCGCGAGTGGGCCGCCAGGATCAATCACGTGACAAGACTACCGTCGTCTTCGTCCGTACGAAACATCGCGATGGCTTCTATCGGCTAGGTACGGCGGACGATCCGGAGGAACTGACAATCGTCGAGGCCGCAAGGGAGTTTCGTGCCCCCGATCCGGATGAGCACGCGGTTCCCTTGCATGACGCACACCATGAGCAAGTAAACGCTGCGCTGCGTCGTTGCGAAGAGCAGGCGATCAGCGAGCGCATCCAGCGTGAAACCGTGGAAGTCACGCAAGGCCCGAACGAACGGCGTGCGTTGGCCTATCTCGATGGGTTTCTGAACTTGAATCTCGTTTCCGATCTGGAACGCACACTGATCCTGGCCGCCAGGAAGGCGATCCAGCGCGCGCGTTTCCAGAATCTCTCACGCCAGATCAACCAGCTGCAGCGCTCGACCAAGGAAGTCAGGCTGACGCCGGTCGCGCTGCTGGCCAAGTTGGTGGAGATCCTGCGCACTTATCCGTTGGCCGAACAAAGCACCCCACCGGTTGCTGCGGCGGCGCAACGGGTGGAGGGTGATGCCGACATTATCCTGTCGGAGTCCTTCTCGGGAGTTGGCAGGGCATGACCCGGGAGCAACTGAAAGCCGCGCTGCGGCAGCCGTACCTTCGCGAGCACTGGATGCAGGCACTGGTGCAGGTGCTGCCGGCGGTGGAATGGTTTGCGCAGGCACAGCAGATTGCCGAGCTGCCCGAAGGTGTTGAGGCCATCGCCCAACTCGGCAAGGTGTCGTTGGCGGGCGGGCGCGCACTGGCGGTACTGGAAGTACGCACTGGTGCGGGCATCGATGTACCCCGCAACCGCGTGGCGCTGCGCAAGCTGGTGGCCAAATACATCGACCAGGCTGCGTATCACGGCGTACTGGCAGTGTTTCATGCTGGCGATGCCGGCAAGCCAGACTATCGCCTGACTCTGGCCGCGCGCGAATCGACATTTTCCGACGATGGACAGCTGACGAAGCAGGAGACAGCACCGCGCCGCTACACCTTCGTTCTGGGTCCCAATGAGCCGTGCACTACAGCTGCGGAACGTCTGCAGGTGCTGGCCGAGAAGGGCAAGGCCGCCACACTTGCCGATGTAGTAGACGCGTTCTCGGTTGAACGCCTCAACAAGGAATTCTTCAAGCGTTACAAGGAACACTACCAGCGCTTCGTCGATCACCTGTTGGCCGGCGACACCCCGCAACAAGTGTTCGGCATCGCCCATGGCAAGGATGCGAACGAATATGAGCGTGCCCTCAAACCCGTACGCGACTTCGCCAAGAAACTGCTTGGACGTCTGGTCTTCTTGCACTTCCTGCAGAAGAAGGGCTGGTTGGGCTGTCCTGCGAACGTGGAGGAGTGGACCGGCGGCAATCCGGACTTTATTGCAGACCTGTTTGATACCGCACCGGACAAGCAGCACTTTTATAGCGAGCGCCTGGTTCCGCTGTTCTTCGATGCACTGAATCGTCGCGACCGCACAGACGATCTGTTCGCGCCGACCGGCACCCGCGTGCCGTATCTCAACGGCGGCCTTTTTGAGGATGATTTGCCGCAGGCGACGCAGAGCCTGGACTTTCCCGCTGCGCTGTTCTGCGACTTGTTGGCGTTCTTCGGCGAATACAACTTCACCATCGACGAGAACGATCCGGAAGACCACGAGATCGGCATTGACCCGGAAATGCTGGGTCACGTATTCGAAAATCTGCTGGAAGACAACAAGGACAAGGGTGCGTATTACACGCCCAAGGCCATCGTGCAGTACATGTGCCAGCAGAGTCTGTTGCATTACCTGCAGTCGCATCTGGGCGAGCGCGCGGAATTGGCCACGCTGGTTCGCGACAAGGACCCGGGTGAGGCTACCGACAAGAACTGGGTGCGTCAGAACACGAAGGAGATCGAGCGCCTGTTGGACGAGGTGAAGATCTGCGACCCGGCAATCGGCTCTGGCGCTTTTCCCATTGGGCTGTTGCAGGAAATCTACTGGATCAAGCTGGCGTTGGACTGGCCGCTGGACCGTGCGGAGACCAAGCGTCGCATCATCCAGCAGTCCATCTACGGCGTGGATATCGACGCCGGTGCGGTGGAGATTGCGCGGCTGCGCTTCTGGCTGGCGCTGATCGTTGAGGAAGACCAGCCCAGCCCGCTACCGAATCTCGATTACAAGATCATGCAGGGCGACTCGTTGCTGGAAAGCTTC
Organism: uncultured Gammaproteobacteria bacterium; assembly: GCA_963698475.1. Lineage (GTDB taxonomy): Bacteria > Pseudomonadota > Gammaproteobacteria > Xanthomonadales > Xanthomonadaceae > Thermomonas. The sequence continues at coordinate 436,850 of CAVOQX010000005.1, read as the reverse complement.
GAGGGCATCGCGCTTGACACGCTGTTCCAGCACACGGAAGCCGGCAAGCCGTTCGCCGGGCAAGCGACCTTCGGTTTCGATACGCCGGGCACGCAGCTGATCCTGGTCGAGCAGCAGCGCGTGGATTTCATTGCATTGATCGCGGGTTACTTCGCTGAGAGCGATGCTGCCGCCAAGCAGGCGTTGCATGGGCAGATCGATTCATGGGTGCTGACCCACATCGACGATTCGATCCAGGCGCAGGTGGGCCGCATCAAAGGGGAGCTGCAACAGCTGCGTGCGGAAATCAAGGACAAGCAGCGCCGGGCCCCGGCCTGGAAGCCGCCGGCACGCACTGCAAAACGCCTCGTACAACTGGAAGCGGAACTGAAGCTGTTCGCAGAGCGCGGGCAGAAGCTGAAGGCCCTGGAAGGCAAGCCGGAGCGGCCGTATTTCCTGTGGCATGTGTATTTTCAGGATGTGTTCGCGCGGGGCGGTTTCGATATCGTGATTGCGAATCCGCCGTATGTGCGGCATGAAACGATCAGCGATTATCGCGCGAAGTTAGACCCCCACTACGTGACGGGCGCCAGCCGTGCCGACCTGTTTGTATTTTTTTACGAACGTGCGGTGAAGTTGCTACGGCCGGGTGGTGTGCTGACGTTCATCAGCTCCAACAAGTTCTATCGCGCAGCCTATGGTGGAAAGTTGCGTGCCTATCTTGCGAAGCAGCTCACGTTGCAGGAGATGATCGATTTCGGCGACGCGCCGGTGTTTGATGCGATTGCCTATGCATCGGTCTTGGTAGGAATGAAGTTGTTGCCAGCGCTGGACAACAGAGTACGGGCATACGGCTGGATGAAAGGTGATAGCACAGATCGGATCTCTGAAGTGCTCGAACTTAAAGGGATTGATATTGAGCAAAGCGAGCTAACAGAGGATGGCTGGAGACTCGAAGGTGCTGAATCCATAAAGCTATTGAAGAAGTTGCGGAGTATTGGCGAGCCACTAGGAGAATATGTGGGCGGAAGGTTTCATCGTGGTGTTATTACCGGATTGAACGAAGCATTTGTTGTTACCGATGAGGAGCGTGATCTGCTGATTGCCCATGATCCGAGCTCATTGGAGCTGTTAAAGCCGTTTCTTCGTGGGCGCGATGTCAAGCGGTGGTTTGTTCGACATGAGGGGCTTCATCTCATAGCCTTCCCCTTCGGTTTTCATGAGGACCTTAAGCGTTATCCAGCTATAAATAAGCATCTGTCGAAGTTCGAATCTCTGTTGAAAAAGCGTGGTCAATGCACTTCTTCGCGTGGTGGAAAGGACGGTGGTCAGCACCACTGGCTTGAACTCGACAACAACCCATCAGAAGAATTTCTTGATTCGTTCGAAAGTCCAAAAGTTCTTATTCCAGCGATTACTCCACGACCGACTGCCGTGGCTGATAGGTGCGGCTTTTTTGTCAACAATAAGGCTTCGTTCTGCGTCAGCGATGAGCCGGAATTTTTGGCCGCGATTATAAACTCGTCGGTTAGTTTCTGGTTTGCTACTCAAGTTTTTGCCACGAAGCAAAACCAAAACTACGATTGCGAGCCGCGATATTCGCGGCAAATTCCAGTTCCACCTGCGAGCACTGAAGTTAAACAATATCTGGCTGCACTTGCAGAACAAGCGACTCGCTCTGCGGGTAGCGAGCTAGTGAGCATTGAACAAGAAATCGATCAGGTCGTTTATCAGCTGTTTGATCTGACGGTCGACGAAGTCACACTGCTGAAAGCCGGAATCTCAGCTGAAAGTCCCACAATTGATGCAAAAACAGCGTTGATCGCGCGCGTGCTCCCAACGCTTGCCGAAGCCAGCGGCTATTTTTCCCACATTGCGGTGGCGGAGCGTCTGGCGGAACTGGAGATCGAACTGCACGACGACACCCTCCGCACCTACCTCAGTGAAGCCATGCGCACCGGCGTGATCCACGATGCCGGCCGCGGCTGGTACTCCCGGTTGGCCGAACCCTTCGTACTAGACACCAAGCCGCTGGCCTCGCTGCTGAAGCAGATCAAAAAAGACTTCCCCTTGCTGGACATCAGCGCCTGGTCCACCGCCCAGATCAACCCGTATGCGCAGCACCTGCTGTCCACGCATACCGCATTCCTCTACGCCGACAGCGATGCTATGTCATCAGTTGCCGAAAAGCTGGAAGAGCGCGGCTGGAAGGTCTATCTGAATCCCACCCCCAGTGAAGCCGAACGCACCTTCCGCCCGTCTGACAAGACCGTGGTGCTGCGCCCGGCATTGTCCAAGCAACCCGAGGGTGAGGGCGGAGTCGCCCCGATAGAGAAGCTGCTTGTGGACCTGTTGGCCGAAGCGTCGCGCCTGCGCCTGATGGATGAATCCGAAGCCCAGACCGTGATTGCCAACGTCGCCCAGGCAGGGCGAATTCCGGTGGCCGCGCTGCTGGGTTACGCCCTCCGTCGCGGGTTGGAGATTTCGTACTTCAACGAGTCCATCAACTCCAATTCCGGTGGAAAACTGGACTTGATGGATCAAAATGATCAAACCTGAATTCTTTGAAAGAGAAAAATTAATTCGTTTAAGTCAAAAGCTTAGAGTTGATCCAGGTATCCTGGAAAAGGCCGTTCACGCCTTGGCCCTGCTCGGCCATCTAGCTGAGTCCGGCATGCCATTCGTGTTCAAGGGCGGTACCAGCCTGTTGCTGCACCTGCCGAAGCCGCGCCGGTTATCGATCGATATCGACATCGTATGTCCTGCCAGTCCAGCCGAGCTGGATGCGGTCCTGGCCGGCATTGCCCAACAGGCGCCTTTCACCGGTTACGAGCCACAGAATCGTGGTGAACGCGGCTTGCCCCGCCGCCGCCATTTCAAGTTCCACTACCCTTCGCCCACTCAGGGCCGGCCGCTGCACATTCTGCTGGATGTGGTGGAAGACGCCGAATGCCCGGTGGACTTGGTGGATCGACCCATCCTCACATCGTTCATCGAAGTCGAACGAAAAGTACATGTACGCCTGCCTACGATGGAAGCCCTGTTGGGTGACAAGCTGACTGCCTTTGCGCCGCGCACCACAGGTGTGCCGTTCCACCCGGCCAATGGGAAGCCCTGCGACACCATGCAGGTAATCAAGCAGTTATTCGATGTGGCCGAGTTGTTCGGCACGATCACTGATCTACCAGCGGTAGGGCGTGCCTACGATGCGATGCAGGCGCTTGAGAATGGCTATCGCGGGGGTGGCTTCACCCGCGAGCAAACGCTGATCGACACACGTGATGCCTGTTTCGCCTTGGCCGCGCGTGATCTGAAAGGCGTTGCAAGAAGCCAAGAGGCGGACTGGCTGCTGGATGGTGCGCGCCGCCTGCAAAGCCACCTGATCGGCGGACGCTTTGGTTTGGATGATGCACGGATCGCTGCCGGTAAAGTTGCGTTGTTGAGTGCCGTGTTGCTCCAAGGACGCCTGGATCTCGATCCTGCTGGGTTGCGTTATGGCGGGGATGTCGAAGCGATTCGGCACTTGCAGATCATGGGTGACTGGCAGGTGCTGAATCGGCTCAAAGCCGCGAACCCTGAAGCGTTCTACTACTGGCACAAAGCCAGCGGAATTGAATTCGATCAGTAAGAGAAGCGAGATCACCCTCACCCTGACCCTCTCCCGCCAGCGGGGGAGGGAGACAAGCGGCGATAATGCCCGCATGACCACCCTGCGCATCGCCACCCGCAAGAGCCCGCTCGCCCTGTGGCAGAGCGAACACGTCGCCGACCGCCTGCGCGCCGCGCATCCCGGCCTGGACGTCGTGCTGGTCCCGATGAGCACGCGTGGCGATGAAGTGCTGGACCGTTCGCTGGCGGCGATCGGCGGCAAGGGCTTGTTCCTCAAGGAACTCGAAGTCGCGATGCAACGCGGCGAAGCGGATTGCGCAGTGCATTCGCTCAAGGATGTGCCGATGGAACTGGAGCCGGGCTTCGCGCTGCCGGCGATCCTGGCCCGCGCCGACCATGCCGACGCCTTCGTCAGCAACCAATTTGACGGCATCGACGGATTGCCACGTGGCGCCCGCGTCGGTACGTCCTCGCTACGCCGGCAGGCGCAGTTGCGCGCGCTGCGACCGGACCTGGAATTGCTCGACCTGCGCGGCAACGTCAACACGCGGCTGGCCAAGCTCGATGCCGACGATCATGACGCCATCGTGCTGGCCTGCGCGGGCCTGCAGCGGCTGGGCTTCGATGCTCGCATCCGCGCGCGGCTGGACGCACCCGATTGGTTGCCGGCACCCGCGCAGGGCGCGATCGCGATTGAATGCCGCGCTGGCGACCTCGACACCCTCGCGCTGTGCCTGGCGCTTGACGATGCATCCACCCGCACCTGCGTCGAGGCCGAGCGGGCGATGAACCGCGCGCTGCATGGCAGCTGCCATGTACCGGTGGCGGCGTACGCGAAACTCGACGGGGACAGCCTGTCGCTGGCGGGACTGGTGGGTTCGGCCAGCACGGGCGCGATCATCCGCGCAGACGCCAGTGGCGCGGTCGATGCAGCGGACGCATTGGGCATCCGTGTTGCCGGGATGCTGCTGGCGCAGGGTGCACGTGCGTTGATCGATGCTGCGCCATAGCGCTCAGTAATACAGCGTCACCATGTGCCTGGCCTGGGCAAAGAACAGCCAGCGCTCGACGAACGCGCCGGCAAGCGCGCCGAGCGCAGCGAATTTCGCGCACGTCGCTGCATCGACCTGCGTGGACAGCACCGACAGCGCCAGCAGCACAAGCGGAAGCAGCGCGAACAGGATCACCGCAATCACCCGCAATGCGCGCGCGTGCGCGCGTGCGACCACGAAGGCCATCTCGCGGGTGATGTAATTGGCTTCCGTATGCGGGCGTTCGAACACGCTGGCGGTGCGCCGTGGCAGGCCGATGGCATCACCGCGCTGCTGCGCGAGCGGCGTTTGATCGATCGAGCGCCAGTAGGCGAATTTCAGGATGAACAGCGCCATCGCGATGACGATCAACAGCCATGGCAGCGCGCCATCCGGGCCGGACGCGCCCGGCCAGGTGGACAGCAGCATCGGCAGGCCGCCCGTCAGTAGCGCGAACAGGATGTACACCGGCAGGACCAGCGGATGGCGCCATGCCGGGATCGGCTTGAGCGCGGCGTAGATCATCGCCGTGCACGCGACCGTGGCAAGGCTGAGCACGGCCAGCAGGCCACCGGTCATGCGAACGATCGGCGCAAGCGTGCCCGACGGGCCTTCGCGCAACAGCAGGAGCAGGGCACATGCCGGGGCGAAGGTGGCGACTGCCAGCACGGCTTCGCGCGACAACCACGACGTGCGCCATTGCGAGAACGCCCGCCACGCCCGCATTGGCTTGCCGAGGTGCCAGGACGACGCCAGCAGGCCGACCGCCGCGGCCAGGCCCGCAAGCAACAGCAGCACGATCCAGCCCAATACCTGATAACCGACCGGCGGCGTGCCCATAGCGATGCGAAGGCCCAGCCATGCCCACAGCCCGAAGCCGGCGCCGGACAGGGTGGTGAAGAAGATGACCGAGAACGCGGGGTTCATGCGATGCAAGCTTGCGTGGCATTGACGCGCGCAGCGCATGCACGGGCGGGCAGGACGCCCGCCCAGGGCGATCCGGAGCCTGTCTGGTCGCGCCACGGATGGCAGCGGAAAGCCAATTCAACGTTGCACGAGTCCATGACTATTCCACCACCACGGCCGTACCCGTCGCCGACACCATCAGCATCGAGCCGCCGTCCTGGACCTGGATGGTTTCATAGTCCAGGTCGACGCCGACCACGGCGTTGCCACCGCGTTCGCGGGCGGATTCCAGCATGTCCTCGATTGCTTCCGTCTTGGCCGAGCGCAAGACCTTTTCGTAGCTGCCGGAACGGCCGCCGACCATGTCGCGCAGGCTGGCGAACAGGTCGCGGAACATGTTGGCGCCAAGGATCGCATCGCCGCTGACCAGCCCGCGATATTCGACGATGCGGCGGCCCTCGAAGGTGTGCGTGGTGGTGATCAGGATGTCGGGCTCGGCCATGGGTGGTGTTCTCAGCGTTTGAGGAGGCGGGTCAGCCAGCGCTGCGTCAGCGAGCCGGCATCGACCTGGCTCTCTGTCGCGTGTTCTTGTCCGGTACTGCCATGGCGACGCGGTCGTGGCGGCAGGTAGCGGTTGACCGGTGCATAGCCAAGTTCAGGCATCAAGGCCACGCCACCGCGATCGAGCACGAGCCTGGAAACGTCGGAGTCGGGATCGCCCAGGTCGCCGAAATGCCGCGCCCTGGTCGGGCAGGCCTGCACGCAGGCGGGTTGGCGGTCGGCTTCGTCGAGTTTCTCGTTGTAGATGCGGTCCACGCACAACGTGCATTTCTTCATCACCCCTTCGGTTTCGGAATATTCGCGCGCGCCATACGGGCAGGCCCACGAACACAGCTTGCAGCCGATGCATTTGTCTTCGTCGACCAGCACGATGCCGTCTTCGGCGCGCTTGTAGCTGGCGCCGGTCGGGCACACGGTCACGCAGGCCGGGGTTTCGCAATGCAGGCAACTGCGCGGGAAATGCAGGCTCTGCGCGGGTTCGCTCGGCGTGGGCTCCAGCTCGTAGCTGTGCACGCGGTTGAACCACACGCCCTGCGGATCCTTGGCGTACGGACGCTCGTCGGTCAGCGGGCCGGCGATGCCACCCGCATTCCATTCCTTGCAGCTGGTCGCGCAGGCATGGCAGCCGACGCAGGTGTCGAGGTCGATCACCAGGCCGAGTTTCTTCTTCGATGGCGGCGGCAGCATGGTCATCGCGCATTTTTCCCGCGGAAGCCTGCACCGTAGCGCAGCGGCTTTTCGTCTGCCTCCTTGAAACCCAGTGGCGCGAACTGCGGCGTGCTCTGCGGGTCTTCGCCGGCATCGACCTTTCGGATCGACACGCGCAAATCGAACCACGCCGCCTGGCCGGTCACCGGGTCGGCATTGGCGTAGTCGCCCCTGGGCGTGACGTCGGAAATCAGATGGTTGAGCAGGAAGCCCTTGCGCGCTTCCGGCGCGTCCTTCGCGAGTCGCCACGCGCCCTTGCGCTTGCCGATCGCGTTCCACGTCCACACCGTGTCCGGCTGCACGTTGCCGGCGAACTTCGCCTGCGCGGTGAGCATGCCGTGGTGCGAGGCGACTTCGATCCAGTCCTCGTCGGCGATGCCATGCGCGGCGCCGGTGTCGGGATGCAGGTACAGGTAGTTGCGCGCGGTGATCTGCCGCAGCCACGCATTCTGCGATCCCCACGCGTGGTACATGAACATGGGGCGCTGGGTGATCGCATTGAGCGGATAGGTGGTGCGGCTGGTCTGGTCGTGCTCGAACGGTTCGTACCAGATCGGCAGCGGATCGAAATAGGTCGCCACCCGCTCGCGATGCTCCGCCGGCGGTTGCACGGCGCCATGGCCCTGCGCCGCGAGGCGGAATTTCTGCAGGGTTTCCGAATACAGCTGCAGCACGATCGGCGCATCGTTCGGCACGAAGCCGAAACGCTGCGCCCACTGCAGGTAATCGCGGTTGCCCATCTTGAAGTAGCGCGCGGATTCCGGGAGTTCTTCGCGCCAGAAGCCGCCATTGTCGATGTAGTGCTGCAACTGGTTCGGATTCGGTGCGCCCTTGCCGTGCTCGTTGCCGTCCGCGCCGCGCCAGCCGGCGAGCAGGCCGACGCCGGGCGCGCGTTCGTGGCGGACGATGTAGTCGGCGTAGTCGCGGTACTTCGCCGAGCCGTCTTCGTTGACCAGGCCCGGCAAGCCGATGCGCACGCCGAGGTCGATCAGCACCGACTGGAACCCGCGCACGTCGCGCGGCTTGCCTTCGACATCCTGCGTCTCCGGTGCCAGCAGCGGATGGCGGATCGCATCGGCCACGCCATCGGCATCGGAGATCGGCCGGTCGAGCAGGCTGATCGCGTCGAAGCGCTCCAGGTAGGTCGTGTCCGGCAGGACCAGGTCGGCATAGGCGACCATCTCGCTGGCATAGGCATCGGAATAGATGATGCGCGGGATCCTGTAGTCGCCGGCCTCGTCCTTGTCGGTCAGCCAGTCGATGGTCTGCCCGGTGTTCATCGCCGAGTTCCAGCTCATGTTGGCCATGAACATCATCAGCGTGTCGATCTTGTAGCGGCTGTCGCCAGCAACGCTGCCGGCATGCGCGTTGCGGATGACCGTATGCATCATCCCGTGCGCGGCCAGCGGGTAGGCCCACGAAAACGCATGGTCGATGCGGCGCGGCTGGCCATTTGCATCGACGAGGAGATCCTCGGGCCCATGCACGAAGCCCAGTGGCGGCGCATCGAGCACGCCGTCCGGTTTGCGCGCCTTGCCGGGCCGGTTGGCGGGTGGGATCGGCTTCGGGAACGGTGGTTGGTAGCGGAACGAGCCCGGTGCATCCACCGCGCCCAGCAGCAGCTGCAGCAGGTGCAGCGCGCGGCAGGTATGGAAGCCGTTGCTGTGCGCGCTGATGCCGCGCATGGCGTGCATCGACACCGGTCGGCCGACCATTTCCTTGTGTTCGCGGCCCCAGCTGTCGGTCCACGCAATCGGCAGCGTGAGGTTGGAATCGAACGCGGCCTCGGCCAGTTCGCGGGCGATGCGGCGAATGGTGTCGGCGGGAATGCCGCAGCGTTCGCTCACGGCATCGGGTGAATAGTGCGGGTCGAGGTAGCGATCAGCGATCAGCTGGAACACCGGCACGGCCTTGCGGCCATCGGCCAGGATGTAGTCGCCGACCACCGCGGGGTGGATGTCGATGCTGTCGGCATCGACCGTTGTGTTCGCATGCGCATCCCAACACAACGGATTGCCATCCGCGTCGCGGGCGAACATGCCGTCATCGGCACCGCCCGGATTACGCACCACCAGCCAGTGCGCATTCGCGTAGCGCACCAGATACTCCAGGTCGATGCGGTCCATCCGCAGCAGTTCGTGGACCAGCGCCAACGCGAACAAACCGTCGCTGCCGGGTCGGATGCCGATCCATTCATCGGCAATCGCGCCATAGCCGCTGCGCACCGGATTGACCGCGACGATCTTGGCACCGCGGGCCTTGAGCTTGCCCAGGCCCAGTTTGATCGGGTTGGAATCGTGGTCTTCGGCCACGCCCCACAGCATCAGGTAGCGGGTGTGTTCCCAGTCGGGTTCGCCGAATTCCCAGAAGCTGCCGCCGACCGAATACAGGCCCCCGGCCGCCATGTTCACCGAGCAGAACCCGCCGTGCGCGGCGTAATTGATCGTGCCGAACTGCTGCGCCCACCAGCCGGTCAATGCCTGCGACTGGTCGCGGCCGGTGAAGAACGCCAGTTCATCGGGATTGCGCTGGCGGATCGGCTTGAGCCACGAGGTCGCGAGGTCGAGCGCTTCGTCCCACTCGATCTCGCGGAATTCGCCGCTGCCGCGTTCGCCCACGCGCAGCAGCGGTTTCGACAGGCGCGCCGGTGAGTAGTGCTGCATGATCCCGGCCGCGCCCTTCGCGCACAGCACGCCCTGGTTCACCGGATGGTCGCGGTTGCCCTGGATGTAACGAATCTTGCCGTCCGCCAGCCACACCTTGATGCCGCAGCGGCAGGCGCACATGTAGCACGTGGTGCGTCTTGACCTCGTCGCCAGGCGATGGCGACAGGTCAAGCGCAGGCTCTTGGGGGTGGTGAGCGGGCATGCCCCATTGTGCCGCGCCGACGGGAAAGGTGGGCGGTTCGGGCGCGATGATCACGGCCAACCTTGGAGGCGGCATAATCGTGGCATGGACCGTTACGAACGCATCATCGCCATGCACCGGGTGCTGCAGGCTGCACGCCGACCGGTGACCGTGGCCCGCCTGCAGGACGAGCTGGGCTGCTCGCGCGCCACCGTCTATCGCGACCTCGCCTTCCTGCGCGACGGCCTGATGGCGCCGCTGATCGGCGATGGCGAAGCCGGCTTCAGCTACGACAAGGAATCCGTCGAGCGCTTCGAACTGCCCGGCCTGTGGCTGAATTCCGAAGAGTTGCACGCATTGCTGGCCGCCCAGCAACTGCTGTCGCGCAGCAGCGGCGGGATGTTGTCGGCCGCGCTTGCACCGCTGCAGCAACGCGTCGAGAAACTGCTCGATGCGCATTCCGGCGGCAAGCGCTGGCCGGTGGAGCGGGTGCGGGTGTTGCCGCATCGGCTGCGGCGGATGGACGAGCACGCGTTCCGGATCGTGGCCTCGGCGGTGCTGGAGCGGCGGCGCATCGCCTTCGACTACCGCGCGCGTTCGACCGACGAGAAGACCCGCCGCACGGTCTCGCCACAACGACTGACCCATTACCGCGACAACTGGTACATGGACGCCTGGGACGACGACCGCAACGGCCTGCGCAGTTTTTCGATCGACCGCATCACCGGCGCGCGCCTGCTGGACGGCACCGCCACCGATGTCGCCGAAGACGAACTCAACAGCCACCTGGCCGGCAGTTACGGGATTTTCTCCGGCGTGCCCAAGGGCTGGGCGACGATCCTGTTCAGCGCCAAGGCCGCGCGCTGGGTCGCCGACGAGCACTGGCACTCGCAGCAGCAGGGCCGCTACCTGGCCGACGGCCGCTATGAATTGAAGGTGCCGTATTCGGTGCCGCGCGAACTGCTGATGGACGTGCTGCACTACGGCAGCGATGCGGAGATCGTCGAGCCACATGCACTCCGCGAGCAGGCGCGCACCTTGCTGCAGCTCGCGCTGGGCAACTACCAGGACTGACATGGCGGCTGCGGACGCCCCGAAGATTGCCGCAGGTGAACCGGTCGCGCTGGCACTGGGCGCGGGCGGTGCGCGCGGGCTTGCGCAGATCGGCGTGATCGAGGCGCTGCAGGCGCGCGACATCAGGATCGTGGCGGTGGCCGGCGCCTCCAGTGGTGCATTGGTCGGTGGTGCGTTCGCGGCGGGCAAACTCGATGCCTTGCGCGAATGGATGCTGGGCACCAGCCGCACCGGCATGCTGCGCCTGCTCGACCCCGGCCTCGGCAGGTCAGCGCTTGTTCACCGGTGATCGCCTGGTGCGGCGCTTGCGCGAAGTGGTCGGCGAACCCCGCATCGAAGACCTGCCCGTGGATTTCACCGCAGTCGCGGTGGACCTGATGCGCCAGCGCGAAGTCTGGCTGCGGCGTGGTGACCTGTGGAATGCGGTGCGGGCTTCTTTCGCGATTCCCGGCGTGTTCACCCCGTTCGAAGTGCATGGCCGCGAACTGGTCGATGGTGGCCTGCTGTCGCCACTGCCAATTGCCGCGACGCGGTTGTCGGATGCGCATCGCCTGATCGCGGTGGACATGCATGGCTGGCCGCAGCGTCCGCCGGGCGCGCTTGCCATTGATCCCGAGCAGGACGAAGTGCCGCAAGGTCGCATCGCCCGCTGGATCGATGAGCAATTCGACGATGACGGCGACGAAAAATCCAGGGAAGCGCCCGAGCGTGAACTGGGTTTCGCCGAACTGATGTCGCGCTCGCTGGACACCATGCAGGCGCAGATCTCGCGCGTGCAGATCGCGCTGGATCCACCGGAAATCGTCATCCGCATTCCGCGCGATGCCTGCCAGTTCTACGAGTTCTGGCGCGGTCGCGAACTGATCGAGATCGGTCGGCGCGAAGCCGACAAGGTGCTGGACGACGCGGGGTATTGAGCGTCGCAGCCCGTGAGAAGCGCGGCGTCGCAGTCTGGCGTCATCCATCACGGAGCGCCGCCATGAACCAGTCCAACCATTTCCACATTCGCATGACGCGCTGGATCGCCTGCTGCGGCAGGCTGGTCATCGTCGGCACCCTGGCGGTGCTGCTGATTCCCGCGGCGCGCGGCAGCACGAGTTCTGCTCGGCTGGCTGCCGCTATGGCTGGTGGGCATGCCGCTGGCGGCCTGGTGGAGCCTGCGTCGGTTCCCGCTGCCACGGGTGGCCTTGCGGATGCCGCGTCGGCGCCGCGTGCAGGCGCTGCGCCGGGCGCCGTGGACGACGTCCGCTGAGGCTTCCGCGCGCAGCCTGAATGCAGCCGCGGCGTGAAGGGGCACCGGCAACGGGTGCTGTGATAGCGTTCGGGGTTTCCCGATCCAGTCCCGGAGCGCTCGCCATGTCCCATCTCTCCAACGCCTGCCTGATTGCGGGTCTTGCCATTGCCGGAAGCGCATCGGCGCAATCGGCGACCAGTGACGATCCCTACGCGTGGCTGGAGGATGTCCAGGGCGAAAAGTCGCTGGACTGGGTGAAGGCGCGCAATGCGAGGGCGGAAGCCGAGATTGCCAGTTCATCCGAATTCAAGACGCTGGAAACCGAGATCCGCGCGATCCTCGATTCGGACGCGAAGATCCCCGGGGTGCAGAAGATCGGCGACTACTACTACAACTTCTGGAAGGACAAGCAGCACGAGCGCGGCCTGTGGCGGCGCACCACGCTGGCCGAATACCGCAAGGCGGATCCGACGTGGGAAACAGTGATCGACCTCGATGCGCTGAACGCGGCCGAAGGCAGCAAGTGGGTCTGGCACGGCGCCGACTGCCTGCGTCCGAAGTACGAGCGCTGCCTGATTGCGCTGTCGCCCGGCGGCGTCGGATGCCGATGTGACCCGTGAGTTCGACCTGGCCAGCAAGACCTGGGTGGAGAACGGCTTCTTCCGTCCCGAGGCCAAGGGCGGGCTGGGCTGGATCGACGAAGACACGGTGTATGTCTATACCGACTTCGGCCCCGGCAGCATGACCAGTTCGGGCTATCCGAACATCGTCAAGGAATGGAAGCGCGGCACGCCGATGACTGCGGCGACCACCGTGTTACGAAGGCAAGCCCGGCGACATGTACATCGCCGCCAGCCATGACGACACGCCGGGCTATGAGCGCGACTGGGTCGTCGCGCACGCTGGCGTTCTACAACGATGAGCTGTACCTGCGTGGCAAGGACGGCAGCCTGACCCGGCTCGACGTGCCGAACTCGATGCAGAAATCCGCGTTCCGCGAGTGGCTGTACCTGCGGCCGCGCGAAGACTGGAAGGTGGGCGACAAGACCTACGCGGCCGGCTCGCTGCTGGCGACCAACCTCGACGCCTTCATGGCCGGCAAGCGCGACTTCGACGTGCTGTTCGAGCCGACCGCCACGACATCGCTGTCCGACTTCACGTTGACCAGGGATCACCTTGTCCTGAACGTGATGGATGACGTGAAGAATCGGCTGATCGTGCTGACCCCGGGCAAGGAGGGGTGGGCGAAGCGCGACTTCGTCGGTGCGCCCACCATCGGCACGATTGGTGTTGGCGCGGTGGATGCCGATCGACAGCAATGCGGTGTGGCTGACCGTCACCGACTTCCTGACCCCGACCACGCTGTCGATGGCCGACATCGGCCAGCAGCCCGAGGTGCTGAAGTCCAATCCGGTGTTCTTCGATGGTTCCAACAACGTCATCGAGCAGCACTTCGCGATCAGCAAGGACGGCACCAAGGTGCCGTACTTCCTGGTGCGGCCGAAGGACCTGGCGTTCGATGGCAAGGCGCGCACCCTGCTGTACGGCTACGGTGGTTTCGAGATCTCGCTGACGCCGGCCTACTCCGGTGCGATCGGCAAGGGCTGGCTGGAAAAGGGCGGCGTGTACGTGCTGGCCAACATCCGTGGCGGTGGCGAGTACGGCCCGCGCTGGCACCAGGCCGCGCTGAAGGCCAACCGCCACAAGGCCTATGAGGACTTCGCCGCGATCGCCGACGACCTGGTGGCGCGCAAGATCACCTCGCCGCAGCACCTCGGCACCATGGGCGGCAGCAACGGCGGCCTGCTGATGGGCAACATGCTGACCCAGTATCCGGAGCAAGTTCGGCGCGATCGTGGTGCAGGTGCCGCTGCTGGACATGAAGCGCTACAGCCACCTGCTGGCCGGTGCCTCGTGGATGGCCGAATACGGCGATCCGGACACCAGCGACTGGGACTTACATCAAGACCTTCTCGCCGTATCACCTGTTCGATGCAGGCAAGCAGTACCCGCCGACCCTGTTCACCACCTCGACCAAGGATGACCGCGTGCATCCGGCGCATGCGCGCAAGATGATGGCGAAGATGGAGGCAGCCGGCAAGGACGTGCGCTACTACGAGAACATCGAGGGTGGCCACGGCGGCGGCAGCCAACAATGCGCAGGCCGCGCACATGAGCGCACTGGCCTATACCTTCCTCTGGCAGCAACTGGGCGACTAGTCTTCAATCGGCCCACGCACGACTGACCTGCCCTGTCCGGCCCGCCACCTCCGAGGATTGTTTCGATGAAATCCGCTGCTGCCCTGCTTCTGCATGAGCTTCGCCATGACCGCACACGCCGCCGACCTGCCCAACCCGCCCGACGTCGCCCAGAAGCCGCATGTGGTGAAAGCACCGCACGGCGCCGAGCGTGTCGATGAGTACTACTGGCTGCGCGACGACACCCGCAAGGATCCGGCGATGCTGGCCTACCTCGATGCGGAGAACGCCTATGCCGATGCGCTGATGGCGCCGCTCAAGCCGCTGCAGGACAAGCTCTACGACGAGGTGGTGGCGCGCATCAAGCAGGACGACAGCAGCGTGCCGTACCGCGAGCGTGGCTACTGGTACTACACCCGCTTCGAAACCGGCCAGGACTATCCCGTCCATGCGCGCCGCAAGGGCAGCATGGATGCGCCGGAAGAGGTGATGCTGGACGTCAACGCGATGGCCGCGGGCAAGGACTACTACGCGGTCGGCGCGCGCGACATCAGCCAGGACAACCGACTGCTGGCCTATGCCGACGACAGCAACGGCCGCCGCCAGTACACCATCCGCTTCAAGGACCTGGCGACCGGCAAGACGTTGCCCGATGCGATCCCCGGCAGCTCCGGCAGCATGGCCTGGGCCGACGACAACAAGACCCTGTTCTACGTCGAGAACGATCCGGAAACCCTGCTCACCACGCGCGGTCAAGAAGCACGTGCTGGGCACCGATCCGAAGGATGACGCGCTGGTCTACGAGGAGGCCGACGATACCTACTACATGGGCATCGGCCGCTCGCGCGACGACAGGTACATCCTGATCGTGCTGGACAGCACCGTCTCCAACGAAGTGCGTTACGCGCCGGCTGCCGATCCGCAAACCTTCGCGGTACTGGCGCCGCGCGAGCGTGATGTCGAATACGACGCCGACCACTTCGACGGCCGTTGGGTGATCCGCACCAATGCCGACGGCGCAAAGAACTTCAAGATCGCGACGGCGGCTGACGGTTCGACATCGCGCAAGGACTGGAAAGACTGGATCGCGCACGATCCCAAGGTCTACATCGAGGGCTTCGAACTGTTCGACGGCTTCACCGCCATTGCCGAGCGCTCCGACGGACTGGAGCGCGTGCGCGTGCTGAAGGCCGACGGCAGCGCAGAGTACGTCAAGGCCGACGAGACCGCGTATTCGATGGGCCTGGACGTCAATGCGGAAGCGGACACGCCGTGGCTGCGCTACAGCTACAGCTCGATGACCACGCCGGCCACCACCTATGAATTGAACACTGCCGACCGGCGAGCGCCGCATGCTCAAGCAGCAGCCGGTGCTGGGCGGGTTCGACAGCAACAATTACGTCACCGAGCGGGTCTGGGTGCCGGCGCGCGATGGCGACCAAGGTGCCGGTGTCGCTGGTCTATCGCAAGGGCTTCCAGCGCGATGGCAGCGCGGCGATGCTGCAGTACGGCTACGGCAGCTACGGCGCCTCGATGGACCCGGGCTTCAACCTCGG
The DNA here is from genome assembly GCA_963698475.1 of uncultured Gammaproteobacteria bacterium. Classification (GTDB taxonomy): domain Bacteria; phylum Pseudomonadota; class Gammaproteobacteria; order Xanthomonadales; family Xanthomonadaceae; genus Thermomonas. Next base: position 421,146 of record CAVOQX010000005.1, on the reverse strand, counting down.
CATCATCAGCCTGCTCGACCGCGGCATGGTGTACGCGCTGGCGCATATCCGCGGCGGCCAGGAAATGGGCCGCGGCTGGTACGAAGACGGCAAGATGTTCAACAAGCTGCACAGCTTCACCGACTTCATCGACGTGACCCGCTGGCTGGTCGACAACAAGTACGCCAACCGCAATCGCGTTGCCGCGATGGGTGGCAGCGCCGGCGGCCTGCTGATGGGTGCGATCACCAACATGGCGCCGGACGACTACCGCGTGATCGTCTCGCAGGTGCCGTTCGTGGACGTGGTCACCACCATGCTGGACCCGACCATCCCGCTGACCACCAACGAATACGACGAGTGGGGCAACCCCGAGAACAAGGCCAGCTACGACTACATGCTGGCGTATTCGCCCTACGACAACCTGAAGAAGCGCGACTACCCGGCGATCTTCGTCGGCACCGGGTTGTGGGATTCGCAGGTGCAATATTGGGAACCCGCCAAGTACGTGGCGCGCCTGCGCGACCTGGATACCGGGTCCTATCCGGTGGTGTTCCGGATCAACATGGAAGCCGGCCATGGTGGCAAGTCCGGTCGCTTCCGCCGCTACCGCGAAATGGCCGAGCAGCAGGCCTTCATGCTGGACCAGCTGGGTGTCCCGGAAACGAAGTAGGCCGGCGGTGCAGCCGCTGACGGCAGGCTGGCGGGCCTGATGCGCTGGCTGTGGTGGCTGCTGGCCTATGCAAGCCTGGGCCTGGGCCTGCTCGGTATCGTGGTGCCCGGGCTGCCGACAGCGCCGTTCGTGCTGCTGGCGGCATTCGCCGCCGCGCGTGGATCAAAGCGCCTGCACGCTGGCTGCTGGCCCACCGCCAGTTCGGTCCGATGATCCGCGACTGGCAGGCCGGGCGGTGCGGTCAGTCGCCGGGCCAAGCGACTGGCGTCTGGGCATGATGGGCACGAGCGCCGTCCTGATGTTGCTGCTCATGCCGGACCGGCGGATGGCGGTACCGGGCATCGCTGGTCATGGCGATCGTGGGCGCATGGCTGTGGCGGCGCCCGGAACCGCATTGAGTGCCTGCCGCGCTACACTTCGTCCATGAAGAACATCGCCCCTGTTGATCGCGTGTTGATCGCCTGCGTGGCCCTGGCCGGCTGCGGCAACAAAGGCGCCTTGGTGAAGCCGTCGGACATTCCCGTGGCGGCGCCAGCGGCGACGCCGGCGGAAACCAGCGCCTGCCGCTGGCGCGGATGCCACGCCACGCCCGTTTCCGAACCCGCTTCCGGCACGCCTGCCGCGCGCCGCTGAGGCGTTCGCGATGCGGTTCAGCAAGATGCATGGCGCGGGCAACGACTTCGTCGTGCTCGACCTGCGCAAGGGCGCGCCGTCACCCGGTCCCGATACCTGCGCACGTATCGCCGATCGCCACCTCGGCATCGGCTGCGACCAGTTGCTGACGGTGGAGCCACCGCGCAGCGCGGACGCGGTCGCGTCCTACCGGATCTGGAACGCGGATGGCTCGCAGGCGCAGCAGTGCGGCAATGGCGCGCGCTGCATCGCGGCCTGGCTGGTGCGCGATGGCGCCGCCCCGATGCTGGGCGATTTCAGCATCGACAGTCCGGCCGGACACGCATGTGGTCGGGCGCGACGGCAAGGGCGGGATCGTGATCGACATGGGCACGCCGCGCTTCGCGCCGCAGGATGTGCCGCTGATCGGCTGGCATGAGGCGCGCGAGACCTACACGCTGTACATCGGCAGCACTGCCGTGCATTTCGGTGCGGTGTCGATGGGCAATCCGCATGCGGTGATCGAGGTTGCTGCGCTCGAGCGCGCCACGGTCGAGGCGACCGGCGGCGCACTGCAGCGCAACGCGGCATTCCCGGAATCGGTGAATGTCGGTTTTGCCGAAATCGTCGACGCGCGACCATATCCGCCTGCGCGTGTTCGAGCGCGGCGTCGGCGAGACCCTGGCCTGCGGCAGCGGCGCCTGCGCGGCGGTGGCGGTGCTCACCAGGCGTGGCCAGCTTGATGCCGGCGGCGAAATCGCCGTGGAGCTTGCCGGGCGGCACGCTTGCACATCCGCTACGATCAGGACAGCGACCGCATCGCGATGGGCGGGCCGACCGCATTCGTATTCGAAGGAGAGTGGCAGCAGTGACGATCGACCCGTTCAACCCGGGCATGCAGGAAAAGCTCGGCGCGCATGAAGTGGCGGCGTGGCTGCGCCGGCATGCGACCTTCCTGCAGCAGTTCCCCGACCTCGCCCTGACCCTGGTGGTGCCGCGCGAGGACGGGCCGGCGGCGTCGCTGGCCAGCTACCAGCTGGAAGTGCTGCGCGACAAGAACCGCGAACTCGCCAAGCGCCTGCATGAGCTCGTCCGGCAATGCGCAGGAAAACGAGCGGCTGGCGGTACGCACGCATCAGCTGACGCTGGCCCTGATGAAGCAGACCAGCGCCGCCGATACCGTGCGCGCGATGGCGGCGTCGCTGGCCGAGGACTTCCATGGCGACCTGGTGCGGATGGTGTTGTTGCATCCGGTCGACGGCCTGGAAGATGACGACTGGCTGCAGGTGATTGCCGAGGGCGACGCGCGGCTGGACGGCTTCCGCGACCTGCTCGGCAACGGCGAACCGCTGTGCGGGCGCCTGCATCCGGACAAGAATGCGCTGCTGTATGGCGCGCGCGTCGACGAAGTCCAGAGCTCCGCACTGCTGGTGCTGCCGGGCATTGGCCTGGTGGCGGTCGGCAGCCACGACGGCAATCGCTTCTTCCCGGGCATGGGCACCTTGTTCCTGCGCATGATGGGTGAGGCGCTTGGCGGCCGCGTTGCAGCGGTTCCCGCGCGACGTGAGATGAACACCGCGACCAGCCCGGTCGACGACTTCCTCGCGCACCTGGCGGTCGAGCGCCGCAGCTCGGCGCATACGCTGGATGCCTATCGCCGCGACCTGCTGGTGCTGCTGCACTGGAGCGACGGGCAATCGCGTGACCTGTTGCAGTTGAGTGCGCGATGACCTGCGCCTGTTCGTGGCCAGCGAGCATCGCCGCGGCCTGTCGGCCAAGAGCCTGCAGCGTCGCCTGTCAGCCTGCCGCAGTTTCTACGGCTGGCTGCTCAAGCAGGGCCGCATCAGCCGCCAATCCCGCCGCTGCCGTACGCGCGCCCAAGGCGGTGCGCAAGCTGCCGCAGGTGCTCGACGTCGACGAAGCGGTGCAACTGGTCGAACTGCCCACCGACGGGCCGCTGGGCCTGCGCGATCGTGCCTTGCTGGAACTGTTCTACTCCTCCGGGCTGCGCCTGGCCGAGGTCTGCGCGCTGCGTTGGGTGGACCTGGATTTCGCGCAGGGGCTGGTCACCGTGCTCGGCAAGGGCAGCAAGCAGCGGGTGGTGCCGGTGGGCTCGCATGCGTTGAAGGCGCTCGCGGCGTGGCGTGAGAGTCGCAACGAATGGCTCACGCTTTTCGTGTTTCCGGGCCGCAGCGACAAGCCGATCACCTCCCGCGCGATCCAGCTGCGGCTGCGCCAGCTGGCCCAGCGCCAGGGCGTATTCAAGCGCGTGCATCCGCACCTGCTGCGGCACAGCTTCGCCAGCCACATGCTGGAATCCTCCGGCGACCTGCGCGCGGTGCAGGAACTGCTGGGCCATGCCGACATCGCCACCACCCAGATCTACACCCACCTGGATTTCCAGCACCTGGCCAAGGTCTACGACGCCGCGCATCCGCGGGCGAAGCGCAAGCCGAGGCAGGTCGGCGATGCCTGATCAGCCGGCATGGGCGCGGCGCGGCAGCCCCTGCGATGTGATCGCGCATGGCTTGAACCCGTCGGTCGCGACCCCACATCGTGGATTCCACCACGGAGGCCGCATGGATCCCAGCCAGAACCCCAACGTATTCCACGCCACGACCATCTGCTCGGTGCGCCGCGGCGGCCAGGTCGTGATCGCCGGCGACGGCCAGGTCACGCTTGGCCACACGGTGATGAAGGCCAACGCGCGCAAGGTGCGCCGGCTCGGCAAGGACGGCCACGTGCTGGCCGGTTTCGCCGGCGCCGCGGCCGATGCCTTCACCCTGTTCGAACTGTTCGAGGCCAAGCTCGAAAAACACGGCCAGCTGCAGCGCGCCGCGGTCGAGATGGCCAAGGACTGGCGCACCGAGCGCCGCTTCGGGAAGCTCGAAGCCCTGCTGGCGGTGGCCGACGCCGATACCTCGCTGATCATCAGCGGCACCGGCGACGTGATCGAACCCGAAGACGGCCTGATCGCGATCGGCTCCGGCGGCATGTACGCGCTGTCCGCGGCGCGTGCGCTGCTGGCGCATACCGAACTGGACGCGAAGACCGTTGCCACCGAGGCGCTGAAGATCGCCGGTGAGATCTGCATCTACACCAACGCAAACATCGTGGTCGAGGAACTCTGACGCTGTACATGTGAGCGGAGCTTGCTTCAGGCCGCCACTGCACAAGTAGAGCGGAGCTTGCTCCGCTGCCACGCATCGCGACCAGCGCAGCAAGCTGCGCTCTACGTGAAGGCCACCACATGCACAAGATCGAAAACAGCTCCGCCAGCATGACCCCGCGCGAGATCGTGCAGGAACTCGACAAGCACATCATCGGCCAGCAGGCGGCCAAGCGTGCCGTCGCGATCGCCCTGCGCAACCGCTGGCGGCGCGCGCAGTTGCCGGCCGAGCTGCGCAACGAAGTGATGCCGAAGAACATCCTGATGATCGGCCCGACCGGCGTCGGCAAGACCGAGATCGCGCGCCGGCTGGCGACGCTCGCCAATGCGCCGTTCGTCAAGGTCGAAGCCACCCGCTTCACCGAGGTCGGCTACGTCGGCAAGGACGTCGAGCAGATCATCCGCGACCTCGCCGACACCGCGGTCAAGCTCTATCGCGAGCAGGCCAAGCAGCGCGTGCGCACCCAGGCCGAGGAACGTGCCGAGGACCGCATCCTCGATGCGTTGCTGCCCAAGCGCGACGCAGCGCCGGCTTCGGCTTCAACCCGACCGCCACGACCACGGTCGATATCGGCGCGGAGCCGTCCTCGCAGGAATCGGCGACGCGCCGGAAGCTGCGCAAGCAGTTGCGCGCCGGCGAGCTGGACGAGCGCGAGATCGAGCTCGACCTGGCGATGAATGTCGGCGTCGACATCATGGCGCCGCCGGGCATGGAGGAAATGGGCCAGCAACTCCGCCAGATGTTCTCGCAGGTGGCCGGCAACAAGACCCACAAGAAGGCGATGACGATCAAGGCCGCGCGTCCGCTGCTGATCGAGGAAGAGGCCGGCAAGCTGGTCAACGAGGACGAGGTGCGCGAGGCCGCGATCGAGGCCTGCGAACAGCACGGCATCGTCTTCATCGACGAGATCGACAAGGTCGCCAAGCGCAGCGAGGGCATGGGCGCCGATGTCAGCCGCGAAGGCGTGCAGCGCGACCTGCTGCCGCTGGTCGAGGGCAGCACGGTGAGCACCAAGTACGGCGCGGTGCGTACCGACCACATCCTGTTCATCGCCTCCGGTGCGTTCCACCTGGCCAAGCCCTCCGACCTGATCCCGGAAATGCAGGGCCGCTTCCCGATCCGGGTCGAACTGGGCGCGCTGGGCAAGGACGAATTCGTGCGCATCCTGACCGAACCGAAGGCCGCGCTGACCACGCAGTACGTGGAGTTGATGCAGACCGAAGGCGTCACCCTGTCGTTCGGCGCGGACGCGGTCGAGCGCCTTGCCGAGATCGCCGCGCACGTCAACGAGCGCCAGGAAAACATCGGCGCGCGGCGCCTGCACACGGTGCTGGAACGCCTGCTGGAAACGCTGAGCTTCGATGCGCCCGACAAGGGCGGCACGGTCGCCATCGACCGCGCCTACGTCGATGCGCAGCTGGGCGAACTGGCGCAGGATCCGGATCTGAGCCGGTACATCCTGTAACCGCGTTCGCAGGCGCCGCCGCGCGCTGCAGCCAGGCGTGTCCCGGTGCGATAATTCCGGCATGAGCACATCCGACAACAAACAGGCCGGCACCACCCATTTCGGCTACCGCGAAGTGCCGACCGCGGAGAAGCAGAAACTGGTCGGGTGAGGTGTTTTCCTCGGTGGCCGGCAAGTACGACCTGATGAACGATGCGATGAGCCTGGGCATCCATCGCGTCTGGAAGCGGTACTTCGTCGCCACCGCACAGGTGCGCAAGGGCGACCGCGTGCTGGACCTGGCCGGCGGCACCGGCGACATCGCCGCGTTGTTGCGGAGCGGGTCGGTGAAGCCGGCGAACTGGTGCTGGGCGACATCAACGGCGAGATGCTGCGCGTCGGTCGCGACCGCATGACCGACCGCGGCAACGTGCGCGGCTTCGAATACGTGCAGTGCAATGCCGAGGCCCTGCCGTTCCCGGATGCCAGCTTCGACCTGGTCACGATTGCCTTCGGCCTGCGCAATGTCACCGACAAGGACGCGGCGCTGCGCGAGATGCACCGCGTGCTGAAAGTGGGCGGACAGGCGCGGGTGCTGGAGTTCTCCGAGGTCAAGGCCGACTGGTTCAAGCCGATCTACGACTTCCACTCGTTCAAGGTGCTGCCGGCGCTGGGCAAGCTGTTCGCCGGCGATGCGCGACAGCTATCAATACCTGGCCGAATCGATCCGCCAGCATCCGCCGCAGGACGCGCTGAAGGCCATGATGGAAACCGCCGGCTTCGCACGCTGCGACTACAAGAACCTCAGCGCCGGCATCGTCGCCATCCACACCGGCTACAAGGTCTGACCATGGCCAATGACGACAAGCCGATGCGCAGTTTCCGCGAGAGCCCGTGGCGCTACTCGCAGTTCGTGATCCTGGGCCTGATCGTGGCCGGTCTGGTCAAGTGGCTCAGTCCGCTCACCTGGTTGCTGGCGCTGGTGATCGGTGCGGTGGTCGCGGTCGGCTACCTGCTGTTCGAGAAGACGCCGCGGCGTGATCTAGCGAGGAAACGAATGGGGTCAGAGTGACTTTCGCTGCGGCGAATTAGCGCCACTCCGACCCCTTTTCGCTCTGACCCCGCTTTCGCTGAGCTGAGCGACTTACGGCTGCCAGCCGTAACTGAGCTTGACGAACACGCTGCGCGTGTTGCCGAACAGGTCGCGGTTGTCGTCGTCCATGAACGCGCCGTAGGACGTGCCGGCATACAGCGCGGTGCGCGGGTTGATCTTGTACGAGTACACCAGCTGGGCGCCCCAGTCGCGCGCGATTTCGTTGACCGGGCGTCACGTACAGCGCCTGGTCGCGCCTGACTTCGCTGCCCTGCAGGGTCAGGCGCACGCGCTGGCGCGGGTCCAGCTGCCAGCCCATGCGCAGGTCGGCGATGCTGGCCTCGAACGCGGTGCCGCCGTCGCGCGTGAGTCGCTGCTTGCTGACGTCCCATTCGAAGTTGAGGCCGCGGCCGATGTTGACGTTGCCCCACTGGCCGATCATCGCCGCGCCGCCCGGTGCGTGATGCGCGCAAGTCGAGCTGCTGGCCGAAGTTCATGTAGGTGCCCAACTGCAGGTCGGCGATTCAGCCGGAAATTTCCGTCGAAATGCAGGTTGTGCTCACGGAACATCGCGCCATTCCAGAAGCGCACGCGGGTCAGCGGGCCGAAGCTGAAGCTGCTCTGCTTTGGGCCCTGGAAATTCACGTTGAACTCCAGTTCGCGTTCCAGCAACTGGCCATCGAAGCGGTGGGTGATGTCCCAGTCGCCGTACATGTTGATGCGGTTGATCGACTTGCCGTCGCGGTACCAGGTGTAGCCGGCACCGGCCACCGACTTGTCGTAGCCGACCTGGCCGAAGAAGCCGAGGTCGGCGCGGAAGCCGGGATCGATGTCCGAATGCTGCAGGTTCAGCGTTCCAGTTGCGGTTGCTGAAGCTGTAGGCGGCGCGCCAGGCATTGCCGGACGGGCGTGGCATCGTCGCCGAGTTCGCCGCTGTAGGCATCGACGATGGTGGCCGGATACTCGGACGCGCTGTGCAGGAACTGCGCGGTCGCGGTGTGCGCGCCCTTCTGCCAGCGGCCATCCACGCCGACCACGTTGTTGCCGTAGTCGTCGCCATTGCGGAAGGTGCCGATCACGCCGATGCTGGTGTGTTCGTCGAGGTCGTAGCGATAGCGGCCCACCGCGACGTTGGCGTCCTGGTCCAGTTGGCGGAAGCCGGAACCCAGCACGCCCGGCACCAGCACCAGGGTGGTGGCATCGCGGGCGACAAAGGCGCCATAGGCAGCCCTTGCCGGTGCGCCCGGTGACCCGCAGGCCGAAGTCGGGATCGGCGATCTGGCGGGTGTAGAGCACGTCGAACTGGGTATTGAAGTAGTCCGCGCCCTCCAGGAAGAACGGTCGCTTCTCCGGGAAGAACAGGGCGAAGCTGTCGTTGAAATTCAGCTGCAACTGGTCGGTCTCGACCTGCGAGAAATCCGGATTCAGCGTGGCATTGAGGGTCATGCGGGCGAGGGCGTCCAGCTCACGTCCACGCCCGGCTCGATGCTGGTGTCGGTGCCCTGCCACGGCGTGCCGGCGGCGGGGCGGGACTGCGAGGTGCCCATGGTCAGGGTGGGCACGACTTCCAGGTTGCGGCCCTGCTTGACCCCGGCCATGCCGTCGTACTTGGCCCATTCGCACAGGAAGCAATTGGATTCGCGCGGCACCTTGTGGCTGGTCAGCTGGTGGCGCTTGTCGCGCGGATAGTTGCGGAAGAACGAAATACCCCAGCGCTGGTCCTGTGCACCGCTGCGGAAACGCAGGGTGGAGAACGGGATGCGTATCTCGACCTCGTAGCCGTCCGCTGTCAGCTGGCCGGCGCTGGTCCACAGGCCATCCCAGCTCGCGTCCTCGTTGCCGGTGGTCGCATCGTTGATCAGGTCGCGCCTGCACGCCCAGCGGATTGACGACGAATTCATAGCCACGACGCTGGTCGTTGAAGGTGTCCATGAACACGCCGACCCAGTCGTCATTGAACGCGGAGTCGCGGTCGCGCAAGTGGGCGCGGATCGATGCCGGGTCGGGATCGAGCGCATGGAATGACACGTAGAGCGCGTCGGTGGTGTAGCCGACGCGAACCGTGGTCTTGACCGGTGCCGGCGTGTTGTCGCCGGGCTGGATGTCGTAGGCGATCTCCTGCACCAGTGCGCCTTGCCAGGCGGCATCGTCGAGCTTGCCGTCGATCGTGATCTCCCCCTGCAGTTGCGGGATGCGTCCGCCGGGGATGGCTAGTCGGGCGTGGCGGCGGATCGGCGGCGACTGCGCGAAGGCGGGAAGACTGCAGGGCAAGCGCAAGCGCGCAGGCGGCGGACAGGGACGTGCGTCGGATCGAATGCATGCGTGGGGGACTTGATTGGTGATGGTTTCGTTAAAGATGCGCAAAGTCCCTGAATGGTTGAAGTGCCGCAAGTCGTGATGACCAAGGTCATCCAGGCGCCCGACGAACGTGGAAATACAGCGACGAAACAGTCGCGGCGTTAAACTCGGTGTTTTCCAGCTCGAAGGCTCGATCCCCCATGCGTCAGTTGATCTTGTGCGTGTCCATTGCCGCTGCCCTTGGCGTGGTCGCCGTCGGTTGCACCCGCAGCCCGTCGCCTGCCGCTGAAACCACGGCGAACACCCCGGCTGCCACGCCCGCCGCGGCCGCGAAAATCATCGACCAGCATTCCTATGCGGAGCCGGAGAAGGTGAGCACCACCGACCTGGCGCTGGACCTGGCGGTCGACTTCGACAAGAAGCAGCTCAGTGGCACCGCCACCTATGCGCTGGACTGGCACGACAAGGACGCGATGCAGCTGGTGCTGGACACCCGCGACATCAGCGTGCAGAAGGCCGAAGGGCTGGAGGCGGATGGCAAGTGGGCGCCGCTGGAATTCGCGCTGGCCGGCAAGGATCCGATCCTGGGCAGCAAGCTGTCGATCAACACGCCCACGCATCCGGCCAAGGTGCGCGTGACCTATGCGACATCGCCCGAAGCGTCCGGCCTGCAATGGCTGGAGCCGTCGATGACCGAGGGCAAGAGCGGCCCCTTCATGTTCAGCCAGTCGCAGCAGATCCACGCGCGTTCGTGGGTGCCGCTGCAGGACACCCCGCAGATCCGCTTCACCTACAGCGCGCATGTCACCGCGCCGGCCGATGCGATGGTGCTGATGAGCGCGGACAACGATCCGGCGGCCGTGCGCGATGGCGACTACAGCTTCAAGATGCCGCAGAAGATCCCGTCCTACCTGCTGGCGATTGCCGCGGGCGACCTGGTGTTCAAGCCGCTCGGCGAGCGCAGCGGCGTCTGGGCCGAGCCGACCATGGTCGACAAGGCCGCGGCGGAGTTCGCCGACACCGAGAAGATGATCGATGCCGCCGAAGCGCTGTACGGACCCGTATCGCTGGGGGCGCTACGACCTGCTGGTGCTGCCGCCGTCGTTCCCGTATGGCGGCATGGAAAACCCGCGCCTGACCTTCGCCACGCCGACCGTGATCGTCGGCGACAAGTCGCTGGTGTCGCTGGTGGCGCACGAGCTGGCGCACAGCTGGTCGGGCAACCTGGTGACGTTTGCCACCGACAACGATGCCTGGCTCAACGAAGGCACCACCACCTACGTGCAGAGCCGCATCACCGAGGCGCTTGTACGGCAAGTCGCTGGCCGACGATGGAGGAGGTGATCGACCGCAACGAGCTGAAGGAGGAATACAAGACCCTGGATCCCAAGTTGCAGATCCTGTCACTGAAGCCGGGCGACCTGGCCGATCCCGACAATGCATCCAGCGCCACCGTCTATACCAAGGGCGCCTGGTTCCTGCAGTTCCTCGAAAAGCGCTTCGGTCGCGAGGTGTTCGATCCGTACCTGCGCGGCTATTTCGACCACTTCGCGTTCCAGAGCATCACCACCCAGCAGTTCGCCGACTACCTCAAGGCCAACCTGCTGGACAAGCATCCGGGCGTGGTCACGGATGCCGAGGTCGAGGCCTGGCTGCACGAGCCGGGCATCCCGAATGGCGCGCCGCAGGTGGAGTCGGCGAAGTTCAGCACGGTCAGCGCCGCGCGCATCGCCTGGCAGGGCAGCGGCAACCTGCCGAACCAGGTGATCACCGACGACTGGACCACGCAGGAATGGGTGCATTTCCTGGAAGGCATGCCGGACACGCTCAAGCCGGAACAGCTGGCCCAGCTTGATGCGGCGTATGGCTTCACCGGCACGCCCAATGGCGAGATCGCGATGCGCTGGTATCCGCTGGCCGAGCGCAGCGGCTATGCCGCGGCGCGTCCGGAGATGGGCAAGTTCCTGGAGCGGGTCGGTCGCCGCAAGCTGATCATGCCGACCTACAAGGCACTGGTGGCCACCACCGACGGACTGGCGTTCGCCAAGGACGTGTTCGCGCGGGCCAGGCCGGGCTACCACCCGATCACCACCGGCTCGGTCGAAGCCATGATCGCCGGTGCAAAGCCGGTCGCAACGCCGCCGAAGGCGCAGCCGAAGATGGAAAGGTCGACGGTTCCGCAGGAGCTCGACCCGGTCGATCCTGCGCCCGTGCCTGCGCCCGAAAAGTGATCCCGCATTGGCGGTGAAGTGGGGCGCGCGCATCGCGGTCGGTCGGCCTGGTCGCCGTGCTCGCGGTGGGTGGCGTGGTCGCAAGCGATCCGTACGTGCTGGTGCGCGCGCAGTTCCAGGGCCAGCGCGTGCTGGCCGGGCTGGACGTCGCCGACGCGCCACGTGCCGCCGGCCATCGCTGGGTGTATGCGCATGCCGACGACGCGACCCGGCCGCATGCGCCCACGGTGGTCATGCTCCACGGCTTCACCGGCAGCAAGGAGAACTGGTATCCGCTTGCCGAGCGCCTGCACGGCAAGTACCGCCTGCTGATTCCCGACCTGCCCGGTTGGGGCGAGAGCGAACGCAAGCCGGATGCCGACTATGGCTTCGGCGCGCAGGCGGAGCGGGTGGCGGCGTTCATCCAGGTGCTGTCGCCCGGCAAGCCGGTGGTGTTGCTCGGCCACTCGATGGGCGGCGGCATCGCCGCGCTGGTGGCCGCACGCCATCCGGACCTGGTGGCGAAGGTCGGCCTGCTGGACGCCGCCGGCGTGCGCTTCGATGAAAACCAGTTCGGACTGGACGTGCTGGCCGGCAAGAATCCGTTCGCGGTGTCCGATGCCGCATCGCTGCAGCGCTACATCGACATCGTGTTCCATCGCCAGCAGGCCAAGCCGTGGATCCCGTGGCCCGCATCGACCGGGTTCATCGAAAAGCGCAAGCGCGACGCCGCGTTCGAACAGTCCGTGCTCGACCAGAATCGGCCGCGGCCGGAGCAGTTCGCGCCGGGCGACGAGGCCGCCAACATCGACCAGCCGGCCTTGCTGCTGTGGGGCCGGCAGGACGCCGTGATCGATCCCAGCGCGATGGCCGTGTACGCGGCGAAGATGCCGCAGGCGCGCCAGGTGCTGGTGGACGATGCCGGCCACATGTCACTGATGGAGCAGCCCGCGGCGGTTGCCGATGCCGTGGTTCAATGGATCGATTCCGATTGATCGGAGCGGAAAATGGGGACGGAGGTGGTTAAGGTGCACCTTAACCACCTCCGTCCCCATTTGATTTGCCAGGGATCCGGCATGATGAAAAGCATTCTTGTTTGTGCTGCACTTGCCGCCAGCGTGTTGTTGTTGCCGGCATGCAAGCGCGACGACCCGCAGGCAGCCGCCCAGGCCGCCGCCGCGCAGCGTGCCGAGAAAGAGCGGGCTGCCGATGCATCGGCACAACAGTTCGACGATGCCGTGGCCGCGCAGGACTGGCGGATGGCGCGCAACTACGGCGAGATCCTGCAGGTCGAGCATCCGGCCTCGGCCGCCGCCGCGCGGATCAAGCCGAAGCTCGAGGAGATCAAGGCCAAGGCCGAAGCCGACCAGCAGCAACAGCGGCTGGCGGCGCTGTGGTCGTATGGCGACGAGCCGGTGAAGAAAGGCGGCCGCCAGCTTTCGGCGGCGATCTATTCGCAGGAACCCGTCGATACCGATGGCGGCGGCGCGCATCCGGTGCGCCTGATTTTCCGCGACCACCCGGACTGGGGTCGCAGCGCCTACCTGGTGCTGGAAGCCGGCGACTTCGATTGCTACAAGGGCTGCCAGCTCAAGGTCACCGTGGATGGCAAGGCGCGCACCTTGCCCGGCTCACGCCCGAAGACCGACGAAGCCATCGCCATGTTCATCGACGACCACAAGACGCCTGTGGAAACTCGCCAAGAGCAGCCAAGCAACTGTCGATCCAGTTCCCGACCAAGACCGTCGGCAAGCGCACGCGCCGAGTTCGAGGTCGGCGGATTGGATGCCGTCGAAATTGCCGAAGTGGAACTAGTCGACGCCAGGCAAGGCGCACCGCCTCACCCCATCGCATACCCGAACTGCTGGCGGAACTGCAGCGAGAACTCGGCGTAGTCGAAGCGCTGGTTCTGGGTGCCGGGGTGCTCGACCTTGAGCGCGCCCATCAGGTTGCCCATGCGGCCGATGGTCATCCAGTCGTAGCCTTTCTGGATGCCGAAGATCAGTCCGGCGCGGAAGGCGTCGCCGCAGCCGGTGGGGTCGGTGATCCGGCGCTCGTGCGCGGGCGGGACGTCGTGGATGGTGCCATCGGCGTGGATCACCGCGCCCTTGGGGCCGCGGGTGGCGATGTAGGCCTTGACCTTGCCGGCGATCTCCGCCTCGCTCCAGCCGGTGCGCTCGCACCAGCAGGTTGGATTCGTAGTCGTTGACGGTGACGTAGTCGGCCTGTTCGATGAAGGCGCGCAGTTCTTCGCCGTTGAACAGCGGCATCGCCTGGCCGGGATCGAAGATGAAGGGGATGCCGGCCTCGGCGAACTCCTTCGCATTCTGGAGCATGCCCTGGTAGCCATCGGGACTGACGATGCCGATGCTGACGCCGGGCACGTCGCGCACGTGGTTCTCGTAGCTGCGCATCATCGCGCCCGGATGGAAGGCGGTGATCTGGTTGTTGTCCAGGTCGGTGGTGATGAAGGCCTGCGGGGTGAACAGCTCGTCGATCACCTTGACCTGCGACAGGTTGATCTCCTGCTCCTCGAACCAGGCGCGGTACGGGCCGAAGTCGGCGCCCACGGTCGCCATCGGGATCGGATCGCCGCCCAGCAGCTTGAGGTTGTAGGCGATGTTGCCGGCGCAGCCGCCGAATTCGCGGCGCATCCGCGGCACCAGGAACGACACATTCAGGATGTGCACCTTGTCCGGCAGGATGTGGTTCTTGAACTGGTCGGGGAACACCATGATGGTGTCGTAGGCCAGGGAACCGCAGATCAGGGCAGACATCGTGGCCTCGGGTGATGGGCAGGCATGGCCGCACAGGTTAACGGCAGACCCACCGCGCGGCCAGCAGGGCCGGATTTTCCTTGCCCGCGCCCGGGTGCATTGCTAGGCTAGCGAGTCCCGGCTCTGGCCGCGGTCTGTCCCGTTTCCCCCGCGTTCCCCCCGCGCGCCCATTCACTTTCCGGCAGCCCATAGCGCATGTTCAAGTTCCTCGGCCGCTACTTTTCCAGCGACCTGTCGATCGACCTCGGTACCGCCAACACCCTGATCTACGTCCGGGGCCAGGGCATCGTGCTCAACGAACCCTCGGTGGTCGCGGTGCGCCAGGATCGTGGCGGCGGCGCGCGCTCGGTGGCGGCAGTGGGCAGCGAAGCCAAGCAGATGCTCGGCCGCACCCCCGGTCACATGACCACGGTGCGCCCGATGAAGGACGGCGTGATCGCCGACTTCACCTACACCGAGGAAATGCTCAAGCACTTCATCCGCAAGGTGCACAAGTCGCGGTTCCTGCGGCCCAGCCCGCGCGTGCTGGTGTGCGTGCCGGCCGGCAGCACCCAGGTCGAGCGCCGCGCGATCAAGGAATCGGCCGAAGAGGCCGGCGCGCGCGAGGTCTACCTGATCGAGGAACCGATGGCCGCGGCGATCGGCGCCGGCATGCCGGTGACCGAGGCGCGCGGCTCGATGGTGGTCGACATCGGCGGCGGTACCACCGAGGTCGCGGTGATCGCGCTCAACGGCATCGTCTATTCGCAGTCGGTGCGCATCGGTGGCGACCGTTTCGATGAGTCCATCATCGCCTTCGTGCGCCGCCACCACGGCATGCTGATCGGCGAATCCACCGCCGAGCGCATCAAGGTCGAGCTGGGCAACGGCTATCCGCAGGCGCAGGTGCGCGAGATGGAAATCTCCGGCCGCCACCTGGCCGAAGGCGTGCCCAAGGTCATCACCATCAATTCCAACGAAGTGCTCGAGGCGCTGCGCGAACCGCTGGCCGGCATCGTCGCGGCGATCCGGCTGGCGCTGGAGCAGACCCCGCCGGAGCTGTGCGCGGACGTGGCCGAGCGCGGCATCGTGCTGACCGGTGGTGGCGCGCTGTTGCGCGATTTCGACCGCCTGATCAGCGAGGAAACCGGCCTGCACGTGCAGGTCGCGGATGACCCGCTGACCTGCGTGGCACGCGGTGGTGGGCGCGCGCTGGAGCTGATCGACATGCATGGCAACGAGTTCTTCACGCCGGAATAGCGGGCTCGGAAACGGGTCAGCCATGGCCCATTCCAACCCCGCGCAGCGAAAACCTGAGGTCCGCTGCGCCGCGCAAACGGAATAGTCGTTTGCGTCGGCCCCGGCATCGGCCACACTGTCGCTCCGATTCCCCTCATCCAACGGTTCCCTGACGTGCCGAGTTACGCCAGTTCCTCCGCAACCCGCCCCGGCGAAGTCGCCGGCGTGCTGCGGCTGCTGGCGTTCCTGGTGCTGGCGGTGGTGCTGATGGTGCTGGACCATCGCGGCAAATGGCTGCAGGCTGCGCGCGCGCAGGCTGAAATCGCGGTACAGCCGCTGTGGTGGCTTGCCAGCATGCCGTCGCGCGTGGGCGCCGGCCTGCGCGAGGATGCGGTCACCCGCAACCAGTTGGCCCGCGACAATCGGGTGTTGCGCAATGCGCTGCTGTCAGCGGCGCCCGCAATGCGCGGCTGCAGACCGCGGCGGCCGAAAACGAGCGCCTGCGCGGCTTGCTGGCCAGCGCCGAGCGCGGCCGGCTGGACGTGCAACTGGCTTCGATCCTGGACATCGACCTTGATCCGACCCGGCAACGGCTGGTGCTGGATGCCGGCAGCGCCGCCGGGGTCAGCGTCGGCCAGGTGGTGATCGATGCCGGCGGCCTGATGGGGCAGGTCATCGCGGTCACGCCGGCGACCGCCAACATCCTGCTGATCACCGATCCGGACCACGTGGTGCCGGCGGTGGTGGCGCGCAGTGGCGTGCGCGTGATGGTGTACGGCGCCGGGCGCAGCGACGTCCTGCTGGCCACCGATATCCCGCTGTCGGCCGACGTGCGTGCCGGCGACGTGTTGCTGACCTCGGGGCTGGGCGCACGGTTCCCGGCCGGCTTCGCGATCGGCACGCTGGGTGCGCTGCAACCGGACGACAGCCGTGCCTTCCTGCAAGGTGAGGTGGCGCCGGCCGCGCAGCTGGATCGCGGACGCGACGTGCTGCTGTTGCGCGGCTACAAGCCGGTGCTGGTCAGCGACCAGGTCCCCGAGCCGGCGCCATGAGCCGCACCCGCAACGGCTGGGTGCTGCCGGTCAGCCTGCTGTTGGCCTTGCTGCTGGGACTGGTGCCGTTGCCGGCCAGCCTGCAGCCGGTGCGCCCGTATTGGCTGGCGCTGGTGCTGGCTTACTGGGTGCTGGAGGAACCGGAGCGGATTGGCCTTGGCGTGGCGTTCGTGCTCGGCCTGGTCGCGGACCTGGCGTTTGGCGGGTTGATCGGCGAGCAGGCGATGCGGCTGGTGATCCTGGCCTTCATCCTCGACCGCTTCCGTCCACGCATGCGGTTCTTCCCGCTGTCGCAACAGGCGCTGGCGATCGGCGGGCTGCTGCTGAATGATCGCGTGGTCGGCCTGGTGATCCACCTGGTGCTGGGTGCGGTGCAACTGCCGTGGACGTATTGGGTCGCGCCCTTGCTGGGCATGCTGCTGTGGGCGCCGCTGTACCTGGTGCTGGACGCGCTGCGCCTGAACCGGCGCGGTTGAGTGATGCAGCGTCGCGACCGCCAACTGAAGAACCATGCGCCGAAGCGGAGCTGTTCCGCCGCCGCGCGCTGGTCGGGTTCATCATCGTGTTGCTGTCGCTGGGCGGGTTGTGCGCCTGGTATTTCCGCCTGCAGGTGCTGCAGCACGCCGAGTTCGCGACACGTTCGGAGGCCAATCGCCTGCGCCTGGTGCCGGTGGTCCCGGCGCGCGGCCTGATCCTGGACCGCAAGGGCCGCATCCTGGCCGACAACGTCGCCGAATGGCGGCTGGATGCGATCCCGGAACGCGCCGGCAACGGCGAAGCACTGCTGGCCAAACTGCAGCCGTTGCTGGGCCTGGATGCCGAGCAGCGCACGCGCTTCCTGCGCGAGTACAAGGCCAGTCGGCCGTTCAAGCCGGTGACGATCAAGTTGCATTTGAGCGATGACGAGGCTGCGCGGTTCGCGGTGGATCGCTGGCGCTACCCCGGGGTGGAGCTGGTCCCCTATTCGGGGCGGGTCTATCCGTATGGCGCCTTGTTCGCGCACGTGGTCGGCTATGTCGGCCGCATCGATGAAAAGGACCTGGCCGAGCTGGGCACGGCCGGCAGCGCCTACTCGCATACCGGCAAGACCGGGCTGGAGCGCTATTACGAAGTGCAGCTGCGCGGCAAGCCTGGCTACCGGCGGCTGGAAACCAACGTCAACGGCCGTACCGTGCGCACGCTGGACACGGTGCCGGCCACGCCCGGCACCGACCTGCGGCTGTCGATCGACGTGGAGCTGCAGCAGGCGATGGTCGATGCGTTCGGCGAACTGGAGGGTGCCGGCGTCGCCGTGGATCCGCGCAGCGGCGAAATCCTGGCGATGGTCAGCCTGCCCAGCTACGACACCAACCTGTTCGTCAACGGCATCAGCCACGCCGACTACAAGGCTCTCAACGACAATCCCTCGCGCCCGCAGTTCAACCGGGTGGTGCTGGGCGGCGTCGCGCCGGGCTCCACCATCAAGCCGCTGATTGCGCTTGCGGGGCTGGACAGCGGCGTGCGCCGGGCCGAGGACAAGACCCTGTCCACCGGCATGTTCCATGTCGGCGGGCAAAGCCGCGGGTACGGCGATTCGCATCGCGGCGGGCACGGCTGGACCGACGTGCGCAAGTCGATCTACGAATCGGTGAATACCTACTACTACAGGCTTGGGCTGGACCTCGGGATCAAGCGCTTCGACGAGTACATGGCGCTCTACGGCTTTGGCAAGGCGACCGGCGTGGACCTGTCCGGCGAGATCAGCGGGATCCTGCCGTCGCCGGAATGGAAAGCCAGGAATGCGCCGAAGCAGGGACGCTGGTACCCCGGCGACACCGTGATTTCCGCGATCGGCCAGGGCTTCTGGAAGGTTACGCCGCTGCAGCTCACCCAGGCCACCGCCGCACTGGCGGACGGCTGGCTGCGGCGACCGCACCTGGTGCGCGACATGCGCGCCGGGTTCGACGCGGACTGGGCCCCGGTGCCGTTGACCCCGCCGATCCGGATCAGCAACAGTCCCGCCCACCTGCAGGTGGTACGCGAAGGCATGATCGCGACCGTGCATGGGCCCGGCACCGCCACCAATATCCGCCCCGGCCTCACCTACCTGATTGCCGGCAAGACCGGCACCGCGCAGGTGGTCAGCCGGCGCGGCAATGGCGCGATCAATCCGCGCAGCTTGCCGATGCACCTGCGCCATCGCGGCCTGTTCATGGCGTACGCGCCGGCCAACGAACCGACGATCGCGATGTCGGTGGCGATCGAAGGCGGCGGTTACGGGTCGTCCAGCGCGGCGCCGGTGGTGCGCAAGGTGTTCGATGCCTGGCTGCTGGGCAAGATGCCGGACGCGCAGCGCCCCCGCGGCGGCTGCCGGCACGTCATCGACCACTCCTGCGGCCACCGGGCAATCCACCGCGGGCCAGATCGAGGCGCAGACCCGACTTCAGCAACGTGCAGTGGCGGCCCCGGCGCCGACGCCGGCCCCCGGCACGCCCGCGCAGGGCAACCCCGCCACCGCGAGCCCGGTGCCTTGAACATCATCCTGCGCTGGCTGCTCGACCTGCTGCTGCGCTTCGTGCGCACGCCTGGACCCGTGGCTGCTGCTGGCGCTGATGGCGCTGATGGCGATCGGACTGGCCACGCAGTACAGCGCAAGCAACGAATCGCTGCGACTGGTGACCACCCAGGGCGTGTATTTCTGCGTCGGCCTGGGTGCGCTGTGGGTGGCGTCGCGGGTACCGGCGCATCTGCTCAAGCAATTCACGCCCGCCGCCTATGTGGCATCGATGGTGCCGCTGGTGCTGGTGCTGTTCATCGGCACGGGGCAAATACGGCAACCACTGGATCAACCTCGGGTTCTTCAACTTCCAGCCCTCCGAACTGGCCAAGCTGACCCTGCCGATGATGCTGGCCTGGACCCTGGACCGGCAGCGCCTGCCCGCTGCGCCTGCGTGGGTTGCCGGTGGCGCTGCTGATCATCGCCCTGCCGGTGGGCCTGGTGATGCTGCAGCATGACCTGGGCACCGCCATACTGGTGCTGGCCAGTGGCATCTTCGTGCTGTTCCTGGCGGGCCTGTCGTGGTGGTGGTTCGCCAGCGCCGGCCTGGCGGCGGTCGGCGGCTTCGCGCTGGCGATGTTCGCGCCGATCCGCTGGTTCTGGTTCCTGCGCCCCTACCAGCAGGACCGGATCCTGACCTTCCGCAATCCGGAAAACGACCCGATGGGCGCCGGCTGGAACATCATCCAGAGCAAGATCGCGATCGGTGGTGGCGGCCTGACCGGCAAGGGCTGGGGCGAGGGCACCCAGTCGCACCTGAACTACCTGCCCGAGCACACCACCGACTTCATCTTCTCGGTGTTGTCGGAGGAGTTCGGCTGGATCGGCGTGACCGTGGTGCTGGCGCTGTACCTGTTCGTGGTCGGCCGCTGCCTGTGGATCGCCGCGCAATCGCGCGACGGCTATGCGCGGCTGCTGGCCGGCACCCTGGGCTTGTCGCTGTTCGTCTACGTGCTGGTCAACGCCGGCATGATTTCCGGCCTGCTGCCGGTG
This sequence comes from uncultured Gammaproteobacteria bacterium, assembly GCA_963698475.1. Taxonomy (GTDB): domain Bacteria; phylum Pseudomonadota; class Gammaproteobacteria; order Xanthomonadales; family Xanthomonadaceae; genus Thermomonas. Next base: position 401,091 of record CAVOQX010000005.1, on the reverse strand, counting down.
GTGGGCGTGCCGATGCCGCTGCTCAGCTACGGCGGTACCGCGCCGGTGACCCTGTTGCTCGGGTTCGGGGTGGTGATGGCGCTCAGGGGGCGCCGGCAGATCCACCGCTGATCGAACCCATCCGCCAGCTGAACCCCTTGTTGCAGTTGGCATTCGCCTGCGTGATAACCTCGCCCCGATGATCCGACGCGCCCTGCCTTGCCTCGCCGCGCTCGCGCTTGCCGCCTGCGCCGTGCCGCCGCCACCGACGATGCCATCGGCACCGCCGCCGGCACCAATCCCGCCGCCGCCGGCACCTGCACCGCATCTCCGCGACTTCAGTCTGGCGCGTGCCGAGTTCATACGCAGTACCGCCAAGCGCTACGGCATTCCGGAAGCCGGCATCGAGGCGACCCTGGCCACCGCCAGCATCCGCGACAGCATCATCAACGCGATGTCGCGTCCGGCCGAAGCCAAGCCATGGGCGGACTACCGGCCGATCTTCATCCAGCCCAGGCGGATCGACGATGGCCGTGCCTTCCTGGCCACCCATCGCGATGAACTCAAGCGTGCCGAGGCGAAGTACGGCGTGCCGGCGGAAATCATCATCGCCATCATTGGCGTGGAAACCAGCTACGGCGGCAACAAGGGCAGCTATCCGGTCGTCGATGCGCTGTACACGCTGGCATTTGCCTACCCGCGCACCGGCGATCCGGCCAAGCTGGCGCGGGAAAACCAGCGCGAAGCCTTCTTCCGCGATGAGCTCGCGCAGCTGTTCGCGCTGGGCAAGGGCGAAGGCCTCGACATCGGCGCGCTCAAGGGCAGCTATGCCGGCGCCATGGGCTGGGGCCAGTTCATGCCGTCCAGCTATCGCGATTTCGCCGTTGACGGCGACGGCGACGGCAAGCGCGACCTGTTCGACAACCTCGATGACGTGTTCGCGTCGGTCGCCAACTACTTCATCGGCAAGGGCGGCTGGCAACGCGGCCAGCCGGTGATGCAGCGCGCGCTGCGCGATGCCGGCGCAGCCGATTTCAACGCCGACAAGATCGAACTCGACCAGACCCTGGCCTCGCTGGCAAAGTTGGGTTACCGCCCGGCCAACCCGGCGCTGTCGCCGGCCGCTGCCGCGGCGCCGGCCACCCTGATCACGCTGGACGGCGCCAACGGCCCGGAATACTGGATCGTCTACAACAACTTCAAGGCGATCACCAAGTACAACACCTCGCGGCTGTATGCCGCCGCGGTCTACCAGCTCGCCCAGGCCATTGCCGGGCGCGACCCGGATCCGGCGTGATGGCGGGCCGCCGCCTGCTTGTCGCACTGCTGCCGCTGGCCCTGGTGGGCTGCGCCACCACCGGCACCGCATCGAAAGGACAACGCCGCCGGCACGCCGGCGAAGGTTCTGTCGCAGCCGGCGCCGGCGGACGCAACCGAGCCGAAGGTATCGCCCTACGCAGCGGCGACCGAAGACCTGTCCAAGCGCGGCAATTACGTCGCCGGCGGGCTGTACCTGCCGGGCGTGGCCGATACCGTGCCCGACGAGATCCCCGACGTCGACGCCATCCCCGAGCCCGAGGTGCGCAACGAGCCGCGTTCGCGCGGAGGCAACCGCGATTACAGCGTGCTCGGCAAGCGTTACCAGGTGATGGACAAGTCCGATGGCTATGTGGAGAGAGGCCAGGCGTCGTATTACGGCAAGAAATTCCATGGTCGTCGTACCTCCAGCCAGGAGGTGTACGACATGTACGCCTTCACCGCTGCGCACAAGACCCTGCCGTTGCCGAGTTATGCACGGGTCACCAATCTGGACAACGGCAAGTCGATCGTGGTTCGCATCAACGATCGCGGGCCGTTCCACCAGGGTCGGGTGATCGATCTCAGCTACGCCGCTGCGGTCAAGCTGGGCTATCGCGACCGCGGCATCGCGCGGGTCGAAGTGCGCGCGCTGACGGCAGAGCGATGGAGAGACGACGCTGGCGAACAAGCAACCGCCGCCGGAGGCGAGTGCGATGGACCGGCTCGTCGACCGCTTGCCGGACGCCCTGGCAGATGCGGGCCGGGTCGCGGCCGCGCCGACGAAGCCGCCTGTGGCCGACGCCGGGAACCCGCAGTACCGCTTCGACATGCACCAGGACGGACGGGTGATGCAGGCGGACGAATTCGATGTGTGGATGAAGTCGCGGCGGGTGCGCGTCGCCACCGGCAAGCCCGGCACGCCCGACCCGGTGCCAGCGGCCACGGCGGCGTCCTTGCCGGTTGCACCCGTGAACCAGCCTGTCGCTGCCGCGCCGCCCTCGCCCGTCACGGCCGCCGCGTTGGTGATGGCCACCGTACCTGCCACGACCAGTGGTGACGACGTGGTGTTGCAGGTGGCGAGCTTTTCCAATGACACCGAATGCCCAGCACGCACTTGCGCTGCTGCAGGGTGCGGCGATCAGCAATGTGCGCTTGCTGGATGCCGATGTGAATGGCAAGAAAATCTGGCGCCTGCGGATCGGTCCGGTCACCGCGGCCATTGCACCCGAACTTGCGGCGCGCGTCGTCGGACTGGGATTCGGACAACCGCAGCGTGTCCGCGATTGAGGGTCGCGTGCAAAGACGTACTGCGCGTGCCGGGCTAGAATCTTCCTCTCGGTTGCCCACCCCATGCTGTCCGAAGCACGAGACATGGATTGCCGTCAATTCGGCGATTCCGGGAACACGGCGTTTCAACGGCTTTGACGATTGCAATCCCGCCGTACCGGATCCTGGCATCCACCGGGATCGCACGCCAAGCCGCCGGATTCGATGCTTCGCCAATCATTCGTGTTGCGCGCTTGCGCGACCTTCAGGAGTTCAGTTGATGCGTTCGCGTTTTTTGTTCATCGTTGCCCTGGCCACCGCTGGCCTTGCCTTCGCCCAGTCCCCCGCGCCTGCCCAGGCGCCGACGCCTGCCGCGCTCAGTGACGAGCTGCCGATCCCGGACGCACCGGCGCCGGCCACGTCCAAGGCATGGATCCTGATGGACTACGCCACCGGGCAGGTCCTGGCCGGCGAGAACTACGACACCCCGGTCGAGCCCGCCAGCATCACCAAGGTCATGACCAGCTATGTCATCGCCGCGGAAATGGCGGCTGGCAAGATCAAGCCCACCGACCAGGTGATGATGAGCGAGAACGCCTGGCGCAAGGGTGGCGCCGGCACCGAGGGCAGCTACAGCGGGTTCCCGGTCAACAAGACCGCGCCACTGGTCGAAATGGAAAAGGGCATGGTGGTGCAGTCCGGCAACGATGCCGCGATCGCCCTGGCCGAGCACGTGGCCGGCAGCGAAGCCGCGTTCGGCCAGTTGATGAACGCGTACGCCAAGCGCATCGGCATGAAGCAGTCGCAACTTCGTCAATCCGCACGGCCTGCCGGCCGAAGGCCACCTGACCACCGCCCATGACCTGGCGCGACTCGGCCAGGCGCTGATCCGCGATTTCCCCGAGGCCTACAGCTACAACAAGATCAAGGAACTCACGGTCGGTCCGATCACCCAGCCCAACCGCAACCTGCTGCTGTGGCGTGACCCGTCGGTGGACGGGATCAAGACCGGGCATACCTCCAGCGCCGGTTACTGCCTGATGGCGTCGGCCAAGCGCGAGGAGCAGCGCCTGATCAGCGTGGTGATGGGCGATACCAGCGAAAGCCAGCGCGCGGTGGACTCGCAGGCCTTGCTCAACTGGGGTTTCCGTTTCTACGAAACGCCACGTGCTCTACGCTGCCAACAAGTCGCTGGCGACGCCCAAGGTATGGAAGGGTAGCGGCAACAACGTCGCGGTCGGGGTCGCGCAGCCGCTGCTGGTCAGCACCCCGCGTGGCAAGTACGACAAGCTGAAGGCCACCATGGACCTGCCGAAGTCGCTGGTCGCGCCGATTGCCAAGGGCCAGAAACTGGGCATGGTGAAGGTCACCCTGGATGGCAAGCTGGTCGCGCAATCGCCGCTGGTGGCACTCAACGCGGTGGAGGAGGGCGGTTTCTTCAAGCGCCTGTGGCATGAATTGCTGATGTGGTGGCATTCGGTCTGATCGCGGCGCCCTGGTTGAAGCGGCGCCTGCAATCCCCATAACCTGCACATGCACATTCATTCCGACAATCCTGCGGCCCTTGAAGAAGCCCGCGGCTTCCAGTTCCCCGGCGTGTTCGAGCTCTCCGCCATGGGCGAAGCCGACCGCCATCTGGAGCAGGTGTTGCCGAACGCCCTGATGGACGCCGGCATCGACGTCGTCAGCGAACAGATCACCTGGAAGCATTCGTCGACCGGCAAGTACGTGTCGGTGCGCATTGCCTTCCGTGCCGCCAGTCGCGAGGACTACGATCGTGCGCACGTGGCCCTGCGCGAACACCCCGACGTGAAGTGGACGCTCTGACGCCCGCCATCGTCCGCGACCTTGGGCGCCAGCCGTATGAACCGGTGTGGCGCGCGATGCAGCACTTCACCGACGTCCGCGGTGCCGACACGCCGGATGAACTCTGGCTGGTCGAACACGAGCCCGTGTTCACCCTCGGCCAGGCCGGCAAGCCCGAGCACGTGTTGATGCCGGGCGACATCCCGGTCATCCACGTGGACCGCGGCGGCCAGGTGACCTACCACGGCCCGGGCCAGATCGTGGTCTACCCGTTGCTGGACCTGCGCCGGCTGAAGATCGGCGTGCGCGACTACGTCTGCCGGATCGAGCAGGCGATCATCGACACCCTGGCCGACTGGAACATCGAGGGCGTGCGTCGCGATGGCGCGCCCGGCGTGTATGTCGGCGACGCCAAGATCGCCGCGCTCGGCATCCGCGTGCGCCGCGGCTGCAGCTTCCACGGGCTGGCGTTCAACATCGCGATGAGCACCGAACCCTTCCTGCGCATCAATCCCTGCGGTTACCAGGGCCTGGCGGTGGTGGCGATGGCGGACCTCGGCGGTCCGTCGTCGATGGACGCGGTCAAGCCGGTGCTGGTGGAGCATCTGGCGGCGCAGTTCGGCTTGCCGCTACAACAGTCGGCAGGCCTCTCCCCGATGCCCACGGCCCTGCACATCGTTCGCACGGCGCAGCGGCCTGAGGGGCTTGATCGGCGATAATTGCCGGATGAACAGCACGCCCCGCAGCATTCCCCTGGCCGTCGTCGGCGACGCGCCCGCTTCGCTCGAGCCTGGCGCGCGCCAGGTCGCCGGTGACAAGATCGGCCGCTCGCCGGTCGAGTTCGTCGAGGCGCCGGTACTGCGCAAGCCGTCGTGGATCCGGGTGCGGATCCCGGCCGGCAATGCGGTGGCCAAGCTCAAGGCCAAGCTGCGCGAGAACCGCCTGGTCACCGTGTGCGAGGACGCCAGCTGCCCGAACATCCACGAGTGCTTCGGCCACGGCACCGCGACCTTCATGATCCTCGGCGATGTGTGCACGCGCCGCTGCAGCTTCTGCGACGTCGCCCATGGCCGGCCCAAGCCGGCCGACGCCGGCGAGCCGCAGCGGCTGGCGACGACCGTCGCCGACATGGGCCTGAAGTACGTGGTCATCACCAGCGTGGATCGCGATGACCTGCGCGATGGCGGCGCCCAGCACTTCGTCGACTGCATCCGCGAAACCCGCGCGGCAGCGCCCGGCATCCGCATCGAGATCCTGACCCCGGACTTCCGTGGCAAGGGCCGCATGGAACGTGCGCTGGAAATCCTGGCGCAGTCGCCGCCGGACGTGTTCAACCACAACATCGAAACCGTGCCCGACCTGTATCGCAACGTGCGCCCGGGCGCCGATTACCAGTGGTCGCTGACCCTGCTGCAGAAATTCAAGGCGCAGCATCCGCGGATCCCGACCAAGTCCGGGATCATGCTGGGCCTGGGCGAGACGATGGAGCAGGTGCAGGCCACCCTGCGCGACCTGCGCGCGCACGACGTGGAAATGATCACCATCGGCCAGTACCTGCAGCCGAGCGCCCACCACCATCCGGTGCTGCGCTACTGGACACCGGACGAGTTCAAGGCGCTGGAAGACTTCGGCATGGCGCTGGGCTTCTCGCACGTGGCGTCGGGCCCGATGGTGCGCAGTTCCTACCACGCTGATCGACAGGCAGCCGGCATCGTCTGAACGTTCTACCCGCTCTACCCGCAGAATCAGGCGGCGAAAGCATCGGGTCGCGCGTGGCGCGGCATTTCGAGCCGTGCCACGCGCGACCCGATGCTAGGCGCCGCCGTAGCCGCCGCATGGCATCCATTCACATCCCTTCGCACGGGGACGTTAGAGTGAATGGCAGGGCGGCGATGCCACCAGCAAACCCGAACTTCCGGCACTGTCGCGCAGTCCCACCTTGACCCATCCTGACCATACGGCTCCCCCACGCCGCGGACACTCCATGAAGCCCATCCGTACCCTGCTTGCACTCTCCCTCGGCCTGGCCCTGGTCGCGCCGCTCGCCTTGCTGGCGCGCAGTGACACCGGCGCCATGCTGGCGGCCCCGACTGCCGACCAGTCCACGACCTCGCGACTGGTCTACGGCCTGCTGTCGGACAGCCGCTACGCCTACCGTCCGCGCGCGCTCGACGATGTGCTCTCGCAAGACATCCTCAAGCGCTACCTGGAGATCCTTGATCCCGGCAAGGTGTTCTTCACCGCGCAGGACATCGCCGGTTTCGACCAGTACAAGACGCGCCTGGACGATGCGATCAGGAGCGGCAACGTGGACCCCGCATGGGCGATGTTCGCGGTGTACCGGCAGCGGGTGAACGAGCGCATCACCCAGGCGCGCGAGTTGCTGAAGGGCAATTTCGACTTCACCACCGACGAGTCACTACCAGTACGACCGCGAAGACGCGCCCTGGGCGGTCAGCAAGGACGTGCTGGACACCCTGTGGCGGCAGTCGGTCAAGAACGACTGGCTGCGCCTGAAGCTGGCCGGCAAGAAGCCCGACGAAATCCGCAAGACCCTCGACAAGCGCTACGCCAACGTGCTCGACAGCGTGTCCGAGCTCAAGGGCGACGATGTGTTCCAGAGCTTCATGAATGCCTATGCCGGGCGATCGACCCGCATACCGACTACCTGAATCCGCGCAGTGCGGAAAACTTCAACCTGACCATGTCCAACTCGCTGGAAGGCATCGGCGCCGTGCTGCAGAAGCAGGACGACGTGGTGCTGATCCGCGAGATCGTGCCGGGCGGACCGGCGTCGCGCAGCAGCCTCAAGCCGGGCGACCGCATCACCGCGGTCGGCCAGGGTGCATCGGGCGAGATGAAGGACATCATTGGCTGGCGCATCGACGATGCGGTGCAGTTGATCCGCGGCGCCGCCGACACCCAGGTGCGGCTGGACGTGATCGCCGCCGAGGCACCGCTGGACAGCCAAGCCGGAACGCCTGGTGATCACCCGCGCCAGGGTGCGCCTGGAGGACCAGGCGGCGAAGGCCGAAACCATCACGGTGCCCGCAAGCCATGGGCAGCCGGCGCGCCAGATCGGCGTGATCAAGTTGCCCGGCTTCTACCAGGACTTCGACGCGCGTCGTCGCGGCGACGCAGAACTATGCATCGGCGACCCGCGACATCACCCGCCTGCTGGCGCAGTTCCGCGCGCAAAAGATGGATGGCGTGGTGCTGGACCTGCGCGGCAACGGTGGCGGTTCGCTGAGCGAGGCGATCGAGTTGACCGGCCTGTTCATCGACCAGGGCCCGGTGGTGCAGGTGCGTGAATCCAGCGGCCGGGTCAGCGTCGAGAATGATCGCAAGGCCGGCGTGGCCTGGACCGGTCCGCTGGCGGTGCTGGTCAATCGCGGGTCTGCATCGGCCTCGGAAATCGTGGCCGGCGCGATCCAGGACTATGGGCGCGGCCTGATCATCGGCGAGACCACCTTCGGCAAGGGCACCGTGCAGAACATGGTCGACCTGGACCGTTGGCCGGCCAACGAGAAGCCGCGCTTCGGCCAGGTCAAGCTGACCATTGCCCAGTTCTTCCGTCCGGGCGGCAGCAGCACGCAGAACAAGGGCGTGGTGCCCGATGTCGGTTTCCCGACCAGCGTCGATGCCAGCGAATACGGTGAGAGCAAGTACGACAATGCCTTGCCGTGGACGCGGATCGCGGCGGCGCCGCACGTGCAGTACGGCAACTTCACCTCGCTGCTCGGCAAGCTGGACGCGCGCCATGACGCGCGCATTGGCCAAGGACGTGGAGTTCCAGTGGTTGGCCGAGGATGTGGCGACCTTCCGCGAACAGAAGCATGAAGAAGTCGGTCTCGCTCAACGAAGCCGTGCGTCGCGCCGAGCGCGACGAGTTCGATGCCAAGCGCAAGGCGCGCGCCGACAAGCGCGTGGAATTGGGCATCGCACTGGATCCTTTGTTGCAGCCGCGTTCGGACGACGGCCTGCAGGACAGCGAACGCAACGTGGTGCAGGACGCCGCGCGTGACGTGGCCGCCAAGAAGCGGCACCGATCCGTTGCTGCGCGAATCCGCGGCCATCCTGGGCGATGCGATCGGGCTGCTCGGCGCGGATGCCAGGTTGTCGGCGCAGGTGTTGCCGGAAGCCCGCAGTGCCGGTCACTGGGTGGACTGAGGCAACGCGCACGGGTGACATAGCGGACGTGTCAAGGCGGGCGCCATTGCGGCGCCCGTCGTGTTTTCCGGCGCCAGCCGCGTGCCGGCGTTACGTCAATATCGGAATGCAACGCACGGGGACATGCGCGATGCAAGGCACGGACAACACGGCAGGCACCGCTGGCTCGCGTGTGGCAATCGCGCTCGCACTCGTCTACCTGATCTGGGGCTCGACCTACCTGGGCGATCCGGTTCGCGCTTGAGGGCGGGTTTCCGCCGTTCCTGCTCGGCGGCCTGCGCTTCACCATTGCCGGCGCCCTGATGTTCGTGGTGCTGCGCTGGCGCGGGATGCCGGTGCCGACCCGCGCGCAATGGGGCAATGCGGCGGTGATGGGCGTGCTGCTGCTGTTGCTCGGCAACGGCATGGTCAATCTTGCCGAACAGACCGTGCCCTCGGGCATCGCGGCGGTCGCGGTGGCGTCGGTGCCGTTGTGGATGGGCGTGTTCGCGGCGATGCGTGGTGAGCGGCCCAGCCGGATCGAATGGATCGGCCTGGGCATTGGGTTCCTCGGCGTGGTCTGGCTCAACGCCGGCACCAGCCTCACCGCTGCGCCGCGTGGCCTGCTTGCACTGCTGGTGGCCTCGATCGCGTGGTCATTCGGCTCGATCTGGAGCCGCGGCCGCGACCTTCCATCGCCGTTCATGGGGGCGGCCGCGCAGATGATCTGTGGCGGCCTGGTGATGTGCGTGGTCGGGCTGGCGCTGGGCGAGCGCATGCATGGCTTGCCGACCAACGCAGGGATCGCTGCGTTCGCGTATCTGCTGGTGTTCGGCTCGATCGTCGGGTTCTCGGCCTACATCTGGTTGCTGCACCATGTTCGCCCTGCGTTGGCAGGCAGCTACGCCTACGTCAATCCGGCCATCGCGGTTGCGTTGGGTGCGTGGGTCGCGGACGAACGCTTCGGCGGGCATGAAGTGGTCGCGATGGGGGTGATCCTTCTCGGCGTGGTGGCGATCACCGTGGCAAAGGCGCGACGTCCGAAAGTGCTGGTGCCGTCGCCAAGGCCGCTGACATGAGTTCGGCACGGCTGGACCGGCGCGGCCTGTGGGTCGCGGTAGCGTCGTTCGTGGTGTGGGGGCTGATGCCGCTTTACTGGCACCTGCTCAAGGCGGTGCCGTCGATGCAGATCATCGCCCACCGCATCGTGTGGAGCGCGCTGCTGGTGGTCGGCTGGCTGACCTGGAAATACGGGCGCGGCTGGTTGCGCGAAACCCTTTCACATCCGCGTGCGCCGTGGATGCTGGCGCTGAGCGGCGGACTGATCGCGTTCAATTGGGGCATGTACATCTGGGCGGTGAATGCCGGCCACGTGGTCGAAACCAGTCTTGGCTACTTCATCAATCCGCTGCTCAACGTGGTGCTGGGCGTCGCCTTGCTGCATGAGCGGCTCAACCACGTGCAATGGTTGTCGGTCGCCATCGCGACCGGCGGCGTGCTGTGGCTGACATTCAACTACGGCAGCTTTCCGTGGATCGCATTGACCCTGGCGGTGTCGTTCGGCACCTATGGCCTGGTGCGCAAGCTGGTCGGGGTGCCGCCGGTGCGCGGGCTGGGCGTGGAGAGCCTCTACCTGGTGTTGCCGGCACTGGCCCTGCTGTTGTGGGGCGAGATGCATGGTGACAGTCACGTCATCGCGCATGGCGCCAGCGCCGCGTGGGGCTGGCAGGTGATGGCGCTGCTGGTGCTGGGTGGCGCGCTCACCGCGTTGCCGTTGATCGGGTTCGCCGACGCGGTGCAGCGGATCCCGTTTTCGATGGTCGGCGTATTGCAGTACATCGCGCCGACGATGCAACTGCTGATCGGCGTGCTCGTCTTCCAGGAGCCGTTCGGCACTGATCGCGCCATTGGATTCACCTGCATCTGGATCGCGCTGGCGATCTTCGCCGCCGATGGCCTGTTGCGGTCCCGCCGAGCGAACCCGGCGGGCATTGCCAAGGGCTGAGGCGGCCGGCTCAGGCGGCGCGCAGCGCTTCCGCCACCGGCAGCCGTGCAGCCCGCAACGCCGGGAACAGGCCGCCGATCAGGCCAATCCCGAGTGCCCACTTCAGGCCGGTCCACAGCAGCTCCGGCGAGACCTTGAACTGGAACACCACCTGGCTGAAGTTCTGTCCCAGCGTGCTGACCGTGTAGCCGTTGAACACCAGCCAGGCCAGGCCGGCGCCGAGCAGGCCACCCAGCAGCGCCAGCAACATGGTTTCCAGCATCACTGCGGTCACCACCGGCAGTCCGCGGAAGCCGAGTGCGCGCATCGTCGCGATCTCGCGCGCACGTCCGGCCACCGCCGCGTACATCGAGTTCAGCGCGCCGAACACCGCGCCGATTGCCATGATGCTGCCGATCACCTTGCCCAGGATATTGATCAGCTTGGTCAGGCCTTCGGATTGCTTGGCGTAGTAGTTTTTGGTGGTTTCCACATCGAGCTTCAGCCGCGGATCGGCGGCCAGGGCGGCCTTGATTTGCTTGAAGCCATTCTTGCCATCGACCTTGACCGTCACCGACTGGAACGCACTGCGCTGGTAGGCAGGCCCCAACACATCGGCGTCTGTCCATAGTTCTGAATCATGCGAGTCGCCCGACTTGAACAACCCAACCACGGTCCACACCTGGTTTGCCAGCTTGAGTTGCTTGCCGACCTGTAGTCCGCGGAACTGCTTTTGCGCGCCACTGCCCGCGACAATTTCGCGCAGGCCCGGCTGGAACTTGCGGCCTTCGACGATCTTCAAGCGTGGCCGCAATGCCCAGGCGGCCTCGCCGACGCCGCGGAACTGCACGTTCACATCGGTGCCGTCTGCCATGGATGGCAGGTTCACCACCTGCGATAACTCCGGAGACGCCAGCGCCTTGCCGTCTGATCCCCTGGCAATTCCCGGCAACGAACCAATCAACGGCACCTTGTCACGCATGATCACCGAGTTGGTCTCGGCCTGCGAGCCAGCACGCAGGATGATCGCCGTGTCATCGCCGCCGGTCTTGTCCAGAGTGGCCTTGAAGCCTTCGCCCATGGCCAGCATCGCCACCAGCACCGCGACCACGCCGGCAATGCCGACCACGATCACCAGCGAAGCACCCCAGCGCTGTGGCAAACCTGCGATGCCGATGGATGTCGCCGCCATTGCCAGCCTGCCGCTACGGGTCAGCAACAGCCACAGCGCGATCAGCACCACCAGGCCAAGCACCCCGAACCACGGCAGCATGATCCACGCGACCAGGCCTGCAGCGAGCGCCAGCACGGTCAACAGACCGGCGAAAAATCCCTTGAGTCGTTTCATGTCGTGAGTCCTCTTATCGGCCAGCCAAGGCATCGACGATGTTCAGCCGCATCGCGCGCACCGCGGGGAGCAGTCCGACGATCACGCCGATCACCACCATCAGCAGCAGTCCGACCAGCCAGGTCTGCGCCAGCATTCCCGGAAGCTGGACCATCCCGCCGCTGGCAGCCGTCACCGCCGGCACCAGCATTGCGGCGATACCCAGCCCGATCATCCCGCCCAGCACCACCAGCAGGACCGATTCGGACAGCACCAGCCACAGCACGCTGCGGTTGGAGAAGCCAATCGTCTTGAGCACCGCCAGTTCCGGGATGCGCTCGCGCACCGCCTGCGCCATGGTGTTGCCGGTCAGCAACAGCAGGGTGAAGAACACTGCGCCCATGATCCCGGTGACGATCAGGCCGATGTCGGCGAACTGCTTGGCGAAGGCCTGGTTGAAGGCGGCCTCGCTCTGGGTCTTGGTTTCGTGGTCTGAATTCGCGCTGAGCTTGTCCACGGCATTGGCAACCCGATCCGTGACATCACCGCTGCCGGGTTGCACCACAAGCCAGCCCACGCGTCCCTTGACGTAGTCGTTGGCTTCATCGAAATATTTCCAGTGGAAGAACATCGCGTTTTCCTGGCTCTGCTGCTTCGGGTTGTCGATCTTGTAGATCCCGCGCAGGGTGAACGGCCAGTTATTGCTGCCCTTGGTGGGGAAAATGGTGGCCTGTAGCGGAATGGTGTCGCCGATCTTCCAGCCATAGCGCTTGGCCAGTGCCTCACCAACAATCGCGCCAGTACGGTCATCGAGCCAGGCCTTCTTCTGCGAAGCCGGCAGCTTGAACTCGGGGTACAGGTCCAGGTAATCCGGACTCACCGCAAAGTTGGCGAAGAAATTCTTCGGGTCCCGGTAGATCCCGCCAAACCATGCGGCATACGTCGCTTGCTTGACGCCGGGCACGGCACGGGCCTGCTCAACCAGGCTGTACGGCAGCATCTGCGTGATCGATAGCCGCGAGGACGTGATCAAGCGGTTGGCACCGGCTTGCTGACCACCGGAATTGAACGCCACGCGGACCGAGTCGAGCATCCCGAACAGCAGGAATGCGGCGATCACCGACAGCAGGGTGAGCAGGGTGCGGGTCTTGCTGCGGAACAGCGCGGCCCAGATCAGGTGCAGGTATTTCATGTCTGCCTCCGCTTATGCCGCGTGGACGGTCTGTTCGACAAGACTGCCCTTGTCCAGGTGCAATGTATGCGTTGCGTACTCGGCAGCCTTGGGGTCATGGGTCACCATCACGATGGTCTTGCCGTGGTCGCGGTTGAGCGTCTGCAGCAGGCCCAGGATCTCTTCCGCCGACGCGCGGTCGAGGTCGCCGGTCGGTTCGTCGCAGATCAGCAAGGTCGGGTCGGACACGATCGCGCGGGCGATCGCCACGCGCTGTTGCTGGCCGCCGGACAGTTCGTTCGGGCGGTGCTTGCCGCGGTCTGCCAGGCCGACCAGCTGCAGCGCGATCTCGGCGTTGCGCTTGCGCTGCGCGCCGGAGAGCTTGGTCAGCAGCAAGGGCAACTCGACGTTCTTCTGCGCGGTCAGGGTCGGCATCAGGTTGTAGAACTGGAACACGAAGCCGACGTTGTTGCTTCGCCACTGCGACAACTTGCCGGAACCCATGCTGTCGATGCGGGTGCCGCTGACCGTGATCTCGCCCGAGGTCGGTGAGTCCAGCCCGCCGATCAGGTTGAGCAGGGTGGTCTTGCCGGAACCCGATGGACCCATCAACGCGACGAAATCCCCTTCGTCGATGTCGATGTCCAGGCCATTGAGGACGTCGACCTTTTCCGGGCCGCGCTGGTAGGTCTTGTGCAGGTTGCGGATGCTGACGAGGGTGGACATGTGGGCTCCTTCTTGGATCATTGGGGTGCTGCCGATCTCTTGCGTAGAGCGGGGCTTGCCCCGCTGCCGTTTGACGCCAAGCGGAGCAAACTCCGCTCTACAGCTCTTCGGTTTCCGATTCCGCGTTGGCCAGGCGCACGCGTGCGCCGTCGACAAGCTGGTCGGAAGGCGCCAGGATCACCTGGTCGCCACCGGCCAGTCCTTGCAGGACTTCGCGATCGTCGCCAAGGCTGCGGCCGAGCGTGACGCTGCGCTGGCGTGCCTGTTCGCCATCCATCACGAACACCACGTCCTTGTCGCCGCGCTGCACGATCGCGGCGGCAGGCGCAAGCACGCCGGGCCTGGCGCTTGCATCCACCGGCTTGATTTCTTCCAGGAAGCCGACCCGCGCACCCATGTCGGGGACGATGCGCGCGTCCTTCGCGTCCATGCCCACGCGCACCTTGACGGTCGCCTTGCCGCGGTCGGCGGCGGGAATGATCGCGATGACCTTGCCGGGGATCTTCCAGTCCTGGTAGGCGTTGAGCACGGTCTCGGTCGGCATGCCGGGCTTGACCCGGCCGATGAACGCCTCGCCGACTTCGACTTCGACCTCGAGCGAGTCCATGTCGACGATCGTGCCGATGCCGGTGCGGGTGAAGCCGCCACCGGCCGACAACGGCGAGACGATCTCGCCCGGCTGCGCGGCCTTGGCGATCACCACGCCGGCGAACGGTGCGCGCACGATGGTGTTGTCCAGCCCGTTGTCGGCGATGCGCAGGCCATCGCGCGCCACCTGGGTGTTGCGCTGGGCGGTGGCGACCTGGGCGCGCAGCGCATCGCGCTGGGCAATGGCCTGTTCGAACTGCGCGCGCGACACCAGTTTCTGCGCAACCAGCGTGGACAGGCGCGCGGCATTGGCTTCCGCTTCCTTCAGTTGCGCCTGCACGCTGGCGATCTGGCTTTGCGACGCTGCCACCTGGGACGCGGAGAGCGCGCGCTGGGCGTTGGCATCCACCGGGTCGAGGGTGGCCATGACCTGGCCTTCCTCGACGCGCTGGCCTTCCTCGATCAGCACTTCGCGCACCTTGCCGGTGATCTTGGACGACACCGTCGCCATCCGCCGCGCCACGATATAGCCGGTCGCGTCCAGCACCGATGGGCTGCCGCCACCGTTGCCGATCGCCACCACTTCGGAGGTCCGCACTTCGGTTCCCTTGTCGCGGCCAAACAGTGCCCAGCCTGCGATGCCGAGCACCAGCAGCGCTGCAACCACGGCAAGCGCGATCCACAGCCCGCGACGCGATTCCTGTGGCGGTGGGGCGCTGCGATCGATCTTCAGGGATTTCAGCAGGTCGGCGTTGGACGTGCTCATGAAAGAGTGCTCATCGAAAACAGGTTCCCGAAACAGAAAGGCCCAAGTGTGACGGCTGTTGCAAGTGCCCGCCAATGCACACGGCCAAGGCTGCAGGCTAGAGCACCCACGCGCCGGGGTCAGGTGACGGTTGTCATGCCATTCGGGTGACGGGGGCGACTGTCGATGCCGCTGCCACGTGCCTATCGTCATCGCACATCTGGCGGGAGTCGTGGCATGCAAGAACACATTGGCGATGACGGGCGCGGCGTACTGGCACGCCTGCACGGCGTCAGCAAGGCCTACGGGGCGTTGCGTGCGCTGCAGGGCGTCGACCTGAGCCTGCACCAGGGCGAGTTGCTGGCCTTGCTTGGCCCGAACGGTGCCGGCAAGACCACTGCGATTGGCTTGTTGCTTGGCCTGATCCGCGCCGATGCCGGCAAGGTCAGCCTGTTCGGGCTTGATCCACAGGACATCCGCGCACGTCGCAACATCGGGGTGATGCTGCAGGACGCGGCATTGCCGCAGACCTTGCGCGTCGGTGAGCTGATCCGCCTGACCGCGAGCTATTACCCGAACCCGCGCAGCGTCGCCGAAAGCGCCGACCTTGCCGGTGTCAGCGACTTGCTGAAGCGTCCCTATGGAAAATTGTCGGGCGGCCAGCAACGCCGCGTGCAATTCGCGCTCGCGCTGTGCGGACGCCCGCGCCTGCTGTTCCTCGACGAACCCACGGTCGGCATGGACATCGACGCGCGGCAAAAACTCTGGTCGGCGATCCGCCAGCTGGTCGCCGAAGGCAATTCGGTGGTGCTGACCACGCATTATCTGGAGGAAGCCGAAGCGCTTGCGAACCGTGTCTGCGTGATGGCGCGCGGCCGGATCATCAGCGAAGGCAGCGTGGATGCGCTGCGCGCGCGGGTCGCCTGCAAGAGCGTCTGGTGTTCGACCCGCCTCGCCCTGGAAGAACTGCAAACCTGGCCGGAAGTCGCCGAAGCACGCATCGACGGCGAGCGCATGTGCCTGTCCACCGAACACCCGGAACTGCTGGTGCGCCGGCTGCTCGCGCAGGACAGCACGCTCAAGGGCCTGGAAGTGCGCGCCGCCGGCCTCGCCGAAGCCTTCACCGAACTCACCCGCGACGACTCCATCGCCCATGACCGCGCCGCCGCCGCCCTGCAGGAAGCCGCCTAATGAACACCATGATCAGTTCCACCACGATTGCACCCGCCAGCGAAGCAATGCCGCGCGCGCTCGTGTTCAACGCCTACCTGCAGGAAGCGCGCAGCGAAATCCTGCGATACCTGCGCAATCCCGGCTTCCTGCTGCCGGTGATCCTGTTCCCGACCGTGTTCTACCTGATGTTCGGGGTGGCGCTCGCGCAAGCGCAGGGACCGGGTGCAGCCACCTACCTGCTGGCGAGCTACGGCACGTTCGGGGTGATGAGTCCCGGGCTGTTCGGCTTCGGAGTGTCGTTGGCGCTGGAGCGTGACAACGGCCTGCTGACCCTCAAGCGCGCGCTGCCGATGCCGCCCGCCGCGTATCTGCTCGGCAAGATGCTGATGGCGATGATGGCGGCCGCCATGGTCATCCTGCTGCTGCTGGGCCTTGGCCGTCGGCGTGGCGCATGTGGTGCTCACCGCAGGCCAGGCGGCGGCACTGTTGCTCACCGGCACGCTCGGAGTGCTGCCGTTCTGCGCGCTGGGCATGCTGGTCGGCACCCTGATCAAGGGCCAGGGCGCGCCCGGCATGCTCAACCTGATCTACCTGCCGATGGCGTTCCTGTCCGGCTTGTGGGTGCCGCTGCAGGTGCTGCCGACTGTCCTGCAACGCAGCGCACCGGTGTGGCCCAGCTATCACCTGGACCAGATCGCCCTGCATGCGCTGGGCGTGACGCAGGAGCCGATCCTGCAGCATGTACTGTTGCTGTGCGGGTTCACTGCCGGCTTCCTGTGGCTTGCCGCGCGCCGCTTGCGCCGCAACGGTTAAGTGACGGCGACCGCCAGCGGGCGTTCGCAGTAGCATCCACGCATGGAACTTGCGAAAACATTCCACCGCTGGATGGCGCCCGCGCCGGACTCGGCGCTGGCCCAGGGTCGTGCACTCGGGCACTCCACCCGTGCCGCATGCCGTCCATCTACTGTGGTCGGCATGGATCTTCATCACACCCCTGTTCAGTGGTGGTTTCAGCTGGCGCTGGACCTGGTTCACCCTGGCCACCTACCCGCTGTTCCTGTTGATCTATGCGCGCACCCTGACGACCTCGCGCCGCCATGCCTTCTGGTATCCGCTGGCGATGGTGGCGATGTGTGCCGCCCTGCTGCGCTGGTATCCGGAAGGCATGACCTACTTCATCTTCGGCTGCGTGATGTTGCGGGTCGGCGGCAGCCAGCGAAGCCTGTGGATCTACATCGCGCAGTTGCTGGCGCTCAATGCGGCGTTCCTGGGGTATGCCCTGTGGCTGGGCTTCCCGTGGCAGATGCTGGTGTGGTTGCCGCCCATGACCCTGATCATTGGCATCATCGTCAATGTCGAGCGCGTCAACGAGGACATGAACGCCGCGCTGCGGCTGTCGCACGACGAAGTGCGCCGGCTTGCGGCCACCGCCGAACGCGAGCGCATCGGCCGCGACCTGCACGACCTGCTGGGTCACACCCTGTCGTTGATCACCCTCAAGCTGGAACTGGCGCGCAAGCTGTCCGAGCGTGACCCGGATGCATCCCGGCGCGAGCTGGTCGATGCCGAACGCGTGGCGCGCAGCGCATTGGCCGAGGTGCGCAGCGCAGTCACCGGGATTCGCTCAACCGACCTGGCCGCGGAGCTGGCCTCGGCGCGGCTGATGCTGGAATCCTCGCAGGTGCACCTGGAGTACGAACCACCACCGGGTGGCTTGCCGGAGGCGACCGAGAAAGGGTTGGCGTTGGTCCTGCGCGAGGCCGCTACCAATATCACCCGCCATGCTCATGCCAACCGTGCGCAAATGCTGTTCGCGCGCGACGGCGACGTGCTGCAACTGACCATTGCCGACGACGGACGCGGTGGCGTCAATGTCGACGGCAATGGCCTGTCCGGCATGCGCGACCGCGTGCGTGCGCTGGGCGGCACGCTGAGCATCGAATCGCCACGCGGTCGTGGCACGCGGCTGCTGGTTCGGGTCCCGGTCGATGACCTTGCGCCTGATGCTGATGACAAGGCCATCGACGAGCTGCCACCGCTTTCGCGCCAGGATGGTGCCGCGTGGCAAGCGTGAATGATCCGATCAGGATCCTGCTGGCCGAGGACCAGGCGATGGTGCGTGGCGCGCTGTCGGCGCTGCTCGGCCTGGAGGACGACATCGAGGTGCTCGGCGCCGCCGCCGATGGCGAAGCGGCGTGGCGCGAATTGCAGCGTCTCAAGCCCGACGTCCTGGTCACCGACATCGAAATGCCCGGCCTGTCCGGGCTGGAGCTCGCGCAGCGCATCCAGCGCCATGAGCTGGCCACGCGCGTGGTGATCGTCACCACCTTCGCGCGTGCGGGTTTCCTGCGGCGCGCGCTGGATGCCGGCGTCTGCGGCTACCTGCTCAAGGATTCGCCCGCCGAAGACCTGGCCGAGGCATTGCGCAAGGTGCATCGCGGCGGTCGTGCGATCGACCCGCAGCTGGCGCTGGATGCCTGGGGCCAGGCCGACCCGCTCAACGACCGCGAGCGCCAGGTGCTGCGGCTGGCGGGCGAGGGCATGTCCGCCGGCGAGATCGCGACACGGCTGAATCTTTCGCAGGGCACGGTGCGCAATTACCTGTCCGAAGCGATCGGCAAGCTGGGTGTCGGCAACCGCATCGAGGCATATCGGTTGGCGCGACAGCAAGGCTGGCTGTAGTTTTCAGGCCAGTCGGCACGATCCTTGCTTCGCTTTTCGCATGGACGTTTCTGCTTTCGGCAGCGACCGTTAGGAGGCAGCATCTGACCATGAGAATCGATACCCGACAGCGCAGCCTGACCGGATTGCTCGTGGCGGCCTTCATTTTCGTCGCGATCGGCCTGGGCGTGATGCTCGGCGCACAGCGACTGATCTCGGACGCGTCGAGGGTCAGTCGCAGCAATGAAGTCATCGCGGGCATCGACGATTTGGCGGGGAGGCTGCGTGATGCCGAGGCGGCGCAACGCGGCTACCTGCTGACCGCCAATCCGCAGTTCCTTGTCGACTATCGCAACGCCAGCGCGCTGCTCCCGGGCATCTATGCAGGCCTGCAGGATCGCGTCAAGGACAGTCCGCAGCAACTGGCCCGCGCACAGGCGCTGACGTCGCTCGTTCGCACGCGGACGCAGCAGCTGGCGCTAACCCTCCAGCGTTACCGGGAAGCGGGGTTGCCTGCGGCGCAGGCGCTCATCAACCAGGGCGTCATCGAGTCATCGAACGCGGTCCGCCGGCAGGCCAGGGCGATGCGGACGGTGGAAGGCATCCTGCTTGCGCAACGCGCCAGATCCACGCGTGACAGCGCCAACCTGTTGCGCGCGCTGGCGTTGCTCGGCATCCCCATCGGCATCCTGGTAATCGTCGTGGTGTACCGCCTGCTGGTGCGGGAGATACGCCGCCGCGCCCATGCCGAGGAAGACACCGCGGAGGCCAACGACCAGCTGAGGATCGCGCTGGAACGGGTCGAACATCGCAGCAACGAACTGCGTGAGCTGAGCAACTTCAGCAGCATGCTGCAGAGTTGTTCCCGCGCCGATGAAGCCTGGCCGTTGACCGAAAGGTTGCTCGCCATGCTCATGCCGGACGTGGCGGGCAGCCTCTATCGCATCGACAACATGCACGCCCATGCCGAACGCGTCGCGCAGTGGGGCACGCGCGTGCCAGGCGCGGCTGAAATGATCGCGGTCGATGACTGCTGGGCGCTGCGGCGCGGCCAGCCACACGTCGCCGATCCGGTGCGTGGCGCGCGCTGCGCGCATCTGGGCGCGCCGGGGCCGGATACGTTGGCGTCAACCGACGTGTGCCTGCCATTGCTGGTCCATGGATCCCAGCTGGGGTTGCTCAGCCTGTCCGGCGCGGGGGGCGTGCTGTCTGAGCACCGCGACGTCATCGAAACGGCCGCCGAAAAGCTGTCGATGGCACTCGCCAATCTGTCGCTGCAGGAGCGCCTGCGCCAGCAATCGATCCGTGATCCCTTGTCCGGCCTGTTCAATCGCCGCTACCTGGAAGAATCCGGCGCGCGCGAACTGTCCCGTTGCGCACGTCGCGGCCTGCCGCTGTCGCTGCTGATGATCGACATCGACCATTTCAAGGCCTTCAACGACGCACATGGGCATGCGGGCGGTGATGCCGTGCTGGCGCAGTTCGGCAAGTTGCTGCAGTCCATGACCCGTGGCGAGGACATCGCCTGCCGTATTGGCGGCGAGGAATTCACCCTGATCCTGCCCGAAGCCGACCTGGACGCCGCAAGCGAGCGCGCCGAGGCGATCCGCCTGGCGGTGGAAGCCATGCCGGTGCCCTACCTGGGAAATCTGTTGCCACAGGTGACGGTGTCGATCGGCGTGGCCGGCTACCCGGCGCATGGCCGGACCCAGGAGGCGCTGATGCACGCAGCCGACGAGGCGCTGTATCGGGCCAAGCGTGCCGGGCGCAACCGGATCGACATTGCCGTGGGCCTGTGAGCGAGGCCGCGGCGCGTCAGCCGCCGTAGCGCGCCTGCAGCATCGCGAATGCCGCGCGCAGCCCCTGCGCCTCGCCGCCGGCCGGTTTGCCGGGGCGGTCGCTGTCGTTCCATGCATACACATCGACGTGACGCCCAGGCCTGGCCCGCGGGCACGAAGCGTTCCAGGTACAGCGCCGCGGTAATGCTGCCGCCCATGGTCGTGTTGCTGCTGTTGGCAAGGTCGGCGATGCCGCTGGTCAGGTAGCGCAGGTACGGACGCCACAGCGGCATGCGCCACAGCGGGTCGCGGCTGCGCTCGCCAGCGCCCAGCCAGTCGTTGGCCAGCGCCTCGTCGTTGCTGTACAGCGCGGGCAGGTCGGGGCCCAGGGCAACGCGCGCCGCGCCGGTCAGGGTGGCGAAGTCCAGCAGCAGTTCGGGTTGCAGTTCGCCGGCACGTGCCAGCGCATCGCACAACACCAGCCGGCCTTCGGCGTCGGTGTTGTCGATCTCCACGCTGACGCCCTTGCGGGTGGCGATGACCTCGCCGGGACGGAACGCGTTCGGGCCGATCGCGTTTTCCACCGCAGCGACCAGCAGGGTGATGCGCACCGGCAACTCGCTGCGCCATGATCAGCTCCGCCAAAGCGATCGCATGCGCGCTGCCACCCATGTCCTTCTTCATGTTGCGCATGCCGGTGCCGGACTTGATGTTCAGTCCGCCGCTGTCGAAGCACACGCCCTTGCCGACGATGGCGACGTGCGGATGCGACGGCGTCGCCCCAGGTCAATTCGATCAGGCGCGGCGCGCGATGCGAGGCGCGGCCGACCGCATGGATCGCCGGGTAGTTCTGCGCGAGCAGGTCGTCGCCGGCGACCACGTTGATGCCGGCGCCATGGGCGCTGGCGATCTCGCGCGCCACGGCTTCCAGGGCATCCGGGCCCATGTGCTCGGTGGGCGTGTTGACCAGGTCGCGCACCCGCACGCAGGCGGCAAGCACGTCGAAGCCGGCGGCATCGAACTCGCCCACCAGCCGCGCGGGCGCGCGCGGCGCGGTCTTGTAACGGGTAAAGCGATAACTGCCCAGCCCCCAGCCCAGTTGCAGTGCTTTGCGCGCATCGGCCGCCAGCGCGCCGGCCACCTGCCAGTCACCGATCGGCAAGGCCAGCGGCGCGTGCGCGTAGGACAGCGGGTCCAGCGGATCGCCGATGCCGATCACGGCTCCGGCGATGCGGCCTTCGGCATCCGGCCAGGTGGTTGCGCTGCCGGCACTGGCATCGAACTGTTGCGCGTCCAGCCAGGCTTGCACCGGGGCCGGTTGCGCGTCGCGCCAGGCCGCCAGGCCGTCGCGCTGGACGACGTGCAGCGCGCGCGGGGTGGCAGCATCACGGCTTGTTGCGAAACCAGTCGGCAGGGTCATTCAGTGTCCTCGGGACTTTCGGGTGGCGCTGCGTCCAGCCAGTCGGCCAGCGCAGTCAGGGTGGTGAATTCGATGTCGGCGCGCGGCAGCTGCGGGGGCCAGGCATGGTCGCCGCGGTCGATCCAGCAACTGCGCAGGCCGGCGCGCGCGGCGCCGGCGATATCCATGTGCGGGTGGTCGCCGACGTGAAGCACCTCATGCGGCGCCATGCCAAGCCGCCGGCAGGCTTCCTGGAACAGGCCGGGGTCGGGCTTGGCGGAGCCGAATTCGCGCGCGCCCAGCTGGAAGCGGAACAGCGAGGCAATGCCGATCGCGGCCAGGTCGGCATTGCCATTGGTCAATGCCGCCACCGGCACGCGCGCTGCAAGCCGCTGCAGGCCGTCGGTCGCATCGGGATAGAAGTCCACGCGGTTGCGTTCGCGGAAGAAGATCGCGTAAGCGGCGCTTGCAAGCGTCGGGTCGTCGCCGGAATCGCGCAGCGCGCGTTCGATCGTCAGCCGCCGCAGCAGCCCCATGTCGTGTTCGTGCTGCGGGAAATTCCTCATGCACGCGCTCGCGCAAGGCGCGCATCTCGACAATCGGGAAGCGTTCGGCGGTGCGTGGGCTGTACTGCATGAACCATCCATGCAGCGCCTGTTCGATGCGGTCGCCGATCGGGGCGAACGGCCACAGGGTGTCGTCGAGGTCCAGGGTGATGGCGCGGATCGGAAAGCGCATCCGCCCATTGTAGGACGGCCCCCCGCCTGCCGTCGTGATCGTCGTCGCGTCGCGCCACCGTTTCGCCACTTCCAGGCGATGGCGTGCAGCCTCATTCCAGCAGGCGCGCCCAGCCATCCAGGCCTTCGATCCGGGTCAGCACGATCTTCACGCAGACCAGCAGCGGCACCGCCAGCAGCAGGCCGATGATGCCCCACAGCCAGCCGAACACCATCAGCGCCAGGATCAGTACCAGGGGTGACAACGCCATCCGCCGCCCCAGCACGATGGGGGTCAGCAACTGGCCTTCCAGCGTATGCAGGCCCAGGTAGATCGCGGCCGGCAACAGCGCCTGCAAGGGCGTGGAGTAGGTGGCGAAGCCCATCAGCACCATCACGATGATCCCGATCAGCGGGCCGACATAGGGCGCGAAATTGAGGATCGCCGCCATCGTGCCCCACAGCAGCGCCTCGTCCAGCGGGACGTCCAGGAAGAAATACAGGCAGCCGGCGAATATCAGGCCGACCACCGCATTGATCACGCTGATGGTCAGCACGTAGCGGCTGATCTCGGTTTCGATCGCCTGCATGATGCCGGCCGTCACCTTCTTCTGCTGGCGGTCGGGCAGCAGTGCGATCGCATTGCGCTGCAGGTGTTGCCCGTAGACCATGAAGAAGAACGTCAGCAGCACCACCGCCAGTACGCTGGCCACCGCGCGGGGTGTCGCCGTGAGCGATTTGTAGGGGTTGTTGACCTCGGTCTTGACCACCTGCACGGGCTTGCTGGTGCTCTCGCCGCCGGCCGCGCGGGCGATGTTCTCGGCGGCCTTGTTGGCGGCCTGCACGGGCTTGGTCATCGCCTGCAGTTTCGGGGTGAGCTTGCGCAGTTGCTTGGGTGCGTCGCGTACCCATTCGGTTGCAGGGGCGACCAGCTGCTGGCCCAGCACCACCGTCAGCGCGAGGCCGGCACCGAGCACCAGTACCGCGCCCAGGAAGCGCGGTACATACAGGCGCCGCAGCAGGCGAAGGATCGGGTTGCCGACCAGGGCGAAGAAGATCGCCAGCAGCACCGGCAGCAGCAGGTCCTGTGCCGCCCACAGCGTGTAGCCGATTGCCAGCACGGCCAGTACCACCAGCGCGAACGGCGCGCGCGGACGTGGTTGCACCGAGACATCCGCCGTCGGCGGCGGCAAGGTGGTGCTCGCTGTCGATGCTCATGCGCTGCTGGTGTCGAAGGGGTTATCGGTGGACGTCGATGCAGCCTGGTTGGCGGCCTGGGGTGCCACGTTGCCCGCGGCATCGGTGGCCGGGCCGGCTTCATCCGCTGCCGCCTGTGCACGGCCGCTGGCGAACAGCCCGGACAGCGCGGTGACCAGGTTCAGCACCCCGCCACTGCCGGCCAGCCGCAGTGGCTTGGCGCGACCGACCAGGAAACCCGACGCCAGCCCGGCCACCATGATGCGTCCCGGCGTCCAGCCTTCCTTCCAGAGCAATCTTCATGTCCTTCCAGCGTGCCGCGGTGCGCCGCTCGCTGGTCTCCAGCGCGGTTTCCGCTTGTTTCACTTTCTGGATGAGGGCATCAAAACTCATGCGGGGGCCTCATGGCGGCGTCACGTCCACGCCCAGGCCTTTCTTGACCGGCCCGGTGGCGCTGCTGGCGTCGGCCACGCGCTCGGCGGCGGCTGCGGTGGATTCGTGGCTGTCGGCATCCGGCATGAAGTCTGCAAGTTCGCCCATGCCCAGCCGCGCGAACTGCCTGCGCGTGGCCTGCATGCGGGTGTGCTCGAAGTAGCGCGCGGCCATCCAGCCGGCCAGTGCGGTGGCCACGCAGCTCACCAGCGCCGTCAACAGCAAAGCCAGCGGCCACGACCAGCCCAGTCCGCGCGTCAGCGCGACGATCAGCGTCGCCATCAACAACAGCCAGGACGACGCGCCAAACGCGATCGCGACCCCGGTCAACGCCAGGGTCCGGCCGAAGGCACTGCGCGCAAGTGCAAAATCCGCCGCGACCAGGATCCGCAGGGCCTTGGCGGCATCGTTGGCCGCCTTCAGTCCCGCGCGCCCGCTCGCGCCGAACTCGTGCAGCGCTTCGGCGATGTCGGGAGCAGCGGCGGCTTCGCGCTCGGAAGGATCGCGCTCCGCATGCTGCCGATGCCCCTGTGGATCAGGCGCGTTCGTGTCCTGCCCGTCGCTCATCGCCGCGACTTACTTGTCGCTGCGGCCGAGCTTGGAAATGATCCAGCCCGCGGCGAAGGCGACGCCGAAGGCGGCCAGCGGACGCTCGCGGATCAGCTCGGACGCGCTCTCGACCAGGTCGCGGCCCTTGTCCATCAACTTGTCGACCTGCTCGCCGGTGGCGCCGCCCAGGTGCTCGGCCGCGCTCAGCCCGGCCAGCGCGCCATCGGCCAGTTCGGACTTCATCTGCGCCTTGCCCAGCTTGACCTCGTCGCCCGCGGCGCTGGCGGCACCCTTGAGCGCATCGCCCGCGGCAACCGCAGCCTGCTTCAGGTGGCTACCGGCTTCGCCCAGGTTGGTCTTGACCGCTTCGGTATTGGTGTTCATTTCGGGATCCTTGCTCAGGTGGACGGAATGCGTGGACGTAATGCTTTAGCTTGCCAGTACCTGCGTGATGCGGCTGTCATGCCGCCTGCCACGAGTATGCGCGGTCAGCGCATCGGCAGGTCGCCGCGGTTGCGCCCGCGCAGCACCCGCAGGATCAGCGCATCGGATCGCATCGGGTGGGCGAGGCAAACGCGGCGCGGAAGCCGCTCAGGTCACTGAATTGCCCGTTGCTCGAAGCCAGCACCACGTCGCCCTTCTGCAGGCCGTTCTGCGCGGCGCGGCTGCCGCGTGCCACGGTCTCCACCAGCACGCCGCTCAGCCCCTGCCGGCGCAGCGTCTCCGGCAGGTCGGCGAAGCTTGCCCCGCTCAGGCGCACGTCCAGTTCCGCGCCCTGCAATGCTTTCGGTGCCTCGCGCAGGCGGGTGGCCAGTTGCAGCGGCTTGCCGTCGCGGCGCACGTCCAGCGTCACCCGCGTGTCGACCGCCTGCAGGCCCTGGAAATTGCGCAGCGACTCGGCATTGTCGATGTGCTGGCCATTCGCGGCCAGGATCACGTCACCGACCTTGAGGCCGGCCGCTGCACCCGCCGAACCCGGATAGACGCGTGTCACCACCGCGCCGCGGGTCTCGTCCAGGCCCAGGCCCTTGGCGATGCGCGCATCCAGGTCCTGGGTGTCGATGCCCAGCGTGCCGCGACGGACCACGCCGCCGGCCAGCAACTGGTCCTTGATGCTCGAGGCGAGGTTGGACGGGATCGCGAAGCCAAGCCCGATATTGCCGGCCATCGAGCCGCGCGGATTGAAGCTGGCGGTGTTGATGCCGACCAGTTCGCCATTGAGGTTGACCAGCGCGCCGCCGGAATTGCCGGGGTTGATGCTGGCATCGGTCTGGATGAAGTTCTGGAAGCCGGCGCCGGGCAGGTTGTTGCGGCCGACCGCCGAGACGATGCCCGAGGTCACCGTCTGCCCCACCCCGAACGGATTGCCGACCGCGACCACGAAATCGCCGATCTGCAACAGGTTGCTGTCGGCCACCGGGATTGCGGTCAGGTCCTGTGCCGGGATGCGCATCAGGGCGACATCGGTATCCGGGTCGGAGCCGACGAACTCGGCCTTGAGCGTGCGCCCGTCGGCCAGGTTCACCGACACCTCGTCGGCATCCTCGATCACATGGTTGTTGGTCAGCACCAGGCCGCGCGCGGCATCCACGATCACGCCGGAGCCCAGTGATTGCGCGATGCGCTCCTCGGGGATGCCGAACATGCGCCGGAATACCGGGTCGTCGCCGAACGGCGTGTTGACCCGCACGCGCTGCTTGCTGGTCACGCTGACCACGGCCGGCAGCACGCGCTTGAGCATCGGCGCCAGCGAAGGCATCGGCGTGCCGTTCACGGTCATCGGCAGCGCGCCGGCGGCAGGCAGGGTGGCACTGGCGGCCGGCTGGGCGCTGGCCGGCGCGTCCACCAGGTGCTGCAGCGAGGTGGCGGCGAAGCCGCCGAACGCAGCAGCGGCGGTCAGTGCCAGCAGGGTGCGGCGGGCAGTGGACGCCGGGTGGGTCCTGGCGGGACGTGCAGGGTGTGTGTCGTGTTGCATTGCGGGATGACTCCGGGTCAAACGGGGGCCGGCACCGGTCGGCGCGCATTCACACTTTCGCCTTTGCGTGCTTGAATCTCCGGTGAAACCCAAGCCAGCCGGAGGTGTCGGCAATCACCTCCCGATTTCAAGCCCCCGGCACACAGATTTTGGCGTTGACTTCGCTCCGGGTGCTGGATAAGGTCGGTTCGGTCTTGCCACTACATCTTGTGGTTTGACCGGCCGGCCAGACCCAAGCATTGTGATTCGTCGCAAGGCTCGGAATCGTCGGCATCCCGATGGAAGCGTTGGGGGCGTTGGGGAGCGGCGCAACGATGCGGCAGGCAACGGCGGCAACGCCAGACAACGATTCCATGGCTGGGCGCATTGGCGCGCGGCTGCGTCGTCGCCCCCGCGACGACAGGACACACAGACAGCACGGACGCGGCAGTGTCGCCGACGGACAAGGACAGGAGCAGGATCACGCATGAGTACGGTGAGGTTGGAAGCAGTGGCGACGGACGCAAGGCAGGACATCCCCATGCAGCCCGCATCGCTGGATATCTGGGACAAGAAATACCGGCTGAAGACCAAGCAGGGCGAGCCGCTGGATGCCGACATCGACGGCACCTACAAGCGCGTGGCCAAGGCCCTTGCCGAAGCCGAGCCGACCGTGGACCTGCAGCAGTACTGGGTGGAGCGCTTCACCTGGGCGCTGCGCCGCGGGGCCATTCCTGCCGGCCGCATCACCTCCAATGCCGGCGCGCAGGAACACAAGCCGGCGACCAGCACGATCAACTGCACCGTGTCGGGCACCATCACCGATTCGATGGACGGCATCCTGGAGAAAGTCCACGAGGCCGGCCTCACGCTGAAGGCCGGTTGCGGCATCGGCTATGAATTCAGCACGCTGCGCCCGCGCGGCGCGTTCGTCGCCGGCGCCGGCGCGTACACGTCGGGCCCGATGTCGTTCATGGATATCTACGACAAGATGTGCTTCACCGTGTCCTCGGCCGGTGGTCGCCGTGGCGCGCAGATGGGCACCTTCGACGTCAGTCCATCCGGACGTGAAGGACTTCATCCGCGCCAAGCGCGAAGACGGCCGCCTGCGCCAGTTCAACCTGAGCCTGCTGATCACCGACGGCTTCATGGACGCGGTCAAGCACGACGGCGACTGGCCGCTGGTGTTCCCGGTCAACACCAAGGAAGCCCACGAGGTCGACCTGGACGACGACGCGCAGGTGGTCTGGCGCGAATGGCCGACCCACAAGACCTACGTGAGCCGCGAAGACGGCCTGGTCGCCTGCAAGATCTACGGCCACATCCGCGCGCGCCATCTGTGGGACATGATCATGGTCTCGACGTACGACTACGCCGAGCCGGGTTTCATCCTGATCGACCGCGTCAACGAGATGAACAACAACTGGTGGTGCGAAACCATTCGTGCCACCAATCCCTGTGGCGAACAGCCGCTGCCGCCGTACGGCGCCTGCCTGCTGGGTTCGGTCAACCTGACCAAGTTCGTGCGCAACCCCTTCACCGACCAGGCCAAGTTCGACTGGGAGGAATACAAGGAAGTGGTGCGCGTGTTCACCCGCATGCTGGACAACGTGGTCGAGGTCAACGGCCTGCCGCTGCAGCAGCAGCGCGACGAGATCGCCCGCAAGCGCCGCCACGGCATGGGCTTCCTCGGCCTTGGCAGCACGCTGACCATGCTCAAGATGAAGTACGGCAGCAAGGCCTCCTGCGAATTCACCGAGCGCATCGCCCGCGACATGGCCGTGGCCGGTTGGGAAATGGGGCTGGCGCTGGCCAGGGAAAAGGGCGCCGCGCCGATCATGGACGAAGTGTTCGAGGTCACTGCCGCGATGCTGCGCCAGCGCCCGGAAATGGCGAAGGACGGCTGGAAGCTTGGCCAGCAGATCGAAGGCAAGGTGCTGCACGCCCGCTACAGCCGCTACATGCAGAAAGTCGCCACCGTCGCGCCGGAACTGGTCGCGGAACTGGCCGAAGTTGGTTCCCGCTTCACCCACCACAGCTCGATCGCGCCGACCGGCACCATCTCGCTGAGCCTGGCCAACAACGCCAGCAACGGCATCGAGCCCAGTTTCGCGCACCACTACAGCCGCAACGTGATCCGCGAAGGCAAGAAGTCGAAGGAAAAGGTCGACGTGTGGTCGTTCGAGCTGCTGGCCTACCGCGAGCTGGTCAACGCCAAGGCGATGCCGTTCGCGGAGGACGCGGCCGGCAAGTTGCCCGACTACTTCATCGCGCCGACGACATCAGCCCGAAGGAACACGTGGACGTGCAGGCCGCCGCGCAGAAGTGGGTGGACAGCTCCATCTCCAAGACCGCGAACGTGCCGACCGACTATCCGTACGAAGAGTTCAAGGACATCTACCGCTACGCCCATGAGCAGGGCCTCAAGGGCTGCACCACGTTCCGCTTCAACCCGGCTGCCTTCCAGGGCGTGCTGGTCAAGGAAGCAGACCTCGAAAACACCCTTATCGCTTCGAGCTGGAAGACGGCCAGATGGTCGAGGTCAAGGGCAACGAGCAGATCGAATACGACGGCGAAATGCACACCGCCGCCAATTTGTTCGACGCGCTCAAAGAGGGCTACTACGGAAAGTTCTGAGACACGATCCATGGAAGATCCTGACCGTGGAACGACCGGTGTTGCGCAGCGTGTCCGTCACGCTGCACGCACGACGTTTCCGGGTATAGCATCGCGTTGTTGTACCCAACCAACCCAAGCCCATCGCAGGAGGGGCATATGAGCA
Source organism: uncultured Gammaproteobacteria bacterium (assembly GCA_963698475.1). GTDB lineage: Bacteria > Pseudomonadota > Gammaproteobacteria > Xanthomonadales > Xanthomonadaceae > Thermomonas. The sequence continues at coordinate 371,410 of CAVOQX010000005.1, read as the reverse complement.
ACGGAAATGGAGTGACGGCAACACTGTCCAACGCCGCTGATTCGGTGAAAGACACCGCCGCGAGTGTTGGCAGCAGCATTGCCTCCACCGCGGGGGAGGCAGTGACCTCGGTCAAGAAGGCCGCGACCAGGGCGAAGAAGGCCGTCAACACGGCCGCCAGGAAAGCCGAGAAGACCGTCAAGGCCGATGTCGCCAAGGCGAAGAAGGTCGTCAAGAAGGTCGCGAAGAAAGCCGAGAAGACGGTCAAGGCCGATATCGCCAAGGCGAAGAAGGCCGTGGCCACGCGCACCAGCAGTGCCAAGAAGGCGGTCAAGAAGACGGCCGACAAGGCCAGGAAGTCGCTGTCGGACGCGAGTGCTGCGGCGAAGAAGGAAGTGGCCGCGCTCAAGTCCAAGGGGGCCGGCAACAAGACTGCAGCCAAGAAAGCCGTGAAGAAGGCCACCGCCAAGAAGGCCGCGGTCAAGAAAGCCGCGGTCAAGAAAGCCGTGAAGAAGGCGCCTGCCAGGAAGTCGGCAGTCAAGAAAGCGGCACCCAAGAAAGCCGTGAAGAAGGCACCGGCGAAAAAAGCCGCGCCCAAACTGGTGATGAAGAAGGCGCCAGCCAAAAAGGCCGCGCCGAAGAAAGCCGCCAAGAAGACTGCGAAGAAGAAGTAGTCGGCTCCACGCACCCCCTCCCGTCACGGGAGGGGGCTGCCGTGTCCCAGCTTCCAATCTCCAACCACATTCCCCGCATCGATACGCACCGCATCGAACTGCAAAGAACACAGCACCGGAAACCACATGGCCGTCAGGATCGACAAGAAAATCAAGGGCTACGCCGTCGTCACCCCCGAGGACAAGGCGAAGGAAGCCGTCAAGGCCGCCGCCGTCACCCGCGAAGCCGCCGAGGCCGAACTGGCCAAGGGCGCCGACGTCATCCAGATGCACGAGCGCATCGAGCGCCCGGAAGTGCTGATCGGTTCCACCTACAAGATCAAGTCGCCGCTGGTCGAGCACGCCATGTACGTGACCATCAACGACATCGTGCTCAATGCCGGCAACGAACACGAGCACCGCCGCCCGTTCGAGGTGTTCATCAACTGCAAGTCGATGGAACACTTCCAGTGGATCGTGGCACTGACCCGCATCATGTCCGCCGTGTTCCGCAAGGGCGGCGACGTGACCTTCCTGGTCGAGGAAATGAAGGCCGTGTTCGACCCGCGCGGCGGTTACTTCAAGGCCGGTGGCGTGTACATGCCGTCGCTGGTCGCCGAACTGGGCATGATCATCGAAGACCACCTGAAGTCGATCGGCATGCTGCACGACCCCGAGATGAGCGCCGAACAGCGTGCCCTGATCGTCGAGAAGCGCCGCGCCTACGAGACGCAGCAGCGCTCAAAAAAAAAGTCTGAAATAACGCCCGGCCTGGGCAGCGCGATGGCTGCGCCCACAACGGGCAGCGGCCACGAAGAAGACATCGAAGTCACCGGCGACGGCGCGAGTTTCCCGCCGACCGCGACCATGTGCCACAAGTGTTCGACCAAGGCGCTCGTGCTTATGGACGGGTGTGCGACTTGTTTGAATTGTGGGTATTCGAAGTGTGGGTGAGTTAGAGCCGCATGCGTTTCGAAATCTATTGCGATGAGGCGAATCCTGACGTTCTCACTTCAGAGAAGGCTCGGGCTCGCTATTTGATGATTGGAAGGATAACCCCACCTTCGCGGAAGCCAGAGAGCGCCTGCATCACGGAATAACGGAATCAACGGTAGAATAACGGGGTCAGGTTCACTTAATTATTGAGTGGGTCGGATCTGATAGTTGCGTCTGTGATTAAGTGAACCTGACCCCGTTATTATTCCGTTATTATTAACCCCGTTATTCTACCGTTGATTCCGTCGGCCCCCTTTTTTCCCAACCAGCGCCCAGAGCAGATAGACTCATCGAATTCCGGCCCAGGGGTTAAATCATGCTGCGTTGTAGCCTGTTGCTTTGCGCGATGTTCCTGCTGCCGCTAGCCCCCGAATAACGGGGTCAGGTTCACTTAATTATTGAGTGGGTCGGATCTGATAGTTGCGTCTGTGATTAAGCTGCAACCTGACCCCGTTATTGATTAACCCCGTTATTCTACCGTTGATTCCGTCGGCCCCCTTTTTTCCCAACCAGCGCCCAGAGCAGATAGACTCATCGAATTCCGGCCCAGGGGTTAAATCATGCTGCGTTGTAGCCTGTTGCTTTGCGCGATGTTCCTGCTGCCGCTAGCCCCCGCCGCTGCACAGACTTCAGCGCCTGCGATTGAACAGCAAATGACGCCGGAGGAGTTCAAGGCCGCCGGTTTGAACAAGCTGTCAGCAGATGAGCTCGCCGGTCTGAACACTTGGTTGAAGCGCACCGTGGCAAGCGAATCCGGGAAAGCGGTCGCCCAAGCCATGGACGCACAGCAGACCAGCAGCGAGGGGCGCAAGTCCGAGAGCAACCTGCCGTTTGAAGCCACATTGGTTGGTCGCTTCGACGGCTTCCGGCGCGGGCTCAAATTCACCCTCGATAATGGCCAAGTCTGGCAGCAGATCGATACCGCCACGATGGATGGCGTAAAGCTTGAAAACCCCCGCGTGAAGCTCAAGCCTGGCGTGTTCGGAAGTGCCTGGTTCATGCGCGTCGACGGCCGCGCTGTGAACGCCCAGGTCAAGCGCATCAAGTAGCCACAACCTGCACGCCATCCGAATAACGGGGTCAGGTTCACTTAATTGTTGAGTGGGTCGGATCTGATAGTTGCGTCTGTGATTAAGTGAACCTGACCCCGTTATTACCCCGTTATTGACCCCGTTATTGCCGTCCGCCTTGGGCGCGATCACGAACAAGTCGAAGCTCATGGCAGGACATTCCTTGGTGGGTAGCAACAGGGGGCGGAGGAGACGCGTTCAACGCGCGCCTAGGCTGAGATGGTTGCACATCAAGAGTCCACGCGGGCCCGCGTTTCTCAAGTCCTGAAAAAAGTGTCTGGCTGGGTTCCACTGATCCTGTTCCAGGTGTCCGGTGCTGGTCGCGTTCGGCGTTGCAACGGAGTGTGCGTCACGGAAGCGGGATGGCCGTCGGCGTATCCGCAGACTTCATTTTCGACAGGGGGTAGCAGGCATGGATCGCTCCAATCTGGACATCGTCAAGGGCGTGTATGCAGCGTTCTCGCAGGGGGATATCCCTGCCGTGCTCGCTGCCATGTCACCCGGCATCGTGTGGAACGAGGCCGAGCACAACCTGCCGTTGGCAGACGGCAACCCCTATCTCGGGCCACAGGCGGTGCTGGAAGGGGTGTTCATGCGGCTGGGCGAAGAGTTCGATGGCTTCGCCGTGGTGCCGGAGCGGTACGTTGCCGATGGCGACTGCGTGGTGATGAGCGGGCGTTACGCGGCCACCGCGAAGGCCACCGGATTGCCGGTCAATCCACAGGTCGTGCATGTGTGGACGCTTGAAGACGGCAAGCTGGCGACCTTCCAGCAGCATGCCGACACGCTGGGCATGGCGATGGCCACTGGGCGCGTTGCGCTCGGCTGAGGGAAAGCCAGGGTCAGGGTCGACGTTTCCCGAGAGGCGGGCATGCCCCCCCTTTCGTGTTTCTGCGGAAGAAGCAGCGCGTCCGTCCGCCTCCGTCCCGTTGCCCTTGTCTGGCGCGCGCGCCCGCTAAACTGCGAGCCACGAAAATCACCAACCCCCGCAAGGAACCCCTCATGGCATTCAGCACCACGGCCTCCGGCCTGCAGTTTGAAGACACCCTGGTCGGCACCGGCGCCGAGGCCCAGCCTGGCCGCAACGTCACCGTGCATTACACCGGCTGGCTGTTCGAGAACGGCGAGCAGGGCGAGAAGTTCGATTCCAGCAAGGACCGCGGCGAACCCTTCATCTTTCCGCTCGGTGGCGGCATGGTCATCAAGGGCTGGGATGAAGGTGTGCAGGGGATGAAAGAAGGCGGCCAGCGCACGCTGATCATCCCGGCCAACCTTGGCTACGGTGCGCGCGGCGCTGGTGGCGTCATCCCGCCCCATGCCACGCTGAAGTTCGACGTCGAACTGCTGGGCGCCTGAGTTCAGAGCTAAAAACGGGGGCCGAGGGAATCAGAGTCAGTTGATTCCGTCGGCCCCTTTTTTTCCAACCAGCACCCAGAGCCGCTAGACTCAGCGAATTCCGGCCCAGGGGTTAAATCATGCTGCGTAGTAGCCTGTTGCTTTGCGCGATGTTCCTGCTGCCGCTAGCCCCCGCCGCTGCACAGACCTCGGCGCCTGCCATTGAACAGCAAATGACGCCGGAGGAGTTCAAGGCCGCCGGTTTGAACAAGCTGTCAGCAGATGAGCTCGCCGGTCTGAACGCCTGGTTGAAGCGCACCGTGGCAAGCGAATCCGGGAAAGCGGTCGCCCAAGCCAGGGACGCACAGCAGACCAGCAGCGAGGGGCGCAAGTCCGAGAGCAACCTGCCGTTTGAAGCCACATTGGTTGGTCGCTTCGACGGCTTCCGGCGGGGGCTCAAATTCACCCTCGATAATGGCCAGGTCTGGCAGCAGATCGATACCGCCACGATGGATGGCGTAAAGCTTGAAAACCCCCGCGTGAAGCTCAAGCCTGGCGTGTTCGGAAGTGCCTGGTTCATGCGCGTCGACGGCCGCGCCGTGAACGCCCAGGTCAAGCGCATCAAGTAGCCACAACCTGCACGCCATCCAACAGGACCCGCTCATGTTCAACCACATCATGGTCGGCACCAACGACATCGCGCGTTCCGAGAAATTCTACGACGCCGTGCTCGGCGTGCTGGGCTCGCGTGGCGCGATGAAGAGCAGCTCGCCAAGCGGCCACGCGCGCATCTTCTATCGCCACGACGGCAATACCTTTGGCGTCGCCGAACCGATTGATGGCGAATCGGCGACCTGCGCCAATGGCGCCACGATCGGCTTCAAGTGCGCGTCAGCCGAACAGGCAAAAGAATTCCACGATGTGGCGGTCGCCACCGGCGGTACGTCGATCGAGGATCCGCCGGGCCTGCGCACGGGTGACCTTGGCAGCCTGTACCTGGCCTACGTGCGCGATCCCGATGGCAACAAGCTGTGTGCGATCTACCGGCCGAAGTAGGTCGCGAATTCGGAAAAAGGGGCGATGCGCTCCGGGAGGCCTGATCCGCTACTGGCGATTCAGGCGCGCGGCCACCGCGCAGTGGTCGCTCAGCGGGCCCGCGTCGAAGGTCTTCTCGTCGAACGCGACGAAATCGGCAGTCGCCCGTCGATCCAGCACGATGAAGTCGATGAAGTCGCGGTAGCGGGGATTGCACTGCGCCGACTGCTCGCCGGAGGCGCGGAACAGGTCCGCGTTCGGCGGTGAGGCATCGTCCCAGTCCTCCCAGATCTTGTCGCCGGGCATGCCGAGGCGGCGGTTGAAGTCGCCCAGTACCGCGAACCGGGTGCCTTCGGCGGCACGGCTGTCGATCCAGCCTTCCATCACCGGCACCTGCTGGAACAGCACCGGGCATGCGTCGTTGCTGTCGCCAGCACTGCAGCCCGACTTCAAATGCACGGACAGCAGGCGTACCGGCGTTCCGCCCGCGGGCCGCACGATCACGTCCACGCCCGAGCGCAGGTCGGGGTTGCCGAGCTGGATGTCGGTGAAGTCGGGCTGGCGCTCGAATGAAAGGTCCTTGCGGATCGCAAAGCCGGTGCGCTGCGCGTTGATCGTCAACCCCGCGCGGCCCCCGCACGTGCCCCCGCGATTGGTGCCGACCCGCTGCTCGATCTCGACGGTGTAGATCGCCGGATCGAACACCCGCTCGGCTGCGGCCCGGGATTCCACTTCCTGAAACGCGATCACGTCCGCTGCCAGCGTGTCCACGTAGTCCCGCATCGCGGCATAGTCCGCATCGCTCCGGGGCCGGCATCCCGAATCATTGTGCTCGGCCAGGTGCTCCATGTTCCACGACGCCAGCGTGAGTGCCGGTGTGGTCGATGGGCCGGCACCGCGAACAGTGAAGTCCGTGCAGGAACCGGCGAGCAGGCAGAGCGCGGCGAGCAGCAAGCAATTCTTCATGGACGTAGTAGACCATCCGGTGGTCGTCGCTCGCCAGCGGCCTCGCTACGAAAGACAAAAACCCGGAAAACAAAAACCCCGGACGTTGCCGCCCGGGGTCCTGGTGCCGCTTGCGCGACGCAAGTCGAGTAGAACTTACTCGGCCTGGACTTCTTCAGCCTGCAGGCCCTTCTGGCCCTGCGCAACCTTGAACGAGACCTTCTGGCCTTCCTGCAGCGACTTGAAGCCGTCGCCCTGGATGGAACGGAAGTGCACGAAAAGGTCGTCACCGCTCTGCGGGGTGATGAAGCCGAAGCCCTTGGCGTCGTTGAACCACTTGACGGTACCGGTTTGACGATCAGACATGTTGTTACTCCTTGGAACAGTTGAGGAAACACAGCCCGCTCAATGCGGTGCCGTGACTGTATCGAGCAAGGGGTAACGCGAGCGATGGAGCAGATCGTATGGGAGGCCGTCTTCGACCTTGAAACCTGATGATCAACCGCATCGGAGCCACGATGTACCGTGATCCCGCTTTGAACAGTGCTCGCACCATACCCTACTTTCGGGCGATATCGTGAATATGCGGAAAATGGGTTCGCAACGGATGGCCATTGGAAATCCTGCCAAGAGATCGGATTGACATCGAATTTGCGCAGCAATCACCAGTGTGAGTCGTAATCAACATGGCGGTGGCGGGATTTGCAGCCGGATTGCGTATTCCAGAGTGAGGCATTCAACCCATGGAGGATTTGCCGATCCGTGGGAGCGGGGATGCGAAGGTGCGCTCCACATGCAATTGATCCTCTTTCACTCAGACCAGTTGCTGCATGACCAGCAGTTCGTGCCGCGATCCTGCCCGCCTACCCTAGCCCTGGCCTTGGCGGTGCTGTTCGCCAGCGCATGCAGTGGGCCTGCGCCTGGCCGCACCCAGCCTGCGCCGGGACACCTGGCGACAGTGCCGCGCCGTCATCGGCCAGGCCCTTGGACGGCAGACCGAGACCGATCGAAGTGGCGGGTGATCTCGCGCGGCGGCACCTGCAGGCCCCGCCGCGTTGAACAGGCGCGCGCCATCCAGGTGCATGCCCAGCCCGTGCGTGCGCGCCGGTCGTGCGCGCTGCGCGGGTAGTCCAGCGGCAGCGTGCGCCCGTGCCACGTGTTCTCCAGCGCCAGCAGGCGGGTGCGCGCGAAGTGCGGGTCCAGCAGGCTTGATCGCCGCGGCGATACCCTCCAGCGGCAGCGAGCCGTCATCGGCCTGCACGATCGGCTGCGGCTGGATCGAACCAAGCACCGCCGCGCCACCGCCTTCGAACTTGTAGGTGTGCGCATCCATGCCCACCAGGTATTCGTCGCCGCGTTCGCAGTGCGCCAACAGCGCAAGCAGGTTGGACTGGGTGCCGCTGGGCACGAACAGCCCGGCATCGAACCCCAGCTCGTCCGCCAGCCGCTCCTGAAGCGCATTGACGGTCGGGTCCTCGCCGTAGACGTCGTCGCCGACCTCGGCATCCAGCATCGCCGCACGCATCGCGGCAGTGGGCCGTGTCACCGTATCGCTGCGCAGGTCGATCACGTCCATCTTCACCTCGCCTGCCAAGGAGGGCGAGACGCAGGTAGACGTGCGGTTGATCGAGTTGCCTGCGCTGCGCGACGGCAAGCCGTTGGATGAGATCGCCAGCGTCGGCTACCGCTTCACCGGCAGCGACCAGGATCGCGCCTACAACGAAATCTGGCAGAGCAGATCGATCGATGAAGCGATACACGAGGGCGATACCACCCGTGTGCGCGGGAAATTGTACGGGTTGCGCAGTTACGACAAGGGCAACGGCACGGCAGCACGCCCGAGGACATCGGAGAACGCGACTTCAGCGTCGAGGTGACGTGCTCGGCGCCATGAGCGTGCGGCAATGGGCAGCTAGTGCCACCGCAACCTGGCAAGCCCACGCCCCGTCCACAGTTGCAGCTCGAACCAGACAAGGGTGGCGGCCAGCATCAACAGCGCGGCACCCAGGGTGGTCGCATCCGGGATCGACAGGCCCATCACCTCGCGGAAGAACGGCACGCCGATCACCACCGCCAACATCACGGTCACGCCACCGAACATGCGCGGCAACCACGGGTTTCCGAGCTGGGTGCGGCGCAGCAGGAAGTGCGACAGGTTGCGGTTGGCCAGGGTCAGCAGGAACACGCCGAATACCAGCGCCACGAAGGCGGCAGTCCGGCCCTGGGCTGCGTCGATGCCGCGGTTGAGCAGCAGCGCGTAGCCGAGCAGCAGGATGGCGGCGAACCCCAGCCCCTGCAGCACGGGGTACTGCAGGCTATCCAGCGCAAATGGCGTAGCGCCGGCGGCGCGTGGCGGCCGGGTCATGATGTCCTCGACTTCAGGTTCGGCCTCGAACACGATCGCGCAGGCCGGATCGATCAGCAGTTCCAGCAACACGATGTGCACCGGCATCAACAGCACCGGCCAATGCGCCAGCGCCGGCACCAGTGCCAGCGCGATGATCGGCATGTGCACGGCGAACACGAAACGGGTCGCCTTGGTGATGTTGTCGTAGATGCGCCGGCCCTGCCGGATCGCCGCCACGATGCTGGCGAAGCTGTCGTCGAGCAGGACCAGCGCGGCCGCCTCGCGCGCCACGTCGGTGCCGCGCTCGCCCATCGCGATGCCGACATCGGCGGCCTTGAGCGCGGGCGCGTCGTTGACGCCGTCGCCAGTCATCGCCACGACTTCGCCGCCCGCCCGCAACAGTTGCACCAGGCGCAGCTTCTGCACCGGCTTCATGCGCGCGCACAGGTCGACATGGCGCAGGCGCTCGCGCAACTGCGCATCGTCGAGGGCTTCGATCTCCGCCCCGGTGATGACCTCCGGGCGTTCGCTCAAGCCGACCTGGCGCGCGATGGCGCGGGCGGTGGACGGATGGTCGCCGGTCATCATGATCACGCGGATGCCGGCGCCACGGCATTCGGCGATCGCCGCCGGCACGTCCGCGCGCGGTGGATCATCGAAACCGAGCAAGCCGAGGAACTCGAAATCGAAGTCGTGCTGGCTTTCCGGCGGTTGCGCGCCTTGCCAGGTGCCGCGTGCCACGCCGAGCACGCGCAGGCCGCGTTCGGCCATCTGCTCGACTTGCGCGAGGATCCGCTTCAGCTCGGCGGCCGGCAGGTGGCAGAGGTCGATCACCGCTTCCGGCGCGCCCTTCGTCGCCAGCGTGAATTGCGTGCGTACATCGCCGCGATACACCAGGGTCATCGCGAGGATATCCGGCGACAGCGCGTATTCGAATTCGGGCGACCTTTCTGCATGCACGTGTTCGGTGCCGGTCAGCCAGTGCAATCCGAACGCCTGGATCGCCTTTTCCATCGGATCGAACGGATCGGCCGGTGTCGCCAGCATCGCGAACTCGACCAGCGAGTGGAACGATTCCGGCAATTCAGGCGCGCCGTCATCGCGGAATGCGTCATCGGCAATCGACAGTTCGGCGATCCGCATGCGGTTCTGGGTCAGCGTGCCGGTCTTGTCCACCGCCAGCACCGAGATCGCGCCCAGCGCCTCGACCGCCGGCACGCGCCGCGTCAATACCCTGCGTTTGGAAATGCGCCACGCGCCGAGCGCAAGGAACACGGTCAGGATCACCGGGATTTCCTCGGGCAGGATCGCCATCGTCAGCGCGATGCCGGCGAGCAGGCTTTCCAGGAACGTCTGCCCGTTCCACAGCCAGTTGATAAGGCAGTAGGCACCCGCCACCAGCAGGCCGCCGATGGTCAGGTTGCGGATCAGTTGCCGCGAGGACTGCTGCAGACCGGATACGGCCTCGTTGGTGGACGCCAGCGCCTGGCCGATCTTGCCGACCGCGGTGTTCGAGGCGATCGCCTCGACCTCGGCGATGCCGGCGCCCTTGGTGGCGACGGTGCTCGCGGACAGGCGGCCCGACGCCGCGCCCGGCAACTTTGTGACCGGCACCGACTCGCCGGTCAGCAGCGATTCGTCGACGTCCAGATGGCCCTCCAGCAACACCGCATCGGCCGCGATGCGATCGCCTTCGCGCAGCACCAGCAGGTCGCCGACCACCACGTCGCGGCCGGCAACGCGGATTTCGGCGCCGCCGCGCAACACCAGCGCGCGTGGCGCGGACAGGTCGCGCAGGGATTCCAGCGCGCGTTGCGTCTTGCGTTCCTGGGCCAGGGTGATGCCGATAACCACGAACACGAAGAACAACAGGAACGCCGCCTCGGCGCGGTCGCCCAACGCCAGGTACAGCCCGCCGGCGACCAGCAACATCAGGAACATGGGCTCGACCAGCACGCCGGCGACGATCGCGAACAGGCTCTTGGGCGTGCTGCCGGGCAGCAGGTTCGGGCCGTGCTCGGCCAGCCGCCGCGCCGCCTCGTCCGGGCTGAGGCCGGTCAGTTGTGGTGGCGGTAATGGCTTGGTCGTGTTCATGGGTTTCTCCTCCGCATGCGTTCCTGCGGACACCCCATCGAGTGTACTGGTCCGCGTATGGGTCGACCGGCAGCGGCTTCGTAAGTCGGTGCCTCGGGTCCTTGCGGCTCGGTGTCGGTGCCCTTGGCGCGGTGACCCATCCAGGCATGGTCGCCGCCGTGCATGTGCCAAGCCCCGGCCACGCGTCGGTCGCCCTGGATCACGTGGCGCGTGCGGGTGCCGTGACGCCCGTCGCGGGTCAACCGGACAGGGGCCTGATCATCGCCGTGCCGCTCGAGTGCGAGCCGGCTGGACTGAACGCTGGAAAAGGAAACGCCTTCAAGGCACCACGCCAACCCAGTCGGCACTGGTGAACTTGCTTTCCGCCAACGCATGCGCGCGTTCGAGTTCGTGGGGCCGCAGCGCGTCATCGACCAGGCCGTATTGCCGGCGGAACATGGCGATCAGGTTCGCGATCACCTGCGCGCGCGCCAACCCGGTCTGGCTGCGCAACGGATCCACCCGCTTCTGCGCGCTGGTGGTGCCCTTGTCGGACAGCTTTTCGCGGCCGATCCGCAGTACCTCCAGCATCTTCCCTGCATCGATGTCGTAGGCCATGGTCACGTGGTGCAGCACCGCCTTGCCGCGCCGGGCCTGGGCGGCACCCGCGATCTTGCCGCTGGCCGAGGTGATGTCGTTCAGCGGCTGGTACCAGGCCTTGATGCCCATGGCTGCCAGGGCCTGGATCACCCAGGCATCCATGTGCGCATACGCTTCCTGGAACGACATCCCGGCCACCATCGAGAGCGGCGCGCAGATCGAATAGGTGATGGTGTTGCCCGGCTCGATGAACATCGCCCCGCCGCCGCTGATCCGGCGGACGACCTCGATCCCGTGGCGCGCCGCGGCCTCTGCATCCACTTCGTTGCGCAACGACTGGAAGCGCCCGATCACCACCGCCGGGCTGGCCCATTCCCAGACCCGCAGGATCGGCGGACGCCTGCCGGTGGAAACCTCCTCGGTCAACACTTCATCCAGCGCCATGTGCAGGTTGGGTGCCTGCGCGGCGGTGTGGATCAGTTGCCAGTCGTGGTCATGCCAATCGCTGCGGATCAACTCGTCGTGGATCATGGCGCAGCCCCTGCGTCGATGGCGCGACGCACGACCACCGCGACCGCTTCCGGGGTGATGCCGAACATGGCCACGCCTGCATCCAGCGCGGCTGCCACCGCCGTCGACAATGCGGCTTCACTGCTTGCCGCGGGCAGCCCGCACAGGGCCTGGTTGATCGCGTCCAGCGCGGAGTCGGGTTCCAGGAAAAAATCGCCACTGACGCGCACATCCGCCAACTGGTTGCCGGCCACCACCAGGTCCACCACGACGAGCTTGCCGCCAGGAACCTTGTATTCGCCGTGCATGCGGGGCTCCTTCGATGCCATGTGCCGTCCACGTCAGTCCTGCATGGTAGTGCGGTGACGCGATGGTGTCAGCGGCCCACCTGCGTGCGTGGGGGCAACGCGTAGGCGCGGGCATCACGCGGTGCTGGCTAGACTGGGTCACTGCTGCGTCCACTTGGCGACGCGGTGGGTTCAACCCGCGATTCCCCCGATTGAGGAGACAACACGAATGAACAGGATTCCTGCAGACGCAATGGTGGTGGTGGCGGACGGTGAAAGCGCGCGCATCTTTCGCAACGTCGGCACCAACGGCGCGCTGTCGTTGAAGCAACACGAACGCATCTCCCCGCAAGATATCGATGACGATGGCCCGTCCGGGTCGTCTCCGTCGGAACAGACCGCCCAGCAGACCGATGAGGCGACATTCGCCAAGCAGCTTTCGCATCGCCTCAACCGCGGCGCGCTGACCAAGTCCTACGCGCATCTGGTACTGATCGCCGATCCGCAGACGCTGGGCCAGATCCGCCCGCAGCTGCACAAGGAGACCATGGCGCGGATGCATCGCGAAATCGCCAAGGACCTGACCAATTCACCGCTGGCGGATATCGAGCGATTGCTCGCCTGAGTTGCGCGGGATGCTGGAAGGTCAGGACGTCGAATGCCCCTACTGCGGCGAAACGATCAGCCTGGCGCTGGACACCAGCGCCGGGTCGCAACGCTACATCGAGGATTGCCACGTGTGTTGCCGCCCGATCACGGTGGACCTGGGCGTGGATGCCGACGGTGATGCCGTGGTGCGCGTGCAATCAGGGGAAGACACCTGACAGCGCATGGCGGCGTTGGGCAATGACGGGTGTCCCCATGGTGCTGAATACGCACGTGCAGTCGTTCAGGTGGTTGGTGGCGTACGCCGAAACCGGTACACGATCGCGCCCACCAGCAGTGCGATGGCGCCGGCCAGCAGGTTTCGCCAGCTGGCGCTGGCCAGCAGGCCGACCGCGAGCATCGCGGCGAGCACCGGGATCAATGCGCCGCCGGGCAAGCTGCAGGGCGCCCTCGTGCTGGTCATGCGTGCGCCGCAGGACCAGCACCGAACCGCGCGGTGGCGATGTAGGTGCACAGCCGTGCGATCACCGACAGCAACGCCAATTGCACGAAGGAGCCCGACAACGCCAGCGCCAGCGACAACACGCCGACCGTGACGATCGCCGCGGCCGGGGTCTGCAGGCGTGGATGGATGCTGGCCAGCACGCGTGGCCCGTAGCCATCCGATTGCGAGCGCATGCAGGTAACGCGGACCGAGCATGATGGTGTTGCTGTTGGTGCCCAGGATCGACACTGCCGCGCCCACCGTCAGTACCAGTGCCAGCCAGCCGCCACCGAAGCGCGCCGCGGCTTCCGCCAGTGGTGTCTGCGATTGCGCAAGGCCGGGCAGGGTGCCGAGTGCGACCCATTGCACGGCGACGTAGATCGCGGTGACGGTGGCGATCATCGACAGCATCGCGAACGGCACGTCGCGACGCGGGTTGCGGTATTCGCCTGCAGCGGCCGGCAGGTTCTCGAAGCCGGCATAGGCGAACAGCAGCAGCAACGCGGCTTCGCCCAGTGCGCGCGGCGAGGGCGGCGTGGCGAGCGGGGTGGCCAGCGACATGTCCACGTACCAGGCGCCGATGCCCACGAACAGCAGCAACGGCACCACCTTGGTGATCGCCAGGAACACGCCGGTGCGCGCGGCAGCGCGCACGCCCAGGACATTGATGCCGACCAGCAAGCCCAGCGAGCCGACGATGATTGCGATACGCATACCGCCGCTGGCCGCCTGCGGCCAGAAATGGGTCACCGCCTCGGCCAGTCCGTTGCTCAGCGCGGCGGCGCTGGCGACGCGGGTGAGCAGCAGCATCCAGCCCACCTCGAAACCGATGAACGGGCCGAACGCCTCGCGTGCATACAGATAGCCGCCGCCCGGCTGGTCGAAGTAACTCGCGGCCTGTGCGTAGCACAGCACCAGCAGGCTCACCGCCAGACCCGCCAGCAACACGGCCCACAGGCTGATCGGCCCCAGCAGCAGTGCCGCAGCGGCAGGCAGCAGGTAGATGCCGCTGCCGATCACGTCATTGATCGACAGCCCGTAGAGCTGCCAGCGCCCGACCGCGCGGCGCATGGCGGGTGGCGAGTCGATGGGGCGGGCGGTACGCATGTCGTGTTGTGGGGTAGGTGCGGTCATGCACGAACGCTAGCATGCCCACGGCCGGTCACCGCGTCCAGGCCGGTACCCATCGGGCCCAGCAGACGCAGCGCCGATGCGCAAAAATCGAAAGCGTGCTTGCGTGGTTCTGTCATGGCGGTTCCTCGGCGTGGTGGGAGGTGCGCAACCCGGCGCACGCTACCACGCGTGCTGCCATCGCTTCCTCGTCCCGCGCCCATCAGCACGGTCGCCATGACCCACTGAATTGCCAGGAGCTCCTAAGAACGCCGGACAGGTCGGTGCGAGGCGGGGCTGTCCTGCCGTGCAACCAGTCAACTGCTGCGCGCGCGACGGCATGAAGAAACCGCGACGGCGCGCGCGGCCTGGCGCCCTACACTGCGCGACATGCAATGCCGAACCCTCCCTGCCATCGCGCTCGTGCTGCTGATCGCCGCCTGTCCCGGCCTGGTGGACGCACGCACGGTGTACCGCTGCGTGCGCAACGGCACCGTCAGCCTGTCGACTGCGCCCGAGCCGGGCAGCAAATGCGAGGCACGGACCATCGATGACAATGCCGCGAAGGTGCCGAACCTGTGGGGTAGCCTGGGGGTCTTCAGCGGCACGCTCTACGAGCGCGAACAGGATGGCAGGCTGGTGTACGGCACCCGGCAATTGCCCGGCGCCCGCAAGGTGCTCGCGTTCACCGTTGCAACGCCGGTCGCATCGACGGCGCATCCGGGGTTGGGCCGGATCGAAGCCCCCAGGCTGGATGCGCACGCCGCGGCGTTCCGCGCAGCAGCGAAGACCCGGCAGCTTGACGACGCCTTCCTGCGCGCGATCGCGCATGCCGAAAGCGGGTTCGATGCCAACGCGGTGTCGCCCAAGGGTGCGCAGGGCGTGATGCAACTGATGCCGGACGTGCAGCGGGAATATGGCGTGCGCGATCCATTCGTGGCCAGTCAGTCGATCGATGCGGGCGCGTGGTACCTGCATGACTTGCTGCGCCGCTACAGGGGCGACGTCCTGCTCACTGCCGCGGCCTACAACGCCGGTATCGGAACGGTCACGCGCTTTGGTGGCGTGCCACCGTATGCAGAGACCCGGCAATACGTGGCGAAGGTGCAGGCATTGCACGCACGCTATCGCGCCGCGATGGGACTCAAACCGTTGGACGTGCCACTTCGTCCCGCGCAGTGAGCACGCCCAACGCACCGCCGCCCGGCGCCACGAACTGGCAATCGCAGCGTGGCTGGCCGCAGCCATGCAGCAACGGCAAGAACACAGCCAAGAAAACAGTCAAGAAAACAGTCAAGAAAACCAGTGATGCGTTGTGGCACGAAGGGCGGCGAAAGCCGCCCTTTGTATTTGCCGTCTCCGCAGCAAGCTTTTGAATGCGCGTCGTTGGACCGAATTACACTTGCGGCATGAACCCATCGCATCGCAACGGCATCGCGCTGGTCGGCTTCGATGCCGACGACACCCTGTGGCGCAGCCAGGATTATTTCGACGCCGCCCAGGCCGAGTTCGAGCGCATCATCTCGGCGTACGTCGACCTGACCGACATCGGCAGGCAACTGTATGAATACGAATCGCGCAACATCGCCATCTTCGGCTACGGCGTGAAGGGCATGGTGCTGTCGATGGTCGAAGCCGCAGTCGCCATCACCGATGCGCGCATCACCGCCACCGACATCCACCGCATTGTCCAGCTGGGCAAGGCGTTGTTGCGGCATCCGGTCGAAGTGCTGCCCGGCGTGCGCGAGGCCGTTGGAGCCATCGCATGCGACCTTCCGGTGGTGCTGATCACCAAGGGCGACCTGTTCCACCAGGAAGCCAAGGTGCAGGAAAGTGGACTGGCCGACCTGTTCGGTCGCATCGAGATCGTCAGCGAGAAGGATCCGGCCACCTATGCGCGGGTGCTCCGTGAATTCGATGTCGCGCCATCACGATTCCTGATGGTCGGCAATTCGCTGCGCTCCGACATCGCGCCGGTGTTGGAACTCGGTGGCTGGGGCGTGCATGTTCCCTACCACGTGACCTGGGCGCATGAGGCCGAAGGCACGATGTGCGTGGGCCTCGAGCGCATGTGCACGATCACCGGCATCGAGCACCTTGGCGCCGCCGTGCATGAATTGAAGGCGCTCGCGCTGGCGGACTGAGGTGTGCAGCCGGCCGCCTTGCGTCACAATCCTCGGATGCGCTCGATTCGAACGATTGCCACATGCGCCCTCCTTGGCTTGGCGGGTTGTGACATGTCGACACCGCCAACGGCACCGGGCCAGGCGGGCGCAACCGCAAGCACGCTGACCAGCGGCATGGAGTTCGGCGGCGCGCGCGATTGCGTGGATTGCGACGGCATCGAGTCATGGTTGCGGCTGGAGCAAGTGGGCAAGGTGCGGCGCTATCGCATGGTCGAGGTCTACTACGGCCAGGGCCACGACCGTCGCTTCGAGGACGCCGGGCAATGGCGCACCGAGGGCGAACTGTTGCGCCTTCACTCAAGCCAGGGCGGCGAGCGCATCTACGCAAGGCTGGACGATGGTGTCCTGCAGGCGCGCGGCGCGCATGGCCAGCGCATTCCCGCGATCGAAGACGATGTGCTGGAGCCGGCAGGTTTCGACAGCACCCGCTGAGTACTGACCTTTGGCAGGGCGACCCCATGCGTGCGATCGCAGAAGACGCTGCCTGGATGCCGGCACCGTAGAGTGGTTTCGCATCACCCCATTCGATGACAATGATCGCGACGCCGCGATGGCCGCGATTGCGCACCTGCGCTAGGCTCGCCGCCGGACCCGGACGCCGGGATTCGAAACCAGGAGAAGCGAGTGATTGATCTGACAGGTCGCGTGGCGATCGTGACGGGGGCGGGCGGTGGCCTGGGGCGTTCGCATGCACTGCTGCTGGCGCAACGTGGCGCCAGGGTGGTGGTCAACGACCTTGGCGATGCAGCCAACGCCGTGGTCGACGAGATCGTCGCGGCGGGTGGCCAGGCGCGCGCAGCCATCTGTTCGGTGGCCGATGCCGACGCCGTGCAGGCGATGGTGGACGCCGTGTTGGCGGACTGGGGCCGCATCGACATCCTGGTGAACAATGCCGGCATCCTGCGCGACAAGTCGTTTGCAAAAATGGACCTGGCTGATTTCAGGTTGGTGCTGGACGTGCACCTGATGGGTTCGGTGCATTGCACGAAGGCGGTGTGGGGGACGATGCGCGAACGCGGTTACGGCCGCATCGTGATGACCACCTCCTGCAGCGGCCTGTACGGCAATTTCGGCCAGGCAAATTACGCCGCCGCCAAGATGGGATTGGTGGGATTGATGCAGACGCTCGGCATCGAAGGCGGCAAGCACGACATCCGGGTGAACTGCCTGGCGCCGACCGGTGCCACGCAGATGATGGAAGGTATCCTGCCCGCCGAGCAACTGGCGAAGTTCAAGCCGGAGTTGGTCAGCCCGGCCGTCCTGGCGCTGGTGTCCGAGCAGGCGCCCAATCGCGCCATTCTCAGCGCCGGCGCGGGCGGCTTCGAGCTGGCGCAGATCGCGCTGACGCAAGGGATTCATCTGGGCGAAGCGGCCAGTGCCGAGGCCATCCTGGAACATTGGGCGGAATTGGCTGATCGCGACAATGACTTCGTGCCATCGCAGGGTTTCGATCAGGCCCGCCACGAGTTGCAGAAGGCCGGGCTCCATTTCGACGAGGCGGTGGCTTGAACGCCGCCCGAAGGATTCCCGCAAGACCCCAATGCGTCGCCGATCCCGGCGGCATTCAAGCGCGCGTTGGCAGTCTTTCCCGAGTTTCTGCGTAGTAGGTTACGAAGAGACCAGTCAAGGGAATGCAATGGCGTATGAATCCGGATCCAGCGAAGACGTGATGCAGCCAAATCGGAGGGAGTTCATCCAGCTGCTGATCGCATCGCTGGCGATGCCGTGGCTACCGGGTTGCGGCCTCGCCCCGGCGCCGGTCGATGAAGAGGCGCAGTCGAAGGTCGCCACGACGTTTGATGTGCTGCGGGACCTGGTGGCGCGGTTGCGCCGCAGTCCGGACCACCTGCCCGGGCAGCGTGACCGGTTGGTGGCCGCTCGTGACTGGCGCGCGATCCATGCGTTCGTCCGTGACCAGATCGAGACCTGGCCCACGGGTGCCGAGGGCTTCATGGGTGACAACGTGCGCAGTGTGCGTTGGGGCAGCCGGGTGACCCTGCGGGGCGGCGCCGGCACGCCGCGCGAAAAGGCCGATCTGCTTGTATCCGCGCTCACCGAGGCAGGCTTCAGCGCACGCGTGATGCAGGCCAACCTCCACTACGATGCCGATGCAGTCACCCGCATCCTGCAACCGCGCCTGCGCGAGTTCGCGCCGCCGGTGGATGCCGAGACCCTGGTGCATTGGCGCAAGATCCTCGGTCGCGCCGGCGCCAGCCAACGTCCGCCGCTGCTTGATCCCGGTGAGCGCGCGCTGGACACGTTGCTTGCGAGGGTGCAGGCCGCCATCAAGGACGCACCCGGCGCATGGAGCACGGCGCCCGGTTTCGACCCCCGCTGGCGAACCGGGCTGGCGGTGGTGGTGGTGGACACGCCCGAGGGCCGCTTCCTGCTCAACCCGGTGGATCCGGCGGCAGCGCCGACAACCGAAGGCATTGAGGCGCTCCGGTCTGCCGGTGTGCCCGTGGGCTTGCTGGAGGTCGAGGTCAGCCTTGAGGCCGCCACCGCAGACGATCCGCGCAAGCGCCATGTGCTTGTGGCCGGGCAGTGGGCTGCCGACCAGGTGGCGGGCCGCACGTTGGTGGTGGCGACGCCCCCTACCGTGGCGCCGGCGGATTGGGGCTCGACGCGCCTGGACGACATCCAGACCTATCTGCCGGTGCTGCGGTTGATCGATGCCGCCGCGGATCCCGCGCTGGCCGATCTCGGCGTCCAGGGCGTGCCGTTCACCCGGCGCGCGGAACGCCTGGTGACCGAATCCGATGGCGCGCTGAGCATCGATGGCGTGGTGCTTGGCGCTGCCCCGGCGGACGCGATTGCGCGCGTACACGCCTTGCGCATGCGCGTGCTGGGCCAGGCCCAGGGCGAGGCGACCCTGGCGGTCGACGCCGTCGACGCCGACGGAAAGCCTGTACAGGAACTCACCGCCAACGCGTTCGCGATGAAAGTGGGTGCGGACGCGCGCGGGTTCCTGCTGCTGGCCAACCGCCCGCGGCTGGAGGTTGCCATCCTGATCGACCAGTCGTTGAGCATGCCCGCCGACTATCTGGGCGAGTTGGGGCAGGCATGGGTGGAAAGCACGCGTGCGCAGGTGCTCGCGGTGGCGCCGGACGCGGTCATTCGGGTGGTGCCGACCGGTTCGCGGCTGTGGACGTCATTGGCCGCCGAGAGTGCGCGTGGCGCGGACCTGCTGGTCTACCTTACCGATGGGCACGTCGACGACAGTCCGGATGATGCATTGCGCAGCACCCTGGCGGCCGGTCCGCCCGCGCTTGTGGTCGGCGTGCGTGACGACCGCCGTGGCTTGCTGGGCATGCTGGCGGCCGCGACGAACGGCAAGCAGGTGGATGTCGCGGAACCGCAGCTTGCCTCGGCGGCGATTGCCGACGCACTGACCGGGCATGCGGTGACGACGTATCGCATTCGCCTGTCCACCCAGGGCCTGGCACCCGGTGGGCATGCCGTGGTACTGGCCACGCGCGATGGCCGGGCGACCAGCGAGGTGATGCTGGAGATTCCCGAGGCGATGGGCGCGCTGCCCCCGCAGATGTGTGGCTTGTACCTGACCGTCAAGGTGGGCGGTGTCCGCGTCGAGCGCACCCTGGCCGGACTGGATGCACGCGTCGCCGGCCAGATCGCGCCGACGCGCGGTGACCTGGAGGCAGTGGGCACGGCATTGCTGTCGGGGGCCTGCGTCGTGTTCGAAGGCGCGGCGCCTTCGCTGGCAACCTGGCTGGACGACGTCGTCAGCAGCCAGCTGCCGCTGGAGCGCGTGCTGGCTGCCGAGCAGAAAGACGGCGCGACGCCAGCCTTCGAGCGAATGGCCAGTGTCTTCCAGCCGTTGCCTGCGCTGGCCTGGCAGGCCGGGCTGCTGCCGGTATCGGGCAAGGCGGGCGAACCGCTGACCTACCACACCGGCTTGCGTGCCGTGCTGCTTGCATCGCAGCAGGTGCAAGCGGATCGCCGCATCGCCAGGATCGACATGTTGCCGGTGTCGCGTTTCGCCACCGCCGCGCAGGATCCCGCGCAGGCCCGCACGATCACGCTGCGGCGGACGACGCACCTTGCGCTTGCGGAGGCGGCGCACTACTCGACCAGCACGGTGTCGATGCTGCAAGACAAGTCACTTGCCTTGCTGCGCACGGACACGCCGGCAATCCGCGCGCTTGAAGCGGATGCGGGCCGGCGTTGGTACGAAGCATTGCGCGGGACCACCGGGGACTGGATCGTCGGTGATCGCGACGCCGGGCCGCTGGCTTTCTTCCAGGTCTCGCGACGTACCGGCGAACTGCTTGCCGTCCTGCCCGACGGCAGTGGTGGCGGCTCCGACGTGCAGCAGCTGCTCGCATTCATGGACAAGCTCCAGACCGTGATGGATCTCTACGAGGCCGCCAACTGGTCGCCCTCTGGTGCCATCCACGGTGCGCCGGGACTGTCTGCCGTCGCGGAATGGGGCCAGGTGCTGGCGCGCCTGTACGCGGCGGCCACTGTCACCGTCGCGATGGTGGGCGTCGGCGGACACGACGAACAGTCGCGGCGGATCATCAAGCGGCTGGCCTGCCAGGCGGCCGATATCGTTGCCAAGGGGCCGTTCGGCGGCACCCTCATCACCGAGCGCATGCGCGATCTGGTCGGCGTCCTGGTTGGCTCGGAGGCGGGCTGCGGCTGAGGTGTCGGTATTTCGACAATCGACACGTGGGCGCCCCCGCGCGATGTGTCGATTACTTGCGTCAAGCTTGGACGCTCAGGCGCCGGCCTGTTCCTGCGGCACCCGCACCGTGCCTTCCATCAGCACGCGCGCGGAGCGCGACATCACCGCCTTGGTGACCTGCCACTGGCCATCGACCTGGGTTGCGGCGGCGCCCACGCGCAAGGTGCCGGACGGATGGCCGAAGCACACGGCGTCGCGATCGCCGCCACCCGCCGCAAGATTCACCAGCGTGCCGGGAATGGCCGCGGCCGTCGCAATGGCGACCGACGCGGTGCCCATCATCGCGTGATGCAGCTTGCCCATCGACAGTGCGCGCACGCGCAGGTCGATGTCGCTGGCGCCGACCTGCTTGCCGGCCGATGAGACGTAGTCTGCTGGTGGCGCGACGAACGCCACCTTCGGCGTGTGCTGGCGTGTTGCCGCCTGCGACACCTCGTCGATCAGCCCCATCCGCACCGCACCATGCGCGCGGATCGCTTCGAACATCGCCAGTCGCGCCGAAGCGTCGTTGATCGCGGGTTGCAACTCGCTGCCGCTGCAACCCACGTCCGCCGCATTGACGAAAATGGTCGGGATGCCGGCATTGATCATCGTCACCTTCAAGGTGCCTACGTTGGGCACGTCGAGCTGTTCGACCAGATGGCCGGTCGGAAACAAGGCACCCTCGCCGTCGTCGGCGGGATCAAGGAATTCGAGCACGATCTCCGCCGCCGGAAAGGTCACCCCATCCAGTTCGAAGTCGCCGGTTTCCTGGACTTCGCCGTTGGTCATTGGCACATGCGCAACAATCGTCTTGCCGATATTGGCCTGCCAGATCCGCACGATGCAGATGCCGTTGTCCGGTACGCGCGTCGGATCGATCAGGCCATTGGCGATCGCAAACGGCCCCACCGCCGAACTCAGGTTGCCGCAGTTGCCGCTCCAGTCGACGAACGCGCTGTCGATGCTGACCTGCCCGTACAGGTAATCGACATCGTGATCGAGCACGGCCGACTTCGAAAGGATCACGCACTTGCTGGTGGATGACGTCGCGCCGCCCATGCCGTCGGTGTGCTTGCCATACGGGTCGGGTGAGCCGATGACACGCATCAGCAATGCATCGCGCGCCGCGCCGGGAACGCGCGCGGCCTCGGGCAGGTCTTCAAGCTTGAAGAACACGCCTTTCGACGTGCCGCCGCGCATGTAGGTGGCGGGGATCTTCAGTTGGGGAGCGTGGCGTCGTGGGTTGTGGCTCATGGCGTTCGGCATCGGTGGGTTGAAGAGAAGGATTGTGCTGGATGGCCGGCGATCAACTTGCATCAGGAAGCACGAACAGATCCATGTACTCGTGCACCGGCATGCGTTCAAGCGTTGCCTGATCCAGTGACGCATCCAGGATGCGTTGCTGCTGCGGCGGGTCGAAACGCCGCGCCAGGTTGGTGCGGAACTTGGCGTCCAGCAGCGGGATGCCTTCGGCGCGGCGGCGGCGGTGGCCGATCGGATATTCCACCAGTACTTCGTCGAGCACGCTGCCGTCGGTGAAGGTGATGGTCAGGCCGTTGGCGATCGAGCGCTTGTCCGGGTCGTGGTAGTCAGCGGTGAACTGCGGGTCTTCCACGCAGCGGATCCTGGCGCGCAACGCATCGATGCGCGGATCGGCGGCCACATCGTCTTCGTAATCGGCAGCGGTCAGGCGGCCGAAGACCAGCGGCACCGCGACCATGTACTGGATGCAGTGGTCGCGGTCGGCCGGATTGTCCAGCGGGCCGTGCTTGTCGATGATGCGGATGCAGGCGGCCTGGGTGCGGATGCCGATCTTCCGGATGTCGTCCACGCTGCGACCCAGTGCCTGCAGCCTGCGATGCAGGGTCATCGCCGCCTCTACCGCGCTTTGCGCGTGGAACTCGGCGGGGTAACTGATCTTGAACAGCACGTTCTCGATCACGTAGCTGCCGTAGCCGCGTTCGAAGCGGAACGGGCGGCCCTGGAACGACACGTCATAGAAACCCCAGGCCGGGGCGGTGAGCGCGCCGGGATAGCCCATCTCGCCGGTTTGTGCGATCAGCGCCAGCCGCACCGCGCGGCTGCAGGCATCACCGGCGGCCCAGCTCTTGCGCGAGCCGGTATTGGGCGCGTGCCGGTAGGTGCGCAGGCTCTGGCCATCCACGAACACCTGCGACAGCGCGGCCAGTGATTGATCGCGGCTCAACCCCAGCAGCTGCGAAACCACGGCGGTGGAGGCCAGCTTGACCAGCGCGACGTGATCCAGGCCGACCTGGTTGAACGAATTCTTCAGTGCGATGACGCCCTGGAGTTCGTGCGCCTTGATCACGCAGGCCAGCACCTCGCGCATGGTCAGCGGCGACAGGCCGGTCGTGGCCGTATTGCGGTTGCGCCAGTCGGCCACCGCCAGGATCGCGCCGAGGTTGTCCGACGGGTGGCCCCATTCGGCGGCCAGCCAGGTGTCGTTGAAGTCCAGCCAGCGGATCATCGCGCCGATGTCGAATGCGGCCTTGACCGGATCGAGCTGGAAGCCGGTGCCGGGCACGCGCGCGCCGTTTTCAAGTGTGGCGCCGGGAACCAATGGGCCGAGCAACTTGCGGCAGGCCGGATACTCCAGCGCCTCCATCGCGCAGCCCAGCGAGTCGATCAACACGTGCCGCGCGGTCTGCCACGCGAGTTCGGAAGCCGGCTCGAAATCGTGCACGTAGTCGACGATGTCGACCAGGACCTGGTCCCAGTCAGGGCGGGCATTGCTGATGATCGAGGTCATCCGGTGTCTCCCGTTGCATGGTGCGCGTGTGGAATGTCCCGAATCGGTCCCGCTCAGGCGGCCTTGCTGGACTCCAGGAAATCCTGCGCGAAGCGCTGCAGCATGCCGCCGGCTTCGTAAATCGAGACTTCCTCCGCGGTATCCAGGCGGCAGGTCACCGGCACCTCCACGCGTTCGCCATCGCGACGATGGATGACGAGCGTGAGTTCGGCGCCCGGCGTGCGCTGGCCGACGACATCGAAGGTCTCGCTGCCGTCGATGCCCAGCGTGTGCCGGGTGGTGCCCGGTTTGAACTGCAGCGGCAACGTGCCCATGCCGATCAGGTTGGTGCGGTGGATGCGCTCGAATCCTTCGGCCGCGATCGCCTGCACGCCGGCCAGGCGCACGCCCTTGGCGGCCCAGTCGCGCGAGCTGCCCTGGCCGTAGTCGGCGCCGGCAACGATGATCAGCGGCTGTTCGCGCTGCATGTAGGTTTCAATCGCTTCCCACATGCGCATCACCCGGCCTTCCGGTTCGACGCGGGCGAGCGAGCCCTGCTTCACCTTGCCGTCTTCGTCGCGGACCATTTCGTTGAGCAGCTTCGGGTTGGCGAAGGTCGCGCGTTGCGCGGTCAGGTGGTCGCCGCGGTGGGTGGCGTAGGAATTGAAGTCTTCTTCCGGCACGCCCATGCGGGTCAAATATTCACCAGCGGCGCTACTCGCCATGATCGCGTTCGACGGTGACATGTGGTCGGTGGTGATGTTGTCGCCGAGCACCGCCAGCGGGCGCATGCCGGTCAGTGTGCGTTCGCCGGCCAGCGCGCCTTCCCAATAAGGCGGGCGCCGGATGTAGGTGCTTTGTGCACGCCAGTCGTACAACGGCGCGACTGCCGCGCCCTTTGCATGGACCGCGAACATCGGGTCGTACACGCGGCGGAATTGTTCGGGTTTCACCGACGCCTTCACCACCGCATCGATTTCCTCGTCCGTGGGCCAGATGTCCTTCAGCGTGACCGGCTTGCCGTCATCGTCCAGCCCCAGCACGTCCTTTTCGATGTCGAAGCGGATCGTGCCGGCGATGGCGTATGCCACCACCAGCGGCGGCGAGGCCAGGAACGCCTGCTTCGCATACGGATGGATGCGGCCATCGAAATTGCGGTTGCCGGAAAGCACCGCGGTCGAATACAGGTCGCGCTCGACGAGTTCCTGCTGGATCGCCGGGTCCAGCGCGCCGCTCATGCCGTTGCAGGTGGTGCAGGCGAAGCCGACGATGCCGAAGCCCAGCTGTTCCAGTTCCGACAACAGCCCTGCGTCCTGCAGATACAGTTCGACTGTCTTCGAGCCGGGCGCCAGCGACGTCTTCACCCACGGCTTGCGGGTCAGCCCCTTCGCATTCGCGTTGCGCGCCAGCAGGCCGGCGGCGATCACGTTGCGCGGGTTGCTGGTATTCGTGCAACTGGTGATCGCGGCGATGATCACCGCGCCGTCCGGCATCAGGCCCTGTGCTTCCTGCTTCAACGCGCCATCCAGGTTGCCGGCGAGGCCGGCGCTGCGCGAGCGTCGCTGGTCGACACCCGCTTGTGCGGATTGGAGGGGCCGGCCATGTTGCGCACCACCGAGGACAGGTCGAAGTGCAGCGTGCGATCGTACGTGGCATCGGCAAGCGCATCGGCCCACAGGCCCGCTGTCTTCGCATAGGTTTCGACCAGCGCGACCTGGGCATCCTCGCGGCCGGTCAGGCGCAGGTAGTCCAGGGTCATGTCGTCGATGAAGAACATCGCCGCGGTCGCGCCGTATTCCGGCGCCATGTTGGAGATCGTGGCGCGATCCCCGAGGGTCAGTGCCGCCGCACCTTCGCCACGGAATTCCAGATAGGCGCCGACGACCTTGGAGGCGCGCAGGAATTCGGTCAGCGCCAGCACCACGTCGGTGGCGGTGATGCCGGGCTGTGGCTTGCCGCTCAGTTCCACGCCGATGATGTCCGGCAGGCGCATCCACGACGCGCGGCCCAGCATCACGCTTTCCGCTTCCAGCCCGCCCACGCCAATGGCGATCACGCCCAGCGCATCCACGTGCGGGGTGTGGCTGTCGGTGCCGACGCAGGTATCCGGATACGCCACGCCATCGGTGCACGCCGATCACCGGGCTCATTCGCTCCAGGTTGATCTGATGCATGATCCCGTTGCCCGGCGGGATCACGTCGATGTTGCGGAACGCGAGTTTCGTCCAGTCGATGAAATCGAAGCGATCGGCGTTGCGGCGGTTCTCGATCGCGCGGTTCTTCAGGAATGCATCGCGGTCGAAGCCGGCTGCTTCCACCGCCAGCGAGTGATCCACGATCAGCTGCACCGGCACCACCGGATTCACCTGCGCCGGGTCACCGCCCTGTTCGGCGATCGCATCGCGCAGGCCGGCCAGGTCCACCAGCGCGGTCTGGCCGAGGATGTCGTGGCAGACCACCCGCTGCGGGAACCACGGGAAGTCGAGGTCGCGGCGGCGCTCGATCAGTTGGGTCAGGTACGCATCCAGCATGTCGGGTTCGGCGCGGCGCACCAGGTTTTCGGCGTGCACGCGGGCGGTGTATGACAGGCCATCCCACGCGCCCGGCGCAAGCGCCTCGACGGCTTCGCGCGCGTCGAAATAGGCCAGGTGGCTGTCGGGCAGGGACTTGCGGAAGCGTGTGTTCATGGCGATGTCGGGCGTTTCGGATGAACGCCCATTGTCGCACCACTGCCGCGGCTGGCAGCGTCAGTGCGGGGGCCGGTGCTGGCGTCCGTACAATGCATGGCCATGAGCCCCGCGCCCGCCATTGCCGCCGAACAATTGCGCCTTTCGGTTGCACCGATGATGGAGTGGACCGATTCGCACTGTCGGGTGTTCCACCGCCTGCTGGCACCGAATGCGCGGCTGTACACCGAGATGGTGCATGCCAACGCGGTGATCCACGGCGACCGCACGCGCTTGCTGGCGATGGATCCATCCGAACATCCGGTTGCCTTGCAATTGGGCGGCAGCGATCCGGCCTTGCTCGCACAGGCGGCACGGATTGGTGCGGAGCATGGCTTCGACGAGATCAACCTCAACTGCGGCTGCCCGTCCGACCGCGTGCAGGCCGGACGCTTTGGCGCCTGCCTGATGCGCGAACCAGCGCTGGTCGCCGAGGGCGTGGCCGCGATGATCGTCGGCCTGCAACGTGCCAGTGACGGTGAAGTGCCGGCTTGGCGTGGACGACGACCACGATTGGCACCATTTCCTCGCTTTCATCGACACCATTGCCGAGGCCGGCTGCCGGATGTTCGTGGTGCACGCGCGCAATGCCTGGCTCAAGGGCCTGAGCCCGAAGGAAAACCGCGACGTGCCGCCACTGCGCTACGACTGGGCCTACCAGCTCAAGCGCGAACGTCCCCGGTTGCAGGTGATCGTCAATGGCGGCATCGCCGATGCCGATGAAGCGCGCGCGCATCTCGCCCACGTCGATGGTGCGATGCTGGGACGTGCCGCCTATCACGACCCCTACCTGCTGCATCGGCTCGACGTGGCATGGTTCGGCGGGCAATTGCGTTCGCGCGCCGACCTGCTGCGTGCGCTGCGCCCGTATGTCGAGGCGCAGCTCGCAAGCGGCGGGTTGCTCAAGCACATCGTTCGCCACGTGCTCGGCCTGTTTGCCGGCCAGCCGGGTGGTCGCGCGTTCCGCCAGGTGCTCAGCGAAGGCGCACACAAGCCCGGCGCCGACTGGTCACTGGTCGACGCGCGCCCTGTCACTGACTCATTCCATCGAGCACGCTGCATGATCACCCGTGACATCGACGCCTTCCTCGCGTTTGCGCGCACTGCGCCATCCGATTTCGGCCCGGCCACCGCACGCGCCGCATTCCTGGTCGCGCCGGACGGCTTTCGCCTGGCCGAGCAATCCGCGCAGGACAATGCCTACATGGCCGATGCCGATGCGTTCGACGCAACCCGCGCATCGCTGCAGCATCGCGACCTGCATCGCGCGTTGTCGGCGACATTGCCGACGGTGTGTTTCGCCGGCGATCCGGAGACGCCGGATGCGCTGTTCCCGAACAACGTCTTCGGCACCGCGGCCGGACGCTATGTCGTCGGCCGCATGCGCCATGGCGTGCGCCAGCGTGAAGCGACGCGCGCCGACATTCGCGGGTTCCTTCGGCGATGTGCTGGGCTATCGCGAGGTCGACCTGTCGCAGCAGCAGAATCCCTGCGAACTGACCGGCGCGCTGGTGATCGACCGCGCGCGTGGATTGGGCTTCTGCGGGTTGTCGGAACGCTGCGACGAGGCAGGTGCGCGCCTGATGCATGACGCCTTCGGCCTGCGCGCGCACGTTGATGTTCGACCTGGCCGACGGCGAATACCACACCAATGTCGTGCTGGCGGTGCTGGCCGGCCGCGCGGCCGTGATCTGCCCGGGCGGGTTCGCTGACACGGTCGTGGTCGAGGCGATTGCGGATTTGTATGCCCCGAGCGCGATCCTGTGCGTGCCCGGCGAACATGCCGCCTTCGTCGGCAACTGCATCGCCTTGAGCCACGACAAGGTCTGGATGAGCGCGGCGGCGGGTCGCGCGTTGCGGCCAGAACATCGCCAGCAACTGGCCGCTGCGGGGTTCGAAGTGGCCACCGTCGAGCTGGAGGCGATCGAAGCCGCTGGCGGTTCGTTGCGCTGCTGCATCGGCGAGGTGTTCTGATCACGGCCATGGCAAGGCCGCGCCGAACATGAATGGCGCGGTATCCTGTTCAGGAAACTTCAGGGCTGATTCACCGGCACTGGCCAGAATGAACGCCTAGCACCTGCTACCAATACCGGAAGTCGCGACATGCCACGCTGTCCCACACCCTCGCTGAAGTTGCTGACCATCGCCATCCTGGCGGTGTTGCCCGCGCTGCCCGCGTATGCCGGGCCGCAAGCGGCACCACAGCAGCAGGATGGCCGGCAGGAGCGCAGCAGCAAGTCGCGCGACAGCAGCAGCCTCTCCGATGCAGTGCGCCGCATCGAGCGCGATACGCGTGGCGAAGTGCTGTCGGCCGAACGCGTGCAGTACGATGGCCGCGACATGCATCGGGTCAAGGTGGTTGACGATGCGGGACGGGTCCGTGTGTTCATGCAGGACCCGAGTCGGCGCGATGACAGTGCCAGCCCCAACCGGCAACAACACCGCGCGCGTACGCCGCAGCGCGCCGAAGCCTACACGCGTCAACGACGACTGATCGCGGCATGCTGTTCGCGATGCCAGCGGTCTTGCTTCAAGCGGTTCACCCATTCACTCGTAAGGAGTTTCCATGCGTATCCTGCTCGTCGAAGACGAAGCCCCTTTGCGCGAAACCCTGGCTGCGCGCCTGAAGCGCGAAGGCTATGCGGTGGATGCCGCGCAGGATGGCGAGGAAGGCCTGTACATGGGCCGCGAAGTGCCGTTCGACGTCGGCATCATCGATCTTGGCCTGCCCAAGATGTCGGGCATGGAGCTGATCAAGGCCCTGCGCGACGAAGGCAAGAAATTCCCGGTGTTGATCCTGACCGCGCGTTCCAGCTGGCAGGACAAGGTCGACGGCCTCAAGCAGGGCGCCGACGATTACCTGGTCAAGCCGTTCCACGTCGAAGAGTTGCTGGCGCGCGTCAATGCGCTGGTGCGGCGCGCCGCGGGCTGGAGCAAGCCGACGCTGGAATGCGGGCCGGTGATGCTGGACCTGGCGGCGCAGACGGTCAGCGTGGACGGTGCCAACGTGGACCTGACCAGCTACGAATACAAGGTGCTGGAATACCTGATGATGCATGCCGGCGAACTGGTCTCCAAGGCCGACCTGACCGAGCACATCTACCAGCAGGATTTCGACCGCGACTCCAACGTGCTCGAAGTGTTCATCGGCCGCCTGCGCAAGAAGCTCGATCCGGACGGCGTGCTCAAGCCGATCGAAACCGTGCGTGGCCGTGGCTACAGGTTTGCGATCCCGCGCACCGGCGAGTGATCGCGCGCGATTGACGGCGAATGATCGGCCGTGGACGCACCTGAAAACCCAAGCGGCGACGCCACTCCGGCGTCGCCGCTTGCGCATCGCCCAGCCGCGTTCGCTGCAGGCCCGGCAGTTGCTCGCCGCGAGCCTGGGCCTGGTGGCGTTCCTGGCGCTGGCGGGCTACGCACTCGACCGCGTCGTTCCTGAGCACCGCCCAAAGCGGCATGCGCGAACGCCTGCACAGCTATGCGCTGGCCTATGCGAACAGCGACTTCGCCCGCGATGGCAGCCTCGTCCCGCCCTTTGAAGTACCGGACCCGCGCTTCCGGCGGCCGGGGAGTGGCCTGTATGCACAGATCGTGTTTCCATCGGGGCGCTGGGAGTCCGATTCCGCGCAAGGCCCGCGATTGCCGGTCGGGCCCATGCTCGATGCGCGCCAGCAAGCGTTCGAAGGACCGCTGCCCGTCACCCAGATCAATGGCCAGTCCGGCGAGGTCTATCGCTACGGCTATGGATTGATCTGGAGCGGCAGCGACCAGCAGGGCGCGAGTTTCCCTACACCGTGTACATCCTCGAAGACACCACCGCGCTGGGCCGGCAGGTCGCGGCGTTCCGCTCGGCCTTGTGGTTGAACCTGGGCGGTGCCGGCCTGGTGCTGTTGCTGCTGCAGATGGTGGTGCTGCGCTGGAGCCTGCGTCCGTTGCATGCCGTCATCGGCGATCTCAAGCGCGTGCAACTTGGCGCGGCCTCCGGGATGAGCGAGGCGCCATCCGCGCGAACTGGAACCGCTGACGCGCAGCATCAATGCCTTCATCGACAGTGAGCGCGAGAACCTGGATCGCCAGCGCAACACCCTGGCCGACCTCGCCCACAGCCTGAAGACGCCGCTGGCGGTGCTGCGTACGCGCCTGGACAGCGATGCCGGCGAAGCGGAGCTGCGCGAGGAAGTCGATACCCAGCTGCGGCGCATGAACGACCTGGTCACCTACCAGTTGTCGCGCGCGGCGCGCTCCGGCCACCAGCTGTTCGCGGCGCCGATCGAGATCGAACCACTGGCCGAGCAGATCGTGACCGGCCTGGAAAAGGTCTACGCGGCCAAGCGCGTGTTGTGCGAGTTCGAGATCGCGCCGCAGGTGCGCTTCCATGGCGAAACCGGAGACTTGCAGGAATTGCTCGGCAACCTGCTGGAAAACGCCTTCAAGTGGGCGGCCGCGCGCGTGCTGCTGACCGTTCCGAAGGGGTGGAAGCGCCGGGCCGTCGACCGGGGCTATCGATCATCGTCGAGGACGATGGTCCGGGCATTGCCGATGACCGCATCGCGCATGTGCTGCAGCGCGGCGTGCGCGGCGACGAGCGGGTGCAGGGGCACGGGATCGGCCTGGCCATCGTGCAGGACATCGTGCGCAGCTATCGCGGTGAACTGCAGGTCAGTCGTTCGCAGGAACTGGGCGGTGCGCGTTTCGAGGTGACCTTGCCGCCGGGCGTCTAGCCTGGTGGCCATGTTCTGCTCTGGTTTGCCCGGTTTTCCCGGCTTGACTTGAGTGACTTGCGCGAACGCGGGCTCGATCGACTGCTGCCCGGGTCGGTCCGTGGCTACGACGCGTCGTGCACGTTGCTCAGCGAATCATGCCTGGCAGGAAGCTGTGCCAGCGCGGTGCGACCGCACGGGTGCCGGTGCTGCGCGGGGTGACGACGGTCCTGGCCTTCTCGGTGCGGCGCACCGGGGCCATCGTCGAGGAGGAAGGATCGACATCGTCCAGTTCGCCGCGATCATTGGTCGCCGCCGTACTGTCCGGGCAGCTGGCGCCGTCATTGGGGCTCATCTGTTGCAATTCCACGGCAGAAGCAGAGGCCTGTCCGCAGGCGAACAGGACGGCGATGCTCAACAGGATCGGGGCTGCTACGACGCATGCGGCTCACCGCGGAATGAAGGGCGCGAACTGATGAGTCCGGGGACACGTTCCCATTTCCCACTATAACGTGAACGCGGGCGCGGGGCGAAAGCCGTCATTGCTGCATTGCAGCACGCCTTGCGCGCTGTCGCATTGCAGACTGGGCCATGAGTCGCATGCAAGCCGAAATGATGCCGGCAACACCGGATGTCACCGCCGCCACCTTGCGCCGCGCGCTGATCGCGGGTGCGCAGCGGGTGATGGCGTCGCGTGACGAATTGAACCGGATCAATGTATTCCCGGTACCCGATGGCGATACCGGCAGCAACCTGGCAGCGACCCTGGGCAACGTCTTGCAGGGTGCGCTGAGCCGGCGCAGCCAGCACATCGGTGAATTGCTGGCGGGAATCGGCAACGATGCCATCGACGGTGCCCGCGGCAATTCCGGCGCGATCATGGCGCAGTTCCTGTATCGGCCTGGCCGAGCACGCGCGCAATGTGCCGCGTGCTGGATGCCCGCACGCTGGCCGCTGCCGTGCGCCGGGGTGCCGATGGCGCGCGTGCGGCGCTGGCCAATCCGGTCGAAGGCACCATCGTCACCGTCATCGGCGCCTTCGCCGATGCGCTGGATGAAGCCGCGCACCAGCAACCCGACAGCCCGCGGCGCGGGTTCTTCCATGCGCTGCAGCGCGCGCGCGTCGCGCTGGCGGAGACACCGAAGCAAATGGCCTTGCTGCAGAAGGCGGGCGTGGTGGATGCCGGCGCGCGGGTTTCGTCGACTGGCTGGAAGGCATCGCCGAATTCGTCGAAGGCGGACCGCGTGCGGTCCGCGTCCAGGGCGCCGCGGCCCTCGCCGCGAACGATGCCGTCGAGCTGCCGGCGCACGTGCACGAAGACATCGATCCTTTGCGCCGCTATTGCACCGAATGCCTGTTGCTGGGTGAAGGCATGGATCGCGCGCGGTTGCTGGAGGCGCTGGGCGAACTCGACATCGATTCGCTGGTGGTGGCCGGTGGCGCCAGCCGGCTGCGCGTGCATGGCCACGTGGGATCACCGCAGCTGTTGTTCGATGCCTGCGCGGCGCATGGCCGGATCGCGTCGATGAAAGCCGACGACATGGTCATGCAGCAACGCAGCGTGGAGTCGCCGCATCGGGTGGCGGTGGTGACCGACAGCGCGTCCGACCTGCCGCAGGACCTGGCCGAGCGCTACGGCATCCACGTCGTGTCGGCCCGGGTCAGCCTGGATGGCCGCGAATACCTGGATCGACTGGGACTGAGCGCCGGCGAGTTCTACCGGCGCATGGCGACATCGCGGCAATTGCCCAGACCAGCCAGCCACCGTCCGGGGATTACCGCCGGATCTTCGAGCACGTGCTGGGCCATCAGGATTCGGCGGTCTACGTGGGCCTGTCGCGTCCGCTGTCGGGCACGCTGCAGTCGGCGGAAGCCGGTGCACGCGGGTTGTCGAAGCCGCTGGTGGTGTTCGACAGCGGCCATGCCACCACCGGCCAGGCCCTGCTGGCGTGGCGCGCGGGCGAGATGGCCGCCGCCGGGGCGGATGCAGCCACGATCGAGGCCGAGCTGATCCGACTGCGTCCGTTGACCATGACCTGGGCGATGGCGCGTGACATCTCGCACGCGGTGCGTGGCGGACGCATTCCGCGCTGGGCCGGCCCCGCCGTGCGCTGGAGTGGGTTGACCCCGATCGCCGCGATCAATCCCGAGGGCCTGCTCAAGCTGGTCGGTGGCGTGTTTGCACGCCGGAATGCGGCCGATGCCTTCGCCCGCTATGTCGCCAAGCGGGTGCCGAAGGCGATCGGCTGGCGGCTGATCGTCGGCCATGCCGATGCCGTGGCGGACGGCGAGCGCCTGTTCGCGGCGCTGCATGAACGCCTGCCGATCGTGGAAGGCCACCTGGTCGAGATCGGCCCGGCGATTGGTGCGCACGCGGGCCCGGGCGCATTGGTGGTGGGCCTGCAACCGGCGCCCTGAATCCCCCGATGCACGTCGCGCGCGCCGGTTCTTCGCGCGGCCGTCTATGATTCGGCCATGAACGCCTCGTTGCCACCACTGGTTCTCACCGCGATATTGCTGCTGGTTGCCTACCTGCTCGGGTCGGTGTCGGGCAGCCTGGTGCTGGGTCGCCTGCGTGGCGTGGACATCCGCGACACTGGGCAGCGGCAATGCGGGCGGCACCAATGCGCTGCGCACGCAGGGCTGGAAGTTCGCGCTCGGCGTGGCCTTGATCGATGTCGGCAAAGGGGTGCTGGCGACATGGTTCGCGCAGCGCTGGGCGCCGTTGGGCGCGCCGCTGAGCGTCACCGCCCATGGCTATCTGGCCGCCGGGCTGGCCGTGGTCGGCCATGTGTGGCCGCTCTGGCATGGCTTCCGTGGCGGCAAGGGCGCGGCGACGCTGATCGGTGGCCTGCTGGTGCTGTGGCCATGGGCGGTCCCGCTGCTGTTGCTGGTCTGGGGCAGCGTGCTGGTGACCACCGGCTATGTCGGCCTGTCGACCGTGCTGGCAGTGGCCAGCCTGCCGCTGTGGGCATGGTGGAGCGACGCCGGGCCGAACCGGATGTGGTTCGCCATTGCGGCGGCGCTGTTCATCGCCTTCACCCATCGCGGCAACCTGCAGCGGCTGCGCGACGGCACCGAGTCGCGCTTTGCGCGTGCGCGCCTGCTGTATCGCCTGCATGGCCGTTCGCGGCATTGACCGGCATTGAGCGCGACATGAGCGACCACGCGCACGAACGGTTGCTGTTGCAGCGGCTGGCCGCCGGCCCGGTCAGCGGCGACCTGCTGGCGCGCGAGGCCGGGCTGACCCGTGCCGCGGTCTGGAAGCGCATCGAAAGCCTGCGCGATGCCGGCATCGCCGATTGCCGCGGTGCCGGGGCGTGGCTATCGACTCGAGCAGCCGCTCGACCTGCTGGATGCCGATGCGATCCGCACGGCATTGCCGGACGCCATCGCGTCGCAACTGGCATCGCTGGAGATCGGCTGGTCGCTGGATTCCACCAACAGCGAACTGCTGCGTCGCGAACTGCCTGCGCGGGGTTGCGCGGTGCTGCTGGCCGAACGCCAGACCGGCGGCCGTGGGCGGCGTGGGCGCACGTGGGTCTCGCCGCTGGCGGCGCATGTGTATCTGTCGATCGGTCGCCATTTCGAAGGCGGCCTGGCGCGGCTGGGCGGGCTCAGCCTGGTCGCCGGCATTGCCGCCTGCGAAGCGCTGCGACGAACTCGGCCATGCGCAGGTCGCCTTGAAGTGGCCGAATGACCTGGTGGTGGCGGATGGCCGCTGGCCTGCGCAAGCTGGGCGGCCTGCTGGTGGAAGGCGGCGGCGAACATGGCGGCGCCGCGCGCGCAGTGATCGGCCTTGGCGTGAACGTGCGCATGCCGCTGGCCCCCGCGCGGCCGCGCATCGACCAGCCGTGGATCGACCTGACGGCGCTGTCCGGGTTGGCAGGCATGCCATCGCCGTCGCGCAATGCCGTGGTGGCGCACTTGCTGAAGCACCTGCTGCCGGCGCTGGAGCATTTCGATGCCGAGGGCCTGGCCGGATTCCTGCCGCGTTTTGCGGCGCTGGATGCGCTCGCCGGGCGCGACGTGCAGATCCACGAGGGCACGCGAACCTGGTCGGCCACGGCGCTCGGCATCGCCGCCGATGGCGCGCTGCGCGTGCGCGATGGCGATGGACGCGAGCGCCAGGTGCATGCCGCCGACGTGAGCCTGCGCGTCGCATGAGTGCCATTGCATGAAGACGCTTCCTGTTCGATCTCGGCAATACCCGGCTGAAATATGCCGGGCTCGGCGTCGATGGTCGGCCGGGCGAAACCATCGCCGTCGCGCATGACGACAGCCACGCCTGGCTGGAGGACGCTGCCGCGTGGCGACGTCGCCTGCATCGCCAGCGTCGGTCCCGCTGCGCGCCATGTGGCCTTGCTGGACGCGCTGGCCACGCGCTTCACCCGCCTGCATGTGGTGCGCACGCAGGCGGCCCTGGGTCGCCTGCGGATTGCGTATGGCGACGCCACGGACACCTGGGCGTGGACCGGTTCCTGGTCCTGCTGGCGGCCGTCGATGCCGGCCCGGTGTTGCTGGTCGGCGTCGGCACCGCGCTGACCTGCGACCTGCTGGACGGCGATGGCCTGCATCGCGGTGGGCGCATCGCACCCTCGCCGATGCTGATGCGCGCAGGCCTTGCATGCGCGCGCGCCAGTGCTGCCGGAACGCGGTGGCCGCTATGCCGAATTCGCCGACGACACCGATCACGCGCTGGCCTCCGGGTGCGAAGGTGCTGGCGCTGGCGCTGGTCGAGCGCAGCCTGGCGGAAGCGCAGCGCCTGCTTGGCGTGCGTCCCGCGCTGTGGCTGCATGGCGGTGGCGCGCAGGCCTTGCGCGATCGCCTGCCCGTGCACGAATGGGTGCCCGATGCGGTCCTGCGCGGACTGGCCCGCTGGCATGCCCACTGCATCGCATAAACTCGCCGCATGATCCTGCGCGCCGCGATTGTCTTCCTGCTGATGCTCAACCTGGGCGTCGCTGCCTGGTGGCTGGGCGGCGATAGCCTGCGGGCGACGGCATCCGCCCGTGCCTCGATACCAGCCAACCGGGATTGCGCCTGGTCAATGAGCCGGTCGCGGCGAAGCCCGTCGTCGCGTCCGCCGACGCGCTGCTTCGCCCGTGACGGTTCGGCCGGCCACGCCCGCGCGCCGAAAAGCCGGCGACGCCCGTTCCTGCGTTGCGCACCGCGCTCTGTCTCAGCTTTGGTCCGTTCGCCGATGCCGCAGCACGCGATGCAGTGCGCCCCAGATTGCAAGCGCTGAGCCAGAAGCTGGTGGCGCGCGATGCCCAGGCCCGGTCGGCGCGTGGCTGGCGCGTCTACATGCCGGCGCTGGCCTCGCGCGCAGACGGCGCAGGCGCGTCGTGGACACGATCAAGGCGGCCGGCATCAAGCGACTGGTACATCATCGCCAATGGCAGCGAGGCCAACAGTATTGCCCTGGGTCGCTACGGCAGCGAAGACAGTGCGCGCAGGCGCCAGGCGCAGCTGGCCGCGCAAGGGCTTCACCGCGCGCGCCGAGCCGCTCGGCGACACGCCCGCCGCAATGGTGGCTGGACGCACGTTTCGCGCCCGATGCCAGCCGCGCAACACTGGCCGCGATCGCGCCCTCCAGGCCGCTGGACTGCGCGCGCCTGCCATGAATCGCGGCAAGCGATGGCGCGGCAGGCTAAAATCGCCGACCGCGCCGCTTTAGCTCAGCAGGTAGAGCAACCGCCTTGTAAGCGGTAGGTCATCCGTTCGATTCGGATAAGCGGCACCATGCGTTCGCGGCACGTCTGCTCGCGCAGCTCCATCAAGAGGACGCTCGAATGAGCCGAAACTATCCGCCCGTATCCGTGTTCGGCGTGCCCACCGACATCGGCGCCTCGCGCCGCGGTGCCTCGATGGGACCCGAATCGCTGCGCGTCGCCGGACTGATCGAAGCCATCGCCAGACGCGGCGTCGATGACGCATGACCTGGGCGACCTTGCCGGGCCGCGCAATCCGGTCACCGCGCCGGTCGATGGCTACCGGCACCTGGCCGAAGTGGTCGCCTGGAACCAGGCCGTGTTCGATGCCAGTACCCGCGAACTGCAGGCCGGTCGCATGCCGATCCTGCTCGGTGGCGACCATTGCCTGGCGATCGGTTCGATCGCCGCGGTGGCCGCGCATTGCCGTACCCAGGGCAAGAAGCTGCGCGTGCTGTGGCTGGATGCGCACGCCGATTTCAACACCCGCGACATCACGCCGTCGGGCAACATCCACGGCATGCCGGTGGCCTGCCTGTGCGGGCTCGGCCCGGAGCCGTTGACGACGATGGGCGGTCCGGCGCCCGCGTTGCGACCGGACCAGATCCGCCAGATCGGCATCCGCTCGGTGGACCGTGGCGAGAAGCGGCTGGTGCAGGAGCATCGCCTCGACATCTACGACATGCGCTACATCGACGAAGTCGGCATGCGACGGGTGATGGAGGAAGCGCTGGAGGGCGTGGATGCCGACACCCACCTGCATGTCAGTTTCGACGTCGACATGCTGGATCCCTCGATCGCGCCGGGCACCGGCACGCGCGTGCCGGGCGGCGTGAACTACCGCGAAGCGCAGCTGATCATGGAGATGGTGGCCGACACCGGGCGCATGGCCTCGCTGGACATCGTCGAGGTCAATCCGGCGCTGGATCGGCGCAATGCGACCGCCAAACTGACTGTGGACCTGGTCGAAAGCCTGTTCGGCAAATCGACCCTGATGCGCGACTGACACGCGGATCGCCACGCTTGGTTCATCCGCGGTTGTGCCTAGTTGGCCGGCGAATGCACGCTGGCTTCACGACCGGGTGCGCTTTCATGCACCGCACGCGCTGACCATCCGGTTGCGCTTCGATCAGTCCCGATCACACGATCACCAGGAGATCCCCATGAAGCGTTTGTTTGCCCTGTTGCTGTTGGCTTCGTTTTCGACATTCGCCCTGACCGCCTGCAACACCATGGCCGGTGCCGGCAAGGACGTGCAGAAGGTCGGCGAAAAGGTCGAGCAGAAGGCGGAAGACTGCAAGGACGGCAAGTGCTGATCGCGGTTTGATCAGACCTGAATTCGCGGGCCGCTGGGCCTGAACGTTCAAACGAAAGGGACGGCAACAATGCAGGGATGCGCGACGGGCCAGGGAAACCTGGCCCGTCTTCATTTCAGTCGGTTCGTTTCAATCGCGAATGCGGCACTGCGGGCTCACCAGCGCGGCGGATCGGCGACGAAGCCGTTCGGGAACGCGCGCGGGCCTTTGCGGACGTAGGGCGGATACGCATGCGGCAACACGCCGATCGCGACCAGGTGGTCGGCATCGTCATAGCGCAACTGGCTGACCTGCTGCGGGCTGCGGCTGGCGCGGACGAATTCGGTTTGTCCGACCGGCGCCCATTCGCGCTCGCCATGGCCGGTACCCAGGCGTTGCGGCGTCGCTTCCGCCTGGGCCATCGCACGGTCGGCCGAGCTGGCCGGCGCGGTGGCCTGCGCTGGCCATGTTGCCGGTGGCGCGCTCTTCGACGCGAGCCGGCGGCGACGGATGGCGCGTAGTGCGGTTGCGGCCGCGGCGCGTTCGCGGAACACCGCGATGCCGATCACGCCCGACGTTGTCCGGTCGCCCGGTGCGCGCGGCATAGCTGTCCGGCAGGTCGGTGAACACGAACTGGGCGATGTCGTCCAGTGACTTGCGCCAGCCGGCGATCTCCGCGGTTTCCCATGGGTCCAGCACGTAGCCGGCCTGCGAGGCTGAGGCGGTCTGCCCACTGACCGCATTGACGCCATCGACCGACAGCACCACCAGCACGCGCTCGCCGGTGGTGTTGGTCAGCCGCACCGAATAGCGATGGCCGGGCACGCCGGCGACCCAATCCTGGCCGCGCCATGGCCGTATTCGGGCAGGATCTGGCCGGTGTCGCGGTCGATGATGTCCAGCCCGACCAGGTCGCGGGCGGACAGCGGCGAGCAGGCGGCGGCAGGAAGTCGAGGACGAGCGGGAGCGAACAGCAGGCGGCGGATCATGGCGGTCTCCAGGCGGACGATTGGCGACGGGTCGCAGCGGCGCGGTGGGTGTGCCTGGATGCAAACGCCTCACGCTGCGCGGATGGGGTTGAAGTCCGTCGGCGGTTAAACTGTGGGCCGCATCGACGGCACTGACTTTCCATGAGCAAGACCCGCGTCCTGACCGGCATCACCACCTCCGGTACCCCGCACCTCGGCAACTACGTCGGCGCGATCCGCCCGGCGATCGCCGCCTCGCGCACGCCTGGCGTGGAGAGCTTCTACTTCCTCGCCGACTACCACTCGCTGGTGAAGATCAGCGAGCCGGCGCGCGTGCAGCGCAGCACGCTGGAGATCGCCGCCGCCTGGCTGGCCTGCGGGCTGGATCCGCAATCGGTGTGGTTCTACCGGCAGTCCGACATCCCGGAGATCCCCGAACTCACCTGGCTGCTGACCTGCGTGGCCGGCAAGGGCCTGCTCAACCGCGCGCATGCCTACAAGGCGTCGGTGGACCGCAACCGCGCCGAAGGCGAGGACGACGATGCCGGCATCAGCGCCGGCCTGTTCATGTACCCGGTGCTGAT
The DNA here is from genome assembly GCA_963698475.1 of uncultured Gammaproteobacteria bacterium. Lineage (GTDB taxonomy): Bacteria > Pseudomonadota > Gammaproteobacteria > Xanthomonadales > Xanthomonadaceae > Thermomonas. The sequence goes on along the minus strand of CAVOQX010000005.1, from coordinate 331,765 downwards.
GGCCGCCGACATCCTGCTGTTCAACGCGCACAAGGTGCCGGTCGGCCGCGACCAGGTGCAGCACATCGAGATGGCGCGCGATTTCGGCCAGCGCTTCAATCATCTGTACGGACCGAACACTTCACCTTGCCCGAAGCCGCGATCGAGGAGCAGGTCGCGACCTTGCCGGGCCTGGACGGCCGCAAGATGAGCAAGAGCTACGACAACACCATCCCGCTGTTCGCGCCGCGCGCGGAACTGAAAAAGCTGATCGCCGGCATCCTCACCGATTCGCGTGCGCCCGGCGAAGCCAAGGACACCGAAGGCTCGGCGTTGTTCCAGATCTACCAGGCATTCGCCACGCGCCGATGAAACCGCCGCGATGCGCCAGGCCTATGCCGACGGCATCGGCTGGGGCGATGCCAAGCAGAAACTCTTCGAGCGCATCGATGCCGAAGTGGCGCCATTGCGCGAACGCTACGAGGCGTTGATCGCCAGGCCCGCCGACATCGAAGCGACTCCTGCGCGATGGCGCGCAGCGCCTGCGCACTGCCGCATGCCACGCCGAGGCATGCAGGCCTTGCGCGAGGCGGTCGGGCCTGCGTGACCTGTCCGCTGCCGGCAATGCGGGTGCGCAGGCATCGGCGAGGAAGACCGATGCGACGCTGGTGCCGACCTTCAAGCAATACCGCGATGCCGACGGCAAGTTCTATTTCAAGCTGGTGCTGGGCGAGCGCGTGCTGCTGCAAAGCGCAGGCTTCGCGTCGCCGCGTGATGCCGGCCAGCGTATCGCCGCGATCAAGCAGGGTACGGTGGACAGCGACCAGCTTGATTTCAGCCTGGGCGAAGGCGTGAGCTCCGAGGAGGTGAATGCCGCGCTGGCCGCATTCGTCGCCGCGCAACTGGACGGCGAGGCCGACAGGTCGTGACGAAGGGCGGGCCAGGGCCCGCCTGAGCGCGGTCCGCCTCGGCTCAGTTCGGCTGCGCCATGTCGTCCAGCAACGCGGCCAGGAAGCGTGCCGCTTCGCCGCCGGTGGCGGCGCGATGGTCGAAGGTCAGCGAGATCGGCATGCGGCGATGCACTTCGATGCCGCCCATCACCGCGACCACGTCGTGCGACAGCTTGCCGGCGCCGACGATCGCGACGCATGGCGGCACCACCACCGGTGTCGCGTAGCGGCCGGCGAACATGCCGAAGTTCGATAGCGAGATCGTGTAGCCGGACAGTTCCGAGGTCGCGATCGAGCGATCCTCGACCTGCGCGCGCAGGCGCTTGATGGCGCGCGCGCACGCCGACCGCGTCGAGCATGTCGGCATTGCGCAGGGCAGGCACGAACAGGCCGTCGTCGGTATCCACCGCGATGCCGATGTCCACGTGCGGATGCAGGGTGCGGGTCAGGTTGGGGCCGTCGAACCAGGCATTGAGCGCCGGCACTGCCTTGCACGCCGCGACGATGGCGCGCACCAGCCGCGCGGTGATGTCCTGGCGTGCCGCTCCAGGCGTGCAGGTCGGCATCGTCGACGAGCGTGGTCGGCACGACCTGCGCATGCGCATCGGCCATGACCCGCGCCATGTTGCGGCGCACGCCCTTGAGTTGTTCCGGTTGGCCGGTCGCGGCCACGCCGGGTGGCTGCGTGCGCATCGGCTTGCCGGATTGCGACAGGGTGCTGCGCTGTGCCGGTGCAGGTGCGCTGGCAGGTGCAGCCGGCGCGGCGTGCGGAACCGCAGCGCAGGCGCCGCGCCTGGCTTGGCGCTGCCATCGGCCGCGGCGCGCTTGACGTCATCCATGGTGACCGTGCCATCGGCGCCGCTGGGCGACACGCGGGCGATGTCGACGCCGAGCTTGCGTGCCGTCGCGCGCACGGCCGGCATCGCCTTGACGCCGCCGGACGCGATCGCAGCCTGCGCCATCACCGCAGTGCCGACCTGCATCGCGCCGACCACGGTGCCGGCGTCGGCCTTCGCAGCAGGTTCGGCCTTGGCCGGCGGCGCGGCAGGTGGTGCAGCCGCGGGTTCTTCGTGCGCAGCGCCATGGCTGTGGCCGGTGTCCTGGCCTTCGGCGCGTTGCGGCATCGACGCGTCGATCTCGAACTCGGCCAGCATGCTGCCGGTGACCACGATGTCGCCCGGCGCGCCGGCCAGCTTCAGCACCTTGCCGGAGACCGGCGAGGGCACGTCGACCACGGCCTTGGCGGTCTCCATCGAGACCAGGTTGTCGTCCAGCTTGATGGTGTCGCCGACCTTGACGTACCACTCGACGATGGTCGCGTCCGGCAGGCCTTCGCCGAGGTCGGGCAGCTTGAATTGTTTGTTCGACATGCGGGGTCCTTAGTTGAATGCCATGGCGCGCCTGGCGGCGGCGACGATCTTGTCGACGCTCGGCAGGTATTTCATTTCCAGGCGGAACAGCGGGATGTGGGTGTCGTAGCCGGTGACGCGCTCGACCGGGGCGACCAGGTCGAACATGCATTCCTCGGCGCAGCGCGCGGCGATCTCGGCGCCGAAGCCCGCGGTCTTGGCGGCCTCGTGCACGATCACGCAGCGTCCGGTCTTGGCGACGGACTCGGCAATCGTGGCGAAGTCCAGCGGCGTCAGCGTGGCGACATCGATCACCTCGGCGCTGATGCCGTCCTTCGCCAGCGCCTCGGCGGCTTCCAGGGTTTCCTTGACCTGCGCGCCCCAGGTGACCAGGGTGATGTCGCTGCCGTCGCGCAGCACGAAGCAGACGTCCAGCGGCAGTGCTTCGCCGTCATCCGGCACCAGTTCCTTGTACTGGCGATAGATGCGCTTGGGCTCCATGTAGATCACCGGATCCGGGTCGCGGATCGCGGCCAGCAGCAGGCCGTAGGCACGCGCCGGCGACGACGGCATCACCACGCGCAGGCCGGGCACGTTGGTGAAGATCGATTCGTTGGCTTCGGAGTGATGTTCCGGCGCGCGGATGCCGCCGCCCCACGGCACCCGCAGCACCATCGGGCAGCTCAGGCGGCCGCGGGTGCGGTAACGCATGCGCGCGGCGTGGCAGACGATGAAGTCGACCATCGGGTACATGAAGCCGTCGAACTGCGCCTCGGCCACCGGCCGCATGCCCTGCGAGGCCATGCCGACGGTCAGGCCGGCAATGGTGGTTTCGTCCAGTGGCGTGTCCAGGATGCGCTCGGTGCCGAAGGTCGCCGACAGCCCGGCGGTGGCGCGGAACACGCCGCCGTTGACGCCGACGTCCTCGCCCAGCACCACGACGCGCTCGTCGTTGCGCAGCTCGTAGGCCAGCGCCTGGGTGATCGCTTCGATCAGTGCGATCGGGGTTGCGTCGCTCATGCTCGCTTCTCCACGGGCCACGGCCATGGCCGCGTTCGTTGCGCATGCAGCTCTTCCGGCAATTCGGCGTACAGGAAGTCGAACATCGCCTCGACCGGCTGCACCGGGCATTCCAGGTAGGCGTTGATCTCGACGTCGATCAACTTGCCGCATTCCTCGATCCACGCCTTTTCCTGGGCTTCGTCCCACAGCTTCTGGTCGGTCAGGAACTTGCGCAGGCGCAGGAACGGTTCCTTCAGCCACGCGGCCTTGACTTCGTCCTCGCCGCGATAGCGGCGGGCGTCGTCGGCGGTGGTGTGGTCGTGCAGGCGATAGGTCATGAACTCGATCACGCTGCCGCCTTCGCCGCTGCGCGCGCGCTCATGGGCGCGGCGCATCGCTTCGAGCACCGCGACCAGGTCGTTGCCGTCCACCTGCAGGCAATGCAGGCCGCCGGCGATGCCCTTCTGCGCCAGCGTCTTCGCGCCGGTCTGCGCCTTGCGCGGCACCGAGATCGCCCAGCCGTTGTTGATCACGCACAGCACCAGCGGCAGCGAATACGCGCCGGCCGAATTCAGCGCGGCGTAGAAGTCCGTCTTCGACGAGCCGCCATCGCCACAGGTCGCCACCGCGACCCGCTCCTGCTTGCGCAGCTTGAAGCTCAGCGCCGCGCCGGCGGCCATCAGGCACTGGGTGGAAATCGGCACGCACCAGGGATAGTCGTTGCGCGGCACCTTCGAAATCGTTGCCGCGTTCGTCGCCGCCCCAGTACATCAGCACGTCGCGCGGCTTCACCCCGCGCATGAACTGCGCGCCGTATTCGCGATAGCTGGGTGCGAACACGTCTTCGGGCTGCATCGAGGCGCCGATGCCGACATGGGTGGCCTCGTGGCCCAGGCAGGCGGCATAGGTGCCGAGCTTGCCGGTGCGCTGCAGGGCAATCGCCTTGGTGTCGAAGGTGCGCACATAGAGCATCTTCTTGAACAGCGGCAGCAGTGCCTTGGCATCGGCAACGGCGGGCGGCAACGGGCCGGACAGGCTGCCATCCGGTTTGAGGTATTGCAGGTATTCGATCTCGAACGTGGCGGCGACGGTCATTGGCAATGGCATCCGCGGCGGAAACACCCATGATACCCGCAGCCTGCGCGCGGGCCATTGCGCGGCGCGGCATGCGAAACTTGCAAGATGAGCATCGAAAAGAACCAGCGCGACCTCGAAACCAGCATCCACACCGACCTGTCCGGGCGGCTGAGCTACGGCGGCTACCTGCATCTCGACCGGCTGCTGTCGGCCCAGCATCCGTTGTCGGATCCGCCGCACCATGACGAGATGCTGTTCATCATCCAGCACCAGACCAGTGAACTCTGGCTGAAACTGCTGATCCATGAACTGGGCGCCGCGACCGACCACCTCCGCAATGACCGCGTATGGCAGTTCGGCAAGGTCGCCGCGCGCTGCAAGCGCGTGCTGGACCAGCTGACCGCGCAGTGGTCGGTGCTGGAAACGCTGACGCCGTCCGAATACATGGAGTTCCGCGACATCCTCGGGCCGTCGTCCGGGTTCCAGTCGCTGCAGTACCGCACCGTCGAGTTCCTGATGGGCAACAAGAACGCGGCGATGCTGAAGGTGTTCGCGCACGATGTCGCACGGCCATGCCGCGCTCGAGTCGGTGTTGCAGGCGCCGAGCCTGTACGACGAATTCCTGCGCTACCTCGCGCGCTGGGGCCATGACATCCCGGCTGCGCACCTTGCAGCGCGACTGGTCGCAGCCGCATGTGCTGGACACGGGGCTGCTGCCGGCGTTCGAGCGCATCTACGAAGACACCAACCGCTACTCGCGCGAGTACGCGCTGTGCGAGGACCTGGTCGACCTGGAAACCCAGTTCCAGTTGTGGCGGTTCCGGCACATGCGCACGGTGATGCGGATCATCGGGTTCAAGCGCGGCACCGGTGGCTCCAGCGGCGTCGCGTTCCTGAGCAAGGCGCTGGACCTGACGTTCTTCCCGGAGTTGTTCGAAGTGCGCACCAGCATCGGGCCCGGCAAGCCTATGGCGGCGGGGCAACGAACGCCTAGCGCGGCCAGTGATTGCAGCGACACGCGCGCTGCAGTGCAGCATTGTGCGTCGGACGCTCGCAAGGTTTGACGCTGCAATGCCGGGTCGGTCATTCTTGAGCGGTTGACCTCCGTCCAACCGGGAAACCCGATGACTTCGACCAATGTCCCCAATGCCGTGGAGCCATCTGGCCCATCGGTGGATTCACCCGTGAACGGCAACCCGCCGGACTTCCCGCAACTGCTGGGGCATCCGCGCCCGTTGTGGATGCTGTTCATGTCGGAATTCTGGGAGCGCTTCGCGTTCTACGGCATCCGCTGGGCGATGGTCCTGTACATCGTCGCCCAGTTCCACGGTGGCGATGCCTCCGGCGAAAAGCCTGCCAGTGAGCTCTATGGCGCCTACCTGGCACTGGTCTATGCCGGCGCGATCTTCGGCGGATTCATCGCCGACAAGTTGATTGGCCACCAGCGCTCGATCCTGCTGGGCGCGATCATCATGGCCACCGGCCTGTTCCTGTTGGCGATGCCATCGGAGTCGATGTTCAAGCTGGGCCTGGCCACGGTCATCGTCGGCAACGGCCTGTTCAAGCCGATCATCTCGACCCTGGTCGGCAAGCTGTATTCGCAGGCCGACGAGCGCCGCGATTCCGGCTTCACCATCTTCTACATGGGCATCAACATGGGCGCGCTGCTGGCGCCGCTGATCACCCAGTACCTGGCCAAGAAGCTGTTCGGCATCGAAGACATGCCGGCGTACAAGATCGTGTTCATCGCCGCCGGCATCGGCATGCTGCTGAGCCTGGTCTGGTTCTGGTTCGGCCGTCGCCAGCTCGAGGGGATCGGCCTGCCCGCACCGCACCAGGAAAGCATGCGCAACGTTTCGCTGGTGCTGCTGGGCGGTGTGCTGATCGGGATTCCGGTCTTCTACATGCTGCTGACCATCGACGCCACGATGCTTCAATACATCCTGATGGCCTTGTTCGTGATTCCTGCCGTGATGCTGTTCCGCGAGGGCGTGACCGAAGGCAAGGTGTCGCGCGACAAGGTCATGGCGATGTTGATCATCTTCGTGTTCAACGTGCTGTTCTGGATGTTCTTCGAGCAGGCCGGCAGTTCGTTCAACTTCCTGGCGGACAAGATCGTCAATCGTGACATCGGCATGGTCGGCATGTTCAATGCACTCGCCGGTACCAACGATTTCCCGGTGTCCTGGTTCCAGTCGGTGAACTCGGTGGCCATCATCACCCTGGCACCGATCCTGGCCTGGCTGTGGGTGAAGATGGGCAAGAACAATCCGACCATCCCGCGCAAGTTCGGCCTGGGCCTGATCTTCAATGGCCTGGCCTTCCTGCTGTTGATGGTGGCGCTCAAGAGCATGGTCGACGATGCCGGCAAGATCCCGTTCTGGACCCTGTTCATGGTCTACGTGATCCAGTCGGTCGGCGAGCTGTGCCTGTCGCCGATTGGCCTGTCGATGACCACCAAGCTGGCCCCGGCCAAGCTGACCGGTTTCGCGATGGGTTGCTGGTTCCTGTCGATCGCGATCGGCAACAACATGGCAGGCATTTTTGCCGGCAAGGTCAGCGGCGAAGGCGGCATGACCGTGGAATCGGCGCATGCCGGTTACACCTTCGGCTTCTACGCGCTGGTGGGTTCTGGCGTGCTGTTGTTCCTGATCGCGCCGCTGATCCAGAAACTGATGCACGGCGTGAAGTAATCGCCTGCGACTGCTGGTGAAGAACGGCGGCTTCGGCCGCCGTTTTCTTTGTCGCGCCCGGGTGCTCGGACTGCGGCTCAGTCGGTCGCGGTTTCGTGCTTCAGCACGATGCGCTCGGCTGGAGTTCCAGCTCATCCAGCCGGTCGAGCAGGCGGAACAGCAAGCTCGCGTTCCTCGCCGGACATGCCGTCGAGCACGTGTTTCTCGAACGCCAGCGCCAGTGGTGCGACCTGGTCGTAGACCGCGTAGCCGGCATCGGACAGGCGCAGCACCGAGCGGCGGCGGTCGTTCTCGTCGAACTCGCGCAGCAGGCGGCCCGCGGCGATCAGGCTGGCGACCGCGCGACTGACCGCGACCTTGTCCATCGCCGTGCGCTGCGCGACCTGGTTGGCGGACAGGCCACGGTTGCGACCGAGCACCGCCATCACCCGCCATTCGGTCACGCCCAACCCGAACCGCTGCGAATACTCGCGGGCGATCGCGCTGCTGATCCGGTTGGACAGCACGCTCAGTCGATACGGCAGGAAGTGTCTTCAGTTCCAGCTGGCATGGGCGGCGTGGTCGGTGGCTCGTGGTTGTGTCATGCTGCTGCATCGCGACTTGAAATGGTTGCATGTGAAACTATACACTTCAAGGTTCACGTGCAAGTCCCCATACGCACTTACAGGAACCACCATGAGCACTCAACCCAATCTTGGCATGCAGGTCACCACCTTCGAAAACCCGATGGGGATCGACGGCTTCGAGTTCGTCGAATTCGCCGCGCCGGCGGACAAGTGCAGCAACTGCACGACTACTTCCGCAAGCATGGGGTTCGTGCAGGTCGCGCGGCACAAGACGCGCCCGATCAGCACCTATCGCCAGGGTGAATGCACGTTCCTGATCAACGAAGACCCGGACTCGTTCGCCGCGCGCTTCGCCGCCGAGCACGGCCCCAGCGCCTGCGGCTTCGCGATCCGGGTCAACAAGCTGGCGGAGTGGGCGCGCGTGCAGGCGCTGAAGAACGGCGCGGAATCCTTCGATGCCGCCGACGAGCTGACCAAGGCAGTGGCTGCGCCGGTGATCAAGGGCATCGGTGGCTGCATGCTCTACATCGTCGATCGTTACGACGACAAGGGCACCATCCACGACCCGGACTACGAAATCCTGCCCGGTGCAGAGCTCCTGCCGACCGGCTTCGGGCTGACCTTCATCGATCACCTGACCCACAACCTGTACCACGGCAACATGGCCAAGTGGGCGGACTATTACGAGCGTCTGTTCAACTTCCGCGAGATCCGCTACTTCGACATCAAGGGCGCCAAGACCGGCCTGCTGTCGAAGGCGATGACCGCGCCGGACGGCATGGTGCGCATCCCGCTCAACGAATCCAGCGATCCGAAGTCGCAGATCAACGAATACCTGGACGTCTACGGCGGCGAAGGCATCCAGCACATCGCCTGCTTCACCGACGACATCTACGCGACCGTCGAGAAGATGCGCGAAGCCGGGCATCGACTTCCTGGATACGCCGGATACCTATTTCGACGTGATCGACCAGCGCGTGCCCAACCATGGCGAAGACCTGGAGCGCCTGCGCAGAGAACCAGATCCTGATCGATGCCGACGTGGAGACCAAGCAGCGCAAGCTGCTGCAGATCTTCACCAAGAACGCGCTGGGTCCGATCTTCTTCGAGATCATCCAGCGCAAGGGCAATGAAGGCTTCGGCGAAGGCAACTTCCAGGCGCTGTTCGAGAGCATCGAACGCGACCAGATGGAACGCGGCGTGCTGTGACAATGAAATCCGAACGGTTACCAGTCCGGCTTCGGCAACGAATTCGCGACCGAAGCGCTGCCCGGCACGCTGCCGGAAGGGCGCAACTCGCCGCAGCAGGTGGCGCACGGGCTGTACGCGGAGCAGCTGTCAGGCACCGCGTTCACCGCGCCGCGCCACCAGAACCGCCGCAGCTGGCTGTACCGCATTCGTCCGGCGGCGATGCATGGTCCGTTCGCGTCATTCGACGCAGCCTGCAGTTCCACAACGACTTCGGCGCCGGCCCGGTGACCCCGGACCAGTTGCGCTGGGATCCGTTGCCGCTGCCGGAGCAGCCGACTGATTTCGTCGATGGCCTGGTGACCATGGCCGGCAATGGCTCGCCCGCAGCGCAGTCCGGTATCGGCGTGCATCTGTACGCTGCGAATGCATCGATGCAGGGACGCTACTTCTACGATGCCGATGGCGAGCTGCTGATCGTGCCGCAGCAGGGCCGCCTGCATATCGAAACCGAACTCGGCGTGCTCGACATCGAGCCGCAGGAGATCGCGGTGATCCCGCGCGGCATCCGCTTCCGCGTCGAGCTTCCGGATGGGCCGTCGCGCGGCTATGTCTGCGAGAACTTCGGCGCATTCATGCGCCTGCCCGACCTCGGGCCGATCGGCAGCAACGGGCTGGCGAATCCGCGCGACTTCCTGACGCCGAATGCCGCGTTCGAGGATGTCGAAGGCGACTTCGAACTGATCGGCAAGTTCCAGGGCCACCTGTGGCGTGCCGACATCGGCCATTCGCCGCTGGACGTGGTCGGCTGGCACGGCAGCCACGTGCCGTACAAATACGACCTGCGCAAGTTCAACACGATCGGCTCGATCAGCTACGACCATCCGGATCCGTCGATCTTCCTGGTGCTGACCTCGCCCACCGACACGCCCGGCGTTGGCAACCTGGACTTCGCGATCTTCCCGCCGCGCATCCTGGCCGCGCAGGACACGTTCCGCCCGCCGTGGTTCCACCGCAACATCGCCAGCGAGTTCATGGGCCTGGTCCATGGCGAGTACGACGCCAAGGCCGAGGGGTTCGCGCCCGGCGGCTGTTCGCTGCACAACTGCATGACCGGGCACGGCCCGGATGCGGCGACGTTCGAGAAGGCCAGCAACATCGACACCAGCACGCCGGACTACGTGCGCGACACCATGGCGTTCATGTTCGAGACCTGCAAAGTGATCCGGCCGACAGCAGCAGGCGCTCGATGCCGACGTATCGGCAACGCGACTACCAGGCCTGCTGGACTGGCCTGCGCAAGCACTTCGACGGTGGGCGCTGAACGCTGCGGCGCGGCGTTCGCGTCGCGCTCACGCGGGCGGCAACTAAGGTGGCGCCTGTCCTCGAATGGAGTTCGCACCATGCGCACCAGCCTGTTGCCATTCGCCCTGTCCGTGATCCTGCTTGCCGCGTGCAATCCAGGCCGCAGCCCCGCGGCGGCGGCAACGGGCGCGTCCGCGGTCTCGACGACGGACGGCACCACGCCACCGTCGTTGCCGGAGCCTGCTGAAGCCGGCGATGTGCCGGCCTCCAGCACCGCCGATGGCAGCGATGCACAGGCCCGGTTCGACGGCTATGGCGACGTGAAGCTGGGGATCGCGGCGGCCGACATGCAATCGTCATGGGGCGGTGCGCTTACCCGGCTCGGCGGTGATGAAGACGACGTGCTATTTCTTGACACCGAAGTGGGTCGGGGTGCCGGCCGACTTCGCCTTCATGATCGAGGATGGCACGTTCGTGCGCTACGGCACCGAGAGCAGCAGGTTTGCTGCGCCGGGAGGCGGCAAGGTCGGCATGTCCATGGCCGACATCGAGTCCCTGTATCCCGGCCGCATCGAGCAACAACCGCATGCCTATACGTCGGGCAAGTACCTGCGCATCAAGGATGCGGCGACCGGCAATGCGCTGTTGTTCGAAACCGACGCGTCCGGCAAGGTCACCGAGTGGCGCGTCGGCATGCCGCCGCAACTGGACTACGTCGAAGGTTGTTCCTGATCCTGTCGCGCGTCATCGAAATAGGCATCCAGCGGCATCGGCCGGTCGATCGCGTAGCCCTGCGCGAAGTCGACGCCCAGTGCTGCCAACGCGTCGCGCTGGGCCGTGGTCTCGGTGTGCTCGGCGATGGTCTGCTTCATCAGCAGGTGCGAGATCTTGGTGATCGAACGCACCACTTCGGCGGCCAGCGGTGAAGCTGTCCATCTCGCGCACGAAACTGCCGTCGATCTTGAAATAGTCCACGTCCAGCGCACGCAGGTAGCTGAACGAACAGAAGCCGGTGCCGAAGTCGTCCAGCGCGAAGCGGCAGCCGAGGGCGCGCATCTCGTCGATGAAGCGTTGTGCGCGGGCAAGGTCGCGCACCGCGCTGGTTTCGGTCACTTCAAAGCACAGGCGGCTGCCCGGGAAGCTGCTGTTGCGCAGGCGCTCGGCGACGAAGCCGATGAAGCTTTCGTCGACCATGGCTTCGCCGGAAAGATTGATGCTGCAGGTCGCGACCTGGGCCGCTTGTCCGGGATGCGCTTCCAGCCAGTCCAGGGCGAGCATGACCACTTCGCGATCGATGCGAACGCCCAGCCCGAAGCGTTCCGCGGCCGGCATGAACTGGCCGGGCATCAGCAAGGTGTCCTGGCCCGGTTCCTTGAGCCTGATCAGCAATTCGAAGTGGCGGCCCGGTTCCGGGTCCGCATGCAGTGGCGCGATGGTCTGCGCATGCAGGACGAAGCGGTGCTGTTCCAGCGCCTCGCGGATCCGCAGTGCCCAGCGCATGCTGGCGGTGCGGTCGAGGACATCGCTGGCCAGCCCCCCGGCCAGGAACACCCGGTTGCCGCCAAGTTCCTTGGCGGTGAAGCAGGCGGCATCGGCCTTCGACAGCAAGTCCGCGAATTTCGCCTCGCCGGTGCGGAACGGCACCACGCCAATGCTGGCGGTGGTGGCCATCGCGTGGCCTTGCCACTGGCAGCGATAGTGTTCCACTGCACGGGCCAGGGCGACCGCGGCTTCGCGCGCCATGGTCGGGTTGCAGTTGCGCAGCAACACCGCGAACTCGTCGGCGCCCAGGTGTGCCAGCAGGTCGCCTTCGCGCAGGCTCGATGCGAGGGCGCCGGCGACACCGACGATCATCACGTCGCCGGCGGCATGGCTGGAGGTGTCGTTGATCAGGGAAAAATTGTCCAGGTCCAGGTAGGCCAGCGCCATCGGTGGCTCGCCCGGATCGCCCAGGATCCGGTTGACCCTGGCTTCGAATGCGCTGCGGTTTGGCAGTCCGGTCAGGCTGTCGGTATTGGCGTGCGTGGCCAGCCTGCGTGCGGCCAGGCGGCGCTCGTGCACGGTCAACGCCAGGATGATCGGCAGGATCGCGAGCAGGCACAGGTAGCCCAGCAGGATCGCACTGTCGAGCGCCTGCACGGGTGCCTGGAAGCCGGCCAGGCCAAGGCCCGCCAGCATGCCGATCAGCAGCTCGCTCAGCAGCACCGCGATCGCGGTGCGGATCGGTTCGAGGCGCAGCGCGCTCCAGACCATGATCGACAACGGCAGGCTGGTCAGGCCCAGCACGAAGTGGCCACCTTGCGAGCCGCCCCACGCCAGCAGCAGGAAGCTGGTGGCCAGGGCCATGTTCCATGCAAGTTTTTCGTTTTCCGTGCCGTAGCTTCGATGCACGGCTCGATCGTTGTCGAGCCGGCTTGCGGAAACCGATCATCAGCAATGCAGGCGCGACGCTGACGATGCCGAGCAGGTCGCCCAGCGACCATTTCACCAGCGCGTCGAGTTCCGATGATTCCCGGATCAGGCCGGATGCCACCATGCCGCCGACGCCGATGAGCGCGCTGATCAACGCCATCAGCATGCCGCCGCGCAGGACCCGGAATGCGAACCGGATATCCAGGTGCTCCGGCACCTGCACGCGGCGCACGAACCAGCCCCCGGCGAGGACGCCCAGGGTGTTGCTCAGCAGCGAATAGGGGATGAATGCCGTCGGCACCGGACTGACCGTCATGTGCACGAGGACCATTGCCACCGGAACGATCCAGGCCCAGCGCAAGCCATAGCGGATCACGCCGCCAGCGCCAGGCCAGATGCCGGCCAGAACAAGGCCACGGTTCCCGGCATCGCGATGAACTGGCCGGCAAAGGCAGCCAGGCCGAGGTACAAGCCGACCAGCAGCAGCGATCTGGACAAGGTGGCTGTGATCGCTTGCATGGCCGCGGATTACACCTCTTGATCCTTCCGGCGGGGTGGGTCGGTCATGCTGGAACCCACCACCTCGAGCCTGCCCTTCAGCGATGAACCTGGCCACGTTGTTGCCCAGATCATGCAGCATGTTGCCGGGGTCTGCCGCTTGCGCGGGCCGCAGCAAGGCCCAGCCATGGCCGCCGTGTTGCCTGACCCAGCGCAATGCTGCCTCCGCCAGTTCCACGGCCTGTTCCCAGCCGAAGAGTTGCTGTCCATCGTGCGCCAGCGGGAATTCGGCCAGGCCCACCGAACACCCGTGCGCGACGTGCCTGCCATCACCCGCGTCCAGTGGCTGGCTGGCGATGCTCGCGCGGATGCGTTCGCCCAGGGCCGCCACCGCCAGCCGTGGCGTTGGCCGGAACACCAGCAGCAGGCAGTCGTCCTGCCAGCGTGCCAGGTAGTCGCCTGCGCGCACCAGGCGGGTCAGGGTTTGTGCGGCATGCTGCAATGCGAGGACATCCACAGGCGATTGCGCGCTGTCGAGGACACCAGTCGCGTTGTCGAAGCCGATCACCGCGAACACGAGGGCGTGGTTGGAATACGCGCCACGTGCCTGCTCGCGGTCGTAGTAGGCAAGGTCGGCGGGGATCTGGTTGGCCAGGTAGCGGTAGTTGCGCAGGCCGGTCAGGGCGATCGGTCTGGCTGGCATGCTCAAGCTGGATATTGGCCACGTTCAACTGGCCAGTGCGCTCATCGACCTGCTGTTCCAGTTGGTTGCGCTTGGCCAGGTGGGCGTGGTGCTGCATCCGGTATCCGGCATACAGCACAGTGCCCAGCAGCAGCAGCCCGAGTGCAAGGAACAGCGGTGTTTCCTGGAAACGGGGCGTGATCCGGAACGGCAGGCTGCGCCACGGAACGCCCCCAGACCCCCGCGTTGTTGGCGGCCTTGACCTGGAAGACGTAGTCGCCCGAGGGCAGGTTGGTGTAGTTGACGGTGCGTGGCGACACCACCTGCAACTCGCGCCAGTCCTTGTCGTAACCGACCAATTGGTACAGCAGGGTCGCGCTGGCCGGGTCCTGGAAGCTGAAGGCGGTGAATTCGAAGGCTAGGTCGCGGGCATCTTCGGGCAGGACCAGGCTTCCGGCTCGCGGAAACGTCGTGCCAGCGATCCCCGAACTGCAGCCGTTCAATCACGACCTCGGGAGGAACCGGGTTCTTGACGATCCCCTGGGTATCCAGGGCGACCACGCCATCGCGACTGGGCAGCCACAGCACGTCATTTGTCGATGAAGCCCTTGGAATTGCCTGCACCATTGCAGCAGAAGCCCTGCTGGCCGCTGCGCCGGTCGCCGCGCTCGTTGAGCACCATCTCGGCAGTGACCTTCTTGATCTTGCCATCGCGAAGGCGTGCGATATCGGCGATGGGCAGGCGCTCGACACCGCGAATACCGGCGACCCACAGGTATCCGGTCGAGTCTTCGGTGATGAAGAAGGCAGAATTTTCCGGCAGCCCCTGTTCCGACGAAACCCGCTGCCAATGCCCCCCGTGTCGTATGTACAGGTCCTGGTCCAGGCTGCCGACGACCAGTCGCCGTTGGCCAGTTCATGGATGGCGGTCACGTCCAGTCCGGGCGCAGGCCAGTCGTCAGTCCCTGCTGCACGAAGCGTTCGTTTTCCAGCAGGTACAGCCCGTCCTGGGTACCGCCAGCAACCTGCCGTCGGCCAGTTCCTTGACCAGCCGGATGCGCGGGTCACGCAGGCCCTGCTCGGCGCCGAAATGGTCGAGACGGTCGCCATGCAGCCGGAACAGGCCCTCCAGCGTGGGTATCCAGATAATGCCGGTTCGCATGCGCACGATGCCATTGATCTGGGCATTGGCCATGGGTTCGAACAATGCGGGGCTCTCGACCTTGCCATTGCGATAGAGCACCAGTCCGCGACGGGTGCCAATCCAGATGCGGTCGGCGTCCGCAAGCAGGTTGTAGGCATGCGGATGCGGCAGGTCGGTGCCGGCCAACACAGACTCAAAATGGCCATCGCGAAGAACGCTCAGGCCATCGTTGGTGCCGACCCAGATCGCCCCGTCGGGTGCCTTGGCCAATGACCAGACCATCGGCTCGATCAGGCCCTGGGGTGTGCTGTAGCGCTCGGTCCAACCGTTCCAGAACCGGGTCAGGCCATTCGACCTGGCTGCCGAGCCACAGGTTTCCTTCGCGATCCTCGAAGGCACTGATCACGCTACGGAAGCCGTTCGGATTCGAATCCGGAATCAGTTCCGACAATGCACCTCGATTGAACCGCGCGATGCCGGCATTGCTGGCGACCCACAGGTTGCGGTCATGATCCTCCAGCAGCATGGTGATCGGTGCCTCCTGCAGCTCGGGCCTGGTGCTGGCCGCAGACCACGTGCCTTGGTCATGCACGAACAGGCCCCGTGTGGTGCCGGCCCAGAGCTTGCCCTGGGCATCGACCAGGGACGTGACCACGGCCTTTTCCAGGCCTGCAGGCAGGGCCATGAACTGGCTGGTCCCTGCCATTGAAGCGATACGACCCCGCCAAGACTGCCAATCCACAGGCCGTCGCTGCGTGGCAACAGTGACTGGGTCACTGCCGGACTGCCTGGCTGGTGTTGCAACACGCCGTCCTGCAGGGCGTACAGGCCCTGGTTGCTGGCGACCATCAGGCGCCCGTCCATTTCCCTGATGTCGAAGATGTCCAGCACGCCGGCATCGCCTTTCCCGGCCACCGCGATGCTGGAAAAGCTGTTGCCGTCATGGACCGCCAGACCCTTGTAGGTCCCGATCCAGAGCTTGCCGGCCTTGTCCAGGTAGAGGCTGCGGATCCAGATGCCGGGGATCCCCGGCGTGTCATCCGGCGTATAGGTGACGAAGCGGATGCCGTCGAACCGTGCCAGGCCGGACTGGGTGCCGACCCAGAGATAGCCGCGTCGATCCTGGGCGATCGCCTGCACGCTGATCTGCGGCAGACCCTGCTGCAATGACCACGTATTGCGGACGTAGTGATGGAAGGACTTGCCGGGATCGAGCGCACGCACAGGCGCCGCAACGACCAGCCAGAGCAGCAAGGCGGCCAGCAGCAAGGGAACGCGCAACACCCACCTGTGTTTGTTCATGCGCTGCCTGCAGGGATGAGGCTGGTTCAGTCTAGCCTGTGGCCGGCGCTGCGCGCACGCTGTCTATACTTGGCCGATGTCCAATGACGAAAGCATCCTTGAGCGTGCCGCGCACGCGTTTGAACGATTTCCTTCGGCTGGAGGCAGCCGGCGGCATCTTGCTGATCGCCGCAGCGGCGCTGGCGCTGCTGTGCGCGAACACGCCGCTGGAAGAGTTCTACGACGGTTTCCGCGAGCTGCCGGTGGTGATGCAGTTTGGCGACCTGCGCATCGCCAAGCCGCTCCTGCTCTGGATCAACGACGGCCTGATGGCGGTGTTCTTCCTGCTGGTCGCGCTGGAGATCAAGCGCGAGGCCCTCAGTGGCCAGCTGTCCAGTCGCGACCAGTTGATCCTGCCGTTGCTGTGCGCGGTGGCCGGCGTGGCGGTGCCTGCGGCGATCTTCTGGTGGATCAATCGCGGCGATGCCACCGCGATGCAGGGCTGGGCGATACCCGCCGCCACCGACATCGCGTTCGCCCTGGGCATCCTGTCGCTGCTGGGCTCGCGGGTGCCGGTCGGGATGAAACTGCTGCTGTCGACGATTGCGGTGGTCGATGACCTTGCCGCGATCATCATCATCGCGCTGTTCTACACCAGCGACCTGTCGATCGACGGCACTGGGCTTTGCCGGCGCGGCGATCGTGTGCATGTTCGTGCTCAATCGGCGCAATGTCACTGCGCTGACGCCGTATCTGCTGCTTGGCGCGGTGGTGTGGGTGTGCGTGCTCAAATCAGGCGTGCACGCCACGCTGGCCGGCGTCATCACCGGCTTGATGATCCCGCACTACGATCGCACGGACGAGATCGACGATGCCGTCCAGCACTCGCCGCTGGAGACGCTGGAGCATGCGCTGCATCCCTGGGTCGCCTACCTGATCCTGCCGGTGTTCGCGTTCGCCAATGCCGGGCTGGCGCTGGGCGGCTTCGTGCCGGCGGACGTGCTGAAGCCGGTGCCGCTGGGCATCCTGTTCGGCTTGGTGCTGGGCAAGCCGATCGGCGTGGTGGGCGTGGCGGTATTGGCGAAGGCGATCGGCATCGCCCGCTATCCGCAGGGCATGGATTTCCGTTCGATGCTGGGCGTGGGGCTGTTGTGCGGAGTCGGGTTCACCATGAGCCTGTTCATCGCCTCGCTGGCGTTTTCCGACGCGGGTGACATGCGGCAGTTCGCGGTGCTTGGCGTCCTGGTCGCATCGGTGGTCGCCGCGTTGTCGGGTTATCTGTGGCTGCGAGCCACGCTGCCCAGGGAAGCCGCCCGAGGCGCGGGTTAGACTGGGGGCTTGTTTCGAACGACGGATCCACGATGTCCAACACCCTGCGTTGGCCGCGCGCGCTGGCCTTCCTGCTGTGCCTCGCCGCTTCATTGCCGGCCGTAGCGGCCGAAACCACCGGCATGGACCTGACCACGCATTGGGCAGGCTACTCCGCGCTGGCGATCTTCGCGCTGGCGTATGTATTCGTGATCGCCGAGGAATTCACCCACCTGCGCAAGTCGCAGCCGGTGATGCTGGCGGCAGGTGCGATCTGGGCCTTGCTGGCCGTTGCGGCGGCTGGCCTCGGCGTGGCCGACAGCATCCACCATGCGGTCGGCGAACTACCTGCTCGAATTCGCGGAACTCCTGCTCTTCCTGCTGGTGGCGATGACGTATGTCAACGCGATGAGCGAGCGCAACCTGTTCGAAGCCCTGCGCCTGCGCTTGCTGCAACGTGGGCTTGGCTATCGGCAGCTGTTCTGGACGACCGGCGTGCTGGCGTTCTGCCTGTCACCGATCATCGACAACCTGACCACGGCGCTGGTGATGTGCGCGGTGGTGCTGGCGGTGGGGCGCGACAACCCCAAGTTCGTCTCGCTGGCCTGCATCAACATCGTGGTTGCCGCCAATGCCGGTGGTGCATTCAGCCCCTTCGGCGACATCACCACCCTGATGGTGTGGCAGCGCGGGATCATCGATTTCTGGGGGTTCTTCCACCTGTTCCTGCCATCGCTGGTGAACTGGTTGATTCCGGCCACCATCATGCATTTCGCGGTGGCGCGCGGAACGCCGCCTGCGGCCAGGGGCGATGTGCGGATCAAGAACGGTGGTGGGGTGATCGTCGCCCTGTTCATCGTGACCGTGACCCTGGCAGTGTGCTTCCACAACTTCCTGCACATGCCGCCGTTCATGGGGATGATGACCGGCCTGGCCTTCCTCAAGCTGTACGGCTGGCACCTGACCCGCAAGGCGAATTCGTATCCAGTTGGCGGATTTCGATCGCCAGGGCGCACCCGGCGACGTGGACGCGTTCGACAGCTACGAGCAGGTTGCGCGTGCCGAATGGGACACCTTGCTGTTCTTCTTCGGGGTGATCATGTGCGTCGGCGCGCTGGGCTATTGCGGCTACCTGGCGCTGGCATCGGAATGGTTCTACGGCGACCTCGGGCCGACCACTGCCAACGTGCTGATCGGCGTGCTGTCGGCGGTGCTCGACAACATCCCGATGATGGTCGCGGTGCTGCAGATGCATCCGCATATGGATACCGGGCAATGGCTGCTGGTCACCCTCACTGCGGGCGTGGGCGGCAGCCTGCTTTCCGTGGGTTCGGCTGCCGGCGTGGCGCTGATGGGCCAGGCAAAGGGCAAGTACACCTTCTTCGGCCACCTGCGCTGGACCTGGGCGATCGCACTGGGCTATGCCGCCAGCATCTGGGTGCACCTGCTGGTCAACGCGCGCTTCTTCACCGGGGCCGTGATCACGGCAGGATGATTCGCTGATGATGACGGCGCTGGTGTTCGGTGCAAGCGGGCAGATCGGGATCCCCTTGCTGCAGCGCCTCCAGGCAGCCGGCTGGCAGGTGCTCGCGGTGTCGCGCCGGGTGCATGCCGATACGCCAGGCCTGCATTGGCTGCATGGTGACCTTGCATGCGTGGATGGCCTGCCGGGCGCGGTCGACGCGATCTTCAGCTGCGGTCCGCTCGACCAGTTCGCGCGTTGGCACGCCGCGGCGACGTTGCGCGCGCCGCGGGTGCTTGCGTTCGGCTCGACCAGTGCCAGCAGCAAGCAGGACTCCGGTGATGCCGGCGAGCGCGATCTCGCCAGTCGTCTGCTGGATGCCGAAGCCTTGCTGTTCGCCACCGGAAAACAGCGAGGGGTGGCGGTCACCGTGCTGCGTCCGACCCTCGTCTACGGCGCGGGTCGCGATCAGACCCTGACCCGGATTGCCGAGCTCGCGCAGCGTTACGGGCGGTTCGTGTTGCCGCGCAATGCCGACGGCCTGCGCCAGCCCGTGCATGTCGACGACCTTGCCGATGCGGCATGGGCAGGCCTGCCAGTCAAATGCCAGCCGCGGCCGCGCCTATGATCTTCCGGGTGGCGAAACGCTCGCCTATCGCGAGATGGTCCGGCGCGTGCTGGCCTGCCTGCAACCGCCGCCGAGCCTGCACGAACTGCCGTTGCCGATGTTCCGCGGGGTGATGGCGGCGGCGCAGTGCGCGTGGCATTGCCGCCGACCTCACCCCGGCGGCGCTTGCGCGGATGCGCGAGGACCTGGTGTTCGACATCGCGCCGGCACGCCGTGACTTCGCCTATGCGCCGCGCGCGTTCGCGCCGGAACCCGGGATGTTCGTGCACGACTGAAGTCGTGGCGGCTCAAGCAGGGACTGCAGGCGTGCGCGCCTTCACCTTCGCGCGCAACGCAATCACGAGCACGCCACCCAATACCATCGCGCCGCCCATCAGCACGCGCGCGCCGGGGTGGTCACCCCAGAACAGCACCCCGAGCAGGATGGCGAACACCGGCACCAGCAGCAGCCACGGCGTGACCTGCGCGACCGGGTGACGCTGCACCAGCGAGTAGTAAAGGCCATGTCCCAGCAGGGATGAGGCATAGGCTGCGAACGCCGCGCCCAGCCACGCCACCCAGCTCGCCCGTGGCAGTGCCGCTATCGCATCCGGCTCCAGCCACGCGCTGAGCAGCAGCAGCGGCAATACGCTGAGTGCCGCCATCCAGCCCTGTTGCGAGTAGACATCCAGCCCGCGCAGGCCTTTCATCAGGATCGTGCCGACCGCCAGCGCGAAGGCGGAAGCCAGCATCGTGGCCAGCGCCGCGGGATTGCCCAGCACATGTGGATCCAGCCCCAGCACCAGCACGCCCAGGAAGCTGAGTGCGATTGCGGCACTGGTGCGCCAGCCGACTTTTTCGCCGAGGATCCACCAAGCCAGCAGGGTGGTCATCGGCACATAGCTTTGCATCACGATGGCCGGGGACGACAAATCGCCGGCCAGCTTGAGCGCGGTGAAGCTGAGGCTGAAATGCACCACGCCGATGCACAGGCTGACCGCGACCAGGCGCGGCCACTGCCCGGCCGGTGGCTTTTTCATCAGGAACAGCAGTGGCAGCAACAGCAGGCCGAAGCGCAGCGCGGTGAACAGCAGTGGCGGGATTTCGCGCAGGCCGAGCGCGGAGGTCAGGAAATTGGTCGCCCAGACCGCGACGATCACCAGTACCAGCACCAGGTCGCGACCCCGCAACGGAGGTGCGTTGCTCATTGGGTCACCAGGTGATGCCGAGCTTGCGGTACAGCTTCGACAGCACCCACGCTGGCCCAACCAGCAGGTAGCGCAGGTCGGTGAAGAAACTCGGGCGCTTGCCTTCCAGCAGCTTGCTGTGGCCGATGAATTGCGCGATCCATGCGACCACGAAGACGCCCAGCGCCAATTTGAACAGACCCTGCGTGCCAAGGCCGTCATGCAGCCAGCGCGTCAGCCAGGCCATCGCCACGAAGATCGCCAGCATGCCGAAACCGATCGGACGCGAGGCGCGGTAATAGAACATCCAGCCCAGGAACATTGCCAGCGCCGCCCACAGCCCGGGGCGGAACCAGGTGCCGGGCACCGGCACGCACCACAGCAGGCCGATCACGCTCCACAGGATCAGCGGTACCGCGACCACGTGGATGGCCTGGTTGGCGAGGTTGCGGTGGTCGGCCGAGTAATTGGCGAACCAGCGGTCGATCGGGCGTTCCGGCGCGGCGGTGGGCATCATCGTTTCCCTCAATCCAGCATGAGTCCGGCGAGCTTCGCCAATGCTTCGGCATATTTGGCACGGGTACGTTCGATCACGTCGGCAGGCAGGCGCGGGCCGGGCGCGGTCTTGTCCCAGTCCAGCGTCTCCAGATAATCGCGCACGAACTGCTTGTCGTAGCTCGGCGGGCTGCTGCCGACCTGGTACTGGTCCGCCGGCCACCAGCGCGAGGAATCCGGTGTCAGCATCTCGTCCATGACGTACAGGCGGCCATCGGCATCGGTACCGAACTCGAACTTGGTGTCGGCCAGGATGATCCCGCGCTGCGCGGCGTAGTCGCGGGCAAAGGTGTACAGCGCCAGCGTGGCGTCGCGCACGGCTTCGGCCATCTCGCGCCCGACCAGGTGGACGGCGGCATCGAAATCGATGTTCTCGTCGTGGTCGCCGACCGCAGCCTTGGTCGACGGCGTGAAGATGGGTTCCTGCAATTGCTGTGCCTGCTGCAGTCCGGCGGGCAGGGCGATGCCGCTGACCGCGCCGCTGCGCTGGTAGTCCTTCCAGCCGCTGCCGATGATGTAGCCACGGGCGATGCATTCCACCGGCACCGGCGTGAGCTTCTTCGTGACCACCGCACGCCGTGCATACAGGCCGGCATCGACACCGGCCGGCAGCACGCTGGCGACATCAATCCCGGTCAGGTGGTTGGCGATGATGTGGGCGGTCTTGTCGAACCAGAAGTTGCTGATCTGGCACAGCATCTCGCCTTTACCCGGGATCGGGTCGGGCAATACCACGTCGAAGGCGGACAGGCGGTCGGTCGCGACCATCAGCAGGCAGCGTTGGCCGGCGATGGCGTCGCCGAGATCGAACACGTCGCGGACCTTGCCGCGATGGATCAGGTTCAGGCCTGGCAGGTCGGACTGGAGCAGGGTGGTGGCCATGGGGCATCAAGGCATGGGAAGACCGCCAGTTTACGGCGTGCGGCGGGGATCGGCCTGCTGGCGTTCGCGAGCACACGCAGCGAAGTAGAATCCGCGCATGACACGTTGGTATGGAAAATTCTTTGGATTCATCGCGGGCATGCTGCTGATGCGCGGGCATCCGGCCGGCGGGCTGCTGGGCCTGCTGATCGGCCATGCCTTCGATGCGGACTGGCTCAAGAGCACGAAGGCGAACCCGTATCGCGTGTTCGGCCTCACTGCGGAAGCCAGCGATGCCGACGTCGACCTCGCCTACCGGCGGCTGATTTCGCAGTACCACCCGGACAGGCTGTCCGGCGCCGCGCCTGAACTGCAGCGCCAGGCCGAGGTCAAGGCGCGCGAGATCAACACCGCCTACGACCGCATCAAGGCCAAGCGAAAAGGATGAAAGTCACCCGATGAGCACGCAAACCACCGTGATCGCCCCGTCGATCCTGTCCGCCAATTTCGCCAAGCTCGGCGAAGAAGTGGACAACGTGCTCGCGGCAGGCGCGGACTGGGTGCACTTCGACGTGATGGACAACCATTACGTGCCCAACCTGACCATCGGCCCGCTGGTCTGCGAAGCGCTGCGCAAGCACGGCGTGACCGCGCCGATCGACGTGCACCTGATGGTCGAACCGGTGGACCGGATCATCCCCGACTTCGCCAAGGCCGGCGCCACCCACATCAGCTTCCATCCCGAAGCCAGCCGCCACGTACATCGCAGCGTGCAGCTGATCAGGTCGCTGGGTTGCCAGGCCGGGCTGGTGCTCAACCCCGCGACACCGGTCGACGTGCTCGACTACATGCTGGACGAGATCGACTACGTGCTGCTGATGTCGGTCAATCCCGGTTTCGGCGGGCAGGCCTTCATCAACTCCACCCTGGACAAGTTGCGCGTGGTGCGCGCGCGCATCGACGCCAGCGGGCGGCCGATCCGGCTGGAAGTCGATGGTGGGGTCAAGCCGGACAACATCGGCGACATCGCCCGTGCGGGCGCGGACAGCTTCGTGGCCGGCAGCGCGATCTTCAGCCAGTCCGACTACGCTGACGTGATCCGGCGGATGAAAGCGGAAGTCGACGCGGCACGCCAAGACGCCAGTTAGCGGGCAAAAGAAAGCCGACGCCGCGGGAGGGGAGCGGCATCGGCTGGGGAAAATTCGGGCGTCCTGCCCATCCGTCGTCCCTGCGATGGACTCTGATGATCCGCGCGTGCCGTGACGGCGTCGTGACAGGCACGCGATTGCCGGCCGTGCCGGAACCCGGCTACAGTAAGCACATGAATCCGGCGATTGACTCCTGCAGGCATGGTTGGCGATGGTGGCGTGGTACCGCCGCTCCGGTCGCCCGTATGCCCATGAAGGATGCTTCGCTTGATCACGCACGCCCAATTCCAGCAACACGCCGCTGACGGCCACACCCTGATCCCGGTGGTGCGCGAGGTCCTGTCGGACCTCGACACGCCGCTGTCGGTGTACCTGAAGTTCGCCGACGGCCCGCACACCTATCTGTTCGAATCGGTCGAAGGCGGCGAGCGCTTCGGCCGCTACTCGATCATCGGATTGCCCGCGCGACGCGTCTACGAATTTCGCGGGCATACGCTCGAAGTGCGCGAGCACGGCGAAATCGTCGAGACCCGCGAAGTCGCCGATCCGCTGGCCGAGGTCGAGGCGCTTGCGCGCGCGCACAAGGTGCCGCGCATCGAGGGCCTGCCCGGTTTCAGCGGCGGCCTGGTCGGCTGGTTCGGCTTCGAGTGCATCGAGTACATCGAGCCGCGCCTGCGCGCGAATCCGAAGCCGGACGAACTCGGCACGCCCGACATCCTGCTGATGCTCAGCGACGAACTGGCCGTGTTCGACAACCTGAAAGGTCGCTTGTACCTGGTCGTGCATGCCGACCCGACCCAGCCGCAGGCGTGGGCACGTGCCAACCGCCGGCTGGATGCGCTCAGCCATCGCCTGCGCCACGGCAGCGCGCCGTACCCGGAAACCCTGGTGCCGGCGGCGATCGACGAATCCGATTTCCGCTCCAGCTTCACCCGCGAGCAGTACCACGACGTGGTGCGCAAGGCGCAGGACTACATCCGTGCCGGCGACATCTTCCAGGTGGTGCCCTCGCAGCGGCTGTCGGTGGCGTTCAATGCGCGCCCGGTGGATGTGTATCGCGCGCTGCGCGCACTGAATCCGTCGCCCTACATGTATTTCCTCGATACCGGCACGACGCAGGTGGTGGGTTCCTCGCCGGAAATCCTGGCACGTCTGCAGCACGATGACGACGGCCGCGGCATCGTGACCGTGCGCCCGATCGCCGGCACCCGCCCGCGCGGCAAGACCGTCGAGGAAGACCAGGCGCTGGAAGCCGAGCTGCTGGCCGACCCCAAGGAACGCGCCGAACACCTGATGCTGATCGACCTTGGCCGCAATGACGTGGGCCGCATCAGCGAAGCGGGCAGCGTGGTGGTCGGCGCGCAGTTCGTGATCGAACGCTACAGCCACGTCATGCACATCGTCAGCGAAGTCACCGGTACGCTGAAGCAAGGCTTGAGCTATGCCGACGTGCTGCGCGCCACCTTCCCGGCCGGCACCGTCAGCGGCGCGCCGAAGATCCGCGCGCTGGAAATCATCCGCGAGCTGGAACCGGTCAAGCGCAATGTCTATTCCGGCGCGGTCGGCTACATCGGCTGGCACGGCGATGCCGACACCGCCATCGCGATCCGCACGGCAGTCATCCAGGACGGTCGCCTGCACGTGCAGGCCGGTGGCGGCGTGGTCCACGACTCCGACCCCGACGCCGAATGGCAGGAAACCATGAACAAGGGCCGCGCGCTGTTCCGCGCGGTGGCCGAAGCGGCGAAGGGGTTGTGACATGCTCCTGATGATCGATAACTACGACAGTTTCACCTTCAACCTCGTGCAGTACCTGCAGACGCTGGGCGCGGAGGTGCGGGTGGAGCGCAACGACGCGCTGACCGTCGACGAGATCGCAAAACTCGCGCCGCAGCGCATCGTGATCTCGCCCGGTCCGTGCACGCCGAACGACGCGGGCGTGTCGATGGAAGTGATCCAGCGATTGGGTCCGACGACACCGATCCTCGGCGTCTGCCTGGGCCACCAGGCCATGGGCCAGGTGTATGGCGGCGACGTGATCCGCGCGGGCAGGATCATGCACGGCAAGACCTCGCGCATCCGCCACGAGGGCAAGGGTGTGTTCGCCGGCTTGCCGGATGGCTACGAGGCCACGCGCTACCACTCGCTGGTGGTCGACAAGGCCACCTTGCCCGATTGCCTGGAAGTGACCGCGTGGACCGAGAATGATGACGGGTCTATGGAGGAAATCATGGGCCTGCGCCATCGCCAGCATCCGGTGCAGGGCGTGCAGTTCCATCCGGAATCCATCCTCACCCAGCACGGCCATGCGTTGCTGAAGAATTTCCTCACCCGGTGATCATGCAGGAGCGCCCTTCAGGGCGCGACCGCTGATTGCATGAAATCCTGGTCGCGCCCTGAAGGGCGCTCCTACAAGAAAGCGGACGCCAGCATGCCTTTCACCCCGCAAGACGCCCTGCAACGCGCGATCGAGCATCGCGAAATCTTCTACGACGAAATGGTCGAATTGATGCGCCAGATCATGCGTGGCGAGGTCAGCCCGAGCATGACCGCGGCGATCCTGACCGGCTTGCGGGTGAAGAAGGAAACCGTGGACGAGATCGCCGCGGCGGCGACCGTCCTGCGCGAGTTCTCGCGGCCGGTCGAAGTGGCGGATCGCAGCCACCTGGTCGACATCGTCGGCACCGGCGGCGATGGCGCACATACCTTCAACATCTCCACCGCCTCGATGTTCGTGGCCGCCGCTGGCGGGCGCCAAGGTGGCCAAGCACGGCAATCGCAGCGTGTCGTCGAAGTCGGGCAGCGCGGACGTGCTGGAGGCGCTGGGCGCGAGGATCGAATTGCAGCCCGAACAGGTCGCGGCCTGCATCGAACAATGCGGGATCGGCTTCATGTTCGCGCCGGTGCACCACCCGGCGATGAAGGTGGTGGCGCCGGTGCGCAAGGAGATGGGCGTGCGCACGCTGTTCAACATCCTCGGCCCGCTGACCAACCCGGCCGGCGCGCCGAACATCCTGATGGGCGTGTTCCATCCGGACCTGGTCGGCATCCAGGTGCGCGTGCTGCAGGAACTGGGTGCCGAGCGCGCGCTGGTGGTCTGGGGCCGCGACGGCATGGACGAGCTGTCGCTCGGCGCCGGCACCCTGGTCGGCGAATTGCGCGACGGCAAGGTCCGCGAGTACGAACTGCATCCTGAAGACTTCGGTATCCCGATGGCGCATAGCCGCAACCTGCGCGTGAGCGACCCGGACCAGTCGATGGCGATGCTGTTCGAGGCGCTGGACGACCACGACGGCCTGCCGCGCAAGATCGTCGCCTACAACGCCGGTGCGGCGCTGTACGTGAGCGGCGTGGCCGCAGGGATCGGCGAGGGCATCGAGCTGGCGCGCAAGACCATTGCGTCGGGCGCGGCGCGGGCCAAGCTCGACCAGTTCATCGCCGCCACCCAATCGATTGCCGGCGCTTGACGGCATGTCGCGCCCATCGCAGGCTGCGGCGATGACTGCACAGCCCATGCGCCTGCTTCGCAACGCCGATGTCTATTCGCCCAGCGCGCTTGGCATCCGCCACCTGCTGCTGGGCGGCGGCAAGATCCTGTGGATCGGCGAGGATCTACCGGCGCTGCCGGCCATGCTTGACGTCGAAGAGATCGACCTTGCGGGCGCAACGCCTGATCCCGGGCCTGGTCGATGGCCATGTGCACGTCAGTGGCGGCGGCGGTGAAGCCGGCTTCGCGAGCCGCGTGCCGGCACCACTGCTGTCGCGCTACACCACGGCCGGGGTGACTTCGGTGGTGGGCCTGCTGGGCACCGATGATGCATCGCGCAGCACTGCGGAGCTGCTTTCGCATGTGTATGCGCTGCGCGAACAGGGCATGAGTGCCTGGGGCTACTGCGGCGGCTACCACGTGCCGCCGACCACCCTGACCGGCACCGTTCGTGGCGACATCGCGTTGGTGGAACCGCTGATCGGCATCGGCGAACTCGCGATCAGCGACCACCGTTCCAGCCAGCCGACCCTGGACGAATTCCTGCGGCTGGCATCGGAGGCGCATGTCTCCGGCCTGATGACCGGCAAGGCCGGCATCGTCCACCTGCACCTGGGTGACGGCGCGCGCGGACTGGCTCTGGTGCGCCAGGCGCTGGACACCAGCGAACTGCCGCCACGGGTGTTCCAGCCGACCCATGTGAACCGCAGGAAGGCCTTGTTCGAGGAAGCCCTCGATCTCGCCAAGCGCGGCTGCCACGTCGACATCACCGCGTTTCCGGTCGAGGAGGGCGAGGACGCCTGGCCCGCGGCCGAGGCGCTGTTGCGCTACCTGGACAGTGGCGCCCCGCCGGAGCGCGTCAGCATCAGTTCCGATGCCGGCGGCTGCCTGCCCTGTTTCGATGCCGATGGCCGGGTCTGCGGCATGGACGTGGGTCATTCCGGTGCTTTGCTGGATACGTTGAGGGAACTGCTGGCACGCGACTTGCCGCTGGCGCGTGCGTTGCCGGCGTTCACCAGCAACCCGGCGAGTCTGTTGCGACTGGCCGGCAAGGGGCGCATCGAAGTCGGTGCCGATGCCGATCTGGTTGTGCTCGACGGTGAAAGTGCGGTGCATCACGTCTGGATGGGCGGCGTGCCTTGCGTGGTGGCGGGCGCGCCGGTGCGCCGTGGTATGTTCGAGCGTTAATCAGAAAATCGGCCAGGAGCGCTGACGCATGTGTCCAAGCAGGATCCCCGACGGCGAAGAACGGGGCTGGATCATTCCCATCGGGGGGGCCGAGGACAAGGAAAGCAGGCGCCGGATCCTCAAGCGGTTCGTGGAGCTGAGCGGCGGGCGCGATGCCCGGATCGCAGTGATACCCACGGCCAGCAAGTTGGCGGATACCGGAAGCCGCTATGTGGACCTGTTCGACCGGCTGGAAGCCGGCCGCGTGACCAGCCTTGAGCTCGACACACGCCAGGATTGCGAGCGCGACGACGTCCTGCGCACGCTGGAAGACGCGACCGGGGTGTTCTTCACCGGCGGCAACCAGCTGCGGATTTCGACCATTGTCGGCGGCACCAGCGCCGCCAAGGCGATCCGCATCGCCAACGCGCGCGGCGTGCACGTGGCCGGCACCAGCGCCGGCGCCAGCATCCTGTCCGAACACATGATCGCGTTCGGCAAGGAGGGCAGTTCACCGCGGGGTGGCAGCGTGCGACTCGCGCCAGGCCTGGGACTGACCAACCGCTTCATCATCGACCAGCATTTCCGCCAGCGCGACCGCCTTGGCCGGCTGGTTGCCGCGCTGGCCTACAACCCGTTCGCGATCGGCATCGGGCTGGACGAAGACACCGCCGCCTTCATCGGCCCGGACAACACGGTGGAAGTCGAGGGCAGTGGTGCGATTACCGTGGTCGATGCCGGCGGCCTGACGTTCTCGTCGATGGCCGAAGCGCGGCAGACCGAAGGCGTGTGCCTGCTGGGCCTGACCGTGCACATCCTGGTGGCCGGGGCCACCTTCAACCTGCACTACGCGCCAGGCCTCGCCCGGTGCATTGCAGGCGAGCAAGGACTGATCACGCACCAGGCTCGCGGCACCCGCAAGAAAAAACAGACGACGGCAACCTGAAGAATTGAGCGGAGGGCTCGATGCGCATCCTGAATCGCAATGTCTATGTCGGGCCCTCGCAATACGCGAAGTTCCCGGTGATCCGCCTGGAACTCGACCTCGGCGAGCTGGAGCAGTGGCCGACCGCCAAGCTCGGCACCGGCTTCATCGATGCGCTGGTCGCGGCATTGCCCGGCCTGGCGGATCACGGCTGCTCCTATCGCGAAGCCGGCGGTTTCATCCGTCGCATGCGCGAAGACGGCGGCACCTGGCTTGGCCATGTACTGGAACATGTCGCCATCGAGCTGCAGAACATCGCTGGCGAAGACGTCACCTTCGGTCGTACCCGCAGCGTTTCCGACGACCGCCCCGGCGTGTATTCGGTGGTGTACGAATACATCCAGCGCGAGGAAGGCATCGCCGCCGGCGAGCTGGCGCTGAAGCTGCTGGATTCCCTGCTGCCGGCCGAGCTGCGCACGGCGACCGACGAAGCGTGGGACTGGGCCAGTGAGCGCGACGGCTTCATCCGTTACGCACAGCGTCGTGCACTTGGGCCGTCCACGGCATCGCTGGTGCGCGCCGCCGAGGACCGCGGGATTCCGTGGCTGCGGCTGAACCAGCAATCGCTGGTGCAGCTGGGCCATGGCAAGTACCAGCAGCGCATCCAGGCCACCATCACCGGGCGCACCCCGCACATCGCGGTGGAACTGGCCAGCGACAAGGAAGAGACCAACAAGATCCTCGCGTCGCTGGGCCTGCCGGTGCCGCGCCAGGAACTGGTCAGCAGCCAGACCGATGCGTTGAAGGCCGCGCGCAAGCTGGCAGGTCCGGTCGTGCTCAAGCCATACAACGGCAACCACGGGCGCGGCATCACCATCAACATCACCGGCGAGGACGACATCCGCGCTGCCTTCGATGCCGCGCGCGAGCATTCGCGCTCGGTCATCGTGGAGACCTTCCAGGTGGGCGACGACCACCGCTTGCTGGTGGTCAATGGCGAACTGATCGCGGCGACCAGGCGTACCCCGGGGCATGTGGTCGGCGACGGTACGTCGACGGTGACCCGGTTGCTCGAAGGCGTGAACAGCGATCCGCGTCGTGGCGTCGGCCACGAAAAGGTGCTGACCCGGATCGAACTGGATCGCGAAGCCAGCATGATGCTGGAGCGCGTCGGCATGACCGCCGACTCGGTGCCGGTCGCCGGCGACATCGTCTACCTGCGTTCCACCGCGAATCTTTCCACCGGCGGCACCGCCACCGATGTCACCGACATCATCCACCCCGACAACCGCGACATGGCGGTGCGCGCGGTGCGTGCGATCGGGCTGGACGTGGGCGGCGTGGATTTCATCACTCCCAACATCGCCGAGAGCTACAAGTCGATCGGCGGTGCGATCTGCGAAGTCAACGCCGCGCCCGGCTTCCGCATGCACATCGCGCCCAGCGAAGGCACGCCGCGCGATGCGGCAGCGCCGGTGGTCGACATGCTGTTCCCGCCCGGCACGCCGTCACGCGTGCCGATCGCCGCGGTGACCGGCACCAATGGCAAGACCACCACCGCGCGCATGCTGGCGCACATCGCCAAGATGGCCGGCTACACGCCAGGCCTGACCACCACCGACGGCGTCTACATCGACGGCCAGCGCACGGTGGAAGGCGACATGACCGGGCCGGTGTCGGCACGCATGGTGCTGAGCGATCCGCAGATCGACCTGGCCGTGCTGGAAACCGCGCGCGGTGGCCTGCTGCGCGCAGGCATGGGCGTGCCCGAGGTCGATGTCGGCGCGGTGATCAATGTTGCTTCAGACCATCTGGGCCTGAAGGGCATCGACACCCTGGAGCAACTCGCCGAGATCAAGCGCATCGTGGTCGAGGTCGCGCGCGATTGCGCGGTGCTCAATGCCGATGACCCGAACGTGCTGAAGATGTCGGCGTATACCGATGCCAGCGTGATCTGCTACGTGACCATGAACCCGTCGCACCCGCTGGTGCGCGAGCACATCCGCGCCGGCGGTCGCGCCTGCGCGCTGGAGGCTGGCATCAACGGCCACATGATCACCCTGTACGACAAGGGCAGCCACATCCCGCTGATGTGGACGCACCTGATCCCGGCCACGCTGGAAGGCCGCGCCCTGCACAACGTGCAGAACGCGATGATCGCCGCGGCGATGGCGTTCTCGCTGGGCATCAAGCTGGATGCGATCCGTCACGGCCTGCGCACCTTCGACACCACCTTCTTCCAGGCCCCGGGCCGGATGAACGTGTACAGCGAGCACCCGTTCAAGGTGTTGATGGACTACGGCCACAACGCGCACGCGGTCGGGATGATGGCCGAGCTCGCCCAGCGGCTGGATGTCGGTGGCCGCCGCATCGTGGTGCTGGCCGGCCCGGGCGACCGCCGCGACGAAGACCTGCGCGCGATCGCGCAGGCAGTTGCCGGCAAGTTCGACCATTACATCTGTCGCCGCGACGACGGCCTGCGTGGCCGTGACGGCGACGAAGTCCCGCTGATCATGGCCAAGGCCCTGCAGGCGGCCGGCGTGGACGAAGACGCGATCAGCCGCATTCCCGACGAGCAGCTGGCGGTGGACACGGCGTTGAAGATGGGCAGGACCGGCGACCTGGTGCTGGTGTTCGCCGATGCGCTGACCCGCACCTGGAAGCAGATCATCCGCTTCACGCCGGACGGCGACATGCCCAAGCCGGCGCCGCGTGCGGAAATCCCCGAGCTGCAGACCTCGATGGACGAGCGCCTGGTCGCGGCAATGGAAGGCGTGGTCCGCGATGAACGCGGCCTGCGCTTCGAGCGCGAGGAAAACGATTGAGCGCACCGTTCGATGATTCGCGCCGGCTGACCGGCAGCAACCTGTATTTCGATGGTCCAGGCGCGGCGCTTGAAACCGCCACGGGCGTGGCCGTCGATGCCGCGTTGCTGCAGCGCTGGCGCGACAACATCGCGCGGCTGCGCAGCGCGCTGGGTTGGGCGGATGCGGCGGTGGTCGTGCGCCCGCACCGCAGTGGTGCGTCACTCGCGTTTGCGGCGCCGATCGACCAGCTGTACACCGCCGCCGAAGCCAACGAGTGGGCACTGCATGCGGCGCTTGGCCTGCGGGCCGACAACACGCCGGTCGATGATGAAAGCGTGCCGCCGCGCCCGCATGTTGCGCACTTCGACGACGACGAGGCGCTTGCCCGGTTGCAGGCACTCGCGCAGGAAGAAGCCAGGCCCGGATTGATCGCCTTGCTGGACGCCGCGCAGGCGCGCGGCATTCCGGCGCATGCCGATGATGACGACGTGTCGATCGGCGAGGGCGAGCATGCGCAGGTCTGGCCGGTGTCGGCGCTGCCTGCGATCGATGCGGTGCCCGTGGTCGGCCTTGCGTGCCATTCCCAAGGCGGTCGTCACCGGCTCCAACGGCAAGACCACCAGCGTGCGCCTGCTCGCCGCGATGCTGCGCGCGCATGGGCTGACGCCCGGCTACAGCAGCACCGACGGCCTGAT
Source organism: uncultured Gammaproteobacteria bacterium (assembly GCA_963698475.1). GTDB lineage: Bacteria > Pseudomonadota > Gammaproteobacteria > Xanthomonadales > Xanthomonadaceae > Thermomonas. Next base: position 299,430 of record CAVOQX010000005.1, on the reverse strand, counting down.
GGTCGATGGCGCGTGCATCGATGCCGGCGACTATTCCGGTCCGGTCGGTGCGCGCACCGTGTTGCGCCATCCGCGCGTGCAGGCGGCCGTGCTCGAAACCGCGCGTGGCGGCCTGCTGCGGCGCGGCCTGGTCGCGCGTGACGCCAGCGTGGCGCTGGTCACCAATGTCAGTGCCGATCATTTCGGCGAGTACGGCATCCACACCCTGGATGACATCGCCGCGGTCAAACTGACCGTGGCCAAGGCACTTGCAGGCGACGGCGTGCTGGTCGTCAACGCCGACGATCCGGTGCTGATGCGCGGCGTCGAAATCCCTGCGCGCGGGTCATCGCATCGCCTGTTTCGCGATGACGCTTGAAGCGGCACGCGCGGCCGCCGGACGGGCTTGCATGCGGCGTCGATGGCGGCCGCCTGTCGCTGGTCGATGGCGATGCCGTGCATGACCTTGGCGATGTCGCCGAGATGCCGCTGACCCTGCGAGGCAGTGCGGGCTACAACATCGCCAATATCGCCGGTGCGGCGCTGGCGGCGTACGTGCTTGGCGTCAGCGCCTGCGCGAGATCGCCGGGGTGCTGGCCCGTTTCGGCAACGACAGCCGTGACAATCCCGGTCGCCTTGCAGCAATGGCGTCTCGGCGATGAAACCCATGCACTGCGCGTGCTGCTCGACTACGCACACAACCCGGATGGCCTGCGCGGCCTGCTGCAGGTGGCGCAAGGACAGCGCGGTACATGGCCGGCTGGCGCTGATCCTGGGGCAAGCCGGCAATCGCGGCGACGAGGACATCCGTGCACTCGCCGATGTCGCCGCCGATGCACGGCCGGACCGGGTCTGGCTCAAGGACATCGGTGGTGAATACCTGCGCGGGCGTCCGCCGGGCGAGATCGCCGCGATCCTGTTCGCCGCCCTGCGTTCGCGCGGCATCGCCGCCGAGGCCTTGCCGGTTTGCCTGGATGAAGCCGAGGCCTCGCGCGAAGCCCTGGCGTGGGCGCGTGCCGGCGACACCCTGGTGTTGCCTGTCCATGAGCTCTCCGCCCGTGACGCCGTGGTGGCACTGCTGGAGCGCCTGCGCAGCGAAGGCTGGCAGCCAGGCCAGCGCCTGCCGGAGTCGCCAGGGCCCATGGTCAGCCCGGGTAGAATGGCGCTCCCCCGCAAGCGCCATCGCAACCAAAACCGACCATGCATGACATCCTGAAGCGCATCCTCGCCCGCAAGACCGAAGAAGTCGCCGAGCGCAGCGCCCTTGTGCCGCTGGCCGATGTTGCAGGCGCGCATCGCCGATGCTTCGCCGCCGCGTGGTTTCGCCGATGCCATCGCGGCACGCATCGCGCGTGGCGAGTCTGCCGTCATCGCCGAGATCAAGAAGGCCAGCCCGTCGAAAGGCGTGATCCGCGCCGATTTCGATCCGGCCGCCATTGCCCGCAGTTACGAAATCGGCGGCGCGGCCTGCCTGTCGGTGCTGACCGACGTCGATTTCTTCCAGGGCAGCGATGCCTACCTGCAGCAGGCGCGCGCGGCCTGCACCTTGCCGGTGCTGCGCAAGGATTTCGTGGTCGATGCCTACCAGCTGCACGAAGCGCGCGCTGCTCGGCGCGGATTGCGTGCTGCTGATCGCCGCCGCGCTGGACGATGGCCAGCTTGTCCGAATTCGCCTTCATCGCCGAGCAGCTCGGCATGGACGTGCTGGTGGAAGTGCACGACCTGGACGAGCTCGAACGCGCGCTGCCGGTGCCGGCGCGGCTTGCTGGGCATCAACAACCGCAACCTGCGCACGCTTCGAGGTCTCGCTGGACAACACGCTCGCGCTCAAGGACATGGTGCCTGCCGACCGCGTGCTGGTCACCGAAAGCGGCATCCTGGTGCCCGCCGATGTCGCGTTGATGCGCGATGCCGGGGTCAACGCATTCCTGGTCGGCGAGGCCTTCATGCGTGCGCCGGATCCGGGTAGCGCATTGCGCCAGATGTTCGCCGCATGAGCACGCGCGTTCCCCGAGCCGGCGACCGATGCGCCGCTGGTGGTGTTCGACTTCGACCACACCCTGTACGACGGCGACTCCGGCAGCCATCTGTTCAAGTGGCTGATCGAACGCGCGTGGTGGCGGCGCCTGCTGGCGTTGCTGGTCGCGCCCGTCGCCGGGCCGATGGTGGCGTGGCTGCCGACACGGCGCAGCGGCATTTCCGCCTTCGTCTGGATCGGTACGATGGGCCTGCATCGATCGCGCGACCTGGATTCGATGATCGACGAATACGTCGCGCTGCACGCCGACAGCATCCGCGCGCGGCTGTTGCCGGTCGCGCTGGAGGTGCTGCATCGGCATCGCGAGGCGGGTGACCGCGTGGTGGTCGCGACCGGTGCGCCGCCGGAACTGGCGCGGGCGATCCTGGCGTTTCGTCGCGCATGAGGACGTGCCGGTGGTCGGCACCCTGGTGGGCCCGAAGTTCGGTGCGATCGTGCGCCATTCGCCACTGCCACAGCCACATGAAGATGACGATGCTGCGCGATGCCGGCTACACCCAGCCGGTGGCGATCGCCTATTCCGACAGCAGCGCCGACCTGCCGCTGCTGCAGGCCGCGCAGCATCCGGTGGTGGTCAATCCGAAAGCCTCGCGCGTCGCGATGTTCCGGCGCGTGCTGCCGCCCGGCACGCCAATCCTCAACTGGGGATGCCCTGGAAGGGCAGGCGACTGTGGCGTCGAGCGGGTCCTGACTGAATTCGCAGCGGGCCGAGGCCCGCTCAGGGGTTTTTGTAGGCGGGTCTTGACCGCTTCAACGGCGAATGGGCTGATTTCGCAGCCGCCAAGGCCCGCTCTAGCAGGTGGTTTTTGCCGGGGCGGGCTTGACCCGCCCTACGCCGCTTCAACGGCGAATGGGCTGATTTCGCAGCGGGCCAAGGCCCGCTCTACATAGGGTTTTTGTAGGGGCGGGTCTTGACCCGCCCTACGCCGCGCCCAGCTGCTTGACGAACCGCACCGAGCTGTCCTTGTAGCCGCAGGCGCGATAGAACGCGTGCGCCTCGGTGCGCTGCGCACCGCTGGTCAGTTCGATGCGCGATGCACCGCCCGTGCGGGCACGGCGTTCGGCTTCCTTCAGCAGTTGCCGGCCGATGCCGAGGCCCTGCGCGGTCGGCGTGACCACCAGCGCAGTGACCCGGCAGGTGCGTGGTGCCCAGTGGCAGGTAGTACATGAAATCCAGCGCGATCAGCCCGCACACCGCGCCGTCGCGTCGCGCCACCACCAGTACCTGGCGGTCGTTGCTGGCGATCACGTTGATGCGTTCGACCGCCTCGTCGAGCTCACAGGGATAGCCCAGCTCGCACAGCAGGCGGGCAACATCATCGGCATCGGCATGGACCGCGTTGCGCAGGTCCGTGCCCACCGGGTAATGGCCGCTCGAGAACGCGCGGCTCATGCCTGCTGCGCGTGCCTCAGCGCGTGCCATAGACCACGACGGTCTTGCCGCGGGCATGCAGCTTGCCGTCTTCCTGCAGCTTCTTCAGCACGCGCCCGGCCATCTCGCGCGAGCAACCGACCAGGCGCGCGAGCTCCTGCCGCGAGACCCGCAACTGGGTGCCATCGGGGTGGGTCATCGAGTCCGGCTCTCGGGCCAGGTCGAACAGGGTGCGGTAGATGCGGTCGCTGACGTCCAGGAATGCCAGGTGACCGGCCTTGCGGCTGGTGTACAGCAGCCGTTGGCTGACTTGCGCGCCGATCGAGTACAGCAGGCGCGCGGCGTCGTTGGCCTGCGCGATGAGCAGGCCCTGCAGGCGCTCGTAGCTGATCTCGGCCAGTTCGCAGGCGGTGCGGGTGCGCAGGGCCACGCCGCGGCGTTCGGTTTCCACGAACAGGCCCATCTCGCCGACGAACTCGCCGGGGCCGATGTAGCCCAGCACCAGTTCACGTCCGTCTTCCTCGCCCGCAATGATGCTGACCGAGCCCGACAGGATGTAGTACAGCGTGCCGGCCGGGTCGCCCGGGCGGAACACGTCGGTACGTGCCGGATAGCGGCGGCGGTGGCAATGGGCGATGAAGCGCTCGATGGTCGCGGCGTCCGCATCCAGTGGGCTGGGGACTTTCGCAAGCGCCGGCTTGGCGAAGGTGGAGCTTCGGTTGTGCAAGGCGATGTGGCATGTGTTGCAGCTTAGGCCCTCGCGATGCGCCCGGCAAACGCCGGTCGCGACGCGGCGTCGACACGCCTGCACGCGCTTTGCCGCATAATCGCGGGCCAATCGTGTTTCCGGAACTGCCCGAAGTGGTCAAGCCTTTGCCGCGCCTGAAGCTCCAGGGCTTCAACAATCTCACCAAGTCCCTGTCGTTCAATATCTACGACGTGTGCTACGCCGCGTCGGAAGACGAGCGACGGCGCTACATCGAGTACATCGACGAGGAATACAACGCCGATCGGCTCACCCAGATCCTCACCGACGTGGCGGAGATCATCGGCGCCAACATCCTCAACATCGCGCGCCAGGACTACGATCCGCAGGGCGCCTCGGTGACGATCCTGATCTCCGAGCAGCCCGTCATCGACAAGGCCGACGCCAAGGGCGTGATCTCCGACGCGGTGGTCGCGCACCTGGACAAGTCGCACATCACCGTGCACACCTATCCGGAAACCCATCCGGACAACGGCATCGCGACGTTCCGCGCCGACATCGACGTGTCGACCTGCGGCGTGATCTCGCCACTGAAGGCGTTGAACTACCTGATCGAAAGTCGCTGGAATAGCGACATCGTGGTGATGGACTACCGCGTGCGTGGCTTCACCCGCGACGTGAAGGGCGCGCAAGCACTACATCGACCACAAGATCAATTCGATCCAGGACTACCTGGCCAAGAACATCAAGGCGCGCTACGAGATGCTCGACGTCAACGTGTACCAGGAGAGCCTGTTCCACACCAAGATGCACATGAAGGACTTCGACCTCGACACCTACCTGTTCGAGGAAAAGGCGAAGAACCTGTCCTTCAAGGAACGCATGAAGATCGAAACGCGTCTGCGCCGCGAGATCGAGGAGCTCTACCAGGGCCGCAACCTGATCGAGTGACAACGCCCGTACGCGGGCTCGGCGGAATTCGGGAAGGCCGGCGATTGCCGGCCTTTTTCATGGCGGTTCCGGCTCAGCCCACGCCGACCCGCGCATGCATGCCCAGTGCGCCGGCGACCAGCTGCATCGCTTCCTCGTCGCGCTCGCGGATGATCCAGCCGGCCAGCTGGTGTTCGCCGGTTTCCACCGTCCACAGGCTGTAATGGCGCGCGCGCAGCTGGGTGTAGGCCGACTGCAGCAAATCGACGGGATCGGGCCGCTCGCCATCCTCCGGGTCGTCATCTTCGTCGGCATCGTCGATCCCCAGTCGATGCGCAATTGCCAGCGCGACACCAGCTCGTCCACCACCTCCATCAGCGCCTGCGCGTCATCTTCCGTGCACGCAGAAGCCGGCCTTCCAGTCGATCACCTCGCGCAGCAGCGCGGCGGGATCGGCGTCGTCGCCCTGGTCGCTCGAGCGCTTGCCGGAACGTGGCGAACTGCTCCTGCGCGGCATCTTCGTCATCGGGATTGGCCAGCAGCAGGAACTGCCAGGCCACCATCTTCCAGCGCGGCCTCGTCATCCACGCCGACCTGCGCATGGAAGGCATGGTCGAAATTGTCGTCGGGGTCGTATTCGTGCGCGGCCATCGGGCGCCTCGTCGTGTCCAAGCGCGCAGGATACGTCGCCTGCGGTGGTTGCAGCGGCCCAATGTCGCCTCGTCGCTGCACGTAGAATGGGCAACCGTCGATCCGGCCGCATGGCCAGGAACTGCCCATGGCCGCCAACGCCACGATTCTCAAGGCCGAGCTGCAGGTCACCGACCTGGATCGGCATTACTACGCCAGCCATGCGCTGACCCTGGCCCAGCATCCGTCCGAAACCGATGCGCGCCTGCTGGTGCGCCTGCTGGCGTTCGCGCTGCATGCCGATGAGCGGCTCGAATTCGGTCGTGGCCTGAGCGACGAGGACGAGCCGGCGCTGTGGCGGCGCGACTACACCGGCGCGATCGAGCAATGGATCGAGCTCGGCCAGCCGGACGAAACCCGCCTGCGCAAGGCCAGCGCGCGCACGCAGCACTGGTGGTGGTCGGTTACGGCGGTCAGGCCGCCGGATGCCTGGTGGAAGCGCAATGGCCGGCGCGCTGGGCGCGGCTTGCGCAACCTGAGCGTGCTGGAGTCTCGACGACGACGAGGTTGCCGCCGCCACCGAACTGCTGGGCCGCGGGATGCGGGTCACCGCGATGATCCAGGACGGCGAGCTGCAGCTGATGGATGCCGAACGCAACATCACCTTGCGTCCGCGCTGGCGCATGCGCGATGGCGTGGTTGCGCCGCCTGACGTCTCGCCGGTCGCTTCACCAGGCCCGCTGAAACGCTAGGCGGTACGCCACCGTCTTCATCAGCCTCGATGCGGCCGCCATCAGGCTCGGGATCGGCGCCGGCAAGATCTTCGCGCCCGCCGCTTCGGCATGTTCGGCGTGGCGGGCCTCGTCGGCCTGCATCACGCGCAGGATCGCGCGGCTGCGCTGGTCGGCTTCCGGCAGGGATTGCAGATGCTCGCCGATATGCGCTTCGACCTGGCGCTCGGTCTCGACCACGAAGCCCAGGTTCCAGCCATCGCCGCGCAGCCCGGCCAGCGCCCGATCGCATAGCTGCCGGCGTACCAGAGCGGATTGAGCAGGCTGGGTCGGCTGTCGAGTTCACGCAGGCGGTCGCCGCACCAGGCCAGGTGGTCGGTCTCTTCCTGCGCGGCGGCCAGCAACTGATCGCGGGTGGCGGGATCGCGTGCCACCGCGGCCTGGCCGATGTAGAGCGCCTGCGCGCAGACTTCGCCGACATGGTTGATCCGCATCAGGCCTGCGGCATGGCGGCGTTCGGCATCGTCCAGGACCACGTCGGCTTCGTTGCGGCCCGGGTTGGGGCGCTCGGCGCGCACGCCGCCCGAGTACCGTCGACAGCGCGTTCTGCGCCGAGTCCAGCAGGCGGTCGAGCGACCCCAGCGTGCGTGAGGTCGTCATGCACCCATTCTAGGCTAGGCACGCCTGCGAGGCGTTGCAGGTCAGTTGCACGGGACTGGGCTGCGGGCTATCATTCCGCTTCTGTCTCGCCCGCATTGCGTTCCATATGGGCCTGGCACACCAAAACGCGAGGCAAAGTTCCGTCGGCACACACGCCGGATTACGGAATCAGCCCGACCATGCACCCCTGTAGAAGAGTTCCCATGAAGACTTTCATCGCCAAGAACGAGACCGTCCAGCGCGACTGGTACGTCGTTGACGCCGAGGGCAAGACCCTTGGTCGTCTGGCCGCAGCACTGGCCTACCGCCTGCGCGGCAAGCACAAGCCCGTATTCACCCCCACGTCGATACCGGCGACTACCTCGTCGTGATCAACGCCGAGAAGATCGTGGTGACCGGCAAGAAGCTCCAGGACAAGCTGTACCACCGGTTCACCGGTTACGTCGGCAACCTGAAGACCGAGAACCTGGCACAGGCGCTGGAGCGCCACCCGGAGCGCGTGATCGAGATCGCCGTGAAGGGCATGTTGCCGAAGAACACCCTGGGCCGCGCGATGTATCGCAAGCTCAAGGTGTACAAGGGTTCCGAACATCCGCACGCGGCGCAAATGCCGCAGCAGCTGGACATCTGATCATGGCTATCTCCCAGAATTACGGCACCGGCCGTCGCAAGTCCTCCATCGCCCGCGTGTTCCTGCGCAAGGGTTCCGGCACCATCACCGTCAACGACCGTCCGCTGGACGAGTTCTTCGGCCGTGAGACCGCGCGCATGATCGTGCGCCAGCCGCTGACGCTGACCAAGCACACGGAGACCTTCGACATCATCGCGACCACCATTGGCGGTGGCACCACCGGTCAGGCCGGTGCGATCCGCCTGGGCATCTCCCGCGCGCTGGTCGAATACGACGAGACCCTGAAGCTCGACCTGCGCAAGGCTGGTTTCATGACCCGCGATGCGCGCGAAGTCGAGCGCAAGAAGGTCGGCCTGCACAAGGCCCGTCGCGCCACCCAGTTCTCGAAGCGCTAATCTCCATCGCGCCCCGTGGCGGGGTCGTGGCAGCTTGCCTGTACATTCAGTACAGGCGGCGCTACCACTCCTAGCCACGGAACGATGGTCGGCGCGCTTGATGGCGTTGTTCATCCAGCAAGCGCGTTTGGTTTTATAATTAGCTTCATAGCCCCGTCGCCAAGCGGTAAGGCATCTGCCTCTGACGCAGACATTCGGTGGTTCGAATCCATCCGGGGCTGCCATATCCAGGATCGCGAAGCAGGAAGTATCAGCTGCGATCCCGACGAACCCGCCGCAAGGCGGGTTTCGTTTTTCTGGCGGGCGTCTTCCGGTCCGCAGCCGCGGTGCGACAATGACGGCCCGCCTTGGAGCCGCGCATGGTCGCCAGTTTCATCGCACCGAAGACACGGCTGGATGGCGTGGATGACGCACTGCGCAGCCGCGGTTACGCGGTGCTGGCGCCTGCCGATGTCGCCGCGCTGGCCGGTGTCGGCCTGGCCGAACTCGATGCGCTGACGCCGAGCTGGGACGACCTGCAACTCGATCATTACCTCAAGGACGGCGGCAACTACCGCAAGCGCCGGCATTCCTGCTTCATCGCCGAATGCGGCAGCCTGCAGCAGGTGCCGCATCGCATGCATTGGCAGTCCGAGGACTACAACGCCCTGCACGGCGGCATGGAACGGTGGTTCGAACCGATCGAACCGGCGATTGCCTCGCACCCTGCCTGGATCAGGCTGCTGCTGGCATTGGCAGGCGTATGCAGCGCGGCGATGCCGGCGCCGCGCTGGCATATCGAAGCCCACCAGTTCCGCATCGACACCAGCGATGGCCTCGGTCGGCCGACGCCGGAAGGCGCGCATCGCGATGGCGTGGATTTCGTCGCCGTGCTGCTGGTGGCACGGCATGCGATCAAGGGCGGCGAAACCCGCGTGTTCGAGGCCAACGGCCCGGACGGGCAGCGCTTCACCCTGGTCGAGCCCTGGAGCCTGCTGCTGCTCGACGATGCGCGGGTGATCCATGAATCGACGCCGATCCAGCCGCTGAATGACGACTACGGGCATCGCGACACCCTGGTGCTCACCTTCCGTGCGGCGGGATTCCAGGGTGACGATGAAAACTGAGAGGTTTCGTGCGCATTCGCCGCGAACTGCAGTGTGGCGCGTCGGGTTGGTGTTCGCGCAGCGGCATTTCGAGCCGCGTAGCGAATGCCAACCCGGCTCGCTGCCTCGGGGTACAAAGGGTCGCCGGCTACAATTGCAACCATCGCGCCATTGCGCAGCGGAATCGAGGTCACCATGAAATTGGGTTCACTGAAGGAAGGCGGGCGCGACGGCACCCTGATCGTGGTCTCGCGCGATCTGACCAAGGCAGTGCGCGCCACCGGCATTGCGCCAACCCTGCAGCGTGCGCTGGAAGACTGGTCGAACCTGGCGCCGCGCCTGAACGCCCTGTCCGATGCGCTCAACGACGGCAGCGCCGATGGCGTGTTCGACCTCGACATGCGCGCATTGGCGGCGCCGATGCCGCGTGCCTATGAATTCGTCGACGGCAGCGCTTACCTGCCGCACGTCGAGCGCGTGCGTCGCGCGCGTGGCGCCGAAGTGCCGGAGAGCTTCTACGTCGACCCGCTGATGTACCAGGCGGTCAGTGCCGGCTTCCTTGGCCCGCGCGACCCGGTGAAGGTGGTGAGCGAGGACTACGGCATCGATCTCGAAGCGGAAGTCGTGGTCGTGACCGACGACGTGCCGATGGCGGTCACGCCCGAGGCGGCCGCGGCGCACATCCAGCTGGTCGGCCTGGTCAACGATGTCTCGCTTGCGCAACCTGATCCCCGGCGAACTGGCCAAGGGCTTCGGCTTCGTGCAATCCAAGCCGCGCTCGGCGCTCAGCCCGGTCTTCGTGACCCTGGACGAACTCGGCGAGGCGTGGCGGGACAACAAGCTGCACCTGCCGATGCTCAGCCACGTCAACGGCGAATGGTTCGGCGCGCCCGAGGCCGGCGTCGACATGCAGTTCGATTTCGCGCAGCTGGTGGCGCACGTGGCCAAGACGCGGCCGTTGTCGGCCGGCACGATTGTCGGATCCGGCACCGTCGCCAACGAGGACACCTCGCTGGGTGCATCGTGCTTCGCCGAGCGACGCACCGTCGAAACCCTGCGTGACGGCAAGCCGAGCCACGCCGTTCATGAGCTTCGGCGACAGCGTCCGCATCGAAATGCTGAACCGTGACGGTGTCAGCATCTTTGGCGCGATCGAGCAGCGGATCGAACGACAGGACGCCTGACGGTCGCTTTCGCCCGCTGAACGGACTATCGCCACGGCACTGACACCAGTAGTGTGGCCAGATGGCCTTTCGAGCACGGGAGTAGTGGTGAGCGAATTCGTTGGAACTGTATTCGTACTGGCGTTCCAGCGCCGCCTATCGCGTACGCATCGGCCTGAACCTGAAAGGCCTGGAGTACGAGATCGTGCCCGTGCACCTGGTGCGCGATGGTGGCGAGCAGCATTCCATCGAATACCGCGAGATCAATCCGCAGCAACTGGTGCCGGTGCTGCGCCACGGCCATCGCCGGCTCAGCCAGTCATTGGCGATCCTGGAATACCTGGACGAAATGTGGCCGCATCGCGCCCTTGCTGCCCAGCACCGCGCGCGAACGCCAGCGCGTGCGTTCACTGGCCCTGCTGGTGGCCTGCGACATCCATCCGCTCAACAACCTGCGCGTGCTGCAGTATTTCGAGAACGAGTGGAACGTGCCGCAGCCCGAGCGCGACGAGTGGGTGCGGCACTGGATCGTGGATGGCTTTACTGCGGCCGAAGCGATGCTCGCCGACCACCCGTCCACCGGTGAATACTGCGAAGGCAACACACCCGGCTATGCCGACTGCTGCCTGATTCCGCAGATCTACAACGCGCGGCGGTTCGGCGTGGACATGGACCAGTTCCCGACCATGCAGCGGATCGAAGCCGCCTGCCTGGCAATGCCGGCATTCGATGCCGCGCGCCCGGAACGACAGCCGGACGCGCCTGCGCAGAAACCGGATTGACCCGTGAAAAAGGCATGAAAAAGGGGACGGAGGTAGTTAAGCGAACTTAACTACCTCCGTCCCCTTTTCGTGTCCGTCCCCTTTTCGTGTCCGCTAGTGCGAGGCGCCGGCGTTGAATACGTCGGCGTAGGGATCGTGCTCGCCAACCCCGCCTTCGGACAGGCGGAACTTCAGGGCCAGGCCATCGCGCGAGTCGGCCGCCTTCAGCGCCTCTTCCATCTCGATCTTGCCTTCCTTGAACAGGCGGAACAGGTGCTGGTCGAAGCTCTGCATGCCTTCCTGCAGCGAATCTTCCATCGCCATCTTGATCTCGTGGACCTGGCCGCGGCGCAGCAGGTCGCGGATCATCGGGCGTGTTGATCAGCACCTCGGCAGCGGGCATGCGGCGTCCGTCCATGCCGATCACCAGGCGCTGGCTGACCACCGCCTTCAGGTTCAAGGCCAGGTTCATCAGCACGTTCTTGTGCGCGCCTTCCGGGAAGAAGTTGAGGATGCGCTCGATGGTCTGGTCGGCGTTGTTGGAGTGCAGGGTGGCCAGGCAAAGATGGCCGGTCTCGGCGAACGCGATCGCCGCTTCCATGGTGGTGGCGTCGCGGATTTCGCCGATCAGGATGACATCGGGTGCCTCGCGCATCGCGTTCTTCAGCGCCGTGTGGAAGCTGTGCGTGTCCAGCCCGACCTCGCGCTGGTTGACGATCGATTTCTTGTGCCGGTGCAGGTATTCGATCGGATCCTCGATGGTGAGGATGTGGCCGGACGCCGCGCGGTTGCGGTGGTCGATCATCGAGGCCAGCGTGGTCGACTTGCCGGAACCGGTCGAGCCGACGATCAGCACCAGCCCGCGCGGCGCCATGATGATGTCCTTCAGCACCTGCGGCAGCTGCAGCTCCTCGATGCTGGGGATGTCGCTGCGGATCGCGCGGATCACCACGCCGACCTCGCCACGCTGCTGGAACACGTTGACGCGGAAGCGGCCGGAGTCCGGCACCGCGATCGCCATGTTGAGCTCGAGTTCCCGCTCGAACTCGGCGATCTGCGCATCGTTCATCAGCGAATAGGCCACTTTCTTGGGCATGCCCGCCGGCAGCGGCGCGCTGCCCAGCGCGTGCAGCTCGCCCTCGATCTTGATGTTCACCGGCGCACCGGAGGTGAGGAACATGTCCGAGGCGTTTTTTTCCGCCATCAGCTTGAGGAAGTAACCGATATCCATTGCACAGGTTCCCTTGATCCTGCCGGCGATTTGCGCTCGTGCCGCCGGCTTCCCACAATGACCGTTGATACCTTCACATCGTACGGTCCCCCATATGCGCCCAAGCTTCGCACACTTCCGTCCAACGCTGAATGCCCTCGCGACCGGCCTTGCGCTTTCGCTTGGCCGGCTGCGCCACCCTGCCGCCTCCGACCGCTGAACTGGAAGAGGCCCGACAGGCGGTCGCACGCGCCGATGCCGCCGATGCCGACCAGTACGCGCAGGCCGACATCGACCAGGCGCGTGCAGGACTGGAGCGCGCGCAGGCGGCGATGGCGCGCAAGCGTGATGACGAGGCGCGCAGTGCCGCCCTGGCTGCCGCTGCCGATGCAGACCTGGCGTACACGCGCAGCCGTGCCGCCGTCACGCGCGCCGAATTCAGCCAGCAGCTGGCCGAGATCGCCGAACTGCGTGCGCGCCTGCAGTTGCCATCAGAACAGCCGCCAGGCAACAGCCTCGACCTGCCGACGCCGTCAACGACGGCGGAAATGCGCCTGCAGGCGCTTGAAGCGGATCCGCGCCTGAACCCATTCGCCCAGTACGAGCGCCTGCAGGCCCGCCAGGCATTGGCCGCGGTGCAGGCCAGCAGCAGCCGCAACCGACACGGCGGCGGTGATGCAGGCCGAGCGCCGCGTCGGGATTGCCGAACAGGCCGCGCGGATCGAAGCCGCGCAACGCCAGGCCGAGACCCTGCAGCGCGAGCGCAGCGAACTGCTGGTCGAGGCCAGTCGTCGCGATGCCGAACGTGCCCGTGCCGAAGCCGAGCGCCTGCGCATGCAGGCACAGATGCAGGCCGAGGAAGCTGCGCGGCTGCGCGCCGCGGCGGAGGCCGAGTCCAGCGCACGACAGGAGGCCGAGGCCGTGCTGGAGGGCGCGCAGATCGACCAGCGCGCCCGCGTGGCTGCCGCCCGCGAAAAGGAGGCCGCGCTGGCCCGGCAGGAAGCGGAGCTGGTGGCGGGGGCCAAGTTGCCGGCCTCGCGCCAGGGTGCCCAGGGCGAGGTGTTCACGCTCGCAGGGGAGGCCTTCGGTTCCGGCCAGGCACAACTCACGGCGAATGCGTCGGCCAGCGTGCGGGCCTTGGGCGTGTACCTGAAGACGCTGAAGGCCGGCAATGTCCAGGTGATCGGGCATACCGACAGCCAGGGTGATGCCGAGGCCAACCAGGCACTCTCGCAGCGCCGCGCCGATGCGGTGAAGGCGGGTCTGGTGGATGCCGGACTGGCGGGTGGTCGGGTCAGCGCGCAGGGCCAGGGCGAAGCTGAACCCATCGCCGACAACATGACGGCTCCAGGCCGCGCCAGCAATCGTCGGGTCGAGATCATCGTTTTGAATAAACCTTGATAAAACAATGACTTGAATTTGTCATTCGACTGAATGCGAGTCTGTGGATCGTTCGTCGCGACCGCTTGCGGGAGGCTGGGGACAGGAGTAGGGTCAAGGTTGACCAGATGGTTTGAACTCCTCGTCCCATCTGGCCGGAGATCGATTGATGCTTGATCCGTTGGACAACCCGGAGACCGCCGCCGCACGCAAGATCTCGCGGTGGCCGGTCGGGGCCAGTCGGTCGTCGCATCCTGCTCCAGCCCACCTCATTCCAGCTCGCATCCAGATCCAGTACGCCCCGCGCTGCACACAGCCGGGGCGTACCTGTTTCTGGGTGGCTTGTGCGTGGAACGGGTACTCCCGCACGAAGCATTTCCGCGTCCGCCACCCTGGCGGGTGCGAATTCACGGCAGGCCCACCTGCCACCCCCGCGCCGCACCGGCCTGCTGGGCCGGGCGCCGCACCGTAGCGACCTGAAAGGAGGTTTCCATGTTCGAAGGACAACCGCAGGCGGAACTTGAAGCAAAGATGAAAGCCAACACCGAATTCCGGCAGCTGTACTACCGGCACAAGGAACTCGACAAGCAGGTGATGGACGCCGAATTGGGCGTACTGCCACTGGACGACGTGACGCTCAGTCAGATGAAGCGCGAGAAGCTCGCCGCCAAGGATCGCCTGATCCGGATGTACGACAGCCATTGAGCCGCATCGCGGGCGGTGGCGGCCTCCTCGTCGGCCGCCACCGCTCGCCTTGCCTCGTGCCGGGGCGGGCGTGTTGCCCCGCTGTTAGAATTGCCAGCTTGCCGCAACGCGTGTACTGAGCATGGCGACCCACGATTCCGTCCTAGAACTGGTCGGTGACACACCGATCATCCGTGCCCGCCGCCTCGATACCGGCCCGTGCACGCTGTACCTGAAGCTGGAAAGCCAGAATCCCGGCGGTTCGATCAAGGACCGCATCGGCATGTCGATGATCGAGGCCGCCGAACAGCGCGGCGACATCAAGCCCGGCGACACCCTGGTCGAAGGCACCGCCGGCAATACCGGCATTGGCCTGGCGCTGGTCGCGCAGCAGAAGGGCTACCAGCTGATCCTGGTCGTGCCCGACAAGATGAGCCGCGAGAAGATCTTCAACCTCAAGGCGATGGGCGCGCAGGTGGTGCTGACCCGTTCGGACGTGGCCAAGGGCCATCCGGACTACTACCAGGACATGGCCGAGCGCATCGCCCGGGAAACCCCGGGCGCGTACTTCATCAACCAGTTCGGCAACCCCGACAACCCGGCCGCGCACGAATTCGGCACCGGTCCGGAAATCCTGCGGCAGATGGCCGATGTCGGCGGCCTGGACACCATCGTGTTCGGCTGCGGCAGCTCCGGGACGATGACCGGCCTGTCGCGCTGCTTCGCCACGCAGTCGCCGCACACGGAATTGATCCTGGCCGATCCGGTCGGCTCGATCCTCGAGGACTACATCAACCGCGGCGACATCGTCGAGAAATCCGCCAGCTGGATGGTGGAGGGCATCGGCGAGGACTTCCTGCCGCCGATCTCCGACTTCACCCGGGTCAAGCAAGGCCTATGCGATCAGCGACAAGGAAAGCTTCCTGACCGCGCGCGAGTTGCTGGAAAAGGAAGGCATCCTCGGTGGTTCGTCGACCGGCACGCTGCTGGCGGCGGCGCTGAAGTACTGTCGCGAACAGACCACGCCGAAGAACGTGCTGACCTTCGTCTGCGATACCGGCAACAAGTACCTGTCGAAGATGTACAACGATTTCTGGATGCTGGACAACGGCTTCCTGGAGCGCGAACAGTTCGGCGACCTGCGCGACCTGATCCTGCGCCCGTTCGCCGCGCGCGACACGGTGGTGGTTGGCCCCGATGACCTGCTGATCACCGCGTGGCAGCGCATGAAGCTCTACGACGTCAGCCAGCTGCCGGTGATGGACGGCGAGCGCATCGTCGGCATCGTCGACGAGTCCGACGTGCTGCTGCACGTGTATGGCGACGAGGCGCGCTTCCGCGAACCGGTCTCCACCGCGATGGTCAGCAAGCTGGACAAGGTGGACGGTGCGGGCGCCGATCGAGTCGCTGCTGCCGGTCTTCGATCGCGGCCATGTCGCCATCGTGATGGACGGCGAGCACTTCCTCGGCCTGATCACCCGCATCGACCTGCTCAATTTCCTGCGCCGGCGCGTGCAGTAACCGCCGATCGCAGCCCATCGAAGTTCCGCAAGGAATCCCGATGCAGACGACAGCACCTGGCGCTGGCCACCCGCGCCATCCACGGCGGGCAATCACCCGATCCGAGCACCGGCGCGGTGATGCCGCCGATCTACGCGACCAGCACCTACGCGCAGTCCAGTCCCGGCGTGCACCAGGGCTTCGAATACTCGCGCACGCACAACCCGACCCGGTTCGCCTACGAGCGCTGCATCGCGTCGCTGGAAGGCGGCAGCCGTGGCTTCGCGTTCGCCTCGGGACTGGCGGCGACCTCGACCCTGCTGGAGCTGCTCGACAGCGGCGACCACGTGATCGCCATGGACGACATCTACGGCGGCAGTTATCGCCTGTTCGAGCGCGTGCGCCGGCGCAGTGCCGGGCTGGATTTCAGTTTCGTCGACCTGACCGATGCCGGCGGCGTTCGAAGCCGCGATCACGCCGAAGACGAAGCTGGTCTGGATCGAAACCCCGACCAACCCGCTGCTGAAGATCGTCGACATCGCCGCGATTGCCGCGATCGCGAAAAAGCACGGGCTTGCTGGTCGCGGTCGACAACACCTTTGCGTCGCCGATCCTGCAGCGGCCGCTGGAGCACGGCGCCGACATCGTCATGCATTCGGCGACCAAGTACCTCAACGGCCATTCCGACATGGTCGGCGGCATGCTGGTGGTCGGTGACAACGCCGAGCTCGGCGAGCAGCTGGCGTTCCTGCAGAACTCGGTGGGCGCGGTGCAGGGGCCGTTCGACAGCTTCCTGGCGTTGCGCGGGCTTGAAGACCCTGCACCTGCGCATGCGCGCGCATTGCGAGAACGCGCTGGCGCTGGCGCAGTGGTTGCAGACGCATGCTGCCGGTCAGCGACGTGATCCATCCGGGACTGCCGTCGCATCCGCACCACGCGCTCGCCGCGCGGCAGATGGACGGCTTCGGCGGCATGCTGTCGATCCGCGCTCAAGGGCGGCTTCGAGGCGGCCAAGCGCTTCTGCGAGCGGCTGGAACTGTTCACCCTGGCCGAATCGCTCGGCGGCGTGGAGTCGCTGGTCAATCACCCGGCGGTGATGACCCATGCCTCGATCCCGCCCGACCGCCGCGCCGCGCTGGGCATCGGTGACGAGCTGGTGCGGCTCAGTGTCGGTATCGAGGATCTCGCCGACCTGCGCGCGGACCTGGACAACGCCCTGGGTTGAACCGGTCAGTCGAAGCGCAGGTCGTGGCGCTCGCGCATCGCCGCCAGCTCGCGCCTGAACCACCAGCGCAGCAGGCGCCAGCGCAGGCTGCCGCGTGGAATGCGTGGATAGTCGCCGGTGAACACGGGTGCGTAGGTCGCGCCGGCGTTCGCTGCAGGCACGCCGAGGAACTCACAGATGTCTGCCACCACGCGTGCCGGCGTCGCCCGCAAGTCATCACTACGCAGCAGCAGGACCTGGTCGCGCGGGAAGCGGGCGAACAGGGCATCCAGCTGGCGCGCATAGTCGCTGCGCATGCGGTAACTGTGCCGGCGCAGCGCCGAGCCGCGTGCCAGGTTGCCGCCGTTGCGGCGCAGGCGCCCGCGCTCAAGCAGCAGGGCCAGTGGCAAGGACCAACGCTCGCGTCCGCGCTGGCGTTCCATGTGGTGCTGGGATACTGCGCGTTCCACCGGATCGCGCAGCAACACGATCCAGCGCATCGCCGGGTTGTAGCGGGCAATGCGGTCGATCACTTCGGGTCTGGCCAGGTAGAACGGCGTCGCGTCGCCATGCAGCACGTCACTCGCGACCGCATCGAACAAGGGTGCGTAGAGGGCGTTGACCTGCGACACCGTCGCGCCGTCATCGAAATCCGGCGCATCGAACACATGCGCTTCCTTGTCGCGCGGCAGCTGCAGGCGTGGATGCGCGGCGAGATAGCGGGCGAGGGCGGTGGTGCCGCCCTTCTGCACGCCACCGATCACGAAGCGCAGCAGGGGCTCAGGCGGCGGGGATGCCATCGTCCGCCACGTCGTGGATGCTGATCTCCGCCGGCAACGCGAACAGTCCGCTGAAGCGCTCGATCGAATTGTCGATGACCTCGAACGACAGGTCCGATTCGTAACGGCACAGCACGCGCCGATGATGCTGGTGGCGGCCGGGTGCCTGCACCAGGCGCGCGCGAAGCCGGTAGATGCCATGGGCCAGTTCGGCGCGGAACGCGACCTGCAACTGCAGCCGGCGCGGGTCGGCTGCGTCTGGAAGCCGGATGCGGTGGCCGGTGAGCGGAACGCCGCGCTGGTCGAGGATATCGATGATGCAGGCGACATCGCCCAGCCCGCCTGCGAGTTGCAGGTCGGCGGTGACGCGCAGCGGGTCGCCGAAACCCAGCGCCAGGTGGCGGGCACCGTCCTGCAGGGTCAGCGCCAGCACGGCGCCATCTTCGCAGCGAAAGCCCTGGTCGATGCGGATCGGCCTGGGCTGGCCCGCAGGCGTTGCCTTGGCATGCACCCGGAACAGGTATTCCTCGATCACTTCTTCCGGCGAGCCCAGCATCTGCATGCGCCCGTCTTCGAGCAGGATCGCGCGCTGGCAGAACGCCCGCAGCGCATTGAGGTCATGGCCGACGAACAACAGGGTGGTGCCGCGCGCCAGGATCTCCTGGATGCGGGTCATCGCCTTGGCCTGGAAGGCGGCATCGCCGACCGCCAGCGCCTCGTCCACGATCAGGATGTCCGGATCGATGTGGACCTGAACCGAAAACGCCAGCCGCAGCGCCATGCCCGAGCTGTAGGTCTTGACCGGCTGGTCGATGTAGTCGCCGATATCCGCGAACGCGATGATGTCGCTGATCAATCCATCGATGCGCGCGCGGCCCAGTCCCAGGATCGCGCCATTGATGTAGATGTTCTCGCGGCCGGTGAGTTCCGGGTTGAAGCCGGAACCGAGCTCCAGAAGCGCGGCCACGCGGCCGTGGGTCTCCACCGTGCCGGTGGTGGCCGGCAGCACGCCGGCGATGATCTGCAGCAGGGTGCTCTTGCCGCTGCCGTTGAGGCCCACGATGCCAAGGGCCTCACCGCGCTGCAGCTCGAAACCGATGTCCTGCAACGCCTGGTGGATGTGGATGCGGGCATGCGCGGATGCATGCAGCCGCGCCGACAAGGCCGGTGCCGCATGGCGCAGCAGGCTGCCGCAGCGGTGGAGCAGGGGCACGATCAATCGCTGGGCCGGACTGGCCCACGTCCGGAACAGCTTGCTGACGCCCTGCACCCGGATGGCGAAGGGGGCTGTGGCGGCGCCGGGCGGGTTCAGGGGAGAGGACGACATGGGCCGCGTATTGTGACCGCGTCGCTGCCGGTGCGGCCAGCGCAGGTGCGTTGCCCCCGTCAAAGACCAAAAAAAACGGGCGGCCCGAAGGCCGCCCGCATGTCTTGCACGATCCGCAAGGATCGCTGGTTCAACTACATATTACGGACCGGTGCAGTACGGGTCTTCGTTGCTGTAGTCGTTGTAGTCACCGCTGGTGCCATGCTGCCAACCAGAGCCGTAACCGGAGTTACCGCACGGATCGGTGGTGCCGCCGGCGGGGCCGTCGCTACCATTCGGGCCGCCCGGCTGCTCGTCGGATTGACCGTTGCCACGGAAGTCCGGGCTGGTTTCCTGCGCGAAGTCAGACGCACGCTCGCCGACCGCATTGGCGAAGTTGCCTTCGTCGTAGTCACGGGCGTACTGCTCACCGCGGGTGTCGCTGTCGGTGATGTTGGTCAGGACGCGCGGCAGCGCGCTGTTGACCAGGCTGGTGGCGACCAGGCCCGGGAACTCGGCGGTGACGATTGCGCGCCACTTGCCATTGCTCGGAGCGCCCCAGGCACCGACGGCGCCGTTGGTGCCGTTCTCGAGATCAGCGGCATCCAGCTGCACCGAATTACCGGCCGGCACCCACACGCGGACCTGCGAAGCACCTTCCATGCCCGCGTTGTCGATACCCACCAGCGAGACGAAACCGTCGGTGGCGCTGCGGTTGGTCAGGCGGATGAAGCTGCGCTGGGTGTCGTTGCTGGCCGGGTTGATGGTGAAGATTTCCATCGTCGAGCCGTTGTAGCGCAGCGGCAGCAGGGTGCAGCTGCCGTCCAGACCGAAGGTCGGGGTCGGCACGGCATTGCCGGCACGGTAGAACGTGGTGGTCACGACGTTGTTGTGGTCGTCGATCACGGTGTCGGAATCGACGAAGCCGCAAACCGTCAGGTACTTGGTCGATGCACCCGTGGACAGCGAGAGGCCGGCATCGGTGCCGTCGTAATCGAAGTACACGACATTGCCGCTGACTTCACCCTGCGCGACCAGACGGCCCGAGGTGCAGTTGCCGTCCATCAGGAACACGTCATCGTTGTAGATGGCCGGATCGCCATTGTCGAAGGCCAGCCAGTTGTCGCCTGCACCGCCGGCGATTTCGGTGTGGAAATCATCGCTGCCCAGGAATGCGAAGCTGCCGGCACCGTTGTTGGTGATGGTCACGTCGCCCAGGTCGATCCACTGCTCATTGTAGCCGGTGTCATTGACCGCCGAACCAAGCTTGCCGTCCCAGCTGAAGCGCGACTTCGGCATCATGTCGGTGGTCCAGCTGTCGGCCACGTCGATGTACTTGTCGGTTTCGGCACCGTCGCGGGTCGCACAGGCAGTGACGCCGGTGACGCGGTTGAGGATGGTGCGCGACATGGTGGAGCCCTGGAAGCGCGAGTCGTTGCTGGCATTGACCATCCAGAACTCGGCATCGACCTTGGTCGTGGCGCCGGCCGCGAACTCATTGAGGCTGGTCAGCTGCGCGTTGTGCCAACGCAGCATTTCGCCCGGACCCGGATTCGCATTGTTGCCCGGTGCCGGGATGACGCGGATCGAGGCGGTGCGACCACCGTCGTAATACGCATCGAACTGCACCTGCCAGCCGGCCGCGACCAGGGTGGCATTCAGTTCAAGCTGGCCGGCACCAGTACCCGCGGTCGGGATGTTGGTGGTGTTGAACAGGGCGCCATCCGCGGTGTCCGCGCAAGTGGTGTCCGAAGCCGGATACGGCTGGCCGGACGGCACGCAGGCATTGCGGTTGAGCTTGACGCGGACGGTGAAGCCGGTGGTGATCTGCACGGCGTTGTCCGGAACCTGGATATCGAACACCAGGTCTTCGGTCATCGTGTAGCTGTAGGCCGACATGAACAGCTGCTGATAGGCAACGTCTTCCGGGGTCAGGATGCCGCTGGGGCTGGTGGACGAACTGTCACCAGTGGTGGAGGCGGGGCCGAATGCGGCCGTACCGTAGTTGTAAGCCGCAGCGGCGCCGGCCATTCCCAAGCCGGCCACGAGGGCAACGGCGAGGATGTTCTTCTTGATGCTAGACATGTCTAACTAACTCCTGTCAGTTGGTATTACGGATTGACGCAACTTGTTTCCGATCGTACGGCCCTTGCCCGGTACCAGGAGGCAGGGCCTCCGACAACCGGATTTTTACCAGAGCGGTCTTTCATTATTACGCGAAACGCGATGGCCAGCGGCCAAACGCGGTCCCCCCATTCCCCTGGTTGATCAAGTTGCAGTGCGGACGCTAACCCAAGGTTAAGGAATCGTCAATCCCTATTGATCTGAATGGGTTGCAATACTGAACGGATGTGCGGTCGCACATGCGCGTAGCCGCGTATTCTGATTGCCCTGCTGCAGGTTGCTAGCCATTCAGCCTATATCGACCATCCCAATGGGGGGCTGCGGTTAGACTTGCGGCCTCACTTTCACGCAGCGTCGACGGGTTTTTGCCGTTCGTCGCTGGATCATGGCCGTTTATCCCAAACCCTCGCGTGCTCACTGACCTCGCCCATCCCTGGCACCATCAGGCGCTGATCCGCATCCTGACCTGGCGTGAGGTGAGCGGGCGTTACCGGGGCTCGTTGTTCGGTTCGCTGTGGTCATTGCTGACGCCGTTGCTGCTGCTCGGTGTCTATACCCTGGTCTTCGGGGTGATCGCGCCGACCCGCTGGCCGGGCGCGGAGGACCAGGGCATCGGCATGTTCGCCCTGCGCCTGCTGGCAGGCATGGTGATTCATGGCCTGTTGTCGGAGACCCTGTCAGGTGCTCCGGTCCTGGTGACCTCCAAGCCCAACTATGTCAACAAGGTCGTGTTTCCGCTGGAGACACTGGCGTGGGTCAATCTGTTGACCGCGCTGTTCCATTCACTGATGGCGATGCTGGTCCTGGTCCTGCTCAATGCGCTGCTGGGGACCGGCTTGCACTGGACGCTGCTCGCGCTGCCGTTGATCGTGCTGCCGTTCGTGGTGCTGCTGATGGGGCTGATCTGGCTGATTGCCGCGCTGGGCGTATACCTGCGCGACATCACCCAGATCATCGGCCCGCTGATCATGACCAGCATGTTCCTGGGCCCGGTCTTCTACCCGCGTTCGGCGATGCCGGCCGCCGCACAGGCCTGGCTCCTGCTGAATCCGATCACCGTTCCCATCGAACAGTTGCGGCGGGTGCTGTTCGATGCGCAGTGGCCGCAATGGGAGCCACTGGCGCACTATTCGCTGGCCGCCATGGCGATGTACCTGTTCGGCCTGTGGGTCTTCACCAAGCTCAAGAAGGGATTCGCCGATGTCCTCTGAACCTGCGTTGCGGGTTGCCCCGCGCGATCGCCTGCTGGGTGAATTGCTGCTGGATGCCGGCCTGGTCGGCGCTGCCGACCTGGAGCGCGGCCTGGCCCTGCAGCAGAAGATCGGTGGGCGCATCGGCAGCGTGCTGATGCGCATCGGCGCGCTCAGCGAGGACAACCTGCTGCAGGTGCTCAGCCGCCAGCTGGGCTTGCCGGTAATGGGCGCCGAGGTGCCGGTGCCCGACGAGGACAAGGTGCGGCTGACCGCGGCACTGGCCCCGGCCGGCATCGACTGGCTGCTGGACCAGCAGGTGCTGGT
This sequence comes from uncultured Gammaproteobacteria bacterium, assembly GCA_963698475.1. Taxonomy (GTDB): domain Bacteria; phylum Pseudomonadota; class Gammaproteobacteria; order Xanthomonadales; family Xanthomonadaceae; genus Thermomonas. Next base: position 276,645 of record CAVOQX010000005.1, on the reverse strand, counting down.
GTGGCCGGGCGAAGGCAGCGACTTGCTGTGCGCGGCCCGCGACCCGTTGCTGCCGGCGCTGCGCGAATCCATGCAGCACGCGTTCCCGGGCCGCCGCATCCACTGGTGCCTGTGCCGTGCGCAGGACCTGGAGCGGATGCTGGACAGCCTGTCCCACCATGCCCGCGCCGACGGCTTCGAAGGCGGCGACGAACAGCAGCTGCGCGCGATGGCCGAGGAAGCGCCGGTCGTCGAGCTGGTCAGCAACCTGATGGCGCAGGCGGTCGAACAGCGCGCATCGGACATCCACCTGGAGCCGGAGGAGCGCATCTTCGCGGTGCGTTTCCGCATCGACGGCGTGCTGCACACCCGCCTGCAGCTGCCACGCGACCGCTTCGATGCGGTGGCCTCGCGACTCAAGCTGATCTCCGGCATGGATATCGCGGAACGGCGCCTGCCGCAGGACGGCCGCATGTCGACCCGTGTCGGTGGCCAGGAAATGGACATCCGCGTGTCCGCGCTGCCCGGCGTGCATGGCGAATCCATCGTGATGCGCCTGCTGCCGAAGGAGCGCAAGGAACTGGGGCTCGAGCGCCTGGGTTTCGAAGCCGACCATCTCGCCCTGATGAAGGCGTGGACGGCCGAAGCCAATGGCATCGTGCTGGTCACCGGTCCCACCGGCTCCGGCAAGTCAACGACCCTGTATGCGTCGCTGGCGGCCGCCAACGACGGCCTCAAGAAGATCATCACGGTCGAGGACCCGGTCGAGTTCCAGTTGCCGGCGATCACCCAGATCCAGGCGCATCCGGAAATCGGCCTGACCTTCGCCAATGCCCTGCGCTCGATCCTGCGCCAGGACCCCGACGTGATCATGATCGGCGAAATCCGCGACCTGGAAACCGCCGAGATCGCCGTGCAGGCGGCGCTGACCGGCCACCTGGTATTGAGCACGCTGCATACAAACGACGCGATCAGCGCCTTCACGCGCCTGATCGACATGGGCGTGGAGCCCTTCCTGGTCGCCACCCCGATCCGCGCGGTGCAGGCGCAGCGGCTGGTGCGCCGGCTGTGCACGTGCGCGCGGCCGACGCGGGTCCCGGAGAAGATCGAGGCCGAGGCGGCGCGCTTCGCCGACGCCGTACTGCCGGGCATGGCGCCGCAGTGGATGGAAGCGGTGGGCTGCGCGAAGTGCCTGAATACCGGTTACCGCGGCCGCCTTGGCATCTACGAAATGATTCCGGTGTCGGAGGCGATGCAGCACCTGATCGTCAGCGGTGCCTCGGTCAACGACATGAAGAAGCTCGCACGCGAGGAAGGCCATCGATTCCTGCGCGATGATGGCCTGCTCAAGGCCTGGCAAGGCCTGACCACGGTCGAGGAAGTCCTGCGCGTGACCGGTAGTTAGCGCCAATGCCCAGGTACCACTACCAGGCCCTCAATAGCGCCGGCGTCAGCCTGGAGGGCATGTTGCGCGCCGACAGCGAGCGCGATGCCGCCCGCCAGCTGGAGCGGCGCGGGTTGTCGGTGATCGAGGTGCGTTCGGGCGAACTTGGCCCCGGCAAGGCGCGGCATGGCCGCCTGCGCCACGGCGACGTGATCCTGGCGCTGCAGGAACTGGCGACCATGCTGACCTCGGGCGTGAGCATTGCCGATGCCGTCGGCAGCCAGGCGCTTGGCGCACACCACCCGAGGATCGTGCAGGCATTCGCCGGGATGTCGCGCGACCTGCAGCGCGGCCAGCCGTTTTCCGCGACGCTGGCCAAATGCGGCCTGCCGCTGCCGGAATACGTGGTGCAACTGGCACGCGCCGGTGAAATGACCGGTGAGCTGGGCAAGGCACTGCGTGACGCGGGTAGCCAGCTGGAATACGAACAGCAATTGCGCAACGAGATGCGCAACGCGCTGATCTATCCGGCGGTGCTGGTGATGGCAGGCGTGGCCGCGGTCGCGATCATGTTCATCTTCGTGGTGCCTAAATTCGCCTCGTTGCTGGAGCAGGCCGACGACCTGCCGCTGCTGGCGTGGATCGTGCTGGCGTTCGGCACCTGGACGCGGGAAAACTTCTGGCTGTTGATGCTGATGGTGGTCGCCGCGGGCACCGGCATCACCTGGGCCGCGCGCAAGCCGGAATTGCGCGCACGCGCGATGGACGGGTTGTCGCGCTGGCCGGTGGTCGGGCCGTGGCTGGTCGAGGCCGACACCGCGCGTTGGGCCAAGGTGCTTGGCGCGCTGCTGGGCAACCGGGTGCCATTGATGCGCGGCCTGGAACTTGCGCAGGCCGGCCTGCAATTGCCGCAACGGCGCGCGCGCATGAGCGAAGTCACGCGTGCAGTGCGCGGCGGCGCGACCCTGGCCGATGCGCTGGAAGACCATGACGCGCTGACCGCGACCGGCTACAACCTGGTGCGGGTCGGCGAGCGCTCCGGCAAGCTGGCGTCCATGCTCGATTCATTGGCCAGGCTGTATGAAGAGTCCGGCCGCAATCGCATGAAGCGGGTGCTGATCCTGCTGGAACCCATTGCAATCCTGGTGATCGGCAGCATGATCGGCACGATCATTCTTGGCGTGATCCTGGCGATCACCAGTGCCAATGACCTGGCGGTCTGACCGCTGCCCTCCGTGCCACCACCGATTGACCCGAGGTATGCCCATGCGCCACCACGTTCGTTCCATGCCCGCACGGCAGCAGGGCTTCACGTTGCTGGAAATGATCGTGGTGCTGGTGATCATCGGCCTGATCATGGGCCTGGTGGGGCCGCGCCTGTTTGGCCAGGCCGACAAGGCCAAGGTCCAGACCGCCGAAACCCAGGTCAAGATGCTGGGCGGCGCGCTGCAGACGATGCGCCTGGACATCAGCCGCTGGCCCACCGAACAGGAAGGCCTGGGATTGCTGACCAACAAGCCTGCGGATGCCAGCGCCGCCAATGGCTGGGCCGGCCCGTATCTCAACGATGCGGTGCCGATGGATCCATGGGGACATCCGTACCAGTACGCACCGGCGCCCAGCGGCACCCAGCCGTACACGCTGTATTCGTTCGGTGCGGACGGCAAGGCAGGCGGTGAAGGCCAGGATGCCGACGTCGGCAGCCTGCCGGGTACGCCGCCCGCCAGCTGATTGGCCCCGGCATGCGGCAGCACGGCTTCCCCCCAGCCCTCGGGCACAGCCCCCGGGCGTTCAGCCGGCCAGGCAGCAGTGCCGCCAGGGCGGCCGGCTTCACCCTGCTGGAAATGATCGTGGTGCTGGCGATCCTCGGGCTGGCGACGGCGATGGTGGCGCCTTCGGCGCTGCGCAGCATCGACACCTGGCGCCGGCAAGCGGAACAGGACAGCCTGCTGGACCAGATCCGTGCACTGCCCGGCAATGCACGCGCCACCGGCCGCCCGGTGCTGATCAGCGATGAGTCGTTGGCCGCCGTCAAGCCGCCGCTGCAGGTTGCCGCCGACTGGACGCTGCGGGTACCCGCAGCCATGGCGCGTGCACGCCAATGGCGTCTGCGAAGGCGGCGAGGTGGAGATCGGCAATGCCTATGGCACCCGCTTGATCACGGTGGCATCGCCGTTCTGTGATCCGGTCGTGCAACCTTGAGTCGCCGGCCTCGCCAGTTCGTTTCGTCGCGCAACGCGCGCGGCTTCACGCTTGCTGGAAGCCATCGTGGCGATGGTGGTGTTCAGCCTGGGCGCGTTCGCGCTGTATGGCTGGCTGTCGACCAACGTGATCACCCTGGACCGCATCCGTTCGCGCCAGGAGCAGGAAGTCGCATTCGCTTCAGCGCTGGACCTGGTCCGGCGCAGCAATCCGATGCAGGCACCCGCAGGGCAAGCGCGACATCGGCGACATGACCGTGACGTGGACGCAGCAAGCCGGTCGAGGATCCGAAGCCCAATGTCGACCAGTCGGGATCCAACGGCATATACATGATCGGCTTGTACACGGTGTACGTCCGGGTGAGTCGCGGGATGGGCGCCCGATCGGGAATTTCTAGCGTACGCCAGGTCGGCTGGAAGCAAGTCAAGCAGGTCGAATTGTGAGTCGTGCGGACGCAGCAACATCCCGGCGGTGGCAGGGCACGGTGGTTCCGGATTCACCTTGATGGAGATGCTGGTCACCCTGATCCTGGTGGCGTTCACCACGATGCTGATGTTCCAGATGCTCGGCAGCTACAGGATCGCCAACCAGCGCGTGCAGGCGCAATCCGGCCTGATCGACCGGCGTGCCTTGTTCCAGGCGTGGTTCCGCGACAGCGTCAACGGATTGTTCGCGGCCAAGGACCTTGAGTTCGTCGGCGATGCGGCCCGGTTCCGCGGCACCACCCTGAACCCGCTGTATGCCTCGGAAGGTGCGCCGACCGTCATCGAATGGCGGTTGCTGCGCGGGAATTCGCAGATGGAAGTGGTGTACCTGGAAAACGGCATCCAGCGCTGGCGCCACGCATTGGACCGCAGCGACGATGCCCACTTCGCGTATGTGGACGTCGAGGACAAATTGCAGGATGGCTGGCCGCCCAGGCTGGGCAAGCGCACGCCGGGCGAACTGCCGGCACTGATCATGCTGGTGCGCGAGTGGCCAAAGTCAGGCGCAGCCATTGGTGGCTGCGGTCCTGGGTCCGCTGGTGCCTCCCGCGCGCGTCTACGGCTACGAGCAGCTGCAATGACGATGACCCGAGCTCCACGCGCGCCGCGGCATGCGCAGGGTTTCATCCTGGTGCTGGTGCTGGCGATGCTGGTGGTGCTGTCGCTGTTGGCGGGTTCGATCGCCGGCGTTACCGCGCGTCTGCGCGACCAGGCGCAATTCCGCCAGATCAGATTGCGCGATTCGATCGACATCGCCGCCACCCGCGCCACGATCCTGTACCTGCTCACCACGCAACGCATGACCGTTGGCGGCGTCACCGTGGATCGCAATGTGTCGTTCGGAGAGAACGGCGTGCGCGCGATCGAATCCAGACGAGGACCTGATGTCGGTGCTGCCGATCGGCAACGAGATCGCGATGGATGGGCGCACCTACAGGGGTCTGCGTGCGGCGCGCTTCGCACTGCAGGACGAACGTGGCCTGTTTGGCGTGAACTGGAGTCCCACGCGATCGCTGCAGCTGCTGCTGGACCAGGCCAGGGTGCCCACCAGGATCCCGCCGCAGACCCTGATCAACCGGCTGCTTGACTACCAGGATCCGGACGATCTGTATCGGCTCAACAGCATGGAGGCAGATGGCTACCGCAGTGCCGGCCTGCCGCCGCCCAGCAACCGCAGGCTGGCCACGCCGATGGAGCTGTTCCGGGTGGCGGGCTGGGCCGAGGCGCTCGGGTTCCTGACGGCGGCCGAGCTCAATGACACCATCAGTCTGGAAGACACTGTCGGTGATCAACATCAACACCGCGCCTGCGCGCGTGTTGCTGACCATCGACGGCATGAATCCGGAGCTGGTGGAGCGCATCCTGGCGCGCCGCAAAGTACAACCGTTCATGACTGAGACGGCGTTTTTCGAGTTCCTCGGCATGCGAACGTCGTCAGACCGGGGTGTAGCTGTGTATCCTGCTGCGTCCGGTACGCTGAAACTGTGGTCTGCAAATGGTGGGCAGGTGGGTCTGGTGCACTGGACGCTGACCCATTTGGAAGACGGGCAGCCCCCCTGGCGCGAGGACTATGAGCTCATCCAATCCCAGTACCGGCCGGAAGGCGACACTATTCACCCGGTTGCGTCGCGGCTTTTCCCCAAACCGGTGGCTGCGAAGCGCTGACGGCCTGCGCTCGCTTGCCGAAGGTGGAAGTGGCCACGAATGGGTGCTTGCACGCGGCCTGTGCGCCTACACCACCCTTGATGGTGCGGCCGTTCCGGCGCGCAAGCGCCGCGGCTTCGCCGACATGGCGGTGGCTCGCTGGGCGCCGTTCGCGAACCCCCAGTCGCATGTCGAGTGGATGGGCGATCGCGCAATGGTATGGGCGTGGTCGCGCGACCAGATCCTGGATGCGGGGCAGGATGCAGCGCCCTTGCTCGCGCCACGGCGGGTGTTGCCGGAGTCCCTCTATCGCGGCCAGCCGCAACGCGAAGGCGAAGAGCTGGTGGCGATGGACGTCGGTTGCGAAGGCCGGGTCTGGCGTGGCGGGATCCTGGCTGCCACGCGTTGGTGGCCATTGCCGCCGGTGCTCGCGGACTGGAATGAATTCCGGCGTGGTGCCGGCTTGCAACCCGCGCAGCAAGTGCCCGAGGCATTGCCTTACCCGCTTGCGGAACGGCCCTGGTCGGCGCCGCAATTGCGCGGCTTTGGCGAAGTGGTGGGCCAACAGCGCCGACTCCTGCTGGCGATTGCCACCGGCCTGGCCGTCGGCCGCCATCGGCGTATTGCTGGTGGCCGGCATCGCACTGAAGGTGTCGATCTGGCAGGTTGACCGGGACATCCAGGCGCGGGAACAGGCTTTGGAGAAAATCATCGTGGCGCGTGACCAGGCCCTTGCAGGCCAGGCCTCGATCGACAAGACACTGGCCATGCGTCCACCTGCAGGACAAGTGCAGTTGCTTTCCACGGTCGCCAGGATCATGCGTGGCCCGTGGCAGCTGGTGGAATGGAAGATGGCGGATGCCGACAACCTGCAACTGACCGTGAGCATGCCGACTGCCGATCCGAGCGCGATCGTCACTGCCTGGGAAGCGTCCGGCCAGTTCACCGACGTGACGGCCGAGATGGGCGCGCAGCGCAACCAGGTGATCGTCAAGGCGCGCATCCTGCGCAGCAAACCCAGGGCGGCCCGCTGATGGCCGGGCCATTTGCCGCGCGCATGGCACAAATGCGGACGGAATGGTCCGGCAATCCGCGACTGCGCGCCGGGGCCGTCCTGATCCTTGTCATCCTCGTGGTGTACGTGCTGATGGTGCTGGCAGACTGGCGCACGGCGTTGCACGAGCAGTACCAGCAACGCACGTTGCAGCTTTACAAGGTGCAGGCGCTGGCGGGCAAGGACGAGTGGCTGCTGCGTGCCGAGAACGCACGGGCGCTGGACAAGGCACTGCAATCCGAAATCCCGAGTGCAGCGACCATTGGCCTGGCGCAGGCGGAAGTGCAGACCTGGATGCGCCAGATCATGCAGGCGTTCGGCCCGAAGATGAGTTCGGAATCGCATGCGCCGGTGCAGGTGACCGGTGAGCCTGGGCTGTGGCGGATCCCGATCACGATCCGTGGCCTGGTTTCGGTGCAGCAGTTGCAGGAAATCCTGCGTCGCATCGAAAGCTCGGACCGGCTGACCGTGGTCGACAGCATGACCGTCACCATGGTCCGTGACACCCCGAACGCCAGCCTGACGGCAGTGGCGTATTACCGCGTCGGCAAGCCCGCGGAGGTGGTCAATGCCAAGCCTTGACCTTCTCGGCGCCATCTGTTGGCCACGGCAGCGCTGGCTGGCTTGCTGGCGGGTGGCATCATCGGGCTGTTCCTGCCGATTCGTGCCGCATCGCCTCCCAAGTCGAGCAGCGAAGCCTGGACCTTGCCGGCCATCGGCGATACCAAGCGGTTCCGCGATGAGGCCTACAACTCATTGCGGGCTGCACGCTTCTGGAACACGGTCGCCGGTCCTGGCCAGCAAGGTGCGCCGAAGGTGGAGTGGACGCTCACCGCGATCATCACCAGGCCGCGACCGATGGCCGCGATTGGTCGACCGGGTGGCGCGGCGAGCGGCAACGCCGGCGACAAACCGGGCAGCAGCATGCCATCGAACCTGATTGCGGTTGGCGGAGATCTGCCCGATGGCTCGACGCTGGTGCGCCTGACCCGCGATGCGGTCTTCTTCGAGAAGGACGGTTGCCTGCGCGAGCGCAGGCTGTACCGTGCGGTCACCGCGCAAAACAACGCATGCATTGGCGAAACGGGGTCGGGCATCGCCGATCCGGTCGATCCGGCCGGGTCCTCCACGCCCAACACGTCCGCACCGACGTCCATCCCAACCATCCCGCCCCCTGCGGCGGCATCGCCGCAACCCGGTTCCGATCGGGCGCCACCCACGCCATCCGCGCGGCCAGCGCCGCCAACCGCGGGAGCCGCGACCCCATGACTTCAGCTTTGAATCCCATGCCCATGACCATCCTTCGCAACAGCCTGATCGCGTTTTCCGCCACGCTCGTGCTTGCCGGGTGCACGACGACGCCGCGCCTGCGGGTGCCGCCGCCTGCGGGTTTCGCGACACAAGCGGAGGCGCAGGACCCGAGCAAGAGCATGATCGAGGCGACGGATGAGGCGCGCCGCGACACCATGCAGCGCAGTGGCACGCCGGATATCCCCGGACGTTCGTCGGGCGTGCTGGTGGCAGGTGCCGCCGGCGAGGCATTGCCGCCACTGAAGGGCGGCGCGGTCAACGTCAACATCGAGGGCATGCCGGTTCCGGCCTTCATCAACGAATTCTTCGGCGCCATCCTGGGCGTGGGCTTCCAGATGGATGCGCAGGTCTCGCGCCTGGGCGACCTGGTCACCCTGCGTACCGCCGGGCCGCAGAGCCCGCAGGAGTTCTATCGCCTTGCGACGTCCGTGTTGCGCAACTATGGCGTGTCCGCCGAATACAGCTCGGGCATGGTGATGTTCCGGCGTGCACAGGATGCGGCCGGCTCGGTGCCGCCGCTGGTCGTCAGCGGACGCACCTTGCCGGAAGTGCCGATCAGCCATCGTCCGGTATTCCAGCTGGTCGAGTTGCAATCGGTGCGCGCCAACGACGTCGTCAACCTGCTGAACATCGCGTTCAAGACCGACTCGCTGCAGGTCCAGCCCGACAACAACCGCAACGCGATCGTCCTGATGGGCAAGCCCGAAATGGTTCGCCAGGCACTGGATGCGATCAGCGTTTTTGACCGGCCCTACATGCGTGGCCGTGAGAGCGCGCGGCTTGAACCGGCATTCGTCAGCGCGGACGAATTGTCCAAGCGGCTGGTCGAGGTGCTCGCTGCAGAAGGGTATGCCGCGGCGCTGTATTCCAGCGGCGCGAACAGCACCGCGGTGCTGATCCTGCCGCTCACGGCCGCCAATGCGGTGCTGGTATTCGCGGCGGATCGCCAGGTGCTGGAGCATGCCGTGGAGTGGGCACGCAGCATCGACCGCCCGAACCCGGTGGCCGGTGGTGACGGCCTGTTCTATTACATGGTCAAGAACACCCAGGCGAAGGAAATCGTGGCCACGATCAGTGGCGTTCGTGGCGACAGCAATGTGCGCACGCCGTCGCGCGATACCATCGATAGCAGCTCCGTAGGGGTGAACGTACAGGCCGCGCCCGTCGAGAACCTGGCCGGACCCGGCGCGACCAGCAACAGCAACCCGGCGGGTGGCGGCGACCTGACCAAGGGCAAGCTGCTGCTCGACGAACCACGCAACGCGCTGATCTACCAGGGCACCGGGACTGATTGGGCGCGACTGCTGCCGCTGATCAAGCAGATGGACAAGGCGCCCCGGCAAGTGATGATCGAAGTCACGGTGGCCGAGGTGACGCTAGGCAACGACGAGGAATTCGGCGTGGCCTGGCTGGCCAAGAACGACATCGGCAAGTTCGATGGCAACGTGAGTTCGGGGACCATGGGCGGGCTCGGCGGCGCGGGCCTCAACTACCTCCTCGACATCGGTGGCAGTACCCGTGCCTCGCTGAAGGCACTGGCCAGTCGCGATCGCATCAGCATCCTTTCAACACCGAGGTTGATGGTCAAGAGTGGCGAGGAAGCCAACATCGACGTCGGTACCGAGGTACCCACGATCAGCTCGCAATCCACCTCGCCGCTCCAGTCCGGTGGCACCAGCAACATCCTGCAGACCGTGCAGTACCGGAAGACCGGCATCCTGCTGAGCATCAAGCCGGTGGTGTACTCCGACGATCGGGTCGACCTGGAGCTTCGCCAGGAAGTCAGCGAAGCGCAGCCGCTGGGTGCGAATGCGGCGGTGAACTCCCCGGCCATCTTCAACCGTTCGATCTCCACCAGCCTCAGCCTCAAGGACGGCAGCGCGATCCTGATCGCCGGCCTGATGTCGCAGAAGCAAACCGACTCGAACAGCGGTGTCCCGTACCTGAAGGACATCCCGTTGCTGGGCAATGCCTTCAAGTCGACCACGCGCAACAACAACAAGACCGAGCTGGTATTGATGATCGTGCCGTACATCATCGAGACAGACACCCAGGCCGATGAGCTGACGCGCTCGTTGAGCCAGCGCTTCGAGCTGCTTGACCTTCCCTACACCTCGGCACCTGACGTGCCCGTGGTCCCGTCGGTGCCAGTGAGCGCGCCGGCACCCGCCAAGCCACTCTGATCGCGGCGGTTGCCCGTGGCTGGCCGCACGCCATGCGCGATGGCGCTCCCGCGCCAATCGCCTTGCTGGTGCTCGGCATGCACCGCAGTGGTACCTCGGCCTTGACCCGGGTGCTCAACCTGCTGGGCGTGGCACTGGGCGATGACTTGATGCCGGCAGGCGCGGACAACCCGTCCGGGTTCTGGGAACACAGCGGCGTGGTGGATGTGCACGAGCGTCTGCTGGCGGCGCTTGGTCGCAGCTGGGATGATCCGCGGCCATTGCCGGACGCCTGGTTGCAATCGGCGGCTGCGGATGCAGCGGCGCGCGAGATCGAAGCGATCATCCGCCGCGATTTCCAGGCCACGCCACTGTGGGTGGTCAAGGATCCACGCCTGTGCCGCCTGTTGCCGTTGTGGCGGCGCGTGCTCGGCGGGTTGGGCATCGAGCCACGGATGCTGTTGATGACCCGACATCCGCAGGAAGTCGCCGGCTCGCTGGAAAAGCGTGACGGGCTGCCAGCACCGATCAGCGAATTGTTGTGGGCGCGCTACCTGATCGACGCGGCCAGCGGCAGCGAGGGTTGCAGGCGCGGTGTGCTTGCCTATGCCGACCTGCTGGACGCGTGGCCGGTGACCATCAGCAAGGCTTTCCAGGCGATCGGCCTGGAGCTTGAGGCAAGTGCCGGGCAAGTGGCGCAGATCGATGCATTCCTGCGTCCGCAATTGCGCCATCACCGCGCCGATGCCGACGCCGGCATCGCCACGCGACACCTGCAGCCACTGTCCACGATGGCTGCAGGTACGCTCGAACCCGCTGCGCGGCAACAGGCGACGCGAGCGTACGAGCAGGCGGCCGCCCCGGTCATCGCCGTTGCGGACGCCTATGCGGGCCTGTTGGCCGACAGCCGCAACCATGCCGCGCATGCCAGGCGAGAAGCCGATGGCCTGCATGCGGCACTGGACGAACAAGGGCAATGGGCCAGGCAACTCGACGATGCCTCGCAAGCGATGCAGGCGCGCCACGGCGCGCTGGTGGCGGAGCATGAACAGACCGTGCAGTGGGCGCATTCGATCGAGCGGGAACTGGCGAAGGCGCAGGAAATCTATCGACAGGCGGAACACGACCGCGACGAGAAGCTTGCCTGGGTCGAATCGCTGAAAGGCGAACTCGCATCGCTGCAGGCAGCGTTTTACGCCGCCGAGAACGACCGCGACGAGAAGCTTGCCTGGGTCGAGTTACTCAAGGGCGAACTCGCGTCACTGCAGGGGGCGTTTCGTGCCGCCGAGAACGACCGCGACGAGAAGCTTGCGTGGGTCGAGTCGCTGCAAGGGCGAACTCGCATCGCTGCAATCGGCCTATCGCGACGTCGAAGCTGACCGCCTCGAGAAAATAGAATGGGCACGTCGCCTGGATGACCAGCTCACCCAGGAGCGATCGTCGCGCGAGGCCGAGCGGACCCTGCACCTGGCACGCGTCGCGCGCATGCAGGAGAACCAGGACTCCCTGAAGCACTATTCGCAGGCGCTCGAACATGCCGCGCTGCAGATGCAGCAATCGCGCAGCTGGACGCTGACGCGACCGCTCCGCTGGCTGGTATCGACCCTGCGGGGTGGCGATGCCTCCATTCCGCTGCCGTCGCGCCCCGCATTGCTGCCGCCTGCTCCGTTGGTGCCGGATATCGAAACACCCGCACCTGATCCTGCCGCGCCCGATGCAACGGGCAATGCCTGCGCGCAATGGCTGTCGGGCGTCGCCTTCCCCGATGTCGGCCAGCCGCGCGTCACCATCGTCATTCCCACCTGGGGCAAGTTCGACTACACCGCGCGCTGCCTGCGCTCGTTGCAGCACAGTGGCGATGCCGCCAGTTTCGAAGTGCTGGTGCTCGAAGACGCCTCTGGCGATCCGCAGATGGAACTGCTGCGCGATGTCCCCGGCCTGCGTTACCACGAGAACCAGGCCAACCTCGGCTTCCTGCGCTCGTGCAACCAGGCTTTGACGCTGGCACGCGGCGACTACGTCTGCTTCCTCAACAACGACACCGAAGTCCTCCCGGGCTGGCTGGATGGATTGCTGGCGGTGTTTGCAACGCGGCCCGATGCCGGCATCGCCGGTTCGATGCTGGTGTATCCGGACGGTCGCCTGCAGGAAGCCGGCGGCATCTTCTGGCGTGACGGTTCGGCCTGGAACTACGGACGGCTTGGCGATCCCGATGCCTGCGAATTCAATTACGTGCGCAAGGTCGACTACTGCTCGGGTGCGGCGTTGATGTTGCCGCGCGCATTGTTCGTGCAACTGGGCGGGTTCGACGAACGCTACGTGCCGGCCTATTGCGAGGATTCCGACCTGTGCTTCCGCGTGCGCGAAGCCGGGTACGAGGCGTACTACACGCCGTTCTCGCGGGTCATCCACCACGAAGGCATTTCCCACGGCACCGATACCGGCAGCGGGATCAAGGCCTACCAGGTCGCGAACCAGGCGAAGTTCCTCGAACGTTGGGCTGAAGCGTTGTCCGCGCACTATCCCAATGGCGAGCAGATTGCGCGTGCACGCGAGCGCGCATGGGACAGGCCGGTCGTGCTGGTGGTCGACCATTACGTGCCGCAGCCGGATCGCGACGCAGGGTCCCGCACGATGCTTGCGTTCCTGCAGCGCCTGGTCGAAGCCGGCTGCGTGGTGAAGTTCTGGCCGGACAATCTTCACAACGATCCGACATACACGCCCGCGCTGCAGGCGATGGGCGTGGAAGTGCTGCACGGCCCGCACTGGCGAGGCGGCATCGGCGAACTGGTGCGCGAATACGGCGACATCTTCGATGCCGTGCTGCTGTCGCGGCCGGACGTGGCCGAGCATCACCTGGATGCGTTGCGCGCGCACAGCCGTGCCCGCATCGCCTACTACGGGCACGACCTGCATTTCCGGCGCATGCGCGACCAGGCGGCCTTGCTGCCTGATGGCGCCGCGCGCGAGGCGATGCAGCAGGATGCGAAGGCAATGGAGGCACGTGAACGGGCGATCTGGTCGCGCGTGGATACGGTGCTGTATCCCTCGCAGGAAGAGGCCGACGTGATCAAGGCGCTTGCATCGGAGATCGATGCGCGCGCCATCGTGCCGTATGCATTCGCCGACGTGGTGCGCAACGCACGCCCCGATGGGCGTGCAAACGTGCTGTTCGTCGCCGGCTTCGCGCATCCACCGAACGTGGACGCCGCGCGCTGGCTGGTCGAGGAGATCATGCCGCTGGGTGTGGGCGCGCCATCCGGAGGCGGGCTTGTCGCTGGTCGGCTCCAACCCGACCGCCGAGGTGCAGGCGCTGGCGGGCGAGCGGGTCGAAGTCACCGGCTTCGTCAGCGACGCCGAACTGCAGCGCCGCTATGCTCATGCAAGGGTCGCGGTGGTGCCACTGCGCTATGGAGCCGGGGTGAAGAACAAGGTCGTCGAGGCATTGCAGCAGGGCCTGCCGCTGGTGACCACGCCGGTCGGTGCGCAGGGGTTGCCGGGCGTCGAGCAGGCCTGCGTGGTCGGCGCGGATCCCGCGAGGCTTGCCGAAGGCATCTGCAACCTGCTCGAGGACGACGGCGACTGGCGCAGGCGTTCAATCGCCGGTGCCGACTACATCGTCCGGCATTTCTCCACCGACGCCATGCGCTCGGATCTGCTGGATGCACTCGGCATCGACGCACCAAGGGCGCACCCATGATCGTCCGCGCACGCGCACCGCTGCGGTTGGGCCTGGCCGGTGGCGGCACCGATGTCGCGCCGTATTGCGACATGCATGGCGGCTTCGTGATGAATGCCGCGATCGACAAGCATGCCTACGCCACCATCGATGATCCCGGCGATGGCTTGCTCACGCTGGACGCACTGGATCGCGGTGCGCGCCACGCCTGCGCACCTGCCGCGCTGGACGCGGAAGAGACCGGTCCATTGCAGCTGCTGGCCGGTGCCTACCTGAGGATCAGCCGCGATTTCCTCAACGGCGAACGCCCGCCGCTGCGGATCCGGACATGGTCGGACGCGCCGCCGGGGTCAGGCCTGGGTTCGTCATCGACGCTGGTGGTCGCACTGGTGACTGCGCTGGCCGAGTATTTCTCGCTGCCATTGGGCGAATACGAAATTGCGCACCTGGCCTACGAGATCGAACGCGTCGACCTCGGCCTGGCCGGTGGCCGCCAGGATCAATACGCGGCGGCATTCGGTGGCTTCAACTTCATGGAGTTCCATCGCGGCGACCGCGTCATCGTCAATCCGTTGCGAATCAAGGACTGGGTGCTGGCCGAGCTGGAAGCGTCGCTGCTGCTGTATTTCACCGGCGTCTCGCGTGAGTCGGCGAAGATCATCGATGAGCAGTCACGCAATGCCGCCAGCGGCCAGGCGCGCTCGATCGAGGCGATGCACCAGCTCAAGCAAGAGGCCGTGTTGATGAAAGAGGCCCTGCTGCGTGGCGACCTCGCCGGCTTCGCACGCACGCTGCAACAGGGCTGGGTGGCGAAGAAGGCGATGGCCAGCAGCATCAGCAATCCGATGATCGATGCGCTCGAGGTCGAGGCGATGGCCCATGGCGCCATCGCGACCAAGGTCACCGGTGCCGGGCGGTGGTGGGTTCATGATGTTCGTCTGCGATCCGGTGGATCGGGTCCGGTTGTCGGCGGCGCTGTCTGCGCAAGGCGGCCGCCTGCTGGACTTCCATTTCAATCCGGGCGGTGCTGCTGCATGGAGAACGCCATGAACGATGCCAGCCACGATGCAACACGGGAAGGCATGCACGCGACCATCCGCTCGGAGTTCGCCAAGGCGCTCGCCAACATGCAGGCGATGTCGGCCGATGCGGTGATCGCCGCGCAACTGGTCAATGCGGTGGCGCTGTCGGTGGCGGCCCTGCGCGACGGCCGCAAGATGCTGTTCGCCGGCAATGGCGGCAGTGCCGCCGATGCGCAGCATTGGGCCGGGGAGCTGGTCAGCCGCTTCCATTACGATCGCCCGGGCCTGGCGGCGATCGCCCTGACCACCGACAGCAGCATCCTCACTGCAATCGGCAACGACTACGGCTACGACTACACCTTCGCTCGCCAGGTCGAAGCGCTTGGCCAGGCCGGCGACGTGTTCGTCGCGATTTCCACCTCGGGCAACTCACCCAACATCGTCCGTGCCGCCGAAACCGCGCGTGCGCGCGGCGTGCATGTGATCGGTTTCACCGGGGCTGGAGGCGGCAAACTCGCCCCGCTCAGCGACATCTGCTTCCACATCCCGTCCTGCGAAACGCCGCGGATCCAGGAAGGCCATGAGTTCGTAGGCCACATGCTGTGCGCGCTGATCGAAGCGCAAATGTACCCGCGTGATGGCGGCTGACGAAGCCATCATCCTGGCCGGCGGATTCGGCACCCGCCTGCGTGATGTCGTTGTCGATGTGCCCAAACCGCTGGCGCCGGTCGCGGGCCGTCCGTTCCTCGCATGGCTGCTGGATCGGATGGCGGCGCAGGGCATGCGCCGCTGCATCCTGGCCACCGGCCACATGGCCGATGCCGTCGAGCGCGAGATCGGCACGGCACTGGTCGGGCATGGAGATCGTGCATTCGGTGGAAACCACGCCGCTCGGGACCGGTGGTGCGATCCGGCAGGCATCCAGGCTGCTGCAAGGCGGCTGCGCACACGTGCTCAATGGCGATACCTGGCTGGCGTATTCGCTGGCCGCGCTGGAACAGGCAACCTTGCATGCGGGTAGCACGATCGGGATCGCGCTCGCGCATGTCGACGACGTGGGCCGCTATGGCGCGGTGGGCACGCGCGATGGCATCGTCACCGGCTTCCAGGAGAAGGGTGGCAACGGCGAAGGCTGGATCAATGGCGGCTGCTATTTCCTGGCCGCTGCGGCGCTCGCGGCACTGCCGGACAGGCAGGCGTTCTCGTTCGAGTCCGAAGTGCTGTTGCCGATGGCGGCAGCGGGCAAGGTCGCCGCATGGACCGACACCCGTGATTTCATCGACATCGGCGTGCCAGAGGATTACCGGCGCGCGCAGGCGCAGTTCGCGCGCGCATGAGTGCACCGGTGCCCCGTCCGCCGTATCTCGATCCGCAGGCCGACGCATTGCTGGCCTCGGCACCGGCTCCGCGCAGGGCCCTGCTGCTTGATCGCGATGGCGTGATCAATTTCAACCACGGCTATGTGCACACGCCGGAACAAACGGCCTGGGTTCCCGGCATCTTCGAACTGGTGGCGCAGGCGCACCGGCAATGCATGCTGGTGGTGGTGGTGACCAACCAGGCCGGTATCGGTCGCGGCTTACTACAGCGAGCAGGGGTTCCTCAGCTACACCGCGTGGATGCATGCGCAGTTCGCGCAGCGTGGCACGCCGCTGCTGGCCACGTTCTGGTGCCCGCACCACCCGGATGCCGGTAGCATCGAGTACAAGGTTTCGTGTGACTGCCGCAAACCACAACCGGGCATGTTGCGGGCCGCCGCCGGGCGGTTCGCGCTGGACATGCAGGCGTCGTGGATGATCGGCGACAAGCCGTCCGACATGGAGGCGGCCGCTGCCGCGGGGGTGGGCCATCGACACCTGCTGGACCATGCAGGGGACCTGGCCGACGATCACCCAGGCGCTTGCCACGAAGCACGACCAATGAGCGCAACCATCCAGGCACGCACGCACCCGTCCGCATGGCTGCTGTTGTTGCCGCTGCCGATCCTGCTGTCTGCCTTCGTGCATTACGGACTGGCCGCGAATATCCGCGTCGACTATCGCTGGCTGCTCGTCGGGGTGACGGGCTGGCATGCCCTGGCCGCAGCGATTGCGATGCGGGCATCACGCCAGGGATCGCGTTGGGCGTGCTGGATGCCCGGCATCGCGGCGCTGCCGGCACTGGCGGGGCTGCTGGTGTTTGCAGGCCCGGTCGCGGTCGCAACCGCCGGGCTGATGGCGCTGGCGGCGGTGGGCGTGGGTTCACTCGCCAACCGCGAGGACAGCGCATCGACGGCCACGTCGTTGATCGTGGGCCTGGCCTGCATCGCTGCACTGGTGGGCTGGCTGCTGCCAGTGCCCGTGCACGTTCGGGGCATCTATCTGCTGCTGGCGGTCGCGACCATCGTGTTTCGACGTCGCATCATCGCCAGCCAGCTGCGCGATGCCGGCGCGTCGCTGCGCGAACTGGCCTCGTCGCACCCGCACGGGCTGATCCTGCTGATCGCAGCGGCCAGCATCGCCAGCCTCGGCTTGTGGCTGCCAAGCCTGAATTACGACGACAACGCCGCGCACCTGATCCTGCCATCGCAACTGCTGTTCGATGGTTACTACCACCTCGACGTGCAGACCCAGTCGTGGGCGGTGGCGCCGTGGGCGAACAATGTCCTGCATGCCGTCGCGATGGTGCTGGCAGGTGGCGAGGCGCGGCCCGTGGTCGCACTGCTGTGGCTGCTGCTGGGTGTCGCCGGCGCATACCGGCTGGCGCGCGCGCTGGAGGCGTCGCCGGGCACCGCACTTGCCGCTGCGGCGGTGTTCGCCTCGCAACCACTCACCGGCTATTTCACCACCACCATGCAGGTCGATGGCGCGAGCACGGCGGTCCTGCTGCACCTCGCGGCGATGGCGGTGGGCCCGCTTCGAAACAGGCTTGGCGCGGTCGCGATCGGCGCCACCTGCGGCCTGCTGCTGGCGCTCAAGACCAGCAACCTGATCTACATGCTGCCGTTGCTGGCGTGGCTGGTCCAGGCGCAAGCCAGCGGTACCCGCCTGCGCTGGACGCACGACCATGCTGGTGACGCTGCTGCTGGTTGGAGGCTCCAGCTATGCCTATGCCCTGCTGGTCACCGGCAATCCGCTGTTCCCGTTCTACAACGCGGTGTTCCAGTCGCCGTATTACCCGTTGGAGAATTTCCGCGACCTGAAATGGATGGCGGGGATGTCATGGCGATCGCTCTGGGACCTGAGCTTCCAGACCGAACGCTTCGGCCAGTTCTATCCCGGCGCGGCAGGTTTGGCGCTGTTGGCCTTGCTGCCCGCGTTGTTGATCGATGCGGTGCGCAGGCATGTGCCACGCGGGTTGCTGCTGTGGGCCCTTGCCACCGGCTGGCTGGTGTTCTTCTACATGCAATACCTGCGTTATGTCTTCCCTGCGTTATCGGTCGCGGCGGTGCTGGGCGTGGTGGCGCTGGCACGCCTGGCCGACCGCCGCGCCTTCGCGATTGCAGTGGTCCTGGTGGCGTTGGCCAATGCCGCCTTGATGCCGACCACCAGCTGGATCGCACGCGACAACCACTGGGCACAACTGCTGCGGGAAGGGCCGGGCGCACGCGATGAGATCGTGCGCAAGGTGATGCCGGAGCGCGCGCTGCTGGAGCGCGTGATGGCCGCCAATCCGGATGCGTGCGTGCTGATGGCTGATCCGAAGAAACCATTTGTCGGTGCTGGCCACGGGCATGCCGTTTCCATGCATCGGCGCTACGACCCGGAACTGTGGCAGGCGCGCAACCAGGCCGACGCAGATCCCACCGGACAACGGTGGGTCGCGTTGCTGGCGCGGATTGGACCTTCGCACGTGATCCTCGATTCAGCACAGGCCCCATTGCTGGTGCAGTCGCTTCAAGTACAGGAATATCGCCTGATGGACCACGAAGGTAGCCAGCAAACATGGGCAGCGGGGCAATCCAGGGCCTCGGGATGCGGCAGCAAATTCAGGTTTGCGCGCAACCAGGCGGCGCGCCTGCGGAATGGCCTCGATGATTGAATGCCCGATTTGCGCAGGTGGGCCCAGCCGGTTGTTCCGCAACGTCGATGGTTACGACTATTTCTGGTGCGGCGCCTGCGACAGCATCCACATCCACCCAGGCGTGCTGGCCGACCTGGATGCCGGGATCGCGCTGGTTGGCGAATATGCACAGGAGTACTGGGAACAGGAGCGCGTCGGCGCACTGGAGCGCGCGGCAGGAATGTCGTTGTGCCGGCTCGGGGAAGCGATCCTTTATTGCCGCCGTCCGGTGGAACGTTTCCTTGACCTTGGTGCGGGGCCGGGATTGCTGTTGCAGGAAGTGCAAAGGCTGATCGATCCGGAAGCACGGATCTTCCACGGCGTGGAAAAATACCCGCCTCCGTATGCCGCCACCTGCCCGAATTTCCACCTGGGTGGCATCGAAACCCTTCCTGGAAAGTTCGATGCCGGCGTCTGCATCGAAGTGATCGAGCACCTGACGCCGAAGATGCTCGACCAGATGCTGCACGACCTCGCGGGTGTCTGCCAGCCCGGAAGCCTGTGGCTGTTCAATACCGGCATGCCCGACTATGTCCGCAACGAAGATCCGTCGTACCTGGACCCGGTGCATCGCGGCCACATCATCAGCTATTCGCTGGCCGGCGTGCGACCGTATTTCGAACGCAATGGATTCACCGTTCGCGAGCTTCCGGGGCGCTCGTTCGGGTTCTTCGCGGAGTTCCAGCCCAGCGAGGATCCCGCGTTCGAATCCCGCTTCTGCGCGCCGCTTCCCGCCAACCTCGCGCTATTGCAGCGACATGGGCTGCTATATCATGCCGCCTTCGAAACCGCGCGCTCGTATTTCTACTACGCGGGCTACCTGGAACGGACCCAATGGGCGCTGTCGCTGGATGCCAGGTTGCGGCGTCGGTGGTGGTGAGCCGTCATGCCGTGGCAGATCCCGTCGCGCATCATTGAACCGCGTTTTCTGCCACGTATCGGTCCGCCGCAGGGCATTCCTCCAGTGCGAACGCGCGGGCTCAGGCATGCGCTGGTTGCGGACAGTTGCGCGATCCTGGCTCGTGAGGGCGCGCATTGGGCGGTGGGCATCAGCATTGGGGCCGGCTTGCAGCGGCACCTTGGTTCAACTTGGCGGAAGACGGCAATGGACGCATCGAATGGAGTCGCTGGCGGATGAAGCCTGCCGCGTCACGCATGAAACCCTTGGGTGAGGGCAATCGCTCGTTGCCCCGGGTCGTCGTTTCTGCGTTGCTGCTGGCATGTTGCCTGGTGGCGATTGCCGCGGGTGCAAGCCGGCTTGTCTACGGATTTGGCTATTCGTTACGCGCGATGTCCTCGGACGCGGCGATGCTTTGCATCCCTGCGATGCTGATGCTGTGGGCAAGCCGTTCCACCAGGCGCGTGGGCCTGGTGTTGATTCCGGTGGCCATGCTGGTCATTGCAGGCCAGGCGGCTAAGCAGGCCGCGCTTGGCGCTCCATTGCGACTCTCCGACATCGGTGCGATCCCCACCCTGCTGTCAGTGATGCCGTTGTGGGGCAAAGTGGCCATCTACATTGTTTCGGCAACCGTTGTGGCCGGAATGTCGTGGTTGTTGCGGTCGCCATGGCCACGATGGGTCGTGTTGTTGGTTGGCTTGGGCGTCCTTGGAAGTGGTTTCGTGCCGGGGGGATGGGGCCATCGCATGGCGCTCCGGTTCATGCCCGGCGATAGCCACGAACCGACTCAAGTGGGCTCATTTGCATTTCTGCTGGCAGAAAATGCCGGTCGGCAACTCGTCGAAAAGAAAACGATTTCCCGCATCGTTGGCACTTCGACTTGGGTGCTTCCCTACACTGGGGGTCGCCGGAATATCCACCTGGTGTTGCTGGAGTCGTTCTGGGACCCGTTGAAACTCAAGCACTACGCTTTCAGCCAGGACCCCTTCGATCCGCGCTTCCGGAAAATGATGGTGCAGTCGGCAGGGTCGAGCGCATTGACGCCGCATTTCGGCCACCTGACTGCAAATGCGGAGTTCGAATCCCTGTGCGGATTGCCTGCGACGCAGGATGGCGCGATCTTCGTGACCAAGCTGCGCAACCACATGCCTTGCCTTCCGCGCATCCTTGACGCAATGGGCTACTCGACGCAGGCAAGCCATGCCAACCAAACCACCTCGTGGTCGCGCAACCGGGCATATGATTTCCTCGGGTTTTCCCGATTCAATGCAGCGCGCAGTTTCGAGATTGACGATACCGACGAACTGTTCCTGGCCGATGCCTCGTTCTACCGGCAAAACATCGTGCACCTCGACGAAGCGCGAAGTGCGACGCCAACATTCAACTACCTGGTGTCGCTGAGTTCGCATTGGCCGTACAGGCGGAACAAGGCGCGGCGGCCGGACGTCGTGACGGTGTCACCCGAGGACAACCAGCTCAGGGATTACGTCAACGGACTCCACTACTCCAGCGCAGCCTTCTCCGATTGGGTGGAGGAGGTCCGCAAGCGGGATCCGGATGCCTTGATCGTGGCGTATGGGGACCACGCGCCGGTGATGCCTCCCAGGCAAGACGTTTATATCGAGTCTGGCTTCGAGATGGGAGATCACTCGAAACTCTCCGACGACCAGTTGCTGCAACTGGCGGGGACGCCGTTGCTGGTGATCGATGGCCGCAAGGGCGTCGTTCCGGTGGGCATCCTGCCGGTCTCGGGTATCGCCGACCTGATCCTTGAAACCGCGTTCGGGGGGGCGGTGCGACTTCCGCAAACCCAGGCGCTGCGCGCTTCCATCGGGCAGGATATCCAGGTGCGCAGGTATATCGGTCGCGTGCTTGTGGAAAAAGCGGGTGTCTGGAGAAGCTGCGGCGTGGCGGCGGCGCAGGATGGCGGAAAAGCGCCGTCGGTCGATGTTTCG
The DNA here is from genome assembly GCA_963698475.1 of uncultured Gammaproteobacteria bacterium. Classification (GTDB taxonomy): domain Bacteria; phylum Pseudomonadota; class Gammaproteobacteria; order Xanthomonadales; family Xanthomonadaceae; genus Thermomonas. Next base: position 254,829 of record CAVOQX010000005.1, on the reverse strand, counting down.
AGTTGCGAAGCGGGCCGCCGGATGTTGCTGGAAGGCAAGCTGCTTCGCGACGACATGGCGGAAGGGAATGCCTATTTCACGGAGGCGATCCGCATCCCGCGGGCGGTCTCGAACGATGATGGCCAACTGCAATTGCCGACTGCCGGCTGCGGAATCGACGTCGCGAGTTTCGGGCCGCGGGATATCGTGCTTGGACAGGGGTTCAACATCCAGAAAACAAGCGGAAAAGCGCGTTCTGGTTCAACTTGAAACGGCGTGTTGGACGTCCGGGCATCCGCGTGGACGGAGACGTGGCGAAGCTGGAAATGAACGGTCTGTTCGCGGCTGCGGCGTTCGACAACCCGGCATTCGTCCATCAGGCAGGAAGGCACGAAATCCTGGTGGTTTGTGACGGGTACGAGGATGTCGGTCTCGGCAGCGTCCAGGTGGCCGCTCCCGACGGTGCCAGGCAGGAAATGCCGGGGTTGAGCGAGGTCGACATGCGCTTGCGAGTGCCGCTTGCGAAGCTCGGCGAAGTGTCATCCCGACTTCGAATCGAGGCCTGGATGTCGCCAGAGGTCTGCCAGCGTGGCAAGGACTGGCGGGGACAGGTGCTGGTCAAGTGGACCGTCGCGGGTGCAAGGTCGGTGCGCTTGTCGGTGCGCAGTGCGGGCGAGAAGGCCTACAAGCTCTGGACAAGCGGCACCGCCATTGGCCAGGCCATGACTGACGAGTGGGGACGCGATGGAATGCAGGTTCGCGTGGATGCGGACGGGCAAGGGGTGGGTGAGTTCGCGCTTGATGCCACCCAATGCCGCACGCAGCCGTAGTCATCAACTTCAGTTGAGCGGCCATTTCAGCAGGCCGCGTTCAACCCGCATCAACGATCCCACTCTTATGACTTCGTGGTGCCTGGCCCGCGCGCACGACCATCCGATCAGCAGTTCGGGCCACCGATCGTCAGGCGCTCGATCTCTTCGCGGGTTTTCTTGTTCATGAGTCGAAAAATCGTTCCCGGCTTGGTCCATGGCCCTGTCGTGGTCTCACCCTTGGCGCCGCCCGCCGAAAACAGCTTCGGTTGATCATCGGGCCCAACGACAATCTCCACCCCGGTCACCCCTGGGAAGTCCGTTCCCAAGTCCCAGGAGATGCCGATTGCCTGTCCCTTGCTGCAATTGTCGAGGGTTGATGGCGTGGCATGCAGGTAACGATTGCCGGAGGCAGCAGCGCCAGCCGACTGGCTGGCCTGGGTATCCGTTACCGGCGTGCTCTGGTCGCTCGGGGCGGGCCCGCAGGCCGCCAGGGCCAGAATGACGGGAAGCAGCAGGGCTGGATTCTTCATGGCTCTCTCTGGAATGAAGTGACGGGTCTGGCAGCGGCCACGCGCCGCGGTGCAACGCATCTTATGCCACTACCTCGCTCAGCCCAGCGCCGCCTGCAACGCCGGCAACACCGTGAACAAATCGCCGACCAGGCCGATGTCGGCGATCTCGAAGATCGGCGCGTCGCCGTCCTTGTTGATGGCGACGATGGTGCCGGCGTCCTTGATGCCGGTCAGGTGCTGGATCGCGCCGCTGATGCCGACCGCGACGTACAGGTCCGGGGCGATGATCTTGCCGGTCTGGCCGACTTGCAGTTCGTTCGGCACGTAGCCGGCATCGACCGCCGCGCGCGAGGCGCCGACCGCCGCGCCGAGCTTGTCGGCGAAGTCGTAGATGATCTTGAAGTTCTCCTGCGAACCCACGCCGCGGCCGCCGGAAACGACGCGCCTGGCACTCTGCAGGTCGGGGCGTTCGGAACTGCCCGCGGCCAGGCCGACGAAACGGGTGTGCGTGGGCAGCGCCGCATCGACGCTGACCGCTTCGACCGTTGCGCTGCCACCACCCGCGGCTTCCGGCCAAGACGCGGCACGCACGGTGGCGACCACGGTGTGGTCGGCCGGTGCTTCGACGGTGATGATGGCGTTGCCGGCGTAGATCGGGCGCTTGAAGCTGTGGCTGCCCTCGATGCTCATCACGTCGGAGACCTGGGCCACGCCCAGCAGGGCGGCAACGCAGGGCATCAGGTCCTTGCCGAAGGTGGTGCTGGGGCCGAACACGTGCGAGTAGCCGGCGGCGACCTGCGCCACCTGCGGCGCAAGCACCTGGGCAATGGCATGCGCGTTGGCCGGATGGGCAACGGTCAGCACCTTCGACACGCCGGCGATCTGCGCGGCCTCGGCGGCCACGCCGGCGGGATCCGCGGCCAGCACCACGATGTCGATGGCTGCCGCGTTCAATGCCTGCGCGGCGGACACGCACTTGGCGGTCGCGGCGTTGAGCTTGCCGTCCAGGTGTTCGGCGACGATGAGGACCTTGGCCATTACAACAACCCCTTCTGCTTGAGTGCGGCGACCAGTTCGGCCGCGTCCTTCACCATCACGCCGCGGCTGCGCTTGGCAGGCGCCGCGTAGTGGGTGGTCTTCAACGTGTCACTGGCATTCACGCCGAGGTCGGCGAAGGCAATCGTCTCCATCGGCTTGCTCTTGGCCTTCATGATGTCGGGCAGCTTGATGAAGCGCGGCTCGTTCAGGCGCAAGTCGGTGGTGACCACCGCCGGCAGGTCGACCTCGAGGGTTTCCAGGCCGGCATCGACCTCGCGGACCACCGTGGCCTTGCCATCGGCGATGTCGAGCCTGGAGGCGAACGTGGCCTGCGGGCGGCCCCAGAGCGTCGCCAGCATCTGCCCGGTCTGGCTGGCGTCGTCGTCGATCGCCTGCTTGCCCAGGATCACAAGGTCAGGCTGTTCCTTTTCGATCAACTTGAGCAAGGTGCGCGCTGCGGTCAGCGACTGGATCGGCCCGTCGACCACCACGTGGATGGCGCGGTTGGCACCCATCGCCAGGCCATTGCGCAGGTGCGCCTGGGCATCGGCCGGGGCAATCGTGGCGACGATCACTTCGCTGGCGATGCCCTTGTCGCGCAGCCTCAGCGCTTCTTCCAGCGCGATGTCATCGAACGGGTTGGGCGACAGCTTGACGCCATCGGTGACCACGCCGGAACCGTCCGGCTTGACCTGGATGCGGACGTTGTAGTCCACCACGCGCTTGTAGGCGACGAGAATCTTCATCGTTCGTGGAATCCTGTGCTTGCGACGTTGGCCGGGGGTGGCCAGCCCGTCATTTTAACGGACGCAGGCGTATGTTGCAGGTGAGCCTCTGGTGCGATCCAGGTGAACGCCGGTGAAGTCGTGCACCTGTCCGAAGGTACGGTGAGCCGGCCGGTGCACACCCGTTAGAATCGACCTCTTTCCGAACCGGAGTTCGCCGTGGCAGCCGCCAACAGCAAGCCTGCATCAAGCAAGCATTACCCGGATGCCGCAACCGCCCTCTCCGGACTGGTCGCGGATGGCCAAACCCTCGCGGTGGGCGGCTTCGGCCTCTGCGGCATTCCCGAGGCGCTGATCGCCGCGCTGCGCGATTCCGGCGCGAAAGGGCTGACCGTGATCTCCAACAACGCCGGCGTGGACGGCTTCGGCCTTGGCCAGCTGCTGGAAACGCGCCAGATCAGGAAAATGATTTCGTCCTACGTGGGCGAGAACAAGGAATTCGAGCGCCAGTACCTGGGCGGCGAACTGGAACTGGAGTTCAACCCGCAGGGCACCCTGGCCGAACGCCTGCGCGCGGGTGGCGCGGGCATCCCGGCGTTCTTCACCGCCACCGGCTACGGCACCATTGTTGCCGACGGCAAGGAAACCCGCGAGATCGACGGACGCTGGTACGTGCTGGAAACCGCGCTGAAGGCCGATGTCTCGCTGGTCAAGGCGTGGAAGGCCGACAAGGCCGGCAACCTGGTGTTCCGCAAGACCGCGCGCAACTTCAACCCGGCGGTGGCGATGGCCGGCAAGGCCTGCGTGGCCGAAGTCGAAGAGTTGGTGGAGATTGGCGCCCTCGATCCCGACCAGGTGCACCTGCCCGGTATTTACGTGGATCGCATCGTGGTCAATGCCACGCCGGAAAAACGCATCGAACAGCGCACCGTGCGCCAGGGAGACAAGTAATGGCCTGGACCCGCGATGAGATGGCGCAGCGCGCCGCACAGGAACTCACCGATGGCGCCTACGTGAACCTCGGCATCGGCTTGCCGACCATGGTGGCCAACTACATCCCGGAGGGCATGGATGTGTGGCTGCAGTCGGAAAACGGCCTGCTCGGCATCGGTCCGTTCCCGACCGAGGATGAACTGGATGCCGACCTGATAAATGCCGGCAAGCAGACCGTGACCGCGATGGCCGGCGCCAGCTATTTCGGCAGCCATGATTCGTTCGCGATGATCCGCGGCGGCCACATCGACCTGGCGATCCTGGGCGCGATGGAAGTCACCGACAAGGGCGACCTCGCCAACTGGATGGTGCCCGGCAAGATGGTCAAGGGCATGGGTGGCGCGATGGACCTGGTGGCCGGCGTCAAGCGCGTGGTGGTGCTGATGGAGCACACCACCAAGTCGGGATCATCGAAGATATTGCCGGAATGCACGCTGCCGCTGACCGGCGTGGGCGTGGTCAACCGGATCATCACCGAGCTGGGCGTATTCGACGTGACCAGCGAAGGCCTCACGCTGGTTGAATTGGCCGAGGGCGTCAGCCGCGAGGAAGCGGCTGGAAAAACCGGCGTGCCGTTGCACTAAGGGAAACGGCAACGAAAAGGGGACGGAGGTAGTTAAGCGCGCTTAACTACCTCCGTCCCCTTTTCGCAGTTCAGTCGTTGACGATGTCGATGTAGAGCAGGCGCCAGTCCAGTTCCACCCCCGACGCGGTAACGCGAACGCCGACATCACGGTCGAGCGCCTCGCGCAGTTCGGTCGCGGGGTAGTCGACCAGGCCGAACAACGCAGCGGCGAACGTCAGCATGTCGGCCTCGGTCCCGAACTGCCACGGACAGTGCACCTCCTCGCAGCGCGCGACGCGCCCGAGGCTTGTATAGCGCGCGGGGTCTGCGCTCAGGTAGCGGCCGTGGTGTCCGGTGATGTTGTATCGGCCGACGAAACCGTCGAGGTATTCACACAGCCGCGATCCGGCGCAAACATCCGCGATGTGCAGGATGCCACCCCGCTTGAGGGTGCCGCGGAGTCGGCCGAGAAAATCGATCGGGTCTTCGAAATGGTGCAGGGCAGCCAGGCAGATCGCGCGGTCGTACCCCGAGAACGCATCGAGGTTGTCGGGATTTGCCAATGGCGTATCCGGGCTGAAACCCGGGGTGATCTCCATCGAGGTCACTTGCGCGCGCTCAGCCAGATGGCGCGCCAGGTAGCCACCGCCGGCGGGGATATCCAGGAGGTGCGGCATGTCGTGATCCAGCGGAAACCTGGCGAAGAGTTGCTCGAACTCCTCCTGGCGCGCGTCCGGGTATGCCTGCATCGCGGCATGGTACGGATGCCCGCGCAGCTTGAAGATTTCGACGTACTCCGGATTCATGCCGCTACCTGTCCGCCCTGGTGGCGCCAGCGCGACGGATCCAGCAACAGGGCGACCAGGGCTTCCTGGATGCGCGCGATACGCTGCACGCAACGGTCATCGTCGGGCGTGGTGTTGCTGAGCACGTTCATGGTCGCGTTGGCCTCGAAGATCAGCAGGCGTCCGTCCGCTCGCGGGCAGCAGTCGATGCCCAGCCAATCCAGCTGGAGCGCGTCGGCAATGCGCAGCGCCATGGCCTCCACGTCGATTCCCAGGCTACCGGGAAATCCATCCAGGATCGCCGCTTCGGCATCCGCGGTACCTGGCTTGCGATCGCCGGCATGCACGCTCCAGCCTTCGCCCGCGACGAAATGGCGGGCGAACACCTGGCGTCCCACGACCACCAGGCGCAACTTGCGATGCAGCCCATCGGCGTCGCGGCAATCGTGGAAGGCCGTTGCGTACAGTGGCTTGCCAGCCACAGGCAGGCTGAACACCGCGCGCGGGATGTCGGCGGCGCAATCAGCCAGCGCTGTTGCCAGGCCCGCATGCGTGCCCGGCACGCGCAGGATGACCGGCCAATGGATGCCCGCGGCCTCGATTTGCCTGATGAGGTCATCGGGGTCGCTGGCGGCGATCAGGGCCGTACGCGGCACCTCCAGGCCGTCCAGCGTCGACAGCCGCTCGCTGACCTGGTGGCGGCCGGTGCGGCGCACGCGCGCGGGGTGGTTGAAGCACGGGCCGCCGCCGCGCTCGACGATACCCTCGATCAGGTCCAGTGCGCCCGCGCACAGGTCGCTGTCGGCCACGTAATTGACGACGGGCGCGCGGCCAAAATCCAGGCGCGCCATGCCGGCATCCCGGGGACAGACAAGAACCTTGCCAAAGCGGCGCGCCAGCTCCGGGGGGAACTGGGAGAAAAAACTTGCAGTACCGGAGCTGACCAGCGCGATGTTGTTGCCGGCCGGCGACCATTCGACCTTGGCGTACTGCACCAGCATGTCGTCAGCCACGCCCTGCAGCAGTGGAATCCTGTTGCCGGGATCCATCTCAGAGGTTCTGGTAATTCGGCCCGCTGCCGCCTTCCGGTGTGACCCAGGTGATGATCTCGTACGGGTCCTTGATGTCGCAGGTCTTGCAGTGCACGCAGTTCGCCGCATTGATCTGCAGGCGCTTGCCATGCGGCGCGTCGGCATCGGCCACCATCTCGTAGACCGCGGCCGGGCAGAAACGCGTGCAGGGGTTGTCGTATTCGACCACGCAGCGGGTGGCGCAGATGTCGGTATCGGCAACCTTCAGGTGTACCGGCTGGTCCTCGTCATGTTCGGTTGCGGCGTAGTAAACGCTGGCAAGGCGATCACGCGGGGCCAACGTGCGTTCGATGTAATCGCGTTTGGGCTCCTCGTATTCGCCCAGCTTGCGCAGCGATGACCAGTCCGGCCTGTTCTTCAGGGTCCAAGGCGATAGCCCGCCGGTAATGGTTTCCCATGCGGCATTCAGCATGCCGAACCAGAGCCCGCGCTTGAAGCCAGGCTTGATATTGCGCACGGTGCGCAGCTCGGCCATCGCATCGGATGCACGCAACTTCGCATCGAACCCTTCAGCGGCAAGCCCGGACGCCACCAGGTGTTCGGCGGCCAGCATGCCGCTGCGAATCGCCTGATGGGTGCCCTTCACCTTCGGCACGTTGAGCAGGCCAGCGGTGTCGCCGATCAGCAGGGCGCCCGGCATCTCGCACTTCGGCAATGACTGGTAGCCGCCAGTGACAATCGCGCGTGCACCGGCCGACAGGATGCTGCCGCCTTCCAGCAGCGGCTGGATCATCGGGTGGTTCTTCCATTGCTGGAAGGCTTCCCATGGCTTGTATGCGGGGTCGCTGTAGTCCAGCCCGCTGACATAGCCCAGCGCGATCCGGCCCTTGTCGAGGTGATAGACGAAGCTGCCGCCATACGTCGCATTGTCGGCCGGCCAGCCGAAGCTGTGCACGATCTTGCCGGGGCTGACCCGGTCCTCCGGCACCTGCCAGAGTTCCTTGATGCCGATGGAGTAGCCCTGCGGGTCGCTGTCGGCATCCAGCCTGAAACGCTCGATCAGGCGCTTGGTCAGGTGGCCGCGCGCGCCCTCGGCCAGCACCGTGACCTTGGCCCGGATATCGATCCCGGCGGTGTAACCGGGCTTGTGCGAACCATCCTTGGCGACGCCCATGTCGCCGATGCGCACGCCGATGACCGTGCCGGCGTCGTCATGCAATGTTTCTGCGGCGGCAAAGCCCGGGTAGATCTCCACGCCCAGTGCCTCGGCCTGCGGCGCCAGCCAGGCGCACATGGCGCCCAGGCTGACGATCACGTTGCCCTTGTTGTGCATGCCCGGTGGCACCGGCAACTTGCGGCCGCCGGTCTTGCCGAGCAGCCAGAACTCGTCGTCGGTGGCGTCGATGCAGATCGGTGGCGGGCTCTTGCGCCAGCCAGGCAGCAGCGCATCCAGCGGTCCGGTTTCGATCACCGCGCCGGACAGCATGTGCGCGCCGATGGTGGAGGATTTTTCAATCACGCACACCGAAACTTCGGGATTGGCCTGTTTCAGGCGAATCGCGAACGCCAGGCCCGCTGGCCCGGCACCGACGGTGACGACGTCGTACTCCATCACGTCGCGTTCCGTGACAGCATCGTTGAGTTGTTCGACTTCGCTCACGCACCTCTCCCAAGCATTCTCGCCAATCTCCTGATCTTCCGGCGCTTCAGCGGGGACGGCAAATCCGCATGCTGGCCACTTCCCCTGCCCGTCTCACTGCTTCCGCTTTTCGTTGGGATGCGCCGTCTCGTGGGCATGCCCGGTGGCCAGCACCCAGCCGGCGATGTCATGACTCATTGCACCCAGTGACCGGGCGAACGCCTCGGCAACCAGGCTCACGTCGCTGCCGGCTGCCGGCTGCGCATGGCGGAACGTACGGCTGCCGACGACCAGCTGGTCATACGAATGCAGCAGCTTGACGTTGACTTCGATCACCGCCGAAGGCACGGCGGCGCCCGCATAGGCGGCTTCGAAATGGCGCATGTCCATGACCAGTCGATAGTCCGCACCGATGCCGCTGCCCTGGCGGGCGACGGCGGGTATTTTTCCGGAGTCTTCCAGCGCGCGCAGCACGCCGGATTCGAGCATCTCGGTGGGCGTTCGCGCCCACGCCGCATTCTTGTAAACCTGCAGCTCGCCCGGCGTGGGACTGACCGCGATGCGCGTGCTGTCCATCATCGTCGGTGCGGTTGGACGTGCGGTGCTGAGCTGCCAGCCGACGCGCGGCCAGGAGGGGTCCGCCTCCACGCGCGGGTCGGGCGCGAAGATCGTTGGGGCGTCCTTGGAGCCGCCAATCAGGGTGCAGCCTGCCAGCAGGGCGGGCAGGAGCACGGTGGCCAGGGCCACGATCCGGGACATGCGGGTATTCATTCGGGTTCGAACTCCTTGGGTGCATCGCGGCCCAGGATGTAACGGGCAGGTCCGCCGTCAAGGCGGTCGGTGACCCGACGCAAGTCGCGCATCAGCGCGCGCAGCTCTGCCAGTGTCGGGCCCAACTGCGACAGGCCATCGTTGGCAAAACTTTGAAGCGCCGGGCGGTTCTCGGCGATCAGTGCATCGGCATTGCCGGCAACCGAGTCCAGCTTGCCGACGGTTGTGTCCAGCTTGGCCATCAGGGCCGGCAACTGGTCAACCACGTTGCGGTCGATCTTGTTCAACGACGTATCCGCCGTCTTCAAGGTCGCCTGCAGGGTTTCGGTCGCGTTGCGCGCACCGACGATCAGCGCGGCGATATCCTCGCGCTGCGCGGAAATACTGCCGGTGGTTTGTTCCAGATGGTCGATCGTCGCGCTGATCTTGGCGATGTTGTCCTCGCTGATCAGCTGGTCCATGCGCGCGACCAGCCGGTTGGCGGTGTCGGCGATGTTCTGCAATGCGGAAGGCTCGGTGCGGATGATCGGGATGTCGCGGCTCTCGTCGGGTTCCAGCTGCGCGGCTTCCGGGCTTCCCCCGGTGAGCTGGATGAACGGCACGCCGGTGATGCCCTGTTGCGACAACTTGGCGCGGGTGTCGACCTTGACCGGCGTATCGGCCTTGATCTTGAGCAGGGCGATGACCTTGCGCGCGTCGTCAGGCGCCAGGCTGAGGTTGTCCACCGTGCCCACGCTGATGCCGTTGTATTGCACGCCACCGCCCTCGGTCAGGCCGGTCACCGGTTCGCTGAAGATGACTTCGTACTGGCGCCAGTTGCGGTCGGAGGAAAACTTCGCCGCCCACAGTGCGAACAGCAACAGGAAGATCGTCGCCAGGATGGTGAAGCCGCCGATCAGCACGTAGTTGGCACGGGTTTCCATTGCGTCCTTCCTTTTCAGCGCGCGTCGCGCGCCGCTCGCCCACGTGGGCCGTTGAAGTACTCCCTGACCCACGGATGGTCCAGCGTTTCCAGCTCGCGCACGGGTGCCAGTGCGACCAGTTTACGGTCTGCGAGCACGGCCACCCGATCACAGATAGCGTAAAGCGTGTCCAGGTCATGCGTGATCAGGAAGACGGTCAGGCCCAGCGCCCGCTGCAGGGTCCGGATCAGGTCGTCGAATGCGGCTGCGCCGATCGGGTCAAGGCCAGCCGTGGGTTCGTCGAGGAACAGCAGCGGTGGATCAAGCGCCAGCGCGCGCGCCAGTCCGGCACGCTTGCGCATGCCGCCGGACAGCTGCGAGGGCAGCTTGTCCAGCGCATCGGCAGGCAGGCCGGCCAACTTGATCTTGAGCAGGGCCAGCTCATAGCGCAGCGAGTCCTGCAGGTCGGGGTAGTACTCCTTGAGCGGCACCTGCACGTTCTCGCCGACGGTCAGCGAGGAGAACAGGGCGCCGTCCTGGAACAGCACGCCGGTATTGCGTTCGATGTGGCGCCGCGTCACCGGATCCCTGGACATCGCATCCACGCCCAGCACCTGGATGCGGCCGGCATTCGGCACGCGCAGCCCGAGGATCGACCGCATCAGCACGGATTTGCCGGTGCCGGAGCCACCGACCACGCCGAGGATCTCGCCGCGCTGGACGTCGAGGTCCACGCCGTCATGCACGACCTGGTCGCCGAAGCGGTTGACCAGGCCACGCACGCGGATCAGCGGCTCATCGCCGATGACCACGCCGTCCAGCGTGCGTTCGGGGTTGGCGCTCGTCGTCATCAATAGTCCATCTGCATGAACCACAGGGCGGCGAATGCATCGACCACGATCACCATCGCGATCGCCTGCACCACGCTGGAAGTGGTGCGCTCACCGAGCGACTGCGCGGTGCCCTCGGTCTGCAGGCCTTCCAGGCAACCGATCAACGCGATGATGATCGCGAAGACCGGTGCCTTGACCATGCCCACCACGAAATTGTCGAGATTCATCGTCTCCTGCATGCGCGCCATGTAGGCGACCGGCGGAATGTCCAGGTTGAATGCGCCCACCGCCAGGCCGCCAGCAAGGCCTGCCACCATCGCGATGAAGGTCAGCAGTGGCAGCATCGCCAGCAGCGCCAGCACGCGCGGGATCACCAGCAGGTCGATCGGGTCCAGGCCAAGCACGCGGATCGCGTCGACTTCCTCGCGGTTGACCATCATGCCGATCTGCGCGGTGAACGCGCTGGCGGTGCGGCCGGCCAGCAGGATCGCGGTGAGCAACACACCGAATTCGCGCAGGAACGCCGCACTGACGAGTTCGACCACGAAGATCGTGGCGCCGAAGTCGCGCAGCACCATTGCGCCCAGGAAGGCGATCACCGCACCGACCATGAACGACAGCAACGCCACCAGTGGCACCGCGTCCAGGCCGACCTGTTCCATGTGGTGGAACGTCGCGGTCACCCGGAACCGCTGCGGCTCCTTGACCAGGCGCAGTATCTTGACCATCACCTCGCCAAGGAACGCAACCAGCGCGGCCACTTCGCGGACATTGTCGACCACCGCGAAACCCAGCCGGCCGAGCGCGGCCTTGAAGCCGGTATCGCGCTGGCGCTTGGGGCGCTGGTCGTGGACGTCTTCGATCGCTTCGATCAGGGTGTGGTGGTCTTCGCGGAAGCGGAAGCGATCGAAATCGAGGTCGCGGCGGTCGGCATAACGCAACAGTTGCAAGACACCCAGCGTGTCCAGGCGTTCCACGCTGCAGGCGTCGACGTCGGCAATGCCGTCAGGCACGCCCCGCAGGATCTCGCTGATCTGGTTGGCATAGCGCAACGTCCAGCGACCCGACAGGCACAGGCGCGTGGCATCCCCGGGATCGACAGAGGCAGCGGGCGGGTGGTGATTCGGTGCGTTGCTCATTCAGGCCCTGCGTTGGTTCGCGTCAAGCTTACGCACCCCGGCGGCGCGCATGCACGGCGCAGCGCGCGTGGGACGTCGAGGGAGGAGCACGGATTCGGGCATGCGAAGGGCAGTCACGCATGCGATCCTAGCCGACATGCAGCCCGCCGACACCCTTGCACCCGCCCATACCGATGCCGGCTACGTCGAGCGCATCGCCTTCGTGGTCGACCTGGCCGAGCGTCTGCATGCCTATGGGACCACCGTGCAACGCCTGGAAGGGGCCATTCAATCGGTCGCCAGGCGGTTGGGGCTGGAATGCGAGCCGTGGGTCAACCCGACCGGCATGGTGCTGGCTTTCAGTGATCCTTCACGGCCCGCGGGCATGTCCGACACCACCCGCGTGATGCGCCTCGGCGCCGGGGATACCGACCTGTTTCGCCTGTGCGAGACCGACCGCATCGCCGAAGAGGTCATGTCCGGCGCACTGGACGTGCCGGCTGGCCGTGTGGCCTTGCGCGCCTTGCTGCGCGGGATCGGCTGGCGAGGCCGGCTGGTGCAGGTCTTCGGATTCGGATTGGCATCGGCGGCGGTGGCCGGCCTGCTGCGATTGCCCTGGCTGGATGTCGGCACGGCAGGCGTCATTGGTCTGATCATTGGCCTGCTGGATCTCGCCGCACAATCGCGCCCGCGCCTGTCGGAAGCGTTCGAGGCGATTGCCGGCCTGGTGGCGGGGACGATCGCGCTGCTGGTCGCCAGCCTGGTCGGGCCACTCAACCTCAATACCGTGATCATCGCGGCGTTGATCGTGCTGTTGCCGGGCATGGCCTTGACCAATGCGATGAATGAGCTGACCAGTCGCCACCTGGTCTCGGGCACTGCGCGCTTCGCGGGCGCCATGACCACGATCCTGAAACTCACCATCGGCACCGCGATCGCCCTGAACCTGGCGTCGCTGGTCGGGCTTGAGCCGGTCGTGCGCGCCTCGCGACCGCAGCCGGAATGGGTGGTATGGATCGCGCTGGTGCTCGGTGCCTATGCATTCGCCGTATTGTTTCGTGCACACCGCCGCGATTTTCCGCTGGTGATGCTGGCCGCCGCCGCGGGTTACATGATCTCGCGCTTTGGCGGAGAGGCGTTCGGTGCACCTGCGGGCGTGTTCCTGGCCGCGCTGGTGCTGACCGCCGCCGGCAATATCTATGCGCGCCTGTCCAACCGCCCGGGTGCACTGGTGCGGTTGCCCGGCATCATCATGCTGGTGCCCGGAAGCGTGGCCCTGCGCGGCGTGATCTCGCTGGTGCAGGCGCAGGACATCGGCGCCGGCCAGGATGCGGCGATGGCGGCACTGAATACCTTGATGGCGCTGCTGGCAGGCTTGATGTTCGGCAACCTGCTGGTGACGGCGCGGCGCAATCTTTAAGTCTTCGATGGAACGATGAGGGTGGTGGGCGTTCGCGCAGCGACTGCTCGCCCCGGCTTCCGCCGCATCCATCGCTCTCCGAGCGTGATCTCAAAAACAAGAACGCCGGCGAGCGCCGGCGTTTTCTCATTCCGATGAGGCTTGTTTACTTGATCAGGAACTCTTCGAGTTTCCGACCCTTCGCGGTTTCCGCCGACAACCAGCGCGGTTGCTTGCCACGGCCCGCCCAGGTTTCCTTGGGGTTGGCCGGGTTGCGGTACTTCGGCGGCACCTTGCCCAGCGAGCGGCCCTTGGTCGACTTGCGCACCTTGGGTGCAGCGGTCGTGGTGGTCGCCGCCGCGGCAGCAGCAGGCTTGCCCGGGCGGGCCTGCCCATACAGTTCCTCGAAGTCCCAGCCGGTGCTCTTCAGGAACTTGGCTACGGCCGCCTTGACCTGGATGGCCGGGCGACGCTTGGCCAGGACTTTCTTGCGCTTGTTGGCACGCGCGATCAGCTCGGCCAGTTCCTTGGTGCTGAGGTTTTCGATATTCATGCTCATGCGATGGTGATCCTGTGGGTTGCCATCGGGGAAAGCCCGCTTGGGGTTTGCATATTAACTTCGGATAATGCCAAGCGCAAATAAACGGATTAATGTCTATTCAGGCGAGGAGTTTCCCCAGCAACCCGGCATGGTCAAGTTGTTCGGATTCGGCGGCATGGCGTGCGCGGTATTCGAAGCTGCCTGCTTCCAGCCCGCGGGCGGATACCACCACGCGATGCGGAATGCCGATCAGTTCGATGTCGGCCAGCATGACCCCGGGACGCAGGCCGCGGTCGTCGAGCGCCGCATCCAGGCCCGCGGCTTTCAGTTCCGCATACAGTGCATGCGCTGCCTCGACCACGGCCGGGTCGTTCTTCGGATTGATGATGCAGACCGCGACTTGCCACGGCGCCATCGCGTCTGGCCACAGGATGCCGTTGTCGTCGTGGTTCTGTTCGATCGCCGCGGCCACGATGCGCGACACGCCGATGCCGTAGCAGCCCATGGCCGGATTGATCGCCTTGCCGTTGGCGTCGAGCACCTTGCAGCCCATCGCCTCGGAATACGTGCAGCCCAGCGCGAACACATGGCCGACTTCGATCCCGCGGGCGATGGCGAGGTTGCCCTTGCCATCCGGCGACGGATCGCCTGCAACCGCGTTGCGGATGTCGGCGACCTCGGGCTCGGGCAGGTCGCGGCTCCAGTTGACACCGGCGACATGGAAACCGGGCTTGTTGGCTCCCACCACGAAATCGGCCATCGACGCCACGCTGCGGTCGGCGATCACGCGAATCGGTTTTGCCGGCTTGAGCGGACCCAGGAATCCAGGCTCGCTGCCGAGCCACTCGCTGATCTCCGCTTCGGTGGCCAACCGATAGTCGGCCATGCCCGCCAGTTTGGCGAGTTTGATTTCATTGACCATGTGGTCGCCGCGCACCAGCGCCAAGGCGAATTGCGCTGCGCCGGCGGCATCGGCGCCCATCAACGCAACCGATTTCGCCATGCGCTGCAGGGGGATTCCCATGAGCGCAGCGACGTCCTCGCAGGTTTTCTGGGTGGGCGTCTCCACGTCGCGCAGGGTTTCTGTGGCGTCGGGTCGCGCACCGGGTGAAACCGCCTCGGCCAATTCGATATTGGCGGCGTAATCGGAGCCGTCCGAATAGGCGAGGGCATCCTCGCCGGAATCGGCCAGGACATGGAATTCATGCGAGGCCGACCCGCCAATGGCGCCGGTGTCGGCGAACACGGCGCGGAACTTCAAGCCCAGCCGGGTGAAGATCCGCGCGTAGGTGTCGTACATGTTCCGGTATTCGACATGCAGCGACTCGGCATCGGCATGGAAGGAATACGCATCCTTCATCAGGAACTCGCGCGCGCGCATCACCCCGAAACGCGGGCGGATCTCGTCACGGAACTTGGTCTGGACCTGGTAGAAGTTCACCGGCAGTTGCTTGTAACTGGCCAGTTCGTTGCGGGCGAAATCGGTGATCACTTCCTCCGCGGTCGGGCCGTAGCAATACTCGGCCTCCTTGCGGTCCTTGATCTTCAGCAACTGGCCGCCGAATTTCTGCCAGCGCCCGGTTTCTTCCCACAGCTCCTTCGGCTGGATCGACGGCATCAGCAGTTCGATGGCGCCGGCGCGGTTCATTTCCTCGCGCACCACGGCCTCGACCTTGCGCAATACGCGCAGGCCCAGTGGCGACCAGGTATACAGGCCAGAGGCCAGCTTGCGGATCATCCCCGACTTGAGCATCAGCTTGTGGCTGATGACCTCGGCCTCGGCGGGGGTTTCCTTTTCGGTGCGGAGATGGAACTGCGACAGGCGCATGGCGGGCTTCGCGAAACAGGGAGCCCGCATTTTGCCACGCCCGACCCGAGTTAACCCTCAGTCGCGGTTGCCACGGACCTCGATGCCCTCATCCGGCTCGCGGGCGATGCGTTCGTACGTGCGTCCACTGGGCGGGCTATCGGTGACCTGCAGGTTGCCGTGGGCGTCGCGCCAGCGGTACAGGGAGTTCGCCCGTTCGGCCTCGGCCGTGGCCACCTGAGCGGCTTTCGCGCGCTCACGTTCGCGGCGCGGCATCTCGCTGGTGAACCACCACCAGGCGGCCACGCCGAGTGCCACGGCGACCAGCAGCATTCCAATCTGTTTCATCGTGTATGTCGCGACCGATCAATTGCCGTTGGATGCGGGGGCGGAACAATTCGCCTTCAGCAGTGCTTCATTGAATTCGATCTGCGATGCGCGCTGGTCGGGCGTCATGTTGGAATCCGCCTTGCCGTCGCCATTGGTATCGATACCCACTGGCCCTTGCCCACGCAGGTTGGCAAGGTTCGTGCGTGCGTTGTCGCAGGCCACATCCCTGTCCGACTTCTTGGTTGGGGCGGCCTCGACGGCGGTTCCCGAGCGCGCATTGATGTCGCGCTTCTTGTGTGTCTGTGCGGGGGGCGCATCGGCGTAGTGGGTCACGCCCTTGGCATCCTTCCATTGGTACACGGTCTGCTGCTGTGCCAGCAGTGGCGAGCAGGTCAGGGCCAGGCCAAGCAGGGCGGTCATGCAGGCAGGCAGACGGAAGGACGGACGGGCCATGGGATGCTCCGGGGGATGTATGGGGGTGATTGCAGCACTGCTGCCGCGCCACTGCAAGCCGGCTACACTGCGGGCATGGAACTGAACGACGACAACCTGCAGCGCCGGCCGCGTGGCCGCGGCATTTACCTGCTGCCGAATCTGTTCACCACGGGCGGGCTGTTCAGTGGTTTTTTCGCGATCATTGCTGCATCGCAGGGGCGAATCGAAGCCGCCTGCGTGGCGATCTTCATCGCCGGCGTGCTGGACGGGATCGATGGCCGGGTGGCCAGGCTGACCAATACCCAGACCGAGTTCGGCGTGCAATATGACTCGCTGGCGGACCTGATCAGCTTCGGCATGGCGCCAGCGCTGGTGATGTACCACTGGTCGCTGTCGTCGATGAAGCTCGATGGCATCACCCCGGGCAAGCTCGGCTGGCTGGCGGCATTCCTGTATGCCGCCTGCGCAGCCCTGCGGCTGGCACGGTTCAACAGCCAGGTGGCGCACGTCGACAAGCGCTGGTTCATCGGCCTGGCCAGTCCGGCGGCGGCCGGCTTGCTGGCGAGTTTCGTCTGGACCTGCCACAGCCTTGGCCTGGACGGCACCGAGCTGCGCTACGTGGTGCTCGGATTGACCGTGGTCGCCGGCCTGCTGATGGTGAGCCGCATTCGCTACACAAGCTTCAAGGGTGGCAGCGGACCCAAGTCGGACCGGGTGCCGTTCTTCGCCCTGCTGGTGGCGGTAGCGGTGCTGGTTGCGCTCGCGTTGTATCCACCCGAGGTGCTGCTGGCGGTCACGGGACTGTATGCATTGTCCGGGCCGGTGATGTGGCTGCGTCGCGGCAAGGGGACATCGCCGCCGCAGGCGCCGGCCACATGAGCCGTACGGCATGAACTGGGATCCGTTCCAGCGCGAGGTATTGGCCGAGCTTGGCCATGTCGTCTATCGGCAGGCCGGGATCGCGATCGACGTGGTGGCGGAAGCGCCCCATGCCAGGGCAGCGCATGCCGATACGAACGTGATCGATGGTCCGATGCTGGCGCGCGTCGCGCGTGCAGCAAGCATGACCACGGACGCCCTGCAGGCCTGCATCGACGACATGCGCGTCATCGCCGGGTTGCGCGGCAACGCGTCCGCCAAGCGCGCCCTGTGGCCGCGCCTGCGCGCACTGCGCAAGCAGCACGACTGATGGGCGCCGTTCGCGCGGCCGATCTCGCGATGCAGGCCACGTTGCGGCCGATGCGCGAAGCGGACCTGGACGCGGTGATGCGGATCGAGGATGCGGCCTACCCGTTCCCGTGGACGCGCGGCATCTTCCGCGACTGCATGCGCGCCGACTATCCGATGTGGGTGCAGGAACGCGATGGCGCCATCATCGGCTATGGCGTGCTGAGCATCGCCGCCGATGAAGCGCATGTGCTCAACCTGTGCACCGCGCCGGGCAACGAAGGCCGTGGCCTGGGCCAGCGCATGCTGCAGGCGCTGTTGCGCATCGCCCGTGGCGGCGGTGCGCAGCGCGTGTACCTGGAAGTGCGGCCGTCGAATCCGCGCGCGATCGCCTTGTACGACCGCAGCGGCTTCAACGAGATCGGCCGCCGGCCGCGCTACTATCCGGCCGCCGGCCAGGGTCGCGAGGACGCGATCGTGATGGCGATGGAATTGCTGACGGGCGACATCGAGAAAATGCCGCCGCTTTGATTGGGGAAAAGGCGGGGGAAAAGGGGACGGAGGTAGTTAAGGTGCGCCTTAACTACCTCCGTCCCCTATTCGCTCTTTTCGTGCTCAGCCGAGACGCGCGCGCTGCGTGGTGAGCGCGTCGAGCTTCGCGCTCCAGTCAACCAGCCGCAGGCGTTCCTGTTCCACCACGGTTTCGGGTACGTTGCCGCCGAACTTCGCCAGTTTGGCCTCGCTCTTGTCCTTTTCGCCGGCGACTTTCGCGATTTCCTTGTCCAGGCGCGTGCGTTCGGCATCGAGGTCGACCAATCCGTCGAGCGGCACGAACAGGTCCAGGTCACCGACGCGTGCCGACGCCGCAGCGGGCGGGTCGCCCTCCAGCAGCTCGATGTGCTCGATCCGGTTGAGGAAGCGCAGCTGCGAACCGAAGCGGGCGATTCGGTTTTTTTCGGCATCGGCACCACCACGCACCAGCAGCGTCACCTGTTTCGCCGGCGACACGCCAAGTTCGCTGCGGATGCGGCGCAGCGTGGACACCATCGCCTTCAGCCATTCGATGTCGGCTTCGGCACCGGCGAAGGTCGAGGTGTCAAGATCGCCGGCGCGCGGGTAGGTTGCGGTCATGATGCTGTCGCCGGTCTTGTCGAGTTTCGGTGCAACCGCCTGCCACAGTTCCTCGGTCACGAACGGCACCAGCGGATGCAGCAGGCGCAGCAGCGCGTCGAGCACGTGCAACAGCGTGTGGCGGGTGCTGTTGGCGGCCTCCGTGTCGTCACCCAGCATCGCGGGCTTCGCCAATTCCACGAACCAGTCGCAGAATTGATTCCAGGCAAATTCGTACAGGCATTGCGACAGCAGGTCGAAACGGTAGCTCGCGTAATGGGCTTCCGCTTCGGCGCAGGTCTTCGCCAGCTGCGCCAGGATCCAGCGCTCGGCATCGGTCCTTGGCTGCGGTTCCCCACGCGCATTGAAGCCTTCGGTGTTCATCAGCACGAAGCGCGTCGCGTTCCACAACTTGTTGCAGAAATTCTTGTAGCCTTCGGCGCGCGCGAGGTCGAACTTGATGTCTCGGCCCGGGCCGGCCAGCGCGGCCATGGTGAAGCGCAGCGCGTCGGCGCCGAACGCGGGAATCCCGTCCGGGAATTCCTTGCGCGTGGCCTTCTCGATCCTGGGCGCCATCTTCGGCTGCATCAGGCCGCTGGTGCGCTTGGCGACCAGGTCGTCGATCGTGATGCCGTCGATGATGTCCAGCGGGTCGAGGATGTTGCCCTTGGACTTCGACATCTTCTGGCCGTCCTTGTCGCGGACCAGGCCGGTGATGTAGATGTCGCGGAACGGCACGCGCTGGGCATCGGTGAAATCGGGATTGTCCTGGCCGACCAGGTGGTCGGTCATGAAGATCATCCGCGCCACCCAGAAAAAGATGATGTCGAAGCCGGTGACCAGCACCGACGACGGCACGAAATCGGCGAAGCCGCGCGCGCGCATCGCTTCGGCATCCGGCCAGCCCATGGTGCTGATCGGCCACAGTGCGGAGGAGAACCAGGTTTCCAGCACGTCATTGTCGCGGGTCAGCACGACATCGTCGGCGATGCCGTTGCGTGCACGCGCATCGGCTTCGTCGCGGCCCACGTAGGCCATGCCGGCCCCGTCGTACCATGCCGGGATGCGGTGGCCCCACCACAGCTGGCGGCTGATGCACCAGTCCTGGATGTTTTCCATCCAGTGGCGGTAGGTGTTGATCCAGTTCGGTGGCACGAAGCGGACATTGTTTTGTTCGGCCAGCTTGAGGCCACGCCCGGCCAGCGTGTCCATCTTCACGAACCACTGGTCGGTGAGGTACGGCTCGATCGCCTGGCCGCTGCGGTCGCCGCGTGGCACCTGCAACTTGTGCGGCTTGGTTTCGACCAGCAGTTCGAGTGCTTCGAGTTCGGCCAGCATTGCCTTGCGCGCGTCGTATCGATCGAGGCCGCGATACGCTTCCGGAATGTCGTCGTGAGCAATGATCTTCGCATCGGGCGTGAAGATATTGATCAGCGGCAGGTGGTGGCGCTGGCCGACTGCGTAATCGTTGAAGTCATGCGCGGGCGTGACCTTGACCACGCCGGTGCCGAATTCGCGGTCCACGTAGTCATCCGCGATCACCGGGATCAAGCGGCCGGTCAGCGGCAGGGTCACGGTCTTGCCGATCAGGTGGGTGTAGCGCTCGTCCTCGGGATGCACCATCACCGCACTGTCGCCGAGCATGGTTTCCGGGCGCGTGGTGGCCACCACCAGGGTGCCGCTGCCATCGGTCAGCGGGTAGGCGATCGACCACAGGAAGCCGTCCTCTTCCTCGTTCACCACTTCCAGGTCGGAGATCGCGGTCTTCAGCACCGGGTCCCAGTTGACCAGGCGCTGGCCGCGGTAGATCAGGCCGTGCGCATGCAGGCGCACGAAGGCCTCGACCACCGCATCTGCAGCGACCTTGTCCATGGTGAACACGCTGCGCGACCAGTCGCCGCTGGTGCCGAGCCGGCGCATCTGGCGTTCGATGGTGTCGCCCGACTGCTGCTTCCACTCCCAGACTTTCTCGATGAATTTCTCGCGGCCCAGCGAATCGCGGGTCTCGCCCTTGCCTTCCAGCGCCAGGTTGCGGCCGACCACCATTTCGGTGGCAATGCCGGCATGGTCGGTGCCCATCTGCCACAGCGTGCGATAGCCGCGCATGCGGTGGTAACGGATGAGCGCATCCTGCAGCGTGTGCTGGAACGCATGGCCCATGTGCAGGGTGCCGGTGACGTTGGGCGGTGGCAGCAGGATGCTGTAGGCCGGACCATCGCCACGCGGTGCGAACGCGCCGCTGGTTTCCCACTGCGCGTACAGGCGGGATTCGAAGGTCTTGGGGTCGTAGCCGGAGGCGAGGGTGGTCATGGTTACTTTGCTCGTCATCCCGGCGGAAGCCGGGATCCAGTGTTTCAAGTCGTTGGGCCTTGCGCTGAGCGCCGCGGCGATGTCTGGCGTGCGCCGGAAAATCGCCGGATTCCGGCTTTCACCGGAATGAGGGCCAAGGCAACGCTACATATCGTGCTTCGCCACTTCAAATCCTGCCGCCTGGTAATGCTTCCATCGCTCGCGCAGCGGCGCACGCGCAGCAGGGTCGGCCGGCACCACTTCCAGCACCCGTTCGAACTCGCCGCGGGGGGCATCGTCGCGCAGATTGAGCAGCAACGGACGCAGCGCGACATCCATGGCGGGGGTGGCGATCAGCACCGGGCACTCCGCGTCCTCTTCCTCGTCCCCGGCGATCTGGTGCGGCACGTAGGCCTCGTCATCGAACGACCACAGCAGGTCATCCAGTGCTTCGGCCTGCGCGGCATCGCGCGCCAGCACCAGCGTCCACAGGCCGGCGTCGTTCGCCTTGCGCGCCAGCTCGCACACGAGCAGCAAGGGCTGCTCGCGGAAGCGGGGTTTGTCGATCAGGTAGAAGTCGGCGCGTGGCATTGGTCGTCAGTGTCCGCAAAAAGGGGTCGAAGTGGGAAAAGGGGTCAGAGTGAATTTTGCGCCGACATCACTGGAGCTTCCGAACATCGTTTGTCGCAAAACTTCACTCTGACCCCTTTTCCTGCCCCTCACTTCTCGGTCAGGCCGCAGAACGATCCAGCAGCCACTGCGACAGCAGGCCGACCGGCCGGCCGCTGGCCATGCTCAGCTTGCCGTCGCCGCTGGCCACGCCCGCGATGTCCATGTGCGCCCAGCGCTGGCCTTCGGTGAAGCGCGAAAGGAAGCAGCCGGCGGTGATGGCGCCGCCCCAGCGACCGCCGATGTTGTAGACATCGGCAAACCCGGACTCAAGCTGGGTCTGGTATTCGTCCCACAGCGGCAACTGCCAGGCGCGGTCGAAGACGGTCTCGCCGGCATCGATCAGCTCGCGCGCCAGGTCGTCGCTGGACTTGGTCATGACACCAGCGGCGAAGCGGCCCAGCGCGACCATGCAGGCACCGGTCAGGGTGGCGACGTCGACCAGTGCGACCGGTTCGAAGCGCTGCGCATAGGTCAGTGCGTCGCACAGGATCAGGCGCCCTTCGGCATCGGTATTGCCGACTTCAATGGTCTTGCCGGACATGCTGGTGATCACGTCGGACGGGCGATAGGCATCACCGTCGATGGCGTTCTCCACCGCTGCGGCGATGCACACCAGGTTGAGCGGCAGTTTCATGCCGACCGCAGACACGAAGGTGCCGAGCACGGTGGCCGCGCCGCACATGTCGTACTTCATGTCCTCCACGCCACCCTGCGTCTTCAGGTTCACGCCGCCGGTGTCGAAGGTGATGCCCTTGCCGACCAGGACATACGGCTTGGCATCGCCGCCGCCGTTGTACTTGAGCACCACCAGGTGCGGGCGATTGGCCGAGCCGCGGGCGACGGCGAGCAGCGAGCCCATGCCGAGTTCCTTCATGGCGGCTTCGTCCAGCACCTCGCATTCGACGCCTTCGCTGCGCGCCGCAAAGGCCTGTGCCTGCTCCGCCAGGTAGGCGGGATTGCAGATGTTCGGCGGCAGGTTGCCCAGCTCGCGGGTGAAGGCGACACCGGCGGCAATCGCGCTGCCGTGCGCCAAGGCGCCGTCATCCTTGCCACTGATGGCGAAATGGACCAGGCCTTTCTCGTCACGCTTCTTGTTCTTGGCACCCAGCGTCGCGGTATAGCGGTAGCAGGCATGGTCGGCGGTCACCGCGGCGGTGCGGATCTTCCAGGCATCGTCACGGCCCTTGACCTCGACGTCGTTGAGGGTGAACAGCGCCTTGCCGACCGCGCCGGTCTTGAGCGCGCGCGCGGCATCGCCGGCCGCCTTGAGGTACTGCGGCACGCCGAACTTGGCGGTTTCACCCAGCCCAATCACCAGCACGCGCGGCGCGGTGATGCCGGCCACGTCGTGCAGCAGGGTGGTCGTGCCGGTCTTGCCGCTGATGTCACCACGGTCCAGCAGCGCACGCAGGCGGCCATCGCTGGCGGCATCGAGCGCGGCGCCGGCAGCGGTCAGCTGCTTTTCGGCGAAGGCGCCGACGATCACGCAGTCGACGTCGGCGGAGGCGGGGGCAGTGTGGTTCAGGCTGAATTCGAGGCTCATCGACCAAAGTTCCGGGGAAGGAGGGAGTCGTTCGCAACGCATTGCGTGCGGAGTCCGGCGGCGGCCTCACCGGCACGGCATGCGGCAGTGCTTACAATGCGCAGCCGCGTGCAGATGCGGCCCGTCGCAATGCACACCATTGCAGAACGAACCCCCAAGTCTAAAGCAAGTTCCCATTCAAGCAGGGCCTGATGCCGAAGTTGGACCGCTACCTGAGCAGTGAGATCGCCCGTTCCGTAATCGCGGCGATGGCGGTGCTGTCCATTGTCAGCCTGAGTGGCGTGTTCGCCGACCTGCTGGGCGAAATGGCGCGCGGCAAGGTGCCGCCGACGCTGTTGATGTCGCAGATCGGCTTGCGACTGGTCCGCTACCTGCCCCTGATCCTCCCGCTTGCGCTCCTGCTGGGCTACATGATGGCGTTGGGCCGGCTCTACCGCGATTCTGAAATGTACGCACTGGCCGCCGCTGGCGTGGGCTCGCGCCGCTTGTTGCGGCCCGTGTTGCTGGTTGCCCTGCCGGCGGTGGCGCTGATCGCGGTGAGTTCGGTGTGGCTGGGTCCATGGGCTGATGGCAAGGCCCAGCGCATGGTCGCCGAGGCCAACAAGAACCTGCTGGTGGCCGGCCTCGAACCGGGTCGTTTTACCCTGATGGCCAATGGCGGCGTGGCCTACGCGGGCAACATGTCCAGCGATGGCACCAGGTTGAGCCGCGTCTTCGTGTATCGCGAGCGTGGCGAACGCATGGACGTGGCCACCGCGCGCAGTGGTGAGCTGTATCGCGACGAGGGCGCGCGGATCCTGGCGCTGATGGACGGTTTCCGGGTCGAAGGCCCGCTTGCAGGAGGCAACCTGGATTACCGGCTGATGCGCTATGCGCGCAATGAAATGCAACTGCCGAGCCCGGACGACATGCGCGCCAGCGACGATCCCGCATTCAAGCCGTTCGACGAACTGCTGGGTGATCCCTCGCCCGCGGCCATCGCACAGTTGCACTGGCGGATCGCGCCGCCATTGCTCGCGTTCGCCTTCGTGCTGATCGCGGTGCCGTTGTCGCGCAGTTCGCCGCGGCAGGCGCGCTATGGCGCGATGTTGATGGCGTTCCTGGCCTATCTGGTGGGCATTTTCATGATGTTGCTCGGCACGCAATGGCTGGCGGACGGCACCCTCCCTGCCGCTGCAGGCTTGTGGTGGTTGCTGCTGCCGATGCTGGCGCTGGGCAGCTGGTTGTACGTGCGCGATGGCCGGATCGCCAAGCCGTGGTGGCGCCGATGAACCTGCGTCCGAAGCTGCATGACCACTTCATTGCGCGCACCGTCATCATCAGCGTGCTGGGGACGTGGGGCGTGTTGCTGGGCCTGGACGTCGTGCTGGCCTTCGCCGGCGAGTTCGGCAGCATCGGCAAGGGTGGCTACACCATCAACCACGCCATCGCCACGACCGGCCTGTCGATTCCATGGCGTGCCTACACCCTGTTTCCCACCGCAGCGGTGATCGGTGCGCTGCTGGGACTGGGCCAATTGGCCGGCACCTCGGAACTGACTGCCCTGCGTGCACTTGGGTTGTCGCGTCGGCGCCTGAGCGCATCGGTGGCGTTCGCGCTGGCCCTGCTGACCGTGCTGATGGTGGCCAATGGCGAAACCCTGGCGCCCTGGGGCGAAGAGCGCGCCCAGTCGATCAGGAGCCTGCGCAACAGTGACGTGGTGGTGGCCCAGTACAGCGGCTTGTGGGCGCGCGAGGGCGAGATGTTCCTCAACGCCCGCACCGGCGAGCAGAAAGCGAAAGACGGCGACCGCTGGCTGGAACTGCGTGGCGTGCGCCTGTTCCAGTTCGAGGACGATGGCCGCCTGCAGTCGATCGCCAATGTCGAAGTGGCCGAGCATCGCCCCGGCGGCTGGTTGCTGCGCAACGTCGAACGCACCACCTTCGGCCCCACATCGGTCGAGCGCAGCAAGATTGCCGAAGAACGCTGGGACTCGAGGCTGGACGAAGCGGCGCTGGCCGCCAGCGTGACCAAGCCGCGCAACATGGGCAGCCTGGAGCTGCGCGACAGCATCGAATATCGCAAGCGCAACGCGCTGGATGCCGGTGATTTCGAGGAAATCTACTGGGGCCGCTGGTTCTATCCGTTCAACGTGCTGGCACTGTGCCTGGCCGCGATTCCGTTCGCTTTCGGCACCCTGCGCAGCGGCGGTTACGGCAAGCGCCTGTTCCTGGGCATCGTGTTCGCGCTCGGGTTCTACATGCTGCAACAGATGTTCTCGCAGCTGGCCGGCATCTACCATTTCGACTATCGCATCGCGTATGCCTTGCCGCCACTCATCATGCTGAGTGTGTCGGCGTTCCTGTTCAAGCGACGTAGTGGCTAGGTAATGATGTCCCGCAGCATGCGCGTGCCGCTCATCCGGTCGTGCCAGGTCAGTCCATCACGGTCTAGCCACGCCCACCAGAACCCCGCGCCTGCCATCAGCAGGGAGAGGCTGCCGATCGCATAGCGCAGCCACAGGCGGCGCCATGAGGCATTGCCTTCCTCGCGTCGGTCGACGACCCGCATCCGCCACGGACGCATGCCGATGGTCTGGCCGCCGCGCCGCCAACTGGCGGTCGCGTACAGGCCGGCGACCGCCCACAACGCCACGAATTCGACCGCCCCCAGCCAGCCGCCACGCACGGCATCGCCATGCATGGCCGTGAATGCGCCGGCGGTCACGAACCACAGCGCAAGCACCGGGAAAAAATCGTAGGTCAGCGCCAGCAGGCGCCATCCGACAAGCGCAGGCGTCCGCGATGGAGTGGGTTGGGGCTTGGCCATCGGCACAGGATACAGGCGACAAGCGCACGGCCCGGCGGCTAGGCTGGCGGCATGCCGACCGCTGCAGACCGCCGCCAGTTCGCCCAGTCGCTGCCGCCGCTGGCGGAGGGCGATGCGCTGGCGATCGAGCGTTTCATCGATGCGATCTGGGCCGAACGCGGCCTGGCCGTGGCGTCGCTGGCGGCGTATCGAAGCGACCTGCAGGGGGTGGCGCGCTGGGCGGGGCAGCGTGCGTCGGCCAGCATCAGCCGGCTCGATCGCCAAACCATTTTCGACTACCTCGCCATGCGCACCAACGCCGGCTATACCGCCCGCAGCAATGCGCGACTGCTGTCGTCGTTGCGCGCTTTCCATGCCTATTGTGTCCGCCGTGGTGATCGCCAGGATGACCCGACGGCGTTGCTGCAGCCGCCAAGCCTGCCGCGCCCGTTGCCCAAGGCGCTGTCCGAGGCGCAGGTCGACGCCTTGCTGGGTGCGCCCGACATCGCCACCAGCCAGGGCCTGCGCGACCGCGCGATGCTCGAACTGATGTACGCCTGCGGGTTGCGCGTGAGCGAACTGGTCGAATTGCCGGCGACCGCCTTGAACCTGCGCCAGGGCGTCCTGCGGGTGCGTGGCAAGGGGGGCAAGGAGCGCCTGGTGCCATTGGGTGAGGAATCCCAGCACTGGTTGCAACGCTACCTGGCCCAGTCCCGGCCCGCGCTGCTCGGGCGTACGCGCGATGCAGCGGTGCTGTTCATCGATGGCAAGGGCCAGAAATTGACCCGACAGGCGTTCTGGCGGCTGGTCAAGCGCAGCGCGCAGGTGTCCGGCATCGATCCTGCACGGATCAGCCCGCACGGGCTGCGCCACAGTTTCGCCACCCACCTGCTCAACCATGGCGCCGACTTGCGTGCGTTGCAGATGCTGCTCGGCCACAGCTCGCTGTCGACCACGCAGATCTACACCCTGGTGGCGCGCGAACACCTGCGCAGCGTGCACGCCCGGCACCATCCACGCGCCTGAGGGTCATGTGCCACGGACATTCGGCACAGTGATCGTTCATCGCTGCATGCGACAATCAGTGGAACCGTGCGCCTGGCCAGTGGTCTGAAGACGCGCGCCACACCACGCACTCCACACCACGCGCTCCACACCAGGACCCCCGATGAAACGTCTTGCCCTTGCGTCCCTGTTCAGCGCCATGAGCCTGAGTGCCTGTGCCCAGCCGGCACCGCCCGCACAAGCCGCTGCCAGCACCCAACCTGCTGCGCCGCCGGCCGCGATGACCGTTGCGGAAGCCAAGGTGGTTGCCGGTACGCCCGACGCGCGCGTGCGCGATGTGCTGAAGAAACTGAGCCCCACGATCAGGATCGACCGCATTGGCGTAGCGCCCATCGCCGGTTTTCGCGAAGTCGTCGCGGGCGGGCAGGTGGTGTATGTCAGCGATGACGGCAAGTACCTGTTCCAGGGTGGCCTGCTCGACATCGACAAGCGCAAGGACATGTCCGAAAACGCCATGGCCAAGCTGCGTGGCGAGGTACTGAAGACCCTGCCGGCAAGCGACCGCATCGTGTACGCCCCGGCGGGCACGCCCAGGCACACCGTCGTGGTGCTGACCGATATCGAATGCGGGTATTGCCGCAAGTTCCACAGTGAAATCGCCGAGTACACCAAGCTCGGGATCCAGGTGGAGTACCTGGCCTTCCCGCGCGCCGGCATCGGCAGCGCCGACTACAAGAAGATGGTGGCAGTCTGGTGTGCGGATGATCGTCGCAAGGCGATGACCGACGCCAAGAACGACCGTGCCATTTCCATGAAGTCCTGCCCCAATCCGGTCAACATGCAGTACGCGGCGGGCCAGCGCATGGGCCTGACCGGTACCCCGATGATCCTGACCGATGATGGCGAGATGCTGGGGGGTTACCTGCCGCCGCAGGCGTTGCAGCAGCGCCTTGAACAGGTCGATGCCGAGCGCGCGACCGGCAAGGGCAGCTGATCGTTGGCACACTGAAGGCGGTGGCGGGCCGTCCGGACGCCCGCCTCGGCTACAATCTGCGACCCGTTCCCATCAGTTCCCGGACATGATCGTCCTCGAGGGCGCCTCAGCCCTGTCGCCGTTCCGGCGCGAACGCCTGCAAGCCCGCCTCAACGCCATCGTCCCGGCGTTGCGCATCGTCGACAGCTGGCATGGCTATTGGGTCCAGCCCGAAGCCGGCCAGGTACCCGACCCCGACGCTCTTGACCGCATCCTGCAAGCCCGTCAGGCGCATGCCGAACCGGCGCCGGGCGTGGTCAGCCGCTACATCGTGCCGCGCCTTGGCACGCTGTCGCCGTGGGCCAGCAAGGCCACCGAACTGTTGCGCGGCGCCGGCTTGCCGGTGTTGCGGGTCGAGCGCGGCATGCGCATCGACCTGATCGGCTGGCCTGCCGAAGCGGACACCCGGGCGGCGCTGGCCAGGCTCCTGCATGACCCGATGACGCAATCGCTGCTGGACGCGCGTGAAGACGGCGCGGCGCTGTTCGATGCACTGCCGCGCGGCGCGCTGGACGTGGTGCCGCTGGACGGGCTGGAGGCCGCCAACGCGCGCCTCGGGCTGGCGATGGCGCAGGACGAGATCGACTATCTGCGCGAGCGCTTCGGCGCGCTGGGCCGCGATCCGCACGATGTCGAACTGATGATGTTCGCGCAGGCCAATTCCGAGCATTGCCGGCACAAGATCTTCAATGCCACCTGGACCATCGACGGGCGCGACATGCAGCATGCCGGCGTGCCGGTCTCGCTGTTCGGCATGATCAAGAACACCCACGCGCACGCCCCCGAGCACACCTTGTCGGCGTACAGCGACAACGCCGCCGTGGTGGCGGGCTATTCCACCTCGCGGTTCCGCCCGGACCCGCAAGACCAGCGCTATCGCGCCGAAGCGCCTGCCGACAGTGCGTTCTGCATCAAGGTCGAAACCCACAACCACCCGACCGCGATCGCGCCGTTCCCGGGCGCATCCACCGGCGCCGGCGGCGAGATCCGCGACGAAGGCGCGACTGGCCGCGGCGGACGTCCGAAGGCCGGCCTGTGCGGGTTCTCGGTGTCGCACCTGCGCATTCCGGGGTTGCCGCAGCCGTGGGAAACCGTTCGTTCGCTCAACCCGCGGATGGCGCCTGCGCTGGACATCATGCTGGACGGTCCGCTCGGCGCCGCAGCGTTCAACAACGAATTCGGGCGCCCGAACCTGGTCGGCTATTTCCGCAGTTTCGAGCTGGACGAAGGCAGTGCGCCCGACGGCAGCCGCCTGACCCGCGCCTACGACAAACCCATCATGCTGGCCGGCGGCATCGGCGCGATGGACCGCGGCATGGTCGCCAAGCGCTCGCTGTCGCCCGGCGACGCGGTGATCGTGCTCGGCGGCCCGGCGATGCTGATCGGCCTCGGAGGTGGCGCTGCCAGTTCGGTCACGGGTGGCAGCAGCAGCGAGGACCTCGATTTCGCCTCGGTGCAGCGCGACAACCCGGAAATGGAACGTCGCGCGCAGGAAGTGATCGACCGCTGCGTCGCGCTGGCGCAGGACAACCCGATCCAGTCCATCCATGACGTCGGTGCGGGCGGCCTGTCCAACGCGATCCCGGAGCTGCTGCACGATTCCGGCGTGGGCGGCGTGATCGACCTCGACCGGATTCCGAAAGACGATCCTTCGCTGTCGCCGATGCAGCTGTGGTGCAACGAGTCGCAGGAACGCTACGTGATGGGCATCCACCCGTCGCGGGTGGAGGAGTTCACCGCGTTGTGCGCGCGCGAGCGCTGCCCGGTCGCGGTGGTGGGCACCGCGACCGCGGAAGAGCGCCTGGTCGTGGGGTATGGCGCGCAAATAAACGCGATCCCTGCCGATGCAGCCATCAACCTGCCGATGGACGTGCTGTTCGGCAAGCCGCCGAAGATGCATCGCGACACTGTCCATCCGGCGCCGCCGCGCTGGCCGGAAACCGACACCACCGCGCTTGACCTGCGCGATGCCGGCCTGCGCGTGTTGTCGCATCCGACGGTGGCATCGAAATCCTTCCTGATCACCATTGGCGACCGCACCGTGGGCGGGCTGACCGCACGCGACCAGATGATCGGCCCGTGGCAAATCCCGGTGGCGGATTGCGCGATCACCCTGTCCGGCTTCGAGGGCAACACCGGCGAAGCCATGGCGATCGGCGAACGCACGCCGCTCGCGCTGCTGGATGCCGCCGCGTCCGCGCGCATGGCGGTGGGCGAGGCGATCACCAACCTGATCGCGGCGCCGGTGGAAGCGCTCAACCGGGTGAAGCTCTCGGCCAACTGGATGGCCGCCGCCGGCCATCATGGCGAGGACGCACGGCTGTTCGACGCGGTGCGCGCGGTGGGCATCGACCTGTGCCCGGAGCTCGAAATCGGCATTCCCGTCGGCAAGGATTCGCTGTCGATGCAGGCACGCTGGCAGGACGGCGCGCAGGCGCAGCAGTCGGTGTCGCCGGTCTCGCTGATCGTCACCGCGTTCGCGCCGGTGGTCGACGTGCGCCAGCAACTGACGCCGCTGTTGCAGCGCGATGTGGAATCGGAGCTGTGGCTCATCGGCCTGGGCGGCGGGCGCCAGCGCCTGGGCGGTTCGGTGCTGGCCCAATGCCACCCGGACGCGGCGCCAATGGCGCGCTGCCGGCCTTCGGCGGCGAGGTGCCGGACCTGGATGATCCGCAACGCCTGCGCGCCCTGTTCGAACTGGTGCGCGACGCACGCGAAGACGGCCTGCTGCTGGCCTACCACGACCGCTCCGACGGCGGCGCGTTCGCCGCACTTTGCGAGATGGCCTTCGCCTCGCACATGGGGCTCGACATCCAGCTGGACGGCTGGGGCGATGACCGCGCCGATGACGTGTTCCGCACCCTGTTCAACGAAGAGCTTGGCGCGATCGTGCAGGTGGCGGTGGAGGAACGCGCCACCTTTGCCGACCTGGTCGCGCGCCACGGCCTGATCGAATGTGCCCAGCGCATCGCCCGGCCCACCAGCGCCAACATGATCCGGGTCAGCCAGGAAGCCAGTGTGCTGGCCGAATGGCGTTGGGAAGAATTGTTCGATGCATGGTGGTCGGTCAGCCATGCGCTGCAGCGCATGCGCGACAACCCCGAATGCGCGGACCAGGAGCGCCATGCCACGCGGCGGTTCGATGCGCCGCCGCTCACGCCGCTGCTGGGTTTCGATGCCGGCGAAGATGTCGCGATGCCCTTCATCGCGACCGGCAAGCGCCCGAAGGTCGCGATCCTGCGCGAGCAGGGCGTCAACAGCCAGATCGAAACCGCCGTCGCGTTCGACCGTGCCGGCTTCGATGCCTACGACGTCCACATGAGTGACCTGATCGCCGGGCGTTTCCAACTGGCCGACTTCAGCGGATTCGTCGCCTGCGGAGGGTTCAGCTATGGCGACGTGCTCGGTGCCGGCCGCGGCTGGGCAACCAGCATCCTGGAGCGCAATGCATTGCGCGATGCGTTCGCCGCGTTCTTCGCGCGCGAAGACACGTTCTCGCTGGGCATCTGCAACGGCTGCCAGATGATGGCGCAACTGCGCGACATCATCCCCGGCGCGCAGCACTGGCCGACCTTCCAGCGCAATGCCAGCGAGCAATACGAAGCGCGGCTGGCGTTGCTGGAAGTCGCGCAATCGCCCTCGCTGTTGCTGCAGGGCATGGCCGGTTCAAGGATCCCGGTGGCTGTCGCCCATGGCGAAGGCCGCGCGGTCTTCGCCAGCAACCTCGACCAGTCCGCGGTGGATATCGGCCTGCGCTATGTCACCGGCGACGGCCTCGTTGCCGAATCCTATCCGGCCAATCCCAACGGATCCCCCGGCGGCATTGCCGGCGTGACCAGCAGCGACGGCCGCGCCACCATCCTGATGCCGCATCCGGAACGCACCCTGCGCAGCGCCAACTTCAGCTGGTCGCCGCAGGACTGGCCGGATGCAGTCGCCCTGGTTGCGGATGTTCCGCAACGCGCGGGTGTGGCTGGGCTGACCTCGCTCGCATGGCGTGGAATTGCCCGACTTCATCGCTGCCGCACCAACGAAAAGCCGGCTTTCGCCGGCTTTTTGTTGAAGCGGTGAATTGACTGTGATCAGGTTTGCAGGCTGTTCTTGCGCGATCGCGCAATACGGCAGGTCGCGGTAGCGTTTGATCCAGCGGTGGATCCAGGTATCCAGTACCTGGCCGGTCAGGCCGTTCTCGCAGATGTTCTGGCACCAGGTCAGCTGCGCGCCCCTGTAGCCCTCGCTGGCGCAGGTGGTGGTTGGTACAGCGAATGCAAGGAGATTGATCACGTAAGTGCGTGCGCTGACCGAGTACGTCGAGATACTGGATCCTCCGCCGCCCGGGAAGTAGAAATCCAGGGGAATCGCCGAATAGGCCACCGTTCCGCTGCCATAGGTGTACTGGAAGCCTACGGTCTGGGAATGGTCGCCCGTCGTGAGCATCGCAACGGCGCCGGCAGGCAATGTGCTGGATGTATATCCGTGGTTTGAGTAATAGCCGCCATCCATGCTGGTGTCGGTCAAGGTTCCACCAGGGCCAGACGCCACGGGTGAGCCGGCCGGGATATCAATTTCGCTGCCTAGTAGATACGTCATCAAGACGGCCGGTGCACCGGGCAAGGCGGAGGCGGTGTCCGACGACGGTTCCCAGTCGCTGATGATGAGCTTCATTCCACCGGAAACTGCAGAAATGATTGCCGGATTCATCGTGCTTGACATGGCTGAACCATTGCAATTCGACGCCATCAGTGCTTGCAATCCTGTGAGGGAAGACGGGGTTGCGGTCGCGAGGGACACGGGGGTATGCCCGGCCGCAGTGATCAAGGTGGATGGATCACCCACGCCACCCTGAGCGCACATCGGCAAATAGCCGACATTGGCTGCATGGCCCACCGACGGCACCATCATTGCGCCGATGCCAGCGAGCACCGCGAGTGTCAGGATTCCAAGATTGTTTTTCATTTGACGCTCCCATTCTGTTGAAAACATTGACGTACAAACTTTCACGGACCGCGATGGCGGTTGAGGCCGAGCAGGCTGGAACCGTGAGCCAATCTCTCGCTTCTGCAGACCTCGCGAGAATCACCGCGGCTTTCGGCTAAACCCAAAATGGGGGCCGATGTTTAGTAGGCGCGGGAAGGCGGCGAAAAGGCTCAGGAATGTGCCTGCAGGCACTTCCGATGTATCAGAGCTTCGGTAACGGCCCGGCCAAGCCGGTTCACTGAGGTTCTTTGCCCTGGTCAGCCGCGCGCCTTGTAGCCTTCGCTCGCGCAGTGGGGAGTTCACGGCAAGGTGCTGCAGGACCACGCCTATCCGGGGCTCTCGGTGATTTTGAGGGGCAACAGGGCTGGCAGCGCCGAGCAGATGGCCGAGGCCATCGCACCCATAGGCGGGGCTGCTACCCTCGCTCCCTGTCTCTCGTATCCGCCCGGCACCCATGCGCAGTCCTGTCCGTGTCAGCCTTTGCCCACGTGCACATCCGGGGAATTGCCCGCGCGGGGCCCGATTGAGCGACACCGCCACGGTTTAGTCAGGAAGGTTGAAAACAAAAAGCCGGCTTTCGCCGGCTTTTCGCTGGAACTGAATCGACGTGTCAGGCGGGCGGCTGTTCTTGCGCGATCGCGCAATACGGCAGGTCACGGTAGCGCTTGATCCAGCGGTGGATCCAGGTATCCAGCACCTGGCCGGTCAGGCCGTTCTCGCAGATGTTCTGGCACCAGGTCAGCTGCGCGCCCCTGTAGCCCTCGCTGGCGCAGGTGGTGGTGGGGCCTGCAGTGTAGTAAATCGTGCCGTTCCAGCTTCGCGGAATGAACGTCGGACCTTCGAAGGCAGGGTCGCCCTTTCCGTAAAACGTCGTGAGCGACAATTCCGAGTTCGAATAGTGGTTCGAGCCGTTTGTATAGAGCATGACCGGCGATTCGCCGGAAACGTAAGACTGCAGGTCAACATAAATGCCATAGGTCTGGCCGGCATTCAGCGCCAAGCCACCGATTGGCACCGGCGTGGGGTTGCCCTCGCCCTGCGCAGTGACGTTTGCTGTCCCCAGCAGCGTCCATCCCGCCGCGCTGTTCTCGAAGCCATCCGACGTGCCAGGACGCCAATAGATTGCGATGGTCGCCGGCTGATTGGTGGACAGGTGAACGTCGAAGCTGTCGATGGTCAGGTCGACCGATGGCGAAACGTCAAAGGTGTTTCCCGCGAAGCTGTTGTCTGTGGCGTAGGTAGTGGTAAGGGATTGGGCGAATGCAGGCACTGCAAGTGCCCACAGCAATGCTGCCAATGCAGCCGCCTTGAACGAAAATTTCATTTTGAGTCTCCCGTTTGTGGCCAATTGTTGCGATTTCTGCGGTCGAAAGTGGCGGACAAAATTGTCCTGGTCCTGACTCGTACGTTCCCATGGGTAAATTGAGGTTTCGGCGATGGCTGCCTGGCGCAGGCAAGGTGCACATGAGCACTTCCGAGGTAGGGGTTCTGCACTTGATTCAAGCCCTCATGTACGTGGTACGCAATTCGAAGGAGATGCCGGCCACCGTGCCCGCTGCACCTCGTCGGCAGCTTCGCAGCGTGTCCTCCGCCTGCCTGGTAGCGATGGGGGCGTCCGATCCCGCCGCAACCCCGCTGCTCAGCGCATCGTTTCGCCATTGCTGCGGCGCGGCCGCCTTCAAACGTTCGGTTGGTTTGCTCACCGGGCCCAGAAACAAAAAGCCGGCTTTCGCCGGCTTTTCGTTGAAGCTGACTTGACGTGTCAGGCAGGCGGCTGTTCCTGCTCGATAGCGCAATACGGCAGGTCGCGGTAGCGTTTGATCCAGCGGTGGATCCAGGTATCCAGCACCTGGCCGGTCAGGCCGTTCTCGCAGATGTTCTGGCACCAGGTCAGCTGCGCGCCCTTGTAGCCCTCGCTGGCGCAGGTCGTGGTGGGTGGCTCCACAGGTGTAGAAGACCCAATCGTAACGTCGTCAAAGGCGATGCTATTAGCTCCGCCGCTGAAGTCCACCGACCGCGCGGTCCC
The DNA here is from genome assembly GCA_963698475.1 of uncultured Gammaproteobacteria bacterium. Classification (GTDB taxonomy): domain Bacteria; phylum Pseudomonadota; class Gammaproteobacteria; order Xanthomonadales; family Xanthomonadaceae; genus Thermomonas. The sequence goes on along the minus strand of CAVOQX010000005.1, from coordinate 220,005 downwards.
GTTGAAGCTGACCCCGTACGGCATGAACGGGCTGTAGGCGCCGCTTGGATCAGGCGCACCATTTGCAGGTGTCAGGGGCAAATTGATCGTGGCCAGTACATTGCCGGTTCCGTCGACGCCGTCATAGACAGTGACGCTTCCTGAAGTGAAGGGGCTGGAATAATAAAACGAGAAACCCGTCGTGAATCCGGCGGGCACGTTCATGGTTGAAGCACCACCGCTGCTGAAAAACAGTATGGTGTCGGGGCTGGGTTCGCCGCCGAAATTCCCACTACCACCTGCATCAGAATCGATGAGTGCCAGGGAGTTCCCGGAAAACGAAATGCCATAGTTTGTACCTGGACCGCTGCCGTTGCCGCCGGTTCCGCCATTGTAGAACTGGTTGACGGTTTCATAGTTCTGGAGTCCCTCGAACGTCAAGACCTTCACATCCCCGGGGCCTGCGGCAAGTGCGGAACCACAGAGCAGCGAAAGATTCAATACGACGGCAGTCACGATGCTTCGTTGGGTGAACCGCTGGATTCTGGATTTCATGGCTGAATTTCCCCTTGTCAAGAAAATAGATGGTTGACATCACGGCGAAGCGGTGAGCGATTGTCTGCCGGGACGACGCTGCCGTGGTTCGATCATAATGAGACATAGGTCACAAAACAAACAGCCCCGGCATGTGCTTTCCCGCGGCATGCGAACTTCACCGCTCTTCCCCGTCTTGCAGGGGTGGGCTATTGCGTTGGCATGCCTTGGGAGTGGACGCAGAAGGGACGATGATGGGCGCAGCCAGTAAGCGCGCGGCAACCCTGCCATCGCGCCGCAACGGCCGCGCTGCTACCCTCGCAGCCTGTCTCCCGTATCCGCCCGGCCCCCATGAGCGCAGTCCTGTCCGATTCCACCCCGGCCTCCGTCGATGAGCGCATCGTGTCGGCGTTGCTGCAGCGCGGCAAACTGAAGGAGCCCGACCTGGTCCGCGCCCGCCGCCTGCAGGAACAGGACGGCGGCAGCCTGCTGGCTTTGCTCGGCCGGCTGGGGCTGGTGTCGGAGCGCGACCATGCCGAGGCCTGCGCGTCGGAATTGAACCTGCCGCTGCGCAGCGCGCGCGACGTGCCGGAGCTGCCGCCGGAAGATGCGGCGCTGGGCCAGCTGTCAATCAGCATGAAGTTCATGAAGCAGTTCCACGTGGTGGCGGTGGCCACCGATGCCGGCGCAGTCGACGTGCTGATGGCCGACCCGCAGGACATGTATGTCATGGACGCGGTGAGGCTGGCGACCGGGCGTGAGGTGCGTGCTGCAGTGGCGCTGCGTTCCGAAATCGACGAGCTGATCGAGCGCTGGCATGGCCAGGGCCGCAGCGCGATGGAGGGCATCGTCGACAGTGCCGACGGCGAAACCGCCTTCGACGATGTCGAACACCTGCGCGACCTGGCCTCGGAAGCGCCGGTGATCCGGCTGGTCAACCTGGTGATCCAGCGCGCGGTGGAGCTGCGTGCATCGGACATCCACATCGAACCGTTCGAGAACCGGTTGAAGGTGCGCTACCGTATCGACGGCGTGCTGGAAGAGGGCGAAAGCCCGCCGCCGAACCTGACCGCAGCGGTGATCAGCCGCATCAAGATCATGGCCAAGCTCAACATCGCCGAGCGCCGCCTGCCGCAGGACGGCCGGATCATGCAGCGGGTGCAGGGCAAGGAGCTGGACCTGCGCGTCAGCACCATTCCGACCGCGCATGGCGAATCAGTGGTGATGCGCCTGCTGGACCGCGAGACCGTGGTGCTGGATTTCGACAAGCTGGGGTTCGGCCCGCAATTCATGCCGCGCTTCCAGAAAGTGCTGGAGCAGCCGCACGGGATCCTGCTGGTGACCGGACCCACGGGTTCGGGCAAGACCACCACGCTGTATACCGCGCTGAGCAAGCTCAATACGCCGGACGTCAAGATCATCACGGTCGAGGACCCGATCGAATACCAGATCGAGGGCATCAACCAGATCCAGGCCAAGCCGCAGATCGGGCTGGATTTCGCCAACGCGCTGCGCAGCATCGTGCGCCAGGATCCCGACATCATCATGATCGGCGAAATGCGCGACCTGGAAACCGCGCGCATCGCGATCCAGTCCGCGTTGACCGGCCACCTGGTGCTGAGCACCCTGCATACCAACAACGCGGCCGGTGGCATCACCCGTTTGCTGGACATGGGGGTGGAGGATTACCTGCTGACCTCCACCGTCAACGGCATCGTCGCGCAGCGGCTCGTGCGCAAACTGGAACCGGTGCACGCGGAGCGATACGCCGCATCGCCGGAGGAGATCGAGAAGTTCGGCCTGCGCCGCTTCCAGCCGCAGGGCGACATCGTCCTGTATCGGGCGAAGCCATCGGCGTTGTCACCGACCGGTTACCTGGGCCGCACCACGATCATGGAATTGCTGGTGATGGACGACGAAGTGCGGCGCGCGGTGATGCGCCACGCCGGCATGGACGAGATCGAGAAGCTGGCGCGCAAGGGCGGCATGAGCACGATGTACGAAGTCGGCATCGCCAAGGCCCTGCGTGGCGAAACCACGATCGAGGAAGTCCTGCGCGTCAGCGAGGACGCCTGAGCCGGTGTTGCTGGGCGTTCTCCAGTGCCCGACATGCGGATAGCGGGTCGCTGGTCCGGAGCAGGTTTGCCGGGTGCGATCTGCCTGTTGCTGGTGTTGTTGTTCTCGCTCCAGCTCTGGCTGCACGCCGATGCGACAAGTGCCACCACCGACGAGCCCCTGCACCTGCTTGCAGGTCATCGCTACCTGCAATGCGGCGACTTCGCGTTCAATCCCGAGCACCCGCCGCTGCTGAAGGAACTGGCTGCGCTGCCGCTGGCGGCCATGGACGTGCGCATGCCGGAAGGCCTGCGCTGCGATCCCGGCTTCGTTGCCAAGGCCGAGGCGTTCCGGCTGGGTGCCGCGTTCAGGGACGATAACGGCGAAGACCGGATCCTGCTGCCTGCGCGGATGATGGCGTCGGTGTTGAGCGTGGTGCTCGCGGTACTGGTGTGGATCAGCGCCTGGCGCATGTTCGGTGCGTGGCCGGCGGTTGGCGTCATGGCGCTGTTCGCGATGGAGCCGGTATTGGTGGCGCACGGCTCGCTGGTCACCACCGACATGGCGATCACGATGACCGCCTTCCTGTCGGCGATGGTCGTGTATGCGTCACGCGACTGGGCTGCGGTGCCACGGGTGCTCGCGATGGGCGCGGCGTTCGGCCTGCTGCTGGCGAGCAAGCATTCGGCCTTGCTCGTGCTCCCCCTGCTGGCGCTGCTGCGACTGCTGGATGCCTCGCTGTTCCGCGAAGGGCCGTGGCGGGTCGGGCCGCACGTCGTGCGACCACTGCTCGAGTTGCTCCTGGCGGGGCTGCTCGCGCTGACCGTGTTGTGGGCGTTTTACGGGTTTCGTTATTCGGCGACGCCTGGCGCCCACGCCACGGTGGCGATCGAGGAATTCCTGCGCGCAGTGGGGAAGCACGACACGCAGGGGTCACTGCTGGGCACCCTGTTGAGCTGGATCGCCGCCGCGCATGTTTTTCCCGAGGCCTACCTGATGGGCCTGGCCGACATCGTCGGAAACAGCGTTCGCTATACCCGGGTATTCGGCCGGATGTATGCGGAGGGGCAGTGGTTCTTCTATCCCGTCGCCTTTTCGTTGAAGAGCAGCATCCCGCTGCTGTTGCTCCTGCCCATCGGCACGGTGGCCTTGTGGATGAACCGGTCGCGTCGCCGGCAATGGCTGTTCCTGCTGTTCCCGCCGGTGGCGTACCTGCTGATCGCGATGTCGTCGACGTTCACCGACGGGATTCGCCATGTGCTGCAGGTCTATCCCTACTTCCTCCTGCTGGCCGGGTTCGGCTTGAGCGTGCTGTGGCAGCGCGGCCGCGGCTGGGCGCTGGCGCTGGCCTGCCTGCTGGCCTGCCAGGGGGTGGCGGTCGCGCGCACCGCGCCGGACTATATTCCCTTCGCCAATGCCTTCTGGGGTGGGCCGACACGTGCCTATGACGTGCTGACCTTCGACAGTGTCGAGTGGGGGCAAAGCATGAAACGGATCCGCACCTACGTCGATCGCAACGGCATCGAGGACTGCTGGGTGGCGGGGGTGAGCGATCCGCTCTCGCGGGTGCCGGCGCGGCCGTGCAAGCGGCTTCCCGAGGGCCGCTTGTGGCGGGGGCGGCGCGGCGGCGTGGAGCCTGTCCCGCGCCACCTCGGCGGGACGCTGTTCCTTGGCGTGCGCGTTGCGGTCGCGCGCGAGGGCGACACGTTCCGGCCCGCGCTGGATGGCGAGCGCGAGATGCTCGCGGGAGCGGTGCTGGTTGCGCACGGCCCGTTCGACATGCCGGGCGTGGCGTCGCTCGCGCATGCCATGCGCGCGGACGGATTCGTCCGCCTTCAGCGCCCCGACGATGCGCTGCGCGAGGGTGCCGCCGCGGTTGCGCTGGCAGCCGACGATCCGCGCGCCTGGATCAGCTATGGCGAAGCCCTGTTGGCGGCAGGCAATCCGCAAGGCGCCGCGCGCGCGCTGGCCCGCGCCGAGCAGGCCTTGGCGAACAAGCCTGCTTACGCCTTCTTTGCCACGGGCAGGCTCAACGCCTTGCGGCAGCAGCTCGCGCAACGGCGGTGAGGCCGTCGAAGTATGCTTATGCAGGGCATGTCCGTTTTCCCTGGTGCAATTCAATGAGCGCGAAACCATTGCCCCGGTCGTTGGGCGCTACTGCGGCCCAGCCGGTCGGGATCTCCTTGCTGCTCGCACTCTCGAGCCGCGTGGTGCCACCCCGGGACGCCCATTGCCTGGCCGGGGACGCCTGAGCCGATGGCGCTCTACCGCTACAAGGCACTGAACGCGCACGGCGAGATGCTGGATGGGCAGATGGAAGCCGCCAGCGACGGCGAGGTCGCGTTGCGCCTGCAGGAGCAAGGGCCATCTGCCGGTCGAGGCGCGGCTCGCCAGCGAGAGCAGTGGCGAATCCGCGTGGCGTGCGCTGTTCAAGCCGAAGCCATTCGCTGGCGCACGACTGGTCCAGTTCACCCAGCAACTGGCCACGTTGCTTGGCGCGGGCCAGCCGCTGGACCGTGCCTTGTCGATCCTGCTGGAGCTGCCGGAAGACGATGTCGCGCGGCGCACCATCCATGACATCCGCGAAGCAGTGCGCGGGGGCGCGTCGTTGTCGGCGGCGCTGGAGCGCCAGCACGGCGACTTCGGCCGGCTGTACGTGAACATGGTTCGCGCCGGCGAGGCCGGCGGCAACCTGCACGACACCCTGCAGCAGTTGGCCGACTACCTCGAGCGGTCCAGCGCGATGCGCGCGCGCGTGATCAACGCGCTGGTGTATCCGGCGATCCTGCTGCTGATGGTCGGCCTGAGCCTGCTGTTCCTGCTGGGCTACGTGGTGCCGCAGTTCTCGGCGATGTACGCAAGCCTGGACGCCGACCTGCCGTGGTTCTCGCAGCTGGTGCTGGGCTTGGGCGAATTCGTGCGCAGCTGGTGGCTCGTGATCCTCGCCATCCCGGTGCTGCTCCTGCTGTGGCTGGACCGCAAGCGCCGGGACCCCGCGTTCATGCTGAAGTTCGACAGCTGGCTGTTGCAGCGCAAGCTGGCCGGCACCCTGGTGGCGCGGGTCGAGACCGCACGGCTGGCGCGCACCCTGGGCACCTTGCTGCGCAATGGCGTGCCATTGCTGTCTGCGCTGGCGATCGCCCGCAACGTGCTGGACAACCGCGTGCTGGCGAACGACGTGGAGGCCGCAGCCGCCGACGTCAAGAATGGCGTTGGCCTGTCGATGGCATTGGGCAAGGGCAAGCGATTCCCGCGGCTGGCCCTGCAGATGATCCAGGTCGGCGAGGAGTCGGGTGCGCTCGACACCATGCTGCTCAAGACCGCCGCGACCTTCGAACAGGAAACCTCGGTGGCGATGGACCGCCTGCTGGCGGCGCTGGTGCCGGCGGTGACCCTGGTGCTGGCGCTGGTGGTCGGTATCGTGATCCTGGCAGTGCTGTCGCCGATTTATGATCTGACCAACGTGATCGGGTGACGAAACGCGCTTGATCGATGCCGGCGGGCCATGCACGGCATCGACTGCCTATCTGAATGCCCGGTCGCGTTGTTGCGCCATCGATGGCCGCGATCAACCACAATGCCGAAAGTGCACTATCCAAGGATCCGAATGATGCGTATTCCCCGTTCCGTCACCCGCTCGCCCCGTGCCATTGCGCAGGCGGGCTTTTCGCTGATCGAGATCATCCTGGTGGTGGTCCTGATCGGCGGCATCGTCGCGTTCGCGGCCTCGCGCATCCTCGGTGGCGGCGACCGCGCCAAGGTCAACCTCGCCAGGGCGCAGGTGCAGACGCTGGCGGAAAAGGTCCAGCAGTACCAGATGGATACCGGCGGCCTGCCTGGCAGCCTCGGCGACCTGGTGAAGTCGCCCGGCGGTGCGTCGGGCTGGCTGGGCCCGTATGCGAAGGAGGCCGAGATGAAGGACCCCTGGAACCATCCCTATGCCTATGCGGTGCCGGGCGAGAAGGGGGCGTTTGACTTGGTCAGCCTTGGCGCCGATGGCAAGACTGGCGGCGAAAGCGTCAATGCCGACATCCGCTACGAATAAGCGCGCCGGACCTTGACGCACGTGTCGTCACCGGGCGAGCCGTCGATGAACCTGCCGCGATGAAGCAGGTGCGTCGGCGCGCCTCCGGATTCTCGTTGCTGGAAATGATCCTGGTGATGGCCTTGATCGCAGCCGCCAGCTTGCTGGCGGTGGCAGCGTTCGGCGGCGGCATGCAGGGCATGAAGTTGCGCGCCGGGGCGAAGGACGTGGCGGCGCAGATGCGCTTCGCGCGTGCGGTGGCGATCAGCACCGGCCAGCCCCAGGACGTCATCATCGATCCCGCCGCGCGGCAGTGGCAGGGTGCCAGGGGCCGCCGCGGCAACCTGCCGGATGTGGGCGAAGTCGTGTTCACCGGCGCGCGCGCCAGCCAGTTCGATCCGGGCCGGCAAAACGACGACAAGGGCATGGTGCGCTTCTTCGCGGATGGCGCGGCAACCGGCGGGCGCGTGCGGTTGCTCGCCAACGGCGGTGGTTGGGACGTGGACGTGGGCTGGCTGACCGGCGAAGTGCGGGTCAAGCGCGTGCAGGCTGCTCCATGAGCCGTGCCATCAGGTCGCGCCAGGCGAGCGCCGGGTACACCTTGATCGAGATCATCGTCGCGTTCGCGATCCTTGCGCTCGGCCTGACGCTGTTGCTTGGCACGCTGTCCGGTGCGACCCGGCAGGTGCGTGCTGCGGGCGATGCCGGGCGCGCGGCCCTGCATGCGCAATCGCTGCTGGACGAATTCGGCAACCTGCCGCAGCCGCAGCAGCGCGAAGGCGAACTGGACCAGGGTCGCTACCGCTGGCGGCTGGACGTCGAGCCCTGGCAGGACCCTTCGCCCCGGCAGGCGGCATCGCCCGTCGATCCCAATGGCGCGCAACTGATGCACCTGCGCCTGCAGGTGGCGTGGGGCGAGGGCACCCCGGCCGAGCGTGTCGAGGCCACCTCGTTGCGGCTGGTGGTGCCGCACGTCGAAGGGGTCTCGGCGCCATGAGCAGGGCCGCCACCGGGCAACGCGGCTTCACGCTGATCGAGGTGTTGCTGGCCACCATGTTGCTTGCGGCCGGCCTGGCCCTGGGGTTCGCCACCCTGCGCGCGGCCGTGGCCACCGCCGAGCGTGGCGAGGCGATGGCGGCGCGCAACGAACGCATGCGGGCGGTTTCCGAGTTCCTGCGCAGCCGCATCGGCGGCGCCCAGAGCATCGTGTTCAATCTCGACGAGGCAACCGGGCAGGCGCAGCGATTCGCGGGTGGCGCGCGCAGCATGCGTTTCGTGGCCGACCTGCCGGATTACCTTGGGCGTGGTGGCCCACACCTGCACGAACTGGGCGTGGATGGCGGCGGCGGCGCGCAGGCACTGCAGGTCGATTTCCGCATGGTGGTCGCCGGCCAAACCCTGGTCGCCGCGGATGCTCGCCCGCCTGAACCGCTGGCCGATGGCCTGCGTAGCGTGCAGTTCGCCTATCGCACCAGGGCGCAGGACGGTGAGCTGGGGGCGTGGAAACCGCAGTGGGACTATCCGGAATCGTTGCCGTTGCAGGTGCGGGTCGAGATCGTCGATGCGCAGGGGCCATGGCCGGCACTGTTCATCGCGCTGCCACTGGCGGCCGGTGCGGGCATCGCGGTGGATGCCACCCCATGATTCGAATGCACAGCGACCTCGGCACTCACGTTCGCGCCATGCAGGCCCGCAGGCAGCGTGGCGCAGCCTTGCTGCTGGTGATGTGGCTGATCCTGCTGCTCAGCGGCCTGGTCGCCGGGTATGCGATGTCGGCACGGATCGAGTCGATGCAAGGCAATGGGCTGGCCCGCAGCGTGGCGGCGCGCGAGGCCGCGCGTGCCGGCGTCGACTATGCCGTCGCGCGGCTGCTGGATGCGGATCCCGCGCAACGCTGGGTGCCGGATGGACGGGCTTACCGCTTCGACTTCGATGGCGCACGCATCGAGGTATCCATGCGTGACGAAACCGGCAAGGTCGATCTCAACGCGGCGGCCCCGGACCTGCTTGCAGGCTTGCTGCGCGTGCAAGGCGAGCCGGAAGAATCGGCCACGCAGATCGCCAGCGCCATCATCGACTGGCGCGACGAGGATCAGCTGGTGCAGGTGGCCGGTGGTGCGGAAGATCCCAACTATGCGGCGGCGGGGCTGGCATGGGGCGCAAAGGATGCGCCGTTCGAAACCGTGACGGAACTCGAACAGGTGCTGGGCATGCGCCCGGCGCTGTTCCGTTCACTGGCGCCCTACCTGACCGTGCATGGCGCCCTGGCGATGCCGGCGATGGCGTTCGCCGATGCGCCGGTGTTGCAGGCGATGGGCGTCGAGCGACCGCAACCGATCGATGACACCCTGCCGGTCAGTGGCAGCGGCACGTATAGTATCGACAGCCGTGCACGACTCTCGAATGGTCGCCGCGCGCATCTTTCGGCCATTCTGCGGGTGGGGGGTAACGGGTTGACTGGATCCAGCTACACGCCACTGCGCTGGCAGGATGGGGCGGTCACGCCATGAGCGAGGCCGTGCTGTCCCTGGTGCGCGTCCAGTCCGCCGGTCGCGGCATCCGCGGTTTCCTCGCGTGGTGGGGCGCTGGCCTGGCCAGTTGGCTGCCGCCACGCTGGCGGCAACTGCTGGCGGCATCCACCGATCGCTTGTTGCTGCAACTCGAGGGCGATGGCATCCGCCTGCGTCGCCAGATCGCCGGCGAGTTGCAGGACCTTGCAACCCTGCCGGTACCGGCAGCGCGGGGGATCCAGGACGATCCGCTGGCGAACGTGCTGACCGGCCCTGCCGCCGACCTGCCGCGCTGGCTGCTGCTGCCCGCCGCCAGCGGCCTGCGCCGCACCCTGCAATTGCCGGGTGCCGCCCGCGAACGCTTGCGCGAAGTCCTCGGCTTCGAAATCGAACGGCAAACGCCGTTTGCCGCCGCCGACGTGGTGTATGACGGCCGCGTGCTGCAGGTACGCGAAGACGGCCAGTTGCAGGTCGAGCTGGTGGTCGTGCCGCGCAAGCGTTTCGACGATGCCAACGCGGCCCTGGCGGGGTTGTCCTCATGGCTGGCCGGTGTCGACCTGGCCGACGCCGAAGGCCGCCCGCTCGGCATCAACCTGTTGCCCATGCCGCAGCGAACGTTGCGTGCCAACCCCTGGCGCTGGTGGAACCTGCTGTTCGCCGCGCTGTTCCTCGCGGGACTGATGCTGGGGCTGGCGCAGATCCTGTCCAACCGGCACGAAGCCGCGCGCCAGCTGAAGGCCGACGTGGATGTTCGCAGTGCGCAGGCGCGCAATGTCGCGCAACAGCGCCAGCGCCTGGTCGATTCGGTGGAAGGCGGCATCTATCTCCAGCAGCAACGCAATGCACGTCCCACCGTGGTCGAGGTCATGGATGAGCTGGCGCGACGTTTGCCGGACGGCACCTATCTGGAGAAGGCGGCGATCGAGGGTGGCCAGCTGACCATCATCGGCCTGTCCAACCAGGCCGCAGCCCTGGTCGGCAAGCTGGAAGGTGCACGCCAATGGACTGCGCCGGCTCTCAGCGGTGCGCTGCAGCCGGATCCGCGCACCCGCAGCGACCGCTTCACCCTGGTCGCGCAGCTCAACGATGCCTCGACGACGGAGGGCAAGCCCCGTGGCACGCGCTGAACGCGACCGCCTGCTCTCCATGGCCCTGCTGCTGGCCATGCTGAGCCTTGTCTACCTGCTGGTCGTGCATCCGCTGTTCACCCAGCCGCTGCGCGCGGCGGATGCCTCCATCGCCGATTTGCGCGACCGCGATGCGCGGGTGCGTGCCCTGCTTGAGCAGGCGCCGGGCATCAGCAAACGGCTCGCCGAACTCGACGCCCGTGGCAGCGCGACCGGTTTCCTGCTGGAGCCAACAACGGAACTCGCCACGGCCTCCTTGATCCAGCAGCTGGAGCGGGTGGTGGAAGAGGTCAGCCCGGGCAACCGCGGATGCGCCATCACCAATCGCGCGCCGCTCAGTGGCGAGTCTGCACCGAGCCGTTTCCGACGGGTCACCGTGCAGGTGCGCCTGCGCTGCGGCAACGCCGAGACGCTGGCGGTGTTGCACGCACTGGAATCCGCGCGACCCTACCTGTTCGTCGACGCGTTGAATATTTCCTCGCAGCGCTATTTCGCGATCCCGGGCAACAACCCGCCGCAGGAAGGTGGGCTCGACGTCAGCTTTGATCTCTACGGTTACCTGCGCCCGGTCGTGGCCGTGGCCGCCAGGGAGGTGCGTGGTGGCTGAGCGCGGATTGCTGCAGCGCTTCGAACAGTCCGGCCCGCTGACCTGGTTGCTGGCCGCCTGCGCTGGCTGGGCGGTGCTGCTGTGGCTGGCGGCGTTGCTCGGACTGGGCAATGCCGTGGCGCCCACCCCTGTGATCGCGGCCGATGTACCGCTCCCGCAGTCCGGGCCTGCCAGTCCCGACCGGATCGGACCGTTGGCCCAATATGCCGAAGCGGCCGCGCGTCCGGTGTTCACCTCGGACCGACGTCCACGGAGCTTCCTGGCGACCGCGCCTGATGGCGGCGCGACAGGTGCGCAGAGCCAGTCGCTGGATTTCATCCTGACCGGAGTGTTGATCACTCCGCAGCTTCGGATGGCTTTCCTGCAGCCCACGGGTGGCGGTGAGTCCGTGCGCGTGCGCGAAGGCGCAGCGCCGGAAGGCGCCTCCGGCTGGCGGTTGGTGGACGTGCAGCCGCGCCGTGCGATCTTCGCGGGCAACGGCGGTGAATCCAGCCTGGACTTGCGCGTCTTCGGTGACGACGCGCTGGTCGAACGGGATGTCATCGCCGGCAACAATGCGTCCGCCAGAAAAGATACGGACAATGCCGCCGATTCCACGACACAGGATGCGGCGGACGCCGCGCCAATTCCGATCAGTGAGGCTTCGCGGATCCAGGCAATCCGCAAGCGCATCGAAGCCCGCCGCGCACAGATGCGCGGCAACACACCCGACAGCCGTGCCCCGACATCGTCGGCCGCACCGGCAACGCAATGAAGCTGGAGTTTCCCGAATGAACCTGCGTCCGTTCCTGATCGCCCTGATGACTGCCCTGCTTGCCGCATGCGCCAGCATGCCGCCGCCGCAGGTGCGCCATGCCGATCGCTTGCCGGGTGCGCAGGCGGGCACTGAAGGCGTCCGGCAGGACCACCTGCCCGAATCGATGGGGAATTCCGGGCCGCTGCCGGTGATCCGCCGTGGCAGCAGTGCACCGATCAACCAGGCGCTCGCAGGCGCCGCGCCGCCGACCTTGGGCAGCAGTGGCCAGGCCCGCTTCAACTTCGAGGGCGAGTCCCTGCAAGCAGTTGTCAAGGCGATCCTGGGCGACATGCTGGGGCAGAGCTACAGCATCGCCCCGGGCATTGCAGGCACGGTGACCGTGTCCACCCAGCAGCCGGTCGGTGCCGCCGGCGCACTCAGCCTGCTGGATGGCGTGCTGGCACAGAACAACGCGCGCATGGTGTACAGCGATGGCCGCTACAACATCGTCCCCGCCGACCAGGCCATGACCGCGGGCGTGGTCCCTCGGACCGGTTCGCCGGCGCTGGCGCGTGGTTTCGAAACGCGTCTGGTGCCCCTGCGCTACGTGTCCGCCAGCGAGATGGAAAAGATCCTCAAGCCTTACGCCAGGCAGGGCGCGATCGTCAGCGCGGATGGCGCGCGCAACATGATCACCATCGCCGGTACCCGCGCCGAACTCGAGAACTACCTGCGCACGATCCAGGTGTTCGACGTGGACTGGATGTCCAGCATGTCGGTCGGCGTGTACCCGCTGCAGTCCGGGCGCGCCAGCACGGTCGTGCAGGACCTGGAACGCGTGTTCGGCGAGGAGGGCAAGTCGCCGACGTCGGGCATGTTCCGCTTCATGCCGCTGGACAGCAGCAACGCGGTGATGGTGATCACCAGCCAGCCGAAGTACCTGGACGACATCCAGCAATGGATCGACCGCATCGAAGGCGGCAGCGGCGATGGCCGCCTGTTTTCGTACGAGCTGAAGTACATCAAGGCGCGCGACCTCGCCGATCGGCTGTCCGAAGTGTTCGGCGGCGGCCGCGGCAACAGCAGTGATTCCGCATCGATGATGCCTGGCGTGGACTCTACCGAGATCCGCGATTCCGGCGTGGACGACAAGTCCAGCACCTCCAGCGCATCGGTCGCCAATGGCCTGGGCGATGGTGGCAACCTGCCCGGCAATCGCAGCGGCAATGGGCGGGTGACCCTGAGGGTGGATGGCGGCGAAGTGGGCGTGTCCGCGGTCGAGGACACCAACGCGCTGCTGGTACGCGCCAGCCCGGCGCAATGGAAGTCGATCCGCGAGGTCATCGACCGCCTGGACGTGATGCCGATGCAGGTGCACATCGAGGCGCAAGTGGTCAGCGTGAACCTGCGGGGCGCGTTGGAGTACGGCGTCAGCTGGTATCTCGACAACGCGGTCGCCGATGTGCCGGGAATGTCGTACCCGACCGGTCGCAACAGCTTCGGCAGTTTCGCCGGAACACTCGCACCGTTGGTGGACGGCAGCAGCGCATTGAGCTGGAAATTCCTCGGCAACAGCGCGGCGGCGATCGTGAACGCGCTGGACAGCGTCACCGACGTGCGCACCCTGTCTTCGCCGTCGGTGTTCACCCAGAACAACAAGGAAGCCAGCCTCAACGTGGGCCAGCGCATCCCGATCTCCTCGGTCAGCTTCAATCCGAGCAGCGGCAGCACCGACGGCACCTACAGCCAGGTCCAGTACCTGGAAACCGGCATCATCCTGAAGGTGCGCCCGCGCATCACCCGTGACGGCATGGTGTTCCTCGACATCGTCCAGGAAGTCAGCAAGCCGACCGGCATCGCCGACGACAACGGCAACGTGCGCATCGACACCAACAAGGTGCATACCAGTGCGGCGATACCGAGCGGCGAGACCATCATGCTGGCGGGCCTGATCACCGATGGCAGCGAGCGCGGTTCCTCGGGCATCCCGGGCCTGAGCAGGATCCCGGTCATCGGGGGCCTGTTCGGCCAGCAGGGCAGCGCCACCACGCGCGACGAGCTGATCGTGCTGATCACCCCGACCGTGGTCCGCAGCCCGCAGGAAGCACGCGAGCTGACCGACGAGTACGGTCGCCGTTTCCGCGCGCTGGAGCCGCTGTACGACAGCAAGGCCAAGTGAACCCGGCCGGCACGTCGATGCCGGCCAGCACCCGGCCAGGCGAAATCCGGCCCGCCGTCCAGCCGGTCGTGCTGGTGCCGGTAGGCGTGGACGAGGATGCGCTGGATGCCTGCCTGGCCGCGCTCGACGCCTCCACGCCGGTGGGCACGCGGGTCTGGCTTGCGGACGATGCCCAGGCCGGCCCGCGCGCTGGCGCGATCATCGAAGCCTGGCTGGCGCGCACGCGGTTGCAGGCCGCGCACACGCGCCGCGCACGCAGCATTGGCGAGGCGGCGCACCTGGACGAGGCGTTGCGTGCCTGTGGCGATGCGGACGTGGCGATCCTTGCGGCGGATGCGCGTCCCACCCCCGGTTGGCTGCAACAGCTCACCGGTTGCCTGGCGCGCGATCCGGCGATTGCCACCGCGACGCCCTGGAGCAATGCCGGCGAAGCAGCGGCGTGGCCGCGCATCGGCGAGATCGTGGCACTCGACGAGGATCCGTCGCGCCTGGCCCGTGCCTGCGCGCGATTGGCGCCGACTCATCCCGATTTGCCGGTGGCGGTCAGCCATGCGGTGCTCATGCGCGGCAGTGCGTACGCGCGCGCCGGTGGGGTCGATGCCGCCAGCTTCCATTCCTGGTACGCCGCGCTGACCGACGTGTCGCTGCGCCTGTCCGGCCTGGGCTGGCGCAATGTCCTGTGCGAAACCGCGTTCGTGTTGCGTGATGGCGAAGGTCATCCCGTGGATGGCGACATGGAGCGGTTGTCGGTTCGCTGGCCGGCCTGGCATGCGCGGTTGGCACATTGCCTGATGGACGATCCGCTGCACGGTTTGCGCACGCAGTTGGGCGCGTCACTGGCCGCCCTCGACAGCGGTTCTCCACAGGCCGACCTGTTTCCGCTTCCGGCATGAGCAACGCCGGTATCGCCGCGATCGTGGTGTCGCACGACAGCGAGGAAACCCTCGACGATTGCCTGCAACGCTTGCGCGGTGCCGAAGGCGTGGTCGAAATCCGTGTCGTCGACAACGACTCGGGCGACGCCACGCTGGAGATCGTGCAGCGCCATGCCGTCGCCGACCCGCGCCTGCGCTTCATCGCCAATCCCGACAACCCCGGCTTCGCGGTTGCCTGCAACCAGGGGGCCGCGGACAGCCTTTCGCCGTGGCTGGCCTTCGTCAATCCGGATTGCCTGGTCGAGGTCGACACACTGGCGCAGCTGCGCGCGCATGCCGCGATCGCAGGCGGCTGCGCTGCTCGGCGCCGACCTGGTCGACGAGGAAGGCGTGCGCGACGCCGCCGCGCGCCGCCGCGATCCGGATTTTGCGGCGATGCTGCGTTCACCGGCCGCGGCCAGGCTTGCGGTCGAGGTGGATCCGACGGCATCGTTGCAACAGGTCGATGCGGTCTCGGGTGCGTTGATGCTGTTGCCACGCTGGATGTTCGAACGTGTCGGCGGGTTCGATGCCGCCTATCGCCTGCACGCCGAGGACCTCGACCTGTGCCGGCGCGCGCGGGATGTCGGCGCATGCGTGATGGTCGCCAACGAGGTGCGCGTGGTGCATGTGCGTGGCGTGTCCAGCCGCTCGCGCCCGGTGTTCGTGGAATGGCACAAGCATCGCGGCCTGTGGCGTTATTTCGGCAAGTTCGAGGCGGCACGGCGCAGTGGTGTCGTGTGCGCCGCCGTATTCATGATGATCTGGGCGCGCTTTCCGTTCGCGGCCTTGCGGGCGTTGCTGCGCGCTCAGCGGTAGCGGTTGATCTCGTCGCGCAGTGCCCTGGCGGCATCGGCCGCCGCGCGGGCGTAATCGTGGCCCTGCGACGCATACAGGATCCCGCGCGAGGAATTGATCATCAGGCCGGTGCCGTCGGCGGTCTTGCCGTTGCGGACCACGGCTTCGACATCGCCGCCTTGCGCGCCGATGCCGGGAATCAGCAGCGGCATGTCACCGACGATGTCGCGGATCACCTTCAGTTCTCCAGGGAAGGTGGCACCGACCACCAGCGCGCAGTTGCCATCGCCGTTCCAGTCGCGGGCAATCGTGCGTGCCACATGCTGGTACAGCGGCGCCAGGCCACCACTCCCGTCGGAAACGGTCAGGTCCTGGAAGTCGCGCGCACCGGGATTGGAGGTGTGGCAGAGGAACACGCAGCCGCGATCATTGCGCTGCAGGAAGGGCTCGGCGGAATCGCGGCCCATGTACGGGTTGAGCGTCACCGCGTCGGCGCCGAAACGATCGAAGGCTTCCACCGCATATTGCTCGGCGGTGCTGCCGATGTCGCCGCGCTTGGCGTCCAGGATCACCGGTACGCCTGGATGGGTGCCGTTGATGTGGGCAATGAGCCGTTGCAGCGCGACCTCGCCGCCGTTGTGCGCGGCGAAGTAGGCGATCTGCGGCTTGAAGGCGCAGGCGTACTCGGCGGTGGCGTCGACGATGTCGCGGCAAAAGGCGAACAGCGCATCCTCGTCGTTGACGTAGGCGTCGGGATACTTCGCCAGGTCGGGATCCAGGCCGACGCAGACCAGCGAGTTGCTGGCCTGCCAGCGGCTGCGGAGTTGTTCGATGAAGGTCATTGCCGACTCCAGTCCGGTTGGCAGGAGCGGCCCAAGGGGCGCTCCCACGTTGCCTCGATTACTTCAACGCCTTGAAGCGCAGGCGATGCGGCCTGGCGCCTTCCGCGCCGAGGCGGCGCTTCTTGTCTTCCTCGTACTCGCGGTAGTTGCCCTGGAAGAATTCCACGTGCGACTCGCCTTCGAACGCGAGGATATGGGTCGCGATGCGGTCCAGGAACCAGCGGTCATGCGAGATGACGAAGGTGTTGCCGGGGAACTCCAGCAACGCATCCTCCAGCGCCCGCAGGGTCTCGATGTCGAGGTCGTTGGAGGGTTCGTCGAGCAGCAGCACGTTGCCGCCCTGCAGCAGGGTCTTGGCCATGTGCAGGCGCCCGCGTTCGCCGCCGGACAGGGTGCCGACCAGCTTCTGCTGGTCCTGGCCCTTGAAGTTGAAGCGGCCGATATAGGCGCGCGACTGGATCTCGATGCCGTTGATGTTGAGGATGTCGAGGCCGCCGGAGACTTCCTGGAACACGTTGTGGTTCCCGGTCAGCGCATCGCGGCTCTGGTCGACGTAGGCCAGCTTGACCGTGGGGCCCATCTCGATCTCGCCGGAGTCCGGCGTCTCCTGCCCGGTGATCATCCGGAACAATGTCGACTTGCCGGCGCCGTTGGGGCCGATGATGCCGACGATCGCACCGTTCGGCACGCTGAAACTCAGGTTGTCGATCAGCACGCGATCGCCATAGGCCTTGCTGACGTTCTTGAACTCCACCACCTTGTTGCCCAGGCGCTCGCCGGGCGGGATGAAGATCTCGTTGGTCTCGTTGCGCTTCTGGTAGTCGACCGCCTGCAGCTCTTCCATCCGCGCCAGGCGCGCCTTGCCCTTGCTGCGGCCACCCTTGGCATTCTGCCGCGACCACTCCAGTTCCTTCTGGATCGCCTTCTGGCGCGACTTCTCCTGGTTGTCTTCCTGCTTCAGGCGCTCGCCCTTCTGGGTCAGCCAGTCGGTGTAGTTGCCCTTCCACGGGATGCCGCGGCCGCGATCGAGCTCGAGGATCCATTCGGCGGCGTTGTCGAGGAAGTAGCGGTCATGGGTGACCGCGACGACGGTACCGGTGTAGCGGGCCAGGAACTGTTCCAGCCATTCCACCGATTCGGCGTCGAGGTGGTTGGTCGGTTCGTCCAGCAGCAGCATGTCCGGCTTCTGCAGCAGCAGGCGGCACAGTGCGACGCGTCGCTTCTCGCCACCCGACAGCTTGCCGATGATCGCTTCCCACGGCGGCAGGCGCAGGGCGTCGGCGGCGATTTCCAGCTGGTTTTCCAGCGTATGCGCGTCGCCGGCGGCGAGGATGGCCTCCAGTCGTTCCTGCTCCTTGGCCAGCGCATCGAAGTCGGCATCCTCCTCCGCATACGCGGCGTACACGGCGTCCAGCGCGGCCTGCGCGTTGAGCACTTCACCGACGCCTTCCTCGACCGCCTGGCGCACGGTCTTGGCAGGATCGATCTCCGGTTCCTGCGCCAGGTAGCCAACCTTGATCCCGGGCTGCGCGCGCGCTTCGCCCTGGAAATCGGTATCGACGCCGGCCATGATCTTCAGCACGGTCGATTTGCCGGCGCCATTCAGGCCCAGCAAACCGATCTTGGCGCCGGGGAAGAAGCTCAGCGAGATGTCCTTGATGATCTGGCGCTTGGGCGGGACGATCTTGCTGACACCACTCATGGTGTAGATGAACTGGGACATGGGGTACTCCGCAGGCATGCCGAGGCGCCTGCACCGGGCAGGGCCGCGAAAAGGGTTTTCGTAACCCACCATTATAGCCGTTCACGCTACAGCTACCGCGTGCGTCTGGCGCTGCCTCCGGCTCAGGTCAGGCCCATCGCCTGTTGCGCGACCAGGCTGCCTGCCGCAACCGCAAACCAGGTGCCGAGGCCCAGCAGGATCGGGCGTGGACCGGTTTCATGCATCTGCCTGAGGTTGGCCGACAGACCGATGCCGGCCAGGGCGGCGACGATGCAGACCTTCGCCACCAGGTCCAGGACATGCACCACCGCCGGTGGCAACCACCCCGTACTGCCGACCGCGGCCGCGGCCACGAAACCGAGGATGAACCACGGAAAGCTGCTGGCGAGTGACGCGTGGCCGGCCGCCCCGCGGTTGCGCCGGGCCACCCACAGCGCCAGTACCAGGGTCAGCGGGATGATCAGGCTGGCGCGGGTCAGCTTGACCACGGTCGCCAGTTCGCCGGCGGCCTGGCTGTACTGGTAGCCGGCGGCGACCACCGAGGAGGTGTCGTTGATCGCGGTGCCCGCCCATAGCCCGAAGCCGTGGTCGCTCAGCCCCAGCAGGTGTCCCAGCGGCGGGAACAGCAGCGCCCCGGCCACGTTGAACAGGAAGATCGTGGTCATCGACAGCGCGATTTCATGGTCTTTCGCCCGGATCACCGGTGCCGTCGCGGCGATCGCCGAACCACCGCAGATCGCCGTGCCCACGCCGATCAGGATCGGCAACGCACCGCGCAGCTTCAGCAAGCGGCTTAGCCCCCAGGCAGCAAGGAAGGCGACCGCCAGCGTGACCAGGGTCAGTGGCAGCGAGGCCAGCCCGGTCCTGGCGACGGCGGACAGCGACAGCCCGAATCCGAGCATGACCACCGATGCCCGCAGCAGCGGCCCTTGTGCGAACCGGATCCCCGGCTGGTGGTGCGGCCGCGTGATCCCGGCCGCCCCCAGCGCAAGTCCCAGCAGCAGGGCCAACACCGCAGCGCCAACCACCGGTACCCACGCCCCGACCAGCATGGCCGGCGCCACCACCAGTGCCACGAGCAGCAATCCGCTGGATCGTGCGCGCCACGGCTGGAACCGGACTGGGCGGGTTGGCAGGGACGGGCCGGGAACGGCGTTCATGGCGATGCGCGGGTCGGGTGGATGACCCAGTCTGGATTGTCCCAACAATCAAGAATAGTTTTGATTATTTATTCATGCGATAAGCTTATTTGATGCAGTACGCCAGCCCGCGCCAGATCGAGGTCTTCGTGCAGACGGTTGCCGCGGGCAGCCTGCGGGCGGTCGCCGGCTTGCTGCACATGACCCAGCCCGCCGCCAGCATGGCGCTGGCGGAACTCGAGCGGCTGGTCGGCGGCGAGTTGTTCGAGCGGCGCCGGGGTCGGCTGCACCTGAACGCGCGTGGGCGCGCCCTGCTGCCCCTGGCGAAGGAGCTGCTGGAGCGGCATCGTGAGTTCGCCAGGTTCGACAGCCACGGTATCGCCCCGGGCAGCGAGCTGCCCATCGGTGCCAGCAACACCGTGGGCAACTACCGGATTGGCGAGTTGATCGCGCCATTCGCCCTTGCGCACCCGGACGTGCGCTTGCAGCTGCGGGTAGAGAACACCCGCGTGATCGCCGCGGCCGTGCTGGATGGCAGCCTCGACGTGGGCTGCGTGGAAGGGCCGGTGGTCCATGCGGAATTGCAGCGCCAGCGCTGGGGCGATGACCTGTTGGTCGTTTGCGCCGCCGCCGGCCATCCCCTCGCGGGTCGCCGTGGCCTGGTGCCCGACGACTTCCGCGATGCGCGCTGGGTGTTGCGCGAACCGGGTTCGGCGACCCGTGAAATGAGCGAGCGCCTGCTGGCGCAACTGCCGGCGCCGGCGGGCCTGCTGGAACTGGACCAGACCGAAGCGGTGAAGCAGGCGGTGGTGGCCGGCCTGGGCCTGGCCTGCCTGCCGGAAGTGGCACTGGCCGATGCCGTGGCCGCGGGACGGTTGGCGGTGCTGGATACGCCATTCGCGGACCTGCGGCGCAGCTTGTCGCTGCTGTGGCGGCGCGACCAGTACCAGGGAGCCGCATTGCGCGCTTTCCTTGCATCGGTGGCCTCGTCACCCAGGCCGAGCACTTCCAGGTGTTGACGCGAGCCCGCGCCGCCTGCGCTCCGACCTCCGGCTACAATTGGCATCCCCACACCCTGCTGGAGCTGCGATGTTTTCCCGAGCCCACCTGATTGCCGGATTCGACCCTGAACTGGCCAAGGCCATCGCCGACGAAACCTGCCGGCAAGAGGATCATGTCGAGCTCATCGCTTCGGAGAATTACGCCAGCCCGCGGGTGATGGAAGCGCAAGGCAGCCAGCTGACCAACAAGTACGCCGAAGGTTACCCGGGCAAGCGCTACTACGGCGGCTGCGAATTCGTCGATGTCGCCGAACGCCTGGCCATCGATCGCTGCAAGGAACTGTTCGCAGCGGACTATGCGAACGTGCAGCCGCACTCCGGCTCGCAGGCCAACCAGGCGGTGTATTTCGCGCTGCTGCAGCCGGGCGACACCATCCTCGGCATGTCGCTGGCCCATGGCGGCCACCTGACCCACGGCGCCAAGGTCAACATCAGCGGCAAGCTGTTCAACGTGGTGCAGTACGGCGTCGACGCAGCAAGGCCTGATCGATTACGACGAGGTCGAGCGGCTTGCGCTGGAACACAAGCCGAAGATGGTCGTGGCCGGCTTCAGCGCGTATTCGCAGGTGATCGACTGGGCGCGCTTCCGCGCGATCGCCGACAAGATCGGAGCCTGGCTGTTCGTCGACATGGCGCACGTCGCCGGCCTGGTCGCCGCCGGTGTGTATCCGAACCCGGTGCCGCACGCCCACGTGGTGACCTCGACGACCCACAAGACCCTGCGCGGACCGCGCGGCGGCATCATTGTGGCCAGCAAGGCCGGCATGGGCGATGCCGCCGAAGAGATCGAGAAGAAACTGCAGTCGATCGTGTTCCCCGGCATCCAGGGTGGCCCGCTGATGCACGTGATTGCCGCCAAGGCGGTGGCGTTCAAGGAGGCGCTGGGGCCCGAATTCAAGGCCTACCAGGCGCAGGTCGTCAAGAACGCGCAGGCGATGGCGAAGACCATCATCGGGCGAGGCTACAAGATCGTCTCCGGCGGCACCGAGAACCACCTGATGCTGATCGACTTGATCGGCAAGGGCGTGACCGGCAAGGCGGCCGAGGCCGCGCTCGGCAAGGCCCACATCACCGTCAACAAGAACGCGGTGCCCAATGATCCCGAGAAGCCCTTCGTGACCTCGGGCCTGCGCATCGGCACGCCTGCGGTCACCACCCGCGGATATGGCGAAGCCGATTGCGTGGCGCTGGCCGAATGGATATGCGACGTGCTCGACAACCCGAACGACGACAACGTGATTGCCGGCGTGCGCGAGCACGTGACCGGGCAGTGCGCACGGTTCCCGGTGTACGGCGACTGAACTGGCGTGCATTGCCTGTTCTGCCAGCACGACAACACTCGCGTGATCGATTCGCGGGTCAGCGAGGACGGTGCGACCATTCGCCGCCGGCGCGAGTGCGAGGCATGCGGTGAGCGATTCTCGACGCTCGAAACCATCGAGCTGAAGCTGCCGACCATCATCAAGTCCGATGGCCGCCGCGAGAACTTCGACGCACGCAAGCTGCGGCTCGGGTTCGACCGAGCGTTGCAGAAGCGGCCGGTGTCGGAGGAGCAGATCGAGTCGTCGGTGCGCGCGGTGGTGCACCAGTTGCGGATGACCACGGAACGCGAGTTGGCGTCGCGCCGGGTTGGCGAATTCGTGATGGGCGAACTGCGCAAGCTGGACCATGTCGGTTACGTACGCTTCGCGTCGGTCTATCGCGCGTTCCAGGACGTCGCCGATTTCCGCGAGGAACTCGATCGCCTGGAGCATGACCTGCCCGGCGAGGGCCAGTTGTCCCTGCTGGGCGGCGCGAGCCCGGGCAGCGAATCGACCGACAAGGGCCGCAAGCGATGAGTGATGCCGCGGGATTGTCCACGACCGACCACGAAATGATGGCGCGGGCGCTGCGGCTGGCCGAGCGCGGCGCATTCACCACGCGCCCCAACCCGATGGTCGGCTGCGTGATCGCACATGGCGATGACGTGGTTGGTGAGGGTTGGCACCAGCGCCAGGGCGAGGCGCATGCGGAAGTGTTCGCGCTGCAGGCGGCCGGTGATCGCGCGAAGGGCGCCACCGCTTACGTCACGCTGGAGCCATGTGCGCACTCGGGCAGCACGGGACCGTGCGCCGACGCCCTGATCGCGGCCGGCGTGGCACGCGTGGTCTGCGCGATGCGCGATCCGTTCCCGAAAGTGGATGGCGCCGGCATCGACAGGCTGAAAGCGGCGGGCATCACGGTCGAAGTGGGTCTGATGGATGTACAGGCACGCGAGCTCAATCGTGGCTTCCTGTCGCGGATCGTGCGTGGCCGCCCCTGGTTGCGGGTCAAGCTGGCGACCAGCCTGGATGGACGCAGCGCACTGGCATCCGGCGATTCCAAATGGATCAGCAGTGAAGCGTCGCGGCATGACGTGCATCGCTGGCGCGCACGCAGCGGCGCCCTGCTCACCGGCGCCGGCACCGTACTGGTGGATGATCCACACCTGACCGTCCGCCTTCCGACTGGCGACGCCTTCGTCCCGCCGTTGCGGGTGGTGCTGGACCCCGGCCTGGCGACGATCGCGCGCGGCCATGTGCGCGAAGGCGATGCGCCAACGCTGTACTTGCACGCCCCCGATACCAAGCCGCCGCGCCTGCTGAATGCCGGGGACGGCATCGAACATGCTGCGGTGCCGGTCACGCGAGGCCTGTTCGACCTGCATGCGGTGCTGCGCGTGCTGGCCGAGCGCGGCATCAACGAAGTCCAGCTGGAGGCCGGCGCAACCCTGGCCGGCAGTTTCCTGGCCGCCGGCCTGGTGGATGAATTGTTGCTCTACATCGCGCCGGTGCTGCTGGGTGAGCGTGCACGCCCGCTGTTCAGTGGCTTGCACATCGACGAGATGGCCGAGCGCCTGCAACTGCGGATGGTCGATACGCGCCATGTTGGCGACGACTTGCGCCTGCTGATGCGGCCAGCCACGGACGCAGGCTGATGTTCACCGGATTGATCATGGGTGTTGGCCGCCTGGCCGCGCGCGAGGCACGTGGCGGCGATGCGCGCCTGGTCATCGACGTGGGCACGCTGCCGTTCGACGGCGTGGCGCTTGGCGAAAGCATCGCCGTCAACGGTTGCTGCCTGACCGTGGTGGAATTCGATCAAACGCGCTTTGCCGTCGATGCCTCCAACGAAACGCTCGCGCTGACGACGCTGGGCAGGCTCGCGATGGGTGCGCCGCTCAACCTCGAGCGCGCCATGCGGCCGACCGATCGTCTCGGCGGGCATCTGGTCAGTGGCCACGTCGATGGCATCGGCATTGCCGCGCAACGCCGGGACGACGCGCGTGCGGTGCGCTGGCGGGTTTCCGTGCCAATGGCGTTGCTGCGCTACATCGCGATGAAGGGCTCGGTGTGCGTGGATGGCGTCAGCCTGACCGTGAACGCGGTCGACGACACCGGCTTTGAGGTCGCACTGATTCCGCACACGGTTGAACACACCGCATTCCATGCGCTGCGCGAAGGCGCGGCGGTCAACATCGAAGTGGACCTGCTCGCCCGTTACGTCGAGCGCCTGCTGGCTACCAAGGACACGCAATGAGCTTTGCAAGCGTCCCCGACCTGCTGGAGGAACTGCGCGCCGGGCGCATGGTGGTGATCGTCGATGACGAGGATCGCGAGAACGAAGGCGACCTGATCATGCCGGCCGAGCTGGTGCGGCCGGTCGACATCAATTTCATGGTCACCCATGCGCGCGGCCTGGTCTGCCTGTCGCTGACCCGCGAGCGTTGCGCGCAACTTGGCCTGCCGCCGATGGTGCGCGACAACACCTCGCAGCACCACACCAATTTCACCGTCAGTATTGAAGCCGCCGAAGGCGTCACCACCGGCATCAGCGCCTACGACCGCGCGCATACCGTGCGCACCGCGGTGCGGCCGGATGCCCGCCCGCAGGACCTGTCGCAGCCCGGCCACATCTTTCCGCTGATGGCGCAGCCGGGCGGCGTGCTGACCCGTGCCGGCCATACCGAAGCCGCCGCCGACCTGTCGATGCTGGCAGGCTTCGAGCCGGCCGGTGTGCTGGTGGAAATCCTGAATGCCGACGGTTCGATGGCGCGGCGCCCGCAGCTGGAAGCGTTCGCCGCCGAGCATGGGCTCAAGATCGGTTCGATCGAGGACCTGATCCGCCATCGCTCGGAAACCGAACACACGGTCGAGTGCATCGACCGCCGCTCGGTCGACACCGACCACGGCAGCTTCGTGCTGCATACCTACCGCGACCGCCTGAGCCGGGCCCTGCATTACGCGCTGGTACGCGGCGACGCTGGCGGCGACGAAGCGGTGCTGGTGCGGGTGCAGGCGCAGAACCCGCTTGCCGATGCCCTGCATTGGCGACGCAGTGATTTCGGTCCGTTGGTCGGCGACGTATTGGCGTTGATCGCTGCCGAGAATCGCGGAGTCCTGGTCCTGCTCGGCGAGCCCGAGGACACCGACAGGACCTTGTCCCGCATCCGCGAGCAACCCGAACCGGCGGCTGGGAAGGCCGGTGCACTGGCGCAATGGCGGCGCACCGGGGTGGGCTCGCAGATCCTGGCCGACCTGGGGTTGTCGAAGCTGCGGGTGCTGGGCAGCGCGCGGCGCCAGGTCGGGGTCGCCGGTTTCGGTCTGGACATCGTGGAATACGTGGCGCTGCCGCCGCGCTAAACTGCATGGCCCCGTTTCGACCGGAAGTCTCCGGACACATCTCGATGCCGCATCTAGAAGGCGACCTGCGTGCCCCGGAAGGCGCACGCTTCGCGATCATCGCCAGCCGCTGGAACCCGCGCATCATCGATGCGCTGGTCGCCGCCGCGCGCCAGGCATTCGTGGCCAACGGCGTGGACGAAGCTGCGGTCGACGTCGTCCGCGTTCCGGGCGCATGGGAATTGCCGATGGCTGCACGCACCCTGGCCGTGGCCGGCCGGCATGCGGCGCTGGTGGCGCTGGGTTGCGTGGTGCGCGGTGAAACCCGGCATTACGAGCACGTGGCAGATGGTGCCGCCGAAGGCCTGATGCGCGTCGCGCTGGACACCGGCGTGCCGGTGATCAACGGCGTGCTTGCGGTGGAGCGCTTCGAGGATGCCGCGGCACGTGCCGGCGGCAACCATGGCAACAAGGGCGAGGAAGCGGCGCTGGTCGCGATCGAAATGGCCGATCTGGCGCAGAAACTCCATGCACAAGGAAATCCGAGATGAACCGGCACCGGCAAGATGGCATCGACCCCGTGGCGCGCTCGCGTTCGCGGCGCCGCGCATTGCAGGCCATCTACGCCTGGCAATTGAATCGCCCGAACGAGCAGGCACTGATCGCGGAGTTTGCCCACGAACAGGCCCATGAAGTCGCCGACCTCGAATACTTCGAGGACCTGGTGCGTGGCGTCCTGCGCCATGTCGGCGAACTGGATGCAGCGCTTGCAGATCACCTGGACCGGACGGTGGAAGAAATCGACATGATCGAACGCGCCGCGCTGCGCATCGCCGCCTATGAACTGCTGCACCGGCCCGACGTGCCGTACCGGGTGGTGATCAACGAAGCGATCGATTCGACCAAGCGCTTCGGCTCCGAGCACGGCCACACGTATGTCAATGGCGTGCTCGACAAGGCCGCACTGGTGCTGCGCGCCAGCGAGGCGCGGGCATCGCGCACGCGCTGAGCACAACCTGTTCGTGAACACGGGGGAATTCGACCTGATCGCCCACATCCGCGCACGCGTCGCGCAGCGCGACGATGTGGTGCTGGGGATCGGCGACGATGCCGCCGTGCTGCAAATGCCCGCGGGCCAGCAGCTGGTGGTCGCAATGGACACGCTCAATGCCGGTGTGCATTTCCCGGAGCACACCGCGCCTGCCGACATCGGCTGGAAGGCGCTGGCGGTGAATCTCTCTGACCTTGCCGCGATGGGTGCGGTGCCGGCCTGGTGCACCCTGTCGCTGTCGCTGCCGGAGGCTGACCTCGCGTTCGTCGATGGCTTCCTGGATGGCTTCCTGGCACTCGCCGCACAACACGAGGTCGCCCTGGTCGGCGGAGACACCACGCGCGGACCGTTGTCGATTTGCGTCACCGCGCATGGTCTGGTCGAAGCCGGCACGGCACTGCGCCGCGATGCGGCACGCTCGGGCGACGACATCTGGGTCAGCGGCACGCTGGGCGATGCAGCCGGCGCGCTGGTGCAGTGGAGAGAAAGGGCAAAAGGGGGTCAGGTTCACTTTTCGCAGAAAAGTGAACCTGACCCCCTTTTGGAGCCGTCGCTACGCGAGCGTCTGGATCGACCGGCGCCGCGCATCGCGCTTGGTCGGGCACTGCGGGGCGTCGCCCATGCTTGCGTCGATGTGTCCGACGGGCTGCTCGCCGACCTCGGCCACGTGTGCCAGGCCAGCGGCGTTGGTGCACGGGTCGATATCGATGCGTTGCCTGCCTCCGGCCCACTGTGCACGGCCTTTGACCAGGCCATTCGATACGGCCTGCAGGCAACCGGCGGCGATGATTACGAACTTTGCTTCACCGCCTCGCCGAATGCGCGCGATGCGGTTGAAGCAGCCGCGCAAGAGGCCGCCACGGCAGTGGCCCGGATCGGCGTGGTGGTTGCGACGCCGGGCGTTAGGGCGTGCACGGCGGAAGGTGCATGGTCAGTGCCTGCGGCTGGATGGACTCATTTCAGTCGGGTCGGGTGAGCCGGGCGCAGGCAGCGCCTGGATCAGGGGTTCGATCAGTGTGGCTGGTATCACCGTGACCTTGCCGTCCCCTGACAAACCCGACTGCGTTTCCATCGCACTGTCAGGTGAAACCGCGGCATTGATCGGCAGCAGCGGCGCAGCGACGCGCAGGTCCCTGGCTATCGGCGCAATGCCGGTGACCTCGCGATAAAGTGCCAACGCCAGCATCAGCGATGCCTGCGTGCTGGGATGGGTCCCGTCCGGAAACAGGTTGGTGCCCGGGCTTGCTTTCTTCAGTGCCTGCAGGGCGCCGGCGGCATTGAACACGTCGGCGGACGACTGCTGCGAGATCATCTTCGCGCTGCGCTGGAGCCGACCGTGCCAGCGATCATCCGGGCCCCAGGTCGCGAAGATCAGCGTTCGCGCACCCTTCGCGCTGGCCAGCTCAGTTGCCTGCACGTATGCGCGCAAGCTCGCCGCGCACGGTGCAGTGCGCTGATCCAGCGCCATGGCCATGCATGCAGCCAGCTTGCCGGCTTGTTCCTGGAGGACGACCACATCGAACTTGCGGTCGTTCAATGCCGCCAGCACGTGTCCGTCCTTGATGCGCTCGGCCAGTATCCCGCCCGGTGCTGCATACGTTTCGGTGATGATCGGGGTTCCTTGCGAAGCCCCTACGGCACGCAACAGCGCGGGCAGGTTGTTGGTGTAGGTAAGGCTGTTTCCCACAAGCAAGACGCGATATTCGCGCGCAACGATGGGTGCGGGGGTTGCCTGCGCACGCGACTGCACGGGAAGAGCCGCCAGCATGAGCGCGCAGGAAAGGAACGTGGCAACGCGGCAGAAGGACATGGCAGTAATCAACAGGCGTTGGAATGCCTGAGCATAGGAATGCCGGGAGCCGGGCGCGCGTGCCATTGGTTGGGCATCCCGCCGGTCAGGCTTCGTCTGCACGGAACGCATCACGCATCCATTGCAGGCGCGGGGCCGCCGGATCGCCGCTGGCATCGACCACGTCGAACCTGCAGGCTGCCTGCGCATGCCTGGGGTTCTGCATCAGGAATACTTGCGCCGCGTGCACCAGCTTGCGGCGCTTGCGCGCATCGACCGACGCGAAGCCGCCCCCGAATGCGGCACTTGCGCGATAACGCACTTCGACGAAGACCACGGCGTCGCCATCCATCATCACCAGGTCCAGCTCACCACCGCGCGCCTGGGCGTTGCGTGCCAGCACCTGCAGGCCATGGGCCTGCAGGTATGCGAGCGCGGCAGCCTCGACGGTGTCACCGCGATCGCGGCGATCGGTCATTGCGTCAGCGGGCGTCGTCGGCGATGGGCATGGCCACGCCGCCGGTGAAGCGCGACCAGGTGGGCCGGCGCAGCACGTTGCCGAAGCCATCCAGGCGCAGGCGCCCGGTGGCACCGGCGATGTCGCTGTTGGGCGCGAGCGCCAGGTGTTCCAGGTAAGCCGTCAGCAGCCAGGCGTCATGGCCGAATGCGAACAGGCGCGCGGCAGGTCCCCTCGCACTGTCGATGCGTGCGGCGGCGCTGGCCTGGGACGGAATCCCGGACATGTCACGGACCTCCCAGGTCTCGGTGGGATAGACGATGCCATCCAGCAACAGGTCCTCGCTGGCCTTGCCGGTGCCGGACACGATCTGCGAGGTCGCCACGCGTGGTTTTCCGGCCAGACCGGCGGCGGCCAGGCGCGGGGCAAGCTCGCGTGCCTGGCTACCCTTGAGCGCCAGGAACACGGCGTCGACGGTGCCGTCGGCAGGCACGACGAGGGGCGCGTCCGGGCGATAATCGATGCGCGCGGCAACCTGTCCGCCACGCTGCAACAAGTGTTCCGCCAACGCGTTCGCGGCGCGCCTCTGCGCATCATCATTTCCCGTGATGATCAGGATCCGGCGCGCGCCACCATCGAGGATGTACTCGGCGGCGGTGATGCCCTCGTCCTCCGGCGACAGCGAGAAACTGGCGCTGCCCGCGGGCGGCAAGCGGCTGCCGCGGTTCAGCGCCAGCAAGGGCACCGGGGGTGCGTCGTTGGCGAACACTGCGTCGACTTCCTCGCGACTGAGCGGGCCGACCACGAAATCATTGCCTTCGGCCGTGGCACGCGCATAGGCCGCGCTGGCACCTGCGGTGGTGTCGTAGAAGCGAAGTTCCGGGCGGCGCCGGCGCTCGCCGTAGTAGCCGGTCAGGAAGCCATCGCGCACCGGTTCCGCCGCTGCCGCCAGGCTGCCACTGAGTGGCAGCAGCAGGGCGACCTTGACCGGTGGACGGTAACCGTCGCGGTCGGCGGCCGGCCGGCCGGCCGCATCGAAGCGCCACTCGCCGCGGTCGAACGCACGCGGCAAGGGCAGGCCGCGGTTGAGCAGGGCGCGTCCGGCGAAGTTGTAGAGCGGATCACCGGTCGGCAGGTCGCCGGCGCCTCGGCTCAGGCTGGCATCGTCCAGTTGCGCAAGCAGGGCCTCGATGCGCGCGGCATTGGCGGCGCGCGCCGGCGCCGACAGGCTGGCCTGCTGGCTGGCAAGGGTGCGTGCCTCGACGAACGCGGGACTGTGCACGGGTGCGGGCGCGGTGTGCTGCACCTCGACGCTGGCACAGCCGCTGACCGTGGCCATGCCGACCAGCAGCAGGGCGATTGCAAGGTGTTTCAAAGCCACGGCGTCAATGCTCGTTCGGGAACCCGCTAGGATTCTACCCGTGCCATCAGTGAAGGAATGCAATGCAGTACCCGGGAACATCCGCGTCGGCAACGCCGGCTACAGGGAAACTCCATGTCGTCGCGACGCCGATCGGCAACCTTGGCGACCTCAGTCCGCGAGCACTGGAGACACTGAAGTCGGTGGCGGCGATCTGTGCCGAGGACACCCGGCATACGCGCCAGCTGCTGTCGCACTTCGGTGTCGAGCGCCCGCTGATTGCCCTGCACGAGCACAACGAAGGCGAGGCCGCCGCCGCACTGGTCGCGCGGATGCTGGCGGGCGATTCACTGGCATTGGTGTCCGATGCCGGTACACCGCTGATCAGCGATCCGGGCTACCGCTTGGTGCGCGCCGCGCGCGAAGCCGGGATCACCGTGAGTCCGGTACCGGGCGCCAGTGCCTTGATCGCCGCGCTCAGCGTGGCCGGCCTGCCGAGTGACCGCTTCGTATTCGAAGGCTTCCTGCCGGCCAAGGCCGGCGCGCGTCGCGAACACCTCACGCGCCTGGCCAGCGAGCCCCGCACCCTTATCTTCTACGAGTCCTCGCATCGCATCGAAGACGCGCTGGAGGACGCCATCGCCGCATTTGGCGCGGCGCGGCATGCGGTGATTGGCCGCGAGCTGACCAAGCTGTTCGAGACCGTGCTGGACGGACCGCTGGCCGAGCTTGCCGAACGCGTGCGCAATGATCCCAACCAGCGCAAGGGCGAGTTCGTGCTGCTGGTGCAGGGCGCTGGCGAGGATGCCGATGCCAAGGTCACCGAAGGCAAGCGCCTGTACGCCAGGCTTGTCGCCCACCTGCCACCGTCCACCGCGGCGAAACTGGCAGCTGAACTGAGTGGTGCACCGCGCAAGGCGCTGTACGGCGGCGGCTGAAGCGTCCGTGCGACAATGCGCGCGGCGGAGTCGGCCAGGCAGTCGCGTCATCCACATGCAAATGTGCGGTGCCGAGGAAAGTCCGGGCTCCACAGGGCACGGTGCCAGGTAATGCCTGGGCGGCGCGAGCCGACGGAAAGTGCAACAGAAAGATACCGCCGATGGCCCATCGCACCTTCGGGTGTGGCGGGATCAGGCAAGGGTGAAATGGTGCGGTAAGAGCGCACCGCGAGCCTGGCAACAGGCCGGCACGGCAAACCCCACCGGGAGCAAGACCGAATAGGGACCCCATGACGTTGCCCGCGTCAGGTCCGGGTAGGTTGCTTGAGCGTATCGGTGACGATGCGCCTAGAGGAATGACTGCTCACGACAGAACCCGGCTTATCGGCCGACTCCGCCACTTCTGTCGCGCAGCGACAGAAGTGGCGGCGTTTCATCGCGCTATGCGCGACGAATCCCCAAGTGTTGCTGCGCAAAACTTGGGTCCCGCTGCGATGCCTCCAAAACCCCGCCGCTTCGCGGCGTCCCCTTTACCAAAGGGGACTCTCCTCCAGACGCATTGTCGCCAGTCCCCTGCAGCGGGTTGGTTACTCGTTGCTTAGCGTGCTCTGGCCGAGGAAAACACCCTCCGGGCCGAAGCGGCGTTCGTGGATGAAGCCGTGGCCTTCGTGGTCCACCGCGATGATCGTGCTGGCGCGGGTGCCGTAAGTGTTCCCGCGGATGAAGGCGGGTGACAACCGCCGTTCGAGTTCGAGGCCCACGCCGGTATCCGGCAACGCCGTATCGGCGGCGATGCGCTCATCGGCCAAGGCGCGCCAGAGCGGTTGCAGGTCGTCGCTGCCGGCATCCAGCCAGTCCTGCAGGGCGGCGCACAGGTGCCGGGTCTTGGGCCAAGGGGCGTCCAGTGGGCCATTGGACATCCCGTGCAGGCCTGCAGCCAGCTGTTTCCGGCGCTGCGGGTGGTTGCCCAGGTGCCAGGAGCCCGTGGCATCGGCCAGCAACAGGTTGAACGGGGCGTAGTAGCGTGCGTGGTCGTGCATGGCGCCCGTGGCGGCTTCGGCATCCAAGTCCGCGCCCAGGAACGCCAGTGGCAGCGCGCCACGCGAGGGGCCCTGATGCGCCTGCGCCAGGCCGTCGCGGACGTTGGTCACCACTGCCACCCGTCCGCCGCGAGCCAGTCCGACCCACGTGCCGCCTGCTTCGAGATCGCGGCCCGCCAGGATGGAGGTGCCATCCCAGCGCGCCAGGGGTGCAGTCGGGCGTGCGTGGAACTCGTCGCGGTTGCCCACAAGCAAAAAACGCCAGCGGGAATGGATGTCGACAGCGCACGCGACCAGGCACATGGCCTGATTGTGGAACAGATGGGCAATTCATGATCGTTTCGCTGCGCTGCAGCACAAGATTTCAGCCGTCGCCTGCGCGTTCATCAGAATAGGGTGACTCGTTACGAGTTTTCAAAATTTGAGACGAAACAGCAGCTTGTGGATAAAGCTTGAACAAGTCTCTGAAGTTCGTTGCAAGTCATTGACCCGCAAAGTGAAAGTTCCGTTCTGGAGTTGTTGACAACCCTATAGGTGGTGCCTACTGTGGGGCCTCGTGGGAAAACCGGGGAATACGTGGTTTTCCATCATCAAAACCCGCGTAGACGGGCGAGGCAGACATGTTCCAGGGCGAGACCGCCATCACCATCGACGACAAGGGCCGGCTGGCCATTCCGACCAGCTACCGGGACCTTGTCGCGCGTGAGTGTGGCAGCCGCCTGGTCATCACCTACAACCCGTTCGAGATGGGCTGCCTGTACCTGTACCCGATGCCGGTCTGGGAAACGTTGCGTGACCAGGTCAATGCGCTGCCTCGGATCAACCGGACCAGCCGCCAGCTGCAACTGAAACTGGTCGGTGCGGCGACCTTCGTGGAACCCGACGGCAACGGGCGCATCTCGATCCCGGCCAGTCATCGCAATGCAGTGGGCATCGAGAAGAAAGCGGTATTGCTGGGCATGGGCGACAAATTCGAATTGTGGAGCGAGCAGGCCCATCACGCACAGATACGGCAAACGCTTGGCGATGCCGACCTGGGCGAGGACCTGCTGGGCCTGGCGTTGTGACCACCGGTGGCGCGGGCCCGGTGCCTGCCCACCTCCCGGTGATGTTCGCCGAGGTCATGGAGGGCCTGGCGGTGAAGGCAGATGGCATTTATCTGGATGGCACCTTCGGGCGGGGCGGACATGCCCGCGGTGTCCTCGACAGGCTGGGGCCGGGAGGGCGCTTGCTGGTGATGGACAAGGATCCCGAGGCAATCGCCGTCGCCGAGCAGCTGTGCGCGGACGATGCGCGCGTAACCCTGCGCCGCGGCAGCTTTGCCGACCTCGCCAGCTGGCCGGCCGCCAATGCCGGGCTGGATGGGGTGCTGCTGGATCTTGGCGTGTCCTCACCGCAGCTGGATGTCGCCGAGCGCGGGTTTTCGTTCGCCAAGGACGGTCCGCTGGACATGCGGATGGATCCGGACAGCGGCGAGAGCGCCGCGCAGTGGCTGGCACGCGCGGATGAAAAAGAGATCGCGGACGTGTTGTGGACCTGGGGCGAGGAGAAGCAGTCGCGCCGGATTGCCCGCGCCATCGTGCATGACCGCGTCGAGCAGCCGTTCACCCGCACCGCGCAACTGGCGGGCCTGATCGCCCGCCTGATGCCGCGCGGTGACAAGAAGACCCATCCGGCGACCCGCACCTTCCAGGGCATCCGCATTCACATCAATCGGGAGCTGCTTGACCTGGAAGCGGGACTGGACGCCGCGCTGGCCTGCCTGAAGCCGGGTGGCCGGCTGGCGGTGATCAGCTTCCATTCGCTGGAAGACCGCATCGTCAAGCAGTTCATGGCCCGTCTTGCGAAGGCGCCGCCGGCCAATCGGCGCATGCCGGTGGAGATCGCGTTCACCCCGACCCTGCGCTTGCTGGGCGGAGCACGAAAAGCCGGTGCTGCCGAACTTGCGGTCAATCCGCGTGCACGCAGCGCGGTGCTGCGGGTGGCCGAGACGCTGCATGCCGACAAGCTGCCTGCCACCCGCCAGGCGGTGGCCGCATGAGTCGCTATCTCCTGCTTGCCGTGTTGGTGCTGGCCAACGTCGCCACGGCACTGGTGTTGGTGCGCGATCGCCACGAGCACCGTCTGCAGTTCATTGCCTTGAGCAAGCTGGAGAAGGCGCGCGACGACCTGAA
The DNA here is from genome assembly GCA_963698475.1 of uncultured Gammaproteobacteria bacterium. Lineage (GTDB taxonomy): Bacteria > Pseudomonadota > Gammaproteobacteria > Xanthomonadales > Xanthomonadaceae > Thermomonas. The sequence continues at coordinate 186,328 of CAVOQX010000005.1, read as the reverse complement.
CATCGAATTCGGCCGGCTGCAACTGGAGCAGGCGACCTGGGCCGAAAGCAACCGCGTTGACCAGGTCGCGCGCGCGCGCCTGGAGATGCTGTTCCCGCGCACCGAAGACATCGTGGTGCTGCGCCCGTGAACCTCTTCGGCCGCCACGTCCCCGGCACTCATCCACGCGAACGCAATCGACGCGATGCCGTGCGCGCCAATGGCAACCGCCCGCGCGCGCGCAGCCAGCAGTTCGACCTGCGCCGCCGCTTGATGCTGGTTGGCGGAACCCTGGTGCTGTGTTCGGTGGCGCTGCTGGCGCGAGCGCTGGACCTGCAGGTGGTCAACAACGCGTTCTACCAGCGGCAGGGCGCGGCGCGTTTCCTGCGCGAAATCCCGATCGCCGTCTCGCGCGGGATGATCACCGACCGCAATGGCGAGCCGCTCGCGGTGAGCTCGCCGGTGGAATCGATCTGGGGCAACCCGCAGGAACTGCTGAAGGCGCCGCAGCGGCTGCCGCAACTGGCAAACGCGCTGGGCATGCCGCTGGATGAATTGAGTCGCCGCCTGAGCCAGCGCGCGGACAAGGAGTTCATGTATCTCAAGCGCCGGATCAATCCGGACGAAGCGCAGGCCGTCCTGTCACTGGACATCCCCGGCGTGGCGTCGCAGCGCGAGTACCGCCGCTTCTACCCGCAAGGTGAGGCGATGGCGCATGTGCTGGGCTTCACCAACATCGACGACCGTGGCCAGGAAGGCCTGGAGCTGGCGTTCGACGAATGGCTGCGCGGTACGCCGGGTGCCAAGCGGGTCATCCGCGACCGCCGCGGCCGCATCGTGGAGAACGTCGACCTGGTGCGTGCCGCGCAGCCGGGCCGTGACCTCACCCTGAGCATCGATCGGCGCATCCAGTACCTGGCCCATCGGGAGTTGCGCAACGCACTCAACCAGTTCAGCGCCAGCAGCGGGTCGGTGGTGGTGCTCGACGTCGCCACCGGCGAGGTGCTGGCGATGGTGAACCTGCCGACCTTCAATCCGAACGCGGTCGGCAGCAGCCCGCGCGACGCGCACCGCAACCGTGCGGTCACCGACCTGTTCGAGCCGGGCTCCACGATGAAGCCGCTGACCGTTGCCGCCGGGTTGGAGGCAGGCGTGATCACGCCTGCGTCGTTGTTCAACACCAACCCCGGTTCGATCGCCAATGGCCGCTACCGCACCACCGACACCCACAACTACGGCGTGCTGGACACCACCGGGGTGATCCGCAAGAGCTCGAACGTGGGCGCCGCGCTGATCTCCAGGCAGCTGAGCAACCAGCAGTTCTACGACTTCGTGCGTCGCTTCGGCTATGGCCACAAGACCGGCAGTGGCTTTCCCGGTGAATCGTCCGGGGTGTTTCCGGCGCCGGATCGCTGGGATGGCACCAGCAAGCAGACCATGAGCTATGGCTATGCGCTGTCGGTCACCCCGCTGCAGATCGCCAGCGCGTATGCGGCGCTGGGCAACGGCGGCAAGTTGACCCCGCCGAGCTTCATCAAGGGCCAGCACGCGCCGTCGCAACAGGTGCTGGCTCCGGCCATCGCCGATGAAGTGCTGCACATGATGCAGACCGTGACCGAGACCGGTGGCACCGCGACCCGTGCGGCGATCCTGGGCTACCACGTGGCCGGCAAGACCGGCACCTCGCGCAAGGCGAGCGCGGGCGGCTATTCGCGCCGGTACATCGGTTACTTCGCCGGCCTGGTGCCGGTGGAGAACCCACGCTTCTCGATGGTGGTCATGGTCAATGATCCGGATCCCGCCAAGGGCTATGTCGGCGGCACCGTGTCCGCGCCGGTGTTCCGTAACGTCATGGAGGGCGCGCTGCGCCTGATGGATGTGGCTCCGGATGACCTGGATGCATGGTTGGCCGTCCAGGCCGAAGCCGAGGTCAAGCGCCGCAAGGCCGCCGGCCTCGCAGCCACTGCGCCGCTGGCCACTCCAGGCGTCCCGACCCCGCCTTCCGCACCCGCGAGGGCGCTGCAATGACCCGCGCAATGCTGCTGAGCGAGTTGTTGCCCGAGCTCGAAGGTCTGTCCAACGACCTCGCCATCACCGGTCTGGTGCAGGACAGCCGCGAGATCCGCAGCGGCGATGCCTTCGTCGCGATCGGTGGTTTCGGCACGCATGGCCTGGCGTTCATCGAGACTGCTCGCGCGGCGGGTGCCGCCGCCATCCTGTTCGAGCCGCCGGCGCCGGACGACTTGCCGGCACCGGACGATGCGATCCCGGTGGTCAACCTGCGCGCGCGCATGGGCGCGATGGCCGATACCTTCCATGGCCAGCCCAGCGCAGCGATGACCACGGTTGGCGTGACCGGCACCAATGGAAAGACCTCGACCGTGCAGTTGCTCGCGCAGGCGTGGACGCTGCGCGGCGAACGCTGCGGCACGATCGGCACGCTGGGTGCAGGCATCTATCCGCATATCGTGCCGACCGGTTTCACCACGCCGCTGGTGCTGCGCCTGCATGAGCTGCTGGCCGAGTTGCGCGACGAAGGCGCATCGACCGTGGCGATGGAAGTGTCCTCGCATGCGCTCGACCAGGGTCGCGTGGATGGCGTGCATTTCGACGTGGCGGTGTTCACCAACCTGACCCGCGACCATCTCGATTATCACGGCGACATGGCCAGCTACGGCGCCGCCAAGGCCCGCCTGTTCGACTGGCCGGGCCTGCGCGCGGCGGCGGTGAACCTGGATGACGCCTATGGGCGCGAATTGTTCGACGTGGTCAGCCCGCGCTTGCGCGTGGTCGGCTTCAGTTCGCGGGGTGCCAGCGGTGCCAGCATTCGTGCCGAAGACGTGACCCTGGACGCGCGTGGCATCCGCTTCATGCTGCATGCCAGCGGCCAGGCGCACCTGGTGCGCTCGGCGCTGCTGGGCCGGTTCAACGTCGACAACCTGCTGGCCGTCGCGGCAACCCTGTCCGCGCTCGGCATGGCCCCGGCCATGGTCGCCGAGATCCTTTCACAGTTGCACCCGATCGATGGCCGCATGAACCGGCTGGGTGGCGAAATGTCGGAAAACGGCATCGCGCTGCCGCTGGTGGTGGTGGATTACGCACACACGCCGGACGCGCTGGAACAGGCGCTGTCGTCATTGCGCGCGCACACGGCCGGCAAGCTGGTCTGCGTCTTCGGTTGCGGTGGCGAGCGCGACACCGGCAAGCGCCCGCAGATGGCTGCAATCGCCGAGCGCGGCGCGAACGTGGCGATTGTCACCGACGACAATCCGCGTGGCGAGGATGGCGATGCGATCGTCGCCGACATCCTGGCCGGCTTTGCCGATGCAGCGCGCGCCATCGTGCGCCGCGATCGCGCCGCCGCCATCGCCGAAGCGATCGGCATGGCGGGCGCCGACGATGTGGTGTTGATCGCCGGCAAGGGTCATGAGCCGTACCAGGAAGTCAACGGCGTCCGTCATCCGTTCGCCGATGCCGCCGTCGCCCGTGAAGCCCTGCGGAGGCGCGCGCAGCACATCGACGTGCAAGTGCTGCGTCCGCAGGACGCGGAGAAGCAGCCATGATTCCGCGCACGCTGGCATGGATCGCGCAGGCTACCGGCGGTCAGCTGCATGGCGCCGAGCCGGCTCGCCATGTCGATGCCGTCGTCATCGATACCCGCGCCTTGCCGCAAGGCCGGCAAGCGCTGTTCGTCGCGCTCAAGGGTGAGAACTTCGACGGCCATGATCATGTTGCCGACGCAATGGCGGGTGGTTGCGTCGCCGTGCTGGTGTCGCGGCCGGTCGATGCCGGCCTGCCGCAGGTGCTGGTCGACGATACCCAGCGCGCGTTGGCGGCGATTGCCGCGGCGGTCCAGCGCGAGCGTGCCGGTGGGCATGGCGCGAAGGTGCTTGCGATCACCGGCAGCAACGGCAAGACCAGCGTCAAGACCATGCTGCTGTCGATCCTCGATCGCTGCGGCAAGGCCTATGCGAACCCGGGCAACCGCAACAACGAAATCGGCCTGCCGCTGGCGGTGATCGATGCGCCGGACGACGCGGATTTCGCGATCTACGAGATGGGCGCGGGCAAGCCGGGCGACATCGCCTACCTGACAGCAATCGCACAGCCGGATGTTTCGCTGGTCAACAACATCGCCCCCGCGCACCTGGAGCGCCTGGGCAGCCTGCTCGGGGTGGCCGACACCAAGGCCGCGATCTACGACGCGCTGTCCGCCGAGGGCGTGGCGGTGGTGAATGCGGATGATGCCTTCGCACCCTATTTCGCCGAACGGGCAGCCGGTCATCGCATCGTGCGTTTCGGGCTGGATGCCAGCGCCGACATCAGCGCGCGCGAGATCCGGCTCGACAGCGATTGCACGCATTGCGTGCTGGTCGCGCCGGCTGGCGAGATCGCCATCAAGCTGGCGATGCCGGGCCGCCACAACCTGCGCAATGCGTTGGCCGCGGCCGGCATGGCGCTCGCGGTGGGCGCCAGCCTGCAGCAGGTCGGCGCCGGGCTCGACGCGGCCCAACCGGTTGCTGGCCGCCTGGCCAGCCACCGCCTGCGCAGCGGCGCGGTGCTGGTGGATGACAGCTACAACGCAAATCCCGGGTCGCTGGATGCGGCGATTGAAGCGTTGGCGGCAAGCGCTTCGGCACACGGTGGCGACGCGACCTGGCTGGTGCTTGGCGACATGCGTGAACTGGGCGCCGACGAACGTGCGATGCACTTTCGCGCGGGCCAGCACGCCAAGGCCGCCGGCATCGTGCACCTATACGCGCTTGGCCCGCTGAGCGCGGCGGCGGCGGAAGGCTTCGGTGACGGCGCGCGCCATTTCAACACCCATGCCGAACTTGCCGAGGCACTGATCGCCCGTCTGGGCGCGGGCATGCGGGTACTGGTCAAGGGGTCCCGCGGCAGCGCGATGGACCGCATCGTCAAACAGCTGTTGCAGCACGACGCCGCGAACGCGTGCTTGGCGAAGGCAAGGGGAGACAACGATGCTGCTTGAACTCACGCGCTGGCTGGAACAGCTGCAGGCCCATTTCGGCCTGTTCAACTACCTGACCTTCCGCGCGATCCTCGGTGCACTGACCGCGCTTGCGCTGTCGTTGTGGTGGGGTCCTGCGACCATTCGCAAGCTGGCCACGCTCAAGGGTGGCCAGCCGATCCGCAGCGACGGCCCGCAATCGCATTTCGCCAAGGCCGGCACGCCGACGATGGGTGGCGCGCTGATCCTGATGTCCATCGCCGCCTCGGTCCTGTTGTGGGCCGACCTGCGCAACAAGTACGTCTGGGTGGTGCTGGCGGTGATGCTGGGCTTTGGCGCGATCGGCTGGTGGGATGACTGGATCAAGATCGTCAAGCGCGACCCGAACGGGATGCGTTCGCGCACCAAATACGCGCTGCAATCGATCCTCGGCCTGGTGGTCGGCATCTACCTGTATGCGTATGCCGACGTGCCCGCGGCGACGACCTTCTACGTGCCGTTCTTCAAGTCGGTGGCACTGCCGCTGGTCGGCATCAGCTTCGTGGCGGTCGCGTATTTCTGGATCGTCGGGTTCTCCAACGCGGTCAACCTGACCGACGGCCTGGACGGCCTGGCGATCATGCCAACCGTGCTGGTCGCCTGCGCGCTGGGCGTGTTCGCCTACGCCTCGGGCAATGCGGTGTTCGCCGAATACCTGCAGATCCCGCGGGTTCCGGGCGCGGGTGAACTGGTGGTGTTCTGCGCCGCGATTGCCGGCGCGGGCCTCGGCTTCCTGTGGTTCAACACCTACCCGGCGATGGTGTTCATGGGCGACATCGGCGCGCTCGCCCTGGGCGCGGTGCTCGGCACGGTGGCCGTCATCGTCCGCCAGGAGCTGGTGCTGGTGATCATGGGCGGCATCTTCGTGATCGAAACCCTGTCGGTGATGATCCAGGTCGCCAGCTTCAAGCTGACCGGCAAGCGCGTGTTCCGGATGGCGCCGATCCACCACCACTTCGAGCTCAAGGGCTGGCCGGAACCACGTGTGATCGTGCGCTTCTGGATCATCTCGGTAGTGCTGGTGCTGGTCGGCCTTGCGACCTTGAAGATCCGCTGACATGAGCGCCGTCGCCAGCAACTTCACCTCGCGCCAGGCCACCCGGGTCGACGACATCGACGGCCGCTTCGACCCGTGGCTGCTGGGTTGCTCCATCACGCTGGCCTGCCTGGGCGTGGTGATGGTGGGTTCGGCTGCGGTGGCCGGCGCCGGCATGGATGTCGGGCCGTGGTACTTCCTGAGCCGGCACATGATGTTCCTGGCCGTCGGCCTGGCGCTGGCAGGCCTGGTCATGCGCACCGAGCTCAAGTTCATCGAACAGCACAGCCGGTTGCTGTTGCTGGCCTGCTTCGTGGTGTTGATCGCGGTGTTCGTGCCCGGCATCGGCAAGAGCGTCAATGGCGCGCGTCGCTGGCTCAACCTCGGCATCTCCAGCTTCCAGGCGGTGGAAGCGGTCAAGCTGCTCTACATCATCTGGCTGGCCAGCTACCTCAAGCGTTTCAGCGAGGACGTGGCCGTCACCTGGATGGCGATGCTCAAGCCCGTCGCCGTGGTCGGCATGCTGGTCCTGCTGTTGCTGATGCAGCCGGATTTCGGCTCGTCGGTGCTGCTGCTGGGCATCACCACCTGCATGCTGCTGCTGGGCGGCGCGCCGATCCGGCGGATCATCCTGCCGCTGTTGCTGCTGGTGCCCGCGCTGGTGGCGCTGGTGGTGTTCGAGCCGTACCGCATGCGCCGGGTTACCTCGTTCATGGACCCGTGGCAGGACCAGCTGGGCGCCGGCTACCAGCTGAGCAATGCGCTCATGGCGATTGGCCGCGGCGAGTGGTTCGGCGTGGGCCTGGGGGCTTCGGTGCAGAAACTCAGCTACCTGCCGGAAGCGCATACCGATTTCATCTTCTCGGTGATCGCCGAAGAGATCGGTTTTGCCGGCGTGTGCCTGGTGGTCGGGGTGTACGTCCTGCTTGCCGGTCGCGCGCTGTGGATGGGCCTGAAGTGCGTGGAAATGAAGCGCCACTTCGCCGGCTATTGTGCGTTCGGGATCGCCTTGTGGATGGCCCTGCAAAGCATGGTTTCGATCGGCGTGAACCTGGGTCTGCTGCCGACCAAGGGCTTGACCCTGCCGCTGATCTCCTCGGGCGGTTCCAGCGTGCTGATGACCTGCGCGGCACTCGGCCTGCTGTTGCGGGTGTCCTATGAATACGAGCGCGCTGCGCGCCAGGTCGCGAAGCTGCGCGGCATCGGCACTGGTGCGCCCATCGGCACGCCGCCTGCGATGTCGCAGCCACCGGTGCCGGCCGATGCAAGCGCGCGTGGCACCAGCCGCCTGCGCCAGCGGGTCGAGCCGAGCCTGGGTTCGCCTGAAGTGGTCGATGCCATCGCAAGCTTGCGGAGGCAGCGTTGAACGCGCCCGCGCCCATGGCCGAACGCATCGCCGAGCCCCTGGTCATGATCCTTGCCGGTGGCACCGGCGGGCATATCTTCCCCGGCCTTGCGGTCGCGCAGGCCCTGCGCACGCGCGGGGTACGGGTTGGCTGGCTGGGCGCCGATGGCGGCATGGAAACCCGCCTGGTGCCGCCCCACGACATCGTCATCGATACCATCGCGGTCAAGGGCTTGCGCGGCAAGGGCGTGATCGCACTGCTCACCGCACCGTTGCGGGTGCTGCGCGCGGTGCGTGACGCCGCGCGCGTGCTGCGCGACCGACGGCCGGCGGCAGTGGTGAGTTTCGGTGGCTATGCGGCGGGACCTGGCGGGATTGCCGCGCGCATCGCCGGCATCCCGCTGCTGGTGCACGAACAGAATCGCGCCGCCGGCCTGACCAACAAGGTGCTGGCGAAAGTCGCACGGGTGGTGATGACTGGATTCCCGCAGACCTTCACGCATGAGGTGGTGGTTGGCAATCCGGTGCGCGAGGCGATTGCCGCCGTCGCGCCGCCGGCCCAGCGCGATTTCCATCACGATGGTCCACTGCGCCTGCTGGTGCTCGGCGGCAGCCAGGGCGCGCGCGCACTGAACAACGCAGTGCCGCAAGCGGCCGCGGCGCTTGGGCAGCCGCTCGACATCGTGCATCAGTGCGGTGAAAAGATGCTTGAAGAAGCCCGCCGCGCCTATGCCGATGCCGGCGTTGCCGCACAGGTGGAACCGTTCATCGCCGACATGGCCGGCGCCTACGCCTGGGCCGACCTGGTGGTGTGCCGCGCCGGGGCCTTGACCCTGGCCGAACTCTGCGCGGTCGGCGTGGGCAGCGTACTGGTCCCCTTCCCGCAGGCGGTCGACGACCACCAGACCCGCAATGCCGAATACCTGGTCGAGCGTGGCGCCGCGCGCCTGCTCAGGCAGGGCGACGACCTGTCGGCACGCTTGCGCGAGGTCCTTGCAGAATTGTCCGCGGACCCCGGCAAGCGCTTCGCCATGGCCGATGCCGCGCGTGCACTGGCCAGGCCCGATGCGGCACGACATGTCGCCGATGCGGTGCTGTCCACACTCAAGAGGGTTGCCTGATGGCCGTGCATAGCCTGCGCCTGCAACAGATCGGCGACCTCGCGCAAGCGTTCCCGCGCGTGCATTTCGTCGGCATCGGCGGGGTTGGAATGAGCGGAATTGCCGAGGTGCTGTGCACGATCGGCTACCAGGTCAGTGGCTCCGACAGCGCCGACAACGCGGTCACCCGTCGGTTGGCCGGCCTCGGCATCAACGTGTACAAGGGCCACGCAGCGGCCAACGTGCTGGATACCGATTGCGTGGTGGTGTCCAGCGCGATCAAGGCGGACAACCCCGAATTGCTGGAAGCACGCGCGCAGCGGATTCCGCTGGTGCCGCGCGCGGACATGCTGGCCGAACTGATGCGCTTCCGCCACGGCATTGCCGTGGCCGGCACGCATGGCAAGACCACCACCACATCGCTGCTCGCCAGCGTGCTGGCGGAAGGCGGGCTGGACCCGACCTTCGTGATCGGCGGGCAGTTGCTCGCGGCCGGCGCCAATGCGCGGCTGGGCAGTGGCAAATGGCTGGTCGCCGAGGCCGACGAAAGCGATGGCAGCTTCCTGCGCCTCAACCCGGCGGTGGCCATCGTCACCAATATCGATGCCGATCACCTGGAAAACTACGGTGGCGATTTCGAACGGGTCAAGCAGGCGTTTTCCGAATTCCTGCACCGGCTGCCGTTCTACGGCATGGCCGTGCTGTGCATCGATGATCCCGAAGTCGCGATCCTGGCAGCGGGCACGCCACGCCACCTGGTGACCTATGGGTTCGCCGCCGAAGCCGACGTGCGTGCCGAGGACGTGAGCCAGCAGGGTGGGCGCATGCAGTTCACGCTGTGCCTGCCGGATGGCGCGCGCACGCCGGTGACCCTGGCGTTGCCGGGCCGCCACAACGTGCAGAACGCGCTGGCTGCAGCGGCGGTGGCATGGCAGTTGGGCGTGAGCAACGAGGCCATTGCGCGCGCGCTGGAAAACTTCGCCGGCATCGGCAGGCGTTTCAACCAGTTGGCGAAACTCTCGCTGCCCGGCGGTGGCCACGCCTTCCTGGTCGACGACTATGGCCACCATCCGAAGGAACTCGCAGCGGTGTTCGAGGCCGCACGCGGCGGCTGGGCGGACCATCGCCTGGTGGTGGCGTTCCAGCCACATCGTTATTCACGCACGCGCGACCTGTTCGATGAATTCTCGGCGGTGCTGTCCAGCGTCGATGCGCTGGTGCTGACCGAGGTCTATCCGGCCGGCGAAGCGCCGATCACCGGTGCCGATGCCAAGGCATTGGCGCGCTCCATCCGTACCCGTGGACGCATCGACCCGGTGGTCGTCGGCAATGCAACGGAATTGCCGGATGCCTTGTCCAGCCTGCTGCGCGATGGCGATTTGCTGCTGATGATGGGTGCGGGCGACATCGGCCAGGTCTCGCAATTGCTGGCCAGCAATGGTTTGAAGCAGGAAGCCTTGCCGGGAGACGCGTCATGACCGCTGCCCGGAATTCGTTCCCGCCGCTGCGCATCACCGATCCGCGCGCGTTCGGTCGTGTTGCCGTGCTGATGGGCGGTAGCAGCGCCGAGCGGCAGGTTTCGCTGGACTCGGGCCGCAACGTGCTGGCTGCGCTGCAGGCGCGCGGCGTGGATGCGCATGCGGTGGATGGCATCCCCGAACTCGTCGATGCGTTGGTGCACGGCAAGTTCGATCGCGTGTTCAACATCCTGCATGGCAACAAGGGCGGCGGCGAAGACGGCGTGCTGCAGGGCTTGCTGGAAGCACTGGAAGTGCCCTGCACCGGTTCCGGCGTGCTCGGGACCGCGCTGTCCATGGACAAGATCCGCACCAAGCAGGTGTGGATGAGTGCCGGGCTGCCGACGCCGCGTTTCATCCGACTGGCACCGGATGCGGATGTGCGTGGCGCGGCATTCCAGCTGGGCCTGCCGGTCTTCGTGAAGCCGTCCAGCGAAGGCTCCAGTGTCGGCGTGGCGCGGGTGGTCACCGAAGCCGACATCGACAATGCCATCCAGGTCGCGCGCGCGTACGGCGGCGAAATGCTGATGGAACAGATGATCCTCGGCGATGAACTGACCGTCGGCATCCTCGGCGATGTCGCACTGCCCTCGATCCGCATCGTGCCCAAGGGCGAGTGGTACGACTACAACGCCAAGTACGTGGCCGACGACACCCAGTACCTGTGCCCGGGCCTGCAGGGCGCGGACGAGGACGAGATCCGCCGCATCGCGCTTGCCGCCTTCGCCGCTGCTGGCTGCAGCGGCTGGGGTCGGGTCGACGTGATGCGTGATCGGCAGTCGAATGCAATGTATCTGCTCGAGGTGAATACCGCGCCGGGCATGACCAGCCATTCGCTGGTGCCCAAGGCCGCTGCGCAACGGGGCGTCGGCTTCGAGGAACTGTGCTGGCGCATCCTCGAGCAGAGCGTGCCGCCCATCGCGGCCGGGGCGGTTGCATGAGCGCGATGCTGCGCCTGATGGGCTGGATCCTGGCGCTCGCGCTGGTGGCGTTGCCGGTGGTCGCGGTGGTCAACGGCTGGGTGGGCGGCGAACGCTGGCCGTTGCGCACGCTGCGCGTGCAAGGCGAGCTGCATCGCGTGGACGAGGCCGGGCTGCGTGCCACGGTATTGCCGTTCGCCCAGCGCGGGTTCTTCGCGGTGCAGCTGGATCGCATCCAGTCGGCGGTGAACACGCTGCCCTGGGTCGAGCGCGCGGAAGTGCGCAAGCACTGGCCGGACGTGCTGGAAGTGCGCATCCGCGAGCACCGCCCGTATGCACGCTGGGGACAGGATCGGCTGTTGTCGGAGCAGGGCAAGCTGTTCGCCGCAGGCAATGTGGTGGACGTGCCCAAAGGCCTGCCGTTGCTGGATGGCCCGGATGCACGGGTGCCGGACGTCGTGGCGCTCTACCACCAGGCACGCGAACGGCTGGCCGATGCAGGTGGCGTGCGTGGCGTGGAAGTGGATCGCCGTGGCAGCTGGTCGATCACCCTGGGCAACGGTACCGACGTGGTGCTGGGCCGCCACGATGCAGACGTGCGCCTGCAGCGATTCGCGCAGCTTCTGCCACGCGTGATCGCGCAGCATCCAGGCCAACGCCTGGCACGCGCCGACCTGCGTTACACCAACGGATTCGCGCTGGTCTGGGCCGACCTGCCGCAACCGGCTGCCCTGCCCGTACCCATGCAGGAAGCAATCCCGCCCCAACCCATCCAGCCCCCAGGCATCGCCTTCGGGCGCTCACCAGCGCGCGAGCAAATGCCTCGCGTCCGCGCTTCTTCACCCACTGCGAGCAGGGCGGGGAACACCACCGCGCAAGGACTCACATGAACCGCAAGGGCGACAAATCGCTGATCGTCGGCCTCGACATCGGCACATCCAAGGTCACCGCACTGGTCGGTGAATACGCGCCCGGTGAACCGATCGAGGTGATCGGCATCGGCAGCCATGAATCGCGCGGCCTGCGTCGCGGCGTGGTGGTCGACATCGACTCCACGGTGCAGTCGATCCAGCGTGCGATCGAGGAGGCCGAACTGATGGCGGGCTGCGAAGTGCGCAGCGTGTACGCGTCGATTTCCGGCAACCACGTGCAGTGCCGCAACTCGCAGGGCATCGTGCCGATCCGCGATGGCGAAGTGACCTATGCCGACCTCGACCGCGTGCTGGATGCGGCCAGGGCGGTCGCCATTCCGGCCGACCAGCGCATCCTCCATGCGATCCCGCGCGACTATGTGCTGGACGATTCGCAGGAAGGCATCCGCAACCCGGTCGGGATGAGCGGCGTGCGCCTGGAGGTGCATGCGCACCTGGTGGTGTGCGCGCAGTCGGCGGCAGCCAACATCACCAAGTGCGTGCAGCGCTGCGGCCTGCAGGTCGACGACCTGGTGCTGTCCTCACTGGCGTCGAGCACCGCGGTGCTGACCCCGGACGAGCGCGAACTGGGCGTGGTGCTGGTCGACATGGGCGCCGGCACCACCGACCTGGCGGTATACGTGCAGGGCGCGATCAGCCATACCGCGTCGCTGCCGGTGGCCGGCGACAAGGTCACCGAGGACATCGCGCACATGTTGCGCACGCCCACTCCCGAGGCGGAACAGATCAAGGTGCGCTATGCCTGCGCACTGGCGCAGATGGCACGCGCGGAGGAATCGATCCAGGTGCCGAGTGTCGGCGACCGTCCACCGCGGCGGTTGCCGCGGCATGCCTTGGCGCAGGCCGTGCAGGCGCGCTACGAGGAGATCTTCGAAATGGTGCAGGCCGAGTTGCGCCGTAGCGGCTTCGAGCAGCACGTGCGTGCCGGCATGGTGCTCACGGGCGGCGCTTCGAAGATGGAAGGCGTGGTCGAGCTGGCCGAGGAAATGCTGCAGATGCCGGTGCGCATCGGCATCCCGCAGCACGTCAGCGGGCTGGGCGAAGTCACCGGAAACCCGGTGCATGCCACTGGCGTGGGGCTGCTGCTGATGGGCAGCCAGATCGAGAACCCGAGGCGTTCGATGGTGCCGACCGGCAAGGTCGGAGGACTGGTCGGGAGGTTGTCGAAATGGTTCCGGGGCGAGTTCTAGTCAATGCAGATGATGGGGCAGCACGCAGGGCGGCGAAGACGGTGATGTGGCACCAGGGCATCGGCACGGTCGATCGAAGAAACACCTCAAGACAAGCAAAAGAACAAGCAACGACAAGCCGATCCAGGGCAAGCAATTTCAAAACAAGCACTTCATAACAAAAGGACACGGACATGGCGCACTTCGAACTGGTTGAAAAGATGGCACCCAACGCGGTCATCAAGGTGGTCGGCGTGGGTGGTGGCGGCGGCAACGCCGTGGCACACATGGTCAGCAGCAATGTCGATGGCGTGGAGTTCATCACCGCCAATACCGACTCGCAGGCAATCAAGAACTGCGGCGCGAAGCTGCAACTGCAACTCGGCGGCAACGTCACCAAGGGCCTGGGCGCAGGCGCGAATCCGGAAGTCGGCCGCCAGGCGGCGCTGGAAGACCGCGAGGTGATCATGGACGCGCTGCAGGGCGCCGACATGGTGTTCATCACCGCCGGCATGGGCGGCGGCACCGGTACCGGCGCGGCGCCGGTGGTGGCGCAGCTGGCCAAGGAAATGGGCATCCTGACCGTGGCGGTGGTCACCAAGCCGTTCCCGTTCGAAGGCCGCCGGCGCATGCAGGTCGCGCTCAAGGGCATCGAGGAACTGAGCCAGCACTGCGATTCGCTGATCACCATCCCGAACGAAAAGCTGATCACCGTGCTCGGCCGCAACGCGACCATGATCCAGGCCTTCCGCGCCGCCAACGACGTCCTGCTGGGCGCCGTGCAGGGCATCGCCGACCTGATCGTGCGTCCGGGCCTGATCAACGTCGATTTCGCCGACGTGCGCACCGTCATGTCCGAAATGGGCCTGGCGATGATGGGCACCGGCAGTGCCCGCGGCGACGACCGCGCGCAGGCCGCCTCCGAGGCCGCGATCCAGAACCCGTTGCTGGATGACGTCAACCTGCAGGGTGCCAACGGCATCCTGGTCAACATCACCGCCGGCCCGGACTTCACCATGGCCGAGTTCGACGAAGTCGGCCGCACGGTGGAGCAGTTCGCGTCCGAAGACGCGACCGTGGTCATCGGCACCGTGCTGGATCCGGACATGCAGGACGAAGTCCGGGTGACGGTCGTGGCCACCGGCCTGAACCGTGCCACCGTGCGCCAGACCGCCGGTCGCGACCGGCCCGAAGCCCGCTTCGAGAGCACGTTCGAGGCGCCGCGCCGCCCCCAGGTGCAGCTGGTCAACACCCAGGGCAAGCGCGACGGCACCACCGGCATGCTGATCGACGAGGTCTCCGATCCGTTCACGCCAGGTACCGGTGGCAGCTTCGTCAGTGGCCTGCGCCGCAGCGCCGAGGCAACGGCACCGGCGTCCGCGCCTGCCCACGCGGAGCTGCCGCAGGATGCCGGGTATCTGGATATTCCGGCGTTTCTGCGTCGCCAGGCTGACTGAAGTCCAGGCTGTCATCCCGGCGCAGCTTCTAACAGCCGAATGGCTGTTCCAGGCCGGGATCCAGCAGTCTTCGCTGAAAGGGTTGGGCTCCGGTACCGCCCGAATCGACTGCCCGTCACCTGACGGTCCAGTCGTGCCATGTCCCCGACCGGGCCACGCCGGCCCGGACGGTCTTGCGGTCGACTGGCGATCATCGCCAGTCGACCGATTTTCGTTCCGCTGTGTTGTACTCCCGTGACTTCCGCTGGCGTTCAGCCGGGTCCATGCTAGGCTCGCAAACTGTGCCCGGCCGTCATTTCCCGGGATCGACCAGTGCCCGCTTCGACCCGTTCCGGATCGAGCCCGTGCCTCCTGCAGGACCCCTCGACCGACGATGCTGCGCCAACGCACCCTCAAGAATCTGATCCGCGCGACCGGCGTGGGCCTGCACAGCGGCGAAAAGGTCTTCCTTACGCTGCGTCCGGCCCCGGTGGACACCGGCATCGTGTTCCGGCGCACCGACCTTGATCCGATCGTGGACATTCCGGCCCACGCCGGGCTGGTGACTGAAACCGTGCTGTGCACCGGGCTTTCGAAAGATGATGGCAAGGTGATGACGGTCGAGCACCTGATGTCCGCACTTGCCGGCCTTGGCATCGACAACGCCTATGTGGAGCTGACCGCACCCGAAGTCCCGATCATGGACGGCTCGGCCGGCCCCTTCGTGTTCCTGCTGCAGTCTGCCGGCATCGTCGAACAGCATGCGGCGAAGAAGTTCATCCGCATCCTGCATCCGGTGGAGGTCCGCGACGGCGACAAGCTGGCGCGCTTCACCCCGCACCAGGGCTTCCGGATCGGCTTCACGGTCGAATTCAACCACCCGGCCATCCCGACCTCGCGGTCGCGCGCCGAAGTGGATTTCTCGACCAGCGCCTACATCGAGGAAGTCAGCCGCGCCCGCACGTTCGGCTTCATGCATGACCTGGAATACATGCGCGAGCGCAATCTCGGGCTTGGCGGGTCGATGGACAACGCGATCGTACTGGACGAATTCCGGGTCCTGAACGAGGACGGACTGCGCTATGCCGACGAGTTCGTGCGCCACAAGATCCTGGATGCCGTGGGCGATCTCTATCTGGCGGGGCACGCGATCATCGGCGCCTATGAAGGCTTCAAGTCCGGCCATGCACTGAACAATCGGCTGGTGCGCGCCTTGCTCGCGGACGCCAGTGCGTGGGAAGAAATCACCTACCCGGATCCCGAAACGGCCCCGCCCTTGCTGTATTCCACGGCCGCCCCGGTTGCCTCGATGGCCTGAGCCAGGCATCGGCGAGATGCTGCGGGCGGTGAACCCGCGCACGTATTCAGCTTGCTGATTACGGTTTATTTAACAAAATCACGCACTTGTGACGTTAGGATGCCTCGCTGGCCGGCCGGGCGTCCGTTTTGCGTGCCCGTCCGGCTTGGTCATCGGTCTTCCCCAGCGCTGCCGTTTCCGTTGTCAGGCGCGTCAGACCGTAGCAATGCCAACGCAGTCGCCAATCCAGATTGGGTGGCCGCCGAATTTGATGGAGCGGAAGGTGCGGCTGGTGTCACGGGTCGCATCGGTTGCAGTGTCGTCTTGACCTGCAGCACCGCCACATCGAGCCCGATGGAGCGGGCGGCGTCGAGCAGTTCGGGCGCGGCAAGCCGCAATTTGGCATGCCAGACCGGTGCATCGACGACGTAAACGAGCTTGTCGCCACGCACATTCGCCAATCGCGCGTGTGCAGCCAGTGAAGGCGGCAGGCATGGACGCAATTGCAGGTCCACTGCATCGAGCCACAGGGCGCGACGCAACGGGTCTCCGGCGCTTCCCGCGAGCAGCGCATCCAGCGCGGCGCGGGGCCCGGCAGGCGGCTTGGCTTTCTTGTCGAGAGACAGGGAGCGGGGCGTGGACCGCGAACGAGACATATTCGATGACTGAAACAACCAGGCAACACCATACCGCTTCAACCCAGCCGCGTGCCCTGATCCAGGTCCGCACGTTCGCCTACCGGCTGCGGTTCTGGTCGATGCAGCATCCGCTGGCCGCTGCAGGCGTCCTGTTGGCCATCGGCATGCTGGGCGGCGCATGTTTGCGTAGCGCGGCAGGGCTGGCCCAGGTCGAAGCGATGCAGGTGGCGGACGCCACGCGCCAGGCCGAGCTGCAGCGGGTGCGCCGCAATGCCCAGCACGAGGTCAATGCACTGGCTGCACGGCTGGCCGAGTTGCAGGCGCAGGCCAACCGCCTCAACGCACTTGGCGCGCGCCTGACCCAGGCAGGCCAGCTGCAGGACGGTGAGTTCGATTTCGACAAGCCCGTCGGCCAGGGTGGCGTGGGACGCAGCAGCGACATGCTGCCGGGGGAGTTGCGCGCAGGCCTGGTGAGCCTTGAAGGTCGTTTCCACAACGCCGACACCCAGTTGTCGGTGTTGGAGAGCCTGCTGTTCAATCGTGAACTCGAGCGCAGCGGAATACCTTCCGGCGACCCGATCGCCAACAGCTACATCACCTCGGGCTTCGGCGGCCGCGCCGATCCGTTCGGTGGTGGCCACCAGTTCCACAAGGGCATCGATTTCGAGGCCGATGTGGGTGATCCGGTGCTGGCCGTGGCCGATGGCGTGGTCAGCTTTTCCGGCGTGCGCTCGGGCTATGGCAACGTGATCGAAATCGACCATGGCAATGGGTATGTGACGCGCTACGCCCACAATTCGCGGCTGGAGCGCACCGTTGGCGACCTGGTGCGCAGCGGGCAGGAAATCTCCAGGGCGGGTTCTACCGGGCGTTCCACCGGCGCCCATGTCCATCTTGAAGTCTGGCGGGATGGCCGCGTGATCAACCCCGGCCAGTTCCTTGCCAGCGCCTCGCGGCGTCGGCGCGGCTGATGACGAAAAAAGGGGACGGAGGTAGTTAAGGTGCGCCTTAACTACCTCCGTCCCCTTTTTGCGTCCCTTTTTGCTTGAACCAAGCTTCCTGTTCAAGGTCACAACGGTCCTTGCAAACGCCGGCCCTCGCCTCCAGCTACACTATCCGACTGCCAAAACGGGCGCATCACGCCCGTTTTCGATCGTCTCTTTCCACTGATGGCCACGTGATGCCGCTGCATTCCCGGATGCGCGTATCCCCCAACCCGGATCCCACGCACCATGCTCAATAGTTTGCTTACCAGTGTCTTCGGCAGTCGCAACGAACGCCTGCTGAAGCAGCTCAGCGGCCAGGTCAAGAAGATCAATGCGCTGGAACCGCAGATGCAGGCGCTGTCGGACGAGGCGCTGAAGGCCAAGACCGATGAGTTCAAGGCGCGCATCGAGAAGGGCGAATCGCTGGACAAGGTGCTGCCGGAAGCCTTCGCGGTCTGCCGCGAGGCATCGGTCCGCGTGTTCGGCATGCGCCATTTCGACGTGCAGCTGATTGGCGGCATGGTCCTGCACCTGGGCAAGATCGCCGAAATGCGCACCGGTGAAGGCAAGACCCTGATGGGTACGCTGGCGGTCTATCTCAACGCGCTCGAAGGCAAGGGCGTCCATGTCATTACCGTCAACGACTACCTGGCCCGGCGCGACGCCGCCTGGATGGGCAAGCTCTACAACTGGCTGGGCCTGAGCGTCAGCGTCGTCTACCCGGGCATGCCGCATTCGGACAAGCACGCTGCCTACGCCGCGGACATCACCTACGCGACCAACAACGAGATCGGCTTCGACTACCTGCGCGACAACATGGCGCTGGCCAAGGAAGACCGGTTCCAGCGCGGCCTGCACTACGCGATCATCGATGAGGTCGACTCGATCCTGATCGACGAAGCGCGCACCCCGCTGATCATTTCCGGCCCTTCGGACGACTCGCCGGAGCTGTACCTGAGCGTCGACAAGGTCGTGCCCACGCTGGTCCGCCAGAAGACCGAGGAAGCCGAAGGCGATTACTGGGTCGACGAGAAGGGCAAGCAGGTCCACATGTCCGAAGAGGGCCAGGAGCACGCCGAGCTCCTGCTGCGCGGCGCCGGCATCCTCGGCGCGGATGAGAGCCTCTACGCCCCGCAGAACATCCACATCGTCCATCACCTCAACGCCGCGATGCGCGCGCATGCGATCTACCAGCGCGACGTGGACTACATCGTGCGCGACGACGAAGTGGTGATCGTCGATGAATTCACCGGCCGCACATTGCCGGGTCGGCGTTGGTCGGACGGCCTGCATCAGGCGGTCGAGGCGAAGGAAGGCGTGCAGGTCCAGCGCGAGAACCAGACGCTGGCGTCGGTGACGTTCCAGAACCTGTTCCGCATGTACAACAAGCTGGCCGGCATGACCGGCACCGCCGATACCGAAGCCTACGAATTCCAGAACATCTACAGCCTGGAAGTGACCGTGGTGCCGACCCACCGGCCGATGATCCGCAAGGATCATTCCGACCTGGTGTTCCTCAACCGTGCCGGCAAGTACCGCGCGGTGGTCAAGGACATCATCGACTGCGTGGAGCGCGGCCAGCCGGTCCTGGTCGGCACGACCTCGATCGAGGTCTCCGAACTGCTCAGCGACGAGCTGACCACGGCCAGCGTCAAGCATGAAGTGCTCAATGCCAAGCAGCACGAGCGCGAGGCGATCATCGTCGCCAACGCGGGTGCGCCGGGCGCGGTGACGATCGCCACCAACATGGCCGGTCGCGGCACCGACATCGTGCTGGGCGGTTCGCTGGAAACCGAACTGGCCGACCTCGAAGCGCAGGGCGACGTGGACGATGTCACCCGCGCGCGCCTCAAGGCCGCATGGCAGGTGCGCCACGATGCCGTCAAGGCGGCAGGCGGCCTGCACATCATCGGCACCGAGCGCCATGAATCGCGCCGCATCGACAACCAGTTGCGCGGCCGTTCCGGTCGCCAGGGCGACCCGGGTTCATCCCGCTTCTACCTGTCGCTGGAAGACAACCTGATGCGCATCTTCGCTGCCGACTGGGTGCAGAAGGTGATGCAGCGGATGGGCCTGAAGGAAGACGACATCATCGAAAGCCCGCTGGTGACCAAGCAGATCGCCAACGCGCAGCGCAAGGTCGAGGCGCACAACTTCGACATCCGCAAGAACCTGCTGGAGTTCGACGACGTCAACAATGACCAGCGCAAGGTGATCTATTCCCAGCGCAACGAACTGCTGGAGGCCGAAAGCATCCAGGGCAACATCACCGGCATCCGTTCGGATGTCGTCGGTGAACTGGTCGAGCGCTTCGTGCCGCCCAATTCGGTCGACGAACAATGGGACCTGCCGGGCCTGCAGGCAGAGATCGCCGGTGAATATGGCGTCCAGGTGGACCTGGTGAAGCTGCTCGCCGCCAACGAAGAGATCGATGCCGAGCAGATCGAGGACGAGGTGCAGGAGAAGGTCGCCGCGATGTTCGCCGACAAGGAAGCGCAAGTCGGCGACGAGACCATGCGCATGCTCGAGAAACACGTGATGTTGAACGTGCTCGACCAGTCCTGGAAGGAACATCTGTCACGCATGGATTACCTGCGCCAGGGCATCCACCTGCGCGGCTACGCGCAAAAGCAGCCGAAACAGGAATACAAGAAGGAAGCGTTCGAGCTGTTCTCGGAGCTGCTGGAAAAAGTCAAGCGCGAAGTCGTGTCCATGCTGGCGCGCGTGCGCGTCCGCGACGAGAGCGAGATCGCCCAGATCGAGGCCGCCGAACGCGCGCAGGCCGAAGCCGTCGCGGGCCAGATGCAGTTCCGGCATCCGGACATGGGTGGACTCGGCGCCGACGAGGAAGCCGCGGACGTGGTCTCGGCCGATCGCCAGGGCTTCCAGCAAGCGGCCCGTGCCATGCCCAAGATCGGCCGCAACGACGCCTGCCCATGTGGCAGCGGGAAGAAGTACAAGCACTGTCACGGGCAGCTGGCGTAAGGCACAGGCGCTCCTTCGACGAGAGCGCTCGCCTGAAAAAGGGGTCAGAGTGAAGTTTCCTGATCACGATCCGGAACGATCAGGGGTCATTAGGCAGGAAATTCACTCTGACCCCCTTTTCGGCAGCTTGACCCCGTGGCCACGGCCATGAAGCAAATCCACGTCGTCGCCGGCGTCATCCGTGATCCGCGTGGCCGCATCCTGCTGGC
This sequence comes from uncultured Gammaproteobacteria bacterium, assembly GCA_963698475.1. Taxonomy (GTDB): domain Bacteria; phylum Pseudomonadota; class Gammaproteobacteria; order Xanthomonadales; family Xanthomonadaceae; genus Thermomonas. The sequence continues at coordinate 165,768 of CAVOQX010000005.1, read as the reverse complement.
GCGGCGTACCGAAGGCCGTGACCTGGCCGGCCTGTGGGAATTCCCGGGTGGCAAGGTCGAACCAGGTGAATCGCCGGAAGCCGCGTTGCAGCGGGAACTGCTTGAGGAACTCGGCATCCGGGCGGTCGTTGGCGCCCCGTTGATACGCGTACCGCAGCAGTACCCGGACAAGCGCCTGGTGCTCGATGTGCGTGACGTGCATGCCTACGCAGGCACTCCGAAGGGGCTGGACGGGCAGGCGTTGGTGTGGGCGCCGCCACCACTGTTGGGCCGCTATTCGATGCCGCCGGCGGATCGACCGGTGGTTGCCGCCTTGCGGCAGCCGGAGCGCTACCTGGTCACCCCCGAGCCGGGCCCTGACGACGCTGCGTGGTTGATGGCACTGGAGCGGGCATTGGCAGCAGGTCTCAAGCGCGTGCAGTTGCGCATGCGTGATTGCGCGCCCTTTCGCTGGCAGCGACTGGCCAGCAGTGCGGTCGCGCTTTGCCGGGACGCGGGCGCCGAGGTGCTCATCAACGGCGACATCGAGATGGCGGCAGGCCTTGATTGCGGCGTGCACCTGCGGTCAGTCCAGCTGCAAGACTGCGGGATCGCGAGCCTGGTTGCCGCGCATGTGCATGCCGGGCGCCCACTTGCCGCCTCCTGCCACACCCGGCAGGACCTGTTGCGCGCGCAAGACCTGGGTTGTGGATTCGTCGTGCTCGGGCCTGTGAAGCCGACTGCGTCACATCCGGAGGCGGTTGCGATCGGTTGGGACGGCTTCGCCGGGATGCGTGAACAGGTCGCGCTGCCGATCTATGCGCTGGGCGGCATGGGTGTCGACGACCTGGCCGATGCGCGTGCCCATGGCGCACAAGGCATCGCCGCAATCCGTGGGCTCTGGCCGGCGTAGGAGCGGACCTGGCTGCGACGGCTCCGGAAAAGGGGTCAGAGCGAAGTTTCCTGACGGGGATCTGGAACGGCCGGGGACGTGGGCAGGAAATTCACTCTGACCCCTTTTCTCCTGGCGGGCGGGTGCGCTCGACGACGTTGCCCCGTGCGGTGGTTACAGGGCCAGCGTCCGATACAGTCGGTCCAGTGCCGCTACATGCGCATCCAGCAGTTCCAGGGGACCGTCGTTGGCCAGCACATCGTCGGCGATGGCCAGGCGCTGCTGGCGGCTGGCCTGCACGGACATCATCCGCATGGCCAGGTCCTCATCGATGCCGTCGCGTTGCAACAGGCGTTGCAGTTGCACGGCCTCGGGCACATCGACCACAAGAATGCGTTGCAACCACGGGTAGGCCTTGCGGCCACCACTTTCGGCCAGCAACGGCACCGCGGCGACCGCGTAGGGTGAACCCGCATGGGTGCACTGCGCATGCAGCAGCTCGCGCACGTGGGGATGGATGATGCCTTCCAGCCGCTTGCGCGCATCCGCATCGTTGAAGACGCGGCGGCGCATGGCCGGGCGGTCCAGGCTGCCATCGGCGGCCAGCACGTGGGCGCCAAACATGTCGACGACGTCCGCCAGCCCATCGCTCCCGGGCGCCACGGCTTCCCGCGCTGCCAGGTCGGCGTCCGCAACCACGATGCCCAGCGCCTCGAAGCGCCGGGCGACTTCACTCTTGCCGGATGCAATCCCGCCAGTCAGGCCGACGACGAAGTCGCTCATGGATACCTCGGCAAGGAAAGTGAGAGGGTAAAAGGGGTCAGAGTGAATTTCCTGCCCACGTCCCCCGGCGGTTCAGGAAAGGGGTCAGAGTGAATTTCCTGCCCACGTCCCGCGGCCGTTCCAGATGCCCGTCAGGAAACTTCACTCTGACCCCTTTTCCGCACGCGTGGCGCTTCACGCCAGCCCCGAAAACCGCATGTACGCGCCGACCAGCTGGCCACCCCAGAAGAAGCTGATCCAGCCGGCAATCGCCAGGTACGGTCCGAACGGGATGGGAGTTGCCTTGTCCTTGCCCTTGGCCATCAGCCAGACCGACCCGATGACTGCGCCCACCAGCGACGAAATCAGCACCGTCGGCAGCACGCCGGCCAGACCGGTCCAGGCACCCAGCGCCGCCAGCAGCTTGAAGTCCCCGTGGCCCATGCCTTCCTTGCCGGTCAGTTGCTTGAAGACCCAGTACACCGACCACAGGCTGAGGTAGCCCGCCATCGCGCCCAGCAAGGCGGATTTCTGGCCGACAAACAGGTTTTCCACCGATGCCACCAGGCCAAGCCACAACAACGGCAGGGTCAACTGGTCGGGCAGCAGGCGGGTGCGCAGGTCGATGCCGGACAGCGCAATGAGGTAGCCGGTCAGCAGGATCGCGCCGAACCCCTTCCAGCCGAACCCGAAACGCCAGACGCAGGCCAGGAACAGGAGGCCCGTCAGCAGTTCCACCAGGGGGTACTGGATCGATATGGGGGCCTTGCAGCCACGGCATTTGCCGCCCTGGATCACCCAGCTGAACACCGGGATGTTCTCGTACCAGTGCAGATTCTTCTTGCACTTCGGGCAGTGCGAGCCTTCCACCACGATGCCCGGTGGTGGTGGATCATAGAGGTCGGGCTCTCCCAGGATGTCGCGGGCGTCGCGCTTCCACTCCCACTCAAGGCGGCGTGGCAGGCGCAGGATCACCACATTGAGGAAGCTTCCGACCAGCAAGCCGAGCCCGACCGCAGCCGGATAGCCGAGGCCGGGATGTGCATCCAGAAAAGCCATCCGTTACATCACCGTCATGGCGAGCTTGAAGATCGGCAGGTACATCGCGATCACGATCGAGCCGACCAGGCCGCCGATGATCACCATCACCATCGGCTCGATCAGGCTGGACATCGCATCCACGGCATTGCTGACTTCCTCTTCGTAGAACTCGGCGACCTTGTACAGCATCGCGTCCAGCGCGCCGGCCTCCTCGCCGATCGCGGTCATCTGCACCACCATGTGCGGGAACACGTTGACCTGCTTCATCGCCACGTTGACCGGGTAGCCCACCGACACGTCTTCCTTCATGCGCTGGACGGCCTTTTCGTAGACGGTGTTGCCGGTGGCACCGGCCACGCTGTCCAGGGCTTCCACCAACGGCACGCCTGCAGCGAACGTGACTGCCAGGGTGCGCGCGAAGCGCGCAACCGCGGAGTTGTGGAGCACCTGGCCGATGATCGGCAGCTTGAGCATCATCCGGTCGACAAAGTGCTGGAGCGGCACCGAACGCTTGTAGAAGAACATGAAGCTGAAGAATGCGGCTGCCAGCGATAATTGCGATCAGCCACCACCACTTCACCACCTGATCCGAAATCCCGAACACCAGTTTGGTGAACGCAGGCAGGTCTGCGCCAAAAGACTGGAACGTTTCGCGGAAGGTGGGCACCACGAACACCAGCAGGATCGCCGCAAACGATGATGGCCACCGCGACAACCGTTGCCGGGTAGTACAGGGCTTTCTTGATCTTGCCCTTGATCGACTCGATGTTTTCCTTGTAGTTCGCGATCGTCTCCAGCACCGTTTCCAGCACGCCGGAGCTTTCGCCTGCGGCGACCAGGTTGCGGAAAAGCTCGTCGAACTGCACCGGGTAGGCCGACAACGCCTCGGAGATCGATGCACCGCCCTCGATATCGTTCTTCAAGCCATTGACCATCTTCTTCATGGTCTGGTTCTTGTTGCCGCCCGCGATGATTTCCAGCGCCATCACGATCGGCACGCCGGATTTCATCATGGTCGCCAGCTGCCGGCTGAAGCCTGCAATGTCGCGCGGCTTGATCGGCTTTGCGCGACCAAACAATGGTTTGGGCTTGTTTTTGACCACCGTCGGGGTGATGCCCTGCTTGCGCAGTTCGGCGCGCAGCTGATTGGCGTTCTTCGCCAACTGCTCGCCCTTCATCACCACGCCACGCTTGTCGCGACCTTGCCAGACGAACTCCACCATCGGGTTCAAGCGCCGTGATTCGGCCTGGGTCCGGGCTTTGCTGATTGCGGTCCTGCGTGCGGACATGGTGGCTCCTTCAATCCTTGGTGACGCGGTTGATCTCGACAAGGCTGGTGGCGCCGGCCTTGACCTTGTCCAACGCCGAACGGCGCAGGTCGCGGACGCCGCTGGCCAGTGCCGCATCGGTGATTTGCTGCACGTTACCACCGGCCAGCACGATCTGCTGGATCTGCTCGGTCATGGGCATGACCTGGTAGATGCCGGCACGGCCCTTGTAACCTCCGGTGCAATCATCGCAGCCGACCGCCTCGAACACGGTAATGCCCGCGTGGATCTCGTCGGCGGTGAAGCCCTCGGCCAGCAAGGCGTGCTCGGGCAGGTGTACCGCGCGCTTGCAATCGTGCAGGCGGCGCACCAGGCGCTGGGCGATGACCAGGCTCACCGAGCTGGTGATGTTGTACGGCGCGATGCCCATGTTCATCAGGCGCGCGATGGTCTGCGGCGCATCGTTCGTATGCAGGGTGGACAGCACCATGTGGCCGGTCTGCGCCGCCTTCACCGCGATCTCAGCGGTCTCGAGGTCGCGGATTTCGCCGACCATGATGATGTCCGGGTCCTGGCGCAGGAAGCTGCGCAGCGCGGCGGCAAAGGTCATGCCGCGCTTGATGTTCTGCTGGACCTGGTTGACGCCGGGCAGGCGGATTTCGACCGGATCCTCGACCGTGGAGATATTGCGGGTTTCGTCGTTCAGGATGCCCAGCGCGGTATACAGCGACACGGTCTTGCCGGAGCCGGTGGGGCCGGTCACCAGGACCATGCCGTAGGGCTTGTGGATTGAATCCAGGAAGAGCTTCTGCTGCTCGGGCTCATAGCCCAGCTTGTCGATGCCCATCTTGGCCGCGCTGCCGTCCAGGATGCGCAGCACGATCTTCTCGCCGAACAGGGTCGGCAGGGTGCTCATGCGGAAGTCGATCTGCTTGGTCTTGGACAGGTTGAGCTTGATGCGGCCGTCCTGCGGCACGCGCTTCTCGGCGATGTCCAGCTGGGCCATGACCTTCAGGCGCGCGGCGATGCGCTGGTGCAGCTTGTTCGGCACCTTCTTGACCTGCTTGAGGATGCCGTCGATGCGCAGGCGCACCCGGTAATCCGTCTCGTATGGCTCGAAATGGATGTCCGAGGCGCCCTTGCGAATGCCGTCCACCAACACCTTGTTGATGAACTTGACCACGGGCGTGTCTTCGCCGCTGGCATCAATGCCGGTGTCGGTCGAGAAATCCTCGTCGCCCCCGCTGACTTCCAGGCCTTCCAGGCCCTCACCTTCTTCCGCAAAGGCTTCGGCCGCTTCCAGCCACAGGTCCAGGCAACGCTTGAGTCCATCGGCATCGACCAGGATCGGTTCCACGGTCAGGTTGGTATGGAACTTGATCTCTTCCAGCGCGCCGATGTCGGTGGGATCGGCGATCCCGATGAAAAGGCGGTTGCCGCGCTTGTGCAGCGGCAGCACCTGGTGCTTGCGCAGCAATTCTTCCGAGACCAGGCTGATCGCCGACTGCGTCGGGTCCACCGCCAGCGGGTCGATCAGCGGCATGCCGAATTCCAGCGAATGCGCGGCGGCTAGTGCCCGCGTCGAAACCAGCTTCTTCTCGGCGATATACGTGGCCAGGGGCATCTTTTCCTGGGTGGCCGCATCCATCGCCTTGCGCGCTTCGCCCTCTTCCAGGGCGCCATCCAGCACCAGGCGCCGGGCGATGCCGGTGATTCCCATCAGATTGGCGGTAACGGCTGCACTCATTGGCTTTCGCCTCCCCAGCGAGTGCCGACTTTACCGCAATCGCAAGACAACGCGAATGTGCGTGTATGGCGATGCTGGCATCTTCCGCCTGCTGGTGGCAGCCCCTGGTGCTTCGCCAATGATCAACAGTAATGGTCGCGCGGCGCCTGAGTCAGGTCTGTGCAACTAACACATGCTCCATGCATCAGTTCAATCGTGGTAGTTGTAGCCATCCATGATTAGAGACAGTGACCAAACAAAAACCCCGGCATTAGCCGGTCCGTTTTGCATGGTTCTTGCGCTTGCCGAAATTACGGAGCAATCGTGCAGGTGCCCGAACCCATGTTGCAGGTCGTGTTCCTGAGTACTGCAGCATTACCACGAATCCGCGGAATGTAAATGAGATTGGCTGCACCGGTGTAGTTAGCAATCGTCGCCGTTGGGGCAGTCGCGCAGGAAATGGTCGGCGGTGCGACGGGGGCACGATTGTCAGCCGCATCAGCAACGGCCGAGTTCATGTAGGCCTTCGCTTCTGCCTGGCAAGCGCCTTCGGCCGACACGGATGCGGTAGTTGTTGTAAGCCGGCAGCGCGATGGCGGCCAGGATGGCGATGATCGCAACCACGATCATCAGTTCGATCAAGGTAAAGCCCTGTTGCTTGTTCATGGTGTATCCCCTAGGAGGTTTGGAATTATTTACGTGCAATGGTGAAACGGTGCTCGGTCCTTCGGCATCTGCTAAACCTTCGCACGTGCAAGGTATAACGCAGGATGCGTGCCAAGTCACTGGAATAGACCCTGCATGCGCATTTTGAAAGGGCGGTCACGGTTTCGGGCTGAATCCATGCAACGGCAATTGACGTTTGGGTCGTTTAGTGACGCGGGATGTCACATGGGAGGGCGGAAACCAGGTGGTCGCGCCCTGAAGGGCGCCCCTGCAAGGGGGCAAGGCGGCCTCAGGCGTGCCTGTAGTCAGTCGATACCCAGCTTCTTCAGCTTGTAGCGCAGCGCGCGGAAGGTGATGCCCAGTTGCGCGGCGGCGCGGGTCTTGTTGTAGCGGTTGTCGGTCAGGGCCTGTTCGATCGCCTTGCGCTCGATTTCCTCGATGAAGCTGGGCAGCGCGCTGCTGGCGGATTCGCGCGGGTCGATCATGCTCGGGTCGAGTTGCGCGGCGGCGGCTTGCGCGGGGGCGCTGGCGCGGTTCTCGGGCAGGCGCAGGTCGGCGGCGCGGATGCCGTCGTCATCGGCCAGGGCAAACGCACGTTCCAGGATGTTCTCCAGTTCGCGCACGTTGCCGGGGAAGTTGTAGTGGCTCAGGGCTTCGCTGGCGTCCGCGTGCAGGGTCGGCACCGGGCGCTGCTGGGACGTGGCCAGGCGCGCAAGGATCGCGTTGGCCAGCAGCGGCAGGTCGTCGCGGCGTTCGCGCAGTGGCGGCACCCGCAGTTCGATCACGTTGATGCGGTAGTACAGGTCGTGGCGGAAACGGCCCTCGTCCACCAGCAGTCCCAACTTCTTGTGGGTCGCCGACAGGATGCGCACGTCCACCGAAAGTTCCGTGTTGGCGCCGACCGGGCGGATGGATTTTTCCTGGATCGCGCGCAGCAGCTTGACCTGCATGGACAGCGGCAGCTCGGCGACTTCGTCCAGGAACAGGGTGCCGCCCTGCGCGGCCTGGAACAGGCCGGGCTTGTCCGCATGGGCGCCGGTAAAGCTGCCCTTCTTGTGGCCGAAGAATTCGCTTTCCATCAGTTCGGCGGGAATCGCGCCGCAGTTGACCGGCACGAACGGACCGGGCGCGCGCGCGCCTTCGGCATGGATGGTGCGCGCCACCAGTTCCTTGCCGACGCCGGATTCCCCGGCGATATAGACCGGCGCCTGGCTGCGGGCGACCTTGGACAGGGTGGCGCGCAGCTCGTCCATGGCCGGCGAGCGGCCCAGCAGGCGGGCGCCCGGGCCGTCCGGCGGAGGCAGGTTGCCGTTGTCGGGGACGGCCCGCGGCCGCTCCGAAAGGTCCAGCGCGTTCTGTACCAGGCCACGCAGCACGCTCAGGTCGACCGGCTTGCTGACGAAGTCGAAGGCGCCGGCTTTCAGCGCATCGACGGCGGCTTCCTGGTTGCCGAAGGCGGTGATCATGGCGACCGGGGTGTCCGGGTACAGCTGGCTGATGTCCTTGACCAGGTCGATGCCGGTACCGTCGGCCAGGCGCATGTCAGTCAGGCACAAGGCGTACTGGTTGTGCCGCAGCAGGGCGCGGGCATCGGCGAGCGAGGAGGCGGTGTCGCAGCGCAACCCCATGCGGCCAAGGGTCAGGACCAGCAACTCGCGGATATCGCGTTCATCATCGACGATCAACGCACTGGTTTGGATGCCGCGATTGTTCGCTGTCATAGGTGGGAACGATAGCGCGTTGCCGTGTTGCGTCCAAGTGCGACGTGATGCGGCAGGTTGGGGTGTCGAACGGGCGGGTGGGCAGACCCGCAAAACCGGGCACGGGCTCGCCCGGCGCCGTCAGTTGGAGGAAAGCGCCCCGGCCCCGGACATGCGGATCCGGAAGCAGCAACCACCGCCCGGCACCGGGACGTGTTCCAGGGCGGCCTGGTTGGCGTGACAAAGCTCGCGGGCGATGTACAGGCCCAGCCCGGTGCCGTGCTCGGAGGTGGTGAAAAACGGACGGAACAACTGGCTGGAAACACTCTCCGGCATGCCCGGCCCGCGGTCGGCGACATCCAGGATCGGCGCGCCAACCGGGCTGGCATGCACGCGCAGGCTGATCCGCGCCGGTTGGCCCGGCATGCGTCCATACACCAGTGCGTTGTGCACTAGCACGGTGACCACCTGCTGCAGCTGGCGGCGGTCGACCATGGCGGTCAGCGGTCCCGTGGCGCTGATCAGGTCGAGCTGGTCGTTTTCCAGCGGATGGCTGTTGCGGTAGTCGTCGACGAAAAGGCGGGCGAATTCCACCAGTTCCACGTTCTCGGGCTGCGCGCGTTCGCGCCTGGCCATCCCCAGCACGTTCTCGACGATGCCATCCATACGGTGGGTCTGCTGGTAGATGATCTGCAGCAGGCGACGGTCCGCTTCCGGGATGTCCGGTGATTCCTCCAGCAATTGGGTGGCATAGCTGATCGCCGCCAGCGGGTTGCGGATCTCGTGCGCCAGGCTGGCGGAAAACCGGCCCAGCGTCGCCAGCGTCAACGACTCGGCCCTGCGTGACACCAGCGAGGTGTCGTCCAGGAACACCAGCACCTGGGCATCATCGGCCACCAGCCGGGCGAACCGTGGCAGCACTTCCGGCAGGTCCGGCGCCAGTTGTAGCGGGACCGCGTCGGTGATGCCGTCATGCCGCCAGCGCATCAGGCGCTTGGCCAGTTCGGGTGCGATCTGCGCCAGCGTGCGCCGACCCTCGCCGATCCCGCCCAGTTGCAGCATCGATGCTTCGTTGGCGAGCTTGACTTCGCCGTCGCCATCCACCAGCAACACCCCGGTGCGCATGCGGCGAATGATCAGCTCGTTGATTTCGGCAAGGTTGGCGGCCTGGCTACCACGGCGTGCGGCCAGCGCTTCGCTGGCACGCATCTGCCGGCCCACCAGGTTGGTCAGGGTCGCCATCGCCAGGTAGGTGATCGCGAACATCAGCAGCTCCGCCAATGGGCGGCCGGCCCCATTCGTGGAAAGCGCGCGCACCACGTATTCGCCAATCAGCGCCAGCGCCGCGAAGGCCGCAGCGCCCAGGCCCAGCCGCAGCGGCAGCAGCAAGGCGGCGGCGCCGACGTTGAACAGCAGCATCATCGAAATGCCGGATGCCGCGCCGGGCAACGCGTGGATCGCCAATACGGCGATACTGACGTCGACCACGCTGCCGACCAGCACCTGCGGGCGCATCCGGCCGCTGCGCCCCTTCAGGAACAGCACGCTCGCCAACAGCAGGTAAAGCAAGGCGACCGTACGACCCAGCAGCGGGTTCTGGGGTTCGCCGATCAGCAGGCCGACCGGGCTGAACACCACCAGGCACAGCACGGCCGCTTCCAGGATCCGGTACAGGGTGAAGTAGTGCAGTTCGCGACGAATCGCGGCCCGGCCGGTGAGGTCATTGTCGGGGGTCGCGGGATGCTGCACGTGCCGAGTATAGGCACGTGCCGGCCCTGATTGACGCTGCTCGCGGAACCCGGCGCCGACGGCAGGTCGCGAGCTACGTTAAAATGATCGTTCCGCCCGCGTCCGGGCCGGTGTTTCGGCAGCAGCGGCGCGTCCAGCCCCACAGGCAATCCCTCCCCTCGGTGAATCATGAACTTCCACGAATACCAGGCAAAACAGTTGTTTGCCGATTACGGCATTGCGGTTCCGGCCGGGCGCGTCGCGCGCTCTCCTGAGGAGGCCGTCGATGCGGCCAAGGCCATCGGCGGCGACGCCTGGATGGTCAAGGCGCAGATCCATGCCGGTGGCCGCGGCAAGGCCGGCGGGGTCAAGTACTCCAGGTCGTTCGATGAAGTGCGTGACTACGCCAAGGGCATGCTGGGCACGAAGATGGAGACCTACCAGTCGGCCGGCGTCGCGCTGCCGGTGGATTCGGTGCTGGTGACCCAGGCCACCGACATCGCCAAGGAGCTCTATCTATCGGTGCTGGTCGACCGCTCGACGCAGTCGATCACCTTCATCGCGTCCAGCGATGGCGGCGTCGAGATCGAGACCACCGCGGTCGAGAACCCCGACGCGATCAAGACCCTCAACGTCAACTACATCCAGGGCCTGCAGCCCTACCAGTGCCGTGACCTTGGCTTCGCGATGGGCTTGACCGCCAAGCAGGTCAACCAGCTGACCAAGATCATGCTGGGCCTGTTCAAGCTGTTCAACGAGAAGGACCTGGCGTTGGTGGAACTCAACCCGCTGGCGATCCTCACCGACGGCAACCTCGCCGTTCTCGATGGCAAGATCAATTCCGACGACAACGCCAATTTCCGCCATCCGGACCTGGTCGAGATGCGCGACATCGCGCAGGAAGACGAGACCGAAGTCCTCGCGTCGAAGTTCGACCTGAACTACGTGACCATGGACGGCAACATCGGTTGCATGGTCAACGGCGCCGGCCTGGCGATGGCGACCATGGACGTGATCAAGCTCAACGGCGGCGAGCCGGCGAACTTCCTGGACGTCGGCGGCGGCGCCACCAAGGAGCGGGTGACCGAGGCGTTCAAGCTGATCCTGCGCGCGCCCGACGTGAAGGCGATCTTCGTCAACATCTTCGGCGGCATCGTGCGCTGCGACATGATCGCCGAAGGCATCATCGCCGCGGTCAAGGAAGTGGACGTCAAGGTGCCGGTGATCGTGCGCCTGGAAGGCACCAATGTGGAGGCCGGCAAGGCATTGCTGAAGAACTCCGGGCTGGCGATCACCGCGGCCGATGACATCAATGACGGCGCCAAGAAGGCGGTTGCGGCGGCTGCCTGATTGGCCGGCCGGGTGCACACTCGCCGGCTGCTGGCAACGTCAGCGTCAATCAATCATTGGTGGCGCTCGAATCCAGCCCTACAGGAATAATTCAATGAGCGTTTTGATCAACAAGAATACGAAAGTCATCGTGCAGGGCTTCACCGGCTCGCAGGGCAGCTTCCACGCCGAGCAGATGCTCGACTACGGCACCAAGGTCGTCGGTGGCGTGACCCCGGGCAAGGGTGGCACCGAGCACCTCGGCCTGCCGGTGTTCAACACCGTCGCCGATGCCGTGGCCGAGACCGGCGCCGATGCGTCGGTCATCTACGTGCCACCGCCGTTCGCGGCCGACGCGATCCTGGAAGCGGCCGATGCCGGCATCAAGGTCATCGTCTGCATTACCGAAGGCATTCCGGTGCTGGACATGCTGCGGGTCAAGAAGACGCTGGGCGGCTACGACGATGTCGTGCTGGTCGGCCCGAACTGCCCCGGCGTGATCACCCCCGGCGAGTGCAAGATCGGCATCATGCCTGGCCATATCCACTTGCCCGGCAAGATCGGCATCGTGTCGCGCTCGGGCACGCTGACCTATGAAGCGGTCAAGCAGACCACCGACGTCGGCCTCGGCCAGTCGACCTGTATTGGTATTGGCGGTGACCCGATCAATGGCACCAACTTCATCGACGCGCTGACCTGGTTCCAGGGCGACCCGCAGACCGAAGGCATCATCCTGGTGGGCGAGATCGGCGGCAGCGCCGAGGAAGAGGCCGCCGAGTACATCGCACGGCACGTGACCAAGCCAGTGGTGGCGTTCATCGCCGGGGCGTCGGCGCCAAAGGGCAAGCGCATGGGCCATGCGGGCGCGATCGCGTCCGGCGGCACCGGTACCGCCGAAGGCAAATTCGCCGCACTGGAAGCAGCGGGCGTGACGACGGTGAAGTCGCCGGGTGACCTGGGCGCGGCGATCGCGAAGCGCCTCGCGTAGTTCCGGCGTCGTTGATCAACCACAAGGCCGCCTCCGGGCGGCTTTGTTGTTTGCGCATCCAGCGCATCCAGGTCACCTGCGGTTGCCCGGCATGTGATTGACGTGCGCGATCTCGATGCGCATGATTGATGCGCATACATTGAGGAAAGTGCCATGCGTATTCGCGAGGAATCTGCCAGTTGCACCAAGCGCGCCGCCAACCTGAGTGTGAATGCCGAGCTGCTCGACCAGGCCAAGGCGCTGGACATCAACTTGTCCGCAACCCTGGAGCGCGCGCTGGAAACCGAGGTACGCGCGCGCAAGCGCGACCTGTGGCTGGCCGAAAACCGTGAAGCCATCGCGGGCTACAACGACTGGGTTGCGGAAAATGGCGTGTTCAGCCCGATGTTCCAGGCACCCTGATGCGCCAGTTCTGCGTTTACAGGAACTGCAATGCGGCCACGCGATCCGCTTATCCGTTGCTACTCAACGTGCAGAGCGACCTGATCTCGGAGACGGGGACGCGCGTGGTGGTGCCGATGGTGCCAATGGGCCGTGGGCGCCATCCGCCCGCAATCACATCGTTGGCACCCATCATGAACGTCAACGAAGAAGCGTATGTGCTGGTGGTGCCATTGCTGGCCGCGGCTGGAATTTCGAATCTTGGCAAGCTTGAAGCCGACCTCTCCCACGAGCGTCCTGCCATCATGGATGCGCTCGACTTGCTGATTTCCGGAATCTGACCTGATGACACGGCAACTTCGCATCGCAATGGCCCAGTTCGATTTCCCGGTCGGTGACGTGACCGGCAACGCTGCGCGCATCGGCGCCATGATTGCGGAAGCCCGTGACCAGTACGGCGCCGACGTGGTTTTGTTCCCGGAACTGGCGCTGTCCGGCTATCCGCCGGAAGACCTGTTGTGCCGGCCCTCGTTCCTGCAGGATTGCGATGCCGCGCTGCATGCGCTGTCGCTGGACGTGCGCGGCATCGTGGCGGTGGTCGGTTGGCCGCAGGCGGCTGGTTCGGTCGTGTACAACGCCGCCAGCGTGCTGCGCGATGGCGGCATCGAGGCGACCTACCGCAAACGCGAGCTGCCCAATTACGCGGTGTTCGACGACCGCCGCTATTTCGATGTCGATCCGGATCGCGACGACTGCGTGTTCGAGATCAACGGGGTGCACGTCGGCGTATTGATTTGCGAGGACCTGTGGTTCGCGGAGCCGCTGGCAACCACCGTGGCGGCAGGCGCCGAGCTGGTGCTCTCGTTGAATGCCTCGCCGTTCGAACGCGACAAGCATGCCCAGCGCGACGCGGTGCTGTCACAGCGCGTGGCTGAAAGTGGCGTGGCGATCGCCTACCTGAACATGGTCGGCGGCCAGGATGCGCTGGTGTTCGATGGCGCCAGCGTGGCGGCCGATGCTGACGGCACGCTGTCGCCGGCCGCCGCTGCGTTTACCGACCAATGGCTGCTGGTGGAGTTCGATCCGGCGTCGCGCAAGTTCTCGCCGCTGCAATGGGAAGCCGACGGTGACGAGAGCCGCGATGCATTGGCGTGGCGCGCGATCGTGCGCGGCACCCGCGACTACTGCCACAAGAACGGGTTCGACAAGGTCTGGGTGGGCCTGAGTGGCGGCATCGACTCCTCGCTGGTGCTGGCGCTTGCGGTGGATGCACTCGGCGCGGAGCACGTGACCGCCGTGCGGATGCCATCGCGCTATACCGCAGACCTGTCGAACGACCTGGCCCGGGAACAATGCGCTGCGCTGGGCGTGAGGCTGATGGCGCTGCCCATCGAAAAGCCGTTCCAGGCCTACCTGGACACGCTCGCGGAGACCTTTGTCGGCCTGGCGGTGGATACCACCGAGGAAAACCTGCAATCGCGCATCCGCGGCGGCCTGCTGATGGCGCTGTCGAACAAGCTGGGCGGCCTGCTGCTGACCACCGGCAACAAGAGCGAGTACGCGGTCGGCTACGCGACGATCTATGGCGACATGTGTGGCGGTTACGCGCCGATCAAGGACCTGTACAAGACCGAGGTGTTCGATCTGTCGCGCTGGCGCAACACCGTGGGCGGTGCGCCGGTCATTCCTGCGGCGGTGATCGACCGCCCGCCTTCGGCAGAATTGCGGGAAAACCAGAAGGACCAGGATTCGCTGCCGCCATATGACGTGCTGGACGCGATCCTGCTGCGCCACATCGACCAGGAGCAATCCCGTGCGGAAATCGTGGCGGCGGGTTTCAACCCCGAGGTGGTCGACCGGATGCTGCGCCTGGTCAGGATCAGCGAATGGAAACGCCACCAGTCGGCGCCGGGGCCCAAGGTCAGCCGGCGTGCATTCGGGCGTGAACGGCGCTATCCGATCACCAGTGGATATCGCAGCTGAATAGGCGCCGTGGCTGAAACAAAGAGATGAACGGCGCGGACGTAGCGGGCTTCTTGTCGACCAAAAGCAGGCGTTGAACGCTCTCTAGTTGGCTGTTCCAGCCACCGCATAGCGCGCGGTGAGCAGCCATGGGCCTCGCTTTGGCACCTTCGCGTGCGATTTCGAGGTTCACAAGGGTATTTCTCTTATATAGGCACACCGTGTGTTAGCTCACTATCACTTGGTTGTTAAGGAAATGTTGATTGGCTATAGTCGATCGAGACCGCGCGCGTCGGGGTCCGTCTCAGCTGGATCATTTCGATCCAGCTCCGGGGTCACCAAGGTGAAAAACATCATGGCTACAGAAAATCCACAGGGGGCAATCCACATGCTTCACACCAAGAAACAAACGTTGACGAATGCGATCCAGCTTGCGCTGTTCATCGGCGTGGCATCCATGGTCTCCGGCAACGCGTTTGCCCAGGATCAGAACCAGGATCCGGAAAAGAAGGAAACGGCCAAGACGCTCGACAGCGTCACGGTCACCGGTTCGCGCATCAAGCGCGCCGAGATCGAAGGTGCCCTGCCGGTCACCGTCATCAGCCGCGAAGAACTGCAGAAGAGCGGTGACATTTCGGTTGCCGACTACCTGCGCGATACCACGTTCAACTCCTTCGGTTCCTACCAGTCGACCTCGGGCAGTTCCGGTTCCGGTGCCTCCACCGTCAGCCTGCGTGGCCTCGGTTCCTCGCGTACCCTGATCCTGGTCGATGGCCGCCGTGCGCCCACCACCCCGATCCTGGGCCAGGGCCAGAACCTCAATGCAATTCCGATGGCCGCCGTCGAGCGCATCGAAATGTTGTCGGATGGCGCGTCCTCGATCTACGGTTCGGACGCCATCGGCGGTGTGATCAACATCATCACCCGCAAGGACTATGACGGGATGGAGTTCACCATCGGCATGGGCATCCCCACCGAAGATGGTGGTGATACCGACGAAATGAGCATGCTGGTGGGCTCCTCCAGTGACCGCATGCGTGTGCTGGCCGGCGCCTCTTATTCCAACCGCGATGTCGTGTTCACCCGTGACCGTGACTACTGGATGGATCGTCCGGGTGCGTCCGTCTACTCCAACAACTTCGCGACTCGGCCCAGTACCGCAACCGCCTACCGCCTGAAGCACCCGACCTATGGTGCCAGCGTCCCGGGCGACTGCGCTGCGGGTACCAACCTGTTCTACACCACCGGCACCGGCACCGGCACGACCTGCCAGTTCAACCACTCCATGACCTCGGCCAACCTGACCGGGCTGACCACCAACTCCGCGTTCATTCGCAGCGATGTGCAGGTCAATGAAGACTGGTCGGTCTACTTCAACGCCGACCTCAATCGCGTGAAGAGCTTTGGCCGTTATGCGCCGGTTCCGTCCAGCCCGTGGCCGGGTGGTGCGATCGTGCTGACCCCGGGTACCAAGAACCATCCGGGCACCATCGGCGGCAACAACCCGCTCGCCAGTGACCCGTACTACCAGAGCCTGGCTGGCCAGACGCTGTACCTGTTCCATCGCTTCGCCGCGCTCGGAACCCGTGACGGCGCCACCACCGAAGATACCTACAACTTCCTGGTGGGTGCCCAAGGCCGCATCTTCGACAAGGTGGACCTGGACTTCGGCATGCGCTACAGCAATGTCACCGGCATCAGCCTTGGCAAGAACTATGTCGTGGCAGGCCTGGCCCAGAAGGCCATCGACAGCGGCGCGTACAACATCTACGACCCGTTTGCCGGTAATGCAAGTGGCCTCGGCATCACCGCGACCATTTCACGCGACCTGAAGACCACGCTGAAGGAAATGTACGTCAACGCGTCCTTCGACCTGTGGGAAATGGGCGGCGGTACTGCTGCCGCAGCCGTGGGTGCCGAACACCGCGAGGAGTACTACCAGGACAACTACGATCCGCTGTCCGAAGGTGGCCAGATCGTGGGTTCCGCCGGTAACTCGGCCTCTGGTGGCCGCAGCGTCTCCGCGGGCTATTTCGAAGTCCTGATGCCGTTCACCAAGACCCTGGAAGGCAACCTCTCCGGTCGTTTCGACAAGTACAGCGACTACGGCAGCGACTTCTCGCCGAAGGCATCGCTGCGCTGGCACCCGATCGATTCGCTCACGGTGCGCGGCTCCTACGGCCTGGGCTTCCGCGCGCCGACCCTGGATATCCTGACCCAGAAGACCACGTTCAGCGCGGCTTCGACCTCGGATCCCCAGACCTGCACGCTGTTGACCGGTTCGCCGACCTGCTCGACCCAGGTGACGACCTACAGCATCGCCAACCCGAACCTCTCCTCGGAAACCTCCAAGCAGTGGACCGTGGGCCTGGTGTGGGATGCCACCAGCTGGTTGAGCATGACCGTGGACCACTGGGACATCCACATCGACGATCAGATCTCGCAGACGTCGTTGACCACCGTGGTGCGCTGCCTGCGTGGCCTGCCGGGCCTGTGCCCGACCGGCCTGAGCACGTTCCCGGCCGGCACCGTGTACCCGAACGAGTCGCTCGGTGTTGGTGCCTCGTTTGACTCGGTCACCGGTGGCATCACCGGTGCCCAGCTGGGTTACGTGAACCTGGGTTACGTGGATGTGGACGGTATCGACCTCAGCGCCCGCACCAACTTCGACCTTGGCTGGGGCAAGATGCGCAACCAGTTGATGGTGGGTTACATCAACAACTACAGCTCGAACGGCGGCGGCAACGTGGCCGACTCGATGGGTGCGCCGCAGTATCGCGCCAGCCTGACCAACGGCTTGACGGTAAAGAGCTTCGACTTCAACTGGAACATGAACTACATCCACAGCACCGAGAACTATCTGGGTACCGGACGCCTGCCTTCCTGGTTGATCCACAGCGTCCAGGCCACGTTCAATGCGCCCTGGAACGGTTCCATGACAGTTGGCGTCAACAACGTCGCCAACAAGGATCCGGTGTACGACCCATCGCTGGGTGGTACCTCCTACGATTCGACCGTGTATGACCCGTGGGGTCGCGTGGTGTACTTCCGCTACACGCAGCGCTTCTGATAAATCAGGAATGTCTGTACTGAAAGGGGCCCGAAAGGGCCCCTTTTTTTGCGCCCGATTTGTGGGGGTGGACCGCAAGGCAGCCAGGCAGCGTGCGCTAGACTGGCATGCAGGCGGTTTCATGCGCAGGCAATGCCGCGTGACCTGCGTGCATCGGGAGGCAACGCCTTGCTGAAGGCCCGTCGATCAGGAAATTCGCCAGCCGGCCGGCGTGGCAAAGGGGTTGGGAATGGGTGAGCGGGTGGCAACGCGGGCAGACAACTGGACCACGTATTGGTCAACGGGCGCCCTGCATTCCTGCGCGGGGAGTTTCGAGGGGAATTACGCGGGCGGCATCGGTGCATTCTGGCGCAAGGTGTTCGATGGCCTGCCGCCAGAAGCTCGGGTGCTCGACCTGTGTTGCGGGAATGGCCCCCTGAGCAAGATGCTGCTTGAGCAGACTGCGGCAGATCATGCTTTCAGCGTGGATGCCGTCGACCTGGCGCGCGTCGCGATGCCATGGCTGTCGGAACTGACGGACCGGCAGCGGTCGCAGTTGCGGGTGCATCCGGGCGTGGACGTGGCTTCGCTGCCATTTCCTGATGAGCATTTCAGCCTGTGCATCAGCCAGTACGGGATCGAGTACGCGGGCGCGCCGGCCTTTGCCGAGGCGGCGCGTGTCCTGCGGCCGGGCGGGAAATTCGCGGCGGTCATCCACCACGTGGATGGCATTCCGGTTGAAATCGCGCGGTTCGAGCGTCAGCACATCGCCGTGCTGTTGTCGCCCGAGGGGCTGTATGCAACGGCATCCGCACTGATCGAGCCGATGTCCCGATCAGGAACCGAAGCCGGCCGCAGCCAGCTGAAGCAGGATCCGTCTGCGACCCAGGCACGCGTGGGGTTCAATGCTGCGCTGTCCAGGCTGCAGGCCAGCATCCAGGCAGCGGCGTATCCGGACGTCTTCCATGAACAGGTCGAAGCGGTGCTGCAGGTGCTGAATCAGGTCGTTGCACTGGGCGCGGAGGAGGGGCGCACCAGGCTAGGTGCGTTGCGGCAGGCCCTGGTCTCATCACTGCAGCGCCAGGAAGAAGTCGTGGAACATGCCACTGAGGAAGCGGGTATCCGGGCGTGGATGCGCATCCTCGGGGATCACGCGCCGGTGGTGCAGGCGCTGCGGTTTGACAATGGAACGATTGCGGGCTGGGGCGTGTGCGCGACCAAGGGAGGCAAGGCGGATGCAGAGGACCGTGCCTGATGGGAACCCTAGCCCCAGGGTTCGGCCTTGCATCCGCTGACCGGGCCTGCGAAACAACGTAAAGAGGCGCCGGGGTGACGCTTTCGAACGCGAAAACGTCACCCCGGCGCCTCTTTTTTCGCTGGTTTCCCCGGTGGGGTACTGGCCTTACTTGTTGTCGCCCGACAACGGGTTCAGGCGCGAGATGATCCCCGGGCTCTTCGGCCATTTGCCGCTCAACCACGCATGCTGCGGGTCATTCTGTTCCAGCACGCGACGCGCGTCGGCTGCCAGCGCGGTATTGCCCATGCGCGTGTAGGACTCGCCCAGCAGGGCGACGGCGTCATTCTGGTATTCGCTCTGCGGGTAGGTTTCCAGCAGATAGATGCCGCGGTCCGCCGCGGCGACCCATGCGCCGCGACCCAGGTAATACAGTCCGGTGCGCAGCTCGAAGCGGGCGAACTCGTTGCGCAGGAAGACCATGCGCTGGCGTGCATCGGCTGCATAGCGGCTGTTGGGGTAGCGCGTGGCCACGGTGTTGAAATCGCTGTAGGCCTGCTGCGGCGACTGCAGGTCACGGGTGCTCATGTCCAGCTTGAACGCCTTGGACAGGAACACCGCATTGCGCGCCATGTTGGACAGCCCGCGCAGGTAATACATGTAGGCGATGTTCTTGTGGGTCGGGTAGGTGCGGATGAAGCGGTCGATGCTGGAAATCGAGTCATCGTGCTTGCCCGCCTTGTACTCCGCATAGGCCTGTTCAATCAACGCCTGCTCGGTATACGCGCCATAGGGGTATTGCGCGATCAGGCGGGTGAATGTCTCGGCGGCGCCACTCCAGCTGCCTTGCTCCATCTGTCCGTGTGCGCGGTCATAGAGCTGGCTGACAGGCAGGCCTTCATTCTTGTCCTTGTCCTTGAACACGCCCTTGACCCGGGCGCAGCCCGTCGTGGTCAGGACGAGGGCAATCGCCAACACGGCGAGCAGGCGCAACGGACGGCGAAACTGGGGTGAACGCTGGGTCATGGGCATCAAGCAGGCGCCAAGGGCACGAAGGGCGGATAATAGCAGTCCGCTTTGAGAGCTGGGCCATCGGGCCTGTGCGGCGCCTGAATCAACATGCCCAACGACCTTCCAAACGACCATCCCAAGACCGAACTTCGCCACGCCATCGTCCCTCCATCTGCTGCCGGCCGCCGGCTGGATGCGGTACTGGCCGAGTTGTTCCCGCAATATTCGCGCTCGCGGCTGTCGGCCTGGATCAAGTCCGGCGACGTCAGCGTGGATGGCGCCCAGCTGCGCGGCCGCGATTCGGTGCGCGGGGGCGAGCAGGTCACGCTGACCGCGATCCAGGACACGCAGACCCACGCGTTGCCGGAAGACATCCCGCTGGATGTCGTCTACGAAGACGCCGATATCTTCGTGATCAACAAGCCGGCGGGGCTGGTGGTGCACCCGGGCGCGGGCAATCCCACCGGAACCCTGGTCAATGCGCTGCTGCATCGCGATCCGTCCCTGGAGCTGTTGCCACGCGCCGGCATCGTGCATCGGCTGGACAAGGACACCAGCGGGGTCATGGTGGTGGCGCGCACGCTGGAGGCGCATACCTCGCTGGTCGCGCAGCTGTCGTCGCGCGAAGTCCACCGCCAGTACCTGGCGATCGTGGTGGGTGCGCTGGTGTCCGGTGGCACCGCCACGGGCGCGATCGACCGCCACCCGCGCGACCGCCTGCGCATGGCGGTGCGCGAGGACGGCAAGGACGCGATCACCCATTTCCGCCTGCGCGAGCGCTTCCGCACCCATACCGCGCTGGAATGCAGGCTGGAAACCGGGCGTACCCATCAGATCCGCGTGCACATGGCGCACCTGAAGCATCCGATCGTCGGCGACCGGCTCTATGGCGGGTCGTTCAAGCTGCCCAAGGGCGCCAGCGAGGAGTTCATTGCAGGCTTGCGCGGGTTGAAGCGTCAGGCCCTGCATGCCGAGGTGCTGGAGTTCCGGCATCCGGTCACCGGCGAGCCGGTTCGCTGCAGCGCGCCGGTTCCGGACGACATGCAGCATCTGCTGCGGCTGTTGCGCGAGGACGCAGCGGCCCACGCCGAACACCCGCGCAGATGAACGGTTCGCGTCCGGCGGCCTGGCTGGATGCCGACTGGCCCGCGCCGCCGGGTGTGCGGGCGCTGACCACGTTGCGGCATGGTCTCGGCGTTTCACGGGCACCGTTCGATGCCTTCAATCTCGGTGCGCGCTGTGGCGATGAGACCGAGGCGGTCGTGGAAAACCGGCGCCAGCTCGAAGCCGCGCTGGGATTGCCCGCGCCACCGCGCTGGCTCAAGCAGGTGCACGGTATCGACGTCGTGATCGATCCTGGCACTGACGAGCCCGAGGCCGACGCCGCGGTCACCCGCAGCCCCGGCACCGTGCTGGCCATCCTCACCGCCGATTGCCTGCCGGTCGTGTTCGCGGCAAGCGACGGCAGCGAAATCGCCGTTGCCCATGCAGGCTGGCGCGGGCTGGCAGGCGGCATGCTGGAGGCCACCGTGGCGGCGATGTCGACGACGCCGGACCAGCTCCTGGCATGGCTGGGCCCGGCCGCCGGGCCGCAGGCCTACGAGATCGGGCAGGACGTCTTCGATGCCTTCGTGTCGCGCGATGCACGCGCGGCGCGGGCCTTCGTCGCCACCCGTCCCGGGCATTGGCGGGTCGATCTGTATGCGCTGGCGCGGCGGCGATTGGTCGATGCCGGCATCGTGCCGATGCATGTCCATGGCGGTGGCCTGTGCACGATCAGCGATCCGTCGCGGTTCTTCTCGCATCGTCGCGACCAGCGCAGCGGGCGCATGGCGACCCTGGTCTGGCACGGCTGAGCCGCGTCGCCCGTTGGCAGGCGGGCCAGCATTGACAGGGCATCTTGCATCCTTGGCGACTGCCCGCATGTAGGGGTTATCGCCGGCGCACGGCCGGCCCTGTGACTGTTCCGGAGACAGCCCATGCGCATGGACAAACTCACCTCGCGCTTCCAGCAAGCCCTGAGCGACGCACAGTCGCTGGCGGTTGGACGCGAGCACAACCTCATCGAACCCGCGCACCTGCTGGTGGCGCTGCTGGACCAGCAGGGTGGCGGTACGCGTCCGCTGCTGGCGCAGGCCGGGGTCAACGTGCCGGTATTGCGCGAACGGCTGGGCGAATCGCTGGACAAGCTGCCCAAGGTGTCCGGGCAGGCCGGCAGCGTCAGCGTCGGCAACGACCTGTCACGTTTGCTCAACGTCACCGACAAGCTGGCCCAGCAGCGCGGCGACGGTTTCATCGCCAGCGAGCTGTTCCTGCTCGCGGCGGTCGATGACAACGGCGATGCCGGCAGGGCGCTGAAAGCCGCCGGCGCCGGCAAGCAACAACTTGAAACCGCGATCGATGCCATGCGTGGAGGTGAAAAAGTGCAGGACGAAAATGCAGAGGAAGCCCGCCAGGCGCTGGAGAAATACACCATCGACCTGACCGCGCGCAGCGAGAAGGGCAAGCTCGACCCGGTGATCGGTCGCGACGAGGAAATCCGCCGCACCATCCAGGTCCTGCAGCGGCGAACCAAGAACAACCCGGTGCTGATCGGCGAGCCCGGCGTCGGCAAGACCGCGATTGTCGAAGGCCTGGCCCAGCGCATCATCAATGGCGAAGTGCCCGAGGGCCTGAAGGGCAAGCGCGTGCTGTCGCTGGACATGGGCGCGCTGATCGCCGGCGCCAAGTTCCGTGGCGAGTTCGAGGAGCGGCTGAAGGCCGTACTCAATGACCTGGCCAAGAACGAGGGCCAGATCATCCTGTTCATCGACGAACTGCACACCGTGGTCGGCGCCGGCAAGGCCGATGGCGCGATGGATGCCGGCAACATGCTGAAGCCGGCGCTTGCGCGTGGCGAGCTGCATTGCATCGGCGCGACCACGCTGGACGAATACCGCAAGTACATCGAGAAGGACGCCGCGCTGGAGCGCCGCTTCCAGAAGGTGTTCGTGGGTGAACCCACGGTCGAGGACACGATTGCCATCCTGCGCGGGCTGAAGGAAAAGTACGCGGTGCACCATGGCGTGGAGATCACCGATCCGGCGATCGTTGCCGCGGCCACGCTCAGCAACCGCTACATCGCCGATCGCCAATTGCCGGACAAGGCCATCGACCTGATGGATGAGGCGGCATCGCGCATCCGCATGGAGATCGACTCAAAGCCGGAGGAGCTC
The DNA here is from genome assembly GCA_963698475.1 of uncultured Gammaproteobacteria bacterium. Taxonomy (GTDB): domain Bacteria; phylum Pseudomonadota; class Gammaproteobacteria; order Xanthomonadales; family Xanthomonadaceae; genus Thermomonas. The sequence continues at coordinate 142,837 of CAVOQX010000005.1, read as the reverse complement.
GACCGCAAGGAACGCCGCCTGATCCAGCTCAAGATCCAGCGCGAGGCGCTGAAGAAGGAGAAGGACGCCGAGTCGAAGAAGCGCCTGGCCGACCTGGAAGCCGACATCGTCACGCTGGAGCGCGAGTTCGATGACCTGAACGAAGTGTGGAAGGCGGAAAAGGCGACGGTTCAAGCCGCGACCAGGATCAAGGAACAGATTGAAGCGGCCAAGCTCGAGCTCGAAGGCGCGCAACGCCAGCAGGATTACGCGCGCATGAGCGAGATCCAGTACGGCACGCTGCCGCAACTGGAAAAGCAGTTGCAGGCCGCGCAGGAAGCCGAGAAGCAGGGCTTCACCCTGTTGCAGGACAAGGTCACGGCGGAAGAGATCGCGCAGGTGGTGTCGCGTTGGACCGGCATTCCGGTCAGCAAGATGCTGGAAGGCGAGCGCGACAAGCTGCTGCAGATGGAAACGCAGCTGCATACGCACGTGGTCGGCCAGGACGAGGCGATCAAGGTGGTGTCCGACGCCATCCGCCGTTCGCGCGCGGGACTTTCCGATCCCGGCCGCCCGACCGGTTCGTTCCTGTTCCTGGGCCCGACCGGCGTCGGCAAGACCGAGCTGGCCAAGGCGCTGGCGGACTTCCTGTTCGACAGCATGGACGCGATGGTGCGCATCGACATGAGCGAGTTCATGGAGAAGCATTCGGTGGCGCGGCTGATCGGCGCGCCACCGGGTTATGTCGGCTATGAGGAAGGTGGCTACCTGACCGAAGCGGTGCGCCGCCGGCCGTACAGCGTGCTGCTGCTGGACGAGGTCGAGAAAGCGCATCCGGACGTCTTCAACATCCTGTTGCAGGTGCTGGACGACGGCCGCCTGACCGATGGCCAGGGACGCACCGTGGACTTCCGCAATACCGTGATCGTGATGACGTCCAACCTCGGCTCGCACCAGATCCAGGCGATGTCGGACAACATCGACGGTGGCGTGGATTCACCCGAGGCCTACACCCAGATGAAGGCCGCGGTGATGGGCGTGGTGCAGGCGCATTTCCGCCCGGAGTTCATCAACCGGCTCGATGACATCGTGGTGTTCCATTCGCTCGACAAGGCGCAGATCCGCCAGATCGCGAAGATCCAGTTGCGCGGGCTGGAAAAGCGGCTGGGCGAACGCGGCATTGCGATCGAACTGACGGATGCGGCTTATGCGCTGTTGGCCAATGCCGGTTTCGACCCGGTGTACGGTGCACGGCCGCTGAAACGGGCGATCCAGCAGCAGCTGGAGAACCCGCTGGCGACGAAGATCCTGGCCGGTGAATTCGGCAGTGGCGACACGGTGAGGGTCGATGCCGAGGCTGGGAAGTTGGCGTTCGTGGCTGCTTGAACGCGATGCAGGACGAGTGAAGAACGGGCCGGCTGATGCCGGCCCTGTCGCTTCTGCGACGCCCGTCCAGCGCGGAAACGACTGCGACTGGCGTCATGCAGGAACGGCATAAGCGAGGTCGCCGCCGGCTGCGGCCGTTCCGTTATGGTGAACGTCCCCCTGCGAGGTCGTTGCGATGCCCAACCCGAACTGGAAGCCCGAGACCATTGCCGTGCACGGCGGCTACAAGCCCGACCCGACCACGCGCGCGGTCGCGGTGCCGATCTACCAGACCGTGGCCTATGCCTTCGACAACACGCAACATGGCGCGGACCTGTTCGACCTGAAGGTCGCGGGCAACATCTACACGCGCATCATGAATCCCACCACCGATGTGCTGGAGCAGCGGGTGGCGGCGCTGGAGGGCGGCATCGGTGCGCTGGCGCTGGCCTCCGGGCAGGCGGCGGTGACCTATGCGATCCAGACCATTGCCGAGGCCGGTGACAACATCGTTTCCTCCAGCGCGCTGTATGGCGGCACCTACAACCTGTTCGCGCATACGTTGCCGCAGTTCGGCATCGATACGCGCTTCGCGGATTACAAGGATCCGGAATCATTCGGCAAGCCTTGATCGACGAGCGCACCAAGGCGGTGTTCGTCGAATCCATCGGCAATCCGCTTGGCAACATCACCGATATCGAAGCGGTCGCCAGGGTGGCGCACGCGCACGGTGTGCCGCTGATCGTCGACAACACCGTGGCCACGCCGCACTTGCTGCGACCGTTCGAACACGGCGCCGACATCGTGGTGCATTCGCTGACCAAGTACCTGGGCGGGCACGGCAACAGCATCGGCGGCGCCATCGTCGATTCCGGCAAGTTTCCGTGGGCTGAGCACAAGGAGCGCTTCCGCAGGCTCAACGAGCCCGACGTGAGCTATCACGGCGTGACCTATACCGAGGCGCTTGGCGCCGCAGCCTACATCGGCCGCGCGCGCGTGGTGCCGCTGCGCAACACCGGCGCGGCGCTGTCGCCGTTCAATGCGTTCCTGATCCTGCAGGGCATCGAGACCTTCACCCTGCGGATGGAGCGGATCATCCAGAACACGTTGGCGGTCGCCAGCTACCTGCAAGGGCATCCCAAGGTGGCACGGGTGAATTACGCGGGCCTGCCCGATCACCCCGAACACGCGCTGGCGCAGAAGTACCTGGGCGGCCATGGCTCCGGGCTGTTCACCTTCGAGTTGCGCGGCGGGCGCGACGCGGGCGCGGCGTTCCTTGATGCGCTGCAATTGTTCCTGCGGCTGGTCAATATCGGCGATACCCGTTCGCTGGCCACGCATCCGGCGTCCACCACCCACCGCCAGCTGTCCGCGGACGAGCTGGCCACGGCGGGCGTGAGCGAAGACACCGTGCGCCTGAGCATCGGCATCGAACATGTCGATGACCTGATCGCCGACCTGGAACAGGCCCTGGCGGGCGTTTGAGCCTGGAGGAGACTCAGGCCGGGCCGGACGCTGCCGCCGCTGGCGGGATGCCCCGGCCACGATAGGGCGGCGTGGCCATCACCATGTCGGTGAGCGAATGCGCCAATTCGCGTTCGGCCAGCACCGCTGCATCGGCGCCGTGCGCCAGCAGGTGCTTGACCTCGGCGTCGCTGTGGGCGCGTGCCATCACGGTGATGTCCGGGTTGAGCTTGCGAAGCTGGATGATGACTTCGCCGCCTTCCAGGGCGCGCGGAATCGCCAGGATCGCCAGTCGCGCAACCTCCGGGCGGACTCTGGCCAGCACCTGGGGCAACACGGCGTTGCCGCGCACGGCCGGGATGCCATTGCCGCGCGCCTGGATGACCCGGTCCATGTCTTCCTCGATCAGCGCGACCGGCACGCCGCGGTCGCGCAGCAGCTGCACCAGCTCGCGGCCCACGCGACCGTAGCCGACCACGATGGTGTGGTCGACCAGCTCCGACATCGGCCCGGGCGTTTCGTTTTCGGCGTTCTGGCGGCGGCGCTTGATGCGGTCGACCAGTGGCGTCACCAGGAACGGATTGGCGATGATCGAGAGCAGCGCGCCCGCCAGCACCAGGTCGCGAACGTCGGGTTGCATCATCTTCAGGGACACCGCCAGGCCAATGACGATGAAGGAGAACTCGCCGATCTGTGCCAGCGTGGCGGCGGCCAGCGTGGCGTCGCCCGGGCGCTCGCCGAGCAGGCGCAGGCTGGCCCAGACCACCACCCACTTGACCACCACGATCATCAGGAAGGTCATCAGCACCTGCCACGGGTGTTCGACCAGGATCATCGGGTCGAACAGCATGCCGACCGACACGAAGAACAGCACCGCGAACGCGTCGCGCAAGGGCAGCGAGTCGTTGGCGGCCTTGTGCGAGAACTCCGACTCGTTGAGCAGCATGCCGGCGAAGAACGCACCCAGCGCGAACGACACCCCGAACAGCGCCGCCGCGCCGAACGCCACGCCCATCGCGATCGCCAGCACGCACAGGGTGAACAGTTCGCGGGAGCCGGTTCCGGCCACGCGTTCCAGGATCCACGGGATCACCCTGCGGCCGACCACCAGCATGAAGGCGACGAACAGCCCCATCTTGAACAGGGTCTTGAGGATCACCGGGAGCAGGGGCGTGGCCTGTTCGCCATGCAGGCTGTCGGCCAGCGGCGGCAACAACACCAGCGCCAGCACCATCGCGATGTCTTCGACCACGACCCAGCCGATCGTCACCTGGCCCAGACGCGAATCAAGCAGTTGGTGATCCTCCAGCGTACGCAGCAGGACCACGGTACTGGCGACCGACAGCGACAGGCCAAACACGATCCCGGTGCCGTCATCCCAGCCAAACAGCTTGCCGACGCCGAAACCCAATGCCGTCATCACCACGATGCGGGCCAGTGCGCCCGGCACCGCCACCCGCCGTACCTGCATCAGGTCCTTCAGCGAGAAATGCAGGCCAACGCCGAACATCAGCAGGATCACCCCGACCTCGGCCAGTTGCCCTGCCAGGTTCTGGTCGCCGACGAAGCCCGGCGTGAACGGGCCGGCGATGACGCCCGCCAACAGGTAGCCGGCCAGCGGTGACAGCCGGAAGCGCTGCGCCAGCATGCCGAACAGGAAGGCCAGCACGAAGCCCAGGCACAGCAGGGTGATCAGTGAGGTCTGGTGCGGCATGCGGCTCGCGGCAGGAAATGGGTCCCTATCTTCGCACCCATGCGGCGAAAGGCGCATGAGCAGCACCCGGCGATTACAATGGCGCGATGATTTCCTTCCGTAATTTCGCCCTGCGCAGGGGCGAACGCCTGCTCCTGTCCGATGTCGACCTGACCCTGCACGCCGGCTGGCGGGTGGGTGTGATCGGCCGTAACGGGGCCGGCAAGACCAGCCTGTTCGCCGCCCTGATGGGCGAGGTCGAAGCCGACAAGGGTGATCTCGACCTGCCGGGCAAGGCGCGGATCGCCTCGGTCGCGCAGGAAACCCCGCACCTGCCGGACCCGGCGATCGATTTCGTGCTGTCTGGCGATGCCGCCGTGCACGCCGCCGTGCAGGCCGAGGCCAATGCCTTCGCCAACGAAGACTGGGAAGCGGTCGCCGAGGCCCACCATCGCCTGGAAGAGATCAACGGCTATGACGGCAGTGCCCGCGCCGGCCGCCTGCTGCACGGACTGGGCTTTTCCGCCGACACCCACGAGAAAGCGGTGTCGGACTTCTCGGGTGGCTGGCGGGTGCGCCTGAACGTGGCGCGCGCGTTGATGACGCCCAGCGACCTGCTGTTGCTCGACGAGCCGACCAACCACCTCGACCTCGATGCCGTGGTGTGGATGGAGGAATGGCTCAAGCGCTATGACGGCACGCTGCTGGTCATCAGCCACGACCGCGAATTCCTGGACAACGTCACCACCCACATCCTGCACCTGCACGACGGGCGGGCGAAGCTGTACATCGGCAACTACACCGATTTCGAGCGGCAGCGCGCCGAGCACCTGCGCCTGCAGCAGATCACCCACGTCAAGGAACAGGCCGAACGCGCCCACCTGCAAAGCTTCATCGACCGCTTCAAGGCCAAGGCCAGCAAGGCCAAGCAGGCCCAGTCCCGCATGAAGCGGCTGGCCAAGCTCGCCGGCACCGAGGCGGTGCGCGCCGAGCGAACCCTGCACATCACCCTGCCGGAACCGTTGAAGCTGCCGAATTCGCTGCTGTCCCTGCACCATGTGGAAGCCGGTTACGGCAAGGACGCGGTGATTCTGCACAACGTCAACTTCGGTCTGGAAGCCGGCGACCGCATCGGCCTGCTGGGTCCCAACGGCGCCGGCAAATCGACCCTGGTGAAGACCCTGGTCGGCGAAATCGAACCGCTGGAAGGCGAGCGCAAGGCGCACCCGGACCTGCGCATCGGCTATTTTGCCCAGCACACGGTGGAGTCGCTGGTGTTCGGCACCACGCCCCTGGACCACCTGCGCACCCTGGCGCCGGATGCCGCCAACCAGGAGTTGCGCGATTTCCTCGGGCGCTGGAATTTCCCCGGCGAGCGCGCATTCGAGGTGATCGATACCTTCAGCGGCGGCGAAAAAGCGCGGCTGGCGCTGGCGCTGATCGCCTACCGCCGTCCGAACGTGATGCTGCTCGACGAACCGACCAACCATCTCGACCTCGACATGCGCGAGGCACTGGCCGAGGCGCTGAGCGAATTCGATGGCGCGATCGTGATGGTCAGCCATGACCGCCACCTGATCGGCCTGGTTTGCGACGAATACTGGCGCGTCGCCGCCGGCAAGGTCGAGCCGTTCGACGGTGACCTCGACGAATACGCGGCGTGGTTGCGCTCGCGGCCGGGGAGTGACAACCCGAAGACACCGGCCCCGAAGGTGCAGCCGGCCATCCAAGCACCTGCAGCTGTCGGGAAGAAAGCCAGGGGCAACCCGCACAAGCTGCAAAAGGCCGAGGCCAATGTCGTGGAGCTGGAGGCAAAGCTGGCCGCCTTGGCCACGCAGCTTGCCGATCCCCGGGTCTACGCAGACCCGGCGCGGGTGGCCGAACTCGGTCGGGAACAGGCCGCGCTGCAGGCGCGCCTGACGACTGCAGAGGGTGAACTGCTCCTCCTTTACGAAGGCGCGTGAGCGGCTGCAACCCCGCATCCACGCATTGGTAAACACGCCAAGGGGTTGAAATGGACCCCAATGCCCGCAGAATCGGGGCACGACCTTTCCCTCAAGTGCCCAGCCCATGCCGATTTACGCTTTTGCCTGCGATGCCTGCGGCCACGCCTTCGAACGTCTCCAGAAGTTGTCGGATGCCGATCCGACGGTTTGCCCGGAATGCGCGGCGGAGGCGGTCCGTCGCCAATTGACCGCGCCGCAATTCCGCCTGGCGGGTGGCGGCTGGTATGAGACCGACTTCAAGAAGGATGGCGACAAGAAGCGCAACCTGGCGGGTGACGGCGGTGGGGGTGCGAAGCCGGCGGCATCCGCTGGTGCCGGTGCCAAGGCCGGTGCCAAGCCCGCCACCGACGCCAAGCCGGCGTCAGTGCCAGCGGCTTCGCCCGCGCCAGCACCGGCCAAACCCTCCGGCGGATGAACCGGGCGGGGTCGGGTCGCCACGGGCTAAAATGAGCGGCTTGCCGGCCAGCCCGGATCCGTTCCCCGGAGTTTTCCCATGCGTACCCATTTCTGCGGCCTGATCGACGAGGCGTTGATCGGCCAGACCGTCACCCTTTGCGGCTGGGCCGATGTCGCCCGCAACATGGGCGGCTTGTGCTTCATCGACCTGCGCGACCACGAGGGCATCGTCCAGGTCGTGGCCGAGCCCGCCGATGTCGAGGGCAATGCCGAGGTCATCGCGACGGCGGCCAGGGTCGGCTACGAGGACTGCCTGCGCATCACCGGCAGCGTGCGTGCGCGCCAGAGCGTGAATGCCAAGATCAGGACTGGCCAGGTCGAAGTGGTCGCCACCCGCATCGACGTGCTCAACAAGGCCGAGCCGTTGCCGTTCCACGCGCATGAAAACGCGGGTGAGGACGTGCGCCTGAGGTATCGCTACCTGGACCTGCGCACGCCGGAGATGCAGCGCAAGATGCGCACCCGCACCCGGCTGGTCGCGGCATTGCGCGCGTGGCTGGATCCACGCGGCTTCCAGGACATCGAGACCCCGATCCTGACCAAGGCCACGCCGGAAGGTGCGCGCGACTTCCTGGTGCCTGCGCGCATGCATCCGGGCGAGTTCTATGCGTTGCCGCAGAGCCCGCAGCTGTTCAAGCAGATCCTGATGGTGGCGGGCTTCGACCGCTACTACCAGATCGCGCGCTGTTTCCGCGACGAGGCCCTGCGCGCGGACCGTCAGCTGGAATTCACCCAGCTCGACATGGAATTCGCGTGGGTCTCCGAGCGCGACGTGCAGGACACCACCGAGGCGATGATCCGCGACGTGTTCCGCCAGGTCATGGATGTCGAGCTTGGCGAATTCCCGCGGCTGAGCTACGCCGAGGCCATGCGCCGGTTCGGTTCCGACAAGCCCGACTTGCGCATCGACATGGAACTGGTCGATGTTGCCGCGCTGGTGAAGGACAGCGAGTTCAAGGTATTCACCGACTGGGCCAGCCATGAGGATGGCCGCGTGGTCGCGTTGCGCGCACCGGGTGGCGCAGCGTTCTCGCGCAAGCAGGTCGACGACTATGCCGCGCACGCGGCCAAGTACGGCGCAAAGGGCCTGGCCTACATCAAGCTGGGCGAGGACGGCAGCGTGACCTCGCCGATCGCCAAGTTCTTCGGCGAGGACGCGTTCAAGGCGCTGGTCGCGGCGTGTGGCCTGCAGAATGGCGACATCGCCTTTTTCGGCGCCGGAAATTACAAGACCGTCAGCGACTTCATGGGCGCGCTGCGCCTCAAGCTGGGCAAGGATTTGAACCTGGTGGCCGATGGTTGGGCGCCGCTGTGGGTGACCGACTTCCCGATGTTCGAATGGGACGAGGAAGAATCCCGCTACGTGGCCCTGCACCATCCGTTCACCGCGCCTGCGGTGGATTCGATCGACGACCTGCGTGCGAATGCGAAGACCGCGGTGAGTCGCGGTTACGACATGGTGCTCAACGGCAACGAGATCGGCGGCGGTTCGATCCGCATCCACAACTCGGCGATGCAGTCGGCGGTGTTCGAGCTGCTCGGCATCGGTGCCGAAGAGGCCGAGGGCAAGTTCGGTTTCCTGCTGGATGCGCTCAAGTACGGTGCGCCGCCGCACGGTGGCATCGCCTTCGGCATCGATCGCATTGCCGCGCTGATGGCCGGCACCGAGTCGATCCGTGACGTGATCGCCTTCCCGAAGACCACCACCGCGCAATGCCTGATGACCGGCGCGCCGAGTGAAGTGCCGGACAAGCAGCTGGCTGAAGTGCATGTGGCCATCAGGCCGAAAGTGGCCGGCTGACGCAGGAAATGAGGCGGGAAATGGGGTCAGAGTGAATTTTGCGCCGGGAAGAATGGGTTTCCTTGCGCAACGGCGTCGCAAAACTTCACTCTGACCCCATTTTCGCATTTCCGTCCCTGACCCCATTTCCCCCTGACCGACGAATCCATGCTCTCCATCCGCCGCGCAACCTCTGACGACGCCCAGGCACTGGCCGACCTCGGCCGCATCACCTTCATCGAAGCCTTCGGCCACCTGTACACGCCGGACGATTTGCAGGCGTTCATCGACGACAGCCATTCGGTTGCAGCGTATGCGCGCGTGCTGGGCAACCCCGATTACGCGCTGTGGCTGGCCGAGCGCGATGGCGTCGCCATCGGCTACGCACAGGCCGGCCCGTGCGGCCTTCCGCATGCGGAAGTGCTCGCCAGGCGATGGCGAACTCAAGCGCCTGTACCTGCTGCGGTCAGCGCAGAACACCGGAGTTGGATTGTCGCTGCTGCAGACCGCGCTGGCGTGGCTGGAACGCGATGGTCCGCGCACCTTGTGGATCAGTGTCTGGTCGGAAAACTTCGGCGCACAACGGTTCTACGGGCGGCACGGGTTCGAGCACGCAGGCGAATACGAATTCATCGTCGGTGAGCAGCGCGACCGCGAATTCATCTGGCGGCGAAAAATGGGGCAAAAAATGGGGTCAGAGTGAATTTCCCGCTGACGTACTTCCATCGTTCAACGCACTTGGTCGGGAAACTTCACTCTGACCCCTTTTTTCGCAGTGCGGTGTCGATATGACCAACCGCGTGCTGCTGGTGCACGGCCTGTGGATGCGCAGTTTCAGCATGCGCTGGCTGGCCACGCGGTTGCGCGCCCAGGGGTTCGATACCGAGCTGTTCGGGTATTACAGCCTGCTGCAGGACACCGAGGCGGTCGTCGCGCGGCTGGCGGGGGTCCTGCACGATCATCCCGGGTCACACGTGGTGGCGCACAGCCTGGGCGGCCTGCTCAGCCTGCGTGCGGCCGAGCACGTCGGGGTTGCGGGCATCGGTCGCATCGTCTGCCTGGGGTCGCCGCTTGCCGGCAGCCAGGCCTCGACCAGCATCGTGTCGCGGGTCCCGGCAGGTGCCACCCTGGTCGGGCATAACCGGGCGTTGCTGGCAGCGGGTATCCATCGGATCCCCGACGGCCTGCAGGTGGGTGCGGTGGCCGGCTGCGTGCCGCGCGGGCTGGGTGGCGTGCTCGCCCGTTTCGCCTGTGAGCATGACGGCACCGTGGCCATTTCCGAAACCCGGGTGCCTGGGCTTGCCGACCATGCGGTGGTGCATGCCAGCCACAGCGGCCTGCTGTTCTCAGGCGCGGCGGCGCGCAAGGCAAGCGAATTCCTGCGTGAAGGCCGTTTCGAGCACGCCGGGCGAGCTGGAGTCGTATAATTCGCCTCTTTCCTGCAACAAGCTGACAACGCATGGGACGTGGTCCATCCATCGAAGGCCGCAAGAACGCGGTGGACGCCAAGCGCGGCAAGATCTTCACCAAGGTGATCCGCGAGATCTCGGTGGCCGCACGCGCCGGTGGCGGCGACCCCGCCAGCAACCCGCGCCTGCGCGGCGCGATCGACAAGGGCCTTTCGGTCAACATGACCAAGGACGTGATCGAGCGCGCGATCAAGAAGGCCACCGGTGAGCTGGAAGGCGTGGAATACGAGGAAATCCGCTACGAGGGCTACGCGCCCGGTGGCGTCGCGGTCATCGTGGATTGCCTGACCGACAATCGCGTGCGCACCGTGGCCGACGTGCGCCACGCGTTCGGCAAGTTCGGCGGCAACATGGGCACCGAAGGCTCGGTCGCTTTCATGTTCCACAAGTTCGGCGTGCTGAGTTTCGCGCCGGGCGCCGATGAAGACGCGATCACCGAAGCGGCGATCGACGCCGGCGCCGACGACATCGTGGTGTATCCGGAGGACGGCGCGATCGACGTGCTGACCGCGCCGGAAGCCTTCCTCGACGTGAAGTCCGCGATGGAAGGCGCAGGTCTTGCACCTGATCTCGCCGAAATCACCCTGCGCGCCGACAACGACATCGCCGTGGACGGCGACACCGCCGAGCAGGTGCGCAAGCTGCTGGGATGGCTGGAGGACATGGACGACGTCCAGAGCGTCCACAGCAATGCCGAGCTTGGCGCGGCCGCGTAACGTGCAGGCTCCAGACTGATATCGCATGTTGTCGCTGCCGTCCATGGCGCTACAAATTCGATGTTTCGGGCCCCGGCCCGGCCATCCATGGCCGGGCATTCGTGCGCGCAGCGTGCGCCTCGGGGGCGCCCGCTAGCATGCGCACCCGAATCCTCGGCATCGACCCCGGTTCCCAGCGGACCGGCGTGGGCATCATTGATGTCGCCGCCGGCGGCAAGGTGGCGCATGTCCACCACCAGCCGATCAGCCTGCTGGCCGCCGAGTCCTTCCCGTTGCGCCTGCGCCTGCTGCTGGACGGATTGTGGGCACTGATCGAGAAGTACCAGCCGGACGAGGTCGCGGTCGAACAGGTCTTCCTGTCCAACAACGCGATGTCCGCGCTCAAGCTCGGCCAGGCGCGCGGCGCGGCGATCGCCGCCTGCGTGGCGCGCGACCTGCCGGTCAGCGAATACGCGGCCAAGGAAATCAAGCTGGGCCTGGTCGGCACCGGCGGCGCCGACAAGACCCAGGTGCAGCACATGGTCGGCATCATGCTGGGCCTGCAAGGCAAGCTGCAGGCGGACGCGGCCGACGCATTGGCCGTCGCCATCACCCATGCGCACGTGCGCGCGACCGCGAACCGCCTTGGCGTCGCGACGCGCACTGCCTGGAGGAAGTCATGATGAGGAGCCTGGCACGATGAGACGCCTGGAATGATTGGACGCCTGAAGGGAATCCTGGTCCACAAGCAGCCACCCTGGCTGGTCGTTGACGTGCACGGGGTTGGCTATGAACTGGAAGCGCCGATGAGCACGTTCTACGACCTGCCCGAGCTCGGCCGCGAAATCGCGCTGTTCACCCACTACGCGCAGAAGGAAGACAGCGTGTCGCTGTACGGCTTCCTGCACGAGGGCGAGCGCCGCCTGTTCCGCGACGTGCAGCGGGTCAGCGGGATCGGCGCGAAGATCGCGCTGGCGGTGCTTTCCGGAAGTACGGTGGACGAGTTCGCGCGACTGGTGCAGACCAGCGACGTCACTGCGCTGACCCGCATACCCGGCATCGGCAAGAAAACCGCCGAGCGCATGGTGGTGGAGTTGCGCGATCGCGCTGCGAATTTCAGCACCGGCGGCCTGCCTGGCGCCCCCGGAATTGCGGGTGACCCGTTGTCCGAATCGATCAGCGCGTTGCAGACGCTGGGTTACAAGCCTGCCGAAGCCGACCGCATGGCGCGCAAGGCTGCCGCCGATGGCGACGATGCCGCCACCATCATCCGCAAAGCGCTACAGTCCGCGCTCCGCTGAGTACGCTCAGGAACACTCCGCGCATGTCCAAGTTGCAATCCGAGAGCCCGCGCGATGCGCATGGCGACGGCAAGTCTGGCCTGCGCACCATGGTGCTGGGCGCGATCGGCGTCGTGTTCGGGGACATCGGCACCAGTCCGCTGTACACGCTGAAGGAAGCGTTTTCGCCGCACTTCGGCCTGATCGGGAACCACGACACGATCCTCGGCATCCTGTCGCTGGTGTTCTGGGCGCTGATGATCGTGGTCACGCTGAAATACGTGACCATCATCATGCGCGCCGACAACGAGGGCGAAGGCGGGATCATGGCGCTGATGGCGCTGGCCCAGCGCACACTGCCCAAGGGCGGGCGCTCAGCCTATATCGTCGGCCTGCTTGGCATCTTCGGCGCCTCACTGTTCTTCGGCGATGGCGTGATCACTCCGGCAATCTCGGTGTTGGGCGCGGTGGAAGGCCTTGAAGTCGCCGCGCCGCACCTGCATGCCTGGATCGTGCCGATCACCATCATCATTCTGATTGCCGTGTTCATGGCCCAGCGCTATGGCACCGCAGACCGTGGGCAAGGTGTTCGGACCGATCACCTTGGTGTGGTTCATCTCGATCGCCGCGATCGGCATCGACAACGTGATCGACACGCCGGAAGTGCTGAAGGCGTTCAATCCCTGGTGGGGCGTGAAGTTCTTCATGGTCCATGGTTGGCATGCGCTGTTCATCCTTGGCGCCGTGGTGCTGGCGGTGACCGGTGGCGAGGCGCTGTATGCGGACATGGGTCATTTCGGGCCGAAGTCCATCCGCATCGGCTGGACATTCGTGGTGTTGCCAAGCCTGATGCTGAACTACCTCGGACAAGGCGCGATGGTGCTCGATCATCCGTCCGCGGTTTCCAATCCCTTCTATGAGTCAGTGCCTGAATGGGCACTGCTGCCGATGATCGTGCTGGCGACGATGGCAGCGGTGATCGCGTCGCAAGCGGTGATTACCGGCGCCTTTTCGGTGGCGCGGCAGGCCATGCAACTGGGCTACATCCCGCGCATGCTGATCAAGCACACGTCGCGTGACACCATCGGCCAGATCTACGTGCCGTACATCAACTGGTTGCTGATGGTGCTGGTGCTGGTGGTGGTGCTGATCTTCCGCAGTTCCACCGCGCTGGCAACTGCTTACGGCATTTCGGTGTCGGCGACCATGCTCATCGATACCCTGCTGCTGGCCCTGGTCGCCAATGCGCTGTGGCCGAAGTGGCGGCTGTGGGTGTTGCCGCTGTGCGTGGTGTTCTTCATCGTCGATCTTGGCTTCGTGATCGCCAACGGTGCCAAGTTCTTCCATGGTGCCTGGTTCCCGATCGTGTTGGGCCTGCTGGTCTTCACCTTGCTGCGCACCTGGCGCCGTGGCCGCGAACTGCTGCACGATGCCGTGCGCGAGGAAGGCATCCAGCTCGACAGCTTCCTGCCCGGGCTGATGTTGGCGCCGCCGGTCCGCGTACCCGGCACCGCGGTGTTCCTGACTGCCGACAAGGGCGTGGTCCCGCATGCATTGATGCACAACCTCAAGCACAACAAGGTGCTGCACGAGCGCAACGTGTTCTTGACCGTGGTCACGCTGGACGTGCCCTATGCGCCGCTCGACAAACGCCTGGAGATGACCAGTATCGGCGATGATTTCTATCGGGTGGTGGTGCGCTACGGCTTCATGGAGTCGCCCGATGTGCCGTTGGCGCTGATGCGCAGCTGCGATGCCGGCGGCATTTATTTCGATCCGATGGACACCACCTATTTCGCCAGCCGCGAAACGATCATTGCGACCCCGCACCGGAACATGCCGGCCTGGCGCGACAAGCTGTTTGCGATCATGCATCGCAATGCAGCGCCGGCCACGGTGTTCTTCCGCATCCCGGGCAACCGGTTGGTCGAACTGGGTTCGACGGTGGAGATCTGAGGACTGGCTGGCGTGCCGCATAGGGGGCCGCGTTGGCGATGCCTTGCATCAGCGATAATCCCCGGATGACCGACGACCGCATCATCGCCCCCGACGCCACCCGTGACGACGAGGCCATCGAAGCCAGCATCCGCCCGCGGCGGCTGGACGAATACCTCGGCCAGCAGCCGGTGCGCGAGCAGATGGACATCTACATCCAGGCCGCGAAGGGGCGCAGCGAGGCGCTGGACCATGTGCTGATCTTCGGTCCGCCCGGCCTGGGCAAGACCACGCTCAGCCACGTGATCGCCAACGAGCTTGGGGTCAACCTGCGGGTGACCTCCGGCCCGGTCATCGAGAGGGCAGGCGACCTGGCCGCGCTGCTGACCAACCTGCAGCCGTTCGATGTGCTGTTCATCGACGAAATCCACCGCCTCTCGCCGGTCGTGGAAGAAGTGCTGTATCCGGCGATGGAGGACTACCAGATCGACATCATGATCGGCGAGGGCCCCGCGGCGCGCTCGATCAAGCTCGACCTGCCGCCGTTCACCCTGATCGGTGCCACCACCCGCGCCGGCCTGCTGACCGCGCCGCTGCGCGACCGTTTCGGCATCGTCCAGCGCCTGGAGTTCTATTCGACCGAAGACCTGACCCGGATCGTGCGCCGTTCCGCGCAGATCCTCGGCATCCGATGCGCCCCGGAGGGTGCGGACGAGATCGCGCGACGCTCGCGCGGCACGCCGCGTATCGCCAACCGCCTGCTGCGTCGCGTGCGCGACTACGCCCAGGTCCGCGGCGACGGCACCATCGACAGCGCCACCGCGCGCGCGGCGATGGACATGCTGAAAGTCGACCCGGAAGGTTTCGACCAGCTCGACCGGCGCATGCTGGCGATCATCATCGATGCGTTCGATGGTGGCCCGGTTGGCGTGGAATCGCTTGCAGCGGCGTTGAGCGAAGAGCGCGGCACCCTGGAAGACGTGATCGAGCCCTATCTGATCCAGCAAGGCTACCTGGTGCGTACCGCGCGCGGGCCGCATGGCCACCGCGCGCGCATATCGGCACCTGGGCTTCAAGCCAAAGGCCAATACCAGCGGGATGTTCGAGGCGGAGCGCGAGGGTGCAGTCGAAGGCCGGCAGGGACAGGAAAAGCAGGAAAAGGGGTCAGAGTGAAGTTTTCTGACCACGTTTTCGGGCTGCGTGAAGATGGTCGGCAGAAAATTCACTCTGACCCCTTTTCCTTCCACACTGACCCCATTTCCGCGCCCGGAATCACATGAGCGAACATTTCACCTGGCCCGTCCGCGTCTATTGGGAAGACACCGATGCAGGCGGCGTGGTCTACCACGCGCGCTACCTCGCGTTCATGGAGCGCGCCCGCAGCGAGTGGATGCGCGCGCGTGGCTTCGACCAGGAAACGCTGCGCAGCCGCGATGACCTGGTGCTCGTGGTGCGGGCGATGCAAATCGACTTCCGGGCACCGGCCCGACTGGACGATCAGCTTCAGGTCAGCGTTCGCCTGCTTGAATGCCGCGGGGCCAGCTTCACGATGACCCAGCTGATCCATTGTGGCGACGCGTTGCTGATCGCGGCGAAGGTACGGATCGCTGCGTTGCAGGCATCAACGTTCCGCCCGCGCCCGATCCCCGACCCATTGAGTTCCGAATTGAAATCATTTGTGGAGAACGTTTGATGCCCGTGTCGACCATGCTGCAATCGCTGCCACAGGCATTGCCCGAGAATGCCCCTGCCAGCGCAGTGGAACTGGCCGAGAGTGGGGCGCAGGCCGCGGCGCCACACGTTGCAGGTGGATTCGACATGTTCCAGCTGGTGCTGCATGCCAGCTTGCCCGTACAGCTGGTGATGGTCCTGCTGCTGGTTGCGTCACTGGCCTCGTGGCTCATCATTTTCCGCAAGAAACGCGTGCTGGACCGCGCCGAGCGGGAGGCCGACCGTTTCGAGGAACAATTCTGGTCGGGTGCGGAGTTGTCCAAGCTGTACGCCGGTGCAAGTGAGCGCAACCGTCAGGTGGAAGGCCTGGAAGCGATCTTCGAAGGCGGCATGCGCGAGTTCAACCGCATCCGCCAGCGCCGTGGCGTGGATGCGCGCATGCAACTGGAGGGCGCGCAGCGGGCGATGCGCGCCTCGAGTTCGCGCGAGCTGGACGGGTTGGAACACAACCTCGAATTCCTGGCCAGCGTGGGTTCGATCAGCCCCTACGTCGGCCTGTTCGGCACCGTCTGGGGCATCATGATTTCGTTCCAGGGGCTCGCCAACGTCAAGGAAGCGACCATTGCCACGGTCGCGCCAGGCATCTCCGAAGCGCTCATTGCGACAGCGATGGGCCTGTTCGCCGCGATTCCGGCGGTGTGGGCATACAACCGCTTTGCCACCCGCGCCGAGCGCATGGCGGTGCGCTACGAGACGTTCAGCGAGGAGTTCTCCTCGATCCTGCAGCGCCAGACCCACGCGGACGACTGAGGTCAGCATGGCACTCAGCAGCGGCAGCCGCCGCCACCGCAGGAAGAAGCTCAAGGCCGACATCAACGTCGTGCCCTACATCGACGTGATGCTGGTGTTGCTGATCATCTTCATGGTCACCGCGCCGCTGCTCAACGTCGGCGTTGACGTGAACCTGCCGCAGTCCGATGCGAAACCGCTGGAGCAGAGCAAGCAGAAGCCCATCGTGGTGCAGGTCGCCAGCGATGGCAGCCTGTCGCTGACCTACGAAGGCATGGACCGTCCGCAGGCCGTGGACCGGGAAGAACTGGTGTTCAAGGTCAAGACATTCATGGATGCCGACCCGAGCCAGCCGGTGTACGTGGCTGGCGATCGCGATGCCAACTACCAGACCGTGTACGAAGTGCTGTCCTTGTTGCAGACCCAGGCCAGGGTCAGCCGCGCTGGCCTGATGGGCGATCCCGCCCAGCCCGCGCTCGCCAAGCGCAAGTGACGTGGCGGGCATGACGGAGATGCTTGCGGGCAAAGGCGCGAAGGCGCACACATGAAAGAGACGCGCGCCGACACGCGGCATGCGCTGCTGCAGGCAACGGGCCTGCATGTGGTGCTGTTCGCGTTGATGTTCGCCGGCCTGCACTGGACCCGCAGCAACGTGGTCGAGCCCATGCAGGGCGATGTGATCGAGGCCGACCTGATCGACCCGTCCGCACTGAGTGCGTCGATGCAGCGTGCGTTGCAGCGCGCTCCGAAGGAATTGCCGACGCCAGTGGCCGAGCCGGAACCCATCCCGCCGGACCCGGCACCCGAGCCCCTGCCCGCACCGGTCGACGACGCGATGCCGCCCCCGCCTGTGACCGAGCCGGACAAGGTCGACCAGGAAAAGGTCCAGCGCGACGCCGTCGCACCAGACCAGGCACAGGTACAGCGTGAGCAGGAGGCCAGGCAGCGCCAGCAGCAGGCCGATCTTGATGCCGAGCGCGAGAAAAAACTTGTCGAAATCCGCCGGCAGCGCGAGCAGGCGTCACGCGAAGTGACGATGGCAGAACAGCGGGCGCGCCAACTTGCCGACGCGCGCTCGCGCAGCGGCGCCGAGGCGGCTGCGCAGACCGATGCTTCGGTGGCGACCAAGCCCCCGGGCGACCCCGCGAGCCGCTCCCAGAGCGCAAGTTATATCGCAGCGATCCAGGCAGCGATCCTGCGCCAGTGGACGCGGCCCGAGTCGGTACGCATCGGGCAGCAATGCCAGGTCCTGATCCGGCAGATCCCGGGCGGTGAAGTGGTCAGCGTGCAGGTATCGCCGGATTGCCCCTACGACGAGCTCGGCCGGCGCTCCGTCGAGGCCGCCGTGCTGAAGGCATCGCCATTGCCTTATGCCGGCTACGAGAAGGCGTTCGTTCGCGATCCGGTCTTCACATTTCGCGCAGAAGACCAGTAGACAGCAGCTTTCGCCGGCAATTTCGCGCATAGTCCGCTCGCGTTCATCCACCATGGCCGCGGATGAGCCACCCTGTTCACCTTGCTGACTGACGCGGATTCCCATGACCCACTACCACCGCCGGATGGCGATACGCTTTGCTGCGGTCCTTTGCCTGCTGGCGCCTCTCGGGGCAATGGCACAGTCCCGCGGCGGCCTGGAAATCGACATCGTCGGCGGCAATGCCGCAGCCCTGCCGATCACGGTGGTGCCGTTTGGCGGCGAGTCTGGATCCACCGACGTCGACGACATCATCCGTGCCGACCTGGCACGTTCCGGCCAGTTCCGCACCCTGCCTGAGCTCGGCCTGCCGGAACGGCCGACCCAGGGCAGCGAAGTGGCTTACCCGACCTGGCGCATGCTCAAGCAGGATTTCCTGCTGGTGGGCCGCAGCGCGCCCAGCGGTGATGGTTACCGGGTGGAATACGAATTGTTCGATGTCGCCAAGCAGGCGCGCCTGCTGGGCTTCGCGCTGACGGCACCCGCCGGTGCCCTGCGTGACGTTGCCCACCAGATCGCCGATGCCGTGTACGAGAAGATCCTCGGCACGCCCGGCGCGTTCTGGACCCGCATTGCCTATGTCACCGCCAGTGGACTGGGGCGCAACGCGAAATATGCCCTGATGGTGGCCGATGCCGATGGCTGGGCGCCGCGCACCGTGGTCAATTCAAACGAGCCACTGATGTCGCCATCGTGGAGCCCGGATGGGCGCAGCCTGGCCTATGTCAGCTTCGAAAGTGGCAATTCCGCGGTCTATATACAGGACATTGCCAGCGGCTCGCGCGAGAAAATCACCAGTTTCCGCGGCATCAACGGCGCTCCCGGTTTTTCACCGGACGGCAACCGGCTGGCGCTGACCCTGTCCAAGGGCGGCAATCCGGACATCTACGTGATGGACCTGGCCAGCAAGCACTTGACCCAGGTCACCAACCATTTCGGCATCGACACCGAGCCGAGCTGGAGCCCGGACGGCGCGACGCTGTATTTCACCTCGGACCGCGGGGGGCGCCCGCAGATCTATCAGGTCGGCGCCAGCGGTGGCAGTGCCAGCCGGATCAGCTTCGAAGGCAGCTACAACGCCAGCCCATCGATCTCGTTCGACGGCAAGAAGATCGCGGTCGCGCAGGGCAGTGGCAATACCTATCGCATCGCCATGCTGGACCGCAGCCTGGGCAGCCCGCGCTGGAGCATGTTGTCGCCGGGATCGCTGGATGAGTCCCCGAGCTTCGCGCCGAACGCAGCCATGGTCCTGTATGCCGGCCGCGAAGGTCGCCGTGGCGTGCTTTATGCGGTGTCAGCCGATGCCCGCGTACGCCAGCGGCTGGTGCTGGCCGAGGGCGATGTCCGTGAACCCGCGTGGTCTCCGTATCGCAAGAAGTGAGCCGAAGGATTTCAAGTCCTTCAGGCATGCCTAGACATCACCTGCACACAGACTGACTACACTGTTAACACCCCGCAAAAATCTCAAGATCCGACCAAGGAGTTCCACCCATGAACATGTCCATCCCACGCACCATGCTGGTCGCTGCACTGGTTTGCGCCACCGCCGTGGGTTGCAGCAAGAAGGTCAAGGAAACCCCACCCGTTGACACCGGTAGCACGGGCGCCACCACCACCCCCGTGGATACCAGTGCAACTGCTCCGGGTGCGTTTGCTCCGTCCGACCTTGACACCGACGCCTGCCTGCGTAATCGCGTGGTGTACTTCGACCTTGACCAGGATGCGCTGAAGCCGGAGTTCCAGGCCACCATGGCCTGCCACGCCAAGTACTTGCGCGACCGTCCGTCGGCGCGTCTGCGCCTGGAAGGCAATGCCGACGAACGCGGCAGCCGCGAGTACAACCTGGGCCTGGGCGAGCGTCGCGGCAATGCCGTGTCCTCCGCGATGCAGGCCAATGGCGGTTCCGGCACCCAGTTGAACGTCATCAGCTACGGCGAGGAACGCCCGGTCTGCAATGAATCCGGCGAAAGCTGCTGGTCGCAGAACCGTCGCGTTGAACTGGTCTACAGCGCCAAGTGATGCGTAGCGGTTTTTCGAGCGGTGCTCTTTCGAGCGCCGTGCTGGTGGCGATGCTCATGGCATCGCCGCTGGCATTGGCGCAGCGGGTGAGCCTGGCGGACCGGGTGGCCGCATTGGAACTGCGTGCCGCCAATGACCAGGGCGGCACCGAACTGGTCAACCAGATCAGCCAGTTGCGGTCGGAAGTGCAGGACCTGCGTGGCCAGATCGAGCTGCTGCAACAACAGCTCGAACAGGCCAGGCAGGGCCAGCGCAGCCAGTACCTGGACCTGGATGGTCGCCTGAACCGGCTGGAGGGTGGCACGGGCACCCCGTCAGCGGTGGTGCCTGCCGAGGCCTCGGCTACGCCGTCGCCCCCCGCTTACGAAGTGGTCACTGCAGGTTCGCCGGGCGACCAGGGTGCAAACACGGCGAGTGTCGGCTCCGATGAGCGCGGCGCCTACGCCAATGCATTCGACGCACTCAAGTCCGGGGACTATGCGGAATCAGCACGCCGTTTCCGCGATTTCCTCGGCGCATTCCCGAGCGGACAGTACGCGCCCAATGCGCTGTATTGGCTCGGCGAAAGCTATTACGTGACCCAGAACTACGCCATGGCCGGCGAACAGTTCCAGGGGTTGCTGGACCGCTACCCCAGCCATGACAAGGCGCCCGGCGCGCTGCTCAAGCTGGGCCTGTCGGACTATGGCCTCAAGCAGTACGACGCTGCCGAAACCATCCTGCGCGAAGTCGTACGCCGCTATCCGGGCACCGATGTCGCCCGTACCGCCGATGACCGCCTGCGTGCCATCGCGCTGACCCGCAGCCGCTGAGCCGCGGTGGTTGGTCAAGGCCGGCGGGTTTAGCCGGTAAAATAAGCCGATGAATGCCGTCACCGACGTGGCCACGGATCCCGTGGCTGCCAACGCGTTGCCAGATCGCCTGCGCATCACCGAGGTCTTCCTGTCGCTGCAGGGTGAGGCCCGCGATGCCGGTTGGCCGACCGTCTTCGTGCGCCTGACCGGTTGTCCACTGCGTTGCCAGTACTGCGATACCGCCTACGCGTTCCACGGTGGGCAATGGCGCGACATCGACGACCTGTTGCGTGAGGTCGCATCCCACGGCGTGCGCCATGTCTGCGTGACCGGCGGCGAGCCACTGGCGCAGAAGCGCTGCATCGGATTGCTGGCGAAACTTTGCGATGCAGGCCATGTGGTGTCGCTGGAAACCTCCGGCGCGATCGACATCAGCGAGGTCGATCCTCGGGTCAGTCGCGTGCTCGACATCAAGACCCCGGGATCGGCGGAGGTCGCGCGCAACCGGTGGAGCAATCTTGCGCTGTTGACCGCGCATGACCAGGTCAAGTTCGTGCTGTGCAGCCGCGAGGACTACGACTGGGCGCGCGGCATCGTCGCCGAACACCACCTTGATGCCGTCTGTGACGTGCTGTTCTCGCCCAGCAAGGACGAACTGGCGCCGCGCGCGCTCGCCGACTGGATCGTCGCCGACCGCGCGCCGGTGCGCTTCCAGATGCAGCTGCACAAGCTGCTGTGGAACGATGAGCCCGGCCGATGAGCACTTCAATCCAAAAACCTGCGGTCGTGCTGGTCTCCGGCGGCATGGATTCTGCGGTCGTGCTGGCTATCGCGCGCGAGGCCGGCTTCGGCGCGCATGCATTGAGCGTTCGCTACGGCCAGCGCCACACCTCCGAACTCGACGCCGCCGATCGCGTGTCCAGGGCACTTGGTGCGGTTGCGCACAAGACCGTGGTGGTCGACCTGCGCAGTATCGGTGGTTCCGCGCTGACCGACGACGCGATCGCCGTGCCCGACGACAGCGACGGCCACGTCATCGGCGATCGAATTCCCAGCACCTATGTGCCCGCACGCAACACCATCATGCTGTCGGTGGCGCTGGGCTGGGCCGAGGTGCTGGGCGCCACCGACATCTTCTGCGGCGTGAATGCAGTCGATTATTCGGGCTATCCGGATTGCCGGCCCGAGTTCATTGCCGGCTTCGAGTCACTCGCCAACCTGGCCACCAAGGCTGGCGTGGAAGGCAGTCGCTTCCGCGTGCATGCACCGCTGATGCGGATGGGCAAGGACGAGATCGTCCATGAAGGCATGCGCCTGGGCGTGGACTTTTCGCAGACCGTCAGCTGCTACCGCGCGGACGCCGATGGCCGCGCCTGCCGCCATTGCGACGCCTGCCGCCTGCGTGCGCAGGGATTCATCGACGCCGGCGTCGCCGACCCCACGCATTACGCCTGAGCGGCATGCTGCGTTAGAATGCGCGTCCCGGCGCAATGCCGGGCGTGACTCATGCAAGGATCAGCGGGCCGTTAGCTCAGTTGGTAGAGCAGAAGACTTTTAATCTTTTGGTCGATGGTTCGAATCCATCACGGCCCACCACGCGCTCCCCGGCATCGCGGGATGGATTACCTGCCACGCGCAGCGCGCGCGGCGTTCGAGCGGACGCGAACCGGTGGTTCGCAAGCGGTCCGCTCTCACCCATCACGGCCCACCCTTCAGCCGCCCCGCACGACAATACCGCCCTCACGGGACGACACATAGTCGGGTGAGGTCTGGCGGCCATCCGCTTCCAGGCCATCGATGCGCGCGTCCTTGAGGGGGTCGCGATGACCGCCGGGTGGCTGCGGGCCTTCCAGCCGGATACGCAGGCCAAGGTCGGTGCGCGATTCGGCGTTTTCCATGGCCTCTTCGTAACTGATCCGGCCCGCGGCGTAGAGCTTGTAAATCGACGCATCGAACGTGAGCATCCCGAGCTCGGCGCTCTGCTTCATCGCATCGCGGATCGCGGCGATCTCGCCCTTTTCAATCAGTTCCACGATGAACGGGCTCGAGAGCAGGATCTCTGCTGCCGGCAGGCGCCGGCCGTCGACACTGCGCAAGAGCCGTTGCGCGATAACGGCCTTGAGGTTGAGCGACAGGTCGACGAACAATTGCTTGTGGGCGCTGGCGGGGAAGAAATTGACGATGCGGTCGAGCGCCTGGTTGGCGTTGTTGGCGTGCAGCGTGGCCAGGCACAGGTGGCCGGTTTCGGCATACGCGATCGCGGCCTGCATGGTTTCCTGGTCGCGGATTTCTCCGATCATCAGGACATCCGGCGCCTCGCGCATGGTGTTGCGCAGGGCGTTGGCATAGCTTCTTGTGTCCAGGCCGACTTCGCGTTGGTCGACGATCGATTTCTTGTGCGTGTGGATGTATTCGATCGGGTCCTCGACGGTAAGGACATGCACCGCCTGCTGCATGTTCAGGTAGTCGATCATCGAGGCCAGCGTCGTGGACTTGCCTGCTCCCGCCGCGCCGACCACGAGCACCAGCCCACGCGGAATCAGCACCAGGTCTTGCAGAAGTGGCGGCAGGTTGAGTTCCGCCAGCGAGGGAATCCGGCTGGTGATATATCTGACGGCCATCGCCGGATTCCCGCGTTGACGGTAGATGTTGACCCGGAAGCGACCGACGTCTGCCATGTCGATGGCCAGGTTCATCTCCATCGTTTCTTCGAACTCGAGTTCCTGCTTGTCGCTCATGGCTTCCAGCACCAGCGCGACGACGGCGTCCGCAGTCAGCGACGTGTCGCCGAGCGGGATGATCTCGCCTTCTATTTTCAGCGCAGGTGGTGCGCCAACGGAAAAGAAGAGGTCGGAAGCCTTGGCGTCCACCATCTGACGCAGGTATCGGTGCAGTTCGGCGTTCATTTGGGTTTCCTCGCCGCCTGCCGGCGGCCACTTGATGGGAACGGGGCCGGTTGATGCCTCGCGCGGAGTGTACAGCGCGTCCATGCATGACCAGCTTCAGCCAGTGGAGGCCAGGTCATGTTGATCTGGATCAAGGCGCGACAGTGTCCTGGGCAAGTCGTAGCAGCGCATCGCTGATGGCCTGGACCCCCGGGCACCGGGGGATCCCATGTCGGCGCGCAACAAACGCGGGATCGTTGTAGCTGAGCCAGACCTGGGCCGATGCGTCTTCCCACACCAGGGCCTTGAGTGGCAGGTCGATGCCAACCGTCTGTGCGCACTCCATCAGTGGCGTGCCGCCTTGCGGATTTCCGAAGATCAGCAACTGGGTGGGGCGCAGCGACTTGCCGACCTTCACCGCACCTGCGGCGTGGTCGATTCGTGCGAATACGTTCAGGCCTTGCTGCGTGACCCGTGCTTCCAGGCGGTCCATGGTGACTGTGGTGCTGTGCGGACTCGCGATGCTGGTCAATCCTTGGGGCGCTGCGGGATCCAGCGCAACCGGAGGTCCTGGGGAATCCCGATCCATGCGCGCGCCTGGCGACGCGGTGCAGCTTGCGAGCGTCGCAGCGAACGCCAGCGTCAGGATGGATGTCATGGCAGTCTTGGAGCCAAGCATGCGTCAGGTCTGCAAGGTGAGGCGAGTGGACCATCTTCTAACCTTAGCAGCGCGGGTCAGAGCGTTGCGTGATGAAGCGCGGCCACGGGGCAAGTCGGGATCCGGTTGATTGGTATCGGTCAATTCGGTGGCGAGACGGCGGCTTGTTCCGTTGGATCGCGCATCAGCGCCCGTGCCCGGTACACCATCCAGCCGGGTGACGACCTGGATCAATCACGTTTCCCGCCACAAGGGATACTCTGGTAGCCACGCTACAACAAGGGCTGAGGATTGCGCGGATGACCCAGCAACTGGCTTCCGATGCGCTGGTGGTGGGTGGCGGCCTGGCGGGCATCGTCACTGCCCTGGAATTGCTGCGCGCCGGCCGGCGCGTGACCGTCGTCGACCGCGACACACCCGATCGCTTTGGCGGCTTGGCCTTGTGGGCGTTTGGTGGCATGACCCTGGTTGGTACACCGCTGCAGGCAGCGAAGAAGATCGCCGATTCGCCCGAACGCGCGCTGCGCGACTGGATTCGCTTTGGTGACGTGGATCCCGACGACCACCACTCGCTGGCATGGGCGCGCCATTACACCGAACACTCCTGCACCGAGGTACACGATTGGCTGAGGAACGAAGGCATCAGGTTCATGCCGGCGGTGAACTGGGTGGAGCGTGGCCTCAATGGCGATGGAAACAGCGTGCCGCGTTACCACGTGGTGTGGGGTACCTCGCGGGAGTTGGTGCGGACCCTGGTGGCAGCGTTGCATCGTGCCAATCACGATAATCGCCTGACCCTGCTGCATGGCCATCGGGCCGATCGGTTGGAGCAGCAAGCCGGACAAATCCGTGGCGTACTGGCGGTGAACGAGACGACGGGTGCAACCATTCGCCTCAGTGCCGAAGTGGTGGTGCTGGCGACCGGCGGCATCAATGGCAGTCACGAACAATGCCGCGCCAACTGGCCCAGGCAGTGGCCGCTGCCCGCCAGACTGCTCAACGGCGCGCATCCGAATGCCGACGGCAAGCTGCATCATGAGGTAGCCGACCGGTTTGGCGGCCAGATCGTCAACGCGGGCGAAATGTGGAATTACGCGGCCGGTTTTCCGCATCCATTTCCGCATTTCGATGGACACGGTTTGTCCACCATTCCCTGCAAGTCGGCGCTGTGGCTGGATCACCGTGGCGAACGCATCGGCCCGCAACCCCTGGTCACCGGGTTCGACACCCATTGGCTGTGCCAGCGAGTTGCCGAACAGGAACAGCCCTGGACCTGGCACCTGCTGAACTGGCGCATTGCGGCCAGGGAGTTCGCGATTTCGGGAGCCGAACACAATCAGCGGATCCGCGACAAGCAATTCCCTTTTTTCCTGAAAGACCTGCTGCTTGGCAATCACCGGTTGGTCAGGCAAATGGCCGCTGAAAGCCCTTATTTCCTGGTGGCCGATACGCTGGCGGAACTGACCGAAAAAATGAACGCACTGACGTGCTCGCACGACATTGACCCGGCAACGCTGCAAGCCACCGCCGATGCCTTCGATGCCAATTTCGCCAATGGCAACAAGCTGGAAAACGACGATCAGATCCGGCGCATCCTGCACGCGCGGCAATGGGGTCCGGACCGCCTGCGTACCTGCAAGCCGGCGCCGCTGCAAAAGCCTGGCGCAGGCCCGTTCATCGCCATCCACATGCAGTTGATTACCCGCAAAAGCCTGGGTGGCCTGCGAACCGACCTGCAAAGCCGCGTATTGGGCGCCGGCAACCAACCCATCGCGGGACTTTACTGCGTGGGCGAAGCCGCCGGTTTTGGCGGTGGCGGCTCCAACGGCAAACGTTCGCTGGAAGGGACCTTCCTGCCGGGCTGCATCCTCACGGCGCGTGCCGCCGCCCGTTCCATCATTTCAGGAGGCGGATCGTGCCACTGAAGCGTCCGGCAACCGCTGGTGATTTTCGCGAACGCGCGCGTTCGCGGTTGCCGCGTTTCCTGTTTGATTATCTCGACGGCGGTGCCGGCGATGAACACACCTTGCGCGCCAATCAGACCGCCTGGAGTGAAGTCACGCTGCGCCAGCGTGTGCTGGTGGATGTGGGTCAGGTCGATACCCGCACCACGCTCGGCGGCCAGGCTTGCGCCATGCCGGTGGTGCTGGCGCCGGTAGGGCTGGCCGGCATGATGGCGCGGCGCGGGGAAGTACAGGCGTTGCGCGCCGCCACTGGCGCCGGCATTCCCTTCACCCTGTCCACCGTTGGCATCTGCGCATTGGATGAAGTGGCCGCTGCAGCCAGCGCACCGTTCTGGTTCCAGCTGTACATGATCCGTGATCGCGATCGCATCGAGGATTTGCTGCGTCAGGCCTGGCGGGTCGGCTGCCGCACGCTGGTGTTTACCGTCGACCTGCCGATCCCCGGGATGCGACACCGCGACACCCGCAATGGGCTGGGTGGAACCGGGCCGCGCGCCACCGTACTCCGCATGCTGCAGCTAGTGAGTCGCCCCGGCTGGCTGTGGGATGTTGCCCTGCGTGGTGGTCCGCTCACCTTTGGCAACTTGAGCGACGCCGTGCCGGGCGCGCGCAACCTGGATGCCTTCAAGGCATGGGTCGATTCACAGTTCGACCCTACCGTGACCTGGGCCGACATTGCGTGGTTGCGCCAGCGCTGGCAGGGCAGGCTGATCCTGAAGGGGATCCTGGACGCTGATGATGCTCGCCATGCCATGCAAGTGGGTGCCGATGGCATCGTGGTGTCCAACCACGGTGGGCGTCAGCTCGACGGCGTTGCTGCAACCGCGAACAAGCTGCCGGCCATCGTGGCGGCGGTGGACGGTCAAACCGAAGTGCTGGTCGATGGCGGCATTCGCAGCGGCGTCGACGTGTTCCGCGCGCTGGCGCTGGGGGCCAACGGAGTGATGATCGGTCGTCCCTGGGCATGGGCATTGGCCGCCGCTGGCGAAACCGGCATCACCCGGCTATTGCAAAGCTGGCAGCAGGAGCTGCGGCTGGCCATGATGCTGACGGGCGCCACCGACATCGCCGGCATCGGGCGTACGCAACTGGATCAGGTATCCGAATTTCCGCTGGGGGAATCGTTATGAGCAATGGCGCACAAGCCCTGATGAAAACGCTGGTCGATGCAGGCATTGACGTGTGTTTCAGCAACCCGGGCACCAGCGAAATGCACTTCGTGGCCGCCCTCGACGGCGAACCCCGGATGCGCGCCGTGCTCGCGCTGTTTGAAGGCGTCGCCACCGGCGCCGCCGATGGCTATGCGCGCATGGCCGGCAAGCCCGCCGCCACGCTTTTGCACCTTGGGTGTGGGCTGGGCAACGGCTTGGCCAACCTGCATAACGCGCGCAAGGGCAAGGTGCCGGTGCTCAATATCGTCGGCGATCACGCGACCTGCCATGTGCAGTACGACGCACAGCTGCAGTCGGATATCGAAACCGTGGCGCGCAACGTATCGCCCGGTTTCGTGCGCACCTCGCAAACCACTGCCGGGCTGTGCCAGGACGCTGCCGATGCGATCGTGGCGGCGCGTGGCTTTCCGGGTTCCGTCGCAACACTGATCCTGCCGGCCGATGTGTCCTGGGGCGAAGGTGGCGTTCCCTGCGTGGTGCCCGCGCAGGCGGCTGCGCCGATCCGCGGACGATGCGGTGGTCGAAGCCATCGCCGCAGCCATTCGTTCCGGTGGCAGGACGGCGCTCTTGATGGGGGGCCGTTCCCTGCGCGAACCCAGCCTGCGGGCCGCGGGCAAGCTTGCTGCCCACAGCGGGGTCAAGCTGTTTGCCGAAACCTTTCCCACCCGGATTGAACGCGGCGCCGGCCTGCCGCCAGTGGAACGCATCGCCTATTTCGCAGAATTGGCCGGCGTGCAATTGGCCGATGTGGAGCATCTGGTCCTGGTCGACTGCAAGGCGCCGGTGTCGTTCTTCGCCTATCCGGGGAAGAAGAGCTACATCACCCCCGACACCTGCACCGTCCACACGCTGGTGACGCCCGAACAGGACAGCACTGCAAGCCTGGAGAAACTGGTGCAGGCCTTGGGTGCGTCCGGTGCTGCCCCGTCATTGCAGGCAGACCGGCGTCCCGGTCGTCCGCGCGGACGCCTGACCGCCGAGAAAGTGTGCAAAGCCGTCGGCCACCTGCTGCCGGACAACGCCATCATCATCGACGAGGCGATTACTTCCGGACTGATGCTCAACGTCATGACCGCCGGCGCGCCCCGCCACGACATGATCACGCTCACCGGCGGCGCCATCGGCCAGGGGTTGCCCAATGCCGTGGGCGCGGCGATTGCCTGTCCGCAGCGCCCGGTGCTGGCGCTGATTGGTGACGGCACCGCCATGTACACCATTCAATCCTTGTGGACCATGGCGCGCGAACAACTGGATGTCACCAGCATCATTTTCAACAACGCGTCGTATTCGGTGCTCAACATCGAACTGGAACGCGTTGGCGCCGACCGCATTGGTGAAAAGGCCAAGTCCCAGCTCGACCTGCACGGCCCGGTGCTGAACTTTGCCCAGCTCGCGCAGGGCATGGGCGTGCATGGCGTGCGCGCCAGTACTGCCGAAGAATTCAACAAGGCGCTGGAATACGCCCTGGCACATCCCGGGCCGCACTTGATCGAGGCGATGGTGCCGGAGTCGTTGAACGGCGTGAAACGCAAGGTGTTGCCATGGATCCTGCGTTCCCTGCCGAACCTGCCCCTGTCGGCGAGGCGGGCGCTCAAAAGGAAGATCGCGCCCTGATCCTGTTGCTCCGGCGACACCAATCCCCGGGACCAAGACCGGCCGCCGCAGGCTGGTCTGCCGCGGGGCTCGCGGCCAGTCTTGGGTGTTGCCGCAACGCTCGCCATCAAGGACCGGAAGCGCCCCATGGCGCAGGTGGCGCGGCGACAGGCCGGGTCAGGTCGAAGCCAACCCGGAACAACCGGTCCTGGTCAGTGCGGGAGAGCTCATAGACGAAGCGGAGTCCCGCTTCCACTTCGATGGCCCATACGTTGCTGTTGGAAACGGTCATCCCTTCGCGGGTGAACATGCGCCTGGAGAACGCGTCCACCGGGAACTCCTGCCGGTCCGCGCTGCCGTTGCCGGCGGTATCGCCCCCGTACATCGTGACCGGGTCATCGCTGCCGTCCGGCTTGCGATGGTCGTGCTTCAGCCGTAGCCCATCGACGGTGCGCGTCAGCACCCAGGTGCGCGAATGGTCGGCGCCGACATGGAACGGGATCCGGATCTCCTGCTCGTTGCATTCGCGGACATGCATGATCAGTGGCTGGTCGACAAACGCGTTCGGTCCGTTGCTCTGCGGTCGGTCGACCAGCACCTTGCCGGCGAAGGCCTGGCCGCACAGCGCGGTCAGGCGGTCGAAAAGGGCCTGCCGTGGATCGACTGCCGGTGATGCGGATTCGGGGGCGGACCGCACCGGATTCGCGGACGCCTTGATGGCCGGTTGCGTGCACGCGCTGGCGACGACGGCCAGCATCGCGGACAGGACGGTCAGCGGAATGTTCATCCGGCTACGCTAGCCGGTTTCGACACGGGGTGCCATGCACGGCAAATGTTCGCTGCGAACGGTCGTCGTGCCAGCAGATGTGGACCGGGGAATTCCCCTCGCCAGCGTCTCGCCAAACCGGCGGACTTCAGGTCCACTCATCGCTCAAGTGACGTCACGCCTGTCCTTGCCTTGAACCCTGTCCCCGCGCGCCTGGATCGCCTTCGGCTTGCGTGGAGGGTCTCCACCAGGCTGACCACGAGCTGCTGCGACTTGCGCGGCAAGCCGCGGAACATGGCCAGCAGGTCGCGTTCCTCCTGCACCTCAACGAGTTCTGCATCCGCCGCGGGGATATCGGACAACAACGCTTCATCGGGCGACATCACGCCGCGCCCGGTGCCGAGCCACTCGAACGACACAGTGCAGGCTCTGGCAAGCGCGATGAGGTTTTGCAGCGAGGGCTGGATGTCATTGACCGCCTCCCAGTTCGATACCGCACTGCGCCGGACATCAAGCCGCTCGGCCAGTGCTGCCTGCGACAGGCCGGACTTGCGCCTGGCGCGACGAATGCGTTCTGCCATCTTCATTGCAGTTCCCTTTGGACAGCTGAAATGTCTGCCATCAATATTGGCATCGATATGTACAAGATTACTGGCATGGCATTATTTTATAACTCTGGAAGAGTCATGCAACTACATTGCCAGTAATACTGTCTGTCGCGTGCAGTATTCAAGAACAGGCTTTCAGAGCAAGCTAAAGGCAAGGGCTGACAGGGAAGTCGGCCCGTCACGCAGGATCAAGCCGCCAAGGGTCGTTCGCCTCTGCAGCTGACCGAAGCCGTCCGTCCCCTCGGTCTCTGACCAGATGGCGGTTGCGTCCGGTTTAAGGCGCCTGGCATTCGCTGGAGGCCAGCGCCAACCTGCGTGTCGACGAGCCTGCGAATGTGAAAGGGTGGTGAGCAAATGTTGGACGCGTGATCGACAGGTTCGGTGGTCATGCCGCCTCAAGCGCCAAACGCTTTCGCATGTGGAATTAAGTCGTCCACCTTCTCGCGTGTTCGGGGGACCTTACGAGGTGACATCGGAAACCACGCCCGCCAGCGTCTGCGTGAACTACACCGTCAATGCACTGGGCCAGGTCAACCAGGTCACCACCAGTTCCGATGGCGGCGCGGCCAGCACCATTGTCAGCGGGGCCAGCTATTACCCCAATGGCGCGGTCAAGCAGTTCAGCTACGGCAACGGCATCGTCCACACGATGACCCAGAACGCCCGCCAGCTGCCCAGCAAAAGCACGGACTGCACCCTGGCCGGCACCTGCGCGGTCGCCAACCGCAGGCTCGACCTGGGTTACAGCTTCGATGCGAACGGCAATGTCGCAAGCATCACCGACGGCACCACCGCCGGCCGGCAGACAAGGACGATGGGCTACGACAACCTGGACCGGCTGACCAGCACCACCTCGCCGATGTTCGGCACCGCCAGCTATGCCTATGACGCGCTGGACAACCTCAAGCAGGTCAATGTCAGCGGCGGCACCCAGGCCCGCAACCACTACTACTGCTACAACACCACCAACCAGCTGAGCTTCGTGCGCACGGGTTCCAACTGTTCCTCCAGCCCGGCGGTCACCACCCTGGGCTATGACGTGCAGGGCAACCTGAGCAACAAGAACGGCACGGGCTCCACGTTCGACTTCGGCAACCGCCTGCGCACCACGGCAAGCCTGACCTATCGCTACGACGCCGACGGCCGCCGGGTGCGGCACAACACCGCCGGCGATACCCAGCTCAAGTACAGCTACTACGCCAAGGACGGGCGGGTGGTCTGGCAGCGTGACGAACCGGGCAGCAAGCGGATCAGCAACATATACTTCGCCGGCAGCCTGGTGGCCGAATACGTCCGACCCATCGGTAGCACCGCGGTCACCATCAGCTACCTGCATACGGATGCGCTGGGCAGCCCGATTGCCAAGACCAATGCCAGCAAGACGGTGATCGAGACAAGTGAATACGAGCCATACGGCAAGCTGCTGAACCGTGCCAACGACGACCGGGCGGGGTATACCGGGCATGTGATGGATAGCGCGTCCGGGCTGACGTATATGCAGCAGCGCTATTACGATCCGCAGATCGGGAGGTTCCTCAGCGTTGATCCGGTGACGGCAAACAGCGTTAACGGAAGCAACTTCAATCGGTATTGGTATGCCAATAACAGCCCTTACAAGTTCATCGATCCGGATGGGCGGGAGCCGGGCCATCTTGAGAAACCGAACGAGAAGCTCACTCCACCGCCGCCACCACCACCGCCGCCGCCATCGCGACGCGAACGTTACGAAGCAAGGCAAAGGGAGGCGGCCACTAATTTTGGGGGAAGCGTTGAACGTTGGGACCTTACTAAGGAGTACTCAGACTCGGGGTCAACGTATGTTGATGCAATGGGCAAGGTGAAAATTGAGGTATCGAGCAACGCTAGCCCGCCAACTTTTCAAACTGGGTATTTCGTTGCCCAAGCGCCCATTGATGCGAACGGCAAGTTGATGCCGATGCATGCTCCGACGAACTGGCTAACTCAGGACTGGCGGGGCACTGGGTTTATTGGAATGGGCGTCACGCACAGGGCGGTTTTCACTCCTACAATCGCTGGCCCCGGCGGCACGCGATGGTATTTCACGACACCTCCAGGGCAGGCGTCGCACGATAACTTCACTTGGGCGGCCTTCTCCATCTTTAAGGAGGTCAAATAATGAGAAGTCGAATGTTCATGGTTTTGCTCAGTGTGCTGATGGGAGCTTGCCAAGCACATGGCAACCAGAAGCCTACAAGAGAAGAATGCATCTCTGGAGTGATTTTGAACGTCAGAGGGCTGTCCTCTGATGAACTTCTCGGTGTCCACAATGCATTTCAGGGTGTTTCTGGGCGATTTCGTTCCATCGGTCTTGCCGGATTTGAAATTCATCGTGATCGTATCTATTTCCAATACAGGAAAAATTGTCAGGATCGCGTTGGCCTGACGAAGTCAGTTATGGAAGAAATGATGCGCAGTAATCGAAGCCTCCCAACTTACCGCTTAATTGAAGGTTCGATTACGCCATCCAAGACCACGATTGACCAAGAAGGGCCGGACTGGGCTGACTGAAAAGCCGAAACGAAACAAAGGGGACGGAGGGAATTAATAACGCACAAGGCCCGCATTGCGGGCCTTGTTGTTTGTGGTGCGGGTGATTGGCTTAGCGCGTAGCGCGCTTCTTCTCGTTCGATCCCGCCGGCTGCTGCATGCGCAGCTGCGACTGCTTCGCCTGGTGTTTGAGGATCAAGCCTTCGAATAACGGGGTCAGGTTCACTTAATTCTTGGAATAACGGGGTCAGGTTCACTTAATTCTTGAGTGGCCTGGGTCCGAAAGTTTACTTTGTGAATTAAGTGAACCTGGAGTGGCCCGGGTTTTTCGGACACCTGATAACGGGGACAATCCCCCAGAGGTGTTCGATGGTCAAGCGTCAACAATTCACGGCTGAGTTCAAGCGCGAGGCGGTGCGACAGATGCAGATCGGCGACAAGCCGATCGCGCAGCTGTCGCGCGAACTCGGTGTGCCTCGCAATCGTCTGTACAAGTGGAGCTCGGCCGTGCAGGCCGTTGGCGAGAAGGAGGCATTTCCCGGATCGGGGAGACGTTCGCTCGAGCAAGCCGAGCTCATGCGATTGCGTCGGGCCTTGGCCAGCGCCGAGATGGAGCTCGAGATCCTAAAAAAAGCCGAGGCGTACTTCGCGAGCGCGCCAGCGCGCGGTACGCCTGGATCCAAGAGCAGCAAGTCGCCTACCCGGTGACCGCGATGTGTCGCGCGCTGGGCGTCTCACGCAGCGGCTTCCATGCGTGGCAGCAGCGCAAGCCGAGTGCGCGCGAGCAGGCCGATGTGCGCTTGGCAATAGTGATCCAGGCGACACACATGGAGCACCGGCAGGTCTACGGCACGCGTCGACTCTGGCGGGTGCTGGTCGCTCGCGGCGAGGCATGCGGCCGGCATCGTGTCGCGCGACTGCGCAGTCGACATGGCGTGGTGACGCTGCGTCGGCGTCGCTTCGTGCGTACTCGCGCCGCGTACCAGCGGGTGCCTGCAGCGCCCAATCGCCTCGCGTGGCCGTTTGCAAGCTCGACTCCCGATCGGGTGTGGGTGGGCGACATCACGCACGTTGCGACGCGCGAGGGCTGGCTCTATCTGGCCACCGTGCTCGACGTGTGCAGTCGCCGCATCGTCGGTTGGGCGATGGGCTCGCGGCAGACGCTCGAACTGGCCGAGCGTGCCCTGCACATGGCGATCGTGCATCGTCGCCCCGCGCCGGGCCTGGTCCTTCATCACGACCGGGGCTGCCAATACACCAGCGCCCGCTACCGGGCAAAAGTGGAGTCAGCGAAAATGATCCTGAGCATGAGCCGACCGGGCATGCCGTATGACAACGCGATGGCCGAGAGCTTCTTCAGCACGCTCAAGCTGGAAGGGGTGCCGGACAAAGCCTTCGCAACCCGCGAAGCAGCCAGAATCGCGCTGTTCAACTACATCGAGGTCTTCTACAACCGCACGCGGATGCACTCGGCTTTGGAATATCAATCGCCGGCTCAATACGAAGAGCGGTTCAATCGCCTAAGGTATGTGCCTTAGGTCCACTGTCCGAGAAAGCCGGGTCGCTCCAACCTGACCCCGTTATTCGGTAGTGTTCCAATTCAGACGGCGGATGGCGTCATACCGGCGACCGCAGAGCGCGTACTTGCCCACGAAGTAGGTCACGCAGTGACAGGCATTGGAGATGATGGTCCAAAATCTATGGACAATGTGCGCGCCAATGAAAATCCCGTTATGAAAGAGCTAAATCAACCGGAGCGCACAAATTATGATCTCGATAAGCCTTAAGAAGTCATTTCTAGTTCTTCTGCCTATCGTGTTTGGTTTTATGCTCGCTGGATGCGGCGGACTGTCAGCGAAGGATGGTGCTGGTCTCCAAAAAACAGTGCAAGTGGATTTCACTCCTTTTGATGCCGATACATTTGCGCCGATAAAGCGAGGGAATATTGAGGTAGATGGCAATTGCCACTGGCGTATGGACGGAGCGGATCTGGCTGTGTTGCTAGACGATATGTGGCGTAGGGCCAAGCCTGGAAGGGTAGAAGAGCTTAAAATTAGATTAAAAGTAAGTTTTGGTGGAGCCGATACAATGTTTGTCGATAAGGATGGAGGAGTCGCATGGCAGTCGCAAAATAGCCAAAGAGTTCTCGCTGCTCCAGATTTAGAAGTCCTAGCTGTTGAAATGCGAAGAATTGCAAAAGCGCATGGCTGTAAGTATGCATAGTCAGTAACGGGAATAACGGGGTGAATAACGGGGTCAGGTTCACTTAATTCTTGAGTGGCCTGGGTCCGAAAGTTTACTTTGTGAATTAAGTGAACCTGACCCCGTTATTCAGCTTGGATCTCGACTTGTCGATATTGGCAGCTGATTTCAGCCTTCAAGTTGATCCTGGAACCGGAGTGCAGTTCACGCTTGGCAAGTCCGTCGGTGCAGGTGCGTACGTAGGTGCCGCCGTAATGTTCGAAGACACCATGCTCCCAGACTAGTCAAATGACATTCTTGAAAGTGCTGTTGCTGACGTGGGGTCTGACTGGAATCGCAGTCACGCTTATCGCTCATTGCCGCCTCATTGCCTTGGATCGGTCTAAGCCCGAGCTTTTGAGGTCTGTAGGAATAGAAGAGATCAACTGGTGGTGGTCATGCGTACGGGGGGTGTATCTGCTAGGTTTCAAAAAACCAATAGGCTTGCTTAGTTATCATGACAAATTAATATTCAAGGCAGTCATCGTCGATTATTTGTTGACCGTCGTACTAGCCGCGGCGTGGTTGGTTATCGGAGCAACCAAATAACAGGAATAACGGGGTCAGGTTCACTTAATTCTTGAGTGGCTTGGGTCCGAAAGTTTACTTTGTGAATTAAGTGAACCTGACCCCGTTATTCGGCAAACCGTTTGAAGTGCAAACAGTTGATAAAAGAGCTGATGGCACCCCTACATCTCGAGAAAGTGCTGCTGCCAGGGACATCGCGGAGCGAGGCAATCGCCCGGTTGTTTGCGTAGGAAAGAAATCCTGTGGCGATTAAAGGAATGAAATGAAGGGTGCAGAAATCAGAATCCATGGCGATGCCGAAGATTTGAAAGAAATCTTCGGCGCAATCGACGGTTCGTGCTTGCTCCGGTTTACGGAGACTCTGAGTGATACGAATCGCGCGAACGTTGCGTTCGATTCAGCAGCACCGCTCATCAACTTCCTGCAGAGCGCTGATTCAGCTGCCGAGAACCTCTTTCTGATTACTGAGAGTCAAACGCGCGTCAACTTCCGAAAAGTAAAAATGGCGGACGGGAGTGGCGAAAAGACAAAGGCCGACCAACTCTTGAATCCAAGCGCAGTTCTAATCCGTCTAGGGGGCATGTCTGAAGACAATGTACTTGTCCCGACATCCATAAATACCTCTGCAGATAACGAGGATTCGAGAGCTTTGTTCAAGAAATTGAAGAAGCTGGTAGTTGCCAATGCAAACCTGATTGATGGCTTCTACGTTTTGCCAGGCGCTGAAAGGAAACTTGAGGTTGGCTGGCGGTTGTCTGGGGGAAGACTTTTTTCTACAGAACTTGACGTCCAACAAACGGACAGTGGAAAACAGGGGCCGAGGTAGTTCAATAACGGGGTCAGGTTCACTTAATTCTTGAGTGGACTGGGTCCGAAAGTTTCCTTTGTGAATTAAGTGAACCTGACCCCGTTATTCACCGTTATTCACCCCGTTATTCGTTATCACCGTTATTTGCTCACTGGTCGATGCGCAGGTCTGACATCGGCGAATCGGCCAATTTTCGTTTCCACCATGGTTCGGAAATCGTCCCGCCCCCATGCGCGTTGTTGTTGCAGGTAGAGACGGATTTCGCCGAGTTCCTCCTTTGATACCGCTTCAGCCAGCAAGTGGCGGTACGCACGGGCACGCTCGTCGGCGGTAGCGCCTAATGCGGTCTGTCCGGGATGCAATGTCAGCAGCGGATCGTTCCTCTCTCCGCAAAGTGCACTACAGCTCGACCATCGATACGACTGCGGTTTGGCGGTCATTCGCGCACGCACCGGGTTGAGGTCGATGTAACGCACGCAGCGCAGCAGATACGATTCGCCATCGACAAGGCACGCCTTGTAGCGACCTTCCCAGAGCGTACCCGTGCGCCCGTGGCGGGCGTTGAACTGTCCCACATACCGCCGGCCAAGTTGTTGCATCAGTTTGGCGATCGCGCCTGCTTCGGGTGGCGTGAGCAGCATGTGGACATGGTTATCCATCAGGGCGTACGCATGCAGGTGGCACCCGGTAGCAACGAGTGCCTCGCCCATCAGCGTGAGATAGCAGTGGCGATCCTGATCGTCGATGAAACACGGCAGGCGATTGTTGCCGCGTTGCACCACATGCTGCGGGATGTCAGGAAGATCGATTCGCGCGAGTCTGGCCATGCGGCCATTGCACATGCGCTCGAGTCGAAGCGCGATCATCCCAAATGCCGCTCACGGGTGAGGCTGCCTGGCTGTCTTCTGTCGGATAAGTGAACCTGACCCCGTTCCGATCAAGCCACCTCATCCAGCGCGGCGATCACCTCGCGCCCATAGCGATCCAGCTTGCCTGCGCCGACGCCGCTGATGGTCGCCAGGGCGTCGAGGTCGCGGGGTAGTTGCATGGCGATCGCGCGCAAGGTGGCGTCGTGGAAGATCACGTAGGCGGGGACGTTCTGGTCCTTGGCCTGGCCGGCACGCCACTGCCGCAAGGCTTCGAACAGGGGCTGTGCGCTGTCGGGGAGTTCGATGACGGGAGTGGAACTCGAAGTGGGCGCGCGGCGTTCGCGGGTGCGTTTCGTCGGCACCTCTTCGCGCATTTCCAGCACGTGTTCGCCGCGCAGCAGTGGCGTGGCGGCGGCGCCCAGGCGCAGGGCGCCATGGCCTTCCACGTCGACTTCCAGGAAGCCGCCTGCCACCAGCTGGCGGAACACGCTGCGCCAGCGCTTCACGTCGAGGTCGGCGCCGATGCCGTAGGTGGTGAGCGCTTCGTGGCCGAACTGGCGGACCTTGGCGGTATCGGCGCCGCGCAGGACGTCAATCACGTGGGTGGCGCCAAATCGTTGCCCGGTGCGATAGACACAGGACAGCGCCTTGCGCGCCGCTTCGGTTGCATCCCAGCGCCTGGGTGGTTGCAGGCAGTTGTCGCAGTTGCCGCAGGCGCCCTGGTGGGCTTCGCCGAAATAATTGAGCAGGGCCTGGCGGCGGCAGCCGGTGGTCTCGCAAAACCCCACCAGCGCGTCCAGCTTGCTGTTTTCCAGGCGCTTGCGGCTGTCGCCGGCATCGCCATCCTCGATCATCCGCCGCAGCTGCACCGCGTCGCCCAGGCTGTAACCCAGCCATGCATCGGCAGGCTCGCCATCGCGACCGGCGCGGCCGGTTTCCTGGTAATAGCCTTCCAGCGATTTGGGCAGGTCCATGTGCGCGACGAAGCGTACGTCGGGCTTGTCGATGCCCATG
Organism: uncultured Gammaproteobacteria bacterium; assembly: GCA_963698475.1. Classification (GTDB taxonomy): domain Bacteria; phylum Pseudomonadota; class Gammaproteobacteria; order Xanthomonadales; family Xanthomonadaceae; genus Thermomonas. Next base: position 104,354 of record CAVOQX010000005.1, on the reverse strand, counting down.
CCGAACGCGATGGTGGCGACCATCACGATGCCGTCCTCGCGCAGGAAGCGACGCTGGTTGGCTGCGCGCACGGACGAATCCAGGCCTGCGTGATAGGGCAATGCGTCGATGCCCTGGGCGGTGAGGAAGTCGGCGGTCGCTTCCACCTTGCGCCGCGACAGGCAATACACGATGCCGCTGCTGCCGCGATGCGCCTGCAGGAAGCCGAGCAGCTGGTTGCGGCCGTTGTCGCGTGGCTCGACGCTGTAGCGGATGTTCGGCCGATCGAAGGAACTGACGAACTGGCGCGCGTCCTCCAGCGACAGCCGCTCGACGATTTCGCGCCGGGTGGGTGCGTCGGCGGTGGCGGTCAGTGCGATCCGCGGCACCTGCGGCCAGCGTTCGTGCAGCATCGTGAGCTGGCGATAGTCCGGACGGAAATCGTGGCCCCATTGCGAGACGCAATGCGCCTCGTCGATGGCGAACAGGGCGATCCGCGCGTCGTCGAGCAGGGACAGGAAGCGCGGCGTGAGCAGCCGCTCCGGCGCCACGTAGAGCAAGTCGAGCTCGCCGTTGATCAGCTGCCGTTCCACGCGGGCCGCGCTGGCGGCATCCAGGCTGGAATTGAGGAACGCGGCGCGCACGCCGAGCTGCACCAGTGCCTCGACCTGGTCCTGCATCAAGGCGATCAGCGGCGAAATCACCAGGGCGGTGCCTTCGCGCAACAGCGCCGGCAACTGGTAGCACAGCGATTTGCCGCCGCCGGTCGGCATCAGCACCAGTGCGTCGCCGCCACTGGCGACATGGTCGACGATCTCGCCCTGCTCACCGCGGAAGCTGTCGAAGCCGAACACGCGGCGGAGCTGGTCGAGCGCTGGGGAATACATGCGGCTAGGGTAGCAAGCGGCGCACGCCCGCCGTTGGGAATTCGCGCCGCCGGGTGCGGGGATTTGCCCGCACCCGGGCCACGCGTTCGCTTACTGCAGCAGCGAACGCAGCATCCACGCAGTCTTTTCGTGGATGTTCAGGCGCTGGGTCATCAAGTCCACGGTCGGATCGTCGCCGGCCTCGTCGGCGGTCTTGAGCACCTTGCGCGCCGTGCGGCAGACCGCTTCGTTGCCGACCACCAGCTGGCGCACCATCTCGCGCCAGTCGGCGGCGTCGGCCAGCCCCGGTTCCTCGGCGATCGAACTCAGGCGGATGAACTCCGCATACGAACCCGGTGCGTTGAAACCCAGCGCGCGGATGCGCTCGGCGATCTCGTCCAGCGCGTTCCACTGCTCGGTGTACTGGGTCTCGAACATGGTGTGCAGGGCATTGAACATCGGCCCGGTCACGTTCCAGTGGAAATTGTGGGTCTTCAGGTACAACGTGAACGCGTCCGACAGGTAATGTGCCAGACCATCGGAAGTCTTGCGGCGATCGCCGCTGGAGATGCCGATGTTGATGCCGGGTGCGCCATCGGCGTGTGCAGCGGTGGCGACTTTGGCGGGCTTCTCCGGCTTGGGGGCTTTGTCGGGCTTGGCGTGGGACTTGTTCTTGGCCATGGCGATTCCTTGTGGGTGCTTCATTTGGGGTGCTGAGGTGACAATAGACCGATGCGGCGTTGCCGTGAAATGAAGAATTGCTGTCGCAACGATCCATGAAACCTATCGAACCCCATGGCAAGACCGCGTCAATGCAGGCCCGCCGCGCCATCGATGGCGCGCTGTGCCGCGACCGTGGGCGCTTGCTGGGCCTGTGGTCGAAATGCAAGGCCGCACCGGATGACGCTTCGCTTGGCGATGCGTTCGCGCTGAAGCTGCAGGCATCGATCGCCGAACGCGAGCGTCGTGCTGCCGCGCTGCCGGCGGCCGAGGTGGATGCAAGCCTGCCGATCGCCACTGCAGCCGATGACATCGTCGAACTGATCCGCAAGCACCAGGTGGTGGTGATTGCCGGCGAAACCGGTTCCGGCAAGACCACCCAGTTGCCCAAGCTGTGCCTGCAGGCCGGGCGCGGCGTCGGCGGGCATGATCGGTTGCACGCAGCCGCGGCGAATCGCCGCGCGTTCGGTGGCGCGGCGCGTCGCCGAGGAGTTGCAGGTGCAACTGGGCGGGCTGGTCGGCTTCCAGGTGCGTTTCAATGATGCGGTCAGCGATGCGACCGCGATCAAGTTCATGACCGACGGCATCCTGCTGGCGGAAATCCAGGCCGACCGATGGTTGTCGAAGTACGACACGATCATCATCGACGAAGCGCACGAGCGCAGCCTCAATATCGATTTCCTGCTCGGCTACCTGAAACAGCTGTTGCCCAAGCGGCCCGACCTCAAGCTGCTGGTGACCTCGGCGACGATCGACACCGCGCGCTTCGCCGCGCATTTCGGCGATGCGCCGGTGGTGGAAGTCGAGGGGCGCGGGTTTCCGGTCGAGGTGCGCTACCGGCCGCTGGGCGAAATGGGGTCAGAGAACATTTCCGCCAGCACGCCGCCAGCCAAGGACAAATGGCAAGGAAATGTTCTCTGACCCCATTTCGATGCTTGATGGCATCATCGCCGCCTGCGACGAGATACAGCACGAACGCGGCATCGGCGACGTGCTCATTTTCCTGCCCGGCGAACGCGAGATCCGCGATGCGCACCAGGCACTTGAGCGGCGAAAATATCGCCACACCGAAGTGTTGCCGCTGTATGCACGATTGTCGGCGAAAGACCAGGATCGCGTGTTCCATCCCGGCTCGCAGCGGCGCATCGTCTTGGCCACGAATGTTGCGGAAACCTCGATCACGGTGCCGCGCATCCACTACGTGGTCGATCCCGGCGTGGCCCGGGTCAAGCGCTACAGTCCGCGGCAGAAACTCGACCGCCTGCACATCGAACCGGTCAGCCAGGCCAGCGCCAACCAGCGCGCTGGCCGCTGCGGGCGCATCGCACCGGGCGTGTGCATCCGCCTGTATGCGCAGGCCGAATTCGAATCACGGCCTGCCTTTACCGATCCGGAAATCCGCCGCGCCGCACTGGCAGGCGTGATCCTGCGGATGCTGTCGCTGGGGCTTGGCGAGATCGAAGGTCGTGGTGCTTCGCAGCGCAAGCGTGGGCGCAAAGCCGAGGCGCTCGCCAGCCCGAACATCATCGAAGACTTCCCGTTCCTGGAGCCGCCGGATCCGCGCGCGATTGCCGATGGTTGGCAGCAGCTCGGCGAGTTGGGCGCCGTGGATGCGCAGCGCGGCTTGACTGCGATCGGTCGCTCGATGGCCAAACTGCCGGTGGACGTGAAGCTCTCGCGCATGCTGGTGGCGGCGCAGCAGCACCACGTGCTGCGCGAGATGCTGGTGATCGCCAGCTTCCTCGGCGTGCAGGACCCGCGCGAGCGCCCGGCGGACGCGCGCGCCGCCGCCGATGCCGCGCACGCGCAGTTCGCGGATCCGAAGTCCGAGTTCGTCGGCATCCTCAAGCTGTGGGACGCCTACCGCACCGCGCACGAGGACAACACCCAGTCGCAGCTGCGCAAGTGGGCGGACAAGCATTTCCTCGGCTTCCTGCGCCTGCGCGAGTGGTGGGAATTGCATCGGCAGTTGAAGCTGCAGTGCGAGGCGCTGGGGTGGGAGTTCGCAGAGATAACGGGGTCAGGTTCACTTCCTTCAGGAAGTGAACCTGACCCCGTTATCTCCTACGCGTCCCTGCATCGCGCCCTGATTGCAGGTCTGCCCACCCAGATCGGGCATCGTGGGACGAGCACAGACCGAAAGGCCGCCGGCCTCTACGACGGCCCCCGCGGCCGCAAGTTCTCGCTGTTCCCCGGTTCCAACCTCGCCTCGAAACCGCCGCCGTGGGTATTGTCGGCGACCTTGCTGGACACCGAAAAAGTCTGGTCGCTGACCAATGCCGCGATCGAGCCGGACTGGGCGATTGCCGAACTTCCGCACCTGCTCGCGCGCCGCCACCACGATCCGCACTGGTCGCGTGCGCAGGGCCGCGTACTGGGCAGCGAACAGATATCGTTGTTCGGCCTGGTGCTGGCACCGAAGAAGCCCGTCCATTACGGCGCGTTGTTCCCGGAAGAGTCGCGCATGCTCTTCGTGCGCGATGCGCTGCTGACCGGCGAGATCAACACCCGCAGCGCATTCCTGCCGCGCAACCTGCGCACGCTGCAATCGGCGAAGGACGAGGAAGCCAAGCTGCGCCGGGTCGGCCTGGTGGTGGACGAGGACTGGCAGGCGCGCTGGTACCTGGATCGGCTGCCGCCGCACGTGCACAACGCGCAGGCGCTGGATGCCTGGGTCGCGAAATTGCCGAAGGACCAGAAAGCGGCGCTGGAATGGTCGCGCGATGAATTGCTGGTCGCCGACCAGGCCGATGCCGCGCGCTTCCCCGCGTACATTGCGTTGGGCGATGCGCGCCTGGTCGTGCAATACCGCTTCGAACCCGGGGCGGTCGATGACGGCATGAGCGTGCTGGTGCCGCTGCACCTGCTCAATGCGCTGGACGCCGCACGCCTGTCGTGGCTGGCGCCCGGTTTCGTGCAGGACAAGGCCGCGGCGCTGATCAAGTCGCTGCCGAAAGCGCTGCGCCGCAACTTCGTGCCGGCGCCGGATTTCGCCCGCGCCTTCGCCGAGGCGCACGCGCAGCCGGTCGCAGACAGCATCGAGGGCGCGCTTGCGCGCTTCCTGAAAAAGCTGGGCGGCGTGGAATTGTCCGCGGTGGATTTCGATGCTGCCGGCATCGAGGCGCACCTGCGCACCAACCTGCGCCTGCTGGATGCCGACAGGAAATCGGTGCTTGCCGAATCCCGCGATCTTGACGACTTGCGCACGCGCTTCGGGGCACGTGCAGCCGAAGCCTTTGCGCAGCATGCTGCAAAAGGCATGGCGCAGGCCGGGATGACCACGTTCCCCGCGCAACCCATCCCGATGTCGGTGCCGGGTGCCGGCGGCGTGCCGGCGTATCCGGCGTTGCAGGACGATGGTGCGAACGCTTCGCTGGCGGTACATGCCCAGCGCGATGTCGCCGAACGCCTGCATCCGCAGGGCGTGCGCCGGCTGCTGGCGATCGCGCTGGCAGACAAGTTGAAGAGCGCGCGCAAGCAATTGCCGATGCAGGCGAAGACGTCATTGCTGTACGCCGCGATCGAGTCTGCGAAGCCGCGCCGTGATGGGCTGAAGGATAGCGACCGATTGCGCAGTGACCTGGTCGATGGTGCATTCGCGGCATTGGCCGAGCACGACCTTCTAGGCGTTCGCGACGCTGATGCCTTCAACCAGCGAACGGACGTGATTGCCAAGACCTTGTTCGGCGAAGCGATGCAACGCTTGAAACAGGCGGAAACAATCCTGGTGTCGGTCGCCGAGGTACGCGCGGCGCTGGAATCGAAACTGATGGGCTGGGCGCGGGCCAACCTGGACGACATGCGCGCGCAGCTCGACGGACTGGTGGCGCCGGGCTTCCTGCGCGACGTACCCGCCGACGCGCTGGCCGATTACCCGCGCTACCTGAAGGCACTGGCCCTGCGCGCAGAGCGCGCGCAACGGGACCCGACCCGCGACCAGGCCCGCCTGCTGGAACTGCAGCCGTTCGTGACGGCGCTGCTCGACGCGGATCCTGCAGATCCGGAAGCGCAGGCATTGCGATGGGACCTGGAGGAACTGCGGGTGCAGATGTTCGCGCAGGAACTTGGCAGCAAGGCCGGGGTCTCGCCGAAGCGGTTGGCGGCGCGCCTGGCGCGCTTGCGTTCAGCTTGATGCTGGCCGCTTCATGACGCCCTCGCTACTGTAGCCGGATGCACGCCACAGCTCCTGCCAATCCCCGGGTCGCCAGCCATGAAACCGCCTTGGCACGGTTGCCCGCGGCTGCGTTGGCGGATGGCGTGATCGAGGCATGGCGCGGCGCGATCGAAGCCGGCGCCCAGGTGCGCGACCCACCCGAGGTATTGGCGGACACGCTGGCGATCCTCACCACGCTCAATGCCGATCCCGACGTGATGGCGGCCACCCTGCTGGATGTGGTGGTCGACATCGACGCGGTGATCAAGGCAGCCGGCATCGAGCTGCCGGAACGCCTGCGGGTATTGCTGGAAGGCCAGCGCGCCGCCAGCCGGGTCTGGAACCTGCACCGGCGTCACGGAGGCGGGCGCAACCCGGAAGGCATGCGGCGCCTGTTGCTGGCCCTGGTGCGCGATTTGCGGGTGGTGCCCATCGTGCTGGCCCGGCAGCTCTCGCGGATGCGCGCCGCCTGGCGGCTGCCGGTGGAAGAGCGGCATGCGCTGGCCCAGCTGACCCGCGACATCCATGCGCCGCTGGCCAACCGGCTCGGCATCTGGCAGTTGAAATGGGAGCTGGAAGACCTCGCGTTCCGCGAACTGGAGACCGATACCTACGTGCGGATCGCGCGCCAGCTGGACGATGATCGCAGCGGGCGCGAGCGCTACATCCAGCAGGCGCTGACGCAATTGCGCGACGCGTTGGCCGAAAACGGCATCGACGGCGACGTCGCCGGGCGGCCGAAGCACATCTACAGCATCTGGAAGAAGATGCGGAAGAAGGACGTGCCGATCAGCGAGCTCTACGACTTGCGCGCGCTACGCGTGCAGGTGGACGACGTGGCCGCCTGCTATGCCGCGCTGGGTATCGTGCATGCGTTATGGGTGCCGATCCCGAGCGAGTTTGACGATTACATCGCGCGCCCCAAGAGCAACGACTATCGCTCGCTGCATACGGCGGTAGTTGGCCCGGGCGGCAAGACCCTGGAGGTGCAGATCCGCACCCGCGAAATGCATGCGCAGTCCGAGCTGGGCGTGGCTGCGCACTGGCGCTACAAGGAGGGTGGTGCGGGTGGTGCGGCCGGCGGTGCCGCCATGGACAAGCGCGTCGCGTGGATGCGCAAGCTGCTGGAGCAGGCCGCCGATGCTGCGCGCGACGGCGAGGCGTCGCCGCTGGATGGCATCGACAGCGAACTGGTCGAGGAGCGCGTCTATGCGCTGACCCCGAAGGGTGAAGTGGTCGACCTGCAGCAGGGCTCGACCGTGCTCGACTTCGCGTACCAGGTGCATACCGAAGTCGGCCATCGCTGCCGCGGGGCCAAGGTCAATGGCCGCATCGTCCAGCTGAGCCATCGGTTGAGCAGTGGTGATCGCGTGGAGATCCTGACTGCGAAGGTCTCGGAGCCGCGGCGCGACTGGCTGCAGGCCAGCAGCGGCTTCCTTGCCAGCAGTCGCTCACGGGAAAAGGTCCGCAGCTGGTTCAACAAGCTCGACCGCGCGCGCAACCTGCAGGCGGGGCGCGAACTGCTGGATCGTGACCTGCGCCGGATGGGCCTGCTGCAGGCAGACCTGCAGCCGGTGCTGGGCAAGTTCAACGTGGGTACCGTCGATGAGTTGCTGGTGCTGGTGGCACTGGGCGATGTCGGCCCGAACCAGGTGGGGCGCGCGCTGCTGGACCTGGAGCGCGCCGCCGAACAGCCGCAGCGCGACATTGCACTGCCATCATCGTCGAGGCCCGACAGCGCTGCTTCGGCAGCAGGAACGGTGACCGTGCAGGGCGTCGACAACCTGTTGGCGCAGGTGGCGCGTTGTTGCCAGCCGCTGCCGGGCGAACCCATTGCCGGTTACCTGACACGCGGACGCGGCGTCAGCGTGCATCGGCCGGACTGTGCGTCGTTCCTGCGCATGGCGGGCCTGCAGCCGGCGCGTGTATTGCCGGTGGAGTGGGGCGCACGCAGTGGTGGCCACGAAGTCGCGGTGAGCATCGATGCGATCGACCGCAAATGGCTGCTCAAGGACATCACCACCCTGGTCGCGCAGCTCAACGTGCATGTGCTCAGCGTGCACAGCGCGCCGATGCGTGGCGGACACGGGCAGGTCCGGATCGCGTTGCAGGTGAGGGTGGCGGACTATGGCCAGCTTGGCCTGCTGTTGAGTCGCGTCGAAGACCTGGCCGGCGTCGAGTCGGCACACCGCGGATGAAGCCGTTCGCCCCTGCACACCGGCGCAGGCAGGCGTGGCGTGCGCGCTGGCTGGCCCTGCCGGCGACGTTGCGGCGGCTGCTGGCCGGCGTGTGTGCGGTCGTGCTGGTGATCTTGCTGCTGGTGATCCTGTTCCGCGGCAGCGTTTCGGCCTGGCTGTGGCCGGATTCCCGTAGCGAGGAGTTGCGGATGCAGGCGATGGCGGCACTGCAGGCGGGCCGGCTCTCTGCCGGCGATGGCAGCGGCGCCCGTGAACTGTTCGAGGCCGCGCTGGCCTTGCAACCCGACCAGGTGCAGGCGCGCGAAGGGCTCGCGCAGGTGGCGCTGGCGGCAGTTGGGCGTGCCGGGCGCGAAATCGAACACGACCGCTATCCGGCCGCCCGCGCCGACCTGCAGCTGGCGCAGGCGCTGGATGCGCCGCGTGCGCAGGTTGATGCGGTCCTTGCCATGTTGCAGGAGCACGAGGCCGGCGCTGGCGGGATCGCCGAGTTGCTGGCGCGCGCGGCATCGGCACGCGAGGCGGGCAGGCTGGACCAGGACGAGGCCTCGGCATTGCCCCTGTACCAGCGCGTGCTTGCCATGCAACCCCGCAACCAGCATGCGGTCGAAGGTCGCGAGGATGCGTTGACCGACCTGCTGCAGCCTGCGCAGGCAGCACTTGACCGCGGCGATGTGCAGGCGGTGGCCGGACTGCTGCAGCGCGCCCGGCGCTTCGATTCCGGGCATGTCGAGTTGCCCGCCTTGCAGGCGGGCCTGGCGCAACTTGTCGAAGCGCGCGCGCAGCGGGTGCACGTGCTTGTCGGCAAGCGCAGCTTCGAGCGTGCCGCGGCGTTGTGCATCGAGTTGCGGGGGCTGCAGGAAGACGGGTCCATGCCGGCCATATGCAGGACCGGCGTCGTCGATGGGCTCGCGGCACGTGCGACCCGGTTGTCGGCGGATTTCGATTTCGCCGGCAGCGAGCAGCTGCTGGCCAGCGCGCGTGAGCTGGCTCACGACGATCCCCGGATCAGGGCTGCCGAACGGCAACTGGCACAGGCCAGGAAAGGGGCCGCCAGGCTGCCGGATTCACAGCGCCCGAATCCACGCGACATCGCCAGGGTGAACACCTTGCTGGCCGAAGCAGCCAAGGCGCAAGCTCGCGGCGACTGGATCACCCCGCCCGGTGACAGCGCATGGGACACGTTGCGCGCCGCACGTGCGCTGGCGCCGAACGATGTGCGTGTGCAGCGTGCGCTGGCGGCCCTGGAACCGGCGGCGCGCCGATGCCATGCCGATGCCTTGCGCGAAAACCGGTTGCGTGAGTCGCAGGCGTGCCTGGATGTGTGGCGGCAGCTCGATCCGCTCGATCCCGAGTTGCCGTTGGCGCGCAGCCGCACCGCGCAGCGCTGGATCGCGATCGGCGACCAGCGCCTGGAGCGCGGTGAGATCAATGCGGCCGCGCAGGCCGCGGAGCAGGCACGGTTGCTGGATCCGGCAACACCGGGGCTCGCGGAATTGACCCAGCGCGTGCGCCGCGCGCAGCCGGGCAAGCCCTAGCGCCGGGGAACGATGTCAGGGACCGAACCCCGGGAATTGTCGCGGACGCCCTTTGGCTGCAGGAACAATTCGCGCACCGTCTCGCGTGCGGCATCCAGCGAAAAATGCGTGGCCACGTTGTCGAGCGCATGCCTTGCGACCTGATCCCACAGCGATCCATCGCCGTCCAGTCGCAACACCGCTTGCGCAAAGTCTTCGGGACTGTCCGCCACCAGCACATCGACGCCATCGCGCAGGTGCATGCCTTCCACTGCCGGTGAGGTGGCCACTACCGGCAGGCCATGGGCCATGGCCTGGTTGATCTTGCCCTTGACCCCGGCGCCATAGCGCAGCGGCGCCACCGAGACCCGGCAGTGAGCCAGCCAGGGCTGCAGGTCGGGCACATGGCCATGGATCACCACGCCGTCCCGCGAGCCAAGTGCAGCAATGCCGGAAGGCACGTCACCGCCGATGCAATGGAAGCGGATCCCGGGCTGGCCGGCACGAACGAGCGGGAAGACGTCGCGCACGAACCACGCCACGGCATCCACGTTCGGTGGATGCCGGAAGCCGCCGACGAACAGCAGGTCACGGCGTGCGGCCCAGCCCGGTCCACGGCCCGCGAGCTGGTGCAGGTTGGACAGGATGCGCACGTCGGCGTTCGGCGCGTCGACGCGCAGCAGGTCGCGCTCGACGCTGCTGACGACCAGGGTGGTGTCGGCGGCGGCAATCAGGTCGAGCTCGAGTGCGCGGGTGCGCAGCGCGGCACGCATCGCCGCGGCATCACCCGCGAGTTCGGCCGCGCGGCGTTCGCGCAGGAAATGCAGGTCGATGGTGTCGAACAGGATGCGTGCCTGCGGCGCATGCCGGCGCAGCAGCGGCAGGAATTCGCGGGCCACGTAATGCCTGCAGACAAGGACCGTGGCGAAGCGTGCGCCATGCTCGCGCAGCCACGTCGGGATGCGCGCGGCATGCGGCGCATGCCAGCATTCCACGCCGAGCTGCTGCAACGCTTGCGTGTAATGCCCGTCGGCGCTGCGGTTGGCCGGCAGGAACACCACGTGCGCGCCATCGGCGACCAGCATCCGCATCAGGTTGAACAGCCGCAGCGAACCCGAATCGCGGTCCGGTTGCGGGGTCAATGCATCGATGATGAGCACCTGCGGCTGGCCGCGATGCAGCAGCGCCGGTGTGGGGACGCTGGCTGGCGCGAGGTGCGCGGGGAGCGCAGCGCCCCATTTTTCGGCGAACACCTGCCGGTTGCGCGCCTGCGCGGCCTTCGCGCCGCTGTTCGGATCGGTGCCGGCCGTGGTGCCCTCGTCATGCACCACCACGGTGTCCGGCTGGTAGAGCACCCGCAGTCCGGTTGCGCGCACGGCGAAGGCGAGATCGGTGTCTTCGTAATAGGCGGGTGCGTAACGCACGTCGAACCCGCCCACCTGCTCGAACAACCCGCGCGGGAGCGCGATCGCCGCGCCACTCAGGTAGTCGGCATCGCGCACGTACCCGAACCGGCAATCGGCAGGATCCTCGTGACGCCCGTAGTTCCATGCCGAACCATCGGCGAACACGACGCCGCCGGCTTCCTGCAGGCGGCCATCCGGATAGACCAGCTTCGCGCCGACCAGGCCCGCATCGGCATGCGCGTCGAACGTGCGCAGCATCGTATCCAGCCAGCCGGGTTGCGGCACGGTGTCGTTGTTGAGGAAGACCAGGTACTCGCCGCGCGCCAGCGCCGCGCCATCGTTGCAGGCGGCGATGAAACCGCCATTGGTTGCGCGGGCGTGCAAGCGGATGCCACCGACCTGCGAGAGCCGGGCGCACGAGTCGTCGGGCGAGGCATCATCGACCACGATCACTTCGATGCCGGCTTCCGGCGGGTGCGCGGCGATTGCGCGCAGGCAGGCCAGCGTGTGCGTGAATGCACCGTGGACCGGGATCACGATGCTCGCCCGTGGCGTATCCGTGGTCAGCATCGAAAATGGCGCGAACGCGGCGGCGACGGGCGCATACAGCGCATGGGTTGTCATCCGGCCGCGTCGGAACTGCAGTTTCAGCCGTTGCCAGCTGGATGCCACGCCACGGCTGCGCAGGCTGGCCCAACCGCGTCGCCACAGGCCCCATGCGCGCGAGATCCAGAAGCGCGCTTCGGCAGGGATCGGCATGCGACGGAACTCCGGCTGACTGGACGTCGCGGCAGGCCGCGTCGCGGCGCCTCGTCCACCGGCGCTGCGCTAGACTCGCCGCAATCACAACCACCATTGTCGCATCCCGCGCGATGGCTGCCAGCGCCGAGCCCATGCCCCGCATCAAAGACGACGAAGACCTGCGCGACGACGAGGATGACGATTCGGGAACTTCCGGCGATGGAGGGGGTTTCGATTGGCGCGGTCGCCTGTTGACCTGGGGACTGGCGGCGGCCGCACTGCTGCTGGGCTTCCTGATCCCGTACATGGCTTACCTGAATCACCAGGTGGGTGAACGTTTCGGCAAGTTGCGCTGGCAGGTGCCGACCCGCGTGTACGCGCGCCCATTGATGTTGCGCCAGGGCCTGGCGCTGGATGCACAGACGCTCAAGACCGAACTGGACGCCGCCTCCTACCGCGATGGTGATGGCAAGCGGGAAGGTACGTATGCGCGCAACGGCAATCGCTGGAAGATCTCGAGCCGCGGCTATTTCGATGTCGACGGCCGCATCGCGCCCGCACAGCTCGACGTCACCCTGTCCGACGGCAGGGTTTCGACGGTCCGTGATGTCGCCACGCGCAAGGCGCTGCGCAGCGCGCGCCTGGACCCGGCGCGGATTGCCACCCTGTACGGGCAGCAGCAGGAAGAGCGCCGCCTGGTGCGCATCGAGGAAGTCCCCGAGTTGCTGGTCACCGGCCTGCAGGCGGTGGAGGACGAGGACTTTGCCCACCACCACGGCATCGACGTCACCGGCATGCTGCGCGCGGCGTGGGTCACCGTCAGTTCCGGCGGCGAAAACCTGCAGGGTGCCAGCACCTTGACGCAACAGCTCGCCCGCAGCGGGTTGCTCGGCATCGGCAAGGAGCAGACAGTCACCCGCAAGGTCAAGGAGATCCTGTTCTCGCTGTTGCTGGAGGCGCGCTACGACAAGAAGACGATCCTGGAGGCCTACTTCAACCAGGTCGACCTGGGCCAGCGCGGCGCGCAGTCGATTCGCGGCGTGGCGGCGGCGTCGGAGTTCTGGTTTGGGCGCGAACTGCAGGATTTGTCGACCGAGCAGATCGCGATGATGATCGGCCTGGTCAAGGGGCCGTCCTGGTACAACCCGCGGCGCAACCCCCAGCGCGCGACCGAGCGCCGCAACCTCGTGCTTGGCAAGATGCACGAGGCGAAGTTGATCGACGATGCCGAATACGCGCGTGCGAAGGACGCAACGCTCGGCATCACCAAGGATGCCGGTAACCTCGCCGCCAACCGGTTCCCTGCGTACGTGGACCTGGTGCGCAAGCAACTGGCGCGCGACTACCCGGCCGACAAGCTGTCGGGCGCCGGACTGAGCGTGATGACCGGGATGTCGCCGGCCGCGCAGGGCTATGCGGAAGGCGCGGTGGTGCGCACGCTGAAATCGCTGGACCACAAGACGCGGCCGCCACTGCAGGCTGGCCTGGTGATGACCGACGTGCACAACGGCGACGTGGTTGCGGTGGTCGGCAGCCGCGATGTCACCGAGCAGGGCTTCAACCGCGCGGTCGACGCCAAGCGTCCGGTCGGGTCGTTGCTGAAACCCTTCGTCTACCTGCTTGCGCTCGCACAGCCTGACAAGTGGTCGCTGGCCAGCAGCGTGAGCGATGCGCCGGTGACGGTCAGCCTGGGTCGCAACCGGACCTGGAAGCCGGGCAATTCCGACGGACGCAGCCATGGCAGCGTGCGGGTCATGGATGCGCTGGCGCTGTCCTACAACCAGGCCACGGTGCGACTGGGCATGGACGTGCAGCCGACGCGGTTGGCCGACCTCATTCGCACCCTGGCCGGCATCGAATCCGAAGGCCAGCCATCGCTGATCCTGGGCGCGGTCGACCAGAGTCCCTACGCGATGGCGCAGCTTTACCAGTTCCTTGCCTCCGATGGTGAAATCCAGCCGCTGCATGCGGTGCGCGGGGTGCTGGATCGGCAGGGCAGCACCATCAAGCGCTATGACAGCGCGCCGCCACCGGCGCAAAAGGGCGATGCGGTGGCTGCGCGCCTGGTCGGGGTGGCGTTGCAGTACGCGGTCAGTTCCGGGACGGGTCGGCAGCTGGTGCGCGATGGCCTTGGCCGACTCAGTGCGGCCGGCAAGACCGGCACCAGCAACGACGGTCGCGACAGCTGGTTTGCGGGCTACACCGGTGACCACCTGGCCGTGGTCTGGGTCGGCAACGACCAGAACAAGACCACCGGACTGTATGGGGCCACCGGCGGCATGCGGGTGTGGTCGGGGATCTTTTCACGCCTGCCCAGCGCACCGCTGCGGATCAGCAGCGATGGCCTGGACTGGCAGTGGGTGCAAGACGGCCACAGCACCGATGCGGCATGTCCTGGCGCTGCCCGGGTGGCTTTCGTGGCCGGCTACGCGCCCGCCTACCAGCCTTGCGTGTACGCGCAACCCACCGACGACCCCTACTGGCAGCAGAACCTGGACGAAACCGGCCCGGCAATGCTGGACCGTGCAGGCGATGCCATTCGTGGCTGGCTGGGCATCGGTGGAGGTGGTGATCCTGCCAAGGAGACCTCGCCTCAGCCGCAGACTGCGCCGCAGCCAGAACCCGCGCGCCGGCCCTGATCTGCGCATGCCTGGAATGATGCGATGACGCGCCTGAGCACGGGCGTCCGCGAGGCGCTCGATGCCGGTGCCGCGCTGGCCAACCATGTGCCCGGGTTCGTGGCGCGCCCGGCGCAGCAACGCCTGGCGATGGCGGTGGCCGAAGCCTTCGAACAACGCGGCCTGCTGCTGGCTGAAGCCGGCACCGGCACCGGCAAGACCTTCGCGTACCTCGTGCCGACGTTGTTGTCCGGCATGAAGACCATCATCTCCACCGGCACCCGCGCCCTGCAGGACCAGCTCTACCTGCGTGACCTGCCGCGGGTGCGCGATGCGCTCGGCACCGGCCTCAAGAGCACCCTGCTCAAGGGTCGCTCCAACTACCTGTGCCGCTACCGGATGGAACAGGCCAAGGGCGACCCGCAACTGTTCAAGGGTGGCTTCGCGTCGCGCGAACAAGCCTCGCAGTTCCAGCGCGTGGTCGCCTGGAGCGGGCGCACCCGGATAGGCGACATGTCCGAACTGGATGCGCTGCCGGAAGACTCGCCGCTGCTGCCGCAGGTCACCTCGACCGCAGACAACTGCCTGGGCAGCGAATGCCCGTTCTGGAGCGAGTGCTTCGTGGTGCAGGCACGCCAGCGCGCGCAGACCGCCGACATCGTGGTGGTCAACCATCACCTGCTGCTGGCCGACCTTGCGCTCAAGCAGGAGGGGTTCGGCGAAATCCTGCCGGGCGCGCAGGCCTTCGTGGTCGACGAGGCCCACCAGCTGCCCGAGCTGGCGGCGCAGTTCTTCGGTGAATCGCTCAGCGCGCGGCCACTGGTCGAACTGGCGCGTGATGCGCTCGCCGAAGGCAAGGCCGTGCCAGGTGCGCTGGCGGCGGTGCAGGAACCGGCGCGTGCGCTGGAAGCGGCGACCCGGGGCCTGCGTGCCGCGATGGAGCCGCTGCCGCATCGCGGCACCCGCTGGCGTGCACTGGACACGGTCGACGTGGACTCGGCCTGTCTCACCCTGGCCGATGCGCTGGACGTGCTGGAACGCGCGCTGGCACCACTGCGCGAGGCCGCGCCCGGGTTCGATGCCTGCCATTTGCGGGCCAGGGACAACCAGGCGCGCCTGCATCGCTGGATGGAGGCCGGTGATGGCGGGCATGGCATCTCGGCCTTCGATCCCGATGCCGGAATGGATGCGGAAGCGGCACACGACGACGGGTTCAGCTCGGTGCACTGGTACGAGCTCACCCCGCGCGGGTTCCGCCTGCAGCGCACGCCGCTGGACGTGTCCGGCCCGCTGCGCACCCATCGCGAGGCGTCCCACGCGGCCTGGGTATTCACCTCGGCCACGCTGTCGGTGGCCGGCAGTTTCGGTCACATCTCGCAGCGGCTGGGGATCGAACACGCCACCGAACTGCTCGAGCCCAGCCCGTTCGACTGGGACCGGCAGGCGCTCTGCTACCTGCCCCCGAACCTGCCCGAGCCGGCCTCGCGCGAATTCGGGCCTGCATTGATCGCAGCGTTACAGCCGGTGCTGGAAGCCTCGGGCGGCCGCGCGTTCCTGCTGTTTGCCTCGCATCGCGCCTTGCGCGAAGCCGCCGAGCTCATGCGTGGTGCACCGTGGCCGTTGTTCGTGCAAGGCAGTGAGCCGCGGCACGTGCTGTTGCAGCGATTCCGCGATTCCGGCAATGGCGTGCTGCTGGGCACGGCGAGTTTTCGCGAAGGCGTGGACGTGGCCGGCGATGCGCTGAGCGTGGTGGTGATCGACAAGCTGCCGTTCGCCGCGCCGGACGATCCGGTGTTCGAGGCAAGGCTCGATGCGATCCGCCGCAGCGGCGGCAATCCGTTCCGCGATGAACAATTGCCGCAAGCGGTGATCGCGCTCAAGCAGGGCGCCGGCCGCCTGATCCGCACCGAGACTGATCGCGGCGTGCTGGTGCTGTGCGACCCGCGCCTGCTCGGCAAGTCGTACGGGAAGACCTTCCTCGACTCGCTGCCGCCGCTGCCGCGCACGCGCGATGTCGCCGATGTGCAGGCCTTCTTCGGCCCGCCCGTCGGGGTGGGCACTTTGGCCAGCAACGGTTCCGTCGCGGATAATTGACCGATGAAGCTGCTCGCCATCGAAACCGCCACCGAAGCCTGCTCCGTCGCCGTGCTGGTCGACGGCGCGGTGATCGAACGCTTCGAGATTGCCCCGCGCCGCCACACCGAACTGGCGCTGCCGTGGGCGGACGCGTTGCTGGCCGAAGCCGGCATCGCCAAGTCGCAACTGGATGCGATCGCGGTCGGGCGTGGCCCGGGTGCGTTCACCGGCGTGCGCCTGGCGATTGCGCTGGCGCAGGGCATTGCCCTGGCGCTGGACCGCCCGCTGCTGCCGGTATCGACCCTGGCGGCACTGGCGATGCAGGCAGCGGGGGACCGCATCCTGGCAGCGATCGACGCGCGCATGGGTGAAGTCTATGTCGCAGGTTTCCGGCGCGACGGCGAGGGGCTCATCGCGATCAGCGATGAAACCGTCATTGCACCGGGTGAGTACGCGCTGCCGGATGGCAGCGACTGGCACGGCGCCGGCACCGGGTTTGGCGCCGACGCTGGCCTGCTGGCCACGCGACTGCGGGATCGGCTGGCAACCGTCGATGCGGCGGCCTTGCCACATGCCGCTGACGTCGCCCGGCTCGGCGCGCTGGCGTTTGCGCGCGGGGAAGCGATTGAGCCCGAGCGCATCGAACCCGCCTACCTGCGCAATAACGTGGCGCTCACCATTGCCCAGCAACAGGCGCAGCGCGCAGCGTGCCAGTGATCACGGCGACGTGTCGGCAAGGGCCTCGGGCATTCGCTTCGCGGCTCGAAATGCCGCTGCGCGAATGCCCGAGGCCCTTGCCGACACCCGGCACCTTGGCTTCGGCCGATGCGCCTACTGGTCCACCAACTCGCCGCCCGGCATGAATTGCCAGGTGCGGGTGACATGCAGGATATCCGGGTCATCCTGCGTCTTGGGCAGCGGCGCGAACGGTTCCGACAGTTTGACGATGCGCAGCGCGGCGTTGTCCAGTATCGGGACATGGCTGGACTGCACGATCCGCGTGGCTTCCACGCTGCCGTCGCGCCGCACCGCCACGCTGATCACCACCAGACCGCCGATACGGCGGCGGCGGGCTTCGTCCGGATAGTTGAGGTTTCCGACCCGCTCGACCCGGTCCACCCAGCTGCGCAGATACTGCGCCCATGCGTATTCCCTGGTGCTGGCGGAGACGAACTTGCGCTTGGGTCGCTTGGCGTATTGCTGCGAACGCAGGTGGATTTCCGCAGCCAGGCGCGCCATTGCGATGTCGCGTTCGATCTTCTCGGTGCCGGGCGGCAAGTCCGTCGCGTCCACTTCCGGTCGCGGCTGTGGTGCCGGGAATGGTTGCTGTCCGGTCGTTGCGGTGATCACCCGTGGATCGGGCGGCGGGCTGGGTGCTGGCGTTTGCGCGCGCAGTGGGCGCGGTGCCAGCCCCTCCTGCGGTTGCGGGATCGGCCCGGCCTGCGCGTCGCGCGGGCGCAGGGTCTTGTCATGTTCGCCGCCGCCCTGGTTGGTCGCCTGGGCAAGGAAGTCCGCCTGCTTCGGCGTCAATGCGGAGCGGGTCTGGGTCAGCATCACGTCGAGGGTTGGCGTGACGGGCGCGGCATCTTCCACGGCAAAGCCAATCCCCAGGATCAACATCGCGTGGACCAGCACGGCAAGCACCAGGGTTGCGCTGAGCCGGTCGGATTCGCCCAGGCGTGGCGCAACGCGAGCGGGGAAAGCGTCAGCAGGCGGCATCAGGACGCGAGCCTGGCCTCGATGCAGTCAAACAGGCGGCCGGCAATGTTCAAGCCGAACTGGGCATCGAGTTCGCGGATGCAGGTAGGGCTGGTGACGTTGACCTCGGTCAGGTAGTCACCAATCACGTCCAGGCCGACGAACAGCATGCCGCGGCGTTTCATTTCCGGGCCGACCTGGGCCGCGATCCAGCGGTCGCGTTCGCTCAGCGGGCGGCCTTCGCCGCGGCCGCCGGCCGCCAGGTTGCCGCGGAACTCGTCACCCTGCGGGATGCGTGCCAGGCAGTAGTCGACCGGCTCGCCATCGACCAGCAGAATGCGCTTGTCGCCGTCCACGATTTCGGGCAGGTAGCGCTGCGCCATGGCCAGCTGGCGGCCGCCATCGGTCAGGGTTTCCAGGATCACGTTGAGGTTGGGCTCGCCGCTGCCGGCGCGGAAGATCGAGCGTCCGCCCATGCCGTCCAGCGGCTTCAGCACGGCCTGGCCCTGCTCGCCGACGAAGGCCTTGAGGGCGGCCGGATCGCGGCTCACCAGTGTCGGCGGGCAGCATTGCGGGAACAGCAGCGCGGCGAGTTTTTCGTTGAAGTCGCGCAGGCCCTGCGGATCGTTGACGACCAGCGCACCCTGTCGCTGGGCCATGCCCAGGATCTGGGTGTCGTGGATGTAGGCGGCATCGACCGGCGGATCGGTGCGCATCAGCACGACCTGGCCTGTTCCGAACTCGAGTTGTGATGCAGATCCCAGATCGAACCAATGCTCCGGATCGTCGGTGACGCGCAGCGTCATGCAGTTGGCGACCGCACGCATGGCCCTCACCGACAATCCGCCGGGCTTTACGTAGTGCAGGCGATGCCCGCGCCGCTGGGCTTCCAGCAGCATGGCGAACGTGGAATCCTTGGCAATCTTGATGGAGGCGATCGAATCCATCACCACCACCACGTCGAGCGGCATCCCAAGTGGCATCGCTGGAGTCATCGGCACGTCCTGCAAAATCTGTCCAAATGGTAGCAGGGGGGCGTGTCGAAACCGCAATGTGACGCAAAGCGTCGCTTGACACGTTGCGCACAGACTGGGATATAGGCAGTCACGCACCGCGGCCGAATGCCTCGACAGCGATCAAGTGGCACAGCACGTGGTAAGGGGAACGCATGACGCAGAAGGACGATCAAGACGTCAGCCTCAAGGGTCTGAGGGTGATGGTCATCGACGACTCAAAGACGATCCGTCGCACGGCGGAGACGTTGCTCGTGCGCGAGGGCTGCGAGGTCGTCACCGCGATGGACGGGTTCGAGGCGCTCTCCAAGATCGCCGACCAGAACCCGCAGATCATTTTCGTCGACATCATGATGCCGCGGCTGGATGGGTATCAGACCTGCGCACTGATCAAGAACAACCAGACCTTCAAATCCGTGCCGGTGATCATGCTTTCGTCCAAGGACGGCTTGTTCGACAAGGCACGGGGGCGCATCGTGGGATCCCAGCAATACCTCACCAAACCATTCACACGCGAAGAGCTCCTTGGCGCGATTCGGAAGTACGTCAACGCCTGACCGGGGGGTAGGGCAACCATGGCACGCATACTGCTGATTGAAGATTCACCGACCGAAGCTGCGGTCATGACCCAGCTGCTCGAACGCAACGGGCACCAGGTCACCACGGAAGTCAATGCCGAAGATGGCATCGCCACCTGTCGGCGCGACAAGCCCGACCTGGTGCTGATGGACGTGGTGCTGCCGGGGATGAATGGTTTCCAGGCGACCCGTGCGCTGTCGCGCGATGTCGACACCAGCCATATCCCGGTGCTGATCGTCAGTACCAAGAACCTTGAGACGGACCGCATGTGGGGCCTGCGTCAGGGCGCCAAGGACTACATCGTCAAGCCACCCCGCGAGACCGACTTGATCGAGCGGATCAACGCATTGGTCGGGCACTGAGCATGGCGAAGCGCGGCAAGGGCAAGGGAAAGGGCAAGCAGCCCGCACAGGCAGTCGTCGCGACCACGACCCCGAAGCCCGCCATCGAGCAGGCCCCGGAGCCCGTTGTCGAAGCCGAAGTGGCGACGTCCATTGAAGTGATGGGCGAATCGCCGGAGTTGCAGACTGAACCCCTTGTGGAGGCCCAGGCTGATTCCGCCGGAACAGCCGCTCAGGCCAAGCCATCCAAGTCATCCAAGCCGCAGCGCAAGCCGAAGACGCGTGCGCGCGACCAGCGCCCGCCGTTCCTAGTGTTGGCTGACTACGAGGAGCGCAGCCTGGCCCACGTGGCTGGCCTGCCGGAACAGCTGGATGCGCCGGGGCTTTGGCGCGGCGTAGCCTATCGGATCGGGTCGCATCGGCTTGCGTCGGGGTTCGACGAAGTAATTGAAATCCTGTCGCTGCCTGCATTGACCACCGTTCCCGGTACCCAGCCGTGGATGCTGGGGGTGGCCAACGTGCGCGGCACGCTGTTGCCGGTGGTCGACCTCAAGCAGTTCCTGGAGGGCGAGCGCACGGTGTTGCATGAAAGCCAGCGCGTGCTGGTCGTGCGCCAACCAGGCGGCGAAGTCGCCGTCATCATCGACGAGTTGTACGGTCAACGCAGTTTCGTCGATGGACAAGGCATTGATGTGGCGCAGGTGTCGGAGGGGCGTTACACCCACTTCATCGACCGCGCTTACCGAATGGGTGAACAGGATTGGGGCGTCTTCAGCCTCGACCGTCTCGCCCGCACCCCTGAATTCCGCCAAGCCGCCGCCTGACAGGCGGTCACATACGCAAGCCGAGGTCGCAACATGAGCACTATGATGGATTCCGTCGCTGGCAAGGGTCGCAGCCTCAGCACCAATGCGTGGATCGCGTTGCTGATCGGGTCGCTGGTGGTATTCGCAGGCAACACGTTGTACGCCACCACCAAGGCATCGCGCCTGGGCGGTGCGAGTACCTCGGCCTCGCGCCTGCAGCTCAATTCGCAGCGACTCGCCAACCAGGGCCGAGACGCCATCGAGGGCAATGCCGAGGCATTTGCGTCCTTCAAGGACACCAAGGCCGAGGTCGACCAGGACATCAAGCTCCTGAACGACCGGTTCGGTGATGCGGCCGGCGTTTCCGGCCCGATCACGACCGTGACCAATACCTGGACCCCGCTGGCCAAGCGCGCAGACGAAGTGCTGGGTAGTCAGACCGCGGTGCTGGCGCTGTCCGGCCGTGCCGACAGCTTCACCAACAAGGTGCCGCAACTGCAGGCGCAGCTGAATGAAGTCGTGCGCGGCCTCGCCTCGGGCGGGGCGAGTTCCGGCCAGGTGTTCACCGCGCTGCAGCAGGTGGTGACGTCCGCCGCGATGGCGCGTCGCATCGCCGAGTTGCAGGGTGGTGGCAGCGGCGCGCAAGTGGCGGCCGACGCACTGGGTCGCGACTCGGCGGTGTTTGATCGCTCGATGAACGCGCTGCGCAACGGTGGCGGCGACATCGCGAAGGTCACTGCGGCCGGTGCGCTTGGCCCGCTCAGCCAGGCCAACACGCTTTGGCAGGACATGAAGAAGGACCTGGACGCGATCGTCGCCAGTTCCAAGGCGCTGATCGGCGCCCAGACATCGATGGCGGCGCTGACCACCGGCTCGGACAAGTTGCTGGCCGACAGCGAAAGCCTGTTCGCGGCATTCACCTCGTTCGGCTCGCTGAAAGACACCAGCATTGTCGGTGGCGTCTGGCTCAGCATCCTGTCCGGCGCGCTGGCGCTGTTCTCGATCGCCGGCTTGTTGTGGGCCCTGGGACGCGCGCAACGCGCCCGCTACCAGACCACAAAGGAACTGAACGACCGCAACCAGGAGGCCATCATGCGCCTGCTGGACGAAATGGGTTCGCTCGCGGAAGGCGACCTGACCGTGAAGGCGACCGTGACCGAAGACATGACCGGCGCGATCGCGGACTCGATCAATTTCGCCGTGGAACAGCTGCGCACCCTGGTGGCCACCATCAACGACACATCGGTGCACGTGGCATCCAGCGCGCAGGAAACCCAGGCGACTGCCATGCACCTGGCCGAGGCGGCGCAGCACCAGGCGCAGGAAATCAGTTCCGCGTCCGGCCGCATCACCGACATCGCGGCCAGCATTAACCAGGTGTCGCAGAACTCCGCAGACTCCGCCGAGGTGGCGCGCCGCTCGGTGCAGATCGCGACCAACGGTGCCGGCGTGGTGCGGCAGACGATCGCCGGCATGGACAGCATCCGCGACCAGATCCAGGAAACCTCCAAGCGCATCAAGCGGCTGGGTGAAAGCTCGCAGGAAATCGGCTCGATCGTGGAACTGATCAACGACATTTCCGAACAGACCAACATCCTGGCGCTGAACGCGGCCATCCAGGCGGCCTCGGCCGGTGAAGCAGGCCGCGGGTTCGCGGTGGTGGCCGACGAAGTGCAACGACTCGCGGAACGCTCCTCCAGCGCGACCAAGCGCATCGAATCGCTGGTGCAGACCATTCAGGCCGATACCAACGAGGCGGTGAGCTCGATGGAGCAGACGACCTCGGAAGTGGTCGCCGGTGCTCGACTGGCCGAGGACGCGGGTACCGCGCTAGGCGAGATCGAAAAAGTGTCGGCCGACTTGTCCGGGTTGATTCAAGGCATCTCTACCGCGTCGGCGCAACAGTCCCTTGCCGCAACGGACATTACCCAGACGATGAACACCATCCAGTCGATCACCGCGCAGACCTCGCAGGGTGCGAGTCAGACCGCGGAATCGATCGGAAACCTGGCCCAGCTCGCTGCCGACCTGCGTCGTTCGGTCGCCGACTTCAAGCTGCCGGCCTGAGCGCCGGGCCAGTAGGGGTTGGGATGAACACTTCTGTCCAGGCTTGCCTCGCATTCGTGCGGGGCCTTACCGGAGCGTCGCGATGACCACGGCGTTTCGGGATGCCATCGACCACACCGCACTCGGCTGGGTAAAGCCGGAGATCGACGAGACCCTGCGCCAGGCGCGGATCGAAATCGAGGCCTTCGCCGAATCCCCGGGTGACGTCGAGCGCATGCGCGGCTGCGCCGATTATTTGCACCAGGTGCAAGGCACCCTGCGCATGCTCGAGCTGAACGCCCCGGCCATGGTGGCCGAGGAAATGGAACAGTTGGCGCAGGCCATTGCTGCGGACACCACCACCGGGCGCGATGATGCCTGTTCGGCATTGATGCGCGGCGTGGTGCAGTTGCCGGACTACCTGGAGCGACTGCAGGGAGGTCATCGCGACATCCCCATCGTCCTGTTGCCGCTGCTGAACGAGCTGCGTGCGGCACGTGGCGAGCCCGCCCTGGTGCAGGATGCGCTGCCGAGTTTGCTGGAAGAGCCGACCGAGGCCGAACTTGCACACGCCCGTGGCAGCCTGGCCGGACGCAACCGTGCCCTTCTGGACACGGTGTCGGCGGCGCTCAAGGAAGACCTGTTGCGGGTCAAGGATGCCCTGGACCTGCACCTGCGCTCAGGCAATACCGATGGCGTCGCGCTCAAGCCACAGGCGGAATCGCTGGATCGGATCGGCGAAACCCTCGGTATGGTCGGCCTGGAAGCGTCCCGTGGCGTGATCCATGAGCAAGGCAGGATCATGCATGCCATTGCCAATGGCGAGCGACCCTCCAGCGAAAGCGAATTGCTCGATGTTGCCGGAGCACTGATCTACATCGAACATTCGCTGGACGACCAGGTCTCCCGGCTTGGGCAGGACACCGCAGGTGCCGGCACCGATGCCGACGACCTGCTGGCGCAGGAATCGCGCAAGGTCATGGGCGCGTTGGCGCATGAAGCCGCCGCCAATTTCTCCGAAGTGCGCGGTGCATTCGTCGCCTTCGTCGAAACAGACTGGGACCATGCGGCACTGGATCCGGTACCACGCCTGCTGGCCGAAGTCGCGGGTGCCATGCGCATCCTGCAGCTTGCCGAGCCGGCCGGTTACCTGGAGGCGTTGCGCCGCTACAGCCATGCCGAACTGATCGGCAAGCGCCAGGTTCCGGGCGGCCGTGACCTGGATACCCTGGCCGATGCCCTGGCCGGGATGGAGTATTACCTCGAGTCCCTGCATGAGCCGCATGGCCAGCGCCAGGACCTGCTCGACAAGACCCGCGGGAGCCTTGAAGGGTTGGGATACTGGCCGCTGCCGGGCGGCGAGATCGAACTCGACGTCCCGTCGGCCCAGGACGCCGTGGATGAAGCCGATGCACAGCCGGTTGACCCAGCCGCGGATGAAGCCGCGGACGCCACCGGAGCGGGCGTCGACGAAGCCGTGGCGCCTAGCGTGGTGTCCTCGCAGGCCAGCGCGCCGATGCTCAGCGCCGGGTTCGATGATGCTGGCGACGAAATCGACGATGAAATCCGCGAGATCTTCCTGGAGGAATTCGAGGAAGAGATCACCAACCTGGATCAGTTGCTCCCGGTTTGGCGCCGTGCGCCCGACGATGCCGAGCACCTGCGTCCGATCCGTCGCGTCTTCCACACGCTGAAAGGAAGTGGCAGGTTGGTGGGCGCCAAGACCCTCGGTGAATTCAGCTGGCATGTGGAGAACATGCTCAACCGGGTGCTCGATGGTTCGCGGCCCGCCAGTCATGCGGTGGTTTCGTTCGTGACCCAGGTCCGCGACGCACTGCCGCAGCTGCTAGCCGCGCTGAAGGGCGAAGCCGCGGTGAACATCGACCTTTCGGCGATGCAAGCCGTCGCGGATCGCCTGGGTGCAGGTGAAGACGTACTGCTGGACGTGCTTCCGGTCGGCGCCGTGGCGACTGCGCATGACGAAGCGGCGGCAGCGGAACAGCAAGACGCCTCCCCGGCGGGAACGGTGGCCGTCCAGGTCGACGCGGTCCTGCTGGAAATCCTCGGTGGCGAAGTGGGAAGCCACCTGGAAACGATCGATGCATGGCTGGCCAAGGCCCGCGCAGGCGACAGCACCGTCAACGATGGCCTGCTGCGCGCGATTCACACCCTCAATGGGGCCTTCGCGATGACCGAGGTGCCGTCGGTGACGGCCTTCACCACGCCCGCGGAAGGGTATGTCAAGCGCCTGTTGTCGGCGTCCACGGCTGCCGGGGCCGAGGGCATCGCAGCCCTCGGCGACGTCGCCGAGGCCATCCGCGCCTCGACCGCGGCCCTGCAGTTCACGCCCACCCAGGTGCCGCTGTACACGGTGCTGGTAACCCATATCGTCGGTCTGCGCGATGGCTTGCCGGAAGCCACCCTGCCATTCCCTTCGTTCGATGCAGCAGCGGACGCCGAGCGCCTCGCTGCCGAAGCATTCGAAGAAGCCGAAGCCGAGCGCGTCGCCGCAGAGCAGGCGGAAGCCGCGCGCGTTGCCGCCGAGGAAGCCGAAGCGGAACGTGTCGCTGCAGAGCAGGCGGAAGCCGAGCGCGTTGCCGCCGAGGAAGCCGAAGCGGAACGTGTCGCTGCAGAGCAAGCGGAAGCCGAGCGCGTTGCCGCCGAGGAAGCAGAAGCAGTCCGCGTCGCCGCAGAGCAAGCGGAAGCCGCGCGCGTTGCTGCCGAGGAAGCCGAGGCAGCACGCATCGCCGAGGCGCAGACGGAAGCCGAGCGCATCGCTGCCGAGGAAGCCAAGGCGGCCCGCATTGCGGCTGAACAGGCGGATGCCGAACGCGTTGCCGCCGAGCAGGCCGAAGCCGCCCGCATCGCCGCCGAACAGGCGGACGCCGAGCGCCTTGCTGCCGAGGAAGCTGAAGCCGCTCGCCTTGCGGCCGAGCAGGTCGAAGCCGATCGCGTGCTCGCCGAAGGAATCGAAGCGGCGCGCCTGGAAGCCGAGCAGGCGGAAGTCGAACGACTCGAAGCCGAGCGGATCGAGGCCGAGCGGCTGGAAATGGAGCGGATCGCGACGGAAGAAGCGGCCCGCATCGAAGCCGAGAAGGCCGAGGCCGAGCGTCTGGAAGCCGAACGCGCCGAGGCGGACCGCCTGGAGGCCGAGCGCATCATGGCCGCTCGTGCGGAAGCCGAACGCATCGAGGCAGAGCGTCTCGCCGCCGAGCGTGCGGAAGCGGCTCGGCTTGAAGCAGAACGGCGTGCCGGGGAAATCGCGGCAGCAGCCAAGGCGCGCGAGCAGGCGGCATTGGCCGCATTGCTGGCCAGTGCCACATCCAGCGACGATCCGGACGAAGCGCTCGACATGAGCGAGATGGACCCGGAGCTGGTCGACATCTTCGTGGAAGAAGGTGGCGACCTGTTGGACAGTTCCGACGGCTTGCTCGCGCGCTTGCGCGAGGCCCCGGAGGACCGCGAAATGATGGTCGGCTTGCAACGCGACCTGCATACCCTGAAGGGTGGCGCACGCATGGCGGGCGTGATGGCGGTCGGTGAGCTTGGCCATGCGATGGAGACCCTGCTCGAAGCGGTGGTCGCCCAGCGCGCGGAGCTGGGCAGCGATGGCGTGCCGTTGCTGGAGCGCGGCTTCGATCGCCTGCACGGCATGATCACCCGCGTCGCCGCACGTCGCGCGGTCGGCATGCCGACCGGGCTCATCGACGAATTCAACAGCCGTGCCGAAGCGCCGATTGCCGCGGTTGAAGTCGTTGATGACGGTGTCGCATTCGCGCCTGTGGTGAAGAAGGTCGAACTCAAGCCGTTGTCGTCGCCGCTGATGACCGACGGATTTACCGACGACGACGAGATCGGCGTGCGCGCGCCGCAGGAACAGGTCCGCATTCGCGCCGACCTGCTTGATCGCCTGGTGAATTACGCCGGTGAAGTGGCGATCTATCGTTCTCGTCTGGAACAGCAGCTTGGGGCGTTCCGCGGTACCGCCGCGGAAATGGAACAAACCAACATCCGCTTGCGCGACCAGCTGCGTCGCCTGGATGCGGAAACCGAAGCGCAGATCATCGCCCGCTTCCAGCGCGAGCAGGACACCAGCGACGGCAGCTTCGATCCGCTCGAGCTCGATCGCTTCAGCACCCTGCAGCAGCTGTCGCGCGCACTGGCCGAGTCCGCGGCCGACCTGGTGAGCCTGCACGGCTCCATGGAAGAGTCGACACGCCAGTACGAAACCCTCCTGCTGCAGCAGTCGCGGGTAAGTTCGGAACTGCAGGAAGGCCTCATGCGCACGCGCATGGTGCCGTTCGATGCCCTGGTGCCGCGCCTGCGCCGGGTCATCCGCCAGGCTGCAGGCGAAACCGGCAAGAACGCGCAGCTCAAGCTCGATGGCGCGCAGGGCGAACTCGACCGCAACGTATTGGAGCGCATGACCGCGCCGTTGGAGCACATGCTCCGAAATGCGGTGGCCCATGGCCTGGAAAGCCCGGACGCACGTCGCAAGGCGGGCAAGCCGGCGGAAGGCAGCATCCGCGTCGCGGTCCGCCGCGAAGGGTCGGAAGTGGTGTTGCAGGTCAGCGACGACGGCAGCGGACTGGATCGGGATGCCATCCGTGCCCGCGCGATCGAGCGTGGCCTGATCAAGCCCGATGCGGTCATTGGCGACAACGATCTCTATGTGCTGATCCTGGAAGCCGGGTTCTCCACTGCGCAGAACGTCAGTCGCCTGGCCGGTCGCGGCGTCGGCATGGACGTGGTGGCGAGCGAAGTGCGCCAGCTTGGCGGCTCGCTGGACATCTCGTCGATCCCGGGCGAAGGCACGATGTTCACCCTGCGCCTGCCACAGACGCTGGCGGTGACCCAGGCGGTCTTCGTGAAGATCGGCGACACCCAGTTCGCCGTGCCGATCGCCTCGGTGCGCGGCGTCGGCCGCATCACCCGCGAGGAGCTTGCCAAAGACGACACCAGCTACCGCTACGGTGGCGAAGACTATGCACTGCACGATCTTGGCCGGCTGGTCGGCACCAGCACGGCGAAGGCGGAAGGCCAATTGCAGATGCCGCTGCTGCTGGTGCGTGCGGGCGACCTGCGTGCCGCGGTGGTGATCGACCAGGTGGTCGGCAACCGCGAAATCGTGGTGAAGTCCGGCGGTCCTCAGCTGGCTTCGGTGCCAGGCATCTTCGGCGCCACCATCATGGGCGACGGCAGCGTCGTGGTGATCCTGGACGTGGCACCGCTGGTGCGTCGTGCAGCCGCGTTGCCGCACGATGCCGTGCCGGTGCAGCAGAAGGTCGAGCAGCGCCACGTCCCGTTGGTCATGGTCGTCGACGACTCGGTCACCATGCGCAAGGTCACCAGCCGCGTGCTGGAACGCAACAACTTCGAGGTGGCGACCGCGAAGGACGGCATCGATGCCCTCGAGCGCATGGCCGACATGATCCCGGACCTGATGCTGCTCGACATCGAAATGCCGCGGATGGACGGCTATGAGCTGGCGACGGCGATGAAGGCGGATCCGCGCATGCGCAACGTGCCGATCATCATGATCACCTCCCGCACCGGCGAAAAACATCGCCAGCGCGCAATGGACCTCGGTGTGCAAGGCTACCTCGGCAAGCCGTACCAGGAGGTCGAGCTGATGCGCCACGTATTCGACCTGCTCGGCGTTGAACACGTCGGCGCCGGCGCCGGCACGTGATCCGCAAGCGTGTCGTCCTGCTCGCGCGCGCGGGTGCAGCGTGCGAGCGCACGCAGGCGTCGATCACCGAAGCGGGTGCGGAACTGGTGGCGACGCTGGATCCGTCCAGCGCATCGGAAGCCGATATCCGGGCAGCATCGCCGGATGCGGTGATGGTGATCCTGGATCCGGTCGTCGAACAGGCGCTGGACAGCTTCGATGGCGTGCTCGGCGACCCTGGCTTCGAGGTGATGTTCGAGGATGCCGACGTCGCCGCCAAGCGCGAAGGCTGGGAGGCAGCGCGTTGGGCACGCCACCTCAGTGCCAAGCTGCACGGTCACACTGATGTCCTGCCACCGACCAGGGATGCGCTGCCCCCCGTTTCGCAGGCGCAAGTTGAAGCGCCTGCTGCAAGCGGCTTCCAGCAGGAAATGGAGGCGTTGCAGCGCCGGGTCGCGGCCATGCCGGAGGTGCCTCAGGGCAACCAGGACGCTGCACCCGCCAGGCGCGGCGCGGTGGTGATTGCCGCAGGCATTGGTGGACCGGATGCGGTTCGCCAGGTGCTTGGAAAGTTTCCGTCAGGCTTTCCACGCCCGATTGTCCTTCGGCAACGCATCGAGGGCGGGCAGTACGACAAGCTGGTGCGGCAGATGCAGCGGGCGACGGCGTTGCGGGTGGTGCTGGCGCAGGCTGGCGACCTCTTGCTGGCGGGCACCGTGCATGTCCTGCCGGAAGACCTCGACGTGCAGGAAACACCGGCCGGGCTGGTGTTTGCCGCCGTGGCAGGTGAGGCCGCGTTCGCCGCACTGCCTCCGGCGGACAGCGCGCTGCTGCTGCTCAGCGGCGCCGAGATCAGTCTGGTCGATGTCGCGATGTCGCTCAGCTGGGCCGGTGGATTGTCATTGGGACAGTCACCGGAGAACTGTTTCGATCCGGCGGCAAGCAATGCCCTGGTCGCGCGTGGCGGGCAGGCTGCCAACCTCGTGCAACTGCCCGCAAAACTCCTTGAACGTTGGCCCGTCTAGAGGTCTGCCATGTCCGATTCCGCTCCCATCATCCGCGGTGTGTTGATCCAGGTGGCAGATGCCAAGCTGCTGCTGCCCAACGCCACCATCGCCGAAGTATTGTCCTACGCCGACCCGGAGCCGGTATCCGACGCGCCGGACTGGTTGCTGGGCCGCATCCGTTGGCGCGGCTGGCAACTGCCGCTGGTGGCATTTTCGCGCTTCACCGGGATTGCCAGCGATGAGCAGGGTGGCCTTGGCAGCAAGGTGATCGTGCTCAAGGCACTGGGGGGCGACAGCAAGCGCCCGTTCTTCGCAGTCCTGACCCAGGGCTTTCCGCGCCTGGTCACGGTGACCAACACCTCGCTGGGATCGGATGCCAGTGACGATTCGGTCCCGGAAGGTGTGTTGGCCAAGGTGCGCCTGAACGACGACGATGCGCTTGTGCCGGACCTGGCCACCCTTGAAACGCGCATCAGCGAAGCGCTGGCCGCGGCGGCCTGACTGACCCATTGCCCGGTTTTGGCGCCTGCTGCAGGCGTCAGCCGAGGTCGCCGTGCAGCACCTGCAAGGCAGCAATCGCGGCCAGGCCGGCCGTCTCGGTACGCAACACGCGTGGCCCCAGGCGCACCCCGCTGAAGCCCGCTGCATACAGCTGTTCGAGATCCTGCGGCGACCAGCCACCTTCCGGGCCTACCGCCAGGCAGACGGGCTGCGACTGATCAAGCGTGAGTTGCGGGAGCGACGCAGTGGCGTCGGGATCCAGGATCAGGCGCAGGCCACCGCCGGGCATCGCCGCCAGTGCCTTCACCAATGCCAAAGGCATGGCGACGTCGGGGACGCGTGCGCGCCCGCATTGTTCGCAGGCCGACACCACCACGCCGCGCCAATGCGCAAGCCGCTTGTCCGCGCGGGCACCGTCCAGCCTGACTTCGCTGCGTTGCGAGTACAGCGGCTGCACGGACGCCACGCCAAGCTCGGTGGCCTTCTGCAGGATCAGGTCCATCTTCTCGCCGCGCGCCACGCCCTGCAGCAGGACCAATCGCAACGGCGATTCGTTGTCGAGCATGTCGCCTGCAGCAACGGCGGCACGCACCACCCGCTTGCCCACTTCGACCAGGCGTGCCGGATAGTCGTGGCCATCGCCATTGAACAGCACGCAACTGTCGCCGACGCCCAGGCGCAGCACGCGGGCCAGGTGGTTGGCGGCATCTTCCGGCAGGTCGATTTCGATGCCGGCGGCCAGTGGCAGCTCGACATGCACACGGGTCACGCGCATGCGGTGGCCTCCCCGATGACTTCAGCGGTGATGCGCGCAAGCAACTGCAATTGGGCGTCGTCGATGCAGTACGGCGGCATCCAGTACAGGATGTCGCCGAGCGGGCGTAGCACCACGCCACGTTCAAGTGCTGCGCGATACGCGCGCAAGCCGATGCGCAGCGCGGGGTCGAATGGCGTGCGGCGGTCGCCATCACGCGCGAGTTCGATGGCCACGATCATCCCGGCCTGGCGGACCTCGGCCACATGCGGCAGCTGCGACAGCGGCGCGGCGAGCGCAGCCATGCGCGTGGCGATCATCCGGTTGCGCGCCAGCACGTCGTCGTCCCGGAAGATCGCCAGCGATGCCAGCGCGGCGGCGCAGGCCAGCGGATTGCCGGTGTAGCTGTGCGAATGCAGGAAGGCGCGGTCTCGGGAATCAGCAAGGAAACCGTCGTAGATGGCTTGCGTGGCCAACACCGCGGCCAGCGGCAGGAAGCCGCCGGTCAGGCCTTTCGACAGACACAACAGGTCAGGCTGTACGCCCGCCTGTTCGCAGGCGAACATCGTGCCGGTGCGGCCGAACCCGACCGCGATCTCGTCGGCGATCATGAAGATGCCATGCGCGTCGCAGAGCGCGCGCACGCGGCGCAGGTAAGCGGGATCGTGCATGCGCATGCCGCCCGCGCATTGCACCAGAGGTTCCAGGATCAACGCGCAGATATCGCCTGCATGCTGTTCCAGCAGTGATTCCAGTGCCGCAGCGGCGCGCAGCGCGCAATCGCCCGCGAACTCGCCTGGCCGGGCCAGGTACGCATCCGGCGACGGCGCGAAGATAGCCTCGCACAGCAGGGGCGCATACACGCGGCGATACAGCGGGATGTCGCCGACCGAAAGCGCGCCGATGGTTTCGCCGTGGTAGCCGTTTTCCAGCGCAATGAACTTCGTTCGCCTGGTTTCGCCGCGGTTGTGGAACCAGTGGAAGGCCATCTTCAGCGCGACTTCCACGCCGGCCGAGCCGTTGTCGGCATAGAACACCTTGGCCAGCGGCGCACGCTCCGCCTGGCGCGGCGCGATCGCCAGCAACTGCTCGGCGAGTTCCACCGCGGGCGCATGCGAGAAGCCCGCCAGGATGACCTGTTCCAGTTGCATGGCCTGGGCGGCGATCGCGCGTGCGATGCGCGGCTCGGCGTGACCGAACAGGTTGGTCCACCAACTGGACACGGCATCCAGGTAATGCTTGCCGTCGCGGCCGACCAGCCATGCGCCTTCACCGCGTTCGATCGGCACCAGCGGCAGCGTATGCGGGTGCTCGCGCATCTGCGTGCAGGGATGCCAGAGCACCGCCAGGTCCCGTTCGCGCCAGTGGCCGGCGCTGGCCGCTATCATGTCGGGATGGTGGACCGGATTCGTCATTCCCGCATTATCCGCGAAGGTGCACGCGCAGGTGCCTTGGCAGGTGTTTGGGCATGACCCGGCGCCTGCCCACGATCCACGGGATCACCGAGCATGAGGCCGGTCCGTATCGGCTGGAGAAGCTCGACCTGGAGTTCGGCAATGGCGAGCGCCGCCTTTACGAACGCCTGCATGGTCGCGGCCATGGCGCGGTCGCGGTGGTGCCGATGCTGGATGCGCAGACCGTGCTGCTGGTGCGCGAATACGCCGCCGGCGTGCATCGCTACGAGCTGGGCCTGGTCAAGGGTCGCATCGATGCCGGTGAAACCCCGGAGCAGGCGGCGGACCGCGAGCTGATGGAAGAGGCCGGCTACGGCGCGCGCGAGCTCACCGTGTTGCGCAGCCTGACCCAGGCGCCGCTGTACATGAGCCATTCCACCCACCTGGTGATTGCGCGCGACCTGTATCCGAAGCGGTTGGTCGGCGATGAGCCCGAGGAACTGGAAGTGGTGCCGTGGCGGCTGGACCGCCTGCATGAGTTGATCCTGCGTGAAGAGTTCTCCGAGGGCCGCTCGATCGCCGCACTTTTCATCGCCAGGGAGTGGCTGCAACAGCAATGACCATGACCCGTGAACTGCGCGAGGCGGTCATCGCCATCGCGCGCGAGGCCGCCGCCGACATCCTTGCCGTCTATGAAGGCGCATTCGATGTCGAGCACAAGGACGACCGTTCGCCGCTGACCGCGGCCGACCTCGCGTCGCATCACCGGATCGTTGCCGGCCTGGGGGTCGCCACCCCCGCGATACCCGTGCTGTCGGAGGAGTCGAGTGCCATCGACATCGCCAAGCGCCGCAATTGGTCGCGGTTCTGGCTGGTGGACCCCCTGGACGGCACCCGCGAGTTCATCAAGCGCAATGGCGAGTTCACCGTCAACATCGCCTTGATTGAAGACGGCGTGGCCACGTTCGGCGTGATCCAGCAGCCGGTGGGTGGCGGCCTGTGGCATGGAATGCCGGGCGCAGGCGCGTTCCGCCGCGATGGTGGCAGCGATGTCGACACTGCCATCCACGTGCGCAAGCCGGCGAACACACCGTTGCGCATCGCCGCCAGCCGTTCGCATCGCGATGCGCGCACGCAGGCTTTGCTGGATGCGCTCACCGGCAGCGAAGCGATGGCATGCGGTTCGTCACTGAAGTTCTGCCGGATCGCGCAGGGCGAACTCGACCTGTATCCGCGCTTTGGTCCGACCAGCGAATGGGACACCGCGGCAGGCCAGGCGATCCTTGAAGCCGCCGGTGGCGCGGTGCTGGATCCACAAGGACGGCCGTTCCGCTACAACCAGCGCGACACCCTGCTCAACGGCGATTTCATCGCGTTCGGCGATCCCGGCTTGCGCGACAGCGTGCGCGGATGAACGACTGCCGCGACATCGAATCACTGTTGGCGATCATGGCCGCGTTGCGTGATCCGCAAACCGGGTGTCCGTGGGACATCAAGCAGGACTTCGCCAGCATTGCGCCGTACACCATCGAGGAAGCCTACGAAGTCGCCGATGCGATCGATCGTGGCGACATGGCCGACCTCAAGGACGAACTGGGCGATTTGCTGCTGCAGGTCGTGTTCCATGCGCGGATGGCGCAGGAACAGGGCGCTTTCGAATTCGCCGATGTGGTCGCCGCCATCTGCGACAAGATGACCCGGCGCCACCCGCATGTATTTGCCGCACATGGATGTGCAAATGCCGCGGGAGGCAGGATGCCGGGAGCGGCGGCTGACGAGGCGCGCCGCAACAATGCCGATTCCCAACTGCAGCACTGGGAGGAACACAAGCGTGCAGAACGCGCAGCGCGGGGTGAATCCGATCAGTCCGCGCTGGCCGGGATCTCGCGTGGACTGCCCGAATGGCAGCGTGCGGTGAAGCTGCAGCACAAGGCGGCGCGGGTCGGTTTCGACTGGCCTGGTCCGGCGCCGGTGATCGAGAAGCTGCACGAGGAAATCGAGGAAGTGCGCGTTGAGTTCGCCGCGGTCGCGGCCGATCCGGATGATGCAGCGGCGCAACTGCGACTGGAAGATGAACTCGGTGACCTGCTGTTCGTCTGCGCCAACCTGACCCGTCATGCCAAGGTCGATTTCGGCGCTGCCATGCGTCGTGCCAACCACAAGTTCGAGCGCCGCTTCCGCATGATGGAAGCGCTGGCGCGGGATGATGGTGGGCTGGCCGGGCAATCGCTCGAAGCACAGGATCGTTATTGGGTACGGGCCAAGCAGGCTGAAAAGCAAGACAGCCCGGTTGAAAAGATCCCGATCTGAGTCATCCGCTCCGCGAAGATGCCCCTCCGCTGCCTTCTTCACACGGCATCGACTTCGTTCCCGGCATGTTTCACAAAGCTGAAGGCGGAATTCAAAAAACCATGCGCACACAGGAACAGGCAGGACTTGTCCTCATCGTCGAGGACAACCGCAACATCTCCGAAATGGTCGGCGAATACCTCGAAAGCCGGGGATTCGAGGTCGACTACGCAGCCGACGGTCTGGATGGCTATCGGCTGGCGGCGGAAAACAACTACGACGTCATCGTGCTTGACCTCATGCTGCCGCGCCTGGACGGCATCGAAGTGTGCAAGCGGCTGCGCAGCGAAGCGCGCAAGTCCACGCCGGTGTTGATGCTGACTGCACGTGACACCCTGGACGAGAAGCTCACGGGCTTGTCATCCGGCGCGGACGACTACCTGACCAAGCCCTTTGCGATCCAGGAACTGGAAGCGCGCTTGCGCGCGCTGATCCGCCGCGAACGCAGGCAGGTCGGGTCGGAAGTCCTCAAGGTGGCCGATCTGGTGCTGGATCCGGCGTCGCTTCGTGCGACCCGCGGTGGCAATGAGCTGCAGCTTTCGCCGATTGGCCTGCGCCTGCTCACCATCCTGATGCGCGAATCGCCGCGCGTTGTCAGCCGGCAGGAGATCGAACGCGAGATATGGGGCAATGGCCTGCCCGACTCGGACACCTTGCGCAGCCACCTGTACAACCTGCGCAAGGTGATCGACAAGCCATTCGAGCATGCGCTGCTGCATACGGTGCAAAGCGCCGGTTATCGCATCGCGGATATTTCCGGGCAGCTTGGGTGATGTCGTGCGCGTGATGCCTTTGAACAGGCGAAACGTCCGCATCGTGTTCCTGCTCCAGCTGGCGATCATCAGCCTGGTGGTGGTGCTGGTGATGTTGTGGCTGGCCGGGGCAAACCAGGACCTGCCACTCACGGCGGTCACCGTGGTCGCCATCGCGCTGGCATTCGGCTCCATCGTCGCCGTGACATGGATGACCTACCGCGCGACCCGGCGCCTGCTTGCGCCGGTGGATTGGCTGTTGCGCGAGGTCTCGCGCTGGGATCCGCAGCGTCCGGACACGCGTGCATTGTCACCCGAGCGAATTCCCGACGACGTGCAGGGCAATCTTCGCAAGATGGCCAATGCATTGCATGGCCTTGGCGAGCGTGTTGATGCCTTCATCGCCCGCGAACGTGACTTCACCCGCGATGCCAGCCACGAATTGCGCACGCCGCTGACGGTGATTCGCGTTGCCACCGACCTGATCGGCCAGGACCAGGGCCTGTCGGAACGTTCCCGGCGCTCGCTGGCCCGGATCCAGGCGGCGAACACGGCGATGGAGTCGATCATGGATGCCTTGCTGCTGCTTGCACGGGACCAGGAGGTACCACTGGAAACCGAGGATTTCCCGGTGCGCGACGTGGTCGAAGTCGAGGTGGAGCGTATTCGACCCTTGCTCGAGGGCAAGGACGTGCATCTGGAGCTGGTGATAGCCGCCGAGCCGGAGCTGCATGCACCGCCGCGGGTGCTGGGCGTGATCCTGCGCAACCTGTTGGGCAACGCCGTTCGCTTCACCGACGCCGGCCAGATCCGGGTACGGCTGCTGGCCGACCGGATCGAGGTGGAAGACACCGGTATCGGCATGGACGCTGCGACCCAGGCCCGCGCCTTCGAGCCGTTCTATCGGATTGACAGTACCGGAACCGGTGCCGGACTTGGGTTGTCGATCGCGCAACGGTTGGGCGATCGCTGCGGTTGGCCGTTGCAACTGGTCAGCACGCCGGGTCAGGGAACCCACGTGACCATCCTGTTCGGGGCCAGCTTCTTGACTGATTGAGCGGCGTGCTGCCGGCGGGCCTGGGCTATGGTGTCAACCCGATCGGCATCCGCGCGTTCACTCATTTTCCCCGGACACCCCATACGCATGAGCAAGGCAACACGTCGTTCCACTCCTCCCGTTCGCAAGTTTGCCCTGCGCAAGATCGGCATTACCGTTGCGGTGGTTGCCGTGCTTGGACTTGGTTGGTACTTCTGGGCGCAGCGCAGCGCCAAGGGCGCCGAGGGCGACTATCGGACCGAAGCCGTGCAGCGCGGCGACATCCGCGTGGCGATTTCATCGACCGGCACGCTCAGTGCGATTTCCACCATTACGGTTGGCAGCCAGATTTCGGGTCTGGTCACCGACGTGCTGGTGGACTTCAACTCGCCGGTGAAGAAGGACCAGATCCTGGCGAGGATCGATCCCAGTACCTATCAGGCGCAGATCGAGCAAGGCTCGGCGCAGATCGCCAGTGCCCAGGCGCAATTGCGCCAGGCGCAGGCTGCGTTGCGCAATGCGACGCTGGATTACCAGCGCAAGAGCGGATTGGCAGCGGACAAGCTCATCGCACGCAGCGACCTCGACCTGTCGCGGTCGTCGCTGGAGCAGGCGCAGGCGCAGGTCGCGTCGGCGCAGGCGCAGATCCGCCAGCAGACGGCGTCCACCCAGACCACGCGGGTCAACCTGGAGCGCACGGTGATCCGCTCGCCGGTGGACGGCGTGGTGCTGACGCGCAACATCGAGCCCGGCCAGACCGTCGCCGCCAGCCTGCAGGCGCCGGAGCTGTTCACGATTGCCGAAGACCTGGCGAAGATGAAAATCGAGCTGGCCGTGGACGAATCCGACATCGGCCAGGTCAAGGTCGGCCAGTCGGTCAGCTTCAGTGCCGACGCCTTTCCTGATCGCAAGTTCAATGGCGTAGTGGAGCAGGTGCGACTTGCCGCGACCACCTCGAACAACGTGGTGACCTATCCCGTGGTCGTGACCGTCGACAACAGCGACGGCACCCTGTTGCCGGGGCTGACCGTGAACGCGGAGATCGAAGTCAGCAAACTCAGCAACGTCCTGACCGTGGGCAATGCGGCGTTGCGCTTCAAGCCCGCCGAGGGTTCACCGCTGGCCAGCCTGCAGCCTGCGGGACAGGGGCCTGGCCAAGGCCCGGCCGGTGGTTCGGGCATGGCGGATGACCTCAAGGCCCTCGCCGCCAGCCTGCAGTTGAAGCCGGAGCAGCAGGCGGCGTTTGACGCGGCGCTCGAGCAGATGCAACAGCGGCAGGCAGAGCGCATGGCGCAAGCGTCTGGCGCAGCGCCGCAGCAGGGTGGCAGCCGGCTGTTCGGTGGTGGTCCTCCGCGCACGGGTGGTGGACAGGGTGGTGGCGATGCCAGCATGCAGGCGCAGATGCGCGCGCGCATACGCGACCGCTTCAACCAGCAGTTCAGCGAGTTTCGCGCAGCCCTGGACGATCAACAGCGTGCCAAGTGGGACATGTCGCTGGAGGCGCAGCTCAACGCCAAGCGGGTGACGGTGTACAAACTGCTTGCCGGCAAGCCGGAGGTCGCGATGGTGCGACTGGGTGCCAGTGATGGCAGCAAGACCGAGGTGTCGGGTCGCACGATCAAGGAGGGCGACCAGTTCATTGCCGGTGAGCGCTCGGCGTCGGAGAGCAAGTGATGTCGGCCGCAGGTCCGATGCCGGCGGAGGTCCCGGTCATCCGCACCACGGGCCTTGGCAAGGTGTATTCGGCCGGCACCGAGGCGGAGGTCGTCGCGCTCGTCGATGTCGAGCTACAAATCGGTCGCGGCGAGTTCGTGGCGATCATGGGACCGTCTGGTTCCGGCAAGTCGACCCTGATGAACCTGATCGGCTGCCTGGACACGCCGACCTCCGGGTCTTACTTCTGCGATGGGGTGGATGTCTCCACGCTCGATGCCGAGGAACTGGCGGCCTTGCGACGCGACAAGATCGGTTTCGTGTTCCAGGGCTTCCACCTGCTGCCGCGGATGGATGCCACCGACAACGTGGCAATGCCGCTGGGCTATGCCAGGATTCCCCACAAGGAACGTCGCGAACGCGCCCGCGCGGCACTGGCGTCCGTCGGATTGGCCGATCGTGCTGGCCATCGACCGAATGAATTGTCTGGTGGCCAGCAGCAGCGCGTGGCGATTGCCCGCGCACTGGTCAACAGTCCGCCGATCCTGCTGGCGGATGAACCCACCGGTGCGCTGGACAGCAAGACCGGCGAGGAAATCCTGGCGTTGTTCAAGCAGCTTCGCAACGATGGGCACACGGTAATCCTGATCACCCACGATGCGCTGGTCGCCAAGCACGCGGACCGGACCTATGTGATGCACGATGGTGAATTGCACGAGCAGATCGAAGGGCAGGCCGCATGAGTTTCCTCGACATCCTGCGCACGGCGTTGTTCGCCCTGCGTGGCAACTGGATGCGCAGCGCGCTGACCTCGCTGGGCGTGATCATCGGCATCGCGGCGGTCATCGTCATGGTGTCGATCGGCCAGGGCACCCAGGCCGAGATCGACAAGATGGTGTCCGGGCTTGGCTCGCAGCGGCTGGACATCGGTAGCTCGGGCGGGGTGGGGCCGGGCGGTGCGCGTTCGGCACAGGGCAGCCGCTGGAGCCTGACCGAAGGCGACGTGGAGGCGATCCGCAATGAAGTGCCCGAGGCGCAATACGTATCCGGCACATTGCGCGGCAGCACTCAGGTGGTGTTCGCCGAGAGCAATGCGTCCACCCAGTGGCAGGGTGTGCAGGCCGACTGGTTCGCGATCAATGACTGGAAGATCGCGCAAGGCGACTTGTTCCAGACAAGCGATTTCGGCGGCAGCACCAAGCCGGTGATCCTCGGCGAAACGGTGCGCAAGACCCTGTTCGGCGATGGCGACGGAGTCGGCCAGACCGTGCGGCTGGGGCGCGTGCCCTTCACCGTGGTGGGCGTCTTGGCATCGAAGGGTCAGGGCGGCTTTGGCCAGGACCAGGACGACATGGTGGTGGTGCCGCTGGAGACCGCGCGTCGCAGGCTGTCCAATTCGCAGTCGATGCCGCCCGGCTCGGTGCAGCAGATCTCGGTGGGTGTGGACGAGGCCAGGAACCTGACCAGTGCGCAGAGCGAGATCGAGGGCCTGCTTCGCCAGCGCCACAAGATCGATCCGGGCGCGGAAGATGATTTTGCCGTGCGCAACATCGCCCAGATCGTGGCGACGCGCACTGCCACCACCAACCTCATGTCGAAGCTGCTGGGCGCGGTGGCCGGCATCTGCCTGATCATCGGCGGCATCGGCATCATGAACATCATGCTGGTGTCGGTGACAGAGCGCATCCGCGAGATTGGATTGCGCATGGCGGTGGGTGCCGGTCCCAGTGACGTGCGCCGGCAGTTCCTGGCCGAGGCCATGTTGATTTCGCTGATCGGCGGCGTGATCGGGATTGGCATTGGCGTGGTCGGGGCATTGATCGTCGGCAAGATCGGCAACCTGCCGGTGGAGTTGAATGCTCAGGTAGTGATGCTCGCGGCCGGGTTTTCGATCGGGACCGGGCTGTTCTTTGGCTACTACCCTGCGCGCAAGGCGTCCTTGCTGGATCCGATCGAGGCACTGCGCCAGCAGTAGCAGCCGTCGCCCAATGCGGCGTCGAGGGCCCAACCGAGGCTGGGTTAACGGACGCCTAAGGGGGGCATGTGGCAAAATCCGTGCGTCGTCGGCCACTTGCGCCGATCCCAGCCGCTCCGTCCGACGCACATGCCAATGTCCCTTCGCCGTGCACCTGCCATCACCTGTCACGCCGTGCATGGCTGACCATTACGGCCATCTGCCGCGCAGCCCCGCGCGGATCATGAAGGCGGCAATGTGGTCCATGCAGGGCTTGCGTGCGGCGTGGTTGCATGAGTCCAGCTTCCGGCTGGAAGTCGTGTTGTTCCTGGCGCTGGGTCCATTGGGCTGGTATTTCGGCCAGAGCGGCGTCGAACGGGCACTGCTGATCGGAAGTTGCCTGCTGGTCATGAGCATCGAGTTGCTGAATTCCGCGATCGAGGCGGTGATCGAACGCTACGGCGCCGAACATCATGAGCTGGCAGGGCGCGCCAAGGACATGGGGTCGGCTGCGGTGTTCGTGTTGATGATGAACGTGATCCTGGTGTGGACCCTGATCCTGGGTCCGCGTCTGTTGCCAAATTGAGGAACTACCCCGCGTGATGATGGAACTGCTGACGGATCCACAAGCCTGGATCACCCTGATTACGCTGAGTGCGATCGAGATCGTGCTGGGCATCGACAACCTGGTGTTCATCTCGATCGCGGTGAGCAAGTTGCCGCATGCGACGCGCGAGAAGGCGCGGAAGTTCGGCATCGCGGTGGCCTGCGTGTCCCGCATCGTCCTGTTGCTGACCCTGGCCTGGCTTGCCGGCTTGACCGCGGACCTGTTCACCCTGATGGGTCAGGGCATTTCGATCCGCGACCTGGTGTTGATCGTCGGCGGTGTGTTCCTGCTGGTGAAGGGCACGATGGAGATTCGCGACCTGGTGGTCGGGGAGCCCGTCCAGGAAGACGTCACCGCCAAACCGATGGACTCGTTCTGGATGGTGATCGCCCAGATCGCGGTGATCGACATCGTGTTCTCGCTTGACTCGGTGATCGCCGCGGTCGGCATGGCCAACCAGAAAATCATCATGGTGCTCGCGATCCTGATGGCGGTGGGGGTGATGCTGCTTGCCGCCACGCCGCTGGGACGCTTCATCGACCGCAATCCCACCGTGAAGATGCTGGCGCTTGCGTTCATCGTGCTGGTGGGGGCGTTCCTGGTACTGGAGGGTTTCTCCCTGCACCTTTCCAAGGGCTACATCTACGGCGCGATGGGATTCTCCGCGCTGGTGGAGGGCCTGAACCTGTGGGTCAAGCACAACGAACGGGTGCGGGGCCTGCCGCACTGAGGAACTGCCGGTCGCGGCCGGGATCGCCACCGTGATGGCGACGACGATCCCGGCTTAACGTACCGGGTGCTGCAATGGTGCGAAGTCGCTCCTCTACCTGCCCAAGGAACCACCCCATGCGCGTATTTCTCCTGTTGGTACTGGCCATGCTTCTGTCCGGCTGCGGATACAACCAGATCCAGCAGAAGGATGAAGCGACCAAGGCCGGTTGGTCGGAGGTCCTCAACCAGTACAAGCGCCGTGCCGACCTGATCCCGAACCTGGTGGCGTCGGTCAAGGGGTATGCCGCGCACGAGGCGCAGGTACTCACCGCGGTGACCGAAGCGCGCGCCAAGGTCAGCCAGATCAACGTCAATGCCGATGACGCCGCATCACTCGCCAGCTACCAGGCCGCGCAGGGCGAACTGTCGCAGGCGTTGGGTAGGTTGATGATGGTGACCGAGAGCTACCCCAACCTGAAGGCGGACGCGTCGTTCCTCAACCTGCAGACGCAGCTGGAAGGGACCGAGAACCGGATCACGGTCGCGCGTGGGCGCTACATCGCGCTGGTGCAGGACTACAACACCTACATCCGTCAATTCCCGATCAACCTGACCGCAAGGGTGTTCGGCCACAAACCGAAGCCGAACTTCACCGTGGAGAACGAGGCGCAGATCCAGCAGCCGCCCACGGTGGACTTCGCGACGCCTGCCACGGCCCAGGCAGCGCCGGTGTTTACGCCGCCTGTTCCAAACCGCCAGGCGCCGGCCATCATCAATCCACCGCAGCCGCCGATGGAACCGGTTCAGGGCGGCAACGCGCCGGTCGGCGATCCGACTGAGTAGGCACGCGGGTGCAACGTGCACGTGGGTGGTCAGGCCTGCACCGCAGGATGCATCGGAACCTATCCTGCATCGGCAGTCTCGTCGTGGCGATGCTCCTGGCATTTCCTGCGTGGGCTCAGCAAGCCATCATCCCGGCCTTCGATTCGCCGGTGGTCGACACCACCGGAACGCTGGATGCGGCATCCAGGCAGAAGCTCGAGCAGCAAGCACTGGACCTGCAGCAGCGCAAGGGTAGCCAGCTGCAGGTGTTGATGGTGCCGAGCACAGCGCCCGAGGCCATCGAGCCCTACGCCGTGCGCGCATTCGAGCAATTCACGCTGGGCCGCAAGGGTGTTGATGACGGGGTGTTGCTGGTCGTCGCCAAGGATGATCGAAAGGTGCGGATCGAAGTCGGCTATGGGCTGGAAGGTGCGATTCCGGACATCGCTGCCGGACGCGTGATCCAGGAATACCTGGTACCCCGATTCCGCCAGGACGATTACGCCGGCGGCATCAGCGACGCCACTGCGCAACTGGTGAAGCTGATCGACGGTGAGCCGCTGCCGGAACCGGTGGCCACCCATCCCACCGGACCAGACAGCGGTGGAAACTGGTTGTTCGCGTTGTTCGCGGCGTTGATCGTCGGCCAGATTGCACGCGGTGTGTTCGGCCGGATGCCCGGGGGCTTTCGTGCGCTGTTTGGCGCAGGCGCCAGTGGCGGGATCGCCTGGCTGCTGTCGTCGGCGCTGCTGGTGGGAGGTGTCGGCGCCGTCATCGGTTTCATCATCGGCGTTGGCTCGGGCGGTGGCGGGCGCTACGCGCGACATCGTGATTGGGGTGGTTTTGGCGGTGGTGGCTTCGGTGGTGGCGGTTTCGGCGGCGGCGGCGGTGGCGGCGGCTGGTCGGGTGGTGGCGGCATGTCCGGGGGCGGTGGCGCCTCGGGGAGCTGGTGATGGCGGGCACCCTGGCGCGCGTCCTGCGGCACCTGCTCGCGACCGATGCACGCAGCCGCTTCCCGGCGGAGGCGATGGACCGCATTGCCGCTGCGATCGCCGAGGGCGAACGCCGGCATCAAGGTGAAGTCTGCTTCGCGGTGGAAGCGACCCTGCCATTGCGACAGCTCATGCGGGGTGTGCCGGCGCGTGCCCGGGCTGAAGCCGCATTCGCCCGCCTGCGGGTCTGGGACACCGCGGCAAACAACGGCGTATTGGTGTACCTGCTGCTGGCCGACCATCGCATCGAGATCGTCGCGGATCGTGGCTTGCACGGCCTGGTCAGCGATGCGCAATGGCGCGGGGTGTGCCAGTTGCTGGAAGAGCGCCTGCGCAGCGGCGACCATGCCGATGCCGTGGTGGCGGCGATCCGCGCAGTCGGTGACCTGCTGGCAGCGCATGTTCCGCACGCATCAGGTACAGCGGACGTCGACGAACTGCCGGATCACCCGGTGCTCCTCTAGGGCGGGTTCCGGCTCGCCCTATACAATGGCGGCTGATTCACAGCCTTTGGCCACGCATGCCCATCCTGCACCAGATCGATCCGATCGCTGTCTCCCTGGGGCCGCTCAAGGTCCACTGGTACGGCCTGATGTACCTGCTCGGTTTCGCCGTGGCGTGGTGGCTGGGGCGCCGCCGCGTGCGTGGCGGACGGCTGCCGGGCGTGGACGAGAACGGTTTCGGTGACCTGATGTTCTACGGCATGCTGGGCGTGGTGCTGGGCGGACGCATCGGTTACATCCTCTTCTACAGTTTCAGCGATTTCGTGCAGAACCCCCTCATGCTGTTCAAGGTGTGGGAAGGCGGCATGAGCTTCCACGGTGGCCTGCTCGGGGTGCTGGTCGCGATTGGCTGGTGGGCGCGCCGCCATCACCTGCACTATTTCGACGTGGTCGATTTCATTGCACCGCTGGTGCCAGCCGGGCTTGGCTTCGGCCGGATCGGCAATTACATCGGCGGCGAGTTGTGGGGCAAGCCGACGGATGCCGGCTGGGGCGTGGTATTCCCGCAGTCATTGCCGCAACCCTTTGCCTCGATG
This sequence comes from uncultured Gammaproteobacteria bacterium, assembly GCA_963698475.1. Lineage (GTDB taxonomy): Bacteria > Pseudomonadota > Gammaproteobacteria > Xanthomonadales > Xanthomonadaceae > Thermomonas. The sequence continues at coordinate 60,358 of CAVOQX010000005.1, read as the reverse complement.
GACGCCGCGACGCTGCGCGCGCAATTCGACGCAGGCATCCTCGACACGTTCGCACGCCATCCTTCGCAGCTCTACCAGGCAACCCTGGAGGGGTTGGTGCTGTTCGTTGTACTGGTCTGGTATTCGTGCAAGCCGCGCCCGCGCTATGCGGTGTCAGGCGTGTTCGCGTTGCTGTACGGCGTGTTCCGTTTCGCCGTGGAGTTCGTGCGCGAGCCCGACCAGCAACTCGGCTATCTCGCCTTCGGCTGGTTGACCATGGGCCAGGTGCTGAGCACGCCGCTGATCCTGCTGGGCCTGTTCTGGTTGTGGAGGTCGCGCGGTGCGCCGACCCTGCAGCCCGTACCCGCCAGCCGCGACACGAAGCGCGCGGGATGAAGCCGCTTGCGGGAGGCACGACATGAGGCAATACCTCGATCTGCTGCGGCATGTGCTGGAACACGGCACCGAAAAAGCCGATCGCACCGGCACTGGCACCCGCAGCGTGTTCGGCTGGCAGATGCGCTTCGACCTGGCCCAGGGCTTCCCGCTGGTCACCACCAAGAAGCTGCACCTGCGCTCGATCATCCATGAGCTGCTGTGGTTCCTGCAGGGCGAGACCAATATCGCCTACCTCACCGCCAACAAGGTGGGTATCTGGGACGAATGGGCCGATGCACAGGGCGAGCTGGGCCCGGTCTACGGCAAGCAGTGGCGCAGTTGGGAAGGCGCGGACGGACGCGAGATCGACCAGATCCGCTGGGTCGTCGACGAGATCAGGCGCAATCCGGATTCGCGCCGGCTGATCGTCTCGGCGTGGAACGTGGCCGACCTGCCGCGCATGGCCCTGATGCCCTGCCACACGCTGTTCCAGTTCTACGTGGCGGACGGGAAGCTGAGCTGTCAGTTGTACCAGCGCAGCGGCGACATCTTCCTCGGCGTGCCGTTCAACATCGCCAGTTATGCGTTGCTGACCCATATGGTTGCGCAGGTGTGTGGGCTCGGGGTTGGCGACTTCGTGCACACGCTGGGCGACGCGCACCTGTATTCGAACCATTTCGTCCAGGCACGCGAGCAACTGTCACGTGCGCCGCGTGCGTTGCCGGCACTCAAGCTCGATCCGGCGATCACCGACATCTTCGATTTCAGCTTCGGCGACATCGCCATCGAAGGCTACGATCCGTTGCCCGCGATCAAGGCAACGGTCGCGGTGTGAGCAGGTTGCGATGAAGGTCTCCTTGATCGCGGCCATGGACCGCGAGTTCGCCATCGGCAAGGACGGGGCATTGCCGTGGCACCTGCCGGACGACCTGAAGCGATTCAAGGCACTGACCGTTGGAAAGCCCATCCTGATGGGGCGCAAGACCGCGCAGTCGCTGGGGCGCGCATTGCCGGGGCGCCTGAACCTGGTGCTGACTCGCAGCGGTCAGGTGCCCTTCGATGGGATGCAGGCGGTGGCCTCGCCTGAACAGGCGCTCTGCATCGCAGCGGACGCCGGCGCCAGCGAGTTGTGCGTGATTGGCGGCGGCGAAATCTATGCGCTCACCTTGTCCATGGCCACTCATCTGCACCTGACCCTGGTCGATACGGTTGTCAGCAACGCCGATGCGTTTTTCCCGCACTTCGATGCCAGCCGGTGGCGCGAAACCTTGCGCGAGGCCTACGCACCGGATGCGCGGCATGCCCTGGCATTCGAGTTCGTTGGTTACGAAAGGTAGCCGGGCGGTACAAGACGAAAAGGGATCAGAGAACATTTCCTTCTTGCTGTCGCGGAAGACTGCACGATCAAACGGAAATGTTCCCTGCCCCCTTTTTTGCCCTCATTCTGGCGCCTTTTCGCGCGGCTTGTCGCGTTCATCGCGACGACGCTGGTCCTGCTGGTGGCGATGCGGCTTCGGCGCGCGCTGGCGCGGGGCGGGGGCGGCCACGGCGCGTCCCGGTACCTGCACGACGTGCAGGGTCTCGGCGTCCAGTTGCAGGGCGGTGAGCTTGCCGCTCCAGACCGCGCCGGTATCGATCGCGTGCACGCCAACGCCCACGAACAGGCCCAGTGAACTCCAATGCCCGCAGACCACCTTCAGGTCGCGCTGGGCGCGGCCGGGTACCGAGAACCACGGATACAGGCCAGGCGGCTGGGTACCGGGTTCGCCCTTGTGCTCGAAGGCAATGCGGCCGCGAGGGCTGCAATAGCGCATGCGGGTGAAGATGTTGATGATCGCGCGGTCGCGCTCGGGGCCGTTCAGGCCCGGGGACCAGTCCGGACCGTCGCCGTACATGTTGCGCAACAACTTGCGGTAGTTGTCGCCCTGTAGGCGCGTTTCGATCTCGCGCGCGTGGCGTTCGGCCAGTTGCGTGGTCCACTTCGGCGCGAGGCCGGCATGCACCATCATCCAGCCCAGTTCGCGGTCGACGTGGGCAAGTTTCTGCTTGCGCAGCCATGCCAGCAGCTCCGGCGCGTCGTCCGCGAACAACACCCCTTGCAGGTCCGCATTGACCTTGCGCTGGTCGTCCGTGGAGCGCTCGGCGATCGCCAGCAGGGACAGGTCGTGGTTGCCCAGCACCACATGGCTGACGTCGCGCAGGGAATGCACCAGGCGCAAGGTTTCGATCGACTGCCCACCGCGATTGACCAGGTCGCCGCAGAACCACAACCGGTCGACCGCGGGATCGAAGCGGATGCGCTCCAGCAGGCGCTGGGTCACGTCGTAGCACCCTTGCAGGTCGCCGATTGCCCACGTACTCACGGTCGTCTCCCGGGCTCAGTGCAACGTGCGCGGGATGGCCAGCGTGAACATCGGGATCGGCGCTGCGAAGCGGGTGCCGTCATCGGCCAGGATGTCGTAGCTGCCGCGCATGGTGCCGATGTCGGTTTCCAGCACCGTGCCCGAGGTGTACTCGAAGCCTTCGCCAGGACGCAGCCAGGGTTGCTCGCCGACCACGCCTTCACCGACCACTTCCTGCACCTTGCCGTTGCCGTCGGTGATCAGCCAATGCCGGCCAAGCAGGCGCGCGGGCACCTTGCCGTCATTGCGGATGTGGATGGTGTACGCGAACACGAAGCGGCCTTCCTCGGGTGCGGACTGCTCGTCCAGGAAGCAGGTATCGACATCGATGTCGAAAAGATAGTCGTTGGTACTCATGCGCCTAGTGTAGCCGTGGCGAGTGAACCACCACACACGCCGTGATCACTCGCGTGGACCGGGTGCATGCGCGAGCAGGTTGGCGAGGCGCACGAAGCCGTCCACTTCGACCTGTTCCGCACGTGCATCCGGGCGCAAGCCGACAGCCTCGATGTGCACGCTTTCGGCCACGCCCTTGAGTGCATTGCGCAGGGTCTTGCGGCGCTGGCCGAACGCGGCACGGACCACGCCGGCAAAGACGAGCCGGTCCACGACCATGATCCGCTCCGCCGGGATCGGTATCAGCCGCACCACCGCCGAGTCGACTTTCGGTGCCGGCCGGAATGCGCCCGGTGGCACCGTGAACAGTGGCGTCACCGTGCAATAGGCCTGCAGCATCACGCTGAGCCTGCCATAGACCTTGTTGCCGGGCCCCGACGCCATCCGTTCCACGACTTCCTTCTGCAGCATGAAATGCATGTCGCGTATCGCAGGGGCGTGGTCCAGCGCATGGAACAGGATCGGCGAACTGAGGTTGTAGGGCAGGTTGCCGACCAGGCGTATCTGGCCCCTGGCATCGCCACGCGCTGCAGCGAGCGAGGTGAAGTCCACGCCCAGCACGTCGCCTTCGATCAGGTGAAGCTGGCCATGTTCGCGCGCGGCGGCCTGCAGCGGGGCATGCAGGTCGCGGTCGAACTCGATCGCGGTCAGTTCGCCATGCCGGCGCAGCAACGGAAAGGTCAGTGCGCCCTGGCCGGGGCCGATTTCGACGATGACATCGCCCGCCTGCGGATCCACCGCCAGCACGATCTTGTCGATCACGCTGCGCTCATGCAGGAAGTTCTGGCCCAGGTGCTTCTTGGCCGGTTCCGTGAAGCCATTCATGCCGTCATGCGCCGCCGCGCCAGTTGGGTGCAGGTGTGGATTGCGGCGAACAGGCTGGACGGATCGGCCTTGCCGGTGCCCGCCAGCTCCAGCGCCGTGCCATGGTCGACCGCCACCCGCGGGTAGGGCAGGCCCAGGCTGATGTTCACGGCATTGGCGAAGTCGCTGTACTTCAGCACCGGCAAGCCCTGGTCGTGGTACATCGCCAGCACTGCGTCAAACCCGAGCAGCTTTTCGGGGAGGAACGCAGTGTCGGCCGGCAGTGGCCCGATCAGGCGCATGCCGGTGGTTCGCAAGGCATCCAGCGCGGGTTCGATGATGCGCAATTCCTCATCCCCCAGGTGGCCCGCTTCGCCCGCATGCGGGTTCAGCCCCAGCACCGCAATGGTCGGTGCATCGATGCCGAAATCCTCGCGCAGTGCCCGGTGCACGATCTGCAAGGTGTTGCGGACGGCGTCTGGTGTGATCGCGTCGGCGACCGCGCGCAAGGGAATGTGCGTGGTCAGCAGTGCAACCCGGACGATGCCATTGGCCAGCATCATCACCACCTCGCAACCGGCTTGCTCCGCCAGCAGGCCGGTGGTGCCGGTATAGGCAATTCCGCCGGCATTGATCGCCGCCTTGTGGACGGGGCCGGTCACCAAGCCATCCAGGCGGCCGTCGATGCAAGCCCGGCCTGCATGGCACAGGGCCTGGATGACCGTTGCGGCATTGGCTGCCTCGGGGGTTCCGAAGCGGGCGTTGGCCGGATGCGGGATATCGACGATTTCGAAGCTGCGCGGTGACGCCGGAGTCTCACCCTCCCGATGCAACGCCAGTGGCAGCTGCATTGCGCGCGCGGCGCGCTGCAGAACGCTGGCATCCCCGTGGATGATCAACTCGGCATCCCAGTCCTGCTGGGCCACGCGTACGACAAGTTCCGGACCGATTCCTGCCGGTTCGCCAGGGACCAGTGCTAAGCGCGGGCGCATGCTGGGTCAGAAGGCCGGACGATCGCGCTCATGCTCCGGGATCGCCATCTTCTTCTTCTTTTCGACAGGCGCAGGCGAATCCAGCTTCGGTGCGGTGGATTTGCCACTTGCGTCACGTACGTCGACATAGGCCTCACCACGCATTTCACGCAGGAAGCGGTTCCACTCTTCCTCCAGTTTGCGTCGGCCGATGGTCTCGCGGACCTGTGCACGCAGGTTGTCGCCACCGGCTGCGATCTGGCGACTACCCGTGCGTTGCAGGATCACCCAGCCCGCGTCGGTCTGGAACGGCGCCGAGATGCCGTCATCGTCCAATGCGGCAACCTGCATGGCGTACGCGTTGCCGTAGGTGTCGGCGGTCAGCCAACCCAGGTCGCCACCTCGGCGCTTGGTGGTGGCATCGTCGGAGGACTCCGCCGCCAGCTTGGCGAACTCGGCACCACCTGCCAGACGGGCAGCCAGGGTTTCTGCCTTGGACTTGGCGGTGGCGTTGTCGGTCTTGTCGTCGACCTTGATCAGGATCTGCCGCGCCTGGAACTGAGTGACCTGTGCCCCGTCGCTGGCGGCCAGGGTGCGGGTATCGACCAGTTGCAGCAGTTGGAAGCCGCTGGGACCTCGGAGCGGGCCGATGATCTGGCCGGGCTGCATCTGCTGGATAGCTGCGGCGAACGCCGGCGGGATCTCGTTCTGGCCACGCCAACCAAGATCGCCGCCTTCCAGCGCATTCGGGCTGTCCGAATAGCGCACGGCTGCGGCGGCGAAGCTCATCTCGTTCTTCTCGACCAGGGCCTTGACCCCCTCGATCTTCTTTTCCGCGATGGCGAGCTGTTCGGGTGTCGCGCCGTCAGGCGCATTGACGAGTATGTGCGCGAGGTGGAATTGCAGGCTGCCACTGGCTGCAGCGGTCGACAATGCGGCATCGACCTCCCCTTCGCTCACGTTGATCCGGCCCTGGGAAAAGCTCTGGCGCAGTTTCTGGGTGATGATTTCGTCGCGCAGGTTGCCGCGGAATTCGTTGAACGTCATGCCATCCTGGGCAAGGCGCCCGCGCAGCTGGTCTACGCTCATCTGGTTCTGCTGGGCCACGCCCTGCACGGCGCGCTCGACATCTTCGTCGCTGGCGGTGATGCCTGCGTCCTTGGCCCGCGCAAGCTGCAGGCGCATCAGGATCAGGCGTTCCAGCACCTGCCGCTCCAGTACCTGGGGCGGCGGCAGCTGGTTCAGCTTGTCAGCGTATTGCGACCGGATATTGCTCAATGCGCGGTCGAGTTCGCTGCGCAGGATCACGTCTTCATTGACCACCGCGGCGATCCGGTCCACGGGCACGATGGCAGCCGTGCTTTGGGCCAACGCCATGGGGGCGATCGGCAACAGGCCTGCGATCAGGACGGCCAAGGTGGTACGGCGGAGGATGGGGGCAAGAAAATCGGTCATGGGCTGGCGTTGGTGTCCGGCGGGGTGGGCTGGCCTGTGGCGGTCTGCGGCGGCACCAGGTACAGATCGTCTCGATTGTAGCCGAGGATGGAGCGGCGCAAGGCACGCTTGGTGTCCTGGCCGGCAGAACCAAGACCCTTGAGTTCGATCTCGAACATGATCGAGTTGCTCATGTCGCCGGTACGATTCTGCACGTAACGGCGGGCTACAAGCCGAACGGCGACACAACAGCTGTCCCACTGGAAGCCGGCCAGGGTCTCCAGCGTCTTCTTGTCATACAGCGAATAGTAGTGGCGGCCGACGATGCTCCAGGACGGATTGATCGGATACAGGAAGGACAGATCGGTCTGTTCCAGCAGAGAACGCCGGTAGCGGTAACCCAGGTTGACCACGCCATCGTCCGGCAGCAGGTAGCGGGCGCGGACGCTGGACAGGTCGGTGCGGCTGAACTTCGGGTCCCACTGATAGGAAGCACCGAAGGTCCAGCGGTCGGTCGGTGCGTAGTTGGCATCGGCGACCCAGGCCGAGCGGCCCTTCTCGGTGATCGGCTCGCCGGGAATTCGGACGCGGGATTCATCGAAATAGCGAATCCGGCCCAGGCTGGCAGAGAAGCGTTCGCGACCATCGGACTGGCGGATCATCCGTGAACTCACCGCCAGGGTCAGCTGGTTCGCATCGGCCTGGCGGTCGGCGCCTGAATACCGGTTGTCGCGGAACAGCTGGCCCCAGCTGAAGGTCAGTGGCTGGGTATCGAACAGCGGCAAGTCGCCCTGGTCGGTGTAGGGCACTCTCAGGTAGAACAGGCGCGGTTCGATTGTATGCAGGTAGTCGTTGCCCTTGATCGAGGTCTCGCGGTCGAAGTACGTGCCCGCATCCAGGCTGAAGATGGGTTGGTTGCGCGACGGCGCGTTGCTGCTTCCCAATGACGCGGCCAGGCCGTCGTCGAGCTGGTAGGCGGTATGCCGGAACGCGACGGTCGGGCGCAGGAACCAGCTGTCGCCGTGCAGCGGCAAGCTGATCCAGGGCTTCAGGTCAAGGCGCGAGCCGGCATCGAACACGGCGTGCTGGAAAAGCACGGCCTCTGCGTCAATACCCGCCACGAAGCCGCCGCCAACCTTGCGCTCCCAGTGCACGAAGGCGCGCGGCTTGCGGTTGTAGGGCAGGTTTGCCTCGGTCAGGGTGAAATCGGCCAGTTGCCAGTGATCGGCGCTGAACCCTGCGTTCCAGCCTTGCCCATGCCCGTACACGCCGATCTCGCTCAATGCCGTGGATTGAGACAGGCCATCGATGCTGCTGCTGAAATCCTCGTAATAGCGTGTATCGCTGATCCAGTTCACGTTCGCACGCGCCTGCCAGTGTCGGCTCAGGTTCTGGAACGCGTTGTAGTGGAACATGCTGCGCTCGCGATCACGCAAGTCGTCGTTCGGCATGTAGGTGGCGTCAACCGTTCCGGCACCGCGCTCGAGCAGGTAGCGGAACTGCGCGCCAAGCAGCACGCCACGCGAGGTCATCAGGCGCGGGCTGATGGTGGCATCGTAATTGGGCGCCAGGTTCAGGTAGATCGGTTGCCGATAGTCGAAGCCGTTGCGGCTGGAGTTGGAAATCGACGGGAACAGCAGGCCGGTGCGACGACGCTCATCGGTCGGGAACTTGAACCAGGGCAGGAAGACCACCGGCACCTTGCCGACCATCAGCGTGGCGCCACGGGCGATCGCCATGCCGCCCTCGGTGTCGACGTCAATCGAGCGTGCGCGTAGTTCCCACTGGCGTTGTTCAGGTGGGCAGGTGGAATAGGTAGCCCCGTGCAAGGCACCGAGATTGCCGCTGAGCACCATGCTCTCTGCACCACCATTGCCGCGTTGCGAGAGCAATTGGTACTCGATGTCCTGCAGCTTGTGGACGTCGGTGGACTGGTCGCCCTCGGCGCGCTTGGCGACCAGGCGCAGGCCGCCGCCCTGGTAGCGAATGTTGCCCTCGGCGGTGTATTGCTCCTTCGACTTGTCGTACCTGAGCTGCTCGGCGCCCATGAACTGGTCGCCACGGCGCAGGGTCACGTTGCCGTTGAACACCGGGTTCTCTTCGGTGCCAGAGAGCGCATCGCCTTCGATGTCGGTGGCCTCGCTGGCATTGTCGATCTTGACGCCGTCGGGCAGGGTCTGCGCGTCCGCGAACGGCTGGACCACGTCCTGCACCGGGCACAGGCCCCAGTTGGGTGGCTTGTCGTCGGCGGCCCTGGCCTGCAGGGAAAAGGCGATGCACAGCGGCAACGGCAGCAGACGCAGGGATGGGTGCACAGGTGTTCCAGAAGACTTGATCCGGCGACTAGCTTGCCGCAACGCCGACGGGCGGGCAAACCCCGGCGCCGCGCATGGCCTGCTGGTTGGCGGGCGAGCGTGTCAGCCCAGCAATGCCCCGGCATGGGCCACGCTGGATTCCGCCAGGGCCGTGAGGTCGTAGCCGCCTTCAAGGGTCGAGACGACGCGTCCGCCGCAATGCCGCCTCGCCAACGTGTTCAATTCATTCGTGACCCACGCGAAATCTGCGGCTTCAAGCTGCAGCTGCGCCAACGGATCCCGCCGGTGCGCATCGAACCCCGCTGAAATCATCAGCAACTGTGGCTTGAAGGCATCCACCGCAGGCAGCAGGCGCTGCGTCCATGCCGCGCGGAATTCGGCGCTACCGGCACCTGGCGGCAAGGGCGCGTTGACGATGTTGCCTTCCCCCGTTTCATCGCGCCTGCCGGTGTCGGGATACAAGGGAAGTTGGTGGGAGCCGGCGAACAGCACGCGCCGGTCGTGTTCGAAGATCGCCTGGGTGCCATTGCCGTGGTGGACGTCGAAATCGACGATGGCGAGCCGCTCCAGCCCATGTGCGGCCAGCGCGTGCAGGGCACCGACCGCGATGTTGTTGAACAGGCAGAAGCCCATCGCCACGTCGGCGGTGGCGTGGTGGCCGGGGGGCCGCACCGCGCAGAACGCGCGCTTGACCTGCCCGCCCAGCACGGCATCGACTGCCGCGACCACCGCGCCTGCAGCGCGCAGGCCAGCTTCGGCAGACGCCGGGGACAGGATCGTGTCCGGATCCAGATGCATGCGCTCCCGCGGCCGGGTTTCCAGGACCTGCTCAAGCAGGGCCGGTGTATGCGCGCGCAACAACTGGCCACGGCTGGCGCGTGGCGCTTGATGCCATTTCAGTTGCGGGAACGCCGCATGCAACGCATCGGTCACCGCGGACAGACGCTCGGGGCACTCGGCATGGCCCGGCCCGGTGTCATGGGCCAGGCAGGCCGGGTGTGAGTAGATGCGCATCAGCGGCCGTTGCTCAGGCTTTGCGGCGGACGTGGTCCCACACCACTTCGCCATGGCCGCTGCTGCGCGCCAGTACCCGCGCCAGCACGAACAGCAGGTCGGACAGTCGGTTCAGGTAATGCACTGCTTGCGGGCGAACGGACTCGTCCCGCGCCAGGCTCACCGTCGCGCGTTCGGCACGGCGCACCACGGTACGCGCAACGTGGCAGCGGGCGGCTGCCTCGCCACCGCCAGGCAGGATGAACTCCTTCAGCGGTGGCAAGTCCTGGTTGTAGTGATCCAGGCGCGCTTCCAGTGCATCGATATCGGCATCGAAGATCGCCGCATGGCCCGGAATGCAGAGTTCCCCGCCAAGGTCGAACAGCTGGTGCTGGATCTTGACCAGCAGCTCGCGCAGTTCGTCCGGCACCTCGCTGGCCAGCAGCAGGCCGATGCAGCAATTGGCCTCATCCACGGTGCCATAGGCGGTGACCCGCAGCGAATCCTTGGCGACCCGGGAGCCGTCGCCCAGACCCGTGCTGCCGTCGTCGCCGGTGCGGGTATAGATCTTCGACAGGCGGTTGCCCATCGCCGGGCCTTACGCGGTTTGCGCGCGCAGCGCCGGCACGCGGCTGCGCAGCAGTTCAAAGCCACCGAACAGGAGGGCGGCGTAGAACAGGGTGCCCAGTACCGTCCACTGGAAGAAAGGAACACCGGCGACGTAGGCCATGGTGAGGCCGGCAATGGTCTTCGGATAGGTAGGATCGGACAGCCATGCCCCGGAATTGGTCACCACGAAGAACAGCAGCGAGCCCGCCAGCGAGTACGAGAGCACGCGGCTGGCGCCCACCTTGCCGCGCAGGCCGAAGCCCAGCAGGGTCGATAGTGCGATGCAGGCGTAGACCAGCAGATAGCCGGCGCTGGTGAAATATTCGAAATACAGTCCGCCACGCAGCAGCCCCAGCACCATGTCGGACAGGAACATCGCGACAAGCGGTACCAGCAGCGCCCAGTGGCGTTTGGCGAAGTAGGCGCCGCCGAACAGCGCTATCGCTTCGATCGGCGAGAAATTCGGTGGATGCGGCAGCACCCGGCTCAGTGCGGCGATGAAGATCAGCACGGCCAAGGTCAGCGGGCCGGCGGCAGACAATGGAGAAGCGCGATTCATAGTGTTCGATCAGGCGACAGCGGAGCCGTTAGCATAGCGCAATGCCCAGCAGCGACTCCCGCCCTCCACGCCAGCACGATGTCCTGATTGTCGGGGGCGGGCTGGTCGGTGCCAGCCTCGCCATCGCGCTGGAGGGGCTGGGGCTGGATGTCGGCATGCTCGAGGCCAGCCCGGCGGGCGCATTGCCCACCGTATTCGACGAGCGCAACCTCAGTTTTGCCGAAGCCACCGTCAACGCGTTGACCGCATTGGGCGTGATGCCGATGCTGCGCAATCCGACCGGCAGTATCCGGCGCATCCATGTCAGCCGCGCAGGGGATTTCGGGCGCATCCAGCTGGATGCGGCGGCGCATGGGCGCGGGGAATTCGGCCGGGTGGTGGTTGCGCGGGATTTCGGCGATGCGCTTGAAACCCGCCTGCAGCAGCTCCGGTCGCTGACCCGCTATCGCCCGGCGCGCTTCTTGGGCGTCGAGCCCATGCAGGACGGGCCCGTGCCGGATGGACATCACGCGGTCCGGATTGCCGACGAGAACGGAGAAGCGACCTTGCACGCGCGCCTACTGGTCGCGGCCGACGGCGCCCGCAGCACGGTGCGCGCTGCACTCGGCATCAAAGCCGACGAGCACGATTACGGACAGACCTTGTTCGTCACCCGCCTGCGCAGCCAGCGTCCACCGGATGGCACCGCCTATGAACGGCTGACCACCGACGGTCCGACCGCGTTGCTGCCGCGGGGCGATGGGCACTACGGCCTGGTGCATGGGGTCGCCCGTGACGCGGCCGACGCGGTGGCCGCGCTGGACGAGGCCGGCTTCCTGGCTCGCGTGCAATCGATCTTCGGGTGGCGCGCAGGCCGATTTCTCGGCTGTGGCCAGCGCAGCGCCTATCCGATCATGCGGTGCGTGGCGCAGCATCTGGTTGCGCCGCGCGCGGTGTTGGTCGGCAATGCGGCGCAGTCGCTGCATCCGGTCGGCGCGCAGGGCTTCAACCTTGGACTGCGCGACGCATTGACGCTGGCCGAATGCATCGCCGCGGATCCCGGTGATCCTGGTGCAGATGACGTGCTGTCGCAGTACGCACAGCGGCGCCGGCAGGATCGCGAGCAGACGCTGGCGTTCTCCGATGGGCTGGCCCGCCTCACCGCCAACGATGCGCCACTGCTGCGCCCGTTGCGCAGCGCCGGCCTGGTCATGGGCGATTCGCAGGCCTGGCTGCAGGGCTGGCTGGTCGGCGGCGCGATGGGCTATCGCGGCGATGTGCCTGACCTGTGTCGACCGCGGGTCGTGTCATGAGCAGCCCTCCAGTTCGTCGCGGCGCGCTGGATGTGGTGGTTGCCGGTGGCGGTGTGGTGGGTGCGGCCACGGCCTTGATGATGGCCCGCGAAGGCCTGTCGGTCGCGCTGGTGGAACCGCGGCATCCGCCGGCCTGGACGCCAGCGACGCGCGACCTGCGGGTCTACGCCTTCGCGCCGGACAACGCGTGCCTGCTGGAGGATCTCGGCGTGTGGTCGGCGGTACGGGCCGCGCGGGTGCAGCCGTACCGGCGCATGCGCGTCTGGGACGCGGCGGGTGGTGATGCACTGGTGTTCGATGCCGACACGCTTGGCCAGCCGCAGCTGGGCTGGATCGTGGAGAACGCGCTGCTGGTGGATCGCCTGTGGGCGGCATTGCCGGCCGCTGGCGTGCGCCTGCAGTGCCCGGCGCGGATCGAGGCCTTGCAGCAGGACGATGCCGGCGTGCACCTGCAACTGGACGATGGCGTGCAACTGCATGCCCGATTTGCGGTGGCGGCCGATGGCGCGCAGTCGGCGCTGCGCCAACTGGCCGGGATCGGTTGCACGCGCCACGACTACGCGCAGCGAGGCGTGGTCGCCTTCATCGCGACCGAACGGCCGCACCAGGACACCTGCTGGCAGCGCTTCCTGCCGACCGGTCCGTTGGCGGTGTTGCCGTTCAACGGCGATGGCGACCCGGGCTTGCAGGGACACATCAGTTCGATCGTCTGGACCCTGCCCGACGCCGACGCCGTGCGCCTGCTCGCGGCGGATGCCGTCACCTTCGAAGCGGAGCTGTCTGCCGCGTTCGGCGGCGCGCTTGGCGCGATGACGCTGCTGTCTCCGCGTGCCGCTTTCCCGTTGCAGCGCCAACTGGCCGAGACCTATGTGCGGGATCGGGTGATCCTGATGGGTGATGCCGCGCATGCCGTGCATCCGCTTGCCGGACAGGGCGTGAACCTGGGCCTGCGCGATGTGACCGCATTGCGCGACATGGTGCGCAATGCCGACCGACGCCAAGCCGACCCTGGCTCGCCCGCGCGGCTTGCGCGCTGGGCACGCACGCGTCGCAGCGAGTCGGTGGTGGCCGCGCATGCGTTCGATGCGATCAATCGGGCCTATAGCAATGACGCCCTGTGGCCGACGCTGCTGCGTGGTCATGCGCTGGGAATCGCCGGCGAGCTGCCACCGTTGTCGCGTGCGCTGTGGCGGCAGGCTGCCGGGATCTGACGCCTCGGCGCGATCAGTTGCGCTTGCTGGTGGCGAACACGGTGATCTCTTCGCGGTCGTGATACAGCTGTTTCGCGCGGATGATCAGCGGCTTTTCCGCCTGTTGCGCGAACAGGTCCAGGCACAGCCGGGTTTCCTGCCAGCGTTTCTTCATCGGCAGTTTCAGGTTGAAGATCGCGTAGCGGCACCAGCCTTCGCGGAACCAGGTTGCCATGCGCTCGGCGACGCGGCGTGGCTGTTCGACCATGTCGCAGACCATCCAGTCCAGCGGCTGGGGTGGTTGCCAGGTAAAGCCATCCGCGCGCAGGTGCTCGACCCGTCCGCTGTCCAGGAGCTGGCCCTGCATCGGGCCGTTGTCGATGGCCTGCACGCGCATGCCGTTGCGCACCAGCACCCAGGTCCAGCCGCCGGGCGCCGCGCCAAGGTCGGCCCCGCGCACGCCATCATGCGAGAGCGAGGCGCGCTCGCGTGGCTCCAGCAGGACCAGCAGCGCTTCTTCAAGCTTCAATGCCGAGCGCGACGGCGCATCTGCCTGCGCGCGCAGGCGCGGAATACCGAGCGGCCATGGCGCACTGTCTTCCGGTTCACTGCTGGCAAGCAGCGCGGTGCCGCCTTCCAGCAGGCACACATGCAATCGCTGCAGGCGCGGATTGTCTTCCCGGGTGAGCACGCCCGCCTTGCGCAGCGCCGGGCGCAATGCATTGCCCAGGCTGCGGGCAAGCCCGGCCATCGGCTTGCCGGCATCGGAATCCGGATGCTCCATCACCAGCTCGCCGAAGCGGATGTCCTGCGGCAAGGCGGCCAGCATCGGGCTGATGCGATCGCGCGGATCGAGCCCCTGCAGCTCGGCGAACAGCCGCAGCTTCTGCCGCGCGAAGATCAGCGTCGACCATGGCAGTGCGCGCGACAAGGCATCCGCGTCCTCGCACAGGAACAGGACGTGGCCGCTGTTGCGCTCGGTGCGCGCATAGCCGGCGAACCCGGCTTGCGCGGCGCGCTCGGTCAGCTCACCCGCGAGTTCCGGTTCGAAACCGGCCCGGCAATAACACAACAATCCGGATGCATTCATCGGGGCATTGTAGGGGGTGCGTTGCACCGCCATGGGTCGTCAGTACCGCTGCCCATCCTGCTCGCCATAGGCGCGAAGCACGGCGCAGGCCTCGTCGCGCCTGATGTCGCGCACGACCTCGATGCCGCGTGCATTCAACTCGCCGACCCAGTCCTGCGGCAATGGCCCTTCGTCGAATTCGGTCAATGCCATCACGTCCTCGGCGCGGGCGCCGATCAGCAGCCGGTCGATGCCGGCCCAGACCGTCGCGCCGTAGCACTGGCAGCAAGGTTGCGAAGAGGTCGCCAGGGTGATCGGGCCGACGACGCCGTCATCCGCATCGCGGTTGAGGCGCGGGCGCTGGGTACGGCCTTGCGCGAGCATGTACGCCATCATTTCGGCATGTGCGACCGAGCATGCATGCGGGATCACGCGGTTGACGCCGACCGCGATGATGCGATCGTCCGGCCCGAATACCACGGCGCCAAACGGCCCACCGGTTCGTGCCTCGATGTTGTGCGCGGACAGTTCGATCGCCAGGCCCACCTTGTCGGCATCGCTGATGCAGGTGCGACTGCTGTCGACGGCGTCATGCACCCAGGCCGGCAGGGTGAGGTGGACCTGTGCGTACAGCACTACGTCTTGTTCGCCCACGTGTCGCGCAGGGTCACGCTGCGGTTGAAGACGGGTTTGCCGGGGGCATGGTCATAGCGGTCGGCAACAAAATAACCGACGCGCTCGAACTGGACGCTTTGCTCGGGGGCTGCAACGGCTGCGGCAGGCTCCACATAGCCGGTGACGGTACGGCGCGAGTCGGGATTGAGGTAGTCGACGTAGGACGTGCCGTCCTGCTCACTGTCCGGATCCGCCACGGTGAACAGGCGGTCGTAAAGGCGGATTTCCGCAGGCACCGCATGCATCGCGCTGACCCAGTGGATGGTGCCCTTGACCTTGCGGTTGGCGCCGTCCATGCCGGGCCGCGAGTCCGGATCCAGCGTGCAGCGCAGTTCCACGATGTCGCCTGCGTCGTCCTTCACCACTGCATCGCAATGGATGATGCCAGCGCCACGCAGGCGCACGTCGCCACCCACGGTCAGGCGCTTGAAGCCGGGTGGTGGTACTTCGGCGAAGTCCTCGCGTTCGATCCACAGTTCCCGCGAGAAAGGAACGTCGCGCGTGCCGAAGCGCTCGTCCTTCGGGTGGTTGGAGAACTGCAGGGTCTCGGCATGGCCCTCGGGCATGTTGGTGAGCAGCAGCTTGAGTGGCTCGATCACGCCCATCCGGCGCGGCGCGGCGGCGTCGAGGTCTTCGCGCAGCGCACCTTCCAGGATCGAGATGTCCAGCAGCGAGTTCTGCTTGCTGATGCCCACCCGGTCCACCATCAGACGCAGTGCGGACGGCGTGTAGCCGCGGCGGCGGATGCCCTGCAAGGTCGGCATGCGCGGGTCGTCCCAGCCGTCGACCAGGCCATCATTGACCAACGCCAGCAGCTTGCGCTTGCTCATCACCAGGTAGTTGAAATTCAGCCGCGAAAACTCGATCTGGCGCGGCTTGGCTGCTTCGAACGGCAGGCCCGTGTCGGTCAGCGGCTTGACCAGCTCCGGCGAGTTGGCAAGGTCGACCCGATCCACGCACCAGTCGTACAGCGGGCGGTGGTCTTCGAACTCCAGCGTGCACAGCGAATGGGTGATGCCTTCCACCGCATCGCCAAGCGAATGCGCGTAGTCATACATCGGGTAGATCGGCCAGGCGTTGCCGGTGTTCTGGTGTTCGACGTGCTTGATCCGGTAAATGGCGGGATCGCGCAGGTTGATGTTGCCACTGCCCATGTCGATCTTTGCACGCAGCGTGCGCGCACCGTCCGGGAACTCGCCTGCGCGCATGCGCCGGAACAGATCCAGGTTTTCCTCGATGCTGCGCTCGCGGAACGGCGAGTTGCGGCCAGGTTCTGTCAGCGTGCCGCGATATTCGCGCACCTGCTCGGCACTGAGGTCGCAGACGAAGGCATCACCCTGCCGGATCAGCTTTTCCGCGCTCAGGTAGAACACTTCGAAATAGTCGGAGGCGTGGCGCAGGTCGTGCCACTCGAAGCCCAGCCAGCGCACGTCGTCCAGGATCGCGCGCACGTACTCCGGATCTTCGCGCGCCGGATTGGTGTCATCCAGGCGCAGGTTGCAGTCACCGCCGAACTCGGCGGCGATGCCGAAATCCAGGCAGATCGCCTTGGCATGGCCGATGTGCAGGTAGCCGTTCGGTTCAGGCGGGAAGCGGGTTCGGATCGCCACATGCCGGCCACTGGCAAGGTCATCGCGGATGATCTGGCGGATGAAGTCCTTTTTCTCCGGCACCAAGGCCTCGGCGTCCACCGTCACGCCGGCAGAATGGGGGGCTGTAATAACGTCGTGCGTGGAATTGGGGCTGGCTGCGGACACGTGGGAAGCACTTGTTGGGCAAGGTGCAGTGTAGCGGAGGCCCGGCGGCTCGTGCTTTCGGGGCGAGTGGCACGCTTCATGCTTTGACTCATCTTGCAAGGAGGACCCCCATGCGCATCGTGTACAACGCCGCCAACCTGATCGACGCCCACCTGGTGCGCCATGCACTGGAGCAGGCCGGCATTCCGGCCTTCGTGCGCGGCGAAGCGCTGGTGGGAGGTATCGGCGAGCTGCCTGCGATTGGACTGGTTGCGGTCGCGGTTCCCGACAGCGATTGGGAGCAGGCGCGGGCGCTCGTCGACCAGTTGGACTTGGGGTCGGGTCCGGCTGAACACGACGATGTCATCGAAGGACAGGGGGGAGAGTGTCCGGCCTGAGGCCGCTCGCCATGTTCGTGTTGCTGCTGTCGCTTTCGACGGCAGCGTGGGCACGCGCATTGCCGGACGTACAGGAAGCAGGGCCGTTACCCGAGTTGAAGCTCGCGCTGGCGGTGGGCGAACGCGAGTCCGTTGCTGCTGCCGACGCTGCGGCGGCCGGCCGTGGCCGTATGCTGATTTCCGGTGGTGCCCGGCAGCACAAGGCGGCGGACCTGCAGTTCGAACTGCCATTGGTCCCCGGTCAGCGCTGGGTGCTGTGGATGGCCCGTGACCCCGTCGCCCTGGTGCGGGTGACGGGCATGGACGGCACCATTACGACAAGAGGCTTCTTCACGCCCGTCGCCGACGAAGGCCTCATCCCGGTTGGATATGCCTTCGCCTTGCCGCGCGACGCGGTGGGACAGCAACGGCTGCGTCTGGAGCTGGAGGGGGCGGTGCGCAGTGCGCCGACGCCACGCATCCTGAGTGAACAGCAAGCGTTGCGCCTGGCCAGCCGCGAGTTCGCCCTGGCGAGCGCGATCTACGCTGCGTTGGCCACGTTGCTGGTCGCGTCACTGGTGCTGTACCCGGCGGTTCGTGACCGGATTTTCCTGCTGTATTCCGCTTACCTCGCCATGGCGCTGCTGTTCGTGGCTGCGGTGGGCGGGCATCTGCATGCCTTGCCGGGAGGCGGGATCCTTGGCGGATTGGGCGTACGTGGATTCTGGCTGATGGTGCTGGCGTTCAATGCCGTGGCCCTGCTGGCATTGACGCGCTTTGCCGAAACGCGCGCCTCCCGGTTGGTTTGGGTCCGTCATCTGGACCGAATGGCGCTCGTGATGGGGGGGCTGGTCCTGGTGCCGTTCGTGCCACTGGATGCAGTGACGGATTCACTACAGGGCATCGCGACTGCGGCATGGTTGCTGGCGATGGCGGGCAGCATCCTGGCGACGGTGGATGGCGCGCGCCGCGGCGTGCAGATGGCGGTGGCCGCGACCGTGGCGCTGCTGCTGTTGCTGGTGGCTGCAGTCGGTCACGAAGCGATGCAGCACGCCTGGATCGACGACACCATCATCAACCGCCACGGCTACCAATTCGTGCTGGTGCTGCTCTCCGTGATCATGTTCGTCGGTCTCAGCAGCCGGATCGGCCAGGTGCGCCAACGCCTCGATGAAGAAACCCAGGCGCGTATCCTGAGCGAAAGTCGACTGCGCCAGGAGCGGATGCGGGTCGAATTTGTCCAGGCGCTGCAGGTGGGACTGCGCGGAGTTGCCGAGGCAGACGTGGCGCCCGTGGCGTTTCGCCTCCTTTGCGAACATGCGCGACAGCTTGCGGGCGTCGAGTCGGCGGTGGTGGTGGGAAGCGGCTATCTCGGCCATGACGAACTGCTGGTGAAACCTGTTGGACAAGCGGCCAGGTTTGCGCATGAGATCCGCCTTGCGCGCGGCGTCGTGTGCGAAAGGTCCTACAGCCCCGAACCGGTCCAGGTGCGCCTGGACGGGGCGAACGAGACCGAAACCGACGACAAACCGCTTCGCGCGATCATTCCCATCCGGCTGGCTGCACCGGCGTGGGCAGCCATGGTGCTCCCGGCCAATGGGTCGCAGGCCTTCGCGTCGGCAACGCTTTCGAGCTTGATGGGACTTGCGCACCTGGCCGTGCTGCATGCGGACGAGGCCTACGCCGCGAACCGGCTGAGGCGGACTGCAGAACACGATTCGCTTACCGGCACCCAGAACCGGCGCGCGCTGGACAGGGCGATTGCCCGGGAATTCAAGGCGCATGGCGTGCACGAAGCCGCCCTGTCGGTGCTGTTCATCGACATCGACTTGTTCAAGCGCATCAACGACAGTCTTGGGCACGCCTGCGGCGACCTGTGCATCCGCAGCATCGCCGCGTCCCTGCGCACAGCGCTCAGGCCGACCGATGCGCTAGGCCGCTACGGGGGTGATGAGTTCCTGGTGCTGTTGCCAGGTCGCGATGGTGCTGCTGCGCGCATCATCGCCGAGCGCCTGCGCGAGGCCGTGGAGGAGAGTCAAGTGTATTGGCAGGGTGCGCTATTGCCGATGACCGTGAGTATCGGCCTGGCAACGCGGCGTGAGGAGGATCAGGCGCCGGTGACCCTGCTGGAGCGGGCCGACAAGGCCCTGTACGCCGCCAAGCATGCAGGCCGCAACCGCGTGTGCGTGGCACCGGCTGTGTTCAGTTGAAGGTCGCCGCGAGACGCCGGACATCGTCAATCCGCCAGCGGCCGCCTGGCTGCACATGCGTCATTCGCCCGCCTGCGGCAATTGCGCACGTGCCAGCATTCCAAGCGTATCGGCAAGGGAATGCAGGAATCCGTCCAGCGCCGAACTCCGCCGCCAGACCAGTGCGATCTGCCGGCTCGGCACCGGGTCGCTGAATTTCACCAGCCTGATATTGGCCGGTTGCACCACCGGTGCTTGCACGGAGAGCGCAGGCAGCAGGGTCACGCCCACGCCCGCTGCGACCATCTGCCGCAGCGTTTCCAGGCTGGTCGCCCGAAAGCCGGTGCGTTCATTGGCGCCGGATAGCCTGCAGACGTCCAGTGCCTGGTCGCGCAGGCAATGACCGTCTTCCAATAGCAGGAGGGTTTCATCCGACAGTTGGTCCATGGTCATCAAGGGTTGCGATGCCAACCGATGCTGGGCAGGCGCGGCCAGCAGGAACGGTTCCTCGAACAGGAGTTCGGCATGCAACTGCTCGTCGTGCACCGGCAAGGCGAGCAGGGCTGCGTCGAGCCTGCCCTCGCGCAGGCGGGCCAGCAGCACGTCGCTTTTTTCCTCGACCAGCAGTAGTTCCAGCTTGGGGAAGCGTTCCTGCAACTGCGGCAACACATGCGGCAGCAGGTAGGGTCCAAGGGTCGGGAACACCCCCAGCCGCAGCGTGCCGGACTCCGGATCCTGGCTGCGTCGCGCGGCTTCCTTCATCTGTTCGACCTCGGCCAGGATCCGGCGCGCGCGCGTCACCACGTCCTGGCCGGCAGCGGTCAGCATTACCCTGCGCGGCGCCCGCTCCACCAGGGTCAGGCCCAGCTCCTCTTCCAGTTTGCGGATCTGGGTGGACAGCGTGGGCTGGCTGACGAAGCAGGCATTGGCCGCCTTGCCGAAATGGCGCAGGTCGGCCAATGCCACCAGGTAGCCCAGGTCGCGCAGGTTCATGGTGTGCTCACGCCACCGCGGCCTGGGGCACGGCGACCGGCGCCGACGTGCGGATCAGGTGGTCGAAGGCCGACAGCGCGGCGGTCGAGCCCGCGCCCATCGCAATGGCAATCTGCTTGAACGGCACCGTGGTGGCATCACCGGCGGCGAAGACGCCGGGCACGCTGGTGTGGCCGCGGTCGTCGATCTCGATCTCGCCACGCGGGCTCAGCGCGACAGCGCCCTTCAACCATTCGGTATTCGGCAGCAAGCCGATCTGCACGAAGCAGCCCTCGACGTCGACGGACTTCGCTTCACCCGTGCTGCGGTCGGTGAAGGACAGGCTGGCCAGCTTGCCGTCCCTGCCCAGCATCTCGGTGGTTTGCGCATTCACGTGGATCACGGTATTCGGCATGCTGCGCAGCTTGCGCTGCAGGACGTCGTCGGCGCGCAGCTTGCCGTCGAATTCCAGCACGGTGACATGCTCGACCACGCCGGCCAGATCGATCGCCGCCTCGATCCCGGAATTGCCTCCGCCGATCACCGCCACGCGCTTGCCCTTGAACAGCGGGCCATCGCAATGCGGGCAATAGGTCACGCCCTTGTTGCGATAGTCGGTTTCGCCCGGCACGCCGGTCTGGCGCCAGCGCGCACCGGGGCTGAGGATGACGGTCTTCGCCTGCAGCGTGGCGCCACTTGCCAGCCGAATGCCGGTCATGCCGACGTCCGGTGTCGCGGGGATCAGCTCCTCGGCGCGCTGGTTGGTGATGAGCTGCACGCCGTAGCTGCGCACATGCGCTTCCAGCGACGCGGCGAGTTTCGGGCCTTCGGTGTATTCCACCGACGGGAAATTCTCGATCGACATGGTGTCCAGCACCTGGCCGCCGAAGCGCTCGGCGACAATTCCGGTGCGGATGCCCTTGCGCGCGGCATAGATCGCAGCCGCGGCGCCGGCCGGGCCTCCACCGACGATCAGTACATCGAATGGCTCGGTGTCCTGCAACGCTTCGGCCGCGCGCGCAGCGGCACCGGTGTCGAGCCTGGACAGGATCTGCTCGATGCTCAGCCGTCCGCCGTCGAATTCGGCGCCGTTGAGGTACACGGTCGGCACCGACAGGATCTCCCTGGCTTCGACTTCGGCCTGGAACAGCGCGCCATCGATCGCCACGTGGCGGATGCGGGGGTTCAGCACGCTCATCGCATTCAGCGCCTGCACCGTGTCCGGGCAGCTTTGGCAATGCAGCGACATGAAGGTTTCGAACACGTAGTCGCCATCCAGCGCGCGGATCTGCTCGGCCAGCGCCTCATCGATCTTCACCGGGTGCCCGCCGACCTGCAGCAAGGCCAGCACCAGCGAGGTGAACTCGTGGCCCAGCGGAATGCCGGCGAAACCGACGGCGATGTCGGTGCCGGTCCGGCGGATCTCGAACGAGGGCTTGCGCGCTTCGTCGCCCGCCACCCGGCTGATCATCGGCGACAGTGCCGCGATGTCGGCCAGCAAGCCATCGAGCTCGCGCGCCGCATCGCTGTCGTCCAGCGACGCGACCAGTTCGATCGGCTGCTGGAGTTTTTCCAGGTACGCAGCGAGCTGGGTCTTGAGGTCTTGGTCGAGCATCGGGATTTCCTTGTATGCAGGCACTGCGTGCAGGCGCTGCCCGCATCGAAGCGCGGGCGGATGCGCACAGGTGAGGTGACTGGGCGGAACCGGCAGTGGGATCGTCCCCCTGCGGGTTCCGCCCAGCCCCCTCCAGACTGGAGGAGGCGGGGGTTGCTGCAGCGCTGCGTCAGATCTTGCCGACCAGGTCCAGCGACGGCGTCAGCGTCTTTTCGCCTTCCTTCCACTTCGCCGGGCAGACTTCGCCGGTATGGCTGGCGACGTATTGCGCGGCCTTGAGCTTGCGCACGGTCTCGGTGACGTCGCGGGCGATCGCGTTGTCATGCACTTCCATGGTCTTGATCACGCCTTCCGGGTTGATGATGAAGGTGCCGCGCAGGGCCAGGCCTTCTTCTTCGATATGCACGTCGAATGCGCGGGTCAGCTGGTGGGTCGGATCGCCGACCAGGGCGAACTTGGCCTTGCCGACCGCCGGCGAGGTTTCGTGCCAGACCTTGTGCGAGAAATGGGTGTCGGTGGTGACGATGAAGACCTGCGCGCCGGCCTTCTCGAACTCCGCGTAATGGTCGGCGGCGTCTTCGATCTCGGTCGGGCAATTGAAGGTGAAGGCGGCCGGCATGAAGATCAGCGCGGACCACTTGCCTTGCAGGTCCTTGTCGGTGACTTCGATGAACTGGCCGTTCTTGAATGCATTGGCCTTGAAGGGCTGCACTTTGGTGTTGATCAGGGACATTGGGGTTTCCTCTGGTGGGGTGGGTGATTGGCTGGACTAGACAATAGCCAATCTCAATCAATAATCCAAATTGATTGTTGGAATGTATTTGATATATAAAACCTATCATACCGCGCCTGAATCAGGCGTCGTCCCGCGTCCGCCGCGGTGCCCGATAAGATTGCGCGATGACAGACAGCCCTGAGACCGTCGGCGAACTGCTGACCCGCGCCCGCCGCACGATTGATGGCGCCGATGCCGAATTGCTGCTCGCGCATGCGCTCGGCAACAACCGCAGCTGGCTCTTTGCCCACGCCGAAGACCCGGTTCCGGCCGACGTAGTGGCCCGCTTCGAACCGATGTTGCAGCGGCGCATCGCCGGCGAGCCGGTCGCCTACCTGACGGGCCACCAGGGGTTCTGGACCCTGGATCTCGAGGTCGGCCCGGCCACCCTGATCCCGCGCGCGGAAACCGAATTGCTGGTGGAGCTCGCGCTTGCGCGCATTCCCGCCGATGCCGCAGTGCGCGTGGTGGACCTGGGAACAGGCAGCGGTGCCATCGCGCTTGCGATCGCCAGGGAACGCAAGCAGGCGCGGGTCATCGCCACCGATGCCAGCGCCGCGGCACTGGACGTGGCCCGGCGCAATGCGGCCGCCCATGCGATCGCCAACATCGAATTCCGCAGCGGCGACTGGTTCGCGCCCGTGCAAGGCGAGCAGTTCGCCCTGATCGCCAGCAACCCGCCCTATGTCGCTGAAGGCGATGCGCACCTGGACGAGGGTGACCTGCGTTTCGAACCCGCCCTGGCGCTGTCGTCGGGGCGCGATGGGCTGGATGCGATTCGCGCGATCGTGGGGCATGCCCCTGCACAACTGGATGCGCGTGGCTGGCTGCTGCTGGAGCACGGCTGGGACCAGGGCGACGCCGTGCGCACGCTGCTGGCGGCTGCCGGCTTCATCGATGTCGAAACAGTGCGCGACCTGGAACTTCGCGAGCGGGTGACGGTCGGCCGGAGGCCATGAAACGTTTGCTCGTCGCGCAAGTGAAAGGAGGCGGGACGGCAGGAATGACGGGCAAACGCTAAAATCAGCGCATCGCAACCGAAGGAACGCCCATGCGCACGCTGTATCCGGAGATCACCCCCTACCAGACCGGCACCCTGCAGGTGGACAACCGCCATACCCTGTATTGGGAGCAGTGCGGCAACCCCGAGGGCAAGCCGGTGGTCATGCTCCACGGTGGGCCCGGCGCCGGCTGCAGTGACAACATGCGGCGTTTCCACGATCCGGCCAAATATCGCATCGTGCTGTTCGACCAGCGTGGCGCCGGTCGCAGTACGCCACATGCCGACCTGACCGACAACACCACCTGGGACCTGGTGGCCGACATCGAAAAGCTGCGCGAGATGCTCGGGATCGAGCGCTGGCAGGTGTTCGGAGGCAGCTGGGGCTCCACGCTCGCGCTGGCGTATGCGCAAACCCATCCGCAGCGCGTCACCGAGCTGGTGCTGCGCGGCATCTTCATGCTGCGTCGCTGGGAACTGGAATGGTTCTACCAGCAAGGCGCCTCGCGGCTGTTCCCGGAGGCCTGGGGGCCTTATGAATCGCTGATCCCCGAGCCTGAGCGTGGCGACATGATCGCGGCGTACCACAAGCGCCTGACTTCCGAAGACGAGGCCGTCCGCCTGGCCGCCGCACAGGCATGGGCGACCTGGGAAGGGGCAACCAGCTACCTGCACATCGATCCGGACTATGCGACCAGCCACGGCGATGCGCATTTCGCGCTGGCGTTCGCCCGCATCGAGAACCACTACTTCACCAACAAGGGCTTCTTCGAAGTCGACGATCAGCTGTTGCGCGACGTCCACCTGATCAAGGACATCCCCGGGGTGATCGTGCACGGGCGCTATGACGTGGTCTGCCCCGTCCAGAATGCGTTCGACCTGCACAAGGCCTGGCCCAGGGCCGGGATCGAGGTCAGCGCTGCCTCGGGCCATTCCGCTTTCGAAGCGGAAAACGTGGATGCGCTGGTGACCGCGACCGACCGCTTTGCCACTAACTAAAGGAGATGATGCATGAGTAATGACGAGGACGCGCTGGTCGTCAAGGACAGCAATGGCACGCAATTGGCGGATGGCGACAGCGTCACCGTGATCAAGGACCTGAAGGTCAAGGGGACCTCGGTCACCCTCAAGCGCGGCACCCTGTGCCGCAACATCCGCCTGACCGACGATGAAGACCTGATCGAATGCAACGTCGACAAGGTCAAGGGGCTGGTGCTGCGCACCGAGTTCGTCAAGAAGGCCTGAGCGCGGCCCGTCACCTGTGCTCAGTTGGCGGGCGAACCGTCCGGGTTGTGTTCGATCATCCACAGCCCGGCCCACAGCTTGAGGTCCAGTTCGAACCCTTCCGCCTGCTTGCGCATCAGCCAGGCCGGCGCCTGGGCGCGTGGGACGGTGTGCACGGTGATGTCCTCGTTGTCGACGCCGCCGCCTTCGCCGACCTGGGTGAGATCTCGGGCGCGGACGAAGGCGATGCGCTCGTTGCTCATGCCGGACGAGGTCGGCCCGACCAGCAGGACCTCGACCTTGCCGGGCGACCAGCCGGTTTCCTCGATCAGCTCCCGCCGCGCGGCGTCCTGCAGGGTGTCGTGGGCATGGTCGTCGCCGACCAGGCCGGCCGGCATCTCGATGGTGCGCGCACCCAGTGGCACTCGATACTGCTCGACGAACAGCACGTCGTCGTCCGGTGTGACGGCAATAATGATCACCGCCATGCCCTGGCCGTGCGTCCGCTCGCACGATTCCCAATGGCCGATCTTCACCAGCCGCAGCCAGTCACCTTCGTACAAGGTCTGTTTGATGTTTCCCATGGCTACGATCTTACCCGTGCAGCCCGCTGCAATGAGGGCGGTTGCACCGGTTCGCTAGGAAGCCGGCAATCCCGCGGCTTCATGCAGGCGCTTGCGGGTCAGCGGCCCGAAGCCCACCCAGTCCGATAGCGACTGGAGTTCGCCGAGATCGCCGGTGCGACGGGCGAAGTCGGAATCCGGCAGGGGGGCATCCAATGCGACCGTGGTCAGTTGACGCCACAGCAGCGCGTGCTCGCGTTGTTCGCGCAGGCGCACGGCCATTTGCGCGGAACCGCGCAGGCGCAGGAACTGCACCTCGTCGATGCGTTCCAGCAATGCGTCCAGTGTCCCGAAGTGGGCCAGCAGGATGGCAGCAGACTTGGCACCGATGCCGGTGATGCCGGGAATGTTGTCCACCGCATCGCCGCACAGGGCCAGGTAATCGGCGATCTGGTGCGCGTGCACGCCGTGCCGCGCCTTCACTCCGTCGGCGCCCCAGCGCTGGCCGCGGGCGAAATCCCACTGCTCGTCCGGTCCCGCCAGCAATTGCGAGAGGTCCTTGTCCGCAGACACGATCACGCTGCGAAAGCCGGCCTTGCGTGCGCCATGCGCGGCGCTGCCGATCAGGTCGTCGGCTTCGTAGTCGGAATGCGCCAGGGTCACCATGCCCATCGCCTGGCACAGGGCCTTGCACCATGCGAATTGCCGCCGCAGTTCCGGCGGTGCGGGATCGCGGTTGGCCTTGTAGGCCGGATACAGCGCATTGCGGAAACAGGAATCCAGCGCCTCGTCGAAGGCGATCGCGATGTGCCGCGGGCGTTCACGCTCCAGCAGGTCCAGCAGGAAGCGGGCGAAGCCGTGCACGGCATTGGTCGGCCAGCCATCGGCATCGTGGAACTCGTCCGGCATCGAATGCCAGGCGCGGAACACGTACATCGATGCATCGACCAGGAACAGTGTTTTTGGCGATGGCGATGGCGATGGCGATGGCATCGTTGTGGCGTTCACGCCGGCTGCCAGTCGCTGAGCAGTGCCGCGACATCCGGCCGCTCGCGTTCCGGCGCCTCGACCAGCGGCGTGCCGATGGCAATCGTGCCGGTCAGCCGCTCGTCTTTCGCCAGCCCCAGCACGGTTTCGAGGAAGACCCGGTCGTAGGCCGGCCAGCCGGTCAGCCATTGCGCACCAAAGCCTTCCGCCTGCGCGGCCTGCAGCAGCAGCAGGCAGACGCAGGATGCGGTGGATGCGCGCTCGCTGACCGGGATCTTCTCGTCGAAGCCGAGCTTCGCCACCACCGCAATCGTCACCGGCGGCGCGGTGAAACGGGCGCGCAGCTTGCTGATGACGCCCTCGCCCGTCGCGGGATCGCACGCGAGCAGGCGCGCCTGGGCGGCATCGGCCAGTGCCGTCCGCGCATCGCCACTGATGCACAGGAACCGGAACGGCACGCGCTTGCCGTGGTCGGGCACCCGCACGGCCGTGGCCAGCATCCTTTGCAGGGTGCCGGCATCCGGGCCGGGCGCGGCCAGTTGCCGGGTCGGCACTGATCGGCGGGTATCCAGGGCATCCAGGCTGAGCATCGCGAACCTCGTGACAAGCATCGAGTTTGGGCCTTCCATGTTAACGGCTGCGTCGCGAGCCCCCGCTTTGGGTACGATGCAGGCAGCAGACCAGGGCGGGAGCAGGCGATGGCGGTGAACATTGGCGTGGCAGGTGAGGGCGCGGAAGGCGAACGACGGGTCGCATTGACGCCGGAAACCTGCAAGAAGCTCGTGGCGGCAGGCGCGATCGTGCGGATCGAGGCGGGCATTGGTGCCGGTGCGTATTTCACCGACCAGGCCTATGTCGATGCCGGCGCGCATGTCACCGCGCATCCGCGCGAAGGCGCCGACATCGTGCTGTGCGTGCAGCCGCCATCTGCCGCGGCGATCAGTTCGCTGAAACAAGGCGCGGTGCTGGTTGGAACCCTGCAGCCGCAGGCCGATGCTGCGCGCGCCGAGGCCCTGCAGGCCCGCGGCATCGTGGCGTTTCCGCTGGAAAAACTTCCGCGCACCACGCGTGCGCAGGCGATGGACGTGCTCAGCTCGCAGGCCGGCATGGCGGGCTACAAGGCGGTGCTGATCGCCGCCCAGCTGGCGCCGCGGTTTTTCCCGATGTTGACCACGGCTGCCGGCACCATGCGGCCTTCGAAGGTATTGATCGTTGGCGCGGGCGTGGCGGGTTTGCAGGCGATCGCGACGGCCAAGCGTCTTGGTGCGCAGGTGGAAGGCTTCGACGTGCGCCCGGAAACCCGCGAGCAGATCCAGTCGCTGGGCGGGCGCTTCCTGGACCTTGGGGTCAGCGCTGCGGGCGAGGGTGGCTACGCGCGCGCACTCACCGATGAAGAGCGCGCCGAGCAGCAACGCCGACTGGCCGAACACCTGAAGGGCATCGATGTGGTCGTGTGCACCGCTGCCGTGCCCGGGCGGCCGGCGCCGAAGATCATCAGCGCGGCGATGGTGGCGGGAATGAGGCCGGGTAGCGTGATCGTCGACCTGGCCGCGGAAACCGGCGGTAATTGCGAGTTGACCCAGCCGGGCGAAACCATCGACAGCGGCGGCGTGATCGTGTCCGGGCCGCTCAACCTGGCCTCGATGGGCGCCCAGCATGCCAGCGAGATGTACGCGCGCAACGTCTACAACTTCGTCAGCCTGCTGCTCAAGGAGGGTGCGCTGGCGTTCGACTGGGACGACGAGCTGCTGGCGAAAACCGTCTGGCCCGAGCGCGCGCCGGCCGCCTGAGCCACGCCTGGCGCATCAATCGCTGCCAGGATCCCGCCGGCGCTGTGGCGCCGGATGTGCCTTGACCCATGCACTGTGTTGTTGCGGGGTCATTGCACGCCATTTGGCGAGGAAGGCTTCGCGCTCAGCCTTGTCCATGTTGCGCATGGCATGGAACAGCGCCTGGGCGTATTGGCGCTGCTCCGGCGACATTTTTTCCCAGCGTTGCATGCCGTGGTGGGCGCGCTGCCGTGTATCGGTCGGCATCGTCTTCCAGCGCAGTGCCCGCTCGTACAGGCGCGTGCGCTCGTCCGGGCTGCTGTTCCATCGCTCGCGTAGCGGCGCGATGAGTTCATCGCGCTGCGCGGTGGTCAGTTGGTCCCATTCCGGTAGCGGCGTGGCGGCAGGCTTGTCCTGGGCCATCGCAAGCGTGGGTGCGACGAGCAGGAAAAGGGCGAGTACAAGGCGGTGGTATTGCATGGTCTACTCCATGGCCACTTGCATGGCGTCGGGCGATGCCAGCCAGGCGTAAAAATCGGGATCCTGGTCCAGGATGATGCTGTCGGCGCGGGACGGGGTGGCGCTGGTGACGGCGATCAGCGTGCCCGCCCCCTGGCCGGGTGCCGGCGGGTTGCGGAACTGCATGCCGATCGCCAGCGCACACAGCGTGGCGAAGCCGGCGGCGGCAAAACCAAGCCGGTGGCTGCGATGCGGCCGGGTGCCGGCCAGTGCTGCATGCCGGCGCTGCGCAAGCTGCGCGCGCACCTTCGGCGAGAGCTGCTCCAGCGACGTGCGGTGGTGACTGCGAACGGTCTCGTCGAAGCGGGTTGTTTCATCCATCATCATCGGAATTCCTCCAGCTGATTCTGCAAAGCGGCGCGCGCGCGCGACAGGTGTGTCTTTACCGAGCCTTCGCTGCAACCCATGGCCTGGGCGGTGCCGGCCACGTCGAGTTCTTCCAGCACGCGCAGGGTGAATGCCTCGCGCTGTCGTCTTGGCAGGGTTCCCAGGGCCTCGCTGATCCGGGTCCACGCCTCGTGGCTGTCGTGGTTGCGCGAGGGGCCCGGAAGACTGTCATCGGCCCAGTCGATCGTGCTGCCGTCTTCGTGTTCGTTGCTCGGCGCCAGCCAGCGCAGCCTGAACATGCCGCGCCGCTGCATGTCGATGATGCGGTTGCGCAGGATGCTCCAGAACAGCGGCGTCCATTCACCCGCCGGCCGCTGCCGATAGCCCAGCATCTTGATCATCGCGTCCTGCACCGCATCCAGCGCATCGTCGCGGCTGCGCAGGCTGATTTCGGCAAAACGGAACGCGTGCGTCTCGATCCCGGCCAGGAATGCCTCCAGCGTGGCCGCCGGGGCGGGATGGAGGGTGTCGTCGTGGCTGGCATCGGAACTCACGCCCGCAGCTTAGTCGTCATTCGCCATGGCGTGCGATCGGCGGCGATGGGCCATCAATATGTTCATGGGTGCTGTCCTCGGATCTTGGATCTTGCATGGAGTGGACGCGAGCGGGCCTGCATGGAGGAGAACGCGTGCAAACGGCAATGGTTGACGCAGGCGCACAGGTCCGCGACATGGTTATGATGCGGACGGGCTGCAGGTTGGCACTACAAACAGGCAAAAGGGGAGAGTGACCGTGGGCGATGGCTTCGTGGCGTTGTACATCTTCATGCTGGCGGCCATTGCCGGCCATGTGATCATTTCGCGGGTACCGGTGATCCTGCATACGCCGCTGATGTCGGGCAGCAACTTCATCCACGGCATCGTCCTGATCGGCGCGATGGTGGTGCTGGGCCACGCCAAGACCCCGCTGGAACAGGCGCTGGGCTTCATTGCCGTGCTGCTGGGTGCCGGCAACGCCGCCGGCGGCTACGTGGTCACCGAGCGCATGCTGGACATGTTCAAGTCGTCCAAGCCCGCGGCCGCCAAGTCATCGGAGCCCAATGCTTCGGAGCGCAGGGCATGAGCGTCCTGAGCCTGGTCCAGCTGAGTTATTTCGTCGCCGCGACCCTGTTCCTGCTGGGCCTGCAGCGCATGAGCACGCCCCGGACCGCGCGCAGCGGCATCCAGTGGGCGGGCGTGGGCATGCTGATCGCCACCTTCGCGACCTTCTTCCTGCCCGGGCTGCACAACATCGGGTTGATGATCGCGGCGATCGTGATCGGCGTGGGCCTGAACTGGCTCTGGGGCAAGAAAGTCGCGATCACCGACATGCCGCAGATGGTGGCGCTGTTCAATGGCATGGGCGGTGGTTCGGCTGCGGCGATCGGCGCCGTGGAGCTGGTGCGCTATTCCGGAGGGGTGCCCGTGCCATCGGTGTTCACCCTGGTGCTGGCGGTGATCGGCGCGCTGATCGGCGCGGTGTCGCTGACCGGCAGCGTGATTGCCTGGGCCAAGCTCGACGGACGCATGGACAAGCGCTACACCTTCCCAGGCCAGCAATGGTTCAACACCGCGATCGCGGTCGCCGCCATTGCGTGTGGCGTGATGGCGCTGCAGACGCTGGCGATGCCGTGGATCGTCGCGTTCTTCGCGCTGTCGCTGTTGCTGGGCATCCTGATGACGCTGCCGATCGGTGGCGCCGACATGCCGGTGGTGATCTCGCTGTACAACGCGTTCACTGGCCTGGCGGTCGCCTTCGAAGGTTACGTGCTCGGCAACGAGGCGATGATCATCGCCGGCATGATGGTCGGTGCGGCGGGCATGCTGCTGACCAGGCTGATGGCCAAGGCCATGAACCGCAAGATCAGCAATGTGCTGTTCTCCGATTTCGGTGGCAGCACCGGCGAAATGCAGGAAATCGGTGGCTCGATGAAGCCGATCGAAGCAGCCGACGTCGCGGCGATGATGGCGTATGCCGAGCGCGTGGTGATCGTGCCTGGCTACGGCATGGCGGTGGCGCAAGCGCAGCACAAGATCTGGGAACTCACCCAGCGTCTGGTCGAACGGGGCGTCAAGGTGAAGTTCGCGATCCACCCGGTCGCCGGGCGCATGCCGGGGCACATGAACGTGCTGCTGGCCGAAGCGGGCGTGCCCTATGACCTGATAGCCGACATGGACGACATCAACCCCGAATTCGCCAATACCGACGTGTCACTGGTGATCGGTGCCAACGACGTGGTCAATCCCGTGGCCAAGACCGATCCGGCATCGCCGATCTACGGCATGCCGATCCTGGATGTGGTGAATTCACGAAACACCATCGTGATCAAGCGCGGCAAGGGCACCGGCTTCGCCGGCATCGAAAACGCGCTGTTCTATGCCGACAACACCCGCATGCTGTATGGCGATGGCAGCGAGATGGCCAGCGCCCTGGTCAGTGAACTGAAGGCGCTCGACGGCGGCCATTGAGGCCGCCTCAAGTCATTCAGCGGCGGGCGAGCACACCCGCCAGGACCACGCCGACGACATACCAGGCGATGTCCAGTTCGGTGTTGGCGAGCCGGATCAGCTCCCAGGCGTAGCTGCGGCCCAGCCGCAGTGCGGATTCCCAGGGCAGCAGGCCCATGCTGCGGCCGATTTCGGTCGCGGCGATGCCCCAGTTCGCCGATGCGATGATCGCCAGCGTCGAGCCATGGCCACGCCCATGCGTGCGCCGCCCGGGCTTGGCGCGGCCGAGATGCAGCATCCAGAGGACATCCAGCGCAGCCAGCGGCGACAGCCAGCTGGCCTGCGACTGCAGCAACCGTGCCAACAACACCCACGCCGCAGCGAAGCCCAGACATCCCAGCACCGGCAACAGCACGCGCAGGGGCGAACAGTCGATTGGCGTCTGTCATGGAGAATCCGGATGCGGTCGCGCATCATAACCGACTAGAATGGTACGGATTCCACGCGCCGTGAGCCGCCATGTACTCCCGCAACAGTGAACCTGTCCGTTTCGAGCGCGATTGCGCGGCCGTGTTGGTACCCCAAGGCGACGCCGTGACCCTGCCCGCCGGCACCATTGGCTACATCACCCAATCCCTGGGCGGCAGCTGGACGGTGTTCGTCGAAGGCAACCTGATGCGGATCGCCGGCGAAGACGCCGACGCGATCGGCAAGGAGCAGCCGGCACCGATAGAACTGCCCGAGGGTGCCAGCGACGAGGACGTGGAGACCTTGGTATGGCGCCAGTTGCGGACCTGCTTCGATCCGGAGATCCCGGTCAATATCGTCGAACTTGGGCCTGGTGTACACGGCCTGGTCAGCCACCACGACGATGGTCAACGCAAGGTGGACGTGACGATGACCCTGACCGCGCCCGGCTGCGGCATGGGCGACATCCTGGTCGAGGACGTGCGCAGCAAGATCGAGCTGATCCCGACCGTGGTCCGAGGCCGACGTGGAACTGGTGTTCGACCCGCCGTGGAACCGCACCATGATGTCGGACGTGGCGCGTCTCGAAACCGGGATGATGTGAGCCAACAAGCAATTCCACGCAGGCTGGTTGCGGTGACCGAGCCACGAGTCATGACCAAGGGCATGGGCACGAAATGTCACTTTCTGCCCTAATTCGCCCGCAGAGTCGTGATGCTCTGCAACATTTTCTAGTTTTCCCGGCCTTCACGTGGGTCGATACCGCGCCGCAGCATCCGGTGGAATGGCTCTGGATCGCCGTTGATGACGATTTCAACCAGAATAATTTATTTCGGCGGCGATTCGTCGAGCACGGATGCTTGACAGCTTGCGCGCTGTCAATAAGTGTCGGCCGTCGCGTCGGGAATGGTTCAGGTTCCCGGCACCGATCCCGCGCCACCTAGCGAGTCACCCAATGACTCGCCGATCTCCCTGCGGGAAACATCAGACAGGCCGCATCAGCGGTCGCTCATCAACTCGCCTAGGGGAAATCCGCCAGTGAATCGTGACCGTCGTTTCAGTGCCCTTGCCGCAGCCATCACCCTCTCGCTTCTTGCCAGTGGTGCACAGGCCGCCAGCAAGGCCGACCTTCACAAGAAAGACTGTCGTCCAGCTCAAGCAGCAGTACCAAGGCGTCGTCGCCGTCCGTGGAATCGCGCCGATGGCGCATTCACGGCATGAACAGTTCATCGGTGCGGATACCAGCTCGCGCCTGTTGATGAGGGCCAAGCGCGAAGATCGCGGGGTACGCAACTATCGCTACGACCAGACGTTCCGCGGCATCCCGGTGTTCGGCGAAGGCGTCGTGGTCAGCGAGGACGCGTCCGGCAACGTGCGCAAGCTGTTCGGCAACCTGGTCGACGGACTCGAGCAGGACATCGCCACGGTCAAGCCGAGCATCAGCAAGGCCCAGGGCCTGCTGGTCGGCAAGCGCGCCGGGCTGCGCAATCGCCTGTCGGGCATGCTCACGGAGAACGAATCCAGCGATCTGGTGATCTTCATCGATGATGCCGGCCGTGGCCACCTGGCCTATGCGGTGTCGTTCTTCGCCGATTCGGTAGGCGCAGCCGCGCCGACCCGTCCGATGGTGCTCGTCGACGCCAACAGCGGCCGCGTGCTGAAGCAGTGGGAAAACCTGCAGCACGCGCTGGTCGGCACCGGCCCCGGCGGCAACGCCAAGACCGGCCAGTACGAATACGGCACCAACTACGTCACCTGGACGTCACGCAGAGCGGCAGCACCTGCACGATGAACAACACCAACGTCAAGACCGTCAACCTCAACAACGGCAGCACCAACACCAGCACCACCGCGTTCTCCTTCACCTGCCCGCGCAACACGGTCAAGACCATCAACGGCGCCTATTCACCGCTGAACGACGCCCACTTACTTCGGCGGCGTGATCTACAACATGTACCAGTCGTACATCGGCCAGGCGCCGCTGACCTTCCAGCTGCAGATGAAGGTCCATTACAAGACGAGCTACGAGAATGCGTTCTGGAACGGAACCGCGATGACCTTCGGCGACGGCGCCAGCACGTTCTACCCGCTGGTCAGCCTGGACGTCTCCAGCCACGAGGTCTCGCACGGCTTCACCGAGCAGCAGTCCAACCTGACCTATTCCGGCCAGTCCGGCGGCATGAACGAGGCGTACTCCGACATGGCCGGCGAAGCCGCCGAGTTCTTCATGCGCGGCAGCAATGACTGGAAGGTCGGTGCCGACATCTTCAAGGGCAGCGGTGCCCTGCGCTACATGAATGATCCGACCCTGGACGGTTCCTCCATCGACCATGCGTCCAACTACACCAGCGGCATGGACGTCCACTACAGCTCCGGCGTCTACAACAAGGCGTTCTACCTGCTGGCCACCAAGTCCGGCTGGGGCACGGTCAAAGGCCTTCCAGGTCGTTCGCCCGTGCCAACCGCGACTACTGGACCGCCAGCAGCACCTTCGACCAGGGCGCATGCGGCGTGCAGACCGCGGCCAGCGACCTTGGCTTCACGGTGGCCGACGTCACCGCGGCGTTCACCTCGGTGGGCGTGAGCTGCGCGGGCGCGCGGCGACGGCAGTTCGGGCGGCGTGCTGACCAACGGCGTGGCGAAGACCGGCATCAGTGCCGCGGCGGGCAGCACGGTCAACTACACGCTGGTCGTGCCGTCCGGTGCCAGCAACCTGACCATTCAACATCTCCGGTGGTACCGGTGATGCCGACCTGTACGTGAAGTTCGGCAGTGCGCCGACCACACCTGCTACGACTGCCAGTCCCTAAAGTCAGCACCAATACCGAAAGCTGCACGATCGCCTCGGCCAGGCGGGCACGTACTACGTGCTCTGAAGGGTTACTCCGCGTTCTCGGGCGTCAGCATCATCGGCAGATTACACGACCGGCGGCGGTGGTGGCGGTGGCACCTCGATCAATCTGCCGACGGAGCAAGAGCAGCTGGTCCTCGACCTACACCCTGGCGGTGGCGGCAGGCAAGACGGCGACCATCGCGATCTCCGGTGGTACCGGCGATGCCGACATGTACGTCAAGGCCGGCAGCGCGCCGACCACCTCGAGCTACACCTGCCGTCCGTACAAGTCCGGTAACGCCGAGACGTGCACGCTCACCCCGACCACCGCCACGACCTACTACATCAAGGTCTACGCGTACGCAGCCTTCTCGGGCGTGAAACTGACCTACGGTACCAACTGATCCTCGCTGCAAACGCGTAATGCGCCAAAAAAGAGAACCCCGGCTTCGGCCGGGGTTCTTTTTTCTTGGGCGGATCAAATCGGGATGGCGGAACGACCGCTGCCCCAGGTGACGGGGCTCAGCCGATCGATTCGAAGCGGTTGGCCGCCACGTTCTTGCGTACTTTCAGTGGATCCCAGATACGCCCGTTCATGGCGATGTAGACGCCCGGTGGCAGCGACTGCACGGCACCGACCGCGGTGCCGATGTTGAATTCCGCATCCGAGCCGCGGAACCGCGCGGGATTCAACGCACCCGTGAGCACGATCGTCTTGCCTTCGATGGTGGCGAGCACCCTGGCGGTTTCCACCATGCTGTCGGTGCCGTGGGTCACCAGCACGTGGCTTGTGTCCTGTGCTTCGATGGTCGCGCGCAGCAGGTCGCGGTCGGCGGCATCGATATGCAAGGAGTCCTTGCGCAATATCGGGATCACGTTGAAACGGAAGGCCACCCCGAGTTCCTCGAGGATGCGCCCGATCTGCGGCTCGCCGACCTGGAAATCCGACTTGTCGTCGAAATAGACCTTGTCGATGGTGCCGCCGGTGGTGACGATCAGCAGGTTGTCCATGCCGGTATTGTCCGCCAAAAAATGCCGACCGCCAAAACCCTGCGGCGTCAGCCAGTCGGCAGGCCGAGTGCGCGCCGAAACGGATCCAGCAGCCTGCCATAGTGCATGGCGCGCGCGGTATCGCCACGCAAGGGCTGGCGTACCTGCGCGGCGCTGGCGGTGCGCACGCTGCGGTTGATTGCGTGGAAGGCGAGGCAGGCAGGGTCGAATTCGAGGCCGCAGTCGCCCAGCAGGGCGCGGATGCCGGCCTCGGGGCCAGCCAGCAGGTCTTCGTAGCGATGCAGGTGCACGTGCGTCGGGTCCGCCGTTCGCCACTGGTCCATCGCACGCGCGCAGCCATCCATGCAGGCAGCGATATCGCCCGGATCGCAGCCGAAATGCGGCTGGCTGTAGAACTGCTGCTTGAAGCAGGACCATGCCGTTTCCAGCGGGTCGCGGCGGGTTTCGATCACGGTTGCGCCGGGCAGCATCGCGCGCAGCACGCCGGCCAGCTTCCAGTTCTCCGGCATCTTGTCGACGCACCGCGGTGTCGAGCTGCGCCAGCGCGCCGTGCGCTGCAGGTACTCAAGCCCAAGGCGATGCCAGTCCCCGGCGCTGGCGTGCGGGAGCCATCCCGGGAATGCCATCTGGCGGCGATGCGATTCACCCTGGATCACGCTACCCAGGTCCGGCAGTTCGCCCGCACCTTCCACGTCCGGATGCGCGGCCAGGATCTGCTCGAACAGGGTGGAACCAGAGCGGGGCAGGCCGACGATGAAAATGATCTCCTGGCCCAGGCCAGGATCGAGGGGAAGCGGCAAGTCCCGGGTCAGTGCGAGCGCATTCTGGATGTAGCCATCGAAGGCTTGCCGGCTCCATGGCGTCAACTTGCGCTGGAGCGCATTGGCGGCCATGAAGGCTGCGTGCGCCTGCGGGTAGCGGCCGCGATCTTCCTCCAGCTTCCCGAGCGCGTGGCCCATCGCGATGCGGTCGCTGTCGGCGATCCCGCGACGCTGCAGCTGTGCCGAGAGCTGTGCGGCATCATCGTCGGACAGCGGCACCGTCTTGATGTTGGACAGGCCGCGCCAGGCATCGCCGCACGTCGGAAGCAGCCGGAGGGCATCGCGATACGAGCGGGTGGCGTCTTCGAAGTGGCCGAGATGCACCAGTGCATCGCCAAGCAGGATGATTGCCGGCAGCAGATCCGGCGCCAGCAGGCAGGCCTGTTGCAAGGACGCGACCGCCGCGCCGCTGTCGCCCTGCTGCTGGTGCGCGCGACCGAGGTTGAACCAGGCGGTGGCCTGGCCCGCATCCAGGGCGCAACTGCAGGTCCACGCATTGATGGCTGCCGCATGGTCGCCACATGCGGCATGCGCATTGCCGAGGTCGCAATACAGCAAGGCATTGCCCGGGTGGTGGTCGAGCGCCGCTTGCAGGGTCTTGATCGCAAGTGGTCCACGGCGGGTGTGCAACTGCAGGATCGCCAGCAGGCGCAATGCTTCCGCATGGGTGGGGTGGCGTTGCAGCACTGCTCCGATCAGGCGCTCTGCATGCGCAGGCAAGCCATCGCGGATCGCGCGCGCGGCGGCAGGCAGGACCTCGAGGTCCTCCGGCCCAAGGCCAGCCATGCACAAACCTGGCGGCGTGGTCATCGCGGTTTGCGGAAGCGCGCGCGCAGGCCAGGCATGCTGGCCAGGTAGATGATCACCAACGCAAGCAGGAGTTCGGCGAACGCGAACATGCGCTCCTGCGGCCGCGTCCACGCCACCATGACCCCATGGCTGAACCACAACAGGGCGAGCAGCCCGGCCGTCAGTCCGGCGCGGGTCCAGCCGCGCCAGGCCAACAGGCCCAGCAGGGCCGGTGGTGCCGCGAACACCAGCATCGCGGCCAATGCGTGCCGGTCGTGCCAGAACCAGCCGACATGCACCGCGGTCAAGGCGAACAGCGCAAGTGCGAGCGGGCGGGCCGGGGTCATGGCTGCAACTTCATTGCGAGCAGGGCGATCCGCTTGCCCAGGGCACGTGCAAGCTGGGCCTCTTCGTCACTGGGTTCCGGCTGGTCCTGCTGGCCGGCAACGTGGCTTGCACCGTACGGCGTGCCGCCGCTGCGGGTCGTGCTGAGCGCGGCTTCGGTAAACGGGATGCCGGCAATCACGCAGCCATGGTGCAGCAATGGCATCAGCATCGTGAGCAGGGTCGATTCCTGTCCGCCGTGCATGGTCGCAGTGGAGGTGAACACCGCGGCTGGCTTGCCGACCAGGGTGCCGCTGGTCCATTCGCTGCCAAGCCCGTCGATGAAGTGTTTCATCGGCGCGGCCATGTTGCCGAACCGGGTCGGGCTGCCAAGCAACAGGCCGGCGCACTCGCGCAGGTCCTGCTTGTCCACGTACGGCGCACCGTCCTCGGGTTCCGGCGGGCTGGCGACTTCGGTCACCGGGGCCACCGGTGGCACCGTGCGCAGGCGTGCCTGCATGCCATCGACTTCGCCGATGCCACGCGCGATCTGGCGCGCGAGCCTGGCGACAGAGCCTCCGCGGCTGTAATACAGGACCAGGATGTCGGGCATGCGGCGGAGGTATCCGGAACCGGCTGGGCAGGACGCCAAGGATAGGCGATGCGACAGCCCTGCTGCATGGCATCGGTTAGGCTTGGCCAAATGGAACCGCTGGATTCCCTGAACCTGCTGGGCGAACGCCTGCGCGACCGTGCGCGGATCGGCGCGTTCCTGCGCTTCGTGTGGAGGCGGTTTCTCGGCGATCGCCTGTTCGAGGCTGCCGGTGCGCTGTCATACACCAGCGTGTTCGCACTGGTTCCGTTGTCGATGGTGGTATTCGGCGTGCTGTCCGCGTTCCCGGTCTTCGACCTGTGGAGCACCAGCCTGAAGAAATACGTCTTCGCCAACTTCGTGCCCAGCGCGGCGAGCGCCGTGCAGGGCTATTTGACCGACTTCTCGTCGAACACCAAGTCGCTCACGACGACCGGCGGCCTGGTCCTGGTGGTGTCGCTGCTGGTGACCCTGTCGAGCGTGGAAGCCATCTTCAACCGGATCTGGCGCGTGCCGACCGCGCGACCCAAGTTCAGCCGGTTCCTCGTGTACTGGACGGTGCTGACCCTGGGGACGCTGGTCGCGGCCACCAGCCTGGCGCTGTCGACGCGCTTCTTCGCACTGGCCATTTTCGAAACCTTGCCGGGACGGTGGCTGGAATCCCTGATGCTGAGCCTGGCGCCCATGGCGATCGAGATGTTCGCCTTCGCCGCGATCTTCACGGTGGTGCCGCACCGCACGGTGCAATGGCGACACGCGCTGGCCGGGGCGGCGCTGTCGGTGGCACTGTTCGAAGGCGTCAAGTTCGGCCTTGGCGTGTACCTGGCCAGCTTCGATGCCTACCAGAAGATCTACGGCGCGATCGCGTTGTTGCCGATCCTGATGCTGTGGATCTACCTGGGCTGGACGTCGATCCTGTTCGGGGCCTCGCTGGCATCGTCGATGTCGGCATTCCGATACCAGCCATCCACCCTGCGCCTGCCGCACGGGTTCGAGATCTACGGCTTGCTGCGCATGCTCGGTCGCTTCCAGCTGGCGCGCGCCAGTGGGCGCGGCCTGCACAGCGACGAGATCCAGGCGCTCGAGCCGATCCTCACCGACAACCTGGTGCAGGAATTGCTTGGACAACTCGCGGGGATCGGGGTGGTCAGCCGTGCCGAAGGTGGCGAATGGCTGCTCGCGCGCGACCTCGACGACGTGACCCTGGGTGAATTGTACGAAGCCGGCCGTCTGCGGGTTCCAGTGGCCGAAGCCATCCTGCCGCATCGGGACGATGCACTGGGCGTGGCGGTCATGCAGACACTGGACGGCTTGCGCCTGCCCCTGCGCGACCTGCTCAAGCAGCGCGTCGCCGACATCTATCGCGACGTCCAACCCAATACGCCCGGAGAGTGAGCATGCACGTCCATCACCTGTCATGGCTGTTGCTGCCTTGCATCGCCGTGTCCGCGTGCAAGCGCGAGGCAGTGCCCGCGCTGCCAACGCCGATCGACGTGCCTGCCACGCAATCGGCGACGCCCGCCGTGGCGCCCGTGCAACCACCCAATGCCGCCGCCATGCCCGGGGCCAAGGAAATGCCGTCGCTGCGCGTGGCCACGGTCGATGGCAAGACCTTCGACCTGGCCGATCAACGCGGCAAGTGGACGGTGGTGAATTTCTGGGCGACCTGGTGTGGCCCGTGCCTGAAGGAAATGCCGGAGTTGTCGGCACTGGATGCGATGCGCGAGCACATCGTGGTCGTGGGCCTGGCCTACGAAGACACTACCGTCGAGGACATGCAGGCCTTCCTCCAGAAACACCCCGTCGTGTACCCGATCGCGTTGCTCGATGTATATAACCCGCCGAAGGATTTCGATCCGCCGCGCGGGCTGCCGGTGACCGTGCTGGTCGGGCCGGATGGCAAGGTGGCCAGGACCATCACCGGACCGGTGACCGCACACGAGCTCGAGACCGCGATTGCCGCCGCAGGCGGTCCGAAGGCAGGTTGAGCCATGGTTGCGGTGCGCTTCCTGATCACCGGCAAGGTGCAGGGCGTCTGGTTCCGCGCCAGTACCCGCGATCATGCGCTGCGGTTGGGCCTGCGCGGGCATGCCACCAACCTGGCGGACGGTCGGGTGGAGGTGCTGGCCGTCGGCGACGGCGATGCCATCGAGCAACTGGCCAACTGGTTGCAGCATGGCCCGCCACTGGCGCGGGTGGATGCGATGGAACGTGGCGATGCCGGTGTGGAGGCCGACGCTGGTGCAGGGACTTCTGGAGTTCGAAG
Organism: uncultured Gammaproteobacteria bacterium; assembly: GCA_963698475.1. Taxonomy (GTDB): domain Bacteria; phylum Pseudomonadota; class Gammaproteobacteria; order Xanthomonadales; family Xanthomonadaceae; genus Thermomonas. The sequence continues at coordinate 19,649 of CAVOQX010000005.1, read as the reverse complement.
TGCACTGAACGCGGCAGCCGACACTGGCCTGTGTGAGGTGTTCCTGACGTATGCCAGAATCGAGGCAAGGGGAAGCCACAGGGCGGGGCATGACCGGTAAGTTCATTGATGAGCTGAAGCGCCGCAACGTCCCGCGTGCAGCACTGCTGTACGTCGGTTCGGTGTGGGCGCTTGCGCAGGGCATTGCCCAGCTGGGGCCGGAGTTGGGTGCGCCCGACTACGCCACCCGCTGGTTCGTGATCGCCGCGTGCATCGGGTTTCCGTTCTGGCTGTTCGTCTCCTGGCGTTACGAGCTCACCAGCCAGGGGCTCATGCGCGACAGCGAGATCGCGCAGGATGCGCCACGAGAGCGCAAGTCCAACCGCCGCACCGATCTGATCATCATCGGCGTGCTTGCGATTGCGGTCGTGCTGCTGCTGACCGACCGCGTGCTGGACCGCAACGACACCACGGCGACACGCATCGCCGCGATTGCGGCAGACGACAACTCGATTGCAGTGCTGCCGTTCGACAACCAGAGCAACGACAAGGATCAGCAGTATTTTTCGGACGGTCTGTCGGAGGGGTTCATCATCGCGCTGTCGCGCATCAATGGCGTGCGTGTGATCAATCGCAAGTCCTCGTTCGAGTTCCGCGACAGCAAGGACGACAGCCAGACCATCGGCGCGAAACTCGGTGTCAGCCACCTGTTGGAAGGTAGCGTGCGTCGCGTCGGCGATACCGTGCGCATCAGCGCCACCCTGACCAGGGCGGCGGACGGCAGCACGTTGTGGGCAGACCGTTACGACCGCCCGTACAAGGACCTGTTCGCGTTGCAGGACCAGGTCACCGGAAAGGTTGCCAACGCACTCAAGTTGCAACTGCAGCCGGCGCCTTTGCATGCGCAACAGGGGGACCGTCCGCCAAGCGGCAACCTGGAGGCCTATAACGCCTTCTTGCAGGCGACCCACGCCAGGACACTGGACAAGGCGCGCGAGCAATTCGACCGTGCCATTGAGTTGGATGCAGGCTACGGGTTGGCGTATTCGTCGAAGGCGCGCATGTTGCTCGACACGCTGGCCGGCGGCGGCCTGTCTGGTGCGCAGGCCGACGAGGCGTTCGCAGAAGCGGACGTGGCGATTCAGCAAGCCATTCGACTGGCCTCCGGCCAGGCGTCGACCCATATCGCCCGCGGCTACCTGCTGATGCTGAGGGATTTCGACTGGTTGCGCAGTGAAGCGGAACTCAAGCGTGCCGTCCAGTTGGCGCCGGACGATGGTGATGCGCTTTACATGCTGGGCGTCGTGCGCGCGAGTCAAGGCGATCTGCGCCAGGCAGTGGACCTGACCCGCAAGGCGCTCACGCTGAGCCCGCGCAGCGCGGACTGGTATCGCTGGCTAGTGACCTACCTCATGCCGTTGGGACTGCTGGACGAAGCTGGGCAGGCTGCACGAACGGCCATCGAACTTCAGCCGAAGGGAATCTACAACCACTACCTGCTAGTGGTCATCAATGTGCTGCGCAAGGACACCGCTGCTGCCCAGAAGGCTGCCGGGGCGGAGCCCGAAGGCCCGTGGCGGGATTTTGCCGTCGCACTTGCGGCCCAGATGGGGGCCGATCGGGCCGCGGCCGACGTCACGTTGCAGGAATGCATCGACAAGTATGCAAATGGCTGGGCATTTCAGATTGCCCAGTTGTACGCAGTGCGTGACGAACCCGGCCAGATGTTCGAATGGCTGCAGCGCGCCTGGGAGGCGCGTGATCCGGGCATGCAGACGTTGCTGTATGACCCCTTGCTGCTGCGCTACCGGAACGATCAACGCTATGCGGCACTGGCGAAGGCTGCCAACCTGCCATGGCCGCCACCCCCGCTGGGCGAACCTGCGACCAAGGCCTTGCCAAAGCCCGCAGCCGCTAAACCTTGAGCGTGGGAATCGGCTTCAGGCAGCCGTAGCGTTCCTTTGAGGGTTTGCCGGCCAGTGGCGGCAGGTCGACCGCCGTTGCATCGACGTGGGTATCCGGCAGTCGGTCCAGCAGGTCGCGGATCAGGGTCAGGCGGCCAAGCTTCTGGTCGTTGAAGTCGACCAGCGTCCACGGTGCGGTATCGGCATGCGTGGCCTTGAGCATTGCTTCGCGCGCGCGGGTGTACTCGCCGTAGAGCTCGCGCGCCTTGAGGTCGATGGGCGACAGCTTCCAGCCCTTCAACGGATCATCGCGGCGTTCGACGAAGCGCTCTTCCTGTTTGTCCTGGTCGCAGCAGAGCCAGTACTTGAACAGCAGGATGCCGTCGTCGACCAGCTGCTTTTCGAACACAGGTGCCTGCGCCAGGAACGCCTCGACCTGTGCATCACTGGCGTAGCCCATCACCTTTTCGACGCCGGCGCGGTTGTACCAACTGCGGTCGAACAGCACCATCTCGCCCGCGCCCGGCAGGTGCGCCACGTAGCGCTGGAAATACCACTGGTGCATTTCGCGATCATTCGGCTTCGGCAACGCGACGACCCGGCACTGGCGCGGGTTGACGTGTTCGCTGATGGCGCGGATCACGCCACCCTTGCCTGCGGTGTCGCGACCTTCGACCAGTACCACCAGGCGCTTGCCGGTGTGCTGCAGCCAGCGCGACAACGCGACCAGTTCCAGCTGCATCGGTGCCAGCAGTTTTTCGTAGTCCTTGCGCTTGAGCTTGTTCATGCTCATGCGCTGGTCTTGCGGCGTCGCGGTGCGCGGCGACCACTCATGGCCGCGGCAAGCTCCAGCAGGGCCGCTTGTTGGCGCACGTCCAGCGCGCGGTAGCAGGTCACCAGCTCGAGCTCATCCTTGCTGCGAGGGTCAATCGTGCTGGACAGCTCGTTGAGCAAGGCGCTGGCGGGCACGCCCAGCAACCGCGCCAATGCGTCCAGCTGGTCCTTGCCCGGGAGTTTTTCGCCCTTGAGCCAGGCGCTGACGGTATTTGCCCCGGCGCGCGGGATGGCCGTGGCGATGTCGGTGACACTCAGGCCGCTGGCCTTGGTCAACAAACGCAGGGTGGTGTCGATGGACATCGTCACTCCTTCAGGCGGGGTCTCAGGTTCACGAGATTGCAGGGTTTCGTGCGGGCATCGAGCTGTGCAAGCAGGATCTTTTCCCATGCGGTGCGACAGGCCGAGGTGGAGCCGGGCAACGCGAACACGAAGCTGCCATTGGCCAGCCCGGCGAATGCGCGCGACTGCATGGTGCTGGTGCCGATCTCCTCGAAACTCAGTGCGCGGAACAACTCGCCGAAGCCGGGCATCTGCTTGTCGAGCAGTGGCTGCAGGGCTTCCGGGGTGGAATCGCGGCCGGTGAAGCCGGTGCCGCCGGTGACCAGGATGCCGTCGACCGCATCGTCGGCGATCCAGGCACTGACTTGCGCGCGCAGCCGGTATTTGTCATCCGGCAGCAGGGCGCGTGCATGCAGGCGGTGGCCTGCTTCGACCAATGCGTTGCAGAGGTAATCGCCGGAGGCGTCGTTGGCTGGCGTGCGCGAGTCCGACACGGTCAGCACGCACAGCGACAAGGGTATGAAGTCGGGGGAAGCGGTCATGCGCCCAGTGTAGGGCGGGGCCGCGCCTGTCGCACGCCCGCCGCCCCCTTCGGCATGTCGTCGCTATCGGTGCGTCAGTCGAACGCGAGCGAATACCACTGCGTCGCATCCTCGTTCCAGCCTGCCGCGCGGTACAGGCTGCGCGCCGCGGCATTGTCCAGCGTGGTCTCCAGCGAGAGGCCCAGCGCGCCATCTTCGCGCGCGAACTGCGCCGCGGCCTGCAGCAGGGCGTGGCCCGCGCCGTTGCGGCGCGCGCCGGCAGCGACAAACAGGTCGTTGAGGATCCAGGTACGCGCGGTGCGCACCGAGGAATACATCGGGTACAGCTGGGTGAACCCGACCATCGTGCCGTCGCGCATGGCGACCAGGACCACCGATTCGCCGAAGCGCAGGCGGCTGCGCAGCCATTCGCGCGCCCGTTCCAGGTCAGGCGGCTGGCGATAGAACTGGCGGTAGGCGTCGAACAGCGGGACCAGGGCATCGAGGTCGGCCGGGCCGGCGCGGTGGGTGGAAAGGGTCATGGGCCATCCGTTGTCTGGTGAGGTCGTTAGTGCTTCATCCGGCCCGCCGGCCTGCCTGCAGGTGGGCGTCCGCGGGCCTGCGGCAGCGCTGCCCGAGCGCCTGGTTCAGCCGTCGCGCGCCAGTTGCGCGAGGGCTTCCGCCTGTTGTTCCTGCTGCAGGCGCGACACCAGCGCGTCGAGGTCACCCTCGACGATGTTCGGCAGGTCATACAGGGTCAGGCCTTCCACGCGGTGGTCGGTAATGCGCCCTTGCGGGAAGTTGTACGTGCGGATCCGCTGGCTGCGGTCACCGCTGCCCACCTGCAGCTTGCGGTCGGCGGCAGTTGCGGCGGCGCGCTTTTCCAGTTCGGCTTCCACCAGCATCGATTGCAGGCGCTTCATCGCCTTGTCGCGGTTGGCGTGCTGGCTGCGTTCGGTCTGTGATTCCACCACCACCCCGGACGGCACGTGGGTGATGCGGATTGCCGATTCGGTCTTGTTGACGTGCTGGCCGCCCGCGCCGGAGGAGCGGAACGTATCGACCTTGAGGTCCGCCGGGTTGATGACGATGTCGGTCTCGCCGGCTTCGATCGCGATGATCGCCACGGTCGCCGCCGAGGTGTGGATGCGGCCCTGCGATTCGGTCGCCGGCACCCGCTGCACGCGATGGGTGCCGGATTCGTACTTGAGCTTTGCGTACGCTGCGTCGCCTTCGACCCGGGCCACGATTTCCTTGTAGCCGCCATGCTCGCCCGGGCTGGCCGATTCGACCTCGACGCGCCAGCCATTGCGCTCGGCGTAGCGGCAATACATGCGGAACAGGTCGCCGGCAAAGATCGCCGCCTCGTCGCCACCGGTGCCGGCACGCACTTCCAGGTAGATGCCGCCATCGTCGCGGGCATCACGCGGCACCAGCTGCGCCAGCAGTTCGCCTTCCAGTTGCTGCAGGCGCTGGCTTGCAGACACGATTTCATCATCGGCCAGTTCGCGCAGCTCGGGGTCCGCGCGCATTGCTTCGGCGGCGAGGAGGTCGGCGCGTGCCAGTGCTTCTGCCGCCAGTGCGTCGGCGACGGGTTGCAGGGTCGAAAACTCCCGCGACAGGGTGCGGAAGCGGGTTTGGTCGGCGGCCACCGCAGGGTCGGCCAGCAGCCGCTCGATTTCCTCGCGGCGTTCGACCAGGGCATCAAGTTTCCGGCGTAGCGCAGGGGTCATGCGGATCTGTCATCCACGTCGTCGGCGTCGGCATCCGCGGTGCCGGTGCCGGGCAGGGCTTCCGGGAACATGCGTGCGGCTGCCCGGCTGAGCTCGCCATCGCCACTGCGCGCGGCCTCGCGCAGGGCCACGGTCGGCGCATGCAGCAGGCGGTTGGTCAGGGTATGGGCGAGGAACTCCAGCACCTGCTCGGCGGGAACGCCGGCAGCAAGCTGCTGGCGCGCCTTGGCCAGCGCGTCCACGCGGGCGTTGTTGCCGTGCGCGCGCAGGCGCAGCAGCGGCTGCTGCCGGGTACCCGCCTGGAACTGTTCGACGAAGCGCGCGACCTGCAACTCGATGATCGCCTCGGCCTGTTCGGCGGCGGCACGGCGACTGCGGCGGTTGTCCTCGATCGCCCGTTCCAGGTCGTCGACGGTATACAGGAAGACATCGCGCATGCCGGCCACATCGTTCGCGATGTCGCGTGGCACCGCCAGGTCGAGCAGCAACATCGGGCGATGGCGGCGCCTGGTCATCGCCTGTTCGATATGCGGGCGCTGCAGGATGGGTTCGCGACTGGCGGTGGCGCTGATGACTACGTCGGCCTCGGCCAGATGGCGGTCGAGTTCCGACAGTGGCAGCGCAATCCCGCCGTGCCGGCTTGCCAGTTCCTGCGCGTGGCCCAGGGTGCGGTTGGCGATCAGCAGGCGCTTCACGCGCGCCTCGACCAGATGTCGTGCCGCCAGTTCGATGGTTTCGCCGGCGCCGATCAGCAGCACCGTGGACTCGTCCAGGCGGGCGAAGGATTCCTGCGCCAGACGCACGGCGGTGGAGGCCACCGAGACCGGGTTGGCGCCGATGCGGGTATCGGTGCGCGCGCGCTTGGCGGTCGCGAAGGCCTGCTGGAACATGCGGTCGAGCGGGCCACCCAACACCCCGGCATCGCGCGATGCGGCCCAGGCTTGCTTCACCTGGCCGAGGATCTGCGGCTCGCCCAGCACCAGCGAGTCCAGCCCGGTCGCCACCCGGAACAGGTGTCGCACGGCTTGCGCATCGCGATGCCGGTACAGGTAGGCGTGCAGGTCGTGACCGGTACGTGGATGGGCCGTCAGCCAGTCGGCCAGCGACTGGCCGTCGTCTTCGGTCTGGGCGTAGATCTCGGTGCGGTTGCAGGTGGACAGCAAGACGGCTTCGCGCACCGATGGCACAGCCCGCAGGGTGATCAAGGCTGGCCGCAGCGCATCCGGGGCAAACGCCACCGTCTCGCGCAGGGCAACCGGCGCGGTCTGGTGGTTGATGCCGAGGACGTGCAATTTCATGCGGTGGCTGGTTTCAACAATTCCATTCAGGTGCCTGCGCTAAGCTTCTGGCACGACCGCATAGTGTACCGGCCCGCCCTCATGCCCATGCCGCAACGCCCCCGTTTCCGCCTGTTGCTTTCCGTCGCGCTGCTGGCCTGCATGGGCGTGGCGCACGCGGCCAGGCCGCCATCACCGCCCGCAGACCCGCTGGAAGCCAGCATGGCGGGTGAGTTCGCCCTGCAATCGGGCCAGTTGGGTGAGGCCGCGCGCCAGTACCTGCAGGCGGCGCGTACTGCCAGCGACCCGGTATTGGCCGAGCGCGCCACCCGTATCGCCCTGCTTGCCAACGAGGATGCGCTGGCCCGCGAGTGCTTCGAGCTATGGCAGGCATTGGCGCCGCAGGCCAGTGCATCCCTGCAGGCTGTCGCCGCGACTCTGGACCTGCGCGCCGGCAAGCGGCGGGCGGCGCGGCGCGAATTGAAAGGCCTGTTGGCCAGTGGCGATGACGGCTGGGAGCAGGCGCTGGTGGCGCTGATCGGCGCGGTAGGCCAGCGGCCCGAGCTGGTGGCCGAGGTGCTGGGCGACCTGGTCGATGACCGCGGCATGCCCGACAAGCTGGAGCCGTGGCTGGGGTTTGGTGGCCTGGCGCAACGGCTCGACCAACCGGCGCTGGTGGAGCGCATCGTCAAGCAGGTCGTCGCCCGTTTCCCCGGTGAGCCACGGGTCGCACTGCTTCGCGCGCAGTTGCTGCGCGAAGACGGCAAGCTTGAAGAAGCCCGCAGCCTGCTGGCCGGGCTGGAAGATGCCGCCAGGTCATCCGTGCCACTGCGCTGGTCGCTGGCCGGCGAATACGACGCGTTGGGCGATCCGGTCAAGGCCGCGAGCGTGCTGGCGTCAGGACCGCAGGACGAGTCCAGCTATGCCCAGCGTGCCGGCCTGCTCGACAAGGCCAAGGACCAGGCCGGGCTGGCAAGCCTCTACGACGAAGCCAAGCGCGAGGCGACCCGCCCCGATCCCAATCGCCGCCTGTTGCTGGGCCAACTGGCCGAAGTGCTGGAGCGCAGCGACGAGGCCCTGGCCTGGTATGCAAGCGTGCCTGGCGAGCCGGCACGTGCGATCGCCCGGCTGCGCAGCGCCAATGTGCTGTTCACGCTGGGCCGCAAACAGGAGGCCTTCGAGGCCCTGCACGCGATGCAGTCCGACGCTGCAGTGCAGGATGACACCCGCCGCGACGCGTACCTGCTCGAAGCGGACCTGCGGCTCAAGGACAGGGACGCTCCGGGCGAACTGGACGCCTATGCCCGCGGGTTGGCCGCGTTCGCCGACGACCAGGCCCTGCTGTACTCGCGTGCGCTGTTGTGGGAGCGTCGCGACGACATCGCCAGGGCGGAGGCCGACTTCCGTCGCATCCTGGTGTCCACGCCGGATGATGTCACCACGCTCAATGCGCTGGGCTACACGCTGGCCGACCGTACGACGCGTTACCGGGAAGCACTGGAACTGATCGATCGCGCGCGCGTGGCAGAACCGGGCAACGCCGCGATCATCGACAGCTATGGCTGGGTGCTGTTCCGGCTGGGTCGCCATGCCGAAGCGCTGGACCACCTGCGCCGGGCCTACACCCTGCAAAAGGATGCAGACATCGCCAGTCACCTGGGCGTGGTGTTGTGGGCGATGGGGCGCCGGGATGAGGCACGCCGGTATTTCGACGAGGCGCGCAAGATCGACCCCGACAACCGCTCGCTGCAGCGCGCCCTGCACGAGGTCGGTGCGTGATCTTGCGAAAGCCGGGAGCCGTTGCATTGTGCCTGGCATTGGCGGCTTGCCAGAGCCTGCCGCCGGCAACCGCTCCCGCCAATGTGCTGGTGGGCGATGCGCAGGTGCAGGCCGCGACCCGGGCGCAGCAGATACGGATTTCAGCACTGGGACTGGCGCAAGGCGCATGCGACGTGCCGGCATGGGCGATGTCGGGACGGGTTGCGCTGTCCAATGGCAAGGATGGCGGCAGTGGCAGGATCGAATGGAGCCAGGGTGCGGGGCGCACCGGGGTGACGCTGTCGGCGCCAGTGACCAGGCAGAGCTGGACGCTGACCGCCGATGCCGATGGGGTGGTGCTGGATGGCATTCCCGGCGGCCCGCTGCGTGGCGACGATGCCGGCCAGCTACTGCGCCAGTCGACCGGCTGGGAAATCCCGGTCGTCGCGCTGGGGTGCTGGCTGCGTGGCGCGCCTGCCGATACCGATGCCATGGGCGTGGCAGGCAGCGTATTCGGCATCGACCAGCGCCTGTTGCGGATCGAGCAGGGCGGGTGGGTGATCGTTTACAGCCACTGGCAGCTGGATCTCGCCAGCGGCGTCGAACTACCTGCGCGGATCAGCGCCGAGCAAGCGTCCAACCGGGTTCGACTGGTGGTGGATCGCTGGGGTAGCGAATGAACACCGCGCCGGCCGACGCGGGCTGGAGCCACTGGCCGGCCCCGGCCAAGCTCAATCTGTTCCTGCACATCACGGGCCGGGGTGACGACGGTTATCACCAGCTCCAGACGGTGTTCCGTTTGCTGGACTGGGGCGACAGGGTGGCCCTGCGCGTGCGCAATGATGGGCGGATCGTCCGGGTCGGGGCGGGTGCGCGGGGCGTCTCCGAGGAAGGGGATCTGCTGGTTCGTGCTGCTAAATGTCTGCAAAATTCCGCTAAAAGCATGAAAGGCGTCGATATCAGCATCGAAAAGCGCATTCCGATGGGCGCTGGCCTGGGTGGCGGATCTTCCGATGCGGCGACTGTGCTGGTGGCCTTGAACCTGTTGTGGGGGGTGGGATTCGGTGTGGACAGGTTGGCCGGGCTTGGCCTGCAACTGGGCGCGGATGTGCCGGTGTTCGTGCGCGGCCACAATGCCTGGGCCGAAGGCATTGGTGAGCAACTTGCGCCGCTTGCACTGCCGCCCGCCTGGTACGTGCTGGCCAGTCCGGGTGTGCATGCCGCGACCGCAGGACTTTTCCAAGAGCCTGATTTGACTCGGGATGCTGCACCCGCAACAATATCCGACTTCCTTTCCGGAACCGTGCTCGACAACGCGTTCGAGCCTGTGCTGCGCCGCCGTGAACCTGCCGTCGAGGCCTTGTTCACCGTGCTGGCGCGCATCGGCAGGCCGCGATTGACGGGCTCGGGCAGCGTGTGCTTCGTGGAATTCGCCGATCGCGGATCCGCCGAAGCAGCGCTCGCGGCGTTGCCGCCTGGCGTTGATGCCTGGCTGGCGCGCGGTGCGGAACGATCGCCACTGCTGGATGCAGTGGAAGCTTTCACTGTAGGGGCGTCGCCAAGCGGTTAAGGCACCAGGTTTTGATCCTGGCATACGTAGGTTCGAATCCTTCCGCCCCTGCCACCTCGCGCCACGTTGAATCGCAACTCCTGATGTCCTCCCGCATGGTTCGCCGTGCGGCCCTTGAACCGCCACGGTCAGAGCGCTGCGGAATGGCACACATGCAAGACGAACGAAACCTGCTGGTCTTTTCCGGCAACGCCAATCGCCCGCTTGCGCTGGCGGTATGCAAGGAGCTGGGCGTGCGCCCGGGCAAGGCGTTGGTCAGTCGCTTCTCCGATGGCGAAGTGCAGGTGGAAATCGAAGAAAACGTGCGCCGGCAGGAGGTCTTCGTGATCCAGCCGACCTGCGCGCCGACCGCCGAGAACTTCATGGAGCTGCTGGTGCTGGTGGATGCGCTCAAGCGCGCCTCGGTGGCCAGCGTGACTGCAGTGGTGCCGTACTTCGGCTATGCCCGCCAGGACCGTCGTCCGCGCTCGTCGCGGGTGGCGATCACGGCCAAGGTGGCGGCCACGATGTTCGGCGCGGTGGGCACCGACCGGGTATTGACGGTGGACCTGCACGCCGACCAGATCCAGGGATTCTTCGATATCCCGGTCGATAACGTGTACGCCTCGCCGCTGCTGCTGGCCGACATCTGGCGCGCACACGGCACCGACAACCTGATCGTGGTCTCGCCTGACGTCGGTGGCGTGGTGCGCGCCCGCGCGATCGCCAAGCGACTGGATGATGCCGACCTCGCCATCATCGACAAGCGCCGTCCGCGCGCCAACGTGTCCACGGTGATGAACATCATCGGTGACGTCGACGGCAAGACCTGCGTGCTGGTCGACGACATCGTCGACACCGCCGGCACCCTGTGCGCCGCCGCTGCTGCCCTCAAGGCGCGCGGCGCGCTCAAGGTGGTCGCCTATTGCACCCATCCGGTGCTGTCGGGCGCGGCGATCGACAACGTGACGAAGTCGCAGCTCGACGAGCTGGTGGTGACCGATACCATCCCGCTGTCCGACGCCGCCCGCGCCTGCGGGCGCATTCGCCAGCTCAGCGTGGCCGAGCTGCTGGCCGAAACCATCCGCCGGGTCGCATTCGGCGAATCCGTCAGCTCGCTCTACGTCGAGTGACAACAGCTTCGCGCCTTCGGCCATTGCCGAAGGCGCATCCCACTCACCTGGTCGCGGGTGAGTGTCATTGCCGCCGCGAGGCGGTTTCATTGCAACAATAGTGAGTAACGAAATGTCCGAACACATCATCAAGGCCACTGGCCGCAACGTCGAGGGGAAGGGTGCGAGCCGCCGCCTGCGTCGTGCCGCGTCCATCCCGGCCATCGTCTACGGCGGCAAGTCCGCCCCGCTGCCGATCCAGCTTGACCACGAGAAGGTCTGGCTGGCCAGCCAGCACGAGTGGTTCTACTCGTCGATCCTGAGTCTGGATATCGACGGCAAGGCTGAGTCCGTGCTGTTGCGTGACATGCAGCGCCATCCGTTCCGCCAGCTGATCCTGCACCTGGATTTCCAGCGGGTGGAAGCGGGCCACGCCCTGCGCCTGAAGGTGCCGTTGCACTTCATCAACGCAGACGAGTCGCCGGCTGGCAAGACCTCGGACGTCGTGGTCACCCACGAACTCAACGAAGTCGAGATCACCTGCCTGCCGAAGGATCTGCCGGAGTTCATCGAAATCGACTTGGGCCACCTGACCGTTGGCACCACCGTCCACCTGTCTGAAGTGACGCTTCCGGCGGGTGTCGAGATTCCCGAGTTGAAGCTGGGCAAGGAACACGACGTTGCCGTTGCCGTTGCCCGCCGCGGCCGCGTCGAGACCGACGAAGAGGGTGGTGCGTCGACCGACGAGTCAGCGGAAGTGCCGGCCACCAAGGTCGACGACAAGGACGAAGACAACTAAGCACGCATCGGTCCGCCGGCCAGGGCTGGCGGGCCGCACGCATTGCTTTGGATCGTCGCGATGGCTGGTATTCGCCTCATTGTCGGGCTGGGCAATCCCGGTCCCGAACACGCCCGGACCCGGCACAACGCCGGGTTCTGGTTTATTGATGCCTTGGCCGAAAAGGCCGGGGTCCGGTTTGGCCTGGACAGCAAGTTGTTCGGCGAGATCGCCAGGATCGATTTAGCCGGGCATGCCGTGTGGCTGCTGAAGCCGGCCACCTTCATGAACCTGGCCGGGAAGTCGGTGACGGCAGCCTTGCGCTACTGGAAGATCGAGCCGGACCAGGCACTATTGGCGCACGATGAGCTGGACCTGCCACCCGGCGTGGCGCGGCTCAAGTTCGATGGTGGCCATGGCGGCCAGAATGGCCTGCGAGACACGATGCGCCTGCTGGGGCACGGTGGTTTCCATCGCCTGCGGATCGGCATTGGCCATCCGGGGCACAAGGATCGGGTGACGCCGTGGGTGCTGGGCAGGCCCGGTCGCGACGACGAAGCATTGATCCTGCGCGCCATCGACGACGCGATGGATGTCATGCCACTCGCGGTGAACGGCAATTTCATGGATGCGATGACACGGCTGCACACGCTGCGTCCCGAATGATCCATCCCACTTTCATCGCATGGCGCGTTGCCTCCGGGCTGAGCCATGCGGCAATGGAGCATCAAGCGACATGGGCATCAAATGCGGCATCGTCGGACTGCCGAACGTCGGCAAGTCCACCCTGTTCAACGCGCTGACCAAGGCCGGGATTGCCGCGGCCAATTTCCCCTTTTGCACCATTGAGCCGAATGTCGGCGTGGTGCCCGTGCCGGATCCGCGCCTGAACGCGCTCAGCGAGATCGTCAAGCCGCAGAAATGCCTCCCGACCGCGGTCGAGTTCGTCGACATCGCCGGCCTGGTCGCGGGCGCGGCCAGTGGGGAAGGCCTCGGCAACAAGTTCCTGGCCCACATCCGCGAGGTCGATGCGATCACCCACGTGGTGCGCTGCTTCGAGAACGACGACGTCATCCACGTCAACAACAAGGTCGATCCGCTGGCCGACATCGACACCATCGATACCGAACTGGCCCTGGCCGACCTGGAATCCGTCGACAAGGCCCTGCAGCGCGCCGAGCGCGCGGCCAAGACCGGCGACAAGGATGCCAAGGTCCGCGCCGAAGTGCTCGGGCGCGTGCGTGCCGCACTGGACGACGGCAAGCCGGCGCGTTCGCTCGAGCTGACCGATGACGACCGTGCGCAGCTGCGCGACCTGTTCCTGCTCACCCTCAAGCCGGTGATGTACGTGGCGAACGTGCTTGAGGACGGCTTCGAGGGCAATCCGCACCTGGACGCGGTGCGTGCCCGTGCAGTCGGGGAGGGCGCCGAGGTGGTGCCGGTCTCGGCGGCGATCGAGGAAGAGCTGAGCCAGCTCGACGACGCCGACAGGGACGAGTTCCTCAAGGATCTTGGCCTGGACGAGCCCGGCCTGAACCGGGTGATCCGCGCGGCCTACAAGCTGCTCGGGCTGCAAACGTATTTCACCGCAGGGGTCAAGGAAGTGCGTGCGTGGACGGTCAAGGCTGGCAGCACCGCGCCGCAGGCCGCGGGCGTGATCCATTCCGACTTCGAGAAGGGCTTCATCCGCGCCGAGACGATCGGGTATGACGACTTCCTGAAATACCGCGGTGAATCCGGCGCGCGCGATGCCGGTCGCCTGCGCCTGGAAGGCAAGGAGTATCGGGTGCAGGAGGGCGACGTGCTGCATTTCCGCTTCAACGTCTGATTGCACCTGCTGCGCTCATGTCGTCGGGTGCGCGGCAGTGCTCGCAGCCTCGTGCATCCCGCCTGCATTTCGCTCGCGACGCCGCGATTCGTCAGATTGGGCATGACGCCCGTTGACAGCAGGCGCAATCCACTCCAAAATTGCGGGCTCTTTGGGGCTCCCTGCGATTTCCATCGAGACAAGTCGGAGGGATACCCAAGCGGCCAACGGGGGCAGACTGTAAATCTGCTGGCTTACGCCTTCGGTGGTTCGAATCCACCTCCCTCCACCAGCTTCAAACGTTCCAAGTGATAAATGTGTCGGGAGTCATGGGAATGCGAACTGGAGGTGGATGAGATCCACCGCTGGTTCGACAGCAGGGCGAAGTCCTGCTGAGCGCGCCGAAGGCGCGGCCCGGAGGGCCAAGGGCGGAACGCCCGCAGCCATCCACCTCCCTCCACCAGCTACAAACGTTCCAGGTGCCAAATGTTCCACCCGACGGCCTTACCAGCCATCGGCGCACGACTGGCAGGGTCTCCCGGCGCGGGAGTAGTTCAATGGTAGAACCTCAGTTTTCCAAACTGATTACGAGGGTTCGATTCCCTTCTCCCGCTCCACCATTGCAACTGCAACACCTGGCCCGCCAGACAATCTGCTCACGTAGCTCAGTCGGTAGAGCACCTCCTTGGTAAGGAGGAGGTCGAAGGTTCGATTCCTTTCGTGAGCACCATATTTCGAACGTTGTTTGTTCGCCTGTTCCATATCCGCCTGCTTCATATTCGCAATTTCACGCCTTTCTTCAGGCACCACAACGAGACGCAGCCATGGCAAAGGGTAAGTTCGAGCGCACCAAGCCCCACGTGAACGTGGGCACGATCGGTCACGTGGACCACGGCAAGACGACGCTGACGGCGGCGCTGACGAAGGTGGGCGCGGAAAAGTTCGGTGGCGAGTTCAAGGCGTATGACGCGATCGACGCGGCGCCGGAAGAGAAGGCGCGCGGGATCACGATCTCGACCGCGCACGTGGAATACGAATCGGCCAACCGCCATTACGCGCACGTGGATTGCCCGGGCCACGCCGACTACGTGAAGAACATGATCACGGGTGCCGCGCAGATGGATGGCGCGATCCTGGTGTGCTCGGCCGCCGACGGCCCGATGCCGCAGACGCGCGAACACATCCTGCTGGCCCGCCAGGTGGGCGTGCCGTACATCGTGGTCTACCTGAACAAGGCGGACCTGGTGGACGACGCCGAGCTGCTGGAGCTGGTGGAGATGGAAGTCCGCGAACTGCTGAGCAAGTACGAGTTCCCGGGCGACGACACCCCGATCATCCACGGTTCGGCCCGCATGGCGCTGGAAGGCGACCAGAGCGAGATCGGCGTGCCGTCGATCCTGAAGCTGGTGGAAGCGCTGGACACCTGGATCCCGTTGCCGGAGCGTGACGTGGACAAGCCGTTCCTGATGCCGGTCGAGGACGTGTTCTCGATTTCGGGTCGTGGCACGGTGGTGACCGGTCGCATCGAGCGCGGCGTGATCAAGGTGGGCGAGGAAATCGAGATCGTGGGCATCCGCCCGACGGTGAAGACGACGGTGACCGGCGTCGAGATGTTCCGCAAGCTGCTGGACCAGGGCCAGGCGGGCGACAACGCAGGGTTGCTGCTGCGCGGCACCAAGCGTGACGACGTGGAGCGTGGCCAGGTGCTGTGCAAGCCGGGTTCGATCAAGCCGCACACCGACTTCGAAGCCGAAGTGTATGTGCTGAGCAAGGACGAGGGTGGTCGTCACACGCCGTTCTTCAAGGGTTACCGCCCGCAGTTCTATTTCCGCACCACCGACATCACCGGCGCTTGCGAGCTGCCGGAGGGCGTGGAGATGGTGATGCCGGGCGACAACGTGAAGATGGTGGTGAGCCTGATCAACCCGGTGGCGATGGACGAAGGCCTGCGCTTCGCGATCCGCGAAGGCGGCCGTACCGTCGGCGCCGGCGTGGTGGCCAAGATCATCAAGTAAGCGCGTCAAGTATGATCGGCGCGGACGACTTCGGTCGTCCAAGCAACCAGTCGTTGCCAGGTAGCGGCAACGACTGGAAAAGCCGGAAACACGGCAAGGCGGCGCAAGCCGCCGTGCCCGTTTTAGGAACTTCGGTTTCTGCACGGGTGTCATGACCGGATCCACGGCCGTTAGGTCGGCCATTCATCGATACGCCAGTAGCTCAATTGGCAGAGCAGCGGTCTCCAAAACCGCAGGTTGGGGGTTCGAGTCCCTCCTGGCGTGCCACTCCGGAAGCGCGCCGCGCGCGATCCAGGTAGAGGAAGATACGTTTTGACCAGCAAGACGCTTGCCAACCGATCCGCCTCCGCTGCGGATATCGCCAAATACGCCGTTGCGCTACTGCTCGCAGTCGCTGGTCTCGTGGCTTTCTATTGGTTCGAGGGGCAGTGGCCGGCTGGAATCCGGATCCTTGCCGTTGTCCTTGGCCTGGTGGCGGGTGCTGTCGTGTTCATGGGCACAGCCAAGGGCGCGCAGACCCGGGAGTTCCTGTCCGAGTCACGCTTTGAATTGCGCAAGGTGGTGTGGCCCAGTCGCCAGGAAGCCACCCGGACAATGTGGGTCGTGATCGCCGTTGTCATCGTGATCAGCCTGATGCTGGCAGGCATGGATGTGATTATCCAGGCGGCCGTGAAGTGGCTGCTTGGCAATGGATGAGGTAGGCAACGTGACTGAAAATACCGTGGAAACTGGCCCGAACGACAAGCGATGGTATGTCGTGCATGCGTATTCCGGCTTCGAGAAGTCGGTCGCGCAGGCGCTGCGTGACCGCATCGTGCGCCTGGGCATGGAGGATCGCTTCGGCGAAGTGCTGGTGCCCACCGAAGAAGTGATCGAGATGCGCGCCGGTCAGAAGCGCCGCTCCGAACGCAAGTTCTTCCCCGGCTACGTGCTGGTCCAGATCTCCAGCCACGAAGAGAACGGCATTCCCCGGATCGACAGCGAATGCTGGCACCTGATCAAGGAGACGCCAAAGGTCATGGGTTTCATCGGTGGCACTGCGGATCGCCCGTTGCCGATCCGCGACACCGAAGCCGATGCGATCCTGCAGCGCGTGCAGGACGGCGTCGAAAAGCCGAAGCCGAAGGTGTTGTTCGAGCCGGGCCAGATGGTCCGCGTCGTCGATGGTCCCTTCAACGATTTCAATGGCGTGGTCGAGGAAATCAACTACGACAAGAGCCGACTGCGGGTGGCAGTGCTGATCTTCGGCCGGTCCACCCCGGTGGAGCTGGAATTCGGGCAGGTCGAAAAGGCCTGATCCGGCACCCGACGGCACCAGCAAAACCTGTTATAGTTGTCGGCTTCCTGGCGAAAGCTCAGCGAAGCCAGAACTCCGTACAGCCGCCATGCGCGGCTGTCGGTGCGTCAAGACGTGATGCCGGGGCACGTGCTCCTCCCGGCCCGATGGGGAGCCTGACAACAGGCGCTTGCACCCGGAGACAAAGCTAATGGCAAAGAAAGTTGTTGGTTACATCAAGCTGCAGGTGAAGGCTGGCCAAGCCAATCCTTCGCCGCCGGTGGGTCCTGCCCTCGGCCAGCGCGGCCTGAACATCATGGAATTCTGCAAGGCGTTCAACGCGGCGACCTCCAAGCTCGAGCCGGGCCTCCCGACGCCGGTCATCATCACCGCGTACTCGGATCGTACCTTCACCTTCATCACCAAGAGCACGCCGGCAACGGTCCTGCTCAAGAAGGCGGCGGGCGTCACCTCCGGCTCCAAGCGTCCGAACACCGACAAGGTGGGCAAGGTCAGCCGCGCGCAGCTGGAAGACATCGCCAAGGCGAAGCAAGCCGACCTGACTGCAGCCGACCTGGATGCGGCGGTGAAGACGATTGCGGGCTCCGCCCGTTCCATGGGCCTGGTGGTAGAGGGTTAAGACATGCCGATGACCAAACGACAGAAAGCGATCCTCGCCGCCACCCAGCCGGGCAAGGCATATCCGATCGAAGAAGCGCTGAAGATCCTGAAGGACAACAGCAAGGCCAAGTTCGTCGAAGCGATCGACGTGGCCGTGCGCCTTGGCGTGGACGCCAAGAAGTCCGACCAGCAGGTGCGCGGCTCCACCGTGCTGCCCGCCGGTACCGGCAAGTCGGTGCGCGTGGCGGTGTTTGCCCCGGCCGGTGCCAAGGCTGACGAGGCCCTGGCGGCAGGTGCCGAAGCGGTCGGCATGGACGACCTGGCGGAGAAGATGATCGCCGGCGACCTGAACTATGACGTGGTGATCGCAACCCCGGATGCGATGCGCGTGGTCGGCAAACTCGGCCAGGTGCTGGGTCCGCGTGGCCTGATGCCGAATCCGAAGGTCGGCACCGTCTCGCCGAACCCGGCCGAAGCGGTGCGCAATGCCAAGGCGGGCCAGGTGCGTTACCGCACCGACAAGGGCGGCATCATCCACTGCACCATCGGCAAGGCAAGCTTCGACAACGACGCACTGAAGGGCAACCTGCAGGCACTGCTGGTCGACCTGGTGAAGGCCAAGCCGGCGACTTCGAAGGGCACCTACCTGCAGAAGGTTTCGCTCAGCTCGACCATGGGCCCCGGCGTGACCATTGATCAGTCTTCGCTGAGCCTGAAGTAATTGTTTTGCTCCCTCTCCCGCAAGCGGGGGAGGGGATCCAAATTTTGAAGGCCCCGCATCGGGCAACCGATGTGGAAGCCGTCAAAGACCGCAGGTGCGGTTCGCGCGTGGCAACGACGGGCATGGATGCTCACATGGCATGGAATCGCCGTTGCCGGAGGCGGAGTCGCTTAATGCGCATCCAACAGGATGCTGGCCTGCGTAGATGGTGATGCCCTTCTGGAATGTTTTGGTTCAAGACACCTCTGGATGGCCACCACCGGGATGCAACCCATCCCCGATGCCAAGGATCGGCATCGCCCAGGACCGCCAGCGGCTGGAGCCGCGGGCGGAGTTCATTAGAGGAGTGACATATGGCTCTCAATCTGTCCCAGAAACAGAACGTTGTCGCCGAAGTGGCAGAAGTTGCCGCCAAGGCGCACTCCCTGATCGCGGCCGAGTACATCGGCACCACGGTCAGTCAGATGACCGCGATGCGCAAGCAGGCACGTGAAACCGGTGTGTTCCTGAAAGTCGTCAAGAACACCCTGGCGGCACGCGCCGTGACGGGTACCGAATACGAGTGCGTCAAGGACTCGCTGGTCGGCCCGCTGCTGTATGCGTTTTCGACCGAGGAGCCCGGCGCTGCCGGCCGCCTGATCAAGGAATTCGCCAAGGGCAACGACAAGTTGCAGCCCAAGCTCGTCGTGGTGGGTGGCCAGCAGTACCCGGCTACCCATGTCGACGTGCTGGCTTCGCTGCCGACCCTCGACCAGGCCCTGGCCATGCTGGCTCGCGTGCTGTCCGAACCCGCGACGATGTTCGCGCGTGCGGTCAAGGCGGTCGGCGATTTGCAGGGTGGTGGTGACGAAGCAGTGGTTGACCAGGCGCCGGTGGAAGCCGTTGCCGAAGCTGCCAATGATGCTGCTCCGGAAGCCGATCCGGCCTGATCCCGCGAAAACACAACGTTTCCCTTTCAATATCGAATCAATTCCAGAGGTAACACAATGTCCCTGTCCAACGAGCAAATCGTCGACGCCATCGCCACCAAGTCGCTGATGGAAGTGATGGAGCTGGTGAAGGCCATCGAAGAGAAGTTCGGCGTCTCTGCCGCCGCCCCGGTCGCTGCCGCTGCTGCTGCCGGCCCGGCCGCCGTCGTCGAAGAGCAGACCGAGTTCAACGTCATCCTGAAGTCGCCGGGCGACAAGAAGGTCGAAGTGATCAAGGCCGTTCGCGCGATCACCGGCCTCGGCCTGAAGGAAGCCAAGGACCTCACCGAGGCCGGCGGCGTCGTGAAGGAAGGCGCCACCAAGGACGAAGCCGAGAAGATGAAGAAGGATCTTGAAGCCGCCGGTGCGACCGTCGAAGTCAAGTAATCCGCTGTTGCGTCGTCAGCTGGCATCGACGACACGCTGAAGGCTGGGGGCGAAAGCCCCCGGCCTTTGGTCGTTGTATCGGACCGCAGTGGGCAGGTGCCCGTGGCGGTTCGCAGTTTCACGAGAC
>CAVOQX010000004.1:0-518325 GCA_963698475.1 uncultured Gammaproteobacteria bacterium | reverse complement strand
CGCACATGAGGACGAAGGTGGCCAGCAACAGCGGATTCGGCACATCCATACGCATCGCCTGGCCCACTGCGAGGCCGCAGCACAGGCTGAAGACCGCGAGCCATACCGCGGCGCGGTTGGTGCGAAGCCGGCTTCCTGCATCAAATGATGGATATGGTCGTGCCCTGCGGAAAACGGCGATCGCCCTTCCTGCAACCGACGCACGATCAGCACCAGGCAATCCATCACCGGGATCGGCAGCAGCCACAGCGCCAGCACCGGGTTGACCGGATGTCCCGGGTTCTGGGTGAGGCGAAACGCTACCCAGGCAATCACCAGCCCCAGCAGCGCGCTGCCGGCATTGCCCAGGAACACCTTGGCGCGCGGCCGCCAGGGCAGGCGCACGTTCCAGGCCAGGAAACCGGCCAGCGCACCGCACAGGACGAGACCCGCTCGGCCAGCAACGTGTTGCCCGCGTAGACCGACGCCAGCATCACCAAGGCGGCCAGGCCCAGCAACCCGGCCAGACCATCCGCACCATCGATCATGTTCATCGCATTGATGAGGCCGACGCTGGCGAAGATGGTGAACGGCACCGACAGCCAGCCGAAGCGACAGCTCGCCCAGGCCGAACACCGGGCCGATCTGTTCGATCCGAACGCCACCGCCATAGATGATGATCAAGGCGGCCAGGGCCTGCGCGACGATGCGCCAGTGCCATCGCAGGTCGTGCAGGTCGTCGAAGATACCGACGATCACCAGCAGCACGCTGGCCCCGCAGAATGCCAGCAGCGAACTGCTATTGGTCTGCACCGCGAAGAACGAGACCACGCAACCGATCAGGATCGCCAGCCCGCCGGTGACCGGGGTTGAAACCTCATGGTCCTTCCTCCCCGCTGGGTGATCGAGCAGGTTCAGGCGACGCGCGACCGGCTGCAGGCACCACAACGCAAGCGATGTAGTGACCAACGCAAACAGCGCAGCGGTCGGATCGAAGCCTTGAATCAAGCGAATTCCAGGAGAGCGGCGCATGCCAACACGTCAAATTCTAGTGCGTGCGCGTCCCGAATGGGGGTTTTAGCCCGCCGTCCATGCGAAGATCCAACAGGAAGTCGGGAACCCTCCGGCAAGTTCACCGCCCGCATGAATGGTGAAAAAATCCAATAGGCCGGCGGGTTAAAACCCGCCCTGCAAGAGCATTTCCCGGCCGCGGTCGGTCACGCATTGCACGCGTCCACCTTCAAGTCGCAGGATTCGATCCGCCAACGCCAAGGCTTGCCGGCCGATGGGTGATCAGGATCACCGTGCGGTGCTTCAGCACGTCATGGCACTCAGCGATGAACTCGCGCTCGCCGGCCGGATCGAACATTGCCGTGGCCTCGTCCAGGATCAGGATCGGCGGATCCTTGAGCAGCGCTCGCGCCAGTGCAATGCGCTGCTTCTGCCCGCCTGACAGCTTCACCCCCTGGTCGCCGATCATCGTGGCGTACCCCTCGGGAAGTGCCTCTATGAAATCCTGGGCACGTGCGGCCCCTGCCGCGGCCTGAATCTGCCCAGGCGTCGCATCCGCACGACCGTAGGCGATGTTCTCGCTCACCGTGGCGTTGAACAGCATCACCTGCTGTGACACCAGACCGATCTGGCCGCGCAAGGCATCCAGTCTGAACTCACACACGTCGATGCCGCCAATAGTGACTTGACCAGCTTGTGGCTCAATCAGGCGCAACAACAGGTGAATCAGCGTGCTCTTGCCGGCGCCATTCACACCGGTCAGCGGCCACGGTCTCACCGGCCCGGATGGTCAGCTCGAAGTCACGAAACAGGACATCACGCGCCGGGGTAGCCGAACGTCACCCCTTGATACACGATGTCGCCATCGGCCGGCAGGCTCTGCAGCACACCATCATCCTGCTCTGGCGCAGCGGACGACGCGTCCAGCAGCCGCTGCACTGCGCCGCGTGCGCTCTGGGTGGCGCCATAGACATTGGCAAGCTGGCCGACCGGATTGACCAATACCAGCCCGTACAGGAACAGGCTGACCAGCTCCCCTACCCGTAGCTCGCCGCCCAGGATGTCGCGCCCCGCGACGCCCAGCAGCAGCAAGACTGCACCCGCACCTATAATCTGCACCAGCGGCAAGATCGCGCCAGCCAGCGTGCCTGGCGATAATCCGCTGCGAACAGCCGCTCTGCACCCTCGCGATAACGACGCGCTTCCACCGCATCCGCCGCAAACGCCTTGATGACCGGCAACATCTCCAGGTTCTGCCCGGCCAGCGCCGATTGCGCGGCCCACGCCTGCATCGAATCGCGCCCCAGGGGCCGCAAGCGGCGCCCAGCCAGCTTCAGCAGCACGAACAAGAGCGGCATCAACAGCGCCACGGCCAGCGCGATCGCCGGTGCCAGATGCAGCATCATGAGCAATGCCCCTACCAAGGTGACCAGCAAGGGCAGCAGCGGCACCAGCGTCCCGGTCAGATAGCGCACTGAGCCGATGGATATCGCCGGTCAATAGCGCCATCACATCACCGCGCTGTCGGTCCTGATGCCAGGCCAGCGGCAGTGCCTGCAACCGGGCGTACAGCTTCGATCCGGCATCGGCCACCAGCCGCCCGGACACCTTCTGCAACTGCAGCGACGTGGCATAGCCCAACAATGCCTGCGCAGCAATCAGCGCCGAACAGCAGCCACAACAAGCGTCGACACGCCCTGCGCCGTGCACCAGCCGGTCGGTCAGCAACCCGCCCAGCCAAGGCTGCGCCAGGGTTGCGGCGCTTTGCACCAGCATCAGCAGCAGCGCCAGCACCAGTGCAGGCACGTGCGGACGCAACATTGCGAACAGCAATGTTCGCGCCACTGGCATGTCTGCCGTCCAGCCATCCCCTTTACCGGTCATACTTGCTCGCCTACCCTGTGGAACCGATTCATTTCAGTACAGAGCATGACTGCAGCGCGTTCATCCGTCACCCTAGCTGGCCGGATCAGAAGATCCGACGACGTTTTGTTTCAGGATGTCGGCGGCGAAGCCGTACTGCTGGACCTGGCGAGCGAACTATATTTTGGGCTGAATCCCGTGGGCACCCGGATCTGGAACTTGATCGACGGGCAGACGCCGCTCGGTGACATCCTGGTTGTCATTTGCACCGAATACGATGCCGACCCGACGCGCATCCGCAAAGATCTGCTGGTGTTAGTCGAGGCACTATCCCCGGGCTGGCCTTGTGCGGGTCTGCTGAAATGCTGAGGAGACTGCGCCAGTGGCAGCAACTGATTCCGCATGAACGCTCCGCTTTGCTATTGCTGATGGCGCTGCAGCCAGTGCTATCGGTTTCCCTGCGCGTTTTCGGCTACCGCCGTACTCTATTCTGGTGGAAGTGCTCGGCCGGCAGAAACGCGCGCGTCCAGCGGTGGCCTCTGAGATCGAGTATGCGGAACGACTTGCGCAGCTCGCCAAGATTGCCGGTGCCCGAGGCCCGATCGTTACCAGTTGCCTGCGCCAGGCCATGGCGGTGTACGGTTTGTTGCGTCGACGCGGCCTTCGGCCGCAAATCCGCTTCGGCGCGGATCGGATCAGTGGACCCCCGACATGCACGCCTGGGTGGAGCTGGAAGGCGTGCCTTCGGCACACCCAAACCTGCGACATCGTGCGTTAGAGCCGGCTTTCGCAATGCGCAACACTCCCCGACGAATCACGGACATGCGCTGGTCTACGCGGGACGGACGCTATGGTCCGCGTTCCCGATTCCAGCCTGCCTATCTCACTCGAGCCCCGTGCTTGCGCATCGATCACCATTACTCCCGCCGGTGTTGGTCCCGCGCCTTCGTCCCTGCCTGCAATGGGTGCATGAATGGCGCGAAAAGGACGGCAGTGTTTCGCTTCGGCTTGCGCGCATGCAAGATGGTACGGCCATGTTGAGGATCATGGACCAGTGCGACTTCTTCCTGGATCCGAGGAGCGCCACCGTTGGTATCGAGCATGAGCCGATGCTTGACCCGGAAACGCGAGAGCACCTGCTCATCGACCAAGCTCTGCCACGACTTCTGGCAGAACAAGGTGAGCTGGTTGTGCATGCCGCCTGCGCCCGCATTGGTAACGCCGGGGTCTTGTTCATCGGCCGCAGTGGATGGGGAAATCGACGCTCTGTAGTCTTCTGCACGGACGCGGTCACCCACTCATTGCCGACGATTGCGGAATCCTTCGCCTAGCTCAGGGCATCGTGTATGCGACCCCGACCTATCCCAGTCTACGCCTCTATCGCGATAGTACCCACCACAGCTTCGGCGAAAATTTCCCCGACACCACGCCAGTATCTCACTACAGCCGCAAACAGCGCATACGGGTGAGTGATGGACAGCACCAATCCCCTAATCCCATCGCTTCGATTTACCTGCTGAACGATCCGGCCGTTGGCGTCCGCACGCTTGCCATCGCTGAACTCAGCCCGGCGGTTGCGTGCATGGCGCTGATCGAAAACGGATTTCGCCTAGACATAACTTCGCGCGAGGGCAACACGCGCCAGCTCAGCCAAGCTGCGCAGGTTGCACGCGCGGTGCCAGCGTGGTCATTGACGTATCCGCGCGATTTCGGACAAGCGAATCGCGTGATTGACGCGATTTTGGCTCATGTCACCCTATCCGCTCACAACCGACTTCCACCCGGCTAATCGGGTTGTGCCCCGCTCATCGAAAGGTCACCCCCTAGGTGCTGGCTTATTTGGAGGGTCCAGTGTTCGTGGAGGCCGGTTGCCTTCACATCCTTGCGCGAACCTCTGCTGCTGGGCCAGATAAAAGGCGACGAAGACCTACTACACCCGTCAGACAGCCATGAAGTCTTGACATCCATCACAAAATCATGAATTGTCTCTAGCAACGAAATGCGCATTCTGCCCCTTTTACGTGGTCGAATGCGAATTGACGCGTTAGCGAAATCAACTTGAGGGGAGAATTACATATGGGCAGTTCAAACACAACTTACCCTTCAGCAGTGGCGCTTGCCATAAGCATCGCTACTGGAGTGATGTTGTATGCCGCACCCGTTGGTGCTGTCAACAAATGGAGAAGCTTCCACCAAGCCTCAAATGGCATTTGTCATGCCACGGATGGTGTAGACGACACCTACATGGCGCGCACGCCAACGGGCTTTTTGAATTCGCGCGCAAATAACAGGTCCCGAAGGCACGACGTTGAGGTCAGCTGCAACCCTATGGGCAACTCTTTTGCCGTTACCAAGGGCGGGATCACTCGTACCGTGGCACAGGTTGTGTTCTATGCAGTCAATACGCGAAACAACATGGATGTGGATATGACATGCATCTTGTCAGCCGGTTATATCGATTCACCACTCCGCGTTGACCTTCCTTTGACCGTAACCTTGTTATCAGATGGCGTTCCGGTGGCAATGCAATGGAATGCACCCGGGTACGCCTACTACTACGCAACGCCCCTGGAGATAACTTGTGACGTGCCAGCGGGCATTGAACTGACTGATTCCTATGTTTATCAGGAAGTCGATGTTGGCCTCTAACGGGCTGGCCCCTCCCCGCAGAAATTTGCCACACCTGATGATTGCGGGCGTTGCAGTTTTGTTACTGGCCGCCTGTGCTGCTTTCATCGTGTTGCTCAATCGCCTCGAACGTACTGAGGTGCAAGTCGCAGCGCTCTCGCAAAATGTTCGATCGCTGCAGCGCAGCCCACTGGAAATGTCAGGCCCGGACACTCGTACTGGTGCGAGAAACAACCTCCCGACTTCCCAGTCGCAGCCCGTTACCTACGAGGGTAATGGCCCCGTTTTCGATGAGTTGCGCGTGCGTGGGAGCATGAACCGCATCACGCCGGAACAGCAGAGCTTGGAGCAAGACGAATTGCTGCTTCGCGAGGTCTCAATTCCAAGCCTAGAGCAAAAACACAAGCAATGGCTAGGTGCAGCTTATCAAATAGTCACCGAAGATAACCGCGCGCCCCCAGCACGTGACGTGCAAACGGTTTGCCGAGGGCGACGCTGCATGATTTCAGCCGTCGTCCAAGACCGTACCTCTGCTCTACAATGGTCAAAGCGCTTCTTGATGGCATCGGGCGGCGCCCATCTCAAGGAATCCAAAGTCGCGGTAATACCTGCCAGAAACGGCGCTTATGCTAGCGTGCAGCTTTACTTATACTGATAAACATAGGACAGTGCACCCAATTCCTAAAGGATCTCAATCATGAATTCCGTCGCCCCCCAGACTACTCAAGAACTCAAGCGCCCCATTCCTTATGTGGCGCCTACATTGACGATTCTTGGAAATGTAAGCCAGCTCACGGCTGGCGGATCTGTTGGTGATGCTGAAGGTAGCCTGGGGCCGTACCCGTACAGACAATGATTGTTACGGAAGCTGCCTACGCCTACAAGAAGAAAGAGCCAGCATCGGCAAGTGCTTGTTGACGTCCGAGCCATGATTGAGGCGGGTCATTAGTTGGTGCTTCTTAGTTGTTGCTCATCGCTAGTCGGCGTAGCAGCTAGTCTTTCTTGCTTGAAACTTTCAGCAGCAAGAGGCTACGTTGCTCGATTTCATTAAAGTCAACGCATTTCAGCGTAGGCTCGATCGTTCATCCTCGATATCCCATACGCCGCAAGCAATCTGGGTCTCGTATGGGAGCGCCAGGTTCAAATCGTGATCGGCATCTGTGGGTTTCTGCAGCTCGACGGGAAGGTTGCAAGCGTGCGCGAATTTGCTGCAATGCAGCGCAGCTTGCCCCGCAAGGGCAATCCTGACTTCGCCAGCGAATGCCGAGGCCCGATCACTATGGGCGCGGCCGGGTGGCATGCGAGCAAATCCGTGAAGGCATCCCCGGCCATGTATCGGCATGCAGAAAGCGGCTGCGTGGTGGTGGCGGACTCGCGGTTGCAACAGCGCGAAGCTCTGGCCGGTGCACTAGGTCTATCAGCTAAAGGCGAGTCATTCACCGATGCGGGTTTGATTGCGCACGCATGGTTGCGTCACGGTGAGAATTGCTCAGCCCGACTCGACGGTGACTTCGCTTTCGCCGTGTGGGATCCGCGCAAGCAGTCGCTATTCTGCGCCCGCGACATTATGGGCGTACGACCGCTCTACCTGCATTATTCCCCTGGCGATGTGTTCGCGTTCTCTTCCCAACCTGCGCATTGCTCCAGCTCACAGGCATCTCTCCCGCGCCTGGACGAGGGCCGCATCGCTGATGCACTAACCGAGCAACTGGAAGCCGTCGACAAGACCTGCACCTTTTACAAGGCAATCAAGCGGCTGCCCCCTGCACAGTGGGCCATTGCGCAAGTCGGCCACTTTCGCCAACAGCAGTATTGGGAGCTCGGCACGCCGAGAGACGCTATCGGTCCCACGCACTGATGACGAATGGGACGAAGCCCTAGGGACCACCCTTGAGCGGGTTATGGCACGCCATCTAGATGGCAATGCAACCGTTGGCTGCATGCTTAGCGGTGGGTTGGATTCGACCTCGCTCGCGGTGATTGCTCGCGACCAACTTGCCGCGATCGGACGCGGTCCACTTGCCACCTTCTCGAGCATTGACAACATTCGGCTTGCGCCGAGACACGGGCCATTCGCGCTGTGCTCGAACAGCCCGGTTTCGCTCCTACCCTGATCGACCCCGGCACCGTCGACCAGCTGCGCTACGCGCTAGAGACGGCCGTCCAGGATGCGGAAGAGCCCTTCGACGCCTCCATGTTTTTGCTTCATGCGCAGTACATGATGGCCGCCACACAGGGTATCGACGCGGTAATCGACGGCGGCGACGCCGACGTCTTGCTAAATGACGGTGGGGCGATCGTTCAGCAGCTTCGCGGGATCCAGTTCGGTGGGGCGTGGCGCAACGCCCGCGGCTTGCAACGCGTGCACCCTGCGTTGCCGGCATGGAAGACAATGACAGTTTCCGCCCGTGCCGCGCTCACACCGCAACGCTTGCGCGCCGCGTTATGGGCAACTCGACAGCGCCGCACGTATCAAGTGACGCTACGCGACTCCCTGATGTCTGCCGCCTTTCGCCAGCACTGCTGACGTACGTGAACGGCTGGTAACCTACGCGGCATGGTCGCCGCCCACAGGCGCAGGTGATGTCTGGGCGCGCCGCGTCAACCGTTTGTCGCATCCCAATACCACGGTTGGCTTTGAGCGCTATCACCGGGTAGCGGCCTATCATGGTCTCTACCCGAGGCATCCGTTCAACGATCGCGAACTTCTGGAGCTGTGCGCGCATCTGCCGGCTCATCAAAGCCTCCGGGACGGATGGACCAAGATCGTGTTACGCCGAGTCATGCAGGGGCGGCTACCAGATGCGGTTTGCTGGCGTGTAGGTAAGGAACACCTTGGTGCGAGTTTGATTCGAAAACTCGTGTTTGAGGACCACGCGCGCGTCAGAGAGAGATTGACTGCAGTGAGTGCGGAACTAGCTCCCTACGTGGACTCCCAACGCCTGGCGACGGCCGCAGCCAAACTCCACGACCCGAACGACTGGCTTGCTCACTCCCAAGTTCTGAAGGCGCTGAATCTTGGCGAATGGTTAGCTGCGCGCGGCTCCCCCACTGAGAGGGTCACCGTGACGCATCGAACCCCTGGCAATGATGAACACTTGAGGAAGGTCTGAACAACGCCACCTTACAGGGTGACAATAATGCACCAAGTTATGGATGTTGTTCGATGCAATCGACGTTCGGTGAAGCCGCGGGCTTTGGTCAGCGCAAGTAGACGTGACGTGAGTAAATCTTGTTGGCCGAGATGGATAAGGTCGTGCAATGGACAGCGTTGCTAAAGCTGGTCGCGCCGCACTACCCGACGATGGGCCGTCTTGGACTCCAGCCGTATCCGCTGCAGACGTTGCGACGCGTCCACTATCTGCAGCCGAGATATGAGCGACCATTTAGCTTCAGCCCGGGAATCGCTGGTCGAGCGCTTGTTGTTCATCCTTTCCCTAAGGCATACGCCGCGCGACCGCCGCGCCCCGCATCAGCCGCAACGCCCACAACAGCCATGCCGCGGCCAGTAACCCCATCGCCCCACCCACCAAGTCATCCCGCACATCCCCCAGGCTTGGCGTGCGCCCGGCCACGTCGAACTGCATCAATTCGGTACCCCCGGCCAGCACACCCAGGCCCAGCAAGAATCCACCACCAGCGCAAGCCGCGGCAGCAGCAGCCGGAGCGCGAACGCCAGCGCGGAAAAGTACGCCACGTGTGGCCAGTCGAACGGCAGATGCAGGCCTTCCATCCAACTGACGGCACGCCCCAGCGGCGGCAAGGCGCGCAGCACCGCTTCGATCTGGCTGGAGCTCAATGCCATGACCAGGAATCGTCACTGCGACCAGTCCTGCGACCGCGGCCAGCTGCGTCGCGCCAGATCGGCCATGGTTTGATGGGCGGCGAAGAGGACGAGGGTGTCAACGCAGGCATTGCCACGTTAGCGCCAGCGCACGCAGGTTCGCTTCGCCGCGGCGTTTCAGGAGCGGTTTGCTGCATACAATCCCAACCGCTTGAATAACGCAGCAAACCGCTTGCATGACATGCGCGGCGCGGCCTTCGTCGGCTCCATAGTCGTCACTGCATGTAGTCCGCAGGCGGGAACATCCGGTAAAACAGCCATCGTGGCCGCTGGCGCCAAGGCAGTGCGGCCAGGTTGGCGCGTTGCATATAGCGTCCAGTCTCCCAGACGTTGCATGTCCAAGGCTCGGCCGCTGCAAGGCGTGCAAGCTCGTTTCGATGCACTGCCTGCGACGGCCGGTGCCAAAGCATTCGACAGACATTTCGAGCGCCGACAGCAGCGTGCCGCCGAGTCCAGTGCGACCGGCGAGCTGCATCACCTCGTCCCACTGCGGATCTGTCAGACCTTGTCGCCAGCAGGTGGATGTCGTAAAGACACTTCAGATTGTCGTCGCGTTCGGCATACAGATTGACGACACGGTTCATCGCGGCGTGCAGCAGTGCGTGCGTTGGAGCACAGCCAACGGCATGTGGGCCCGAGGCCCGCGATCGGTATCGCCGCCTCCCACAATTCATCGAAACGCAAACGCTCGGCGAACACCGGTGCATTCAACAGGCGCCAATGGATATCCAGTTCGATCGGCAGCAAGGTGCCGTCAGGCGTCCGTCGGATCATCTCGTAGCTGCCCGGCCCTTGCCCATAGCCTTCGGTATGCCCGCAGGCTTCCAGGATGCTGGCTGCCTTCATCGCCGCGGCATGCGAGTCGAATAACAGATCCAGGTCGCCGGGCGCGCGCAGCTGTGGCTGCGGGTACAGCCACCACGCCAGCGCGGTTCCCTTCAGGATCAATACGCGCAATCCGGCCGCATGCAGCCGCTGGCACACGTCCCGGCACAGCAGCTCAAGCTTCATCGAATACACCGCGGACGCGCGCGCGCCGTCGCGCAAGTCGGCCGACACCGATCCGGAGACACTGCACGCAACGTCAAGGGGATGACGCCCTCGCGCCTGGACAGCGCATACAGTCGCTCAGCGAAGACTGGATCGCCATGCACCAGACCTGGTGCCTGGCGTGCCGACCAGCAGGCGGGCCAGGCGCTGCCGATGGTCAGCGTCACGCCCCGCGCGTCCGTCCCAGCCATCAGGCCTTGCCGGTGCAGGACTGCAGCACCTGGGAAACGTGACCACCGGTCAACCATGCAGTACCGCTGACGGTGCCCTTCATGCCGCGTTTGCTCGCAAGGATCTTCAGGCCCCCATTCTACGTGACGACGGGAGACTTCCCTGCCAGAGCCGGCGTAGCGCGCAATGATTTCCCATGCGCTGACTGGGCCACATTCGCAGCACCACGACGCGCGCCACGTGACAAGCCGCCAAGTTTCAAAAATGACATGTGGTTTCGACTTTCGCGCACTTTCACCAGCCAAGCCACAGGCATGACATGCGGCAGCGCAACAAATGCGCGGCGCAGGATCTGCTCTGTTCTTGCATGAATACGGTTAAAACGGCTACCTGCCTAACTCTTAGTTTATCACCTGGGCAATGATTCAACATGTGCCAAAAGTTATACATAGCCCAACATTATAGAGAGTCTCTTGGCCATTGCAACAGACTGCCTGACTTACCGTATCCACAATATATTGTGCTCGTCAACCGCAACTATATACAACCTGTTGTGCTTGGCATGTCGCTGTCAGTGGCATTTCATCAACTGTAATCGATAAGGAACCAGAAATGAAAACTGTGATCCGTTTCACCGAAGAAGACCTCGCCGCAATTGACGGGGCCCTGGCCCAGCTCGAACAGCGGTTTGCCCCGCTGATCGCGCTGGACGCCAAGGACCGTCGCCGGCTGTTCAAGATGGGCGCCAAGTCGGAGGCCTTCTGCAGGCAATCCCTGACCGTGCTCAGCAAGAACCGCCGGGTCGCACCCTCCCGCGATGGACCTGGACAAGGCGCTGGCGGCCTTGGACACCATCGACCAGCTGCGTCCACGCGCCAAGCAGATCGTTGCGCTTGCCGCCCGGATGAAGGACAGCGAGATCGTGCTGGGGGCCGATGTGGCCAAGGCAGCCCGCCAGGGCTACAAGGCGCTGGACGAGTACGGAGCAGCGCATGGCCTGGACGGCCTGAAGCAGGTCCTGTCCAAGCGCTTCTCCCGCCGTCCGCGGCGGGTGGATGAGGAGGTCAACGAAGACCAGGCGGCCTAAACGGCGCCTGCCGCATCACCCCGGGCAGAACCAGGCTGCACGGGCGCTTCCAGAGATCGGGCCCGCAAGGGCCCGTTCTTTTTTTAACCTTCCGAAAGGCGACATCGCGAGTACTGGGCTACGAGTCACGCGCATGTCACGCGCAACGCACTGTCACTCACGCATGAGCCGCCAGTATGTCGAGTGCAACGCTCGCTTGCTCGCGCCACACCAGTCCACATGTCGAGCGCGAGATCATTTGCCGTTGCGCACCAGCAGCCGGCATGTCGCGTGCGAAGAGCATTTGCTTGCGCGCCAGTTGTCCCGCAATGGGGCACGACATACGTGGCACTCGACTGCGAGTAAACCACCTCTCGAGCACGACATCACGTCTGCTCGAGCACGAGTCGCCCGCCCCTCGCGCCCAACCGTTTCTTGCTTGTACTCGAGTGGGGCGCATGTCGAGCGCGATATCATTCGGGCAGCACTTTTCCCAGCAAATTTGGTGACTCAAACGCATTCTGCCTGAAATGCTGCAGTGCCCATCTCCTCTAGCCGGATGTACGCGCTCTGCTGAGGCTTGCCCGGTTGAATGTAGTCGAGCCTGATACCCCGGTGCTGCGCCCAAGCCTGCAAGGCGCCTCCAATGTATTCTGGTCCGGTCGAACATCGGTGCTTAAAACTAATTTTCGCAAGCACGTGAGGCCGCTCCCGAAGCTAGTGTCTTGCTTCGACACCGCCGTGGACATGCCAAGGAATCTCTCACCCACGTCCGTAGACGTCCGCCAACCTGACGATATCGTCTTCGCCTAGGTAGCTGCCGGACTGCACTTCGATCAATTCCAGCGGCACCACGCCGGGGTTCTCCAGTCGATGTTTCACCCCCAGCGGGATATAGGTGCTCTGGTTTTCCGCCAGCAGCATCACCTCGTCGCCACGGGTGATGCGGCCGGTGCCGCTGACCACGATCCAATGTTCTGCGCGGTGGTGGTGCATCTGCAAGCTGAGTGCGGCACCGGGCTTAACGGTGATGCGCTTGACCTGGAAGCGATCACCCATGTCGATCGAGTCGTAGCTACCCCAAGGCCGGTACACCTTGCGATGGATGCTAGGCTCGCTGCGGCCCGCCAGCTTGAGGGACGCGACGATCTCCTTGACGTCCTGCACCTTGTCCTTGTGCGCAACCAGGAGTGCGTCGGCGGTATCAACCACTATCACGTCCTCGAGGCCCAGCAACGCCACCAGCCGGCGATCGCCCCACGCCAAGGTATTGCGGCAACGGTGGGCGACCACATCGCCGTGGTGGGCATTGCCATCGCCGTCCTGCTGCGCCACCTGCCACAGCGCTGACCAGCTGCCGACATCGTTCCAGCCCACATCGATCGGCAATACGACGGCCAACGCGGTCTTCTCCATCACCGCGTAGTCGATCGAATCGGAAGGCGAGGCGGCGAATGCCTCCTTCGAAAGCCTGATGAAATCCGCATCGCGGCGCGCGTTTGCGAGTGCGTCGCGGCAGGCGGCCAGCATGTCAGGCGTGCAACGTTCCAGTTCCGCCAGATAGACAGAGGCCCGAAACAGGAACATGCCGCTGTTCCAAACGTAGTCCCCGCTTGCGACGTATCCCGCTGCGGTGGCGGCATCGGGCTTTTCGACGAAGCATTCGACCCGGCGCACAACATCACCCGGCGCCGCTTTGATATAGCCGTAGCCGGTTTCAGGCCCAGTGGGGACAATGCCGAAGGTCACCAGCTCGCCTTGCTTCGCAGCAACCGCAGCGACCGCAACCGCGAGACGAAACGCGTTTGCGTCAGCAATCACGTGGTCGGAAGGCAGCACCAGCAGCAGCGGATCATCGCCAGCCGCGGTCGCCTCCAGCGCTGCCACGGCAATAGCCGGTGCGGTATTGCGGGCGAACGGCTCCAGCAAGATGGTGGCGCCCTTGCACCCGGCATCGCGCAGCTGCTCCGCCACCACGAAACGATGGTCCTCGCCGGCCACAACTATCGGGGCTGCTGAGGCCAGCGGCGCCACCCGCTCCCACGTGGCCTGCAACATCGAACAATTGCCCATAAGACTGAGGAACTGTTTGGGGAAGGCCTCGCGGGAGAGCGGCCATAGCCGCGTGCCGGAGCCGCCGGAAAGAATGACGGGAATCATAAATTCAATACCTTTGGGTGAAGTTCTGCAGCAATGCGTTCGTCACGCGAAACCGAAAATGCGCATCAGCGCTCGCTTGACTCTCTTGATCATCAACGAGGAAGTGCTGCCGGTTCCATACAGCTCCTGCAATTGGCCTTTGCTGGGAAACAATCTGGCCCGAAGCCATTCAACCCGACCCTTGAAGGTCGGAATCGCGTTCATGCTCTTCCACTGCATATAGCGCCAATCAGATAGTCGGGCAACATCCAGCGTGTCGTGCGCGGCGAGTGAAGCAATTGCCGCCGTTGTCTCGGCAGGAAGGCGTGTATGGAAGATGCGGATGGAGTCTTCCACCGAACGTGCACTGACTGCAGCCAGGTTCCTTTCCCCGATCAATGCGATCCAGGCGGCTCGTTGCACGTCGTCAAGCCGGGAGAGCATCAGGTGGATTTCGAAAAGCCACTTCAGGCGATCGGGGCGATGGAGTCCGAGGTCGTGGGCCCGATGGAGGCACGCATGGACCAATGAATGCAGGTCGCCCAACCTCCTGACTGCTGTGGTCGGCAGGTCGCTGATCGGGACCGAGTCTGCCCATAGCTCTGAAAAATCGAAAATGCACCCGTATGCCGGTGTATCCACCAAACGCCAGTGAAGGTCCAACTCCGGCATGGGGCGACTACCGGCAGCCCTTGCCGTCACCTCTCCTACACCGTCACCAGGCACGAAAGGCAGCCGATAGCCGAGGGTTTCCAACTGCTTCGCGGCACCAAGCGCCTCCTCGCGGGACCTGAACAAGAAGTCCAGATCCGAAGATGCGCGCAGTGCAGGATTCGGATAAAGCCAATCCGCGTTTGCCGGTCCCTTCAGCAAGAGACATTGCGTTCCTGCAGCGGCGAAGGCTTGTGCGATTTGCACAAGCGCATGCCGCCTCCACATTTCGGTTGCCATCGCGATTCGCGCGGGACCATGCAAGGCCTCTTTCAAGTCCGAAACCCACGCATCGGAGGTGCCAGCGGAAAACAACGTCCATGCGAGAAGCGCGGTCACGCCTTCGTGCTCGGCAGCTTCGAGCAACGCTTCCACAGGTGCTGGAGGAACGGGAGGCACACGTTCCGACACCAGTATTTCCGCGACGAATTCGCGTGGGCTAGACATCGTGCACACTCAGCAAGGCTGATGTAGCCGCCACTTCAGCCGCTCGCGGTCAACAGAACTTCCAGCTGTGCCACGATTCGCGTCCCCGCGTTGCCGTCCCACAGCGGCGGAATGGCGCCCTGCTTCCATTGGCCGGCGAACAGGCGGTCCAGCGCCGGCTTCAGCGCGGCTCGGATCGGTGCCGATCAGCTCGTTGGTGCCGATGCTCGACCGTCTCCGGCCGCTCGGTGTTGTCGCGCAGGGTCATGCAGGGCACGCCCATGCACGGTGGTCTCCTCGGTGATGCCGCCGGAGTCGGTGATCACGGCCTTGGCGTGCTTGACCAGGTAGTTGAACTCCAGGTAGGGCTGCGGATCGACCAGGCAGCAGGTTCGCAGGGACAGCCCGGCAGCTGCCGCAAGCGTCTTGGCGGTGCGCGGATGCACCGGAAAGACCACCGGCAAGCCGCGGGCGCCCTCGCCGATGGCGTCGCAGCAGCCGCGCGAAACCGTCGGCAGCGTCGACGTTGGCCGGACGGTGCAGGGTCAGCGACGAAATAGCCGCCCGGCTGCAGCCCGAGCTCGGCCCAGAACGCGGGCGCTCGCAGCCGCGTCCAGATTGGCCAGCAGCGTGTCGATCATCGTGTTGCCGACGAAGAAGATGCGCTCGTCGCTCGACGCCCGCGCGGCGCAGGTTGGCGTTGGCCATCTCGCTGGTGGTGAAGAACCAGTTGGTGATCGAATCGGTGACCATGCGGTTGATCTCCTCGGGCATGGTCCAGTCGCCGGAGCGGATGCCGCCTTCGACATGGGCCACCGGAACGCACAGCTTCTGCGCGGCGATGGCGCAGGCCATGGTCGAGGTCACGTCGCCCACCACCAGGCAGCAGTTGGCTGCGGTCGCTCGAGCAGCAGCTTCTCGTAGCCGATCATGATCGCCGCCGTCTGCTCCGCCTGCGTGCCCGAGCCGACCTCCAGATTCACGTCCGGCTCCGGGATGCCGAGTTGCGTGAAAGAAGTCGCCGGACATTCGCGCGTCGTAATGCTGGCCGGTATGCACCAGCCGGTAGCGCAACGGCCCGCCAGCGTCCTGCGCGCCCGCATCGCGCGCATGATCGGCGCGATCTTCATGAAATTCGGCCGCGCGCCCGCAATCACATCCACCAGCATGGTCTGTGCCTCGGTGCAGATCGTCAAGTGAATCGGGTGCCGGTCGGCAAGCCCGGGAACAGCTTCCACACCAGGGTTGAGGCAGGAAACAACACCACCCAGGCCGTGGTGAAAATCGAGAGCAAGTAGGTGCGCAGCCCTGGTGGGCGACATACCACTCTTCCAGCTGACCCTTGTACGGCATGATGACCTGATCGTAGAACCAGTCCGGGTCTGCGCTGGCCGTGCATCATCTCCTCCTCGTCGCGAAAGACGATGGAGCCAATGCCCGACAGGCCGGGCGCACCTTGCACGATCGCCGTCCTGCGAGCGCGTCGGGAAACGCGTCGAAGCAGCGCTGGGTCTGCGGCCGCGGGCCGATGATGCTCATGTCGCCGTTGAAGATGTTGAGCAACTGCGGCAACTCGTTGATCTTGGTCTTGCGCAGGAAGCGGCCCACCGGCAGGACGCGCGGGTCGTCCTTGAGCGTGACCGTGCCGGTGCCGATGTTCGGGCTGTTCTTCAGCATGGTGGCGAACTTGTAGAGCCCGAACGGCTTGCCGCCGCGGCCGACGCGCTGCTGGACGAAAGAAGACCTCGCCCTCGCCGGTCAGGCGCAGAACGATGCGCGATCGGGACCAGCAACGGCGACAGCACCAGCAGCGCCAGCGCCGGAAAGCACGATGTCGAGAACAGCGTTGCATGGCTCACATCCGGCCGTCGAGGTACTTGCCGGTCTCCTTGTGCTGCGAACTCCGGGATCATGTGGTTGAACAGATCCACGAGCTCGCGGCTTGTCCCAGGTGGGCCTGGGCGCGGATCGGCTCGATGGTTGGACAGGAAATGTCGTCCAGCTTCGCGGCGTCGTAGATCGGGTGCGTTCTTGATCACGCCGATGGTCTCGAAGCGGTCCATGTCCAGCGTCTCCGGTGCCGGTGTAGAACTCCTCGAAGTCCTTCTCGCCGGTGGTGTCGCTGGCGAAGAAGTAGCACGGCCATTGCTTGCGCGGCGATCAGCTCGGCGGCGCGGTCGCGCGCCTCGTCCTCGCTGGCGCACGCGTAGGGCTGAAGCCCAGCGCCTGCGAGGTAGCGCACGGCGATGTCGGAGAAGCGTGGTCAGGTGCAGCTGCTCGCTGAGCTTGGGGAAGAAGATGTCGCGGTTCTCGCCCAGCAGGCACGACATCAGGCACAGCTCGCCGGACTCCTGCGGGGTGACGAAGTAGCGGCGCACGTCGTTGGGCGCCGAAATCGGCTGGCTGCTTGGCGAAGCGCTGGTTGAAGCCGTGCAGCAGTGAGCCGTCGGAGAACGCCACGTTGGCGAAGCGCGCGGTCGAGATCGGCAGCGACTCGCTCGCGCGCATCAGGAACATCTCCATGATGCGCTTGCTGGCGCCCATCATGTTGACCGGGTTGGCCGCCTTGTCGGTGGAGACGCAGAAGTACTTGCGCGCGCCGCCTGCCTGCGTGCCATGCGCGATGCGTCTTGATGGTGTTGAGGACGTTGACCTCGATCAGCCGCATCAGCGTGAACGGGTCTTTCTCGCTGCGCACGTGCTTGAGCGCGGAGAGGTTCAGCACGTAGTCGTAGCCGTCGCTCGGCAGCATCAGCGCCGCGAA
The DNA here is from genome assembly GCA_963698475.1 of uncultured Gammaproteobacteria bacterium. Classification (GTDB taxonomy): domain Bacteria; phylum Pseudomonadota; class Gammaproteobacteria; order Xanthomonadales; family Xanthomonadaceae; genus Thermomonas. The sequence goes on along the minus strand of CAVOQX010000004.1, from coordinate 500,673 downwards.
CTCGCGGCTGCCGCAGTCGAGGCGAAGGTGCGGAAATCGCCGTCGATGTAGCCCAGCGTGCTGCGGATGTCGCGCACCAGCTCGACCATGTTGTTCTCGCTGATGTCCACCACATGCAGCGCCTTCGGGCTGGCGCTTGAAGATCTCGCGCGTGACAGCCTGGCCGATGGAGCCGGCGCCGCCGATCACCAGGAAGCGGCTGGCTCGCACCAGCTCGCGACAGCTCGCGCCTCGTGGCGCGGCGATGTCGGCGTCGAACAGCGGCTGCGTCGCGCCCGATCAGCTCAAGAACGTTCATGCTAGCTCTGCAACCTGCAGTGCAAGGCGCCGTCGGGCACGCTGGACGGCAGGTTCACCACCCGCGTCTTCCAGCCACAGCGAGTTTTCCAGCCCGTCGTGCTGGCAGTGCTTGAACATCGTCCAGGTGCGTCATCAGCCGCCAGATCGGGCGGGTCATCACGCCCTGGTCGTTGGTGAATTTCAGAAAGGCGTCGCGTTCGGCTCACGGAGTCCAGCACGATGGCGTTGAGCCAGTAGTTGGCCGTGTGTTCGCCGGGCAGCGCTCGCACGAAGCGTACGCCGGTTCCGGCGAAGAAGTCGCCGTAGCGCTGCGGCCAGCCTCGGCCTTGATCGCCAGCATCTCGGGCAGCCGCTCCATCTGCGCGCAGCCCAGGGCGGCATTCAGGTTGGGCAGGCGGTAGTTGTAGCCCACCTCGTCGTGCACGAACTCGTAGGGGTGCGGCACCTTGGCCGTGGTGGTCAGGTGCTTGGCGCGCTTGGCCAGCGCCTCGTCGTCGGTGATGATCATGCCGCCGCCGCCGGTGGTGATGACCTTGTTGCCGTTGAAGCTCAGCGTGGCCAGCTGGCCGAAGGTGCCGGTGTGGCGGCCGCCGACATAGCTGCCCAGCGACTCGGCTGCGTCTTCCACCAGCGCAATGCCCCATTCAGCGCAGATCGCCGCGATCTCTTCGATGCGCAGCGGCAGGCCAAAGGTGTGCATCGGCACGCAGGCCGCGATGCGGCGCCCGGTGGACTTGTTCCAGCCTGGCCATCGCGCTGCTCGGCATGCTGGTCCAGAAAGGCCCGCAAGGCCGTCGGGGCTCATGCCCAGGGTGTCGCGGTCCACGTCCACAAACACCGGGTGCGCGCCGGCATAGCTCAGCGCATTGCAGGTGGCGATGAAGGTCAGTGCCTGCGATGATCACCTCGTCGTCGCGCTGCACGCCGACCAGCTGCAAGCGCCGACATGCAGCGCTGCCGTGCCGTTGACCGTGGCGATGGCATACTCGGCGCCGGTGAAGGCGGCGATCTGCTGCTCGAACTCGGTCACCTTGGCGCCCACCGACGAGACGAAGTTGGAGTCGATGCAGTCGACCAGGTACTGCTTCTCGTTGCCCTCGAAAACCGGGCGGTGCAGGGGGATGAAGCCCTCACCGAACATGCGCCGGACGAGGCCGACAGTATCCGCCGCCATATCGATCTCACTGTTCCTCATCCGCCAGCCCTCAGAGACGCGCGCTTTCGCGGTGTTGCAGGAACCACTCGTAAGCCCCGCGCAAGCCATCCTCCAGGCCGATTGACGCCCGCCACCCCAACCCGTGTAGTCGCGATACATCCAGGAGCTTGCGTGGCGTGCCATCGGGCTTGCCCGGGTCGGTCGCCACACGACCTTTGAAGCCAACGACTCGCGCGATCAACTGCGCCAACTGGAGGACCGGAATGTCCTCGCCCACGCCGACATTGACGAACTGCTCATCTGAGTAGTTGCGCATCAGGTAGACGCAGGCATTGGCCAGGTCGTCCACGTGCAGGAACTCGCGGCGCGGCGTGCCGGTACCCCAGATGACCACCTCATCCTGCCCTTGTTCCCTAGCTTCGTGGAAGCGGCGGATCAGGGCCGGCACCACGTGAGAGTTCTCCGGATGGAAGTTGTCGCCTGGGCCATAGAGATTGGTTGGCATCAGGCTGATGGCATCAAACCCGTACTGGCGGCGGTAGGCCTGGCACAGCTTGATGCCCGCGATCTTGGCCACAGCGTACCACTCGTTGGTCGGCTCCAGCGGGCCGGTCAACAAGTGCTCTTCACGCATCGGCTGCGGCGCGTGCTTGGGATAGATGCACGATGAACCGAGGAAGCACAGCTTGCGCGCCCCGTGCTTCCACGCCGAATGGATGACATTGGTCTCGATGACCAGGTTGTCATGGATGAATTCCGCGGGGTAGGCGTTGTTGGCGTGGATGCCGCCCACCTTGGCCGCAGCCAGGAACACGTAATCGGGACGATTGGCAGCAAACCATGCATCCACCTCCGCCTGGCTGCCCAAGTCCAGCGCCTTCCTTGCGGGTGCCAGCACAGTACCCAACCCCTGGCGTTCTAACGCGCGGCAGATGGCACTGCCGACCATGCCATGCCCACCGGCGACGAAGATCCGACTGTCCGTGTCCATGCCTACTCCTTGAACCGAAACGCGCGATACCCGTTCGATTCGATCAACGCGTCCTGCCTGGCCTGCGCCAGGTCCCGGTCCACCATTTCAGTCACCAATTCATCAAAGCTCGTTCGCGGCACCCAGCCCAGCTTCTGGCGTGCCTTGCTCGGATCGCCAAGCAGGGTCTCGACTTCCGCTGGCCGGAAGTAGCGCGGATCGACCGCAACGATGCGCGCCCCTAGGACTGCATGGCACTCTTCCGGTGCCTCCGCGAGAACGCCGCATTCTTCGGATCCCTCGCCGCTCCATTCGATCCGCATCCGGAGACGCGATGCCGCGGCATTGACGAAATCACGGACTGACTGCTGCTGGCCCGTGGCGATCACGAAATCATCCGGCTCGTCCTGCTGCAGCATCAGCCACTGCGCCTCGACATAGTCCCGCGCATGCCCCCAGTCGCGCAACGCGTTGAGGTTTCCGAGGTACAGGCAATCCTCCAGACCCAGGATAATTCGCGCCAGCGCCCGCGTGATCTTGCGGGTCACGAAGGTCTCGCCGCGCAGCGGGGATTCGTGGTTGAACAGGATCCCGTTGCAGGCGTACATCCCGTAGGACTCGCGGTAATTCACGGTATCCAATATGCCATACAGCTTGGCGACGCCATAGGGTGATCGCGGGTAAAACGGCGTCGTCTCGCGTCTGCGGAATCTCCTGCACCTTGCCGAACATCTCCGACGTGGACGCCTGGTAGAAGCGAACCCTGTCCTCCATCTCCAGGATCCGGATGGCCTCCAGCAGGCGCAGCGTGCCGATGGCATCGGCTGTTGGCCGTGTATTCCGGGCTTTCGAACGACACCGCGACATGACTCTGTGCGCCCAGATTGTAGACCTCGTCCGGCTGGACCTCCTGCATGATGCGGATCAGGTTGGTGGAGTCGGTCAGGTCACCGTAGTGCAGCACCAAGCTGGGCTCTGCTCGTGCGGATCCTGGTACAGGTGATCGATGCGATGCGTGTTGAACTGCGAGGCACGGCGCTTGATGCCGTGCACCTCGTATCCCTTTCCCAGCAGGAACTCCGCCAGGTAGGCCCCGTCCTGCCCCGTAACCCCGTCAACAATGCGCGCTTTTTCATGATGCTTGCTCCTTGATCCTTCGTTGGGCCGTAATCGCCCCTTGGGTCCATCCCATCGATCGGTAGTACAGCAGTCCAACCCTTTCATGGATCGCACGGGTACTGCGGGACAACGCACCAACGCTGGGCAGTATCCTGCGCAGCCGGAAACCCGGCTCCCCGTGCGAAGAGTGGTCAGTGGCGACCGGGTGAAGCCGCACCTCCAGTCCCTGAAGCACCGCCATCGCGCGGCGCATGTGGACCGCCGACGTCACCACCAACACCGAGTTGATATTGTACCGCTTGAGTATCGGGGGCAGTTCGACTGCATGTCCACGCGTAGTAGAGGGCTACGCGCTCCGAAACGATCGCGTGGTGCGGCACCCCCATGTCCTGCAGGAACACCGCCCCTGCCTCGGCCTCGGTGAGGCCGCCGGTGCGATCCGGCGCGCGCCCGCCACTGACGATGATCCGCGGTGCGCGGCCTGCCCTGTACAGCCGCACGGCGTGCCAGTAGCGATTCACCTGGCCTCCTGCCTGCGGATACAGGAATCCTCCGTTGCCGGCGCTGAAGGCACCGCCAAGCACCAGGATTGCGTCCGCCCGCGGCGCGTCTTCGACGCGCCTCTGCGGCCATTCCCGCTCTAGGTCACCCATCAGGCGATCAGCGACCATGGGCGTCGAGAAGCCCCGAGCATTGCGACACCCACAGCAAGAACCGACAACCCCGTGCGCCGCCGATTCAGTACGATCAGCGCCAAGGCGAACACACCCATGCCTAACCCCAAGCCAAGTGGATAGGTAAACACGGAAAGCGCCTTTGCGTTGGCGAAGGTCACGTGAACCAATTAGCGAACCATGCCCTTAACGGTTGGCCGCAGTGATCCACGCGACATCGCGAACTTGGACAAGTAGTCCAGAGCCTCAAAGCAGAATGGAAGAGGATCACGCCAGGAAAAATCATCGTAGGCAATCGGGCGAGGCTTGGACCAGCGAAGGATGTCGAGTGCTTCCTTGAGCTTGCCCGATGCCGCGTGTTCGATCACGGCAAGCCCTTCGCCAAAGAGCCATTTCGTCGCAACATTGCTCCTGGCCATGCCGGCTTCCAGGTTGGTGTTGCCGATCGAAAGCTGATACCAGTACCAAGGCAGATCGAGTCCAGCCTCATAGAGGATCGAGACTGCCCCCCCAAGACGACCATTGATATCGATCAGGTGCGGTATCCCCTTCGAGTCGCAGAGCCAGTTCAAGGTTGAAGATTCCATTCCAATTGAGGGACTGCAGTGCCTTGCGAGCAGCCTCTTGAACATCTGGCCGATCCACCGTGACACGATAGGTTGACGTACCAAACAAACCTGCACCTTTGGCGCGGAGAATCTTGTAAACGCCATCCCTGCTAAACCGGCCGTCAACGAAAACGCCATCCATCTGGAGCTTTTCACCAACGATGCACTGTTGAAGGACCGGCCAGCGACCTGGTTGCAAATCAAATTCGTCAATGAACTTGCCGAAAAGCTGCCGCAGTTGCACTGCGTCCCGAATGATGGCCACACCCCTCGACCCGTTGCCGTTACGGACCTTCAAGACGAGTGGAAATCCGATTTCGGCGGCGGCTACGTCGAACTCATCCATATCAAGCACCTCCCGCGTGCGAGGCACGGCGCAGCCAGCCTCCGCCACCACCTTGAGGTACTCGAACTTGTCTTCGGCAATTCGCCAGTCAGTGAGCGTCGGCAACGCAACCTGCACGTCGGCCGGAAGCCGATCCCTGAACTTGAGAACAACCTCAATGTCCTCGGAACATGGAAGCAGTACCTTTGCGCCATGTCGTTCCATTGCCGACACCACGGCTTCGACGTACGCTTCAGGCGACAGGAAGAAATCCGGCAGTCTGGAAAAGGAACTCGCGCTTCTCGAAAACCTTGTCATTGCAAGAGGCGAAGAATCGCCCACGTGTACTTCGACCCCTCGCGCGCTCAACGCTCGACACACGGTATAGGCAGAACGGCACCACCCAAAGGTTACGAAGGCCGGCGGCAGGCGGGAATCAGGCATAGCGCCCGTTCTCCAAAAGCATGCTCTTCAAACCCATGCGCACAGGCAACTGCCACACCAGCTTGCACCAGTCGTGGTTTCCCTCGATCAAACCCGGCCCGTCAGGCGTAATCGCCACGTCCCACCCGATTGATCGATTCCGCGGGTTCAAAAGACTTGCTTGACGAACCAGATCCAAGGTTTCCTCCCAGTACGGTATGGCGAAGCCCACTATCTGCACTTTGGTCACTGGGTGGACGACCTCAGGCGCGCATGCGATGTCCGAATACACCCCGGGGCCAGTCACCACGCCGCTTTGCTCATCGACGGGCGCGGCAAGATTGCCTGCAGCCATGTTATCGACAAACGTGTGTACAGAAATTCGAAGCCTGCAACCCAACACCCGGTATTCTCCATCCCTTGTGATCAGGGTGAAAATCCTGACGGTGTTGACGCCGGCAGAGGAAAGCGCCTGCAAGGCGGAATGCTGTTTGATGACGGTCTCGACGACGTCATGCCCCTTGGCAATCATCCATTGAACGAGCGATTCCGGATCTAGTTCCGACGTTGGTTTCAGCTCAACACCAATGCCGCACTGCCCGGTGGCCGATTTGAATACCAGGCCTTCGTTTTCCGAGAGGAGCCGCCGGGCAAGCGCCGGCTCGCGGACGATTTCGTCACGCGAATGAACCTCGTGCCGGAAGAATGCCCCATAGGCCGAGTGGAAAGCACGCTTGTCGTTGAGCACGTCGCGGTATGGAAACGGATTTGCGTGCATCTGGAATTCGTACATGGTGCCCGTACCGGCCCACTCGCAATTTCGACGCTCAGGCATGTCGACGAACCCGAACTGGTAAAACTCGAGCGGCGAGATGTTGTACCGCAGCGAATCCCTCGTAACCAGAAGCGCTTGGCGAAGGTAGCCCACCCCGCTTTGCTGCTTGGTGAAGCGCATGAAGTGCATGAGTTTTTGCCAGTCCATCTTTCGCGTGTAATAGGCAAGGTAGGCAAGGCGTCTGAATTTCATGATCGGAATACTCATAGTTGCGGTGCTGCGGCGGGCCATCCACTCCGGATGTTCAAGTCTTCACCGCGGCCTACTCGGTACGTCGGTCGTCGAGGGTCAGTCGCTTGATCAAGCGCCCATGACGCACGGCCCGACCAAGCACAGTGAATCCAGAACGCATTGCAAGCGCTTGTGATGCATGGTTCTCAGTACTGGTCACATACCAGAAGGACCTGCCAGGCCTCGCCAACCGCCGCATGCCTTCTGCCAGCAGGCGAGACGCCATCCCACGTCCGCGCGCCGCTGGATTGGTCATTACAAACGTGAACTGGAGGTCATCCCTCGCCATGAAGGGCCAGCGGAAATAAGCCGGCACACAAAGCATCGAGCAGCTTACCCCTGCAGTTCCAAGCGAGATCCAGCAGTAGTCCTGGCTGCCAAAGACGCGCATCCAGTGGAAGGCCGAATATGCGGCGTAACGACGACCCTTGCCCGGCGGCACCCAAGACGTTGCAGATGGCCGCCAAACCGTAGCCGTCACCTCAGTTTCCTGAGACTCGGCCATATCGGAACACGACCTTTTGTAGATTAGTATCCCAGTCATGCTGCGCCTGCCAGCATGCCTTGATCGTTGTCTTCGCCGGCAATCCGCGCAAATATCTCGTCGATGCCTATGTATTCGACGTCCGGCCACTCCTGCGACAACCGTTTCAACAACTCACGAAGTCCGGCCAGGCCGAGCTTCCGGTGATTCTCGTCCAGGTGACCGCAATAGTTGACGCGATGTGAACTCACGACCGCAGGCCGGTTCCAACGAAAGGCCGCACGGATCTGGGCCAGTGCGCGCTCTACGCTTGCCCGTTGATCGTTGGCCCCCGGTTCGAACACCGCATTCCGAACCAATGCGTAGTGCGCGTGTTGCCCCCTCAATCCTGTCCAGTTCACTTCACTCGGAAGTAGTTGCCCCCCCTCGCGCAATCGTGTCGTTCGGGTCTTGTTGATCATCCGAATTCCTGCTTGCTCGCAAGACGGATACAGCGTTGGTGACAGCACCTGTGCGGGCGGCGTAAAAGACACGGAGCGAAAACCCCACGCCTGCTCGAACATGTCCAAGCCATCCCGAATAATTTCCGCATGCCGTACCAGACGCTGGCGGTCGTGGAACGCAAATGCCTGGGTAAAGCTCACCTCAGGCAACGCCTGATCCTTGGACAGCCCTGCCATGCAGCCATTCTCAAGATTGACCTGCAAGTCGTGCGCACCTGATCGCAGCTTGTGCTCGAACAATTCGACGTTGAGATGCTCGCGACCATGGAACTGCGGCTGGATCAGACCGCGCGCCTGACCTTCCTTCCAGAGCGCCCAGGCCCCCGCATAAGCCGCAGGCTGTTCCGCGGCGAGGCGAGCAAAGGTCGCGGGTACAGATTCGTATTCATACCCCGTGCGTGCCGCGCGAATCCGTGCGAAATCCGGATTCGCCGTGACCGCATAGGCAGTGAACACGGCGTGGCGCCCGTTGGCATCGCAGACTCCCGCGAGCACCTCGAAAAGTGCCTCAAGCTCCTGCCTGGTCTCGACGGCATCGAAACGGTCGAAGGGGGAGGACATGTCCAGCCCTGCTGCAACCAGTCGATTGCGCGCTTCGGTTGATGCCACGCGCACGTTGCAATAGTCATCCACCGCGAATGCAACGAGCTTGCGTCGGGTACGCCAGCCACGCAGGTTTTTCAAGTCGTCGAGCAGGGCCTGCTTGATCATGCTGTCGGGGTCGGGTTCGAGATAGAGGGACGCAAAACGATCGGCGTTCTTTCTGGTGAAGTCCGCCGCGGCCACCTTCGCATTGCCCGCCAACAGCGCAAGCGCCTGCGGATGCGAGGCCATGTCTGAAGACGAACCGTGCCGATCTCATTCAAACTCGACGCATCCAGGCATCGTGCATGCCCATAGCGCGCCGCGTAACGCGCCAACTGGCTTTCCCTGGGCGCGATGTACAGGGCCGGTATGCCGAAACTCATCAGGTTGTAGGCCTTGCTGGGTACGCTGCCGCGACCGACGGACGCGTGAAGGATCACCACGCCCAGATCGGCGGCAGACAGCGAGGACGGGAACATTTCGTCTGCTCTGGAACGGCAACATCTGCACGTTAGCCGAGGTTGCGCCCGTGCGACCGGCCGCTCGATCGGCGGCTGACGGGGCCGCGGCCGATCACCTGGAACAGGATGCCGCGGCTCGTCCTTGAGGCGCTCGGCCATTTCGATCAATACCTCGACATTGTGCGTAAGCCCAATATTGCCGGAATACTGCACGACGAAGCGATCCCTCGACAGCCCATGCGCCTGAATAAACGGATTGGCCTCTGCGAGGAACACGGCTGTTCTGCCCTGGAAAATCGACCAGATGGGCTGCACAATACGCGGCGTTGCGCGGGACATACGCGGCCATAGCATCCGGCCATCGACATCACTGATCGTAAATACCCGCAAGCCTTGCGAAAAGAGCGTACGATTCAGTGCCGACCAAGCCCTGTAAACGGGATGGCGACTCCTCATACCGGTGATCTTCAGGTATCCGGGTAGACATCCCAAATCACCATACTGAACCGATGCGGCAGAACGAGGTTCAGCAGATAGCCCATCGGCGGCACCGAGACGAACAACACCTCGTAGCCCGCGATACTTCGTCATTAGCAAAAACCACGTCCGCATGAGCGCAATGAGGTACGAGGTTGCCTTCTTCCAGGCTGGCCTCTCCTGCCAACGGTTGATGCGACTGATCTCGATGTCCGGATCCAGCTTCTCGCCCTGCACATGCACGCTGCCGGTGATCAGCGCAACCTGATCGAATTGTCGGTTGAAACGCATTGGCGAACGCCGACGGTCAGATAATTGGCGGCCTGGTTGAGGATAACCAGGCGCCTTGGCGGGTTGATCGAACTCGTGGAATAACTAAGAGCGCCCCACTAGCTCGCCTCCAAGTAATTTCGCGCCATGGGGCGTCAGGTGCGCACCATCAAAGGTCTTCAGACGTCCCATGCCATCGAATGGCGAGCACGTGGCGACCTGACCTGAACAGCAACATGGACTGCACGTCGACGTGGGCCGCCCCAGCAATTTCCATGACCCTGCGATGGACCCGACAGTCGATCCTCTGGGAACGCCAACCGTCAGGTTTGCACGATCTTGTTGGCTCAGTCCCAAATACTTCCGCGGCTCAAAGCCCGGAAAATCCTTGCGACCAAATACACGAACCTTCGCACCGGTCACTCGCCGGACATGATCCAGGCTCTCGGAGAGGAGCTCCACATGCCAATCCTTCCAGGAACTCACCAACCACACTTCGTCAGCCCGAATCATTCGCTCGCGCAAGGACGAATCACCCAGCAGATTCGCGCCTCGACACCTTGCTGCATCCACCTGCCCGTAATTTTTTGTGAGGCGATCCGCTTCGACGAAGAGCACCCCGCAGCGCGCATCCGCAAGTTTCGTCGAGATGTCGTAGCGCGCCAGCAGCCCGCCTTCTGCCACTGCGTTGACCAGATCTTGCCCGTAACTGTCGCCTATCAACAACACTCTGGTTCGTTCTCCGCCCCATTCCGCCCCCTGAAGCGAATTGAATCGGCGGCGGACATACTCAGGATTGTCCTCTAGCAGCACTTCAAGGAATGCCCTGTCCTCTGGTTTGAAACGCTGCTTGAAGAAGCCCTTCGAATCGACGCCAACGATCCCGATGACCAGAAACACGAACATCCCGATCCCGGAAAACACGAAGACGGCTCGCCGTCCCATCGCTGATCGATCGCGAAACGGCTTTTCGACGTACCTCCAGCTGACACCTCCGGCCACCAAACTTGCGCCACAAAGCGCTGCGGCGACCCACCGGCCGGGCTCTCCGGCGTGCATCCGATAGAAGGCCAGGATGGGCTGGTGCCACAGGTAAATGCTGTAGCTCGCCAAACCAACGCCCACAAGGGGCGCCGACTTGAGCCATTTGGCAACAAGCGTCCTGTCCCCAGCAAACAGTATTAGCGCCACAACCCCAATGACAGGAATCAGCGCATACGTACTCGGAAACGGTACGTCTTCACTGAAGGCGATGATCGAATAGATGATCGCGGCCAATCCGGCCAACGAGACCAAGTGATTGGACCGGACGCCCCTCTCTCGTACGACGAATGCTGCCAAGGACCCGGCAAGCAACTCCCAGGTCTCGGTTGGGGCCAAGAAAAAGTTCGCGGAGGGGCTATAGCGCCAGCCGAACTCACTCAGGACCAGGCTAGCCCCTCCGATCATAGCGAGCACTAACGTCATTTTCCTTGCCCCAAGGCGCCACACGGCCAGCAGGAAAAGGGGAAGATCAGGTATACTGCTCCTCCACCGCCAGACTCCAGGTGTGCAGCAGCGGGTTCTCCTCGGCAATCGCGCCGAAATATCCACCCTGACGCCAGAAAAGGACGTTCGACGTGAACAACGTGGTGGCCAACAATGCCTGCGAGAAATCGAGCATTTCCGCAGGGAGCATCAGCATCCAGGCAAAGGGAGTGCAGGCCAGCATGACGAAAAACAATGCCGGCAGGATCCGTCTGGCACGTCGTTCGTAAAAACCGATCAGCGTGAATCTTGATCCACCGATCTCCTCCATGAGAATCGTTGTGATCAGGTAGCCGCTAATGACGAAAAAAACGTCAACGCCGACGAATCCGCCTGGAAGGACTCAAACCCGGCGTGGAATAGCACGACGGGAATGACCGCCAACGCGCGCAAGCCATCGATTTCGGCGCGATACTTCATGCGGAGTCCTGCCTACCACGACTTCGCAATTGAGCCTGCTCGAACGAGTTGTTCGCAACACTCCAGGACCTTGGCCGCCCGCGATCCGGGCGTATCGAAGACCGGCAAGCACCGCCGGCCGCGATCGCGCAGGTCCTGTTGCAGGGAGGGATCATCCACGAGCCGGGCAATTGCGTCAGCCGCAGACTGCGCGTCGCACGGGGTGAAGTACAACGCAGCATCCCCACAGATGCTGCGGGCGAAGCCCAGATCGGTCGTGACAATGGGCCGATCCATGCGCATAGCCTCGGGATAGGAGGCGGAAAAGCACTCGGCCAGCGTAGGCAGGAACATGGCGTCGCACTCCTGGTACAGCCCTGGGCACTCCGGAGGCGGCACCGGGCCGGTCAAATGCAATTGCGACGGAATCTGCCCACCGATGCGTGCGCGATATTCGGCTTCGGTCAGGCTCAGCACGAACTCCGCGCGCGAGCGCAGGCGCTCAGGCAATGCCCGGATGACCGCGGGAATCAGATCCAAGTTCTTGTGCGCGTAGAAGCTGGACAGTGTCAGCAGGCGAAACGTGCCGGGTGTGCGGCGGGAGGCGCGGCACGCAGGGTCGCGGCTCGTCGTACCAGCCATTGTGGTTATTAGTGATGGTATGCACGCGCTCCGTCCGCATAAGCCGCCGAACACGCTGATTGACGTCGTCGGTTTGCACGAAAAGCGCATCCGCCTCCCGGCGAAAATGATGCACATGCAACCACCGGCGGGCTCTGAGCCTGACCATGGACGTTAGCGAAAGGCGCTGCAGGTAGGGCGACTCCGGATAGATGTAGAGCGGAAGATTGAACCCCATCAAGTGTGGCGCCTTGCTGCGCCAATACGCAGGACCGGAGGTTGTCAGCACGCAATCAGGCCGAACGTCCGCTTCGATCGCCGCCATCGTGCGTTGCACTTGCCCCCGTTTGCCGAGATTCATCACGCCGTAGTCCTGTCGATGGAATCGGAAATTGGCCGGAAAATCGGATTCCTTCAGAACCGCACCGACGCCTGGCCCCACGACCACGTGGAACTCATGCTGCGGGTAGTGCCGACATTCGTAGATCACCGAGAGCGCCACTTGCACGGCGCCGCCAAAGCGAAGCATCGAGGTGTTGATCAAGAGGCGCATGTGGGCTCCGTCGCCTTGCCGACGCCGGTGAAGAGGGCTCGCTCCAGCTGACTCATGACCACATCGGCTTCAAAAGGCCGCATCGAGGCGACAGCGGAAGCTGCAAACCCCTGTCGCAACCCGACATCAAGGATGAGTTTCTGCAGCAGCTCGACGAAGCGGTCTTCATCCCCCATCGGAACCAGATAACCATTGACTCCGTGCTCGATCAGTTCCGACGGACCTGCGGAACAGTCGTAGCTGATACATGCGCAACCCGCGGCCAATGCCTCTGCCAAAGCATTTGGAAAGCCTTCGGACAACGAGGTGAATGCAAAAACGGCTGCTTCTGCGAAGTAGAGCTGGACGTCTTGCCTCTCACCTTCGAAGCGAACAAAACCGGCTATCCCGAGATCCCCTGCTGATTGTTGTAGCTTTGGCCGATCAGGCCCGTCCCCCACGAATGCGAGGCGCCACCCTTGGGGTTGTTCAAGCCTTGCGAATACACGCAGCAGCGCTTCCTGGTTTTTCAGGCGACCAATGGACCCCACATTGAGTATCAGACTCTCGCGGCCGGACATTGGCGAAACCGCGTCCGCAAGCTCCAGCGGGTTGGGCCAGACCTCTAGCTTCACCGCCGGATAGTGGCCAGCGAGCCGGCGTCTGGCTTCATGGGTCTGCACGAAGATCTTCCGTGCGAGTCGCAAGGCAAATGGATTCAAAACGCCATTCTTGCCTCGAAGGGATCGCTCCGGTGTCCCACGAAAAAACGCAGATACGTGGCCAATTCCTGCCATGCGCGCACAGATCACACCGGCGGCGGCAATGTCCTCGCCAAAAACCAGGCATACCTCCACGTTCAATTTTCGCAACACGGAAAGCACGTGGCCCAACTGACGAATGACTCTCGCCACTTTGCCCCCACCGCTCCTGCCGGAGGGGACCGCACGGAGACACGAGGATCGAGGGCATAGAAACAATCGCCGCCGACCAAGGTCACGATGCTTACTTCATGCCTTTGCACCAGATGGTTCGCGAGCCGACACACGATCCGTTCCGTGCCGCCGCCACGCAAGGAAATGCAAACAATTGCGCAGCGCATCAGTGCATCCGTTCCAGCAATATCGCGAGGTCTTCACTGGAGACGAACTCGACATCCGGCCAACGACACCGGATGCGGGAAAGCAAGTCCTGGAGCTGTCGCAGGCTGGCATCGCGATGCGCGACTTCCATTCCGCCGGAATAGTTGATCCGATGGGAGCAGATAATTGCAGGCGTACTCAGCAGAAACGCCTGGCCAATTTCCCGCATGGCTCTTTGCACCCAGTCCGCGCGCTGATCCAGGTACGGCTCGAACAGCACGTTGCGGACCGAGTAGGACTGGCCATGCTCATTGCGTTGACCGGTGAAGCGGCGTCGGACCCGCAGCGAGCCACCTGCCTCGAGGCAAGGCTGCGCATATCCGCGTTGCGTCTGGATCATTCGCACGGACTCTCCCGCGAGGTGCGCCTCCAACTGTTCGGGCAAAACGTAGTTACAGGCGACGAAACTTCGACTGGAAAAGCCGAATGTCGATTGGAACATCGCCAATCCATCCGAGGCAATGCCGCAGACGAGCGCCATTTCCTCGGGTGATTCGGCCCAATACGCTGCCTTGTAATGTGGTTGCCAACGCGAAGATGTCTTGGTGCGTAGCCCGTAAAAGCCATGTTGGAACGCGACCCGCGTGTCGCGCAATCCTTGACTCAGGTCCCGCATCCAGAGTGTCGCATTCAAGTGCTCGCGCCCATGAAACTGGGGACGGATCAGCCCCCCGGCAATCGCCCCTCGCCAGCTGCCCTCCAGGCTTTCGCCGTGGTATTGGCGGTAGGACTCCCACATGTGCTGGTGATGGAAGCGTTCGAAGCCTTCGCACTCGATGGCCGCGAAATCCGGATTACCCATGACCGTGTTGAACGTGAAGACCGGGGGGCGACCCTGCTGATCGCGATGGGTATCCAGCACACCCATCAGCGCATCGAAATCGGCCCGGCTTTCAAGCCCATCCAACCGGTCATAAGGTGAGCCATCCACTCGGATGCCTGCCTTGAGCAGGGCATCATAAGCCGCGCGACCAGGCATGCGGATCGCACCCCAATCGTCGCTTTCGAAGACAACCAGCTTACGGCGGGTGCGCCAGCCACGCAGGTTGGTCAGGAGATGCGCCCCTTTTTCCGCCCCTTTCCGCAAAAAGCTGAATGCAGAACTCAATGTGCGCCACCTTTGCGATCGATCGCCACGTGCGGGCCTTCGCGACCAGCTCTCGCCGCTCTATTCTTCATCAGCAACACAGTTCGCTTCGGATTGAAGCCGACTAGTTCGAATCCGACGGCAAGCAGGGCATTGATCGCGGGCACCAAGGTCGATTCCAGCTTCAGACCGCGCTCCGGGCCACAGTCAACTGCCACATACTCGGTGCGCGACAACGCGTTCGTCCCACCTGCAATGATCTCAGGCTCTGCTCCCTCGGCCTCAAGCTTGATCAGCTTGATCCAATCAACACGACGGCCTCTATTGGCTTCATGCCTTGCCAGTAGGCCATCAAGCGTGACCACATGAATCGGCTCGGAGTAATCGTATCTTTCAGGCTCGATCAGCGTCGTGTCGTTCGCCGCCTGGGAGTGGTAGATGACAAGGTCGGTTTCTTCACTCCAAAGAGCTTCCTTGACGATTGTTGCATCGCAACCATCCAAGTTCAGTGCAAGCGCATTTTCGCATGCGGACTCAGGTTCGATCGCCAGTACCGTGGCTCCAAAGCCATCGCTACAATACCGCGAGAATTCGCCAATATTCGCGCCCACGTCGATGACGAAGTCGCCATTCATCAGTCCACAGTCGGTTGCAAGGTACTCGGCCGCGAGCGATTTCAATCGGACGTCGATCCCTTGGCTGAACCTGGAAACCATCTGGCGATTGACGAACGCAAGCTTCATGCCGTGCGCGTCTTGAACTTCCAGACAGCGCCGATCGGTCAGGTACGAGCAAGAAATTGGAAGCCTCAGCCACCAACGATTGGCCAATTCGAAACGTGCCACGAAGCGCTGGTCGTCCGCCGCGCAGATCCAGCGCCATAAGAGTGCGGCGCCATACTGTCGTAATAGAGTCAGATTCATGCGGCTCACCGGTTGATAGGTAACGGCGGCGAAGGCGCGTTGGAGTCACTGGCCGCGCCGGAGGCCGCGAGTATGTGGCCATACGCATCAAGGAGTTGTCTCCTGATGCGTGTGGGATCGTGCCTTTCGATGGCAACTTGGCGGCCCGCACTGCCGAGCCGTACAGCCCGTGCCCGATCACCCAATAGCTCAAGGATCGCACCGGCCAGCGCCAAGGCATCCCCGGATGGCACTAGTACTCCCGTCACGTCGTTCTCAACGTAACTTGATACGCCACCGACATCGGTGGCGACACAGGGAACACCGAGGATCTGTGCCTCGGCAAGCGAGTTTGGGCTGTTCTCGGCATAGGACGGCAAGACGAATGCGGATGCGCGCATCAAGAGTGCGGCGAGCGCATCCGGCCCAACTGACCCCAGTAATTCAAGATTGGATTCCGGGAATGACCTGCCCATGCGCTTGCGCGCCGCAGCAACCGTCTTCGACGTATTTGAGATTCCCGCGACTAACCAACGAAAATTCGGTCGAATCCTTCTAATGAGCTTCGCCGCCTCAGCAACAAGATCAAACCCCTTGAGTAGCGAATCGCTTAGCGTACTAACTACCGTTTCTGACTGATGGAGATAGGAGAAAGCGGTCTTTTGCAAAAATGCCGATCGCAAGACCCGATCCACGTGGAAATAGCTCGCACGAGGAGCCATCAGACCGGCAAAAGTGCGATCGTAGTTCGTTCTTCCATCTATGTAGCGCGCAAGCGGTAAGAACTTCTCTTCCCGAGCAGCCTGAGCCAACGCATACCTCCAATCAACCAAAAGCCTCTTCGGAAGAGCCGATGCAATGCGGCCACCACGGTCGTACCAGAAATTTCTTAAAAACACCTGATCGTAACCACCCGGATAGACCTGCGCAATCCTCTGCATTATGCCCTGAAGGGAAATCAGGATGGGAACATCCATGCTGGATTGCAGTCCAAGTAGTTCGATGTAGCCTTTCTCGGTTCCATGGATATGGATAAAACTTGGTGCCGCAAGATCGACAACCTCTTGCATCTGTGCGACCGAAAACTCACGCAACGGCCGATGATTGAGGAGGGATCTCGAAATCAGTCGAGCCTTCCATGCGCGCGGGCGAATCGCATAGGCTGTGACGCCACCTCCTGACATGCAGCGAGGCGCGTAGGGATCAACATAAGCGATGCTCAACTCGACATCGGCCCGCACCAGTCCTGCCAAATTACTAAGCCATCCGCCTCGCCCACCTGCAACGTGACTACCAATCCCAGTCCCTGAGAAGGGGGTATTCAGAAACCAGAGTACTCTCACAGAGCCGCCTTGGTCAGTTGAAGCGTTTGTACGCGCGATGCACCATAACCCGCGCCGCCAAGCGCCAGAAGCAGCAAGCTAAAATTGTTACCGAGCACAAAGTGGCCGAAAGTGCCTCCGACAAAAGTGACGGCCATTGCGCTGGCATGCACAGGTAACATCAAGCTGGATGCTTTGATTCGAAGTAGCCCATACCCCATGTAACCAAGGTAACTCAGGTACAACAGGACACACGCAATCCCAGCTAACCAACCGTAGCTCCGTAACAGCTCTAGTCCGATGTTATGTGCACCATATTCAACCTCGAGATAACGACCCTCGAAGGTTTCGAAGACAATTTGAGGTGGCCTTGCTGGGGGTAGAAGCGTCGCTCTCGAACTGATTGTCGTCCAAGCACCGATCCACAATGTCCCGCGGTCCTCGAACAACTTGAACTTGATGGCCGGTAAGACATCGGAAACCGCTTCGATCTTCTGGATCCCCCTGACCGAATCATCAACGGTTGTTCGGTCGCCCACGGGACTGGCCAAATAAAATGTTGCGACGACAGCTAATACAGCTAGAAGCTTCCCGACAGGTACGCCTCGAAGCACTTTCTTCCACAGGAGCCGTGCAGCAATGAGGTTCACTGCAACGAACGTACTGAGAACCACGACGAAAGTGATCTCCAAAAATCCCGAAATACTCAAAGTTACGACCGCAGCAGCCGCTACGATCAGTGTCACAGAAACCCGCCAACGTTTCTTCGCAGGCAGCAGTAAACCTAGCGCCACTACAATGATCGCCGGCACTGCCAAAAAGTAGTATCTAAACGTGACGTTCACCGGATCAATTACCTGCAGTATCACGCTCAGCAATAGGATCAAAAGCACACGGCGCAGAGTTTTCTGATCCATCTGATCACCTATCAATGCTCCATAATAAAACGCAAACAGACCAAGTCCGAGACTCAAGTATTGACTTACTTCCACTACCGACCTTCCCGACTGGATGGCGACAGGGAGTAGCATTAAGAAAGTAGTTAGGGTCAGGATAAACCCTACCCGAAGTCGCAAGCGTGCGAGCTGGCTGAAGTTAAGAACCCCAACCATAATACACGCCACCAGAATAAATCCCGATACCATCGTTCCAGGCAAAAAATGTATCAGGACGGCAGGGAAATACGCCGGCTTCTTCGCCAATACCAGAAACATGACATACGGAAGGACCAACAGCTTGAACTCTTGCCCCAGCAAAAAATAAGCGGGTAGCAACGCGAGCGCTATTAGCAGATGTAGCGTACCTTTCTCTAGTAGAAGCCCGTGCGAGGGTGGCGCAGGATGACTGATCGAATTCATCTGGCTATAGGGACCGAATGAAATTAGACAGTCGCTTCGCGTGAGCCGCAAAATAGATGTGATCGGAATAGGTTTCCATTCCACGTCGTCCTATGCGTGCCGCTTCTTCGGGATTCTCGTAACATTGGACGAGGGCAGTCGCAATTGCCGCAACGTCATCAGGTTTCACCACAATTGCATTATCACCATTAGCCAGGAACTTATTTGCCTCCCCATCGTCTGCGGCTAATATTAGTGGCCTACCAGAGGCGAGATATCCGCCTACTCTTGTTGGAAAGTTGTGCCTGTTCTGAAAGTTCGCAGGCTTGTTAATGACTAGCGCAAGGGCACCGCGCAAATAGCACTCGAGTGATTCCATCGAACAGTAGCCAACAATCACAAGCTGGTCATTCAACCCTTCCTCTGCCAACAATCTAGAGAGGCGCGCCCATGTCGAAGGCAATGTCGTCTTGCTCGTGAGATACAGCTTCAAGTGCACACCATAGTCTATACGTAACCGGTGATGGGCAATCGCAAATGCCTTGAAGATAGATAATATTCCATCTTTCTGTTCTGACAATGAACCCGCGTGAAAAACGTAAAGATCCTTCGCAACTTTCGCGTCTGCGACACAGGCATCTAGACTTCGTTCCCCTAGCACTGGCACCTGCAGTAGCGCCGCCCGTGGAGCGTTTAGTTCGGCTACACCGCGTAGCGAGTCCGAGATTACAAGGAATCCATTTGCCAACGGCATTACCGACTTAAGTACAAATTTCTGCAACACTCTTCGCACGAGCGGCAGCCGAATAAATCGACTACCTTCGGTGGAATAGGGAAATTCGTTCAATTCAATAACAACCTTCTTTTTAAGCAGTCTCAATACAGCAACCAGAACAAAACGGGAGGCCGCTGTATTGAGGTAGATAATATATGCATCGGCGCGCCGTATCGTTGCCAAAGTATACAAGACCAGCACGATCGGCCCGAGGTAGGCCCAAATATATCGGTCAATTCGCATGCGCGGTTTTGAGTTATTTCGAAGCAGAATATAGTCGATGCTATCGCTAGTACCTCGAGCTAGAAGCACTGGCCCGGAAATCATCTCGCGATTGTCAACGGCCACAACAGCCACTTCATCTCCTGCCAGCATCAACGCTTTTGCATAGCAACGGATACGTGACGTTGCAGCTTGACCAGCAGGGAATGTTGCGTTCGTGACAATTCTGGTCCTCACGCCAATTCCTTCAACACGCGGCACGGATTACCCGCTGCGACCGAGTTTGCAGGGATGTTTCGCGTAACAATGCTTCCCGCGCCAATTACCGAGTTCTTACCTATAGTGACACCCTTAAGAACAACTACTCCCGCACCTAGCCACACGTCGTCCTCAATCACGACTGCCCGCGATTGCCCTGAACGTAGATCATCCTGATGCCAATCACTATCAGTGATGGTGGTGTTAGCACCACAACGTACTCGGTCACCCAGCGTTATTTCTTTGAAACAGCCGATGACGGTCCCACTGAAGCCGCACTTGGAGCCTACCTTAAGCACCCCACCGCTGTGTACGGAGATTATGCACGGGCGATTAATACCGATAAGGTTCGACGTGGCACTGGAGCGGAAAACGCACCCAGAACCGAATTTGGCTGATGCACTTGACATGCATCGAAACGCGGGCATGCCGAAAAACCGACTACCCCGGCCAAGATCGATGCCTGCCAGGTAAGCATTCGATCGCGCACCGATCGTTGAAAAAAATGCTAGTCCTCGCTGCCAGCGTGTCACTACTATATTCCAGACCGCTACCCTAAATACACTATTTGCCATTGCTCGAGTTTTCCTGAGCGTCAAGGATTCCGTCGCTCGACTATAACTCTGCGCGATTCCACTCGAAGAATGAAGTCGCAATCGCGTAGAGTTCCGACTCGATGCGCTATGATCAAAACGGTTAAATCACGATCCATCTGCGAAACAGCAGTCATCACTGCATCCTCAGTCATAGAATCCAGTGCGCTGCTTGCCTCGTCAAAGACAAGAACATCGGCTTCCTTAAATAGTGCACGCGCAATACCAATACGCTGCCGCTGCCCACCAGAAAGCTGAACACCGCGTTCTCCGACCCTAGTTTCATAGGATTGGCGCTGGGTCTCGATGAACTCTGCAATCTGCGCCTGTTGAGCTGCCTTTCGCATCCGCTCTTGGTCAAATGATCCTTCTGCGACTCCCAATGTGATATTTTGGCGAATAGACGCATCGGACAGGTAGATGTGTTGAGGCACATGCGCAATGTGCCGGCGCCAAGCCACTCTATTGTGAGAATCAATTTCTATGCCATCAACCAATATTTGGCCGTGTGTAGGCTTGAGTAAGCCCATGACGATATCCATGAGAGTGGACTTTCCGCTACCGGTCTGTCCAATGATCCCTACGCGACTACCTTTGGGTATAAAGAGATTGATATCGGTGAGTACTTCAGGCTCATCGGGTGAATAACGAAAGCCTACTGCCCGCAATTCAATCCCGTAAATGAATGGAAGCGGAGAAGCATGAACCGCTTCCTGCTGGTCGGGCAAATTCAAAGTGGCCAAGACTTCTACGAGCACGTTGTAATTGCCTGAATACTGGGCCCAAGCCGCGTACATTTTCTGCACGAGAGGCATCAACCTAGCTGCCCCTAGCGCAAGCGCCCCCAACGTTGGTAGCGCCTCTACCAGCCCGCCCTGCTTCGAGGTAAAGGCGTAGGACAGTCCAACAATCAGCATGATTCCAATGAATTCAACCACAAACCTTGGCGCTTCACTTAAAAAAGCATTTGCAGCTTGAACGCGACGAAACCTTCCATCCACCGCGGCGAAATCTTCCACATATTGGCTCTGACTATTGTCGAGTATCACGTCACGGATTCCGCCCAACCCTTCTTGCACAGCGCGAACGCGCAAACCCTGTGAATCAGCAATTATTTTGCTGTTATGTTTCAGTCGCTTTCGAAACACCTTGATCACAATCAGGTAAATCGCTGCGAACATCACTCCTGCAGCCATTGCGGTTGACGCGTCCACCATCATGAGCGCGGCCAAGATGGCAAGACTCAACACTAGCGCGATAATTCCGTCCATCGTTGGGCGTAAAAATCCACCAATCAGAATTTGTACTTTGTTCATGCTCCCTATCACTTCGCTCGTATTCTGCGCAATGTGATATGCATACGGCTGATTCAGGATGACACGATATAGTTTCACGCCGATGTCGCTACCGATTGCGAATACTAATTTGTTGCTGGCATAGATCAGCACCAACCTGACCAAGGCAGCGAAAAATACAAAGGTCAAGAAAGCTGCCGACATGGGCGCAATAAGCGAATCCTCGCCATCCCATCCCAGTGAGCCGAACAGAACCTGCAGTTGTGGAAAGGAGTTGGCCACTTCTGGGCGCGCCAGCAAGGTTATAAACGGCACCACTGCCCCAATTGTGACGACCTCCATTAAAGAGCCTGTCAGCATTAAACCTAGCAGGAATACGAGTTGTCGGCGGCGTCGTGGCCGGAGATGGCCAAACAATTCACGGAGCATCATGGACCGTACCCAAGTGACACCGTGAAAGAAGTATCTAGAAGACGGAGGTCATACATGTCTTTTGATTGGAGACGTAACGTGCTTCGACTAACAGCCATTGTCATGCGAAAAGGGCGTACCGCAGGCATGCGTGGTGTGGGGACGATTGATGGGATTGATTTCACTCGCGGGCACAACCTGTGATTGGTGGCCTTCATGATCCACCAAAATACAGGCAGATTACTATCATCCTGGCCGTCGTCGGCCAAGAAGTATCGGCTTTGTAGAGCAATATTCCATGTCCACGAGGCGTCAATATTGACCTCCTTCATGCAAAACACCTACAGTCTCAGCCACGCCGGCAGTAATAGCACTGGTACCAATCGACGAACTGGCTGACGCCCTCCTCCACCGACACCCTGGGCCGGTAATCCACCGCCGCAATCAACTCCGACACATCCGCCTCGGTATCCGGCACATCGCCCGCCTGCAGCGGCAGCAGTTCCATCACCGCCTTCTTGCCCAGGCACTGCTCCAGCACTTCGATATAGCGCAGCAGTTCGACCGTGCTTTCGTTGCCGATGTTGAAGATGCGATACGGGCACATTGCTGGTGCCCGGATCCGGCGCATCGCTGTTCCAGTTCGGATTGGCCGCAGGCGGATTGTCCAGCGCGCGGATCACGCCTTCCACGATGTCGTCGATGTAGGTGAAGCTGCGCTTGTGCTTGCCGTGGTTGAACACCTTGATCGGCTCGCCGGCCAGGATCGCCTTGGTGAACAGGAACAGCGCCATGTCCGGCCTGCCCCATGGCCCGTACACGGTGAAGAAGCGCAGGCCGGTGCACGGGAAGCCGTAGAGGTGCGCGTAGCTGTGCGCCATCATCTCGTTGGCTTTCTTGGTGGCCGCGTACAGGGTCAACGGGTGTTCGGTGGGCTGGTGCTCGGAGAACGGCATGGTGGTGTTGGCGCCGTACACCGAGCTGGTGGACGCGAACACCAGATGCTCGACGCCATGCTGGCGGCAGCCTTCCAGGATGTGCAGGAAGCCGGTGACATTGCTGCTCACGTACACATGCGGGTTGGTCGCGGCATAGCGCACGCCGGCCTGCGCGGCCAGGTTGATCACGCGCTGCGGCTTGTGGGTGGCGAAGGCGGCTTCGATGGCGTCGCGGTCGGCCAGGTCGGCCTGGATATGCGTGTAGCGCGGGTTGTCCGCGAAGCGCGCCAGGCGCGCCTGCTTGAGGGTGACATCGTAGTAATCGGACATGTTGTCGATGCCGATGACGTCATCGCCGCGCTCCAGCAGGCGCATGGCGACGTGGGAACCGATGAAGCCGGCGGTGCCGGTGACCAGGATTTTCATGGGGTGTGCTTGTGGGATCGGGGGTGATCCGGTCGGGCGGTCGCGCCCGGGGGCGCTCCTACGGGGGCCAGGTGGGGAGCGACTCGCACTTGCCGTTGGCAATTCAGCGCGCATTGCCTAGCTCCGCCTGCAATCCCTCGATCTCCACGCGCAGGCGGTCGTATTCGTTCATCTTGCGGATCAGGAAGGCGCGGGTAAGCCTGGCTTTGGCATCAATGCCGCTAGGCGTCAGCAGATAGGCGTAGCTGATCTTGTTGTGGTTGCGGCTGAAGTTGCCGGCCTTGACCCAGCCCTTGTCGATCAGGGCATGCAGGGCGTAGTTGAGCTTGCCCAGGGAGACGCCGGTGTCACGCGCAAGCTCACGCTGGCTGGCCTGCGGGGCATCGGCCAACCGGCGCAACAGCGCCACGCTGAGTTCGTCTGCAGCTTTGGGCATCGGAATCGGGTGTTCAACGTTTGAACAGGCTGCGCAGGATACTACGGGCGCGATGCTGCGTCACACGCGTGGGCACGTTGTACGTTGACCCTGGGTATCGCCTTCGCTGCGCGAATGTTTGCTCTGCGCTCATTCCATCCAGGGATTGACCACCACCACCCCCATGGCGGCAAATGGCCCGCTGTGGAAGGCAAACACGAAATCAGGCCAGCCGTCCCGCTTCAGTGTGCGATGCGACCCGGACTGACGCTTCAGTGACCAGCCGATTCCAAGCAAAGCAGCAAAGACCCGCCTCGCTTTGGAGGACGGCCACTGCGTCATGCAGCCTCAGGGATACGGATTGTGATGTTGAGCGCCTGTGTCTCGCTATGCTCAAGGCGCTCGGCAAGTACGCGCAAGGCCAACACTTGCGCTTTGGATGTCGCCTGTTCTGCCGAGGATCCATACGCCATGACACCAGGCAGTTCAGGTACTTCCGCCAGCCACCGGCCGTCTTCTTCCTGTTCGCATTCGATATTGAAATTCATGCTCTTTCTCCTGTGCGGGCAGTCTACTGCACAGTTTCGTGCGCAGCGAACAGCGAAATTCAGGCTGGCTGCGGGGCGTGGCGAGGCTGTCCGGGCGTGAATATGTCGTATCAGGCTGCCACGTCAAGTTGCCAGCCCGGGAAGACAAGAACAGCCGGGTGAACATGCAGGGCAATGGCTAACGCCTTGGCGCGCTCAACACCGAGATTGACACGGCCAGTCTCGATGCCGGAAATCGTGGTCTGGGGGATGCCGCATGACGCTGAGAGCTGTGTTTGGGTAAGACCCTGCAATTCGCGGATGATCCGGACGGACTCACCTGGGGTGACGTCGACACGCTTCTTTGCCTGAATGAATTTGCGCATATCACGTTCTCCGATAGTCATGAGGCGTCACGCGAACGACTTGCACCAGCAAGGCATCGGCAACAACCTGATAGATCACCCGCCATTGCTCGTTGAGTCTTGAAGAACGACAGCCTTTCCACTCACCGGACAACGCTTCGTCCCGAAAACCCTTGATCATGCGCAGGCCTTGGGGGCCGGAGAGCATGGCAATGTCTTTCCATTTCTCGTAACGCTTCAGGATCTCGATCGGAACTCGGCCAGAGGAGAGTTCCTTGTCCGCTTGACGATGCTCTTCAATTCGCCACATAGCTTATTGTGACTAGTCTAAATATAGACTGTCAAGGGAGTTACCTTCGGTCCCTCAAGACCAGAGCCAAGCGGGCTCTACCCATCAGCACGGGCAACGTTATTCGCTCCCACGCACCGCAGGGCGGGGCTTATGTGAGATAGCCGTTGGGGTTCTGGGTTTGCCAGCGCCAGGTGTCGGCGCACATGTCTTGCACGCTGCGTTGGGCGTGCCAGCCCAGGGTGGCGTGGGCTTTGGCGGGGTTGGCCCAGAGTTCGGCGACGTCGCCGGGGCGGCGTTCGACGATGTCGAGCGGGATGGGTTGGCCGGTGGCTTGTTCGAAGGCGTGCACCAGTTCCAGCACGCTGGTGCCGCGGCCGGTGCCGAGGTTGATGGCATCGCAGCCCTGCCCTTTGCTGGCAAACGCCAATGCGCGGACGTGGGCGTCGGCCAGGTCCATGACGTGCAGGTAGTCGCGCACGCCGGTGCCGTCGATGGTGGGGTAGTCGTTGCCGAACACTTGCAGGCGTTCGCGCCGTCCGATGGCGACCTGGGCGATGTAGGGCATCAGGTTGTTGGGCGTGCCCTGCGGTTCTTCGCCGATGCGGCCGCTGGGATGCGCGCCGACCGGGTTGAAGTAGCGCAGCAACACGGCGCTGACGTCCGGCTGCGCGGTGCACCAGTCTTCGATCAGTTGCTCCATGACCAGCTTGCTGCGGCCATACGGGTTGCTGACGCGCAAGGCGGCGGTTTCATCGACGGGCACGGCGTCGGGCTGGCCATAGACGGTGGCCGATGAGCTGAAGACCAGCTTGTGGATGCCTGCCGCCTGCATGGCCTGCAGCAGGCAGATGGTGCCGCTGATGTTGTTGTCGAAATAGCGCAGCGGCTGCTGGCAGCTTTCGCCCACGGCCTTCAGCGCGGCGAAATGGATGACGGCATCGATATCGCCGGCCAGCGCATGGTCGACGTCGGCGCGGTTGCGTACATCGCCCTGCAGGAACGTGAGCGGCTTGCCTGCAAGTTCCTGCACGCGTTGCAGGGCGACCTGCGAGCCGTTGCACAGGTTGTCGAGCACGGTGACCTGGTGGCCGGCGTCCAGCAGGGCAAGGCAGGTGTGGCTGCCGATGTAGCCGGCGCCGCCGGTGACGAGGATGTTCATGGGGTCACGTGCGGGGCAAGCCCCGCACCTACGGGGGCGTGGTGTTGGGTCGTCATGCGGTGACGATTGCCTGGCGTGTGTCGAGTCACGTGCGGGGCAAGCCCCGCACCTACGGGGGCGTGGTGTTGGGTCGTCATGCGGTGACGATTGCCTGGCGTGTGTCGAGTCACGTGCGGGGCAAGCCCCGCACCTACGGGGGCGTGGTGTTGGGTCGTCATGCGGTGACGATTGCCTGGCGTGTGTCGAGTCACGTGCGGGGCAAGCCCCGCACCTACGGGGGCGTGGTGTTGGGTCGTCATGCGGTGACGATTGCCTGGCGTGTGTCGAGTCACGTGCGGGGCAAGCCCCGCACCTACGGGGGCGTGGTGTTGGGTCGTCATGCGGTGACGATTGCCTGGCGTGTGTCGAGTGGCATGTTCATCAGTGTAATCCTTCGCGGGCAGTCGTCTTCGGGTCGCCGTGCATGTTGCTATTGTCGCCCAGCGCAGCCGGTTGCCTGAAGGCTGCTTCCACGCGCTCGCGTTGCGACGAGGCATGGATGGGTTTGGCCGCAATCAGGTTTACGACGGGCTTGCCGCGCCGGTTGATGGCAGCCTCTTCCCCCGCCTCGGCACGAACGATGGTCTCGGAGAGGCGATTCTTGGCCTCCGAAACGGGAAGATGAATCATGGCTGGGCTGTTTTTCGAATGGCGAGCTAAACACTGGACTGATTGGATAACTAACGCAAGACAGGAGCAGCGCGGCAAGCCACGCTCTACGAGGGCGGGATACGACCTTCGACGCGGATGCGACGACGTTGTAGAGCGGGCCTTCGACGCGGATTCAACGACGTTTGTAGAGCGGGGCTTGCCCCGCTTGGGCGTTCGCGGATACGGCAAGGGCAGCGCGGCAAGCCACGCTCTACGAGGGCGGGGCCTTCGACGCGGATTCAACGACGTTTGTAGAGCGGGGCTTGCCCCGCTTGGGCGTTCGCGGATACGGCAAGGGCAGCGCGGCAAGCCACGCTCTACGAGGGCGGGCCTTCGACGCGGATTCAACGACGTTTGTAGAGCGGGGCTTGCCCCGCTTGGGCGTTCGCGGATACGGCAAGGGCAGCGCGGCAAGCCACGCTCTACGAGGGCGGGCCTTCGACGCGGATTCAACGACGTTTGTAGAGCGGGGCTTGCCCCGCTTGGGCCGGTGACCGCACGGGCATCCTCGATCAAGGACTTCGCAGTCCCCGTCGACTGGATAGGTGGGTCAGGCCTTGCAGCATGCAACCACTACATCAAAAAAGGCGTATCGGGACTACGCCCGCCCAGCCATTCACTGGCCCGGCGCGACTCGTCAGCAACCAGTCCCGTGACATACGCCCAGAAGTCGCCCTGCTCGACCGTTGTTGTGGCCAATGCCGCTGGCAAAAAGCGTCGCATCTCCTGGCGAAATTCGTCATGCAGGCCCGGCTCTGAGCGCAAACGCTGCGACCGCGCGTCCAGCATCCGCAGGAATTCATCCTGCCCGCGGCGATGGTCCACCAATTTCAACGGCAGCAAGGCCAGTGGCAGGATCACGCCTTGTTGCTTCAACCAGGCGATGTCCCACAAGTCCCGGTGCTTGATGCGGTTACGCAACGCAAACGCCACCAGCTTGTCGGCCAGGATTTCCTCGCGGCTCTGGGCCTGGACGATCAAGCCTGCGGTGCCCATGTCGACGCCGTAGTGATTGCGCAGCATCAACGGCCGCCGGTCGTGGCTGGGGATGGCGCAGATATCGATGTGAATACGTTGTGGCGGCTGATCCCGGTGGCTGGGCCGGGTCATCATCTTCAATTTCCAGGTATCCACGTTGCCGGTTTCGTGGCGCGGCTCCGCGACGTCCACCGCCAAGCCGTACTTGTCCTGCAGGCGTTCAATCAACACTGCGCGCAAGCCGGCCAACTGGTCACGGCTGAAATCGGCCCCGCCGGTGAAATCCAGGGCCTCGCTCAGGCGGTTGGCGCCATAACACGCGCGCAGGCAGGTGCCGCCAATGAACGTCAGCCGTGACAACAGGCCCGCCTCGCTCATCTCGCGCAGGATGTCGTGATGCAGAAGCTCTTTCTCCACCACCATTTTCAGCGGCGCCAACGCGTCCTGGCCACGCAGCGCTTCGTCCACAAGGCGGTCAAACAAGCTCATCGAGGACATCCCAATCGATCAGATCCAGGTTGCGCCGGGTGGCGCGCATGTCCTGCATGGCCAGTGCTACCGTCGCGCGCCACAGCCCGCATTGCCGGTCGTAGTGGAGTTCGCCTTGCACCGCATCGGCCTGCTTGTCCGTATGCACGTATTCGATCGTGCCCCAGTCACCGCAGCGGATCACATTGCTGCGGGCGGAGGAGATGAGGGTGATCCAGTTGATGGGTATCTGCGAAATCACCCCGGCGTCGCTGAGGACGGTTTCCAGACTGAGATAGTTGAAGGCCCCCGCCCGCAACCGGGCTGCGGCATGAAACAACACCATGCCGCGGGGATAGTCCGCCTTCCCATACAGGTATAGACCACGACATACCCGAGTCAGCAATCCGTCGCGAACCGCCCGGCTGAGCAGGCTGCGGAACGCCGAACTCGAGGTATCCGGCACCGCCGCGCGCAGGTCGGACAAGGCGAACAGATAGTGCTGTGCACTGGCGACCTCGGCCAGCGTACGCGTCAACTGCTGGATGGGTTGCATGGCCACAAGTCTACAGAAGATGCCAGATAGTGGAACTATCTGTAGACCACGGCAAGCTGCAGTCCGGCATCGCCATCAGAGACGGCCGTCGACACACTCCCGCGGCAGCACATATTTGACGTCGTAGAGCACGCATTCGGGTTTGCCGAGTGCACGAATGCCGTCGGCGCCCAGCGCGCGGAATTGATCATGCCCGACGGCGACGATGACGGCATCGTAGCTGCCCTGCTCCGGTTGCTGGATCGGGGTCAGGCCATATTCGTGCGCGGCTTCGGCGGCATCCACCCAGGGGTCATGCACATCGACATTGGCGTTGTAGCCGCGCAGCGTCTGGATGATGTCCACCACGCGGGTATTGCGCAGGTCCGGGCAGTTTTCCTTGAACGCCAGGCCCAGCACCAGCACGCGGGCGCGCACCGGGTTGATGCCCTTGCGCAGCATCAGCTTGATGACCTGGTCGGCCACGTAGCCGCCCATGCCGTCATTGGTGCGGCGGCCGGCCAGGATCACTTGCGGGTGGTGGCCGACCTGTGCGGCCTTGTGGGTCAGGTAGTACGGATCCACGCTGATGCAGTGGCCGCCAACCAGGCCGGGCCGGAACGGCAGGAAGTTCCATTTGGTGCCGGCGGCTTCCAGCACATCCAGGGTGTCGATGCCGAGCTTGTTGAACAGGATGGCCAGGTCATTGACCAACGCGATGTTGAGGTCGCGCTGGGTGTTCTCGATCACCTTGGCGGCCTCGGCCACCTTGATGCAGGGTGCCTTGTGGGTGCCAGCGGTAATGATGCTGGCGTAGAGGGCATCGACGAAGTCGGCCACCGCAGGCGTGGAGCCGGAGGTGACTTTCAGGATGTTGGTGACGCGGTGGGCCTTGTCGCCGGGGTTGATGCGCTCCGGGCTGTAGCCGACCGAGAAGGTGTCGCGGCGGGCGGCGTTGCGCGCCTCGTCGGGATCGGGATGCAGGAGCAGCTCGTACGCGGCCGGCTCCAGGCTGGCGGCGTCGCCAATCACGGCCAATTCTTCCTCCCAATGTGCCTTCCGCAGTGCGGCTTCGCCAGGTGGCAACCGCAGCAGGGCAGCGTCATAGCGCAGGCCGGAGACGCGCGCCAGGATCGGCACGCAGACTTCTTCGGTGCAGCCGGGGTAGACGGTGGATTCATAGATCACCGTGTCGCCGGGCTTGAGCACGCTGCCCAGGGCTTCGCTGGCCTTGATCAGCGGGGTGAGGTCGGGCCGCTTGGCGTCGTCGATCGGGGTCGGCACGGTGACGATGTAGGTCGTGCAATCGGCGATGTCCGCCAGTTGATTGCTGAAACTCAGCATGGGCGCGCTGGCGAGTTCGTCGGCATCGACTTCCAGCGTGCTGTCATGCCCGGCCTTGAGCGCGTCGATGCGCGC
Organism: uncultured Gammaproteobacteria bacterium; assembly: GCA_963698475.1. Taxonomy (GTDB): domain Bacteria; phylum Pseudomonadota; class Gammaproteobacteria; order Xanthomonadales; family Xanthomonadaceae; genus Thermomonas. The sequence continues at coordinate 470,617 of CAVOQX010000004.1, read as the reverse complement.
GGCGTTGATGTCGAAACCGACGGTCGGGTAGCGTTTGCCGAATTCCACCGCCAGCGGCAAGCCGACATAGCCCAGGCCGACGATGGCGATGCGGGTGTCCGCGAGGTGTTGCTGCAGGTCCATGCAGGTCAGTTCCAGTGCGTCAATGCGAGCCGCGATTATGCCGCTTGCAGCGCATGACCACGAGATCCGCGTTCAGAGCGCGTCGCGCGCGCGGCCACGGCGATGGTCAGGCCGGCCAGTAGCGCCGTCATGGTCATCAGCGACAGCGTGCGCAACGGGTAGTCCACCCAGGAATGCGCCAGCATCGCGCAGACCGCCAGCCAGCAACCGATGCCCAGTGCATTGCGTCGGCGGTTGCGCAGCAGCCTCCAGCCAATGGTGATCAGCAGCACTAGCGCAGCGGCCAGCGCCAGCATCGCCAGCAAGCCGCCCGTCATCCACCACTGCGCGAATTCGTTATGCGCGTGATTGACGTAGAAGTTCGCTTGCAGCAGCGCGGCCGTCGACTGGGCGAAGACCGGCACGAAGGTGCCGATGCCGCTGCCCAGCGGGAAATGCACGCCACCCAGGCGCCAGGTTTCCATCGCGAACGCATGGCGCAGGGGTTCTGTTTGCGCCAGGTCCATCCAGCGCGTGGCCCAGTAGCCACCGGTCAGCGCCAGCGCGATGGCGAGTGCGCCGATGCCACCTTGCAGTCGGGTATTTGGACGGCGGTTGGACCAGGGCAGAAGGGCGAGGCACCCCACGCCAAAGAACAGCAGGCCAAGGATCACCCCGGCCGATGAATTGGTGAGCAGGATCGCACTCAGGCACAACACCGAAATCAGCCCGTACAGCCATGCGTGAAAACTGTTCGCCATGCCGTGCTTCGCACGCTGGTGGGTATCGGCGCCAAGACCCAGTGCAACCAGCATGCCGATCAGCAGGGCCGATGCCTGATGGTTGGGGTTGACCAGCACGCCACTGAAGCCGGTGCCGTTGTCGGGGTACAGGCGCAGGGCGCTGTCCGGGGGAACGCCGACCTGGAAGAACCCGAACGCGACATTCGCCAGCACCAGGCCAACCACCAGCTGCAGCGCCCGGCGCGTCTGGCGCTCGGTCAATTGCAACGCGGCCAGGAAACAGGCCAACGCGGGCAACAAGGCCCACAGCGAACGCTCGGTATCGCTGGGGATCAGGCTCCAATGGCCGTTCTTTTGCAGGACACCTGCTTGCGCAAGATCTTTCGCCAATGCTTGCCGCGGCGCAGACATCGTCCATGCGCCATCAGGCAATGGCAGCAACTGCAGCAGCGGAACACAGGCGATCAAGCCTGCAAGCGCGGCCGCCGCCATGGCCAGGCGATGTTTGTCGGTCCGCGCGAGGAACGCACCCGTTGCAATCAGCAGCAACGGCAGCGCAGCGAGCTGGATGATTTCGTCCGTCGAGGTGGAGTCCACCGTCGCCCCGCCGCCAAACCAGCCCACCACTGCCAGGATGATCAGGCAAGGAAACAGGGACCGCTGCCACGGGCTGTCACTGACGGTCGGCATGGCATGTTGCACGGGCTTCACCTTGCGATGCGCGGTGCGGGCAGGATAGTCGAAACAAAAAAACGGGGCAGATCTCTCGATCTGCCCCGCTCCATGACTTGCTCGATTTCAACTGCTTCGAAGGTGTACTTCGGAAGCAGCACTTCAAATGTTCGCCTTGAACGCAGTGGCAACGCTTTAGCGGCTACCACCGCTGATCGGACCCGGCGCGACGTTGTCCCCGGAACTGACAATGGCCGCACCAATCAGCGCAGCGCCAAGAAGCATGACCCCACCCGAACTCATCCCTGCGCCCTTGTCGGTCACGTACGCCGCCTTGGTGCAGCTTTCGTCGATCACGAAGGTATTCGGTCCGGCGTAATCCTCGGTGCACTTGCGCTTGCCGTTGTCGTAGTAATAGACGACCGTGGCCTTGGCGCCATCGCTCAGCATCATGCTTTCATCGCGAATCAGGATCTTGCCGGTGCTTGCACTCTCGTAATCACCACCGGTGCTGGTCATCACGCCACCGACTTTTTGCTCGAGCACGATCTTGTCGGGCTTTTCCTGATCCTGTGCCATCGCAGGCACAACGCAGCCAGCCAGCAGAATGGCGGCAAGAATTTGGGAGTGTTTGGTCATAATTATTTCATCCTTGAACAACGAAGCGAAGCCGAAGCGTCGGCGAAAAATACGCCCTTGTGCAATACGCTACCCCATTCAGGCGTCGGGTGCAAGCGCTGGCGATCCCCGCCCAGGTTGGGGCACGCCCTTGCGAAAGATGCTTGCGGAATCGAGCCATGCGTCGCCGCTGACCAGCTGCCCGGCCCCGGCGGCACCCGCATTTTCAAGACGAAGCCATTGTCCCCTGCAGTCCGCCGTCACGGGAACGCTGACCTCGATGGAGGTCACCCCCCAACCGCGGGTGCCCTCGACGAACGCGCCGCTTGCAAGTTGCGTTGCGTTGTTGCCTGCACAGGTGACGGTCCATTTCAGTCCGTAGTCGCTGCGCAACACATTTGCCCGCTGGTGCACGCGCAACACGTAGTCGCCGGGCCCCAGCAGCAGCGCGTGTTCCAGGAATACCCCGGCCACCCGCCTGCCCATGAAGCGCAGGTGCAATGCCCGGCCCGCGCCCGGCCCGGGTTCATAGTCGCGGATCACCCCCGGGGTTGCGGGGAGCCGCCAATCGAAACCGCTGCCGGTGGGTTCAGTCCCGAAATCGCCGTTGAACAGCAAGGGCAATGGCGTGCCGGCCGCGACCAGCGGCGAGGCCCAGCGCGCATGGGCCTCACTCCAGCGCCCTTCGCGCAACAGGGATTCTGTCCAGGCTTCGATTTCATCGGCATCGAAGCCCCCTTTTTCCTGCAACGCGGCCAGCACCTGCGCTGCACCGGCCCGTTCGTCTCCTGACGCCACGCGCAGGGCCTGGAGCATGCCCGTACGCCAGCTTGGCCGCGTGCGCAACACGCCAGCCAACGCGTTGGCGAAGGCGTCATCCGCGGATAGCTTGACCAGCACCGGGAACACGGTCGTCCCGGTGGCCGGCGACAGCGTCAGCACCTGGTCAATCTGGACCATCGCGTCCGCGAAGTCCGCGCGTTCCAGTGCGTCCTGCGCAAGCCACGCACGGGCCGCGAGGTCGCGCGGCGCGCGCTGCGCGGCGATCCTGAACAGTTCGCGTGCGCGCGGCGTGTCATCGCCCGCTGCAGCCACCTGCGCCAGCACGCGATAGCCGCGTCCATTGCCGGGATCCGCCTGAAGCAACTGGCGCGCGGTGGCGGCCGCGGCCTGCGGCTGGTTGCTGGCCAGCTGTGCTTCGGCGCGTGCCAGCAGGCCTTCGAGATGACCAGGTTGCCAGCGCAAGGCAGCATCCACGTCGCCACGCTCCAGTGCGGCATCGGCCAACATGCCATGGACGATCCGCCAGCCGGCCACGCCGGCCAGCAGCATCATCAGGCCAAGCACACTCCACCGCAGGCTGCGCTTCACAGGTCACGCTCCACCGACAACCCGGTGACCAGCCAGCGTTGATCCCGCCACACGAGGTCAGCGGAAAGCCGGCCCTTGCGGCCCTCCGAATACCGGATGCCTGCGCGCAGCGCGGCGATGGATTCGCCGACACGCCAGTTCACGTCCGAAATCTGCAGGCCACCCTCGCCCTGCAAGCCATCGCGCACCTGCGCGGCGCCGGACTGTGCGGCAGGGCTGTTCCATATGGGGGGACTGGCGGCGTTCGGCGCGGTCAGGAAGGCGATCAGGCGCCCCCCCACCTGTTGCGCCTGTTGTACGCGCTGGAGGGACACCGTTGGTGCGGAATCCGATTTTCGTTCGGGCATGGCGACGGGTTGCGCGACGGGCGCAGCGGCGACCGGCGTGGCGCTTGCCGGCGCCGGCTCGGCTACGGCTACGGCATCTGGAACACGCTGCGTTGGCGCGGCGAGCGGCGGGCGCTGCGCCGGCGCTGGCGGCGTGCGCACAGGGGGCGACGCGGCCGGGACACTGCGCATCCTCGCAACGGACGCCTCGACCGCCACCGGCGCTGGTTTCACGGCAGCTTCCGCGCCCGCGAGCACAGGTGCGCGCCGCACCTCGGCAATCGGCTCCGACTTGATCGCGGGCGTGGGTGATGTGCGCGCGACACGCGGCCTCCCTGCGTGCGGCGCCGCGACCGTGGCCGGTGCTTGCAGGCGCGGCAGCGCCTCAGGCGCGGCTTCGGCGCTCGCCACGGCACGCCCCGCGTAACGACCTTCTTCCGGTGACCGTTGCATGTCGCGCACGGCAAGCAGTCCCAGGGCCGCACACACGACTGCCAGCACCAGCACGGGTGCGCGCCGGCGCCAGCGATCCGGGTCCGGTGCGTGCGGCGCCACCATGCCCTCACGCAAGACGCTGGGCACGGCATGCGGCCTGGCCCGCGTGAGGGGCAGGCTGTCCTGCGGGCGCGGCGGGTTGGCCTGGTCGTAGGCCAGGCGGCGCTCCGGCGTACGCAGCTGGTTCCAGGCGGCATTCACGCGCGAGGCGAAAATCGCATCCCAGTCGCTGGTCTGGCGGTCTGGATGCAGCCATTGCTGCAGCAGGCGGTGGTGGCTGCGCAACGTATCTTGGTCGTCCAGATGCGAAACCCCCAGCACGCGGTAGGCGTCGGCCGGCTGGTGGAACAGGATCTCGCGCGCGTAGAAGCGCGCGGCTTCGACGATGTCGGCGGGCGCTTCGCCGGTCTGTGCGGCCAGTTCGGCGACGGCCTCGTTGGCGCCGTCGCCAGCGATCTGCAGGAGCCGCTGCATGCCGGCGGGAAGCGGGCGCTGGCGCAGCGCAACGCGCTCCGCGGGCGCTTTGGCCAGCGCGAGCGCCCACTCGAGTGCATCCCCCGTTACCTGCACCACGTTGTCTTACCCCCGCGTCAGCCTGGGTTTGTTCCCATAGGCATAGTAGGCATCGTACTTGTAGCCGTAGCCGTACCCGGCCGCCTTTGCATCGTACTTGGTGAGCAGCGCGCCGATGACCCGGGCACGTGCCGCCATCAACCGCTTGAGTGCCGCCTGCGCGGTACTGGTGCGGGTTTTCGACGAGGTCACCACCAGCAGCGTGCTTTCAATTGCATTGGACAGGATCGGCGCATCGGCCAGGCCCAGCACCGGCGGCCCGTCGATGATCACCTGGTCGTAGTGCTCGGCGGCAACGGTCAGCATGGACACGAACTTGGAGCCGGACAGCAATTCGGCCGGGTTCGGCGGCAACGGGCCCGCCAGCAGGACGTGCAGGCGCTCGTCGCCGGTCTGCTGCACCGCATTGGCTAGCGTGCTGGCACCCGCCAGCAGGTTTGACAGGCCCACTTCGCTTTTCAACCCCAGCAGCTTGTGCAGCGACGGGTTGCGCAGGTCACCTTCGACCAGCAACACGCGCTTGCCGAGCTGGGTCAGGTTGCGTGCCAGTGCCAAAGCGGTCGTGGACTTGCCTTCGCTGGGTGATGCACTGGTGACCAGCAGCGAGCGCGGGATGCCGTGGTCGGTCGCGAACTGGAGCGCAGTACGCACGGAACGATACGCTTCGGAGAAGCCGGAACGCGGGTCGGCGGACGCGGCCGCGACGCTTTCCTTGGCCCCCAGCCTGGGGATGATGCCAAGCACGGCAAGCCGCAACTTCTGTTCCACGTCTTCCGGCGTTTTCAGCGAGTCGTCCAGGAACTCCAGCGCGAACGCCAGCAACACCCCCAGCATCAACCCCGCCAGGATGCCCAGCAGCAGGTTCATGATCAGGTTCGGTTTGAAGCGGAGACCGCTTTGGCGCGCGATCAATGATCGTGATGTTGTTGCTGCGCACGTCACCCGCAACACCGACTTCCTTGAATCGCTGCAACAGGCTGTCATACAACTGGCGATTGGTGTCGGCCTCGCGCTTGAGGATGTTGTAATCGATGCTGCGGCTGTCCACGTCCAGCGCCTGGCCACGCAGGGCACTGATCTGGCCCTTGAGCATGCCTTCCTGCGACAGTGCGGCATCGTATTCGGCCTTGACCGACGATCGGATGCGGCTGGTCTCCGCAGCGATCTGCTTGGTGATCTCGTCGATCTGGCCCTTCAGTGCCTGCATCTCCGGATAGTCCGGCTTGAAGGTCTGCAGCTTCTGCTGGTATTGACTTTGCAAGGTGCCACGCTGCGTCTGCAAGCCACCCAGGCCGGACGCGGCCAGCATGTCCGACGGCATGGCGCCGCCACCCGAGGCCTGCCGCCAGCGCGCTTCCGCGCGGATCCGCTGGCTCTGCGCTGCGGCCAGCGCACCGTTGAGATCGGTCAGGTTCTGGGTGGCCAGCGTCGTGCCGGACGCACCCGTGTTCACCAGGCCTTCCTTCTGCGCGAACTCCACCAGATTACGCTCGGACTCTTCCAGTCGTGCCTTGGTCTGGCGCAGCTGGTCCTCGAGGTAGGTCTTCGCGTACGACGTCGTTCCAAGACGGCGCTCGATGGATGAGGTGATGAAGCCCTCGGCCATTGCATTGATCACGCGCACGGAAAACACCGGATCGGGGCTGTCGAAATTCAGTTGCACCAGACGCGATTCGCGCACCGGCTTCACCGAAAAGCCACCCTGGATCATTCCCGTTGCTCGTTGCAACAACGTTGCTGTCCCATCGGTGCTTTCAGCACCCTTGCCATCCCGTGTCTTCTCCACGGGTCGCAACAAGGCCATCACCCGCCCCAGCCAGCCCGGGTCATCGAGCTTTTCCAGCGTGGCGCTGCTGAGGTTCAGCTCATTCGCCACGCGCTCTGCAAGCACGCGACTCTTTAGCAACTCGTATTGGGTCGTCAGAAATTCGGGATCGTAGTTGTCGTAATAGGACATCGGTCCCGCGGTTGGGACGATCGGAGGACCTTCCTTTTCGACCTGCATCAGCACCGACGCGCGGTACTGGGGTTGGGTCATCAAGGTCACCAGCAAGGACAGCGCCACCAGCGCCGCCAGCACGCTGGCGATCAGGCGCCGGCGCTTGACGATGATCCGCCAATAGGCCAGCAGGTCGATTTCGTCCGGGTCTGCGTCACGCCGGTCGTCGCTGAAATCCAGGCTCAACGCTTGGCCGTTGCGGGTGGTCGACAGCGACTGCGCACGCTGCGCGTCCCGATGCGCCGGCAACCGGTCCGGATGGTCTGCCGGGCCGGCCGGCAACTGGTCGTCATTCATGTGGTGCGGACTCTCCGAGAATCTATGCGTATGCGGTCAGAACCAGGCGAAGACACCCAACGCCGGGACGGATTCGATGAAGCGACGGAATGCCGTCTTGGAGTTGGACTGTTCAACCACGATGATGTCGTCACCATAGATGAGCGGGTCTTCGACGCGTCCCTTGCGCACCTGGCGCAGGTCATACGCGGCGGCCATGCGCTTGCCGTCGATATTGCGCATCAGGATGATGCCGCCCAGGTCCGCGAACTTGTCGTCCACCCCACCCGCCATCGCGATGGCTTGCAGCAGCGAAGTCTTGCCGGTGATCGGATAGATGCCGGGCTTGGTCACGGCACCCTCCAGGGTGACGCGCTGACTGGTGAACTCCTTGACGAACACGCTGACCTGGGGCTTCTGCAGGTAGCCGTCGGCGTACTTCGTCGCCAGGTCCGCCTCCAGCTCCGGGATGGTGCGTCCGCCGGCCATCATGCCGCCGATCAGTGGCAGCGAAATCTGCCCGTTCGAATTGACCCGGACGTCCTTGCTCAGTTCCTGCACCCCGAACACGCTTATAGACAGCAAATCCTGCGCGCCGATGCGGTAGTCACTGGCGCCTTGGTAGGCGCCTGAGGCGGTGGTGGTGTCGGGCGCAGGCAGACTCGTGCTGGCGGCAACGCCGCCGCTGCTGGAACACGCCGCAAGGACGCAAGCCAACAGCATGGCCATGAAGATATGGAACCACTTGTGCGACATTCTGGAACTCCCGACGTCCGCCAGCGGGGGATTATGCGTTGCCCCGACCTGCGAAACCAACCGGGCATGTTTGATCATAGAGGTGGCCGAGGCACGCAGCCGAATTTCCGTTGATCATCCGCGACGTTCATGTACAATGCGCGGCCCATCGGGCGGTTAGCTCAGCGGTAGAGCATTGCCTTCACACGGCAAGGGTCGCAGGTTCGAACCCTGCACCGCCCACCAGCAAGACACGTACCTGAGCCTCTCGGCATCATGCGGGTACGGCAAAAGTACGGCAAGACGCCCTGCATCCGCGGGGCGTTTTCGTTTGCGGGTATCGCGAACGTGGTTCGCCCGCCGTCTTTTTTTGCTTCGCATGTCCGGTTCCACCGCCTGATTGCGCATCTCAAGCCCATGAGCCCCGCATGTGCCGGGCATGGAGCGTTGCAATGAAACTGCGCAAGATCCTTTCGCCGGTGCTGTGCCTGGTCGCCCTGCTGCCGGCAATGGCCGCGGCACAGACCATCAGCACCGTGGCGGGCAACGGCGGCACGGGCAATACCGGCGACGGCGGACCGGCAACCTCCGCCGAAATCGGTTATGCAACCGGCGTGCTGGCCGCGCCGGACGGCGGGTTTTATATCGGCGGCTATGGAATCGTCCGTCGCGTCGCAGCGAATGGCACGATCAGTACCTTTGCCGGCAATGGCACCCTGGGCAGCAGCGGCGACGGCGGACCCGCGACCTCGGCCCTGCTGCATGCGAACCTGGCAGGCCTGGCACTTGGGCCGGACGGCAGCCTGTACATCGCCGACAGCAGCAATTTTCGCGTGCGCAAGGTCGGCACCGACGGCAAGATCAGTTCCGTGGTCGCGGGGGAATATCCGGTGTCGCTGGGCTTCGACCAGGCCGGCAACCTGTTCATCGGCGGCGCCTGCAAGGTGCTGAGGTTCAGCAGCACCGGCGTCCTCACGCGATTCGCAGGCACCGGCACATGCGGACCTACCGCTGGCGACGGTGGCCCGGCGACTGCCGCCACCCTTGCGGGCAACGTGTACGGGATCGCGGTGGATGCGGCCGGCGATGTCTGGATCTCGGACACCGACGCGCACCGGATCCGCAAGGTGGGTGCCGATGGGGTGATCGTCACCGTCGACCCGGACCTGACGATGCCGATGGGACTGTCTGCCGACAACGACGGCAATGTCTATGCCGTCGACCTCGCCAACGCCGCGTTTCGCTATACCAGCAGCGGCAGCCGCAGTGTGGTTGCCGGCGCCCTGTATGGTGCCTCCGGTTTCAGCGGCGACGGCGGTCCGGCCACCGATGCCCAACTCGATCGTCCGTGGGGCATCAGCGTGGCCAACGGTCACCTGTTGCTCGCCGATACCCACAACCTTCGCATCCGCAAGGTGACGGCCGACGTGGCACCGATCCCCTCCATGCCGCCCACCACCTGCGCCAGCGAAGGCTACAAGGGCACCCAGCTGACCTGGTGCAAGAACATCTGCGAGAACGGCCTGAGTGGCGCGGCGCTGGACACATGGATCCACCGCTGGATCCAGCGCTACCGCGACCTGCCGTAGTGCGCGGTGGAGGGCTGACGGGCGGTCGGGCTGATCTCGCGACAGTCGCTGGACGAAAAAGCCGGCCTTGCGCCGGCTTTTTTTTGGGATCTGTCGTCGCTGCCGCCGTTGCGCCGGTGGCTTCGGCTGCTTTACCGAAACCGAGAGTCCACGCAACACGGTGCTTGTTGAAACGGGCTGCCTGCCGGGCACGCCTCCTGGCAGCTTGCATGGCGGCAGGCGATTCGATCACTGAGGATTCCGCACCGCCCATCTCGGGAGTATGCTCGCCCACACACCCGGGTCCGGGTTATCAGGGGAACTCAGTGAACATGAAATTCAACGCATTGTGCCTCGCCACGCTCGGCGGGCTTGCCAGTCTGGTGGTGCCGGCGACTGCACAGGCAGGGAACGTGGGGTACTACACGGCATGCACTAGCGCCACCCCGTCGTCTGCCATCACGTTGGCTGGCCATACACCCATCAGCGTCGCTACGCTGGATAGCGCGTCGTTGGCACCGCTTGGTGGACTGGTCATCGGCGTTTGCGGCACGGCATACGCCGGTTCTGCCGCTGTGGATACAGCGGTGGCCAATGGCTTGCGTGTCTTGATAGATACGCAGAACTTTCCGTCCCCCTCTGTACTGCCCGGGAGCCCTGCGCTTGCGTTGGACGACACCGGACAGTGCGGGGATGTTTCGATCTCACCTGGCTCACCCGTGACCACGGGTCCCGGCGGGACCCTGACCGACACGAATCTGGACAATGGTGTCATCTGCTCTGCGATGGGTTCCGCTGACATTTCGACACTGCCGTCAGGTGGTGTTTCATTTGTCGAAATGGCCAACGATCCGAGCCGCGCCGTGGCCTTCGCCTACCCGACAGGGGGCGGCCTTGTGGCGTTGTCGATATCCCAATGGATGTTCACGTTGCCCGGCGGCGGATACGGGAGCGACCCCGTTGCACCGGGCGCACAAACCTACTACGCAAATACCATCGCATGGATGATGGACGCAACGCTTGCCCCTTCCACCACCTGCGCAAGCGAAGGCTACAAGGGCGCGCAGTTGACCTGGTGCCAGAACATCTGCGAGAACGGCCTGAGCGGACAGGTACTCGATACCTGGATCCACCGCTGGATCAAGCGCTACCGCGACCTGCCGTATTGCGCGGTGGAAGGCGAAGCTCCACCAATGTAAGTCTCCACATCAGCTCGACGAAAAAGCCGGCCTTGCGCCGGCTTTTTCATGGGTGAAATAACCATGCCCTGTAGAGCGGGGCTCGCCCCGCTGCCCTTGAGCGCAGCAAGCTACGCTTTCCTCTGCTGCCTCAGCGAGAGCCCAGCGCCTGCACGACCCGTTCCGCCATCGCAGCAGGTTCCTGCTCGGCCGCCAGCAGGTGCAACTCAGCCGCTTCCGGCACCTCATAGGGGGAATCGATGCCGGTGAAGTTGCTGAGCTCACCGCGCCGCGCCTTGGCGTAGAGACCCTTGACGTCGCGCTGCTCGGCGACGGCCAGCGGGGTGTCGACGAAGACTTCGAGGAACTCGCCTTCGCTGAACATTTCCCGCGCCATGCGCCGTTCTGCGCGGAACGGCGAAATGAAGCTGACCAGCACGATCAGGCCGGCATCGGTCATCAGGCGCGCGACTTCGGCGACGCGGCGGATGTTCTCGACGCGATCCTCGTCGGTGAAGCCCAGGTCCTTGTTGAGGCCGTGGCGGACGTTGTCGCCGTCCAGCAGGTAGGTGTGCTTGCCCATCGACAGCAGGCGCTTTTCGACCAGGTTGGCGATCGTGGACTTGCCGGATCCGGACAGGCCGGTGAACCACAGGCAGCGTGGCTGCTGGTGCATGCTGCGGCTGCGCGCGGCCTTGTCGACATCGACATGCTGCCAATGGATATTGCCGGCGCGGCGCAGGGCGAAATCGAGCGTGCCGGCGGCAACGGTGGCATTGCTCTGGCGGTCGACCAGGATGAAGCCGCCCAGCGCGTGGTTGTCGGCATAGGCCTCGAACGGCACCGGCTGGTCGAGATGCAGGTTGCAGTAGGCAACTTCGTTCAAGTCGATCGACTTGGCCGCCAGCTGGTCCTGGGTGTTGACGTCGACCTTGTGCTTGATCTCGGTGACCGAGGCACTGACCGTGCGCGTGCCGATCTTCAGCCAGTACGGCCGCCCCGGCAGCAGCGGTTCTTCGCCCATCCACAGCACGTGGGCGGCGAACTGGTCGGAGACTTCCGCTGGCTGTTTGGCCGATGCGATCACGTCACCGCGACTGGCATCGATCTCATCGGCCAGGGTCAGGGTCACCGCCTGCCCGGCTTGCGCGTGGTCGAGGTCACCATCGGCCGTCACGATCCGGGTAACCGTGGAACGTCGCCCGGACGGCAGCACGACAATCTCGGTGCCGGGCGTGATCGCGCCTGCGACCACCGTGCCGGCAAAGCCGCGAAATCCCTGGTCCGGCCGGCACACCCACTGCACCGGCATGCGGAAGCCGATCGCGGTGGCGTCGCGCCGCACGTCCACCGTTTCCAGGTAGCCGAGCAGGCTTTCGCCCACGTACCAGGGCGTGGACGCCGACGGCGCGAGCATGTTGTCGCCCTTCAGCGCCGACAGCGGGATGGCGGTGACATGGGCGATGCCGAGGGTTTCCGCCAACGCCCGATAATCCGCGACGATGTCGTCGAAGCGCGCCTGGCTGTAGTCCACCAGGTCCATCTTGTTGACCGCCAGCACCACATGGCGGATGCCCAGCAAGGAAACGATGTAGCTGTGCCGGCGGGTCTGGGTGAGCAGCCCCTTGCGCGCATCGACCAGCACGATCGCGAGGTCGGCGGTCGAAGCGCCGGTCGCCATGTTGCGGGTGTACTGCTCGTGGCCGGGGCAGTCGGCAACGATGAACTTGCGCTTGTCGGTATCGAAAAAACGGTAAGCGACATCAATCGTGATGCCCTGCTCGCGCTCGGCGGCCAGGCCGTCGACCAGCAGCGCGAAATCGATGTCGGCGCCCTGGGTGCCGTGGCGGCGACTGTCGGCTTCCAGTGCGGCGACCTGGTCGTCGAGCAGCAAATGGGTGTCGTGCAGCAGGCGCCCGATCAGGGTGGACTTGCCGTCATCCACGCTGCCGCAGGTGATGAAGCGCAACAGGCGCTTGGTCTCGTGTTGCTGCAGGTAGGCGGCGACCTGTGCGCTGGCGTCGTCGGTGCGCATCAGAAGTACCCTTCCTGCTTCTTCTTTTCCATCGATGCCGACGGGTCCTGGTCGATCACCCTGCCCTGTCGCTCGGAGGTGGTGGACACCAGCATCTCGGCGATGATCTTCTCCAGCGTGTCGGCGTTCGATTCGATCGCACCGGTCAGTGGATAGCAGCCGAGGGTGCGGAAGCGCACGATTTTCCGCATCGGGGTTTCGCCATCGCGCAGCGGCAGGCGTTCGTCGTCGACCATGATCAGCGCGCCGTCGCGCGCGACCACCGGACGTTCGGCGGCCAGGTACAGCGACGGCACCGGGATGTTCTCGCGAAATATGTAAAGCCAGACATCGAGCTCGGTCCAGTTGCTGATCGGGAACACGCGTACCGACTCGCCCTTGTGGATGCGGGTGTTGTACAGGCTCCACAGCTCCGGGCGCTGGTTCTTCGGGTCCCATCGATGCTGGCCGTTGCGGAAGCTGAAGATGCGCTCCTTCGCCCGCGATTTCTCTTCATCGCGTCGGGCGCCGCCGATGGCCGCATCGAAGCCGTGCAGGTCCAGCGCCTGCTTCAGGGCCTGGGTCTTCATCACGTCCGTGTGCACGGTGGCGCCATGGCTGATCGGGCCGATGCCCTCGGCCACGCCGTCGGGATTGGTGTGCACATGCAACTGCACGCCGGCCTGCGCGGCACGCTGGTCGCGGAAGGCGATCATCTCGCGGAACTTCCAGCCGGTATCGACATGCAGCAGCGGGATCGGCGGCGGCGCCGGATAAAACGCCTTGGCCAGCAGGTGCAACAGCACCGAGCTGTCCTTGCCGACCGAGTACAGCATCACCGGGTTGCGGAACTCGGCGGCGACCTCGCGCAGGATGTGGATGCTTTCGGCTTCCAGCCGGTCGAGATGGGTCAGCTCTGGCGTCAAGTCAGCAGCCTTGGGGTCATGGCCGCTCAGGATATCAAGCACACTTGCCACTGCGCAGGCTCAACACATGCGGCGGCGGCATGAAGCCATCACTGCGCGAGACTTGCCAGAAGTCCTGGAACACCGCGTGGTCCGGGATGCCGGCCAGCAGTTCGCCGCGGCGCAGGAACGGATACAGCGCGGCAAGCGAACGCACTTCGGTCGGCGAGACACGGCGCAGGATGTGCTCGGGGCCCAACTGGTCGGGGTGATCCAGGCCCGCGGCGCACAACAGGTCGCGCAACGCATGCAGGGTGTTGTCGTGGAACTCGCGCACGCGGGTCGCCTTGTCCGGCACGTCGAGCTTGCGCCAGCGGCTCGGGTCCTGGGTGGCGATACCGGTCGGACAGCGGTCGGTGTGGCAGGTCAGCGACTGGATGCAGCCCAGCGCGAACATGAAGCCGCGCCCGGCATTGCACCAGTCCGCACCCATCGCCAGGGTGCGCGCGATGTCGAAGGCGCTGACGATCTTGCCGGCCGCGCCGATCTTGATCTGGTCGCGCAGGTCAAGGCCGACCAGCGTGTTGTGCACCAGCCTGAGCGCTTCCTGCATCGGTACGCCGACGTGGTCGATGAACTCCGCCGGTGAGGCGCCGGTGCCGCCTTCGGCACCATCGACCACGATGAAATCCGGCAGTAGTTCTGGCTGCGAAGCCGCGCTTTCCTGCATCGCTTTCGCGATGCCGAACCATTCCCATGGATGACCGATCACCAGCTTGAAGCCGGTCGGCTTGCCGCCGGACAGTTCGCGCAGGCGGGCGACGAACTGCAGCAGGCCGATCGGTGTCGAGAACGCCGTGTGCGTGGCCGGCGAGACGCAATCCTCGCCCATTGGCACGCCGCGCGTCGCGGAGATTTCCGCACTCACCTTGGCGCTTGGCAGCACGCCGCCATGGCCGGGCTTGGCGCCCTGCGAGAGCTTGATCTCGATCATCTTCACCTGCGGGTCGCGCGCATTGGCGGCGAAGCGTTCGGCGCTGAAGCTGCCATCGTCGTTGCGGCAGCCGAAATAGCCCGACCCGATTTCCCAGACCAGGTCGCCGCCGGCCTCGCGGTGGTAGGGCGAGATCGAGCCTTCGCCGGTGTCGTGGTAGAAGCCGCCGGCCCGGGCGCCGGCATTGAGTGCGCGGATCGCCGCCGCCGACAGGGCGCCGAAGCTCATCGCCGAGATGTTGAACACGCTGGCCGAATACGGCTGCGTGCGGGACGCCCCCACCTGCACCCGGAAGTCCGGCGAAGCAATGCGGGTGGGTGCCATCGAATGGTTGATCCATTCGTAATCGACGCTGTAGACATCCTGCAGGCTGCCGAACGGGCGCACGTCGTTGACCCGCTTGGCGCGTTGGTACACCAGCGCGCGCTGTTGCCGCGAAAACGGCACCTCGGCGATGTCGGACTGGATGAAGTACTGGCGGATTTCCGGGCCGATGGCTTCCAGTCCGTAGCGCAAGTGGGCAAGGATGGGGTAGTTGCGCCGCAACGTGCTCTTGTGTTGCAGCATGTCGAGGGTCCCCAAGGCAGCGAACGCGCCGAAGACGGCCACGCCCCACCACCCTTCCGGCTGCCAGCGGGTCAACAGCAACGACAGCAGCGTCATGACGATGCTGAGGAGGTACGCGGCATATCGGCTCATGCGGGGATGATAGCAATCAAGCGGCGTACTACTGCCACGTGGCGAACTCGCTAGGACCCGCGCAGGATCACCGAGGGCGGTGAACGCAATACCCCGCGCGTGGCCCACATGCCGGCCGCAAGTGCGGCGGCCATGCCCAGGCCACCGCCGACCGTCGCCATCACCCAATCCGGCTCCCATGGCAGGTTGAACACCCGCGTGGCCACCACGCCCGAGAGGATCGACGCCGCCACCGCCGCGACCAGGCCCGACAGCAAGCCGAGCGCCGCGAATTCGGACGCCTGCGCCAATCGCAATTGCCGGCCGCGTCCGCCGATCACCCGCATCACCGCGCCTTCGTGCAGGCGTTCGTCCTGGCTTGCGCTGACGGCCGCCAGCAGCACCAGCACGCCGGCGGCGAAGGAGAACCAGAACACCACGCGCACCACGGTCGCGACCTGGTCGGCGGTACTGCGCACCTGGGTCAACACCGCATCGACATCGATGACCGACACATTCGGGAAGCGCGCAACCAGCTCCGCGGTGAAACGGGGCTTGTCGGGTGGCAGGTGCAGCGCGGTGATGTGGCTGGCGGGCAATCCGCGCAAGGCGCCTGGCGAGACCACGACGAAGAAGTTCGGCCGGAAGTTTTCCCATTCGACCTTGCGCAGGCTGCTGATGCGGGCGTCGAGTCGCTGTCCGGCGATGTCGAAGGCGACGCGATCACCCAGCGTCCAGCCAAGGGTCTTGGCGAAGCCCTCTTCCACCGAGATCTCCGTCTCCGCAGGCCCGTCCACCGACCAGAAGGTGCCGGCCACGATGCGATTGTCGGGCATCAGGGTGCGGCTGGTGGACAGGTTGAATTCGCGTTCGGCCAGGGACTTCGCCCGTTGGCCGGCGGCGGCGTAATCCTCGCCGCGCACCGCGCGTCCGTTGCGCGCGATGTAGCGTGCACGCACCATCGGGTACAGCTCGGGGGCGACCAGTCCTTCGGCACGGATGAAGTCCCCGAGCGCACTCAACTGGTCGTCCTGCACGTTGATGATGAAGCGGTTCGGCGCGTCTGCGGCCAGCGTGCGCTGCCAGCGGTCCAGCAGGTTGCGTTGCACGAAGGTCAGCAGCAGCAGCGCCATCAACCCCAGGCCCAGCGCCGAGACCTGGGCGATGCTGGTGCCGGCGCGTCGGCTGACGTTCGCCAGCCCGTAGCGCAGCGGTCCGCGCAGGCGCGTGCGCAGGCGGCGCAGCAGCACGATCATCAGCCATGCGAGCAGCGCCAGCACCGCCAGGGTCAGCGCGATACCTGCCAGCATCGCGAATCCCAGCGTCGCCGATCCGGCCTTCCACCACAGCAGTGCGGCCAGGCCACCCAGGCCCGTGGCTGCCACCAGCCATGCGCTGGGTTCGGTCGGATCCAGGTCGCGGCGGAGCACCCGCAGCGCGGGCACGCGGCGCAGCGCCAGCACCGGCGGCGCGCCGAAGGCCAGCAGGACCAGCATGCCGACGCCCAGGCCTTCGGCGGCCGGCAACCAGCTGGCGGCGGGAATGGCGATGCCCAGTTGCGAGGCCAGCCATGCGCCGACACCCCACTGCAACAGGAACGCGAGCGCGATGCCGATACTGCAGGCCAGCAGGCCCAGCAGGACCAGTTCCCCGACATGGATCACCACCAGGGTGCGCTGGCTGGCGCCCAGGCAACGCATCACTGCGGCGGCCTGCAGGTTGCGCTCGCTATGCCGGCGTGCGGCCATCGCCACCGCCACGGCCGCCAGCACGACCGAGACCAGCGCCGCCAGACCGAGGAAGCGACCGGCGCGATCCAGCGCCGAGCGGATTTCCGGACGCGCATCGGAGGCGGTTTCGATGCGCAGGCCGCGCACGTTCGCCTTGCCAACGCGTGCCGTGAAGCGTGACAGCGCAGGAGGATCGCCCGCCACCACCAGCCGGTAAGTCAGGCGGCTGCCTTCCTGCACCAGGCCGGTCGCAGCCAGGTCGTCCAGCGACACGAAGAGCTTCGGCGCCACGTTGAAATAGTCCACGCCCGCGTCGGGCTCCTGCAGCACCAGTGCGGTGATGCGGAAACGCGATTCACCCAGTGCCAGCACGTCACCGATGCGCGCACCCAGGCGATCCGCGCCGGCGCGGCTGAGCCACGCCGTACCCGTTTCGGGGACGCCTGCGGCGACGCGCTCGACGCCGTCGCCGGTCTCGATGCGGAACTCGCCGCGCAGCGGATAGCCGGCGCCCAATGCCCGGACCTGGCCCAGTTGCAGGCGTTCGTCGGCGCCGTTGCCGACGCGCAGCATGCTGGTGAGGTCGCGGGTCTCGCTCCGGCGCAGGCCCTCGTTGCGCGCGGCCTCCGCCAGCGCCGTCGGCAACGGCTGGTCGCTGCGCAGGACCACGTCGCCGCCCAGCAGGCGGTTGGCTTCCTGGCTCAAGCCGCGCGCGGCGCGATCGGTGACGAAACCGACCGCAGTAACCGCGATGACCGCCAGCACCAGCGCCGCGAGCAGGATGCGGATGTCACCGGACGCCAGGTCGCGGCGCAATTGCCGCCATGCCAGCCGAGCCACCTTCATGCCGGCACCAGCCGTCCACCGTCGAGCCGCAAGGTGCGGTTGCAACGCGAGGCGAGGTGTTCGTCATGGGTGACCAGCACCAGGGTGGTCCCCTGGCGCGCATTGAGGTCGAACAACAGTTCGATGATGGCCTGCCCGGTCTGGGTATCGAGATTGCCGGTGGGCTCGTCCGCAAACAGCAGCGATGGCCGGGTCACGAATGCACGTGCAACCGCGACCCGCTGCTGTTCGCCGCCCGACAGCTGGCGCGGGTAATGGCCAAGCCGTTCGCCGAGGCCAACCTGCCGAAGGATCTCGCGCGCAGGACCTTCGGCATCGTCATCGCCGCGCAGCTCCAGCGGCAACATCACGTTCTCCAGCGCGGTCAGCGATGGCAACAACTGGAAATTCTGGAACACGAACCCGACCCGCTCGCCGCGTATGCGCGCGCGCCCGTCCTCGTCCAGTGACGACAACACCACGCCGTGCAGGCTCACATCGCCGGTGCTGGGCGTGTCAAGGCCCGCCAGCAACGACAGCAGGGTGCTCTTGCCGGAGCCGGAGGCGCCGACAATCGCCACGCTGTCGCCAGCGTCGATGGCGAACGAGACATCGGCCAGGATGCACAGCGCGCTGTCCGGCAATGGCACGGTCTTGCCCAGGCCGGTCGCACGCAGGGCTTCGCCGGCGTGGACAGCAGGGGTTGCAGCGGGATGGTCCATGATGTCGGCCATTCGGTTCAGCGTCCTGGAGTGCGTGCATGTTCAAGAGGTATGGCGGCGATGTGGCGATCTTGCAATGGGCAATGGTGTTACCGCTCTTGCTCGCCGCGGGCCTTGCCGGCGCGCAGCCGGTAGCGACCGCGCAGGCCGCAACGGCGTCGCAGGCCGACAATCGCACGGTGCTGGTGGTGGGCGACTCGCTTTCGGCGGCCTACGGGATTGCCGCCGACGAAGGCTGGGTTGCGCTGACCGGGGAGCGCCTGGCCGCACGCGAACCGTCATGGCGGATCGTGAACGCCAGCATCAGCGGCGAGACCAGTGCGGGCGGCGCGGCCCGCATCGTCAGCGAAGTGGTGCGCGTGAGGCCTGGGGTGGTAGTGATCGAACTGGGCGCCAACGATGGCCTGCGCGGCCTGCCGCTGCGCGACCTGCGCCGCAACCTGGCACGCATGATCGGCGCTTCGCAAAGCATCGGCGCGAAGGTGCTGGTGATCGGCATGCGCCTGCCGCCGAACTACGGCCAGGCCTATACCGACGAATTCGAACGCGGGTTCTGCGGCATCGCAGGCCTGCTCCAGGCCACCTGCCTGCCGTTCCTGCTGGACCCGATTGCGCTTGACCGCAGCAACTTCCAGGACGACAACCTGCATCCGGTTGCAGCGGCCCAGCCGGCCCTGCGCGACCACGTGTGGCGCGCGCTGGTCCCCCTGCTCGACGGGCCGCGCGGCGCGAACCGCCCGTAAACCGCTGTTGCGTGGTGCCCGAAGTCGGAATCGAACCGACATACCCTTGCGGGTGAGGGATTTTAAGTCCCTTGCGTCTACCAGTTTCGCCATTCGGGCGGCCAGCGCATGGTGCCCGAACGGCGGCCCAAACGAAAATCCCGGCCGAAGCCGGGATTTCGATATTCGATCAAATTTGGAGGCGAGGTCGGAATTGAACGATTGCGGGAACGCAACGTATATCAACAATTCAGCAGCTCTATTGCGGACGGCTACCGCCAAAACTACCGCCATCACGGCACGACACCCACCAATTCGGCATGAGAACTCCCGGCAATCCGCTCAGGTAGCCACCGCGCGCAGCTCCATGCCCACCGCACGCATCACGTTCAGCATCGTGTCGGCCCGCATCTGCGTACCGGGGCTCAACGCCTTGTAGAGGGCCACGCGCCCGATCCCCGCGTCCTTGGCGACTTGGGTCATGCCACGCGCCTTCGCTACATGGCCAATGGCGCGCTTCACCTCTTCCACGTCGCCGTCGGCCAAGACCTGACTGACGTAGGCGGCCACGGTCTCAGGGCTGTCCAGATATTCGGCAAGATCGAACGGCTTGACGCCGAGCTTCTTCATCGCAGCCGCGCTGGGCTTGCCGAGAATTTTTGCTTCTTTCTTCATCTTCATCTGCCTTTGGCCTCATGGCCGTATGGCTTCGGCTCGTTGTGTCGTTGTGTCGTTGTGTCGTTGGGCAAGGCGGTTCTAGCTATTCGTAAAGCACTCTCAACACTTCCCGGGCACGCTTGATATCTGCCTTCTGGGTAGATTTGTCGCCGCCGCCGACCAACAGGTACTCGACCTTGCCTATGCGGCAGTAATAGACCCGGTAGCCCGGTCCTACATCAATGCGCATCTCGTTGAGCCCATCCTCCAAGACCTTGTGATCGCCGAAATTGCCTTGTCTGGCCTGATCAACCCTCCGCAAGATGGCGGCCTTGCCAATAGCATCCGCCAGGTTGGTCAGCCATTCGGTGAATGCGTCGGTTTCGCAAATCCGGTTCATGGCAGACTGTACCCCACAGGGTACACTTTCGCAACAGGAAGTTGCGTTGGATCGGGCCTAAGACGGCGATCTGGCAACGGTGAAGATTGGGGTCTACCTGCTGTGGTCTCCCAACGCCATTCCCAGCCCGGGATTACTAAACAGCATCCACGGAACCCGCTTCGCTGGCCTTCGCAAGCCAAGCCTCGACTATTGAACTGCGCATCTTGGACAGCTTCATGCCAGGGCTGAACCAGGCACTCCCACCGTATATATCCTCGACCCCGAGCAGGCGTTGATCGGGATCCCACTCGTCCCAGTCTGCATCGATCCGTGCATCCACGAACGCTTGGTCGGCAGGCACCGTACGGCTCCCCGCCACTTCCATGAGTGCCGTCAACGAGGTGCGCCGCGCCGGCCCAATCTCCTGGTTGAAGCCAAAGTTCAGGATCTCATTGGCGAGGGCGTATGCATCGCCCCGGCTGCACTTCGCCAACGTCTCGGGCAACAAGCGCCGGTCATCCTCATTAAAGATATAGCCGACGCACTCGCCAAAGGTCACCGGCTCGTGCATCAACGGGCAGTAGTCGGGTGATCCGATCAGGTCGAGGAACGCCTGATAGAACGCCCGGACCATCTGTTCCCTGTTCAGCAGAACCTTGTGGCTCACGGGCTCTTGGCCGCGCAGGCCATCCCACGTCAAGAACAAGCGCCCCCTTCCATCGTGGTTCCGGAACCAGCGCAGCGAACCTTCGGGACCTTCCGCCTCCCAAACGAACGCGCATTCGTAGACGCCGCAGATAATCGCCTCAAGCCAAGCCAACATGTCGCTGAAAAAGCTGGCCGTGGTGTCGGACGTGTGAGCGGACACGTGAACGTCCTTGGCAAGCGAATACTCGCTGACCCCCTTGACGAATTGGTCATCGCACGCGGTGGTCACGACCCCATCGCCATGAAAATGGAAGTCGATGCGGAAATCTCCCCAAGCTTCGGGGGAAAAGCAGACGCGCAGATAGCCCTCGGTGTAATCGAAAAGCAAGCCGGCCATGGGTCCTCCCACCCTGCAAGATACGTGTTGCCGGTCTCCTGGTTTGCGACAAGCTGCATGCCAAGGCCGTTCAATCGCCGCGTGGTAGCCTCGTCACGTCCGCTCCCAGGCCAGCACGAAAACGTGTAGGGCTGTCCTGCGTAGGCGAGGATGGCGTCGCACTCCGCCCCTCGCCATCGGGTACCCCGTCAGAGAGTCGGGACACGGCGGGCCCACCGTGCCGCCTGCATCGCAGGCCCTCTTATCCCTGAGGCCGATAACGGTCATTCTGGCATTCCTCTCGCCCTGAGCGACGGGAAACACCGAGCGGGCCGCGATTCGGAAATGTCAGAGCTTGGCGCTTTCCGGTAGCAGTGGATTAGGGTTGGCTGCAGTCGCAGAGACTTTACTTAGCCTCAGGCAGTCACGCCTCGCTTACTTCTTCGAGGCGAATGCCTCTAGCACGTAGGCGCTGAAGTCGCGCTTGTGTTGCCGTAGCTGCGCGATTTCGGAGTTCGTCAGCATTCCGGAAGCCGAAGAGGTATGGGGCTTCTTTCTGCGTTAGGGCTGCCGAGCTGGCGGGCTCCTGGTATTTCACACCGGACCAATGCCCCGAACGCACCGCGAAGGAAAGCATCGCCAGCATACCTAATAGGCGCAACGTGCCGCACGAACCTAAGACTGCTCCTATCCTTCATCGTAGGCGCTGCCGGTATAGACAACTTGCCCCGTCCATTTATCGACAGCAACGATGGTGCTCGCCTGTAGCCCCTGCCAATCAGTGCGCGCGATGTAGGCCACCCAGCAATTTGCGAAGTCATGCCCATAAACCTGTAATCGATCAATCTCGGGAAGTTCGAGCACTTTGTCCACGCCCGTGCCGAAGCCGAGTGCTTTTGCAGTCTCAGCGGCGATGGAAGCGGCCTGTTCTCGGGAAATCATAGACAGCTCTTCCTTCTGATCGCAACGAACGCCAGTCACACCAGCCCGACGCGCTCGGTTTTACCAGCCAGCGCGTGCATCCGCGCAACCTGGGAGTCCAGCACCCGCGCTGCGGCCGCTCCGCGCGCTGTGAAGATGTCGCTTATCCCGTGGTAGTAGTGCAGTGTTCCATCGCGCTTAGCGGTGAAGCGGTCGAACACCGCCACGCCGACAGCCGGGTCTTCGAGATCAGCAACGATGGCGCGCGCGTTGTGTAGCTTGTCGCAGCAGGACACCAGCAAAGCATCGCCCTCGGTGTGCCGCAGATGTTCCAGGTAGGCCTGTTTGCGACGGTGCCAGTCGGCGAACTTCGCCTCCGGCGTATCTAAAGCAGCCTTACCCTCCTGGGTACTGTCCGTACAGGCCAGCACGATGCGCGCCACGCGCTCGCCGAAGCGGTGGCGCACCGTTGCCTCGTGGTGCGCCCCGCAATCCTCGATCACGTCGTGCAGCAGGCCCGCGATCGCCTGGTCCTCGTCGCCGCCATGGTCGAGCACCAGCGAGCTGACCCCGAGCAGGTGGCTCAAATACGGAACCTGTGTGCCCTTGCGGGTCTGCCTGGCGTGCTGCTCGCGGGCATAATCCAGCGCCTCGGTGTAGCGGCTGGTGAGTTGGGTTCGGGCTTTGGTCATGGTCATGGCGGTCTCCTCCGCAATCAGTCGTTTGTCTTTTCGATGCCTTTTATCCGCCTTTCCCGTCTCACGTACCGCGTCGGACCTACCCTGATCTGGTCGCAGCCTGGCGGTGGCAACCGATCCAATGCTCTCCGCAGCGGCAACTAGTCTTCCTCATCGATCTCCTTCCAGCCATTCTTGGCCATCAGCGCGTGCGCCCTGCGGTTCTCGTCGATGGCCTTCATCGGGATGTTTGATAGCAGTACCGCACGACGCTTGCGCACCGACCACGCTAGAAGGAAGTGGCTCACTCCCACGGCAGTTTGGGGATAGTCCGCCAGCATGGGCCACCCCACTGATCTCGCATCGTTCGGCGTCCCGCTCATCGTTTTTTCCTAATGCGAGCCAGGTCTCGAATCATGAGCTCGTCTGCCGCCTCCATGAACTCCGTCGATTGCATCCCCTTCTCCAATGCAAGCCGATCTACCCGCTCTTTTAGCGGATCGACCTCGGTAGGAGGCTGGCTATCGGAAGTGGCTTTGGATCCGGAGGCTCGGGCCTGGAGTTCAATTGTGAACGCTGCTACCAGCGATAGAGATGTCGCTGCCGTCACGGTGGCTGCGCCCTTGGGCCAGGTGATCGACCATCGGCCCGTTAGCGGATCCTGCTCCGAAAGCTTTGGCACGAGCATTCGTGCATCGCGGAAGTATTTGTCGCGCGTAGCGATACGTCTGCCGAGCAAGAGCTCGGGTATCGCGCGATCATCGAATGTCACGACGGCGTTCTGTTCGTACCCGGTGCACAGCGCCGCGCTCTGGTAATGGCCAGGCCCCAACACCAGGAAGCTGGTCTCCGCCGGCCATCCGGGGTCGAGGCCGCGGCCTTCCCCCCGGAAATGCGTCCAACCACACCGTTCAAGCTCCACTCGGAGGCGATTGTTGGCCGCGGTATTCGTCGCATCATCCAGCGCCTGTCCGAGCGGATTCCATCCGGTGACAAAGCATCCGCCCCGGACATCGTATTGCTGCATCAGGGCCTCGAGCTGGGCGTTATGGCGCCCAATGCGAAGAACAAGCTCTTCCCCGCCGATCCACGCGCAATAGTCCGTGGAACGATAAGCCGCCAGCAATTCGGGGCTGACAGGGTGCGTGGTCATGTTGAGTCTCCCAAGACTATATCCAATGCCTCGCCGTTCAGGGCGCCGACCTCCGATACGGATTTCGAAAGTGCCCGCAACGCGGCTTGTAGGCGCACTGAACGTTTGGTTTCCCGCTGGATGAAATAGGTGCGTTGCACCGCATCCAGCGACTGGACAAAGGCGTGGTCGTGTTCGATGGGTTTGCGTTTCATGCGTTGACTCCAGGGTGGCGATGACGCCCCAGAGCGGTAGCCACACGATTCAGCGTGGCTTGTCCGCTTTAGCTGCATTTGTATCCCGCCCGCAAGCTGGTGGCTCAAATCGGCGGCTGGTGCAGGTCAAGTATGCAGAATGCAGTCTCACTGGGTGAGAGTAGCGATGGGTTCACCGCGGATGAGCCATGCCGGCGCACCTTGTCTCACTCCATGCGATGACCACGGGTTCCAATGCCCTCCTCAGGACAGACAGGAGGACGCCATGAATCGCTCTGACTTCGTCGACCGACTGAGGCAGCGGCTCCAAGCCGCGAACCGCAAGGGTGCGGTCATCGGCATCGATCTTGGCACCACCAAAAGCTGCATCGCACGTGCCAGCTACGACCCTGCGAGCGGGCAACTGCTGTGCGAATGTCTGCCACTGCCGCAGGCGGATGGCAGCTTGCGCGTGGGGGTGCCCTCGGCGGTGGCGGTGGGCCGCGACGGGCGCGAGTTCTACGGCGCGGAGGCACTGGCCAAGCGCGGGCAGCGCGGCTATCAGCCCAGGCAGCGCAAGGGCCTGTTCCTCGAAACCAAGAACGAGATCGGTCTGCGCCACACCTACGCCAAGGCACCGGACGGCTTCCGCAACGCCGGCGACGTGGCGGAAAAATTGCTCGCCCACCTTCGCAGATCGTTGGGCGAGAACGGAGGCACGGATAGGTTGCCGCTGGTGGTCACCGTTCCGGCCGCGTTCCACGGCTCGCAACGCATCGCTACCCGCGACGCCGGCTCGCTCGCCTTCGATGCCTGCAAAAACGACGTGCACCTGCTCGAAGAACCTTACGCCGCGTTCCTCGATTTCCTGGTCAACACGCCGGACACGGCCGGCAAGCTGCTGCGCCAGGACGGCACCCTGCTGGTGTTCGACTTCGGTGGCGGCACCTGCGACGTGGCAATCTTCCGTCGCGACTCCTTGCAGGGCGGTGTGCTGGGCGTGGGCCTGCTGGGCACCAGCCGCTACCACCGACTGGGCGGCGGCGACATCGACCGCGCCATCGTCCACGACGTGCTGATCCCTGCCGTCGTGCGCGAGAACGATCTCGGCCAGTGGGACCTGGACTGGTCAGCCAAGCAGCGCATGCTGGAACCGCAACTGTTGGGGCTCGCGGAACAGTTGAAGATCGAACTCGGCGGCAAACTCGCTGCGCTAGGCGATGCGGATGCCGACGCCTCGGCGTCTGCGGAGTCGGTCACGCTGGAAGTGGAAGTCGGCGGCGTGCTCAAGCGCCTGTCGCTGTCGCGGCCGACGCTGGACACGCAAGCCCTGCACGGGGTGTTGCGGCCCTTCCTCGACCCCACGCCCATTTCCAACGCCAGCAGCGAGTACGTGCAGCGCGGTTCGGTGTTCTCGCCGATCGAGCAGGCACTGCAACGCGCCGGGCTGGAACTGGACGACATCGACGCCGTGCTGATGTGTGGTTCCAGCTCGCTGCTGCCGCCGGTGCGCCGCGCGATCAAGCGCCGCTTCCCGCAGGCAGCAGTGGTGCTGGCCGGCGACGCCAACGCCGCGCTGGAAGGCGCCATCGCCCGCGGCGCCGCCTTGCAGGCGCTCAGCTTGCAGGTGCTGGGCGAACCCCTGGTGGCGCCGGTGTGCAGCGCAGACATCTCGGTGCGCGTGGTCGATGGCGAAACCCGGCTCATCGAGGCTGGCGCACCGGTGCCAGCGGCCTGCCACGGCGAGATCCTGCTGCGCCCGCCGCATGACAGCGACGAGTTCGACATGGAGATCGCAGTAGAAATCGTTGCTGATGGAAAGCGCACGGTCGGTCGCGCGCTGTGGAACCTGCCTGCGCCGGTGTCGGTGGAAGATCGCTTGCTGCTGGACTGGGACATGGACGAGAACCAGTGCCTGCGCCTATCCCTGTCCCGCGAAGGCGACGAGGACAGCGAACCCTTCGAGCAGCGGTTCGATTCCCCGCTCACTCACCTGGACATGGGCCAGACAATCCGCGTGCGCATTCTCGAACGCGAGGAAGCCATCCGCAGCGGCGACATGCCGAAGGCGGATCTGGGCCGCGCCTTCGAGGACATCGCCCGCGACTACGGCGCGCTGGGCGAACACGAACGCGCCCTGCATTTCGTGCGACTGGCGATGCAGGAACAGGGCGATACCCTGATGTTGTTGAACCTGCGCGGCATCTACAACAAGAACCTTGGCAACCTGGAAGGCGCGCGCGACAGCTACCGGCGCGCGTCGGAATACAGCGGTGCGCGTTTCAACCTGGCCTTGCTCGACCACAACGCTGGCGAGCATGAACGGGCGCTGGAAACGCTGGATTCCGCCTTGCGGGACGAACCCAACCGCGCCTACCGCGTGCTGCGCGGCAACATCCTGGACAAGCTGGGCCGCCCCGAGCACGCCCGCGCGGAATGGCAGGACGCGATCGCCGGTCATCTGGAATGGCAGCTATTCGACGACTTCCAGTTGGGCTGGATGCACACCGCGGCGAAGTTGCTCGGCCGCGACGAAGTCATTGCTGCCGTCGACGCCGAACGCAAGGCACGTACCACCCGCGAAGCCGAGGCCACCCGGCAGGGCGAATTGCCGGAGTTGGTCAGTCGGCCGATGGAGGATGTGGTCGGGGAGGTGTGATTATGGGTTTCCGGGTGTCTACAAAAAGCCGGCCGTATCAACATAACAAAAAACCCCGCCGTAGCGGGGTTCTAGGGACGTTCCGGGGTGACCCGGTAGGTCTAGTTGGAGGCCGAGGTCGGAATTGAACCGGCGTACGCGGATTTGCAGTCCGCTGCATAACCACTCTGCCACCCGGCCGGATGACTGGTAAAACCGATGGTGCTTGCGACATGTGGATTCTTCCACATTGGTCCGCGGATCGCGAACCGGGTCACCCGTCGAAAAAAACGAAGCCCCGCGAACGGGGCTTCGATGAAACTGGAGCGGGAAAAGGGACTCGAACCCTCGACCCCGACCTTGGCAAGGTCGTGCTCTACCAACTGAGCTATTCCCGCGTTGAGCCGCATATTCTAGCGCCGCTTGTGACAGTGTCAACTCCCTTTTTGCTCTTCCGCGGTCAACGACGGCCAGGCCGCTCGCGCGTATTCATATCCAGACCACAAGGTGAGCACGGCAGCAATGGCCAGCAGCCATTCACCGATCACGAAAATCGGCAAGCCCAGCAAGGGTTCGCGGTACAGCAGGAAGCCCAGCGCGACCATCTGCACGACAGTCTTGATCTTGCCCACTGCAGCCACCGCGACCTTGGCGCTCTGGCCCACTTCGGCCATCCACTCGCGCAGGGCCGAGACCGCGATTTCGCGGCCAATGATGACCGAGGCCCACAGCGCCATCCATACCGTGTGATGGTGCTGGACGGTGATCACCAGAGCGGTGGACACCATCAGCTTGTCGGCCACCGGGTCCAGGAAGGCGCCGAACGCCGAGTACTGGTTGTAGCGTCGCGCGATCCAGCCATCCAGCCAGTCGGTGAGTGAGGCGAACACGAAGATCGCGGTCGCCGCGATATTCGTCCAGCGGTAGTCGAGGTAATAGACGATCACCAGCACCGGGATCAACGCGATCCGTGCCAGGGTCAACCACGTCGGGATCGTCAGTTTCACTCTGCCTCCTGCGTTCCTGCTGCGCCCTGGGCCATGCCGTGCAGGCTGGTCCAGATCCGTTCGGCCAAGGCCCGGTTGATGCCATCAACCCGGGCGATATCGTCCACTGCGGCCGCCTTCAGTCCCGACAATCCGCCAAAATGCCGCAACAGGTTAGCGCGTCGGCGCGGTCCTATGCCGGCAATGTCTTCCAGGCGACTGCTACTGCGCGCTTTCTGGCGGCGCCCGCGATGTCCGGTGATCGCGAAACGATGCGCTTCATCACGCACCTGCTGGACCAGTTGCAGGCCCGGCGAAGCCGCGCCAGGCTGGAGTTCGCGGCCATCCGGCAACAACAGTGTTTCGTCACCCGGCTTGCGCGCAGGTCCCTTCGCGACACCCACCAGCGCCACCCCGGCCACCCCGCTTTCCTGCAACGCCGCCTGCGCCTGCGCGACCTGTCCGGCGCCGCCATCGATCAACAGCACATCCGGCAACACGATATCCGGCTCGCCCTGGGCCGCGGGGCGAAACCTGCGTTGCAGGGCCTGGTGCATCGCGGCGTAGTCGTCGCCGGGCTCGATGCCGGCGATGTTGTAGCGGCGATACTGGCCGCGCACGGCACCGGCGGCATCGAACACCACGCAGGACGCCACCGTCGCCTCGCCCATGGTGTGGCTGATGTCGAAACATTCGATCCGCTTCGGCGCTTCGGCCAGGCCGAGCATCTCGCGCAGGCTCTCCACCCGCGCCTGCTGCGCGCTGCTGCTGGTCAGCTCGGTGGCCAGTGCGAGTTCTGCATTACGGCGGACCAGGTCCAGGTGCGCGGCGCGTTCGCCACGCACACTGGAACGCAGTTCGATGGTGCGGCCGGCATGGCCGGCGAGTGCGAGTTCGATCAGCTCGCGCTCGGGGATGTCGCGATCCAGCACGATTTCGCGCGGCGGCGGCTGCTCGGCGTAATACTGCGAGACGAACGCGGCCAGCACCTCGGCGGCGCTGTCTTCACCATTGGTCTTCGGGAAGAAGGCGCGCGTGCCGAGATTGCGGCCGTCGCGGAAGGCCAGCAACATCACGCAGGCGGACGCACCCTGCATCGCCACGGCAAGCACGTCGAGGTCGGCGTTGCGGCCATCCACGTATTGCCGCGTCTGCAGCTTGCGGATGGTGGCGATCTGGTCGCGCAGGCGCGCGGCCTCCTCGAAATCCAGGGCCTCGCTGGCCGCCTGCATCGCCTCGGTGAGTTCATCGCCCAGCGCCTGGCTGCGCCCCTCCAGGAACAGGCTGGCACGGCGCACGGATTCGGCATAATCGGCCGCGCCGATCAGGCCCACGCACGACCCGCTGCAACGGCCGATCTGGAATTGCAGGCAAGGCCGGCTGCGGTTGCGGAACACGCTGTCTTCGCAGCTGCGCAACTTGAACAGCTTGTGCATCAGGTTGAGGGTTTCGCGTACCGATGCTGCGCTCGGGTACGGGCCGAAGTAGCGCCCGGGAATGGCGCGCGGTCCACGATGAAAGGCGAGCCGTGGCCATTCTTCGTGGGTCAACAGGACGAACGGGTAACTCTTGTCATCGCGCAGCATCACGTTGTAGCGCGGCTGCAGGGACTTGATCAGCTGGTTTTCCAGCAGCAGGGCGTCGGCCTCGCTGCGGGTGACGGTGACCTCGATCCTGGCGACCTGCGCGAGCATCGACATGATCCGGGTCGACTTCGGCGTCGCATTGAAATAGCTGCCGACCCGATTGCGCAACGCGCGCGCCTTGCCGACGTAGAGCACGCCGTCATCGGCATTGAACATCCGGTACACGCCGGGTGCCGCCGGCAGTCCGGCGGCGACGGCCTTGCCGTCGAATGCGGAGGTGTCGCTGGCCTTGCGCCGGCTCAGAAGCGGCCCTGCCGGATGCGTTCGATGATGCCTGCCGCCGCGGCATCGACCAGTTTCCACGCGCGCTCGAAATCACGCGGATCGCCGTAGTACGGATCCGGCACATCCTTCTTGCCAATGCCGCTCCACTCCATCAGCAGTTCGACGTCGGCATGCGCAGTGCGCGGCTTGCGGATGCGTGATTCGTGCAGGATGGTGCGGTCCGCGCAGAGGATGAAATCGAATTCGCTGAAATCCTCCAGGGTCAAGGTCCGTGCCCGCTGTTCGGAGATGTCCACGCCATGCTTGCCCGCACAGGCGATCGCACGCTCGTCCGGCGCATGGCCGACATGCGAACGCCCGGTTCCCGCGGAATCCACGTGCACTTTTGCGTCCAGCCCTGCTTCCTGCAGGCGCGTGCGCAGCACGCCCTCCGCCATCGGCGAGCGGCAGATATTGCCCAGGCACACCATCAATACACCCAGGGGTCTCGCGATCACGGGGCTAGCCATTGCGTCGTTGCCACTCCAGTTCTGCACGCATCAAGTCGTCCGGCGTGTCCACCCCCGGCGGGAACGGCGATGGCGCCAGGCGCACCGCGATCCGCCAGCCTGCCTCCAGCGCGCGCAGTTGTTCCAGCGCTTCGGTCTGCTCCAGTGATCCTGGCGGCAATGCCGAGAACGCCTGCAACGCGGACACGCGATAGCCGTAGATGCCGATGTGCCGCAACCAGCGCCCGTCGGGCATGTGCGTGCGCGCGTGCGCGAACGCATCGCGTGGCCACGGCACCGGCGCGCGGCTGAAATACAGCGCATCGCCATTGGCGGCCAGCACGACCTTGACGGCGTTCGGGTCGAGCAAGATCTCGATGTCGTCGATCGGTGCCGCCAGCGTGGCGATGCCGGCGCCGCTTTCCGCAACCGCCGCCGCCACGCAGGCGATGCCATCGGCGGGTGCAAAAGGCTCGTCGCCCTGCAGGTTGACCACGATGGTGGCGTCGCTCCAGCCGGCGATGCGCGCACATTCGGCAAGGCGGTCGGTACCGGAGGCATGGCTGGTCGAGGTCATCGCGACCTGCACGCCACTGCCGACCAGGGCATCGGCGATGCGGCTGTCGTCGGTGGCGACCCAGACCTCGCGCGCGCCGGCCTGCAAGGCACGCCGGGCCACGTGCAGCACCAATGGCTGGCCGCCGATCAATCGCAGCGGCTTGCCCGGCAAGCGCGAGGCCGCGTAGCGGGCGGGGATGGCGACGACGAAATCGGGCGTGCTCATGCGGACATTATCGCCAACTTGTCCAGCAACGCCTTCCAGAACGCGTCCGGCATCCGCGCCTGCACCGGCACCGAGTACCACTGCGGGCCGGCGAAATTCACGCATTTGACCGCGTCCTTCTCGGTCATCAGTACCGGCAACGGGCTGCCGAAATCGAGGTCTTCGGCCTGGTAGGCGTGGTGGTCGGGAAATGCATGCGGCACCACCGCGATGCCGAGCTCGCGCAATGTCGCGAAGAACCGTTCCGGATCACCAATGCCGGCCACGGCATGCACGCGCTGGCCCCTGAACGCCGCCAATGACTGCGACGGGCCGCCGAGGATCGGCAGGGCTTCGACCACCTGCAGCCGCATCGGCCATTCGCCAAGGCCGCTACTTGCAGGTGGCACGGACGCGGCATCCACCACGCCCAGGTTGAGCACGCGGAAGCTGCAGTCTGCGGCGCGTTCGATCGGCTCGCGCAACGGGCCGGCGGGCAGCAGGTGTCCATTGCCATAGCGACGGC
The DNA here is from genome assembly GCA_963698475.1 of uncultured Gammaproteobacteria bacterium. Classification (GTDB taxonomy): domain Bacteria; phylum Pseudomonadota; class Gammaproteobacteria; order Xanthomonadales; family Xanthomonadaceae; genus Thermomonas. Next base: position 439,112 of record CAVOQX010000004.1, on the reverse strand, counting down.
GGGCATCGACCACCTCGATCTCGATGTCGCGCGCCAGCCGGTAATGCTGCAGGCCGTCGTCGCAGACCACGACATCGCAGCCTGCCGCGGCAAGCGCCTTCGCGGCGGCCAGGCGGTCGCGATCCACCCGCACCCTGGCGCCGGTGCTGTGCGCGATCAGCAAGGGCTCGTCGCCACTCTGCGCAGCATCGCTGCCGGCATCGACCCAGCGCGGTGTCTTGCCGTTGCGGCGGCCGTGCCCGCGGCTGGCGACGCCCGGCGTGAAGCCGGCCGCGCGCAGGCGCTGGACGATGGCGATCGTCAGCGGCGTCTTGCCGGTACCGCCCGCCACGATGTTGCCCACCACGATGACCGGAACGCCCGGATGCAGGCTGCGCTTGACGCCGTTGCGGTAGAGACGGCGCCGCAGGGCGGTCACCGCGCCATACACGGCCGACAGGATGCGTGCAGGGATGGGCGGGGGATTGCCGTCATGCCACCAGGCAGGCGACTCCGGCCGCCGCCGGCGGGTCACGCCTCGTGCTCGCGGAACTGCATCGCATGCAGGTGCGCGTACACCCCGCCGTGCGCCATCAGTTCGGCGTGGGTGCCCTGCTCCACCAGCTTGCCGTCATCCAGCACGAGCACCTGGTCGGCATGTTCGATGGTGGACAGGCGGTGCGCGATCACCAGCGTGGTGCGGTCCGGGATCAGGTGCGCCAGCGCGTCCTGCACCAGCCGCTCGGATTCGTTGTCGAGCGCAGCGGTCGCCTCGTCCAGGATCAGGATCGGCGCATCCTTGAGCATGGCGCGGGCAATTGCGAGGCGCTGGCGCTGGCCGCCGGACAACTTGCCGCCCTTGGCACCGATCGACTCGTCGATCCCTGCCGGCATGCGCGACACGAACTCGCTGGCGTTGGCGCCGCGCACGGCCGCTTCGATGCGCTCCGGCGACGCACCCCTCGCCTCGCCATAGGCGACGTTGTCGGCCACGCTGCCGTCGAACAGCATCACCTGCTGGCCGACCAGCGCGATCTGCCGGCGCAGGTCCGCCAGTGCGTAATCGGCCAGTGGATGGCCGTCCAGCAACACCTGGCCGCGCTCGGCTTCGTAGAAGCGGGGGATCAGCTTGATCAGGGTGGACTTGCCGCTGCCGGAGCGCCCAACGATCGCGGTGACCGTACCTGGGCGCGCGATGAAGCTGATCCCATCCAGCGCCGGCATGGCCTGGCCGTCGTAGCGCGCATCGACATCGCGGAACTCGATCAGGCCGCGGGCGCGCTGCAGGGGCCGCGTGCCTTCATCACGCTCGCTGGGCGCATCCAGCACCGAGAACAGCCGCTCGGCGGAACTGATGCCCCGTTGCAGCATGCTCTGCACATTGGTCAGCTGGCGCAGCGACGGCACCAGGTTGACCATCGCCGTCATCAATTTGGTGAAGCCGCCAGCGGTCAGCCGGCCCTGCGCCGCTTCGAAACCCGCCGCGACCAGCATCACCGCCATCCCGATCGCACCCAGCACCTGCACGTACATCGACAGCGTGCCGCGGGTGACCTCGATCTTCAGCGACAGGGTCACGTTGCGCCTGGTCTGTTCGCCGTAGCGCGCCATTTCCGTGGCCTGCGCGCCGTAGGTCTTCACTTCCTGCTGTGCATGCAGGGCCTGGTCGGCGGTCTGCAACATGTCGGCGGAGGCTTCCTGGATGGCATGGTTCAGCCGTCGGTAGCGCGTACCGACCTTGCTCATCATCCAGGCCATCAGCGGCGCCAGCAGCAACAGTACCAGCGACACCCGCCAGCTGGTCCACAGCATCACCACCAGGGTGGCGATGATCCCCAGGGTGTTGCTGACCATCACCTTCAAGGCATCGACCGCCGCCTGCGCGACCTGTTCACTGTCGGCGCCGAGCTTGGTGAGCATCGACGGCACCGGTTCGGCATCGAAGCGGGCGCCCGGCAGGGTCAGGTACTTGGCCATCATCTGCATGCGCAGGTCGCGCGCCACGTTGCGCCCGGAACGGGCGATGGCGTAGTCGCCGACCAGGCCGAACAGGCCGCGCGCCATCAGCAGCAGGACCAGGCCAGCCGGAAGCCAGTAGGTGAAGTCGTGACGGACGAAGATGTCGTCCACGATCGGGCCCAGCAGCCACAGGATCGCACCGCTGGCGCTCGCTTCCAGCAGCATCGCCAGCATGCCGATCGCGATCAGCCCCCAGTAGGGGCGCGCGTAATGGCGCAGGCGCCGATAGGTCATCGATGTCGCGGTGTCGCTCACGGGGTGGCGGCCCCGTCCGTTTCGCCCGCGGGCGCCGGCGTGCCGGCTTCCGGCGCCGTCGCGATCGCGACCCGATGGAAGCCCAACTGGCCAATCGCATCCAGGGCGGTTACCACCGCCTGGTGCGGGGTGCGTGCGTCGGCACGCAGCAGGACCGGGCGATCGCGGTCGTCGCCGGCGACATCGCGCAGGGAGTCCTTCAGCGATTGCAGGTCCGTGCGCAGCACTTCGCGGTCGCCAACGAAATAGCGCCCCTGCGCATTGACCAGCACGCTGAGCGCCTTGGCCTGCGCTTCGGCGGGTTGGCCATCGGCGCGCGGCAACTCGAGCTTGAGCACCGAGCGCGCATCGAAGGTGGTGGTGATCACGAAGAAGATCAGCAGGCACAGCAACACGTCGATCAACGGGATGAGGTTGATCTCCGGGGTGTCGTCCTGGCGATGGTCCTGGATCCGCATCCGCGGCGCCTCAGCTGCCCTTGGTGGGTGGCAGGGCGTCCAGGGTGTCCATCAGGCGGATCGCCTCGTGTTCCATGTCGACGATATAGGCGGCGATGCGGCCACGGAAATAGCGATGGAATGCAAGCGCCGGGATCGCCACGACCATGCCAGCGGCGGTGCACACCAGCGCCTTGCCGATGCCGCCGGCCAATTGATTGGCGTCGCCGATGCCATGGTCAAGGATGCCGAGGAACATTTCGATCATGCCGACCACGGTGCCGAACAGGCCCAGCAGTGGTCCCGCCGCGGCAATGGTGCCCAGCGTGTTCAGGAAGCGCTCCATGCGATGGACCTGGTGGCGACCGACATCTTCCACGCGCTCCCGGATTTCCTCGCGACTGCGATGGCGCACGTCGAGTGCCGCCGCCAGCAAGGCGCCCAGTGGCGAGGTGGAACGCAGCGAATCCACGTGTGCCGGATCCAGTGGCTTGCCGCGCGCCACCCAGACCCGGACTTCTTCACCCAGGCCAGGCGGCAGCACGCGGAGGCGGCGCAGGCTCCAGAAGCGCTCCACGATGATGGCCAGCGCAATGGCCGACAACAACACCAGCGGGATCATTGGCCAACCACCCGCCCGAACCAGTTCCAGCACGCGTCATTCCTTCGGCGCTTCAGGCCGTCATGTCTCCGGTCGATAGCATAGCCCAGCCGCTCCGTTTCGCCTTCGCGCGGCGTCCCACAGGCGTGGCCACGACACCCGGCGCTCCTGCAATTGCAGCCCATCGGGCCCCAGCCACACCCGCACTGCACCGGACCGTGCGGTGTCCACGACGTCCGCGCCTGCCTCGCACCAATGGCGCACCACCGTGGGTTTCGGATGGCCAAAGCGGTTGCCTGCCCCCGAGGAAATCAGCGCCAATCGCGCACCGCTGGCACGGATGAAGGCCTCGCTGGAGGATCCGGCGCTGCCATGGTGCGCCACCAGCACGACCTCATTGCGGAGCGCGGCGTGGTTGCGTGCCAGCAGGCGTTGCTCGATCACTTCGCCCACGTCGCCGGTCAACAAGGCGTTGCCATGAGCGGTCTCGATCCGGATCACGCAGGTGGATTCGTTGCCGAGATACGGGAACCAGCGGGTCGGATGCAGCACGCGGAAACGCACGCCATCCCACTCCCACGACTGGCCAGCCACGCAGTTGGCGATACCCGGCGTGGGACTTCCTTCGGGCGCCAGCATGGCCAGCGCAGGGAACGCACGGGCGACCGCGGGCCAGCCGCCGGCATGGTCATTGTCGCCGTGGCTGACCACCGCGGCATCCAGCACGTGCACGCCTAGAGCGTGCAGCGATGGCACCACCGCGCGCTCGCCGGCATCGTAGCCCTCCGGCGTGGCCGGCCCCATGTCGTACAACAGGCTGTGATGGGCCGTGCGCACCAGCACCGACAGTCCCTGGCCGACATCGATCACCAGCAGTTGCACTTCGCCCGGTCGTGGCAAATCACGGGCTGGCCACAGCAGGGGCAGCCAGAGCAGCAAGGCCAGCGGCTTGCCGGGCACGCCGCGCGGCAACATCAGCCAGAACGCCGACAACAGCGCCAGCGGCAACGCGAACCAGCGCGGTTCGGGCAACCACGCCATCGCCAGCGGGCTGTCGGCGGTGGCGCGCAGCACCGGCCACAGCAGGTCGAAGCACCATGCCGCCAGTTGCCACAAGCCATTGCCCCAACCTGCTTGCAGGCTGTCCAGCAGCAATCCGAGCAGGGCCAGCGGAATCACCACCAGGCTCCACCATGGGACCGCCAGCAGGTTGGCGAACGGGCCAGCGAACGAGGCCTGCCCGAACAGCAGCACGGTCAATGGCAGCAAGCCCAGCGTGGCGACGGCCTGTGCGCCGAGAAAGCCGCGCAGCATCACCCCGATCCCGCCTTTTGCATCCGCCGGCAGGCACCACAGCAGCCAGGCCACGCCGGCAAAGCTCAGCCAGAATCCGGCACCCAGCACCGACAGCGGATCCAGTAGCAACAGCACCACGCAGGCCAGTGCCAGCGAGTCCGGCATGCGCTGGCGGCGACGCAGGCAGCGCGCCAGTACCAGCACCGCGATCATCACCGCGGTGCGCAGGGTGGGCAATGCGAAACCGGTCATGGCCGCGTAGGCAAACGCCCCGATGACGGCACCAAACCCGGCCGCGAAGGGACGCGGCAGCCATCGGCACAACCCCGGCAGCAGCCACCACAGTGCCGCGGCAAGCAAGGCGAAGAACCCCGCCACGAGGCCGACATGGAAGCCGGAAATCGCAATCAGGTGGGTCAGCCCCGCCGCCCGCAAGCGTGCCCAGTCATCGTCATCGAGCGCGCGGGTGTCGCCCAGCGCCAGCGCGCGAATGAAGCGCGAGGTGGACGCAGGCACCGCGCGCGCGATGCGGGCACTGGCCTGCTCCCGCCACGCCGAAATCCCGGTGGGAGGCGTCAACGGCTCGGCCAATGCAGGTTCCAGCACATAACCCGTCGCCGTGATCCGTGCGGCCAGTGCCTGCTTCTCGCCATCGCCACCGCCGGGGTTGCGCAGTCCCTGTGGTGCCCGCAGGCGCAACGGCAATCGCCAACGACTGCCTGCCCGAAGCACTTCGCGCGCCTGCAGGTCGTCATCGAACCAGCCCACCCGCAGGCGGGTTCCGCGGAGTACGGGCGGCTGCGCCACGTCATCGTCGACCACGAACTCGAAGCGGGTGCGTCGCGCCTCGTGCACCGGCAGGTCGTCGATGCGGCCGCTGACGGTCAACACCTTCTTCTCCAGCGCCAGCGGCAACTGCAGGTGGAGCGCGTACGCGGCGTGCAGGCCGGTAAACCCAAGACCGGCCAGCAGCATCCCGAGCAGGCGCAGGCGTCCGCCGCGCCAGGCCAACCAGATGCCGGTGATGAGCACGCACAGGGAGACCGGCCACGGCAACAGACCCGGCATCAACAGGCAGCCGGTACACCCCGCCAGCCAGGCCACGGCGCAGGCAGGCCCGAACCACGGCACCGTCCACGCGCCGCGCACCAACGCCCAGCGCCGGAAACCAGCCGCGGCCAGACGCAGGCGCGCCGATGTCGGAAGGTTGGAAGGCAGTGCGATGGCCATGCCGCCAGCGTGGCGGCACCCCGCCGTGGCGACGATCGGCACATGCGGGTGATCAGGGTCAGGAAACCCTGATTCGCAGACAGGTCACACCTCGTGCGAGGCCAGCTCCCGCAACTTGCCTTCGTGCAATTCCAGCACCCGGTCCAGCCGGCGTGCGAGGCGCCGGTCATGGGTCACCAGCACCAGGCTGGTGCGCTGGGCGCGGTTGAGTTCGAGCATCTGCGCGAATACGTTCGCCGCCGTTTTTTCGTCGAGGTTGCCGGTCGGCTCGTCACCGAGCACGCAGGCCGGGTTGTTGACCAGCGCCCGCGCCACCGCCGCGCGCTGGCGTTCGCCACCCGAAAGCTCGCCAGGCTTGTGCTGCAGGCGATGGCCAAGGCCCACCGATTCCAGCAGGTCCTGCGCGCGCTTGCCGGCTTCGCTGGTGGAACGCCCCGCCAGCAGCACCGGCATCATCACGTTCTCGAGCGCGGTGAATTCCGGCAACAGGTGATGGAACTGGTACACGAAGCCGAGCGCGCGGTTGCGCAGCCGGCCGCGCTCGGCATCGGACAACGCGCTCATCTTGTGGCCGGCGACATAGACCTCGCCCGCACTCGGCACGTCCAGGCCGCCCAGCAAATGCAGCAGCGTGCTCTTGCCGGCGCCGGACGCGCCCAGGATCGCCACCGTTTCACCGGCCTGCACCGCGATGTCCAGGCCATCGAACACCTGCGTGCGCAGGCTGCCTTCGGCATAGGTCTTGGCGAGGCCTTCGGCCCGCACCACGTCACCGTCATGACTGGCGTTTTGCCCTCTCCCGATCAAAGCGTCCTCACTCATAGCGCAACGCCTCCGCCGGTGCGGTGCGCGCCGCGCGCCACGCGGGATAGAGGGTGGCGATGAAGGCCATCGCCAGCGCCACGCCGGCAATGATGGTGACGTCGCTGGCTTGCAGGTCGGTCGGCAAGCCGGTGATGTAGTAAACATCTTCCGGCAACAGTTGCACGCCGAACAGCGCCTCGATGCCCTGCAGGATGCTGCTCAGGTTCAAGGTCAGCACGATGCCGCCGATCACCCCCATCACGGTGCCGATGATGCCGATCAGGCTGCCCTGCACCATGAACACCTGCATCACCTGGCGCGGGGTCAGGCCCAGGGTGCGCAGGATCGCGATGTCCGCCTGCTTGTCGGTGACCAGCATCACCTGCGATGACACCAGGTTGAACGCACCCATCGCGATGATCAGCGACAGCAGGATCGCCATGACGGTCTTTTCCATCTTGAGCGCGCGGAACAGGTTGGCATTGTCCTGGCTCCAGTCGCTGACGCGGTACGGGCCCTGCAGTGCCGTGGCCAGGTCGCGGGCCACGTCGAACGCCCGGTCCATGTCGTGCATCTTCAGGCGCACGCCGGTCACGCCCTCGCCCATCCGCAGCACCCGCTGCAGGTCCTGCATGTTCACCACCGCAAGCCCCTTGTCGTACTCGTTGTAGCCGGCCTCGAAGATGCCACTGACCTTGAAACGCTTCATGGTCTGCACCCCGCCCAGCGGCGTGCTGCGGAAATCCGCCAGCGTCACCACCACGTCGTCGCCGGTACTGACGCCCAGCCACACCGCCAGTTCACGCCCGAGCACGATGTTGAAGCTGCCTTGCTGGAGATCGGACAATGTCCCGCGCACCATCTTCTCGCCCAGCACCGAGACCTTGTCCTCCTCGACCGGCACCACGCCGCGGATCATCGCCGGCTGGTTGTTGGCAGCGGAGATCAGCGCTTCCTTTTCGATGTAGGGCGCGGCGCCGGCGACGCGCGGGTCGGCCACCGCCACGTTCACCGCGTGTTGCCAATCCGCAAGCGGCTCGCCATAACCACTGACGGTCGCGTGCGCGGCCATCTGCAGCATGCGGTCGCGGATCTCGCGCTGGAAACCGCCCATCACCGCCAACGTGGTGATCAGCGCGACCACCCCCAGCGCGATGCCGAGGATCGACGCGAGGGAAATGAACGAGATGAAGCCATTTCGGCGTTTGGCGCGCACATAACGCAGGCCGATGGCAACGGGAACCGGTTTGAACATCTAAAGCCCTTGGGTTTGCCGCGCTATCCTGCCACCGATGCGCCGTCCCGTGCAGGTTGCATGCGCATCGCGGCCAGTCGCAGTTCACGTCGCGACGCGGCGGGCAAGGTATCCGGCCAGAACACCAGGCGTCGCGCCTGTCCGGCCGGATCGCGCCAGCGCAGGAACGCCAGTGGACCGCGCCACGCGATATCCAGGGCCTGCATTGGCTGGCCATCGCAGGTGGGCTGGCCGTGCCCGCCGGGGATCACCAGCGCCGCACGCGGCGCGCGAGCATGCCGCCCTGCGTCGACGATGCCGACGACGGCGACGAGCGCTGCGAGCGGCCATGCGAACGCGCGCGGCATATCCGACGCCAGCAACGAGAACGGCGCAAGCAATGACAGCGCCCCCAGCATCGCGCCACTCCAGCGCGACGGACGCCACTCAATGCGGCAGGGAGCGGATCTGTTCGACGAGCGTCGCGATTTCGACATCGGCAGGCGCCTCATGGCCCAGGAACCAGCGCCAGAGCCTATCGTCTTCGCTGTCCAGCAACCGCAGGAATACCTCGCGCTGCGCCGTGGGACTTTGCCGCCATTGCAGGTCCAGCCAGTGTTCCAGCAACCGGTCGAGCTCGCGCATGCCACGCCGGCAACGCCAGCGCAGCTTGCGGAGCTCCGCCTCGTCTGCGTCCGTCACGCCGGGCTCCATGCCGCTTTACGCGCGGCGCGCCAGCATCAGTTGCTTGATGTCGGCGATGGCCTTTGCCGGATTCAGCCCCTTCGGGCAGGTCCGCGTGCAATTCATGATGGTGTGGCAGCGATACAGCTTGAACGGATCTTCCAGCTCGTCCAGGCGCGCGCCGGTGTCCTCGTCGCGGCTGTCGACGATCCAGCGATAGGCCTGCAACAGGATCGCCGGGCCCAGATAGCGCTCGCCGTTCCACCAGTAGCTCGGGCAACTGGTGCTGCAGCAGGCGCACAGGATGCATTCGTACAGACCGTCGAGCCTGGCGCGGTCGTCCTTCGTCTGCAGCCGCTCGCGATCCGACGGGGCCGGCGTCTGCGTGCGCAGCCAGGGCTTGATCGACGCGTACTGCGCGTAGAAATGGGTCAGGTCCGGGACCAGGTCCTTCACCACCGGCATGTGCGGCAACGGATAGATCGGCACGTCCGCGTTGCCCTTGCCGCAGTCCTCGATCGCGCGCGTGCAGGCCAGGGTGTTGGTGCCGTCGATGTTCATTGCGCACGAACCGCAGATGCCTTCGCGGCAGGACCGGCGGAAGGTCAGCGTGGGGTCGATCTCGTTCTTGATCTTGATCAGCGCGTCCAGGACCATCGGCCCGCACGTGGCCAGGTCGACATCGTAGGTATCCACGCGCGGGTTCATGCCGTCTTCGGGATTCCAGCGGTAGACCTTGAAGCTGCGCACGCGCTTGGCGCCGGCAGCGGCCGGAAAGTGCTGGCCCTTCTGGATCTGCGAGTTTTTCGGGAGGTTGAATTCAGCCATCACTCTTTACCTGCTTCTTGTAGGAGCGTCCTTCCGGGCGCGGCCTCTGTGAATGAATCCGTGTCGCGCCCGAACGGGCGTTCCTACAGGTCAATAGACGCGCGGCTTCGGCGGGACAACCTCGACATCGCTGCTGAGCGTGTACATGTGCACCGGGCGATAGTCGATGCGGGTGTTGCCGGCATCGTCGACCCAGCACACGCTGTGCTTGTGCCAGTTTTCGTCGTCGCGATCCGGGAAGTCCTCGCGCGCATGCGCGCCGCGTGACTCGGTGCGGTTCTCGGCGGAGACAATCGTGGCCAGCGCCTGCCCCAGCAGGTTCTGCAGTTCCATGGTCTCCATCAGGTCCGAGTTCCAGACCAGCGAACGGTCCGTGACCTTGACGTCGGCGAAGCTGGCATTGATCTCGCGGACTGCCTTCACGCCCTCGGCCAGGGTTTCGCCGGTCCGGAACACGGCGGCATCCTTCTGCATCGCGCGCTGCATGTTCATGCGGATCTGCGCGGTCGGGAGGTCGCCATGCGCATTGCGCAGTGCATCGAGGTTGGCCAGCGACCTGTCGCAGGCATCGCCCGCCAGCGGCTTGTGCGGCGCGCCGGGCTTGATGGTTTCGCCGCAGCGGTTGGCGACCGCGCGACCGAACACCACCAGGTCGAGCAGCGAATTGGAGCCCAGGCGGTTCGCGCCATGCACCGACACGCAGGCACCTTCGCCGATCGCGTACAGCCCCGGCACGACCGCGTCGGGATTGCCATCCTTCAGCTGCACCACTTCGCCGTGGTAATTGGTCGGGATGCCGCCCATGTTGTAGTGGGCGGTCGGGATGACCGGGATCGGCTGTTTCTCGACGTCGACATCGGCAAAGATCCGCGCGCTCTCGGAAATGCCGGGCAGCTTTTCGTGGATGTCGGCCGGGTTCAGATGGGTCATGTCGAGGAAGATATGGTCCTTGTGCTCGCCGACGCCGCGACCCTCGCGAATCTCCAGGGTCATCGCGCGGCTGACCACGTCGCGCGACGCCAGGTCCTTGGCATTCGGTGCGTAGCGCTCCATGAAGCGCTCGCCCTCGCTGTTGCGCAGGATGCCGCCTTCGCCGCGCACGCCTTCGGTGATCAGGCAGCCGGCACCGTAGATGCCGGTCGGGTGGAACTGCACGAACTCCATGTCCTGCAGGGCCAGTCCGGCGCGCAGCGCCATGCCGCCGCCGTCGCCGGTGCAGGTATGCGCCGAGGTCGCGCTGAAATAGGCGCGGCCATAGCCGCCGGTCGCCAGCACCACGCCCTGGGCGCGGAACAGGTGCAGTGTGCCCTCCGCCATGTCCAGCGCCAGCACGCCACGGCAGGCGCCATCGGCGTCCATGATCAGGTCGAGCGCGAAGTATTCGATGAAGAAGCGTGCGTCATGCGCAAGCGACTGCTGGTACAGGGTGTGCAGGATCGCGTGGCCGGTGCGGTCGGCGGCGGCGCAGGTGCGCTGCGCGGTGCCCTTGCCGTAATGGGTGGTCATGCCGCCGAACGGACGCTGGTAGATCTTGCCCTCTTCGGTGCGGCTGAACGGCACGCCCTGGTGCTCGAGCTCGATGATCGCCGGGATCGCTTCCTTGCACATGTACTCGATCGCATCCTGGTCACCCAACCAGTCCGAGCCCTTGATGGTGTCGTAGTAATGGAAGCGCCAGTCGTCTTCGCCCATGTTGCCGAGCGCGGCGGAAATGCCGCCCTGCGCCGCCACGGTATGCGAACGGGTCGGGAACACCTTGCTGATGCAGGCCGTCTGCAGTCCCTTCTGGGCCAGGCCGAAGGTGGCGCGCAGGCCAGCGCCACCGGCGCCGACCACGATCATGTCGAAGGTGTGTTCTGTGATCTTGTAGGCGGGCACGGATTCAGGCTCCCAGCGTGATGCGGATGACGGCAAGTACGCTGGCGATGGCCGCGAGTGCACAGACGAAGATGTTGGCGACATGCGCCACGCCGGCCAGCGCCGGGGTATGCACATAGTCCTCGATGACCACCTGCAGGCCGAGCTTGGCATGCCAGAACATCGCGATCAGGAACGCGACCAGGATCGTCGCATTGGCCGGATCGGCCACGATGGCGCGGGCGAGGTCGTAGTTTGCACCGCCGAGCGACAGCACCAGGCCAATCAGGTAGGCGCCCAGCAACACCAGCACGATCGCGGTGATCCGCTGCCAGATGAAATGCGGGGTACCGTCCTTCGCCGAGCCCAATCCCACCGCGCGCTTCAGCGGCGTACGCAGGTCCTGGTGGCGCTTCCAGTTGTCGCTCATGACTGCCCCCATTGCATCAGCACGACGGCCCAGACCACGGCCACCAGCACCACGCTGCCGATGATCGAGATCCAGCTGCTGCGCACGAAGTCCGGGACCTCGAAGCCGTAGCCGGCATCCTGGCTCAAGTGGCGGATGCCATTGATGAGGTGGTAGGCCAATGCCCAGCTGAAGCCGAACAGGACCAGCTTGCCGAACAGCGAACCCGCGCATGCGGCAAAGACCTCCCAGCGCGCCGGTCCGGACGCCAGCGCAACCAGCGCATACACCATCGCCAGCGCACCAGCGACCAGGGCGACCCCGGTGACGCGATGCAGGATCGAGGTCACCATCTGTACCTGCCAGCGATAAACCTGCAAGTGTGGGGACAACGGACGTTCACGGACGCGCGGCTCTAAGCCAGGAAGACCAGGGGCTGCCATGGGCGGTGCTCTCTCCATTCAAACTTGCGTCAGGACCTGCTTCAAAACCACGGTTTCACGCAGGTACTAGAAGTCGCTACAACGGCCGTTCTTCTCCCAATCACCGTACCGCGTCGGCTCGGGGCCATCACGGCCACCGATTTCAACGGCAGGGATCGCATCCACGGATGGGCCGGGAGCGGGTTCCTGGTTTGGAACTGGCACCTGCCCAGGGTCGGGACCGGGATCGGTTTGACCTATGATCGACGTGTTCATAGCCATGCGAGTTTAAGTCCCACACCCATGTCTCACAACCGCAATCAAGAATTGCCCTTGGAATTCGCCCTGCCCGCGCACGAAATCCTGGCCCTGAAAGGGCCGGACACCATGGTCTTCGCGCAGGCACAGTTCATGAATGACATTGCCGGATTGGCCGACGGACAGTGGCAGTGGAATGGCTGGTTGACGCCGAAAGGCCGCGTGATCGCGCTGTTTGCGCTGCTCCGCCTGGATTCGCAGACCCTGTGGCTGTTGCTGCCCGATGTCGCCGCGGTGGATCTCGCGCACTTGCTGCAGCGCTATGTCTTCCGCAGCAAAGTCGTGCTGGCAGCTGTCGAAGCCCGGGTGACCGCGAATTTTTCAGCCCCCGTCAAGGCCACTGGTGCCGCGTTCGCCGTCATCGACAACGACATCGAACTGGACATGAGCGGCGACGGCGGCCAGCGCAGCGTGATGATCGGTGTCACCCCCGCCACAGGTCCACATGACGCCGATGCAGTGGCTCGCTGGAAGCAGACGGACCTCGTCCATGGCCTGCCCCGCCTGCCCGCGTCACAGCGTGAGCAATGGACGCCACAGCAACTCTCGCTGGAGCGGCTGCGCGCCTTCAGCGTCAGGAAGGGCTGCTATCCCGGTCAGGAAATCGTGGCGCGCACGCATTTCCTCGGCCAGGTGAAGCGCGGCCTGGCACTCTACGAAGCAGCTTCGGTGCTGCCGGAGGGCGCTGAGGTTTTCGCCGATTCGGAGCGCAGTATCGGCAGGATCGTATGCAGTGCTGGCCCACTGGCGCTGGCCGTGGTGCCGCTGGATGCACCGACCGAGGGCTTGCACTGCGCAGGCGTGGCGCTGAACACCACGCCTTTGCTGGGCGGACTCGACCGTTGAAGGCCGGAGCGGACCGGCGGCACGGCGCTATGCTGCACGCGTGAACGCCCGCCTCCGCGACCATCACGAACCCCTGCCAGGCACCGCCACCCGCCAGGTGGAGCAGCGGACGTCGACGCGCGTGCGCAGCACCGATGACCGCATCGCCTGCGAAGTGCCGGTCGCCCTGCACTACAACGACGTGCCGTTCGCGGTGCTGATGGCGACCCCTTGCGACCTTGCCGACCTGGCATTGGGGTTCTCGCTGAGCGAGGCCATCATCGAGGCGGGTGATGCCTGGCAACTCGATGACATCAGGGACGAGTTCGAAGGCATCGTGGTCAACATGCGGATTCCGGCAGCGCGCGCGGAACGGCTGGCCCAGCGCAGCCGGCCGATGCCGGGTTATGGCGGGTGCGGCATCTGCGGCAGCGCATCGATCGAGGACGTGATGCGGATGCCGGCGCGGATCGACAGCCCGTTCAGTGTCAGCGAATCCTCCCTGCACGCCGCGCTGGATGCCCTGCACCGGCAACAGCCCTTGAATGCCGAAACCGGCGCGACCCATGCCGCCGGCTTCGCCAATCCGCGCGGCGAGCTGCTGCTGGTGCGCGAGGACGTGGGCCGCCACAACGCACTGGACAAGCTGATCGGCGGCCTGCACGGCGCCAACATGCCCGCCGCTGACGGCTTCGCCATCACCACCAGTCGCGCCAGCTACGAACTGGCGATGAAGGCCGCCCACGTCGGCATCCCGCTGCTGGCGGCGATCTCCGCGCCGACCACGCTCGCCATCACCCTCGCGCAGGCAACCGGGCTGGCGCTGGTCGGGTTCGCGCGCGATGGCGACTGCGTGGTCTACACCCATCCACGACGCCTGCAGCGCACGCCATGACCGATCACCCCGACAACACGCCGTACAAGGGCCCAGCAGGCGGTTGGCCCGCGCTGAAAGCCGTGGCGGCGCACCTGCTGAAACAGGACGTCCCGCTTCATGGCGCCAGGACCCTGCTCTCCGCCAACCAGCCGGATGGTTTCGACTGCCCGGGTTGCGCGTGGCCGGACCGCGAGCACACCTCGACCTTCGAGTTCTGCGAGAACGGCGCGAAGGCGGTGGCGTTCGAAGCCACCGCGCGCCGCGCCGGCCCCGACCTGTTCGCGAACTACAGCGTGGACGAGCTGGCGCGCTACAGCGACCACTGGCTGGAAGATCAGGGCCGGTTGACGACGCCGCTCCGCTACAACGCGGCAACCGATCATTACCAACCGCTGTCGTGGGACTCGGCGTTTGCCTTCATCGCGTCGAAGCTCAATGCGCTGGCATCGCCCGACGAGGCGATCTTCTATACCTCGGGCCGCACCAGCAACGAAGCCGCCTTCCTGTACCAGTTGTTCGTGCGCCAGTACGGCACCAACAATTTTCCCGACTGCTCGAACATGTGCCACGAGCCCTCCGGCCATGCCCTGGGTGCGCAGCTTGGCACCGGCAAGGGCACGGTCTCGCTGGCGGATTTCGAGCAAGCCGACCTGATCCTGGTGTTCGGCCAGAACCCCGGCACCAACCATCCGCGCATGCTCGGCGAACTGCGCCGGGCGGTGAAACGCGGCGCCAGCGTGCTCGCCTTCAATCCGTTGCGCGAGCGCGGGCTGGAGCGTTTCGCCGATCCGCAGGACGCGCTGGAAATGCTGCGCGGGGGTTCGACGGAGATCGCCTCGGACTATTACCAGCTCCGCATCGGCGGCGATCTCGCCGCAGTCACCGGGATCATCAAGCACGTGCTGGAACGCGGCGCGAAGGCGCATGCCGATGGCCAGCCCGCGCTGCTGGACGAAGCGTTCATCGAGGCGCATACCGATGGCTTCGACGCGTTGCGCGCAAGCATCGAGGCCAGCAACTGGCAGGACATCGAAGCCGAATCCGGCATGGACCAGGCGCGCCTGCGCGAGGCCGGCGAACGCTTCCTGCGTTCCGAACGGGCGATCGTGTGCTGGGGCATGGGCATCACCCAGCACCGGCGCTCGGTGGCGACCATCCAGATGCTGGTCAACCTGATGCTGCTGCGCGGCCACATCGGTCGTCCCGGCGCCGGCATCTGCCCGGTGCGCGGGCACAGCAACGTGCAGGGCGATCGCACCATGGGCATCCACGAGAAGCCCGCGCCTGCGTTGCTGGACCGCCTGCAGCAGGTGTTCGGGTTCGATCCGCCGCGCGAACCCGGCGTCGACGTGGTCGGCGCGATCGAGGCGATGCGCGATGGCAAGGCCCGCGTGTTCTTCGCGATGGGCGGCAACTTCGCGACGGCCACCCCGGACACCGAAGCCACCCACGCTGCGCTGCGCAACTGCGACCTCACCGTGCACGTGGCAACCAAGCTCAACCGCAGCCACCTGGTGCATGGTCGCGATGCGCTGATCCTGCCCTGCCTGGGCCGCACCGAGATCGACCGCCAGGCCAGTGGCCCGCAGGCGGTGACGGTGGAGGACTCGATGAGCATGGTCCACCTGTCATCGGGCCGGAACGAACCCGCCTCGCCCGCGCTGTTGTCGGAGCCGGACATCGTGGCGCGGCTGGCGCAGGCCACGCTGGGCAAGCGCAGCGACACGCCCTGGCGCTGGCTGGTGCAGGATTACAACCGCATTCGCGACCAGATCGCGCGGGTGTTCGACGATTTCCACGACTTCAATGCCCGCGTGCAGGTGCCGGGCGGGTTCCGCCTGCCCAACAGCGCCGGCGCCCGCCAATGGCGCACCGAAACCGGCAAGGCCGGCTTCTTCCCGCATCCGCTCGCGCCACGACCCAGCGCCGCCCCGGACGATTCACGCGTCGAGGTCTTCACCCTGACCACCGTGCGCGCGCACGACCAGTACAACACCACCATCTACGGGCTGGATGATCGCTATCGGGGTGTCCGCAACGAGCGCCGTGCGCTGTTCATCCATGCGGACGACATCGCGATGCTGGGCTTGAAGGCCGGCCAGCGGGTGGATATCGAAAGCATGTGCAGCAACGACACGCGCCGCTGGGCGCGCGGTTTCCTGCTGGTCGCCTACGACATTCCGCGCGGCTGCCTGGCCGCGTACTACCCGGAAACCAATGCGCTGGTGCCGCTGGACAGCTTTGCCGAACACGCACGCACGCCGGCCAGCAAGGCGATCAACGTGGTCCTGCATCGGCATGACGAAACCACGGCCCGCCAGCCGCGCGACATTCCGGCTGCCGTGGTCGGCTGAGCCCGCTTAACCGCGGGCTGGGGTTCCGGCAACCAGGGCGTCCGCCGCCGCCACGATGTCCTCGTCCTTCGGGATCACCAGGAACGCGGCGCCTGCGAGCGGCGTGTAGGTGTCCACGCCGACCACGCGGCGGCCGGGCTTGCCGCCCAGCCCGGCTTCGGTGATCGCGGTGATCACGCCCTCGCCGATGCCGGCGCTGTGGCGGCCCTCATCGACCACCAGGATCCGCGCGCATTCGCGGGCATGCCGGGCAATCGCCGGTTCGTTCAACGGCACCAGCCAGCGCAGGTCCACCACGCGCACCTTCCAGCCATGCCTGGCCTCGATCTGTCGCGCGGCGCGCAGGCTCATCGGCATGCCGTTGCCGAAGCTGAAGATCACGCAGTCGGTGGCCTCCGGGTTGTAGACGCGCTCTTCGCCCAGCACCAGCGCCTGGTCGGGCGCGGGGTAGTCGGTCAGCCACAGGCCGTCGCCCGCTTCGTACAGGTCCTTGGTCATGTACAGCGCGATCGGCTCCAGGAACACACTCACGCGCCCATCGACCTTCGCCAGCGCGGTCAGCGTGCGCAGCATCATCGCCGCGTCGTCGCCGCGCGAGGGGCAGCCGACCACCAGGCCGGGGATGTCGCGCAAGGCGGTGATCGAGTTGTCGTTGTGGAAATGCCCGCCGAACCCGCGCTGGTAGCCGAGCCCGGCGATGCGCACCACCATCGGGTTGCGGTACTGGTCATTGCTGAAGAACTGCAGGCTCGCCGCTTCGCCGCGGATCTGGTCGATCGCGTTGTGCAGGTAGGCCAGGTACTGGATTTCCGGGACCGGCAGCATGCCCAGGTTGGCGAAGCCCTGGGCCATGCCCAGGATCATGGTTTCGTCCAGCAAGGTGTTGAACACGCGGCGGTTGCCGAACGCCTTGTGCATGCCCTTGGTGACCGTGTACACGCCGCCCTTCTGCGCCACGTCCTCGCCGAACAGCAGGGTCTCCGGATACTTGGCGAACAGGTCGTGCAAGGCCTGGTTGATCTGGATGGCGAGATGCCTTGGCGCCTGCTTTTCCGGAAATCTGTCCTCGCTGCCGAAGGCCTTGATGCGGGCTTCCGGCGACGCCACGCGTGCCGCTTCCGCCTGCACCTGGTCCGGCGTATACGGTGCCAGCGGCGCAATGACATCCTCGAGCCGTTCGATCTTCGGCCGGCGGTCGGCTTCTTCGGCCGCGGCGAAGCAGCGCGCACGGCTGGCTTCGTACAGCGCCAGGATCTCGTCCTTCGACATCAGCCCGGACTCGAGTGCGATTGCCGCGCTGCGCAACAACGGATCACTGGCCTCGACCCGGCACAGCTCATCGATGTTGCGCCATTCGATCTCGAAATCGGTGCCGGCGTGACCCATGATCCGGGTCGTGCGCAGGTGCAGGAAGGTCGGCCGCCGGGTCATCCGGCAGTGTTCGACGGCCCTTCGCACGCGGCCGTAGCCATCGGCCAGGTCCAGCCCGTCGGCCTGGAAATAATCCAGCCCGCGGCGCATCGAGAAGTTCTGCGCGATCCAGTCGTCCGGCGTCTTCACCGAGATGCCGATGCCGTTGTCCTCGCACACGAACAACACCGGCGCCGGCAGCTTCTGGTAGGCCGTGTAGGCCGCCGCGTTGAACGCGGTCTGCGCAGTGGCGTGGTTGGACGAGGCGTCGCCGAACGAACAGATCGCGATGCTGTCCTCCGGGATCGGCAAGGCGTGCCCGATGCGGCGCGCCTGCTCGATCGCCAGCGCCGTGCCCAAGGCCTTGGGCAGGTGCGAGGCAATCGTCGAGGTTTGCGGCAACACCCACAACGGCTTGCTGCCCCAGACCTTGTGGCGCCCCCCGGATGCGGGGTCGTCCTGGCTGGCGGCGAAGCTCAGCGCCGAGTCCATCACCGGGTCCATGCCGGGCAACTTGCGGAAGCGTTCGGCCATGAAGCCGCCACTGCGGTAATGCAGGAACGCCGGATCGGTATGCCGGGTCGCGCGCGCCACCATCGCATTGCCTTCGTGGCCGCTGGAACCGATCGTGTAGAAGACCTTGTTCTGCACCCGCAGCACGCGCGCCATCAGGTCCAGATGACGACTGACCAGCTGCGATTCGAACAGCTCGCGGAAGCCGTGCGCATCCAGCGCGCTGCCCTCCAGGATCGCTTCGTCCGCTGCCGGCTTCGCGTCAGGCGTGCCGTTCCAGCCGCGCACGAACTCCTGGAAGTTGACGTCGCAGATCTCGGCGCGGTTGAGGCCGCGCATGCGGGCCGGGATGGGATCGGGAACGGTGGCGAACATGGATGTCTCAAGGTTGTTGTCATGCCGGGCCTGGCAAGGCCTGACAGGATCAGGTGATCGGGTTGAATGCCAGCGGCGCGCGTTCGGTGCCTTGCGGATTGGCACGCCGCGCGAACCATTCTTCGCGGGTCTGGCCCCACAGGTCGCAGTCGTGGACGTCCAGCGGTGGCGGCAACTGCGCCTTGCCCAGCACCTTCGAACCGAGCCGCCGCGCCACCGCTTGCGATGCGGTATTGGCAGGCGCGATGCAATGGATCACCTGCTGCCAGTCGAGGACCTCGAAGGCCCAGTCGATGGCGGCGCTGCAGGCCTCGGTGGCGTAGCCCTTGCCCCAGGCATCGGGATGCAGCACGTAGCCGACTTCGGTGCCTGGCCAGCCTTCCGGCTGCCACGGGCCCGCCTGCCCCATCCAGCGTCCAGTCGCCTTGTCGATCAGCGAGAACATCGCGAAGCCCTGCACGGCCCACGCGCCCGGCATCTGCAGGAAGCGCCGCCACGCCTCGCCACGGCTCACGCCGCCGCCGATGTGCTGCGCCGCCACCGGGTCGCAGATCAGTTCGGCGTAGCGGTCGAAGTCGCCCGCCTGCGGCACGCGCAGGACCAGGCGTTCGGTTTCGATGCGGACTTGGGCCATCGTCAATTACCTGATCCTTCGATCATTCACCCCGTAGAGCGGAGCTTGCTCCGCTGCGGCGCAGGCACCGAATCAGAACGCGTTGATGCCGGTCAGCTCGCGGCCGATCACCAGCTGGTGCACGGTCTCGGTGCCTTCGTAGGTGATGACCGATTCCAGGTTCAGCATGTGGCGGATCGCGGCGTGTTCGGTGGTGATGCCGGCGCCGCCGAGCAGGTCGCGGCATTCGCGGGCGATATCGATCGCCATCCGGCAGTTGTTCCACTTCGCCAGCGACACCTGCGCCGGCTGCATGGTGCCGGCATCCTTCAAACGACCGAGCTGCAGCGACAGCAATTGCGCCAGGGTGATGCGGCGGGCCATGTCGGCCATCTTGATCTGTGCGCTCTGGGTGGCGGCCACCGGGCGCTCGAACAGGATGCGTTCCCTGGTGTAGTTCAACGCTTCGTCCAGGCAGGCGATGGCGGCGCCGATCGGGCCCCAGGTGATGCCGTAGCGAGCCTGGGTCAGGCAGCCCAGCGGGCCCTTCAGGCCCTTCACGTTGGGCAGGCGGTTGGCGTCCGGCACGCGCACGTTGTCGAAGAACAGCGCGCTGGTGACCGACGCGCGCAGGCTCATCTTCTTGTGGATTTCCTGCGCGGTGAAACCGGGGAAGTCCTTCTCGACCACGAAGCCCTGGATGCCGTCCTCGGTGTGCGCCCAGACGATCGCGATGTCGGCCAGGTTGCCGCTGGTGATCCACATCTTGGAGCCGTTGAGGATCCAGTCGCCACCGTCGCGCCTGGCGTGGGTCTTCATGCCGGCCGGGTCGGAGCCGCCGTGCGCCTCGGTCAGGCCGAAGCAGCCGATCACCTTGCCCGCGGCCATGTCCGGCAGCCAGCGCATGCGCTGCTCTTCGTTGCCGTAGGCAAAGATGGGATACATGCACAGCGAGCTCTGCACGCTGACGAAACTGCGGATGCCGCTGTCGCCGCGCTCGAGTTCCTGGCAGATCAGGCCGTAACAGACGCCGTTGAGTCCGCCGCCGCCGTACTGCTCAGGCAACGACGAGCCCAGCAGGCCGAGCTCGGCGATCTCGGGAACCAGTTCCTTCGGGAAGCGGCCCTGCTCGAAGGCATCGCCGATGATCGGGATCACGCGCTCGTCGGTGAAGCGCGCCACGGTGTCCTGTACCGCGCGCTCTTCTTCACTCAGCAGTGAGCGGACATCGAACAGATCGTAGGGTTGCAGGGCCATTGCAAACTCGGGATGCAGGAAAGTTGCCCATTGTATCGGGCCGGCATGGCCCGGGGCAGACCGTGGAATTGCGAACACACGCAGGCGGATGGCGCGATATCACGGGAGTTTCCGGCGAAACGCCCAGACCCGGAAACCGCCGACCCGAAACGCACGACGGGGCCCGATCGCTCGGGCCCCGCGTGGGGAAATCCGGCCGGTACACACCGCGATCAACCGTTGCGGTTGTCTTCCACCGCCGCAACCCGGGTCACCACCTGCCCGTCGATCACCGGCAGTTGCGAACCCGGGCGCTCATCCATGCGCACGCTGTGCGTGCGGCCATCCAGGCGGTAGCGGACGTCATAGCCGATCGTGCGTTCGCCATCGCCCAGCGCGATGCGCTCACCCGGCTTGGCCTCGGTGCGCATGCTGCCGGTGGTGCCATCCGGATTGCGGTAGGTCACGTTCCAGGCCACGGTGCTGGACGAAGTCGACGACGTGTTGACCGTGCGGCAGCGGCGGTCGGTACGGTTCACCACCTGCCCGCCGACGTGGTTGCGGTCCACGCGGTTGCCGATGACGCCACCCGCCACCGCGCCCGCCACGGTCGCTGCCTTCTTGCCATTGCCGCCACCCACCTGGTTGCCGACCAGGCCGCCGATCAGCGTGCCGGCCACGGTGCCGCCGACATTGCCATCGCGTTCCGGCATGCGCTCCTGCACCACCACGTCTTCGCAGACCTGTTGCGGCGTGGTCGTGGTGTTGGAGACGCGAATGGGTTCGCTGCCGATCACGGTGGCATACAACGGCTCGCGCGCCGTCACCGGCTGCACATCGATGACCTCGGCATAGCTGACGCGCCCGGCGTCCGGCACCGTGCCTTCTGCCACCCCGGGTTGCGCGGTGTCGAACATCCCTGCATCGGGCATCCCTGCATCGGGCGCCGTGCGATTGTCACGATTGTTCATGTACCCCGCGGTGGCCACGCCGCCCACCAGCAACGCGGCAAGTGCGATGGCCAAGCTGTTGTTCTTCATGTGGTGCTCCTGCATCGGGCGTATCCCCTGCTGCGCCGATCACAGCACGCTGCAACTGAATCACGCGGGAGTTGCACGGCCATGCAACAGGAACCGTTCACGTATGTGTGCGCCCTGTGTGGAGGCCGTGCGTGCTAGCGTTCGGTCACTCCCGCTGCCGTTCGACACGCCCATGGCCAACCTGCTGCTTGCCCCGGTGATGCGTTTCCTTGGACGCCTGAGCTATCCGAAACTGATGCTGGCGTTTGCGGCGTTGTTCGTGGTGGACATGGTGGTCATCGACCCGATTCCCTTCATCGATGAAATCCTGTTCGGGCTGGGCACCCTGTTGCTGGCCAACTGGAAAAAGCGCAAGGCACCACCGGCAT
The DNA here is from genome assembly GCA_963698475.1 of uncultured Gammaproteobacteria bacterium. Taxonomy (GTDB): domain Bacteria; phylum Pseudomonadota; class Gammaproteobacteria; order Xanthomonadales; family Xanthomonadaceae; genus Thermomonas. Next base: position 417,128 of record CAVOQX010000004.1, on the reverse strand, counting down.
CGGGCACGCCACCGATCGACGGCGAAGCCCGCCGCCTCTGACCTGCGGCCCTCGGTGCACCTGGTCGACAGCCACAGCCATTTCGATGTCGCCGATTTCGATGGCGACCGCGCCACCGCGCATGCGCGCGCCGTGGCCGCGGGCGTCACCCGGCAGATCGTCCCGGCCATCGCTGCCGCCGGCTGGCCGACGCTCAAGCAGGTGTGTGCGCACTTCCCCGGCCTGCATCCCGCCTACGGCCTGCACCCGATGTTCCTGGCATCACACCGCCCCGAGCACCTGGTCGACCTGCGCAGCTGGATCGAACGCGAACGTCCGGTCGCGGTCGGCGAATGCGGGCTGGACTATTTCATCGAAGGCCTCGACCGCGATGCGCAGCAACACTGTTTCGACGCGCAACTGAGACTCGCGCGCGATTTCGACGTGCCGGTGATCGTGCATGCGCGGCGCGCGGTGGATGCGGTGATCGCGTCGATCCGGCGCATCGGCGGCCTGCGCGGCGTGATCCACAGTTTTCCCGGCAGCGCCGAACAGGCCGCGCAGCTGCATGGGCTGGGCTTCCTGCTGGGCATCGGCGGCCCGGTGACCTACGAACGCGCCAAACGCCTGCGCAGCGTCGTGGCCACCATCCCCATCGAACAACTGCTGCTGGAAACCGACAGCCCCGACCAGCCGGGCGCCAGCCATCGTGGTCAACGCAACGAGCCCGCCAATCTGGTCGAAGTGCTGGACGTGATTGCGGACTTGCGCGGCATGGCGCGGGCAGACGTCGCCGCGGCGACCACCGCCAATGCCGAGCGGCTGTTCGGCCTGCCCGCAATGACGCAATCCGCGTAGGCGCAATCCCCGCAGGCGCAATCCCCGCAGGCGCGCCGTTCACGGCGCGACATCGCCGATGCGGCGCCGGCAGATGATGCGCCACGCCAGGACGGACGCGCCTGGCCTCAGCTCAACATGACCACGGAGGCCCCACGCAATGACGCCCCGCATTGGCAGGGCGTCCTGGACCACGGTGCCATCTCATCGATCACCGGCGGGTGATCAATGGGTGGCGAGCTTGCCACGGTCACGCGCCAGCTGACTGACCATCTTCTGCGCGGCACCGGTCACCGCTAGCGCAACCGTTTCGGCCACATCGCTTGCCGACGTCGGGTCCCTGCCCGCGATACGGGCCTCCAGCAGGCACCGCTTGTCCTTGATGCCGGACTTCGACGTGCTGTTCTCGTCGCTGAGGTGGACTTCCAGGCGGGTAATTTGCCCGGCAAAGCGCTCCAGGGCGTGGTGGAGGATCTCTTCGACACGCTGGGCGAGGATCTCGTCACCCGTGATGTTGTTGTCCGTGTTCACTTGGATTTGCATCGTGGTGGTCTCCGGGGTGATGGCTGGTCCCTCCTATATCCGGCCAAAGGGGCCTGAATACAAGCGGCACTGCATGGGGTGCGGGCATGCCGGGACCTGTGCCCGGCACCGTGCTTCCGCTGATGCGCCCGTCGCGTGATGAAACCGACGAGGCGCGCTTGTCGCACCTTTCGCCTTGGGTGGCTTATGCAGCGGGAAAAAGTCGGAGTGTTCCGGGGGAAAGTGAGGATTTCCTGCCGATAGGGGGAAAAGGGGTCGGAGTGAATTTCCTGCCGATGACGTTGAATCGTTCGCGATCTTGGTCAGGAAACTTCACTCTGACCCCTTTTCCCTTACCCCTTGTCCCTTGGAGTAAACACTACATTTCCGGCGTACTGGCCTCGATGATGCGCGCTGCCTCGTCTGCCTGCCGCTGGGACTCGCGGATTTCCGCCTTGGTGGGGACATTGAAATCCGGCATGCGGACGGAGCTGTTCCGGACCGCAACATCATTCGCAGGACGTTGCAATTTCGTCGCCTCCAGTTGTTGCCCTTGTTGCGCAACAGGTTTGACCACCGTGGCCTGGATGATGGAACCAATGGCCGACTGCAATGCCCACCACACGAACAGGAACATGACGGCCGCAACCACGAACTTGAGTATCAACAATGCGACGCCGGCCTGGAGCGTGTTACCTCCCCAACCACGTCCCCTGCTGCCTGGTACGCGCCCACCGTAGCGAATGCGATCTTCTGCGGCGACCAACAGACGTTCGCCCACCGTGGATGCCACGCCGCGTGCGGTCGATGGATATTGCCGATTCCCGCCAAGCTGCGGGACCGAAAATTCAGGCAAAGGACCCAACATGCCGCGAAGATCATCGCCGTCAACCAGCTGCACATGGCCCTGCTTCGTCGCGGCTTCGATTGCTGCGCGGGTGAACTCACCGCTAGTGGCCAGGATGGCGCCCGTCGCGCCTTCATTGACCATCACGCCTATCAGCTGGTGCACGTCGTTGTGCGGAACCTGCTTGGCGTTCCAGTGCTTGCACTGGACCAGGATGTAGGCATCGTCCTTGTGCAGCTTCAGGTCGATGCCACCGTCAAAGCGCGTGCCGGAGGCACCGGTGCCGACATGCTCCACGCGGTAGCCCTGGCCGCGGTAGTACACGGCAAGCATGGCTTCCAGTTCATCCCAGCCCACTTGGGTCAGCGCGTCATTGCGCCGATTCCGCACATTCTTGAGTCCGTTCATTCCGCCCTCGCGGAGAAGTGTCCCTGACACCATTTTGATCGTTTACTTTATTCGAAATTTCGCCGCTCGCTGTACAGATACTTCTGGAAACCCACGAAAACGTCACGAATCTGCTGCGCGGTTCCCAACTCCGCGGCTGCATCAGAGATGGCGTGGTACTTCAGCAGCAACAGCGGGGAAAGCTTTTCGATGCCGAGTTCGTCGACGCCCTCGCTGACGTAGTGATCCAGCACGAACTCAAGGAAGGCCAGCTGACGATCGCTGCGGTAGTGGCTGTAGATGCCCGACTTCGCGAAGACGGCGCGTTGCTCACGGGTGATCGGTGCGCTCGCGTATGCGACGTAAGCGAGTACATCGAACAGATCGCTGTTCTCGGCTTCGATGATTTTCTGCATTTCTGCCAGTGGTTCACGGCCAAAGCCCTTGTCAGCCAACCCTTCCAGCAGTGACTTGCGGGTGTCCGGCATGCTCCAGATGCGCCGCAACTCGTCTTCGTCCTTGAAGAACTCAGGCAGCGCACCGAATAGAGCTTCAAGGAATTGAGCAGCTGACATCGGCGTACCGTCCGCGCTCCAGAACGTGGTCGCGGTCATGTGCTGGATGTGGCGTTCCTTGCCGTCCGCGAGTTTGACCCTGACCTTGGACTTGGACGGGCACGCACATGGATGGCGGCCGCACACTTCACACGGACACGTGCAAGGCGTACTCCCGCAGGCGGCACACGGCTTCGGTGGCGGTTGTTCGCAGATGCAGGGCCGCGAACCGCATCGCGCACATGGATCTGGAATCTCCGGTTCCTCCGGCTCGCCGTCCCATTCCGGGTCGCTGAAATGGTGATGCGCCTTGACGAAGTCGTGGATGGTGAAATGGTCCTTGCCGTCGTACAGCCGGGTGCCACGGCCGATGATCTGCTTGAACTCGATCATCGACGCCACCGGCCGCATCAGCACGATGTGGCGGACGTTACGGGCATCCACGCCAGTCGAGAGTTTCTGCGACGTGGTCAGCACCGTCGGTATGGTTTTCTCGTTGTCCTGGAAATCGCGCAGGTACTGTTCGCCCAGCGCGCCGTCGTTGGCGGTGACGCGCACGCAATACAGTGGCTCGGTGCTGGTCTTGGCCTGGTTGATCAGGTCGCGCACCACCGAGGCGTGCGCCTGGGTGGCGCAGAAGACGATGGCCTTCTCGCGCTGGTCGATGGAGTCCATCAATATCTTGACGCGGTACTTTTCGCGTTCGCGAATCTCGATGCTGCGGTTGAAATCGGCTTCTTCGTAACGCTTGCCGGGTTCGATGTCGCCTTCCACCACATGGTCGTCGGGCGTGTAGACGTAGTCGTCCAGGGTGGTGGCGATCTGCCGGACCTTGAACGGGGTCAGGAAGCCATCGTTGATGCCTTCCTTGAGCGAATACACGAACACCGGCTCGCCGAAATAGGAATAGGTGTCGGCGTTGAGGGTGCGCTTGGGCGTGGCGGTCAGGCCCAGCTGCACGGCCGGTGCGAAGTAGTCGAGGATCGCGCGCCAGCTGCTTTCGTCATTGGCGCCGCCACGGTGGCATTCGTCGATGACGATGAAGTCGAAGAAGTCCGGCGGGTAGTCGCCGAAGTACGGCGTTTCGCCTGGCCCGCTCATGAACGTCTGGAAGATGGTGAAGAAGATGCTGCCGTTTTTCGGCACCCGGCCCTTCTTGCGGATCTCGTCCGGGGCGATGCGCACCAGTGCATCGTCAGCGAATGCGGAGAATGCGTTGTAGGCCTGGTCGGCGAGGATATTGCGATCCGCCAGGAACAGGATGCGCGGGCGTCGCGTCGGTTCGCCGTCGCTCTTCCAGTCGCTCAGGTTCCAGCGGCTCTGGAACAGTTTCCATGCCAGCTGGAACGCGATGAAGGTCTTGCCGGTTCCGGTGGCCAAGGTCAGCAGGATGCGGTCGCGACCATCCGCAATCGCATCCAGTACGCGCTGGATCGCGATGTCCTGGTAATAGCGGCCCTGCCAGGTGCCGCCCTTGTCCTCGAATGGAATCGCCGCGAAACGATCGCGCCAGGCGTTGGCGGTGGCGAACGTCCGTGCCCACAGTTCATCGGGGCCGGGAATGCAGGCACATCGCCTTCCACGCCCGTGTCCATGTCGATGCCGTAAATCGAGCGCCCGTTGGTGGCATAGGTAAACCGCACGGCGAGCTTGCCCGCATATTGCTTGGCCTGCATCACGCCTTCGCCGCAGGCCACGTCCCAGGCCTTGGCCTCGATCACCGCAAGACGGGTATTGCGATAGACCAGCACGTAGTCGGCGATCTCGGCCTTGCCGCGTGGGCCGGGACCTTGCAGACGGCCTTCGGTGATGCGGTGTTCGCGCATCACGCGGCTGCCTTCCACCACACCCCAGCCCGCCGCTTTCAAGGCGGGGTCGATATGTTCGGCGCGGGTCTCGGCTTCGTTCAAATTCGTGCATCCCCTGAGTCAGCTGGATGATAGCGAATTGGGCCGATGCCGAATCTACCCGGTTTTGTTCCTGCCCTTGGCGCGCCTTGCGCCGGGTTTGTCCTTGGTCGGCAACGGCGTGTGCTGCGTCCCTGCGACTCGGAAATTTTCCGACGACACCACTGTCTTCCCCGTGCGCGCCTCCAGTTCAAGCCGGGCGCGACCGGCCAACTGTCCGCCAGTCTTCGCCGCAGCGGTGTTCTGCGACATGCCGGTGGCCTCCTCGCTCTCGGCAATCTGGCGGGTCGACAGCTCGGCCAGCGCGGTGAAGATCAGTTCCGCCTCGCTCATGTGGTCGCGCAGGTTGTGGCTGCTTCAGGCCTTTCATGTCCTTGTGCTCTTTGACGCTGACGCCCGCCCATTCCTGATGGATGATGTTGGTGAGGATGGCGAACTCCTCGCCTTGCCTTGATGTCGTGCTCGCGCCCAGTAGTCGGTGAGCTTGTTGCGGGTTTCCTGCCCGGTCATGCGCTGCTGAATCCACTTGTCGCTGCGGCCATGCTGCTGCCAGGTCTGGCGGGCGCGGTCGAGCGACAGGGCCGGGTCGGCCATCTCCTGCATGCGCTCGTAGCCGACCTTGGCCAGCCAGAGCTTGATGGGCTCGGCTTTGGGGCTGGGGACGGACTGCACCAGGCGCAGCAGGGTTTCGGCGGTGGCGACATCGGTGAGGCGCTGCTTGCCGTCGGCGGCGGGCATTTTCAACTGGTGACAATTTGTCACCAGTTGACTGCCTTCTTTGCCAAGCCGTCGTTTGAGCTTGTTCCAGTACTTGCGGCGGTCTGGAGCTGGCGGTCGGTCAGCACCTGCACCACGTCCACCACCGAAGAACCACCAGGTCTCCGTGTCTTCGTCGTAGACGCGGCGGACGGATGACCTCGAACAGTGCGGCGAGGCGACTTTCTCGGGCTTGGAGGTGAAAAACATGGTGCCCGCCTAGGTCAGGCCCAGCATGGATCGCAGGGCAGCAACATCGTATTTCTCAGGTACATGACTGTCAATCTGGTCCACATTGGCCATATAGGTGCGGTTGGAGCCGTCGATGTTCTTCAACAGCAGGTCAACGCGGATGTCGCCTGCGAAGTGTGCTTTCAAGCGGTTGACGACTTGCCGGGCCTGAAAGTACTGCTCGATGAACGTTTCAGGTTGGATGCGGCGTCCTTCCGCACGTTCACGAGCCTGAACGAAGCGCCATGCTTGCGCGGGCTCCTGATAAACGTAAAGGACCTGCACCACTCGTCCCTTTCCCAATGACCGCTCGATGTTTGCCACGGCAATCTCGTAGTTGGTAAGCGTGCCATCGAGGATGAAGCTTTGGGACTGCTTGAACGCGGTGTCCAGCATCCGGTCCACCAGAATCGAAACCGCCCGCTGGAACAGATGCGAGTTATCGCCGGTGTACCCGGGCAACTCGCTCCGCAACTCGTCGGGATCGATCCGCAAGGCCTGCCCGCCCAAGCTGTCGATGAGTTCGATTGATGCCTCGGTCTTGCCGGCGCCGGGCGAACCGGCCATGTAAACGGCGACAGGAGATTCCTCGGGGGGATATCGCGTCATATCCGCCAGCCGCTTGGCTATGGCTTTCCTGTTGGACTTGGCGAACTCGACGCCTTCTTCGTAGATGCGTTTCTCTGCCGGGGTGAGCGTCATTGGCATTCCTGTTAAAGCTGGCCGGAAAAGGCTTGGTGCAGCAGGGATTGCTTGAGGGCTTCGAGGGCGGCGAGTTTGCGGGTGTAGATGGATTCGAGTTGCGACAACTCCTCCCATAGAGCATCGAGCCGTTCGATGATTGCACTTTGTTCGGCCAATGATGGCAATGCGACTAGAAATTCACGAACCATTGGAACCGTCAATTGAGGAATCGAGGTTCCGGTGTGCTTAAAGTCGATGGCCTCTAAGGAGTAGTACACGTACTTCAGAAAAACTATCTGTGTATCCGGAATTACAACGATCAAGCGAATCGCAGGAAAGTAGCTTTCATGCCTAATTTCCGTATATCCAATCGTCCCTCTGGCAGAAATAGTCAAACTAGGTGACGTAACACGTGGCTTCTCCGTGAAGCCATATAGGCCCTTGTTCTTCTCGCCATTCGTGTAGATCGGGATGCTATGCCTGTCGCTCACTACTTTTGAGTAGTTGTGTTTCGGCACGTCACCGCCGGCAAATATTTCTGTACAAATTTGAGAGATCGGTTTGCGTACGACTTTGCTATCGGAAAAAATATCGTGCAGCTGTTTCTTAAAAAGCTCCCTTGCGAACTGCCGACTTTTTTCAGCATTGGCCTTGGCGGTGGCGATGCCCGAAAACGCTTCGTCGAGGATGGCGACGATGCGTTGTTGCTCAGGAATCGAGGGGAGCGGCACCCCGATGCCGGAGATTACCGGCAAATTGAGTGACGGATAAGCATGGTCTTGAACGAGATTCTGAGCTTTAACGGTCGCCAAGAAGTAAAGCAGGTACTTAGCGAGCACACGCGATTCATCCGCAACAATCGTCGCAAGATGGCTGGACACAAATCCATCAACATCTAGCATCACACGATGATTCAAGAACGTGGATGCGCCGCTTTTGGGTAATAGAATCGCCCCCTTTGGCAGCAGGCGCAGCCCACGACTGCCCGTCTCGTTCAAACGATCTGCGGAGTCGGAGACCTGCCCGAAGCGAATTCGTCCGACATCGGAGGTACGGAAGAATGGAACCCCGTCCGGGCTGAAAAAATGATCACCTTGGGGTGCCGAGTTGCCAGCACCGACTTTCGCAATCTCTCCGAGCGTACTCATCTGCCAACTCATACCAACGCCCTAATCCCCGCCAACACCTCAGCACTCTCCACATCCAACGCCGCAATCTCATCCAGGATTTCAGCCGGACTGCGATGCGCCGCCGCCTCAGCCACATTCGGGTTCTTCACCGACAAATCAAAGGTCACCTGATCCACCGACCCAGCATCCACCGACCAGCTTTTCGCCGAATCCGCAAAGCGCGATTGCAGCTCCACGAATTCCACCAGATCCGCATCGTTCAACGGATTGGTCTTGCCCATGTTGCGGCCCGGATCCAGTTGGTAGAACCAGGTCCTGCGCGTCGGCGCGCCCTTCTCGAAGAACAACACCACCGTTTTCACGCCCGCGCCCTGGAACGTGCCGGACGGGCAGTCCAGCACGGTGTGCAGGTTGCATTCGGCCAGCAGCTTGCGGCGCAGGCTGACGCTGGCGTTGTCGGTATTGGACAGGAAGGTGTTCTTGATCACGATGGCAGCGCGGCCGCCCGGCTTGAGCATCTTGATGAAGTGCTGCAGGAACAGGAACGCGGTCTCGCCGGTCTTGATCGGGAAATTCTGCTGGACTTCCTTGCGCTCCTTGCCGCCGAACGGCGGGTTGGCCAGCACGATCTGCTTCTGGTCCTTCGGCTGGATGTCATTGACGTTTTCGCCCAGCGTATTGACGTGCAGGATATTCGGCGCCTCGATGCCATGCAGGATCATGTTCATGATGCCGATGACATAGGCCAGGCTTTTCTTCTCGCGGCCGTAGAACGTCTTGGTCTGCAGGGTTTTCGCATCGCTGGTGGACAGCTTGCCCTGATTCAGATGATCGAAGGCTTCGCAAAGAAACCCCGCACTGCCGCAAGCACCGTCATAAATGGATTCGCCGATCTTCGGATCGATCACCTTGATCATCGCGCGGATCAACGGACGCGGCGTGTAGTACTCGCCGCCGTTGCGCCCGGCGTTGCCCATGTTCTTGATCTTGGCTTCGTACAGATGGCTGAGCTCGTGCTTTTCAACGTGCGAGCCAAAGCGCAGCTCGTCCACGCGCTCGATCACGTCGCGCAGGTTGTAGCCGGACTGGATCTTGTTCTTGATCTCGCCAAAGATCTCGCCAATCTTGTATTCCAGCGTCTGCGGGCCGCTGGCCTTGGCCTTGAAGCCGTGCAGGTACGGGAACAGTTTTGTGTTGACGAAGGCAATCAGATCGTCGCCGGTCATCGCCTTGTTGTGGTCGGGTTGGCCGTGCTTGTCCTTCGGCGCGGCCCAGCGTTCCCACTGGTAGGGCTCTTCCAGCAGGAAGGCGTAGGGCCGGCCTTCCAGTTCGGCTTCCATCGCCTTGTCGCGCTCCAGCGCGTCCAGGTACTTGAGGAACAGCAGCCAGGAGGATTGCTCGGTGTAGTCCAGTTCGCTGGTGCAGCCGGCATCCTTGTGCAGGATGTCGTCGATGTTCTTGAAGGTTTGTTCGAACACGCGGCGGAAGTCCTGTTGCTGGGATCGCCACTGTAGCGGGCGGAGCTGTTCGCGGGCCAGACCCGCGTTGGGCGCTCGAAAAGGGGTCAGAGTGAAGTTTCGCGACGGAGTGAGCCGAATGCGCCACACAGCGTCGGCGCGAAATTCAATCTGACCCCTTTTCTGCCTTTCGCGCACCCTGACCCCGCTTCGCGCATCGCCTGGAGCGCCCTGAAGGGCGCTCCTACGGGTGCGGGTGGGAGGACTGCCTGGGCTTGAGCAGCATTTCCAGCGCCTTGCCGACGGCGGCGAAGGCGAAGGCGCCGGTGACGTGGGTGGCAGCGCCCAGGCCTGCGCCGCAGTCCAGTTTGAGCGCGGCGTCCTTGTCCAGCTTGGGGCGGATGCCGCACACGCTGCCGTCGGCTTGCGGGTAGCGCACGTTTTCCAGCGAGTAAATGGCGGGCACGCCGAAGTAGCGGTCGTGGTTCTTGGGGAAGTTGAACTCGCCGCGCAGCTTGCGGCGGATCAGCGACAGCATGGCGTCATGCTCGGTGCGCGACAGGTCGCGCACGCGGATCTGGGTGACGTCGCTGCGGCCGCCGGCGGAGCCCACGGTGATGATGGGTTGCTTGCGGCGGCGGCAGTAGGCAATGGCCTCGACCTTGCTGCGGAAGCTGTCGCAGGCGTCCAGCACCAGGTCGAAGCCACCGCCCAGCACGTCGTCCAGGTTGGCCGGGGTCAGGAACCTGGCCTGCAGGTCCAATGCGATCTGCGGATTGATGGCGCGGCAGCGTTCGCCCATCGCCTGGACCTTGGCGCGGCCGTACTGGCCTTCCAGCGCAGGCAGCTGGCGGTTGGTGTTGGACACGCACAGGTCGTCGGCATCGACCAGGGTCAGTTTGCCGATGCCGCTGCGGGCCAGCGCCTCCACTGCCCACGCGCCCACCCCGCCGATGCCGATCACGGCGACGTGGCAGGCGGCGAAGCGCGCCAGCGCGCCCTGCCCATACAGGCGTTCAACGCCGCCGAAACGATCCATCCAGGTGCTGTCCATGCGGCGATTTTACGGGCGATTACACTGGCGGCGCGGCATGTTATCGTCCGGTTCATCTGCTTTGCCAACGCTTACGGAGCCGCCATGTCATCTCCCGATCCCAACCGCCGCCCCTCTGCCGCGGGTCGTTACCTGTTCCTGCTGATCCTTGGCCTGGTACTGGGCGCGGTCGCCACCGTCATGCTGTTGCGGACGCTGGAAGCGCGCAAGGATCATTTCCCCGAGTCCCTGATGTACGTGCAGGCCTGGCACATGGACCAGCTGAAGGCGAACATGCAGCAGAACCGCTGCAATGCCACCGACATCCTGCCGCACCTGCAGGCGCTGCGGATGACCGCCACCGACATCGACGCCGCGTTCGCCGACCTGCGGGAAGACAAGCGTTTCAGCGCCGCGAGTTCCGAGATGCGGGCGATGATGGACAAGATCATCACCAGTCCGCCATTGACTTGCGAAGGCCTGGGCGCGGCAATGAAGGACATCGGCAGGTCATGCAAGGGCTGCCACCAGGATTTCAACAAATAACGACCCGCGCCGACTGTGCGCATGGAGACGACACGGCCCGCAATGCGGGCCGTGTCTGTTTGTGACGCATGGATGTCGGTGAATCCCGGATAACGGGCATGCGCGGTTTTTCGCGGTGTCGATGCCTTGTTCATGTTCGATGCCCTACGGTCGGTGCCAGTCGTGGGCGTCAAGCCTCGACCCTTCCCTTCCCTTCCAGCCCTGGAGCCACGCAATGAATATCCGCGCCAATCCACTTCATGTACTTGGTACCGCCGCGCTGGCGCTCGGCATGTCCTTCGCCACCGGTTGCGCAAGCACCGGCCCCGGCTATTCCTCGGGCGGCAACTACAACACCCAGGGCAACAACTACGGCAATTGCTACGACTGCGGCGTGGTCACCAACATCGAAGGCGGTGGCAACGGCAAGACCGGCGCGGTCATCGGCGGCATCATCGGTGCGGTCGCGGGCCACGAGGTCTCGGCGCATACCGGCGGCAGCACCGGCAACCAGAACATCTCGGCGGTGGCTGGCGCGGCGGCCGGTGCCGTGGCAGGCAATGCCATCGCGAAGAACCGCATCGACAGTGGCTACATCATCCATGTGCGGATGAACGATGGCCGCATGACCTCGATCAGACAGCAGGACCTGCAGGGCGTGCGCGAGGGTTCGCGGGTGCGCATCAGCAACGGCCGTGCCTACCTGCAATAAGCACCGCTGACGCACGCGTCCCGAACGGCCCGCATTGCGGGCCGTTTGGTTTGGTGCCGGGGGATGTGCCCCAGAATGAAACCCCGCAACGAACATTCGCAACCTGACGAGCCCGCATGGATCCCGCCACCCTGTACTACCTGATCGCCGCCGCGCTGGTCCTGCTGGGCCTGGCCGGCACCGTGTTGCCCGCCCTGCCCGGCGTGCCGGTGGTCTTCGCAGGCCTGCTGCTCGCAGCCTGGGCCGGTGGCTTCGAGCAGGTCGGGATGCCGATGCTGGCGCTGCTGGGCGTGCTGACGCTGGTCTCGCTGGCGGTGGATTTCTGGGCCACGGCGCTCGGCGCCAAGCGGGTCGGCGCCAGCCGCAAGGCGATCTGGGGCGCGGTCGCTGGGGACGTTCGCCGGCCTGTTCTTCGGACCGTTCGGCTTGGTGCTGGGCCCGTTCGCCGGCGCGTTGACAGGCGAGCTGTTGCACCGTCGCAGGCTGGGCGGTTCCGCTCTTGGCGATGCCGCGAAGATCGGCTTCGGCACCTGGATCGGGATCCTGTTCGGGGTGGTACTCAAGCTGGGACTGGCGTTCGCGATGCTGGGCCTGTTCGCGCTGGCCTGGTGGCTGTGATCGGCGGGTGCCGCGCACCGGGCTTTCACGCCACCCTGAACAGGCATGCGGCATCGTGCGCCTCCATGAACCGCCCGTAGTGCCGGATCGAACACGAATGCCCATCCGCTGGAGCCGCACCCGCATGACCTGGACCATTGTCGTCACCGTCCTGGTGACCCTGCTGGCCGCCGCGCTGGCGATGAATTTCAAGACCTCGGAAAAACAGCTCGATCGCAAGATCGAGCATCGCTACCCGGTCGCTGATCCGCAGTTCCGGCGCGAGATGGGCGTGCTGCTTGGCCCTGGAATCCTGCCCGGCAACAAGGTCACGGACCTCGAGAACGGCGAGGAAATCTTTCCGGCGATGCTGCAGGCAGTCCGTGCCGCGCAGACCAGCATCACGTTCGAAACCTATATCTACTGGTCTGGCGACATCGGCCAGGCATTCGCCGAGGCATTGTGCGAGCGCGCCAGGGCCGGTGTGCTGGTCAAGGTGATGCTGGACTGGGCCGGCAGCATCAAGATGGAAGATGCGCTGCTCAAGCAACTGAAGGATGCCGGCGTGGAGGTGCACCAGTACCGACCACTGAAGTGGTACAACATCGGCCGCCTCAACAACCGCACCCACCGCAAGCTGCTGGTCGTGGATGGACGCATCGGCTTCACCGGCGGGGTTGGCATTGCCGATCAGTGGGCGGGACGCGCGCAGGATCCCGACCACTGGCGCGACCTGCACTTCCGCATCGAAGGGCCGGTGGTGGCGCAGATCCAGGCGGCCTTCAACGACAACTGGATCAAGACCACCGGCGTCGTGCTCAACGGAGAGAAGTATTTTCCGCCACTGCAAGCGGTTGGCGAGCTCGATGCACACATGTTCATGGCCTCCCCCGCGGGCGGCAGCGAGAGCATGCACCTGATGTACCTGATGTCGATCGCCGCCGCGCAGCGCACGATCGACCTGGCAGCCGCCTATTTCGTGCCGGACGAGCTCGCGATCAAGGCCCTGGTGGCCGCCCGTCACCGCGGCGTGCGCGTGCGTGTGATCGTGCCGGGCAAACACATCGATTCCAGCACCGTGCGCCTGGCATCCAAGGCCCACTGGGGCGAGCTGCTGCTGGCCGGGGTGGAGATCTTCGAGTACCAGCCAACGATGATGCACAACAAGTTGCTGATCGTGGATGGCGCGATGACATCGGTGGGCTCCACCAATTTCGACGAACGTTCCTTCCGCCTCAATGACGAAGCCAGCCTGAACATCTATGGCCACGCATTCGCCGAGCGGATGACGACGGTGTTCGAGGCCGATCTCAAGCCGACTGCGAAGTACAGCTATGCGATGTGGAAGAAGCGGCCATTGAAGGAAAAGTTGTTCGAGAAGTTCGTGCTGCCGTTTCGGTCGCAACTCTGATGACAGTGTTCTTGCCTGGCTTGCAGTCCATGAACCCCATGGCACTGCCCAACGTACCGGCGGGTGACCTGTCCGACCGCTTCGGCGCGGCGCTGGAGCAGGTGCAAGCCAAGCTGCTCGCACTGGCCGCAGGCGCACCGCTGCTGCTGCTGGCCCTGCTCATCGTGGTGGCCGCGATCTGGATCGGTGGCCTGCTTGGCCGCCACCTGAACGTCCTGTCCCGTTTGAGCCGGCACAACCCGTACCTGGACGGGCTGTTGCGCGGGATCGTCAAGGGCGTGGTGGTGATCGTGGGGGTGCTGATCGCATTGGACCTGCTTGGCGCAACGCCGTTGATCGGCGCGCTGCTGGGGTCTGCGGGACTGGTCGGCCTGGTGCTCGGCTTCGCGTTCAAGGACATCGCGGAGAACTACGTTGCCGGTGTCCTGCTCAGCCTGCGCAAGCCATTTTCCCCCGGCGATACCGTGTGCATCGACGGGCACGAGGGCAAGGTGGTCGCGCTGACCTCGCGTGCAACGGTACTGATGACCCTTGAGGGCAACCACCTGTTGCTGCCGAACGCGCTGGTGTTCAAATCCGTCCTGCTCAACGTCACCCGCAACCCCCGGCGGCGCTTCCAGTTCGAACTGGAACTCAATACCCGCGCCTCGCTGCACGGCGCCATGGACGCCGGCATCGCGGCGCTGAAATCGATGGATGCCGTGCTGGCCGACCCCCCGCCGGCGGCGTTGATCCTGGAACTTCCGGCGAGCGGCGCCAGGCTGCAGTTCGCGGGCTGGATCGACCAGGCCCACAATGACCTCGCCAGGACGCGCAGTGAGGCACTTCGCCAGGTATCCAAGGCCTTGCATGCCACAGGCAACGCGGCAGGCGACCCCGTGCAGCGTGTCCGGCTGGAGCGCGGTGAACCCGAGGCGCTGCCCGCCCACGACGGCAACGGCGTTGACCGCGACACCTCGGTCGACCATGCGCTGGATGCGCAGATCGGTGAAGCCCGGCGGGAAGAAGCCTCGCCGGACCTCCTCAAGGACGCGCCGGGCGGCATGCAACCGCCGCGTTGAGTTGCGTTCGCCCGGACAATCCCGGGATCGGACGTGGGCGCATGGCTCACTCGATCAGCGCGCGCGACCGGTGCCTCACGCCACCCGCTCAGTCCCCGTAGACCAGCCAGCGCCGGGCGTCGGCTTCATGGCTGAACACGCGGAACTTCATGTCACGCTCCATGCACAGGATTTCACCGAACTCCGCGCCCTCGATGTTGTCGCGCAACTCGACGAAGGCCACCCGCAACGCCGACAGGGAGAGTTCGGAAAGGACCTCGACCACCGCGTGGGTGCCGGCCTCGTCGATGGTCGAGTGCAAGTCCTCCACCACCAGCAACCGCCGCGCGCCGGTGGTTTCGCATTCATCATCCATCATCCGCCACATCGCCAGTGATATCGCCAGCGAATCGGTGCCATCGAAGACGTAGGCACGCAGGTACTCCGGATGCTGGTCGTAGCAGATGCGAAAACCCGGGCCCGCCACGACCCATGTCTTGCTCATGCCAGGACCACTGGAATGCTGCCGGCCGCGCCCGCGATCCTGGCCTTCCACTCGCGCGGCCCCGTTTCATGCACGGAGGTACCCAGCGAGTCGACCGCCACGGTCACCGGCATGTCCTGCACGGTGAATTCGTAGATGGCCTCCATGCCCAGGTCCGCGAAGCCCACGACCTTCGCTGCCTTGATCGCCTTGGAGACAAGATACGCCGCGCCACCGACCGCCATCAGGTAGGCGGAGCCGTGCCGGCGAATGGCGTCGATCGCGACCGGGCCGCGCTCGGCCTTGCCGACCATGCCCAGCAGGCCGGTTTGTTCGAGCACCTGCTCGGTGAACTTGTCCATCCGCGTGGCGGTGGTCGGGCCGGCGGGTCCGACGACTTCGTCGCGTACCGGATCCACCGGGCCGACGTAGTAGATGAAGCGCCCGCGCAGGTCGACCGGCAGCGGCTCGCCCTTGTCCAGCATGCCGACGATGCGCTTGTGCGCGGCGTCGCGGCCGGTCAGCAGCTTGCCGTTGAGCAGCAGGGTTTCACCCGGCGTCCAGCGGGCGAGGTCTTCTTTCGTGAGCGTGTCCAGGTCGACGCGGCGCGCGTTCTGCGGGCTGTAGGTAAGCGTCGGCCAGTCGTCCAGCGACGGCGGCTCCAGCATCACCGGGCCGCTGCCATCGAGGGTGAAATGCGCATGGCGGGTTGCCGCGCAGTTCGGGATCATCGCCACCGGCAGGTTGGCGGCGTGGGTCGGATAGTCCTTGACCTTGATGTCCAGCACCGTGGTCAGCCCGCCCAGCCCCTGCGCGCCGATGCCGAGCGCATTGACCTTGTCGAACAATTCCAGCCGCAGTTCTTCGGCCCGGTTCGACGCGCCGCGTGCCTGCAGGTCGGTGATGTCGATGGCTTCCATCAGCGATTCCTTGGCCAGCAGCATCGCCTTCTCGGCGGTGCCGCCGATACCGATGCCGAGCATGCCCGGCGGGCACCAGCCGGCGCCCATGGTCGGCACCGTCTTCAATACCCAGTCGACGATGGAGTCGGACGGATTGAGCATCGCGAACTTGGACTTGGCCTCGCTGCCGCCGCCCTTGGCCGCCACGATCACCTCGACCGTGTTGCCCGGGACCACCTTGACGTTGACCACGCCCGGCGTGTTGTCCTTCGTGTTGATGCGCTTGCCGGCCGGATCGGCCAGCACGCTGGCGCGCAGCTTGTTGTCCGGGTGGTTGTAGGCGCGGCGCACGCCTTCCTGGATCATGTCCTCCACGCCCATGGTCGCGTCGTCCCAGCGCACGCCCATGCCGATCTCGAGGAACACGGTGACGATGCCGGTGTCCTGGCAGATCGGCCGGTGGCCTTCGGCGCACATCCGCGAATTGATCAGGATCTGCGCGATCGCGTCCTTGGCCGCCGGCGACTGTTCGCGCTCGTACGCCGCGGACAGGCTGCGGATGTAATCGACCGGGTGGTAGTAGCTGATGTACTGGAGGGCGTCGGCGACCGACTGGATCAGGTCTTCCTGCTTGATGGCGGTCACGATTTGGCTTGGCTGGACTCGGGGGAAGGCCAATGATAGCGCCATGCCCTTTTCAGCAGGCCTCCGGTAGCGCAGGATGGGCCTTCGACCAATCACGGGGAGTGGGACTCATGAGTGGCAACGACGCATCCGGCCGGTTTGATGGCTTCAGTGGCGCCCTGCTCGACATCCGCTTGTTGCTGGCAGACCTGCTGGGCCTGGGCAAGCCAGATCCCGAAAAGCAGATGGTGATCGAAGTGTTCTTCGGCATGATGGGCTACCTGGCCAAGGCCGACCGCCTGGTGAGCAGCCACGAATCCAACCTCGCCAACCTGGTGATGGACGAGATCAACCTCTCACTGGCGGCGCGCCGCATCGCGATGGACGCGTTCGATCGCGGCATGCGCAAGGACATCCATATCCACGCCGAGTTGTTGCGCTTCACCGACGTGCATGCGGCGGGCTCGCCGGAAGCAGAACGTCTGCACAACGTCCTGGTGCGCCTGGTGGCATCCGACGGACGCCTGAATCCTGGTGAATACGAGTTGATGAAACAGATCGGCAACGACCTGGGCATCCGGGTCGAAGCACTGGACACGAAACTGGCGGAATACACGCTCAAGCGTTGAGCCAGCGCTGGATGGCCCTGTTGTCGCCGGTGCGGGTCGCTGGCGCGCGCAATGCTGCCTGGAGCGCAACACTCGCAACGATCCGGCGACAAGGACCACGCAGCGATGATCCGCCGTGACCGGCGGGATGACCCTCGTTCACGTCAATCGCGCGCGATAATCGCTCACAATCGGGCGGATGCCGCCACGCCTTCCCGCCAACCAGATGAACATGCGCGAGCGCTTCAGCGCCATGCGCAACATTGCGCCGTTCATGCGCGAAATCTGGGCGACCAGCAAGCCGATGACGCTGGCGTCGATCGCGATCCGCCTGGTGCGTGCATTCCTGCCGATCGCCACGCTCTACATCGGCAAGCTGATCATCGACGAAGCCGTGCGCCTGCTCGGGCTTGGCGTCGAGCAGGAGCTGACCACTGCCTGGCAGGCCGGGCAACTCGATCACCTGCTCACGCTGCTGGGGGTCGAGTTCGGCCTGGCGATCCTGGCCGACCTGCTTGGCCGGATGGTGTCCTACGTGGACACCCTGCTGTCCGAACGCTTCACCAATGCCACCAGCATCCGCCTGATGGAACATGCGGCGACCCTGGACCTGGAGGATTTCGAGGACGCGGACCTGCAGGACAAGCTGGACCGGGCACGCCGGCAAACGATGGGCCGGATGAACCTGCTCAGCCAGTTGTTCGGGCAGGCCCAGGACGTGATCACCGTGATCAGTTTCGCGGCCGGGCTGCTGGCGTATGCCCCCTGGCTGATGGTGCTGCTGGCGGTGGCGCTGGTTCCCGCCTTCATCGGCGAGTCGCACTTCAATGCGCTCAACTACGCGCTCAATTTCCAGTGGACGCCGGAGCGTCGCCAGCTGGAATACCTGCGCCAGATGGGGGCCAGCGTGGACACGGCGAAAGAGGTCAAGATCTTCAACCTCAACCGCTTCTTCATCGAGCGCTTCCGCCTGCTGTCCGACAAGTTCTACGCCGGCAACAAGCTGCTTGCCGGCAAACGTGCGCTGTGGGGCACCCTGCTGGCCGCGCTGGGCACGCTGGGCTATTACATCGCCTACGCCTACATCGCCTGGCGCACCGTGCGCGGCGATTTCAGCATCGGTGACCTGACCTTCCTGGCGGGCAGTTTCCGCCGCCTGCGACAGTTGCTGGAAAGCCTGCTGAGCGGGTTTTCACAGGTCGCCAGCCAGGCGCTGTACCTGGATGACCTGTATTCCTTCTTCAAGATCGCGCCGGACATCCGCAGCAAGCCGGACGCCATCCCGGTGCCAACCCCGATCCGCACCGGCTTCGTGTTCGACAATGTCGGCTTTCGCTACGAGGGCGCCGAGCGCTGGGCATTGCGCGGCCTGAGCTTCGAATTGCATGCCGGTGAAGTGCTGGCGCTGGTGGGCGAAAACGGCGCCGGCAAGACCACCCTGGTCAAGCTGCTGGCGCGCCTGTACGACCCGGACGAAGGCCGCATCCTGCTGGACGGCCGCGACCTGCGCGATTACGACATGGAGGCGCTGCGCGCCAACATCGGGGTGATCTTCCAGGACTTCGTGCGCTACCACCTGACCGTTGCGGAAAACATCGGCGTGGGCCAGATCGATGCGATGCATGACCGTGCGCGCATCGAACAGGCGGCGCGACGCGGAATGGCCGACGAGGTGATCGCGGAACTGCCATTGGGCCTGGACCAGGTCATCGGCCGCCGCTTCAAGCACGGCGTGGACCTGTCCGGCGGGCAGTGGCAGAAAGTGGCCATTGCGCGCGCTTACATGCGCGATGCGCAGGTGATGATCCTGGACGAACCCACGGCAGCGCTGGATGCGCGCAGTGAGTTCGAAGTGTTCGAACGCTTCAAGGAACTGTCCGACAACCGCACCGCGGTGTTGATCAGCCATCGCTTCAGCAGCGTGCGAATGGCCGATCGCATCCTGGTGCTGGCCGATGGCAAGGTCGAGGCAAGCGGCACCCACGCGCAGCTGATGGCACAGGGCGGCCGTTACGCGGAACTGTTCGAATTGCAGGCATCGGGGTACCGTTGAACGTCCAGCCATGCCTTGGGAGGGCAACCGATGAACAGCACACCGAAATGGTTTGTTCCGACGGCCATCGTGGCCCTGTTGTGGAACCTGATGGGCTGCTTCGCGTGGGTGACCGACTTGATGCTGACGGCAGGCGACGTGGCGGCGCTTCCGCCCGAACAGCAGGCGCTGTATGCCGCGCGGCCCGCCTGGGCGGTCACTGCAACCGGCATCGCGGTGCTCGGCGGCGCCGCTGGCAGCCTTGGCCTGGCGCTGCGCAAGCGTTGGGCGCGGTCGCTGCTGGTGCTGTCGCTGGTCGCCCTCATTGCCCAGGATGTCGCAATGCTCGGCATGCCAGGCGGGGTGAGCGCCGCAGGCACCGGACCGCTGGTCCTGCAGGGCGTGGTCCTGCTGGTGGCCATCGGGCTGGTCCTGCTGGCGCGCAAGGCCGTGCACCACAGGTGGCTGCGGTGAGCTGCCTGATCAGGCAGCTGGGGCGCCTCGCCTGCGGCATCGCGCTGGTGATGACGCTGGATGCCTGTGCCAACCCCGCACAGCCTGCGGCCTCCACGGCGCCGGCGCGGACCATGGACACCACCGCCGGGGCGATGCAGGTGGAGACCCTTGCGGCCGGATTCGAACACCCGTGGTCGCTGGCGTTGTTGCCCGATGGCACGATGCTGGTCACCGAGCGCCCCGGGCGCCTGCGCCGGGTCGGGACCGACGGCACCGTGTCAGCGCCGATGAGCGGGACGCCTGAGGTCTTCGCGCAAGGCCAGGGCGGCCTGCTGGACGTGATGCTGGATCCCGGCTTCGCCAGCAACCAGCGCATCTGGCTGAGCTTCGCCGAACCCGGCGACAACGATACGGCGGGAACCGCGGTGGCCACGGCAACCCTCGGCAGCGACGCGCTGACCGATTTGAAGGTGCTCTATCGGCAAGTACCCAAGCTGGAAGGCCCCAACCACTTTGGCTCGCGCATCGCCTTCGATGGCGCGGGCCACGTGTTCATCAGCCAGGGCGAGCGCAACCAGCGGGAAACGGCGCAGGACCTCGACGTGCTGCAAGGCAAGCTGGTCCGCCTCGACATCGACGGCAGCCCGCCGGAGGACAACCCGTTCAGCGCCGGTCCCGGGGTACGCAAGGTGATCTGGAGCTACGGGCATCGCAACATGCAGTCGATGGCGGTCGACCCGCGCACCGGCACGTTGTGGGCGGGCGAACACGGCCCGCGCGGCGGTGACGAGCTCAACCTGCCGCAAGCCGGCAAGAACTATGGCTGGCCGATCATCAGCCACGGCATGGATTACCGGACCAACCGGCCGTACCGGGAGACGGTCGGCACCGCCAAGCCCGGCATGGAGCAGCCGCATCACGTCTGGCTGAAATCACCCGGCATCAGTGGCATGGCCTTCCTGACCGGCCAGCCCGGCAACGCCTGGAACAACAGCCTGTTCATCGGCGCGCTGGCCGAACGCAACCTGATCCGCCTGCGACTGGAGGGCGACCGCATCGTCGGCGAGGAGCGCCTGTTGATCGATCTTGGCAAGCGGATCCGCGATGTCCGGGTGGGTCCGACGGGCGACGTCTACGTGCTGACGGATGAAGACAACGGCGAGCTGCTTCGGTTGCGGGCGCCCGGTGCCGTAAAATGACCGGCTGACCTCCCCGAAGCATCACCCCCCGCATGGCATCCCCCTTCGGCACCGAGACGGTGCTCGACGTCCGACACTGGACGGACAATTACTTCAGCTTCACCACCACCCGCGACGACGGCTTCCGTTTCGACAACGGCCAGTTCGTGATGCTCGGGCTGGACGTCGAGCAGCCCGATGGCGCGCGCAAGCCGCTCATGCGTGCGTATTCGATCGCCAGCGCGAACTGGGAAGAGCAGCTCGAGTTCTTCAGCATCAAGGTCGCCAATGGGCCGCTGACCTCGCGCCTGCAGCACATCAAGCCCGGTGACGCGATCCTGATTGGCCGCAAGCCGACCGGCACCCTGCTGATCTCCGACCTGCATCCCGGCCGCAACCTGTTCCTGCTCGGGACCGGCACCGGGCTTGCGCCGTGGCTGGCGGTGATCAAGGACCCGGACACCTACGAACGCTTCGAACACGTGATCCTGTGCCATGGCGTGCGCGAAGCCAGCGACCTGGCCTATCGCGATTACATCGAACGCGAGCTGCCGACCCACGAATTCCTGGGCGAGGCGATCCGCGCGAAATTGCGCTATTACCCGACAGTCTCGCGCGAGGACTTCCACCACGGGGGACGCAACCACCGCGGCCGGATTACCGAACACCTCGAAGGCGGGCACATCACCGACGCCTTTGGCCTGCCACCGCTCGACGCCGCGCACGACCGCGCGATGATCTGCGGCAGCCCGCAGATGCTGGCCGACTTGCGCGCCATTCTGGACGCGCGCGGCTTGAGTGCGGCACCGCGCATTGGCACCCCGGGTGAATACGTGTTCGAGCGCGCCTTCGTCGAGAAGTGACGCAGGGGGCGATCAGGCCACGGTCAGCCGAAGCGCATCGCGATGGCGGCGGCTGCAGGGAACCTCGCTGCCGTCGTGCATGAGGATGCGCGCATCACCGGTGTCCAGCGGCTGGATCTCGGCCACGCAGTCCAGGTTGACGATATGGCTGCGATGCACGCGCACGAATTTCGCCGGGTCCAGCTGGGCCTCGATCGCGGCCATGGTCGAGCGCAACGGATACGCACGGCCGCGCACGTGCAGGTTCATGTAATTGCCGGATGCCTGCAGCCACTCCACGTCATTGGCGCTGATCAGGAACTCCTTGCCAAGCTTGCGCACCAGGAAACGTTCCGGGCGCGGCGCAGGCGCGGACGCCGGCACGTCGTCGGCGACCGCAAGCACGCTGGCCTCGCCCTGCAGGCGACGCAGGAACCAGCGGTAGACCTCGAGGGTGGCGACCATGCCGGCGTAGGTGCGGAGGTCCTTGAGGTATTCGTAGCCGAGCTCCTGCGTCCAGTTGCCGAAGTCGTAGTGCGCGCCCTGCACCGAATACGCCAGTTTGCGCAGCGCGACCATCCCGGCGACATGCAAGACGGACCAGGCCACGCTGCCGAGCAGGTGCAGCGGCAGCGTTCGCTTCCAGTCTTCGAGGTGCAACGGCACGCGCCGGCTGTACCAGACCACGGCCGGAACCAGGGCAAGCATGGCCAGGCCGCTGCTCCATTCCCAGGCCACAGGCTCCCACGCCTCGAAGGCCAGGCCCGAACGACGGATGTCCATCACTTTCGTGGCGGAATTGCCCAGTGCGCTGAACAGGCAACCGAACACCCAATAGCCAATCTCCGCCACCCGGCGATACGGCTGGTAGCGATCCCACGCGTTAGCCGCAACTGGAGTTCCGCGCGTGGTCATGCGGCCAGTGCTTTCTCGATGTCGGCCGCCAGCGAGGCCGGCTTGTCGGTCGGCGCGTAGCGCTTGATGACCTTGCCGTCGCGACCCACCAGGAACTTGGTGAAGTTCCACTTGATCGCATCGAAGCCCAGCAGCCCGCCCTTCTCGTCCTTCAGCCATTTCCACAACGGGTGTGCGTTGCCGCCATTGACCTCGACCTTGGCGAACATCGGGAAGCTCACGTCGTAGGTCAGCGAACAGAAATTGCGGATTTCCTCCGCGCTCCCCGGTTCCTGCTGGCCGAACTGGTCGCAGGGAAACCCCAGCACGACGAGCCCTTGCTGGCCATATTCGCGCCATAGCGCCTCAAGCCCGGTGTACTGCGGGGTGAAGCCGCACTTGCTGGCGACGTTGACGATCAGCAGGACACTGCCGCGATAGTCGGCCAGTGGCTGCGGCGTGCCATCCAGCGCGGCGGCGTCGAAATCGTAGGCGGTCGTGGTCATCAAGGCGCCTTGCAGTGGTGCGGAACCGGCATTGTGGCCCGTATCGCCAGCCGCTGACACCGCCTTGCCCCGATAGCGGGCGCCCCGTGCGGGTGATAACGCCCGGGATCGCCACCCTGCCTTTCGTCACGCGCCCGAGCCACACGCCTGCGCTAGGCTAGTCAGCTGAATATCCAGACTCTGACGAGGACCCGCATGAAACATCCGTTCAGCTGCGCGCTTGCGCTTGCCGTTTCCACTGCACTGGCCGGCTTTGCAACTGCGCCCGCCTCCGCATCGAACACCAACGCCACGACGGAGGCCCCGATGTCTGCGGACGATTTCGCATCCAACCCCTTCGCAGCCATCAGCCCCCTGTCGCTGAACTACCCCCAGTTCGACAAGATCAAGGATTCCGATTTCGCGCCTGCATTCGATGCCGGCATGGCGCAGCAGCTCAAGGAAGTCGAAGCGATCGCGGGCAACGCGGCGGCGCCCACCTTCGACAACACGATTGTCGCCCTGGAGAAGTCCGGGCAGACGCTGGACCGCGCGACCGGCGTGTTCTTCAACCTGGCCGGCACCGACACCAATCCCGCACGCGAGAAGCTGCGCTCCGACTACTCGCCGAAGTTCTCCGCGCATTCCGATGCGATCCGCCTCAATCCTGCGTTGTTCGCACGGGTCAAGGCGCTGTATGACGCCCGCGCGACGCTGGGCCTGGACGCCGCCAGCACGCGCCTGATCGAGCGGTACCACAACGACTTCGTGCGTAGCGGCGCCGCGCTCACCGAAGCGCAAAAAATCCGCGTGCGCGAGATCAATACGCAGATGTCCACGCTGGGCACCCAGTTCAGCCAGAACGTGCTGGCCGAAGTGAACGACTCGGCGATCATCGTTGACACCCGTGACCAGCTGAAGGGCTTGAGCGACGAGCAGATCGCCGGGGCCGCGGAAGCCGCCAAGGCACGCGGGCTGGAAGGCAAGTACGTGATCGCGCTGCTCAACACCACCGGCCAGCCGGCCGAGGCGCAGCTGGAAAACCGCGCGCTGCGGGAACGCCTGCACAAGGCGTCGGTCGAACGCGGCAGCCGCAGCAACCAGTGGGACAACACCGGCATCGTGTCGCAGGTCACCAAGCTGCGCGCCGAGCGCGCCAGGCTGATGGGCTACGACACCGCGGCCAACTTCGTACTGGCTGATGAAACCGCCGGCAACCAGGACAACGTCAACACGATGCTGCGCAGGCTGGCGCCGGCCGCGGTCAACAACGCCAAGCGCGAGGCCGCCGACCTGCAGGCGATGATCGATGCCGAGCAGAAAGCCAGGGGCGAGCCGAGCTTCAAGCTGGAACCGTGGGACTGGGCCTACTACAGCGAGAAGGTGCGCCAGGCCAAGTACAACTTCGACGAATCCCAGCTCAAGCCCTACTTCGAGATGAAGAACGTGCTGGAAAACGGCGTGTTCTTCGCCGCCAACCAGCTCTACGGCATCAGTTTCAAGGAACGCACCGACCTGCCGAAATACCACGCCGACACCTGGACCTATGACGTGTTCGACAAGGACGGGCAGCACCTGTCGATCTTCATCTTCGATCCGTATGCACGCCAGTCCAAG
This sequence comes from uncultured Gammaproteobacteria bacterium, assembly GCA_963698475.1. Lineage (GTDB taxonomy): Bacteria > Pseudomonadota > Gammaproteobacteria > Xanthomonadales > Xanthomonadaceae > Thermomonas. The sequence goes on along the minus strand of CAVOQX010000004.1, from coordinate 392,397 downwards.
CGCGGCGGCGCATGGATGAACACCTATGTCGGCCAGTCGGCGCTGATGGGCAACAAACCGGTGGTGGCCAACCACCTGAACATCCCCAAGCCCTCCGCGGGCAAGCCCACCCTGCTGACCTGGGACGAGGTGACCACCGCGTTCCACGAGTTCGGCCATGCCCTGCACGGGTTCTTCTCCGACGTGCAGTACCCGTACTTCACCATGAACGTACCGCGCGACTTCGTCGAATACCCGTCGCAGGTCAATGAAATGTGGGCCGACTGGCCGTCGATCCTCGCCAACTACGCCAAGCACTACCAGACCGGCGAAGCCATGCCGCAGGCATTGCTGGACAAGGTGCTGGCGGCTTCCAGGTTCAACCAGGGCTTCGCCACCACCGAATACCTCGGCGCGGCGATGCTGGACCAGCGCTGGCACCAGTTGCCCGCCGACAAGCTGCCGGATGCGGCAGGCGTGATGGCCTTTGAAGCCGCCGCCCTCAAGGACGACGGGATTGCCTATGAGGCCGTGCCACCGCGTTATCGCACACCGTATTTCAGCCACATCATGGGCGGCTATGCAGCGGGCTATTACGCCTATATCTGGTCGGAGGTACTGGACGCCAATACGGTGCAGTGGATCAAGCAGCATGGTGGCCTGACCCGCGAGAATGGCGACCGCATGCGTCAATACGTGCTTGCACCCGGTGGCCAGATCGATGCCGGCAAGTTGTTCCCGAATTTCGCCGGGTATGAGGCGACGATCGAACCCTTGCTGGAAAAGCGCGGCCTGACCACCAAGTAACCCTTCACCCGCAGCACATGGAAACGCCGCCCCCGGGCGGCGTTTTCGTTTGCCTCCCGCATCACGAAAAGGTGCTGGCAATTCGTCGCGAAGCATCACCCGCCGCGACGACCAACTGCGACTAAGATGGTCTTCGGACACCTGGTGGGTCACCCGTCGGCCCATCGTTGTTCCGTGGAGGAGGATCGATGAACAAGCCATGGCTCGCGCAATACCCGGAGGGCGTGCCCCCCGAGATCGACCTGCAGCGCTTCGGCTCGCTTGTTGACGTCCTGTCCGACAGTTGCACGCGTTTTGCCGATTTGCCGGCTTACAGGTCGATGGGCGTGGCCATGACCTATCGCGAGCTTGACGAGGCCAGCCTTGCGTTTGCGGCCTGGCTGCAGAAGTCTGCCGGGCTGCAGCGCGGTGACCGCGTCGCGCTGATGATGCCCAACCTGCTGCAGTATCCGGTTGCCCTGTTTGGCATATTGCGCGCCGGCATGGTGGTGGTGAACGTCAATCCGATGTACACACCGCGCGAACTCCGGCACCAGCTCAAGGACGCCGATGTGCGCGCCATCGTCGTGCTGGAAAATTTCGCGCACACGCTTGAACAGGTCATCGGCGATACCTCGCTGAGCACCGTTGTCACGACCCAGGTCGGCGACCTGTTGCCCACGATGAAGCGACTGTTGACGAACGCGGTCGTCAAGCATGTGAAGAAGATGGTGCCGGCGTGGCGCCTGCCCGGATCGGTCCGCTTGCGCGACGCATTGGAGGCCGGCCGCGGCCAGCGACTCGACGCGGTCGCGCTGGGACACGACGATCTCGCCTTCCTGCAATACACCGGCGGCACCACCGGCGTCGCCAAGGGCGCCCAGCTGAGCCACGGCAACATGGTGGCGAACGTGCTGCAGGTCGGCGCCTGGATGTCGCCCAACCTGCGCGAAGGCAAGGAAACGCTGATCCTGCCGCTGCCGATGTACCACGTGTTTGCGCTCACCGGCGCGTTGTCCTTCCTCAGCCAGGGCGCGCAGGCGGTGCTGGTCGCCAACCCGCGCGACATGGCCGACTTCCTCAAGGTCATGGCGAGCGTACCCTTCACCGTCATCATCGGCGTCAACACGCTGTTTCGCGCCATGCTCGACGCACCCGGTTTTGCCGCGATCGACCTGCGCCCGCTCAGGCTCGCCGTGGCCGGTGGCATGGCGGTCCAGCAGGTGGTGGCACAGCGCTGGAAGCAACGCGCCGGCGTGCCGCTGGTAGAGGGATATGGCCTGACCGAAACCTCGCCGGTGGCGATCGCCAATCCGGTCACGATCCAGGAGTGGAGCGGCCAGATCGGCGTTCCATTGCCCAGCACCGACGCGGCCATCCTTGACGACGATGGCGGCCCGACCGCCCTGGGCGAGGTCGGCGAGATCTGCCTGCGCGGGCCGCAGGTGATGAAGGGTTACTGGAACCTGCCCGGGGAGACCGCCCAGGTCTTCACTTCCAATGGCTGGCTTCGCACCGGCGACATGGGCGTGATGGACGAACGTGGCGGCATCCGCATCACCGACCGCAAGAAAGACATGATCGTGGTTTCCGGGTTCAAGGTCTTTCCGAATGAGGTCGAGGACGTGCTCGCACTGCACCCCGATGTGCTTGAGGCAGCGGCGATCGGCATCCCGGATCCGCGTTCAGGTGAAACGGTCAAGGTGATCATCGTCCCGCGCTCGCCCAGCCTGACCGAAGAAGCCGTGATCGCGCACTGCAAGCTGCACCTGACCGGTTACAAGATCCCGCGCGTCGTTGAGTTTCGCAGCGAACCCCTGCCCAAGACCGGCATCGGCAAGATCCTTCGCCGTGAACTACGCGATGATGCGACGGCGAGCCCGAACGCGTCGGCAGCCTGAGACACACCCAGATTCGTCACTGGTTCCCGTATCGTGGCGCGCGCACTACCCTGATTCCACCTGGCTGTACACCGGGGTATCCCGAACCAGCGCGCCGCGTGCGGCCTGTTCGTCCACCGCGGACAACGCGACCAGTGCACGCATCTCGCCTGCCACGAACGACGCGATCGGCACGCCATCACGCAGCAGCAGGCGCGCGCCGGGCTGTCGTGGCACTTTTTCACCGGCAATGATCCCGCCGAGCAGGTTCAATGGATCGCTGGCCGAGACCGCGATCATCACCCCGTCATGCGGACGCGTGCGCACCGCGCGCAGGCTGGCCACCGCCTCGGGCAACGCGAACTGCTGGCCGACCACGCCGGCGATGAAACGCCCGCCACGCAGTTCGCCGCGTGCTTCCAGCCGCTGGTACACGCGCAACAATTCGCGCCACGGCGGCAGCCATGGCGCCTCGCGTTCCAGCAGCCGCCAGCACACCACGCCATAGCGGCGCAGCAGCACGCGGGCGACGTGTTCGAGCATGTCGGGATCGGCCATGGCGTCGTTTTCGATGCGCTTCGCGGTACTCCACCGCCCCGTATCGGCGATCCCCATCAGCGATGCACGCCGCCCGCGCCGGCCGAACGTCGATGGCCGCTTCGATGCCGGCACCAGCAACGCGCGCAGCCCGGAATAGCTGTCGCAACTCACCCGTCCACGCGCGACGAGCTCTGCCAGCGCGTCCTCCATCTCGGTGTGCAGCAGGCCCGTGGCATCGGTCAGCTCATCGAAGAACAGCGCGCCGCGTTCCTGCAGGCAATCGACGGCCTTCTGCGCACGCGAGGACGCCGCAGCTTCATCACCTCGGCCACCGGTCGCCAGGTGCGTCCAACGCGCAAGTTCGCGACGCGGCAGCAGCACGATCGGCGCCGCGCGTACCAAGGTGCCGGTCGAATCCCCACCACCCGCGCGCAAGCGGGTCCAGGCGATGCGTCCGGCGCTGCACAGGTCGTCCAGCCAGGTGATCGAATAATCCTTGATCCGTGCCGGCAACAGGTCGGATTCCCAACTCCCGGCGGACGCCTCGAAACCTTCCAATTGCGCCAGCACGCTTGCAAGCACCTCCGGTCCGCTGCCACGGGTGCCGGGTGACAGCCGCTGCCAGTCGCACAGGAAGCGCACATAGTCGCGCACCTCGACCGGTTCGATCTCGCGGCGCAGTTTGCCAAGGGTGTTGCGATGGATGCGCGCCAGCAGGTGGCGCTCGCACCACTCGTCCATCGGCGCGCCGGGACTGAAGCGCCCGCGCATCACGAAGCCTTCCTGTTCCAGCGCCAGCAGGGCGAATTCGACGTCGGCGGCAGGCGCGGCCAGCACATTCGCGATCGCCGCCGCCGGCACCGGCCCCATCGCGCCCAGCCGCGCGCGGACCAGTTCGCGCAGTGCGTCCTCGCGCGTCCAGGCCTGCGCATGCGCAGCCGGTACCGCGATCACCGGATCGACGGGGGCATCGGGATGCACGGCCTGCAGTTGCGGCAAGCGTTCGGCGGTCACCCACGACACCACGCCATCGATCCGAAGCGCAGTCGCACGCTGGTCCTGCGCCAGCGCCTGCAGCAGGCCGCCCCAGCCCGAAGCTTCGGCTTCGCCGCAGGTCAGCGTGCCCGCGCCCAGCAGCGCTTCGTGCATCTCGTCGACCGTGCCGGCCTGCGGCCAGGCCTCCTCGCGCGCGGCGTCGATCGCAGCGGGATCCAGTCGACCGAGATCGCCTGCCTGCTCCACGCCGCCAAGGCCGCGCGCCTGCACCGCGCGGGTCCGGCGTTCTTCCAGCGGCGCATCATCGAGGAAGGCATACGGGCGCGCACTCAGGATTTCCGCGGTGAACGGCGACGGGCCGGTCAGGTCGCGCGCGACCACCTGCACCTCCCCGCCTTCCAGCCCGCGCAACAGGGCCAGCCAGCCATCCACGTCCATCGCCTCGCGCAGGCAATCGTGCAGGGTCTGCGCAACCAGCGGGTGATCCGGGACCTCGCGCTCGCCCACGATGTTCTCCAGGCACGCGACCTGATCGGGAAACACCGTCGCCATCAGGTCTTCGGACTTCATCCGTTGCAGTTGCGGCGCGACCTTGCTGCCACCGATGAAGCGCGGCAGTGCCAATGCCGTGGTCGCGTTCCAGCGGAAGCGCGCCGGGAACAGCGGCGCGTCCAGCAATGCCTGCACCAGCACCTGCTCGGCATTGCTCGAATGCAGGTAGCTCATCACCTCGATCAGCGGGAACGAATGACTGGTGGACAGCGACAGGATGATCGCGTCCTCGGTGGCCGCCGCCTGCAACTCGAAATTGAACTTGCGGCAGAACCGCTTGCGCAGCGCCAGCCCCCATGCCCTGTTGATGCGGCTGCCATACGGCGCATGGATGACCAGCTGGGTGCCGCCGGATTCATCGAAGAACCGCTCCAGCGCGATCTTCGACTGGCTGGGCAGCATGCCGAAGCCGACGAATTGCGCGGCCACGTATTCGGCGATCTGCGCCGCAGCGGATTCGCCGATGTCGAGATCGCCCAGCAGGTAGTGCCTGGCCGCGGCTTCGCCGCCCTGTTCCAGCCGTGCCTGCAGGGTTTCCCGCAACCGCGACACGCTGGCCGACAGCTCGATGCTGCGGCCCGGCGCCTCGCCCAGCCAGAACGGGATGCTTGGCGGCAGGCCCTGCGCATCTTCGACCCGCACCCGTGACGCTTCGACGCGCAGGATCCGATAGCTGGCATTGCCGAGCTGGAAGATGTCGCCCGCGACGGACTCGATCGCGAAGTCCTCGTTGACCGTGCCGACCGTGATCGCTTGCGGCTCCAGCACGACCTGGTAGTCGCCGGTGTCGGGAATCGTGCCGCCTGACGTCATCGCGGTCAGGCGCGCACCCTTGCGCCCGCGCAGCTTGCGATGCACCGCATCGCGATGCAGGTAGGCCGCGCGCTGTCCGTAACGCGTGGCGAAGCCCTCGGCGAGCATCCGCACCACGTCGTCGTAATCCTTGCGAGGGAGCGCCGCATACGGCCACGCACGCCTCACCAGCTCGAACAATGCGTCCTCGTCCCACTCGCGCGACGCCACCTCGGCCACGATCTGCTGCGCCAGCACGTCGAGCGGGGCCGGCGGCATGATCAATGCGTCCAGTTCGCCACGCCGCACGCTGTCCAGCAAGGCCGTGCATTCGATCAATTCATCGCGCGAGGTCGGGAACAACCGGCCCTTGGGGACGCCGCCAACCTGATGGCCAGCGCGGCCCACGCGCTGCAGGAACGCGGCGATCGAGCGTGGCGAACCGATCTGGCAGACCAGGTCGACATCGCCGATGTCGATGCCGAGTTCAAGCGACGCGGTGGCCACCAAGACCTTCAGCCGCCCGGCCTTCAGCCGCTGTTCGGCGTCCAGCCGCAGCTCCTTGGCGAGGCTGCCGTGGTGTGCGGCCACATGCTCCTTGCCAAGCCGTTCGCCGAGATGGCGCGCGGCACGCTCGGCCATGCGCCGGGTGTTGACGAACACCAGGGTGGTGGCGTGCCGGTCGACCAGGGCCGCGACGCGCTCGTACAGCAAGTCCCATTGCGCGGTCGACATGACCGGTTGCAGCGGTACCGGCGGCAGCTCCAGCGCCAGGTCGCGCGTGCGTGCGTGACCGATGTCGACGATGGTGCAGTTGGAAATGGGGAAAACGGGGTCAGGTTCACTTTCCTCTGAAAGTGAACCTGACCCCGTTTTCGTTCGCTCACCCCGGTCAGGAACTTGGCGACCTCTTCGATGGGTTTTTGCGTGGCCGACAATCCGATCCGCACCGCGCGCCGCCCGCTCAAGGCATCCAGCCGCTCCAGCGACAGCGCCAGGTGGCTGCCACGCTTGCTCTGCACCAGGGCGTGGATTTCATCGACGATCACGCTGCGCACGCCGGACAGCATCGCGCGCCCGGATTCGGAGCCCAGCAGCACGTACAGCGACTCCGGCGTGGTGACCAGGATGTGCGGCGCACGCTTGCGCAAGGCCGCGCGCTCCGCCTGCGGGGTGTCGCCGGTGCGCACCGCCGTGCGGATCTCCACATCGGGCAAGCCCTGCGCGGCGAGCTGGTCGCGGATGCCGGCCAATGGCGCTTCGAGGTTCAGGTGGATGTCGTTCGACAGCGCCTTCAGCGGCGAGACGTACAGCACGCACGTTGCATCGGGCAGTCCGTGCGACAGGCCCTCACGCACCAGCGCGTCGATTGCGGTCAGGAAGGCGGTGAGGGTCTTGCCGGACCCGGTGGGCGCGGCCACCAGCGTGTCGTGGCCGCGGGCGATCGCCGGCCACGCTGCCTGCTGGGCCTCGGTCGGGGCAGGAAAGCTGCGTGCAAACCAGGCACTGACGGCAGGGTGGAATACATCAAGCGCGGGATGCACGACCATGTCGGCATTATCCGCCGCCGTGCCTGCACGCGAATGAACGCGGTGCGCATCGAAATCCAACCTGATCTGCGCGCTGGCCGCCTGCATCCTGCAACGCTGGCAGGCGGGCGTCTCACCAGGTGCGACGCCCGCGATTCATGCCCCGGCAGCGCGGATCACGACGAAGCAAACGCTCATCCGCCGATGAACAGCGCCTTGTACTCGGGGGCGACCAGCGGCAGCAGCACCGGCGCCGGAATATCGACGCTGCGGGTGCCGTCCGAATACGGTCCGACCTGGTAGGGCGGGAACACGAAGCGCAACGCACGGATGCGCCCGCTGACGTCCATCACCGGTTCGAACTGGGCGAAGTTTTCCGCTTTCGGGGCCGTTCCTTCATCGATCATGCTGGTGCTGGACTGCAGGAGCTGCGCGCGGTCCGCGCCCTCCACGACATCGGCATCCAGCCGCTGCGACAGCGACGTCGCCAACTGTTCGCGGCTGGCATCGGCAATCACCTGCCAGGCGCTGGCGGTCGGGAACAATGCCTGGACCGTCAGCATTTCCTGCGTCCTGGGCAACCAGACAAAACGCGCCACCAGCGGATTGCCATGGGCGCCGCCGGTGTAACTGCTGCCATCGGCAGCCACCGCGACCACCTCGGGGGTGTCGACAAGACCGGAGAACTGCAGGCTCAGGTCGTAGGGGGCGGTGGGCTTCTGTCCCTGCAGGCCCGCGACGGCCTGCATGAGGTCATTGCGGGCGGCATCGGCATAGGCCTTCAATGCCTGTGCAAGGCCCGCATGCTTCGCTGCCGACTGCGGAAAACTGATCCCGACGATGTAATCGGGCCTGGTTTCCACCACGTCCTGCAGGGGGACAGCCTCTGGCGCCTGGACCGGCGCCGCAGGTACCTGGGCATCCGGCGCTCTCGGGTCGGCCTGGCGTTCGCATGCCGGCAACATCGCCAGCAACAACAGGGGGACGAGGCAAGACAGTCGAAATTTCATGCGCATGGCAGATGGATCGGAAGTGTTGGGGGATGCGACGCAGTCTAGCCAGCGCCCGTTGAAGGCGATGTGAGAACTTGCCGTCGCAAGGCACGGCGCCACAACGAAAAAGCCCGGCCGAAGCCGGGCTTTTCCTGATGCAGTTTGGCGACCTTAGTCAGCCTGGACTTCATCGGCCTGCAGGCCCTTCTGGCCCTGCACGACCTTGAAGGAGACCTTCTGGCCTTCCTGCAAGGACTTGAAGCCGGTGCCCTGGATCGAGCGGAAGTGGACGAAGACGTCCGGGCCGCTTTCCGGGGTGATGAAGCCAAAACCCTTGGCGTCGTTGAACCACTTGACGGTACCCGTCTGACGATCCGACATGTTGTGTTACTCCTAGAACAGTGTGAATTGTTGACACGATCCGCACTAACGGACCGAGACTGTCGAGCAAGGGGTAACGCACACGATGTAGCGGATCACATGGATCTACCGCATCGGGTCACGATGTACCGTGATCCCGCTTGAAACAGTGGGCGCACGATACCCTGTTTTTGGGCGCAAGTGTGAATGGGGCGAATAATTCTTTCTGCCGCCCGCCCCGCCCCGCTACCAGTCGGTATGCCCGGGCAGCAGGCCACGCAACTCGGCGTCGGTCAGGTTCCGCCACTGACCCGGTTTCAGGTGGCCGATCTTCACATTGCCGATCCGCACCCGCAGCAGGTGTTTCACCCGATGCCCGAAATGCGCCGCCATCAGCCGGATCTGCCGGTTCAGGCCCTGCACCAGCACGATCCGGAAGCCCACCGCACCCAGTTTTCGGGTCTTGCACGGCAGGGTGCGCTCGCCATGGATCGGCACCCCGCCTCGCGCCATGCCGCGCAGGAACTCGTCGGTGACCGTATGGTTGATCTCGACCAGGTATTCCTTCTCCAGCTTGTGCTCGGCACGCAGGATCTGGTTGACGATGTCACCGTTGCTGGTCAGCAGGATCAAGCCCTCGGAATCCTTGTCCAGGCGCCCGATCGGGAAAATCCGCTGCTCGTGGCCCACGCACTCGACGATGTTGTCCTTGACCGTCGACTCGGTGGTGCTGGTGACGCCGACCGGCTTGTTCAGCGCGATATAGATGTGCCGGCGCTGGCCCTTGGCCGCGGTGCGCGCCGCCAGCGGCTTGTCGTCGATGCGGACCTTGTCGCCCTCGCCCACCTCGGCGCCGATGCCTGCACGCACGCCATTGACGGTGACGCGCCCTTCGGCAATCAGGCGGTCGGCTTCACGCCGGGAGCAGAACCCGGTATCGGACATGTGCTTGTTGAGACGCATGGGCGCGCATTCTACGCGTCCGCACGGCAATCGACCCGATCCGCTGCTTCAGGCGCGCAGATCCTGGTAGTCCGGGTGCCTGCGTATCCACGTATCGGCATACGAACACTGTGGCACGACCTTCCAGCCTTCACGGCGCGCATGGTCAAGCGCGGCTTTCACCAGCGCCCCCGCGATCCCGCGTCCGCCGATGGCGGGCGGCACGATGGTATGGGTGAGGGTCATGACGCCGGCGGCCAGTTCATATTCCACATGACCCGCCACGCCGTCGACGACGGTGTTGAAACGGCGCGTGTCCGGGTCGTGCTTGATCGTGTCGTCCATGGCTTTCTTCTCCGACTCAATTGGCGGAAGGATGCAGCAGGGTCTGCATGAAGTGGGTTAACACACGGGGCTCCATGACCAGGGTGAACAACACCCCGTAGGCCGCGCCCCAGAGATGGGCGCTGTGGTTGACGTTGTCGCGTCCGCGCCGATCCATCCAGATCGAATAGCCCACGTACAGGCCGGCGAAGATGAAGGCCGGGATCGGCACCGGGATCGGGAAGATGATCAACGTCGACCACGGGTCGAACAGGATGAAGGCGAACAGCACCGCCGATACCCCGCCCGAGGCGCCAAGGCTGCGGTAGTTCGGGTCGCGACGGTGGGCCAGGTAGGTCGGCAGGATCGAGATGACGATGGCCGACAGGTAGAAGAGCACGAACCCCAACACGCCAATCTGCTGCGCGAAGATCCGCTCCACCACGGCACCGAACGAATACAGGGTGACCATGTTGAACAGCAGGTGCATCCAGTCGGCATGCACGAAGCCATAGCCCAGCAGGCGGTCGTATTGCTTGCGCCGCGCGACGGCCGGCGGCCACAGGATCAGGCGCTCCAGCAAGGCGCGATCATTGAATGCGCGCCACGACACCAACACGGTGACGACGATGATGACCAGGGTGGCGGACAGATTCATGCGGCGGCTCCCGCGCGGTCAGGCCACACGGTAGTAATCCTTCATCGGGTACCTGCGCGCATACAGCGCGAAGACCGCGGCCGCCAGGAAGGCGAAACCGGCGAAGAAGAACATCAGGAATGCGGACTCGCCCATCCCCATGCTCGCGATCCAGTCGCTGGTGGCCTGGTTGCGCACCGCCGCATTGGTCAGCAAGACCCACAGGTTGCCGACGGTCACCGCCAGCATCCACAAGCTCATGATGGTGCCCTTCATCGACTGCGGCGCCTGGCTGTAGGCGAATTCCAGGCCCGTCGCCGAAACCAGCACTTCGCCGAACGTCAGCAGCGCGTACGGCAGCACCTGCCAGGTGATCGAGGTCGGCGTACCACCGTCGATCTGCAGCTGCAGCAGGCCTGCGACGATCCACGCCATTCCCGAGAAAGCGATGCCCCAGCCCATCCGCTTGAGCGCGCTGACCTCGAATCCCATCCGTCGCAAGGCGGGATACAGGACCAGGTTGTTGAACGGGATGATCAACATCACCAGCATCGGATTGAGCGCCTGCATCTGCGCAGACTGGAACCAGGCAGGCTTGGTCATCAGGTCGCCCTGCAGGACCCAGGTGGACGCCTTCTGGTCGAACAGCGACCAGAATGGCGTGACCAGCGCGAACACGATCATGATCCGCAGCACGGCGCGCACGCCATCGACCGCGACATCCGGATGCTGCCCGCGCGCGCGCTCCAGTTGCATCGACGCGCCGGCACCGCCGAAGCCCATCACCAGCACCAGCGCAAGGCAGAACGCCGGCACGAAGTCCAACTGGCCCAGCGGCCACGTCGCCATCGCCAGCACGGCCAGCACGGCACCCACGCCGGCGACCAGCGTGCCGGTGCCACCCCCGCGCAGGGTGGTCGCAACCACGCGCATCACGCTGTGCGGATCGGGCGGCGACGGCGGCATCATCACGTACTTGCGGCGCCCCATCCAGAAGATCAGCAGGGCAAGCGCCATCAGCACGCCGGGGATGCCGAACGCCACCGACGCCCCGTAGTTGCGCAGGAAGATCGGCATCAGCAGTGAGGCGAAGAAGCTGCCGAAGTTGATGGTCCAGTAGAACGCGTCGTAGACCACCTTGGCCTTGTGCTTGTTGGTCTGGTCGAACTGGTCGCCCACGAAGGCGGACACCAGCGGCTTGATGCCGCCGGTGCCCAGGGCGATCAGGAACAGGCCGGTATAGAAGCCGGTGCGGTTGCCCTCGAAGATCGCCAGGCACGCATGGCCCGCCACATACACCAGCGACAGCCAGAAGATGGTGTTGTACTTGCCGAAGAAGCGATCCGACAGCCAGCCGCCCAGCAACGGGAAGAAGTACACGCCAATCACGAAGGTGTGGAACACGTCCTTGGCGATGCCCTGGCGTTCCGCTTCCGGCGCATAGCCCAGGATCAGGCTGGTGACGAGGAACGGCACCAGGATGTTGCGCATCCCGTAGAAGCTGAAGCGCTCGCAGGCCTCGTTGCCGATGATGTACGGAATCTGCCGGGGCAGGCGCGCGTTGGGGTCCGGTGCGATGGCGGTCGTGGTCATGCGTGGCTCGGCCGTTGCGGAAGCGCAAGCCTAACCCATGCACGCCGGGCATTCGCCCGACCAGCGCCGGTCAGGACGTCACGCGGCGCCAGTCACGCTCGTGCGATCAGGCCCACTCGGTCAGGCCTTCGCGCGCATACAACGCGGCGAACGACGGCCGTGCCTTCATCCGCTGCGCAAGTGCCGCGAGCTGCGGCCATTCGGTCGCCGGTTTCGGCATCCCGCGCGACCAGCGCATCAACATGGTCAGGTAGAAATCCGCGATGGAAGCGGAGTCGCCGAGCAGGTAGGGCCCGTGCGTGGCCAGGTGCGCGTCGATGCGCTGCCACTGCGCGTCCACGCGCGTTGCGCAATGCTCGCGCACGGCATCGATGCTTGCTTCGCCCGCCGGCTCGTGCGGATACCACCATTGCCGGAACAGCGGCTGCACCATGTTGGCCAGGTTGAACATCCACTGCAGGTAGTCGGCACGACGCGGATCGTCGAACGCCGGCGCGAGGTTCGCGTGCGGATGGCGCTCGGCCAGCAGCATCGCGAGTGCAGCGGCCTCGTACTGCGGCTTGCCATCGATCACCAGCGTCGGCACCACGCCATTCGGGTTCAACGCCAGGTATTCGGGCGTCTTTTGCGCCCTGGCCGCGGTATCGACCAGATGCAGCTGGTGCGGTTCGCCGGTTTCGATCAACAACCAGTGCACCAGCAGGCTGGCGGCGCCGGGCGAGTAATACAGGGTCGTGGTCATGGCAGCTTCCGAGTCGGATGCGATGGCAGGCAAAGGCGGATTCTCGCACGCACGCTGGCCCGCGTACCCATGACCATGGAGCCTCCCGGCGCAACCGGCACCCGGTTAACATCGATGCTCCTGCGCCAACCCATTGAACCCGGAGACCACCCATGCGCCGCACCCTGCTGCTTGCCGCCCTGCTTGCCTGTTCGCTGGGGGCTGCCGCTGCCGACCACCCGCTGAGCACGGCCTCCGAGCGCTCAGGCTTCACCATTACCGGCCGCTACGACGAAGTGATCGCCCTCTGCGATGCCTTCAGCAAGGCCTACCCGGCATCGGTGCGCTGCTTCGACTTCGGCCTCACCCCCGAAGGCCGGCCGATGAAGGCGATGGCGGTGTCGACCAGCGGCGCGCTGGATGCCGGAACCGCACGCGCCAAGGGCTTGCCGGTGGTGCTGGCACAGGGCGGGATCCATGCCGGCGAGATCGACGGCAAGGATGCCGGCTTCTGGCTGATCCGCGACCTGCTGGAGGGCAAGGCCGGCGCGGGCGTGCTGGACAGGACGGTGCTGCTGTTCGTCCCGGTGTTCAACGTCGATGGCCACGAGAATTTCCGCGCGTGGAACCGCCCCAACCAGCGCGGGCCGGAGCAGATGGGCTTCCGCGTCACCGGCCAGCGCTACAACCTCAACCGCGACTACGTGAAGGCCGACACCCCCGAGATGCAGGCCCTGCTCGGCCTGGTGAATGCGTGGGACCCGCTGGTGGAACTCGACCTGCATGTCACCGACGGCGCCAGGTTCCGGCACGATGTCTCGATCACCGGGGAACCCACGAATTCCGGCGACGAGGGCTTGCGCGTGGCCGGGCGCGCGTTGCGCGACGGGATCATCGACCGGCTCGCGACCCAGGGTTCGTTGCCGGTGGCGTTCTACCCGAGCTTCGACAGCGAGGATGACCCCATGTCCGGCTTCACCCATGGTGTCAGCACGCCACGCTTTTCCCATGGCTATTACCCGCTGCGCAACCGCATCGGCATCCTGGTCGAGACCCACTCGTGGAAGGACTACGCCCATCGCGTGCGCACGACCTACAACACCGTGCTGGATGCGCTGGAACTCACCGCTGAAAATGCCGGCCAATGGCAGGCGTTGGCACGTGAGGCCGACCAGCGTGCGCACCAGCTCGGCGGGCAGCAGGTCCCGCTGGATTACAAGGCCACCGACAAGGTGCGCATGATCGACTTCCTCGGCTACACCTACACGCGCACGCCGTCGGACGTGTCGGGCGCGCTGATGACCCGCTATGACGAAACCACGCCGCAGACATGGCAACTGCCATTGCGCGACGAAATCGTGCCGAACACCGTCATCAGCGCACCCAGGGGCGGCTATCTGGTACCGCAGGCTTACGCCGTCGAGGTGGCGAAGCAGTTGATGATCCACGGGATCGAATTCCGGGTGCTCACCAATTCGACCCACGCGATGCAGGCACAGGTGTTCGTCGCGGATAGCGCGAAGATGGCGGCGATGTCCGTCGAAGGCCGCCAGCGGGTGAGCCTGACAGGCGAATGGCGCAACACGACCGCCGACATCGCCGCCGGCTCGCTGTATGTGCCGATGGCGCAGGCCAAGTCGCGGCTGGTCGTCAACATCCTGGAGCCGCAAGCGCCGGACTCGATGGCCGCCTGGGGCGACTTCAACAACGCGTTCGAACAGAAGGAATACATGGAGCCTTACGTGGCCGAGGAACAAGCGCGGCTGATGATGGCACGCGACCCGGCGCTGAAAGCCACGTTCGAACAGAAGCTGCGCGACGATGCCGAATTCGCGAAGAGTCCATTCGCACGCCTGAACTTCTTTTACCGCCGCCATTCGGCCTGGGACAACGACACCAACCGCTATCCGGTGATGCGCACCGACATCGCCTACTGACTCGCCCAAGAACCAAAAACCGGGACGGAGGTAGTTAAGGTGCGCCTTAACTACCTCCGTCCCGGTTTTGCCGTCCCGGTTTCGCGTCGGATCCTGCGTCATTGGCTTGCATGCCTGCGGGTACGGGGCCATCCTGCGCGCTCGACTGGGCTGCCGCACGGGAACACGCGATGACCGATGAACGCCGCAAGGAGGCCGAGCGCAGCAGGCTCGCACTTCGTGCAGACTTGAACGCGGCCCAACTGGACACCCTGAGCGGACTGGAACGCTTCGGCTGGGAACTGAAGTTCGTGCGTCGCCCACTGTTCCAACCGTCTATTCCGGTCGTGTTCGACGGCGACCGCAAGACCTTTGCCGTGCTTGAAGCCGATGGCACGCTCAACGAACACCCGTGCTTCGACATCCGCAGCGATTGACCGATGCCGAACAACCACCCGCGCATCCACTGGGCCTGGTGGTTGCTTGGCATTGCAATGCTGCTTGCCTGGCACTACTGGCCACAAGAGCCCGCGTCGAGCCAGCCCGTACTGCACGCAAGCACTTCCGCACCCGACCGCGCGCAAGTGGCGGTCGAATCCAGCGTTCCGTCACCGGCGCAGTCCCTGCCCAGCGAAGGCTTGCCTGCCTTCCTGCCCGCAGAGGCACGCACGACGATCGCCTTGATCCGGCGCGGTGGCCCGTTCCCCTATCGGCAGGATGGCGGGGTCTTCGGCAATCGCGAAGGCCACCTGCCACGCAAACCCCGTGGCTGGTACCAGGAATACACCGTGAACACGCCAGGCCTGTCGCATCGCGGCGCGCGCCGGATCGTCACCGGCGGCAATCCGCCGAAAACCTGGCACTACACCAGCGACCACTACGAGAGTTTCCGTGAGTTCCACCCAGGCACCCCCAGCGGAGTCTCGCCATGAGTGAATCCGGGTTCGACCTGGGCCTGGACGACCCCGGCCAGGCCGGCGTGTACTTCGCCACGAATGACGACCTGCGCACCATTGGCATGGCCGCGCGCGATGCCGGCCTGCTGGCACGCCACATCGACCTGCGTGGCTGCAAGACCAAGGCGACCTTGCTGTTGCGACTATGCAGCGCCCTCGACACCCCGACCGGCAGCGGCCGCAACTGGGATGCACTCAGCGACCAGCTGCGCGACCTGGCCTGGCTGCCTGCTGAGGGTTATGCCCTGCTGTTCGACGATGCCAGCGACCTGCGCGACGCCGACGACAGGAGCTTCGACACCCTGCTCGACATCCTTCAGGAAGCCGCCACCGAATGGTCGGGACGCGGCGTTCCGTTTTGGGCGTTCCTTGCCTTGGCGGACAACGAACTCGACGGCGCGGACCAGGCTGCGGGCCTGCGCGCTCCATGACGCGCATGACGGACAATCGAACCGGCCCTCAGCAACAAAAAACCCCGCCATGGCGGGGTTTCCTGTTTGCTGCATTGGTGCCCAAGAGGGGACTCGAACCCCTACGACCTAAATCGCTACCACCTCAAGGTAGTGCGTCTACCAATTCCGCCACCTGGGCAAACAAACGGGTGCGGCTAGCGCCGCGAATATTGTAAGGCCTTACTTGCCTTGGGCAGGTGCTTCCGGTGCCGGGGCCGGCTGCGCAGTAGCCGCCGGCGCTTGCTGATCGTATTGCGGCAGGCTGACCGGGCTGGCCGGGCTGGCCGGCTGCGCTGCCTCGGCAACAGGCACCTGTGCGGTCGGCACCTTGGCGACGGGAACCGGCTGCCTGGCCTTGGCAGGCTGCGCCATCACGCCGAGATCAGCCGCGGACGGCCCATCACCAACACGGGCCATCTTGCTGGCGTAATACGCCATGCCGAGGCTGATGGCGAAGAACAGCACACCCAACCACTTGGTGCTCTTGGTCAGGAAATTCGACGAACCACGGGAACCGAACACGGTGGCCGACGCGCCGCCACCGAAACCCGACCCCGCCTGCGCGCCCGAGCCGCGCTGCATCAGGATCAGGGCGATCATGGCGATCGCCACGAGCACGTAAACGACATTCGCGATTTGCAACAGCATGGTGCGTGGTTCCGTATCAGAGGGTGCGAATCAGGCTGGATCAGGCAGCTGCAGCCGCCACGATGGCCAGGAAATCGGCTGCGACCAAGGAGGCCCCGCCAATGAGCCCACCGTCGACGTCGGCCTGGGAGAACAGGCTGACGGCATTGCCGGGCTTGACGCTGCCGCCATAGAGGATCGGCAGTGAATCCGCAATTGTAGCATCGCGCGCGGCGATCTCGCCACGGATGAACGCATGTACGGCCTGCGCCTGGTCCGGGCTGGCAGTGAGCCCGGTGCCGATCGCCCAAACCGGCTCATAGGCCACCACCGCACCGGCGAACGCCTGGTTGCCCGCGGCATCGAACACCGCCTGCAACTGCTGCTCGATGCGCCATTCGGTCTGGCCTGCCTGTCGCTCGCTCAGCGACTCGCCCACGCACAGGATCGGTGTCAAGCCTGCATGCCTGGCAGCCATGAACTTGAGGGCGACCAACTCGTTGCTTTCATTGTGATACTGGCGACGTTCGGAATGGCCCACCAGTCCGTAGCGCGCGCCGATGTCCTGCAACATCGTGGCCGAGACCTCACCGGTGTATGCGCCGACCTCGTTTGCGCTGACATCCTGGGCGCCGAACGACAGGCCGCAGCTGTCACAGCGCTCGATCAGCTCGGTCAGGTACGGCAACGGCGGCAGGATCACCTGCTCGACACCGGCAGTACGCGGGGCCGCCATGATCGCGTCCACGAGGTCGCGCGCGAACTGACGGTCACCGTGCAACTTCCAGTTTCCGGCAACGATTCTCTGGCGCATGGCTTCCTTCCACTGATTGCAGGCTGCAGACGCAGCAGTTTAGCAAGCCTGCCGGAATGAGGGCGCCGCCGCGCGCATGCGGCAAGTCGCCGGGCGTAGCCGCTCGTGGCGAGGTTTACTTGAGCTTGATCTCGCGCAGGCGTTCTTCCAGGTAACCCTGCGCGGTGATCGGCTCCGGATAGCGGCTCGGGTTTTCCACGGTGATCGTGGACGGCAGCACGTCGATCAGGAAGTCC
Organism: uncultured Gammaproteobacteria bacterium; assembly: GCA_963698475.1. GTDB lineage: Bacteria > Pseudomonadota > Gammaproteobacteria > Xanthomonadales > Xanthomonadaceae > Thermomonas. Next base: position 374,773 of record CAVOQX010000004.1, on the reverse strand, counting down.
GGGTTGGGATGCAGGAAGAACGGCGTCGAGTAGCGCGGCTGGCGCGCCTGCTCACCCGGCGGATTCACCACGCGATGGGTGGTCGACGGATACACGTGGTTGGTCAGGCGCTGCAGCATGTCGCCGATGTTGACGACGATCGTGTCGGCGTCGGACGTGAACGGCACCCACTCGCCCTTCTTCGACAGGACTTCAAGGCCGGCGGCGCTGGCACCGACCAGCAGGGTGATCAGGTTGATGTCCTCGTGTGCGCCGGCACGCACGTTGGGGATGTCGTCGGCGGTGATCGGCGGATAGTGGATCGGGCGCAGGATCGAATTGCCGGAATCGGTCTTGTCGACGAAATAGTCTTCGGCCAGCCCGATATGCAACGCCAGCGCCGACAGCACCTGCGAACCCAGTGCATCCAGCGACTGGTACAGGCCATAACCCACGCGCTCGAAAGCGGGCACTTCCCCCGGCCACAGGTTCTCCGGCATGTCGGCCGCGTATCTTGAATCGCGCGGGATCTCGCGACCGATGTGCCAGAACTCCTTCAGGTCCGAATACGTCGCACCCTTCGCGGTCTCCACGCCGAACGGCGTATAGCCGCGCGCGCCGCCGCCGCCCGCCACGTGGTACTTCCGCTTGACGGCTTCCGGCAGCGCGAAGAACGCCTGGAAGGTCCGGTAGGCCTCGTCGATCTGTTGCTGCGGGATGCCGTGGTTGCGAATGCCGGCAAAGCCCCATTCGCGGTAGGCATTGCCCAGTTCGCCGACGAAAGCCTGCCGATCCCCAGGACTGGAAGGTTGGGTGAATCGGCGAATGTCGAGGGTCGGGATCCGGCTGCTCATGATGCTCTGCCTGCAATGGTTGCGCGGAGTGTGCTCCGGCGCGAAGTGATGTGCTTGTTCTTGATCAGGTCGCAGCAGCGGCGACATCGCGCACGGCAGTGGCGAGGCGCTCGAGGGTGGCATCGACCAGCGCGGCGTCGTCGGCCTCCACCGTCACCCGCACCACGGGCTCGGTGCCGGACGCACGCAGGAAGGCGCGGCCGCGGCCTTCGACGCTGGCCTGCGCCTTCGCCAGCGCATCCTGCACGCTGGCGGCTTCAGCCGGCTTGGTGTTACCGACATAGCGCACGTTGACGGTCTTCTGCGGCACCCTGTGCAGGCCCTGCAGTGCCTGCTCCAGGCTCAAACCGCGCCGTTGCAGCACTTCCAGCACCTGCAGCGCGCTGACGATGCCGTCGCCGGTACTGGTACGGTCCAGGCACAGCAAGTGGCCGGACGCTTCGCCGCCGAGCACGCCCTGTTGCGCCAGCAACATCTGGTGCACGTAGCGGTCACCGACCCTGGCTCGCAGGAACCCGATGCCGCGCTCGCCCATCGCGCGTTCGAATCCGTAATTGGTCATCAACGTGCCGACCACCGGGCCATGCAGGCGCCCACTCTCCTGCCAGTCGCAGGCCAGCACGTAAAGCAGGTCGTCGCCATCGCACACCCGGCCGGCGGCATCGACGAACAGCACGCGGTCGCCATCGCCATCGAAGGCGATGCCGAGGTCGGCGCCGGCTTCGCGCACGCGGGATGCCAGCAGTTGCGGATGGGTCGAGCCCACGCCCTCGTTGATGTTCAGCCCGTTTGGCTCGACCCCGATCGCATCGACCCGCGCGCCGAGTTCGCGCAGCACCAGGGGGCCGAGCTGGTAGGTCGCGCCGTTGGCGCAATCCACCACGACCTGCATGCCGTCCAGGTTGAAGCCCTTCGGCACCGAATTCTTGCAGGCCTCGACGTAGCGGCCGATGGTGTCGCGGGTGCGCACCGCCTTGCCCAGCAGCTCGGAAGGCACCGTACTGAACGGCAGGTCGAGTGCGGACTCGATGGCCAGTTCGGTCGCGTCGTCGAGTTTTTCGCCGAGCGCCGAGAAGAACTTGATGCCGTTGTCGTAGTGCGGATTGTGCGACGCAGAAATGACGATGCCGCCATCGGCGCGCATCGAATGGGTCAGGTGCGCCACCGCCGGCGTCGGCATCGGACCCATCAACTGCACGTCCACGCCCGCGGCGACCAGGCCGGCTTCGAGCGCGGCCTCGAACATGTAGTTGGAAATCCGGGTGTCCTTGCCGATCAGCACGACGGGCTTCCGCCAGGCGCGGTCCTGCTCACGCGCCGAATCGGTCAAGGCATGGCCGTAGGCATTGCCCAGGCGCAGCACGAAGTCAGCCGAGATCGGGCCCTCGCCGACCCGGCCGCGGATGCCGTCGGTGCCGAAATAGCGCCGGCTCATGCGGCCTCCGCGTCATCCAGCGGCGCGGGCCGGTTCATCATCATCGCCAGCAGGTGCGCCAACCGGTCGCGCATCTCGCGGCGGTCGACGATCTGGTCGACGGTGCCGTGCGCAAGCAGGAATTCGCTGCGCTGGAAGCCTTCCGGCAGCTTCTCGCGCACCGTCTGCTCGATCACCCGCTGGCCGGCAAAACCGATCAGCGCCTCGGGCTCGGCGATGTTGATGTCGCCGAGCATCGCGAAGCTGGCGGACACGCCGCCTGTGGTCGGATGCGTGAGCACCGAGATGTACGGCAACCCGGCCGCCCGCAGGCGTCCGAGCGCGGCCGACGTCTTCGCCATCTGCATCAGCGAGAACAGGCTTTCCTGCATGCGCGCGCCGCCGCTGGCGGAAAAATTCACGAACGGGCAGCCAAGCTCCAGCGCGCGTTCCGCGGCCAGGGTAAAGCGCTCGCCGACCACCGAACCCATCGAGCCACCCATGAAGGCGAAATCGAACGCCGAAGCGATCAGGTCGTGGCCCTTGAGCTTGCCTTCCATCGCGATCAGCGCGTCGCGCTCGCCTGCGTTCTTCTGCGCGGCCTTGATCCGATCGGCATATTTCTTCTGGTCCTTGAACTTGAGCACGTCGACCGGGCCAAGCTCGGCGCCGATCTCGTGACCCATGCCCTCGTCCAGCAATGCCGCCAGCCGCGCGCGTGCGCGGATCGGCATGTGGAAATTGCACTTGGGGCAGACCTCGAGGTTCACCTCGAGCTCGGGCCGGTAGAGCACCGCGCCGCAACGCTCGCACTTTTCCCATAGCCCCTCGGGCACGCTGCGCTTGCGATCCGACCCGGTTTCGGTGCGGATGCGCGCGGGCATCAGTTTCTTCAGCCAGCTCATTCGGGAGAATCACCTTCGTTCATGAGGCGCATCGGCATTCCACGTCATCCCGCATCGTCGCCGGGATGAACGCCGGTGAGTCTAGCGCAGTCGACTCAGGCGGCCACGACTGCCAGGGTGTCCAGTGCGCTGCGCAGGGGACGCAGGAATGCCCCGGCACGCGCCGCTGCCTCGTCGACATCGACGCTGCCATCCATCGCCGACACCAGCGCGCTGCCCACGACCACGCCATCGGCGTGTTCGGCCATTGCGCGAGCGCTGGCGGCATCGCGGATGCCGAACCCTGCGAATACCGGTGCAGGGCCCAATGCGCGTATCTGCTGCAGGTGCTGGCCGGCATCGACCACGTCCAGGCCATCGGCACCGGTCACGCCGGCATAGCTGACGTAGTAGAGATAGCCATCGGCCTGCGTACACAGGCGTTCCAGCCGCGCCCGTGGCGTGGTCGGCGACGCCAGCGAAATAAGGGCGAGCCGGTGGCGGGCGAACGCGGCGCGATACTCATCGGCTTCTTCCGGCGGCAAGTCCACCAGCAGCACGCCGTCTACGCCAGCTTCGGCGGCATCGGCAGCGAACGTGGCCACGCCGCGGATCTCGACCGGATTCAGGTAGCCCATCAGCACCACCGGCGTGACTGCATCGCGCTCGCGGAACTGGCGCACGCTATCGAGTACGTAACGCTGCCCGGCGCCGCGCAACAGCGCACGCTCGGAGCTGCGCTGGATGACGGGTCCGTCCGCCATCGGATCCGAAAACGGCACGCCCAGTTCGATCACGTCCGCACCGGCTTCGACCAGGGCATGCATGACCGGGACCGTCGCCGCCAGCGACGGATCACCGGCGGTCATGAACGGCACCAGCCCCTTGCGGCCAGCCGAACGCAATGCGTCCAACCGTTGCTGCAATCGGGTCATTCGTTGGCGGGCGCGGGCGGGGGCACCGCGCCGGCAGCAGAGACGTACTCGCTGGCCGGGGTGGCTGCCATCCGGCCAACCTGGACGCCGGCCGCCGCATATTCCGCGGCAAGTTCGGACTCGCCGACGTCGATGTTGCGTTCCTGGCCGAGGCCATCCAGATGCTCATTGAGCATGCGGCGATACATCGTGGTCATGTAGTCCATGAATGCAGCGCGCTCGCCTGCCACATGGCCCGGCTCGATGCTGGACAGGAAAACATGGGAGTTGAAGCGTGCAGCGGCGAACAGACTGGCCAGGCTGATCCGCTTGAGGCCATGTTCGCGCGACTGCCGGTTGGTGAGCTCGAGGTACTCGTTCACGCTGGTGAAGAATGCCGGGTCGAGGTTGTTCGGATTGCCGGCCTCGGCCTGGGGCTGCTGCGCTTGTTCGTCGGCCATGGCCGGACTCCTGGATCGTTGGTAAGCCGGTTATTGTCGCGCAACTGGCCGCTTCGGGCCAGCCGGCCCTACAGCACGAACCCCTCGCGCGCGGCGATGGTATGCACGTCCTTGTCGCCACGACCGGACAGGTTGCACAGCACGATGCCGTCGGCCGGCAGTTCGCGCGCCAGCTTCAGGGCCTGGGCGATGGCATGGCTGGACTCCAGCGCGGGCAGGATGCCCTCGGTCCGCGCCAGCAGGTGGAACGCCGCCAGCGCCTCGTCGTCGGTCACGCCGACGTACTCGGCGCGACCGGCGTCCTTCAGGAATGCATGCTCGGGACCGACACCGGGATAATCCAGGCCGGCCGAGACCGAATGCGTTTCGGTGATCTGGCCATCATCGTCACAAATGACATAGGTGCGGTTGCCATGCAGCACGCCCGGACGCCCGGCGGCCAGCGACGCCGCATGATGGCCGGTCTGGATGCCCTCGCCCGCCGCTTCGGCACCCACGATGCGAACGCCGGGATCGTTGAGGAAGGCATGGAACACGCCGATCGCATTGCTGCCGCCGCCAACGCAGGCCGTCACCACGTCGGGCAGGCAGCCGTACTCCGCCAGCATCTGCGCGCGTGCTTCACGGCCCACCACCGCATTGAAGTCGCGGACCATGCGCGGATACGGATCCGGGCCGGCCACCGTGCCGATGATGTAGAACGTGTCGCGCACATTGGTGACCCAGTCACGCATCGCCTCGTTCAATGCATCCTTGAGCGTGGCCGAACCGCTGGTCACCGGGACCACCGTGGCCCCCAGCAGCCGCATCCGGTAGACGTTGATCATCTGCCGCTGGATGTCGGTAGCGCCCATGTAGACGACGCATTCCAGGCCCAGCCGCGCGGCGACGGTGGCGGATGCCACGCCATGCTGGCCAGCGCCGGTCTCGGCGATGATCCGGGTCTTGCCCATGCGGCTGGCGAGCAGCGCCTGGCCGATGGTGTTGTTGATCTTGTGCGCGCCGGTGTGGTTCAGGTCCTCGCGCTTGAGCAGGATCCGCGCACCACCGTTTTCGCGGCTCAGCCGCTCGGCGAAGTAGATCGGGCTGGGACGACCGACGTAGTGCGCCAGGTCACGCTCGAACTCCTCGATGAAGGCTGGATCGACGCGGGCTGCATCATAGGCTGCGGCCAATTCCTCCAGCGGCCCGATCAGGGTCTCGGCGACGAAACGCCCGCCGTAACGACCAAAGTGCCCGGATGCATCCGGCCATGCGTGGAAATCCATCTGCTCAGCGTCCACAGGCAACGCAGCTGCTGACGATGTCGTCCTCGCCAAGTTCGATGCAATCGGCACGTCTCACTTCCTCCACGAACCGGCGCATAAGCGCGCCATCCTTGATTCCGGGTGCGGTTTCGATGCCGCTGGAGACATCCACACCCCAGGGCGAAGCCGCGCGCACCGCGGCGAATACATTATCCGGGCAAAGCCCACCGGCGAGCACGTAGGGTTTGCTCATGTCGTCAGGAATGCGCTCGACGGCCATGCGCAAGCCGCTGCCACCCGGCGCACCGGGCGCATGCCCATCCAGCACGAACCCGGCTGCATGCGGATAACGCGCATGCAGCATGCGGCCGGAAAGCGCCGCTTCCTCGCCCCCCATGCCGACGCCCTTCAGGTAGGGCACGCCGAACCGGCGGCAGAACGCATCGTCCTCGCTCCCGTGGAACTGGAGCAGGGTCGGACGCGCATGGCTGATCGCCGCGCGCACTTCCTCCACGTCATTGTCCATGAACAACGCCACCGCATCGACCAATGGCCCCAGCGCGTCGCGCAGGCCGCGTGCAGCCTCCGGTGCGACCCGACGCTTGCTTTGCGCCGCGAAGATCAGCCCGACCGCATCCACACCCAACTCGCCCGCCAGGCGCACGTCGCCGGCACGGGTGAGGCCGCAGAACTTGATGCGGGTGCGGAACAATGCGCGGTTCATCGTGTTTTACCTCAGCCGGCTGCGTGGTCTCCGCAGACTTCCGGCGGGAGGCCCCATTCTGGCGGATAACAGGGCCCGAGGAACACCAGGCCTGCCGCAGGCGCCGTGGGCCCGGCCACGCCGCGATCGCGCCCGGCCAGCAATTGCGCGATCCACTCGCGCGGTTGTTCGCCGCGCCCGACGCACAGCAAGGAGCCCACGATATTGCGGACCATGTGGTGCAGGAAGGCATTGGCCTGCACGTCGACAATGGTTTCGTCGCCATCCTGCCGTACGTCGATCCGCTGCATATCCCGGCGCGCATGGCGGGCCTGGCATTGCGAACTGCGGAACGCGGAAAAATCCTGGAGGCCGCGCAATGCCTGGGCAGCCTCGTGCATCGCCTGCCCGTCCAGCGGCTGCCGCTCCCATCCCAGGTACTGGCCCATCAGCGCGGGCCGGGTGATCCGGCTGAAGATCCGGTAACGGTAGCGGCGGGCGCGCGCGGAAAAACGCGCGCTGAACTCGTCGGTGACCGGCACGCACCAGCGCACCGACATCCCTCGCGGAAGGTTGCTGGTGACACCAAGCTGCCACGCGCGCATGTCGCGCACGATGGCGGTATCGAAATGCACGACCTGGCACAGGCCATGCACGCCCGCATCGGTTCGCCCGGCACAGACCGTGGTGATCGGCGCACTGGCGACCCTGGACAGCGCAATTTCCAGCGCGGTCTGCAGGCTGCCATCGCGCAGCTGCGAGCCCGCCACGCTCAGCCGTTGCCAGCCGGAAAACCCGCTGCCGTCGTATTCGATCCCCAGCGCCAGCCGCATGCCAATCCTTGTGCGCGCCTCAGTCCAACTCGCGCAGCAGTTTCGCCGCTTCGGTGCGAATCGCGGGATCGGCACCGTCCATCAGCTCGATCAGCAGCTGTTTGGCCGAATGATCATCACCGATGTCCAGGAATGCACGTGCCAGTTTCATCCGTTGCCCGGCACTGGCCGGCTCCGGGAGAGGCTCTTGGGCAGGCTCCTGGGCAGGCTCCTGGGCAGGCTCCTGGGCAGGCTCCTGGGCAGGCTCCGGAGCATCGTCGACCGGCGGCACGAAACGCGGCTCGCCCTGCAGCGGTGTCGCTGCTTTCGACTGCTCCGTCTCGGCTTTCATCCAGCGCCCGGAATGCCACGTGGGTGTCTCGATGTGCGTGGCCGGCGGTTCGGTGACGTCGATGACCCGCTCGACCTCGTCGTCCATCGCCTGTGGCGACACGACATCCTCGGCTTCGGGCTCACCCCGGACGATCTCGGCTCCTGTTTCAGGCGTCGCGGCAGCGGCAACCGCCGGGCTGCGCATACTCGCCGCCAGCGTCTCACTGTCGAACCTGCGGCGGGAACTCGGCGCAACCGGTGCGGGCCCTCGGCGCGAGAACAGCCACGCCAGCAAACCCAGCCCCACGACCGCCAAACCTCCCCATAGCCACGGCATCATGTTGCTTGGGTGTGGTTGCGGCTCTTGCGCCGATGGCACCTGCTGGACGGTCTTCGCCACTGCCGGGGCAGCAGGCTGGACGGCGGCCGCAACTTCGGCATTCTTGCGCGCATCCGCCAGGCGCTGCTGCGCCGCAGCCAGTTCGCTGTCCTTCATTGTCAGCAGCTGGTCTTGCTGCTGCTTGAGCTTTTCAAGCTCGGCAACCCGCTCCTTGAGATCGCTGATCTCCGCCTTGCGTGCGGCCAGGTCTTCGTCGCGTTGCTGTAGTTGTTGCTGGAGCATCTTGCCCTCGCCTCCGGCATTGGTGCCGGATCGTGTCCCCGTGGCCTTGCCGGGTACTGCCGCCGGCACGATCGCCAACCGCGCCTGTGCCTGTCGTGGCGCGTTTGCGGGTTTCGCGGTTGCCATTGGTGTGGAAGTGGGTGTTGCCTTGTCCGCGGGCCTGGCGACAGCGGGCTTGTCTGGAACGCTCTTGCCAGGCTGTTCCGGCTTGGCGCTGCGCGTCGACACATTGGCTGCCGCGGCGCCTGCCACTGCAGTATCCGGCTGGATGACGGGGCGCCTGGCCTGCCGCCACTGCTGCATCTGTTCACGCACGACCAGCCGTGCTTCGTCGGCACTGACGCTGGCCCGGTCCTCACCACCCGGGACACGCAACACCGCACCCTGCCGCAGCAGGTTGATGTTGTCCCCCAGGAAGGCGTCCGGATTGGCCCGCAACAACGCCAGCATGGTCTGGTCGAGGCTATAGGCACTTGCCCGATCCAGCTTGCCAGCGATCGTCGACAAGGTTTCGCCAGCCTTGATCGGGCCATATTGCGACGGCGCCCTGGCGACGGGCGCCGGCGACGGCACTGCGCTGGCAACCACGCGCGGCGCAGGCACGGCGGCTGGCGGCGACTGGCGTGGCGGCGGAATGATCGCGGTGGACGCCGGCGCGGGTTCCGCCGCGGGCATCGGCGACGGGGCAGGTTCGGCGACCGCTATGGGCGCCAGCGCCACGGGCGCTGCAGCAGGCTCGGCGGGAAGCGGCGTGGTGGTGACGACAGGGGTCACTGCCGGCGCGGCAGCCGGGATCGGCGAAGCCGGGCGCTGCACCACGTTCGGGGCGGCCACCACGGGCGCACTGATCGCAGGTTGCAGGGGTGCGCTCGCCGTGCGCGGTGCATCGACCAGGGCCGAATACTCACGCACCAGGCGGCCCTGGCCCCAGTCCACCTCGATCAGGAAATTCAGCACGGCCTGGTTGACCGGCGCAACCGTGGTCACCCGGATCACCGGGCGACCGCGCGCATCCTTGCCGAGGCTGAAGCGCAAGTCGGCAGCGATACCCCGCGGCGGCTCCAGCCCGACCCTGCGGAACGTCTCAGGCGATGCCAGGCGTGCGCGCAGTGCCTGCAATTCACCCGGTGTCGTCGACACGATCGGGATTTCCGCCAGCAACGGCTGGTTGATCCGCGATTTGACTTCAATCTGTCCCAGGCCCAGGGCAAGTACATTGCCTGCTGCAAGCAGCAATAGCATGGCGAGCGCGGTGCGCAATGTCTTGATCACGTGATTTCCCTTGTTGCCCCGCCGCGACTCTAGCCGTGTGTGGCCTTCGCCGGCAACCCGTCCGCCACCAACCACTCCGCCACCTGCACGGCATTGAGCGCCGCACCCTTGCGGATATTGTCGGCCACGACCCACAGGTTCAGCCCGCGCGGATGCGAAATATCCTCGCGGATACGGCCCACGTAGACCGGATCCTTGCCGGATGCGTGCGTCACCGGCGTCGGATAACCGCCACCGCGCGCCGCGTCGACCACCTCGATGCCAGGCGCTGCTTCCAGCAGTTCGCGCGCGTGCGCGGCGGTCAGCTTGTCGCGGGTCTCGATCGCCACCGCTTCGGAATGACCATAGAACACCGGTACGCGGACCACCGTCGCATTCACCAGGATGCTGTCATCACCGAGGATCTTGCGGGTCTCCCAGACCAGCTTCATCTCCTCGGTGGTGTAGCCGTTGTCCATGAAATCGCCGCCATGCGGAATCACGTTGAACGCGATCTGCACCGGGTAGACCTCGGGCTCGGCTTCACGGAAAGCGAGCAGGCCCGCGGTCTGCCTGCCCAGTTCCTCCAGCGCCTTGCGCCCGGTGCCGGACACCGACTGGTAGGTGGCGATGTTGATGCGCTCGATCTTCGCCGCATCGTGCAGCGGCTTGAGCGCGACCATCAGCTGCATGGTCGAACAGTTCGGATTGGCGATGATCCCGCGCGGACGCGCGCGCGCCGCTTCGGGGTTGACTTCGCTGACCACCAGCGGCACGTCGTCGTCGTTGCGGAAGGCCGAGGAATTGTCGACCACCACCGCGCCGGCGGCGGCGAACTTCGGCGCGTATTCCAGCGACACCGAACCGCCCGCCGAGAACAGCGCGATGTCGATGCCGGCGGGATCGAATTCCGCCAAATCCCGTACCACGATGTCGTGGTTGCCAAACCTGACTTTGCCGCCCGCCGAACGCGCGCTGGCCAGCGCCACCACCTCGCTGGCCGGGAAGCCGCGCTCGTGCAGGATCGAGAGCATGACCTCGCCGACCGCGCCGGTTGCGCCGACCACGGCCACCTTGAATTGCCTGTTCGAATCCGGACTACTCATGTCGTTCACCTGTTGTGCTGCACGCGGCGCAACTGCGGCCGAGCGCGAAAAAAATGGGGTCTGCCAAGGTCCAATCCTGCGGCGCGCTGCTGCCCGTGATGAGGGCGAATCGGCGGCGCGCCGCTATCGTTTAGTGTCGGATTTGAATTCGCCAGGAATGCGCGGCGAAACCTCGCCGACGTCCCCGCATTGCGCGCGATGCCGCAACGCCTGGTCCATCAGCACCAGCGCCAGCATCGCCTCGCAAATCGGCGTTGCGCGCAGGCCCACGCAGGGGTCGTGGCGACCGGTGGTGACGATTTCGGCAACCTCGCCATGCACATCCACGCCATCCACCGGCAGGCGCAGGCTGGAGGTCGGCTTGAACGCCACCGACACCACGACCTGCTGCCCGCTGGAAATGCCGCCCAGCACGCCACCGGCATGGTTGGACTGGAAACCGCCCGGCGTCATCTGGTCACGATGCGCGCTGCCCCTCTGCGCCACGCTGGCGAAACCGGCACCGATCTCCACGCCCTTGACCGCGTTGATCGACATCATCGCCGCCGCGAGTTCCGCGTCGAGTTTGCCGTAGATGGGTTCGCCCCAGCCCGGTGGCACGCCATCGGCGACTGCGACCAGGCGCGCGCCGACCGAATCGCCGGACTTGCGCAGTGCGTCCATGTAGGCCTCGAGCTCCGGCACTTGCGTGGCGTCCGGCCAGAAGAACGGATTGCTTTCGACGGCATTCCAGTCATGACCATGCGGCAACACATCGCCGATCTGCGCGACGTGCCCGCGCACGGACACGCCATGCCGTTCGCCCAGCCACTTCTTCGCGATCACGCCCGCAGCGACACGCATCGTGGTCTCGCGCGCGGACGAACGCCCGCCGCCGCGCGGGTCGCGCAGGCCGTACTTCTGCCAATAGGTGTAGTCGGCATGGCCGGGGCGGAACTGTTCGGCGATGCGACCGTAATCCTTGCTGCGCGCATCGGTGTTGCGGATCAGCAGCGCGATCGGCGTGCCGGTGGTGACGCCTTCGTACACCCCGGACAGGATCTCGACCTCGTCGGCCTCATGTCGTTGCGAGGTATGCCGCGAGGTCCCGGTCGCCCGGCGCGCCAGGTCATGCGCGAAGTCTCCAGGCGCGATCGCGAGCCCTGGCGGGCAGCCGTCGATCACGCAACCGATCGCCGGCCCGTGCGATTCGCCGAAGGTGGTGATGCGCAGCAGGTGGCCGAACGTATTCAACGATCAGAACAACCCGGCGCCGGTCGCCGCGTCGCGTGCGTCGGCGAGCCGGGTGATCGTCGCGTTGTGCGCGACGAGGTCGGCGCATTCGGCGACGAAGATGCCCATCTGCCCGACCTTGAACTCCACCCAGGCCAGCGGCAATTCCGGCAGCAGCTTGACCAGCGCGTGTTCGGCCTCGCCCACTTCGCAGATCAGCAGGCCGTCGCGATCCAGGTGCAATGGCGCGTCGCGCAGGATCCGCAACGCCAGGTCCAGGCCGTCATCGCCCGCGCGCAGGCCCAGTTCCGGCTCGTGCGCGTATTCGCCTGGCAGCGCATCGGTCTCGGCATTGGTGACGTAGGGCGGGTTGGTCACGATCAGGTCGTAATGCTGGCCGGACAGCCCGGCGAACAGGTCGGATTTCAGCAGGCGCACGTTGTCGGCATGCAGGCGCTGCTTGTTCTCGTTGGCCAGCGCCAGCGCGTCATCGCTGATGTCGATGCCGTCGACCTGCCAGTCCGGGTTGTGGTGGCCCATGGCGATCGCGATGCAGCCCGACCCGGTGCACAGGTCGAGGGCACGACGCACTTCGCGGTCGCCCAGCCACGGCTGGAAACCGGACTCGATCAACTCGGCGATCGGCGAGCGCGGCACCAGGGCGCGCGCATCCGACTTGAAGCTCAGCCCCGCGAACCAGGCTTCACCGGTCAGGTAGGCGGCCGGGATGCGTTCCTCGATGCGGCGCAGGAACAGGCTGAGCACCTCTTCCTTCTCCGCCTCGGTAACCCGCGCATTGCCGTAGACCGGCGACAGGTCGTGCGGCAGGTGCAGCGCATGCAAGGTCAGCTGGGTCGCCTCGTCCAGCGCGTTGTCGTAGCTGTGGCCGAACGTCAGCCCGGCGGCGTTGAAGCGGCTGCCGCCGTAGCGGATCAGGTCGATGATCGTCTGCAATTCCTGGGACATGGCGGGTCGTTCGCGATGGCGTGGCGCCAGACCGCGCAGTATAGCGGTGGCGGGTCGGTATCATGGTGCCCCGTCCCCATCACCTGCTTATTGCAGATCGCCATGTCGAAACGTGCTTTTCCCCTGTGGATCATCGCCGTACTTGCGGCCGTCGGCGGGCTGTGGGCCGCGCAAGGCATGTTCGGCGCCGACAAAACGACCCGGCAAGCCACCCGGCCATTGCCGGCGGTCACCAGCATCACCCTGCTGCCCACGCCCCGCGTGCTGCCGGCGTTCTCGCTGCAACAATCGGATGGCAGCGCACTGACCGGCGAGGAACTTCATGGCCATTGGACCGTGGTGTTCGTCGGTTTCACCCACTGCCCGGACATCTGCCCGACGACGCTGGCGGAATTGAACGGCGCACAGAAACAATGGGCCAGCCTGCCCGAGGCCACCCGTCCGCGCGTGCTGTTCGTGTCCGCCGACCCGGAGCGCGATACGCCGAAGATCACCGGTGACTACGCGCATGCGTTCAATGCCGACTCGCTGGCGGCGACCGCACCGTTGCCGGAACTCGAAGCGTTCGCGCGTTCACTGTCACTGGTGTTCATGAAGGTGCCCGGGCCAAGCGGAAACGCAGCCGACTACAGCATCGACCATAGCGCCGCGCTCGTTGTGCTGGATCCGCAGGCGCGCATGGCCGGCGTGATCAGCCCGCCGTTCGACCCGAAGTTGATTGCCGCGGACCTGATCGCATTGACCCGGGCATCGCCATGAGCCTGCTCACGGCCCTCACCTACGCCCTGCCGCATCGGCTGCTGTCATCGCTTGCACGCTCATTGGCGTATTCCGACAGTCCCGCGACCAGTCGCTGGCTGATCGACACGGTGACCCGCAGGTTCGGCGTGGACCTGTCCGAAGCCGCCGAAGCCGACCCGCGCGCGTACCCGACCTTCAATGCGTTCTTTACTCGCGCGCTGAAACCCGGCGCACGCATGGCCGACCCTGACTCCGCCGCGCTGCTGATGCCGGCTGACGGGCGCATCAGCCAGTGCGGCGACATCGTCCCCATCGGCAATGGCGCGGACAATGGCGATGGCCGCATCTTCCAGGCCAAGGGCCAGTCCTTCACCGTGGCCGAACTGCTTGGCAATGCCGCGGCGGCCAGGCCATTCGCGGATGGCGTGTTCGCCACCGTGTACCTGTCGCCCCGTGACTATCACCGCGTGCACATGCCGTGGACCGGCACCCTGCGCGAAACCGTGCACGTGCCGGGCCGACTGTTTTCGGTTGGACCTGCTGCGGTGCGCCTGGTGCCACGCCTGTTTGCCCGCAACGAGCGCCTGGTCTGCCACTTCGACACCGAGTTCGGACCGATGGCAATCGTCATGGTCGGCGCCTTGCTGGTCTCCGGGGTGGAAACGGTCTGGAGCGGCATCGAAATCCCGGCCTACGGCGACCGGGTCACCACCAAGGATTTTCGCGGCCAGGGCATCACCCTGCAACGCTTCGCAGAGATGGCGCGCTTCAACTACGGCAGCACGGTGATCGTGCTGCTGCCAAAGGGCGTGGCGATGCTCGATCCGCACCTTTCAGCGGAAATGCCGGTGCGGCTGGGGCAGCGGCTGGCAACACGCGGCTGACCTCAGTCCCTGCAACCCCGCAGGCTGAGCGACTGGCCGGGGCGGATCGCGTACTTGGGCGCCTTCAGCTTGTTGGCCCTGGCCAGATCGCGAATCTCGCAGCCGTGCTTGCGCGCGATGCTGCTCAAGGTATCCCCGCGCTGCACCTTGTAGCTCCTGGGGGTTGCCGGTTTGGACGTCCTGGCTGGCGCAGGCGTGGAGGTCACGGCCGCCATTGACGGCGTTGTGGAGGTCATCGGCCCGATGCGCACCACCGCAGATTGCACATTGCTGGCGACCAGTTGCCTCGCCAGTTCGGCGCGCTGCTTGCCGGGCGCGCAGTAGCGCTCGTACAAGGGCACCAGGCGGGCGGTCGCATTCAGCGCGGTTCCGGCCGGCAGCCATTCGTCCGCGGCATGGCGCGGGTTGAGATTGCGCAATGCACGCATGTAGCCGTCACGCGAACCACTGTTGCCAAGGCAGATCGTCAGTTCGTAGATCGAGGTCGGCTGGGCCAGGCGAATTGTCGCCGGCTTGCTGCTGACTTGCGGCCAGGTGACGCCGTAGTCGCGCGGATGCAGGTACAGCCAGGCAGCGGCAATCACCATCGGCACATAGTCCTTGGTTTCCGCCGGGAACTGGCCGTAGACGTCGGCGTCCCAGAAGCTGCGGCCACCGGTGCTCTGGTAGATGCGCGCGGCGCGACCCTCGCCGCCGTTGTAGGCCGCGAGCGACAGCTCGATGCTGTTGTTGAGGCCGCGCATGCGCTCGGTCAGGTAGGCGGCCGCCGCATCGGCAGCGGCGCGCGGGTCGTAGCGGGTGTCGAAACCGGTGCCGTCATCACCCAGGCCAAAGCGCTTGCCGGTTGCCGGCATGAACTGCATCGGACCAACCGCTCCGACGCGCGAGCCCACGTGCACCTTGCCATTGGATTCCTTGGCCATGATCCCGAACAGCAGCGCTTCCGGGAGCCCCTGGCGCTTGAACGCGGGCGACATCAGGTGGCGCATGTAGCGGTAGTTCTCGTAGCTGTCCATCAGCGATGGCCGCATGTCGGTCAACCAGCGGCGGATGCCGGCCTGCACCGCCGGGTTGAACTGCACCATGCGCACGAAGCGCTGTCCTTCCTCGCCCAGCAAGGTCACGGCATTGGCGCCATCGGGCACATCGGCATCGGCCAGGTCGCGTTCGTCGATGGTGTCCTCGTCGCCATATTCGCCGAATGCGCCGTCGATTCCTGCCGGCGCGCTCGCCTTGAGCAGGCGTTCGTAGGTGGCCAGCATCGTCTTGATCTGGCAGCCGCGCTGCCCGGCGCAGGCCGCCACCACGGCATCCATGTCGTCCAGCGCGGCCTTGGTGGCGCTGGCAGCCTGGGCCTCGTCCTCGGCCAGCAAGCCATCGCGATACTGCTTTTCGGCGGTGTCCATGCGTTGCTGCAGGACCGCGACCGCGGCCTGGTCGCGACGTGACTGGGCATGCGCGGGTGCCGTGGCAAGGGAGGCGAGCAAGGTGGTCGCGAGTGCAGCGATGGCAGGAAACAAGCGAAGGGACATGTCATGACCGGTAACAAGGGAAGCCGCAGGGTAGCCGCCTGCCGGAAGCAGGGGCAACCCGCCAGGGTGAACGACTCGCAAGCCGTACAGGCAACAGCCACGTTACCGGACGCTTCACGGCGCATCCGCATAGAATCAAATGCTCGCACTTCTTCATGAGTCTCCATGGACCAGGCAGCGCTCCCACCGATCCTCGTCGGCAAGGCCGTCACCACCGAATCCAGCGGCAACGTCCACCTGTTGCCCAGGTACGGCAACCGCCACGGGCTGGTGGCGGGGGCGACCGGCACCGGCAAGACCGTGACCCTGATGACCCTGGCTGAAGGCTTTTCGCGCATCGGCGTACCGGTGTTCCTGGCCGACGTGAAGGGCGACGTGGCCGGACTGGCGGTGGCGGGCACGATGAATGACCGCATCGCCCAGCGCATCGAACAGATGGGCATCGGCGATTACCGCAACGAGGCCGCGCCGGTGGTGTTCTGGGACCTGTGGGGCAAGTCCGGCCATCCGGTCCGCACCACGGTCAGCGAAATCGGCCCGGTGCTGCTCAGTCGCATGCTGGAGTTGAACGACACCCAGGGCGGCGTGCTCGACATCCTGTTCAAACTGGCCGACGACCGCGGCCTGCTGCTGCTGGACCTGGTCGACTTCCGCGCCCTGCTCGGCCTGGTCGCCGACGAACGCAAGGACATCTCGACCTCGTACGGACTGGTCAGCACGCAGTCGATCGGCGCGATCCAGCGCGCACTGCTGCGGCTGGAGGCCGAGGGCGCGGACATGTTCTTCGGCGAACCGGCGCTGGAACTGGCCGACCTCATGCGCACGACCACCGACGGTCGCGGCGTGATCAACATCCTGTCCGCCGACCAGCTGATCCTGAAGCCGAAGCTGTATTCGAGCTTCCTGCTCTGGCTGTTGTCGGAGCTGTTCGAGACGCTGCCCGAAGTCGGCGACATGGACAAGCCCAGGCTCGTGTTCGTGTTCGACGAGGCGCACCTGCTGTTCGACGATGCCCCGCCGGCGCTGCGCCAGCGCATCGAACAGGTGGTGCGCATCATCCGGTCGAAGGGCGTGGGCGTGTATTTCTGCTCGCAGTTCCCGGACGACGTGCCGGACCAGATCCTGGGCCAGCTCGGCAACCGGTTCCAGCACGCCCTGCGCGCGTTCACGCCGCGCGACCAGAAGGCGGTGCGCACCGCCGCGGAAACCTTTGTTTCCAATCCTGCGCTGGACGTGGCCAAGGCCATCGGGCAATTGGGTGTCGGCGAAGCGCTGGTCTCGACCCTGCAGGACAAGGGCGTGCCGATGCCGGTGGAGCGCACGATGATCGCCCCGCCCCGCTGCCGGATGGGCGCGATTACCGATGCCGAACGCATGCAGGTACGCGCCGGCAGCCCGGTCGGCGCGCGTTACGACAACCGCATCGACCGCGACTCCGCCTCGGAAATGCTGGCGCGCAAGGCCGAACAGAAAGCCGAGCAGGCACAGGCACCTCCCGCCAGGACCCGCGCGAATGATGATGCCGAGGCAGGCGGATTCGGCCAGTCCGTGAAGGATGCGGTGTTCGGGACCAAGCGCCGACAGGGCATGGTCGAATCAATGGCGAAGCAGACTGCGCGCACCGTGGGCAACCAGATCGGCCGGCAGATCATGCGCGGGCTCATGGGCGGCATCTTCGGCGGCAAGCGCTAGGCGGCTGGACGTGGGCAGGTGGCGTCCCCCGGCGGCGGCCAGTACCGCGCTGATCACCCGTGCCGGGCATGACCGCCTCAAGGCGGAACTCGATGACCTGTGGCGCGTGCAACGCCCCGAGGTCGTGCGCGCACTGGCCGCCGCCGCCGCCGAGGGCGACCGCTCGGAGAACGCCGAATACACCTACCGCAAGAAGCAGTTGGGCGGCATCGACCGGCGCGTGCGCTACCTCAGCAAACGGCTGGAAGTATTGCGGGTGGTGGATGCACCACCCGGCGATCGCGACGCCGTGTACTTTGGCGCCCGGGTCACGCTGGAACGGATCAGCGACGGCGAGGAGCTGGCGTATCGCATCGTCGGGCCTGACGAAACCGATGCCCCGCTCGGCCACATCAGCATCGACTCGCCACTGGCGCGCGCGCTGCTCAAGAAGCGCGCCGATGACGAGTTGCACGTTGAACTACCCACCGGACCGACTGCCTTCGTGATCATTGACGTGCAGTACGACTGATGCCGTGGCCCTGCATTGCGTCGATCAGGTCAACGCATCAGATCCCGCCATACCAGTCGTAACCAAGGTCTTCCCACAGTCCGCCCTTGCCACCACCGATATGCGCATAGCTGTCGACCAGCTCGATGGTGTGCACGTACTTGGATTGCTTGTAGCCCAGCTTGCGTTCCACCCGCATCCGCAGCGGCGCACCGTTGGCGACCGGCAGCGGCGAGCCGTTGAGCGCATAGGCGGCGATCGTCTGTGGATGCAGCGCGTCGCGCAGGTCCACGCTTTCGTAATAGCGGCCACCGTTGTTCAGGATGTCGTCAAAGCAATGGAACACGACAAAACGCGCCGACGCCCGTACCCCGGCCAGCCCCAGCAGGTGCGCCAGCGGCACGCCCGTCCACTGGCCGATGGCGCTCCAGCCTTCCACGCAATCGTGGCGGGTCACCTGGGTGCGTGCGGGCAATGCCCGCAACGCATCCAGGCTGAACTCCTGCGGCCTCGCAACCAGGCCACGCACGCGCAGCCGGTAGCTGCTGAAGCCGTCGGCCAACAAGGCGACGTACTCGGCTGTCTTCGGGTTGATCGAGCCATTCGGGCGGAAGCTCGGTGAAATCATCCTGGTCGGGTACTCGCGCACCAGCCGATCACCGGACAGCAACCGATGCACGCGCTGGTTCAGCGGCTCGGCAACGCTCAGAACATCGATGAAGTCCTCGCGCTGCGATAGCGCATCGCAACCGGCCAGCAGGCCAGCGCCGGCACCCGCGGCCATCCGCAGGAAGCGGCGACGGGGCAGCAGCACGCCTTGACTGTCGTCAGTCATTGCGAACCTCCTCGGCCGCGGCTACGGCGCCCGCACGGATCCGGAAGCGGCCGGTGATCATCGAGCGCATCGCATTGATCGGCCCCGCAAACACCACCATGGCCACATGCACGATGGCGAACAGCACGAACAGGCTCATCGCGACGAAATGCAGGGTACGTGCCGACTGGCGTCCTCCCACCAGTTCGATGAACCCGCCCAGCACCGCGTCCAGCTGGGGCGCCATCGACAGTCCGGTCAGGATGATCAGCGGCGCCAGCACGAAGATCACCCCGAGATACGCCAGTTTCTGCACAGGGTTGTAGTGCGCAGCATCTTCGCCCAGCGCATGACGGAAGCGGAGGTGGTTGACGATGGAGCTGGGGATCTCGCGCCAGTCACGGCGACGCATCGCAAGGTCACGTTGCAGGTGGCGGCTGGCCAGCGACCACAGCAGATAAATGCAGCCGTTGATCACCCACGCCCAGGCGAAAAAGAAATGCCAGCGGCGCCCCGCGGCCAGGTTGCGTGATCCCGGGATCATCGCCCACGAAGGCGCCACTGCACGCACGCGCACGCCGTTCGGACTGTTCGTCGCACCCAGCAACCCGGTGGTGCCGAAGCGCGCGCTGCCGATCCGGGTGACCCCGCGCAATTCACCGCTGCGCCGAACGGCGCTGGTCGATGCCAGTGGCGCTGCGAAATCGGAGGCTTCGCCCCAGTACAGCGCCGGATGCGCGTTGAGGATCTGCAGGCCGCTGCCGACCATCGCCAGCATGCAGGCCAGGTTGATCCAGTGCATCACCCGCAGCGGCCAGCGATGGCGCAGCACGGTGCGCCATGGGCCGTCGTGACTTGGCGGCGGGATCGGAGGCGGGCCTTGCGACATCGCGGATTCCATGCTTTGGGCATGGTTACCTTACGCGGATTGGCGCCCCCGGGACGCACAGGCTCACGCGCCGGCGTAGTCGACCTCGCCGTACAGATCGTGCTCGTCGCTGCCCATGATCGCCACGTCGACGAACTCGCCCGGCACCAGGCCGGCCTCACGGCCATCCTGGATCTGCACCAGGCCGTCGATCTCCGGCGCATCGGCCATCGAGCGCGCGATCGCCAGGTCGCCATCGATCGCATCGACGATGCAACGCTGCACCGTGCCGACCTTCGCCGCCAATCGTGCTTCGCTGATCGAAGCCTGGCGCTCCATGAAACGGGCCAACCGTTCCTGCTTGACGTCTTCGTCGACCGGATCCGGCAAGTCGTTGGCCCTGGCGCCGGTCACCGGCGAATAGGCGAACGCGCCAACGCGGTCGAGCTGGGCCTCGTCGAGGAAGTCCAGCAGCTGTTCGAATTCATCTTCCGTCTCGCCCGGAAAGCCGACGATGAAGGTGCTGCGAATGGTCAGCTGCGGACAGATCTCGCGCCAGCGCTGGATGCGCTCAAGGGTCTTGTCGACCGCGCCCGGACGCTTCATCAACTTGAGGATTCGCGGGCTGGCATGCTGGAACGGGATGTCCAGGTAGGGGAGGATTTTCCCGTCCGCCATCAGCGGGATGATGTCGTCCACGTGCGGGTACGGGTACACGTAATGCAGGCGCGTCCACACGCCCAACTCGCCGAGGCCTTCGCAAAGAGACTTCATGCGCGTCTGGTAGATGTTGTTTCGCCACAGGTGTTCGGCATATTTCACGTCGACGCCGTACGCGCTGGTGTCCTGCGACACCACCAGCAATTCCCGCACGCCGCCGCGCACCAGCTTTTCGGCCTCACGCAGCACTTCGTCGACCGGCCTCGAGACCAGGTCGCCGCGCATCGACGGGATGATGCAGAAGCTGCAACGGTGGTTGCAGCCTTCGGAAATCTTCAGGTAAGCGTAGTGCTTCGGGGTCAGCTTCAGCCCGTAGTCCGGCAGCAGGTTGATGAACGGGTCGTGCCGCGGCGGCAGTGCAGTGTGCACCGCGTCCATCACGCTCGCGTAGTCCTGCGGTCCGCTGATCGACAGCACCCCCGGATGCGCCTCGCGGATGATTTCCGCGCGCTTGCCGAGGCAACCGGTGACGATGACCTTGCCGTTTTCCGCCATCGCCTCGCCGATCGCGTCCAGCGACTCGGCCACCGCGCTGTCGATGAAGCCGCAGGTGTTGACCACGACGACATCGGCATCGTCATACGCCTGCACCAGGTCGTAGCCTTCGACACGCAGCTGGGTGAGGATGCGTTCGGAATCGACCAGCGCCTTGGGGCAGCCGAGGCTGACGAAACCGACTTTCGGGTTTTGCAGGGACATCGCGTCACGCAGGGACAAGGCGAACCGGCAGGACACCGGGCATACGCGGGCGCGAAGTATAGCGCCGCCGCCCCGATCCCCGTCAGGCGTACCATCAGGGACTACCAGATTCCTCGTGAAAAAGGAGCGCGATCATGGGCCACCATCGGCATCCGCCGTCGGATTTCCACCTGCACCCGCAGTTGGCCGACGACACCGTGCCCGTCATCGAGCTGCCGCTTTGCGAAGTACGGCTGATGGACGACGCCAATCATCCGTGGCTGGTGCTGGTGCCGCGGCTCGCGGATGTGACGGAGCTGATCGACCTCGATGCGGCGCAGCGCACCCAACTCACGGCTGAAATCGACGCCGCGTCCCGCGCACTGAAATCGTTGTTCAAGCCGGACAAACTCAACGTCGCCGCGCTCGGAAACATGGTTTCGCAACTCCACGTGCACGTGATTGCACGCTTCCGCAATGACATCGCCTGGCCGCGCCCGGTCTGGGGCGCAGCGAACGCCAGGCCTTACGCGCCTGATGAATTGATCGTGCGGGTGAATGCGCTGATCGGAGCACTCGGGCAAGGCTGAGCTTCTCAGGTCTTCGGCAGGGTGACCCCGGTCTGCCCCTGGTACTTGCCGCCGCGGTCCTTGTAGGAGGTCTCGCAGACGTCATCGGCATCGGCCTGGAAGAACAGCATCTGCGCCACGCCCTCGTTGGCGTAGATGCGCGCCGGCAACGGCGTGGTGTTGCTGAACTCCAGGGTCACGTGGCCTTCCCACTCCGGCTCCAGCGGGGTCACGTTGACGATGATCCCGCAGCGCGCGTAGGTGCTCTTGCCGAGGCACACGACCAGGGTGTCGCGCGGGATCCGGAAGTATTCGACCGTACGCGCCAGCGCGAACGAATTCGGCGGGATGATGCAGACATCCGAATCCACGTCGACGAAGCTGCCCGGGTCGAAATGCTTCGGGTCGACGATCGTTGAATTGATGTTGGTGAAGATCTTGAACTCGCGCGAGCAACGCACGTCGTAGCCGTAGCTCGACGTGCCGTAGCTGACGATGCGCTCGCCATTGGCGTGCTTGACCTGGCCTGGCTCGAACGGCTCGATCATGGCCTGCTGTTCGGCCATGCGGCGGATCCAGCGGTCGCTCTTGATGCTCATGCAAACTCGTCGTGGTTCGGGTCAGCCCGCGATTCTACGGCCTTGCGCGCCCGCGTTCAGCCGCCCAGCAGCGAGGCCATGATCGACGAGCGCACTTTCGGACGCTGGTCGAGCGCCGCCAGCAGCGCCCTGGCGATCCCGCGATAGGCCAGCGCGGCTTCCGAATCCGGTTGCGCGGCAACGATCGGCACGCCGGCATCGCCCTGTTCGCGGATACCGACTTCCAGGGGCAGCGAACCCAGCACCGGTACGTCGTACTGGGCCGACATCCTTTGCGCGCCGCCCTGGCCGAAGATGTGTTCGGCATGGCCGCAATTCGAGCACACATGCACCGCCATGTTCTCCACCAGGCCGAGCGTGGCGATGCCAAGTTTCTCGAACATCTTCAGGGCCTTGCGCGCATCCAGGGTGGCGATGTCCTGCGGCGTGGTCACGATCACCGCGCCCGCGACCGGGATCTTCTGCGCCATGGTCAACTGGATGTCGCCGGTGCCCGGCGGCAGGTCGACCACCAGCACGTCCAGGTCGCCCCACCGGGTTTCATTGAGTAGCTGGGTCAACGCCGAGGTCGCCATCGGCCCACGCCAGATCATCGGCGTGTCCTGGTCGACCAGCAGGCCGATCGACATCGCCTCCAGCCCGTGCGCGCGCAGCGGCTCGATGGTCTTGCCATCGGGGCTGTCGGGTCGCCCGGACAGGCCGAGCATCATCGGCACGCTGGGACCATAGACATCCGCATCGAGCACGCCAACCGCCAGCCCTTCGGCCGCCAGTGCCAGCGCCAGGTTGACCGCGGTGGTGGACTTGCCGACCCCGCCCTTGCCCGAGCCAACGGCAATGATATTGCGGACATTGGCGAGCGGCTTGAGCTCGCCCTGGACGGCGTGGGGAGAGAGGCGGGGCATATGCGGCAGTCGATTCGGCGATGCGTCAATTTTAGCGCCACGGCATCCAACGTCCTAACGTGCCCAGTCGGTACTGTCTCGTTGACGCATGCTGGACGCGGCGACAACGACGGCGCTGCTGTCAGGCAGCAAGCTGAATGACTCATCCCTCATCCGCGTTCCATACCGCTGCGAATGGGGTATAAATCACCCGTCGGGCGCGTCGCGCCCCGCCACTTCCCTTGGAGGGGACTACACATGCGCAAGATCATCCTCGCCGCCACGCTTGCCGCGATCGCATCGCTCTCGTTTTCGGCATCGGCACAGAACCATAATTCGCCGATCGGCAAGT
Source organism: uncultured Gammaproteobacteria bacterium (assembly GCA_963698475.1). Lineage (GTDB taxonomy): Bacteria > Pseudomonadota > Gammaproteobacteria > Xanthomonadales > Xanthomonadaceae > Thermomonas. Next base: position 351,192 of record CAVOQX010000004.1, on the reverse strand, counting down.
GGAAGACGCTTGACGACAAGACCGGCAAGCCGATGACGATCACCGAGGTTTACGAAGCAAAGAACGGCACGCTGGCCGCCAAGATCGTCGAGAACCTGGGCATGCCCGCCACCTGCAGCGAATGCAGCGGCCAGTACAAGGACAAGTCGTTTGTCGGCATCGTCACGCTGTGGAACCTCAAGCCCGCCAAGGGTGGCACCTGGGGCGGTGGCAATGGTTACAAGCCATCCGAGGACAGGAATTTCAACGCCAAGTCGGTCACGCTGATCGACGGTGGCAACAAGCTCGAGGTAAAGGGCTGCGTGGCCTTCATCTGCCGCACCGCCACCTGGGTGCGCGCGAACTGAACCGGTTACTGTGACTTCATCCATCTGAAACCACGAAAACGGCCCACCATGGGCCGTTTTCGCGTCTGTCCAGGAACTACGATGCGCCCCATCCCCTTGTTCACCCTGCTGGCCTTGACCGCAGTTCCCATGTGTACCGCGCAAGCGCAAGAGCCGCCAACCGGCCATTGGACGACGATCGACGACGCAAGCGGCAAGTCCAAGTCCGTCGTCGAGATCTACGCGTCGCGCGATGGCAGTTTTGCCGGCCGCGTGGTCGAAATCCTCGATACCAAGGATGGACCGGACCCGCAATGCGACAAATGCAGTGGCGCCAACAAGGACAAGCCGATCAAGGGCATGGTGATCCTGTGGGGGCTCAGGCCCGACGGCAACGGCCACTGGAGCGGCGGTCGCGTGCTGGACCCGGAGAACGGCAAGACCTACAAGTCAAAGCTGGAGTTGCTGGACAATGGCCGCAAGCTGGGCATGTCCGGCTGCGTTGCGTTCTTCTGCCGGCAGCAGGTTTGGATCAGGCGCTAGGCGCCATCGCTGTCGGGCACCATGCACCCCCAAGAAACCCCGGCATTGCCGGGGTTTCTTGTTCAAGGCGCTGATTTGCATCAAGAAAGTTGTCCGATCATGAACGTACGGCTAATATCGGTCGTGCAGGATATCCCTGATGCGCTACCACATGCCACCTGAGCAAGGACTTTCTATGCCTATTCGCAAGCCGCCTTCCCGAAACCCCCTCGCCCTCGCCCTCGCCACCGCCCTGCTGGTCAGCAGCGGCGCCGCCATGGCCCAGAGCACGACCACCAATCAGGATCAGGAGGATCAGCAAAGCGCCGCCCAGGACAAGCAACCAGCTTCCAGCGAGGACGCCAAGAACCTCGGCAAGGTCGTCGTCACCGGATCCCTTATTCCGCAGACCGAGATCGAGACCTTTGTCCCGATCACCATCATCACGGCCGAGGACATCCAGTCCCGCGGGCACAACAGCATGGCCGAGGTCCTGCAGAAGTCCTCGTTCGCGACCGGCGGCGTGCAGGGTGCACAGAGCTCCGCCTCCTTCACCCAGGGCGCGGAGACGGTCAGCCTGTTCGGCCTGCCGCCTGGTTACGTGAAGTACCTGATCGATGGCCGGCCGATGTCCAACTACCCGGCGCTGTACAACGGCAGTGATGCCTTCAACAATATTTCGGGGATCCCGATCGACATGGTCGATCGGATCGAGATCCTGCCAGGCGGCCAATCATCGATCTATGGCTCCGACGCGATCGCCGGCGTGATCAACGTCATCCTGAAGAAACAGATGGATGGTGCAGCGATCAGCGTGCGTGGCGGTGCCTACAGCGAGGGCGGCGGTTCCAGCGTCCGCGCCACCGTGTCCAACGGCTTCACCTCCGCTGACGGCAAGCTGAGCGTGCTGGCCGGCCTGCAATACGAGGACCGCAACCCGATCTGGGGGTACCAGCGCGACCTCACCAGCCAGTTCAACCAGAATGGATACAGCGCGCAGCTGGCCAGCCGCGACTTCCTGGTGTACGGCCCGTTCAGCAGCTATCGCTTCATGGACCCGGCCAACTGCGCCAACGTGGACCATATGTTCGATGGCGGCGCGGGCCTGCAAACCCGCCCGGGCTTCGGCGACGAGAACTACTGCGGCTCGATGAACAGCCCCGGTTACCGGACGATCCTCAACGGCAAGGAATCCGGCCAGGCGTACGTCAACGCCACCTTCGCCATCAGCGACAACGCGTCGCTGTACGGCAACGTGCTCTACAGCGACGAGGAGGTGAAGTATCACGTCGGCTCCAACTACACCTGGTGGGGCACCGGCGTGAAATGGGGCTACTTCTTTGACCCGCGGATGACCGACTTCGGCGTGCGCGACGTCTACGGCGGCTACTTCTGCGACGCTGGCCCTGACTACGACGCTTGCGTGGCTTCCCTGCCGCCCGGCGACATCGTGAACCTGCAACGCGCCTTCGCACCCGAGGACATGGGTCCGGAAGGGTTCGGCAGCACCATGAGCACCGACAAGAGCAAGGCACTGCGCGCAAGCTTCGGCATCGAGGGCACCATCGGCGAGTCCTCCTGGGACTACGACGTTGGCGTCACCTACTCCGACTACAAACTTGATTCCACTTCGTGGGTACGCTGGGCGGACAAGATGGACGCGTATTTCGAGCGCACCGTCCTGGGCCCGCAGCAGGGCTACGATCCGTATTTCGGCTATGCGGTATATACGCCGGACTACAGCAAGTTCTACCAGCCCATCAGCACCGCGGATTTCTGGGCAATGAGCGGTTTCGCAACCACGACCGCCAAGACCAGCGACAGCATGGTGCGGGCCCAGTTGGTGAACGGCAGCCTGTTCGGCCTGCCCGGCGGCGACGCGGGCATCGCCTTGGTTGGCGAGTGGGGCCAGCAGGAGTGGCGCTACACACCCGACCCGGGCTTCCTCAACGGCGACATCTGGGGCCAGACCGACGTCCAGGGTGGCGGCAAGCGTGACCGTTATGCATTCACCTCAGAACTGCGCATGCCCTTGCTGAAGCAGCTCACCGCGAGCGTCTCCGGTCGCTTCGACAGCTACAAGGCCAGTGGCCGCACGATCGACAAGCCGACCTACAGCGCAGGCCTCGAATTCCGGCCGATGCAGACACTGTTGATCCGCGGCAAGTACGGCACCGCGTTCCGCGCCCCCACCCTGGCCGACCTGTACCAGGGCGAGAGCGGTTTCTACACCAGCGTGGTGGATTATTACGGCTGCTCACAGGCAGGTTACGGGCCCGAGGACGTCGACAACTGCCCGGCACGCCTGTCCAGCCGCCAGGTGTTCGGCACCCAATCCGGCAGCCTGGACCTGCAGCCGATCAACGCGGACGTTTGGAGCGCAGGCTTCGTCTGGGCGCCGATCGCACGGATGGCATTGACCGTGGATTACCACAACTGGGATATCTCGGACGAGGTCACCACCCAGAGCGCCAACGGGCTGATGTTGCAGGAATACCGCTGCCGCACGGGCGTGGACGATATTTCCTCGCAGTTGTGCGTGAATGCACTGGCGCAGATCACCCGCAACGCCACCGGCCAGGTCACCGAGATCTTCACCCCGAAGATCAACGTTTCCAACCAGCGCCTGGAAGCGGTGACCGCGTCCTTCAACTATGGCTTCGGGATTGGTCTCTATGGCGACCTCAACCTGCGCAGCAGCTATACGCAGAATCTCAGCCACGAGTACCAGCAGTACCCCGAAGACCCGATCATCGACCTGCTGAACGATCCCTACTGGAGTTCGGATCCGAAGCAAAAGGCGGAAGCGTCGCTGACCTGGCGCCGTGGCGACTGGGCGTCGACCGTGTATGCCAACTGGCGCGGCAAGACGCCGAACTACCGTGCCTGGATTTCCACCACTGGTTACGATGCGCCGCTTGCCGGCAAATTGGGGTCGACCACGACCTACAACTGGAGCCTGGCCTACAACCCCACGCCGGGCATCGACCTTTCGCTGATGGTCAACAATGTCTTCAACAAGATGCCGCCGTACGATGCCACCTACCCCGGCTCCTCGGGCTCGCCATTCAACGGCTACAACTTCGACGTCTACGGCCGTGCCATCTACCTGGAGATGCGTTACAACTTCGGCCAGATGAAGCGCTGATCCTTGCCAGCAATGGCTCCATCACGACCCCGCCGCAAGGCGGGGTTCGTGTTTGTGGCGTCGTGTGCCGCCGTGGCAGCGGCACTTTCGACTCACTCCACCGGCAGCCCGCCCTCGCGCAACAGGGTGCGCAGCCCCTCCAGCCGACTGCCGTAGCGACGCCAGCGACCGCTCGATCGCCGATGCAGGCCTTCCCGTACCTGCACCACACTGGCGGTGGCGACCGGGGCCGCGTTTTCCTCGAAGCGCAGGCACGCGTCGTCCCACGGCAATCCGCAGAACCCAAGCAGGCGGCGGGTCTGGCCCTCCTGGTCGCTGATCAGCGCGTCGTAGTCGACCTCCAGGATGCGATCGGGCATGAGCGTGCGCCAGTGCCGCATGAGGCGGTCGAACCAGAGGAAGTAGCGGCCGGTATCGAGCAGGTCGTACGAGTAGGCGTAATAGGGGTTGCCCGGTGCGAACAGTTGCCTGAAGTTGCTCAGGCAGGTATCCACCGGGTCGCGCCGCAGGCAGACGATGCGTGCATTTGGCAATGCACGTGCAATGAACCCGGCATACAGGAAGTTGTGCGGAAGCTTGTCGACGAAATGGGCGACATGACCCGTGCCAGGACGCGTGCTCTCGATGTAGGCCCGCCCCAATCCTTGCCAATCGACCTGCAGGCCCTTGCCGATGGTGTCGGGATCCAGCAGTGCCGGCGTCCGGCTTCCGGACATGCGCTTGAGCAAGACGCCGAAGTTCTGCAATTCCCCCGCTGAGTGCACAGCGGGATGACTGGACAGGATGCGGTCGACCAGGGTGGTCCCGCTTCGTGGCATGCCGATCACGAAGATCGGCTCGCGACTGGTGTTCCCGGCAGTCGCCGCTTCACCCGCGGGAAATGCTTCGTGCAATGCATCGAACAGGGCCTGCTCACGCGCCGGCTGGTAGCGTTCGAGGCGTCCACCGGCCGCCTTTCCCGCGACGAGGTGCGTGAACGCCTCGCCATACTCGCCGAGGTCTTCCAGTTCCTTGGCCAACGCCAGATTCAGGTGCAGCACCGCCTGAGGCTCCCCGTCGGTGCTGGCCAGCAAGCTGCGAAGCCGCTCCAGGTGGTTGGACTCCGGGGTCTGCGGGCGATGCTGCGACAGCGCCAGGTGCGCCTTCCAGTGATGCGGATCGCGGGCGAGGCATGCCTCGTATGCGCGCTCGGCCTCCTCGAGGCGACCGCTGAAGGCCAGCGAGATGGCAAGGTTGAAGTGATGGCTGGCAACCCCGGGCACGGACGCCACGGCGCCCGCGAATGCCTCGGCAGCCTCCGCATGTGCGTTGTTCTGGGTCAATACGACGCCGACGGTATCCAGCGACATCGCATCCAGCCCTCCAAGGGCCAGCGCACGTCGCGCCTCGCCCAGCGCTTCGCGTCCCATGAACACCGCGGAGAGGGCCGCTGCCGACTGCGCCGCATAGTCGGGTCGGGTCGGATTGAGTCGGGTCGCCATCTGCAGATGCTCGAGCGCGGGCCTGAAGTCGCGCTCGCGCAATGCGGCAACACCCGCGACGAAGTGCACGCCGGCATGCGAGGGCGCCACGCCAAGCAGCCTGCCTGCAAGGTCGCGTGCCGTTCGCCACTGCCCGCTATTGAGGGCATCCACTGCCCGTGCATAGAGATGCCGCGGTTCGTGTTCCATGGCTCAATGGTACCGCGAGGCCTCATGGGGGGCATGCGATAATCGCGGCCCGTTTCGCAGCAAAGTCCACGATGTCCCGCCACGCACTCGTCACCAATGCCCTGCCCTATGCCAACGGCCCGCTGCACCTCGGGCACCTGGTCGGCTATATCCAGGCCGACATCTGGGTGCGTGCACGGCGAATGGCGGGCGACACGGTGCATTTCGTCTGCGCGGACGACACCCACGGCACGCCAATCATGCTGGCCGCGGAAAAAGCCGGGGTCACGCCGGAAGCCTTCATCGCCAACATCCAGGCCGGCCACGAACGCGACTTCGTCGACTTCGGCGTGGCGTTCGATCACTACGATTCGACCAACGCGCCGCGTAACCGCGCGATGACGGAGTCGATCTACGCCGCGCTGGAAGCAGGCGACCACATCGCCCGGCGCTCGGTGCAGCAGTTCTTCGATCCGGCCAGGGGCATGTTCCTGCCCGACCGTTACGTCAAGGGCATCTGCCCCAACTGCCGCACGCCGGACCAGTACGGCGACAACTGCGAACACTGTGGCGCCACCTACGCGCCCACCGAACTCATCGAGCCGAGATCGGTGCTGTCCGGGGCCACGCCCGAGCTGCGTGATTCCGAGCATTTCTTCTTCGAGGTCGGCCGCTTCCAGGACTTCCTGCAGCAATGGCTGCGAGGTGATGTCGCCGTGCCCGGGGTCAAGGCCAAGCTGCGCGAGTGGCTGGATGCCGAAGGCGGGCTGCGGGCGTGGGACATCTCGCGCGATGCGCCCTATTTCGGGTTCCAGATTCCCGGCCAGCCCGGCAAGTTCTTCTATGTCTGGCTGGACGCGCCGATCGGTTACCTGTCCAGTTTCGAAGCGTTGTGCGAAGCCCGCGGAATCGACTTCGACACGTACATGCGCACTGACAGCAAGGCCGAACTGCACCACTTCATCGGCAAGGACATCGTCAATTTCCACGGCCTGTTCTGGCCGGCAGTGCTGCATGGCGCCGGCATGCGCGCGCCAACGCGCCTGCACGTCAACGGCTACCTGACCGTGGACGGTGCCAAGATGAGCAAGTCGCGCGGCACCTTCGTGATGGCGCGGACCTACCTGGATGCCGGCCTGGCGCCGGAAGCCCTGCGCTACTACTTCGCGACCAAGACCTCGGGCGGCGTCGATGACCTCGACCTCAACCTGGGTGATTTCGTGGCGCGGGTGAACAGCGACGTGGTCGGCAAGTTCGTGAACCTGGCCAGCCGCTGCGCCGGCTTCATCGAGAAACGTTTCGATGGCCAGCTGGCCGCGAGCCTGCCGGAGCCCGATGCGTACGCGCGCTTCGTCGCGCAACTGCAACCGATCGCCGCCGCCTACGCGCGCAACGAAGCCGCCACCGCACTGCGCCTGACGATGGCACTCGCCGATGAGGCCAACCAGTACATCGACGCACACAAGCCGTGGGTGCTGGCCAAGCAGGACGGTGCCGATCCGCATCTGCAGGCAGTGTGCACCCAGGGCCTGAATCTTTTCCGCGTACTCGCGGTGGCATTGGCGCCGGTATTGCCGCGCGTCGCCAAGGACGTCGAAGCATTCCTCGCGACGCCGATCAGCGACTGGAGTGCGCTCGCAAACCCCCTGCTCGCACACCGCATCCAGCCCTATGCGCCCCTGTTCACCCGCATCGACCCCAGGCAGATCGAGAAGATGATCGAAGACAGCAAGGACACGCTCGCGCCCGCCCCGGCAATCCCGGCAGCCACCGCTGCGAGCAAGCCGGCAGCGCCCGCAGCGGCAGGGCCAGCGAGGCCGCAGGGTGATTTCATCGGCATCGACGACTTTGCCCGGTTGGACTTGCGCATCGGCAAGGTGCTGGCGTGCGATTTCGTCGAAGGCTCGGACAAGCTGTTGCGGTTCCTGCTGGATGCCGGCGAGCTTGGCCAGCGGCAGATCTTCTCCGGCATCCGCGCCAGCTACGCTGAACCGGAAAAGCTCGTTGGCCGCAACGTGGTGTTCATCGCCAATCTCGCCCCACGCAAGATGCGTTTCGGGATCAGCGAGGGAATGATCCTGTCGGCCGGCTTCGACGGCGGCGGTTTGGCGCTGCTGGATGCCGATGCCGGTGCGCAGCCGGGCATGCCGGTGAAGTGAGCGCACGCGCGCCGCTGCAGTCAGCAGAACTGGTCGAACGCCTCGACCGCATCCTGCCGCAGACCCAGTGTGGTCAATGCGGCTACGACGGGTGCCGCCCGTATGCCGAGGCGATGGCCGCTGGCGAGGCCGGCATCGACCAGTGCCCGCCCGGCGGCGATGCCGGTGCACGCGCGCTGGCGCATGTGCTGGGCATGCCGCCGAAACCGTATGACCGCAGGCGCGGCGAGCAGCATCCCCCCATGGTCGCCAGGGTGGTGGAAGCGGACTGCATCGGCTGCACAAAATGCATCCAGGCCTGTCCGGTGGACGCCATCATCGGTGCCAGCAAGCACATGCACGTGGTGATCGAATCGCTGTGCACCGGCTGCGCGCTGTGCGTTGCGCCATGCCCGGTTGACTGCATCGTGATGCTGCCCGCTACAGTGCCAACAAGCCTGATCGAATCGCTGGCAGACGGGGAGAGCGTCGGATGAATCGCGTAGCGGCATTTCGTGCCACGAAGCGATTCACCTGACGCCAGGCGCCGTCGTGCAAGCAGTGGCGTCAGCGCCAGCGGTTCGCCTTATTCGGCTTCGCAGGTATCGCAGATCCGCTCGACCGTGTAGCCCTTCGCGCGCAGCTTCTCGACCAGGCCATCCTGGCCCAGCAGGTGCAGGCTGCCCACCACGACAAGGGTGTCGTCGTCGGTCGAGCCGGTCAGGCGCTGCTCGACCTGGGGCAGCCAGGCATCGTTGCGGGACACGTTGAGCAACGCATACGCGGCAGGCGTCTTGGTTGCCATCTCGACGCGCATCTCGCCATCAAGTTTCGCGAAATCACCCGCGCGCCACCATGCATGCATGTCCTGCATCTCCCTGGCCGCCTGCATCGGATCGTCGAGGAATTCCTCCAGGCCCTGGGCCTGCTCGTCATACGGCACCGAATCCAGCGCACGCAGCTGGGCATCGACGGTTTCCAGCCCCGCGGTCGGCTTTCCTGCCTTGGCGGCGCGTTCCATCAGGGTGCGGTCCAACCCCAGTTCCGCCTTGAAGCCCAGGGTCTGGGTCACGCCCATGATCAGGCCCAGGCTGACCGCCCAGGGCTCGCTGTGCTCCATGGCCTGCACCGAGCCACCGCCTGCGGCCATCATCCTGTCCAGCTTCTCCAGGGTCGGCTTTGGCAACACCTTGCTCAGCGACTTGCCCTCTTCGTAGGCCATGTACCTGGTGGCGACCGCCATGGTTTCCGGGGCCTTCATTTCGACGGGATCGACCTCGAACAGCAGCGATTCGGCAGCGTCGAACGTACGATCCACTTCCGCCGGAAGCGGATAGTCGTCCGGCTTTAGCAGGTGGAACGACCCCAGCAGATACACACTGTTGTCGGCATCGGACACCTTCCACAGCAAGGGCCGCTGGATGGGCGCGGGCACTGGAGCCGCAGGCGGTACGTCTTCCGCTGCTGCCGCTGGCGTGGCGGGACCCGCTTGCGCGGCATTGGCCATGGGGATGGCAAGCGGCAAGACGAGCACGATGGCAAGGGCAAGCGGGAGACGACGGATGTTCAAGGCAGGTTCCTTGTTCGATGCCAGATGACGTGAGCTGTGACCGGGTCAGTGGCCCGATTTCGGATAGGCCCTCTCACCTGCCTCGACGGCCAGGTCAAGCCGGTTTTCCGGCGGCGGCAATGGGCATGTCGCGAACGGCGTGAACGCACACGGCGGGTTGTAGGCCTGGTTGAAGTCGATCACCACGTGGCCCTGTGCATCCGGCATCGGCGCATCGATGAAACGTCCTGCGCCATAGCTACCGTGGCCGCTGGTGCGATCGGCGAACACCAGGAACAGGGTGCCCTCGCCCTCATCCAGCGCCTCCAGCCGGAAGGTCTTGCCGTTGCGCTGAAACTCCAGCACGCCGGGATTGGCCATCTCGTCAATGCTGCCGATGATATTGGCGATCGGCATCGTCGTGCCCGGAGGGTTCGCGATGAAACGCGCATCAACCTGCCAGTCCCGGCTGCCTGTCCAATAGTCCAGGCCCTCGAACTGCGTGCGTGTTCCTGCCCCGGCATGCTTCACCCGCAGGCGATGGCCGCCGCCCCGCACGATGACCGTCGCCACGCCCTTGCCGCCGTCGAAGCTGATTCGGCTGGGTCCATCCGCTGCAGTGTCATCGCGAACGGGGACGTTGCCCGGCACCTGCACTTCATCGACCTTGACCTCGACGCCGGCCTCGGCCGCGAAGTGCAAGGCGTCCTTTTCCACGGTCAGGATGCCCAGGTGCGCCGGCCCCATCGCCAGGCGAATGCCGTTGTCCGCCGCGCTGCCCAGCCGGTGCGCACCCGGCTCCAGCACATGCAGGCCAACCAGGCTGGTCCAGCCATCGGGGCTGGTCAGCTTGGCCAGGCGCTCGGCACGCCACTCCTGTTGCTGCTTCACGAACGCTGCCTGTTCCATCGTGTCATCGACTACCGTGGTTGGGGGTGGGGTTTGCTGGCAGGCCGTGCACAACAGTCCGATCGCCAGTATCGTTGCCGCCTGTTTCATCATCGTCCGCGCAGGAACCATCGATCCATCTCCGCCAGGTTGAACCGCGTCCAGGTCGGACGGCCGTGGTTGCATTGCCCCGAACGTTCGGTGGCTTCCATGTCGCGCAGCAATGCGTTCATTTCGTGGATCGTGAGGCGCCGGTTGGCGCGCACCGCGCCATGGCAGGCCATGGTCGCCAGCAGCTGGTCACGTGTTTCCTCGATGCGCCGCGTCGTCCCGTGCTCGCGCAGGTCGGCAAGCACGTCGCGCAGCAGCGCTTCCACATCGCCCTGCGCCAGCAAGGCCGGCACGCTGCGCAACAGCAAGGATTGCGGGCCGCTGCGTGCCACCTCAAAACCCAGCATCGCCAGGGTGTCGGCATCCCGTTCGGCGATGTCGGCTTCGCGTTCGGACACCGACATGCTGGCCGGCACCAGCAGCGGCTGCGTGCGCAGGCCGGCGCCATCGTGCGCGGTCTTGAGCCTTTCGTAGCCGATGCGCTCATGCGCGGCATGCATGTCGACCACGATCAGTCCGTCGAGGTTCTCGGCCAGGATGTAGATGCCATGCAGTTGCGCGATCGCGAACCCCAGCGGTGGGTGATCCGATGCGTCCAGCGCCTGCGAACCGCCCGCCATGGATGGCGCCGGGCTACCCGACGCCCAGGTAGTTTCGCCATGGACGGCGTCGCGACCTCCGTAAAGCGCCGCATACGCAGCGGGTGCATCTCCAACCTGCAGGCCAATGCCCGCCTGGTGCGGGGGCGGCATCGACCATCCGCTCGCTGCCGGATGCGAGGCATCGTGTTGGGGCATGCTGCCAGCGCGTGTCTGCGCGAGTGCTTCGTGCAAGCTGCGATAGACGAAGTCGTGCACCAGCCGCGATTCGCGGAAACGCACCTCGTGCTTGGCAGGATGCACGTTGACGTCCACCCCGCGCGGATCGAGTTCCAGGAACAGCACGTAGGCCGGATGCCGGCCATGGAACAACACATCGGAAAATGCCTGACGCACCGCATGCGCGACGTTGCGGTCCCGCACGGCGCGCCCGTTGACGTACAAATACTGTTGATCGGCACTGGCGCGGTTGTAGGCCGGTTGCGCGATCCAGCCGTGCAGGCGCAGGCCGGCACCGCCGTGGTCGACGCGCAAGGCGTTGCGCGCGAAGTCCTGGCCGAGTGCCTCGTGCAGGCGTACCTCGGACAGCAGGTCGTTCTCGCCCTTCCAGCGCCGCGACGGCTTGCCGTTGTGCGAGACCCGCAACTCGACGTCTGGCCGCGCCAGTGCCAGCGAGCGCAACCATTCCTCGATATGCGACAGCTCGGTACGCTCGGCGCGCAGGAACTTGCGCCGCGCCGGCACGTTGTAGAACAGGTCGCGCACCTCCACCGTGGTGCCCGGCGGGTGCGAATGCGGGACGACCTGGCCAAACCGGCCGCCCTCGACCTGCAGCATCGCGCCGTGTTCGGCGCCGGCATGGCGCGACATCAGCGAAAACCTGCTGACCGATGCAACCGAAGGCAGGGCTTCGCCGCGAAAACCCAGCGTCGCCACCGCTTCCAGGTCATCGATACTGGCGATCTTGCTGGTCGCATGCCGGGTCACCGCCAACGTCAGCTCGCTGGCCGGGATTCCGCCGCCGTCGTCGCGGATGCGGATCAGGCGCACGCCACCTTCCTCCAGGTCGATGTCGATCCGGCGCGCACCTGCATCCAGGGCGTTCTCGACCAGCTCCTTGACCACGGACGCCGGGCGCTCGACCACTTCGCCGGCGGCGATCTGGTTGATCAGGGTGTCAGGAAGCTGGCGGATGCTCACCCGGTGAGTTTACCGCGCGCGACTGCCGCGAAAATTCAGCGAACCACGTTCAGGGGCTGCCGCCCGCCGTTGCGCTTGCAGATTGCGAGGCCTGCGCACGCGCCGCGTACATCGTGCCCGGCGGTGGCTGACGGGAGAAATAATCGTCCACGCCATCCAGGATGGCGGCCGCCAACGTACGCTGGAACGTGGGATCGATCAGCCGCACTTCTTCGTCCGGATTGGAGATGAAGGCGGTTTCCACCAGCATCGCCGGCATCTTGTCGGACGTGCGCAACACTGCGAAGTTGGCGCGCTCGATCTGCGGCTTGTGATTGTTGCCGACGCGCTTGAGTCCACTGAGCACATGGTCGGCGGCATCTTCCGACGCCTTCATGTTGCCGCTCTGGGTCAAGTCCAGCAGCACCGAGGTCAGGGTGTTGCCGGCCGTGCGCACGCGCTCGCCACCGATCACGTCGGCCGCGTTTTCCTTGTCGGCCAGCCAGCGCGCGCGCTGGGAAGAAGCCCCGCGGGTGGACAGCACGTACACCGAGGAGCCACGTGCGGCGCGATTCTCCGCCGCATCGGCATGGATCGAGAGGAAGATATCCGCCTTGTTCGAACTGGCCCGGCGCGCACGCTGCGGCAGCGGGACGTATTCGTCGGTATCGCGGACCAGATAAGCCTTGAGGCCCGGCGTTGCATTGACCTGGCGCGCAAGCTCCCGCGCAATGGCGAGGGTCACGTCTTTTTCGCGTGAACCGTTCTTGCCACGTGCGCCAGGATCCTGGCCACCGTGGCCGGCATCGATGGCCACCACCAGTGGACGCATCCCGGACTGCAACACCTGCCGCACAACGTCTGTCGGCGGGGATTGCGTGGCGACGGGCTCAATCGCAGGGGGCGCCGGCTGGCCCGTCGCGAGACGGGTCGGAAGGCCCGTGGCGACCACGCCCGGCATCGGTATTGCCGATGGCATCGCACCATTGGCGACAACCTGCCGGGTTGCCGCGGCGTCAGTGGGGTTGACAGGTGTTCCGGCGGCTTTCCGCGCGATCTCGGCGATGGGATCGAACTGGCCGGGTGTCGGCTGGGGCGTGCCTGTTTGTGGGCGTGCCGCCTGTTCCGCCAACACGACGCCATCGCCTGGCCATTCCAGCACAAGCCGCGGACCTTCGGCAGACTGCTCGATGCGTGGATTGAGCGGACTCGTATGGCTGGCGAGGTCGAACACGATGCGCACGGTGCCTGGCTGCGGCTGACCGCTGCGGACGGCTTTCACCACGCCAGCGGCCGGTGGCAGGACCAAACCACGGCGAAGCGTGCTCTCGGCGAAATCAACGACAAGACGGTCAGGGTTGCGCAGATCGATCAACGTGTACTGGCCCTCACGGTCCAGCAGCAACTCGGCGCGCGTGCCAGTCGCACCCACATCTACACGCAAGTTCTTGATTTCAGAGGATTTCGAAGGTGCACACCAAAGCACCAAAGCGCCCAGTGCGGCGCCCAGTAACGCCTGCTGCAGGTTGATTCCCTTCGCGCCCATGTCGCCGAGTTAAGCACTTGTTACGACTGTTGACAAGTACTTTTCCCTTAATAATCCATAACCTGGCGTACTTTCCTGTTCAGTGCCTGTAACAACATTCCGCAAGCTTCATGACTTGGCGACTTCGGCTAGCCAGGCCTTGCCGACAGGGCTTGCGGGCAGCAGGCGGCATCGTCGGCCCGCGCTTTCGACCTCGAGTTCTATCTTCAGGTCCGCAGCAGGCATGGCCCCCTGCCCGCGCTCGGGCCATTCGACCAGCCACAGGCGGATTTCGCTGGCATCCAGGCCCAGGAACTCCAACTCGCCGGGATCCGCGATCCGGTACAAGTCCAGGTGCAGGGCCATGCCGCCGGCAGGCAGCGCGTATTGCTCGACAAGCGTGTAGGTCGGGCTCCGGATCGTGCCGGTCACGCCAAGCGCCCGCAGCAGTGCTCGCGCCAGCGTGGACTTGCCGGCGCCGAGATCGCCACGCAATTCGACCACGGCTTGCGCAGGCAGGCATCGGGCCAGCCGCGCGCCCAGTGAGGCGGTGGCGTCGGCATCCGGCAGGAACAGATCGTGCATGGGCTTATCGTCGCACTGGATTGGCCAGCCTGCGCAACCACGGCAACAGGTCGCTTGGCAGCAGGCCGCGCTCGCCGTCTACGGCCGCCGCTGCATCGCCCGCAGCGGCGTGCAGCAAGGCACCAGTTGACGCCGCATCGGAGGGCACAAGTCCCTGGGCCAGCAAGGCGGCGATGCAACCGGTCAGCAGGTCACCCATGCCACCGACGGCCATCCCCGGATTGCCCGCAGCAATGACCACCGGTCGCTTGCCTGGCGAGGCAACGATCGTCCCCGCACCCTTCAGTACGACGTGCGCACCGAACCGTTCGCATAGCGCCCTGGCCGCTGCAAACCGGTCGCGCTGGATGTCGCTGGCGTGGCAACCAAGCAAGCGACCGGCCTCGCCCGGATGCGGGGTAAGCACGTCATCGGCTTGCAGCACGCGCGGCGCCTGCGCAAGCAGGTTCAGGGCATCGGCATCCAGCACGCGCGGCTTGTCGCAGGCCATGACCGCATCGAACAGGCCACGACCCCATTCCGCCTGGCCAAGCCCGGGGCCAATGGCCACGACATCGACACGCGCAAGCAATGCTTGCAGGTCGCCGCCGGCAGCGACCGCATGCGCCATCACTTCGGGGCGGCGCGACAGCAACGCCGGCACGTGCTCGCCACGCGTCGCCACGCTGGCCAGGCCCGCGCCACAGCGCAACGCGGCTCCGGCCGCAAGCAGGACCGCGCCGCCGCCGCCATGGTCGCCACCGATGCACAGCACATGGCCGTTGCCGCCTTTGTGACTGTTGCGCGCACGCAGTGGCAGCATGGCCTGCAGGGCGTCCACCGTGCAGGCAAAGGCGCTGGCCTCGACGCCGTCCAGCAGCGAAGTCGGCAAGTCGAGGGTGTCCAGCTCCAGCGTGCCGACCTGCCCCAGTGCGTCCCCGGTACTGAGCCCACGATGCGCAGCGATGAACTGCAGGGTGCGTCCCGCCGCGACCGCCACACCCGGGACACTGCCGCTGCGCGCATCGACGCCACTCGGGACATCCAGCGCGAGCACGGGTGCCGGCTGCGCGTTGATCGCCCGGATCAGCGCGGAGGTCGTGGCATCCGGCGCGCGCGACAGGCCGATGCCAAACAGCGCATCGACGACCAGCTCGGCATCCGCCAGCGCATCCGGTGATTCGACGATGCGGCCGCCACTGGCGAGGTAGTCATCGCAGGCGCGTTTCGCCACTGGCGTTGCGGGCTCCTGCCCGGGCAGGCGCAGGACGCATGCGTCCCGCGCAGACGCATGCGCATGCCGGGCCAGCACATAGCCATCGCCGCCGTTGTTGCCGGGACCGCAAACCACCACGATGCGCCGGGCCTGCGGCCAATGGTCGAGCACGCAACGCCATCCCGCCTCGCCTGCGCGCGCCATCAACGCGAAGCCGTCGCCTCCGGTTGCGGCGATGCCGCGCGCTTCCAGCAGGCGCATGGCATCGACGTCGTAGAGGGCTCGGCGTGCAGGCATGAGGGGATTCTAATCGGGCGCGCCATCAAGCGCGCTCCTATACTTCGCGGGTGGACACTGCCGCACCCGACTACATCGCCCTGGCGATGCGCATCCGCGCGCTGGCGCAGGCTGCCGGTTTCCAGCGCGTCGGCATTTCCGGCGTGGAGCTGGCCAGCGACGAGGCGCATCTCAATGACTGGCTGTCGCAGGGCCTGCACGGCTCGATGGACTGGATGGCCCGGCATGGCGCCAAGCGCTCACGGCCGGCCGAATTGGTACCGCAGACGCTGCGGGTGATCTCGGTCGGACTGGATTACGGCCAGGATGGCGACGCCGCATGGGCGAACCTCGCCGATGGCGAACGCGCCTATGTCGCGCGCTACGCGCTGGGTCGTGACTACCACAAGCTGATGCGCAACCGCCTGCAGAAACTGGCCGATGCAGTGGCAGGCGAGATCGGGCCGTTCGGGCACCGGGTGTTCGTGGATTCGGCGCCGGTCCTTGAACGCGCACTGGCGCGCAACGCCGGACTGGGCTGGATCGGCAAGCACACCTGCCTGATCGACAGCGAGGGCGGCAGCTGGTTCTTCCTCGGCGAGATCTTCGTCGACCTGCCGTTGCCGATCGATCCGCCGGCGACCGCGCACTGCGGGACCTGCAGGCGCTGCATCGACATCTGCCCGACCGGCGCGATCACCGCACCCTACCGGCTGGACGCGCGTCGCTGCATTTCCTATCTCACCATCGAGCACGAGGGCAGCATCGAGGAAGACCTGCGTCCGCTGATCGGCAACCGCATCTTCGGTTGCGATGATTGCCAGCTGGCCTGCCCATGGAACAAGTTCGCCGTGCGCACCGACGAGCCGGATTTCCGGGTTCGCAACGACCTCGACCGGGCCACGCTGGCCGAACTGTTCGCGTGGGACGAAGACGAGTTCCTGCGCCGCAGCGAAGGCTCGGCGATACGCCGCAGCGGGCATGAGCGCTGGCTGCGCAATATCGCGGTGGCGCTGGGCAATGCACCGACATCGGATGCGGTGATTGCCGCCCTTCAATCGCGTCGCGAACATCCCTCGCAGGTGGTGCAGGAGCATGTACGGTGGTCGCTGGAACGACACAACGCAAGAATGGAATCAGCGTGAAGGGGACTGACAAGCGAACCGGAGCGAATTGAATTCGCCGGCAGAACGCAATCAGGAAACTTCACTCTGACCCCGTTTTTCCGTTCCCATTTTTCAGAAACCGCCGCGAATCTCCCGCAACAACTCCCGCGTCACCGGATCATCCGCCTCGGCATCGCCGTTCAACGCGGGCAGCAACCGGTTCGCAACCTGCTTGCCGAGTTCGACACCGAACTGGTCGAAGGCATTGATGCCCCACAGCACGGACTGCAGGTACACGCTGTGCTCATACATCGCCACCAGCATGCCCAGCGATCGCGGTGTCAGCGCATCCAGCAATAGCAGCGTACTCGGGCGGTTGCCGGGATAGCGGCGATGCGGGTCCTCGCTGGCCTGGCCGTTGGCCAGCGCTTCGGTCTGTGCCAACAGGTTGGCGAGGAGCGCGCGATGGTTTTCTGCATGGGCGTGAGCGGCTTGCAACACGCCGATGAAATCCGCAGGCACCACTTGCGTGCCCTGGTGCAGGGCCTGGAAAAAGCTGTGCTGGGTATCGGTGCCGGCGCCACCCCACCACACGGGAACGGTGTCGGCATCGACCGCGCTTCCGTCCACGTGCACGGATTTGCCGAGGCTTTCCATCACCAGTTGCTGCAGGTAGTTCGGCAGCAGTTTCAGGCGCTCGTCATAGGGCAGCACCGCTTGCGTCGCGGCGTGCAGCGCATTGCGGTTCCAGATGGCGGTCAGCGCGTGCCAGGCCGCCAGGTTCTCGCGAAGCGGCGTGCTGGCCGCATGCGCATCCATCGCTGCGGCGCCATCGAGCAACGCCTCGAAACGGTCCATGCCCAGCGCCAGCGCGATCGGGAACCCGACCGCCGACCACAAGGAATAGCGCCCGCCCACCCAGTCCCACATCGGCAGGCTGCGCTCGGCTGGAATGCCGAACGCGGCGACGCGCTCAAGGTTGCTGCTGACCGCAAACAGGCGTGCGTCGTCACCCAGCCACGCACGGACGATGCCGCCGTTGAGCAGGGTTTCCTGGGTGCCGAACGTCTTGGAAATGACGATGGCGGCGGTGCGCGAGGGATCCAGGCCAGCCAGCACCCGCTGCGCGGCATTTCCATCGACATTTGAAATGAAGTGAACGCGAAAGCGTGCGCCCGGCAATGCCAGTGCATCGACCATCAGGCGCGGCCCGAGATCCGAACCGCCGATCCCGATACTGACGATGTCGGTGACATCGGATGCAGCCAGCGATTCGATCATCGCGCGCATGCGTTGGCGCGCGGCCATGGCCTGGGCGTGCGCATCGCGCGCGATCAGCGCGTGCGATGGCTCGCCACGCAATGCGGTGTGCAGGGCTGCGCGGCCTTCGGTGGGATTGACGGTTTCGCCGTCGACCAAGCGCTGCATCGCGGCCTGCAAGCCGGCGTCTTCGGCAATACCGAACAACGTGTCCAGCGCCTGCCGGTCGTAGCGCTGGCGGGCGAAGCTGGCGTACAGCGGACCGACCCGCAGGGCGAAATCGCTCGCGCGTTGCGGATCGTCGGCGACCAGCCTTGAAATCGTGCTTCCCGCCAGCCGCGTGGCTTCTGCCGCCAGGCTGGCCAGGCACGCGCTCATGCGGCCTGCTTGGGCATCGAATGATTGGTATGGGTCAGCCGGTTGTCGCGGTCCACATAGACCAACGTCGGTTTGTAGACGGCGGCTTCGGCCTCTTCGCAGTGCCCATAGGCGCAGATGATGACAAGGTCTCCCGGTTGTGCCTGGTGGGCGGCGGCCCCATTGACCGAAATCACACCACTGCCTTCCTCGCCACGGATCGCGTAAGTGGAAAAACGCTTGCCGTTGTTGACGTTGTAGATGTCGAT
This sequence comes from uncultured Gammaproteobacteria bacterium, assembly GCA_963698475.1. Lineage (GTDB taxonomy): Bacteria > Pseudomonadota > Gammaproteobacteria > Xanthomonadales > Xanthomonadaceae > Thermomonas. The sequence goes on along the minus strand of CAVOQX010000004.1, from coordinate 332,510 downwards.
GCGCTCGTACTGGCGGATGCCCGAAATATCCAGCAGGCGCCCGTCGATCGCGCACGAGCCTTCGTAGTGCAGCTCGGCATGGGTCACGGTGGCGCGATGGATCTTGGCTTTGAGCAAGGTCAGTTGCATCGATGGCTCCAGCATGCGGCCCGGGCTACGCCCGTCAGCGGCCAGTATAAATGTGATATTCCGCACTGCAACATCGCAGGCCTGCCGCGATCCGGGATCAACCCGGATCAACTTCCGGCATCGAACTCAAGGTTGTCGATCAGCCGTGTCATGCCGAGCCGCGCGGCCACCAGGGCGACCAGCGGGCCGTCCTCGCCGTCTTCGGGTTCGCTGAAATCGGGCCGCCGCAACACCGCGTAATCCGGCAGGAAGCCGGCAACGCGCAGGATCTGGTCCGCCAGCGATTCGATCCCCGCGCGCGGCATCCCTTCGCACCAGGCGTCGCGCATGGCCTGCATCACGCGGTGGATGGTCGGCGCGATGGCACGTTGCTGCTCATCCAAGTACTGGTTGCGCGAGCTCATCGCCAGCCCGTCGGCCTCGCGCAGGGTGTCGCCAGCCACGATGTCGACCGGGAATGCGAGGTCGCGCACCAGGTAGCGGATCACGGCCACCTGCTGGTAATCCTTGCGACCGAACACCGCGACATCCGCCTGCACCTGGTTGAACAGGCGCGCGACCACGGTCGCCACGCCATCGAAATGACCAGGGCGATGGGCACCATCCAGGGTGTCGGTGATCCCGGGCACATGCATCTGCACGGCACTGCCGGCGCCAAACGGATACATCGCCTCGACCGAAGGCAGCCACAGTGCATCGCAGCCTGCCGCCTGCAAGCCTTGCGCATCCGCCTCGGGCGTACGCGGATAGCGACCGAAATCCTCGTTCGGGCCAAACTGGGTCGGATTGACGAAAACACTGGCCACGACCTTGTCGGCATGCCTGCGCGCAAGTTCGACCAATGAGAAATGGCCGGCATGCAGATTGCCCATGGTCGGCACGAAGCCGACGCGAAGGCCCTGTTGCTTCCACCCATGGACGTGCGTGCGCAAGGCATCGAGTTGACTGAAGATGTCGATCACGAATGGCTGATCACGAATAACTGTGTTCGGCGGTCGGGAAGGTGCCACCCTGCACTGCATCGGCGAACGCACGCACTGCACCGGCAACCGAACCGCCATTTGCCAGGAAATCCTTGACGAACTTCGGCCGGCGATGTCCCGTGTCCAGCCCCAGCAGGTCGTGCAGGACCAGAACTTGCCCATCACAGCCTGGACCGGCACCGATGCCGATGGTCGGGATGGAACTTGCCGCGGTCATGGTGCCAGCGAGCTTTGCAGGCACGCCTTCCAGCACCAGCAACGCAGCGCCGGCATCGGCCACGGCCAACGCGTCGTCGCGCAGCCTCGAGGCGGCGGCATCCTCCCTTCCCTGCACCTTGAACCCGCCGAAACGATGCACGGATTGCGGGGTCAGGCCCAGGTGCGCGCAGACCGGGATTTCGCGCTCGACCAGGTACCGAATGATGTCCAGCTTGTGGCCCGCGCCTTCCAGTTTGACCATGCTGGCACCGGCCTGGATGAAGCGCACCGCGGCGGCATGCGCCTCTCGCGGCGAGCCGTCCGAACCGAACGGAAAGTCGGCGATCTTCAACGCGCGTCGGGCGCCACGGGCGACGTTGGCGGTGTGGTAGACGATGTCGTCGACACTGACCGGCAATGTGGACTCATGCCCCTGCACCACCATGCCCAGCGAATCGCCGATCAGGATCAGGTCGCAGCCGTTGTCGTCCAGCACCCGCGCGAAGCTGGCGTCATAACAGGTCAGCATGACGAGTTTCCGGCCTTCGGCGCGGGCGGCGGCCAGCATCGGCACGGTCCAGGTCTTTTGCGCGTCGGTCATCATCAACTCCTTGGCCCGGGCGCCTAAGGTATCGCTTCGATGCCGCTGCTCGCCATCCCGCAGGCAAGCTCACCCACCATGCCGCGGCCTGGAATCGTCAGTTCGGGTCCGATTTCCGCCAGCGGCAACAGGGCGAATGCCCGCTCGTGCAGATGCGGATGCGGCACCTGCAGGCCCGGCTCATTGATGACGGCATTGCCAAACAGGAGCAGGTCGAGGTCCAACGTACGTGGCCCCCAACGCTCGCCTGATGCGCGGTCGCGACCGAAGTCGCGCTCGATCGCCAGCAGGCGGTCCAGCAATGCGCGGGCACCCAGCGAGGTCTCGAGCAGGACCGCTGCATTCATGAAATCCGGCTGATCGGTTTGTCCCCACGCGGGCGTCCGGTACAGCCTGGATGCGCTGAGCACGCGCGTCGTCGGCAACAGGTCGAGCACCCTGATGGCGGCCAGCACGCTCGCCCTGGCATCGCCCAGGTTCGCACCCAGGCCAACCGCGACCGTGTTGTTCATGCGGATTCGCTGGTTCCCGGCGCCTTGCGGCGGCGGCGACGCTTGCGCGGTGCACCCGCGTCTTGTCCTTCACCGGCCTCGCCCGCCTCGATGATGGCCTCGGCCAATGCCTGGGCGTGCTCACTGGCAGCGACCGACTCGGACGGATGCAGCTGGGCCTCGCGCCAGAACGCCACGTCTTCGGCATGGGTATTGGAGGCCGACAGCCTCAGTTCCAGGAAATCGAAGGCGGCGCGGAAACGCGGGTGCGCAAGCAAACGGAACACGCGCTTGCGTTGGCGCAACGAGAAGCGTGGCTGCAACAGCCAGATTTCCTGCATCGGCATGGAAAACCGGCGCGGCAACGCAGTGCGCGAGACCTGTCGCAAGGTCACCCGGTCGGCGGCACGGCGTTGCGCTTCGACAGCATGCACGCCATCGGCCTGCAGCATCGCCAGCGCCCGGCAGTAGGCTGGCCACAGCAATACGGCATACAGGAAGGCCGGCGACACGGTTTCATCGGCGGCAACGCGGCGGTCGGTGTTGCCCAAGCCATCAATGACCATCCGGCGCAAGGCGCCGGACTTGTTCGACGCCAGTGCCTGCGCGGTCTCCGGCAGCAGCGCCGGCAGCAGGCCGTTTGCTTCGAGCATTTCAAAGCTGGCCACCGCATGCCCGGACAGGAACATCTTCAGGGTTTCTTCGAACAACCGCGCCGGCGCCGACTCCGCAAGCAGCGGCGCCAGCCGCGGGATCGGCTCGGCGGTGGCGGCTTCAATCGTGAAGCCGAGCTTCGCGGCCAACCGTGCGGCTCGCAGCATGCGCACGGGATCTTCGCGATAGCGGGCCTCGGGGTCGCCGATCAGGCGCAGCAGTTTCGCCTGCACGTCGGCATAACCACCGGTGTAATCGCGTACCGAGAAATCCTCGATCGCGTAATACAGCGCGTTGGCGGTGAAGTCACGGCGGATCGCGTCTTCCTCGATGGTGCCGTAGATGTTGTCGCGCAGCAGCCTGCCATCGGCATGCACCTGGCGATCACCGTCAAGGTCGTCGCCGCCACCGGCGCGGAAGGTGGCGACTTCGATGATCTCGCGGCCATACACCACGTGGGCCAGGCGGAAGCGGCGACCGATCAGGCGGCAGTTGCGGAAGAGCGCCTTGACCTGTTCCGGGGTGGCATCCGTGGCAACGTCGTAATCCTTGGGGGCGCCACCGACCAGCAGGTCACGCACCGCGCCACCGACGAGGAAGGCTCCGAAGCCTGCCTCGCGCAGCCGATAAAGCACCCGCAATGCGTTGGGACTCATCTGCTTGCGCGAGATGTCGTGTTGGTCACGCGTGATCGTGCGCGGCTCGATCACGGGGGATGCGGGCAGGGGGGGCGTGCTGCAGGGGGCGTTTTGAGTCATGCGTGGCGGCCGTGTGGCATCGGTCCTGTGGGCTGTCGAGCGCATTGCCACTGGCAGGCGCGGGCTTCTATACTAGCAAGCTCGGTGCCCGGCCCAGCCGCCACCGTACCGGTCGTCCAACCGGCGAAGCGCAAGCTTCGACACTGCTCCCTTCGTCTAGAGGCCCAGGACGTGGCCCTCTCAAGGCTAAAACACGGGTTCGAATCCCGTAGGGAGCGCCAATCATGAAAAAAGCCCATGCCATCAGGCATGGGCTTTTTTCATGGCGTTAAACTACCCACATCGCACCACGGACCAACCAGCATGCCCTTCGTCGTCACCGAAAACTGCATCAAGTGCAAGCACACGGACTGTGTCGAGGTGTGTCCGGTGGATTGCTTCCACGAAGGCCCGAATTTCCTGGTGATCGATCCGGACGAATGCATCGACTGCACGCTGTGCGAACCGGAGTGCCCGGTCAACGCGATCTACCCGGAAGAAGACGTGCCCGCCGGCCAGGAGGGCTTCATCGCGCTGAATGCCGAGCTGGCGAAGGAATGGCCGGTGCTCGCCACGCGCAAGGATCCGCCGCCGGACGCGGCCGAATGGGACGGCAAGCCCGACAAGTTGCCGCTGCTGGAACGCTGATCGCATGACGAAAACAACAACGGCGCCTTTTGGCGCCGTTGTTGTTTCAAGCCAAGCGCCATCGGGCCTGTCTTCAATCAGCGGGTGAAGAATCCTCTTCCTCGCCGTAGGTTCCAAAGTAGATGTAGGAACTGGCGACCGCGCCAAGCCCGCTCATCGCCGCACCAAGCTCGGTCATCACGTAGTCGCCTTCGCGACCCTTGTCGTTGTAGAGGTAGAGGCTCGAACGACTGCTGCATTTGAGCGAACGCACCCGATTGTCCCAGCCTGCGGGCATTTCGTCTGCATAGCCATGCTCGCCGACCTCCACGCTGGCGCCCTTGAAGTTGTCTTCGGCGTACAACCTGCAACCCTTGGGTGGCTTGAGGTTCTCGATGGGTTTTGGCTTGGCGGGCACTGGCGGGGCCTTGGCAATCTGGCCCAGCGCCTTGTTGAGCGCAGCGGCGTCGCGCGCCTCAACGTAACGCCCGCCCGTGGACGTGGCCAGGCATTGCAACTGCGCACGCGCCTTGCCTTCCGGCAGGTCGAAGCCGACCACGTGCACGGTGAAGTCGATGCCCGCTTCCTCCAGCTCCTTGCCGAGCGCGCAGGGGTCAGCCTTGCAGGTCTCCTCACCGTCACTGACCAGGATGATGGTGGCCTTGTTTTCCGTGTACTTGAGCGTTCCGGCGGCTCGTCGCACGGACGCCGTGATCGGCGTCATGCCCTTGGGTTGCAGCCCATCGACCAGCGCCTGGAAGGCGTCTGGCGAAACCATGGAAGGCCGCGACAGCAGTTCGATGTCGTTGCAATCGCCCTTGCGCCGATGCCCATAGGCCATCAGCCCCAAGGCTTCATTGCGGGGCCAGCTGGCCAGCATGCTGCCGACCGCTTCGCGGGCGATCTCGATCTTGGCGCGCCCGCCGACCTGGCCCCACATCGATCCGGAGGCGTCCAGGATCAGGATGGCCTCGCCAGCCTTGCCATCCGCTTTCCCCGCAGCCGGTGACAAGGGCTGCGCGGCCCACGATGGGGCGAATGCGGCCGCTGCCACAAGCAAGCACGCGCTTGCTGCCACGACACCCATTCGCTCGGCGGTCGTGGTCCTGGTTTTACCTGGGGTCATGCAGTGCTCCTGATCGTCCTGGAAGGATTCGCGCAAGACGGGCATGTCCCCCAGCCTTGCGCGCGTGTCCTTCGTTAAACGCGATCAGGGCGAGATTGCGGCCTTCAATGCACCGATCAACTTGACCGGGCCGTCGCCGGTGGGCGGCAGGCCGCGCGGATCGACTGCAGAGACGTACGCGCCGTTGCCGACCTTGGTGACGCGGACCAGGAACTTGGCGCCCATGTAGTCGACGTCGTAGGTGCCCAGGATCAACGCCTTGCTGGCGATGGTCACGCCATCGGTCGCGGCAAGCACGTCGCCGACACGGGCGAACACGGCGTCGCGCTCACCGGTGGCGTTGAAGCCGATCGGCGCGGCGCTGCTTCCACCCGCCTTGTTCATGCCCGACGCCGACACGCTGGTGTCGGGCAGTGCCATGGCGCGCTCCAGCGACGGACGATCGAGGTCAGGCGGCACTTCCAGCGGCCGGGTCTCGCTACTTTGCGTATACAGCTCGCTCTTCTTGCCGAACATCTTGCAACCGGAGACGCTCGTGGCCAGGGCGACAACGGCAAGCACGGCGGCAACGCGGGTGGCGCGGGGGGAAAGACGCATCAGGATCTCCTGTCAGGCCGCCTTGATGCGGCAGCGTTGTTCGAGTTGGATGATGTCCGCGTGCAGGCGTTCGGCCTCGGCGGCATGCACGGATGATAGCGGTTGCAGAGGCAGGCGCAGCCCATGGCCAATCCCGTTCAGCGCCAGCAGGGCTTTCAGCGGGATCGGATTGGGCTCCACGCCCAGGAAGTGGTACAGCGCGTGCAAGCGCGCGTCGAAGTCCTCCGCTTCGGCCACATCACCCTTCCGTGCCAGTTCACAGAGGCGCCGGAACGCACCCGGCACCACGTTCGAGGCCACCGAGACGATGCCGTCGGCGCCCGCCAGCATCGCCCGCAGGGCGGTCGGGTCGTCGCCGCTGAGCACCGCGAAGCCTTGCCTGCGCAAGGGCAACAGGCTGTCCATGCGCGCGGATTCGGCAACCGCTTCCTTGATGCCGACGATATTCGGATGCATCGCCAATTCGGCCGTGGTTTCCGGTGCCATATCGCAGCCGGTTCGGCCGGGGACGTTGTAGAGGACGACCGGCAGGCCGCCCTCGTCCGCTACCGCGCGAAAATGCGCGAGAAGCCCTGGCTGGGTCGGCCGCACATACGGCGGGGTGACCACCAGCGCCCCGTCCGCACCCAGCGCAGAGGCGCGCTGGTTGGCCAGGATCGTCTTGGCGGTGTTTGCGTGGCCGGTGCCGGCCAGCACGGGGATGCGCCCGGCCACGCATTCCAGCGCCGTGCGCAGCAGCATCTCGAACTCGGCATCGAACAACGCCGATGCCTCGCCGGTGGAACCGGCGACCACGACCGCGTCGGTGCCCGCGGACAGTTGCGTTTCAAGCAAGCGCCGCCACGCGGGAAGGTCAATGTCCCCAGCGTTCGTGAATGGGGTCGCCAGCGCGGTGATGCTGCCGGAAAGTTCCAAGGTCGTGGACTCGCGGAGGGTGCGCATGGCACGAAGAGTGCCGGCGCGGGGAAGGGGTTGGTCGGGACCGATTCGGGTCTGATCTTACTTGCGGCGCAAAAGCACCGGCAAGTATGCTGGCAGGTATGCGACACCGGCGCCTGATCCTGTCATGGTACCGCTGTCACACCCCCTTTCCGCGCGGACGCTGCACTTGACCGACACCACTCCCCGGCCTGCGCCGAATGAAAACCACCTGCTGATCAACGCGTTCACCACGCATCCGCAGTCGCCGCTGCTGGCCGTCACCCGCCGTATCGCCGATTCGGGCTGCAACCTGGTGGATTCCCGCCTGGCCACGGTCGGGCGCGATGTCTCCGTGTCCGCGCTTGCCACCGGCTCCTGGGATGCAGTGGCCAAGCTCGAAACCATGCTGGCCAAGCTCGAGCGCGAGGAAGGCCTGAAGCTGATCTGGTATCGCACCGGCCCAAAGCAGGTGCAGTCGATGCTGCTGCCCTACGTGGTCGAGGTGATCGCCTCGGACAAGCCCGGCATCCTGTTCCAGTTGGCGGATTTCTTCGACGGCCAGGGCATCACCATCGAAAGCCTGCATTGCGCGCGCTACCGGGCGATGCAGACCGGGGCCGACATGTTCTCCGCGCAATTGACGATTGGTGTTCCGTCCGACATGCACATTGCCGCCTTGCGCGACGATTTCCTGGAATTCTGCGACCATCTGAACCTGGACGCGATCATGGATCCGATGAAATATTGATGGCTGGGCATTGCTAATGGATCGCAGCTGATGGATCCGGGCGACCGCGTCCCCGACCTGCCGCTCAGCCTCACCAGCGGAACCCCGGCGAGCCTGCACGACTTCCGCGGCAAGTGGTTGGTGCTGTACTTCTACCCCAAGGACTCGACCCCGGCGTGCACCAACGAAGGCATCGCCTTCAACGAATTGCTGACCAGGTTCCGCCGCGCCGGTGCCGATGTGCTCGGCGCGTCGCGCGACTCGATCCGCAGCCACCAGAACTTCAGCGCGAAACAGGGTTATCGCTTCGAACTGGCCAGCGACCCGGATGAAGTCCTGTGCAAGGCCTTCGACGTGATCAAGCCGAAGAAGCTCTACGGTCGTGAATACATCGGCATCGAGCGCACGACCTTCCTGATCGACCCGACCGGCGTCATCCGCCATGTATGGCGACCGGTGAAAGTCCCCGGCCACGCGCAAGCCGTGCTGGATGCCTTGCAGGCGGCCAGGTCGCAGTGACCGTCCTCGTTTCCCCCTTTTCCGGCCCGGCGCAACGCGCCGGGCGTTCATCGTCGCGCGCGCCAGTGGCGCGCAAGCTGCTCCTCTTCACCCACCGCCGTCCCGCCTTGCGAGCTACGGTGGCCCTGCCCTGCCCGACCCTGACGGAAGCCACTTCATGACCCGAAGCAAGCGCATCTACGTCCTCGACACCAACGTGCTGATGCACGATCCCACCGCGCTGTACAAGTTCGAGGAGCACGATGTGTACCTGCCGATGCAGGTGATGGAGGAGCTGGACAACGGCAAGAAGGGAACCTCCGAAGCCAGTCGCAATGCACGCCAGGTCAGCCGCTTCCTCAACGAACTGATCCAGGCGCACGGCAGCACCGACATCTCCGACGGCATCTCCCTGCAACGTCCGCAGGGGCTGAAGCTGCGCGGCGCGGACAGCGTCGGCAAGCTGCGCTTCCAGACCGGCGATTTCGATGCGGGCCGGCGCTTCGGCACGGTGATCCCCGACAACCAGATCCTCGGCGCGATCCTGGCGCTGAAGGAATCCGATCCCGGCGCGCCGGTGGTGTTCGTGTCCAAGGACATCAACCTGCGGATCAAGGCGTCGATCGCCGGGATTCCCAACGAGGACTACGAAAACGATCGCGCGCTGGACGATTTCAGCCTGCTCTATACCGGCGCCACGGCGTTGTCGGCGGACTTCTGGGAGGGCCACGGCAAGGACCTGCGCTCGTGGACCGAAAAAGGCCGCACCTTCTACGAAATCGCACGCAGCGATGACGCTGATTGGTACCCGAACCAGTTCGTGTACCTGCCCGGGGACGACCAGGCGGAAATGAAGGTCGCCAGGATCACCGACGACAAGGTCGTGCTGCAGATCGTCGACGACTTCCGCCACAGCCAGCACGCGGTATGGGGCATCAACGCGCGCAACCGCGAACAGAACTTCGCGCTGAATGCGCTGATGGACCCGGAGATCGACTTCGTCACCCTGCTCGGCACCGCCGGCACCGGCAAGACCCTGCTGGCGCTCGCCGCCGGGCTGGCGCAGACCATGGACGCGCAGCGCTACCGCGAGATCATCATGACCCGCGCCACGGTCAGCGTGGGCGAGGACATCGGCTTCCTGCCAGGCACCGAGGAAGAAAAAATGACCCCGTGGATGGGCGCGCTGACCGACAACCTGGAGGTGCTGACCCACAACCAGGAAGGCGGCAGCTGGGGCCGCGCGGCGACCAACGACTTGCTGGCATCGCGCATCAAGATCCGCTCGATGAACTTCATGCGCGGGCGCACGTTCCTGTCGCGCTACCTGATCCTGGACGAAGCGCAGAACCTGTCGCCGAAGCAGATGAAGACCCTGGCGACGCGCGCAGGCCCGGGCACCAAGATCATCTGCCTGGGCAACGTCGAGCAGATCGACACGCCGTACCTGACCGAAACCACCTCGGGCCTGACCTACGCAGTGGATCGCTTCAAGGACTGGGCCCACAGCGCGCACATCACCCTGCGTCGTGGCGAACGTTCACGTCTGGCCGATTTCGCGTCGGAGGCGCTGTAGCGGGAAACGCGCATCCACCCAACGTCAATCGGCGTCGCCCGGCAACGCAGCGATTCGTTCGGATTCGATATGGCGCAGTGCGGTGGCCAGGTCGCCAAAATAGCTGGGGGGCTGGTCACGCCGCACGATTTGCGCATGCACCAGCTTGCGCAGCACGCGCTGGCTGGCGCCGCTCAGCAGGACCTGCACGCCGCGTCGCCTGAGGTTCTCGATCGTCGACTCCAGGCGTTTCAGGCCGGTGGAATCGACCAGCGGCACGCGATCCAGCCGCAGCACCACATAGCGCGGCGGCTCCCGCGACCAGGACAGCGCGCGCTCCAGGGAATCGACCGAGCCAAAGAAGAACGGCCCCTCGATCGCATAGACCAGCACGCCCTGCGGCAGCGCCTCCAACCCGGCCTCGGCCAGCTCGTGGCGCAGGCTGGCATGGCCATGCTCCACCACCAACACCGATGCACTCATGCGGCGCATGAACTGGAACATCGCCAGGATCACGCCGATATTCACCGCCACCACCAGGTCGGTGACGATGGTCAGGCTGAACGTGATCAACAGGATCGCCACATCGGCCCGGGGCGCACGCCGCACCAATCGCACAAACCGGCGTGCTTCACTCATGTTCCATGCCACCAGGAACAGGATCGCCGCCAGCGCGCACAGCGGCACCTTGCCGGCATAGGGCGCCAGCACCAGCAGGATGAGGAGCAGCGTGATCGCGTGGACGATGCCGGCCAGTGGTGAAGTGCCGCCATTGCGGATATTGGTGGCAGTGCGGGCAATGGCGCCGGTGGCGGCGATGCCGCCGAACAGCGGCGACAGGATGTTGGCCACGCCCTGACCGATCAGTTCCTGGTTGGAATCGTGGCGGGTACCAGCCATGCCGTCGGCCACGACCGCGGAAAGCAGCGACTCGATCGCGCCGAGCATGGCGATGGTGAACGCCGAAGGCAGCAACAGCACGATGTGATCGAAGCTCATCTCCGGCATCTGCAGCACCGGCAGCGAGCGCGGGATGGCACCGAACGTGGATTCGATCGTGGCGATGCCGTTCAAGTCGAACGCAGTCACCACGGCCGTGGCCACGACCATTGCCAGCAGCGGGCCCGGCACCCGTGCCAGGCCCGGAATGCGTGGCCCAAGCACCGCCAGCGCCAGGCTGAGCAGCGCCAGCAGCGCGGTCGCCGGATGCAGGTGGCCGAACGATTGCAGCAGGTGCCATGCCGTGAGGTAGAACGGCCCCTTGTCCGGCGTCGGCAAGCCGAAAAAGTACTCCCACTGGCCTACCCAGATGATCACCGCGATGCCCGCAGTGAAGCCCACGATCACCGGATCCGGAATGAACCGGATGACCGCCCCGAGGCGCGCCACTCCCATCGCCACCAGGATCACCCCGGCCATCAGCGTGGCCACCATCAGGCCGCTCACCCCGAACTGCGCGACCACGCCGGCCAGGATCACGATGAAGGCGCCGGTCGGTCCGGCGATCTGCACGCGCGAACCGCCGAACAACGAGACCGCGATGCCGGCAATGATCGCCGTGTACAACCCCTGTTCGGGCTTGACCCCCGACGCAATGGCAAACGCCATGGCCAACGGCAACGCCACCACACCAACGATCACGCCGGCAATGATGTTGGGCATCCAGTGGGCACGACGGAACAGGCCGGCGCGTGCGGCATCCAGCGCCGCGATCACGGCACATCCCCCATCTTCAGGCGGACGCCGCGCCCGCCGCCGGTGCTGGCGGCATTTTCGCTGATCAATTCCACGCCCGCGGCATGCAGCGCGGCCACTACCTTGGTGAGCGAATCGACAATGCCACGCACGTTCCCCTGGCTTGCCTCCATGCGCTGCACGGTGGGGACTGAAATCCCCGCCATCCTCGCCAGTGTCTTCTGGTCAATTCCGAGCAACGCGCGCGCCGCGCGCATCTGGGTCGCCGTGATCATCTTTTATCCCACTATGCGTCGATTGATAAAATCAATGAAAAATGATGTTCTGTATATCAATAGAACGCTATTTTAGCTCAACATCGCACGTATTTGTAGCAGTACGCTCGACGCGCCCGGGCAGATCCTGACTAGCGCAACCACCGGTCCGGCGCGAGCACTGACGGAAGCCGCAGGTTCCAACGACCCTGCCTGGGCTGCATCATGCAAGGCTGTCGACGGCTGGAGCTTCCCTTGGGTCACCCTCGCGCGCCATGTGCGCTGACCATCGCCGGCAGTGATTCCGGCGGCGGCGCCGGCATCCAGGCCGACCTGCGCACCTTTGCCGCATTCGGCGTGCACGGGCTGTCCGCCATCGCGGCGCTGACCGCACAGCACACGCGTGGGGTCACTGCCGTGCATGTGCCGCCGGTGGAATTCCTGCGTGCACAAATCGATGCGTGCTTCGACGATTTCGACATTGGCGCGGTCAAGCTCGGCATGCTTGCCCATGCCGGGGTCATCCACGCCGTTGCCGATGCGCTGGAATTCCATGGGCCGCGACGCATCGTGCTGGACCCGGTGATGGTCGCGACGTCCGGCGCCAAGTTGCTGGAGGACGATGCCCTGCACGCATTGCACACGCGACTGCTGCCGCTGGCGACGGTATTGACGCCGAACATTCCGGAAGCCGAGCTGCTGCTTGGTCAACGCATTGGCACCGCAAATGCCGCCGCTGACGCCGCACGCGCGTTACTGGCGCTGGGCGCACGGGCCGTGCTGCTCAAGGGCGCGCACCTGGACGAAGGCGACATCGTGATCGATCGCTATGTCGACGTCGATGCCACGCTCGATGCCGTATTCCGGCATGAACGCCTGCCGCTGGAAGGCCATGGCACCGGCTGCACGCTGGCGTCGGCGATCGCCGCCAACCTGTGCCTGGGGCGGTCGCCGCGCGAAGCCTGCAACGTCGCGATCGACTATGTCGCCGACGCGCTCAAGCGCGGTTATCGCCCGGGCAAGGGCGACGTCGTGGTGCTCGACCATTTCGGTGCGTCGCCAGCGGACGCGCGTTGATGCAGGCGATCGAACTGGCCGTGGTGTCGCCCGATGGCCACCAGGCGGAACTGATTGCACGAATCCCCGATTCGCCAAGGGCCAGCGTGTTGTGGCTGCCGGCACTGGGCATTTCCGCGCGGCACTACATTCCCTTCGCCGAAGCCCTGTCGGCGCGCGGCGTCGCGGTGTTCCTGCACGAATGGCGCGGCAACGGCAGCAGCCGTGTGCGCGCCGGCGGCGGCAACGACTGGGGCTACCGCGAACTGCTGGTGGACATCGGCGCCAGCAGCGCCGTCGCTGCGGTCCACGCCGCCGGACTTGCCACGCATCGCGGGTGGCCACAGCCTGGGCGGGCAACTGGCCTGCCTGCACGCTGCGACCGCCACGGATGACACGGCGGACACCAGGCACGTCGTGTGGCTGGTCGCCAGCGGCGCTCCCTACTGGCGCGCGTTTCCACGACCGATACGTTGGTGGTTTCCGCCAGCCGTGCGTTTCCTGCAGTGGCTCGCGCGGCGCAGGGGCGTCCTGCCCGGTCGCCGGATAGGATTTGCCGGCAACGAAGCAAGCGGCGTGATCACTGACTGGGCGCGCACCGCGTTGCTGGGTCGTTACGCCGCGAAAGGCCTGGCGACCGACCTGGAGCGCGCGCTCTCGGAATTCGACGGCGACGTGCATGCGCTGACGTTTTCGAACGACTGGATGGCGCCCCCCGGCTCGCTTCGATTCCTGCTGTCGAAATTGTCCGGGGCACGCATTACCGAAGCGCACTTCTCCGCGACTCGACTCGGTACCGCGGACGATCACTATGCCTGGATGAAGCATCCCGAGGCCGTCGCCGCCTGGCTGGCGGACACGACCGTGTCCCCGGCTGCCGTGACTGGTCCGAGCAAACCCGCCTGACTAGACCCGCCCGAACACCAGTGCGGCATTGGTGCCGCCGAAGCCGAAACTGTTCGACATCACCGTGCGCAGCCTGGCAGCGCGACTCTCGCGCACGATCGGGAAGTCCGCGCAGCGCGGATCGAGCTCGTCGATGTTCGCCGAGCCGGCGATGAAGCCTTCCGCCAGCATCAACAGGCAATAGATCGCCTCGTGCACGCTGGCTGCGCCCAGCGAATGCCCGCTGAGCGCCTTGGTCGAGGACAGCGGCGGGATCGCGTCGCCGAACGCCGCACGCACGGCCTCCAGCTCGGTCACGTCTCCCAGCGGGGTCGAGGTGCCATGCGTATTGAGGTAGTCGATGGGTGCGTCGATGCCTTCCATCGCCATCTGCATGCAACGCACTGCACCTTCGCCGCTCGGCGCGACCATGTCCGCGCCGTCACTGGTCACGCCGTAGCCAAGCAATTCGGCATGGATGCGTGCACCGCGTGCAACCGCGTGGTCGTAATCCTCGAGCACCAGCATGCCGCCGCCACCAGCGATCACGAACCCATCGCGGTTGGCGTCGTACGGGCGCGACGCGCTCGCAGGCGTGTCGTTGAAATGGGTCGACAGTGCACCCATCGCGTCGAACTGGCAGGTCATGCCCCAGTGCACCTCTTCGCCGCCACCGGCGAACACGATGTCCTGCGCGCCGCGCCGGATCAGGTCGGCGGCTGCACCGATGCAATGCGCCGATGTCGCGCATGCCGCGGACAGTGAGTAGCTGACGCCCTTGATCGCGAATGCCGTGGCCAGCGCAGCGGAGACGGTGGAGCACATGGTGCGCGGCACCATGTACGGACCGACCTTGCGTACGCCCTTCTGCCGCAGCAGGTCGGCGGTCTCGATCTGCCATTGCGGCGAGCCGCCACCGGAGCCTGCGATCACGCCGATCCGCGGATCGCTGATGGCCTTGGGATCAAGGCCGGCATCGGCGATGGCATCCTGCATCGCCACGCACGCGTATGCGGCGGCATCGCCCATGAATCGCTTCTGCTTGCGGTCGATGCGTGCATCCAGGTCGATCTCCGGGACGCCTGCCACCTGGCTGCGCAAGCCCAGTTCAGCCTGGTCGGGACGATGGCTGATGCCACTGCGGCTTTCGCGCAGCGACACCGTGACACTGGGCGCGTCATTGCCCAGGCACGAGACGATGCCCATGCCGGTGACGACGACGCGCCGGCCCGTGTTGTTGCTCATATCGCCTCCGTTGCCTGGAACAGGCCAACCCGCAAGTCTTTTGCCGTGTATATCTCGATGCCATCGACCAGGGTCCGGCCGTCGGCGATCACCATCTTCAGGCGACCACGCATGACCCGGCGGACATCTATCTCGTAGGTGACCACTTTCGCATCGGGCATCACCTGCCCGGTGAACTTGATCTCACCCGCACCCAAGGCACGCCCGCGCCCTGCCTCGCCAAGCCAGGGCAGGAAGAATCCGGTGAGCTGCCACATCGCGTCCACGCCCAGGCAACCAGGCATGACCGGATCACCGAGGAAATGACAGGCGAAGAACCAGAGGTCTGGATTGATATCGAGTTCCGCACGAATGAACCCCTTGCCATTCGCGCCACCGTCTTCACTGATGCTGGTGATGCGATCGAACATCAGCATCGGCGGCGCGGGCAGTTGCGCGTTGCCCGCGCCGAACATCTCGCCACGGCCGCAGGCCAGCAACTGCTCGCGATCCAGCGAAGAAGGACGGGTCATGGAATGCGCCTTGCGGGGAAACTTCCAATTCTACGGGCGATGCGCCCGACATACCTAGGCGTATTGGTGTCGGCATGCGCCGAACCTGCAGACTTCTGTGCAGCCGGACGTGAAATCGAATGCACCCGACAGTGCATGGCGCAGCGTATTAAGCTTCGGTTGACCCCCGCCTGGAACCGTCCGTGACGCCTGCCACGCCTGCCTCGCTCCTGACCATTTTCGGCGCCACCGGCGACCTCGCCCTGCGCATGCTGCTGCCGTCGCTGTACAGCCTGCAAGCCGAGCAGCTGCTGCCGAAAAACCTGCGCATTCTGGGAACGTCGCGCAGCGCGTTGGACCGCGAAGGATTCGCACGCGCGGTCGAGGCCGCCATTGCCGAACGTATCCCCGCACCCGAACACAACGACGCTGCGCTGCGCGGGTTGCTCGAACGGCTGGATTACTGCGCAGCCAGCGTGGACGACGACGCCTCCATGAGCACCCTGGCCGAACGCGTCAACACCCTGCGTGATGGCGACGTGCTCTACCACCTGAGCACATCGCCGCGCCTCTATGTCCCGGCATGCCGAGCATTGGGCGCGCACGGCGCCGCCGGCGCCGGCACCAGGGTGATGCTGGAAAAGCCCATTGGCAAGGACCTGGCCAGCGCGGAAGCCATCAACGATGGCGTGACGAAGGTCTTCGACGAGGACCGCGTTTATCGCGTCGACCACTACCTCGGCAAGGAAGGCGTGCAGAACCTCATTGCACTGCGTTTCGGCAATTCGCTGTTCGAGCCGCTATGGAATGCCCGCCACATCGAGCAGGTCCAGATTACCGTGGCCGAAACCGTCGGGGTGGAGGGCCGCGGCGACTATTACGACGATTCCGGCGCGCTGCGCGACATGCTGCAGAACCACCTGCTGCAATTGCTGTGCCTGGTCGCGATGGAGCCACCGGCGCAATTCGAGCCGACCGCGCTACGCAATGAAAAGATCAAGGTCCTGCAGTCCTTGCGCGAAATCGGCCGCGACCAGGTCGCGACCGAATTCGTGGCAGGCCAGTACGACCGTGGCGCGATCGACGGGGTCGCGGTGCCCGGCTATGCCACCGAACTGGGGCGTGCCAGCGGCACCGAAACATTCGTCGCGATGCGCGCGCACGTGGACAACTGGCGCTGGTCGGGCGTGCCCTTCTACCTGCGCACCGGCAAGCGGATGCCGGCGCGCTGCACCGAGATCTACCTGCAATTTCGCGCCGTCCCGCATTCGATCTTCGGCGGGCCTACCGCCGCCGACATGCGCCCCAACGGCCTGCTGATCCGGCTGCAACCGGAGGAAAGCATCGAACTGCAATTGATGAGCAAGACGCCGGGCCTGGATCGCGCGGGCCTGCACCTGTCGCAGGTCTCGCTGGACCTGGATCTGCATGAGGAGTTTTCCGCGTCACGCAAACGACTTTCCTACGAACGCCTGTACATGGACGCGATCGAAGGCAACGGCACGCTGTTCGTGCGTCGCGACGAGACCGAAGCGGCCTGGAAGTGGATCGATGCAATCCTCGACGGCTGGCACGCGACCGCCGCGATGCCGAAGTCCTACCCCGCCGGCACCTGGGGACCAAGCGCCGCGGTGTCGCTGATCGAACGCCACGGCCACAGCTGGCGGGAGTAAGCAGACGATGCCCTGGATCGAGCACGACCACGCCAGCAGCGACGCGCTCGTCGCGCATCTCGTGGACGTGCTGGCCAGTGCCTGCGGCAAGGCGACACGC
Organism: uncultured Gammaproteobacteria bacterium; assembly: GCA_963698475.1. Lineage (GTDB taxonomy): Bacteria > Pseudomonadota > Gammaproteobacteria > Xanthomonadales > Xanthomonadaceae > Thermomonas. The sequence continues at coordinate 315,267 of CAVOQX010000004.1, read as the reverse complement.
GACGGCGGCAGCGCATGGCTGGCGCTGGCCGGTGGCCGCACGCCGCTGCCGATTTATGCTGCGCTGGCCAGTGCACTGCCGTGTGCCGCCATGACCGTCATCCCCACCGATGACCGCTGCGTGCCGCATGCGCATCCTGCCTGCAATACCTCCGCATTGCGTGCCGCATTCGCCGGCCATCCAGGCATCGTCGTAACTCCGCTGACACGCGACGATGGCGACGAGCAGGCCTCCCTCGCCCAGGCACGCGCCCTGCTGGCCTTGAACAGGCAACCGTTCGATGCCGTACTGCTCGGGATGGGCGCCGATGGCCATTTCGCTTCACTGTTCCCGGGTGCCGCAAACCTCGCTGCTGGCCTGGCGCTGGACACCGGCATCGACGCCATCGCCACCGTGCCTGATCCGTTGCCGGCCGAAGCCCCATTCCCGCGCATCAGCCTGACACTGCCCCGGCTGCTGCATGCGCATGGCGTCCACCTGGTCGTCACCGGCGCGGCGAAGCGCCTCATCCTGCGTCGCGCCCAGCAGGCAGGCCATGATCCTCACCTGCATCCGGTTGCTGCGCTGTTGCAGGCGCGCAACCCACGCCTTCGGGACCACATGCAAAACCACGTGCAGATCCATTGGAGTCCATGATGTCATTGCATCCCGCCGTCGAACGCGTCACTACCCGCATCAGCGAGCGCAGCGAGCGATTGCGCGGCGACTACCTGGCCAGGATGGATGCCGCCCGCGAACAAGGCCCCGCCCGCCGCGAATTGTCCTGCGGCAACCTCGCGCACGCATTCGCCGCCTCTGGCGACGACAAGCCCATGCTGCGCGCCGGACGTGGCGGCAACATCGGGATTGTCACCGCCTACAACGACATGTTGTCGGCGCACCAGCCGCTCGAGCATTACCCGACCCTGATCCGCATGGCTGCACGCAACGCGGGCGGCAGCGCGCAAGTCGCGGGGGGCGTACCGGCAATGTGCGATGGCGTCACCCAGGGCCGCGCCGGGATGGAACTGTCGCTGTTCTCGCGCGACGTGATCGCGATGGCGACCGCGATTTCGCTCTCGCACGAAATGTTCGATGCGGTGCTGTGCCTGGGCGTGTGCGACAAGATCGTGCCCGGCCTGCTGATCGGCGCACTGAGCTTTGGCCACCTGCCCGTGATCTTCGTTCCCGCCGGGCCGATGCCGTCCGGCCTGCCGAACAAGGAGAAGGCCGCCGTCCGCGAGCGCTACGCCCTGGGCCAGGCTACGCGCGGCGAGCTGCTGGATGCGGAAGCCGCTTCGTACCACAGCCCCGGCACCTGCACCTTCTACGGGACGGCCAACTCCAACCAGATGCTGATGGAAGTGATGGGCCTGCACATGCCAGGCAGCGCCTTCATCCCGCCCGGAACGCCATTACGCGACGCCTTGACCGTCGCGGCTGCCGAACAGGCGCTGAGGATCACCAGCCTTGGTGACGATTACCGGCCACTGGCCCGGACCCTGGACGAAAAAGCGATCGTCAATGCGATGGTCGGGCTTGCCGCGACCGGCGGTTCCACCAATCACGCATTGCACCTTGTCGCGATGGCGCGCGCCGCCGGCCTGCTGATCGACTGGGATGACCTGGACGAACTGTCCCGGGTAACCCCGCTGCTCGCCCGCGTGTATCCCAATGGCGGCGCCGACGTGAACCATTTCCACGCCGCGGGCGGGCTGGGCGTGGTGATCCGGGAGCTGATCGATGCGGGCCTGCTGCATCCCGACATCGCTTGCGTGCATGGCGGCGACCTGCGCCAGCAAGCGATGCAACCGCAACTGGACGGCCTTGCCCTGCGCTGGCAGGAACCGCCCGCGCAATCCCTGGATCGCGATGTGGTGCGCGGCGTCGCCGAGCCGTTCGACAAGGAAGGTGGCTTGCGCAGGCTTGCAGGCAACCTTGGCCGCGCGGTGGTGAAGATCTCGGCGGTGGCCCCGCAATTCCGGAGGATCACCGCGGCGGCGCGGATCTTCGAATCGCAAGACGCCTTGCTGGAGGCGTTCAAGGCCGGTGAGCTGCTGGGCGATTTCGTCGCAGTCGTGCGTGGCCAGGGACCCAGGGCGAACGGCATGCCGGAACTGCACAAGCTCACCCCCACGTTGGCCGCGTTGCAGGATCGCGGCCAACGCGTGGCGCTGCTCACCGACGGCCGCATGTCCGGCGCCTCGGGCAAGGTGCTGGCGGCGATCCACATGACCCCGGAAGCGGCCGCCGGTGGCGCGCTTGCCAAGCTGCGCGATGGTGATTTGGTCTGCATCGATGCCGAAGCGGGTGCGATGGACGCCCTCGTGGATGCGGTCGAATGGGCCCGCCGGCCGCATGCACGCATCGCACTTGCGGACAACCATGTCGGCCACGGGCGGGAGCTTTTCGGCGTGTTGCGCAAGCAGGTCAGTCCTGCCGAACAAGGCGCGTGCACCCTGTTCGGCGACGAAGGACAGGTGGAGGGGAATGGCACGTGAGTGGTGATTCGCTTGCGCTGGTCGGCGACATCGGCGGCACCAATGCGCGGTTCGCACTCACCGACCTGTCTGCTTCGCAAGTCGAGCTGCAACGGCCGCAGTCGCTGCGCAATGCCGATTTCGCCAGCATGCAGCACGCGGTGGAGCATTACCTCGCCGGCATCGGCGCAACGCCTACGCGCGCGGCCCTGGCGGTGGCCTGCCCGGTCGGCAGCGACGAGATCCGCCTGACCAACCGCGCATGGTCGTTCAGTCGCAGCGAACTGCAGGCGCGGCTCGGCTTGACCGAATTGCGCATGATCAATGATTTCGGTGCGGTCGCGTGGGCGATCCCCGCATTGAAACGCGAATACCTCACCACCCTGCATGGCGACCCCGCGGCGCCTTTGCGCGGCCCCATCACGGTGCTGGGGCCAGGCACCGGGCTCGGGGTGGCCTTGCTGGTGGGCTCGGATGAACACGGCTGGCACGCGGTCGAAACCGAAGGTGGCCATGCCAGCTTTGCCCCGATCGGCGACGAGGAACGCGCCATCGCGGCGTGGCTGACTTCGCAACACGGCCGCACCTCGACCGAGCGCCTGCTGTGCGGCAAGGGGTTGTCCGAAATAGAAGCGGTGCTGCGCGGCGCCAGCGCCGTATCTCCGTCGAAGGTCCCGGCGCCCGGTGAAACTTCGCTGCTGCGGCCACTCTTGAGTGAACCCGCGGACATCGTCGCCGCCGCACTGGGAGGCCATGACCTGGCATCGCGGCGCACCCTCGCGCGCTTTTGCGCCGTGCTGGGTAGCGTCGCCGGTGACTGCGCACTGGTGCATGGTGCACGCACCGTCGTGATCGCCGGAGGCATGGTGCCTCGCTTCATCCCGTTCCTGCGCAGCAGCGCGTTCCGGGAACGTTTCCTTGCGAAGGGACGCATGGCGACACTACTGGAATCAGTACCGATCCATGTCATCAACCACCCGAACCCCGGCCTGCTAGGTGCCGCTACCGCCCTGCGCGCCACCGACCTGTGAGACCACGATGAGCGATACCGAAACCCGCAACGCGCGCGTCGATGCCGTCTTTGCACTGGCACCGGTCATCCCGGTACTCACCATTGCCAACCTGGGGGATGCATTGCCGCTTGCGCGCGCGCTGGCGAGCAATGGCCTGCGCGTGCTCGAGATCACCTTGCGCACGCCATGCGCGCTGCAGGCGATCGCGTTGCTTGCACGCGAATTGCCCGATGCCTGCATCGGCGCCGGCACGGTGCTTAGCGGCAAGGACCTGGAGGCAGTGACCGCGGCGGGCGCGCGTTTCGCGATCTCACCCGGTGCCACCGACACCCTGTATCGCGATGCCAAGGGCGCCTCGATCCCGCTGATTCCCGGCATCGCCAGCGCCAGCGAACTGATGCTCGGGCTGGAACACGGCTGGCAGCGATTCAAGTTCTTCCCGGCCGAATCCAGTGGCGGCCTTGCGGGAATACGGGGTCTGGGAGGTCCTTTCGCGCACGTGCGGTTCTGCCCGACCGGCGGCATCGATGCGGCCAAGGCGCCGGCCTACCTGGCGTTGCCGAATGTCGCCTGCGTCGGTGGCTCGTGGATGCTCCCGGCCGACGCACTGGCCGCACGCGACTGGGCACGCATCGGCGGGCTCGCGCGGCAGGCCGCCTCATTGCCGCGCTGAGTCACTCCGTACCAAGCGTCATCCGCTGGCCGCCCATCAACTTGCTCAGCACCACCGCAACCGCAATCGTCGAGACCAGGGTGATGAACATCAGGTGCAGGTAGTGCAGCGGCGTCCAGGCGAAGGTGAACACGGCATACAGCCCCACCCCGAACACCAGCGCGATTCGCAGCGCCTTGACGTTTGCCCCGCGCACGAAGATCGCCACGATGAACGCGGCCAGCACCGGCATCGAGTACAGGCCGTTCAACTGTTGCAGCGTGCCGATGATGCTCTTCGCATTCTGGTAGAGCGGCACCAGCGCCAGTGACACCAGCATGAAGACCACCTGCACGGTCTGGCCTACGCGCTTGCCATCCGCCTTCGGATTCACCAGCGGCAGGTGCAGGTCGACGGTGTACAGCGCCGCCGCCGAATTCAGGCCTGCGTTGTAGCTCGACAGCACGGCGCCGGTCATGGCCGCCGCGAATGCACCCGACAACCACGGCGGCAGCACGTCGCCGACCAACCGGCCATACGCGTTGTCGTCGATATCGCCATACAACTTGAACGCGATGATGCCCGGCAGGATCACGATGAACGGCGTCAGGAATTTCAGCGCCGCCGCGGCATAGATGCCTTTCTGCGCCTCGCGGACATTCTTCGCCGCCATCGCGCGCTGCGCGATCAGCATGTTGGTGCCCCAGTAGAAGATGTGCGCGAACATCATCCCGGTCAGCAGGGTCGGCCACGGGATGTCGGAATCCGCGCCGCCCCACAGGGTCAGTCGCTCGGCCGGGATGCCGGAGAAATCCCAGCCGATCCGTTCGAGCGCGAACCAGGTGACCAGGCCACCCATCAGCAACAACATCACGCCCATGTAGGTGTCGGATATCGCGATCGCGCGCAGTCCGCCAAGCGCGGCATACGCCAGTCCTGCAAGAGCAAACAGCACGGCGATCGCGAAGATCGACAGGTCAGGCTGGAACAGCGAATGCATGAAGCGCGCACCGGTGTAGAGCACCATCGGCAACAGGATGAACATGTAGCCCAGCAGGAACAGTACCGACACCGTGCGCCGCAGGCCTGCTCCACCTGGCATGCGCTTTTCGATCAGCTCGGTAGTGGTGGTGCAGTTGTAGCGGTAATACATCGGCACCAGCACCTTCGCCAGCACCAGCAGGCCCACCGCCGCGCCGAATTCCCACCACACCTGCAACAGGTTTTGCGCACCATTCATGCCGACGATCTGCTCGGCGCTGATATTGGTCAACAGCAGTGAGCCGGCAATGAAGGGCCAACTCAAGTGCCTGCCGGCCAGGAAGAAATCCTGCGCGGAATCACCACTCTTGCCCTCCCGGCGATAGCGCCACCAGGTCGCCAACGCAACCAGCAGGGTCAAACCGAGGAACACCACCAGTTGCAGCACACTGGTTTGCATGCATCTTCTCCACGCAGATCCGGGGCAAAAAAATCCCCTGCCTGGGGGGACAGGCAGGGGTAGGGGGTCACATCAATGCATCGCTTGCAGCAATCAGAACTTGTAGCTCACGCCCAGCAGGACGGTGCGGCCCCACTTGATGTTTTCGAGCGGACGATCCTTGGTGCCGGCATAGGTGCGGTAGGCCTGGTCCGTCAGGTTGCTGACCTGCAACTGCAGGCCGAGGCCCTTCAAGCTGCCCTCGCCGAAGCTGTAGCCGACCTGCGCGTCCACCTGGTTCTCGCCTACCACGTAACGCAGCGTGCGATTGCCGTCGAAGTTGCCGATCTCGCCGATGAAGTCGGAACGCCGGCGGTTGTTGATGCGGGCTTCGAAACCGTTGCGCTCGTAATAGGCGGTCAGGTTGTAGACGCTCTTGGACAAGCCAGGCAGGGAGATGTCGCCACCACCCACGCTGGAGGCGCTCTCCGGATCGCGGATCTTGATGTTGCTGTCGGTGAAGCTGGCACTCGCCACGATGCCGAAGCCATCCAGTGAATCCCACCACAGGTTGAACGGCAGCGAGGCGGTCAGTTCCAGACCCTGCAACTTGCCGCCCTTGCCGTTGTACGGCGCCGAGTAGGTGCCCGAGTTCAGTGCCGCCGGACACGGTTGATTCGGTACATCACCGACCTGGCAAGTGCTGGGTGGCACGTAATCCGCCACCAGGCTGGTGAAGTCGAAGCCATCCCGGGTCTGGGTATAGATGTAGCTGGTCAGGTCCTTGTAGAACACCGCGGCGGCCACATAGGCCTTGGTGCCGAAATACTTCTCGTACGAGATGTCCAACGCGTTGGCGCGCCAGGGGTCGAGTTGGGGATTGCCGCCACTGGCACCCGGCTTGCCTGTCGCCGAATTGATGCCGAACTCGAGCGAAGCACGCAGCTGGTCGACGCGCGGGCGCGCCACTTGCTTGGCCAGGGCGAACCGGAGCGTCTGGTCGTTGCTGAGTGAGAACGCCAGGTTCAGGCTCGGCAGCACATCCGTGTACGTCTTGCCGTCATGGATCGCTTCGATTTCCTGTCCTGCCGGCCGGGTACCGTTGAAGATCCGCGAGTCCGAGGATTGGTCGATGTGCTGCACCTGCACGCCGATATTGCCGCGCACCGGCACCGAACCCCAATCGGTATCGATATTGGCGCGCACATAGCCCGTTGTGGTGGTCTCGTCGACGGTCCACGCCTTCGGGATGAGGTAAGACAGGTTGTCGACAGGATTGAACGTCATGTACTTCGCGATGGCACCCGGCACGTTCCATGACGGGATGTAGCCGACGCCGGCGAAGCCGAGGTCGACCAGGCCGTACTGGAACTCGGAGCCGATGGCGGTGTCGCCCTGCGCGCCGACATTGATGTTGCCTTCCGGCTGCCACTTCTGCTTGCTGCGATCGGCATAGTTGATGCCGAAATCGATGTCGGTCAACCACGTCATGCCGTCCGGCGCGGGCACGTTGGCACCCACGCGGAAGCTGGTCATCTCGTCCACGATGCGCGGCGTCTTGCCGTAGCCGGAGCCGTAGATCGTGCCGCGCAGCAGCAACTTGCTGGCATCGGAATAGTCGAGCCCCGGGTTGAGCTGCGAGAACCCGTCGCTGGTGAACTGCAGGTTCAGCGTATCCAGCTGTGGCACCGGCGTCAGCTGGGTGTTGTTTTCCAGGCTCAGCTCGTTGCGATCCGCCTTGGACCAGCTGAGATCGGCCACGATGGTCGCGCGACCCACGAAGAACTCGTTCTTCCAACCCGCCGCGTTGATGGTGTCCTTGCGCTTGTTGTACATCCCGCGCACCAGCGGATACAGGTTCGCGGCAGTGCCGCCGGTAAACGTGTTGTTGCCATTGATCTGCGCATTGGTGACGTTGATGCGCCCGAAGCCGCCGTTGTAGTCGCCCAGATTGACTTCGAACTGGTTGGCGGTGGATTCCTGCTTGTCCTCGGAATGGAACGCATCGAACGTGCTGATCCACGCATCGGTCGGACGGAACTCCAGCGAGCCCATGATGCCGTCACGCTTGGTGTAGCCGGTGCGGCGCAGGGCCTTGATGCCGTTGGAGTAAAACGTCCCTGCGGCGACACCGGGACGCCAGTTGTCGCCGATCTGCTCCCACGGCTCATACAGGCCCACCTGGTTTTCCTGGATCGGCGTGTCGGAATGCGAATAGCCGATCGAGTAACCCACCTTGCGATCAGCGGACTGGCCGATGTAGCTGACATTGAAGCGGTTGCCATCGGCATCGGCATTGGCGGCCGAGCCCAGCGAATTTCGCGAAAGGCGACCGCTCAGCGCGAGCACCGGCTTGTCGTAGTCCAGCGGACGCACGGTGCGCATGTCCAGCGTGCCGGACAGGCCCTGGCCGATCAGTGCGGCATCCGGGGTCTTGTACACGGTAACGCCGGCCATCAGCTCCGACGGGTACTGGTCGAACTCGACGCTGCGGTTGTCGCCGGTGCTGACCAGCTCGCGGCCATTGAGCAGGGTGGTCGCGAAGTCGGGCGACAGGCCGCGCACGCTGATCACTTGCGCACGACCAGCCACGCGTTGTGCGGCCAGGCCCGGCAGGCGCGCGATCGATTCGGCGATGCTGACGTCGGGCAATTTGCCGATGTCTTCCGCCGATATCGCCTCGACGATCGAGGTCGCGTTTTTCTTGGTGTCGATGGCGCGTTCGATGCCGCCGCGGATACCGGTCACCACCACCTTGTCCAGGTTCTTGGCATCCGTCGCCTTCTTCTTCGCCGCTGCAGACTGTTCGGTCTGGTCGCCCTGGTCACCCGCGGGTGCATTCTGCGCATGCGCCTGGGCCATCAACATCATCGTCGCCGAGGCCAGCGCCACGCTCAACAGGTTCCGCTTCAAATGCACCATTTTCCCCTCCAGGAATGGTTAGGTGATCGAATGCCGATTCGCATCCGTTCCATCGCGCGTGCATGCACCACGTGCAGCCATCATGCGAACGCCGCCGATGGTAGTCGCGGACACCGACGACAGGGGCTGCCTGCATACGTATTCATGACCATTCCGTTAAAACAACGCGGAAAGCCGCATCGGGACTCACTCTCAAGCGTGCATCCGAGCGCAGGAAACAGACATGGCGACGCCACTGCCGCGTACTCGCACTGAAATGCGGCGGCGCAACACGGCTGGAGAACCCATCACGCCCCGCCATGCCGCGCGGCGGGCGCCATGGCGTCGGAGCCGATCAGTTCGGACAGGTTATTTACCTGGCCGGCAAAGACCCTGACCGGCAACGGCGCCAAAAGCATTCACCACACGCACGCTTCATTGGCTCAGCGGCATGAACCTGATCGCCTGCCCGCCACCGCCGGCCAGCCACAAGTCGAGGACGTCCTTGCGGGTCACTTCGCGCGACTCGCGGGCGAAGCGAAAGCGCGCATCGCCCTGCCAGTCCGCGCCATCGCCGTCGCGGTAGATCTCCGCGCGATAGCGCTTGCCCGCGTCGAGGAAATCCAGCGGTACTTTCAGCGTGCGTGCATTGCGATCACTCATCGCGCCGAGGAACCATGCCTCGCTGTTGCGATCCTTGCGCGCGATGGTCACGTATTCACCGACCTCGCCGTTGAGCACGCGGGTATCGGCCCAGTCGGTCGGCACGTCCTTGATGAACTGGAATGCCTCCCTGTGCCGTGCGTAATGCTCGGGCAGGTCGGCGGCCATCTGGATCGGGCTGTACAGGGTCACGTAGAGCGCCAACTGGCGCGCCAGCGTGCCCTGGATTTCCTTGCCGCCGCGACCGGTCAGGCTGAGCACGCCCGGCGTGTAGTCCATCGGACCCGCAAGCATGCGCGTGAACACCAGGTTGATTTCATGTTCGGGCGGATTGGGCGGATCGCCCCAGGCGTTGTATTCCATGCCACGCGCGCCTTCGCGCGAGACCCAGTTGGGATAGGTCCGGCGCAGGCCGGTGTCCTTGATCGGTTCGTGCGGGTTGATCGCGATATGGCGCCTGGCCGCCTCAAGCACCACCCGCAAATGGTGGTTGCTCATCCACTGCCCGTCATGCCACTCGCGGGTGATCGGGCCATCTGCAACGTCCTGCCGTTCGATCTGGCCGGCATCGCAGACGTAGCCGCTCTTGACCACGTCGATGCCGAGGCGCTGGTCGAGGTCCAGTGCCTGAGCCAACTGGCGTTCGTAATGGCTGACCGCGCAGCCGGTCTCGTGATGGCCGATCAGGTGCACGCCTTTGGATGCAGCGTACTTCGAGAGCGCTTCGATATCGAAATCCGGCGTCGCCTTGCGGAAATCGAAACCCCAGCCGTTGGCAAACCAGTCGCCGTCCCAACCGACGTTCCAGCCTTCGACCAGCACGCCACGGAATCCGTTGGCGGCGGCGAAGTCGATATAGCGTTTCGTGTTTTCGGTGGTCGCACCATGTTTTGCGCCAGTCGCCCAGGACTCGGTGTCCAGGTGCAACGACCACCAGACGCCGACATATTTCGCCGGCTTGAACCAGCTCACATCGCCGACTTTGTTCGGCTCGTTGAGATTGAGAATCAGGCTGGATTCCACCAGTCCGCCGGCGCTGTCGCTGAGCTGGATCGTGCGCCATGGCGTCTTGAATGGTGTATCGACCACTACGCTGGCACCCTGCACGCCACCGGGTGCCAGGTGCGCGCGCAGACGCTGGTCCTCACTACGGCGCAGCCACATCCCGGCGTAGTCCACCAGGGCCGCTTCATGGATCGAGACGTGCAGGCCGTCGCTGGTGCGCAGGGTGATCGGCGTATGCGCCTGCGACACTTCGGCCAGCGGCGTGCGGCCGTAGAGATATTCGTAGCGGTTCCAGTCGCCGGCCGGGATCCACCATGCGGTTGCCGGGCGCGCGATCGCGAACTCGGTGAATTCGCCCTCGATCTCGGCGCGCGCCAGTGCCGGCTGCTTCGGCACTTCGTAGCGGAAGCCCAGTCCATCGTCGTACACGCGGAACACCACGTCGAAACGGCGATGATCACGGTCGGTTTCGACCAGCGTCGCGCGCAGTTCGTTGTAGTGGTTGCGGATGAAGCGGCGTTCGCCCCATGGCTGTTCCCAGGTCTCGTCGAAGCTGCGGCTCGCCTGCGCGTCGAGCTTGAGGTTGCGCAGCAGTTCGCGGCCGTTGCGCAACTGGATGCCCAGGCGCGAATCGTCGATGACCGGCTTGTCGTCGCGCAGTACCCGATACGCCAACCGGCCTTCCCCATTGATGTCCAGTTGCACCACGTTGCGTCCATCCGGCGAGGCCACCTGCGCCACCTGCCCGGCGTGCACAAGCAAAGGCAACGCCGCCAGCAGCGCAAGCATCAGTCGCATCATTCGTATTCCCCTTGGTCGATGGCTGGCGCTGCCTTGCGGTCGTGGCCGCTCATGCCAGCACCGCGCATGCAACGCCATGCGACGGAATGTCCAGGATGCCGTCGCCCATGGCGGCCGAGGCAACGCCTGGTACCTGCAGCATGGCGGCGATGGGCGGCGGTCGCCAACCGATCCTGCCTGCCGACAGGTTGAACGCGAGCAGCAGGCGCTGGCCGTCCTGCTCGCGCACGAACGCGAGCAATGGCTCGGGCGCATCCATGAACCTGATCGACCCGGCAACCAGTGCCGGCTGCAGCTTGCGCCAGCCCAGGAATGCACGCACCGCATGGAGCACGGAGTCGGGTTGCACTTCCTGCGTGGCGACACTGCGTTCGCGATGCGCGTCCGGCACCGGCAACCACGCCGGCGCGTCGCTGAAGCCTGCATGCCGCGATCCATCCCACGGCATCGGCGTGCGACAGCCATCGCGCCCCTTGAACGTCGGCCAGAATGCCTTGCCGTAAGGATCCTGAAGAGCCTCGAAGGGCACGTCGGCCTCGGGCAGGCCGAGCTCCTCGCCCTGGTACAGGCAGACCGAGCCACGCAGCGAGCACACCAGCGCGACCAGTTGCCGCGCCAGCTCATCGCTCGCTTGCGCACCGCCCCAGCGGGTCACCGCGCGTTGCACGTCGTGGTTGGAAATCGCCCAGCACGGCCAGCCTTCGGTCATCCGCGCCTCGAGCGCTTCCACCGTCGCGCGTATGTAACCGGCACTGCAGTCTTCGGTCAGCAGCTCGAAGCTGTAGCCCATGTGCAGGCGCTGGTCGTTGCAGTATTCGGCGGTGGTCGCCAGCGAGTCCTCGGACGAGATCTCGCCGAGCGCGCCGATATCCGGATAGCCATCCAGCAACCGGCGCAGGTGCTCCAGGAACACCAGATTCTCGGGCTGCGTGTTGTTGAAATGGTGGTACTGGAACGCGTAGGGATTGTCCGGGCTGAAGCCACGCCCGGTGCGCAACTCCGGCGGCTTTGGCGGGTTGTCGCGCAACTGGGCGTCGTGGAAGCAGAAGTTGATCGCGTCAAGGCGAAAGCCATCCACGCCGCGATCCAGCCAGAACCTGACGTTGTCCAGCTGCGCCGCCTGCACCTCGGGATTGTGGAAGTTGAGGTCCGGCTGCGAGTCCAGGAAGTTGTGCAGGTAGTACTGGCCACGTCGCGGTTCCCACTTCCAGGCCACGCCACCGAACAGCGACAGCCAGTTGTTGGGTGGCGTGCCATCCGCTTTCGCATCGGCCCACACGAACCAGTCGGCCTTCGGATTGTCACGACTTTCGCGGCTTTCCTGGAACCAGGCGTGTGCCTCCGAGCAGTGGCTCAGCACCTGGTCGATCATCACCTTCAAGCCAAGCGCGTGCGCACGTTGCAGCAGCCGGTCGAAGTCTTCCAGGGTTCCAAACAAGGGGTCGACATCGCGATAGTCGGCAATGTCGTACCCGAAGTCCGCCATCGGCGACTTGAAGAACGGCGAGACCCAGATCGCGTCCACGCCGAGGCTGGCGATGTAGCCGAGTTTTTGAAGGATGCCCGGCAGGTCGCCGACACCATCGGCGTTGGTGTCGAGGAAACTGCGCGGATAGATCTGGTACACGACGGCGCCACGCCACCATTGTTTCGAAGTCATTGCCGCCCCGGGCTGTCCCGCAACCAGTGATGAATATGCCGCGCCGACCGCTACTTGCGGGTGCGATTGCCCGATGCCGGTGCGGTGAATACGTTTACATGTGCCTCATGCGCCGAAACACAAGGTTAATTGCGGCGCCGCATCACGCGCAGGCTGCATCGCTGCGGCACACTCCGGGGCACTGAATCGTCATTGCACGCGAGGCATCCATGGCGTCGACCACCCTGGCCCACAAGCCGCAACTGTCGTTCTGGCAAATCTGGAACATGTGCTTCGGCTTCCTCGGCATCCAGTTCGGATTCGCCCTGCAGAACGCCAATGTCAGCCGCATCTTCCAGACGCTCGGGGCGAGCATGGACGACATCCCGATGCTGTGGATCGCCGCCCCGCTGACCGGACTGATCGTGCAGCCCATCGTCGGCTACCTTTCGGATCGCACGTGGACCGGCCTTGGCCGCCGTCGCCCGTACTTCCTGGTCGGTGCCGTGCTCGCGTCGGGGGCCCTGTTCGCATTCCCCAACGTGCCGGTGCTGTGGATCGCCGCGGGGATGCTGTGGGTGCTGGACGCATCGATCAATATCTCGATGGAACCGTTCCGCGCCTTCGTTGGCGACCAGCTCTCGCCCGCGCAGCGGCCGAGCGGTTATGCGATGCAGAGTTTCTTCATTGGCGCCGGCTCGGTGGTCGCCAGCATGCTGCCGTTCCTGCTGGAGAGAGCCGGCGTGGCCAATACCGCCGAACCCGGCCATGTGCCGGACACGGTGCGCTACGCGTTCTACGCCGGCGGCGTGGTGCTGCTGGCGGCCATCGGCTGGACGGTCTTGCGCACGCGCGAATATTCACCGCAGCAGTTGGCCGGATTCGATGATTTCCAGCCCGACGTTCCGACCCGCGCGCCACCCTTGCAACCGGTCAACCGCAATGCGCCAGGAATCATCTGCCTGCTGGCGGGCCTTGCCTCGGTTGCGGCCATATGGCACTTCGGCATGGACAAGCAGCTGTACGTCCTGGCGGGTGGTGTCGCGGCGTATGGCGTCGCGTTGCTGGCGAGCGGCATCGCGAATGCGCGAGGCATGTTCGCAACCATCATGCACGACCTGCATGCGATGCCGACCACCATGCGCCAGCTCGCGGTGGTCCAGTTCTTTTCGTGGTTCGCGCTGTTCGCGATGTGGATATACACGACGGCCGCGGTGACCGACGTCCACTTCGGCAGCACGGACACCGCATCGGCCGCCTACAATGAAGGCGCGAACTGGGTCGGCGTGCTGTTCGCGGGCTACAACGGATTCGCCGCGCTGGCCGCGATCGCGATCCCGGTGATGGTGCGTCGCCTGGGCTTGCGCCTCAGCCACCTGATCAACACCACGCTGGGCGGCCTGGGGCTTCTATCCATGCTGTGGATTCGCGATCCACAGTGGCTGATGATCTCGATGGTCGGGGTTGGCTTCGCCTGGGCCTCGATCCTGTCACTGCCCTACGCGCTGCTGTCGGACAGCGTACCCGCCGAGAAAATGGGCGTGTACATGGGCATCTTCAATTTCTTTATCGTGATTCCGCAACTGGTCGCGGCGAGCCTGCTGGGCCTGCTGCTGAAAACCTTCCTCGGCGGGCATCCGATCAACGCACTGGCGATCGGCGGCATCAGCCTGATCATTTCCGGCCTGTGCGTGTTGCGCGTACGCGAACCCGCAGCCGTGGCTGCCCACTGAGGACATGACGATGCGCATCCTGCCAACCCTGCTCGCCATCGGCATCGCCACCTGCATGGGCGCTTGCGCCACCGGCAGTGCCCGCCCCCCTGCGCCAGAGCCGAGCACCACCAGGGATTACTACGGCACGCTGGAACCCTTCGCGCGCGATGCGGTGTACTTCGTGCTGACCGATCGCTTCGTCAATGGCGATCCTGCCAACGACCAGCGCGACCAGGGCCGATCAAAGGCGCCGGCCTTCTCGACCTTCGACCGTCCGGTCCCGGGGGCACCGACCGGTCGGCACGCCAACGTCGGCTACCTGGGTGGGGACTTCAAGGGCATCGTCGACAACGCCGGCTACATCCGCGAGATGGGCTTCAGCGCGGTGTGGGTGACGCCGATTGTCGACAACCCGGACGAGGCCTTCACCGGTGGAGACCCGGTCAAGTGGGGCGGCAGCTTCACCGATCGCGGCAAGACCGGCTTCCACGGCTATTGGGGCGACAATTTCTTCGTCCTCGACGAACACCTGCCGTCCCGCGGGCTGGACTTCCGCGGCTTCACCACGGCGATGCGTGGCCACGGGCTGGACGTGGTGCTGGACATCGTCTGCAACCATGGTTCGCCGGCCTACACGATGTCGAAGGACCAACCCAAGTTCGGCAAGATCTACGACACCGACTGGACCCTGCTGGCGGACCACCAGAACCTGCCGCCGGGCAAGCTCGACCCGGCGCACGACCCCATGCACGCCTGGTACAACACCGGCGGCGGGTTGGCCCAGCTGTCCGACATCAACGAGAACAATCCGGCAGTGCTGGACTATTTCGTCGGCGCCTATTCACAGTGGATCGACCAGGGTGCCGCCGCGTTCCGCATCGACACCATCCCATGGATGCCGCACGCCTACTGGCATGCGTTCGTCCAGCGCATCCGCGCGAAGCATCCCGGCTTCTTCATGTTTGGCGAAGCCTTCGATTACGACGCAGGCAAGATCGCCGAGCATACCTGGCCGCAAAATGCCGGCGTCAGCGTGCTCGACTTCCCGTTGAAGAAGGCAATCGTTGCCACGTTCGAGACGCCCGGCAGCGACTTTGCGGCGCTCGTCGAACGGCTGCATCTCATCGGCGGGCCGTACCAGAACCCGTACGACCTGATGACGTTCTACGACAACCACGACATGGCCCGCATGAATGCCAGCGACAACGGCTTCATCGACGCGCACAACTGGTTGTTCACCGCACGCGGCATCCCGGTGATCTACTACGGATCGGAGATGGGGTTCGAGCGCGGCACCGCGGAGCACGCAGGCAATCGCAACTACTTCGGGACGGAAGGCATCAAGGCCGCGGAATCACATCCGATCCGCGCCGCGCTTGCCCGCATCGCCAAGGTGCGCCAGGCATCACCCGCACTGCAACGCGGCTTGCAACTCAACCTGGAACTACAGGGTGATCGTGCCGCGTTCTATCGTGTCTACCAGCACGATGGCGTCCACCAGCTCGCTCTGGTGTTGTTGAACAAGGGCGAAGCCAGCCAGCACTTCAGCATCGCCGACAAGCTGCAGCCCGGTCAGTGGCGTTCGGCGCTGGACGGCAGCATGGCGCAGGTCGCCGCAGGCGGCAGGATCGAAGCCGACGTACCGGCACATGGCGTGCAGGTGTTCTTGCTCGACGCCGCGGTAACCGATACGGACCTGCAACAGGCACTCGATGCCGCGATGGGCGGGGCACGGCGGGCGCCGTGAGGTTCAACCCCCGCTGGATTGACGAACCTGCAGGCTTGGCGTCAGCGTGATGCTTTCCGCGGGTTCGTCGCGTACCAGCTGCAACAGCGTGTCAACCAGCAGTTCGCCCGCCCTTGACGTGTCCTGCACCACCGTACTCAAGGGAGGATTGGAGAAACGCGCCATCGGCGTACCGTCGAAACCGACCATGGCGACATCTTCCGGTACGCGCAACCCGTGTTCTTTCAAGGCATGCATCGCGCCGATCGCGATCAGGTCGCTGGCGGCGAAGATCGCATCGAAGGCAAGCCCGCGCGCGATCAACTCCTTGGCCGCGTCGTAACCCGCCTGTTCGGTGCTCGCGGCGTTGACCTGCAATGCCGGATTGATGCGCAGACCAACCGCACGCAACGCCGCATCGCAACCGCAGTAGCGCGCGAAGAATTCCGGGTAGTGGGTGGACGCATCACCAAGGAAGGCGACATTCCTGCAGCCGCCTTCGACCAGGTGGCGCGCCGCCAGGGCCCCGCCCTGCGCGTTGTCGCAACCAATCGAAATGCCGGGCTGGCCCTGCAGCACCGCCCCCCAGCGAACGAAGTGCGTGCCCTGCGCGACCAGGTGCGCCAGCTTGCTTTCATACGCAAGGTAGTCGCCATAGCCGAGGAGTATCAGGCCATCGGCCTTCATGCTGTCTTCGTAGTCGGCATGCCAGTCATCCGACAGCTGCTGGAACGACACCAGCAGGTCATGGCCATGCTTTGCGCAGGCACGGGTAATCGAGCCGAGCATCGACAGGAAGAACGGGTTGATATGCGAACCGTCCGGGGTGGGGTCCTCGAACAGCAGCAGCGCCAATGTGCCGGCACGCTGCGTGCGCAGGCTGGAGGCATGCCGGTCGACCTTGTAGTTGAGCTCGCGCACCGCCTCTTCCACCCGCTTTCGGGTCTCGGCGTTGACCAGCGGGCTGCCGCGCAGCACCCGCGACACCGTCGCCTGCGACACACCGGCCCGATGGGCGATGTCCAGCGACGTGGCCTTGGTTTTCTTTTTCGTGCGGGTGGGCACATGCATCAGCGGAGTGTAGCAATGCCGATGCGCTTGATCCCGACCGGTACGACGAAGGGAGAAAAGAAAAAGGCCGATGGAATTCCATCGGCCTTTCACTAATATGGCAACCCGACTCAGTCACCGGGCAGCGGTGCCGTTCGACCTCAGGACTTGCGCAGCGCCCAGGCGGTGCACCATCCCTTGGGTTCAACGGTGAAGCCGGGGAAGATCGAGCAGGCCTCGGTCTTGGCCGTGAAGAACTGGCAGTTGGCACAGCTACTGCCGGGCTTGAAGGTCTTGGCGGTGGCAGTTGCCGCGCTTGTTTTATAGCCCAACGCCTTGGCCTGCGCGTTCGTCAGGGGCAGGCGTGGAGCCTTGGCGAACGCGTCGCCCAAGGGCAGGAAGCTGGCCAGCGGCGCCGCCACGGCGACTAGCGCGGCTTGCTGCAGGAATCGACGGCGGCTGGATTGAATGGGTTTCATGCACAGAACCTCAAGCGGGCTGGGATGGCCATTGCGAGCGCAAATAACGCGCCACGCCATGATCCAGGTCAAGTGGACGGCGCGTCGGCAGGTTCTCCGCACGACAGCTCGCCTGCGAACCCGCTGGTGAACGCATCCGAAAAACAGGCGTCTTCGCTCAGCCCCCGGGCCACGAACGTCGGTATCACTTCTTCCACCATCCGGACCGAGCCGCAGGCATACACCTCGAAGCTGCTCATGTCGGGATGGTCTTCAAGGATCGCGGTGCTGGCACGACCGGTGCGGCCGTCCCAGGTGCCGTCCGGCTCGCCCGACAGCACTGCTTGCAAGCGGAAATTGGCGTGTTCACGCGCCCAGCTTTCGGCCAGCTCCAGCTGATAGAGGTCACGCCGATGGCGCGCGCCCCAATACAGCTGCATCGGCCGCTTGATTCCGCGATGGAAGGCGTCTTCGAGGATACTCTTGACCGGGGCGAAGCCCACCGCCGTCGCGATCAGGATGATCGGCTTGTCGCTCTCGCTGAGACTGAACCTTCCGAACGGTCCCTCGATGCGCAGGGTGTCCCCGACCTTCAAGGACTTGAACACGCGCGGCGTGAACTGGCCATCGGGCACCAGCTTGATGTGCAGCTCGATGGGCGTGCCACGGTGTGGCGGGCTGGCGAACGAAAACGCGCGCCGCTGCCCGTCTTCCAGCACGATGTTGAGGTACTGCCCCGCGATGAAGTCGAGCCGCTCGCCGATGGGCAGGTTGAGCAACACCTGCATGACGTCGTCGCTCAGCAAGCGCAGGCTAGCGACCTTGGCCTCCAGGCTCAACACCGGCGTCGCCATGCCCGGTTCGAGTGACTGCACGTCGATCTCGATGGCCACGTCTTCCAGCGCGGTGGCACAGCACGTCAACGCCTTGCCGCGCGCGCGCATGGCTGCCGTCAGCACCGCCGGCTGATAGGCGCCATGATCGATCCGTCCCTGCAGTACGGTGCAGACGCAGACGCCACAGCCGCCATTGCGGCATTCGTAAGGCAGCACCAGGCCCGCGCGCAGCCCCGCATCCAGCAGGGTCTCGCCTGGCCGTGCGGGAACCCGATGGCCGCCGGGATGCAGTTCGAGGTGAAGCTCGCCGCGCACGTCCCGACGCCGCAGCGGCAGCCAGGGCAATGCCGCCAACAGCAATGTGACGGCTGCAGCCAGGGCCCACACTTGCCAGATCGGCATCCGGTAGATCAATGGCAGCAAGCCGAGATAGAACCAGTCCAGTCCAATCTCGGCGACGGCAGACCCCAGGTCGGCGGGACCTCCCTGGCTCAGCGCCGGCTTCAATGCGGCAAGCGCCAGCAGCATGATGCAGATGCCGATGCCGATGGCACGCGGCGGTGTCGTGCTGGCCTTGGGAACGCGCTGGATGTGAACCCACATCAGCAGCAGGGTCAGCAGCGGTGCGCCGATATGCACGAACGCCAGCAACGAGAAGAAACGGTCGTCGACGCTGTCCGGATACATGAAATTGCGCACCAGGCTGCCGCCCATGCCCGGCAGCCAGTCCAGCCACTCGAAGCTGGCAACGGTGACGAATTGCGCGAGCCGGTCCCACGGCAACATGTAGCCGTTGATTCCACAGATGTACATGAACCAGATCAGGCCGACGCCAGTGACCCACGCAAACCAGCGGTAGCCACGCAGGTGGTCGAAGGCGAAATGCCGCAGCATGTGTATGAACATGACCAGGACCAGCGCATCCGATGCGTAGCGATGCGCGCTGCGCAGCACTCCACCCATATACCATTGACCATGGGTCAGCGCTTCGACCGAGGTGTACGCGCCGGTCACGCTGGTATCGAAGAAGATGTAGAGGTACAGCCCGCTGGCGGAGACCAGCCAGAACAGGAAGAAGGCGATGGCACCCAATTGATAGAAAGGATTGATGCGGTCGCCGAACGCGCGGTTGAACAACGCTTCGATACGCATGAAACCCCAACGCAGCAGGCGTTGCGTGGCCTTGATCATGAGGCAGCAATCCCGCTGCCTGCCGGTCGCAGCACCGACTTCATTACCACGATGATGAACAGCAGGCCGCCAAGAATGGCGATCGCTCCACCGAGGCCCATCAATGCCATTCCGGCAATTTCAGGCGTGCTGCGCAGCACCTGTTCGGTGCCGGCCACCTTGCGCTGCACGCCATAACCGCCTGACCACACTAGCCCGATGATGTGCATGAACTGACCTGCGGCGTAGAGGATGGGCTGCCAGCGCGCCATCTTGCCGGTCGGCGTGCCGTAGCCGAGCCTTGGCAGCAGCAGGTAGACCAGTCCCATCAAGGCCAGGGTCACCCCGACGATCGACCCGTGGTAGTGCGCTGGAATCTTCACGTTGCTGCCGCTGATGAAGATCCCGATGATCCCGCCGACGGCGAACAGCACGATCGAGGCGACCAGCGCCGCCTGCAACGGTCGCGCCGCGGGAGCCAGCGGCGTGGTCCGGCGACACAGGGCGAGCACCGTCGCCAGGCCGATCGGCAGGATGGCAAGGCCACCACCCAGGCGCATGGCCCAGGTGTGAAGCTGGCGATGCTCAACCGATGCAATGTCGTGGGCCAGGTACGCATACGGCGTGGCGAACACGCCAACCAGCGCCAACCCGAACATCGCCATCACCAGCCGCGGGCTCATCGGAACCCGCGCACCGGTGGCGCTCGCCAGCCACAGCCAAGCGACCAGCATCAGCAGCGTCCAGACGAATTGCAGTGCATGCCCGCCGCCCCAGAACAGGATCTCGTAATAGCCGCTGCTGTCCAGGTCCATCGGTACCAGCGCCAGCGACCAGGCGAACGCCAGCAGCGCGACCGCCGCCGCCGCCGCCGCTGCGGACAGTCCGAATCGCAACGCGGCCGCGCCGCTCGGTCCAAGCCCGAGCCCGGGCCCGGGTCTTGGCCCCGCCCACAAACTCCACACGACCAGGGTTCCGCTACCCAGCGCGAACAGCAGCAAGCCAGCCAGGAACATCGCGCCGTCGAGCACCGGCACGTAATTCGCCATGACCGGCACGCCCCGGCCAATGAACGGTGCCAGCGCCATGATCGCGGTTCCGGTGCCACACATGACGAGTGCAGCCCAGCTCATGCCGGCGGCACGACGACTGCCGGCAACTGTCCACAACAGCCCGGCAACGGACACGAACCAGACCAGCACCGAAAGGTCGACGTGCACCACCAGCGCCACCCGGAAGAAACCCTGGACTGGCAACAACTGGTTGATGTAAGGCGATCGCGACAGCACCAGCAGGATCGAGAACACACCCGATCCCACCAGGGCGAACAGGCCCAGTCCAAGCCAGGCGCGGGCCAGCGCCCTGTTGGCCCCCTGCCCCACGTCAAGGGCGTATTGATGACCCTCGCCACCGGCAGCAAGGGGCTGCGGCACGGAGCACGGGTTGAGATCCAGCGGTCGGCTCATCGAAAGGTGAATTCCCGTTGTTCGGAATCGAAATCAACCACCAGAATTTCCGCGGGGCGTAATTCGACCCGTTCCTCACCAACGTAGTCGAAACCCTGGCTGCGATTGCTGTCGCGCAACCGGGCAGTGATCTGGTGCGTACCCACCGTCACCGGCATTCGACGGTACAGCTTCGCCGCCCCGTCGCGCGACAGACCCGAAGCCTTGGCATGCTGCCGCATCACGGTTACCCCGTCGATGTCGACCTCGACCAGCATTGGCGCGCGTTCGCGAGGGCAGCGCGACGGTGCCCGCATGTTGGGTGGCAGCCGAGCCAGTTCTTCAAGTGATTGTTCATGGCAGGGCTGCAGCCGCTGGCCATGGTGCGCGATGCTGATGGTGATCAGGGCCTCGTCCGAGTGCAGCGAACGGAAGATCGGCCAGGAGGAAAACAACGCGATCACAGCCGCGAACACGGCGTACAGCGCGGCCTGGGCGACCCAGTTGGCGGGTTGGCGGAAGCTGGGCATTTTTTTGGTCCGACCCTCTGTCAGGCAGCCCGATGCAAGCGCTTTGACCGTCGGCGGCTTCGCCATTCCGACAGCACAAACCATAGCATCGCCAGCACGAAGGTAATGCCCCCCGCCACTTCGATGTAGAGCGTGTAGTCGGTCCGGTATTCGCCCGAAACGGGGTCGTAGACCGAGCACAGGATGCGGACCCGGCCAATCAAGTCGCCCCAACTCCGCTGGTCGTCGAGCAGGTTTCCGGCAATCAGTTGCTTCAGCGGCTCGCCAAGCGCGTCAGCGGCGAAGCCATCCCCGTAGACCTGTCGATAGATGCGCCCCTCCGCATCGAGAATGCTCACCTGGAGGGTGTGCTCGAAACCGATGGGCGTCCTCGCGTAACTGAATCCGAAATCACGCGCCAGGGCTGGCACGTCTTCGGCGCGTGGACTCAGAAAACGCCAGTTGGCCACATCGACGCGCTGCTGTGCCGCAAAGATCCCCAGCGAGGCCGGCGAATCGGTTGGCTGGTCGAATCCGATGCTGACGATGTTGAACTGGTCGCTGCCGAATCGCTTCCGCATCGCCTTTACCGCCCCATTAAGCGCGCGCGAGGTGGTCGGGCAGACCTGGAAACAACCGGTATAGATGAAATTCACCAGCAATGGTTTGCCGCGGAAGTCGGCCAGCGTGACCCGATGCCGATCCTGGTCGAGCATGACGTGGTCCACCGGCCGCTTCCCGACAACGGAGCGACTGAGCTCGAACGCACCGTCCTGGGCCAGCCCGTAGCCGGCCGGGCTGGAAGCGCCAGTGGCGCCCGAGTGAGCGACGGCCGGCTGGCTACCCGCGCCGCCCGCCTCGGCTGGATTCCCTTGCGCTACAGCTGTGAGCGCAAGCAGGGCGCACCAACCCGCGATCAACACGCGCGTACGCAGCCGGCAGACACGATGGCCCGACGTCTGTGCCACGGTGCTCAACGCAACAGCGAGTCGAGGCAGGCGCCGGCCAGCAGCAGGGACAACTGCAGCAGCGAGGCCAGGAAGCTGCCTATTGCCGTGCCCTGGTCTGGCGACCTGTCCAGCGCGCGGGCCTTGATGAGGAAATAGATGCCACCAATGGCGGCACCCGCCAGGTAGATCGGCCCGGCCCCGTAGAGCATCGGCAACAGCGAAGCCAGCACCAGTGCAATGGTCGAGACAAACACGATGCGTGCAGTGCGGGGAATGCCCACCACGACCGGCAGCATCGGAATACCGGCCGCGCGGTACTCGTGCTGGTAGGCAATCGCCAGACTCCAGAAATGCGGCGGTGTCCACAGCAGCATCACCAGTGCCAGGATCAGGCCTGCCGGCCCCACCGCCGGGTCAACCGCAGCGGCCCCGGCCAGCGCGGCGAAACTGCCAGCCAGTCCGCCGATGACGATGTTCCAGGCCGAGCGTCGCTTGAGCCAGACCGTATAGACGCCCGCATAGAAGAATGCGCCAAGGAATACGAACAGGGCAGACATCGGATTCACGAGCCAGGCAGCCGCGGCCACTGCAGCTGCCAGCATCGTGGCCATCAGCCAGAGCCAACCCTGGCGGGGAACAAGCGCCCCGCTGGCGAAGGCGCGGTCCCGGGTGCGCACCATCATGCGATCCGATGCGCGCTCGTAATACTGGTTGAAGGCACCGGCGCTGGCCGAGGCAACCAGTACCGACAACGCCAGCACCAGTCGCTCGATCCACCCCAGTTCCCGGCCCGGAGTCACCACCATCCCCACGATTGCCGTGATCATGATCAGGCTGCCAATGCGCAACTTGAACAGGCTCACCACGGTGCGTGCCCGGATCGAAAGGCTGGCGACGGCGATGGAGGACGTGGTGGTCATGCACGCACCCCTGGTCGCCGGCGACGCGAGGACAGGAACAGGAGCCTCGCGCAGTCCGCTCGCGGTCCTGGCGCGGGGCATGTCGTCACGTCGGGCCTCAGCTCAATCCCCACAGGGTGGACAGGTACTTCCAGTTCACGAAGTAGTAGAGGATGAATGACACCAGGAACACCATGGCCAGCACGAACGTGCCCGGCGCTGCGAAGCCGATCGAGCCGTAGGTTTGCACCTCATGGGTGGGAGCGGTCGGCGGAATCGGGGTGGGGGCGCTGCTGGTGATCCCGCCATCAAGCTTCTTCCCCCACAACAGCGAACCGACCGTGATGTAGATGTAAATGGCGCCGCCGGTGATAGCACACACGCCTGCCACTCCGACCAGACCCATCAGGAGATAGGCGGAGCCTGGCCATTCGTAAGCCAAGGCTGCGCCACTGAAGGCCATGTCCCAATGCCGGCGCGAGACGCCCAACGTTCCAGCGCCCATCATCACCAGGCAGAAGAAGTACATCGAGAAGCCAAACAGATAGGGCTGCCAGCGTGCCAGCCCGGGGTTGATCGTTTCACGCTTGAACAGCACAGGGATCAGGAAGTAGGTCAAGGCCATGAACGACAAGCTCGTGCCGACCACCACGGTGGCGTGGAAATGCCCGGGGACATAGATGGTGTTGTGGATGATCATGTTGAGCTGTTCGGTGCCCATCATGACGCCGGAGATGCCGCCCAGGAAACCAAAGCCGATGAGTGAGATGAACACACCGGAGAAGGCCGGATTCCCCCACGGCGCCTTGCGCAACCACTCGAACAGTCCCTTGTTGTAACCCTTCTTCCGTTGCGCGACTTCTATCGCCCCGGGAATGGTCAGACCATGGATCATCGACGCCAGCACCGCGAAATACATGAAGTAACTGGTGTTGACCACCTTCCACTCGGTGCTCATGCCAGGATCGGCCAGCAGGTGGTGCGCGCTCGCCAATTGCAGGAACAGGATGTAGAGCAGGAATGCACCGCGGCTGACCCGTTCGGACATCGGCTTGGCGCCGAACACGATCGCGGCGACCGCGTACCAGATCGAGATGTGCACCGCGACGTTGATCTGCTGCGAGGAGTGGCCGAAGGCCCACCAGATGGTGCGGTAGATCAACGGGTCGACCGCATCGATGACCCCTATCGACAACAGGTAGGTGGGGATCAGGATGATGGCGCCGGTAACAATGGTGAAAACGGCGATGATGCAGGCCGTGATGGCGCCGAACGTCACCAGTGGCACCGACCCCTGGTAGGTCTTGTCGCGTTTGGCGATGACCAGCGTGCCGAGGAACACGAAGCAGGCGATCAAGGCGCCGACCGCGAACAGGATCAGGCCGAGATAGAACGAAGGCGCGGCCATCATCGGAACGTACGACGTCATCATCACGCTGGAGGCGCCCTGATAGACCGCGTAGTTGTTCATGATGGCGCCGATCATCATCAGCGCGAACGACGCCCAGGCCAGCCGCGGCGTAGCCAATCGGCAGCGCAGCAACGTTGACGAGCAGAAGTACAACACCGCCATCTCGAAGAAGATGATCCAGAAGATCAGCATGTCGATGCCGTGCGCGGTCAGCACCTGGTAGAAGGTGTCGGCTTCGAGCCAGTGCACCGCCGGCCAGCGGGTCAACACCACGCCGATCGCGAGGATACCGCCCAGCAACAGGAATACGACCGCTGCGACCGCGTTGGCGATCATCAGTTTTTCCGCATGTGCCTCGAACTGCAGGCCGGAGCGCGGACAGGTCCGATAGGTGGTTGCGTGCGACATGTGAGGCGCCCCTTACTTGACGTAGATGCGGCCGACCATCGTGTGATGGCCGATCCCGCAGTATTCGTTGCAGACCACCGAGAACGTGCCGCTCTGGTTGGGCGTGACCGTCACCACGTGCTCATAGCCAGGCACGATCTGGATGTTGATATTCGCCGGCTGCAACGAAAAGCCGTGGTTGTAGTCCATCGAAGTCAGATGCAGGCGGTAGGTCTTGTCCTTCTCGAGCTCGAGAATCGGCCAGAAACTCCACAGCCGAGCAGTCAGGTACACATCGCTGCCCACCGGTGGAGCCACCACCGGGGTCTCTGCGTCGGTTTCGTGGCGAACGGTGTACTTGTCGACCATCGCCTGCGCCTTTTCGGCGAACGCCTCTGGCGTCGTCTTGTAGGTCTCCGTGGAAAGATTCTGCTTTCCGTAGACGTGCCAGCCCACCATCATGAAGAACATGATCATGCACCACACGAACGCGATCGCGATCCAGGTGCCTTCGACACGGTCGATCGGGTGCTTCCACCACAGTCGTTCGGCCGGCGGTAAAATTGCTGTCATGGTGTTTCCCCGAAGGTTGGTGCAGCTGCGGACTTATTTCGCAAGCGGAATCGTGAGGATATCGATGACACCCCAGAGGACATAGACGACCATCGGGATCATCACCCCCAGGAACAGCAACAGGAACGGGTTGTCCAGCAACTGCTGGATCAAGGGGATCTTCGAGTCGTCGCCTGCTTCGCCTTCGCCCGGATCGCGCTGTTCGTCACTCATGGAGACTCTCCTGATCGTGCAAGCGCATGCAATTCCCCTTGCCAACGCTGGCACCAGCCATTGGACGACGACCAACTCCGGCTTCCGCGCCGGCTTCAAGCCGGGACGAGTCGGGACCCCTGGATCATCGGCTCGGATCCATGGCGAGGCACCGAGCTGGATCATGTTTACCGTTCGCGCGGAGGCCCGTCCTTGATCTGGATCAATTGCCATCGAATCTGCACGCCAGTGGGCGGCGCCCTTGGGCGCAGTCGGAGCGTGCAATCACCGGCGCCGCTCGGCTCCGGTCAGTGCTGCCGCTTCGCGGCCCACCCGCGATTGCCGTTGTCGGCCTCGATATGTCGCTGCAGCGCGAGGAATCGCCGCGTCATCATGGCCGGATCATGCGGCGACGGCAGTGCCCCCACCACCCGGCCCGCCGGGTCGACGACCATGACCGCGGCAGTGTGGTCGAAGCTGATGTTGCCGTTCTCGTCCTGATGCCTGGCGTAGTAGACGGCCAGCGAGCCAGCCAGCTTGGCCAGCTCGCCGCCGCTACCGATGAGCCCGATGAACTCCGGGTCGAAGGAGCCCAGGTACATCCCCATGCGCTCGGCCGTGTCGTTGTCGGGGTCCACCGTCACGAATACGAAGCGATGCCTGGCGGCAGCAGGGTCGTTCTCCAGCAAGTTTTGACGGAATCCGCGCAAGGCCTGCAAGGTGGTCGGGCAAACGTCAGGACACTGCAGGAATCCGAAGAAGACGAAATTCCACTGTCCTTCGAAGGAGGCTTCGTCGAACGCTTCGCCACGATGGGTGCGCATTCGGAACGGCGCCACGGGATGCGCGACTGGCCACAGCACGGCCTGCAGCTCTGGTGATGCCGATCCGGTATCCACCACACCCGGCGGCGCCTGCATCCAAGCCCAGAGCGCCAAGGCAAGGCCGGCGGCGGCAAGCAAGAGAGCCATCCATCGCAATGAAGTTGTCCGCATCGAATGTGTGTCGGCAGCGGCGCAGGTTGCGCCTGTATTGGTCAGGATGCATGGCGCCGAAGGCCGCTGCATTGACTTGGGTCAGTCGCGGAACCGGATTGCGCCCAGGTTCGGCATGCCCGAAGATGCCTTCGCACCCAGCACCAGCCGCGCCATGCCGATGAATTCCGCAAGTATCCTTCCGCACTTGAATGCAATCCTCAACGGGATTTCGATCATCCTGCTGGTCGTTGCGCGGGTGATGGTTGCGCGCGGCCGCATCGAGGCGCACCGGGTTGCAATGTTGTCGGCGTTGGGCGTATCCGCCCTGTTCGTGATGTCTTACATCGCCTACCACCTGACCTCGCCCATCTTCGTTTTCCGGGGACATGGCGTGGTCCGGCCCATCTACTACGCCCTGCTGATCAGCCACGTGGTCCTGGCTGCCGCAGCGTTGCCGCTGATCCTGGTGACGGCCAGGTTGGGCCTGAAGCGAATCGTGCCCCGCCATACCCGTTGGGCACGCTGGGTCTGGCCGCTCTGGATGTACGTGTCGATTTCCGGCCTCACCGTGTACCTGATGCTGTACGGGATCGAGAACTGACCGGTCGGAGCGGGCCATGCCAGCTTCTTCGAGCTTCCTAGCGCTCGGGCCGGCACGGCACGGGCACGTTGAGATTCAGGAGGCTGCGTCCCGCTACCCGCCAGGCACGGACACGACACGAAAATTGGCACAGTCGCGATCCGTGTGGAATGCAGTTGCCTGATCTGGCTTCAGGCGGCAGCCAAGTGCGATGGAACAACTCTTCACGCAGGCCCTGGGCCTGACCCCGCCATGGGCGGTCACTTCGCTCGACTTCCGCCAGTGCGAAGGTGCCATCTTGGGTTCACCCCCGAAATCACGGACGGTTATGAAAGGGTGGAAAACTTCAAATCCTCTCTGGCGGTTCTTCGCCGCATCCTTGGGTTGTGGCGCCGCTCGATGTATTCAAACACATCCGCTCTTGCCGCATCGAGTGTCGGATATGTCATGCGGTAAATCCGTTCGCGCTTGAGCAGGCCGAAGAAGCCCTCGCATGCGGCGTTGTCTCCGCAATGACCCACGGCGCTCATCGAGCACACCAGGGCATTGGCCAGCAAATACTTCTGGTAGTCACCGCTTCGAAACTGACTGCCTCTATCCGAATGCATGATCACCGGTTCGTTGCCCTGGCGCTGCCATACGGCCATCTGCACGGCTCGGACAACCATCTGCCGATCCTGCCGATGATGCATTGACCAGCCCACCACGCGGTAGTCGAACAGGTCCAGCACAACGCACAAATACAGCTTGCCTTCCTTGGTCTTGATCTCGGTGATGTCGGTGACCCATTTGGTCTCTGGCTCCAGTGCGGTGAAGTCCCGTTCCAGCCGGTTGCGCACGCCTGGCGGGGTAAGCGCTGGACGCCCCCGCTGGCCTCGTCGCTTCGGGCGCGGCCAGCCCTGCAAGCCATCGACGGCCATCAACCGTGCGACGCGGTTCAGGCTGGCTGTCTCGCCTTCATCGGCAAGGTCTTCCTGCATCCGTCCCGCTCCCAACGCCCCCCGACTGTCTTCGTGAAGCCCACGGATACGCCCCAGCAAGCGTTCGTTGTCGAGCTGACGGGCGCTGGGTATGTGCTGGCGCCAATCGTAATAACCGCTGGCCGATACCCGCAAGCAACGACACATCAGCCGGACTGGGAACTCATCGCGACAACGTTCGATCACCTGATACCTCAGGATGATCCCTTGGCAAAGAACGTCGCCGCTTCTCGCAAAAAATCTCGTTCCTTCTTCACCCGCGCCAGCTCGCGCTTCAAACCCGCCAGCTCCTCATCCCGTGGCGTTCCCGTGCCGGCAAATGCGTTCTTGCCTTGGCTCCCGGCCTCACGCTTCCAGCGAGTCAACAGGTTGTCCCGGATCCCCAGCTCACGAGCCACCTGGGCACAACTGACCCCCGGCTGATTAGCTTGTTCAAGCGCACCACGCTTGAACTCCGCACTGAACTTTCTTCGCTTCGACATGAACACTCCTAATCGGCCGTATCGGCCTTCTCGTAAGTGTCCGTGAAATCGGGGGTGAACCCCCCAGCTCTATGCCTGGCGGAAGCACTACGCGAATCCATCATCCACGCATCCGGCGGCGATCGATCAGGCGTCCGAACTGCGGCGCGTGAAGTCGGAGCTGCGGCGGGTAACCGAAGAGCGAGACATCTTAAAAAAGGCCGCAGCGTACTTTGCCAAGCTGTCCGGGTGAAGTACGCGTTTATGCTCGACCACGAGCAGGAATTCCGCCTTCGGAGCATGTGCAGGGTTTTTGGTCTGCATCCGAGCGGGTGCTACGCCTGGCGGAGCGCGCCGATGTCGCCGCGGGACAAGGATGACGCGCGCGTTCTCTGCCTGATCAAGCAGTACTGGCTGGAGAGCGGCAGCGTGTATGGCTACCGCAAGATCACCCGTGACCTGCGCGACATGGGCGAGTCGTGCGGCAAGCACCGGACGGCGCGGTTGATGCGGATAGAAGGCTTGCGCGCCCAAGTCCGCTATCGCCGCCGGCCCGGCGTCCGCGGTGGGAAACCGGCTGTCGTCGCCAGCAATCAGTTGGCGCGTCAGTTTGATCCTGGCGTTGTCAATCAGGCATGGGTCACCGACATCACCTACATCCGTACCCACGAGGGCTGGTTGTACCTGGCGGTGGTGCTGGACCTGTTCTCAAGGAAGGTCGTGGGCTGGGCAATGCAATCGACCATGCACACCGACTTGGTATTGCAGGCGTTGATGATGGCGGTATGGCGACGCAAGCCGCCTGCGGGACTGCTCGTCCACTCCGACCAGGGCACGCAGTTCACCGGGCACGACTGGCAGGATTTCCTGAAAGCACATGGCCTCGTCAGCAGCATGAGCCGTCGCGGCAACTGTCACGACAACGCAGTCGCCGAGAGCTTCTTCCAGCTCCTGGAACGCGAGCGCATCAAACGACGGATCTACGTGACGCGCGAGGAAGCGAAATCCGACGTCTTCAACTACATCGAGATGTTCTACAACACCCGGAGGCAGCACGGACACAACAACGGGTTGTCTCCGGTAGAGTTCGAGAAGCAGCAATCATAATGAGGCTTCGGGGTGTCTACAGAAGCCGGAGCGATTCAGAGCGTGGCATCACCCGGCGTATCGACAGCCAGGGCATGGACCGCAGCTTCGCGATGTTTGCCGAATCCCTGCGCCATGGGGACCGGCTGAATGCAGCCTTCTTCGCCGCTTTCAGCTACGACTGCGACACACGTTTTGCGGCCATTGCCTGCCCCACTGCGGTGATCGCCACGCAATCATTCTTACTTGAGGCGACCCGGCAAGCCGCCGCGAACATCACCGGTGCCAAGCTGACTGAGCGCGCCGATATCACCCGCGCTGTTGTGGATGAAGCGGCATTGCCGACTGCGCTCGAAGTGAACAAATTCCTCGCAACGTGATACTTGATCATGCCGATTGGAACAGCATCATCATGGTTGCGGATCGCTTGCTCGCTGCATCTCCATCCTGACAAACGCGGAACGATCTGACAGTTCTTTCCCTATGTCCGCCCGCTGTTGCCTTCGGGAATCGTCCGAGGGACCAAGATCAAGGTCGCTGGTTTCGTCCCCGATCCGCAGATAGTTGCAAGCAAGGTCGCGGCGATGTTTTTCGATGACTTCATCGAGTCCCCAGGCCCGGTCGTGGCTTGTGACCTGGGCACCGAACGCGCTCCAGTGACGGGTCAGCAGGCGAACCCTGCCTTTAAACCCACAAACAAAAAAAGCAAAAAGCCACCCGAAGGTGGCTTTTTCAACCCTCCCAACCAACTACCCGTAGGGGGTATTTAGGGGGTACCGATGAAACAGAACCGATAAGCTATTGATCTATAACAAATGGTGGTGCGCCCGGAGAGATTCGAACTCCCGACCCCCAAGTTCGTAGCCTGGTGCTCTATCCAACTGAGCTACGGGCGCAAGCAGACAATTATGCGTTGGCGACACAATCACCGTCAACGCAAACAACAACATCTCGTGATTTTGCCTTGATGGCGGAGACTGAGGGATTCGAACCCTCGATGGAGTTTTAAGCCCCATACTCCCTTAGCAGGGGAGCCCCTTCAGCCACTCGGGCAAGTCTCCGTAAGGCAGAATCGCGAGTCGCGCAGGATACAGGCAACACCGTGATCCGGCAAACCCTAATCCGTGCCGCTTCCCTTCTTTTCCGGATCTTCCGCATTCTGTATGCGTTGATAGATCTCTTCGCGATGCACGGACACGTCCTTCGGCGCCGTGATGCCGATCCGGACCTGATTGCCCTTGACGCCCAGCACGGTGACGGTGATGGCGTCGCCGATCATCAATGTTTCACCTACTCGTCGAGTCAGGATCAGCATCTTGCAACTCCCCTGTCGCTTGCGACCGCTCCACTGCGCGTCCTGCACAGGGATGCGGAATGCATCCAATCACACCGATCATACGGGCCTTGATTCAGGTTTCACAAGCGGTGCTGATCACGGTACCCGCAGATGCGCCTGCACCCAGCCCGGCACTGCCTCCAGCGCGGCGACCAATTCGGGGCCATCGTCGCCCCCACCCTGCGCCATGTCCGGACGTCCACCACCCTTGCCATTGATGCGACCCGCCACGTCGGCAAGAAGCTCCCCGGCCTTGATCCGGCCCAGCGCGTTGCCACCCACGCCGGCCACCAGTGCCACCTTGCCGCCGTTGGCACCGGCCAGCACGATGACGGAGTCGCCCAGTTGCTGCTTGAGACGGTCCATCGCATCGCGCAGGGCCTTGGCATCGAACCCCTCCAGGCGCGTGGCCAGCACCTTGATCCCGGTCACGTCCCTGGCCTGGTCAGCCAGGTCGCTGGTGGCACCCGAGGCAGCCTTGGCTTTCAACGCCTCGAGTTCGCGCTCCAGCTTCTTCTGTTTGTCCAGCAGCGCGCGCAACTTGTCGCCAATCTCGCCGGTCGGCGAGCCCAGCAGCGCCGCGGCCTCGCCAAGCCGACGCTCTTCCTCGGCGACATGATCCAGCGCCCTCTGCCCGGTCACGGCCTCGATGCGGCGCACACCAGCCGATACGCCGCCTTCTGAAATGATCTTGAACAGGCCGATGTCACCGGTACGGCCCGCATGGGTACCGCCGCACAATTCCGTCGAGGTGGGCCCGAAGCGGAGTACCCGCACGTTTTCGCCGTACTTCTCGCCGAACAGGGCCAACGCGCCGAAGTCCAGCGCCTCCTGCATCGCCATCTGGTGGATTTCACCTGCATGGTTGCCGCGCACCTCGGCATTCACACGGCGCTCGACTTCGGCAAGCTCGGCGCTGGTCATCGGCTGGAAATGCGAGAAGTCGAAGCGCAGCCGATCCGGCGCGACCAGTGAGCCCTTCTGTTGCACATGGGTCCCGAGCACGTTGCGCAGCGCGGCATGCAGCAGGTGGGTGGCGCTATGGTTGAGGACGGTCGCCGCGCGCCGCGCGCCATCGACCGCTCCGCTCAGCGCATCGCCGCGCGTGAGCGTGCCCGCCCGCAAGCTGCCAAGGTGGCCATGGAACTGGCCGGCCAGCTTCAGGGTATCGGCTACTTCGAAACGAATGCCCTGGGCTTCCAGCGCGCCACATAATTCGCCGGTATCGCCGATCTGGCCGCCAGACTCGGCGTAGAACGGCGTCGCATCAAGGATCACGATGGCCTCGTCGCCCGCCTCGATCGAATCGACCGGGCGCCCGCCCTTCAACAAGGCCAGCACGGTCATGCCGGTGGCCTCCAGCGATTCGTAACCCAGGAAGCGTGTCGGGGTGAGTTGCGCGACCAGATCGGCTGGCAACTGGGTGCCACCGCCAAACTTGCCGGCCGCGCGCGCGGTTTCCTTCTGCTGCGCCATCGCCGCATCGAAGCCGACGAGGTCCACCGACATCCCGCGCTCGCGTGCCATGTCCTGGGTGAGGTCGAGCGGGAAGCCGTAGGTATCGTACAGGCGGAAGGCATCGATGCCTGGAATGATGCCGCTGCTGCGGTCGGCCAGGTCATTGAAGATGCGCATGCCAGAATCGAGGGTTTCGGCGAAGCGTTCCTCCTCCGCCTTCAGTGCGCGCTCGGCGGTGGTTCGGCCTTCGCGCAGCACCGGATAGGCATCACCCATCAGGCCGTCGAGCGTGGCCACCAGCTTGTGGAAGAACGGTTCGCGCACGCCCAGCATCCAGCCGTGGCGCAACGCGCGGCGGATGATCCGGCGCAGCACGTAGCCCCGCCCTTCGTTGGACGGCAGCACGCCATCGACGATCAGGAACGCACAGGCGCGAATGTGGTCGGCGATCACCCGCAGCGACTTGTTCTGCAGGTCAGGTGTTGACGTCAGTTCCGATGTCTTGCTGACCAGTGCATCGAACAGGTCGATCTCGTAATTGCTGTGCACGCCCTGCAAGACGGCGGTGATCCGCTCCAGTCCCATGCCCGTGTCCACGCACGGCGCCGGCAATGGCACCAGGGTGCCGTCGGGCTGGCGGTCGAACTGCATGAAGACGTTGTTCCAGATCTCGATGTAACGATCACCATCCTCGTCCGGCGAGCCGGGGGGGCCACCTGCGTGTTCCGGACCATGGTCGTAGAAGATCTCGGTGCACGGGCCGCACGGGCCGGTATCGGCCATCTGCCAGAAATTGTCGGAGGCATAGGGCGCACCCTTGTTGTCGCCAATGCGGATGATGCGTTCGGCAGGCAGGCCGATATCGTTGTGCCAGATCCCGAATGCCTCGTCATCATCCTGGTAGATGGTGACCAGCAGGCGTTCGGGCGGCAACTTCCAGACCTGGGTCAGCAGTTCCCAGGCCCAGGCAATCGCCTCGTTCTTGAAATAGTCACCGAACGACCAGTTGCCGAGCATCTCGAAGAAGGTGTGATGACGCGCGGTGTAGCCGACCTGATCGAGGTCGTTGTGCTTGCCGCCTGCCCGCAGGCAACGCTGCACGTCAGCGGCGCGCACGTAGCTGCGCTTCTCCGCACCCAGGAACACGTCCTTGAACTGGACCATTCCCGAATTGGTGAACATCAGGGTCGGATCGTTGCCCGGCACCAGGGGAGCCGAGGGCACGATGGTGTGGCCCTTGGAGGCAAAGAAGT
Source organism: uncultured Gammaproteobacteria bacterium (assembly GCA_963698475.1). GTDB lineage: Bacteria > Pseudomonadota > Gammaproteobacteria > Xanthomonadales > Xanthomonadaceae > Thermomonas. Next base: position 281,262 of record CAVOQX010000004.1, on the reverse strand, counting down.
CGAGGAAGTCCCGGCGGATGTCGGACGTGGTTTTCTTGGGGGCGATATTCATGCGGTTTCGGATTCAGGCGAGCGCGCAACTGCGCCGCGTATCCGCCACCATGCGGACGCGAAACCGAGTTGGCAACCCAATCCCCCCAGTTTACAGCCCGCCCGACCTCATTCGTCGGGGTTGGCCTGCAGCGCGGCCCTGACCTGGGGCATCTCGAAACCACGCCGCAGGAGGAAGTCCGCCGCCTTGCGCTGGGCAGCGCGATCACCCCCCAGGGCCGAAGGATGCCTGCGCCGCAACAGATCTCTGGCGGTACCTGACCAATCGACCTCGAACGCTTCCAGTGCGCCGGCGACGATCTCCGGCGGCAATGCATGGGTGGCCAGTTCGGCGCGGATCCGCACGGGCCCATAGCCGGCATTGGCTCGACTGCGCACCAGCAACTCGGCGAAGCGCGCGTCGTCCTGCCAACCTGCGTTGGCGAGCTTGTCGACCACCGCACGTGCATCATCGGGCTCGACACCGCGGCTGCTCAGCTTGCGTGCCAGTTCCTGCCGGGAATGTTCGCGCCGGGTCAAAAGCCCCAGAGCGCGCTGGGTTGGGGAAGGTTCCGGACGACGGCGACGCGACGGCGCTGACGAGGACTCCGCAACATCGCCACCGTCCGGCCGCATCAGTCGTCCCTGTCCTTGGCTTTGCCCTTGCCCTTGATCCCGGCCTCAGCGTCGGCATCGGCTTCGACTTCGTCACGCGGAATTTCTTCCGGCACGAACTTCTCACGAATGGCAGCTTCCAGCTTCTGTGCCGCCGCCGGGTTTTCCTTGAGGTAGGTGCGCGCGTTTTCCTTGCCCTGTCCGATGCGCTCGCCGTCATAGCTGTACCAGGCACCGGCTTTCTCGACCAGTTTCGCGTCCACGCCCATCTCGATCAGCTCGCCCTCACGGCTGATGCCCTCGCCGTACAGGATCTCGGTGATGACCTGCTTGAACGGGGGTGCCAGCTTGTTCTTGACCACCTTGATCCGGGTCTGGTTGCCGATGATCTCGTCGCCCTTCTTGATCGATCCGATGCGACGGATGTCCAGCCGCACCGAGGCGTAGAACTTCAGCGCATTGCCGCCGGTGGTTACCTCGTTGCTCTGGCCCGGCATCATCATGCCGATCTTCTGCCGCAACTGGTTGATGAAGAACACCATGGTGTTGCTGCGCTTGATGTTGCCGGTCAGCTTGCGCAGGGCCTGGCTCATCAGGCGGGCCTGCAGGCCGGGCAACTGGTCGCCCATCTCGCCCTCGATTTCCGCGCGCGGGGTGAGCGCGGCCACCGAGTCGATCACGACCATGTCCACCGCATTGGAACGCACCAGCATGTCGGCGATTTCCAGCGCCTGCTCGCCGGTGTCCGGCTGCGACAGATAGAGCTCATCGAGATTGACGCCAAGCTTCTGTGCGTAGGTCGGATCCAGCGCGTGCTCGGCATCGATGAAGGCACAGGTGCCACCGGCTTTCTGGCATTCGGCAATCGTCTGCAGGGTCAGGGTGGTCTTGCCGGACGACTCCGGCCCGTAGATCTCCACGACCCGGCCCTTGGGCAGGCCGCCGATGCCCAACGCGATATCCAGCATCAGCGAGCCGGTACCGATGGTCTCCACCGCTTCGACGGCGCGGTCGCCCATGCGCATCACCGAGCCTTTGCCGAACTGCTTCTCGATCTGGCCCAGGGCCGCTGCGAGCGCGCGCTTCTTGTTCTCATCCATGGTCTTGTTCCTCAAGGGGTGTGTCGGGTCTGGAAGCAGGTTAGGCGGCGCCTGTCGCATGGACTGCGACCTGGCGCGCCGTGGACTCAAGATGGCACCCGGTCGCGCCTGGCGGCATCGGGAAATCCCCCGGCAGCGGCTGGGGCGCCGGAGGTAATGTGGATGCGATTGAGCCTCATGCGTTGGGCCGCACGAGGCCGCAGTACAGGCCTTCGATGGCGAAGTCCTGACCGGGCTGCACCTCGATCGGGCTGTAGTCCGGGTTGCGCGGCAACAGGCGAATGCGTCCCTGCCCGATCTTCAGCAGCTTGACGGTGATCTCGTCGTCGATCCGCGCGATCACGATCTGGCCATTTCGCGCATCGGAGGTGCGGTGCACGCCGATCAGGTCTCCGTCGAAGATGCCTTCATCGCGCATCGAATCGCCTTTCACCCGCAACAGGTAGTCGGGCGCAGGTGAAAAGAACGTGCGATCCATCAGCACGACCTGCTCGGAACCGATATCGGCGCCAATCGGCACACCCGCAGCGACCTGCCCAAGGACCGGCAAGTGCAGGACGTCGTCATTGGCCGGGAGCGGCAGCTGGCGGGGACTGTCCGGGCACTGCAGCAGCCGCAGGCCGCGGGCACGGCCGGGCGTACGCTCGACCACACCGGCGGCTTCCAGTGCCTCCAGGTGGTATTGCGCCGCACGCACCCCGCTGAAACCGAAGGCCCGGGCAATTTCCGTCTGTGATGGCGGGACGCCTTCCGCCTCGATGCGCTCGGCGATGAAGGCGTGGATGGCGCGCTGGGTATCGGTAAGGTTCATGGTTAGTAGTATTACTACTAACGTTTCAGCCTGTCAACGATCCGTCACCAAGTCGGCCATCACGGCGAATGCGTCGCGCCTTCATGCATCCAGCTGGTGCTCCAACCCGCGCAGTGCCGCCACCACGGTCTGCCGGCGCACCGCGTCACGATCACCTTCGAACCGGAACAGCTCCGCGCGAGGATAGCCACCGCGCCGTTTCCAGGCGATCCAGACCGTGCCAACCGGCTTGTCTTCGGTGCCGCCTCCGGGGCCGGCAATGCCCGTCACCGCAACGGCAATGGTGGCACCGGAATTCACCAATGCACCCGAGACCATCTCCACCACGGTTTCCCTGCTCACAGCGCCATGCACTTCCAGCGTCTGCGGCTGCACGCCGAGGAAGCCCTGCTTGGCTTCGTAGCTATAGGCCACCAGTCCGCAGTCGAACCACCCGGAGGAACCGGCCACGTCGGTCACCGCCTTGGCAATCCAGCCTCCGGTACAGCTTTCGGCCGTGACCAGCATCTGCCGCGCGGCCAGCAGGCGGGCGCCAGTGGCCCGTGCAAGGGCGTCGAGCTCAACATCGGCAGGGGTGATCATCAAGCATCCACATGGAGTCCTGCAGGCGTTGTAGCGCATGCGGCCCGAAAACGAAACTGGCCCGCGAAGCGGGCCAGTTCGAGACATCCACTACAACCGGCCCGCGAGACGGGCCGGTGTTGCAACCATCGATACGATCAGAACCGCATGCGCAGCGTCACGCCATAGGTTGCGGGTGCACCCAGGAAGCCGTTGTAGGAGTTCAACGGATCGGTCGACGCGTGCTGTGCGTTCGGCAACGCTGAACCAACCGCCTGCAAGGGTCCGTCGAAGCCCACCTGAACGTATTCGGTGTCGAAGATGTTCTGGCCCCACAACTCGACCATCCACTTGCGGTCGCGGGAACCGAAGCCCACGCGCGCATTGACCACCGTGTAGGCGTCCTGATGCTTCTCCACATCCAGGTCGGAGCCGGTATTGAAGTCCGACATGTACTTGGCGCCGATGTTGAAACGGCCCACCAGGTCGCTACCGAAATCCCACTCGTACGTCGCCGAACCCGACGTGGACCATTCCGGCGCGAAGCTGGCCTGGCTGCCGGGCAGCTTGTAGAGCGCACCGAGCGTCGGCGTGGTCTGGAACTCCGCGGTGGGACGCTCGTTGCCGTACTGGGTATCGGCATAGGTCACGCCGGCCTGCAACATCAAGCCCTTGACCGAAACCGGCTGCCACAGGACCTCGGCATCAAGACCCTTCGACACGACTTCCGGGATCGAGCGCACCACGAAACTGGTGCCCAGGAAGCTGTTGAGCTGGAAATCGGTGTAGGTCTGGTGGAACAACGTGGCATTGAGCAGCAGGTTGCCACCGGCCCATGTGGTCTTGGCACCGAGCTCGTAGCTGTCGACGAATTCACCCGGGAACGAGGTGTCGTTGACCGGCACGATGCCGGCGCCGGAACTGGACAGGCCATTGGAAGACTGCACGCGGTCCAGGTTGAAACCGCCAGCCTTGTAGCCACGTGCCGCCGACCCGTAGGTCATCACGTTCGGGTTCCAGCGATAGGCCGCCTTCAGGGTGCCCGTCCATTCCGATTCATCGCGCGACTGCTTGGTGCTGCGGCCGTTGTGCAGGGCATTCGCCCATGGCAGGCACATGAAGCCCACGATGTCCGGCGTGACTGCGCCAATCAGCGCAGCCTGGGTTGCCGGTGACAACAGCGCGAAATTGGCGATGCGCGCCGCAAGCGCCGCACCGACCCTGGCACCCGGATTGGTCAACGCGCTCCCGCAGCCGATGCTGCCGTTCGGATTGCTGTAGACCGAACTCAACTTCTTGCTCTCGTTGGTGTAACGAAGGCCCAGGGTCACGTCCAGCGCATCGGTGGCATGCCAGGTGTTGTTGGTGAACAGCGCAACACTCTTCGCATTCTGCTGGTAGCGATCCAGCGAACCAAGCCCGGTGAAATTGGTGCCGTAAGGCTTGCCACTCACCTGTGACAGGAACGTCGCGGGATTCGCTTGGTTGACCCATCCCGCCGGTAGCTGAGCCTGTACGCCAGCGAGCACCTTCTGACCCACCAGGGTCGACAGATAGGGCTCGTAAGCGGCACCGAAACGATAGGAATCGTTGCGGGCGAGATCTTCATCGGCATAGAACAGCCCCACCAACCAATCGACCTTGTCAGTCGAACCGGTCAGGCGGAACTCCTGGCTGAACTGCTTGAAGCCGGAAAACGACTCGTCGCGACTGGCTTGCCGATACAGGATATCGGCGGAGGAATAATCGAAATCCAGGCCATTGACCGCGCCCCAGTCACGGACGGCGGTGACCGATGTCAGGCTGGCGCCGCCGAACCATGGCGTGACCCAGTTGACCTCGGCACTGAGGCCCTTGTCTTCGATCTTCTGGGTGGTGTCACGGTTGCTCCACGCTTCGCGCGCAAACGGATCCGCAGTCAGCGATACGCCGGAATCGGGCGACAGGGCATCGACCAGGGCCGCAGTCGCGCCGCGCGCCAAGGTCACCGCGGAACAGCAGTTCTCGTCGCGGCGGGTGTAATCCGCGATGAAATTGATGTCCAGATCATCGTTGGGAATGATCCGCCACTGCGCGCGTACCGAGCTGTAGTCCTGGTCGTAATCCTTGTCGTTGGTGCGCGGGCCGCCGCCGGTATGGATCTTCATCCAGCCATCGCGTTCGCGCTGGGTGGCGAAGATGCGGAAGGCGGAATTTTCACCCACGGGGGTATTGAACGACCCCGACAGACCCAACAAGCCATAGTCGCCCGCGGTGATTTCAATATCTGCCGTACGCACGAAATCCGGGCGCTTGGTGACCACGTTGATCACGCCGGCCGAGGTGTTCTTGCCGAACAAGGTGCCCTGCGGCCCCTTGAGGACTTCGATCTGCGCCATTTCGCCGAGATCGCCAAAGCCCACGGAGTTGCGCGGCCGGTAGACGCCATCGATCACCACGCCCACCGAAGACTCGAGTCCGACGTTGTCGCCCACCGTGCCAATGCCACGGATGCGTGCAGTGGTGATTGCTTCATTCTGGGTGCTGGTCACAGTCAAACCCGGCACCAGGACCTGCAGGTCCTTGATGTCGCGGATGCCGGCATCCTGAATGGCTTCCTGCGACAACACGGTGACCATGATCGGCACGTCCTGCAGGGCCTCCTCGCGCTTCTGCGCGGTGACCACGATCGTGTCCAGGGTCTTTGCTTCCTGCTGCGTGTCCTGGTTCGCGCTGTCCTGGGCAAGTGCCGGCGTGGCGACCATCGATACCATTGCGGCAAGCAGGGCAATGGCGAGTGGCTTGGGTTGCGGTTGCTTGTATTGCATGGTTTCCCCCTCGAAGTGGACGCAGAATATTCCGTGACACGGCACGCGCCGTGGCATCGTTGGATCATGCGCGAGCCACGTGGGGGTTGGCATCGCGAGCGCAGCTTGTTTGACTGCGTTAACGGGAAGCTAACACACAACCGCACGCATGCGTATGCGTTCGCGCAAACAAGCGTCCAGTCGCGGATCGGGCACACTAGACAACCCCTGAAAACAGCCCGGCCCGGATGTCCAGCGAGCAGCACACGCCCCTCATGCGCCAGTTCTTCGCCGCCAAGGCGGAGCACCCGGATGTGCTGTTGTTCTTCCGCATGGGCGACTTCTACGAGCTGTTCCATGACGATGCCCGCAAGGCTGCCAAGCTGCTGGACATCACCCTGACCCAGCGCGGCAGTTCGGCCGGCCAGCCGATCCCGATGGCCGGGGTGCCGCACCACGCGTCGGAAGGGTATCTGGCAAGGCTGGTCGCGCTTGGCGAGTCGGTGGCGATCTGCGAGCAGATCGGCGACCCGGCCACCAGCAAGGGCCTGGTCGAACGCAAGGTGGTGCGTATCGTCACGCCGGGCACGGTGACCGACGAGGCGCTGCTGGACGAGCGCCGCGACACCCTGTTGCTGGCGATCAGCCGGAACAAGCACGGCTACGGCCTGGCCTGGGCCGACCTCGCCAGCGGCCGCCTGCGCGCGAACGAGGTGGAGGGCGACGATGCCCTGGACGCCGAACTCGCGCGGCTGCAGCCGGCGGAAGTGTTGATCGCCGACGAAGACGGCTGGCCACCCGCGGTACGGGAAGCACGCGGCCTCCGACGGCGCGCGCCCTGGCTGTTCGATGCCGATAGCGGCCGCCGCCAGCTGCTGCAGTTCTTCGCGGTGCATGACCTGGCCGCGTTCGGCATCGATGACAAGCCAAGGGCCATTGCCGCGGCTGCCGCACTGCTGGGCTACATCGAGGAAACCCAGAAGCAGCGCTTGCCGCACCTGCGCGCGATCGCACTGGAACAGTCCGACGAGGCGATCGCGATGAATGCGGCCACCCGTCGCCACCTGGAACTCGACACCCGCGTCGATGGCGACCTCAAGGCGACGCTGCTCGGCGTGCTCGACTCCACCGTCACCCCGATGGGCGGACGCCTGTTGCGGCGCTGGTTGCACCGACCCCTGCGGGACCGCCGCGTGCTCGATGAACGCCACCACGCGGTGGCGACCTTGATCGATGCATGTGCGGACGATGCGTTGCGCAGCGAGTTCCGCGCGCTCGGCGACCTGGAACGCATCCTGTCGCGGATTGCCCTGCGCAGCGCGCGCCCACGCGACCTGTCGACGCTGCGAGACGGGCTGGCGATGCTGCCTGCCCTGCGCGGGATCCTGGCGCCGCTGGACTCCCCACGCCTGCAGTCGTTGGCCGATGCGCTCGGCGAGCACGCTGCAGACGCGCACCTGCTGCGCACCGCCGTGGTCGAGCAGCCCCCGGTGCTGGCCCGCGACGGCGGCGTGATTGCCGATGGCTACGACACGGAACTCGATGAACTTCGCCACTTGTCCAGCCATGCCGACCAGTTCCTGATCGATCTGGAGGCGCGGGAACGCGCGGCGACCGGCATCGCCACGCTGAAGGTCGGCTACAACCGCGTGCATGGCTATTTCCTGGAGATCAGCAAGGGCCAGAGCGGCAAGGCACCCGTGCACTACACCCGCCGACAAACCCTGACCGGCGCCGAGCGCTACATCACCGAGGAGCTGAAGGGCTTCGAGGACAAGGTGCTGTCCGCGCGCGAGCGTGCGCTGTCGCGCGAGAAACTGCTGTATGAAGGCCTGCTGGATGCATTGAACCAATCGCTTGAGCCGCTGCGTCGATGTGCCTCCGCGCTGAGCGAACTGGATGTACTGGCCGGCTTCGGCGAACGCGCACGGGCGCTGGACTGGAACGCGCCCAAGCTGGTCGACGATCCCGGCATCCACATCGAACGTGGCCGCCACCCGGTGGTGGAAGCGCTGCGCGATGCGCCGTTCGAGCCAAACGATCTGCTGTTCGATGCAGGCACGCGGATGTACGTGGTCACCGGCCCCAACATGGGCGGCAAGAGCACCTACATGCGCCAGAACGCATTGATCGTGCTGCTGGCGCATATCGGCAGTTTCGTGCCGGCCGCCCGTGCGGTGATCGGCCCGATCGACCGCATCCTGACCCGCATCGGTGCCGGCGACGACCTTGCCCGCGGGCAATCGACCTTCATGGTCGAGATGAGCGAGACCAGCTACATCCTGCACCACGCGACCGAGCAGTCGCTGGTGCTGATGGACGAGATCGGGCGCGGCACATCGACCTACGACGGCCTTGCCCTGGCCGATGCGTGCGCGCGACACCTGGCATCGGTCAACCGCAGCCACACCCTGTTCGCCACCCACTATTTCGAACTGACGACGTTGGCCGAACCCGGCAGCGGGATCGCCAACGTGCACCTGGACGCGGTCGAGCATCGCGATGGCGCGGGCAACGAGTCACTGGTGTTCATGCATGCAGTGAAGCCAGGACCTGCAAATCGCAGCTTCGGCCTGCAGGTCGCCGCGCTGGCAGGCCTGCCGCAGGTGGTGGTGCGGCAGGCGCGCGCGCGCCTGTCGGAACTTGAACGCCACAACCGCGACGCGCCCCCCACATTGATGACCGCGCAGGCGATGGACTCGCCGCAGCAAATCGGACTGTTCGCAGCCAGTTCCGCAGCGCTGGATGCCCTCGCCGCGCTGGATCCCGACGAGCTGACCCCGAAACAGGCGCTGGAAGCGTTGTACCGGCTGAAGGCGCTGGGATGACGGCATTGCTCGCGGTGCGCGTGGATGCGTTGCTGGCCGGTCGCGCCAAGCCGTATACGCGCCCGGGCAGTTTCAGCGGCATCGACAAGCACGCCTGCCGCGGACGCGTACACATCGGCGAGCTCGGCTTGTCTGGCGATGAACAGGGCGATCCGCGCGTCCACGGCGGACCGGACAAGGCCGTGCATCACTACGCCTTCGAGCACTACGCCGATTGGCAGCAAGACCTCGGCCCGCTACCGCTGCTGCAGGCGCCCGGCGCATTCGGCGAGAACATCAGCACCCGTGGACTGGATGAGGGCAATGTCTGCATCGGCGACCGGTTCACGCTGGGTAGCGTGCTGCTGGAAGTCAGCCAGGGCCGCCAGCCGTGCTGGAAGCTCAACGACCGTTTCGATGTGGCGGACATGGCCCGCCGCGTGCAAACCACCGGCCGCACCGGCTGGTACTACCGCGTGCTGCAGGCGGGACACGCAGTGGCGGGCGACTCGCTCGCGTTGACTGCCAGGTCGCATCCGGACTGGTCGCTGCGCCGCCTCAACGCACTGCTGTTCGAACGCGTGCTTGATCCGGCCGCACTGGAACCCGCATTGCGGCTGCCGCTGGTGCCGTCGTGGCGCAGGCTGGTCGAACGCCGCCTGCAGCAGGCCGAGGTGGAGGACTGGAACCGGCGCATCGACGGCCCACCTGCGGGCTGAGGACATCGGTTGCGGAATGAGCGATTTGCTTCAATCCGGCGATGGGTTTTGGCAATTGGCGTGATCCCGTCAATCGATTTCCCTGCGACGGGCAAGGCGCCTAGAGTGGGTGGATTCCCCGCACCGGAGCCTGCGCCATGCACAAGCCGTCCGATACAACCAAGCCCAGTCACCTGACCACGGATTTCGGCGCGCCGGTTCCCGACAACCAGAACAGCCTCACCGCCGGCCCGCGCGGGCCGCTTCTGGCCCAGGACGTGTGGCTCCACGAGAAACTGGCCAATTTCGTGCGCGAAGTGATCCCCGAGCGGCGCATGCACGCCAAGGGCTCCGGTGCGTTCGGCACCTTCACGGTCACCCATGACATCAGCAAGTACACCCGCGCAAAGATCTTCGAGGCAGTCGGCAAGAAGACCGAACTGTTCGCCCGCTTCACCACCGTGGCCGGCGAGCGCGGGGCGGCGGATGCCGAGCGCGACATTCGCGGCTTCGCACTGAAGTTCTATACCGAGGAAGGCAACTGGGACATGGTGGGAAACAACACGCCGGTGTTCTTCATCCGCGACCCGCGCAAGTTCCCGGACCTCAACAAGGTGGTCAAGCGCGACCCACGCACCAACCTGCGCTCGGCCACCAACAACTGGGACTGGTGGACCCTGCTGCCGGAGGCGCTGCACCAGGTCACCATCGTCATGAGCGATCGCGGCATCCCGGCCAGCTACCGGCACATGCACGGGTTCGGGTCGCACACGTACAGCTTCTGGAACGAACAGGGCGAGCGCTTCTGGGTGAAGTTCCACTTCCGCACCCAACAGGGCATCAAGAACCTGACCGACACCGAGGCGGCAGATGTCGTTGGGCGGGACCGGGAGAGCAACCAGCGCGACCTGTTCGAGGCCATCGAGCGTGGCGATTTCCCGAAGTGGACGATGTATGTGCAGATCATGCCCGAGGCCGCTGCCGACACCTCGCCTTACCATCCGTTCGACCTGACCAAGGTGTGGCCGCATCGCGACTACCCACTGATCGAGGTCGGCGAGTTCGAACTCAACCGCAATCCCGAGAACTTCTTCGCCGACGTCGAACAGAGCGCGTTCGCGCCCGGCAACCTGGTCCCCGGCATCGGCGCCTCGCCCGACAAGATGTTGCAGGCGCGGCTGTTCAACTATGCCGATGCGCAGCGTTACCGGCTGGGCACCAACTACCAGCAGATCCCGGTCAATGCTGCGCGCTGTCCGGTCCACAGCAACCACCGCGACGGCATCGGCCGGGTCGATGGCAACTACGGCGGCCTGCCCCATTACGAACCGAACAGTTTCAATCAGTGGCAGGAGCAACCGCAGTATCGCGAGCCCCCGCTGCAGATCAACGGCGATGCCGACCATTGGGATTTCCGCGAGGACGATGCCGACTACTTCAGCCAGCCCGGCGACCTGTTCCGGTTGATGGCACCTGCGCAGCAACAGGCGCTGTTCGACAACACGGCCCGGGCGCTGGGCGACGCACCGGCTTTCATCAAGCAACGCCACGTCGACAATTGCAGCAAGGCAGATCCGGCCTATGGCGCGGGCGTGGCGGCTGCGTTGAAGGCGATTGCGGCGAACCTGTAGCCGCTTGGGGCAATCCGGGTGGTACGGCCATACGGCCCGGACCAGGCATCCGTCAGTAGAACAGGCGATAGGTCCGGGTACTGACTTCGCCCACCCACCGGGAGTAGCTGACCCGCCAGCGCTTGCCGACGCCGGGCTCCCATGGGTCGTACACCATCAGGGAGGTGCCGCGCCCGGTGGGATCGTTGTCGCCTCGACACCCCACCACCAGCGTCATGTGCCCGGGACTGCCCTGGTATCCGCCCGGGACACGGGCCAGGTAGCCGGTCACATTCCACAAGGTATCGACCATGATCGGCCCGGTGGCGAGCATCCCGGCGAAACCTTGTGGCGTCCACGATGCGGGCGCCCTGAACCGCAGGTTGTGTGCACGGGCGTAGCGTTCGGTGCCGGGTCGCCAGTCGGACAAGTTGGACGCGTTCAGCAGGCCACCGTCACCGGCGACCAGGTCCGCAGGCGTCGCCGCGACCACCGCGGCCACCGAACTGCGCTTGAGCATCGCCGTGCTGGCCGCCCAACATGTCGTAGTCGTCGGTTGCGCGATGAATGGTCGATGGTGGTGGATCGGCGCGTAGGTTTCGGCATCGAACAGCGCGTTCTGCGTGCATTGACCCGCCTCGCCGTCCACGACCAGCCAACTTTCATCCTGGAAGCGGCGCACTGCAAGCCGCGTGTTGTTGCCGAAGTCGCCATCCACGCGCAGGGTCGTACCCGGCAACTTGCGATTCAGCGCCTCTTGCAGGCGACGTACCTGGTCACTCCTGGAACCCATGCGCAACACGGTCACGGTCATTGCATTCCCCCTCAGCTGAGGAGCCCTGATGCTGAGCGGGTCGAGATCGATGCGCCATTCGCGGAATGGCCTAGTCCTGCCACCGTGCGTGCTATGCGATTCGGGCTAGTCGACCCACCCGGGACGCTGCGCTTCAACGTGCATCGAGGTCACCCAACGCACGGATCAATCGTCGCGCACGCTTGTCTGGCTTTGATTCCGGAGCGCGGAATCCCGCCCGTTCCGCGGCACGCAAGCCACGTGCCTGCTCGCGGGCAAGGCGTGACGCATCGGATTCGCGATAAAGCCCTTGCGCGCATCTGGCTGGTCCGCGCGTGGCGCCGAGTGCCAGCACGTCCACCTCGAAACGTTCCTCGCCGCGCACCACGACCAATGCATCGCCGATGCGGACGCCGCGCGATGGCTTCGCGCGCTGGCCACCGACATCAACCTTGCCGGTTTCGATCGCCTGCCTGGCAAGCGCGCGTGTCTTGAAGAAGCGCGCGGCCCAAAGCCAGAGATCCAGGCGTACGCTTGGCCGTGAAGAGTCAGGTTGCATGGACCGATCCTGCCAGAAACGCAAACGGCCACCCGAAGGTGGCCGCTGTGCGCGACGCCCGGGTTGCGCTTACTCGGCGGCAGCTTGCGCTGCTGCTGCGGCCGTGGCGATGGCGAGGGCCTTGGCCTTGGCGTTGCCGGCCAGATCCTCCTTGATGCGCGCCTTCTTGCCTTCCAGCCCGCGCAGGTAATAGAGCTTGGCGGCGCGGACGTGGCCGCGGCGCTTGACGCTGACCGAATCGATCGCGGCGCTGTGGGTCTGGAACACGCGCTCGACGCCGAAGCCATGCGAGATCTTGCGCACGGTGAACGCGGAGTTGAGGCCGGCATTCTTCTTGGCGATCACCACGCCCTCATAGGCCTGCACGCGCTCGCGAGTGCCTTCCTTGACCTTGACGTTGACGATGACGGTGTCGCCCGGGCCGAAGACCGGCATCTCACGCGTGACCTGCGCGGTTTCGAATTCCTGGACCAGGGTGTGGATCGATGGCTTGTTCATGGAGCACCTTTCTTGCGTGCTGTAGCACGCGCCTGTTGGAGTAGTTGTATGCGCGAGTGCACGTGGACCCGCGTCATGGCATGGGTGGAGCGCGCTTCTTGATGCATGAAAGTGAAGCGAAGCCGCGCATTATAACGGCAATTTTCCCTGTGTGGCTAGGGGGTTAGGCTTCGTCACCAGGTTCACCGGGGCTGTCCGCAGCCTCTGCCCGGAACGCCGCCAGCAGCGCCCGATCCGCCTTCGGCAACGCGGCCTCGTCCAGCAGGTCCGGGCGCCGCAGCCACGTCCGGCCCAACGACTGCATGCGCCGCCAGCGCGCAATGCGGGCGTGGTTGCCGGACAGCAGGACCTCGGGCACGACCCCCAGCGCATGTTCGACCGGCCGCGTGTAATGCGGGCAATCCAGCAACCCATCCCCTTCGAAACTGTCCTGCACCGCGGACTCGGCATCGTTCAGGGCACCTTCCTGCAGCCGCGCCACCGCATCGACCAGGACGGCTGCGGCCAGCTCGCCCCCCGAGAGCACGTAGTCGCCGATCGAGAGTTCCTCGTCGACCTCGGCCTGGACCAGGCGCTCATCCACGCCCTCGTAGCGACCGCAAAGCAGGATCAGGCGTGGCAGCGTGGCGAGCTCACGCACCTTGGCCTGGTTGAGCCTGGCACCCTGCGGGCTGAGATAGATGACCCTGGCCGGCTCCGGGGCAGCCCCGCGGGCTGCCTGGATCGCCGCTCGCAGCGGATCGATCATCATCACCATGCCGGGTCCGCCGCCGAACGGGCGATCATCCACGCGCCGATAACTGCCTTCGGCATGGTCACGCGGGTTCCAGCCGTGGATCGACAACAGCCCACGCTCGCCGGCACGGCCCACCACGCCATGCGCGGCAAGCTGGAGCACGAAGTCCGGAAACAGGCTGATGATGTCGAAACGCATGTCCGTCCACTTGTAGAGCGGAGCCTGCTCCGCTGCCTTGATTCGGCCGATGTAGGAAAATCAGCCGAGCAAGCTCGACTCTACGAAATCGCGGCCACGGCCCTAGAAGTCGGCATCCCAATCGACAGTGACCAACCCTGCCTCGAAATCCACGGACTTCACGTAATCGGGGGTCACGAACGGGATCATCCGATCGCGTTCGCCCTGCACCACCACCACATCGTTGGCGCCGGTGGAAAACAGGTGCGAGATCGTGCCGAGGTCGATGCCCTCGACATTCACCACGCGCAAGCCTTCGAGGTCGACCCAGTAGTACTCGCCGGGTGCCGGTGGCGGCAATGCCGAGCGCGGCACCAGCACGTCGGCGCCATGCAGTGCATCGGCGGCATCGCGATCCTCGATCCCCGGCATCGTCGCGATCAGGCCCTTGCCGCCAACGCGCACGCGCACGCCTTCGCACGCGCGCGTGGCGCCACGTGCATCGCGCACCAGCCACGGCTGGTAGCGAGCGATGGCATGGGCCGGCTCGGTGAAACTCTCGAGCTTCAGTTCGCCGCGCACGCCAAATGCACCGTGCAGCCGACCCACGGTGATCATCCGCTGGCCAGTGTCCGGTGCATCTGTCATTGGGGAATCCTGGCCGGCGCCATTGGCGCCGATGTGGAACCGTTGCGAGCGATGCCGATCTGGCGTCGCTCGAAATGGATCAGGCAGCGGCCTTGGCGGCCTGCTTGTACAGGTCGGCAACCTTGTCGGTCAGCTGCGCACCGTTGTCCAGCCAGTGCTTGATGCGCTCGACGTTGAGCTCGACGCGCTTTTCGGCACCGGCGGCGACCGGGTTGTAGAAGCCCACGCGTTCGATGTTGCGGCCATCACGGGCGCTGCGGCTATCGGTGACGATGACGTGGTAGAAGGGGCGCTTCTTGGCGCCGCCACGGGTAAGGCGGATCTTGACCATTGCAGTTTTCTCGGTGGTGCCCAGCGGCCGGAATGGCCGGGTAAGCCGCCAAGTATAACGGGATCCTGCGCCATGGGCCACTGCGCGTCCGGCCCGGCACCGGTCATCCCCAGGCGACGGAACCCGCATGAGTGTCACGCCGGCAACGGTGGACGTGCCTGGCTATCCCATGGAGTTGCAAACGTTAGGCGATCGCGGCCTTCCTGCTTGCTGCGGTAGAGCGCCTCGTCGGCGCGCTGCAGCAGTGCTTCCGGGCGCTCCCATGGCCCGGAAACGGCTGCGCCAATACTGACGGTTACCGCCCGATGGGGCCATTCATGTCCATGGAACGCATCAAGCACGCGTTTCCCCACCTGCTCGGCGCGCAGCGCATTGCTATTCGGCAGCACGATCACGAATTCCTCGCCGCCATAGCGCGCCGCAACGTCCTGCGCGCGTACCGTCGCGGCCAGGATCCGGCCGGTGGCACGCAGCACATCATCGCCAGCGAGATGGCCAAAACTGTCGTTGAAGTTCTTGAAGTGGTCGATATCAAGCATGAGCAGCACCGCCGAGCCCGCGCTCCTGTCCTGCAGGATCTCCGCAAGTTTCACGTCAAGCATGCGCCTGTTGGCGAGCCCGGTCAGCGCGTCGGTGCCGGCGTCGGTGCGCAGGACACGCACGACGCGATGCTGGCGCTCGCTGCGATCCAGCAGGAATGCCACCCACAGGATCATCGTCGACACCACGCCGCCGGTCGCAACCGCGGACAAGTTCAGCGCCAGCGATTCCGACATCCCCAACTGCGATTGCATCGACCTGAACAGGAAGGTCAGCAGCACCGGCAGCAGCAGCGCGGGCAGGATCAAGCGACGCGCGAACGCCCCTCCCACGCTGTCGGCCACGGCAATCCGGGTCAGGCCGGTGGTCGGGGTCGATGCCATCCACCCCAGCGACAGGAGCAGGAGCATGACGGCCGTCATGATCGGCAGCCGATGCAGCAGCATCACGCTATCGCCTGTCAGCACGAGGCCATAGGAGGCACTGGAGGCCAGGGCGATCACCAGGACCACGAGCGCGCAGGCCTCGCGAAACAAGACCATTCGCCCGGTCACCACGGCGGCACCCACCATGCCCAGGAGGGTGAAACACAGTGCAGCAAACTCTGCCACCCGTCCCGGCGGCCTGCCTGGCCACACCGGCAGATATCCATCCATCCAGCGCCAATCCACCAACTCCTGGCCAATTGCAATGTCCAGTAACCCGAGACAGCCGAGCGCCATCATGGCCACGGACAATGCAATGCTGGTTCGGGGCGCACGCCGTCCGAGCAGCAGTGCGAAGGCACCAAGCAGGAACCCGAAGGCGGCACCCGCATGCGTAACTGCGCGCGCCTGCACGAGCGCGCGCAGTGGACCCGCGCCGCTGATCCAGGTTGCCAGCACGGCCAGCGACATGACGACCAGCACCCAGCCAACACACCTCGAACTCGCAATGAAACCCTTCACCACCGAGGCATTGAAACGGGTTTCGTCGTGAATCTTCGCCATCCCGCCCCCCCGTCAGTACCACTGCGTCAAGGCGTTGCCGCATGCGGACTGACGTCATTGCCAGCCTGAGTACGGGACGCCACGTTCAATCGATTCCAGCCGTTGCTCGCTGCAGCCCATACCGCCGAAACGGCACTGGCACAAGCGATCATCGCATCGGCGGCATGCCGCCGCGCCCCCCCATCATTCCGCTCAGCCCCCGCATCATGCCCTTCATGCCGCCACGGCCCAGCTTGCCCATCATCTTTTCCATCTGCTGGTACTGCTTGAGCATCTTGTTGACGTCGGCCGGGGTCAGGCCGCTACCACGGGCCACGCGTGCGCGGCGCGAACCATTGAGGAGGTCCGGGTTGCGGCGCTCCTTCTTTGTCATCGAATTGATGATGGCGATCATCCGCGGCACTTCCTTGCCGGTGACCTGCTGCTTGACGTGCTCGGGCAACGCGCCGACGCCAGGCAGCTTGTCCATCAGGCCGGACAGGCCGCCCATGTTCTGCATCTGCTCAAGCTGGTCGCGCATGTCGTTGAGGTCGAACTTCTTGCCCTTGGCGACTTTCTCGGCAAGCTTCTTCGCCTTGTCCTGGTCGACGCCCTGCTCCACCTGTTCGACCAGCGACAGCACGTCGCCCATGTCGAGGATGCGGCTGGCGACACGATCGGGATGGAACACGTCCAGGCCATCGGGTTTTTCGCTGACGCCAATGAACTTGATGGGCTTGCCGGTGATGTAGCGCACGCTGAGCGCTGCGCCGCCACGGGCATCGCCGTCGGTCTTGGTCAACACCACGCCGGTCAGCGGTAGCGCCTCGCCAAAGTGCTTGGCAGTCACCGCGGCGTCCTGGCCGGTCATCGAATCGACCACGAACAGGGTCTCGACCGGATTGACCGCGGCATGCAGCGCCTTGATCTCGGCCATCATCGCGTCGTCAATGCTGGTGCGGCCGGCGGTATCGACGATCAGCACGTCGACGAATGACTTGCGTGCGGCATCGATCGCTGCCCTGACGATCGCCTCGGGCTTTTGCGAGGAATCCGACGGGAAGAACATCGCATCGACCTGCCCGGCCAGCGTCTGCAACTGTTCAATGGCGGCCGGGCGGTAGACGTCGGCGCTGACCACCATGACCTTCTTCTTGCGCTTGTCCTTCAGGTGCCTGGCCAGCTTCGCGACCGTCGTGGTCTTGCCTGCGCCCTGCAAACCCGCCATCAGGATGACCGCCGGTGCCGGCACATTGAGATTGAGCTCCGATGCCTGCGAACCCATCACCGCGGTCAGCTCGTCGCGCACGATCCGCACCAGTACCTGGCCGGGGGTCAGCGAGCGCATCACTTCCTGGCCGACAGCACGCACCTTGATGCGCTGGATCAGTGCCTGCACCACCGGTAGCGCCACGTCCGCTTCCAGAAGCGCGATGCGGACTTCGCGGACGGCCTCGCTGATATTGGAGTCGGTCAGGCGGCCGCGGCCGCGCAGGCGTTCGACGGTGCCGGACAATCGCTGGGTCAGGGATTCGAACATGATGCGGACGGCCTGCGATGCGTGCGATTGGGGTGGGGAAGTATAGCGTGCGGCCTCCTCCACTCTTGCGTACAGTCAACGCCAGCCTGCCCGCAAGCTTTATGCGACACTGCCCTGATGACAATCATTCTCATCACGATCACGTCCTACCTGCTTGCCACGGGCTGGCTGGTCGTCGCCGTGCAGCGCGATGGCGGTTCCAGTCCACGTGGCTGGTTGATCCCGGCCAACCTGGCACTGCTGCTGCACGGGCTGACGCATTACCTGGCGTGGCGTGCGAGTGGCGTGACCGACCTGCACTTCTTCGCCGCGCTCTCGCTGGTCGGGCTGGGAATGTCGACCTTGACCGCAGTGGTCGGAGCCGCAGGGCGCATGCGCGCGCTTGGGGTGGTGGTGTTCCCGCTTACCGCCCTGGCCTTCCTGATCTATGCGCTCTACGGCCATGCCACCCAACCTGAGCCGCTCGACTGGCGCTTGCTGCTGCATGCGTGGCTCGCGCTGTTGGCCTACGCGACACTGTCCGTGGCCGCCGTGCTGGCGGTGTTCCTGTGGTTGCAGGAGCGCGCCCTGCGCCGCCGCGAGTTCCACCGTTGGCGGCGCACACTGCCGCCACTGACTGAGCTTGAAATGCTGCTGTTCCGCACCATTGCGGTCGGCTTCGTGCTGCTGGCCGGGACCCTGCTGACCGGCGTGCTGTTCGTCGACAACCTGCTGGCGCAGCACCTGGTCCACAAGACCGTGCTCAGCGTGCTGTCGTGGCTTGCCTTCGGCGCATTGCTGCTGGGCCGTTGGCGATACGGGTGGCGCGGCGCCACCGCCGTGCGCTGGACACTGGCCGCGATGGCCTTGCTGGTATTGGCATTCTTTGGCAGCAAGTTCGTGCTGGAGCTGGTCCTGCATCGGACGGCCTGAGTTGGATTCACTTGCATAGATAATAATTGCATTGACAACTATTGCATGGGTTAGCACAATTGCGCCCATGCAAACCTCTGCCGGCATCACCTGCACGGGCTCGACCCTGGGCCTGCTGTTCCGCCAGGTCCGCGGCGCCATGTGGGCGCGGATGGCGGACGAACTCGCCCGCTGCGGCCATGACCTGACCTTCAGCCAGTACATCACCGTGAAGGAGCTGGCGTCCGGTCCGGCCGGGGTCACCGACCTCGCACGGGCCGCCGAGCTCAACCCGGGCGCGATGACCCGGCTGCTCGACAAGCTTGAAGCCAAGGGCCTGGTGACCCGCGAAGCCGATCCCGATGACCGCCGCGCCTTGTCTATCCGGCTGACCGACGCCGGCCGCGTGATCTGGCGCGACATCGACCAATGCGGCATGCGCGTGCGGGATGCCGCGCTGGCCGGCATGGACGACCACGAACGCAACACCCTGACCGCGCTGATGGAACGCGTGCGCGACAACCTCACGTCATCCACGGACTGAGCCATGCCCCAACGCCCCCGCTTTCCCTGCCGCCTCGCCCTGGTTGCCGCCAGCGCCCTGGTCCTGACGTCCTGTGCGAGCACCGACGGGCTGACCACGCAAGGGCATCTGCGCGATGTCGGCACGTTGTCCGCACGCACCGTGCTCGGCAAGGTCGCCGTCAGCGATGCCGCGTGGCCGGACGACCGCTGGTGGACCAGGTTCAGCGACCCGCAACTGGATGCGCTGATCGACGAAGCCCTGGCTGCTTCCCCCACGATCGACGCCGCCGATGCACGCACCCGCAAGGCCGTCGCGCAAGCCGGGCTGGCCGATGCCATGCGCCAACCGACGCTGGGTGCCGGCGCGCAGGTACTTGGCCTGCAGATCCCGGAGTCACTGGCCGGCGAAGACGTCGGCGGCAACTTGAGCATTGCCAGCGTGCTGACCCTCGACCTGCAATACAACCCCGACCTGTGGGGCGTTGACACGTCGAAGTGGAAGGCCGCGGTCGGCAACGCACGCGCCGCCGAGGTCGATGCCCGGGCGGCGCGACTGACGCTGGCGGCCAACATCGCACGCACCTATGTCGCGCTTGCGCAAGCCTTCGACGCACTGGATGCCGGCAATGCCGAAGCTGCCCGCGCCGATGCGCTGATCACGCTCAACCAGCAACGGATCAGGGCTGGACTGGACAACACCATCGCGCTGGACCAGAACCGCAGCACGTCTGCCTCCGCGCAACAACAGGTGCAGGCCGCGCAGCAGCAGATCGATGCACTGCGCAATGCACTTGCGGCGCTTGCGGGCGCCGGCCCGGATCGTGGACTGCAGATTCAGCGCCCGGAACTCGCGACGCCCGACGCAGTCCTGCCCTCGCTGCTGCCCAGCGACCTGCTCGCACGCCGCGCCGATATCGTGGCTGCGCGCTGGCGGGTTGAAGCCGCGGCGCATGGCATCGAGGCCAGCAAGGCGGCGTTCTACCCGACCATCAACCTCAGCCTGATGGCTGGCCTTGCGGCGGGCAACCTAAGTGACCTGTTCGGCAGCAACGCGCTGCTGGTAAACGGCGGCCCAGGGCTGACCCTGCCGATCTTCGAGGGCGGCCGCCTGCGCAACCAGTTGATGGCCAGCAACGCCGACCACGAGCTGGCCGTGGCCAGCTACAACCAGGCATTGCTGGGCGCGATCCATGAGGTCACCGATGCCGTGCAATCCGCGCGTTCGCTCGATGCACAGATCGCCGCCACCCGCCAGGCCCGCGACAGCGCCGGCAAGGCGCATGCACTGGTCCGGCAACGTCTCCGCGCCGGACTGGCGACGCAGCTGGACGTGCTTGCCGCGCAGCGCCCGCTGTTGCAACTGGATCAGCAACTGGCCGTACTGAACGCCAACCGGCGCACGGTCGCCATCGACCTCGACCAGGCGCTCGGTGGCGGCATCGCCGTTGAAACGCCGCACAACACTGCCTCGAAGTGACCCCTACATGACGACCGAAACCACACCCGTCAGCTCGACCGGCACCGGCCCCACGCTGCCGGTCTCGCAGAGCTCGCTCAAGCCCGCCAATGGCAAGCGCAAGCGCGCCTTGCTGATCGTGCTGGCCATCATCGTGCTGGCAGGCATCGGCTGGCTCGCCTACCACCTCCTGATCGGCCGCTGGCATGAGGAAACCGACGATGCCTACGTACAGGGCAACGTGGTCACCGTGACGCCGCAAACCGGCGGAACGGTGGTCGACATCCTCGCCGAGGACGGCATGCGCGTGGAAGCCGGGCAGACCCTGGTCAGTTTCGATGCCAGCGATGCCGAAGTCGCCTATGCACAAGCCGTGGCCAACCTCGCCGGCGCCGTGCGCCAGGTGCGCGGCATTTACCGCGCAGTCGAGGCTGGCCAGGCTGACATCGCGGCACGGCAGGTCGCGCTGGCACAAGCGCAGGCGGACGTGAACCGGCGTGTCGGACTGGTAGCCAGCGGCGCGGTGTCCGCCGAAGAACTCGCGCATGCGACGTCGCAACTGGCAGCGGCACAGGCCGCGCTGTCCGGCGCCCGCGAGCAGACCTCGCGCAACCGCGTCCTCGTCGACAACACCGAGCTGCGCAGCAATCCGCAAGTCATGGCCGCTGCGGCACAGCTGCGCGCGGCCCTGCTCGGCAAGCAACGCACCTCCATTGTGGCCCCGACCCCGGGCTACATCGCCAAGCGCAATGTGCAGTTGGGCCAGCGCGTCGCCGCCGGCACGCCGCTCATGGCCATCATCCCGCTGGACGAAGTCTGGGTGGATGCGAACTTCAAGGAAGACCAGTTGCGCAAACTTCGCCTGGGCCAGTCGGTGAAGCTGACCTCCGAGCTTTACGGCGAAAACGTCACCTATCACGGCACCCTGGAAAGCCTGGGCATGGGCACCGGCGCCGCGTTCTCGATCCTGCCGGCGCAGAACGCCAGCGGCAACTGGATCAAGATCGTGCAGCGCGTGCCCGTGCGGGTCACCCTCGACAAGCAAGAACTGCAGGAGCACCCGCTGCGCCTGGGCCTGTCGATGAGTGTCGACGTCAACCTGCGCGACGCCGGCCATGGCCTGTTGCCCACGTCCGGCGCGAAGTCGCCAGGCCTGTCCACGACCGCCTACGCCCGGCAACTGGGCGATGCCGATGCGGTGATCGATCGCATCATCGCCGACAACCTGGGCACGCGCCGCGCCGGAATTGACGCGAACTGACCCGGCCATGTCCAGCACCATCGCCCCTGCGCCTGCGGCGCCCGCACCGCGTGCCGACGGCCTGGCATTCGCGCCACCGAACATCGCGCTGACCACGTTCGGCCTGGCCCTCGCCAGCTTCATGCAGGTGCTCGACACCACGATCGCCAACGTCTCGTTGCCGGCGATCTCCGGCAACCTGGGTGGCAGCGCCAACCAGGCGACCTGGGTGATCACCTCGTTCGCGGTCAGCACGGCGATTGCATTGCCGTTGACCGGCTGGCTGGCGCGCCGGTTCGGCGAGCGCAAGCTGTTCATGGTATCGACGCTGGCCTTCGTGTTCGCATCGTTCCTGTGCGGCCTGGCCAACAGCATGGGCCTTCTGGTTGCAGCGCGTGCGTTGCAGGGGTTCGTTGCCGGACCGATGTACCCGGTCACCCAGGCGTTGCTGCTGTCGATCTACCCGCCCGCGCGGCGCGGACAGGCGATTGCGTTGCTGGCGATGGTGACGGTGGTCGCGCCCATCGCCGGGCCGATCCTGGGCGGCTGGATCACCGACAACTACAGCTGGGAATGGATCTTCTTCATCAACATCCCGCTGGGCATCTTCGCCAGCCTGGTGGTGGGTGCGCAGCTCAAGGGACGCCCGGAGAAGCTTGAAAAACCCAAGATGGACTACGTGGGCCTGACCACCCTGGTGCTTGGGGTCGGTGCCTTGCAGATCCTGCTGGACCTTGGCAACGACGAGGACTGGTTCCATTCGCCGCTGATCGTGATGCTGGCGATTGTTGCCGCGATCGCGCTGGTCGTGTTCGTGATCTGGGAGCTGACCGACAAGGATCCGATCGTCGACCTGCGCTTGTTCCGCCACCGCAACTTCGCCGCGGGCACCATCGCAATGGTGTTCGCATACTCCGCCTTCTTCAGCGTCAGCATCCTGGTACCCCTGTGGCTGCAGCGCAGCCTCGGCTACACCGCGATCTGGGCCGGTTTCGCGACCGCGCCGATTGGGTTGCTGCCCGTGATCCTCGCACCGCTGATCGGAAAATATGCGGGCAGGTTCGACCTGCGCATGCTGGCCACGCTCGCCTTCATCGTGATGGGTGTGACCAGCTTCATGCGCTCTCACTTCAACCTCGACGTGGATTTTGAGCACGTGGCCTACGTGCAGTTGCTGCAGGGTCTCGGCGTCGCGCTGTTCTTCATGCCGGTGCTGCAGATCCTGCTGTCGGACCTCGAGCCACACGAGATCTCCGCAGGTTCCGGCCTGATGACCTTCGTGCGCACGCTCGGCGGCAGCTTCGCGGCATCGCTGACCACCTATGCGTGGTCGCAACGAACCGCCGTGCACCACGCCCAGCTCACCGAACACATCAGCGCGACCGACCCGGCGATGCTGGACACCGTGGCCCGCTATGGCGGCGGCGACCTCCAGCGCGGCGCCGTCATGCTCGACAGGATCATTTCGCAACAGGCGTTGCAGATCGGCTTCAACGAGATCTTCCACCTGCTTGGGATCATCTTCCTGTGCGTGATCGCGTTTGTCTGGATCGCCAGGCCTCCGTTCGGGGCCAAGGCCGGCGCACCTCCCGGGGGCGGGCACTGAGCAACATGCAGTGGCTTGTACTGGCCGGTCCGATCAAGCCTGTTCAAGCGCTTCGGACAACCGTTCCACCGCGATGACCTCGATGCCCTTCGGTGGCACTTTCGGCGCATTCGCCTTCGGCACGATCGCGCGCTTGAAGCCGTGCGTCGCCGCTTCGCGCAGGCGCTCCTCGCCATTGGGCACCGGGCGGATTTCACCGGACAAGCCGACCTCGCCAAAGGCAATCGTCTTGTCCGCCAACGGCCGGTCGCGCAGCGACGACAGCACGGCAAGCAGCACCGGCAAGTCCGCCGCGGTCTCCTGCACGCGGATGCCGCCGACCACGTTCACGAACACGTCCTGGTCGCCCACCATCACCCCGCCATGCCGATGCAGCACCGCCAGCAGCATCGCGAGGCGGTTGCCCTCCAGGCCGACCGCAACGCGGCGCGGGTTGCTCAGCGGCGAGGCATCCACCAGCGCCTGCACTTCCACCAGCAGCGGCCGGGTGCCTTCGCGGGTGACCATCACGCAGCTGCCGGGCTGGCCCGCGCTGGCGCCGGACAGGAAAATCGCCGAAGGATTAGGCACTTCGCGCAGGCCCTTGTCGCCCATCGCGAACACGCCCAGCTCATTCACCGCGCCGAAGCGGTTCTTGAACGCGCGCAGCACGCGAAAGCGCGACCCCGAATCGCCCTCGAAATACAACACGGCATCGAC
Source organism: uncultured Gammaproteobacteria bacterium (assembly GCA_963698475.1). Classification (GTDB taxonomy): domain Bacteria; phylum Pseudomonadota; class Gammaproteobacteria; order Xanthomonadales; family Xanthomonadaceae; genus Thermomonas. Next base: position 257,037 of record CAVOQX010000004.1, on the reverse strand, counting down.
CATGTGCTCCAGCACGCGCGGGCCGGCGATGCCGCCTTCCTTGGTGACGTGGCCAACCAGGAAGACCGCGGTGCCGGTTTCCTTGGCGTAGCGCACCAGCCGCGCCGCGGATTCGCGCACCTGGCTGACCGAGCCGGGCGCCGCCGTCAGCGATTCCGTCCACAGGGTCTGGATGGAGTCGGCGATGATCAGCCGCGGCCGGGTCGCGACCGCATGTTCCAGGATGCGTTCCACGCAGGTTTCGGCCAGTCCCAGCAGCCCATCCAGCGGCAGGCCGAGGCGTACCGCGCGGCCCGCCACTTGCGCCAGCGACTCCTCGCCGGTGACATACAGGCCGGGCATGCGCGGCGCCATCAGCGCCAGCGCCTGCAGCAGCAGGGTCGACTTGCCGATGCCGGGATCGCCACCCACCAGCACCACCGCGCCTTCGGCCAGGCCGCCGCCGAGCACGCGATCGAACTCGCCGATTCCGGTGGACACCCGCGATTCCTCGCCATGGCGCACGTCGGCCAGCGCAGTCACGCTCGGCGCGTCGACCTTGCCGGCCCAGCCGCTGCGCCGTGATGCCGGGGACTTCGCCTGCGTGGCGCTTTCCAGTGCGATCTCAGCCAGTGTGTTCCATGCCCCGCAGGCCTCGCACTGGCCCTGCCACTTGGCGTGGTCGGCACCGCAATCGGTGCAGACATAGGCAGTGCGGCGCCTTGAAGCAGTCGCGTTGGAGGGGGACTTGGCCATGCGGGAACCCTGTCGGTGAGTTGGCCACTGTAGCGGGCCGATGTCGCAGGCGGCGAGACCGGAATCGCCGGAATCAGCCACCGGAAACCCGCCTGTGGCCATCGGGGAATGCCTTTTCGATGGCCGTCGCGCCGGTTCTCTGCGAAAATCATCACACTTCCAATCTGTTTCAGGCCCCGTAGCTCAGCTGGATAGAGCGGTCCCCTCCTAAGGGACAGGTCGTGCGTTCGAATCGCGCCGGGGTCACCACGAACACGTGTTTCCCGTCTTTCGCATTCCTGGAGTCCCCATGTCCCACCCCGTCCTCACCGCACTTGGCCTCAAGGCCGAGGAATCCGGCAGCTATCTCGGCAATGGCGAATGGTCACAGACCACCGACGCCGGCGTGATCGAGCCGGTCAATCCGACCACTGGCGAAGTGCTGGGCCGCGTGCATGCATCGTCGCAGGCTGATTACGACATCATCGTCGAGCGCGCCCAGGCCGTGGCCAAGGTCTGGCGCACCACCCCGGCGCCGCGCCGTGGCGAGGCGATCCGCCTGTGCGCCGACGCACTGCGCATGCACAAGGACGCGCTCGGCTCGCTGGTCGCGCTGGAAATGGGCAAGTCCAAGCCCGAAGGCGACGGCGAAGTGCAGGAAATGATCGACATCGGCGAGTTCTCCGTCGGCCTGTCGCGCCAGCTGTACGGCCTGACCATGCATTCCGAGCGTCCCGGCCACCGCATGTACGAGCAATGGCACCCGATCGGCCTGGTCGGGATCATCAGTGCGTTCAATTTCCCGGTCGCGGTATGGGCCTGGAACAGCTTCGTGGCCGCGGTGTGCGGCAACATCTGCATCTGGAAGCCGTCACCCAAGACCCCGCTGTCCGCGGTCGCCTCGATGAAGATCTGCAACGAAGCACTGCGCAAGGGCGGCTTCCCGGACCTGTTCTATCTGTTCAACGATGCCGGCACCGACCTCGCATCGGGCTTCGTCGATGACAAGCGCATCGCGCTGATCAGCTTCACCGGCAGCACCAAGGTGGGACGCATCGTCGGCGAGCGCTGCGCACGCCGCATGGGCCGCAGCCTGCTGGAACTCGGCGGCAACAACGCGATCATCGTGGACGAAACCGCGGACATGAAGCTGGCGATCCCGGCGATCGTGTTTGGCGCGGTCGGTACCGCCGGCCAGCGCTGCACCACCACCCGCCGCCTGATCGTGCACGAATCCGTTTATGACGACGTGCTCGCCAAACTGGTCACCGCCTACAAGCAGGTTGAGAAGAAGATCGGCGACCCGACCGATCCGGCCAACCTGATGGGCCCGCTCAACAGCCGCGACGGCGTCGACGCCTACCTCGATTCGATCGCAGCCGCGAAGGCAGCCGGCGGCACGGTCGAAACCGGCGGCGAAGCGATCGAGGGCAAGGGCAATTTCGTGTTGCCCGCCATCGTCAGTGGCCTGACCAATGACGCCGCGATCGTCCAGCACGAGACCTTCGCGCCGATCCTCTACGTGATGAAGTATCGCGACCTCGACGATGCGATCGCCATGCAGAACGCAGTGCCGCAGGGCCTGTCGTCGTCGATCTTCACCACCAACCTCAAGCGCGCCGAAGCGTTCCTGGCGGCATCCGGCTCCGATTGCGGGATCGCCAACGTCAACATCGGCACCAGTGGTGCGGAAATCGGTGGCGCATTCGGCGGCGAAAAGGAAACCGGCGGTGGCCGCGAATCCGGTTCCGATGCGTGGAAGGCATACATGCGCCGGCAGACCAACACCATCAACTATTCCGATTCCATGCCACTGGCCCAGGGCATCAAGTTCGACCTGTAAGGGACAACCCATGAACGCAGTGACCCGTACCACCAGCGCGATGGCCATCATCAGCCTGGTATCCGGCATCCTCGGCTGGACCCTGTTGCCGTTCCTCGGCAGCATTGTCGCGGTGATTACCGGCCACATGGCGCGCGGCGAAATCCGCCGCGCACCGGACCGGCTGGAAGGCGATGGCCTGGCGATCGCGGGCCTGGTCCTTGGCTATGCCGCGATCGCGATGGCGATATTCGCGGTGATTGCGATCTTCATGTTCTTCGGCGGACTGGCCTGGCTGGTCGCGATGTCGGGGAACTGATCCGTTGTATTCGCTGGCACGCCCGTTCCTGTTCGCGTTCGATGCCGAACGCGCGCATGCACTCGCCCTGGCATCGCTGGAGGCGGCTTATCGCAGCGGCATCAATCCACTGCTGGCCACGGCAGCCAAGCCGTTGCCGACCCGAGCCTTCGGCCTGACCTTCGCCAACCCGGTCGGGTTGGCTGCGGGCATGGACAAGAACGGCGCGCACATCGATGCGCTGATGGCGCTGGGCTTCGGCTTCATCGAAATCGGCACCACCACCCCGCGACCGCAACCGGGCAACCCGAAGCCACGCATGTTCCGCCTTCCGCGACAGCAGGCGGTGATCAACCGGCTGGGTTTCAACAACCTCGGCGTCGACGCCCTGGTACGCAATGTCGAGCGTGCCAGGCGCACGCGCGCACTGCTCGGCATCAACATCGGCAAGAACAAGGACACCGCCAACGAAGACGCCGCCGGTGACTACCTGCATTGCCTGGAACGGGTCTATCCGCTGGCCGACTACGTCACCGTCAATATCTCTTCGCCGAACACCGCCGGCCTGCGCGAACTGCAGGAAGAACAGGCGCTGCGGCGCCTGATCGGCACCCTGCGCGATTCGCAGGAGCGGCTCGGGTCGCTGCATGGCAAGCGGGTGCCGATGCTGGTCAAGATTGCGCCCGACCTGTCCGACAACGACATCGAGGCCGCCGGCCGCGTGCTCGGCGACCTCGGCGTGGATGGGGTGATCGCCGGCAACACCACGATCAGTCGCGATGGCGTCGAGGGCGCGCGCCATGCCGATGAAGTCGGCGGTCTATCCGGCGCACCGCTGATGGCCAGGTCCACCGCGGTGTTGCGGATGCTGCGCACGCGCCTGCCGGAACACATTCCGCTGATCGGCGTGGGCGGCATCCTGCATGGCGCCGATGCCGCGACCAAGCAGGCCGCAGGCGCGAGCCTGGTGCAAATCTATACCGGCCTGGTCTACCGCGGCCCTGGCCTGATCGGCGAATGCGTGGACGCGCTGCGCCGGCGCAAGGAAGCCCCAAGCCGCGGGACCCTGCCACCCGAATGACCGGCACATCGAACAGCGCGTCGACGGCGGCGTATCGCATCGTCGAGGACGCGCGACTGGACGCACGCAATACCTTCGGGGTCGCGGCGACCGCGCCGATGCTGGTCGAGGTCAACGACAGCGGCGCCCTGCCCGAATTGTTCGGCTACGCGATGCTGCGCGATGGGCCGGTGCTGGTCCTGGGCGGCGGCAGCAACCTGCTGTTCGCGGGCGATCCTGCCGGTGCGGTGCTTGCACTGACCGCCCAGCGCATCGGGATGGTCGATGACGATGGCAAGACCGCGACCGTGCGCGCCGATGCCGGCGTGAACTGGCACGATCTGGTGCTGTGGACGCTGGGCCGCGGCCTGTGCGGACTGGAAAACCTCGCCCTGATCCCCGGCACCGTCGGCGCCGCACCGATCCAGAACATCGGCGCCTATGGCGTGGAAGTGTGCGACTGCATCCACGTAGTGGAAGCGTTCGATCGCCGCAGCGGCATGCTGGTGCGGCTGGACCGCGAGGCCTGCGCGTTCGCCTATCGCGACAGCCTGTTCAAGCGCGATCCCGATCATTATGTGGTGACCGCGGTGGAATTCGCGTTGTCGCGGACCCCTGCGTTGAAACTGGACTACGCCGGCATCGTTGAAGAACTGCAGGCGATGGGCATCACCGCGCCACGCGCGTCGCAGGTCGCGGAGGCCGTGATCCGCATCCGCCAGCGCAAGCTGCCGGACCCGAACGTGCTGGGCAATGCCGGCAGTTTCTTCAAGAACCCGATCGTGCCAGCCGATGTCGCCGAAGCATTGCGGGCACGACATCCGTCGATGCCGGCGTTCGCTGGCGCCGACACCGGCACGCGCAAGCTGTCCGCGGCCTGGCTGATCGACCAATGCGGCTGGAAGGGGCATCGCGACCAGGATGGCGAAGGCGATGCCGGCGTCGCCGAATCGCACGCGCTGGTGCTGGTCAACCATGGCCATGCCAGCGGCGCGCAACTGCTCGACCTGGCACGGCGCATCGCGGCATCGGTGCAAGCGCGCTTCGGCGTGGCGATCGAACCCGAACCGCGCATCATCGGTGCCACATGGTGATCGACAGCGAAGCGCGTGCCCGATCGCCCGGCTTCGCCACCGGGACGGGCGCGTGACCAGCCAACTCCGCGCCGCGCTGCTGATGCTGGCCAGCACCGCCGGGTTCGGCTTGATGGCGGTGTGCATCCGCCTGGCCAGCACGACCGAGCCGGTATTCGAGATCGCCTTCTTCCGCAACCTGTTCGGCCTGCTCGCGCTGCTGCCGGTGCTGCTGTGGCCCGCATTCCGCAACGGTCGGCCGATGGACGCACTGCGCCAGACCCTGCATACCCGGCAATTGCCGCGTTACTTCGTGCGCTGCCTGATCGGCGTGATCAGCATGTACCTGGGCTTCTGGTCCATCGCCAACCTGCCGCTGTCACAAGCCATCGCGCTGGCGTACTCCTCGCCGATCTTCGTCACCATCGCCGCGGTGTTGCTGCTCGGGGAAAAAGTCCACATGCGACGCTGGTCGGCGGTACTGGCCGGCTTCATCGGCGTGGTGGTGATCGTGCGGCCGTGGTCGCATGCGTTCACCGTCGGCAGCCTGGTGGCGGTGTCGGCGGCAATCATCACCGCGATCGTCGCCATCCAGATCAAGCAGCTTTCCCGCGACGACGGCGCGGACACGATCGTGCTGTGGACGTATCTGTTCTGGGTGCCGATGTCGCTGCTGCCGGCGCTATGGGTGTGGCATCCGCCACAGGGCATCGCATGGCTGTGGCTGGCGCTGTCCGGTGTGCTGGGCACCGCGGGCCAGTTGCTGTGGACGCGCGCGCTGAAGATCGGCGAGGTCTCGGCATTGACGCCGATCAGTTTCGTGCAACTGGTGATCGTGACGATCGCCGGCTGGCTATGGTTTGGCGAATCGCTGGACCGCTGGACCGCGGCCGGCGCGGCGATCATCTTCAGCGCCACCGCCTACATCGCCCATCGCGAAGCGGTGCTGGCGCGCAGGCACAAATCGCAGGCACCCAGCGAAGCCGCCGTGCCGGGCGAATAACCGTTCCCTGATTCTCGCGGGACTTCCGGCACGGTGATGGATGGCGCACGCCGTGGTATCCAGACACCCCTGCATGCTCACCAGTGGATCCTTCGATGCGTCTCATCCTGCCTTTCGCGTTGTGCGTGGCCTTCGCGACACCTGCATTCGCCCAGACCCAGCCCACTCCCAGCCAGCCGGTCGTGCTTGCTGCACCGGCCGCGGCCCCCGATGACGTGAAGAGCGTCGAGGCGATCACCGCTGCGCTGTACGACGTGATTTCCGGACCCATCGGCAAGGCCCGCGACTGGAACCGGATGCGTTCGCTGTTCATCCCGGGCGGCCGCCTGATGCCGGTGGGGCCGCGGAAAACCGGCGAAGTCACCATGCGCCTGCTGGAAGTGAACGACTACATCGCGATGTCGGGCAACCAGCTGGTCAGCAGCGGCTTCACCGAACGCGAGCTTGCAAGGCGCATCGAACGCTTCGGGCACATCGCCCACGTCTTCAGCACATATGAGGGCGCGATGGAGAAGGACCCGGAACCGATTCGCGGCATCAACAGCATCCAGTTGATGAACGACGGCACCCGTTGGTGGATCGTCTCGGTCATGTGGGAAGGCGAACATGCGGGATTGAGCCTGCCAGCGGCCTACCTGCCTCCAGCCAGGTAAGCGCCGCGCGATTCACTGGCAGCGGACCCCAGTGAAGGTCGCCACGTCCTTCACCTTGTCGCAGCCCGTGCCGCCAGCGCGTCCTCGCGTTCGCTCTTGCGGATGTCCTCGACCTTGTCGACCTGTTCGTCCGACAAGCTGCCTGGCGTCGCATCCAGTAGTGGCGACACATAGCGCGCGCGCAATGCATCGGCCTCTTCGCGCGCACCCGATCCGCGCAGCTGGCCTTCGAGCTGCCGCGCGGCATCGACGGTGCGTGCATCGTCAGCACCCAGTGCAGCGTCGCGCAGGGCGAGCAACGCGCGGTACGCGGCGATGGCGAGTGCATGGTCGCCAAGCGAATCCGCCGCCTGTGCGCGGATGTCGTAGCCCATCGCCACCTGCGGATGCTTGTCGCCCAGCACCTCGCGCGCGACCGGCAAGACCTGGTCGAGCAACGCCAACGAGGCCGTCGGCTGGCCCGCCTGGTACAGGGTCGCTGCACGATTGAGCTGGATGAACAACGTATCAGGATGTTGCGGCCCGAGCAGGCGGGTGCGCGCGGCGGCAACCCCGGCCTGCAGGCGGATCGCATCATCGAAATGCGCCATTCGCGCATGCAGCGTGGACAGGTTGAGCATCGATCGCAGTGTCTGCGGATGGTCGGCGCCGAGCACACGGGTGCGCGCCGCCAGTACCGCGTTGGCAATCGGCAGCGCTTCCTCGTAGTCGCCGCTATCGACCAGCATCGTCGCCAGGTTGCCGCGCTCGCCCAGCGTGTCCGGGTGTTCGGCGCCCAGCCGCCGGGCCTGGGTCCGCACCAGCCCGCGCTGCAGGGCGACTCCGCCCGCCTTGTCGCCGGTCATCATGCGCATCACCGCGAGGTTGTGCAGCGAACCCAGCGTATCGGCATGGCCTGCACCGAGCACTGCCGTGCGCAGCGGCACCAGTCGTTCCAGCAGGTCGCGTCCGATCCTCGGCTCGCCCATGCGCCCGACCAGGATCGCGAGGTTGTTGGTCACTTCCATGGTCGCCGGGTCGCGTTCACCCCGAAGCTCGAGGCTGTCCGCACGCAGCGCCTCGAGCATGCTGCGGGCACGCTTGCGGTCACCCAAGGCGGCGATCGCTTCGGCCTGGTTCAAGCGCAACTTGATCCGCAGGGAATCGGCCCGCGCCAGCGCGCCGGCGTTCGCCAGCGCCGCCTGCAGCAATGCCAGTGCGGGCTCGGGCTGGGCGTCCTGCAGCAGCGCATTGGCCTGTTGCTGCCGTGCACGCAAGGTCTCCGGTGCTGCCAAGCCTAGCGACTTGCTGCGGAAACCGGCCACCTGTGCAAACCCGCGTGCCGCCGCAGCGGGCAAGCCGAGCGCCAGACGCACGCGGGCGACGGATTCACGCAAGTCGGCAGCGAGCAAGGGGTCTCGGCTGAAATCGCGGTCAATCGCACGGTCGGCATTGGCCAGGATGTCATGGTCGATCAGTCCTCGGGCCACATCGGCCGTGCTGATCATCGCCAATCCGCGTTCAAGGGCGGGCGCATCCTGGGGATCGGTGGCCAGGATCTGGCGGCGCAAGTCGCTCGCCAAGCCGATGCCCATCGCTTCGATGTCGATGCCTTGCAACATCGACTGCTGGAAGTTCGCGACCTTCTCCAGCTGCGTGCTGCGCTGCTCGGCGATGGCGCGTTGCGCGCGCGCCTGCAGCACGCCGTAGACCGACAGTCCCAGGCCACCGAGCAAGGCCAGCAAGGCAAAACTCGCGGCGATGAAGCCTGGCCGGTGCCGCTGCGCGTACTTGCGCCAGGCGTAGCCGCGCGAGGCAGGCACGGCCTGCAGCGGGCGGCCCTCGAGGAAGCGCTGCAGGTCCTCGGCCATCGCGGCGGCGGAGGCGTAACGCTCGTTGCGATCATGGCGCATGGCCTTGGCCACCACCCAGTCCAGCTCGCCACGCAGTACGCGCCGCATGCGGGACAACGGCTGGCCGCGCGCCTGCGCCAGGCGCGCGGCGTCCGACGGCGACAGGGTAGACAGTTGCTCGGACGGCAGGCGCAGGGTGCGATCGTTGCTGGCGAGGGTTTCGCCGGCCGCCAAGGGGCGTTGGCCGGTCAGCAGTTCGCTCAGCACCACGCCCAGCGCATAGACATCGCTGCGCGTGTCCACCAGCGCCTGGTCGCCGCCGGCCTGTTCCGGGCTCATGTAGTCCGGCGTGCCGGCGATTTCACGGCCTTCGGCCAGCGTGCTGGCGGTGGCGATGCCGAAATCGATGATCTTCGGCAGTGCACGGCCGTCGACCTCGTCCACCATCAGGTTGCCCGGCTTCAGGTCGCGATGGATGACGCCCTTCTGGTGCGCATGCTGCACGCCCTCGCAGACACGGATGAACAGGCGCAGGCGTTCCGGAAGCGGCACGCGATGTTCATCGCAGTAGCGGATGATCGGGCTGCCGGCGATGAACTCCATTGCGAAAAAAGGATGCCCGTCCGGCGTGGTGTCGGCGTCATACACCTGGGCGATCGCGGGGTGCTGCATCTGCGCCAGCAACTGGCACTCGATCTCGAAATACGCCAGCCGTCGTGCATCCAGCTTCTGTGCGCGCAGGCGTTTCAGCGCCACCGTGCGGCGTACCGGCTCCAGTTGCTCGGCTCGGTAGACCTCGCCCATTCCGCCGCGGCCAAGCAGCGCTTCGATGCGGTACCGGCCCAGGCGCGCGCCAGCCGGCAACACCGATGCATCGGCCGCGTTTGCACCGGCCGCAGCAGGCGCGCGCGTTGCCAGCAATTCCGTGCGATCCGGATCGTCGTGCGTGCCCTGTGCCATGGCCCGTCCCTTTTGCCGGATTCTAGCGAAGACGCTGCACCGCGATGTCGGGGAGGCTACACTCACCGATGCCGCCGCCCTTGCCCTGCTGACGGAAATGGACCCGGACGACACACCGAGCGACAACACCCAACGCACGATGCTGACCCCGGGTCCGTTGCGGCCCGCACATCGCTCTGCCTGCATGGTGGTGATCCACGGCGAAGGGCTGGGACGGCGCGCGGACATCGGCGCGGCACCGGTACTGGTCGGGCGTTCGCAGGAAGCCGACCTGGTGATCGTGCACAGGAGCGTCTCGCGCGAGCACTGCCGGATCTGGCGCGAGGGCAACAGCTACCGCATCCGTGACCTCGGCGCGACCAATGCCACCCGCGTCAACGAAGCACGCATCGAACGGGACACCATCCTCGCCGACGGTGACCAGGTCACCGTGGGCGAAAGCATCCTCAAGTTCATCAGCCAGGACAGCGTGGAGGCGCGCTACCACGAGGAGATTTACCAACTCGCCACCCACGACGCATTGACCGACCTGAACAACCGGCGTCATTTCATCGAACTGGCGGACAACGAGATCGCCCGCGCAACTCGGCATGGCCGGGCATTGTCGCTGTGCATCCTGGATGTCGACCTGTTCAAGCCGGTCAACGACCGCTATGGCCATATTTCCGGCGATGAAGTGTTGCGGCAGATCGCCGGGTTGCTGCGCGAGCAGGTGCGCAACGACGACATCGCCGCACGCATCGGGGGCGAGGAATTCGCCTTGCTGCTGCCCGAATCCGATGCAGAGGCTGCACGCGTGTTCGCCGATCGCTTGCGTGAAGTGATCGCCGCGACGCTCTTCAGCCCCGGCGGCGAACCGCAGCACATCACCGTGAGCATCGGTATCGCTGCGCTCGCGGAAAATCGCGATACCAGGCCGACCTTGATGGCCGCCGCCGACACTGCCCTCTACCGCGCCAAGAGCGAAGGCCGCAACCGGGTCTGCGTCGAAACGTGAAACCCGGTCCGGGAACTCAGGGGCGTTGCCACGGCCGGCGGCCGTGCGGAAACAGCAGCAGGTAGATCGCAGCCGTCCAGGTGACCGCCGCTGCCCATCCTGCAAGGATGTCGGACGGGTAATGCACCCCAAGGTAAACGCGCGAGAGCCCCACCAGCGCGACGACCAGCGACAAGGCGCACAGCACCGGCCAACGCCAAGGTGTGTGCCACGCGAGCAGTACCAGCACGCAGGCCAGCGTCATCGAACCCATCGCATGGCCACTGGGAAAACTGAAGCTCGATTCTGGTGCGATCGACTCCCAAAGCGATGGCCGCTCCCTCGCGAACAGTTGCTTCGCGCCAAGGTTCAACAACGCGGAACCGATGATCGCCAAACCCGCGAACAGGCCCTCACGCAAGTCCTGCCGGATCGCGAGGGCCAACATGATCACGACATCGGCCGGCATCACGCCGCGCAGGTAACCCAGCGCCGAAACCTGCACGAAGAACGAATTCCAGCCATCGGCCGCCAGTGCGTGGGCGAACTGCAATAGCGGCGCATCGAAGAAAAACACCTCACCTTCGCGGAGGTCTTCCGCCAACGCCCCGAATGCCAGCAACGGCAGCAATACGCCGACGAACGCCAGCAGCACCCGTCGCCAGCGCAGGCGCAGGAATTCGGCGCCAAAGCGCACTTCCTCGCGCGCGACGCCAAGCGCCGCCCGCACTCCATGCCTGGGTATCTGCCCGGGATTCGCCATCGAAAAAGGACTCCTGCCGACTGGAGCCGGATCATACCCATCGCGACCTGAAGAGCTGGCGATGGACAGGCATCCATGGCCTGCGCCGGCCGCTACAGATACCCCTCGATGATGACCTCGTCGATCTGTTCCGCCTGCATGAAGCGCTGCGCGTACTCCAGGTGCACGCCGCTACGCAGGAACAGCTCGAACAGTTCATGGTCGATGTGCTGGTCCTGGCACATCCTGGCCATGATCGACAACGCGTCCGACAGGGTCTTGCCCGGCTTGTAGGGCCGGTCCGCAGCGGTCAGCGCCTCGAAGATATCGGCAATCGCCATCATCCGCGCCAGCGGGCTCATCTGCTCGCGGCCCAGCCGCTTCGGATAGCCGGTGCCGTCCATCTTCTCGTGGTGGCCGCCGGCGATCTCGGGTACCGCGCGCAGGTGGCGCGGGAATGGCAGCTCGTTGAGCATGATGATGGTCTGCACCATGTGCTCGTTGATCTTGTAGCGTTCCTCGGTCGTCAGGGTGCCGCGGCTGATCGACAGGTTGTGCAGCTCGCCGCGGTTGTAAAGCAGCTCCGGCACGTCCATGCGGAAGCCCCAGCGGTTGTCGGGCGGCATTTTCTCGGCGTCCGGCCGCGCAATCCGGTGTTCGAACCTGTCGGCAAGCAGTGTTTCGCTGACCGGCAACACATCGGCCCGCAATGGCTTGAGTTCTAGCTCGTCGCGCGAAAGGCCCAAGCGGTCATCCAGGGTGCGCAGCCAGCGCCGCGCCGCGATCCCGTGCAGTCGCGCCTGCTGCTCCGGCGACAGGAATTCTCCGCCGACGTTGCAGTTGGCGACGAATGCGAATTCTTCGTCCAGCGTCGCTTGCAGGGTGTCGCGGCGTTGCCGCAGCGCAGGTTCATCGCCACCTTCCGCCACGCCGCGCCAGTAGTCGACATCGGCGTCGCGCTTGAGGACCTCGAAGCGCGTGCGGACTTCGTGGATGCGGTTGTTCAGCGTCTCCAGCTTGGTGGCCTTGTCCACCACGTATTCGGGCGTGGTGACTTTTCCGCAGTCATGCAGCCACGCGGCGATGTGCAGCGCTTCCCATTGCTCGGCGTCCATGTCGAACCCCGCATACGGGCCAGCCTGTGCCGCACAGGCCGCGCGCGCCAGCATGAAGGTCAGCTCCGGCACGCGCTCGCAGTGGCCGCCCGTGTACGGGCTCTGCGCGTCGATCGCGCCGGCGACCATGCGCAGGGTCGCCTCCATCAACGCCTTCTCGCTGCGCAGCAGCTCCTTCGTCTCCAATGCAGTGGCTGCGCTGGCCACGAGGGCGGCAATGAAACTGATGCTCGCCTCGTCGATGTCGCCTTCCTTGAACAGCAGCAACATGCCCAGCAATTGTTCGCGACGGTCGCGCAACGGCAGTGCCAACGTCGCGAACGATGCCAACCGGGGATCCAGTCCGATCGCCTGCAACTCCCCGGCCGCCAACCGGCCACTGCTCGGCTGCATGGTCGCGCGGGCACGCGCCATCAAATCCGGCAGCGTCTCCTGCACCAGCGCCGGCAAGTCATGCACGGCCTGGGCCATGCCGCCACTGGTGTCCACCGCCGTTGCGCGCAGGGCATCACTGGCGGCATCGACCAGGTACAACACGCCTCCGCGTGCCACCGCGATGTCCACCAGCTTGTCGAGCAGCCACGGCTGCAGGGCTTCGAGGTCGGATTCGGTCGCCAGTCGACGATTGATCCGCAGGAAGCGACGCACCGCATCGCGCATGAGGTCGAACGCGCCGCCCAACTGGTCGATCTCGCGGATCCGTGAATGGATGACCGGATGATCACTGAAATCAAACCGGCGCACCGCTTCGGCTTCGCGGGCCAGAAGCACCAGGGATTTCGAGAGCCGTCGCGACGCCAGCAATGCGACGATCGCCACCACCGCCGCCAGCAGCGCGAATTCCCAAACGCCCGGGATCATCTCGCCGAACCAGCGAAGCCCTAGGCTGGTGGCAAGCACCAACCCGACCGACAGCACGGTGATATGCACGTAAAGCGGAAAGTTCGCGCGTTTCCCAGGCATGGCGCCCCCTGACGCAGTCAACGCAGCGAGTCTAGCGCGCCAGCCCGGGCCGGGACCACGTCATTCAATCCTGCGTGGCAACGGCACGATAGCGATGATCCACGTACTCGTCGATCAGGGCGACGAACTCATGCGCAATGTTTGCGCCACGCAGCGTGACGGTTTTTTCGCCATCCACGAAGACCGGCGCCGACGGCGCTTCGCCGGTACCCGGCAATGAAATGCCGATGTTGGCGTGCCGGGATTCGCCTGGTCCATTGACGATGCAACCCATCACCGCCAGGGTCATGTTCTCCGCGCCGGGATGGCTGATCTTCCATTCCGGCATGCGCGCGCGAACGTGTTCCTGCACCACCTGCGCCAGCTCCTGGAAGAATTCCGAGGTGGTGCGCCCGCAACCCGGGCATGCGGTGACCATCGGCGTGAACGCGCGCAGGCCCATGGTCTGCAGCAATTCCTGGGCCACGATCACTTCCTGCGTCCGCGCGCCACCCGGTTCGGGCGTCAACGAGATGCGGATGGTGTCGCCGATGCCTTCCTGCAGCAGCACGCCGAGCGCCGCGCTGGACGCCACGATGCCCTTGCTGCCGATGCCGGCTTCGGTCAGGCCGAGATGCAAGGCGAAGTCGCTGCGCGCCGCCAGGTCGCGGTACACCGCGATCAATTCCTGCACGCCGCTGACCTTGGCGCTGAGCACGATGCGCTCGGCCGGCAGTCCCAGCTCGACTGCGCGCTGCGCCGAATCGAGCGCCGACAGGATCAATGCCTCGCGCAACACCCGGCCGGCATCCCGGGGCTCTGCGCGCAGCGCGTTCTCATCCATCAGGCGGGTGGCCAAGGACTGGTCCAGCGAACCCCAGTTGGCGCCGATCCGCACCGGCTTGCCGTACTCCAGCGCGAACTCGATCATCTGCGCGAACTGCGTGTCGCGCTTCTTGCCGAAGCCGACATTGCCCGGGTTGATCCGGTACTTGGCCAGCGCCTGCGCACAGGCTGGCTCGTTGGCCAGCAGGGTGTGCCCGTTGTAATGGAAGTCGCCGATGATCGGCACGCGTACGCCCATCATGTCCAGCTTCTCGACGATGCGCGGCAGCGCAGCGGCGGATTCGGCATTGTTGACGGTGACCCGCACCAGTTCCGAGCCCGCGCGCCAGAGTTCGGATACCTGCCTGACCGTGGATGCGACGTCGGCGGTATCGGTATTGGTCATCGACTGCACGACCACCGGCGCATCGCCGCCGACCTTGACCCCGCCGATCACCACCTGGCGGGTGGTACGGCGCGGCGCAGGGCCGAATTGATTGGAATTGCAGGAGGAAACAGGTTCAATAGCCATGCTGCCTATTGTAGAGCGGGTCTCGACCCGCTACCCACGACCGCATCCTGGCACGCGTCCCGCGAGCGGGTCTTGACCCGCTACCTCGCCGCCAGCCACGCGCCACATCGCCGGAGCGAGCCGGCGGGTCAAGACCCGCCGCTACAATGGTGAGATGCAAGACGATCAGAGCCGGCGGGTCAAGACCCGCCGCTACAATGGTGAGGTGCAAGACGATCAGCAACACATCCTCACCCCCAGCCAGCTCAACACGCTGGCCCGCGACTTGCTGGAAGGCGCCTTCCCGCTGGTCCTGGTCGAGGGCGAGATCGGTAATCTGTCGCGACCCGGTTCAGGCCACCTGTACTTCACCCTCAAGGACACGCGGGCGCAGGTGCGTTGCGCGCTGTTCAAGCCCAAGAGCCAGTGGCTGAAGTTCGTGCCGCGCGAAGGCCTGAAGGTGCAGGCGCGCGGCCGGCTGACCCTGTACGAGGCCCGCGGTGACTACCAATTGGTGCTCGACTCGATGGAGGAAGCCGGCGAAGGCGCCCTGCGCCGCGCGCTGGACGAACTCAAGGCACGCCTGCAGGCCGAGGGCCTGTTCGACGCGGCACGCAAGCGCCCCCTGCCCGACTGGCCGCGCCGGCTGGCGGTGCTGACCTCGCCCGGCGGGGCGGTGATTCGTGACATCGTCAGCGTGCTGCGCCGGCGCTTCCCGCTGATCGAACTCGACCTGCTGCCGGTGCCCGTGCAGGGCGATACCGCCGCTGCACAGGTCCGCACGATGCTGCAACGTGCCATCGACTGCGGGCGTTACGACGCGATCCTGCTGGCGCGCGGTGGTGGCTCGCTGGAAGACCTGTGGGCGTTCAATGACGAGGCATTGGCCCGCTTGATTGCCGCCAGTCCGGTGCCGGTGGTCAGTGCGATCGGCCACGAAACCGACTTTTCGCTCAGCGACTTCGCCGCCGACCTGCGCGCGCCCACGCCGTCGGCCGCGGCCGAATTGCTGGTGCCGGATCGGGCGGCACTGTCCGCACGACTGGACGCCTTGCACCGGCGCCTGGCCAACCTGCAGCAGCACGGCCTGCGCGAGCGCAACCAGCGCGCGGATCGTGCGTTCCTGCGCCTGCAGGCACTGCGTCCGCAGGCGCGCCTGGCGACGCTCGCCCAGCGCGCGCAGCAGGCACATGTACGCCTTGCAAATGCCATGCAGCGGCGGCTCGAGCGCGACCGTGCCTCCCTGCGCCATGCCGACAGCGTGCTGCGCGCCAGCCATCCCGGCCGCCGGATCCAGCACCTGCGCGACCGCCTCGACTCGTTGCAGGGCCGACCACAGATATTGATGGCGCGCCGATTGCAACATGATGCGTCGCGACTGCGTGGGCTGGCGCGATCGCTGCACGCGATCAGCCCGTTGGCGACAGTCGCCCGCGGCTACAGCATCCTCCAGCACGACGATGGCCGGATCGTGCGTGGCGTGGGCGATGCTGCGGTCGGCGACATGCTGGATGCGCGCCTGCAAGACGGGCAACTTCGCGTACAGGTGCAAGCCAGGCAATAACCAGCCGGCCGAGCCGCATGCGCGTCGCCCAGCGGCAGGATTTTCACCGTCGGGAAATTCGCGCAACCAGCCTGCTGGTTCAGGCCTCCAGCGGTTCAGGCCTGCCGAACAGGAAACCCTGCGCGTAGATGCAGCCAAGCTCATGCAGCTGTTCGCGCTGGGCCGTGGTCTCCACGCCCTCGGCAATGATCTCCATGCCCAGGCTGCCAGCCAATGCCGTGATCGCGCGAATCACCGCAACGCTCTCGTTGCGAGCATCGCCGGCCAGATCCGCGACGAAACTGCGATCGATCTTGAGCGCCGCAATCGGGAAGCGATGCAGGTAGGACAACGCCGAAAAACCGGTGCCGAAATCATCCAGCTGCGCCAGCACGCCATGCCTGCGCAGCAGGTTGAGGCTCTCGCTGATGCGCGGTGCATCGTCCAGCAGCGCGACCTCGGTGATTTCGATGCGCAGCCGCGAAGGATCGACGCCGGCCACGTCCAGCAGGCCGAGCAGGCGCTCTGCGAAATCCGGTGAACGGAAATGCCGCGGCGACACGTTGATCGCCACGTAACCGGGCATCTCATGCATGGCCATGTCCGCGACTCACCCGCGCGTACATCAGCCAGTCCACCTGCTCGATCAGGCCGCTGTCCTCGCCCACGTCGATGAACTCGCCGGGCGCCAGCAGGCCGCGTGTCTCATGCCGCCAGCGCAGCAATGCCTCGCTGCCCACCTGGTTCTGCATTGCCCAGCTTCACGATCGGCTGGTAATGCGGCTCGAAGGCATCGTTGTTGATCGCGCGCCGCAGGTCGGACTCCAGGTCCAGCGTTCGCATGACTTCGTCGCGCATGATCTCGTCGAACAGCATCGAGCGGTCGCGGCCTTCGCCCTTCGCCCGGTACATCGCGGCATCCGCGTCGCGCAGCATTTCCTCGCCGGTGGCGTAACGCGGTTGCCACATCGCAATGCCAATACTGGCCGTGGGAAACAACTCACGGCCTGCGATCCACATCGGCGCACCCAGCGCCACCAGCACCCGGTGCGCCAGTTCCTCCGCCATCTCCGGCCCATCCAGGCCCTCGGCGAGGATCGCGAACTCGTCGCCACCCAATCGCGACACCACGTCGTTGCCACGCATGCTGCTGGCGATGCGGCGGCCGGACTCCACCAGCAATTCGTCGCCGACCGCATGGCCCACGCTGTCGTTGACCAGCTTGAAGCGGTCCAGGTCGAGGAACAGCACGGCGAAACACGCATCGGCATGCTTGCGCGCATTGGCGATGGCAACGGCGAGCTTCTCCAGCAATTGCGCGCGATTGGGCAACCCGGTCAGCACGTCATGCATGGCCTGGTGGGTCAGCTTGCGCTCGGCACGCATGCGTTCGCATGATCTGCTCCACCAGCTCCGCGTTGGCTTCGGCCAATTCGCGGGTGCGCTCGCTGACCCGTTGCTCCAGCCCGGCGTGCGCAAGCACCAGCTTGTCCTGCGCCTGCTTGCGGGCCAGGCCGCTGCCGATATGGAACGCGACGAAGGTGAGCAGTTCCTGGTCGCGGATGGTGAAGGTGATGTTCGGCGAGTAGCTCTGCACCGCGATCACGCCGACCACCCTGTCTTCGTGCAGCAAGGGAACCCCGAGCCAGCAATGCGCCAATGCGCCATGGCTGATCACCTTGCCCATCGCGTTCCAGCTGCTGCAATCCGCTTGCGGTCGGCCAGCAACGGCTTGCCGTTGCGCAGGACGTATTCGGTCAGGCCGCTGGCGATCCTGCGCGGCTTGCGCACCATGTCGCGCTCGTCGACGGAATAGGCGAATTCCAGCATCGTCGCGTCGGCCGACAGCATCGCGATATAGAAATTGCGGGCATACAGCAGGCCGCCGACGACCTTGTGGATCTCGGCGTAGAACCGCTCCAGGCTGTCGCTGGTCATCGACAATTCGGCGATGCGGAACAGCGTCCGCTGCAACTCCTGCGAACGTTGCCGTTCCTGCACCTCGGCCTGCAGGTCCAGGTTGGCCTGCATGAGTTCGCGGGTACGTTCCTCGACGCGTTGTTCGAGTTCTTCACGCGCGTGGTGGCGGTCCAGCGCGGTCAGGATGTGCTGCGCCACGTAGGCCAGCAACGCGCGATCCTCGTCGCTGTAGACCGAAGGATGCTCGTAGCTCTGCACCACGATCCCGCCCACCACCTGGTCCTCACGCGACATTGGCACACCGAGCCAGTCGGCACTGTCCGGGCCGTTGCTGGGATCGGACGTGATGCCGTGCTGCTCCCGGAGATGGCGCGAGGGACCGCGCATCGCCTCGCCGCCCTGCAGCAGGGCCACGGTCAGGTTGGCGTCGGCCTTGTCGAAATCCAGCTCGGCATCCGGATCATTGATGTATGGGTCGAGCTGATCGACGAAATACAGGAAACGGATCTTCTGGCGGGATTCGTCATAGAGCACGATGTAGCAGTTTTCCGCATACATCAACTCGCCGACGATCGCGCGGATCCGCCGGAGCATGTCCTGCATGTCCTGGCTGCCGCCGGCAAGATCGGCGATCTCGTACAGCGACTGCTGCAGGCGCTCCGAGCGGCGCAGGGACTCGATGCGCTGCCCGGCCTGCTGCAACAGCCGGACAAGGTCTTGCTTGCCGAGTTGCGCAGGATCCTGCCCATCCGGCGAGCCGCGCGCGTCATCCGTGCCGTTCGGCAATTCCACTACCCAACCCCCTTCATCCGACGAGCATACTGTCTAATACGCCAGAGGGCACCACGACCGGCAACCCTTTTCGGCGATCACGGGCGTTGGCATGGAGATGACGCCTTCCTGCATCCTCGGCCAATCACTGCTGTTGCCCTTTCCTGCAACCCTGCCAGTCCGTAGGCTGGCGGGCATGGATAGCCTGGAAACCAGCGACGAAACCCTGATGCTGGCCTATGCGGCAGGCGAAGTGGGGGCGTTCGACCAGTTGTATGCGCGCCATCGAGGCAAACTGTACCGCTACCTGCTGCGCCAGTTGCGGGACAACGGGTTGGCTGACGAGATGTTCCAGGATGTCTGGCAACGGGTGATCAGCGCGCGTGATGGCTGGACGCCGGATCCCGGCTTCGCGACATGGTTGTACACGATTGCCCATCATCGCCTCCATGACCATTGGCGCGCGGCCAAACACCGCCCGCCGGCACCGGCCGATGCCGACCAGCGCGCCGCGCGCCTTGCCGACCCGGACACACCGGAGCGCGTAGTGTCCGAATTCGAACGCCGTCGCCAGTTGCAACTGGCGCTGGATGACCTGCCTGAGGATCAACGCGAGGTGCTGCTGTTGCGGCTGGAACAGGATCTGACCCTGGAGGAGATCGGCGAGGTCACCGGCGTCGGCCGCGAGACCGTGAAGTCGCGCCTGCGCTATGCGATGGACAAGCTTCGAGCGAGACTGCCGACATGACCCGCTGGCCACCACAATCGCCACACGCCCTGGACGCGGAGGAGCGCGCACTGGCCAGGACGTTGCCGCGCCTGCATGGCCGCACGGCCCCCGGTCCCGATCTGGACGCCAGCATCCTGGCTGCGGCGCAGGCGGCAGTGCGGCCTGCAAAACCGTCGCAGCGCCCGGCCAAACCGCGGATCCGCTGGATCGCACCAGCCTCTTTGGCTGCGTCGGTCATGTTGGCGGTGGGCATGGCCTGGCATCTGCGCCCACTACCGATGCTGGAAACCGTCGGGCCCGCAGGCCAGTCCGATACGGCTGACGCGGTCGCGGTGCGCATGATCGAATCCTCGCCGAACGACAAACCCGCCTCGGCGATGCAATCCGGATCGGTGCCGGCGCAGGCGGACGCGACCGCGCGCCAGCCGGCCGCGTCGCCGGCAATCGCCGCGCAGGACGCGGAGGCATTCCCATTGCCCCCCGCCCGTCCGCGGGAGGCACCATCCCCGCCACCGCCTCGTCGCGCATTGGCGGAACCTGTGTCCCCTGCAGCGCCTCCATCGCAAGGTCACGCCGCGCCACCGCGATCCGCTGCAACCATGCAGATGGGGGCACCCGCACGCGCCGGATCGCTGACCGGGTCATCAGCCCGGCCATCGGCCGCATCGACTGGCAATACGCTGGACACGCAGGCCATCGATCCAGCCGTGAATGCGCGCGCGGTCGCGCCTGCCGCCGCCAGTGCCAGTCGCGATGCGGTGGCGCGAGACGCTTCATCGGCAAGCATGAACAAGGCCGGACTGCTCGAACGTAGGCAGCAGGCAGCGCCCAAAGCGGTGGCACCGGCGCCGGACCCTGACGTGCACGACGAGGCCCTGATGGCAGCCGATGCCGGCTTCGTCGACGACCCCGACGAGGACGTTCCACCGGCAACGGTTGACTCGCCTGCGGTACGCGACGCCTGGTTGAATCGCATCGTCGAATTGCTGGAGCAGGGAAACCGGCAGGATGCCAGGGCCAGCCTGGCCGAATTCAGGCGCCGCTATCCGGCTGCAACGCTGCCACCCAGGTTGCGCGCGCTCGAAATCGAGCCCTGATCCGCCGCTGTAGCCGGCACCCCGTTACCATGCACGGATGAATTCCCCCACGCCGGCGCCGGCCAAGGCGCCCATCGGTTCCCTGCGCGCGCTGTGGCCATTCGTGCGCCGGCATCGCGGGCTGTTCATCGCCTGGTTGCTGGCGCTGGCAGTGTCCTCCAGCGCGTCGCTCAGCCTGCCGGTCGCGTTCCGGACGATGATCGACGACGGCTTCGGCAGCGGTAGCGCGGGCAGCATCGACCGTGCCTTCCTGTTTCTGTTCGTGGTGGCGCTGGTGCTCGCGGCAGGCACCGCGGCGCGCTTCTTCTTCGTCTCGCTGCTGGGCGAACGGGTCGTTGCGGACTTGCGCACCCAACTGTATGCCCACCTGATCAGCCTCGACGCGGGCTTCTACGACCGCACCCGCAGCGGCGAACTGGTCTCGCGCCTGACCGCCGACGTCGAGCTGATCCGCAACATCATCGGCAGCGTCATGTCGATTGCCTTGCGCAGCAGCATTACCGCGATCGGCGCATTGGTCATGCTGTTCGTGACCAGCCCGAAACTCGCCGCGTGGGCACTGGTCGGGATCCCGGCGGCGGTGCTGCCGGTCATCTTTGGCGCGCGCAAGATACGCAAGATCTCGCGCAGCAGCCAGGATCGCATCGCCGATGCCAATGCATTGGCGACCGAGACCCTGGGTGCAGTGCGCACGGTGCAGGCACATGCCCGCGAAGGCTACGAGCGCGGGCGCTTCGCCGCTGCGGTCGATGTCGCGGTGGGCACCGCGCGCAAGCGGATCGGCGCGCAGGCATTGATGACCGGCGCCACGATCACGCTGTTTTTCGGCGCGATCACCCTGGTGCTGTGGTCCGGCGCGCACGACGTGATCGCCGGCCGCATGAGCGCGGGCACGCTGATCCAGTTCGTGCTGTACGCGCTATTCGGTGGCGGCTCGGTCGCGGCGCTGGCCGAAGTCTGGAATGAACTGCAGAAGGCCTCGGGCGGCATGGGCCGGATCAACGATCTGCTGCAGGAAAACCCGGGCATCATCGCGCCGGCGCACCCGGCTTCATTGCCGTCGCCGGTTCGCGGCGACATCGTGTTCGACGCCGTCACCTTCCATTATCCGCAACGCCCGGAAGTGCCTGCGCTGGAAGGCTTCAGCCTGCACGTGCGCCCGGGCGAAACCGTGGCACTGGTCGGGCCCTCCGGCGCCGGCAAGAGCACCGTGTTTACCCTGTTGCTGCGCTTCCACGATCCGCAACACGGCCATGTCAGCGTCGACGGCATCGACCTTCGCGAGCTGGATCCCGCGTCCCTGCGCGAAGGCATTGCGCTGGTGCCGCAACAGCCCACGCTGTTCGCTGCCAGTGCCGCCGACAACATCCGCTATGGGCGGCTGGACGCGACCGACACCGAGATCCGCCAGGCCGCCGAATCCGCCGAGGCCGACGACTTCCTGGATGCATTGCCGGACGGCTTCGCGAGCGAACTGGGTGAACGCGGCACGCGCCTGTCGGGCGGCCAGCAACAACGCGTCGCCATCGCCCGCGCGCTGCTCAAGGATGCACCGGTGCTGCTGCTGGACGAAGCGACTTCAGCGCTCGACGCACAGAGTGAACGCGCCGTGCAGCACGCGCTGGAAAACCTGATGTCCGGCCGCACCACGCTGGTGATCGCGCATCGCCTGGCCACCGTCCTGATGGCGGATCGCATCGTGGTGATGGATGCCGGCCGTATCGTCGCCGAGGGCACCCACCAGCAATTGCTGGCCCAGGACGGACTGTATGCGGAACTCGCGCGGCTGCAGTTCCTGGACTGATCTCCGCGGGGCTGCCCAGGGCTCACCCGCACGATGGCTGCCGGCGCCTGCCTGCGACAAGGACGCCCCGCGCCAGGCGGGGCATCAAGTGTTTGAAACCCGGCTGGACTAGGCCAACTGGTTCAGCTCGTCTGGATCAGACCGGCTTGACCGCAGTCGCCTGCGCGCCCTTGGCGCCCTGGGTGACTTCGAAGCTGACCCGCTGGCCTTCCTGCAAGCTGCGGAAGCCGGTGGAATCGATCGCGGAAAAATGCACGAACAGGTCGGCGCTGCCGTCCTCGGGAGAAATGAAGCCGAAGCCCTTTGCGTCGTTGAACCACTTTACGGTGCCGTGTTGCATGATGACTGTGACCTCTTGGGAATGGTGTTTCCGAGCGTGCGCCACCGGCAGGCCGACAGGTCGCACCGCGCGAGTATGCAACAACTGACTTTGGGTGCAACAGCCGCCAGCACGCCAGACTGATCAGGACGCCAGCAGTTCACCCAGCAATCGCGGCACGCTATCCATCGCGGCGCGCACGTTGTCCAGCACGTCCTGCAGGGTGATCACTTCGTCCGGATCCGGGCCGGCACCCGCAGCCCAATTGGCGACGAGGGCCAGGCAGGCGTAGTCCAGGCCCAGTTCTCGGGCCAGGCTGGCCTCCGGCATGCCGGTCATGCCGACCAGGTCACAGCCATCGCGACGCATGCGGGCGATTTCCGCCTTCGTTTCCAGTCGCGGGCCCTGGGTCGCGCCGTAGCAACCGCCATCCACCAATGGCACGGATGCACGCGCCGCGGCATCGATGATCCGTTCCCGCAACGCAGGCGTGTACGGATCGCCGAAATCGACGTGCAGCACTTCGCTGCCAGGCTCCTCGCACAGGGTCGAGATGCGACCCCAGGTATAGTCGATCAACTGGTCCGGGCAGGCCAACACGCGCGGTCCGCAATGCTCGGTGATGCCGCCCACCGTGTTCAGTGCCAGCACACTGGTTGCGCCGATTGCTTTCAGCGCGACGAGGTTGGCGCGATAGTTGATCTTGTGTGGCGGCAGCGAATGTCCTTCGCCATGCCGTGCCAGGAACGCGACGCGCTTGCCGGCATAGGTGCCGATGCGGATCGGGCCGGAGGGCGCGCCATAAGGCGTCACCGGCTGATGGGTTTCCACATCGGCCAGCTCGCCGAGTGCGTAGACGCCGGTGCCGCCGATGACGGCGAGTTCGATAGACATGCCGAATCCCGAAATGTTTGGAGGGTGTGGCCGGGTGGGTGATTGCGGGACCTTCGGCGACATGGATGTCGCCGATGAGCCTACATGGGTGAGGCAAACGCTTGCGAAGCATCGCTTCGCGCGCCGCCGAACGCCTGCAATCTGCGATTGCAGGCCGGACCCGCACAGCGGGTATTCACGGCGTGTCCCGCGGTC
Source organism: uncultured Gammaproteobacteria bacterium (assembly GCA_963698475.1). Classification (GTDB taxonomy): domain Bacteria; phylum Pseudomonadota; class Gammaproteobacteria; order Xanthomonadales; family Xanthomonadaceae; genus Thermomonas. Next base: position 233,238 of record CAVOQX010000004.1, on the reverse strand, counting down.
ACCTGTCCGGCCGCGCCCACGCGAGAAACCGCTTCAGTCACCGAGCGCATATATCGCCGGCAAATTGCGACCCTGCTCGTGGAAATCCATGCCGTAACCGAACACGTACGCGTCCGGCACGTCCACACCGACATGGTCGGCACGGATGCCATCCACGCAACGGTCATGCACTTTCACCGCCAGCACCGCGATGCGCACTTCGGACGCACCCTGGTCCTCGCACCAATGCCTGACTGCCAGCAAGGTATGGCCCTCGTCGAGGATGTCATCGGCCAGCAGGACCTTGCGCCCCTGCAGCGGCGTCGAAGGGCGATGCAGCCAGGCCAGGCCCGAGCCACTGGTCTGGCCCCGATAGCGGGTGGCGTGCAGGTAATCGAAGTGCAGGTCAAGGCCGCGCTCGCCGAGCGCGAACGCCAGTTGCGCGGCGAACGGCAACCCGCCATTCATCACGGTCAGGAACACCGGCACATCGCCGTCGGCATACTCGCCGCGGATCTCGGCCGCCATGCGCTGGATCGCGCTCTCCAGCGCCTCCTTGTCGTGGATGACGCGCGCCGTTGCCAGGGCGTCGGACAGTTTCGGAATACTCATGCCACGTTCCCCACGTTGATTGCACCGGATGCAGCGCCGGCATCCTGCGCGGACACCGGCACGTCGCCGAGCCGCAGCTGCGCGCGCTGGTAGCGCGTGTCGGCAAGCAGGCCATCCCACGCCCGTGGGCCGCGCCCCATCAGGCCGACCAGGCGCATCGTACTGGACGTGCGGCCATCGAGTGCGTGCAGCGACTCGTCCACCTGGTCCGGATGGCAGACCAGCACGATGTCGCAACCCGCATCCAGGTGTGCATCGATCCGCGCCTTGATGCCGCCGGCGGAAAACGCCGCGGCCATGCCGATGTCATCCGAGAACACCACGCCACGGAAACCCATCTCCTTGCGCAGGATGTCGCCGATCCACCGAGGCGCGTAACCGGCCGGCTCCGGCGCGACCTGCGGGTACACGACGTGGGCCATCATCACCGCGTCGGCGCCGGCGTCGATGCCGGCCACGAACGGCACCAGGTCAAGCGCGCGCAGCTCACCCAGCGAACGGTTGTCGACTGCATCATCGAAATGGGTGTCTTCCAGCACCGAACCATGTCCGGGGAAGTGCTTGAGGGTCGCAGCCATGCCCGCGCCATGCATGCCTTCGACATAGGTGCGGGTGAAGGCAGCGACGATTTCAGGATCGGGCGAGAACGCACGGTTGCCGATCGCCTTGTTGCCGCGCCCAAGATCGACCACGGGCGCGAAGCTGAGGTCGATGCCGGTCGCGCGGATCTCGCTGGCCATCAGCCATGCGTGCTCGCGTGCCAGTTCAAGCGCGCCCGCCACGTCACGGCGATACAGCGCATCAAAACCCTCCAGCGGCGGCAGCTTGCTGTAGCCCTCGCGGAAACGCTGCACGCGCCCGCCTTCCTGGTCGACGCACAGCAATTGCGGGCGTGGCGCGGCATCGCGGATCGACTGGGTGAGTTCGACGACCTGCGCCTTCGACGCGAAATTGCGGGTGAACAGGATCACCCCGGCGCAGGCATCGTGCTGCAGCCAGTCGCGTTCGCGCGAGGTGAGTTCGTGTCCGGCGATACCAATGACCAGCATGTTCAGGCCCCCGTGAGGTCGATGGCGAGGCGCTGCGCCTCGTCCCATTGCGAGTAAGGCCGTGAAGCCAGCGCAAGATTGTAGTAACGGACCGCGTGGGTCGCCTCGACGCCCAGCCATGCCGGGCGCTCGAACGGCTCGTCTTCGCGATCCAGTTCGATCTCGGCGACCACCAGCCCGGCGTTGTCACCGAGGAATTCGTCGACCTCCCACAGATGCCCGGCGTGTTCAACCAGATGGCGGCGCTTGTCGATCACCCCGCCCACGCAGAGCGCCAACAGCGCGCGCGCATCGGCCATCGGGATCAGGTAATCGAACTCCTGCCTGCTTGCGCCCAGCTCGCGCGACTTGATGTTCAGGCGTGCCTGTTCGCCTTCGATGCGCACCCGCACCGATGCGTTCATCGCGCCGCTGTCAACTGCGTGCAGGTCGTTGAGATAGCCCTGCGCCATGCTCACGACCTGATGCGCGTCGGCACGCCAGCCGTCGCCGGAAAGCAGGAACTTGCGTTCGATCTCGATACCCATGCGGCGCCTCAGGCTTGCTCGAACACGGCGATCGATTCGACGTGCGCAGTGTGCGGGAACATGTCCATCACCCCGGCGGCACGCAGCGTCCAGCCGGCCTCGTTGACCAGGTAGCCGGCATCGCGCGCCAGCGACGCCGGATGGCAACTGACATACACGATGCGCTTGAGTCCCTTCAGCGGGAATTGCTTCAGCACTTCAAGCGCACCGGAACGCGCCGGATCGAGCAGCAGCTTGTCGAAGCCGGCCTTCAGCCAGGGTTGCCCGGCAAGGTCCCTGGACAGGTCTGCGGCATGGAAGCTCGCATTGCCCAGGCCGTTATGCACCGCATTGTCGCGTGCACGCTGCACCAGTCCCGCATCGCCTTCCACGCCGACCACCTCGCCCGCTTCACCGACGACGCGCGCCAGCGGCAAGGTGAAATTGCCGAGCCCGCAGAACAGGTCGAGCACGCGCTCGCCCGCCTGCACGTCCAGCAACTCCAGTGCCCGCGCGATCATCGCTTCGTTGAGTTTGGCATTGACCTGGATGAAATCCAGCGGGCGGAACTGGAGCTCGACATCCCATTGCGGCAAGCGGAATGCCAGCTGCGGTGTCTCACCGACCAGTGGATGCACGGAATCCAGGCCACCGGGCTGCAGGAGGATCTGGAAGTCGTGTTGCTGCGCGAACGCAAGCAGGCGTGCGCGATCGGCTTCGCCCAGCGGCTGCAGGTGGCGGAACACCAGGGCGACTCCGCTGCCGTCAGGCGAGGCGTCGCCGGCGATGAACTCGATCTGCGGGATGTCGCGGCGCGCATCCATGCCCTCCACCAACGCGGACAAGGCATCGACCTTGAAACCGATCGACGGCACCACCGTATGGCACTCGCGGATGTCGGCGACAAAGCGGGGATCCACCTCGCGGAACCCCACCAGGGTCTTGTCCTTTTTCTCGACCCGGCGCACCGAGAACCGGCCCTTTCGGCGATAGCCCCAGGCATCGCCGCTCAATGCCGGCAACACGTCGCGCGGCTGCACATGACCGATGCGCTGCAAGTTGTCCAGCAGCACGCCCTGCTTGGCCTGGATCTGCTTGTCTTCTTGGAGATGCTGCAGCACGCAACCTGCACACACCCCGAAGTGCGGGCAACGTGGCGTCACCCGGTCGGGAGACGCCATCAGGACCTCAAGCGTCTTTGCCTCGTCGAAGTGCCGCGACCGCGCGGTCTGCTGCACGCTGACCTGCTCCCCGGGCAGCGCGCCGGAGACGAATACGGCCTTGCCGGCCTGCGCATGGCCTTCAGGCCAGCGCGCCACGCCGCGGCCGTCATGGGTGAGGTTGACGATATCGAGGGTCTTGGGGGAATGGTCGAGGCGGGCCACGGGATCGTTCGATGCGGTTGGCCGACCATTGTCGCAGAAGCCCCCATGCGAGAAGAGGACGGAGGTCTTCAAGCGCGCTTGACGACCTCCGTCCCCTTTTCGGAGTACTGAAGCGTTACTTCTGCTTCCACTCGCCACCGGACTGGTACCACCAGCCGCTACGCGCGCTCTCCACCCATTGCCTGGCGAACACGTTGCGGATCTGCGCTTCCCATTCCGGATGGCCATTGGCCACCGCGACCTCGCGGTAGACCGCCTTGCGATCACGGTTGTCGTCGGCAACCGCGGCGTTCATCGCCACGCGCTCCCTCAATTCCAGCTTGCCGGCATCACGCACGCTGATCAGGCCGTCCTCGGTGAAGCCGAGCGCGCCGGAATCGAATCCCGCGCGCAAGGTGCTGCTGAAGCGTGCCTCCATGCGCGACTGGATGGCCTGGATCGCCGGGGTCTTGATGCTGATGTCGGGCGCGTTCTGTGCTTTCGCAGAACCGATCCCGACCAGCGCCCACGGATCGAAGCCGGAAGCATGCAGGCGAAGCGCGTCGAGATCGAAACGTTGCAACTGCATCGCCATGCCGCCGCCGCTGCTGTCCTTGATCTGCGTGCTGTCCGCCTCGTCGATCACCTTCTCGACGAACTCACGCGCTGCAGCCTTGGCCTCGGCAGCCGGAAAATAGACATTGATGGTCACGCATGCGCTTAGCAGCAGCGCCCCGACGACCGGCATTCCAAACCACTGTTTCATTGCATCGCTCCTCGCGTTAATCGATCGCATGTCGCGCGCACCGCCCGACCTGCATCGTTCGAATCACCATCATTCGACAATCGGCTCGACCTCACCCGACCCCACCGCACCCAATCGCTCGACCAGTGTCGGCCAATCCACGCGTCGATTGAATCCGACCACCGTCAGCCGCGGAATGCCTGCACCCGCCACGATAGTAAAGCTGTTTGACGCCTGAGCAGGGTGTGAATCCTGCAACCCGGACATTTCGCAGACCTGGTTCACCAGCTTGCAGGCGATGCCGATGCGGCGATAGCCGAAATCATCGAACAGGCCAATGAGCTTGCCCTGCAGGCTGCTCATGAAGGAGGCGTCACCGACACTGGAGATGTTCTGCACCGCGCGCTGGCTGATCCGCTGCTTGCTGCCGGCCTGGTTGTCGGTCATGAAGCGTGCATCGAACGCCACCGGTGTCCAGTCCACCAGGCGCAGGCCGTTGATGTATCCGTCCATGCGCCCGGTAATGCTGCCAAAGTCCATGACTTCGGTCAGCGGCAACAAGTCGATGTCCTCAAGGGCGATATCGGCGCTCAGGCTGGGGGCACTGCCGAAGGGTCGCTCGAGCGCCAGCGACGAAAACGCGACGCGCCCGTCGAACAACTGCATCGACAGCCCCCCGTCGAAATCGATGCGCTCATTGGCGTAGCGTGCATTCGGAATCGTGCCACTGAGCCGTCCCTTGAACGCGGGCAGGCCGAGTGCCTTCGAGATCCGGCCGAAGTCGATGTCCTCCAGCACCAGCGCGAAGCGGATGTCGGCGCCGCTGCCGCCCTGCGGCGGGCGGATCACCAGGTCGCGGAAGGTCATGCGCCCGCCCATTGCCGGCACCACCGCGTCCTCCCGGAACCGAAGCAGTCCGTTGTCACTCTCGAACGGAAGCTGTGACGCATCGAAATCAAGCCCGTACAGCTTGCCGCTGGCCCAGCGCAGTTCGCTACGCACCGGCATGCCGGCCGAATAGCGGACATCACCCTGCAAGCCGTTGAACACGAACCGTTCGTCGGGATCGCCAAGATCCACGGCGTGCAACTCCGCGTCGGCCCGGGTCAACACGCCATCGCGCACCTGGATGCCCAGGTCCATCGCGCCCTTGAGCTCCACCGCGCCCAGGCCGAACAGACCCAGCCAACCGGACAGGTAGCGCGCACGCAACGGCGACATGTCGCGACTGTGGATGTCGATGTCGAGCCTGGCCAGGCTGGCATCGACATCGAACGCAGCGCTGCCTTCGGCGTTGAGTGCATCCCCGTCATGCCATTCGATGCGCGGCAATTCCCAGCCCGCGCCTGCGTGTTGCATGGCATCGATGCGCAGGCCGATTTGCGATGCAGGCAGCGCCACATAGGTATTGCCGGCCAGGAATTCACCCCCCTGCAAATCGCCAACCACGGCCAGCATCGACAAGGCTGGCGTGGTCCGGTAATCGATGTGGAAACGGCCACCAAGGTTCTCGCCGGCGGTGCTGGCATCGGCGGTTTCCAGGCCGACGCCGCTGACGCTCAGGGGACCCGAAATCCGGAGCGGGCGGTCAGCGCCGGCGTCGATGAGCAATTCGCCACCGAACTCACCGGAGGTCAGCCGCGCGCCCGGCCAGGCCCTTTCCAGCAAGGCCTGCGCCCATTGCATCGGCACCCTGGTCAGGTCGAAGCCGGTCAGGTCCGGGCTGGCGGCGCTGTGTTCCAACGCGATCCGTGCCGATCCCCGGCTCAGGCTGGCTTCGGTGGTTGCGGCATCAAACCGTACCGCCAGCCGCAGCGGCTCGGCGTTGCCGGAGCGCAGTTGACCCTCGCACTGCCAGCCATCGCGGTCGGCACGCTGCAGCCGGCACTGCCAATGCAGGTCGCGATAGCGGTAACCAAGGTCAGCCGCGTCGATCTGCGCCGCCCACAGGTCCAGCGTGCCGGTCGTCGCGCCATCGGGCCAGTCGAGCTTCAGCCGAACCTGCTCCAGGCTGGCCACTGGCGTGGTCACTTTCGCGATGCGCGCCTGCGCCACCCGCGCCTGCGCCCATGGTGATACGCACAGCAGCGCCACCAGCAGGAGGCGAACAGGCAAGGCGTGAATGAAAAAGGCGTGAGTGGTTAGAATCGGCCGTGACATGCGCGCAGCATAACCAGCCACCGCGAGGGTGCGATGAATGAACGGCCCCCGGCTTCAATGCCGCGCATCCTGCTGGTCGAGGATGACCCCGTCAGTGCCGCTTATCTGGGCGAAGTCGCGGCATCGCTGCCGGCACTTGTCGACGTGGCCGGCAGTGTTGCCGAAGCGCTTGCAATCGCGGGGAGGGGTTGCCACGGGCTGCTGCTGATCGATGCGCACCTGCCCGACGGGCGTGGCGCAACCTTGTTGCAGGCCTTGCGCGCGAACGGCCTGACGGCCCCCGCACTCGCGCATACCGCTGCCGCGGAAGCGGCGTTGCGAGATGACCTGCTGGCAGCAGGCTTCGTGGAGGTGTTGCGCAAGCCGCTGGGCATGGCCGCGCTCACGCAGGCCCTGCGACGCCATTTGCCGCAGGCAATGGCGATGCCTGCGCCTCCCGCCGAGCTGCCGCGCTGGGACGATGCCGCCGCACTGGCGGCGCTTGGCGGCCAACGCGCCAATGTGGATGCCTTGCGCGGGCTGTTCGTGGAAGAACTGCCAGGCCAGCGGCGTCGCATCTCCTGCGCGTGCCTCGAGGGCGACGCAGCCGTCGTGCGCGACGAGCTACACCGCCTGGTTGCCAGTTGCGGGTTCGTCGGCGCCGCGCAACTGGGCCAGGTGGTACGCCGGATGCAGGCGATGCCACTGAACCGTGACGCCCTGGCCGCATTCCAGTCCGCCGTCGACGACGCGTTGGGGTCAGGCCGGGCGGACGGCGGATAGCCGACCCAGCTCACCCAGCATGTCCCAGGATTTCAGGCCGCGCCCGTCCAGGTAGTGCAGCAGCAAGCCGCGCAGCGGCAGGCGCAGGCTGGCCAGGTCATCGCGGTCCGGCATTGCATCCGCGGCCAACGCCAACAGGCCGCAACCGGTCGCGGCCACCTGGCGTGCGTTGCCACGATCATTCAATGAGCGCCGCGGCCCGTGTTCGGGATCCAGCAGATAACGCGCAGCCGGCTCCAGCGGATGGCCATCGCCATCGACCTCCAGCGCGAAGCCCACGCCGAGCGCCTCCAGCAGGTCCCGCTCGAAACGACGCAGGGTCCAGGCCAATGGCTGTTCGCTTCCCAGCCGCGCGCGGGTGAGTGCGTATGCGGCATGCATCCCGGGCTGCGGGTCCTGCCGCGGCGCCAGCCGCAGGCACAACTCGTTGACGTAGAACGCCGCCAGTGCGGCGTCTCCGCGCAACAAGGGGGCGGCATCCACCGCCTCGGCCGACGTCAGTTGCGCCAGTTCGCCGCGCTGCACGGCATCGAATCGGATCGACTGCAACGGTTGCAACGCCGCCCGCAGCACATGCCGTTTCGGCCCCTGCACGCCGCGGGCGACCAGGCCGATGCGGCCATGGTCGGCACTCAGGAGTTCCACCAGCAGGCTGGTCTCGCGCCACGGCCGCGCGTGCAGGACGAACGCCGGCTCGCCGACGTAACGCTGCATGGCTCAGTCGTGGTAGCCGAGCGAACGCAGCGCGGCTTCGTCGTTCGACCAGCCCTCGCGCACGCGCACCCAGGTCTGCAGGAATACCTTGCTGTCGAACAGGCGCTCCATCTGCAGACGCGCGCGGCTGCCGATCTCGCGCAGGCGCTCGCCGCCCTTGCCGATCACGATCGCCTTCTGGCCCTCGCGCTCGACCCAGACCACCGCATCGATGCGATACATCACGCCCCCTCTCGGAGAGGGTTCCTCCTCGAAGCGTTCGACCTCGACGGTGGTCGCATATGGCAGTTCCTCGCCAAGCTGGCGCATCAGCTGTTCGCGCACCAGCTCGCCAGCCAGGAATCGCTGGCTCTTGTCGGTGATCTCGTCTTCGCCGAACTCCGGCGCTGCCTCCGGGACCAGTTGCAGCAGCGTCTCCACCAGCGACTCCAGGCCCTTGCGCTTGAGTGCGGAGAGCGGATGCACGGCGGCGAATGCACGCCCTTCAGTCACCTTGGCGATGAACGGCAACAGCGCGGCCTTGTCCTTGAACTTGTCGACCTGGTTGACCACCAGCACCACCGGCAGCCCGCCTTCGCGCAACGCTTCGAATGCCAGGCCATCCTCGTCGTCCCAGCGACCGGCCTCGATCACCAGAACTGCAGCGTCCACGCCTTCCAGTGCGCCGCGCGCCGCGCGATTCATCATCCGGTTCATCGCCTTGCCGGAACGCTTGCCCTGTTCGCCATGGATGCCGGGTGTATCCACCAGTTGCAGTTGCCCGCCCGGGAACGTGGCGATGCCGAGCAGGCGGTGCCGGGTCGTCTGCGGCCGGTTCGAGGTAATGCTGACCTTCGCCCCGACCAGCGCGTTGACCAGGGTCGACTTGCCGACATTGGGCCGCCCGATCACGGCCACTGCCCCGCTGTGTTGCGCCTGCGTATTCATGCCTCGATCTCCTGCAGGGCCGCTTCGGCGGCCTGCTGTTCGGCGGCGCGACGCGAACTGCCCTCGCCCATGGTGTTCAGTGGCGGCTCGACCAGCGTGCAGCTGACCTTGAAGATGCGCGCATGGTCGTCGCCGGTTTCCTGGACCAATGCATACACCGGCAGGCTGCGCTGGCGTCCCTGCAGCCACTCCTGCAGGCGTGTCTTGGGATCCTTGCCCACTTTATGCGGTGGTGGCAACGCCGCCAGCAATGGCGCAAACCACTGCAGTACCACCGATTTGCAGGTTTCAAAGCCTGCATCCATGTGGATCGCCGCGACAAGCGCTTCCAGCGCATCGGCCAGAATCGAATCGCGCCGATGCCCGCCGGTCTTCATCTCGCCAGGTCCCAGCACCAGCCGCTCGCCGATCGCCAGCTCACGCGCGATCCCGGCCAGCGCGGACTCGCGCACCAGTTCGGCGCGCGCACGGGTCAGTGCACCTTCGTCGGCGCGTGGCCACGCCAGGTAAAGCGCCTCGGCGACGATCAGGTTGACCAGCGCATCGCCCAGGAACTCCAGCCGCTCGTTGTGCGGACTGCCGGCGCTGCGATGGGTGAGCGCCTGTTGCAGCAGGCCGGCATCATGGAATCCATGTCCCGCAAATTGAGCCTTCGGCAAATTAATTCGACCCGCCCCCGCCACGCACCAAAGCCTGCTTGGCGCTGAACTTGCCGACGACGTCGAGATTGGCGATCAGCTCTTCACGGCGCTCGTAGTCGACGCTCAGCATGTAGCCGTTGTCGGTGGCTTCGATCTTGAGCGGATCCATCTTGAGGACGGTATTGGCGTAGCTCATGTCCAGGCGGCGCTTGAACAGTACCCTGATCTTGTCCTTGGGCGCGGAAGCCAAATCCGGCTCGTTGGCCATGCCCGCCAGCGCCTGCTTGACCGAGTAGAACTCGGTGTACATCGGAATGATCTTCATGCCGCAATAGATGAATAGGATGATCACCGCCATGGTGATCAGGAAGCCGATCATGGTCATGCCACTTTGCTTGCGCTTCATTGCTGCTCCCCTTGATCCCTGCGTGTGCCGGGTTAATGGATACGGGTACCGATCCTCGAGACATCCACCGCATGGTCGGCGCTACGGTCGAAGTTCATCCAGACCAGGAACGCCTTGCCGCGCAGGTTCGCTTCCGGCAGGAAATGCATGGGCCAGAAACGACCATCCTCGCTGTTGTCGCGATTGTCACCCATCACGAAATAATGCCCTGCCGGCACTGTCCAGTCACCTTCCCCACTGACATTCTCCCACTCCAGCACGAAATGGGGTCGGCCCGGCAGGCCTTCGGTGATCCTGGTGGACCCGGTTTCCCGGCTACCCTGGCCCGTGCCCAGGTACACGCCTTCGCTCCGGTAAGGCAGCACCTTGCCGTTGATCGTGACCTTGTTGTCGTGGTAACCGATCGTGTCGCCCGGCAACCCGATGATCCGCTTGATCCAGTCTTCCTTTGGATGGTGCGGCGGGTGGAAGACCACCACATCACCACGCTCGGGGGCGCCGATGTCGAGGAACTTCTTGTTGGTGATCGGCCAGCGCAGGCCGAAGGTGAACTTGTTGACCAGGATGAAGTCGCCAGTCAGCAGGGTCGGCATCATCGAACTGGACGGGATCCGGAACGGTTCGGCAACGAAGCTGCGCAGGCCAAGCACCAGCGCCAGGACCGGGAAGAACGCCTTGGCGTAATCCACCACGACCGGTTCCTTCGGCTCTTCCAGCAGGCCGGCGGCCGCCTTGCGGCGCTTGGCCAGGATCAGTTTGTCGAGCAGCCAGACCAGGCCGGTCAACGCGGTCAATGCGACCAGGATCGTTTCGAACCACACCATCATGCCGCGCTCTCCATCCGTGCCTGTCCGAGACCGATCACTTGTTGTCCATCTGCAGCACGGCGAGGAACGCCTCCTGCGGGATTTCCACCTGGCCGACCTGCTTCATCCGCTTCTTGCCCGCCTTCTGTTTCTCCAGCAGCTTCTTCTTGCGCGATGCGTCGCCACCGTAGCACTTGGCCAGCACGTTCTTGCGCATCGCCTTGACCGTGGTGCGGGCGATGACCTGGGCACCCACGGCGGCCTGGATCGCCACGTCGAACATCTGCCGCGGGATCAGTTCCTTCATCTTCTCGGTGAGGTCGCGGCCCCGGCGATCTGCATGCGAACGATGCACGATGATCGACAGCGCATCGACCTTGTCCCCGTTGATCAACGTATCCACGCGCACGAAGGGGCCAGCCTCGAAGCGCAGGAAGTGGTAGTCCAGCGACGCATAGCCGCGGCTTACCGATTTCAGGCGATCGAAGAAGTCCAGCACCACTTCGGCCATCGGCAGCTCGTAGCTGACCTGGACCTGGCTGGCCATGTAGGTGATCCCGACCTGCACCCCGCGCTTTTCCTCGCATAACTTGATCACGTTGCCGATGTAATCCGGCGGCGTGAGGATGTTCGCGCGAATGATCGGCTCGCGGATCTCCTGCACCTGGTTGATCGGTGGCAGCTTGGCCGGGTTGTCCATCGGCACGATGCTGCCGTCGGTCTTGAGCACTTCGTAGATCACCGTCGGCGCGGTGGAAATCAGGTTGAGGTCGTACTCGCGTTCCAGCCGCTCCTGCACGATTTCCATGTGCAGCATGCCGAGGAAGCCGCAACGAAAACCGAAGCCCATGGCCTCGGAACTCTCCGGTTCGAATCGCAGCGCGGCATCATTCAGGCGCAACTTGTCCAGTGCCTCGCGCAGGTCCGGGTAGTCCTCGGCATCGACCGGGAACAGGCCGGCGAACACGCGTGGCTGCATTTCCTGGAAGCCCGGCAATGCGTGCGGCGCGGGATCCGAGGCAAGGGTCAGGGTGTCGCCGACCGGCGCCCCGTGCACGTCCTTGATCGAGGCGTTGATCCAGCCCACTTCGCCAGCACCGAGCTTGGCCAGGTCCTTGCGCTTGGGGGTGAACACGCCAACCTTGTCGACCAAGTGGGTGCGCCCGGTCGACATCACCAGGATCTTGGAGCCGGGCACGATCTCACCCTGCATGACCCGCACCAGGCTGACCACGCCCAGGTAGTTGTCGAACCAGGAATCGATGATCAGCGCCTGCAGCTTGTCGGTATCGCGCGGTTTCGGCGGTGGGATGCGCAGGACGATCGCCTCCAGCACGTCACGCACGTTCAGCCCGGTCTTGGCGCTGATCGACACCGCATCTTCGGCGTCGATGCCGATCACCGCCTCGATCTCTTCCTTCACTTTCTCGACATCCGCGGTCGGCAGGTCGATCTTGTTGAGCACGGGCACCACTTCCAGGCCCTGCTCCACCGCGGTGTAGCAGTTGGCGACCGATTGCGCTTCGACGCCCTGGGCGGCATCGACCACCAGCAGCGCGCCCTCGCAGGCGGCCAGCGAGCGGCTGACTTCGTAGCTGAAGTCGACGTGGCCCGGGGTATCGATGAAATTGAGCTGGTAGACCTGCCCGTCCAGCGCCGTGTACGGCAAGGACACCGACTGCGCCTTGATGGTGATGCCGCGCTCGCGCTCGATCGGATTGCTGTCGAGCACCTGCGCTTCCATCTCGCGGTCCTGCAGGCCGCCGCAAAGCTGGATGATGCGATCGGCCAGGGTCGACTTGCCATGGTCGATGTGGGCGATGATCGAGAAATTGCGGATGTTCCGCATGGCGTCGTGCTGCATCAAATGGGCTGCTTCGGTCGATTTGGGCCGAAGGAACGCGGCCGTGGGGGTAAACGGCGGATTATCGCACAGCGCCCCCACGGCCTTGCCCTGCCGGCACGCGCCGACCAGCCAGGCGCTACTCAGCCCTCGGACGGCGTGACCGTGACGTACTGGGTACCGCCGCCACGGCGCACCAGCAGCATGACGGCCTGGCCGGCGTTGATACCGCGCAGTTGCGCATTCAGCGCGCTGGCATTGCCGACATCGTTACGGCCCACCGCCAGGATCACGTCGCCCGGGCGCAGGCCCGCCTCGCGCGCAGCCATGCTTTCGACGCGGGCGATCAACACGCCCTCGCCCGCCTGCAGGCCCAGCTGGCGCCGCTGGGCGGCGTCCAGGTCCTCGCCGACGATGCCCAGCGCATTGGCCTGGGCTGCGGCGGCCTGACCCGGGGTGGCGTTGTCCTGGCCGTCGTCGACCTCGCTGGCCGTGCGCTCATCGAGTTCGCTGAGCACCGCGGTGAGCGTGCGCGGCTTGCCGTCGCGGATCAGCTCGAGGGTCACCTTGGTGCCAGGCGCCATGGCGCCGATGATCGGTGGCAGGTCGCTGGAATCATTGATCGCCTGACCATTGACGCGGCTGATGACGTCCTGACGCTGGATGCCGGCCTTCTGCGCCGCGCTGCCCGGCTCGACGCCTGCAACCAGGGCTCCACTGGGGCCTGCCAGCCCGAGCGCCTTCGCCGCATCGCGGCTCATCGACTGGATCTGCACGCCCAGTTGACCCCGGCTGACCTTGCCGGTCGCCTTGAGCTGCTGCACCGCGTTCATCGCCACGTCGATCGGGATCGCGAAGCTCACGCCCTGGTAGCCGCCGGAATTGCTGAATATCTGCGAGTTGATGCCGACCACCTGGCCACGCGTGTCCAGCAGCGGGCCACCGGAATTGCCGCGATTGATCGCGACGTCGGTCTGGATGAAGGGCACGTAGCGCTGGCCGGCATAGGGATTGGCGCGACCGACCGCGCTGACGATGCCGGCGGTCACCGAATGATCCAGCCCGAACGGCGAACCGATCGCGACCACCCATTGCCCCGACTTCAGGGCCTTGGAATCGCCGATGCGCAGGCTCGGCAGGTTGCTGGCGGCGATCTTGAGCAGGGCGACGTCGGATTGCTCGTCGCTGCCAACGACCTTGGCGGTGAACTCGCGGCGATCGCCAAGGCGGATGCGTACGGTGTCGGCGCCGTCGATCACGTGATAGTTGGTCAGCACGTAGCCATCACTGGAAATGATGAAGCCGGTTCCCTGCGAAACGCCCCGCGGCCGGGCGTCCTGCTGGCCGGGCATGCCCGGCATCGGCATGCCACCCGGCCCGAAGAAGCGCCGGAAGAATTCGGGGATCTCCTCGTCATCCGGCATTTGCGGGGACTGCCCGCGCTGCTGGGCCACACGCGGCTTGCTGGCGACTTCAGCCTCGATGCTGACGACCGCAGGGCCGACCTCATCGACCAGGCGGGTGAAGTCCGGCAAGCCGACCACCAGTTGCGGCGCAGGTGCCATCGCCTGCTGCTGCGGCACCGCGGCGGCCGACGAGGAATACCAGCCCACGCCGCCACCGATGGCCAGCGCGAGTGCAGTGGAAAGGACGACGGGTCGAAATGCGGACGTGCGCGTTGCGGCAGGCATCGTGGACGAATCCTCGTTTGCAATGGGGATGGTGGAATTCAACGCGCGAATGCAAGTGCAACGCGCGAAGTGACGGTCAGGGCTGCGGTTCGTGGCTGGCGGCAGGGACGGTCTCGTCGTTCGCCGGCGTTGCTGCATCGCTTGCCGGCGGATCAACGGCCAATGCCGGTGGCATCATGCTGCCGATGCCGGTGGGCGGTTGGAACGGGTTATGGGTCGCCGTGCTTCGGGACGTGTCACCGAAGCCCACCGTGATGCCCGCATTGCCGGTGTGTGGAAGCACCGAACGCGGCCACGGGCGGGTGATGATGTCGGTCTGTGGCAGCAAGGGCATGATGTTGCTGGCGGCGGCAATACCGGCATCCAGGCGTTGCACACCACTGGTCGACGCGAGCATGGACGAATCCTGCATGGACGCGGCCCGGGTCGCGGGCGGCGGGTTGCCGCGGCGGGGGTTACGCGCAGGTCGTGCCACGGCGACGACAACGGAGGCCAGGGCTGCCGTCCGGGATTCGAGGTCCATGCCCGCCGGGCCCGGAGCGGGTATCTCGGGTAAAGGCGTCTTGCGTTCTGCCGCCCGAGAAAGCGCGATGGTACTGGTTGCACGCGAAGGCAAACGATCGGCGACGGCCACTGCGGTTTTTTCAGCCACGTTTCCTGGCGATCCAACGACCGCTGGTTTGCTCATCAGCGCGACCACCGCCAGCGAGGCTGCCACGGCCGCGCCGCCACCCCATCGCAACCAGGTCGAGGAACCCGTCGCGCGTGTTCCGGCTGCACCCGCTTTGGCACTTTCCTGGACATGCAGGGCTTCGCCATTCGCTTGCTCGGCACGCAGTGAAGCAGCCACGCGCGAGGCGAAATCCGCCGGCAATCGCTGCGCAGGAGCGAGCCCGCGCATCACTTCCGCGGACAGTCGCCATCGTTCCCAGCATTCCGCCAGCGAGGCATCGTGCTGCAGGCGACGCAACAGGAAACGGGTTTCGTCGGCAGGCAGCGCGCCGTCCATCAACGCGGACAGCTGTTCGCGGCTGCTCAGTTGGGTCAGTCCGGTGGCATCCATGGCGATCTCGCTCTGCTTGCTCATGTTCATGCGTGCGCCCGATTGCGGACGTCGTCGTTTTCCAGGAGTGGCTTCATGCGTTCGTCGATGGCCTCGCGGGCGCGGAAGATGCGCGAACGCACGGTGCCGATCGGGCAGTCCATGCGTTCGGCGATCTCCTCGTAACTCATCCCTTCCACTTCGCGGAAGGTGATCGCCTCGCGCAATTCCTGCGGCAATGCTTCGACCGCGCGCAGCACGGTTTGTTCCAGCTGCTGGCGCATGAGTTCGCGTTCGGGGGTGTCGTTGTCGCGCAGGCGCAGGCCTGACTCGAACTGCTCGGCGTCCTCGAGCTCGATGTCGTCCGTCGGTGGGCGGCGGTTACCGGACACCAGGTGGTTCTTTGCGGTATTCACCGCGATCCTGTGCAGCCAGGTCGAGAACTGCGCATCGCCGCGGAAACCGCCAATCGCGCGATAGGCGCGGATGAAAGTGTCCTGAGCCACGTCCTGCACTTCGCTCCAGTCGTGGATGTAGCGCGAAATGAGCGCACCCACCCGATGCTGGTACTTGCGCACCAGCAGGTCGAAGGCGGCGCTGTCGCCGCGTTGCACGCGGGCGACGAGATCCTGGTCCAGCGCTTGCGACACGTCATCCTCTGCCATTTCGCGCCGATGCCTCGAAGGTGGGCCCGGTGCATTCCAGGCGTTAAGACAATGGCCCGCCGCGGAAGTTCCGCGGCGCCCGACCTACCTGAAGGCGTTTAGACAGGTATTCAAGTGCCGCCGGGCTACGATAGCGACAACTTTTGTCCGGAAGGCAAGCGCATGGCCGACTCCTTTGCAAACAGTTTCGACGGGCTCCGTTTCCGGCATTGGCAGGTGGAAGCACGCGAGGATGGCGTGCTGGTGCTTGGCCTGGACCGCGCCGGGGAGTCGGTGAATGCACTGGCGCAGGACGTGCTGCTGGAACTGGACGCGCTGCTGGAACGCATCGCGCTGGATCCGCCCAAGGGCGTCGTGATCCGCTCGCTGAAGCCAGGCGGGTTCATCGCCGGTGCCGATATCCGCGAGTTCCGCGAATTCGACGCGCGCGGCACTACCGACGATGCCATCCGTCGCGGCCAGCAGGTCTTCCAGCGCCTGTCCCAGCTGCGTTGCCCCACGGTGGCGGCGATCCACGGCTTCTGCATGGGTGGCGGCACTGAACTGTCGCTGGCCTGCCGCTACCGGATCGCCATCGAAGGATCCCTCGACCCGGATCGGCCTGCCGGAAGTGAAACTGGGCATCTATCCGGGTTGGGGTGGCAGCGTGCGCCTGCCGCGGCTGGTCGGGGCACCAGCCGCGTTCGACATGATGCTGACCGGCCGCAGCCTGTCGGCCAGTGCCGCCCGCGCGATTGGACTGGTCGACAAGGTCGCCGAACCGGCGATGCTGGTCGATGCCGCCATCGAACTGGTCAAGCGCGGCAGCCAGCACCCGCTCAAACAACGCGTGACGGGATGGGCCACCAATACCTGGCTGGCGCGGCAGATCCTCGCCCCGATGCTGGTCAAGCAGGTCGCGCGCAAGGCGCGCAAGGCGCACTACCCCGCGCCGTACAGCCTGATCGAAACCTGGCGCCGCAGCGGTGGCGGCATCCAGTCGCGCCTGTCGGCCGAACGCCGCGCGGTGGTGAAGCTGTCGGCCACGCCGACCGCGCGCAACCTGATCCGGGTGTTCTTCCTGCAGGAGCGGCTGAAGGGGATCGGCGGCAAGTACACGGGCCCTGCCATCCACAACGTGCACGTGGTCGGCGCCGGCGTGATGGGCGGCGACATCGCCGCCTGGGCCGCCTACAAGGGCTTCGAGGTCACCCTGCAGGATCGCGAACAGCGCTTCATCGATGCCGCACTCACCCGCGCGCAGGCATTGTTCACCCGCAAGGTGAAGGATGACGCGAAGCGCCCGGCCGTTGCAGCGCGACTGAAGTCCGACCTCGCCGGCAATGGCATCGCCGATGCCGATCTGGTGATCGAAGCGATCATCGAGCAGGCGCAGGCCAAGCGAGACCTGTATGCCAGCATCGAGCCGCAGTTGAAGGCGGATGCACTGCTGACCAGCAATACCTCGTCAATCCCGCTGACCGAACTGCGCGGCCACATCAACCGGCCGGCGCAATTCGCCGGGCTGCACTACTTCAATCCGGTTGCGCTGATGCCGCTGGTGGAGATCGTCCACCACGACAGCATGGCCGCCGACACCCAGCAGCGCCTGGCCGCGTTCTGCAAGAAGCTCGACAAGCTGCCGGTACCGGTCGCCGGTACGCCCGGCTTCCTGGTCAACCGCGTGCTGTTCCCTTACATGCTCGAGGCGATGACCGCCTATGCCGAGGGCATCCCCGGACCGGCGATCGACAAGGCAGCGGTCGCATTCGGCATGCCGATGGGCCCCATCGAACTGGTCGATACCGTGGGCCTGGACGTGGCCTCCGGCGTCGGCGGCGAACTCGCGCCGTTCCTCGGCCTGCCGATCCCGGCCGCCCTGCAGACGCCGCCGGAACAGGGCAAGCGCGGCAAGAAGGATGGCCAGGGACTCTATCGCTGGGAAAACGGCAAACCGCAGAAGCCCGAGGTGCCGGCCGACTACAAGGCGCCCGAGGACCTGCAGGATCGCCTGATCCTGCCACTGCTGAACGAGGCCGTGGCCTGCCTGCACGACGGCGTGGTCGCGGACGCCGAGTTGCTGGATGCCGGGGTGATCTTCGGTACCGGCTTCGCCCCGTTCCGCGGCGGCCCCATCCAGTACATTCGCGAGACCGGCGCCGAGGTGCTGCTGGAACGGCTGCAGGCACTGCAGGCAACCCATGGCGACCGCTTCGCGCCGCGCCAGGGCTGGGACTCGCCCGCACTGCGGGCGGATGCGGAGATGGTCGGCTAGACCGATCTACATCGTCTGCGTGGGCTGGTCGGCGTTAAGGGTGCCGGCCAGCACGGTTTCGATCTTGCCGCGCACCTGCTCGCCTTCGGCGGTGTCGGCGAACTGCACGCCGATGCCCGCTGCGCGGTTGCCCTGTGCGCCGGTGGGCGTCACCCAGCACACCCGTCCCGCCACCGGCAGGCGCTCGGAGGAGTCCGGCAATGTCAGCAGCAGGAACACTTCATCGCCGATGAAATAGCGACGTGCAGTCGGCACGAAGATGGCGCCCTGCTTGATGTAGGGCATGTAGGCGTTGTACAGCCCGCCCTTGTCCTTCACGACCAGCGACAGGATGCCCTGCCGTGCGCCGCCTGCACCTGTTGGTGAGCTCATGCCTTCCCCTTTGTCTGCCTGTCGATCAACGTCGTGCCAACCATGACCGGGCGTTCCCCGCCATGGCCGATGCCGCAAGGGCATCGACTATGGGTGGACACCCACCCATCCCAGCAATGCGTCCGCCACCGCCAGGTCCGCGCGCACCGTGGTGCGCAGCAAAGTGCGCGTGCGATTGGCGGCATCGAAACGCGCGGCCAGCGTGCGGGTTCGGACCGGATCGGTCAAGCCTGCCGCATCGTGCAGGGCCAGCTCGGCCAAATGGCGCAGCCGCTCGTCGGCGCGGCCATCGGCCACCCAGCGCTGGGCCAGCTCGACCGGCGCAGCCTGCCCGCGCTGCAAGGCCTCGGCGTCCCGCCGCACGCTTTGCCGCAGCGCCATGCCATCGCTGGACAGCCACGCATAGGCCTGCCCGGGATGCCCGCGTGCTGCGTCCAGTGCCTCGCTGGCGACGGCGCCCGCATGTCCACGTGCGGCCAACCAGTCCAGCGCTTCGGCGCGCGGCGGCAGGCGCAGTTCCAGCCGTTGACAGCGACTGCGGATGGTGGCCGGCAGGCGCGCAGGATTGCTCGACAGCAGCCACAGGTAACGACCGGACTGTGGCTCTTCCAGCGTCTTGAGCAGCGCGTTGAACGCGTTGTAGTTGATCGCATCGGCCGGATCCACGATCGCCACCTGGGTTTCGCCCATGCGCGGGGTCAGCGTCAGCTTTTCGGACAATTCGCGAATCTGTTCGATCACCAACTCGGCGCGCAACTTGGGCGGGCGCGCCTTTTCATTCCAGACGTAACCGATGAAATGAAGATCTGGATGTGCACTGTGCCCCCAAGGCTGCGAAAGCGTGCCATCCGGACGGGTTTCAAGCGGATCGTATTGCGAACGCGACGCGAACAGCGTGCAGCTGCGGCAACTGCCGCAGGCCTCGCCATCGGCCTGCGGCGTGAGGCACAGCACGCGCAGGGCGAGATGCTCGGCGAGCACGCGCTTGCCGATGCGTTCCGGCCCGACGATCAGCGTCGCATGCCCCATCTGCCCGCCAGCCAGTGCCGCGGCGGCATGCTGGTAGGCGCGTTGTTGCCACGGGCCCAGTGCAGGCAACAGGCTCACGGCAAGCCCTGCCGATACTGCCTGAGCGCGGCCACCGCCGCGTCCGCCACCACGCTTGCGGGCGGTCCGGCGTCGATCACCCGGAACCGGCGCGGATGCTGCGCCGCACGCGCCAGGAACCCGCTGCGCACGCGCTCGAAGAATTCATCGCGCTCGCGTTCGATGCGATCCGGCAACAGGTTGCGGCCACGGGTGCGCTCCCGGCCATGGGCGATGCCGAGGTCCAGCAGCAGCGTCAGGCCTGGCTCGATACCCACCACCCGGCGTTCCAGTTCGTCGATGAACACCGCGTCCAGGCCTCGGCCGGCGCCTTGATAGGCATGGCTGGAATCGGTGAAGCGGTCGCTGATCACCCATGCCCCGCGCCGCAATGCAGGCAGGATGCGCTCGGCCACGTGCTGCGCGCGCGAGGCGAACATCAACAGCAGTTCGGTGTTCGCCGATGCGGTCTCGAGCGCGGGATCCAGCAGCAGTTCACGGATGCGCTCGGCCAGCGGCGTGCCGCCGGGTTCGCGCGTGCTCACCACTTCGCAGCCATCGGCGAGCAGCGCATCGCGCAGGGCCGCGAGCACGGTGCTCTTGCCTGCACCCTCGCCGCCCTCCAGCGTGATCAGTCGTGGCTCGATGACCAGCCCGTCAGTCATTGCCTGGCCCGGACTGTTGCTGCGCGCGATAGCGCTGCAGGTACTCGCGCACCGCGCCCTGATGCTCGGCCAGCGAACGGGTGAATACATGCCGGCCACTGCCATCGCCGACCGCGACGAAGTACAGCGCGTCGCCTTCTGCAGGATGGGTGGCGGCGCGCAAGGCCGCCACGCCCGGCATCGCGATGGGCGTTGGCGGCAGGCCATCGCGGGTGTAGGTGTTGTAAGGGGTGTCAGTGGCGAGGTCGCTGCGGCGAATGTTGCCGGCATAGGCCGTGCCCATGCCGTAGATCACGGTGGGGTCGGTCTGCAGGCGCATGCCGATCTTCAGCCGGCGCACGAACACCCCGGCGATCGCGGGACGCTCCTCCGCGATCCCGGTTTCCTTCTCGATGATCGAGGCCAGCGTCAGCACCTCCTCCTTCGAGTCCAGCGGCAAGCCCTCCATGCGCGCCATCCACGCCGCATCCAGTGCCTTGTCCATGGCCTGGTAGGCGCGCCGCAACAGGTCCAGGTCACTGTCACCGCGCACCCAGGCATAGGTCTCCGGCAGGAAGCGACCCTCGGGATGCTCGCCGGCATGACCCAGCGTGCGCATCAGGGCCGCATCGTCCATGTCCTTCGACGCATGCTCGAGCAAGTCGAGCCTGGCCAATGCCGCGCGCACGTCGCGGATGTTCCAGCCTTCGACGATCGTGAAGTTGCGCCTGACCACCTTGCCGTCGCGCATCGCCAGCAGCAACTGCTCCGCATCGATGCCGGGTTCCAGCGCGTATTCGCCGACCTGCAGTTTCCCGGCTGCGCCCAGCTTGCGCGCAAGCAGTTTCCATTGCACTGGCTCGCCCGTGCGCACCCCGTCGGCCTGCAATTTGCGCAGCACCGACTCCAGCGAATCACCGCTCGCCACCAGCAGGCTGTCGCCTGGTTCGATGCCGGCCAGCGGCGCCTTGGCAAAGCCCTGGTAGTGCTGCCAGGTCCACGCGCCCACGGCGATCGCAACCAGCAGCAGCAGGACCAGGAATCGCTTCAATGCGCCACCGGATGCCTTGGATGGACGACGACTCACGCAACCTCCTGGGTGACCTGGAACATGGGAAACGCGGTGGCCAGGCGCAGCTGCAACCCGGCGACGGATGCGTGCGCAGGCCATTGGCATGCATCGAGCGACGCGACGGGCAGGATACCGCGCACTGCGTTGCACAGGGCCAGGGCATCGGCCGTCTCGACCTGTCGTGGCGCCAACCGGGCAACCTCGACCAGGCCGTGGTCCAGCAGCCAGCCTCGGCATACCCCGGCCACGCCGCAGGCATCGACCGGTGGCGTTAACCAGCGACCGTCGCGCAGCACCAGCAGGTTCGCCGCCGTCGCGCACACGACATCACCGGCGGTGCTGGACATCAGGCCTTCGTCGCAGCCGGCCTGGACGCTTTCGGCGCGCGCCAACACCTGCTCCAGTCGATTGCAGTGCTTGATGCCGGCGAGCCGGGGTTGCACCGCCAGGCGCGTCTCGCACCCGTGCAGGCACAAGCCTTGCACGGGCATCGCCGGCAACGGGTGCAAGGCAAGCATCCACATCGGGATCGGATCGCCAGGCGGTGCATACCCTCGCCCGCCACTGCCGCGGGTCACCAGCAGCTTGAGCACGCCCGCGTCGCAGCCATCGACAAGGTCGCGGACCTGATGCTCGACGAGGCTGATCGGTGGCAGTGGCAGCGCCAGTTGTTGCGCGCCACGCTGCAACCGCTCACGGTGGCGCGACCACAGCGGCACGTTGCCAGCGTGCACGCGCATGGTTTCGAACACGCCATCGCCATAGGCCAGGCCACGATCATCGGGCGGAAAGCCGTCCGCCGCCGCCTCGCCGATGAAGATGCGCACGTTCATCCCGCCACGCCGAGCGCGCGCAACATCCCGCGAGCCTTGGCACGGGTCTCGTCGAGCTCATGCTGCGGCTCGGAATCGATCACGATGCCGGCACCGGTCCGGAACCGCAGCGTGCCTGCATCGGGGCCGCTGCCTTCCAGTTCGGCGCTGCGGATCAGGATGTTCAGGTCCATGTCGCCGTCGCGGTTGAGCCAGCCCATCGCGCCGGTATAGGCGCCACGGCCACTGCCTTCCAGCTCCGCGATGACCTGCATGCAACGGATCTTGGGGCAACCGGTGATGGTGCCGCCCGGGAACACCGCCGCAATCACCGTGCCCGGCGTGGCATCGGCCTGCAGTTGTCCGCGCACGTTGCTGACGATGTGGTGCACATGCGGGTAACTTTCGACCGCCATCAATTCATCGACCACGATGCTGCCGGGCGTGCAAATGCGGCCGAGGTCATTGCGCTCCAGGTCGATCAGCATCACGTGCTCGGCGCGTTCCTTCGGATGGCCGACCAACTCGCGGATCCGGGCAGCGTCGTCGTCGCCCTCGAAGCGCGGGCGCGTACCCGCGATCGGCCGGGTCGCGACATCGCGGCCATGCACCGACACCAGGCGCTCCGGCGAGGCGCTGACCACGCTCCAGCCGTCGGCCGCGAACACGCCGGCGAACGGCGCCGGGTTATGGTCGCGCAGGCGCTGGAACAGGGCCGCCGGCTGCAAAGACGTCTCGAAATCGACCTGCCAGCCACGCGACAGGTTGACCTGGAACACATCGCCTGCGGCCAGGTAATCGAGTATTCGCGCCACGCCTTCGGTGAAGCGTTGCGGCGGTTCTTCCAGTACCTCGACCGGCGGCTGCCATGCCGGCAGCGGCGGCAGGTCGCGCAAGCGGGTGCCATCGGATTCGATGCGGTCCAGCCAACCGGCATGATCGGGTTCGGCAAGTGCCACGCATTCTCCGCTCACGCGGTCCCGCAAAACCGCGGCAGGACAGCGCAAGGCGCAGGCCACCGGCAACCCGCCTTCAGCGGACGGCAGCCGCAAGACGGGTTCCACTTGCGCAGCCAATTCATAGCCCAGCAACAACGCCCAGCCACCACGGAACGGCCACCTCGCATCGGCCTCGTGCGGGACGCGCAGCGCGCGCCACTGGGCATCCAGCACATCCAGGAAGCGGCCGTGGATGACGCCACCTTGCCGGTCGCGCACGACGCCATCGGCATGCAACTCGAAACCTTCGCCGGCATGCGCCAGCAGCATGTCCCAGCGCCCATGCGCGCCGCCGGCACTGGACTCGAACAGCACCGGATAGCGCTCCGGTGCCAGCCGATGCAAGGCCAGCAGGTCGATGTCGGCGGCAAGGGTCCGGCTCTGGATCATGTCGCCCGCATCCGCCTTCGGCATCTTCCCCCGCGCGCGGGGGAAGGAAAATGCCGCATCAAATCCGCCGGAACAGCAGGGTGCCGTTGGTGCCACCGAAGCCGAAGCCATTGGACACCACCACGTCGACACGGGCATCGCGCGCGATGTTCGGCACGTAGTCCAGGTCGCAGCCTTCGCCCGGGGTTTCCAGGTTGATGGTCGGCGGGATGATGCCGGTTTCCAGCGCCTTGACCGAGAAGATCGCCTCCACGCCACCCGCTGCCCCGAGCAGGTGCCCGGTCATCGACTTGGTCGAGCTGACCATCGTCTTGTACGCATGGTCGCCAAGCGCGCGCTTGATCGCCAGGGTTTCGGCGACGTCGCCCAGCGGCGTCGAGGTGCCGTGCGCATTGAGGTAGCCGACCTCATCCGGGTTGACGCCGGCGTCCTTGAACGCGGCCGTCATGCAGCGCGCCGGACCCTCGCCATTCTCGCTCGGCGCGGTCATGTGGAACGCGTCGGCGGAGGCGCCGAAGCCGGCCAGCTCGCAATAGATGCGCGCGCCGCGGGCCTTGGCGTGTTCGTACTCCTCAAGCACCAGGATCCCGGCACCGTCGCCCAGCACGAAGCCATCGCGGCCGGCATCCCACGGACGCGACGCCGCATGCGGGTCGTCATTGCGGGTGCTCATTGCCTTCATCGCGCAGAACCCGCCCATCGAGGTCGGCGAACTGCCGCGCTCGGCGCCGCCGGCGACCATCACGTCGGCATCGCCGTACTGGATCAGGCGCATCGCCATGCCGATGGAATGATTCGCCGTCGCGCAGGCGGACACCGCGGAAAAATTCGGGCCCTTGATGCCGGTCAGCAGGCTGATCTGGCCAGGCAGCATGTTGATGATCGTGCTGGGCACGTAGAACGGGCTGATCTTGCGAACGCCGCCCTCGTGCAGCTTCACTGCGGTTTCCTCGATGCCGAGGATGCCGCCGATGCCGGAACCGACGATCGCGCCGATGCGCTCGGCATTGGCGTCGGTGACTTCCAGGCCTGCATCGGCCATCGCCATCATCGAGGCGGCCACGCCGTAATGGATGAACGGGTCCATCTTCTTCGCATCCTTCGGCGGCACCCATCGGGTGGCATCGAAGTCGCGGATCTCGCCCGCGATCCGGGTCGGATAGGTCGTGGCATCGAAACTGGTCACCGGGCCGATCCCGGAACGCCCATTGATGATCCCGTCCCAGCTGCTGGCCAGGTCGTTGCCCAAGGGCGACAGCATGCCCATCCCGGTCACCACGACGCGTCGTTTCGACATGACGGCTCCTTCGTTTGATCCTGTAACGCCAAGACACGGCCATGAAACAGCCAGACCCGCAAACGCACGGGGCCGCATCAGCGGCCCCGGCGCGACACCTCCGTCAAGAGGCTCAGGCCTTGACGTGGGCCTTCACGTAATCGATCGCCTGCTGCACGGAAGTGATCTTCTCGGCGTCTTCGTCCGGGATCTCGCACTCGAACTCTTCTTCAAGCGCCATCACCAGCTCGACGGTGTCCAGCGAGTCTGCGCCGAGGTCGTCGACGAACGACGCGCTGGTGGTGACGTCTTCTTCCTTGACGCCCAGTTGTTCGACGACGATCTTCTTGACGCGCTCTTCGATGGTGCTCATGTTGGATTGCTCCTCCCGGGAGTCGGTTGTTTCAGGTGGGTAGTGTACGGGAAAGCCGGCCGGCGCAAGCCCCGGCCCGCTCCCATGACGGGCCTGTCGATGAAAACTCACGGCATGTACATGCCGCCATTGACGTGCAGGGTTTCGCCGGTGATGTAGGCGGCGGACGGTCCGGCCAGGAACGCAACGGCCCTGGCGATGTCGGCCGGCTCGCCCAGGCGTCCGAGAGCGATCTGCTGGAGCATCGCCTCGCGCGCCTGCTCGGGCAGGTCGGCGGTCATGTCGGTGGCGATGAATCCCGGTGCCACCACGTTCACGGTGATGCCGCGCGAACCGATCTCCTTCGCCAGCGACTTGCTGAAGGCGATGATCCCGGCCTTGGCGGCAGCGTAGTTGGACTGCCCGGCATTGCCGGTCACCCCGATCACCGAGGCGATGTTGATGATGCGGCCCTTGCGCGCCTTCATCATGCCGCGCAGCACCGCCTTCGAGCTGCGGAAGACGCTGGTCAGGTTGGTGTCCAGGATCGCCTGCCAGTCCTCCTCCTTCATCCGCAGCAACAGGTTGTCGCGGGTGATGCCGGCGTTGTTGACGAGGATCGAAAGGCCGCCGAACTCGCTGCAAACGCCATCGACCAGGGCCTCGATCGCGCCGGCTTCGTTGACCTGCAGGCGCCGTCCGTGCCCGCCCGATGCGGCAAGCCGCTCGCCAATGGCCAGCGCGCCGGCATCCGAGGTGGCCGTGCCAATGACGGTCGCGCCAAGGGCCGCCAGCTCATCGGCGATCGCCGCACCGATCCCGCGCGATGCGCCGGTGACCAATGCGATCTCGCCCTGCAAATACCGGTCGCTCATTGTTTCCATTCCCCGATTGCCGCTTCGAAGTCGCCCACTGTACCCAGCGCGCGCGCCTCGAGTGATTTGTCGATGCGTTTCGCCAGCCCGGCCAGCACCTTGCCCGGTCCGCATTCGGCGATCCGGTCCACGCCTCGCGCGGCCAGCGCCTGCACGCAGCCGGTCCACTGCACCGGGCAGGTAGAGCTGGTGCACCAGCGCTTCGCGGATCGCATCGATGCTGTCATGCACCTGCGCATCGACGTTCTGCACCACCGGCGTCGACGGCAACTGCCACGGCATGCCCGCCATGGTGTCGGCCAGGCGATTGGCAGCGTCGCGCATCAACGGGGTATGCGAAGGCACGCTGACCGCCAGCTTCACCGTCTTGCGCACGCCGCGTTCGGCCAGCATGGCAAGCGCGGCATCCACCGCCGCGGCATGCCCGCCGATGACGATCTGTCCCGGCGAGTTGTAATTGGCCGGGACCACCACCTCGCTGCCGGAGACCGCATCGCAGACCTCCTGCACCAGCGCGTCCTCGGCGCCGAGCACGGCGGCCATCGCACCGGTACCGGCAGGCGCGGCCGCCTGCATCAGCTGGCCACGGATGCGGACCAGGTGCGCGGCGTCGCGCAAGGTCAGCGCCTGTGCGGCAACCAGCGCGGTGTATTCGCCCAGGCTGTGGCCCGCCAGCACCGACGGTGGCGCGCCGCCCTGCTGCTGCCACAAGCGCCACACCGCCACGCCAGCGGCCAGCAAGGCCGGCTGGGTGTATTCGGTGCGGTTGAGCTGTGCTTCCGGTCCGGCCTGCGACAGCGCCCACAGGTCGATGCCGGCACCCTCGGAAGCTTCCTCGAAGGTGGTGCGCAGGCCTGGATGCAGCGCCGACAGTTCGGCGAGCATGCCCACCGACTGCGAGCCCTGCCCCGGGAACACGAACGCCAGCGAGTTGGAGAGATTGGAATCAGTCACGCGTGGAAAGAGCCCCTCATGCGGACGCGAATGATACGAGCAATTGCTCTAACGCGTCTGTACCGATGCGTATGTGGGCCCTGCACGCTTCAAAATAAATGCGCCAATGGGCGCACGTGGTCAGTAGCGCAGCAGCACCGAGCCCCAGGTGAAGCCGCCACCGAACGCTTCCAGCAGCACCAGCTGGCCGCGCTGCACGCGACCGGAACGCACCGCTTCGTCCAGCGCCAGCGGCACCGAGCCCGAGGACGTGTTGCCATGCCGATCGACGGTCACGATGACCCGGTCCATCGGCATCGCCAGGCGCTTGGCGGTCGCTTCGATGATGCGCAGGTTGGCCTGGTGCGGCACCAGCCAGTCCAGCTGGTCGCGGGACAGGTCATTGGCAGACAGCGCTTCGTCGACCACGCTGTCCAGCGCCTTGACCGCATACTTGAAGACTTCGTTGCCGGTCATCAACACGCGCACGCCGGCGTTGTGTTGCTCCGGCTGGAAGCCGGTTGACACGCCGACCGGGTTCCACAGCAACTCCTTCTTGCTGCCATCGGCATGCATGTGGGTGCTGAGGATTCCGGTTTCGGTGTCGGCCTTCAGCACCACCGCGCCGGCACCATCGCCGAACAGCACGCAGGTACCGCGATCGGTCCAGTCCAGCATCCGGGTCAGGGTTTCCGCGCCGACCACCAGGGCGGTCCTGGCCGCGCCGGACTGGATGAACTTGTCGGCAACCGTAAGCCCGTAGATGAAGCCGGAGCACGCGGCATTGACGTCGAACGCCGGGCAGCCGGCAATGCCCAGCTTGTGTTGCAGGATGCAGGCAGTAGACGGGAAGATCAGGTCGGGCGTGGTGGTGCCGACGATGATCAGGTCGATCTCGGAGGCATCCACGCCGGCGGCTTCAAGCGCGCGACGCGCGGCATGCAGGGCCAGGTCGCTGGTGAGCTCACCCTCGGCAGCGACATGGCGCTCGCGGATGCCGGTGCGCAAGGCAATCCACTCGTCGCTGGTATCTACCAAGGCGGCCAGGTCGCTGTTGGTCAATACCTTTTCCGGAAGATAGCTGCCGGTGCCGGCAATCCGGGAAAACAGGCGCGGTGACGTGGACGACTGGCTCATGCGGGAAGCTCCTTGCGGGCCTGCCAACATAGCGCGGCGGACCGGGGCGGACCAAAATTGGGTGGAACGCAGAAACGCCAACGGCCGCACCATGGGCGCGGCCGGGCATGGGTGCCTGCACGACCTTGCGGTCGCGGATCACTCTTCGTCGACGACCTTGACCTTGGGCGCGATGACCTGCTTGCCACGGTAGTAACCATCGGCCGTCACGTGGTGGCGCAGATGGGTCTCGCCGCTGGTCGGATCGGTGGCCAACTGCTTGCCGGACAGGGCGTCATGGGCGCGGCGCATGCCACGACGGGACGGGGAAACGCGGGACTTCTGGACAGCCATCGTGCAACTCCAAACTGTGAAAACGGGATTACAACAGTGCGGCCAGGCCGCGATGATTTGTCAGTCGAACCCGACACTCGGTAAAAGCTCGAATTCGTACCGACGACTTTCAATCCTTCTTCAGGCCCGCCAGTGCCGCGAACGGACTGGCTGCAGCCGTTTCCTCGGTGGTCGGCGCGAAATCACGCTCGACCGCCTCGGCATCCGGCGCGACCGCAACCACCGGCAACGCCAATATCAACTCGTCCTCCACCAGCTCCGCCGGCCGCAGCATCGCGTCGGCATCGACCAGCAACGCCTCGTAATCCTCCGGCAAGGCCGCTTCATCGGCCTCGTCGCGGATCAATCCCAGCCGTTGCGAAATCCGAACCGGCAACACGAATCGCTTCAGGCTGCTCTGGCATTCCAGCGGCAGCTCGGCATCGATCCCGAGCTCGACGTACGGAACGCGCAACGCATCAATGCCGAATGCAAGCCGGAACCGGACCTCGCCTTCGGTATCAAACAGGCTGCTGGCCAGGCGGGTCATCGCCGCAAGCGGAATCCGACCTTCGAATTCACGCCGCGCCGCGACCATCCGCCAAGCATCCAGCACATCGGGCACGGGGTGGGACATAAGCCGGAGAATGTTACGGGACTTGCGTTTGCCCGTCAAACCGTCGAAGCGGGCGGAGTTCACAGGACATGGACCCAACGACCGGTCGCGTGGCCGATACGGTTTGCCGCTGCCTGCGGGCTGTCGCAAACTGGAGGCATGAATGCCGTCCTGCCGCCCATGTTCGCCGCCCTCGCCGCGGGTGCCCTGTTCCTGATCTGGCGCTTGCGTGGACCCGCCAGCCGCCGCCAGCGCGCCATTCGCGACTTGCTGGACGCCGCCGACGCCCTGGAGACAAGGCTGCGCACCGCCCGTGAGGAGATCGAGGCGATTGCCGGCGACCAGCAGGACCCTGTGCGCGGGGCGATGCAGGAGATCCTGCGCCAACGCCTGTGGCTGCAGGAACATGCCGATGACGCCAGCGTGGCGCACCTGCAGGCCGTGCGCGACTCGCTTGAGGCTGCCAGGACCAAGCTGGAAGGCCAGCTGCGGCGCGTCGACCAGGCCCGGATGGGCGGGATCTGACTGATGTCGCGGCTGATCCTGGCGTCCACTTCGAGCTACCGCCGCGAATTGCTCGGGCGCCTTCGGCTGCCTTTCGGCGTGGCCCGCCCGGATGTCGACGAGACACCCCTTCCAGGCGAATCGCCACGCGACCTGGCCATGCGTCTGGCGCGCGCCAAGGCCTCTGCGGTTGCCTTGCTGCAGGTCGATGATGCGTGGGCACTGGGCTCCGACCAGGTCGCGGAGCTCGATGGCCAGCCGCTGGGCAAGCCCGGCGGTCGCGATGCCGCAATCGGCCAGTTGCAGGCAATGCGCGGCCATGTGGTGCGCTTCCATACCGCGCTGTGCCTGGCCCACCCCGATGGTCGAAGTGTTGCGGCGCTCGATCTCACCGACGTCCATTTCCGCATGCTGGACGATGCGGAGATCGCACGCTATGTCGATGCCGAACAGCCGTTCGACTGTGCCGGCAGCTTCAAGTCGGAGGGCCTCGGTATCAGCCTGTTCGAGCGCATCGACAGCCAGGACCCGACGGCACTGGTCGGCCTGCCGTTGATCGCGACCTGCCGGTTGCTGCGGCAAGCGGGGTTTGCCCTGCCCTGACCGCGCAAACCGTCGGCGTAAGCCGTCATTGCACGGTGATGCGCTGTTCGGCCCAGTCTTCGATGCTTCCATCCCTACCGTGCAGGCGCAGGCCGAGCCAATGCGCGCCCGGCGCGAGGTCGAGGTCGGTGACCTGCGCGCGAAAGCCCACCTGCGGCTGGTTGGGGTCGCTGCTGATCTTCCAGAAGCCCGCCACCTCAGGCCTGGATTCACCGTAGCGCGCCGATGCGGTCACCCGGCCATCGAGCAGGATCTCGACCGATGCAAGCCCCACGCCATCCTTGAACGCCCAGCCGGCAACCGCGAACGACGATGCCACGATGGCAGAGGGCCCTGGCACATCGACGAAGGCCAGCGCCGGCGCGGTGCAGGCACGCGACGGCGCGCGTGCGTCCAGCGTAAACAGCAGGAAGCGCTGGCGGCCGTGATCGATGTTCACCACCTGTGGCGGCGGCAGCGGCCCGACCTGTTCGCACAAGCGATGGTAGTACCCGAGCAGGTCCGCGAAGTCGACATGGTTGGCCGCAACCACCAGCAAGACGGGATTGCCGGAATCGGCATCAAGCCTGTCGCGCAACAACCCCCACAACGCCAGCTGCGGTGCACGCCCATGCCTGGCATTGAGCGGGTGGTCCAGCACCGGGATCCCGGCATCGTCCAGTGCGAAACCCAACTCGGCGCCCAGCTTGAAGTCGCCCGCGACCAGGCGGGTGGCTGGGGGCATCGCGGCCAACCTGCCCTGCACCGTGTCGGCCAGCACATCCCAACCGGCGAAGTTGGTCGGATGGACATTGCGCGATGCCGTTTGCTCGCGCAACGCCGGAACCGAGGCGATGGCGTAATAGCCAAGCACCGCCGTCAGGCCCAGCCCAGCCGTGGCCCAGGTGGCGATTCGCCAGCCACGCGACCAGCGCGCAAGCACCAACGGCACCAGCGGCAACAACGCCAGGTAGCCGGGCAAGGGCCAATGGAAACTCACCCGCTCGCGATCGGAGAAGAACCCGAGCGCAAGGAACCCGAGCACGATCAGCGAACCGCAAAGCGCCAGGTAGCGCGACGCATCGTGGCCACGCGTGGTCACTCCGCGCCATGCGGCCACCGCCATGGCCACCAGCAGCACCGGTGTGGCGAGCAGCAACTGCAGCTGCCCCAGGCGCAGGCCCGCGCGGCTGAACTGCCAGGGATGCCGGTCGACCAGCTGGAACTGCAGGCCGGCGTCGGCATGTCGCAGGTTCCATAGCAGCAGCGGCAGCCATGCCAGTGCGCCAACGGCAATCGCCAACCACGGCCATGGATTGCGCAGCGCGCGACGCCCCGTGGGCAGCGCCAGCATCGCGATGAAGCCCACTGCGATCACCGCGGCGAACCGGTAATGGCACAAGCCACCGATCACCAGGCCCACTGCCAGTCCCGTAACCGCAACGACATCGACCTTGCGCAGCAGCCGCAGGCTGGCATCCAGGCACAGCAACGTCGCCAGCAACAAGGGCGCGTCCGGCAATGCCAGCAGTCCCATGCTGCCGGCCAGCGGCAACAGCAGCGACAGCGTGCCGGCCTGCCAGCCCGTTCGCGCATCGAATTCGCGCGCGGCCATGGCCGCCACCAGCCATGGAATCCACGCCCCGATCAGCAGGAACGGCAGGCGCAGTGCAAGCGCATGCTCGCCGCCCAGGCCCGTCCCGAACCACGCCAGCCATGCGGTGAGGCCCGGCAGGTCGGAATACGCCCACGCCAGGTGCCGGCTTTCCTGCCAGTAGAACGCCTCGTCGACGAAGACCGGCAACTGCATCGCCAATGCGAACTTGATCGCACAAATGCCCAGCCACAGGCCGACAAACCAGCGTCGCGCGCATCCATCGCTTGCTTCGTCACGTACCAACTTGCAACCTCGCTACACTCGATATCCCGTGAACCGAAGCGCCTGCCCTCCCACGACATGACAGCATCCCCGGCGATCGACGCGATCCTACCCGAACCCCTGCGCCTGGCACTGCGCAATGCACAGGCCCAGGTCAACACGCTGGTGCTGGGCAAGCCACAACAGGTGCGGCTTGCCTTCGTGGCCCTGCTGGCCGATGGCCACCTGCTGATCGAGGACCTGCCGGGACTGGGCAAGACCACCTTGGCGCATGCGATGGCGGCGACGCTCGGGCTTGAGTTCCAGCGCGTGCAGTTCACCTCCGACCTGCTGCCCGCCGATATCCTCGGCGTGTCGGTGTACGAGGCGCAGACCCGGCGCTTCGAGTTCCACCCGGGACCGGTGTTCACCCATGTGCTGCTGGCCGACGAGATCAACCGCGCGCCGCCACGCACGCAGAGCGCCTTGCTCGAAGCCATGGCAGAACACCAGGTCAGCATCGACGGGCAGACCCGGCCCCTGCCCGATCCGTTCCTGGTGATCGCGACCCAGAACCCGGTCGACCTGGCCGGCACCTACCCATTGCCCGATTCACAACTCGATCGCTTCCTGTTGCGCCTTGCCCTTGGTTATCCGGACGAAATCGCCGAGCGCGCGCTGCTGTCCGGCAGCGACCGGCGCGAACTCATCGCGCAGGCATCGCCGTTGCTGGATGCCGATCAGGTCATCGCGCTGCGCCGTGCCGTGCGTGGCGTGCATGCCAGCGACGCCCTGATCCATTACGTGCAGGCGCTGGTCAGCCGCAGCCGCAGCCACCCGGGCGTGCGGGTAGGCCTGTCCCCGCGCGCCGGGCTTGCCCTGCTGCGTGCAGCACGCGCGCACGCCTTGCTGCTGGGTCGCGGGCACGCCTTGCCGGAGGACGTGCAGGCACTTTTTGCCGCGGTCGCCGAGCATCGCCTGGTGGGCGAGGCGGATACCGCGGCCGCCACCCTGGCCAAGGCGATCCTGCACGCGGTGCCGGTGGACTAGGTGTTCAGCGCACTGCGCCGGCGGCTACGGGCCAGGGTCCAGGGGTGGATGCGGCCACGGCAGCCGGAAACCCTGCCGGCACGCATGACCCGGCAGCGCATCTATGTGCTGCCGACCGCCAGCGGCCTGTTCTTCGGCTTCGTGCTGGGCACGATGATGCTGGGCGCACTGAACTTCAACAACAATCCCGCGCTGCTGCTCGCCTTCCTGGTGGCCGGAGCGGCACAGGCCAGCCTGTTCGGCGCGCACATGCAGTTGTCGGGGGTGGTGGTGACCAGCCTTGCGGCCGACCCGGTCCCGGCGGGCGAACCCATCCGCCTGCGCATTGCACTCGGAGCGGTGGACCAGCGCGTGCGCCGCGGATTGCGTCTCGCCCGTGGCGATGCGTTTGCCCATGCCAGTTTCGACAGCCATGGCGGCACCGTCGAATTGCTGTTGCCGACCGAACATCGCGGGCTGCTGCCGGTGTCGCGCATCGAATTGAGCACGGTGCAGCCATTGGGGCTGGCGCGCGCCTGGGGCTATGCATGGCCCGAAGAATCCCTGCTGGTCTATCCCGCGGCGGAAACCCAGGCACCTCCGCTGCCCGCGCCCGCGGGCGATGCCGGCCGTGCGCAGGTGACCCGTGCCGGCGACGATATCCACCAGCTGCGCGGCTATCGGGCTGGCGACGCACGCCGGAGCGTGGCGTGGAAAGCCTCGGCACGCCGTGACAGTCTGCTGGTGCGCGAATACGAACAGCATCGCAGCGAGCAGCTCACGCTGGACTGGCAACTGACAGCCGGACTGCCCTACGAACAGCGCATCCGCCGGCTGGCACGCTGGGTGGACGATGCCGAACGCGAGGGTCGCCGCTATGCGCTGGCACTGCCCGGGCAACCGCTGATTCCGATGGGGTTGGGCAGCGCGCACCGGCATCGCTGCCTGCGTGCGCTGGCTTTGATGCCGGGCGAAACCAGGCATGGCTGACAGCACGCCACGCTCACCCTTGATGGAGCGACGCAGTCGAGAACTGGTGCTGCTGGCGACCATGTCCTGCCTGTTGCCGCTGCTGCTACAGCTGCCGCGGTCGCTGGGTATCGGATTCGGGCTCTCGGCGCTGGCGATCCTCGCACTGTCCTGGCGCCAGCCCCTGCCGTCCCTGCTGCGCATCCTGCTGGGCATCAGCGGCATCGCGGCGGTCGCCGCGGTCGCCCCGGGCATCGGACGCGACACGGCCTGCGCGGTACTTGCCGCGATGCTGGCGCTGAAGCCTGCGGAGACCTTCAGCCTGCGCGATGGCCGCAGCCTGGTCGGCTTCGCGCTGTTTGCGCCGTTCGCGACTTTCCTGCTCGACCAGGGGCCGTTGAGCCTGATGCTGGCCTTGGCTGCAGTCGTGCTGTCCTTGCTGGCCCTGCAACAGCTCGCCCGCGACCAGGCTGGGGTACAGCCGGCCGCAGGCGCACGCTGGTGGTCGCCCTCCACCGGCGTGCTGCGGTTGCTTGCGCTGGGCTTGCCGCTCGCCCTGGCGGCGTTCTGGTTGTTCCCGCGCTTGCCCACGCCCTTGTGGGGTTTGCCGGATCGGGTGGTCGCCCGGCCTGGGTTGTCGGACAACATGACGCCCGGCGGCTTCCTGGATTTGCTGAACGACGACAGTCCCGCGGCGCGCGTGCAGTTTTTCGGCGCGACGCCCAGACCCGAGCAGATGTACTGGCGCGGGCCGGTGCTATGGGATTTCGATGGCCGCACCTGGCACCAGATCAAGGAGCTGCAACGCCTTCCCGCCGCCACCCTGCGCACCCGCCAGACGCGCTGGGACTACCAGCTCGACCTGGAGGCAACCGATAGCGACCAGCTGATCGCACTGGATGTGCCGACGCGGGTTCCAGATGGCGCCAGCATCAGCATCGACTTCAGCGTCTACGCGACAAACCCGCTTCACAACGTGAGCCGGTGGCGAATGCAGTCGGCGTTGCCGGTTGCGGTCGAACCCGACCTGTGGCCGGTGCTGCGCCAGCGCGCACTTGCGTTGCCACGGGGCTTCAACCCACGCACCGTGGCGCTCGGCCGGCAATGGCGAAGCGAGGCTGGAAGTGATGACGCAGGTCGCAGCGACAGTGCGATCGCGAATCGTGCCCTGGCGTGGATCAGCCGCGAATTCGCCTACACCCTGAACGTACCGCTGGCCGGACGCAACGAGGTCGACGATTTCCTGTTCAAGCGCCAGCAAGGCTATTGCGAACATTTCAGTTCGTCGTTCGTGGTGCTGATGCGCGCCGCCGGCATCCCTGCCCGCGTGGTCACCGGCTATGCCGGCGGCTATCGCAATCCGATCGGCGACTATTGGCTGGTCCTGCACTCCAGTGCCCATGCATGGGTGGAGATCTGGCTGCCAGGGCGTGGCTGGGTGCGCATTGACCCGACCGCCGCCGTCGCACCGGAGCGCGTCTACGACACGCTTGCCGACCGCCAGCCTGGCCGCATCGGCAACTTCACCGGACTGGTCCCGATGTTCAACGCGAGTGACTGGATGCGCCGCGGCTGGAACGACTTCGTGCTGGGCTACAACGCACAGCGCCAGCAACGCCTGCTGGATCCGTTCGGCATGGACAACCTCGGCCTGCGCGGGCTGATCCTGATCTTCGCGGCCATCGCCGGCCTGGCGCTTGCATGGATGGCGTGGCTGATCGCCCGCGGTGAGCGTGAACGTGATCCGCTGCTGCGTGCCTGGCGGCGCCTGGGTGCTCGCTATGTGCGCATTGGCCAGGGCCGCCTCACCCATGAGCCTGCGCAGGCCTGGGCAGAACGCGCCGGCGCCGACGTGCCCAGGGCCGGTCAGCAGCTCCGCTCGCTCAGCGAGCGTTTCTCCAACGCGCGCTACGCTGAAGCCGGCAAGAGTGGCGCAAACGACGCGCTGCGCTCACTGCTGCAGGACATCGACGCGCATCGACCATGACATTGCATTGACAGCCATGTGCGACCCTGACCCTGTATTGCCTGACCCTCGTTGCCGCCGTTCACTTCCGGGAACCACCATGAACATGCGACTGACCACGACCTGCATTGCAACCGCCCTGCTGGCAGCCTGCGCGACCCAGCCCAAGCCCTTGCAGGGGCAGTTCCAGGCATTGACCCCGCATG
Source organism: uncultured Gammaproteobacteria bacterium (assembly GCA_963698475.1). GTDB lineage: Bacteria > Pseudomonadota > Gammaproteobacteria > Xanthomonadales > Xanthomonadaceae > Thermomonas. The sequence continues at coordinate 197,083 of CAVOQX010000004.1, read as the reverse complement.
AGGCCGCCGCGGGCAATTTCACCGGCAGCGCCGTGCGCTGGGGCGGACGCATCATCCGCACCGAGCCGCGCCCGGACAAGACCTGCTTCGAAGTGATTTCGACCAAGCTCACTGCCAATGGTCGTCCGTACTGGGCCAGCGACGATACCTGGGGGCGCTTCATCGCCTGCCGCACCGGTTTCTATGACCCGGCACTGTTCGAACCCAACCGCGAAGTGACCTTCACCGGTCGCATCGAGGGTTACGAGGACCGCAAGGTCGAAGGGTTCACGTACAGGTTTCCGCAGGTATCCGCCGATGTGGTCTACCTGTGGCCTGTGCGCGAACGCGTCAATGTGGTGACGCCACCACCCGCCTGGCGTTTCGGTTGGGGTTGGGGCTGGTAAACGCCGAGCGAACGGCTAGCGAACTGCAAGCGAAAGGCTGGTTCAGCCGGGCGTGCCAAAGCGCCCGAGCGGTGCCCCGGCGAGCAGGTGAAGATGGATCTGGAACACGGTCTGCCCGCCGTCACCGTTGCAGTTCATGACGATGCGATAGCCGTCCTCGGCAAACCCCTGCGCCCTCGCGTAACGCGCCGCGGCGGTCGCCAGTCGGCCAACCACCACCGCCGCGTCCTCGGGCACGTCGTTCAGCGTGGCGAAGTCCTGCTTGGGCACGAACAGCACGTGCACCGGCGCTTGTGGCGCGATGTCGCGGAACGCAAACAGATGTTCGTCCTCGTAAACGATGTCGGCCGGAATCTCGCCGCGCAGGATCTTGTGGAAAATCGTCTCGCTCATCGCGCCGGCTCCGTGGTTGATGGGTGCTTCGCATGCTCATCGGGGATTTCACTGCGGCTGCCGAATGCATGCGACAAGGTGCCGCGATCCACGTATTCGAGCTCGCCGCCCAACGGCACGCCATGGGCAAGCCGGCTGGGATGCACGCCCTGCGCGCGTGCCAGCTGGGCCAGGTAATGCGCGGTGGCTTCGCCTTCCACGGTCGGGTTGGTCGCCACGATCAATTCCCTGACCTCGCCCTCGCCCAGCCGCTGCACCAGCTGGTCCAGCCCGAGCTCGCGCGGGCCGATGCCATCCAGCGGGCTCAGGCGTCCCTGCAGCACGAAATAGTGGCCACGGAAGCCCGTCGCCTGTTCGATCGCCAAGCGATCCGCGGGTGATTCAACCACGCACAGCAAGTGCGCATCGCGCGAGCCGCTGGCACAGGTCGGGCAGGTCTCGGTCTCGCTGAAGTCACGGCAACGCCGGCAATGGCCGATGCGTTCCATCGCCTGCCCGAGGGCATCGGACAATCGCTTGCCGCCTTCGCGCTGGCGCTCAAGCAGGTGGTAGGCCATGCGCTGCGCCGACTTCTGGCCGACGCCGGGCAGCACACGCAAGGCGTCGATCAATTGTTCAAGCAGCGAAACACTCATTGCGGCATCGTCATTCCTGTGGCCAGTCGCTGGATCCCGACGTTCGCCGGGATGACCGGGCGATCAAAACGGCAACTTCATGCCCGGCGGCAACTGCATGCCGGACGTGGCGGCGGCCATCCTCGCCTGCGACTCGGCATTGATCTTGTTGACCGCATCGTTGAACGCGGCCGCGATCAGGTCCTCGGCCATCTCCGGATCGGCCAATACCGCCGGATCGATGCGCACCTTGCGGCAATCCATGCGCCCGCCAATGGTCACGCTGACCATGCCGCCGCCGGCGCTGCCGACCGCCTCCAGCGACGCGACTTCTTCCTGCGCCTTCTGCACGTTTTCCTGCATCTGCTGTGCTTGCTGCATCAACTGGGCGATGTTTCCACGCATGTCGTTCACTCGCTGGGGTCGTTGCAAGGGATGTGGCGACGGATTGGCGGTGGTTCAACCGTCTTCGAGCGGGCGGATCGAATCCGGCACGATCTGCGCGCCGTGCACCTTGACCAGTCGCTGGATGCCGGGATCGGCGGCAAACCCCTGTTCGGCGCCGGCCTGCTGGGCGTCGCGCGTGCGCGCATTGCGGACCCGAGCGGTATCGCCGCGCGCGGCGGCGGTCTCGAACCGCAACTGCACCGGGCCACCCAGCATGGTCGCGACCGCATCGGTCAACTGCAGCACCAGGCTCGGTGATTTCAGGTGCTCGTCGCCCGGCGACAGCGACAACAGCAACACGCCATCGGCATGCGCGATGAAACCGGTGTGTTCGGCCAGCAGCCGTACGGGCCCTCGCACATCGCTGCGCGCCACCAGCTCCAGCCAGTGTTCGGTATCGGTGACCAGCAGGCTCGCTGCCGTGGGCACAGGCACAGCCGCAACTACCGCGGGTTCACTCACACGCGGCGCTTCGATGGTGGCTGCAGCCCTGGGAGCCGGCAACGGGCTGCCCGATGCCGGCGGCTCGGCCAGTGCGGCACGCGCCTGCGCAGCGGCCTTGCCTGGCGAAGCGTGGCGTACTGCTGGTGGTGGCGCGCCCGGGGTCGAGGCCGCCGGGCGCGCAGACGCGGCTTGCACGCCTTCCTGGCCTGGCCGGAACGCGAGCATGCGCAACAGGCTCATCTCGAAACCGGAGCGCGGGCTGGGCGCATGGCCCAGGTCGCGACGCCCGTTCAGCGCCATCTGGTACCAGAGCTGCACCAGTTCGGGCCGCAGCTGTTGCGCCAGGCCATCGACATCCACGGCATCGCTGGCGATCTCGACCTCAGGCACCAGTTGCCGGACCTGGATCCGGTGCAGCGCATCGCCCATGGCATCCAGCACGCTGCCCCAGTCGGGTGAAAATTCTGCAAGCTCCGCAGCTTCGGCCAGCAGGCGCGCGCCGTCGCCATCGCCCAACGCGGACAGCAGCGCCTGCACCCGGCTGCGATCCACGGTACCGAGCATCGTCGCGATGGTCGCTGAATCCAGTTTCCCCCCGGAATACGCAATCGCCTGGTCCAGCAGCGACAGGCCATCGCGCAGGCTGCCATCGGCGGCCACCGCCATCTGGCGGATCGCGTCGTCGTCGGCCTCGATGTTCTCGGCAATGAGGATTTTCGCAATCTGTCCACGGATCTGTTCGACATCCAGCCGCTTCAGGTTGAACTGCAGGCAGCGCGACAGCACCGTGACCAGCAGCTTTTCCGGATCGGTGGTGGCGAACAGGAACTTGACGTGCTCCGGCGGCTCTTCCAGCGTCTTCAGCAGCGCGTTGAACGCCGGCTTCGACAGCATGTGCACTTCGTCGATCAGGTACACCTTGTACTTGCCGCGCGACGGCATGTACTGCGCGTTCTCGATCAGCTCGCGCACGTTGTCGACGCCGGTGTTGGAGGCTGCGTCGATCTCCAGCAGGTCGATGTAGCGGCCGGCGTCGATCGCCTTGCAGGTCTCGCATTCGCCACAGGGGTCGGCGCCGCTGCCACGTTCGCAATTGAGCGACTTGGCGAAGATGCGCGCGATCGTGGTCTTGCCGACGCCGCGGGTGCCGGTGAACAGGAAGGCGTGGTGGACGCGGCCGGTTTCCAGCGCGTTGGTCAGCGCGCGGACCACGTGTTCCTGCCCGACCAGTTCGGCGAAACGCTTGGGGCGCCACTTGCGGGCGAGCACGAGATAGGACATCCCCCATTCTGCCACGCCGCCACGGTGGCCCCGCGTCCAGACCCACGCGAAACAACGTGGATCGACGCGCCGTCATGATTTCCTTGTGGCCCGGACCCGCGATGGATAGAATGCGCGGTTCCGGAGAGGTGTCCGAGCGGTTGAAGGAGCACGCCTGGAAAGTGTGTAAGCGTCTAAACCGCGCTTCGGGGGTTCGAATCCCCCTCTCTCCGCCAGAAATTCCGCCACCAGGCGGGCGCACCACGTTCAAGCATCATGCGTCGTCCACGACGCAGTCCTATGGTGGCCCCGTCGGCCCCTCGCGACGCTAGATCGAAAACTCCGCCAGGGCCGGAAGGCAGCAACGGTATCGATTGATGCGGGCGCCGAGGTAAGTCGGCGGGGCCATCGCCTTTTGTGCAGGCGCGAAAGTTCCCTAGCCCACGCTGCCCACGTCGCGCTTGCCGCCACGCTTGCCCAGCAGCCTGGCCGGCCCGATCACGATCGCATGCGACAACGCCTTGCACATGTCGTACACGGTGAGCGCGGCGACGGTGGCACCGGTCAGCGCTTCCATTTCCACGCCGGTGCGGTGGGTCACCCGGACCGCGCATTCGATGCGCAGCGTGCGCGTGTCATGCCAGTCGATGGCGAGCTTGCAGCTGTCGATCGGCAACGGATGGCAAAACGGAATCAGCTCGTGGGTACGCTTGACCGCCATCGTGCCGGCGATGATCGCGGTATCGACGATGCCGCCTTTCGCACTTCGCAGGCCATTGGCATGCAGTTGCGCGGCAACATCGACGGGAAAGCGCACGCGGCATTCGGCGCGGGCCTCGCGCACGCTCACGGCCTTGCCGCTGACATCGACCATGGTCGGGCGACCGCTGGGGTCGAGATGGGTCAGCGCGTGCTTTTCGTTCATGCGGCCAATATTCCCACAACCTCACCCGCCCACCAGATACATCTCGACATGGCGGCGTGACGCCCCCGCTTCGCTTCGGATCTCGCTGTAACGATCAGCGCGCAGTCCCCACAGGCCTGCCACATGGCGCGCCAGCACATCCTCGCCGTCCGCCAGCAACGGCCGCAGGGGATGCCCGCCGCCGGCAAACAGGCAGGTGTAGAGCTGGCCATCGGCAGAGACGCGCGCGCGGTGGCAGTCGCCGCAGAACGGCGCGCTGACCGAACTCACGAACCCCACTTCGCCCAGGCCGTCCACATAGGCATGCCGCGCTGCGACTTCGCCCAGGTAGTTGGGATCGAGCGACTGCAGCGGCCAGCGGGCATGGATGAGGTCGCGCACCTCGCGCGAGGGAACGACGCGTTCGCGCGACCAGCCATTGCAGGTGCCCACGTCCATGTACTCGATGTAGCGCAGCAGGTGGCCCTGCTCGCGCGCGTAGGCCGCCAACTCGAGGATGCCGCCGTCGTTGACGCCGCGCTGCAACACGCAGTTCAGCTTGATCGGCGCGAAGCCGGCCGCCTTCGCGGCCGCAATGCCTGCGAGCACGTCGACCAGGGCGCCACGGCCGCCGGACAGCGCGCGGAACAGCGTGGCGTCCAGCGTATCCAGGCTGACCGTTACGCGGCGCAGACCTGCATCGCGCAGGGCTTGGGCATGGGTCGCGAGCAAGCTGCCATTGGTGGTCAGGGCGAGATCTTCCAGTCCATCGATCACCGCCAGGCGCCGCACCAGTTCAGGCAGGCGCTTGCGCAGCAAGGGTTCGCCGCCGGTCAGGCGCAGCTTGCGCACGCCCAACCGGACGAAGCCGCGGACCAGGGTTTCGATCTCGTCGAACGTCAGTCGCGACGCAGCATCCAGGCCATGGTCGTCTGGAATGCGATCCGCCGGCATGCAATACGGGCAGCGGAAATTGCAGGCCTCGATGACCGACAGCCGCAGGTCCCGCAGCGGGCGTCCAAGCATGTCGCGCGGGGTGTCTTCCGTCATTCCGGTGACACGCCGGTGGGCGCCTGCAGCGTGACGACTTCACCGGGCATGCCGACGCGATGGCCGCGCGCGCGCAGCGCCTCGCCAGCCTGGAGGCTCTCGTAGTGGTAGAGCAGGCAGCGCTGCAGCAGCGCACCCGGGTATTCACGCTCCAGGTCGTCGATGCCGCTATGCGAGGGATTGCCGCGCAGCGCGCAATCGTGCGCGATCAGCTCGCCTGCATCGGCGTGCCTGGCCAGCATTTCCGGGATCGGGCGGGTATCGCCGGTCCACACCAGGCTGCCGCGCAGGCGCAGGCCGAACGCGGTGTCCGGCCAGTGGTGGCGCACCGGAAACACCTCCAGGCGGATGCCGTCGTGCCAGAAATGATCGTCGACCGGGATGATCCGGAACGCATCCCAGAAATTCACGCCGCCTTCGGCCAGCGTATTCGGATAACTGGCCACGCGCTGCTGCAGCAAGGCCATCAGCCCGACCGGCACGTACAGGCGCACTTCGCCACGACGACGTTCATCGAAATAGCTGGCCACGAACAGCCGCTCGAAGCCGGCAATGTGATCCAGGTGCGCGTGCGTCATGAACAGCGCCATCGGGCTGTCGCCGTAGACCTGCTGGTATGCGGTCAATCCTTCGCCACCGCAGTCGATCGTCAGCCACGGCGCGCCATCGCGCTCGATGGTCGCCATTGCCGAGCCCAGTTCCACTGCCGAAGCGTTGCCGACGCCGAGCAGGCGTAGCGTCCATGCACTCATCAATAGCCCCGTTTCCATGCGCTGTCATAGGCTGCGCGCAGTTGCGCGAAGCCGGCATCCACCTGTTCGATGCTGCGGGCCCCACGCAGCTTGCGCAACGAACGCAGCAAGCGCCGCAGGTTGGCCTCGCGCCATGGGGTGGCCGGGATACGCAAGTTCGCACGATCGAAATCGATGATCCAGCCCTTGCCTTGCGCATCGAACAGCAGGTTGTGCGCGTTCAAGTCCGCATGATCCAGCCCGCCGCGGTGAAAGCGCGCGACCAATTGCCCGGCGGCGTCCCAGGGCGCGTCGTCGCGCATGGCCAGCGTTGCCAACGACTGCACGCCGGGAAGCCGCTGCATCAGGATCGCCGCGCGATACTGCAGGCCTTCACGGCGGTACCAGGCCGCGAACGGCATCGGCACCGGCAGCTTTTTTTCGCGCAGGGCGCGCAACAGGCGGAACTCGGCAAAACTGCGGACGCGGTGGATGCCGCGCCAGAGATGTCCATCGCGGCTCAGGCGCGCGGCCATGCCGCCGCGCAGGTAGTGGCGCAGGAACGCGTCGCCCTCGCCGGTCTGGATGAACCATGCCCCGCCACGCCCGCCTTCGGTCACCGGCTGGGCGGCATCGCCCCAGTGCGTGGGCGAGAACCATTCGGGATCGGGTTGCCTGACCTGGCTGCGGTCGAACAGAATCGCCCCATAGCCGCGGGTATCGCGGAAAGGCGTCAGGTGTTCGTTGGCGTCGAAACCGCTCATGACCCGAGTTTAACAAGCCCATGCCCAAGCCCAACGCGCCGCGTTCGATCTGCCTGCTGCGCCTGTCCGCGCTGGGCGATGTCACCCATGTGCTGCCGTTGCTGCACAGCTTGCGCAGCGCGTGGCCGGACGTCGAGGTCAGCTGGGTGATCGGCAAGGGTGAGCGCCGCCTGCTGGATGGCTTGGCTGGCGTGCGCTTCATCGAGTTCGACAAGAAGACCGGCCTGGCCGGCATGCGCGCCGTGCACAGGCAATGCACGCAGCGCTTCGACGCGTTGCTGCAGCTGCAGGTCTCGGCCCGCGCAAACCTGTTGTCTGCGTTCATTCCTGCCCGGCGCCGGATTGGCTACGACCGCGCGCGTGCGAAAGAGGGCCATGGCCTGTTCATCAACGAGCGCATCGCCGACCGTCCCGGCATCCATGTGCTGGATGCGATCGGCAGTTTCTGCGAGCCGCTGGGCCTGGTCCGCGAGGAGGTCGTGTGGAACCTGCCGGTTCCGGACGAAGCCCATGCCTGGGCGCGCGCGCAATGGCCCGATGACGGCATCCGCACGCTGATGGTTTCGCCCTGCTCCAGCCACGTCCTGCGCAACTGGCGTCCGGAACGCCACGCCGCACTGGCCGACCATGCCCTCGCGCAAGGCTGGCGGGTCGTGCTGTGCGGCGGTCGCAGCGAGCTGGAGCGCCGCACGGGCGATGCAATCCTCGCCGCAATGCGTTCGACCAGGGATGACGCGTACGTGCTCGACCTGATCGGCCAGGACACCCTCAAGCAGCTTCCCGCCCTGCTCGCCCGCGCCGACCTGCTGGTGACCCCGGACTCGGGCCCGATGCATATCGCCAATGCCATGGGCACCAAGGTGCTGGGCCTGCATGCCGCCACCAACCCGAACCGCAGCGGGCCGTACTCCGACCGCCGCTATTGCGTGGACCGCTACGACGCCGCCGCCCGCAAGTACCGCGGCAAGCCGGCATCCGGCCTCAAATGGGGCACCCGAATCGAAGCTGAGGGCATCATGGACCTGATCGGCGTGGAGGATGCGATCGCGGCGTTCGAGCGTTGCCGCAGCGACATCGGCTGACTGTCAGGCGCCGTTCCCGCTGCCATAGTCCTGGTAGGACTTCTCTTCGACGTACGCCGAGCCCAGCGCCAGGTTGAGGTCTTTCTTGATCCGGGCGCGCACATCGTTCTCGAAATACACGCTGCGTGCCAACTGGATGAAGCCGTCATCGAAGGCCTGCGCCTTCTCCTTGATCCGGATGTCGTCCTCGATCACCCACAGGCGCTCGTTGACCGCCTTGAGGTCGGCGCGCAAGTGGGCGATTTCGCCGCCGGCGGCCGGATGCGCCATCCATGTCTGCTCCAGCGCACCGAGTTCCTTGCGCACATTGGCCAGCTTGGCCGGGTCGGACATGCGCTCGGACTTGATCTGCAGGATCGAGATCTTGTCCAGCAGTTCACCGAACGAGACGGGGACGAGGATTTCGGACATGGCACGCCTGTTTTTCCGGGGCCGTCAGTGTAGCGCCTTGCCGGACGGGGCCGTTCCTTGCCCAGAGTGCATCGGGCCCGTATCATTCGCAGCCCGCTGCACCTGAAATATCCGGAGAGGTGGCAGAGCGGTTGAATGTACCTGACTCGAAATCAGGCGTGCGTTTATAGCGCACCGGGGGTTCGAATCCCCCCCTCTCCGCCAGACAAGAAAAACGCCCCACGAGGGCGTTTTTTCTTGCCCACAGGAGAAGCTGTGGGAGAAACTGCCCGTGGGGTTCGCCACATCGGCAGGATGGACAATGGGACGACCGCAGGTTGCGCGAAGCGCAGGGGCCATGGATGTCCCGAGTCAATTCCCACTTGTTCCGGCATACCTACCGCTCCCCAACCTTCGCACCCCCTCTACTTCCAATAACCGATCCTTGACCAACGCGTCCGGTTCCCCCGCACGATTGCGTTAGCCCTTCAAACACCGGACGAAAATACGCCGCATGATCGAATTCGGACACCTCAGCCATGTCGGCCTGCGCCGGGAACTGAACGAGGACACCTATTACGGCGACAGTGAACTTGGCCTGTGGCTGGTGGCCGATGGCATGGGCGGACACGAGTTCGGCGAAGTCGCCAGCGCGCTGGCGCGCGAAGCGATCGTTCGCGAGATCCGCGCCGGCACCCCGCTTGCCGAAGCCATCCGCAGCGCGGACGAGGAAATCATCCGCTGCTCCAAGCGGCGCGGCGACAGCTTGCCGATGGGCACCACGGTGGTGGTCGCGCGTGTCGACGGCAACCGTTTCGAGGTCGCCTGGGTCGGCGACAGCCGGGTCTACCTGTGGCGCGACGGCCAGCTGACCCAGATCTCGCAGGACCACAGCTACGTGCAGGAACTGATCGCCACCGGCGCGATCACCCCTGACCAGGCACGCAGCCATCCGCATCGCAACGTGGTGACCCAGGCACTGGGCGTCACCGATCCCCAGCAATTGAACGTGGAAAGCCTGACGGGGGAGTTGCGACCGGGCATGCAACTGCTGCTGTGCAGCGATGGCCTGACCGAGGAAGTCGACGACCGCAGCATCGCGCGGGTGCTCGCCCACCAGGAATGCAGCGCGCAGGAATGCGTGGACGGCCTGGTCGCCGCGGCGCTGGATGGCGGCGGCTCCGACAATGTCACCGTGGTACTGGTCCGCCGGCACTGAAGCGGGGCATCAGCTCAGGCAACAGACTCCAGCTGCAGCCACAGGCAGCGTCCGTCCTTCCCGTGAAGGACCTGCAGGCGCGCCGCGTGCGCCGCCTGTTCCTCGTCGTCAACCTGCACGCGTGGGCGCGCGGCGGATCCCGGGATCGCCACCGGCGCGGCGCGTTGTGCAACCGCCACGGGTTCGCTGGCGAACCCGATTTCCTCCTGCCCCGAGGTCAGCGCGAGATACGCATCCGTGAGTAACTGCGCGTCAAGCAAGGCGCCATGCAATTGCCGATGCGAGTTGTCCACGCCCAGTCGCTTGCAGAGCGCATCCAGCGAATTGCGCTGGCCGGGGTAACGCTGGCGTGCCAGCAGCAGCGAATCCTCGATGCCGCAACGGTCCTGGATGCGGCCGTGGCCCGCGGCGAGCCGGGTCAGCTCGGCATTGAGGAAACCGACGTCGAATGCGGCATTGTGGATGACCAGTTCGGCGCCTTCGATGAACGCCAGGAACTCGTCGACGACCTCGGCGAAGCGCGGCTTGTCGGCCAGGAACTCCACGGTCAGGCCGGTCACTTCCTGCGCACCCTGCTCGAACTCGCGATCGGGGTTGAGGTAGCAATGGAAGCTGCGGCCGGTTGGCCGGCGTTCCAGCAACTCGATGCAACCGATTTCCACCACGCGGTTGCCCTTCTCCCAGCTCAGGCCGGTGGTTTCGGTGTCCAGTACGACCTGTCTCACGATGGCTGCCTCACGGACGTTGTCTCACCCACGACCCGACTCCTTGATCCTGATGGCTGCATTGCGCGCCAGGTCATCCACGCGCTCGTTGTCCGGGTCGCCGGAATGCCCCTTGACCCAACGCCAGTCCACCGCATGGCGGCCCGCAGCCGCATGCAGTCGCTCCCACAGGTCACGATTCTTGACCGCATCGCCGCCGGATGTCTTCCAGCCGCGCCGCAGCCAGTTCGCCATCCACAGGGTGATGCCCTGGCGGACGTATTGCGAATCGGTGGTGAGGATCACGTCGCAGGGTTCGCGCAGCGCTTCCAGCGCGGCGATCGCGGCCGTCAGCTCCATCCGGTTGTTGGTGGTATCGGCTTCGCCGCCGGCGAGTTCGCGCTCGATCCCGCTCCAGCGCAACAACGCACCCCAGCCACCGGGGCCCGGGTTGCCGAGGCAGGCGCCATCGGTATGCACCTCGACCTGCTTGCGTACAGCTGCCTTCATGCGGCGGGCAGCCCGGGTTGCAGGCGCAGTTTCCGGGTCGCGCGCAACGGCGTGAGTGGCATCCGGCGCTTCTCCGCTCGCAACAGGAACGCGGCGCGCAAACCGGCGCCGTCCTGCAATTGGCCATTGATCGACATCGCCCAGGACGGCCCAATGCCTTGCGAAACAGGATCCGGCGCCAACCCCGCCGCGCGCAGGCGGCGGCGCCAGGTGACCGGCTCGGCGGCGCGTGGTCCCTGCCCGCGCCAGCGCAGGCGATACGGTGCCAGCGGGTTCAGGGCCATCAGCCACAGGCGTCCGCCGGGCACCAGCACCCGCGCGCACTCGGCAAGCAGGGCCTCGGGTTCGGCGCTGATGTCGGCAAGATGTTGCACGACCACCACGCCGCAGCATTCACTGGCCAGCGGCAACAGCGCGCCGCAGCGGATATCGCCGGAGAAGCCATCGCCGGCGGCATGCAGGCGCAATCCCGGCACGTCCAGGCAGTCGCTGTCACTCAGGTCGATCACCCCCGGTTGCAGCCACAGGCCCGGCTGGCCGGGACGCTCGCGGGCAGCGGCACGCAGCAGTTCGGCTTCGCTGGCAATGACCATCTGCCCGGCGGCCCCGGCAAACCACATGGCAGCGGCGGCGGGGACGGGTTGACGACGAAAGAGAGGCATGGGCATGGTTCGATTTTGCGGGAAAGCCCGCGCCGCGTCACGGACGGACTTCAATGCGACTGCAGCCAGTGCCCGCGCTCAACGACAATTACATCTGGATGCTGTTGGATGACGCGCCCCAGGGCGCGTCACGCGCGCTGATCGTCGACCCCGGCGATGCCGCGCCTGTCCTGGACGTGCTGGGTGCTGGCCCGGCACCGCACGGCATCCTGCTCACCCACCACCACGGCGACCACATCGGCGGCGTGGCGGAACTGCTGCAACGCTGGCCACGGCTGCCGGTGATTGCCCCGCACGACCCACGCATTGCCACTGCGACCCGACGCGTGGCGGATGGCGAGCGCATCGAGATCGGGCCATGGCATTTCGACGTCATGGAAATTCCCGGCCACACCTCCAGCCATATTGCATTCCATGGGGAGGGGCTGCTGTTCTCCGGCGACACCCTGTTCAGCCTGGGCTGCGGTCGCATGTTCGAAGGCACGCCTGCGCAGATGCTGGGCTCCCTGCGGCGACTTGCCGCCCTGCCCGGTGAATTGCAGGTCTGTTGCGGGCACGAATACACCGTGGCCAATGCCGCCTTCGCGCTGACGGTGGATCCCGCCAATGCAGCCCTGCAGGAGCGCGCGACGCAAGCACGGATGGCGCGTTCCGCCGGTCGCCCCAGCGTGCCGGTGGCGCTTGCATCGGAGCGTGAATGCAACCCGTTCCTGCGCAGCGACACTCCCGCCGTGCACGCCGCGCTGGAGCGCCACCTGCAACGCGCGCTGGTGGACGATGTCGATGCGTTCGCCGAACTGCGGCGCTGGAAGGACGGCTTCAGCGGCTAGCGCCCGCGCCGATCGGCAGCGACAGCGCTGGCCGATGCGGCCAGCGCAGGGCAAACTAGAGCATTCGCTTCAAGCGCCCCGGCGCAGCACATCCACAGGAGAGACCATGGGATTCCTACAGGGCAAGCGCGCGCTGGTCACCGGCATCGCAAGCCAGCGTTCGATCGCAAGCGGCATCGCCGATGCCTTGCACCGGCAAGGCGCCGAACTGGCGCTGACCTACCAGAACGACAAGCTCAAATCGCGGGTCGAAGCCGCCGCCGAGACGTACGACAGCAAGATCGTGCTGCCGCTGGACGTGGCCGATGACGCCCAGATCGATGCCTGCTTCAGCGCGCTGGGCAAACACTGGGATGGCTTCGACATCCTGATCCACTGCATCGCGTTCGCCCCGCGCGAAGCAATCGAGGGCGACTTCCTGGATGGCATCACCCGCGAGAATTACCACATCGCGCATGACATCAGCGCCTACTCGCTGGCCGCGCTCGGCAAGGCGGCACGGCCGATGATGAAGGGCCGCAATGGCGCGGTGCTGACCCTGAGCTACCTCGGTGCCGAACGCGCACTGGCCAACTACAACACCATGGGCGTGGCCAAGGCCAGCCTGGAAGCCACCGTGCGCTACATGGCGATGGCGCTTGGACCGGAGGGTACGCGCGTGAACGCCATCTCGGCCGGCCCGATCCGTACTTTGGCCGCATCCGGCGTCGCCAACTTCCGCAAGATGCTGACCCAGTTCGAGGCCGCGGCGCCACTGCGCAGGGTGGTCACCATCGAGGACGTGGGCAATGCCGCCGCATTCCTGTGTTCGGACCTGGCCGCCGGCATCACCGGTGAAATCACCTATGTCGATGCCGGTTACAACATCATGGGCATGAGCGGCATCGACTGACCGCCCCGCCACCGGCACCAATGAAAACGCCCGGACTTTGCCGGGCGTTTTCTTGCTCAGGGACGAATCAGGGACGACGTTACAAGCGGTCTTCCGCCACCGTGATCCGGTACTTGGCGCGTGATGCCTTGACGTAGGCCTTCTGCGCATCGACGCCGGCAATCCCCGCCAGTTGCGCGCGCAGTTGGTCGCGCTCCTGCGCCGAGGCCTTGGACGGATCCCCGTCGCGCGCGTCGCGGATCGCATAGACAATGTACTGGCCACCGATCTCGACCTTGTCGACCTGGATCAGGTTGTCGCGCGGGCGTGGCGTATCGAAGAACGCTTCGATCGCGCGCCGGGACGGGATGGCGCTGGAGCGCTCCAGTCCATTCATTTCCGCCATGACCAGCTTCGCGCTTTCGGCTGCCTTGGCCAGGGTGTTGGCCCTGGCGGCCTTGACCAGCGTATCGGCTGCGGCTTCGGCCGTCTTGCGCTGGCGATCCAGGCGGATGGCCATGACCACCGACTCGGAGACCTCTGCCAGCGGACGCGGGCGTTCCGGGGCGTGTTCGATCACCCGGATCATGATGCTGTGGTTGGGGCCGAGCTCGATCGGATCGCTCGCCGTGCCGTCCTGCACCAGCGTTTCCGAGAAGGCCGCGCGCACCACCTTCTGGTTCGCCGCGATCCCCTCGCCACCCGCGCGGGAGAACGCCGGCGTGGTCTTCACTTGCAGGCCCATCGCGTCGGCGGCCGGCGCCAGTGAACTGGGGCTCCTGTAGACCTGGTCGACCAGCTTGCCACTCAGGTCATTGTAGGCGCGCTCGCGCTCGGACTCCTGCAGCTCGGCCTCGAGTTGCGCACGGACGTCCTCGAACGGACGCTGGGTCCCGCTGCGGATTTCATCGACCTTGATGACATGCCAGCCGAAATCGCTCTTGACCGGTCCGCGCACCTCACCCGATGCCATCGCGAACACGGCATCCTCGAACGGTCCCGGCAAGCCGCCCTTGGTCATCAGGCCGAGGTCGCCGCCATTGTCCCTGGAGCCGGCATCGTCGCTGTTGGCCTTGGCCAACGCGGCAAAATCCGCACCCGGCGCGCGTGCTTCGGCCGCAAGCTTGGTGGCACGCGCCTCGGCGGCCTTCTTGTCGGCGTCGCTGGCGTCGGCTGCCACCTGCACCAGGATGTGTGAAACCTCGCGCTGCTCGGCGGCCGAGAATTTCGCGGCCTCGTCCTGGTAGCGCGTGCGCAACGCCGCTTCGTCCACCACCGGTGGCGGCAGGGTGGCGCCATCTACCTCGACGTATTCAAGGCGCACGGTCTCGGGCTGCCGGTAGTCCTGCGCATGTGTCTTGTACCAGTCCTGGATCTGCGCGGCGGTGACTGCAGCGGTATCCACTGGCGTGGCCGGCAGCATCACGTAACTGACGTCGCGCTGCTCGCCCAGCAGGCGCATGACCCGGTCGACATCCGCGTTGGTGACGAAGGCCGATTGCGCCAGGCGGCTCGGGACCAGGCCGAACTGCAGGTTGTCGCGGATCCGCTTCTCGAAATCACGCGGCACCAGCGGCGGGTTCTGCGAGGCCAGCAGCAACTGGTAACGGTCGACGTCGAACGTTCCATCCACCTGGAAATCCGGCACCGCCTGGATGGCATTGCGCACTTCGCCATCGCTGACCACGATGCCCTCGCGCTCGGCGGTCAGGCGCATGACCTGTTCGTCGATCATTTCGTCAAGCACCTTGCGCTTGTTGTCGACCGATTCGAATGCCTTGGCATCGAACTTGTCGCCCTGCTCCTCGCGCGCGCGCATCCGGGTCTCCTCGAAGCGCTGGCGGAACTCCGCATTGTCGATGTCGTGCGTGCTCCAGAAGTAGCTGAGCGGCCATGCCTGCGGCGCGGACTGCCACCATGAAGGCGGCTGCGCAATCCTGGCGGCGTAGCTGTCCACCCGCTGCGACATGTAGGACTCCATGCCGAAGAAGGCGAACGGGATGATCAGCAATCCAAGGATGACCGTGGCGATCCAGCCTGTGGTCTTGTCGCGGAGTTTCTGCAGCATGGGCGATGGCGTGTTGGTAAGGCGTAGCCGCTTAGTTTAGCGTGCCCTGCGCAAGACTGCCCGTTGATCTCGTCCAGGCGAAAAACAAAAAAAGAAGGCGCCGTTTCCGGCGCCTTCTTCAACTCATAAGTGGCGGAGTGGACGGGACACACACCCAAACCCACCAAACCGCTCTATATAAGGCTTTGACGCCCGAAACACCCGCAAAGTGAGTGTCCAAGGGTGTGTCCACAGCCTAGCAGGGCCCGCCCAGATGGCTCAACCCCCCGCGCAATACATCAGAACGCGCCCGCAAAACGCTGCCAGTTCCATCAGTCAAATGGGCCTACAACGGCACGCGCATGCGTTGTTGGCGCGCCTGCGTCCCTGTCGCTCCGTACCATTTGGCGGCGGCTTGGACGGAGGCAGGCAACAAGACGACGCGGGTCTTCCGCTTGTGAAGTTTTAAGTCCTTGGCGTCCAGCGTGTAGCGTTCGAGCAGAGTACCGACCGATCGCACCCTGTCGAGGGCGTTGCGCAGTCGAACGTTAAAAGTCCCTAGTTCGAGACAGGAACCGGCAAGACGGTGGAGGGTCTTGGTCGGAACTTCGTAAACACCCTGATGGGTGGCGATGTAGTCATGCAGCCACATCGCCAAGGGGTAAGCGCTCAATCCCTGTTTGCTGGTCATGGGCATCATGACCACCTCGTCGGCGAGCAACTCGCTCATGTCGTTCGAGAATAAAACCGAAACCCTGCCGTTGCCGAGGTCAAGCAGACCGTCCAACAATGCCCCCTGAAACGCGTGCCGGCGGCTACTCACCGCCACGCGGGCCAGCGTGAGGTCGTCCAGTAGGCCGCGCAACCAGCGCTTGGCATGCGTCTGGATGGACGTCCGGCCCATCGCTCGGAGGACGTCAATCAAGCGGACTTCGAGCGGGGCGTCCGTGCCCTTATTTTCGCGAAAGGCCAACGCGACCAGCGCCTGCCACGCGAGGGCATGGAACGGGGTCAGTTCCGGCCCCGAATAATTCAACTCAATGCGGTAATCGTCCGCTGCGGGAACGACGACATTGCTCAGCACCTTGCCGACGCGTTCAGCAGGGCGGAACAAGGCAGAGCGTGCGAAGGCGAACGGGATGCGGGTGGTGAGGTTTTTATCCATGGCGTGTTTCCGTAACAAGGGGATACGGTTCTACGAAATCGCGCGCATCCGTCAAGCGCAGGCGTTACCGCGTGCCATGGGTGGCGGTTAGTCGCTGCGAATAATCCGGTTCGCGCGTGTCGCCAAATCGGTTGTTGTCTGCCATCCGCCCCTGTTATCGCGTGCTGTCCCAATCGGCTGAAAGCCCGCAGCGGTAAAGGTTTCACGGTGGGGAGGTTTTTCTTTTCAGGTACAGGAAGGAGGGCACAAGCAGACGCGTCGGCGTGAACGCCGACAAGGTGGCGACGCATTGCGTCGCCCGCTTCGCGCGAGGGCTGCGCATGTCCGTCCTGCTTGATATTGCTGGGGGTTGCACCCCCAGACCCCGCAACTTTGGCCCGTATGGGCCCGTTGCTCCGCACTGGTCGATTGAGGGCAGTTTGCGGGTGGGTACATTGTCGCTTTCGCCCCCGACGCACCCAAAACCTACGACAGACCAGCGCGAAGCGCCCCGCTCTTTCAGGTTCCAAACCACGCGACCGCCGCAGGCGGGCGCAGGCATTGGGGACAATGCGCGGCGGCTCGGACGGGCTACCATGCCCGTGCCGAGGACGAGCAGGAACAGGGACGAATGACGCCGCACGATTTCATCGCGAAATGGAAGCAAGGCGGCGACGAGCGCCGCGATTTCCAACCCTTCTTTGAGGACTTGTGCCGGATGTTGGGGCACAAGACCCCGCGCGAAGCCGACCCAAAACACGAGTGGTTTACATACGAATACGGCGCAACCAAGACCAGCGGCGGCAACGGCTGGGCGGATGTCTGGAAGCGCGGATTTTTTGGCTGGGAAGCCAAGGGCACGCACAAGGATTTGGTGAAGGCCTACCAGCAGTTAAAGATGTACGCGGACGCGCTGGAAAACCCGCCGTTGCTCATTGTGTCCGACCTGCAACGCTTTGAGATTCATACCAACTTCACCAGCACCGTTAAGAAGGTCTATGCCTTCACGGTGGAGGACTTGGCCGACCCCGCAATCCGTAAATTGCTGGCGGCTGCATTCAACGACCCGCACCAGTTGAAGCCAGGCGTCAGCCGGGCCGCCATCACCGAAGAAGCGGCCCAGAAATTCGCCGAAGTGGCGAAGGCATTGCGCGACCGAGGCAACGACCCGCACGCGGTCGCGCACTTCCTCAACCGCCTGCTGTTCTGCATGTTTGCGGAAGACATCGGCCTGTTGCCCAACCAGATTTTTTCAAAAATCGTCACGGTTTCGCAGGGCCAACCCGACAAATTCGAGAGCCGCGCCGCTGAATTATTCACAGCAATGAAAGACGGCGGCGAGTACGCGCTCAATGCGATTGAGTGGTTCAACGGTGGGCTGTTCGAGGATGCGAGCACCCTGCGCCTTGAAACGCCGGAACTGGCAACACTGCACAGCGCCGCGCGGCTCGACTGGTCGGAAATCGACCCGTCAATTTTCGGCACGCTATTCGAGCGAGGGCTAGACCCCAACAAACGCAGCCAGTTGGGCGCGCACTACACTGACCCGACCACGATCATGAAAATCGTGCGGCCGGTGGTCATGGAGCCGTGGCTGTCCGAGTGGGAGCGCGAGAAGGCAGCCATCACCGCCCTGATGAAGAAGGCGGCCATTTTCGGCGACGCCGAACAAAGCGAAACGAAGCCAGCCCAAGGGTTAACGGTCGCCGACAAGCAGGCGGCGGCGGCAAAGAACACAGCCAAGAAGACCACTCAAACCAAGGCGCACAACGAGGCGAAGAAGCGGCTACGCGAGTTCTTGGAAAGGTTCCGCGCGTTCCGCGTGCTTGACCCTGCTTGTGGCTCTGGCAATTTCCTGTTTCTGGCCCTGCGCTCGTTGAAAGACTTGGAACAGCGCATCATGATTGAGGCCGAGGCGCTGGGCCTTCCCCGCCAATCCCCCGCGATCGGCCCCGCCAATGTGCTGGGCATAGAGTTGAACGAGTACGCGGCGGAACTGGCGCGCATCACCGTCTGGATTGGTGAGATCCAATGGATGATTTCCAACGGACACGGGGCGCGCCGCAACCCCATCCTACAAGCTCTTGGAGGTATCGAGAACCGCGACGCGCTGCTAAATACAGACGGGACAGAGGCGGCATGGCCTCGTGCCAACGCCATCATTGGCAACCCGCCATTCATTGGCGTATCGCGAAAGCGTCGGGAACTCGGTAACGACTATGTGGAAGCGCTCGACCGCGTTTATGGCAATCGCGTGCCAAGCGCTGCGGACTTCGTTTGCTACTGGTTCGAGAAAGCGAACGACGCCATAAGCCAAGGCGAAACGCAACGCGCCGGACTGGTAGCGACTAACAGCATTCGCGGCGGCGCAAACCGCGAGGTCTTGAAGCATGCCGCCGAGGCGTCGCGCATCTTCGAGGCTTGGGCAGACGAGGATTGGACGAATGAAGGCGCAGCCGTGCGCGTGTCTCTGGTCTGTTTCGGGCAGAGCGAACAAGGCACGCGGCTGGACGGCAATCCAGTCAGCGAAATTTTTGCCGACCTCACTGCATCCCATGGCGAGCACAGCGTCGATTTGACGAAGGCGAACAAGTTGCCAGAGAACGCTGGGGCGAGTTTTCAAGGCTCCTCGAAAAAGGCGAGTTTCGACATCGCGGGAGAGTTGGCGCGCTCTTGGTTGGGCCAGCCCAATCCCAACGGCAAACCTAACTCAGATGTGGTTCGGCCTTGGTCCAATGGGCTCATGCTTGCAAGGCGCGCAGCCGATACTTGGATCATCGATTTTGGGGTCGATATTCCTGAGACTGACGCCGCTCTGTATGAACTTCCGTACGCCTATGCCTTAGAGCATGTGAAGCCAGAACGGGACAAGAACAACCGCGAGGCGTATCGAAAATACTGGTGGCGTCATGCCGAACCCCGTCCAGCACTGCGGCGCAAATTGGCGGGGCGCTCGCGATATATCGCAACGGTCGCGCACTCCCTGCACCGCTTCTTTGTTTGGCTACCGGTCGCCGTTTGTCCCGACCAAGCCCTTATTGTCATAGCCCGCGATGACGACACCACGCTGGGAATATTGCACTCGCGCCTGCATGAACTTTGGGCGCTGCGCATGGGGACAAGCCTCGAAGACCGCCCGCGTTATACGCCGTCCACAACTTTCGAGACCTTCCCGTTCCCCGAAGGTTTGACGCCAAATATTGCAGCGGAAGGCTACGCTAGCCATCCGCATGCGGAGCCCATTGCCGCGGCTGCGCGTGAACTCGTGCAGAAGCGCGACAACTGGCTCAATCCAGCCGAATGGGTCGATTGGATTCACACACCAGAAGAAACTGCTGCGGGCTTTCCTGAGCGGGCAGTTGCGAAGGCAGGACATGAGGCTGCCCTCAAAAAGCGCACGCTCACCAATCTCTACAACGAGCGCCCCACATGGCTGGCAAACCTGCACGACGCTCTGGATAAAGCGGTCGCCGTAGCCTACGGCTGGCCATGGCCGCTTTCGGATGATGAAATCCTGCGTCGCTTGTTCGCGCTCAATCAGGAGCGTGCAAAGTAGGGGTTGCGTTTTCCGCGTTCCGAGTTAAGACAAGGGCAACACCCTCAGGAACTCGCGCAATGGAAAAAAACTCTGACGCAAGCGCACAAGCCAACGCCATCCTGCGTCTGCTTGTGCAGGAACTCGAAAGACAGCAGGCAGCGCGTGCGAGCACGCCACAGCCAACGGTTCAAGCCATCGCGGCGCAAATGGCGCAGCCTGGTGGCTTCGCAAAACGTTTGACGGAATGGCGAAACAACCGCGCCGACCGAGACGAGGGCGATGGCACTGAACGCGTTGGCGGCACTCTGCGGCCACGACGCAGCCGCAAGCGTTAAGACTTACAGACGCGGGCCGCGCGTGCGCGATGGCGGGGATTTTTCACTAGACACAGCGTTGGGTTGTAGACGTTCAACCAATCGCGCCGCGACCTTCGCAAAGCGGTGCGCGTCGGATAACGGCAGGGTCTTCGTGTGGCGGATGGCACGCGTTGCGCTCGCCCCTTTTACCGTGACCGCCCCCTTTCCGCTGCGCTTGTTGCCATAGGCTGATTGTGCGCGGTCGCTAGCATGGCCCAACCAAGCCGCCACCCCGTGCGTGCTCTGCGAGGCTTTGGCATCGCTTGCCCTAGCGTGTCGGTACGCATACGGCGACAGGCCCGCTTGAACTTCACGCATCGCACGACGCACCGCCAAAATATCCGCAGGAGACGCGCGCAGGATTGGCGTGCGGGCCGCCTCGTCTCGCAAGAATTGCGCAGCCATCGCCGACTGTCCTAACAGGCTCGGCATGATTTCCAGCGTTCGCGTTGGCTGCCCTCGACGCGCGTCCACCTTCGCACCGTGAACGACGAGGGTCAGACCTTCGGCGGTTTTACTTAAAACGACGCCGCGCAGAAGTTCAGCCGGCCGAATGCCAAACAGGGCGAAACACATGGCGAACCGTTCAACGCGGGCACAGCGGCCGCGCTGATTGCCAAGAGCGACCAGCAACTGGTCGGGCGTTAGCGCGCTCTTGGCTGCGTGGCGCTTGCTTTTGCTCGGCGGCCTCTTGCCTTCCGCACGCAGCGCGGCGGCCTTGTGCGACCACACAGGACGGTCATCGGCCAGGAATAACGAACGGAACACGCAAGCGCGCTCAAAGGCCGCCTGAGTAAAAGCGCGCATGGCGTCGCGGTCTTTCGCCTTGCGTGCGATTTCCGCACGCTTGCGCAATGCCTCGATGGCTTCCAGTTCGGCGAACCGATACGCCGAACGCAGGCGGTTAAAATGCTGGAAGGTTGCCGCCTTTTCTAGGGGCGTGATGCCAGCCGCGCACATGTGTTGATGGTCGCGCCTGTAAGCGGCTGCGGTAGTGGTCGAGGGATTGGCCCCCGTTATGCGCGCCTCGGCCAGTACGGCGCGAACATGGCGGTCTAGCGCAACCCCTGCCTGCTCGGTTGGGCTCTGCGCTAGGACTTGTGCGCGGGTTTTGGCGATGGTGTCGGCATAACGCGAGCGCAGTGCCTCGGGTAGCGTCGTGTCGTCGCTATCCGTTTGCGTTGTGTTCGTCACCTCTTCGCCGATACCTGTCTCCTGTCGCGCTTCATTATTTAAAAAGGCGAATGGCTCCCGCCATCCGCCTCGGCCTTCGCTTGGGCTCGACCGTCACCCTGTTGCTCTCGCAACCCGTCAGGCTTCGCATGTCGGACGGGTGGCCCTCTTATCGAGAGGGCATATTGTCGAGCAGTGCCGACAATATTCGGGGGCCGATTTCAGCATCGCAGAAATCGGCAGGGCCGCAAGCGCGATTAGGTCAGCAGTTTTCCGAGCGCTTCCAAATCAAGCCCAAATGTCAGCGCAGGGTGGCACTGCTTGGCGAGACCCGTGGGCAGCAAGTCGATGCCATAGGCATCGTGATGATCGTCGTTTGCGCTCTGTTCGTGCCCGCAATATTCCCGCCGATACTCCTCTCGCACACCGCCCAGTTTCATCGTCTGGATGGCGGTGTCCCGAAAACTGTGCAGGCCCACTTGGCCGGTGCCTCGTGCCTCAATGTTGAGGCGTTCCAGATAGCGTGTAAACGCGCGTTGCGCAGCATTTGCTGGCCCGTTCTGTGCAATGAAATTCAAGTTTGGGAACAACTTGCTCTCTCCCGCTGCCCGTAGACGCTCCACCCGCTTCCACAGGCCCAAGGCGATCAAATCGGGATGGACTGGCGTCTTGCGTTCGCTCGCGTCGGTTTTCAGGCTCTTGTGCGGCCCAAGAAAGTTGAAGTCGAACACGGGTTGCCGCCCGTCGAAGTCGTAACAATCCTCCAACTCCAAGTGCCCCAACTCATTGGATCGCGCTCCGGTGTACAGCGCCATCACGGCAATCCAGCGTGTCGCCGCGTCCTTCCCAATCTTGGCGAATGTTTCCGAATCGAAAATGCGTTTCACCTGCGCAGGACTGAACGCCTGCCAGCCGTGGGTTTTGGCCCGCCGCTTGCGTGCCTTCTTGGCAACCTCTGCGTGGCCGCGCGCAGGGTTATCACCGGCGGGGAAGTAGTCCGAGGACTGGGCCCAGTCGAGGAAGCCCGCCAAGACCAAGAATTTATTTTCAAGGTAGCGCGGAGCCGGCGGCTTTCCCCGTTTCGTCGTGGTCGACTTGCAGTAAACGAAATATTCCGCGAAGTCCGTGCGCGAGATAGCACTCACCGCGAACGACTTGGTCACCCGCGACCGCTTCCAATCGTAGAACTCCCGCACCTTGGTCAGCCGTGAGTTGCTGTCTTTCAAGTCGCTGGGCTTGTCCTTGGAGAGCGTCAGCCACCACATCCTGATCGCCTCGTCCGTGTCGATCTCGACAACTGGGGCTGCGGGGGGCGGTAGGTGCGGGGGCCGCTCCGTGCGCGCGGCAGGCGCCGCACGGGCCAGTTGCGCCTTGTCGGCCTCTGTGAGGAGACTGACCGCTCCGAGCGCCGCCTGATTGTCTTGGGGCGTCCCGTCAGTCTTGACACGGTACCCGCCTCCTTTCAGGCGCGTGACCTCAAACTGGCGGCCTTGTTGCGCACGCCTCAATGCGTCTTCCAGTACGTCGTTGCCCATCGTGTCCCCCCCGAGGATCTGAGCATAGCGGCTCGCGAGGGTGAGGGCGTAGACCTGCGCCACGCGGGCGTTCCGCGTCCCCAGCGAGCGCTTGACGACCTTGCAGCCCACATGATCGCGCCAAGCCTTCGGCACGACCCATCGGAAATGAAAGACGCCAGTGGGGGATTGGACGAGATAAGTGGGTAGTCGCATGGGAGTGTCCACGCGAGTGTCCAAGGCGTAAAAATAAAAACGCCCAGAAACCGTGGCTTCTGGGCGTTACCTCATAAGTGGCGGAGTGGACGGGACTCGAACCCGCGACCTCCGGCGTGACAGGCCAGCATTCTAACCGACTGAACTACCACTCCGCTGAGACGAGCCATGTTAGCGGACACTTTGAATCCGCGCAAGACCTGGTGGGTGCTGAGGGGTTCGAACCCCCGACCCGCTCCGTGTAAAGGAGCCGCTCTACCGCTGAGCTAAGCACCCGGCTGGCGCCATTATCGCAGTGCAACCCCACAAACGAAAAGCCCGGCCAGCGGCCGGGCTTTTCACATCAAGCTGGAAGGATCAGTTGACCGAATCCTTGAGCGCCTTGCCGGCCTTGAATGCCGGATTCTTCGACGCCTTGATCTTGATGGCCTCGCCGGTACGCGGGTTGCGACCGGTGCGCGCGCCGCGCTTGCGCACCGAGAACGTGCCAAAACCCACCAGGGTCACGGTATCGCCCTTCTTGAGGGCCTTGGTGATCGCGGCAATCATCGCATCGACTGCACGACCCGCATCGGCCTTGGTCAGTTCAGCGTTCTCGGCAACGGCCTCGACGAATTCGGTTTTGTTCATGTGTTTGATGACTCCCTAATACGGAATATGGGCGAAGTGTTCTGTGACCGATGACTGCGGCGCTCCCCTGACGCGGTACCGGTTGGCTGCCACGGCGCACATCGTGCATGCGCCGCGGTTGCCATTGTTATACCAGCAGGATTTTCGCCATGCAACACGGAAAACCAATGCTGGCGCGGCTTTCAGGTAGCTGCCGACGGATGGAGCGGCTGCAGGGGGCTAATGCTTGACATCCGGGCGCGCGGCGCGCTCCGACTTGGCGCGCGGCAGCGGCTCCAGATCGGCCGCCGGCATGCGACCCGGCAATGGCCGCTCCAGTGCCAGGTCCAGGACTTCGTCGATCCATTTGACCGGCACGATCCTCATGTGGCGCGTCACCGCCGCCGGGATATCGACCAGGTCCTTGCGATTTTCATCCGGGATGATGACGGTCTTGATGCCGCCGCGCATCGCCGCAAGCAGCTTTTCCTTGAGGCCGCCAATCGCGGTGACCCTGCCCCGCAGCGTGATTTCGCCGGTCATGGCGACATCGGACCGCACCGGGATCTTGGTCAGCGTCGAGACCAGCGACGTGGTGATCGCCGCGCCCGCACTCGGCCCATCCTTGGGGGTGGCGCCATCCGGCACATGCACGTGCACATCGTGCTTCTGCAGGAAGTCGAGGTCGATGCCAAGTCGCTCGGTGCGCGCGCGCACCACCGACAATGCAGCGGACGCCGACTCCTTCATCACGTCGCCGAGCTGGCCGGTGAGGATCAGCTGGCCCTTGCCGGGCACCAGCGTCGATTCGATCTGCAACAGGTCGCCACCGACTTCGGTCCAGGCAAGACCGGTGACCAGGCCGATCTCGTTGTCGGCTTCGACCCGACCGAAATCGAAACGCTGGACCCCCAGGTACTTGTCGAGGTTCTTCGCCGTCACCGTCACGCTCTTGCCGAGCTTGGCCTTCGGGCCCGCCAGCGCGATGTCCTTGACCACCTTGCGCGCGATCCTGGCGATTTCCCGCTCCAGGTTGCGCACCCCGGATTCACGCGTGTAGTAGCGCACGATGTCGATGATCGCGCTGTCCGCAATCTTCAATTCGCCTTCGCGCAGGCCATTGGCCTTGAACTGCTTCGGCACCAGGTAGCGCATCGCGATGTTGAGCTTCTCGTCCTCGGTATAGCCGGGGATGCGGATGACTTCCATGCGGTCCAGCAGCGGACCGGGAATGTTGAGCGAGTTCGCCGTCGCGATGAACATGACCTCGGACAGGTCAAGGTCGACCTCCAGGTAGTGGTCGTTGAACGCGTGGTTCTGCTCCGGATCGAGTACTTCGAGCAACGCCGACGAGGGATCGCCGCGGAAATCCATCGACATCTTGTCGATCTCGTCCAGCATGAACAGCGGATTCCTGGTACCGGCCTTGTTGAGGTTCTGCACGATCCGGCCCGGCATCGAACCCACGTAGGTGCGGCGGTGCCCGCGGATCTCGGCTTCGTCGCGCACGCCACCGAGCGCCATGCGCACGAACTTGCGATTGGTGGCCTTGGCAATGCTCTGCCCAAGCGAGGTCTTGCCCACGCCGGGCGGCCCGACCAGGCACAGGATCGCGCCCTTCATCTGCTTCACGCGGGTCTGCACGGCGAGGTATTCGAGAATGCGTTCCTTGACCTTCTCCAGCCCGTAATGGTCGGCGTCCAGCGTGTCCTGGGCAGCCTTGAGATCCTTGCGGACCTTGCTGCGCTTCTTCCACGGCACGCCCAGCAGCCAGTCGAGGTAGTTGCGCACCACCCCGGCTTCGGCCGACATCGGCGACATGTGCTTGAGCTTGGCGAACTCGGCCTTGGCCTTGGTCGCCACGGGCTTCGGCATGCCGGCCTCGGCAATCCGCTTGGCGACGTCTTCCAGGTCATTCGGCGCATCATCCAGCTCGCCGAGTTCCTTCTGGATCGCCTTCATCTGCTCATTGAGGTAGTACTCGCGCTGGCTCTTCTCCATCTGGCCTTTTACCCGGCCACGGATCCGCTTTTCCATCTGCTGCACGTCGATCTCGCCGTCCACCAGGCCCACCAGCAATTCCAGGCGATCCGCGGTATCCAGCGTCTCCAGCAGCTTCTGCTTGTCGGACAGGCGCACGCCCAGGTGCGCGGCGACGGTATCGGCCAGGCGCGAGGGATCGTCGATGCCGGCCAGCGTCTGCAGCAATTCCGGCGGCAGCTTGCGATTGGTCTTGATGTACTGCTCGAACATCGACACCAGTGAACGTGCGATGGCATCGATCTCGCGCGCTTCGCGACTGTCGGGAGCATCCACCAGCGTGCTGGACCCCAGCAACACGCCATCGGTTTCCACCACGTCGTCCACGCGGACGCGGGTCAGGCCCTCGACCAGCACCTTGATCGTGCCATCGGGCAATTTCAGCAATTGCAGGACTTGCGCCAGGGTGCCGATCGGGTGCAGGTCGGCGGCGCCGGGATCATCGGTCTCGGCGGATTTCTGCGCGACCAGCAGGATTCGCTTGTCGCCTTCCATCGCGATATCGAGCGCCTTGATCGACTTGTCGCGACCGACGAACAGCGGGATCACCATGTGCGGAAACACCACCACGTCGCGCAACGGCAGGACGGGCAGGGCGACGGACTCGTGTTCGATTGCGGGGGTAGCGGTCATGCAGGCTCCGGGAGGATGCAGGCCGGCGCCGGATGCGCCCGCCTCAACCATGGTTATGGGGGTGTGGGCGGCGGGATGCAAGCGGCAAAATCCACACGACGGCAGCGAAAAGGCCGCCTTGCGGCGGCCTTTTCGTTCACCTGGACCCGGAAATCAGTCCCGCGAGGCCGCTTTCGGCAGCGTAGCGGCCGCCACTGCCGCCTGCTCGGCATCCTGGCTCTTTTCGAACGCCGCGTTGTGGTAGATCAGGTAAGGCTCGGTCTTGTGCTCGATGACCGACTCATCGACCACCACCTTGCTGACGTTCTCCAGTGACGGCAGGTCGTACATGGTGTCCAGCAGCACCGATTCGACGATCGTGCGCAGGCCGCGCGCACCGGTCTTGCGCTTGAGCGCGCGCTTGGCGATGGCCACCAGCGCATCCGGGCGGATCTCCAGTTCCACGCCTTCCATCTCGAACAGCTTGCGGAATTGCTTGGTGATCGCATTCTTGGGTTCGGTGAGGATCTGGATCAATGCGGCTTCGTCCAGTTCCTCCAGCGTCGCCACGACCGGCAAACGGCCGACGAACTCGGGGATCAGGCCATATTTGATCAGGTCTTCCGGTTCGACCTGGGCCAGCACGTCGCCGATATTGGCCTTGCGCTCGACGCTCTTGACCTTGGCGCCGAAACCAATCCCGCCGGCTTCGCTGCTGCGCTGCTGGATCACCTTGTCCAGGCCGGCGAACGCGCCACCGACGATGAACAGGATGTTGCGGGTGTCGACCTGCAGGAACTCCTGCTGCGGGTGCTTTCGGCCGCCCTGCGGCGGCACGCTGGCCACGGTGCCCTCGATCAGCTTCAGCAGCGCCTGTTGCACGCCTTCGCCGGAGACGTCGCGGGTGATCGACGGGTTCTCGGACTTGCGCGAGATCTTGTCGATCTCGTCGATGTAGACGATGCCCTGCTGCGCCTTCTCGACGTCGTAGTCGCACTTCTGCAGCAGCTTCTGGATGATGTTCTCGACGTCTTCGCCCACATAGCCGGCTTCGGTCAAGGTGGTTGCATCGGCCATGGTGAACGGGACATTGAGCATCCGCGCCAGAGTCTCGGCCAGCAAGGTCTTGCCGGACCCGGTGGGGCCGACCAGCAAGATGTTGGACTTGGCCAGCTCCACTTCGTCCGACTTCTGGCGGCTCTCGATGCGCTTGTAATGGTTGTACACGGCGACCGCGAGGGTCTTCTTGGCCCGCGCCTGGCCGATCACGTACTGGTCGAGGACTTCCAGGATCTCGCGCGGCTTGGGCAGTGCGCTGCGCGTGGACTGCGCCTTCTCCTCGAGTTCCTCGCGGATGATGTCGTTGCACAGCTCCACGCATTCATCGCAGATGAACACACTGGGGCCCGCGATCAGCTTGCGCACCTCATGCTGGCTCTTTCCACAGAACGAGCAGTAGAGGATCTTGGTGCTGTCGCCGGTGCTGCGTCCCTGACGGTCTTCGCTCATTCGCCACTCACTCTCCGCGCTGCGCGGATTCGGCCCGAGGATACCATACGCCCCCGTTGGGCCAAGCCGGGGCAGGAATTGGCTGAAACCTTGCTGGAACGCCGTTTCAGGCAGTCAAACCGCCTTTGAAATGATACGTCCGTTGCCCTCGCGCATGGCGCTCGGGCGTCCTCGCAAGGTTGCACGCCGGTGGCGCGCAACCCGCCATGCTCACCCAGCCTGGATGGAGTCATCCGGCCGGCGCATCAGGACTTCGTCGACCAGCCCGTATTCGCGGGCGGCCTCTGCACTCTTGAAGTTGTCGCGCTCGGTATCGCGCGCGATCGTATCGAGCGACTGCCCGGTGTGGGTCGCCAGGATCTCGTTGAGGTTCTGCTTCATCGAGAGGATCTCGCGTGCATGGATCTCGATGTCGGTCGCCTGGCCCTGGAAGCCGCCGAGCGGCTGGTGGATCATCACCCGCGAGTTGGGCAGCGCATAACGCTTGCCCTTGGCGCCGGCTGCCAGCAACAAGGCACCCATCGAAGCCGCCTGGCCGACGCAGATCGTGCTCACGTCCGACTTGATGTACTGCATGGTGTCGTAGATCGCCATGCCCGCGGTGACCACGCCACCCGGCGAATTGATGTACAGGCTGATGTCCTTCTCGGGGTTCTCGGCCTCGAGGAACAGCATCTGCGCCACGATCACGTTGGCCACGTGGTCGTCCACGCCGCCCACCAGGAAGATCACCCGCTCCTTGAGCAGGCGCGAATAGATGTCGTACGCGCGCTCGCCGCGACTGGTCTGTTCGACCACCATCGGCACGAGGTTGAGGGCTTTGGTGACGTGATCCATGGTTGCTCGCTGAGGGCTTGGGGGTTTCCGCTGGAACCTTACTGGCCGATCGCTTCCTGGAAGCTCAACGGCTGTTCGGTGTGCTGGGCACGCTCGGCGATCCAGTCGATCACCTGCTCTTCCATCACCCGCGACTGCAGGCCCTGCATGAGTTGGGGATCGTTGCGGTACAAATCAATGACCTGCTGCGGCTGCTCGTAGGTCGATGCGATCAGCTGCATCGTCTCGGTCAGGCGCGACGGTTCCAGGCGCAGTTCATTCCGGCGCGCGACTTCGCCCACCAGCAAGGCGACCAGCACACGCTTGTGGGCGGCGTCCATGAACGCTTCGTGGCCGGCTTCCACGCGCTGGCCACGCTGGCGCGCCTGTTCGGTGGCATTGGCATGCAGGCCACGCGCCTCGCTCTCGACCAGGCGCGGCGGCAGTTCGACGCCCTTGTAGGCCTCGACCAGTTGCTCGCCGACTTCGCGGCGCAGGCGGTTCATCAGCGCGCCTTTGAGTTCGCGGGCGAGATTGCTGCGGATTTCGGTGCGGAACTGTTCGGCATCGCCACTCTTCACGCCGAAGCTGCGGATGAATGCGCCATCGACCTCGGGCAGTACCTGCTCGGTCACATCGATCAGCTTGAAGGTCGAGGTGACGGTCTTGCCGGCGAACTGCGGCACATGCCAGTCAGCCGGCAGGGTCACGTCGACGGTCTTGTCTTCATCCGGCTGCATGCCGATGACGGCCTTTTCGACCTCCTCGTACATGCCGCCAGAACCCAGCACGGTACTGGTCTTCTCGACGCCTTCGGCAGGCATGCGCTCGCCGTCGATCACGCTGAAGGTTTCCAGGTTGACCATGTCGCCGGTCTTGGCGGCGCGCGTCGCCTTGCTCCAGCTGCCACGCTGCTGCTGCAGGTTGACCAGCATCCGGTCGATGTCGGCATCGGTCACCTCCGAGGTGTGGCGCACCACTTCCAGCTTGGACATGTCCAGTTCGCCGAACTCCGGCACCAGCTCGATGGAGGCGACGAATTTCAGTTCGCCCTCCGCGGCCTCGTCGGCCTCCTGGATCTGCGGCGAACCGGCAATGCGCATTTCATTCTCTCGCACGGCCTTGTCCATGCCTTCACGCAACAGACCGTTCAGGATCTCCGCGCGCACCTGGCCACCGAAGCGCTGCTCCATGATCCTGGTCGGTACCTTGCCCGGGCGGAAACCCTTGATGCGGGTGGTGCGCGCCATGTCGCGCAGGCGACCGCCCACCTGGTTATCCACGTCGCCGGCAGGCAGGCTGAGGGTGACGCGGCGCTCGAGGTTACCAACGGATTCGACCGAGACTTGCATGATGCGATGACTCCTGACGGGGTTCGCATGGAACCCGGTTGCACGTGATGGGTGGCGTCGCGCGGTCCGAACCCGTGGATTCGGCTGCGAGGAACGCGATAGTTTGGCGGATGACGGCGCCGCTGTCATCTTTTCTGGTGCATTGCCTTGCAGTCCGGCGTTGACAGTCCGGTCGCGTCGCCGGACAATGCCCGGCCTTTCGCCATGCTGGCGCGTCGCGAAAGCCTGTAATCTGAAGTCGTGTTGTCGGTTCTATCGGCGGGGTATAGCGCAGTCTGGTAGCGCGCCTGCTTTGGGAGCAGGATGTCGGGGGTTCGAATCCCTCTACCCCGACCATTCCGATGCCACTTCGATGCGACAATCCGGCTGGGCGCCCGTAGCTCAACCGGATAGAGCACCGGCCTTCTAAGCCGGCGGTTGCAGGTTCGATTCCTGCCGGGCGCGCCATTGCGACGGTGACAACTTTGGTGGGTGTAGCTCAGTTGGTTAGAGCACCGGATTGTGATTCCGGGGGTCGTGGGTTCAAATCCCATCATCCACCCCAAATTTGCTGGACATGGCAGACACGCGAGCGTTTTCAGTTGCTGCGGCGTTTGCTACAATTTGTTTCTTGGGCCGTTAGCTCAGTTGGTAGAGCAGTTGACTCTTAATCAATAGGTCGAAGGTTCGAATCCTTCACGGCCCACCAAGACCCGAAACGCCCGGCCACGAGCCGGGCGTTTTCTTTTGCAGATGCACTCCATCGAACCAAGGTTCGCCCGCTGCGCGGGTCCGGCCACGAGCCGGGCGTTTTCTTTTGCCGCTACAATCGCGCCACGCGAAAGTGGCGGAATTGGTAGACGCCCTGGCTTTAGGTGCCAGTGCCGCAAGGCGTGGGGGTTCGAGTCCCCCCTTTCGCACCAGCCATCAGGCTGCCGTTTATGCAGGTTGCGTTATGCTCGACGCACGGCATCCGGCCGGATCAAGCACAGGAATGATCCATCATGCGCAGCGGCAATCCCGCACTTCAGGAAAGCACGTTCCTCGACCTCGGCACCGGCACGGTGGTGCGCAACGATGCCGGGGCGATGAGCATCAATGGCACCGTCAACAAGACCGCGGCCTTGCTGGCTCTTTGCCTGATCACCGCGATCTTCGCCTGGTCGCAGGTAAGCACGCCGGCTGGCGTCGCCAATGCAGGCGTTTATGTCTGGGGCGGCGCGATTGGTGGCCTGGTGCTTGCGTTCGCGACCATCTTCAAGAAGGAATGGGCACCGGTCACGGCACCTCTCTACGCTCTGGTCGAGGGCTTCTTCCTCGGCGCGATCTCGGCGATGTACGAGGCGCAGTTCGGCGGCATCGTGTTCCAGGCGGTGCTGCTGACCTTTGGCACCCTGGCGGGCTTGCTGATGGCCTACCGCAGCGGCTTGATCAAGGTGACCGAGAAGTTCAGGCTCGGGATCGTGGCGGCCACCGGCGGCATCGCCTTGCTTTACCTGGTCAACATCGGCATGACCATGTTCGGCATGCAGGGCATGGGCTTCATCCATGAAGGCAGCACCATCGGCATCCTGTTCAGCGTCGGCGTGGTGATCGTCGCCGCGCTCAACCTGGTGCTTGATTTCGATTTCATCGAAAAGGGTGCCGCTGCCGGCGCGCCGAAGTACATGGAGTGGTACGCCGCGTTCGGCCTGCTGGTGACCCTGGTGTGGCTGTACCTGGAGATCCTGCGCCTGCTGTCGAAGTTGCAGTCGCGCAACTGACGCCGCAGCGCAATCCAACGAAAAAGGGCGCCGCTGGCGCCCTTTTTCATGCCTCCCAGCCATGCCAGCCGCGCGTCAGGGCACGTATTCGGGATCAACCGAACCCGCCACGCCATTGAACTGCACGTTGAAGCGCGGCAGGCCGGTCAAGTCGTAGGTTGCAGATGCCAGCTTGATGCGGCCCCCGGAACCATCCACTGCTTCCAGCAGGCGGGTGAAGATCCGGTCCTTGGTCGAGCGGCGCGCACGGAAGTCGACGATGTAGCGCGCGGTCATCTCGATCCAGTTGTCGTTGGCGACGATCGTGACCTGCGGATCGATGCGCGCGTCTTCCAGCGCATATTTCTGCACCGCCTTGGCCCAGGCACCCCGGAATGCCGGCGCGGTCTCCCCGCATTCCTCCTGCAGGATGCGCCCCAGGGTGTCCTTGGCGAACTGCCAATCGCAACCGTAGCGAACCGGCACCTTGATCTCGTCCCACAGGAACGGCAGGTCGGCCGAGTAGTTGAAGACCGGGTCCTTGAACACGTAGCTATTGGCAACCCGGACGATCCGGCCGTTGTAGAGGTCGCCATCGACCCACTGCCCGATCTCCATCAGCGTCGTGCGCAGGATGCCGATGTCGATCACGTCACCCTTGATGCCGCCCAGCTGCACGCGATCCCCGGGCGAATAGAAGCGACCGAACGAGATCGCGACCCAACCGGCGACGCTTGCGATCACCTCCTGCAGGGCGAAGGCGATACCCGCACCCGCCACGCCGAAGGCCACCGTGAGGCCGGCCATGCGGTCACTGAAGATGGTGGCCAGCGCCACCACGACCAGTACATACCCCAACAGGGTGAAGCCCTTGTTGACCCGATAGCGGGTGGTGCTGTCGCTGATGCGCGAGCCGACATAGCGCTGCGCCACCCGCTTGAGCACGATCACCAGCACGATCACCACCAGCACCGTGATCCAGCGCCCCAGGGTCGGATCGAACAGCAGGGCCCGCAGGTTTGCTTCATTCATGGCGCGATTCCCGGGTTTGGCGGAGGAAGGCTCACGTCACGCGTCACCGGTCCGCTGCCGGAACAACGAAAGCCCGAAGGTGGCGGGCCGATAGTCTTTCGGCAGGTACTGGTCCGGGACGGCAGTCCGGCTGCCATCGCGCATCGCGCCGTAGTGCGGGGACAGGATCTCCACACCGCCCTCGTTGAACTTGTCCTGGATGTTGGCATGCAGGTCCGAGTAGATCCTTGCCATCGCGCCGGCATTCTTCGTGCATGCGTTGATTTCGTATGCCACGTAGAAATCGTCCAGGCTGGTCTGCAGCACGAACGGCGCCGGTTCAGGCTCGATGTCGCGGGTGGCGAGCGCAGCCTCGATCAACAATGCATGCACCGTGCTCCACGCCACGTCGTAGCCGATCGTGACCCCGCTATGCAGGATCAGCCTGCCATTGGCGGCCTCGGTGCTGAAGTTGATGACCGGGTTGGCGAGCACCAGGATGTTGGGGATGGCGATGGTGACGTTCTTGATGGTGCGGATCTTCAGCGCCAGCAGGTCACAGGAAACCACGTCACCCACGGTATCGGCGACCTTGACCCGATCGCCGGGGCGCAGGATCTGCATGTAGATCAGCACGATGCCGGCCACCATGTTGCCGATCGCGGCGGACGACCCCAGCGACACCATCAGGCCCACGAAGACGGAAACCCCCTGGAATGCCCTGGACCCGGAGCCCGGCAGGTACGGGAACGCGACCACCAGCGCCAGCGCGATCACCACGAAGCGCACGATCTGGTAAGTCGGCTCGATCAGTTCGGGCGCGAAATTGCGGGCTTCCTCGGAGGCGCCCAGCTGCTCGAGCACGATCCGCACGAGACGCAGCAGGTAGCGGGTGACGACCAGGATGGTGACGATGAACACCATGTTGGGCAGGAACCCGGCAATGCCCGATGCCACCCAGCGCACCGCCGACACCGCGGAACCCGACACGGTAAGCGCGACGCCCTGGGTCCATGGGAATTGTCCCAGCACGTAGCCTGCGACGACGACGGCCACCACCACGCTCAGCAACCAGCGGATGCCGCGCAGGGCCCGCAGCGCCAACGGAATTGCATACGCTGGCGACAGCAGGGTGAAGCCGAGCACGCGGATGACCGGGATCTTGCGCTGCGCAAGTTCAGCAATCCGGCGTTGCATGCGCGCAATGCCAAAGCGCAGCGCGATGACCAGCAGGACGGCTGACAGGATCGCCGCCAGGCTTCGCACCGCGCTTATCACCAGGCCCCGGGTTGACCTGCCTGCCATGTCCTCGATCACCGCATGGCGCAACACCACGCCAATGTCGGCTGCCCGTTGCTGACGGGTCCTGCCGCGTGGCTTTGCATCGGCGTCGGTCACCGAGGTGATGAACTGTTCGCCAAGGAAGATATCGCTCGATTCCGAAGTCTGTTCGATCCGCAGACGCTGCGCTTCGAGCCCGGCTTGCGCCAGCGCGGCATCCAGCCGTGCCTCGACCGCCTTCGCGCGCTTGCCGACACTCAGCTCGCCGATGGGCTTGTCGACGGAGAACATGACCTGTCCGCGGAAGCGCACGTCCGCGGCCTCGGCTTCGGGCACCTCCCGCGCCGTTGCGGCACGTGCGTCGGGCGCCACCGTGATGGACTGTGGTGCCGCCAGCACCGACGGCGACGCCATGAACGTGATCGACAGCAACCACGGCAGCAAGGTCCAGCGAATGCGATCCATCGGCGTCTCCAACTTCGCTGGATGCGCACCTGCGCCGACCAGTCATGCCGCGAAGGCTACAGGGTTGCAGGATCTTCAAGAAGCCGCACCCGCCTGGTCATCGGCTCGCCGGCCCGGCGGCCTGCCAATGACTACAATGCCGGCTTGGATGCGTGCCCGTACCCCAGGGGCCGCACCCCTACCCGACCAGGTGGCATGCGCATGCGTTTCAACCTCCAGTTGTCTGTCGCCATGGCCAGCGCCTGCGTGTTGCTTGCAGGCTGTGCAGACCCGCCGCCGGTTCCGCAGGCCGCAGCCACGCCGGCCTCGGTGGTGGCCTTTCCCAGCGCCATGCAGCTGGCGGCAGGTTCCAGCGCGCAACTGCAGGCGCAGGCCAGTGATGAGCGCGATCAAGCGATCGGTGGCGCATCGATCGTGTTCCGCAGCAAGGACCCAGGCGTGATCGGCGTCACCCAGGATGGCATGGTCAGTGCGCTGGGGCCGGTGGGGGTATCGGCCGTGCAGGTTGCCAGCGGCGTGCGCGTGGTCGAGGTCCCGGTGCGGATCGTGGCCGGAGCAGGCGCCCTGCTGGAGGTGCTCCAGGCACCGGCGGAGACGGCACAGGCGGGTGGGGCGTTCCGCGAGGTCAGGGTCCAGTTGCGCGATCAGTTCAAGAATCCGGTCGCCGGGGCCGCCCTGGCCTGGACGCTCAATGAGCACAGCGGATCGCTCGAGTTGGCGTCGGCCACCACGGCGGCGGACGGAACGGGTTCTGCACGCTGGACCGCTTCGGCCATCGCCGGCACCCAAACCCTTGAAGTGCACTCGGGGGACCTGCCACCGGTCGTCTTGCATGCCCAGGTCACGGCGGGTCCGGCCGCCTCGATCCTGGTCAGTAGCGACCCGTTGCTGGAAGAAGGGGCGACAGTGGAAGCGGGCGAGTCGATCCGGGTTCGGGCCCAGGTCGCCGACCAGCACGGTAACGGAGTGGGCGGGGTCGAGGTCAGGCTGAGCGGATCCGGAGGTTGCGAGACCGGTCCGGAGTTGCAGGCGACCGATGATTCCGGCGCTACCGCTGCATTCGACCTGCAGGTCACCGGTCCCGCGACTTGCGTGGTGGTTGCAATGACCACCCGCGCGCCGTTGATGGAAGCGCGGATGTCGGTGCCGGTAACATCTGCGGCCACGCAGCGCAAATGAGGGTTCGCAGAACCTGACTCACGCCACGCCCCTCACCACAACAAAAAGGGCGCCATCGGCGCCCTCTTCATGCCTGCAATGCGGCGATCACAGCCTGCTGGTGATCGCCTTGGCAAAGCCCATCGTGTTGCCTTGCCCGCCCAGGTCAGGAGTCAGGGCATCCCTGGCATCCAGCGTAGCCACGATCGCCGCGCGCAGGCGTTCGGCCTGCTCCGGCAACGCCAGGTGGTCCAGCATCTGCGCCGCGCCCAGCAGCAGCGCGCAGGGATTGGCGACCCCCTTGCCGGCGATATCGGGAGCAGAGCCATGCACGGCCTCGAAGATCGCCGCATCGGCGCCGATGTTCGCGCCCGGGGCCAGGCCAAGCCCGCCCACCAGGCCGGCGCACAGGTCGGAAATGATGTCGCCGAACAGGTTGGTGGTGACGATCACGTCGAACTGCTCGGGACGCATGACCAGCTGCATGCAGGTGTTGTCCACGATCATCTCGTTGCACTCGATGTCCGGGTACTGCTGCGCCACTTCGCGCGCGGTCTTCAGGAACAGGCCCGACGTCGACTTCATGATGTTGGCCTTGTGCACCACGGTGACCTTCTTGCGGCCCGTGCGACGCGCCAGGTCGAAGGCGTAGCGGACGATGCGCTCCGACCCGCTGCGCGTGGTGCGAATGATCGAGGTCGCGACTTCGCCATCGGGCGAGGTCTCCTGGCCTTCCTGCGTGTACGCACCTTCGGTGTTTTCGCGCACGGTGACCAGGTCCACGCCCGACGGAAAGCGCGACTTGGTATTCGGGAATGACTTCGCCGGGCGCACGTTCGCATACAGGTCGAAGCGGCGGCGCAGCTCCAGGTTGATCGAGGAGAATCCGCCACCGACCGGCGTGGTCAGCGGCGACTTCAGTGCGATGCGGTTGCGGTTGATCGACTCCATGGTGGCCGCGGGCAGCAGTTCGCCCTGCTTTTCGAGCGCGACCAGGCCGGCATCGGCATATTCGTAGGCCAGTCCCAACTGCATCGCGTCCAGCACGTGCAGGGTGGCGTCCATGATTTCCGGGCCGATGCCATCGCCGCGGATGACGGTGATCGTCGTGGTCATAAAAGGTCAGTTCCAGGCTGGCGTTGCACGCAGGAGGCTGCAACGCGGGAAAGTCAGCCGCCAATTATGC
Source organism: uncultured Gammaproteobacteria bacterium (assembly GCA_963698475.1). Lineage (GTDB taxonomy): Bacteria > Pseudomonadota > Gammaproteobacteria > Xanthomonadales > Xanthomonadaceae > Thermomonas. Next base: position 160,074 of record CAVOQX010000004.1, on the reverse strand, counting down.
CACGTGGGGCGCCTCAGCCGTGGTCATGCGCCTCGGGTGAAGCCGCTCCGCCGTGCTCCAGCCGGTCGAGGAAATCGACCGCACGGCGCAGGTGCGGGATCACGATGCTGCCGCCCACCACCAGTGCCACCGAGAACGCCTCGAACAGCTCGTCGCGGTTCACGCCCGCCTCCTTGCACTGGGCGACGTGGTAGCTGATGCAGTCGTCGCAGCGCAGCACCATCGACGCCACCAGGCCCATCAGTTCCTTGGTCTTCACGTCCAGTGCGCCGGCCTGGTAGGTCTGCGTGTCCAGCGCGAAGAAGCGGCGCACGACCTGGTTGGGTTCGGCCAGGATGCGCTCGTTCATGCGCTTGCGGAAGGCAGTGAACTCGGCCAGCCGGTCGCCGCCTTCCAACGGCTGGTCCACGCCTGGCGTGCTCATGCGCCGTCACCCGAGGCCGCGTTGCCAGCCAGAAGTGGCTCGAACTTGCCCGCGCGATGCAGGGCCATCATGTCGTCGTAGCCGCCAACGTGGACCGTGCCGACGAAGATCTGCGGGACGCTGGTGCGCTTGGCGAGGGCAATCATGCGCTGGCGCTCGGCGAGGTCGATGTCGATCCGGATCTCGGTCCAGTCCAGGCCCTTGCTTTTCAGGAAGTTCTTGGCCATCACGCAATAAGGGCAGATGGCACTGCTGTAAATGGTGATGGCGGGGGATGGCGCGTCGCTCACGTCGATCTCCAGGGTGTTGGGGAGGTTGGGAACCGCAGGGAACCAATGGGGTAGGCGCGGGTCGAAGCGTATAACCGTACTGCTTGCCCGAATATGCGGGCGCTGCGGTCCGATTTCCAGCCATGATGCGCTCACGTACCGGTGCTTCAACCCCGGTTCACGCCACCAGGCCCGCACGACCGCATCCTGAACACATGGAGATTCGCGTGCCCCGCAGACCATCGATCCTTGTCGCCGCCCTTGCCGGGGTGCTTGCCTTCGCCTCTGCTGCCGCGGCACAGGATGCGAAATTGCCGGATATCGGTTCCTCGGCCGGCAACCTGCTGTCGCCGGCCAGGCAGGCCGAATACGGCGCGATGACGCTGGCCCAACTGCGCCATGCAGGTTACGTGCTCGACGATCCGCTGCTCGGCGGGTGGCTGGACGATGTCGGCCGGCGGCTGGGCGGCGCCAGCGACAAGCCGCAACAATCCTTCACGTTCTTCATGCTGGGCGACCGCCAGATCAATGCATTCGCCACCCTCGGCGGCTACGTCGGGCTGAACGCGGGACTGGTGCTGGCTGCGGACCGTGAGGACGAAGTGGCCGGCGTGCTGTCGCACGAGGTCGCCCACGTCACCCAGCAACATGTGCTGCGCGGCGCCGAGCGCGCACAGCGCGACAGCCTGCCGATCCTGCTGGCGATGCTGGGCACGATCGTGGCGGCACAGAGCGCGGGCGGGAATTCCGGCAGCGATGCCACCTCGGCGGTATTGATGGGCGGCATGGGCCTGATCCAGCAACGGCAGATCGACTACACGCGCGACAACGAGTCCGAAGCCGACCGCATCGGCATCCGCGCGATGGCGCGTGGTGGCTACGACCCGCAGGGCATGGCGGATTTCTTCGAGAAGCTGCAGTCGGTGCTGCGCACCAACCAGGGTGACGAACGCACCCGCACGCCCGGCTACCTGCAGACCCACCCGATGACCCTGACCCGGGTCAGCGAGGCACGCGAACGTGCGGTTTCGCTGGACCAGGCTGCGCCCGTCGCCACCCTGCGCGTGGCCGGCAACCCCTTGCTGCCGGCCGGCATGCAGATCGCCACCAGCGGCGCGCATGCGCGCGGCGAAACCGGCGATTTCGGCTGGGCGCGCGAGCGCCTGCGCGTGCTCAGCGCCAATACGCCAGCGCAGGCGATCCTCGAATACCAGCAGATGCAGGCCAAGCAACCGCTGGACGATGCGCAGCGTTACGGCCTGGCGTTTGCGCAACAGCAGGCCGGCCAGATGGCCGATGCCCTGCGCGGAATGACGGCCGTGCAAGCGGCGAACCCCGACAGCATGTGGTTGCAGATCAGCCTGGGCATTGCCGAGGCCAAGGCGGGGCGCATCGCCGAAGCCGACCGCCGCTTCGAGGCAATGCTTGCAGGCAGGCCGACCCATCGTGCGCTGGTGCTGAGCTATGCGCAGGTACTGGCGGAGCGCAACACGCCCGCTGCCGGCACGCGCGCGGTCACCGTGCTGCGGCCCCTGCTGGGCACCGGTGCCGACGACGTGCTGTTCCAGCGCGCCTATGCCCGCGCCAACGAAATCGCCGGGGATGACGTGCGTGCCGGCGAAGCCTGGGCCGAGGCCGCGTACCTGGGCGGCCGCCCCGAGCAGGCGTTGGTCCAGCTCAACAACCTCAAGAAGCGCAGCACCCTGGACTACTACGCACGCAGCCGGATCGACGCCCGCATCGTCGCGATCACCCCGACCGTGCTGGAGCTGCGTCGCCAGGGCATCCGCGACGAAGACGCCACCCGTGGCAAGTTCGGCTTCGGCGTGCGCGCCAGCGAGCGCGCACCGGCGTGGTGACCGCGTCACAATCCGGTCATCAAACCGTCGTGTAATCCAGGGAGGGCCGCGGACGCGGCGCAGACGTGTTGCCTGACATGCAAAAACGCATCCTGATCGTCGATGACGAACCCGCCATCCGTGACATGGTGGCGTACGCCCTGCGCAAGGGCGATTTCGAACCCGCCCACGCCGGCGATGCGCGCCAGGCACAGGAATCGATTGCAGAACGGGTTCCCGACCTGATCCTGCTGGACTGGATGCTGCCCGGCACCAGCGGACTGGAGCTTGCGCGCCGCTGGCGGCGCGAAGCGCTGACCCGCGATGTCCCGATCATCATGCTGACCGCGCGTGGCGAGGAAAACGATCGCGTCGGCGGCCTCGAAGCCGGCGTCGACGACTACGTGGTCAAGCCGTTCTCGGCGCGCGAACTGCTGGCCCGCATCCGCGCGGTCATGCGCCGCTCGCGCGACGACGACGAAGACGGCAGCATCCGGATCGGCGGACTGCGCATCGACGGTGCCGCGCACCGGGTGTTCGCCGACACCGATGGCAGCCCAGCCACCGTGCAGATCGGCCCCAGCGAATACCGCCTGCTGCATTTCTTCATGACCCACCCGGACCGCGTCTACAGCCGCTCGCAGTTGCTGGACCACGTCTGGGGCGGCAGCGTGTACGTGGAGGAACGTACGGTGGACGTGCACATCCGCCGCCTGCGCAAGACCCTGGAGCCGCATCGACTCGATCAGATGGTGCAGACCGTGCGTGGCGCGGGTTATCGCTTCTCGGCCGCGGCATGATCGAATGCCGATGAGCCGTGGCCGCATGCCCCCGGACGCCCGCACGGCATGGGTGCGCACGCTCGCACAGCTCGGGCTGGTGCTGGCGGCGGGACTCGGCATCGGCCTGCTGATCGATCAGCCGTGGCCGGCATTGGCGGTGGCGGCGCTTGCAATGCTGGCCTGGCATCTCTGGCAGCTGCAAGGCATGCTGTCGCGCCTGGCCGCGCGACAGCGGCCGCGGCCGCCCGCCGGTGGCGGTGCCTGGCGCGAACTGGATCGCCTGCTGCAGCGCCGGCAGGCCGACATGCGCGCCCGCAAGCGGCGCCTGCTGGAGATGCTGCGGGCCTACCGCGCCGCCGCCGCCGCACTGCCGGATGCGGTGGTGGTGATCGAACGCAACCACCAGCGCGTGCTCTGGTTCAACCAGGCCGCCGCGCCCCTGCTGGGCCTGCAGCATCCGCAGCATGTCGAGGCGTCGGTGGTCAGCGCGTTGCGCCCCTTGCCGATGGCGTCTTGGCTGGCGGCTGGCCGCAATGCCGAACCGATGATGGATGTCCCCTCGCCCGCCGACCCGGCGATCCGCCTGAGCCTTCGCCTGATCCCGTATTCGGATGAACTGTGGCTGCTGGTCGCCCGCGACGTGACCAAGCTGATGCGGCTGGAGCAGATGCGCCGGGACTTCGTCGCCAACGTCTCGCATGAACTGCGCACGCCGCTGACCGTGGTCCATGGCTACCTGGAGATGCTGGACCCGGCGGAGCAACCCGAGTGGGCCCCCATGCTCGCGGAAATGCAGCGGCAATCGCAGCGGATGACCCAGCTGGTCGAGGACCTGCTGACCTTGTCGCGCCTGGAAGCGCGCGACGCCCTTCCGGAAGAACCCGTCGCGATGGCACCCATGCTCGCCGCATTGCGGCGCGAGGCCGAGGCACTGAGCCAGGGCATGCATCAGGTGCATGTGCACGACAGCGCCTACGTCGACCTGTGGGGCTCGAGCCAGGAATTGCACAGCGCGTTCTCCAACCTGGTCGGCAATGCGGTGCGCTATACCCCGGCCGGCGGCGAGATCTCGATCGATTTCGCGATGGATGCAGGCGGTCCCGTACTGTCCGTGCGCGATACCGGTTACGGCATTCCCGAGGCACACCTGCCGCGCATCACCGAGCGTTTCTACCGGGTCTCCACCAGCCGTTCGCGCGAATCCGGCGGCACCGGGCTCGGCCTCGCCATTGCCAAGCACATCCTTGGCCTGCACGGCGCCAGGCTCGATGTGGCCAGCCAGGTCGGCCACGGCAGCACCTTCAGTTGCCACTTCGACCAGGGCCGCGTGCATTCGCGCGACGACAGCCGTTACCCTGAGGCATCGCCGTGAAGCGCCAACCCTGAAGTCCCCGCCATGAACCGGACGCCATGAACATCCAGCGGACACCCCCGGCGATGCCGGCGCCGGTCGCCGACGCCTCGTTGTACGCCAACCGCGAACTGTCGCAGCTGGATTTCAATTTTCGCGTGCTCGCCCAGGCCCAGGATCCGGCGGTACCGCTGCTGGAGCGGCTGAGATTCCTGTGCATTTCCTGCACCAACCTGGATGAGTTCTTCGAGATCCGCGGCGGCTCGGTGCGCCATGCGATCGAATTCGGCGGACCCGTGGCCGCCGATGGCCTGGCGCCTGCGGCGCTGCTCAACCGCATCCACGACCGCGCCGCCGAGCTGGTCGAAGCGCAATACCGGTGCTTTGACGAACAGCTGCGTCCGGAACTGCACGCGCAGGGCATTCGCCTGCTGCAGCGCCGGAACTGGACCGCCGAGCAGACCGAGTGGCTGCGCGAGTATTTTCGCAACGAGATCATGCCGGTGCTGTCGCCGCTGGGCCTGGACACCGCGCATCCATTCCCGAAGATCCTCAACAAGTCACTGAACGTGGTGGTGTTGCTGGAGGGCCGGGATGCGTTTGGCCGCGAGGGCCACATGGCGATCGTGCGCGCACCGCGTTCGCTGCCGCGGATCATCCGCCTGCCGGACGCGGACGGCGACGGCGATGCCTGCCACGATTTCGTCTTCCTCAGCGGCGTGCTGTCGACCTTCGTGCATGAGCTGTTCCCGGGCATGCAGGTCAACGGCGCCTACCAGTTCCGGGTCACCCGCAATTCCGAGCTGATCGTCGACGAGGACGATGTCGACAACCTGGCGCTTGCCGTGCGCGACGAGCTGGTCGGCCGCGGCTACCTGCGCGCGGTGCGGCTGGAAATCGCCGAGCAATGCCCGCCCGACGTGGTGAAGATGTTGCTGGCGAACTTCGAGCTGCCGGCAAACGCGGTGTACAAGATCGACGGGCCGGTCAACCTCAACCGGGTCATCCAGGTGTATGACCTGGTGCATCGGCCCGACCTCAAGTTCCGCCCGTTCCAGCCGCGCCTGCTGCGCGACGTGGATTCGATGTTCGAACAGATCAGCCACGGCGACGTGCTGCTGCACCACCCGTTCGACGCGTTCGCGCCGGTGCTGGAGCTGATCCGGCAGGCCGCCGAAGATCCGAACGTGCTGGCGATCAAGCAAACCCTCTACCGCACCGGCCGCGAGTCGGCGATCGTCGGACAGCTGATCCAGGCCGCCCGCAACGGCAAGGACGTGACGGTGGTGGTGGAGTTGCGCGCGCGTTTCGACGAGGAAGCCAACCTCGGCCTGGCCGATCGCATGCAGGATGCCGGCGTGCAGGTGGTGTACGGCGTGGTCGGCTACAAGACCCACGCCAAGATGCTGCTGATCGTGCGTCGCGAAGGTGCTGTGTTGAATCGCTATGTGCACCTCGGCACCGGCAATTACCACAGCGGCACCGCGCGCGCCTACACCGACTTCAGCCTGATGACGGCCAATCCCGAGATCGGCAACGACGTTCACCTGATCTTCCAGCAGTTGTCCGGACTGGCCGCGCCGCTGACCCTGTCGCGCCTGCTGCAATCGCCGTTCACCCTGCACAGCGGCGTACTGGCACGGATCGCGCGTGAAGCCGGACACGCCCGGGCGGGCCGGCCGGCACGCATCGTGGCAAAGATGAATGCCTTGAACGAAACCCGGGTGATCGATGCGCTGTACGCGGCATCGCAGGCCGGCGTGCAGGTCGACCTGATCGTGCGCGGGGCCTGCACGCTGAAGCCCGGCATCAAGGGGGTGTCGGACAACATCCGCGTGCTGTCGGTCGTGGGACGTTTCCTGGAACACCACCGGGTCTGGTGGTTCGGCAATGATGGCGATGCCGACCTGTTCTGCTCTTCGGCCGACTGGCTGGAACGCAACCTGTTGCGCCGGGTCGAGACCGCGTTCCCGATCCTGGACCCCGTCATCGCCGCGCGCGTGCAACGCGAAGGCCTGCTCAACTACCTGGACGACAACCAGAACGCCTGGGAACTGCAGGCCGATGGCCACTACCACAAGCTCGAACCCACAGAAGGCCAGGCGCCATTTTCGGCACAACTGGCCATGCTCGACGGCCTCTACGCGTGAGCGCAGGCGATAATCCACGCATGATGATGCCTGCCAACAGACCCTGGACCGGAACGGCGCCGCTGGCGCCGCCCGCATGAGGACACCGCCACGCCGGTCGGTCGCCGCGCGCACGGAAAGCACCGCACCAATCCAGGATGGCGAGATGCTGGCGGCGATCGACCTGGGGTCCAACAGCTTCCACATGGTGGTGGCGCAAATGCTGCTGGGGCAATTGCGCGTGGTGGATCGCCTGCGCGAGAGCGTGCGCCTGGCCGAAGGCCTGGATGGCTTCGGTGGGCTCAAGCCCGATGTGCTGGCACGCGCACTGGATTGCCTGTCGCGGTTCGGCCAGCGCGCGCACGACATCCCGGCGCACCGGGTCCGCGCGGTCGCCACCAATACCGTGCGCAGGCTGCGCGTGCCACAGACCTTCCTGTTGCCTGCGGAAACCGCACTGGGGCGACCGATCGAAGTGGTCTCGGGGCGCGAGGAAGCGCGCCTGGTCTATCTCGGCGTCGCCCATGCGCAACCGCCAAGGAAGGACCAGTTGCGACTGGTGATCGACATCGGCGGCGGTTCCACCGAATGCATCATCGGCCGCGGCATGCAGGCGCTCGAGCGTGAAAGCCTGCAGGTCGGCTGCGTGGCCAGCACCCGGCGCTTTTTCGGCAACGGCAAACTCTCCCGCAAGCGCTGGAAGGACGCTCTGATCGAAGTCACCGCCGAGTTCCAGCAGTTCGCCGCGACCTATCGCAGCCTGGGCTGGGATGAGGCGATCGGCGCCGCCGGCACCAACAAGGCGATCGGCGCGATCTGCGCCGAGATGAAGCTCACCAAGGGCGCGGTCACCGCCGAAGCCCTGCCCTTCGTGCGCGAACGCCTGCTGCAGGCCTCGCGCATCGAGGACATCGACCTGCCCGGACTGTCCGCCGAGCGCCGCCCGATCATTGCCGGCGGCATCCTGATCCTGGAGGCCGTGTTCAACGCGCTGGAGCTGCAGCGGATGGCCGTCAGCAAGGCTGCGCTGCGCGAGGGCGTGCTGTACGACATGCTCGGCCGTGGCGGCGCCGACGATCCGCGCGACGCCTCGGTGGCGGCGCTGATGCATCGCTACGGCATCGACACCACCCAGGCGGCGCGGGTGGAAGCAACCGCGCTGCGCCTGTTCGACCAGGTCGCCAAGGCCTGGCAGCTGGATGCCGACGACCGCCAGATGCTGGTGCGCGCCGCGCGCCTGCACGAGATCGGGTTGACGATTGCGCATAGCGGCTATCACGTGCATGGCGCCTACGTACTGGCCAACTCCGATATCGCAGGCTTCTCGCAGCAGGAACAGCGATTCGTCGCGGTGCTGGTGCGCACGCATCGGCGCAGCGTGCCGAAATCCGCCTTCGAGATGATCCCTGATCGCCTGCTGGCGCACGCACGGCGCAGCGCGGCACTGCTGCGGCTGGCGGTATTGCTGCACCGCGCACGCGACAACGACACCCTGCCGTCGCTGGCCCTGCAAGTCGATGGCGACCATCTCGTCCTGTCGTTCGACCCCGACTGGTTGCAGTCACGCACCCTGTTGCGCGCCGACCTCGAGGGCGAGATCGAGGACATGCGCGGGCTGGGGATGCAATTGCAGCTCACCGCCTGAACGCGGCGAACTCCGGCCCCGCCAACCGCAGGTTCTCGCGCAGGTAGGCGCGCAGGCGCTGGCCTGGCGGTTCCGGCTCGGCGCCGCCGAGATGGCGCTGCAGCATCGTTTCCATCGCGAACAGATAGGCCTCGCGCGCAACGGGATCCACCGGCGAATGCGCGCCGCCCGGTTCGACCAGCAACGTCACCGGCTGGCGCAGCGACTGCAAGGTGGCGGCGTAGTGGGTGACAGAACGGATTGGCACGGTACGATCCGCACCGCCGGCCAGCAGCAGCAGCGGCCGGTGCATGCGGACGGCGTTTGCCTGTGGCGATTGCGCGCGCAACTTCGCCCGCGATGCCGAGTCGCCAGGATCCACTGCCAGCGCCTGCAAGGTGTGCAGCAGCGAGCGGTCGGGCAAATCGCCCTGGTCGCCGGACCCGACCAGCCATTGCATGTTCCAGCCAAAATCCGCGGGCGGCGCACCCGCCACGCCGACCTGGAACAACTCCGGCTGGAAGGTCAGCCCAAGTAGCGTGGAATAGCCACCGAAGGAATGGCCAACGATGCCGACTTGCTCCGCATCGCCAATGCCCTTCGCCAGCAACCAGCGCACGCCCTCGACGATGTCCTGCTGCACGCGGCCATTGCCGTAGTCGCCATTCGACGCGAACGCATAGGCAAGTCCGTGACCGGTCGATCCGCGGAAGTTCGACTGGAACACCACGTAGCCACGATTGGCCAGGAACTGCGCCACCCCGTCATAGCCTGGCCTGAAATGACTGATCGGCCCACCGTGCACCTGCGCGACCAGCGGCGCATGCGCGGCATCCACGCCGGGTGGCAGCAGCACGAATCCGTGCACGCGCATGCCATCCGACGCGGTGTAACTGATCGCCAGCTGGCGTGCCAGGGCTTGCTCGGGAGGCGCGTTCGCGGTGATGCCGGGATCGTCGATGATCCTGCGCAAACTGCCGCTGCGCGGGTCGTACAGGTGGATACGCGGATCACGCAGGGTCGCCGCGGCCTCGATCACCAGCCAACGCGCAGCGGGACCGCTGGCAACCTGCAGGCCAATGTCGCGGCCGGGGAATTTCCGGGTGATGGCATCCACGGCCGCCTTTGCATCGCCGATGCCCCAAGTCGCGGTCACGGTGCTGCGATAACTCGCGGCGACCGGCAGCCGGGTGCGTGGGTCAAGTGCCACTTCGTCCAGGTCCGCCTCGCCGCGCGGATCCTGGTGCAGGGTGTGCAATGTGTCATCCGGATCCAGGCGCAACAGGCGACGGAACACAGGCTGACCGGCATCCCCATCGGGATTGCCTTCCAGCAACAGGCTGCCGTCCTCCAGTACGGCCAACAAGTCCACGCGCTGCATCGGTTGCAGGCGCAGGACTTCGTGTACGGAGCCGTCGGGCCGCACGCGTTGCAATGCGTCGTGGTCGCCCTCGAAACGCACCATCGCGACGATCCGGCCGGTCGCGTCGAGCGCGACGTCGTGGATCCAGCGCGCGTCCTCGCGCAGCACGGTTCGCCGACCGGCAGCGTCCATGCGCACGATTCGCCAGCGCTCACCCGCGCCAACGCGGACCCGTTCGCGCAGGAGCATCGCAGCCGGTTGCGACGGATCCACCTTCATCAATTGGCGCTGTACCAGGCCCGCCATCGGTATGCGCACGCCGGGGCGCCCATCGATACCGACGATGGCCAGCGACTTCGGCGCACGCAGGAACAACCAGCGGCCGTCGCGCGACCAGCTGAGCTGGTCGGCCGGGGTGCTGGCGACCAGCGTGCGCGCATTGCCGCCGGCCGTGGGCAACAGCCACACGCTGCGCGCGTCCTTTTGTTCACGCAGGTAGGCCACATGCTCACCCGCAGGCGAGAGCCGTACCACGCCCAGTGTTCGCGCTTCGAGGAACGACGCACGCGACAGCCGCGGTGCGCGCGGCAATTCGCGCTGGATCCGCTCAATGCCTTGCAGCGGACCAGTCGCCTGCGCGGCCGTGGGCGGTGCCGGAAGCAGCAGCATGCAAAGTGCCAGCAGCGTGCACAGCGTGCGGGACATGATCATTGTCGAGCCTCCCGTCCGCACCGGCTCAAGCGGCCGCCGGCTGCGCATGCAGCCCGGCTTCCGACACGGGTTCGCGGCGCGGATACAGCAACCACAGGCTGGCCAATGCAGGAAGCCCGACCACGCCACACATCAGCACCCAGGCCCAGCGGCCGCGCGGCAAGTGCACCTGCCTGCCGCTCAACCAGATCGCCCCGAACAACGCGAGCAGGCAGCACCCACCCGCCAGCCACAGCACCAGCGCCGGCATCGGCTCGGGCTTTGCACGCAACGGGTTCGGTGCTGCAAACAGGTCCTGCACACCGAGGCATAGCGCACGGATCACCGGCGACAACCAGGTGTTGCGATTGGAGTAGGCGGTGGGCAAGTCGATCCTGAGCGCGCGGCGGGCGACGTCATGGACACGGCCCTTGTCATCCACCCGCACGACCTGCTGGAACGGATGTTGCAACTCCCCGCTCCACACGCCCCAGGTGTAGGTGTAGGAAACCAGGTAGCCATCCAGCAATTCGACCAGGTCGACCCGGCTCAGGTGGCCCACCGGGCCAGGCATCGGCACGCGCAGCAACGGCGGCAACAGGTCCAGGCCGTTCGCGGCCTCGCGCCCCGGATAGAAGTAGGCAGCGCGGTCACTGAGCGCCAGCAGGTTGTCGCCGGCCGGCTGGGGTGGAGCGGCCATGACTTCACCATGTGGCAAATGGATGCGCTCGAAGATGCGCTGCTGTTCGCCGTCGTACTGGTAGGACGCGTTGGCGTTGAACAGCTGGCCACTCGCGAACTGCATCGTCGGTTCCGGGAATGCCGCCTGCGACTGGCCCAGCCCGAGTTCGCCACGCGCTCGCTTGTCGACAATGCCGTGACCTTCGAAACGCATGCGGTCGTGGCTGAACACCCAGCGCACGCCGTGCTCGCCATCGTCCATTGCCAGCGGCGCGGGATTGGTCAGCGTATTGCGCTCCGGCAGGTTGCGCAGCGGATAGCGCGTGTAGACGTCGGACAGGGCGATCTGCTCGCGCCATAGCGCGGCATCGGGGTCACGACTGCCGGCAATGCCCATCAGCAGCAGATCCTTGCCCTCGGCGCGATCGGCTTCGATGCGCCCGCCGGCCGGCGGAACCGGTGTGTTGAGCGGATGCGCACCAGTCACCGTCCAGCCCAATTCGACGCCGAACCCCATCATCCAGAACAGGAAATAGGCCCCCACCTGCACCGGCAACGCCACCGCGAGTACCGCGGCAGGATTGCGCGACGGCGCGGCCGGATCCGGCTTGAACGCGATCGCCAACAACACGGCCAGGAACACGATGAAAACGCATTGCACGCCCAGCATCGCCACCCCTGATGCCTGCGAGTACATGAACAGGTTTGGCACCAGGAACGCGGTGAACGCGTAGCGGCGGTTGCCGACCATTGCATATGCGCCCGCCAGGTAGCCGGACAGCGCGATCAGCCATGCAGCAAGCGGCAGCAACCAATGGCGCAGGTCGACCACGCGCGCCGTCATCGACTCCTGGTAGATCGCCACCAGCACGATGGGCACTGCCACCGCGAGCAGCAGCACCACGGTACCGGCGCCAGTCAGGGCGCCAGCGATGCGCAGGCGATGCAATGGGCGATGCAGCAGATTGAGCCACTGGTTCGGCTTGCGGTAGCTGCCCATCTGGTACAGGCCGAGCAGCGCACCCACCACCGCATAGACCAATGCGAAGGCCTGGTATACCTGCAGCGGTTGCTGGGCCAGGTCGACCAGGCGACTCAGGAAGCCAAGTATCGCGACATTGATGACGGCTGCGATCAGCGCCCACAGGCGGAAGCGCAGGAATTCGGCCTTGAAGAGATCGATCATGTTGGTGTCCTCGTGTCTGCGCGCGGCTCAGGCAATTGCCGGCGCGGCGTGGTTCTTGGCCAGGAAGGCATTGACGGCTCGGTCCAGGCTGACCGGCATCGACTGCACGTGGTGCGCGCCACTGCCGCGCAGGAACTGTTCAAAGCCCGCGTCCTGGTCCAGCACCAAGTAGTGCTGCAGGCCATCGATCTGCTGGCGCTCCAACAGGCCCGGCACGGTGCCCGGATCCGGCCCCTTGAAGGGAATATCCGAGACCCAGTGGCTGACCCGCGCGGTGAAATCCTCCGGCGCCGACATGTTCACCAGTCGCCCGTGTTCCAGGATCACCAGGTTGTCGGCGACCCGCTCGATCTCCTCCATCTGGTGCGAGCAATAGATCACCGTGCAGTTCTCGCTGGCATTGCTGTACATCAGCGACTCCAGGAAGGCGCGCTTGGCGACCACGTCCAGGCCCAGCGTCGGTTCGTCCAGCACCAGCAATTCAGGCGACTGCGCCAGTGCCAGGGCCAGGTTGAAGCCGGCGCGTTCGCCGCGCGAGAGCTGGCTGACTTTCTGTTCCGGCAGCACGTGGTAGTGACCGATCACGCCGTCGAATGCCTGCTGGTTCCAGCGCGCATACTGGTGCTCCTGCATCGCGATGACCTGCGATATCCGCATCCAGTTGGGCAACGTGTGCTCTTCGTTGACGAAACCAATGCGGCTGCGGTCGTCCGGCGTCAGCTGCTGGCTGTCTCGACCCAGGATGCGAGCCTGTCCGGACGTTGGTGGCAGGAAGCCGAGCAATACTCGGAACAACGTCGACTTGCCGGCGCCATTGGCCCCGACGATGGCGTGGATGCGACCGCGCGGGATCGCCAGGTCCAGGTGGTCCAGTGCGAGTTTTCGACCGTAGCGCTTGCTCAGGCCGCGGGTTTCGATGATGTAATCGGACGTGCTCATGGCATGGGTTCCATGTCTGTATCGCGAGGTCTGTCTCGCGATGGATGGCTGACGTCAACCGGGATCAGGTCGGCTTCAGGCGATCTTTCGCGGCGCAAGCTGCTCAAACGCGTGGGCGATCCGCGCCTGCACCTCGCCAGGCGGGTAATCCAGCGGGATCACGTCGTTGATGAAGCGGCCGACCGCCTCGTCGAGGCGGCGTTCGCGCTCGCCGTCGGACAACCGCTGGCGCTGCGCGGCCACGAACAGGCCGAGCCCCTGGCGCGCTTCCAGCCAGCCTTCAGCGGTGAGATCCGCGTAGGCCTTGGCCACGGTGTTGGGGTTGATGGTCAGCTGCTGCGCCAGCCCGCGCACGCTGGGCAACTGATCGCCCTGCCCCAGCGCGCCGGTGGCGATCTTCATGCGCACCGCATCGACGATCTGCTTGCCGATCGGGCGCGGATCGCCGGTGGCGATCTGGATCATCAGTGCTTGCGTGCGTGCCATGGGCGCTCCGTGTGAGGTGTACTAGCTGTACTGTGTTTACTAGTACAGTACAAACACCCCTTCGGCGTCAAGCCCGTTTGCGACGAAAGCCGGAATCCGGCGACGAAAAGGGGACGGAGGCAATCAAGGCCTACCTTGATTGCCTCCGTCCCCTTTTCTTCCTTGCCTGGTTTCTCCCGCTGTCACCCAGACGTCACCGCAACACCATCATCCCGACATCGCGCGCATGCAACCTCCTTCAAACACGGAGCCATGCATGCGCTACAGCATCGTCACCGAGACCTACCCGCCAGAGATCAACGGCGTGGCATTGACCGTGCAGGGACTGGAGCAGGGCCTGCGCGCACGTGGTCACGACGTTGACGTGGTGCGTCCACGCCAGCTTGGTGATGCAGTCGCGGACAGAAACACCCTGCTGGTGCGCGGCGCCAGCTTGCCGCGTTATCCGGGACTGAAGTTCGGACTGCCTGCAGGACGCACCTTGCGCGCGCATTGGCGCCGCCAGTTCCCGGACGCGATCTACGTCGCCACCGAAGGCCCGCTGGGCTGGTCGGCATTGCGCGCAGCACGCCAGCTCGGCATTCCCGCCGCGACCGGCTTCCATACGCGCTTCGACGAATACATGCGCGACTACGGTGCCTCGTTCCTGCAGGGCACCGCGTTGCGCTGGATGCGACGCTTCCACAACAGCGCGCAGGCAACCCTGGTGCCGACCCGCGAGCTGCAGGCGTTCCTGCACGGCCAGGGCTTCGACAACGTGGTGCGGCTGGCGCGCGCAGTCGACACCCGCCAGTTCGACCCGGACAAGCGCGACCCCGGATTGCGCGCGCAATGGGGCGTCGACGAGGACGGTGTGGTCGCGATCTACGTCGGCCGCATCGCAGCAGAGAAGAACCTGGCGCTGGCCGTGCGTGCGTTCCGTGCCTTGCAGCAGGTGCGCCCCGATGCGCGCTTCGTCTGGGTCGGCGACGGGCCCGCGCGTGCCGCATTGCAACGCGACAATCCGGACTTCTTGTTTTGCGGGGTGCAACGTGGCGAGGCGCTTTCCCGCCACTTCGCCAGCGGCGATCTATTCCTGTTTCCCAGCCATAGCGAAACCTTCGGCAATGTCACCCTCGAAGCGCTCGCCAGTGGCGTGCCGACGGTGGGCTTCAACTACGGCGCCGCGCGCGAAAGCCTGCGCCACGGCGTGCACGGCGCCGCGATCGAGGACGGGGATGACGATGGGTTCATCAATGCCGCAGTCCTCATCGGCAGCGAAAATGCCGTGCGCGCCACCATGCGCCTCGCCTGCCGCGACGCAGTGCGCGCGCTGCGCCCGGAACAGGTGTCCGAGGACTTCGATCGCCTGTTGCAAGGACTTGCCAACGCGAGGAATGGACATGTCGCGACTGCTGCCACCTGAATCCGGCATGCATCGTTTTGTCGATGCGGAATCGTCATGGTGCCTGCGAGCCAACCTGGTCTGCGCACGCCAAGGTTGGCTGCGCTATTTCGCCACGGTCAGCCGACTTGGCGATGGCGTGTTCTGGTACGCATTGATGGGGGTACTGGTACTGCTGGATGGCATCGCTGGCGTGCAAGCGTCGTTGCACCTGGCGCTGACCGGGTTGGTGGCATTGAGCTTGTACAAACTGCTCAAGCGCTGGACGCGGCGCCCGCGACCGTTCGCCAGTGACCGTCGCATCCACGCGTGGGTGGCGCCACTGGACGAGTTCAGCTTTCCGTCCGGCCACACCCTGCACGCGGTTGCCTTCAGCCTGGTGGCGATGGCGCACTACCCGTTGCTGGCGCTGCTGCTGGTGCCATTCACCGCGAGCGTGGCGGTTTCGCGGGTGGTGCTGGGATTGCACTACCCCAGTGATGTGCTGGCTGCGACCGTGATCGGCAGCGGGTTGGCGGCGTTCTCGTTGTGGCTGGTGCCAGGGGTGTCGTTGTTTGGCTGAAACAAAACGGGCCGGCAAATGCCGGCCCGTCCGTGATCGAGATTCCTTCGAGGATCAGTCAACCATCGGCTTGCGCGGCAACGCGGCCGGGCGCATCGCGGTGTTGTAGACGAACGAGGCCACGATCGCCGCCGACTGCTTCAGGTCATCGGCCGAAGCGTGGTCCTGCACGTCCAGGTGGGTGTGGTGGACGTGGCTGAAGTAGTCCAGCTGGTCCTGCACGAACTGGAAGCCCGGGATGCCGACGCGGTCGAAGCTGATGTGGTCGGTACTGCCGGTGTTGCGCTGGGTGACGACGGTGGCGCCGACGTCATGCCACGGCTTCAGCCATTCCTCGAAGATCGGCGCGGCGGCCAGGTTTTCCTGGGCATAGATGCCGCGGATCTTGCCGCTGCCGTTGTCGAGGTTGTAGTACGCCGAGATCCTGCCGTAGTCCGCAGTGCGCTGCAGCGTGCCCTTGTCGGTGCGGAACGCGGCAGGCAGCGCCTTCTGCGCCGGATCGGTGGGCTCCGGGTAGCGCGCGAAATGCTTGGCCACATAGGCCTGCGAACCGATCAGGCCCTGCTCCTCGCCGGTCCACAGCGCGACCCGGATGGTGCGGTTCGGCTTGGCGCCCACCGCCTTCAGGATGCGCACCGCTTCCATCATCACCGCCACGCCGGCGCCGTTGTCGTTGGCGCCCGAGCCGGTGTGCCAGGAATCCATGTGCGCGCCCAGCATCACCACTTCGTTCTTCTGCGGGCCGCTGCCGGGGATCTCGGCGATCGTGTTGTAGCCAGGCTGGTTGTCGTCATGCAGGAACTTCGCGTCGACGTTGATGCGCAGTTGCACCGGCTGCTTGCGGTCCAGCGCGCGCATCACGGTGTTGTAGTGCTCGGCCATCATCACCAGCGCCGGCACGCCGACCGATTCACCGGCCTTGCGCGAACCACCGCCCATGACCCGCACGATGCCGTCGTTCCAGCTGCTGATCGACACCGTCGCGACAACGCCTTCGTCGATCAGGAACTGGTTGAGCTCCGGACCGAACTTCATGCGCTCCAGGTACTTCGCCAGCATCGCCTCGCCATCACGGCGCTCGGACGGCAGCGGATAGGACAGCAGCTCCTCGAGGCTGTCGTGGTCGTGGCGGCTGAAATCGGACTTCTCGTTCGGCTTGTAGGCACGCAATTCATCGGTGAACAGCACCTTGCCCTTGAGCTTGCCCTTCCACTTCTCCAGGTCGGCCGGCTTCTCGATCTTGGCGTACACCGCCTCACCCTGCACCGGCCCGGTGGTGCCCGGCGCCCATGCCTTCGGCAGCGCGTGCAGCGGCATCGAACGCGGGCTGATCATTTCCACGCTGGCATCGGTGAACGACCAGCCACGGCCGATGTCTTCCACGGCTTCGTCGTGCACGTTGGACAGGCCCCATTCGTTGAACTTGGAGCCTGTCCAGCGATTGGCTTCCGCCATCGACGGCGAATTGGTCAGGCGCGGGCCGATTACGTCGGTGAGGTGATTCAGTGTCGTCATCACCTGCGAGCGGTTGAAGGCTTCCGCGCGAATCCGCCCGGTCATGTCCAGGTTGACCTTCTCTTGTGCAGAGACACCTTGCACACCCGCCACTCCAGCCGTCAGCAGCGCGGCAACCAGCAACACTCGTTTCATCGCATTCCCCAGGCAGGCGTCAAACCCTGAAGTCTAGGCGGCGCGTCTCGCCGCCGCCGTAGGCCATCAGTCATGGCCCGCCCTGCGCAGTGCGCCAAGGCGTGATGCAGCGCACGTTCCCCACACCTTGCCGACACCGGCTCATGGCATTGGCGATGCCGGCTTGCCGCTTCGCGCTGCGACCTGGTACCAGTCGACCTTGCGCGTGGCCAGCATCAGCGCCGCCAGGATCGCGAACAGCAGGCCACTGCCCAGCACCAGCGCGTTGTCCTCCGACACCAGCAGGCCGTACAGCGCGGCATACAGCAGGGCCAGCATCGCCGCGAACCCCAGCCCGCGCATGCCGCTGCGCAGCACGTTGCCCACGTACACGCCGATCAGGCCGATGCAGCCAAGGCTCGCGACCAGGTAAGCCCAGCCGAAATCGATGTGCTCGGACAGGCTCAGCAGCAGCAGGAAGAAGATCGCCAGCGCCAGGCCGACCAGCGCGTACTGGATCGGATGGATGGGCAATTGGCGGATGGTTTCGAACATGAAGAAGCCGACGAAGGTCAGCAGCACGAACAGCAGGCCGTACTTGCTGGCGCGGTCGACCTTGGAATACAGGTTCACCGGTTCGACCAGCGACAGTCCCACCGCATCGATGCCGCTTGAAGTGCTGACGGCCTCGCCGGCAGGCGGCGCCGATCCGATCTCGGCATGACCGCCCGGCGACAGGCTGCCGCCCTTGCGGTACTGCGTCCTGCGCATTGCTGGCCAGCGACGAGACCTCCCACTCGGCATGGAAGCCGTCGCCGTCGATCCGGTGCGAACGCGGCAGGAAGTCGCCGTTGAACTGCGGATGCGGCCAGGGCGAGTCCAGCACGATGCGGTTGCTGTCGGCCAATGGCGCGATCGCCAATGCCTCGGTGCCGCGCACCGCGAAATCCAGCCTGCGCCGGGAAGGCGATGCGGCCGCCAGCGACGATCGCCGCCGGCAACATCGCGTGCACGCCGCCACCGGAACGGCCCAGCTGGCCCTGGGCAATCGCGACCGCGCTGGTGCCGACCTTCAGCACCGGCGTGCCGACCAGCCCGCGCACGTCCTTGATGCCGACATCCAGCCAGGGCGTGCCGATGCTGCGTGGATGCGCCGGATCGGCCTCCGGCAGGCGCACGTCGAAGCCGGCATCGATCCCCGCCTGCAACTCGTACACGCGCACCTTGTGCAGGCCGCGCTCGCGCACCGACGGCAGCACCTTGCCGGTCATGCGCATGGTCTTCGGGAAGAACTGCCATTGCCGCTCGACCACGCGCTGCTGCTTGTGCAGCACGCCCTGCGCATCGCGCTCCTCGACCTCGACCTGCTCGCGATACGGCACCACCAGCACCGGACCGGCGATGCCCTGCGCACCGGCGAAACTCCGCGTGACTGCCTCCACCGCCTGCGCGCGGTAACGCTGGCGTTCGGCAATGGTGCCGCGGATCATTGACAGCGGCACCAGGATCGCCAGCACCAACACCAGCACCACCGCGATCTTCACGCCCAGACGCACACTGCCCATTGCACCACTCCCTCCGGCAACCGATGCCGGCTTGGCGTCGATGCTGGCGCGCGGATGTGCACGCACGCGGTGGCGACGGTGAAGCGGTGGTGAAGTCAGCCTGTTGCCACGCACCAGACGGGCCACGCTGCCACCGCCTTCGCGTTCCAGCAGTTCGGCGCGGCCACCGTGCAACGGCGCGACCTGGGCCACGAACGGCAGGCCAAGCCCGCTGCTGCGACTGCCGCCATCCGGCCGCGGCAATGAATAGAACCGTTCGAACACGCGTGCGCGCGCGAACTCCGGCACGCCGGGCCCGCGATCGCGTACTTCGATGCAGATGCCCTCCGCATGCGGCGCTGCATGCACTTCGACGCAAGAGCCCGCCGGCGCGAAATCCAGCGCATTGTCGAGCAGGTTCACCAGCGCCTGCCGCAGCAGGAAGCCGTCGCCGGACACCGACGCATTCGCCTCCGTGTTGATGTCGCAACGCGATGCCGCCGGCCTCCGCGCGCTGGCGCACCGCGTCCGCTGCATCGTGCAGCAGCCCGGCCACGTCGAGTCGCTGTGGTTGCTCGATGCGCTGCCGGTGTTCGACCGACGCCAGCGCCAGCAGCTTGTCGACCATCTGCGCCATGCGCTCGCCCTGGGCCGCGATACTGGCGACGAAGCGCGCGCGGTCGGCATCGGGCAATGGCTGTTCCAGCAACTCACTGGCGCCGCGGATCGCCGCCAACGGGCTCTTCAACTCGTGGGTCAGGGCATGCACGTAATGCTCGACGTATTGCTTGCCTTCAAGCTTGACCCGCATCTGCTGCAGCGCGCGCCCGAGGTCGCCGAATTCGCCCGCGGTGTCCGGCAGGCTGGCGCGCTCGCCGGCTGCCACCGCATCGGCATAGCGGCGCAACGCGCCCAACTGGCGCGACAACCACCACGCGGCGAGCAGCCCGACCAGCAAGGCCGTCCCCATCAGCACCAGCCCCCAGCGCAGCACCACCGCCTGGCTGCGCGCGATGAACGGCGCCATCGCCTGGTTCGGCTTGGCCACGCTGAGCACGCCGATGATGGCGCGGCGTGCGTCGGCGCCAGCGCCCGCGCCAGCCCCGGCAGGGCCGTAGATTGGCGCCGCCACGTGCATCACCGTGCTTGCATCGTCGTCCGGGTCGCTGCGGGTCGAACGCGCGCCATATTCCCCGCGCAGGGTGCGATGGACATCGTTCCAGCGCGAATTGTCGCGGCCGAGGTCGCGGCCCAGCGAGTCGAACACCACGATCCCGCGCGCATCGGTGACGGTGACCTCGAAATTGCTCCCGCGCTTGGCGAACCCGGCCACGTTGGCCTCGATCTTCCGCTGCTGCAGCGCGCGCACCCGCACCGCGAAGCGGCCATCGGCGATACGGCCGGCCTGCATGTCATCGCTGGCCAGTTCCGCCAGCATGTTGGCGCTGTCGATCAGGGTGTCTTCCATCGCCTGGCGCACGCCCGGCTTGACCTGTTCGACGAACACCCGCCCCACCAGCAGCGCCGCCAGCGCGACGATCAGGAAGTACCCCAGCAGGACGCGCAGGCCGATGTTCATGCGGGTACTGTCGCTGGGAGAAATGGGGTCAGAGTGAAGTTTTGCGACACAGTGGCGCCGGGCAACCAATTCATGCCGGCGCAAAATTCACTCTGACCCCATTTCTCTCCCCATTTCTCTCCGCGCCGCATCGCTCAGTCGCCCGCGTGCAGCGCGTAGCCCAGCCCGCGCACGGTCCGGATCGGATCGGCATCTGGCGCGATGACGCGCAGCTTGGCGCGCAGCGTCTTGACGTGGGTATCGACGGTGCGCTCGCCACTTTCCAGCGCGTCGCCCCAGACGCGGTCCATCAGCCTTCGCACGGTCCAGCACCGCCCCCGGCCGCGCCAGCAACGCCTCCAGCAGGCCGAATTCGTAGCGGGTCAGCTCCAGTTGCACGCCGTGGAAACGCGCGCGGTGGCCGGCGGCATCGAGTTCGAAATCACCGCGCCGCTTCCAGCCGGCATGCTCACCCGCCACGTGCCGGCGCAGCCGCGCACGCACCCGGGCGACCAGTTCCCGCGGTGAAAATGGCTTGGCCATGTAGTCGTCGCCGCCCAGTTCCAGCCCCAGCACCCGGTCCAGCTCGCCATCACGTGCGGTCAGGAACAGCACCGGCACTTCACTTTCGGCGCGCAGCTGGCGGCACACATCGAAGCCGCTGCAGTCCGGCAGGCCCACGTCCAGGATCACCAGGTCGATGCCGCCACGGCGCAGCCGCGGCAGCACCTGGCCGCCCAGCAGCACGTGTTCGGCGGCGTAGCCTTCGGCGCGCAACGCGTACACCACGGTGTCGGCGATCGCGGCCTCGTCTTCGGCTATCAGGATCGTTGTCGGCATCCGCGCATCGTAAACTCGCGCGATGAATTACCGCCACGCCTTCCATGCCGGCAACCATGCCGATGTCCTCAAGCACGTCGTATTGCTGCCCTGTGCGATGCCCTGACCGCCAAGCCATCCCCCTGCTTTGCGCTGGACACCCATGCCGGGCGCGGGCTGTACGACCTCGACGGCAATTCGGCGCAACGCACCAACGAGTCGGCGGACGGCATCGCCCGGCTGCTGGCCGAAGCGCCGCGCGTGCCCGCGATCCAGCGCTACCTCACCGCCGTGCGCGCCTGTCGCCAGCAACATGGCGCGCATGCCTACCCCGGCTCGCCATGGCTGCTCGCCCACGCGCTGCGCGACAACGACCGCATCGCCGCCTGCGAGCTGCTGCCGGATGAAGCCGCCGCGCTCAAGGACAATTTCCACGCCGATCCGCGCGTGGCCGTGCACCAGCGCGATGGCTACGCGGGAATCAAGGCCCTGTTGCCCCCGCGCGTCGATGGCGTGAAGTTCGCGCGCGGGCTGGTGCTGATCGACCCGCCGTTCGAAGCCCAGCTGGATGAATTCGCGATCGCCCTGTCGGCAATCCGCGAGGGCCTCACGCGCTGGCCGCAGGGCATGTTCGCGCTGTGGTACCCGATCAAGCAGCGCCGCGCGCTGGCCAGGTTCCAGCGCGCGGCGGCGGCGCTGCGATGCCAGGTCCGCGCTGCTCATCGAACTGCTGGTGCGCCCGGACGACTCGCCACTGCGCATGAACGGCAGCGGCCTGCTGCTGCTCAACGCGCCCTGGCAGTTCGATGTGGAGATTGCACCGGCGCTGACAGCGCTGCAGGCGGCGCTGGGCGAAGCGGGTGCCTCCTCGCGTTGCGAGTGGTTGAAGAAGCCGGCGTGACCGGCGGGCTCAGGCCGCAGGGGAAATGGGGTCAGAGTGAAGTTTCCTGACGAGGATTCATGAATGACCGAGTTTGGTCGGCAGGAAATCCACTCTGACCCCATTTCCCTCGCCACTTCCGGGTCAAGACGCCTTCATCGGGGCTCGTGCGAAAATCCCGCAACCCCTTATTGCCGGACCACCATGCCCTCCAGTTTCTTCGCCCTGTTCGACGACATCGCCACCCTGCTCGACGATATCGCCGTGTTGAGCAAGGTCGCTGCCAAGAAGACCGCCGGCGTGCTCGGCGACGACCTGGCACTCAATGCCGAACAGGTCAGCGACATCCAGGCCAAGCGTGAATTGCCGGTGGTGTGGGCGGTGGCCAAGGGCTCGCTGGTCAACAAGGCCATCCTGGTACCCACGGCGCTGGCGATCAGCGCCTTCGCGCCCTGGGCGATCACCCCGCTGCTGATGGTCGGTGGCACCTATCTCTGCTACGAGGGCGTCGAAAAGCTGGCCCATCGCTTCCTGCACAAACCGGAGGACGTGCAGCAGCAACATGACGCACTGATCAAGGCGGTGGCCGATGAGCAGGTCGACATGGTCGCGTTCGAAAAAAACAAGATCAAGGGCGCCATCCGCACCGATTTCATCCTCTCGGCGGAAATCATCGTGATCTCGCTCGGCGTTGTCGCCGGCGCCGGTTTCACCACCCAGCTCGGGGTGCTGTCGGGAATCGCACTGATCATCACCATCGGCGTCTATGGCCTGGTCGGCAGCATCGTCAAGCTGGACGACCTCGGCCTGCGGCTGATCCACACCGGCCGCAGTGCCATGGCCATCCGGCTCGGACGCGGGCTGCTGGTGTTCGCACCCAAGTTCATGAAGTTCCTCTCGGTGGCCGGCACCGCGGCGATGTTCCTGGTCGGCGGCGGCATCCTGGTGCACGGCTTCGGCGCACTGCACCACTGGATCACGGAACAGACCCACGGCCCGCTGGGCTGGCTCTGGCAAAACCTGTTCAATGCCGGGTTCGGCATCATCGCCGGCGCCCTGGCACTTGCGGTGGTGACCGGCATTCAACGGCTGCGCCGAACACCCGCGAGCAGCGGGGCCGCGGCACCCTAGCCACCCCCCATTCATTTTTTTAACGGGAATGCAGCCATGATGTGGAGCATGGCAGCCCGCAACCGCATGCCCCCCTGGCACGAAACCATCCGCCTGGCCAATGGCCGCGAGGTGCTTGTGCGCCCGATCCGGCCCGAGGATGCGGTCCCCCTGCGCGCCGGCTTCACCCTGCTGCAACCGGGCGAGGTCCGCCAGCGCTTCCTGTTCCCGATGAAAGAACTCAGCGTGGAACAGGCGCAGGAACTCACGCGGCCCAACAGCCGGCGCGAATTCGCGCTGGTGGTGGCCGAACCCCTGCCTCCCGGCGAGGCAATGATCGGCGCGGTGGCCCGCATCGCGGTCGATGACGACGGCCACGCCGGCGAGTTCGCGATCCTGGTCAGCCACTACATCAATGGCATGGGCCTGGGCCGGCACCTGATGCGGCGCCTGGTGCGCTGGGCCAAGGGCCGCAAGCTCGAGCGCGTGTACGGCGAGGTGCTGGAGAGCAACCTGCCGATGCAGGCGCTGGCGGCTTCCCTGAATTTCCATCGCGAACCGGGCAACTCGCCCGGTCTGGTGCGGGTGGTGCTGGATCTGCCCAAGCCCAAGCCGCGCCTGCGCCCGCCCGCGCCGCAGCCTCGCGTTTGATCGCTGGCCGCGTCGCGACACTGCACTCGCTGCAGTGGCTTGCAAAAAGGCCGTGCAAGGGGCCATTCGGCGCCCCGCGATAGAATCCACGGCTGGCCCGTTCGCCACACAACCCGATCACCAAGCGCTGGCGCACTGCGTCCGGCGCGGACATCCATTGCATGCCCCCCAGCACCCCCCGGATCAGCGCGTCCCCGTTTTCCCTGCCGTTGCCGATGCCCCAGGCGGGCCAGTCGCGCGCGTGGTGGCGCGCACCGGCGTCGGCCACAGCACTTGCGCATGCGCTGGCGGCAGCTGCCTACCAGCACACCGGGCCACTGCTGGTGGTCGCCCGCGACAACCACACCGCGCAGCAGCTGGACGCGGATCTGCACACCCTGCTTGGCGGGCACCAGGCCATCCCGGTGCTGCACCTGCCTGACTGGGAGACGCTGCCTTACGACCGTTTCAGCCCGCATCCGGACATCGTCAGCCAACGCCTGGCCACCCTCGCGCGCTTGCCTGGCCTGAGCCGCGGGATTGTCATCGTCCCGGTGGCGACGCTCATGCAACGGCTGGCGCCGCGCAGCCATGTTCTGGGCAACCGCTTCGACCTCAAGCTTGGCCAACGGCTTGACCTCGACGCGGAAAAACGCCGGCTGGAATCGGCCGGTTACCGGCATGCGCCACAGGTGTTCGACCCCGGCGATTTCGCCGTGCGCGGCGGCTTGCTGGACGTGTTCCCGATGGGCGCGCCGGAGCCGTTCCGGATCGAACTGCTGGACGACGAGATCGAATCGATCCGCGGCTTCGACCCCGAGACGCAACGCTCGCTGGAGAAGTTCGAACGCATCGAGCTGCTGCCCGGCCGCGAAGTGCCGCTGGACGAGGCCCCGGTCGCGCGTGCGCTGGAGGCGCTGCGCAGCCGCTTCGACATCGACACCCGCCGCAGTGCGCTGGTGCAGGACCTCAAGGCCGGCTCGGCGCCGGCCGGGGTGGAGTACTACCTGCCGCTGTTCCATGCCGAAACCGCGACCCTGTTCGACTACCTGCCCGGCAGCACGCTGCCCGTGCTCGGAGATGGCGTGCACGCCGCCGCCGACCACGCATGGACGCAGGTCGGCGCGCGTTACGAACAGCTGCGCCACGATGTCGAACGCCCGCTGCTGCCCCCCGCCGAACTGTGGCTGGCGCCGGATGCCCTGCGCGAGATCCTGAACCGCGGCGAACGCATCGAGGTCTGCGATTCGCAGCATCCGCGCCATGCCGACGCCAAGCCGCTGCCACTGCAAGCGGCGCCCGACCTGCCACTGAGCGTGCGCGACGCGACGCCCGCCGCGGCGCTGAAGTCCTTCCTTGCCACCTACCCGGGGCGCGTGCTGATCGCCACCGACTCCGCCGGTCGCCGCGAAGCCCTGCTGGAAGTCTTGCAGGCCACCGGACTGGCGCCGCTGGTGGTGGCGGATTTCCCGGCGTTCGCGGATCCATCGCCCGCACTCGCGGAGGAAGGGAAATTCACGATCGCCGTCGCCCCGCTCGAAGACGGCTATGCGCTCGATGCCCCCGCACTGTGCATCCTCACCGAACGCCAGCTGTTCCCCGAGCGCGCATCGCAGCCACGCCGGCGCAAGCGCGCGGGCCGCGAACCCGACGCGATCATCCGCGACCTCGGCGAACTCTCGCTGGGCGCACCGATCGTGCACGAAGACCATGGTGTCGGCCGCTATCGCGGGCTGATCACCCTGGATGCCGGCGGCATGGCGGGCGAATACCTCGACATCGAATACGCCAAGGGCGACCGCCTGTACGTGCCGGTCGCGCAACTGGACCGGATCAACCGCTATTCCGGCGCCAGCCCCGAGACCGCGCCGCTGCACAACCTGGGCGGCGAGCAATGGACCAAGGCGCGCAAGAAGGCAGCCGACAAGGTCCGCGACGTCGCCGCCGAACTGCTGGAAATCCAGGCCAAGCGCCACGCGCGCCAGGGCCTGGCGATCGACGTCGACCGCGCCATGTACGAACCCTTCGCGGCGACCTTCCCGTTCGAGGAAACCCCCGACCAGCACGCCGCGATCGAAGCGGTGATCCGCGACCTGGCCTCCAGCCAACCCATGGACCGCGTGGTCTGCGGCGACGTCGGCTTCGGCAAGACCGAAGTCGCGGTGCGCGCCGCCTTCGTCGCCGCCAGCGCCGGCAAGCAGGTCGCCGTGCTGGTACCGACGACCTTGCTGGCCGAACAGCACTACAAGACCCTCAGCGACCGCTTCGCCGACTGGCCGCTCAGGGTCGAAGTGCTGTCGCGCTTCAAGTCGAAGAAAGAGATCGAAGCCGAACTGGTACGCGTGGCCGAGGGCACCGTGGATGTCATCGTCGGCACCCACCGGCTGCTGCAGAAGGACGTGCGCTTCAAGGACCTCGGCCTGGTGATCGTCGATGAAGAACAGCGCTTCGGCGTGCGCCAGAAGGAAGCCCTGAAAGCCCTGCGCGCGAATGTCCATCTGCTCACGCTGACCGCCACGCCGATTCCGCGCACCCTCAACATGGCGATGGCCGGTCTGCGCGACCTGTCGATCATTGCCACTCCGCCGGCCAATCGCCTCGCGGTGCAAACCTTCATCAGCGCCTGGGACGACGCGCAATTGCGCGAAGCCTTCCAGCGCGAACTCGGCCGCGGCGGCCAGGTGTACTTCCTGCACAACGACGTCGAGAGCATCGGCCGCATGCGCGAGCAGTTGCAGGCGCTCGCACCCGAGGCGCGCATCGGCATTGCCCACGGACAGATGCCGGAGCGCGAACTGGAACGGGTCATGCTCGACTTCCACAAGCAGCGCTTCAACGTCCTGCTGTGCACGACCATCATCGAATCCGGCATCGACATCCCGAACGCCAACACGATCATCATCAACCGCGCCGACAAGTTCGGCCTGGCCCAGCTGCACCAGCTGCGCGGTCGCGTCGGACGCTCGCATCATCGCGCCTACGCCTACCTGACGATCCCCGACCAGCGCAGCATCACCGGCGATGCGAAGAAGCGCCTGGAAGCCATCGCCTCGATGGACGAACTCGGCGCCGGCTTCACCCTGGCGACGCATGACCTCGAAATCCGCGGCGCCGGCGAACTGCTGGGCGAAGACCAGAGCGGGCAGATGGCCGAAGTCGGCTTCAGCCTGTACACCGAACTGCTGGAACGCGCCGTGGCCTCGATCAAGGCCGGCAAGCTGCCCGACGTGGACGATGTGGACCGCCACGGCGCCGAGGTCGAACTGCACGTGCCCGCGCTGATCCCGGACGACTACCTGCCCGACCCGCACACGCGGCTCACCCTGTACAAGCGCATCAGCGCCGCACGCGACCGCGACGCATTGCGCGAACTGCAAGTCGAGATGATCGACCGCTTCGGCCTGTTGCCCGATCCGGCCAAGCACCTGTTCGCCATCGCCGAACTGAAACTCGACGCCACCGCACTGGGCATCCGCAAGCTCGACCTCGGCGAAAAGAACGGACGCATCCAGTTCGTCGAGAAACCCAACGTCGACCCGATGTCGGTGATCCGGCTGATCCAGGGCCAACCGAAGCACTACAAGATGGATGGACCCGACAAGCTGCGCATCACGCTTGACTTGCCGGATGCCGGATCACGTTTCAACGCCGCACGCGGGTTGATCATGACCTTGAGCCCCACGCCATGACGTCGCGCGCATGACAGCTTCCACCGGCCAATTCCCCGAGTGGGACGGCAATACCACCACCCTGCATGCGCTGCAGTCCGAACTCGCGGCGAAAGCGGTGTTGCGCGACCAGTTCGCGAAACCGCTGCGTACCGTGGCCGGCTTCGATGTCGGTTTCGAAGAGGATGGCGCGATCACCCGCGCCGCTGCGGTCCTGCTGGACGCGGACAGCCTTGAGGTAATTGCCAGCGCAGTCGCCCGACTGCCCACGCGCATGCCCTACATCCCCGGCCTGCTCAGCTTCCGCGAACTGCCGGCCCTGCTCGCCGCGCTGGAGCAACTGCCGCATGCACCGGATCTCGCCTTCATCGATGGCCACGGCATCGCCCATCCGCGCCGGCTCGGCATCGCCGCGCATTTCGGCGTGGTGACCGACCTGCCCAGCATCGGCGTCGCCAAGAAGATCCTGGTCGGCGAGAGCCGCACCAACCTGCACGACATGCGCGGCGCCTTCACCCCGCTGCGCGACGGCAGCGAGCAGATCGGCTGGATCCTGCGCAGCAAGCCCGGCTGCCTGCCGCTGATCATCTCGCCCGGCCACCGCGTCGCGATCGCCTCCGCACCGGAACTGGTGATGCGCTACGTCACCACCTATCGCCTGCCGGAAACCACCCGGCTGGCAGATCGGCTGGCATCGCGCCGCGACCGCCAGGCATCGGCATCGCCTTAACACCCGCCCCGGCACCCTGCACGCATCAACCGCAAGGATCCAACCATGACCCGCCTGCCCCTTGTTCTCGCAATCCTCCTGTCGCTACCCACCGCCTGCGCCACCACCAACCCGAGCGACTCGAATGCGGGCAGCGCGGGCAACGCTGGAAACGCCGAGACTGCAAGCCAGCCAACCATCGACGACAGCCGCGTCACGCTCGGCCTCGGCCAAGGCACCCAACTCAGCGACGGCAGCCGCCTCAGCTACACCAGCCTGGTCAACGACTCGCGCTGCCCCCTCGACGTGCAATGCGTCTGGGCCGGCGACGCCGAGATCGCACTGCGCTGGAAGCCGGCGACACGGCAATGCCCAGGACCTGCGCCTGCATACCAGCACGCCAGGGCGGCACCACCAGCGTTCGCATCGGCCAACGCACGCTGACCCTTGTCTCCCTGGAACGCGGCATCGGCCCCAAGGCCACGCTGTCGATCGACGCCACACCATGACCGGCGTCAAGGCTGGTCCAGCGGACTGAGCACCCCACTGGCGCCGCGATTGAGCACATGCGTGTAGATCTGGGTGGTCGCCAGGTCCTTGTGGCCAAGCAACTCCTGGATCGTGCGGATGTCGTAACCGGATTCCAGCAGGTGCGTCGCGAATGAATGCCGCAGCGTGTGCGCCGTCACCGGCTTGGTGATGCCCGCACGCTCGCGCGCCTGCTTCAACGCCCGCGACACGACGCCTTCGCTCACATGATGGCGGCGCTCCACATCGTCACGCGGATCCACCGAGCGATTGAGCGCCGGGAACACGTACTGCCAGGCGAAGTCGCGATTGGCACTGCGGTATTTTCGATCCAGTGCGTACGGCAAGTAGACCACGCCGAACCCTGCCGCCAGATCCTGCGCGTGCAGAAACCGCGCACGCTCGATTTCCTGCTGGAAAGGTTCCACCAGCGAACGCGGCAACAACGTCCGCCGATCCTTCCCGCCCTTGCCATTGCGCACCGTGATCTCGTTGCGGGCGAAATCCACGTCCTTGACCCGCAGGCGCAAGCACTCCAGCAGCCGCAGGCCGGTGCCGTACAGCACGCAGGCCAGCATTCGCGGCCGCCCGTCCATCTGCGCCAGCAACCCCTGCATCTCGCTTCGCGCCAGCACCGTCGGCAACCGCCGCGGCTTCTTGGCCCGCACCACATCCTCCATCCAGTCCAAGCGCTGCCGCAGCACATCCCGATACAGGAACAGGATCGCCGCCAACGCCTGGTTCTGGGTACTGGCCGCCACCTTTGCCATCCACCGCCAAGCGCGACAGGAACGTCTCGAGCTCGCGTGCACCCAGCTTCGAGGATGACGACACCCGTTCAGCTCGATGAAGCGGCGAATCCAGCCTACATACGCGTTCTCGGTGCGGATACTGTAGTGATGTACCCGCAAAACACGGCGAACTTCGTCGAACAGGCTGGGACGCTGACTCCTTGGCTACGTCTACCTGCAGGCCCTCCGGATCCCCGGCAAATTCGTCGTTATCGATGCCATAAGGCATACACATACGTCCTTGACTGATTCCGCATCCATCCTGCTAGCGAACAGATGCTGATCGACATCAGCCAAGTGCGTTGATCTGGGGTAGGATTTGTCTGTTGTTTCGGTGGCCCGGGAGATGACTATCCGGTCCTTATCCCGCTTTTTAAAAGCTATTAGGTGTTAGGCCGCGGATCGAAGCAATGTGCGCGTCAACAAGATCATCGCGATCAGCAAGCATTGCGTCTCCAGGCGTCTTCTGGCCTGATGGTCTCGGCTGCGCTCGCACATTGGACGTTGCTCGTATCTGAAGCATCGCCGGCAAAGCGCTCGTCGGACGCTTGAGCACTGGCCGCTCACTGGCGCGGCTGCATCAGTGACAATCGGCTCCCGGCTCTCGTCGCGATCATCGCTTCGGTCAATTCGTCCATGCAGTGCCGCCTAACTATTCGTTCAAGCCGACGCCGCTTCGCGGCTTCACCTTTGCGCTTGCGCTACGCTAGCGCAAAGCTGTTCGCCACTGCGCGGCGCGGCTTAACTCAGGTGTTAGGCCATATTCGAGAGCATCACTACGACGCTCACGCAAGGCTGTCGATTGCGATCATCCTGACACGCGCTTGCGCCATCTCACAAAATCAATGGCACAGATAATCGACTCACGGTCAACGCTCAAACATTCGCCGCTGCCGACTCAACCTGAAGAACGCAGGGACATAGAAGCTGTTTCTGCTTCGAGGGAAGCATCACATCGGATGCTATACGATCTGTCACCAGCACTTCTCGCTGAACAAACACCATGGCGCAGATGGACTTTCCTAGCAATATCCAGCTTCGCCTGAGATGCGCCATGCTCGTGCCTGCTCGAAAATTGACGGAGAACGTCGTTGACTCCTCAGCATGTTTCAACCGTTATGTGCTGCGAGAAAGCTGCGACGCCGCATGCATCAACATGCATCCACGAATGCCAAAGCACCGAGAGTAGAGCAGCATCTGCGTTGAACGACTGAGCGTCACGCTTAACGCGGTGCAGCTAACAATTCGTTCAAGCCGAGACCGCTTCGCGGCTCGGCTTGTGCGCGTGACAGCCGTTCGCGCAGCGGTCCGGCTTAACTCAGGTGTTAGATGGGCTCAACAATGAAGAGCTTCCGCGATTTCATTCGCTATCGCATGGAGGCCGGACGCCGGGGATTTCGCGATCTCCCCGCGGACGAGTGGCAGATTGAATTGTCGCCGGATGGCTTCAGCCTAAAGCACAAAAGCTATCGATCATTTCTAGCTTTGAGCGAGACGACCGAGCCCGTGCTTTGGAGTCAAGTTGAACGAGTTATGGCTCAGAAGACTGACAATTTCACCTGGGACACTATCTGGCTCACGTTTCAGATCTCAAGCGGTGGTTCTGTGTCCGTTCCCGAGGAAGCCAATGGCTGGGATGATCTACTGGACGTTTTGCCATCCAAGCTAGAAATTCCAAGTCGCGCCGAGTGGTGGCCAGGTGTTGCTCATCCAGCATTCGCAGCAAACATTACGCAGCTCTACCCAACGCCCATCTAACAATTCGTTCAAGCCGAGACCGCTTCGCGGCCTCGCTTGCTGCGCTATCGTGTAGCACACCGCCGGCCGCTGCGCGGCCCGGCTTAACTCAGGTGTTAGGCCACGGATCAAACAGTTCTTTCTGTGTGTCGCGGCAACCTGATCGCTCGCGCATCTCCAGGCATCTTTGGCACCTGATGGTTTCCGGTCTCGGCTTCGGACACATTGGACATTGCTCGTACCTGAAGCATCGCTGGTAAAAGCGCTTCTTCGGACACTCGAGCACGGGCCGCTCACTTGCGCGGGTTTGCATCCAGTGACAATCGGCTCCCGGCTCTCGTCGCGGGCCGCCGTGTCCAACTTCGTCCATTGCCGTGCGTCGCCTAACTATTCGTTCAAGCCGACGCCGCTTCGTAGCTTCACCTTTGCGCTTGCGCTACGCTAGCGCAAAGCTTTCGCCACTGCGCGGCGCGGCTTAACTCAGGTGTTAGGCGCTACGGATCAAACAGTTCATTTCTGCTGTGATCTCGCAACCTGATCGCTCTGCGCATCTCCAGGCATCTTTGGCACGCTGATGGTCTTCCGATCACGTGCTTCGGAGCACATTGGACATTGCTCGTAGCCTGAAGCATCGCTGGCTCAGAAGTCGCTGCTTCGGACACTTCGAGCACGGGTCCGCTGCAACTTGCGTCGGGCTTGCATCTGGTGACAATCGGCTCCCGGCTCATCGTCGCGGGCCGCTCGTGACCAGACTTCCGGCTCATTGCCCGTGCGTCGCCTAACAATTCGTTCAAGCCGACGACCGCTTCGCGGCTTCAGCTTTGCGCTTGCGCTACGCTAGCGCAAAGCTGTCGCCGCTGCGCGGCGCGGCTTAACTCAGGTGTTAGGCCACGGATCAAACAGTTCTTTCTGTGTGCTCGCGGCAACCTGATCGCTCGCGCATCTCCAGGCATCTTTGGCACCTGATGGTTTCCGGTCTCGGCTTCGGACACATTGGACATTGCTCGTACCTGAAGCATCGCTGGTAAAAGCGCTTCTTCGGACACTCGAGCACGGGCCGCTCACTTGCGCGGGCTTGCATCCAGTGACAATCGGCTCCCGGCTCTCGTCGCGGGCCGCCGTGTCCAACTTCGTCCATTGCCGTGCGTCGCCTAACTATTCGTTCAAGCCGACGCCGCTTCGTAGCTTCACCTTTGCGCTTGCGCTACGCTAGCGCAAAGCTTTCGCCACTGCGCGGCGCGGCTTAACTCAGGTGTTAGGCCACGGATCAAACAGTTCTTTCTGTGTGTCGCGGCAACCTGATCGCTCGCGCATCTCCAGGCATCTTTGGCACCTGATGGTTTCCGGTCTAGGCTTCGGACACATTGGACATTGCTCGTACCTGAAGCATCGCTGGTAAAAGCGCTTCTTCGGACACTCGAGCACGGGCCGCTCACTTGCGCGGGTTGCATCCAGTGACAATCGGCTCCCGGCTCTCGTCGCGGGCCGCCGTGTCCAACTTCGTCCATTGCCGGGCGTCGCCTAACTATTCGTTCAAGCCGACGCCGCTTCGTGGCTTCACCTTTGCGCTTGCGCTACGCTAGCGCAAAGCTTTCGCCACTGCGCGGCGCGGCTTAACTCAGGTGTTAGGCCACGGATCAAACAGTTCTTTCTGTGTGTCGCGGCAACCTGATCGCTCGCGCATCTCCAGGCATCTTTTGGCACCTGATGGTTTCCGGTCTAGGCTTCGGACACATTGGACATTGCTCGTACCTGAAGCATCGCTGGGAAAAGCGCTTCTTCGGACACTCGAGCACGGGCCGCTCACTTGCGCGGGCTTGCATCCAGTGACAATCGGCTCCCGGCTCTCGTCGCGGGCCGCCGTGTCCAACTTCGTCCATTGCCGTGCGTCGCCTAACTATTCGTTCAAGCCGACGCCGCTTCGTGGCTTCACCTTTGCGCTTGCGCTACGCTAGCGCAAAGCTTTCGCCACTGCGCGGCGCGGCTTAACTCAGGTGTTAGGCGGCGGATCGAGCAATTTTTTTTGTGTGATCTCGCAATCTGATAGCGCTCGCATCTCCAGGCATCTTCCGGCGGCTGATGGTTTCCGGGCTGGGGCTTCGGACACATTTTCAGGCCAATCTCATACCTGAAGCATCGTCTGGCAGAGCATCGCTTCGGACACTTGAGCACTGGCCGCTCACTGGCGCTGGCTTGCATCAGGTGACAATCGGCTCCCGGCTCTACGTCGCAGTGCCGCCGTGTCCAACTTCGGTCATTGCCCGGGGTCGCCTAACTATTCGTTCAAGCCGACGCCGCTTCGTGGCTTCACCTTTGCGCTTGCGCTACGCTAGCGCAAAGCTTTCGCCACTGCGCGGCGCGGCTTAACTCAGGTGTTAGGCGGCGGTTCGAGCAATTTTCTTTGTGTGATCTCGCTATCTGATAGCGCTCGCATCTCCAGGCATCTTCCGGCGGCTGATGGTTTCCGGGCTGGGGCTTCGGACACATTTTCAGGCCAATCTCATCTGAAGCATCGTCGGCAGAGCATCGCTTCGGACACTTGAGCACTGGCCGCTCACTGGCGCTGGCTTCCATCAGGTGACAATCGGCTCCCGACTCACGTCGCAGTCGCTACAACGACTCTTCGGTCATCACCCGGGGTCGCCTAACTATTCGTTCAAGCCGACGCCGCTTCGTGGCTTCACCTTTGCGCTTGCGCTACGCTAGCGCAAAGCTTTCGCCACTGCGCGGCGCGGCTTAACTCAGGTGTTAGGCCGCGGATCAAACAGTTCTTTTTGTGTGATCGCGGCAACCTGATCGCTCGCGCATCTCCAGGCATCTTTCGGCACCTGATGGTTTCCGGTCTCGGGCTTCGGACACATTTCGGACATTGCTCGTACCTGAAGCATCGTCTGGCAAAAGCGCTTGCTTCGGACACTCGAGCACGGGCCGCTCACTTGCGCGGGCTTGCATCACGGTGACAATCGGCTCCCGGCTCTCGTCGCGGGCCGCCGTGTCCAACTTCGTCCATTGCCGTGCGTCGCCTAACTATTCGTTCAAGCCGACGCCGCTTCGTGGCTTCACCTTTGCGCTTGCGCTACGCTAGCGCAAAGCTTTCGCCACTGCGCGGCGCGGCTTAACTCAGGTGTTAGGCCGCGGATCGAGCAGTTCTTTCTGTGTGATCTCGCAACCTGATTGCTCGCGCATCTCCAGGCATCTTTCGGCACGCTGATGGTTTCCGGGCTCGGCTTCGGACACATTGGACATTGCTCGTACCTGAAGCATCGCTGGTAGAAGCGCTTGCTTCGGACACTCGAGCACGGGCCGCTCACTTGCGCGGGCTTGCATCACGTGACAATCGGCTCCCGGCTCTCGTCGCGGGCCGCCGTGTCCAACTTCGTCCATTGCCGTGCGTCGCCTAACTATTCGTTCAAGCCGACGCCGCTTCGTAGCTTCACCTTTGCGCTTGCGCTACGCTAGCGCAAAGCTTTCGCCACTGCGCGGCGCGGCTTAACTCAGGTGTTAGGCCGCAGGATGTCAGTAACGCGATCCCTGGCCGTCTCAACATCCAGCACCGTGTCAGCCAGCTCCTTTGCGGTCGGCTCCATCCCGTTGTGCTTGCAAAGAATCCACGCAGCACGCAGCGCGCTTGCGGCCTTCTGCAAGTGGCTTTCCAGTTCGGTTAACTGTTCCTTCCGCATTTCGCTCTCCGTAGGCCAGCGGCCTAACAATTCGTTTGAGGCGAGACCGCTTCGCGGCCTCGCTGGGGTTTGTGTTCAGTCGGGCGGTCCGCCTCAACTCAGGCGTTAGGCCTTGCGGTGCAAACTATGCGGCGTCCACACATTTCTTTGAGAGATTTCAATGCTGTTGAAAGCCTTTTCCATTGTGTTCATCACCGTCTTTCTGGCGGAGATCGGCGATAAAACTCAACTTGCCACAATGCTCTTCTCTTCAAAACCTGAAACGAGCAAGTGGATGGTTTTTGCTGCATCTTCCTCGGCACTCGTCCTCGCTGCAGGTATTGGCGTGTTGGTCGGCTCTCAGCTAGACCGCTTCATTTCGCCACAGAACCTCAAGGTGGTAGCTGGTCTCGGCTTCATCCTGATTGGAACTTGGACACTCATCAGCAAGTGAGGTTCCCGGGCCTTAGGCCTAACTATTCGTTCAAGCCGACACCGCTTCGTGGCTTCGGCTTTGCGCTTGCGCTACGCTAGCGCAAAGCCTCTCCACTGCGCGGCGCGGCTTAACTCAGGTGTTAGGCCGCTAGAATCAGACATCAGCAAGACTGAAAGGGGAAATCAATGGCAGCACCACGCGCATTCATTAGCTTCCAGATGGAGGACCGCTGGGCGAGAGATTTCTTCGTCCAGCAGGCGAGAGACAAGCGAAACGATATCGCCTTCTACGACTACTCAGTGCAGGACCCGTTCGACTCAAAGTGGAAGACAGAATGTAAGCGTCGGATTGGTCTGACTCGCGGAACAATTGTGCTTATTGGGCCTACCACGTGGCAGTCAGACGCGGTCGTATGGGAGATTGCTGAGACGATTCGACAGGGAAACTACCTCTTCGGAATTCAGATCAACAGAGACAAGACACATCTAATCCCAACCGGATTACCAGCTGAAAATGTAATCCGCTGGGACTTCGCTCAGATAATTCAATGGCTCGCCACTTGGACCTAGTCTATGTACTTAGATGACCTTGCTTCAGCTATTCGCGCAAGAATCCCAGAAGGACGCATGCCCAGCGAGGACACTGATGATCTTTTAATGAGTTACGCGGTACTTGCACGAACCAAAGGAACTGACGTCACTTGCAGTGATGTACATGACGCCTGGTCGGCTTGGATGAGTACACGTGACCCTGCACACGACTCTCTCATCCCCTATGATCGCTTGCCTGATCAAATCAAGAACGAGGATGCGGTGTTCGCTGATGCAATAAGGGCCGCTGCTTTGGATACAAGACATGGGCTGCCGGCGCACCTTGAATTCATGGAAGTCTTATTCCCGTCTGGACTGCCAAAGAACGAAGCGCAGTCTAAGGAAGTTCTCGATCTATATAAAATCATGGTGGGTAGCTCTGAAAGTCTTGTGCAGCGGCGGCAGGCTGTTAACACCTTCTTCCTGACAATCAATGGTGCACTACTGACAGCGAGTGGCTTGATCGTTCAAAGCGCCCAGAACGAACAGATGGGTGCGTGGGGTGTGGCGGTTCTAGCTGTGGCAGGTTTGATACTTTGCGGAGCTTGGCGGAGCCTGATTACATCATTCGGGCAATTGAATAGAGGCAAGTTCAGGGTTATCAACACCATTGAACGCCACTTAAAATCAGCTATCTATGCTGCGGAGTGGGAAGCACTGGGTCGTGGCGAGGACCCAAAGATCTATAGGTCATTTACGTCAAGAGAGATATGGGTACCTACCGCCCTCTTGGCACTACACGCTGTCACTTTGGTTGTGTGTTTGCTTGTTGCATCCGGATGCATTTCATTCAGGTCTTAGCGGCCTAACTATTCGTTCAAGCCGAGACCGCTTCGCGGCTCGGCTTGCGCGGTATCGTTTACCACCCCGCCGATCCGCTGCGCGGTCCGGCTTAACTCAGGTGTTAGCCATCACAACGGAGTGTCTTGCGATCGTGAACACAAAAAGCGAAATAGTGCACCGACAGTCGTTGTTCGAAAAGCACGTACGAAAGGGTAGCACTCGGAACTGCTGGGAATGGCTAGGCGCAACCTCAAGAGGTGCAGGCACTTTTGGTCTTGGCGATCTCGGAGTGAAATCTGCACATGTGGCTGCTTGGTTTCTCTATCGGGATTCGACCTATAACGTCAATCTTCCAAATATTTTCTATCACCTCTGCGGCAACAAAGGCTGCGTCAATCCCCGCCACTTGGCGATAATTGGTTCCGAAGGCCTAGTTAATCCCCAAGAGGTTCTTCTATTTCTCGCTGAAAGCTACCCAAGTTCACGTCAGCATTTGATGGCTGCCGCAGAGAGCTTTGCTGCAGCGACTCACAAAGATGATTCATCTACTCCACTAGACCAAGCGCTCTTGGGATCGTCCCCCGAACTGAGTCGTAGATTTGAAAGACTAGTGGCGTGGTACTCCGACCAGTGCGACGGAGAGTGGGAGGATCTTCGTGGCATCGACATCAGGACCTACCCTGCCATTGGCTGGGCGGTTAAAATCGATCTGATTGGTACGGACGTAGAGGATAAGGCTTTCACGCACTTCAACCATGGCTCAGAAGGTTCTCCCACAGGCTGGCTGTCCTGCGAAGTATTTGCAAACACTTTCAAAGCGTGGACAGATATCAATAGCCTGCCTAAGGCGCTAGAAATATTTCTTACCTGGGCCGAGCAGTGATGGCTAACAATTCGTTCAAGCCGAGACCGCTTCGCGGCTCGGCTGCATGGTGACGTGTACCACTCCGCCGTTCCGCGCAGCGGTCCGGCTTAACTCAGGTGTTAGGCCACGGATCAAACAGTTCTTTCTGTGTGCTCTCGCAACCTGATCGCTCGCGCATCTCCAGGCATCTTTGGCACCTGATGGTTTCCGGTCTCGGCTTCGGACACATTGGACATTGCTCGTACCTGAAGCATCGCTGGGAAAAGCGCTTCTTCGGACACTCGAGCACGGGCCGCTCACTTGCGCGGGTTGCATCCAGTGACAATCGGCTCCCGGCTCTCGTCGCGGGCCGCCGTGTCCAACTTCGTCCATTGCCGTGCGTCGCCTAACTATTCGTTCAAGCCGACGCCGCTTCGTAGCTTCACCTTTGCGCTTGCGCTACGCTAGCGCAAAGCTTTCGCCACTGCGCGGCGCGGCTTAACTCAGGTGTTAGGCCTCGGATCAAACAGTTCTTTCTGTGTGTCTCGGCAACCTGATCGCTCGCGCTTCTCCAGGCATCTTTTGGCCGCTGATGGTTTCCGGTCTCGGCTTCGGAGACATTGAACATTGCTCGTACCTGAAGCATCGCTGGTAAAAGCGCTTCTTCGGACACTCGAGCACGGGCCGCTCACTTGCGCGGGTTTGCATCCAGTGACAATCGGCTCCCGGCTCTCGTCGCGGGCCGCCGTGTCAAACTTCGTCCATTGCCGTGCGTCGCCTAACTATTCGTTCAAGCCGACGCCGCTTCGTAGCTTCACCTTTGCGCTTGCGCTACGCTAGCGCAAAGCTTTCGCCACTGCGCGGCGCGGCTTAACTCAGGTGTTAGGCCACGGATCAAACAGTTCTTTCTGTGTGTCGCGGCAACCTGATCGCTCGCGCATCTCCAGGCATCTTTTGGCCGCTGATGGTTTCCGGTCTCGGCTTCGGACACATTGGACATTGCTCGTGCCTGAAGCATCGCTGGTAAAAGCGCTTCTTCGGACACTCGAGCACGGGCCGCTCACTTGCGCGGGATTGCATCCGTGACAATCGGCTCCCGGCTCTCGTCGCGGGCCGCCGTGTCCAACTTCGTCCATTGCCGTGCGTCGCCTAACTATTCGTTCAAGCCGACGCCGCTTCGTAGCTTCACCTTTGCGCTTGCGCTACGCTAGCGCAAAGCTTTCGCCACTGCGCGGCGCGGCTTAACTCAGGTGTTAGGCGGCGGTTCGAGCAATTCTTTCTGTGTGCTCTCGCGATCTGATCGTCCTCGCTTCTCCAAGCAATGTTTCGCACCTGAAGGTTCCCGGGCTGCCCTTCGGACACATCTTTAGATCAATTTGATCTGAAGCACTGTCGGCAGAGCGTCGCTTCGGACACTTGAGCACTGGCCGCTCACTGGCGCGGCTTTCATCACGTGACAATCGGCTCCCGGATATCGCCGCACGTCAGCGGACTCCCTTCGCCTACTCCTCGGGATCGCCTAACTATTCGTTCAAGCCGACGCCGCTTCGTGGCTTCACCTTTGCGCTTGCGCTACGCTAGCGCAAAGCTTTCGCCACTGCGCGGCGCGGCTTAACTCAGGTGTTAGGCAGCTATGAGATGAGTTTCGATCTCTACGTTCAGTCATTCAAAGATGGTGCGCCGGTAGGCATACCGCTTGAGTTCATTCGTAAGGTATTCGGTGCCCATCTATCAGAGGTTGAGCCCGACTACTGGACCCTGACCTTCGGATCCAGCGAGTCATGCTCACTGTTTCCATCCTTCCTCAATGACACAACTGATCTCATCCAGAGCCTGAGCATCGGCAACCCTTGTGATGACCTAGATCTGTGGCAATGCCTGCTTGGCCTCCTCGGATTTGGCCACACCGTCTTGTACTTCCCTGGCTGCTCGGGCCCGTTGGTCTTGGACTTGCTTACCGCCAGTCACATGCCACCGGACTTGCTGGCGTCGCTCGGGAGACCCAACGTTGTTGGAACTGCCCACGGCATCCAAGAGCTGGTTCGGGCCGCCTAACTATTCGTTCAAGCCGAGACCGCTTCGCGGCCTCGCTTGTTGCGCTATCGTGTAGCACACCGCTCGGCCGCTGCGCGTCCCGGCTTAACTCAGGTGTTAGGGCTCACATGAAAGACCTCTGGTTTGGCCTCTTCATGCTCAGCCTCGGGGTGGGCATGCTCATTTGGACGCAGAAGGATTTTGTGGGCCTAGTCAGAAGGACTGGTCGCTTGTCTATGTGGGCGGGACTACTGCCATCGACCCGGGTCGGACTTATCGCGGTGTCACTCTTCGCAGTCTTGGCTGGGATTAGTGTTCTTGTGCCACTCAACAAGAGTTCCGGCGTCGGCAATGTTGTCTCAATAGTCCTGATAGTCTTGCTTTTCGGCGGACTGATTCACGATCTCGTGTCTTGGCTTTGGCAGCACTTCAAGAGGGGTGGAGGTGAGCCCTAACAAGTCGTTCAAGCCGACACCGCTTCGTAGCTTCAGCTTTGCGCCTGCGCTACGCTAGCGCAAAGCTTTCGCCACTGCGCGGCGCGGCTTAACTCAGGTGTTAGGTTGCAAGAGGAAGACTGATGCAATTCATTTTTATGCTTTTCGCGTTAGTGGCTGCACTCCTTCTTCCCGTCATGCTTGCGGCGCGCATGGTTGGCGCCGGGAGAACAGGCTTTGGATCTGCGCTACTCGCGGTCTTTTTACAGGCTTGTCTTTCGGCTCTATTGCAGGCGTTTTCCTCAAATCCGATCTTCGCTATCGGAGTGACAATTGTCGGAGGCAGCGCCATTTATGCGTTTGCGCTCGACACCAGCTTGCTCAAGGGGCTGGTGGTAAGTGTTCTAGCAACAATCATCGCCTTCTTCGTAATACTTCTATTGGCAGGTACTTTTGCTGTCATGGCCAATGCAACCTAACTATTCGTTCAAGCCGAGACCGCTTCGCGGCTCGGCTTGCGCGGTGACGTGTACCACTCCGCCGAGCCGCTACGCGTCCCGGCTTAACTCAGGTGTTAGGTGCTGCAATGAAATTTCTCGCAATCCCACTGGCATTCTCACTAGCTCTTTCAGCATGCGGTAAGTCTGATCCTCAGGCTGACCAGAGAAGTGCATTGATAGAGAACTTGGAGAACTCTTGCCAAATATCGGTATTAGAGGTCCTGCCTAACGGGACACTCTCACAGAACCGGATCGTTGGGCCGGAGCAGGTTGAGAAATTCGATCCGGACTTCTTGCAAGGTGATGACTACAGTCTTTCTGCACAGATCACGTTCACTTCAGATGGAAACGCTCGCATGTTCAACCATACTTCGGTGAATGTCGGTAGAAAGATTGCAATCCTTTGTGGCGATCAAGAAGTTGCCCGCCCGGTCATCCAAACGTCGTTTGCCAAGAGCCTTATGTTTCGGATCCCTTTCCGCGAGAGCAGCACCTAACAATTCGTTCAAGCCGAGACCGCTTCGCGGCTCGGCTCGCGCGGTATCGTGTACCACACCGCCGAGCCGCTACGCGTCCCGGCTTAACTCAGGTGTTAGGCCACGGATCAAACAGTTCTTTCTGTGTGTCGCGGCAACCTGATCGCTCGCGCATCTCCAGGCATCTTTGGCACCTGATGGTTTCCGATCTCGGCTTCGGACACATTGGACATTGCTCGTGCCTGAAGCAGCGCCTGGCCTGAGCGCTTCTTCGGACACTCGAGCACGGGCCGCTCACTTGCGCGGGTTGCATCCAGTGACAATCGGCTCCCGGCTCTCGTCGCGGGCCGCCGTGTCCAACTTCGTCCATTGCCGTGCGTCGCCTAACTATTCGTTCAAGCCGACGCCGCTTCGTAGCTTCACCTTTGCGCTTGCGCTACGCTAGCGCAAAGCTTTCGCCACTGCGCGGCGCGGCTTAACTCAGGTGTTAGGCCTCGCGGTCCAAATTCTTTGCAGTATTCAAATATTAATTTTTAGGGATCCAACGTGCTACTGAAAGCCTTCGCAACAATCTTCATCACTGTGTTCTTGGCTGAAATTGGTGACAAGACCCAACTTGCCACAATGCTCTTCTCCTCTAAGCAAGAAACAAGCAAGTGGCTTGTCTTTGCAGCTTCTTCATCAGCATTGGTGCTTGCCGCTGGCATTGGCGTCCTGCTTGGATCCCAGTTAGAGCGCTTCATCTCTCCACAGAACCTCAAGATTGTGGCCGGGCTTGGCTTCATCCTGATTGGGACATGGACGCTGGTGAGCAAGTAAAAGCACGGGCGCGGGCCTAACTATTCGTTCAAGCCGAGACCGCTTCGCGGCCTCGCTCATGCGTTATCGTGTAACACACCGCTCGGCCGCTGCGCGTCCCGGCTTAACTCAGGTGTTAGGCGGCAAAGGAACAGCATGGCCACTCAGGTTGAACTTCAAGATGACGAGGCTTTGGTGCTCTTCGAGCTGCTTTATTCGGGAAAACTCGCGTCAGTCACAGATCCAGCAGAAGCTCACGCACTAGATTTGGTGCTCGCTCGCCTTGAGAAGCAGCTCGTCGCGCCATTCGCATCAGACTATGCGGAGCAACTTGCAGCAGCCAGAAAATCTTTGGTCGCGCGCTACGGAGAGGAGTCTCCCGGCGGTGCCGCCTAACAAGTCGTTCAAGCCGAGACCGCTTCGCGGCTCGACTTGCACGGTGACGTGTACCATGCCGTCAAGCCGCGCAGCGGCCCGACTTAACTCAGGTGTTAGGCCACGGATCAAACAGTTCTTTCTGTGTGTCGTCACAACCTGATCGCCCACGCATCTCCAGGCATCTTTTGGCCGCTGATGGTTTCCGGTCTCGGCTTCGGAGACATTGGACATTGCTCGTACTTGATACAGCGCCTGCCTGAGCGCCGCTTCGGACACTCAAGCACCCGCCGCTCACTGACGCCGGATTGCATCACGTCACAATCGGCTCCCGGCTTGCGCCTTGTGTGAGCGCCG
This sequence comes from uncultured Gammaproteobacteria bacterium, assembly GCA_963698475.1. Taxonomy (GTDB): domain Bacteria; phylum Pseudomonadota; class Gammaproteobacteria; order Xanthomonadales; family Xanthomonadaceae; genus Thermomonas. The sequence continues at coordinate 117,477 of CAVOQX010000004.1, read as the reverse complement.
TCGCTTCGCCGATCGTCCTGCTTTGCCTAACAATTCGTTCAAGCCGACACCGCTTCGTAGCTTCACCTTTGCGCTTCCGCTACGCTAGCGCAAAGCTTTCGCCACTGCGCGGCGCGGCTTAACTCAGGTGTTAGCTGCGCATGAGGCATACTTGCGATCATGGACAAAAGCAAAGCATTGCAACTACTCAGGGGTGTTCTCTCAGAGATCGCTGACAACAGTGGCTCCGCCAAAACCGAGCATTTCTCTGGCCTGCGGGAAGTAGATGCAAAAGTTCGGGAAGTACGCATGGTTCTTGAGGGCATAGATGACTTGCCCAAGTCATTGCTCGATTCAATGTCCACCGACGTAGACTTTGAAGCCAATAGTCGTCGCGTGCGCTTGGAGACTCTCGCCAACTACGTCAAAAGTGCAATCAAATTCACCGACACAGGTGCGTTCGAAAAGCCCAAGAAACTTATTCACCCACCACCCAATTTTTCACCGTTGACTTCTTCTATGCCTGGCCTAACGGAAGAACTCAACCGCCGGTGGAGAGAGGCCCAGAAGTGCATACATGTTGAGGCGTTCACCTCGGCTGTAATCTTGATGGGCAGCATTCTAGAAGGACTCTTACTCGCTCGGGCACAACAATCTGCAGCCATTGCATACCAATCATCGCGGGCGCCAAAAGACAGGAACGGGAAAGGTATTGCCATACCGGACTGGACACTCAGCGTCCTCATTGACGTCGCAACGGAAGTTGGTTGGGTCAAGACAGATCGTGGCAAATTTGGCCACGCACTCCGCGAATCACGGAATGTTGTTCATCCGTGGCAGGCAGTCGTAATTCGCGCTGACTTCGATACAGCAACTTGCCGTACGTCTTGGCTAGTGCTCGACGCATCGGTAGCCGATCTTTTAGGATCGCTCTAGGCGCAGCTAACTATTCGTTCAAGCCGAGACCGCTTCGCGGCTCGGCTCGCGCGGTGACGTGTACCACTCCGCCGAGCCGCTACGCGTCCCGGCTTAACTCAGGTGTTAGCCGCCGTATGAGGATCAAATGAATCTGATTGCAGAGCTAAAGCTATCTCGCTGCCCTCACTGCGGCGTCGATAGTCCAACCGTACCCATGGTGCACAGCTTTAAGACCAAGGCAATTGACCAGTCGAACCCTCGTCATTGGTGTGTATATGCTTGTCGCAGATGTGGCGGAGCCATCCTTGCTTCTGCAAGAGCACTTGATCAACCAGTCACGGAAGTGTTCCCGCCTACTTCATCGGTAGAGCCCTCCATTCCTGAAATTGCACGGGAGTACCTCTTGCAGGCAATGAACTCTCGCCATGCACCAGCCGGCGCCGTAATGCTTGCCGCAAGCTCGATTGATTCCATGTTAAAAGCAAAAGAGTATGACTCTGGCAGCCTCTACAGTCGCATAGACAAGGCTGCGGCTGACCACCTAATTACAAACGACATGGCTGCGTGGGCACATGACGTACGTCTCGAGGCAAATGGACAACGTCACGCGGACCAAAATTTCTTGATTCCTACGACCGAAGATGCAGATCGGGTAATTGATTTTACTAGAGCCCTCGCTGAATTTTTGTTTGTCCTTCCTGCAAGAGTTGCTCAGGGAAGAACCGGGGCCGGCGGCTAACTATTCGTTCAAGCCGAGACCGCTTCGCGGCTCGGCTTGCGCGGTATCGTGTACCACTCCGCCGAGCCGCTGCGCGTCCCGGCTTAACTCAGGTGTTAGGCCACGGATCAAACAGTTCTTTCTGTGTGTTGTCGCAACCTGATCGCTCGCGCTTCTCCAGGCATCTTTTGGCCGCTGATGGTTTCCGGTCTCGGCTTCGGAGACATTGGACATTGCTCGTACCTGAAGCATCGCTGGTAAAAGCGCTTCTTCGGACACTCGAGCACGGGCCGCTCACTTGCGCGGGATTGCATCACGTGACAATCGGCTCCCGGCTCTCGTCGCGGGCCGCCGTGTCCAACTTCGTCCATTGCCGTGCATCGCCTAACTATTCGTTCAAGCCGACGCCGCTTCGTAGCTTCACCTTTGCGCTTGCGCTACGCTAGCGCAAAGCTTTCGCCACTGCGCGGCGCGGCTTAACTCAGGTGTTAGGCCACGGATCAAACAGTTCTTTCTGTGTGTCGCGGCAACCTGATCGCTCGCGCATCTCCAGGCATCTTTGGCACCTGATGGTTTCCGGTCTCGGCTTCGGACACATTGGACATTGCTCGTACCTGAAGCATCGCTGGTAAAAGCGCTTCTTCGGACACTCGAGCACGGGCCGCTCACTTGCGCGGGTTTGCATCCAGTGACAATCGGCTCCCGGCTCTCGTCGCGGGCCGCCGTGTCCAACTTCGGCCATTGCCGTGCGTCGCCTAACTATTCGTTCAAGCCGACGCCGCTTCGTAGCTTCACCTTTGCGCTTGCGCTACGCTAGCGCAAAGCTTTCGCCACTGCGCGGCGCGGCTTAACTCAGGTGTTAGGCCACGGATCAAACAGTTCTTTCTGTGTGTCTCGGCAACCTGATCGCTCGCGCATCTCCAGGCATCTTTTGGCCGCTGATGGTTTCCGGTCTCGGCTTCGGAGACATTGGACATTGCTCGTACCTGAAGCATCGCTGGTAAAAGCGCTTCTTCGGACACTCGAGCACGGGCCGCTCACTTGCGCGGGTTTGCATCCAGTGACAATCGGCTCCCGGCTCTCGTCGCGGGCCGCCGTGTCCAACTTCGTCCATTGCCGTGCGTCGCCTAACTATTCGTTCAAGCCGACGCCGCTTCGTAGCTTCACCTTTGCGCTTGCGCTACGCTAGCGCAAAGCTTTCGCCACTGCGCGGCGCGGCTTAACTCAGGTGTTAGGCCACGGATCAAACAGTTCTTTCTGTGTGTCGCGGCAACCTGATCGCTCGCGCATCTCCAGGCATCTTTGGCACCTGATGGTTTCCGGTCTAGGCTTCGGACACATTGGACATTGCTCGTACCTGAAGCATCGCTGGTAAAAGCGCTTCTTCGGACACTCGAGCACGGGCCGCTCACTTGCGCGGGTTGCATCCAGTGACAATCGGCTCCCGGCTCTCGTCGCGGGCCGCCGTGTCCAACTTCGGCCATTGCCGTGCGTCGCCTAACTATTCGTTCAAGCCGACGCCGCTTCGTAGCTTCACCTTTGCGCTTGCGCTACGCTAGCGCAAAGCTTTCGCCACTGCGCGGCGCGGCTTAACTCAGGTGTTAGGCCTCGGATCAAACAGTTCTTTTTGTGTGATCTCGCAACCTGATCGCTCTCGCTTCTCCAGGCATCTTTTGGCCGCTGATGGTTTCCGGTCTCGGCTTCGGAGACATTGGACATTGCTCGTACCTGATAGCAGCGCCTGCCTGAGCGCCGCTTCGGACACTCAAGCACCCGCCGCTCACTAGCGCCGGATTGCATCTGGTGACAATCGGCTCCCGGCTTACGCCGCTGTTGATCGCCACCGCTCCGCTCATCACCCTGCTTTGCCTAACTATTCGTTCAAGCCGACACCGCTTCGTAGCTTCAGCTTTGCGCCTGCGCTACGCTAGCGCAAAGCTTTCGCCACTGCGCGGCGCGGCTTAACTCAGGTGTTAGGCCACGGATCAAACAGTTCTTTCTGTGTGTCGCGGCAACCTGATCGCTCGCGCATCTCCAGGCATCTTTGGCACCTGATGGTTTCCGGTCTCGGCTTCGGACACATTGGACATTGCTCGTACCTGAAGCATCGCTGGTAAAAGCGCTTCTTCGGACACTCGAGCACGGGCCGCTCACTTGCGCGGGTTGCATCCAGTGACAATCGGCTCCCGGCTCTCGTCGCGGGCCGCCGTGTCCAACTTCGTCCATTGCCGTGCGTCGCCTAACTATTCGTTCAAGCCGACGCCGCTTCGTAGCTTCACCTTTGCGCTTGCGCTACGCTAGCGCAAAGCTTTCGCCACTGCGCGGCGCGGCTTAACTCAGGTGTTAGGCCACGGATCAAACAGTTCTTTCTGTGTGTCGCGGCAACCTGATCGCTCGCGCATCTCCAGGCATCTTTGGCACCTGATGGTTTCCGGTCTAGGCTTCGGACACATTGGACATTGCTCGTACCTGAAGCATCGCTGGTAAAAGCGCTTCTTCGGACACTCGAGCACGGGCCGCTCACTTGCGCGGGTTTGCATCCAGTGACAATCGGCTCCCGGCTCTCGTCGCGGGCCGCCGTGTCCAACTTCGTCCATTGCCGTGCGTCGCCTAACTATTCGTTCAAGCCGACGCCGCTTCGTAGCTTCACCTTTGCGCTTGCGCTACGCTAGCGCAAAGCTTTCGCCACTGCGCGGCGCGGCTTAACTCAGGTGTTAGCCGCCATGGAGAATTTCATGCGAATCCAAAAAAGCAGTTTGGTCATGTTTGTCGTTCTCGGGATCTTCGGGATTGGCAGTGCGCTTGCCGGAAACACTTACAAGGTCTCGACTGAGATTACGGAGAACGGTAAGACAGTCGGAAGCCCTGCTCTGGTGGTAAAAGCCGGCGTTACGGCAACAGTCGCAACTACCGGTGACAAGGGCTATCGCATTTCAGTTCAAGTGGATTCTAAGGACGACGGCACCGTTGACGTCACGGCTCACGCATCGACTTCTCAAGGTGAAATTGCAAGTACACTCAACGGCAACCTTGATACCCCAATGACTGTTGCGACTGGCGAGATGGGTCTGAAAGTCACTGTGTCACAGGGTGGTGGCTAACTATTCGTTCAAGCCGACACCGCTTCGTAGCTTCACCTTTGCGCTTGCGCTACGCTAGCGCAAAGCTTTCGCCACTGCGCGGCGCGGCTTAACTCAGGTGTTAGGCCACGGATCAAACAGTTCTTTCTGTGTGTCGCGGCAACCTGATCGCTCGCGCATCTCCAGGCATCTTTGGCACCTGATGGTTTCCGGTCTAGGCTTCGGACACATTGGACATTGCTCGTACCTGAAGCATCGCTGGTAAAAGCGCTTCTTCGGACACTCGAGCACGGGCCGCTCACTTGCGCGGGTTTGCATCCGGTGACAATCGGCTCCCGGCTCTCGTCGCGGGCCGCCGTGTCCAACTTCGTCCATTGCCGTGCGTCGCCTAACTATTCGTTCAAGCCGACGCCGCTTCGTAGCTTCACCTTTGCGCTTGCGCTACGCTAGCGCAAAGCTTTCGCCACTGCGCGGCGCGGCTTAACTCAGGTGTTAGGCGGCAAATGGGCGTTCCCGACACAACCGAAATTCTCAGCATCAAGAATGAACCTCCTCGGCTGCTGATCCGACAGCACCTCTTGGGCAAAGAGTTGACGGTAGAGCTACACGCAAAGACTGCATCTTCATTTTGTGCGGCCTTTGCCTCGGCAAATGGTGAAAGCCTCTGGCTACGCTCACTGCGGGGAAATCTGAAGTGGTGGCAGTTTGGCGGCACCTACAGTGCGCTGGTTCGTGCCAAGCAGGACGGCTCCCGTCACGACATCTGGGTTCATTGCTCAAGGTCAGATTTTCGCAAGCTGCATCGTGTACTCACAGCAGAATGGGCTGCCGCCTAACTATTCGTTCAAGCCGAGACCGCTTCGTGGCATCGTCTGCGTGCCTACGTTACGCTTGCACGCAGCCGTTGCCGCTGCGCGCTCCGGCTTAACTCAGGTGTTAGGCGCCATGAACTATTCCCCGCGAGAACTGACCAAAGAAGAGTACGAGGCAACCTTCTCGCCTCCAATGCTAAATGTCACAGAGACCGCAGAAGAGAATGTGCCACTCTGGGACTACCTTGATCCAGTGATTGAGGAGATGTATCACAGCTGCCCTGATTGGAATTGGCATGTCATGTTCATCTACGAATCGCGGGATGGACGGTTCCAACACTTAAACGTCCCAGTACCCCAAGACAACACCTATCTCAGCGTTGTCGTTGAAGCCACCACAGACATCGTTGGTCACTATCTCTAGACCTCGCGGCACTCCACCCAAGCTGGAAATCAGCGAGCACAACTGGCGCCTAACAAGTCGTTCAAGCCGAGACCGCTTCGCGGCCTCGCTTGTTGCGGTATCGTGTACCACACCGCCGGCCGCTGCGCGTCCCGGCTTAACTCAGGTGTTAGGCCACGGATCAAACAGTTCTTTCTGTGTGTCGCGGCAACCTGATCGCTCGCGCATCTCCAGGCATCTTTGGCACCTGATGGTTTCCGGTCTAGGCTTCGGACACATTGGACATTGCTCGTACCTGAAGCATCGCTGGTAAAAGCGCTTCTTCGGACACTCGAGCACGGGCCGCTCACTTGCGCGGGTTGCATCCAGTGACAATCGGCTCCCGGCTCTCGTCGCGGGCCGCCGTGTCCAACTTCGTCCATTGCCGTGCGTCGCCTAACTATTCGTTCAAGCCGACGCCGCTTCGTAGCTTCACCTTTGCGCTTGCGCTACGCTAGCGCAAAGCTTTCGCCACTGCGCGGCGCGGCTTAACTCAGGTGTTAGGCCACGGATCAAACAGTTCTTTCTGTGTGTCGCGGCAACCTGATCGCTCGCGCATCTCCAGGCATCTTTGGCACCTGATGGTTTCCGGTCTCGGCTTCGGACACATTGGACATTGCTCGTACCTGAAGCATCGCTGGTAAAAGCGCTTCTTCGGACACTCGAGCACGGGCCGCTCACTTGCGCGGGTTGCATCCAGTGACAATCGGCTCCCGGCTCTCGTCGCGGGCCGCCGTGTCCAACTTCGGCCATTGCCGTGCGTCGCCTAACTATTCGTTCAAGCCGACGCCGCTTCGTAGCTTCACCTTTGCGCTTGCGCTACGCTAGCGCAAAGCTTTCGCCACTGCGCGGCGCGGCTTAACTCAGGTGTTAGGCCACGGATCAAACAGTTCTTTCTGTGTGCTCGCGGCAACCTGATCGCTCGCGCATCTCCAGGCATCTTTTGGCACGCTGATGGTTTCCGGTCTCGGCTTCGGAGACATTGGACATTGCTCGTACCTGAAGCATCGCTGGTAAAAGCGCTTCTTCGGACACTCGAGCACGGGCCGCTCACTTGCGCGGGTTTGCATCCAGTGACAATCGGCTCCCGGCTCTCGTCGCGGGCCGCCGTGTCCAACTTCGTCCATTGCCGTGCGTCGCCTAACTATTCGTTCAAGCCGACGCCGCTTCGTAGCTTCACCTTTGCGCTTGCGCTACGCTAGCGCAAAGCTTTCGCCACTGCGCGGCGCGGCTTAACTCAGGTGTTAGGCCACGGATCAAACAGTTCTTTCTGTGTGTCGCGGCAACCTGATCGCTCGCGCATCTCCAGGCATCTTTGGCACCTGATGGTTTCCGGTCTCGGCTTCGGACACATTGGACATTGCTCGTACCTGAAGCATCGCTGGTAAAAGCGCTTCTTCGGACACTCGAGCACGGGCCGCTCACTTGCGCGGGTTGCATCCAGTGACAATCGGCTCCCGGCTCTCGTCGCGGGCCGCCGTGTCCAACTTCGTCCATTGCCGTGCGTCGCCTAACTATTCGTTCAAGCCGACGCCGCTTCGTAGCTTCACCTTTGCGCTTGCGCTACGCTAGCGCAAAGCTTTCGCCACTGCGCGGCGCGGCTTAACTCAGGTGTTAGGCCACGGATCAAACAGTTCTTTCTGTGTGATCTCGCAACCTGATCGCTCGCGCATCTCCAGGCATCTTTTGGCACGCTGATGGTTTCCGGTCTCGGCTTCGGACACATTGGACATTGCTCGTACCTGAAGCATCGCCTGGCAAAAGCGCTTCTTCGGACACTCGAGCACGGGCCGCTCACTTGCGCGGGATTGCATCCAGTGACAATCGGCTCCCGGCTCTCGTCGCGGGCCGCCGTGTCCAACTTCGTCCATTGCCGTGCGTCGCCTAACTATTCGTTCAAGCCGACACCGCTTCGTAGCTTCACCTTTGCGCTTGCGCTACGCTAGCGCAAAGCTTTCGCCACTGCGCGGCGCGGCTTAACTCAGGTGTTAGGCCACGGATCAAACAGTTCTTTCTGTGTGTCGCGGCAACCTGATCGCTCGCGCATCTCCAGGCATCTTTTGGCACCTGATGGTTTCCGGTCTCGGCTTCGGAGACATTGGACATTGCTCGTACCTGAAGCATCGCTGGTAAAAGCGCTTCTTCGGACACTCGAGCACGGGCCGCTCACTTGCGCGGGTTGCATCCAGTGACAATCGGCTCCCGGCTCTCGTCGCGGGCCGCCGTGTCCAACTTCGTCCATTGCCGTGCGTCGCCTAACTATTCGTTCAAGCCGACGCCGCTTCGTAGCTTCACCTTTGCGCTTGCGCTACGCTAGCGCAAAGCTTTCGCCACTGCGCGGCGCGGCTTAACTCAGGTGTTAGGCCACGGATCAAACAGTTCTTTCTGTGTGTCGCGGCAACCTGATCGCTCGCGCATCTCCAGGCATCTTTTGGCACCTGATGGTTTCCGGTCTAGGCTTCGGACACATTGGACATTGCTCGTACCTGAAGCATCGCTGGTAAAAGCGCTTCTTCGGACACTCGAGCACGGGCCGCTCACTTGCGCGGGTTGCATCCAGTGACAATCGGCTCCCGGCTCTCGTCGCGGGCCGCCGTGTCCAACTTCGTCCATTGCCGTGCGTCGCCTAACTATTCGTTCAAGCCGACGCCGCTTCGTAGCTTCACCTTTGCGCTTGCGCTACGCTAGCGCAAAGCTTTCGCCACTGCGCGGCGCGGCTTAACTCAGGTGTTAGGCCGCATGTCGGAATCTGAATTCATTCAGAGCATTCAATGTTCGTTCCCATATCGAGATCGAAAGCGAGCCATTGAACTCACGCGGATGGCTTGTTCAATTTCGCCAAACGCGGCATTCTCCGTTGCTGATGAAATCTCACGCCCGCCAGCCGGAGACAAGGTAGATCCAGCAATAGCCTGTACAGTTCTTTCCCACATTGAGAGCGGGCTCTCGCACCCACTCACTCCCCTGATCCTGTCTTTGGCTTCCAGACTTGTCGAGGGCCAGCCCGTTTCTGTTAGTGAGGCCATCCTCGCTCTACGACAGATTGAGACCTTTCCGGGCCAATATGCCGCGCTGTCCATCGCATACTTTGCAAGTGACGACATTGCCGGCCTAGCGGACGCCGAGTACAACCGCATAAGAGCGGCGTGGGGAGCGGCCTAACTATTCGTTCAAGCCGAGACCGCTTCGCGGCTCGGCTTGCGCGGTATCGTGTACCACCCCGCCGATCCGCTACGCGGTCCGGCTTAACTCAGGTGTTAGGCCACGGATCAAACAGTTCTTTCTGTGTGTCGCGGCAACCTGATCGCTCGCGCATCTCCAGGCATCTTTGGCACCTGATGGTTTCCGGTCTAGGCTTCGGACACATTGGACATTGCTCGTACCTGAAGCATCGCTGGTAAAAGCGCTTCTTCGGACACTCGAGCACGGGCCGCTCACTTGCGCGGGTTTGCATCCAGTGACAATCGGCTCCCGGCTCTCGTCGCGGGCCGCCGTGTCCAACTTCGTCCATTGCCGTGCGTCGCCTAACTATTCGTTCAAGCCGACGCCGCTTCGTAGCTTCACCTTTGCGCTTGCGCTACGCTAGCGCAAAGCTTTCGCCACTGCGCGGCGCGGCTTAACTCAGGTGTTAGACCGCTACCTATCAACCCGGACTCGAATCACATTGCTTGCCTGCGGCAGTAGCACTAAAGATCCGTTCGAGCTGAGTGATACTTGCTTGTCGCTCTTGCGGAACGTGAGTTCAACTTCTGTGCCGTCGTCCAGCACAATCATTACCGAATCAACGTCCGTGATCTCGGTCTTATCCAGTCCGCTGTACTTGTAATACTTCGCCATGTCGTTCTCCTGTTTCGCGGTCTAACAACTCAATCAATCCGACGCCGCTTCGCGGCGCGGATTATCTCGGGTGTTAGGCGCGCTAGATGCAATCTCTCAATCCCGAAAAAGCGACAAGACTTGCAGCCCTCGCAGTGCTTGCAGTTGCCATCGCGCTTTTCGTTACCGTCATTGAGCGCCTCGTCGCCGCTTTTTGGCAGTTGTATAAATTTGCTGGCTACTCGAACGACGGCCACATCAGCCTTAGCCTCAACACGGCCATCTTTTTTTCTGTAGCTGTCGCGGCGACATTCTTTCTTTCGTGGGGCGTCAATCGCATCTCTGCGCAGCGCTCCTTATCAAGTCCACGTGCTCTATCACTCTGGGCAATGTACGTTTCGGCAGCATCAGCCGCGACGTATTGGATCCTTGGCCTGAGCAGCTTGAATGCCTGGCGCGCCTAACTATTCGTTCAAGCCGACGCCGCTTCGTAGCTTCAGCTTTGCGCCTGCGCTACGCTAGCGCAAAGCTTTCGCCACTGCGCGGCGCGGCTTAACTCAGGTGTTAGAGCCCATGAACGAAACCATCGCAACTGCAATATCCGAAAAAGCAATGTTGTCGCTCAGCTATGGCGGATTTCATCGACTGGTCGAACCCCACGCCTACGGCGTTAATCATCTTGGACATGAGGTACTTCGCTGCTATCAGACGTCAGGCGGCAGTTCTTCCGGCCAACCTCACGACTGGAAACTACTGATTGTTCGTGACGCTTACGCCATATCCAAGACCGGATCTGTATTCCAAAACGCACGCATTGGTTACAAGCGCGGCGACAAAGCGATGCGGCGTATCTATGCTCAAGTTTAGATTGAGCGCCACAGTCGCATGGGCCGTTTGGATAGGCTGGCCTGCTGTGAACTGCGCAATCGCTTTCGTGTGTTGTGCTCATAGTTTCCTCGCATTGGGCTCTAACTATTCGTTCAAGCCGACGCCGCTTCGTAGCTTCACCTTTGCGCTTGCGCTACGCTAGCGCAAAGCTTTCGCCACTGCGCGGCGCGGCTTAACTCAGGTGTTAGGCCACGGATCAAACAGTTCTTTCTGTGTGTCACGGCAACCTGATCGCTCGCGCATCTCCAGGCATCTTTGGCACCTGATGGTTTCCGGTCTAGGCTTCGGACACATTGGACATTGCTCGTACCTGAAGCATCGCTGGTAAAAGCGCTTCTTCGGACACTCGAGCACGGGCCGCTCACTTGCGCGGGTTGCATCCAGTGACAATCGGCTCCCGGCTCTCGTCGCGGGCCGCCGTGTCCAACTTCGTCCATTGCCGTGCGTCGCCTAACTATTCGTTCAAGCCGACGCCGCTTCGTAGCTTCACCTTTGCGCTTGCGCTACGCTAGCGCAAAGCTTTCGCCACTGCGCGGCGCGGCTTAACTCAGGTGTTAGGCCGCAGAAGAAACGCATCTAGGCAAAGAGCAATTCAAAACAGTCCAGCAGTCCCGGCTGTTGCACCCTGGCTGATGCACCCTCACCCAGCCTCCGGCATAACTCAAACCCGTTATGCCTCCGCCTGGTGACAGATCTTTGCTGTGGCGCAATCTGCAGCAACGCCAGCAGCCAGACAAACAGCCCACTTCATGCGCCTAACAATTCGTTCAAGCCGAGACCGCTTCGCGGCTCGGCGCATGCGCTATCGTGTAGCACACTGCCAAGCCGCTACGCGGCCCGGCTTAACTCAGGTGTTAGGCCACGGATCAAACAGTTCTTTCTGTGTGTCGCGGCAACCTGATCGCTCGCGCATCTCCAGGCATCTTTGGCACCTGATGGTTTCCGGTCTCGGCTTCGGACACATTGGACATTGCTCGTACCTGAAGCATCGCTGGTAAAAGCGCTTCTTCGGACACTCGAGCACGGGCCGCTCACTTGCGCGGGTTTGCATCCAGTGACAATCGGCTCCCGGCTCTCGTCGCGGGCCGCCGTGTCCAACTTCGTCCATTGCCGTGCGTCGCCTAACTATTCGTTCAAGCCGACGCCGCTTCGTAGCTTCACCTTTGCGCTTGCGCTACGCTAGCGCAAAGCTTTCGCCACTGCGCGGCGCGGCTTAACTCAGGTGTTAGCCACCAAGGAGAAATTCATGCGATCACTGAAATTCCTCGGCATTGCTTTCCTCGCGATCGTCTCGCTCAGCATGGGGACTGCGATTGCCGGTAACACGTACAAAGTGTCTGCTGAAATCACGGAACATGGAGCAACGGTAGCGACTCCCACGTTGGTCGTAAAAGCCGGCTCGCCCGCTTCTGTCGTCATTTCTGGCGATAAGGGTTATCGCTTCACAATCCAGGTCGATTCTGTAAAGAGTGGCTCAGTCGACATCACTGCTCGGGCCGAGACCTCTGCAGGCAAGATTGACAGCACTCTAACCGGCAACCTAGACACACCCATGACCGTCGCGACCGGTGACATCGGCCTAAAGGTCACGGTTGCAGAAGTTGGTGGCTAACTATTCGTTCAAGCCGACACCGCTTCGTAGCTTCACCTTTGCGCTTGCGCTACGCTAGCGCAAAGCTTTCGCCACTGCGCGGCGCGGCTTAACTCAGGTGTTAGGCCACGGATCAAACAGTTCTTTCTGTGTGCTCTCGCAACCTGATCGCCCTCGCATCTCCAGGCATCTTTTGGCCGCTGATGGTTTCCGGTCTCGGCTTCGGACACATTGGACATTGCTCGTACCTGAAGCATCGCTGGTAAAAGCGCTTCTTCGGACACTCGAGCACGGGCCGCTCACTTGCGCGGGTTTGCATCCAGTGACAATCGGCTCCCGGCTCTCGTCGCGGGCCGCCGTGTCCAACTTCGTCCATTGCCGTGCGTCGCCTAACTATTCGTTCAAGCCGACGCCGCTTCGTAGCTTCACCTTTGCGCTTGCGCTACGCTAGCGCAAAGCTTTCGCCACTGCGCGGCGCGGCTTAACTCAGGTGTTAGGCCACGGATCAAACAGTTCTTTCTGTGTGTTGTCGGCAACCTGATCGCTCGCGCATCTCCAGGCATCTTTTGGCCGCTGATGGTTTCCGGTCTCGGCTTCGGAGACATTGGACATTGCTCGTACCTGAAGCATCGCTGGTAAAAGCGCTTCTTCGGACACTCGAGCACGGGCCGCTCACTTGCGCGGGTTTGCATCCAGTGACAATCGGCTCCCGGATCTCGTCGCGGGCCGCCGTGTCCAACTTCGTCCATTGCCGTGCGTCGCCTAACTATTCGTTCAAGCCGACGCCGCTTCGTAGCTTCACCTTTGCGCTTGCGCTACGCTAGCGCAAAGCTTTCGCCACTGCGCGGCGCGGCTTAACTCAGGTGTTAGGCCACGGATCAAACAGTTCTTTCTGTGTGTCACGGCAACCTGATCGCTCGCGCATCTCCAGGCATCTTTGGCACCTGATGGTTTCCGGTCTAGGCTTCGGACACATTGGACATTGCTCGTACCTGAAGCATCGCTGGTAAAAGCGCTTCTTCGGACACTCGAGCACGGGCCGCTCACTTGCGCGGGTTTGCATCCAGTGACAATCGGCTCCCGGCTCTCGTCGCGGGCCGCCGTGTCCAACTTCGTCCATTGCCGTGCGTCGCCTAACTATTCGTTCAAGCCGACGCCGCTTCGTAGCTTCACCTTTGCGCTTGCGCTACGCTAGCGCAAAGCTTTCGCCACTGCGCGGCGCGGCTTAACTCAGGTGTTAGGTGCCAGCCAAAGAGGATCGAGTCTCAGCTAGCGACAAGAAGAAATCGATATCATTAGCTTTCCGACTCGATGACTTCGCCTCCATTGAGGACGAGATCGATGTCATAGCCATTCGCGCCAAACCGCGAATACTAATAAGCGCAATTGTCGAGAGATCGCAACCCGCTGCTTGATTGCATCCTCGGAAAGCTCAATTCACTTCTCTGCCTTGGCTCACGACCCAGCGCCGTATGCACGCGCTTTGTCGGAATTTGTCATTGAGCGCTCAAGTGGCCCAGCATTGGTAGCCGCAACCCATAGCAGAATCACCGTGTCAGGCTCGGATCGTTCTCTCACCTGCTTTTCCAGTTGGTTTGAGTTCCCTGAGGGTGCGAGCACCGGATATCACCAGCACTTCGATCCCCTGCCAGACGACCCAGATCAGTCCGCCGATTCGATTCCACTTGTCGTATCCGTCAAACAGGCTGGCGCCTAACAAGTCGTTCAAGCCGAGACCGCTTCGCGGCTCGGCTCGCGCGGTATCGTGTACCACCCCGCCGCGCCGCTACGCGTCCCGGCTTAACTCAGGTGTTAGACGATCACATGCCAACAAAACCGATTGACCGACTCATGTTTGCCCAGGGTGGGCTTTGCTTCTTCTGTAGCTCCCCATTGCCGAAAGACGAGGCGAGTGTTGAGCACTTGGTCCCGATAGCGCGTGCGGGAAGCAATAGTGATGACAATTGTGTCGCGTGCTGCAAGACCATGAATGGTCTTCTGGGATGCATGTCACTCAAAGAGAAGATTCGAGTTGTTCTCAATCAGAAAGGAAAGTTTGTCTGTCCAAATGGCGCAGGCGCAGTTGCCCCAGCCACTACGCCTCCGACCGTCTCGACACCAAGCTCCCCTCCAATCTCTAAAATTGACAACTATGCGGTCGTACTTGCAGACCTTAAAAAGCGTGGCACTTCTCGCCCAAGAAAGGTTGAAACTCTAAAGAGCACGATCCGCGCAACTGTAAAGAATGCCAAAGGGACTCTCACTGAGGCGCAACTCGAGACTCTGTTCAAGCACTTGCAAATCAATGGCAAGGTGACCGTTGACGGTGAAAAAGTTAGCTACTCGGTGTGATCGTCTAACTATTCGTTCAAGCCGACGCCGCTTCGTAGCTTCACCTTTGCGCTTGCGCTACGCTAGCGCAAAGCTTTCGCCACTGCGCGGCGCGGCTTAACTCAGGTGTTAGACGCGCATGGAACTAATCGCAGACGTTGAACACGCGTGGGGCTGGATCGGACTTCAGCCGGAACAGATCGTTGGAGACAACGATTTCGGCAATTTGCTGATCAAAGACCAAAGTGGCCGGTATTGGCTTCTTCGCCCGGAAGATCCTTCTTGCAAGGTGATCGCTGACTCCCGAGCCGACCTCGATCTGATCTCGAAGGGCCAAGATTTTTTGCATGACTGGTACATGGCGGACTTGGTGCATGAAGCACGAGAGCGCTTCGGTCCTCTCAGACCTGGCTTCAAGTATTGCCTCAAGATTCCCGCTGCACTCGGCGGAGAGTACGGTGGCGACAATCTCGCAACCATTTCACTTGGCGGACTCATTTCAGCTTCAGGGCACATTGCGCGGCAAATTGAAGGCTTGCCAGATGGCACGCAGATCAAGCTCAGCATCGTGGAGTAGCGCGTCTAACTATTCGTTCAAGCCGAGACCGCTTCGCGGCTCGGCTAACGCGGTATCGTGTACCACAACGCCGCGCCGCTACGCAGTCCGGCTTAACTCAGGTGTTAGGGCTCACATGAAAGACCTCTGGTTTGGCCTCTTCATGCTCAGCCTCGGGGTGGGCATGCTCATTTGGACGCAGAAGGATTTTGTGGGCCTAGTCAGAAGGACTGGTCGCTTGTCTATGTGGGCGGGACTACTGCCATCGACCCGGGTCGGACTTACCGCGGTGTCACTCTTCGCAGTCTTGGCTGGGATTAGTGTTCTTGTGCCACTCAACAAGAGTTCCGGCGTCGGCAATGTTGTCTCAATAGTCCTGATAGTCTTGCTTTTCGGCGGACTGATTCACGATCTCGTGTCTTGGCTTTGGCAGCACTTCAAGAGGGGTGGAGGTGAGCCCTAACAAGTCGTTCAAGCCGACACCGCTTCGTAGCTTCAGCTTTGCGCCTGCGCTACGCTAGCGCAAAGCTTTCGCCACTGCGCGGCGCGGCTTAACTCAGGTGTTAGGGCTTATCAAGGGAGTTCACTGTGATACGGAATTTAAAAACAATCTTATTCGTCACGCTAACGAGCATCGCCTTCGCTGGTGCTGCAAATGCTGGGACATACGGTGACGACTTCGGAAAGTGCCTCGTGAAGTCCTCCACTGATACAGACAAGCAACAACTGATGGAGTGGATATTCTCCGCGATTGCACTAAATCCTGGGGTCGCCCCTTACACCAATATTCCTGAAGAGAAACGGGCCCAATTTAATAAAAACATGGCTGTACTCTTTGAGCGATTAGTTGGTGAATCGTGCCAGCAGGAGGCTTCAGAGGCATTGAAGTATGAGGGAACCAGTGCATTTGCCACAGCTTTTCAATTGCTTGGACAAGTGGCTGGCTAGCAACTCTTTGCTTCTCCAGAAGTCTCGGCTGGCTCTGATGCGTTCATTAAACTGATCAATGAGAAGGCACTCCAGGAAAAGCTTGGGATCAAGGCAGATAAGCCCTAACTATTCGTTCAAGCCGACGCCGCTTCGTAGCTTCAGCTTTGCGCTTGCGCTACGCTAGCGCAAAGCTTTCGCCACTGCGCGGCGCGGCTTAACTCAGGTGTTAGCCGTTCAAAGGAGAGTTCATGGCAACTTCAAGCTTTGTCATCGAGACCATCAAGTCTGAAGATGACGACGGCTATTCTGACGATAGCCTTTTCAACATCAAGCCGTGGGGCGCTGATCTATCGTTTCGCGAGTTGATTGAAAGATACGACGAAGATGAACTCGTCAAGCCTGAGCTACAGCGAAACTACGTATGGGATCGGCGGGAGGCTTCCCGTTTCATCGATTCATTGCTACTTGGACTACCCGTTCCAAGCATATTTCTTGCACAGACGAGGAATGAGAAGCTACTGATAATCGACGGCTACCAGCGAATCATGACAGTCAGAGACTATGTGCGCGGCATCTTTAGCAAAGATCAGAAGAGCTTTGCACTTTCGCGTACAGACAAGATCAATAAGAGGTGGCGCGGCAAACCATTTGTAGAGCTTACGGACACTGAGCAAAGGCGCATAAAGAACACAACAATTCACGCAATTGTATTTGCCCAGCAAAAAGAGCCAGAAAGTGACGATACAAGTCTCTTTCAAGTGTTCGAGCGAATTAATACATCCGGTAGAACACTTACCGCACAGGAGATCAGAAACTGCGTAGCCCAAGGGGCATTGAACACACTGCTATTTGATCTAAATTCCAATACAACTTGGCGGAGCCTCTTCGGCTTGGAGAAATCTGAGCCAAGAATGAGGGACATGGAGTTCGATACTTAGATTTTTCGCTCTTAGCTCTGAGCAGTTCAAGCAAACCCGACAGGAGAGCCTATCCTTGAAGCGGTTGCTTGATCTTTACATGAAAAATCATTCAGGGATAAACGGCCCTACCGCACAGAGCATGACCACTAGGTTTGTCTCCGCTATTGAACAGGCAAGCGATATGTTTGGAAACTCGGCATTTCACAACATCTCACCCTCAAACAGTTCAAAGTATGTTGCCAAATTTAGCCCGACCATATTTGACTCAATTCTTATTGCTATTGACGGCGCCGTTCGGCGAAATATTGCACCGCTTCCAAATCCACTTGAGAAGAAATTTGACCTCTTGCAAGACGAAGCTTACCGAACCGCCATAGCTCAAGAGACAATGCGAAAAACAAATATCAACCTACGTATCAACAAGGCGTCCAATTACCTATTCGGCGTCGACTATGAATAACGCGGACGTTGACCTACAGCTCACGCAGTGCCGGGCTGAACTCGATCATGTTCAAAACTCTATCGCTACAGTCGGGGTACTTTCCCCAGTTGCTCCTTATCTCACAAAATATGCAGTCATTCGGGCGTGCGGGACTATTGAGGTTTCATTTAAAGCACTTGTCGCAGACTTTTGCTCGAAGAGAAGCAAGGCTCAGGTTAAGCGCTTTATTCACATGAAGATCCGAAAAGGGTCTGCAAATCCTTCTCAAGAAAACATCATGAGCACGCTCAACCTCTTCGATGAGACTTGGAAGAAGAATTTCAAGACAAACTTGAAGTCTGACCCCGACAAACAAAAACTTCTCGCCTCACTCCAGTCGTTAGTAGACGCAAGAAACGAGTTCGCACATGGCGGGAGCCCCACACTCAGCATCGCTGACGTCCTTCAGCATTTTGATCACGCTCGTCGTATCGTTGAACATGTAGACACTGTCATAGCTTGAACGGCTAACTATTCGTTCAAGCCGAGACCGCTTCGCGGCTCGGCTCATGCGCTATCGTGTAGCACACCGCCGCGCCGCTACGCAGTCCGGCTTAACTCAGGTGTTAGGCCACGGATCAAACAGTTCTTTCTGTGTGTCTCGCAACCTGATCGCTCGCGCTTCTCCAGGCATCTTTTGGCCGCTGATGGTTTCCGGTCTCGGCTTCGGACACATTGGACATTGCTCGTACCTGAAGCATCGCTGGTAAAAGCGCTTCTTCGGACACTCGAGCACGGGCCGCTCACTTGCGCGGGTTTGCATCCAGTGACAATCGGCTCCCGGCTCTCGTCGCGGGCCGCCGTGTCCAACTTCGTCCATTGCCGTGCGTCGCCTAACTATTCGTTCAAGCCGACGCCGCTTCGTAGCTTCACCTTTGCGCTTGCGCTACGCTAGCGCAAAGCTTTCGCCACTGCGCGGCGCGGCTTAACTCAGGTGTTAGGCCACGGATCAAACAGTTCTTTCTGTGTGTCGCGGCAACCTGATCGCTCGCGCATCTCCAGGCATCTTTTGCCAGCTGATGGTTTCCGGTCTCGGCTTCGGAGACATTGGACATTGCTCGTACCTGAACAGCGCCTGCCTGAGCGCCGCTTCGGACACTCGAGCACCGGCCGCTCACTAGCGCCGGATTGCATCTGGTGACAATCGGCTCCCGGCTTACGCCGCTGTTGATCGCCACCGCTTCGCTCATCACCCTGCTTTGCCTAACTATTCGTTCAAGCCGACACCGCTTCGTAGCTTCAGCTTTGCGCCTGCGCTACGCTAGCGCAAAGCTTTCGCCACTGCGCGGCGCGGCTTAACTCAGGTGTTAGGCCTTGCATGAAGACAACTACTCGAGATCAGATCGCCTACATTCTTGGCTTGTCCGCGGTCAGCTGTCTTCTGCTTGGCGGCTGGGGAATTTTAAATACGGCAATCTTTCCAGAGCCATACAGTTACATCGCGCTGGCGCTATTTTTTCCTTTGGTAGCGCTTGCTGCAAAGGTCTCCCCAGGCAAAGGGCTTAAAACTCCCCGCTAGTCCATTTCGGAGCAAGGCCTAACAATTCGTTCAAGCCGAGACCGCTTCGCGGCTCGGCTTGCGTGCTAGCGTGTAGCACGCCGCCGTTCCGCGCAGCGGTCCGTCTTAACTCAGGTGTTAGGCCTACAGCATGAAGTACATCGCAATCTGGCGAACTCTCATGGTCGTACTTGCAGCGACGATCTTCTTCGCTGTGCTTTTCTACTGGTGGGAGAAGCACTTCTTCGTGATTGGATCGCGAGACTTTTCGAACTTCATGATCAAGTGGTGGTGGTTGGCGGCCATCATCTTGCTCTCAATCATCAACGTCGTCGGATCAGTCCTAATCCTCATTGGATCAAGGCCGCGCTTTCTGCTCCGGCTACTTTTCGCACTGGCTGCCTACCCATTCCCTCCGGTTCTGCTGATCTACTGGCTGGCATTCGTAGAGCGCTTCCGGCCTAACAATTCGTTCAAGCCGAGACCGCTTCGCGGCCTCGTGTGAGTTCTGCTAGATTTTCACCCACACAAGGCCGCAAAGCGGTCCGTCTTAACTCAGGTGTTAGGCCACGGATCAAACAGTTCTTTCTGTGTGTCGCGGCAACCTGATCGCTCGCGCATCTCCAGGCATCTTTGGCACCTGATGGTTTCCGGTCTAGGCTTCGGACACATTGGACATTGCTCGTACCTGAAGCATCGCTGGGAAAATCGCTTCTTCGGACACTCGAGCACGGGCCGCTCACTTGCGCGGGTTGCATCCAGTGACAATCGGCTCCCGGCTCTCGTCGCGGGCCGCCGTGTCCAACTTCGTCCATTGCCGTGCGTCGCCTAACTATTCGTTCAAGCCGACGCCGCTTCGTAGCTTCACCTTTGCGCTTGCGCTACGCTAGCGCAAAGCTTTCGCCACTGCGCGGCGCGGCTTAACTCAGGTGTTAGAGCGCACAGTGAAGTTTTTCCGCAGATCAATTCTCTATATTCAGGTCTATCCGGATCATTTCACTGGCCGCTTGCTGGGCGGCGACAGAAGAGTGAGAAAGGACTGCCATGCGCTCGACAATCGCAGGAGCGCGATACAGGATTTCTCAAAGATCCGTGGGACGCTCAAATCCTTGATCAAGGATCTGTCGCCTGGCTTTTCACTACGCAAGCCAACGGGCTTGATGCACTTCATCCCGGAACACTACGTTCCTACGCAATATGAGCTTGAGAACTTCAAGAAGGCCGCAGAAAAAGCTGGCATGTCGTTCTGTTACATCTCAAAGTGGGAAACGCCACACACAGACAGAGAACTCACTAACGTCTTTCGTGCGCTCTAACTATTCGTTCAAGCCGAGACCGCTTCGCGGCTCGGCTAACGCGGTATCGTGTACCACATCGCCAAGCCGCTGCGCGGTCCGGCTTAACTCAGGTGTTAGCTCTCTTTGGAGACTTTCCATGGCATCAAAGTTCGACTGGGCTCCATATCAGCGATTCATCGAGGAATTCAAGAATGAGACTGATCGGGCAGCCGTAATCCTGGGATGCGCCAAGTTGGACTCAATGCTGTACCAGATTCTTGATCGGCACCTACTTCCATCCCTATCGTCAAACGACGAGCTGCTTGAAGGAGACTCCCCACTCTCAACTTTCAGCTCAAGAATCAATGCTTGCTATCGGTTGGGACTGATTGATGCGAACTACGCAAAAACACTCCATACAATCCGCAAGGTAAGGAACTCTTTTGCACATGACCTCGCGGGCTGTTCTCTAGACAATGGCCCTCAATCTGACCGTATTAAGGCCATCTTGCTACCGGCTCGCAACCTTGGCTTTTTTAAGAAGTTCAAGACTCATTTCTTCGGCGAAGAAAGTTCATGCAGTATAGAATTTCGAGCGTTTCTAGCACTTATTTCGGCACGTCTAGAGTTTCAGCTCATTGATATCTCTGCAGTGTCAGCGTCGGAGTGTTGGCCGCTAATTAAGGAAAGCTGGGTGGATGAAAAGCTCACGACGGCTGACGGTCCGCAGAAAGAGAGCTAACAAGTCGTTCAAGCCGAGACCGCTTCGCGGCTCGGCTAACGCGGTATCGTGTACCACATCGCCTCGCCGCTGCACGGTCCGGCTTAACTCAGGTGTTAGGCGGCATTGAAACGATTTCCGCTACTCACGGTGTTTCAATTTGGCTTTCCCGCCGCGATTGTGGCGCTCCTGACATTCTACTTCCGCAGCCCCTACATCATCACCGTACTAATTGTCTTGGGCTGGAGCTCGTTAGGGCAATTGGTCACTCTTGACGACGAACTGCTGGGCGGGTGGGCAAACCCGGATCGAGATCGAGCAATCGCAGCGCGAGCAATAGCTTGGCTCGTGTCGACCATAGTGGCGTTCGTCCTTATCTTCTGGCTAATGCGCACTTATCCCCATCTCCAGGACTACCGCTGGTAGGAACCGGGCTCAGCCGCCTAACTATTCGTTCAAGCCGAGACCGCTTCGCGGCTCGGCTAACGCGGTATCGTGTACCACATCGCCAAGCCGCTGCGCGGTCCGGCTTAACTCAGGTGTTAGGTGCGCATGCAGATGCTTAGCTCGTTGAAGAGGCGAGCCAAGGAACTCAAACAGTTCACGCTGGTTGCGTACTACGCAGCGCGGGATCCAAGAACTCCAACACTGGTTCGCCTGCTCGCCTTATGCGTGGCTGCATATGCGCTTAGCCCAATTGATCTCATCCCGGACTTCATTCCCGTACTCGGGTACCTGGATGACTTGCTAATCGTGCCACTTGGCCTCGCTCTCGTCATTCGCCTGCTGCCAGAACCCGTAATGATTTCTGCACGCGAGCAAGCGCAACTTGCCACCGAGCGCCCCATCAGTAAGCTCGCCGCAGGTGTCATTGTTGTGGTCTGGCTGCTTGCCCTATTCTTGCTTTGGCGGTGGGCAATCACGGTAGTGCGCACCTAACAATTCGTTCAAGCCGAGATCGCTTCGCGGCCGCGGAGTTGTTCGGCAAATTGTCACAACGCCGCGGCCGCAAAGCGCTCCGGCTTAACTCAGGCGTTAGGCCACGGATCAAACAGTTCTTTCTGTGTGTCACGGCAACCTGATCGCTAGCGCATCTCCAGGCATCTTTGGCACCTGATGGTTTCCGGTCTCGGCTTCGGACACATTGGACATTGCTCGTACCTGAAGCATCGCTGGTAAAAGCGCTTCTTCGGACACTCGAGCACGGGCCGCTCACTTGCGCGGGTTTGCATCCAGTGACAATCGGCTCCCGGCTCTCGTCGCGGGCCGCCGTGTCCAACTTCGTCCATTGCCGTGCGTCGCCTAACTATTCGTTCAAGCCGACGCCGCTTCGTAGCTTCAGCTTTGCGCTTGCGCTACGCTAGCGCAAAGCTTTCGCCACTGCGCGGCGCGGCTTAACTCAGGTGTTAGGGCGCAGGAGATAGTTTGTGGACAAGGGTGAGACCAAAGCCCTCAAAGACATCAACGCTTACGGTTGCCACGTCATCCATGTGCTGGAGGATTCTGACCATCCGAAATTCACCTACTCAATTGGCATAGAGCAGACCTCCGGGCAACCAGAGCTAATCGTCGCTGGTCTCAAAAGTGAGATGGCTCATTTCATCGTCAATGAGTACAACCGCCGCGTAAAGGCTGGTGATCATTTTCAGCCAGGACAACGAGGTTCGGGGTTCATTGAAGGATTTGACATTGAGTTCCGCCTTGTCAACAAGTCCCATTACAGAGACTACTTTGGGTGGGCGCTTTGGCTGTACAAGGGCGACAATTTCCGGGTCCTTCAAGCCGTGTGGCCCACCACCGCTGGCGTTTGGCCTTGGGAGTCAGACGCATCTGACTGGTATTTATATGTCCAGCCAATGCTCGACGAGCCTGCGCCCTAACTATTCGTTCAAGCCGAGACCGCTTCGCGGCTCGGCTTGCGCGGTATCGTGTACCACCCCGCCGATCCGCTACGCGGTCCGGCTTAACTCAGGTGTTAGGTGCCGTTAGTAGTGGAATCGCAACTGAGCGATCAGCACCGAATCAGCGGTGGCCTTGTAGACAATCCTGTGCTCGTCGTTGATTCGCCTCGACCAATAGCCGGATAAGGCGTGCTTCAAAGGCTCGGGCTTGCCGGTTCCAGTGTGTGGCGTCCTGGAAATCTCCTTGATCAAGTCATTGATTCGCTTGACCAGCTTCTTGTCGATCTTTTGCCAATACAAATAGTCTTCCCATGCTTGCTCAGAGAAGACCAGGTTCACTCGGCCAAGCTCCGTGCAGTACCCTTCCCTGCTTCAAGTGCCGCAATGCTCTCAAGCAGACGCTTGGCGTTCTTCGGGCTACGCAGCAAGTAGGACGTCTCTTCGAGCGACTTGAAATCGTCCAGTGACATCATCACAACCGCCTGCTGGCCATTGCGGGTGATGATGATCGGCTCGTGGTCGTCGCAGACGCGGTCCATGGTGTCGGCCAATTTCGCTCGTGCGGTGCTGTAGGTGATTGCGTCCATCGCTGTCTCCAGTTGTACGCGTACTTGTACAATGAAAGGCTGTCAGTGTCAAGATCCGGCACCTAACTATTCGTTCAAGCCGAGACCGCTTCGCGGCTCGGCTAACGCGGTATCGTGTACCACATCGCCAAGCCGCTGCGCGGTCCGGCTTAACTCAGGTGTTAGGGCGCAAGATGAAGTTCAACGCGGGCGTTAGTTCAATAGCATTAGCGGCGTTGGGTTCGTTCCTCTACCTGTCAGGTCTTGGCGGTTTGTGGATGGACTACGCACCATCCGTTGGACAAGCAGTGATTTCTGCTGCTCGTGATCGTGCTTACGTGCAGCTCTTCTCCGGTGTACTTGCCATGATCATCGGATCTGCATTCGCTGGGTCCGCTATCCGGAGCGCTCCGAGACTTGCTGCCGTGACTTCCCTAATCCTCGCAGGCACAACGCTATTCCCTTTCGCTTTCTGGCTTTTCGCGTAAGGGTCAGCGCACCCGGCTCTGCGCCCTAACAAGTCGTTCAAGCCGAGACCGCTTCGCGGCTCGGCTAACGCGGTATCGTGTACCACAACGCCGCGCCGCGCAGCGGTCCGGCTTAACTCAGGTGTTAGACCCCTCAACCAACCAACAATTGCAGGCCACAGATGAGCAAGGACGCATCACTTTTCACAAAGATCGCATATTGCATTGTAGTGCTCGGTGCAATAGTTCCATTTGGAATCACTCGTTCCAGCTGGGTAGCTATGGCTACTGGCTCAAATCTCGTCGGCAATATTCCTTACATCGGTACAATTTTGTTTCTTCTGCTCGGGGGCTATCGGATCTATGTGGTGGCTCGCATTCCAAGAACTCTCGCTGCATTTCAAGCTACTGGCTTCATCGCTCTACTGCGAGCTACAGGCACATTTCTTCTATATGTTGGGGCAGCTTCAAGCATTTTGGGTTGGATCGCTACTCCGCTCATGCGGGCTTCCATGACTTCGCACAGTGAGAGTGGCGCTGAGTTCTTTGTACTTGGCATGGCAGTTGCACTTCTGGGCGGCCTCGGAGTCTTTGGACTCATCCTTTACGAACTGAGTCGGCTTCGCAGCTTCGAAAAAGAAGCATCGAGAGGGGTCTAACTATTCGTTCAAGCCGAGACCGCTTCGCGGCTCGGCTAACGCGGTATCGTGTACCACAACGCCGCGCCGCTTCGCAGTCCGGCTTAACTCAGGTGTTAGATTGCAATGGAGACATCATGACGACTCGAAGAATAAGCAATCTAGCTCAACTTCTTGAGGGCCTGGAAGAAGACGTTGGCTCCTACAACGGAGCCGTCTGGTTCCGCGGGCACTCCAACAGCAATTGGAAGCTGCTACCAGGCTACCTGAGACTAGTGGAAGCCCCATCCGAGGGAACGCTTCTAAAGAGGTTCAAACAGAGCGCTGCCCTGCTGGTACATCGAGAGCCAAAGGACAGCTACGATTGGCTCTTCTTGATGCAGCACTATGGTCTGCCAACAAGGCTTTTGGATTGGTCAGAAAGCCCGCTCGTGGCTTTGTATTTTGCAGTAAACGACTCACAACCAGATCACGATGGTGACTCAGCTCTCTGGGTGCTCAAGCCTTCCGAGCTAAATAAGGAGGCACACATCAACGATCAAAGTGAAGAATTCTTCATTCCTTCCTTCGAAGACGAAGAGCTAAGCAACTACAAGCTAGAAACACTTGCCGCCGGCCCTAAACGAACGCGCCTCCTTCCTATAGCCAGCATCGCAACTAGAAATAACTCACGAATCCAGGCTCAACTTGGTGCATTTACAATTCACCATCTTGACAATATTGCACTGGAAGACGTTGGAGCACGTACACACGTCATTAAGTATGAAATCCCTCCAGAGTCACGGGATGTTTTCCGACGTGAATTAAAGCTATTAGGGTATTCAAAGTTCTCTCTATTTCCGGAACTATCAAGCATCGGTGAAAACATTCGGAGCACACTGAGATGAGCTACATTGAAACCTTTCCAATGCAACACAGCACTATCATGCGGCTCTACTCAGAAAAAGATTTGATTAACACAGAACCTGATTATCAACGCGCTGGTGGAATCTGGACGCTTGAGAAAAAGCAACTTCTCATAGACTCAATTCTAAATTCATATGACATCCCAAAAATATATTTACACGCTTTCACTCGAGAGCAACGCGCCGGGAATGAATTTTCGTATGCAATTATTGACGGCAAGCAAAGACTAGAAACTATATGGCAATTCATGGAGGGTGCGTTTACGCTCTCGCCCGACTTTGAGTACCAAGAAGATCCATCCATCTTGCTTATGAGTCTTGGCTATAGCGATCTGGCTGCTTCATTTCCAAAACTGAAAATATATTTTGACTCATTCGTTCTACCAATTGTATGCGTTGAGACCGATGACATCGAACTTATTGAGGACATGTTTTCGCGCTTGAATGAAGCGGTACCTCTAAATGCCGCTGAAAAACGAAACGCAATTGGTGGCGACTTAGTATCTGCGATTCGTGATATCTCATCTCATCCGCTTTTTCAAAACAAAGTTTCCTTCAGCAATCGAAGATTCCAACATCGAGAAGTTGCGGCGCGACTGCTGTTGATTGAACACAACATTGGCGCTCTTGGTAAAATTTCGGACACAAAGAAAGTGTATCTCGACGCCTTGGCGCGCAACTACAAGACCGGAAAACTTTCTGAAGTTAATAGCCTTGCAGGAATAGTCCGTAATAACTTGAACCGCATGAATACTCTATTCGTCCAGGGAGACGAGCTGTTACGAGCACAGGGCAACATGGCACTTTATTATTTGCTAGTAAAGAGTGCCGATGAGTCCGCACATGCGCTCACGCGCTCAGAGATCTTCGCATTCCGGGAAGCAGTTCGTCAGAACCGTATTTCGGCAGAGAACGATTATGAGGACGCGAACTTCGAACTACTGGAGTACGACCGCTTATCCCAGCAAGGTACAAATGACGCATCCAATCTTCGCGAAAGGCTCCGCATAATTTGTGAGTTTTTGGAGATAGCACCTGTTGCAATCTAACTATTCGTTCAAGCCGAGACCGCTTCGCGGCTCGGCTCGCGCGGTATCGTGTACCACCCCGCCGAGCCGCTACGCGTCCCGGCTTAACTCAGGTGTTAGGCGCTATGGAAGAAGATGAACTGGCTGCCGCAATACCAGAAATGCTGCGGCTAGCTCATGAGTTGATTCCCTTGCTTCTTCAAGGTGACGATCCGCGCATGCAGATTCTGCGGCAGCAGTGGCCTCTAGCAACTGTGACAATCAGTCAACCATCTCCATGCGGCTTCTATGCGGATATCTCAGTTCCAAGCGAGGCACCACGCGTGGTAGCACCGAGTCAATGCGGCGGAAATGCGGACATACCTGTTCATGGTTGCAAAGAGCCGGCCGGATGCATTCTTTACGTCGTTGATGGCTCATTACAGTTCCTTGAGGTCTACAACGTCATCGACTGGAATCAGCCGCCCGTATTCGAAAATCCTCAAAATGTTCAGGCATTCGTTTTCAATTCAGCGGACGCTAACGTGGGCCATAGCGCCTAACAAGTCGTTCAAGCCGAGACCGCTTCGCGGCTCGGCTAACGCGGTATCGTGTACCACATCGCCAAGCCGCTACGCGGCCCGGCTTAACTCAGGTGTTAGGCCTCAAAGACATCACATGACAACGGAACCAACAGCATTGACTGTCGCAATGATCCTGGGTTTGGTGCCTGCTCTCCTGTTATTCAAACGCTACCCAAGAAGATTCGGCCGCTTGTGGGAACCGCTAATCAATCTCTTAGCCGGCTTCGGCGCTTTGCTCCCGGTCGCGCTTACAAAGTTCAATCTTGTGCAGTGGCCACTCGGCATCTATGCAGTCACCTACTTTGTCCTGTATTTCGCGGGGCTTCTCGTCTTCAACTGGCGCCAAGAAAGACTTAGCGCACGTAACAGCCCGAGTTGAGGCCTAACAAGTCGTTCAAGCCGAGCCCGCTTCGCGGCCTCGCCTTGTGCGTTATCGTGTAGCACATTGCTCGGCCGCTGCGCGGGCCGACTTAACTCAGGTGTTAGGCCACGGATCAAACAGTTCTTTCTGTGTGTCACGGCAACCTGATCGCTAGCGCATCTCCAGGCATCTTTGGCACCTGATGGTTTCCGGTCTCGGCTTCGGACACATTGGACATTGCTCGTACCTGAAGCATCGCTGGTAAAAGCGCTTCTTCGGACACTCGAGCACGGGCCGCTCACTTGCACGGGATTGCATCACGTGACAATCGGCTCCCGGCTCTCGTCGCGGGCCGCCGTGTCCCACTTCGTCCATTGCCGTGCGTCGCCTAACTATTCGTTCAAGCCGACGCCGCTTCGTAGCTTCAGCTTTGCGCCTGCGCTACGCTAGCGCAAAGCTTTCGCCACTGCGCGGCGCGGCTTAACTCAGGTGTTAGGCCACGGATCAAACAGTTCTTTCTGTGTGTCGCGGCAACCTGATCGCTCGCGCATCTCCAGGCATCTTTGGCACCTGATGGTTTCCGGTCTAGGCTTCGGACACATTGGACATTGCTCGTACCTGAAGCATCGCTGGTAAAAGCGCTTCTTCGGACACTCGAGCACGGGCCGCTCACTTGCGCGGGTTGCATCCAGTGACAATCGGCTCCCGGCTCTCGTCGCGGGCCGCCGTGTCCAACTTCGTCCATTGCCGTGCGTCGCCTAACTATTCGTTCAAGCCGACGCCGCTTCGTAGCTTCACCTTTGCGCTTGCGCTACGCTAGCGCAAAGCTTTCGCCACTGCGCGGCGCGGCTTAACTCAGGTGTTAGGCCACGGATCAAACAGTTCTTTCTGTGTGTCACGGCAACCTGATCGCTCGCGCATCTCCAGGCATCTTTGGCACCTGATGGTTTCCGGTCTCGGCTTCGGACACATTGGACATTGCTCGTACCTGAAGCATCGCTGGTAAAAGCGCTTCTTCGGACACTCGAGCACGGGCCGCTCACTTGCGCGGGTTTGCATCCAGTGACAATCGGCTCCCGGCTCTCGTCGCGGGCCGCCGTGTCCAACTTCGTCCATTGCCGTGCGTCGCCTAACTATTCGTTCAAGCCGACGCCGCTTCGTAGCTTCAGCTTTGCGCTTGCGCTACGCTAGCGCAAAGCTTTCGCCACTGCGCGGCGCGGCTTAACTCAGGTGTTAGGCGTCAATGGAAAGATCATGGCACTCAGAAATTCGCTCTCGCTTTTCTTGTTGCTCACCGCTATGACCTCGATCGCAACCGACAGGCCACTGCTCAGACGACAACTTCATGCTGGTTCTCCGCGAAGTTGAGGGCGCAAACAAGCAAGACTTTGGCTTCAAGCCAACTGGGCCATCTACTGCTACGTTGAGCGACGGCGAGACGAGTCACACTGAACAACGCGTGGTATGACCTCATTGGAGACATGCACGTTCGGTTCGTGATTGACGGCGAACATTCCATGCAAAACCTGTCGGCCGAGGAGTTCTCGGCTCTAGGCCTAACACCGGAGCATGCCGCAGAGATCGCAATTACGAACATCAAGAGCCGCTATGGCTCGCCCCAAGCCACTCCTTGGGCAAGATGGAATCATGCTGGTCTCTGCGGGATTCTCCAGACCTGGACAGCAGCTACTTTCTTGACCAAGAATTCTGGGAGAGTTTGCTGCAAAAGCACCCGGATGGACTGATTGTTGGCGTCCCCAAACGCGGCGGCCTCATCTACGCTCCCGCTGCTGATAAGCAAGCTGTCATCCTCCTTGGAGCGCAGCATCCAGTTCCTGTATGAGTCAAGCGACAACCTGCGAGTATCAGCTGCGCTCTACTTGTTCAAAGACGACAGATGGTCTGTGTACCGCAAGACCAGCATCGTTGAATTGACGCCTAACAAGTCGTTCAAGCCGAGACCGCTTCGCGGCTCGGCTTATGCGGTAACGTGTACCACACCGCCGTGCCGCGCAGCGGTCCGGCTTAACTCAGGTGTTAGGCCGCAGAAGAAATGCATCTAGGCAAAGAGCTATTGAAAACAGTCAGACAGCGCCGGCTGTTGCACCTTGGCTGCTGCAGCCTCGCCCAGCCTGCGGCATAACTCAAACCCGTTATGCCTCCGGCTGGTGACAGATCTTCGCTTCAGCGCCATCTGCCAGACTGCCAGCACACACACAAACAGCTCACTTCATGCGCCTAACTATTCGTTCAAGCCGACACCGCTTCGTGGCTTCACCTTTGCGCTTGCGCTACGCTAGCGCAAAGCTTTCGCCACTGCGCGGCGCGGCTTAACTCAGGTGTTAGGGGGATTTCCAAATGAAGAAGCTACTTGGTGGAATAACCACGTTCATCGTTCTGATTATTGCAATGGTGATCGGCAAAGGACTAGGCCGAGCCGCCGTTGAAAGCACAACCGCGCCGAACATCGACAAAGTGCTTACCCAAGTCGCAAGCAAGATGAACTCCAATCTCCCAATGATGGTGGACAAGGAGACTAGGCTTGACACTACGGTCGGTGGCCCTGGTCTCAAATTCACCTATTTCTACACTTTCCCCACCTACGCATCCACGGAGGTTGACCCGCAAGCTGTTCATGCAGCAATCGCGCCCGTCGTGAAGGGGAATGTTTGTGGATCGACTGATATGCGCCCTATGTTTCAGAAAGGCGTAACCGTTCATTACATCTATCGCGGAAAGGATGGTGCAGAGATCACTCGCTTGATCATCGCACCAGCGGATTGCGGCATATCCCCCTAACTATTCGTTCAAGCCGACGCCGCTTCGTAGCTTCACCTTTGCGCTGGGTTCACCCCCGAAATCACGGACGGTTATGAAAGGGTGGAAAACTTCAAATCCTCTCTGGCGGTTCTTCGCCGCATCCTTGGGTTGTGGCGCCGCTCGATGTATTCAAACACATCCGCTCTTGCCGCATCGAGTGTCGGATATGTCATGCGGTAAATCCGTTCGCGCTTGAGCAGGCCGAAGAAGCCCTCGCATGCGGCGTTGTCTCCGCAATGACCCACGGCGCTCATCGAGCACACCAGGGCATTGGCCAGCAAATACTTCTGGTAGTCACCGCTTCGAAACTGACTGCCTCTATCCGAATGCATGATCACCGGTTCGTTGCCCTGGCGCTGCCATACGGCCATCTGCACGGCTCGGACAACCATCTGCCGATCCTGCCGATGATGCATTGACCAGCCCACCACGCGGTAGTCGAACAGGTCCAGCACAACGCACAAATACAGCTTGCCTTCCTTGGTCTTGATCTCGGTGATGTCGGTGACCCATTTGGTCTCTGGCTCCAGTGCGGTGAAGTCCCGTTCCAGCCGGTTGCGCACGCCTGGCGGGGTAAGCGCTGGACGCCCCCGCTGGCCTCGTCGCTTCGGGCGCGGCCAGCCCTGCAAGCCATCGACGGCCATCAACCGTGCGACGCGGTTCAGGCTGGCTGTCTCGCCTTCATCGGCAAGGTCTTCCTGCATCCGTCCCGCTCCCAACGCCCCCCGACTGTCTTCGTGAAGCCCACGGATACGCCCCAGCAAGCGTTCGTTGTCGAGCTGACGGGCGCTGGGTATGTGCTGGCGCCAATCGTAATAACCGCTGGCCGATACCCGCAAGCAACGACACATCAGCCGGACTGGGAACTCATCGCGACAACGTTCGATCACCTGATACCTCAGGATGATCCCTTGGCAAAGAACGTCGCCGCTTCTCGCAAAAAATCTCGTTCCTTCTTCACCCGCGCCAGCTCGCGCTTCAAACCCGCCAGCTCCTCATCCCGTGGCGTTCCCGTGCCGGCAAATGCGTTCTTGCCTTGGCTCCCGGCCTCACGCTTCCAGCGAGTCAACAGGTTGTCCCGGATCCCCAGCTCACGAGCCACCTGGGCACAACTGACCCCCGGCTGATTAGCTTGTTCAAGCGCACCACGCTTGAACTCCGCACTGAACTTTCTTCGCTTCGACATGAACACTCCTAATCGGCCGTATCGGCCTTCTCGTAAGTGTCCGTGAAATCGGGGGTGAACCCTCAGCAGCGGCTATTTGCCATGGTTGTTGCGGGCCAGCCTCACATTGCTTATGAATCGTGCGGCTTTTGCCATGGCGTCTTTTTTGACGCTGGCGAGTTCAAGGACTTCCGCGAGGAGACCTTTGGAGAGAGGCTCCGGGCAACGTTTGGTATAGCAAAAAAGGCACAGGCTGAGGGCTAACTATTCGTTCAAGCCGAGACCGCTTCGCGGCTCGGCTTGCGCGGTATCGTGTACCACCCCGCCGAGCCGCTACGCGTCCCGGCTTAACTCAGGTGTTAGGCGTGTTCATGAAAAATTTCTCGATTCTCTTAGCTATTGTTCTCACGATCACCGCTTGTACGATTAGCGTAGGCGATCAGGGACAGGACAATGAGCCGGTCAACGTGGGCACCACCGATCAACAAGAATCCGTGCTGGATGCGGCTCGCTTAGTAGTCGACCAGTTCGACCAAGGGCAATTCGATGAAGTTTGGGCCACAGCTGGCCCACTGATTCGTTCCAAGACGAATCAGGCTGTCTTTTCCACTAGCATCAGCGCAATGCGAAACACTTTAGGACCGCCTGGTCACCGAGAAGTGAAAGGCTTCAATTTCCCCAAGACGCTTGATGGCGTTGAGGGAAATTTCGGTCTGATCGCTGTGCAAACTGATTTCAAGAATGCCAAGGGCGTAGAAGAGAAACTTGTCTTCCAGATGATCGACGGCAAGTGGCAACTTTCAGGCTACTGGCTCTCAAAGAAGACAACTTTTGGTGCGCAATAACACGCCTAACTATTCGTTCAA
Organism: uncultured Gammaproteobacteria bacterium; assembly: GCA_963698475.1. Taxonomy (GTDB): domain Bacteria; phylum Pseudomonadota; class Gammaproteobacteria; order Xanthomonadales; family Xanthomonadaceae; genus Thermomonas. The sequence goes on along the minus strand of CAVOQX010000004.1, from coordinate 85,239 downwards.
GCCGAGACCGCTTCGCGGCTCGGCTCGCGCGGTGACGTGTACCACCCCGCCGAGCCGCTACGCGTCCCGGCTTAACTCAGGTGTTAGGGCTCAATGCAGAGAATGGTCGCCGCCGTAGGAATTCTTCTATGCTCATGTAGTACAGAGTCATATTTGCTTGGCAGCAATCCAAACGCACTTCTTTATGGGGTTCCTGGCTACAAGACTTGCGTATTCCCGACCCTCAATTCGCAGAGAGTAGCAACACTCAATCTCGCTCAACCCGTAACGTTTGGAGCGGTACGCGGCGCGACTCACGTGGAGCTGATCATGCCGGAGGAGTATCATGTCCAGTATGAGCGTTACGTAGGAAAGTCGGTTCAGATAACGTGTGAACTTACAGAATCTAGACTCTGCGGGGACCAGCAAATTGCTTGCGCAGTCGTAGATATGCGGGTTGAGCCCTAACAATTCGTTCAAGCCGACGCCGCTTCGTGGCTTCACCTTTGCGCTTGCGCTACGCTAGCGCAAAGCCTTCGCCACTGCGCGGCGCGGCTTAACTCAGGTGTTAGGTGGCTATGAACCGTTGGTCGCTAGCTGGAGCAATCTTTTTCGGCGGAATATTTGCACTCTTCGGTTTCTGGCGAATTGAGGCGGTTGACTCAAACGTACATCGCTTTGTCATAGCGTGCTTTCTCTTTGGCTTTTACTGTGCTCTTGTCATATTTGGCACCGCGGAAAAGAAGCGTTCGCTCTCACTTGCCGCTCAGACAGTTCTGGGAGTCGCCTTGGCCATGGCAATCGCCGCCCTCTTCAACGCAAGCAACGAGGGCTATGGCTTGGCAGCTGTCTTGGGCTTGATTCTTGGATTCACAGCGGACTGGTGGGTGGAGCACGTGCAGTTGCCATAGGCGCCACCTAACTATTCGTTCAAGCCGAGACCGCTTCGCGGCTCGGCTTGCGCGGTATCGTGTACCACCCCGCCGAGCCGCTACGCGGTCCGGCTTAACTCAGGTGTTAGGTTGCCAATCAAGAGGATCGCTGCGTCATGAAGAAGGGTGCGGTTGCATTCTTAGATATTCTTGGCTTCAAAGGTATTTGGAGCAGCCGAGAAGAGGACGGTGTCTTGAAGAGCCTGCTCGCGGTTCAGTCTGTCGTTGAAAGCCGCAATCGCGTCCCTCCAAAGGACTCAGGTTGGCCCACCGTCGGGAAGCCTAGCGTCACGATCCTGTCTGATACTGTCGTAATAACAATAGAGTCAGACCACCAAGCAGCTCTTTTGCTACTAGCGGAAATCGTCATAGACGTAATGCGCCATTTCCTGACTTCTGGCTTATTGATTCGTGGTGCGATCGGCTGGGGTGAGTTCACTCAGTCCGGTAACGTTTTCCTGGGTCCTGCCATAGACGACACCGCGACTTGGCACGAGGCAAGTGACTGGGTAGGTGTGATTGCAACCCCTGTCACAAGCTTCTCGATTGACCTCCTGTCAAACATCAACTTCGCGTGGGAAGGAAAGCCCTTGCCTGCCTACATCAGATACGACGTACCACTCAAGAATGAGCAGACTGCCAATCTTCACGCGCTCAACTGGCCCGGCTTCCTTCAGTGCGGCTATCCGTCTGATAGTGGCAAGACCGTGAGGCAGCTCATGACTAAAATTTTCTCGGAGCAACAGCCGTTTGGCGCCTCAGTCCTAAAGAAGTATGACAACACGCTCAGCTTCATTGACCACACGCGTGGTGCAACCTAACTATTCGTTCAAGCCGAGACCGCTTCGCGGCTCGGCTTAAATGGTAATTTGTACCACTACGCCAAGCCGCGCAGCGGCCCGGCTTAACTCAGGTGTTAGGCCACGGATCAAACAGTTCTTTCTGTGTGCTCTCGCAACCTGATCGCTCGCGCATCTCCAGGCATCTTTTGGCACCTGATGGTTTCCGGTCTAGGCTTCGGACACATTGGACATTGCTCGTACCTGAAGCATCGCTGGGAAAAGCGCTTCTTCGGACACTCGAGCACGGGCCGCTCACTTGCGCGGGTTGCATCCAGTGACAATCGGCTCCCGGCTCTCGTCGCGGGCCGCCGTGTCCAACTTCGTCCATTGCCGTGCGTCGCCTAACTATTCGTTCAAGCCGACGCCGCTTCGTAGCTTCACCTTTGCGCTTGCGCTACGCTAGCGCAAAGCTTTCGCCACTGCGCGGCGCGGCTTAACTCAGGTGTTAGCGCTCAATGCACCCAACCACGTATCGACTCAGAGAGTCCTACATCCGCAAGAGAATTCGGGATCCAATTGCGGGTGCTGTTGCTTTTGCACTATTCGTAGCGCTCGTAGTTTTTGCAATGAGTTGGAACGGATCTTTGCACCCGTTGCTCGGAATGGCCGTGGGTTCAATCATCGTTGGTGGCATGTTCGTCAAGAACATGAAGCTCAGCCGCGCTGCGGCAGCACAGCTTCCCCACGTAGCGCTTGAGGTGAACACTGAATCGCTACGTTTCTTGGATTCCGGTGGCACGTACGAGATTCCTACCAAATCATTGAAGTCCATCGCAGTTGATCGCAGGTCCCAAGAGCCAAAGGTTGTGTATTTGGTCAGACACAGTAAAGAGACAATTCCGCTTGAGGGAATGGATCGGGCCAATCAGCTAGTTTCCAACTTGTCTCGTCTCGTGGGCGCAGCAAACGTTAGAGATCTCAAGTGGTGGCAGGGTCCGCCGCACTGAGCGCTAACTATTCGTTCAAGCCGAGACCGCTTCGCGGCTCGGCTTGCGCGGTATCGTGTACCACCCCGCCGATCCGCTACGCGTCCCGGCTTAACTCAGGTGTTAGGGCTCAAGATGATTGCAATGGTTGCTTTGTTGGTTGCGGCGCAAACGGTGGCCTCACCGGCTACCCCGCTTGAATTCAGTGACGCACTCAGGCGCGCTGATGCAAATGAGGCTGCGCTTGACCCGACCATCAAGGCAACGCTCGTTGAGAGTCAAGATGCTCAATTGCATTCGGCCATGGCTAGCTGCGTGGACCTCGCTCCAGGCAAGCTTCCAAATTTCACAGTGGTTCTACAGTTGGATTCGGCCGGACGGTCCTTGAACTCATGGCGGAACGACAATGTGCCAATGGTGCGTTGTGTTGAGCGGGAGTTGGCCAAAGCAACCTATCCAACAAATCACGCTGCGGATTTCTTCATGTCATTTGTCGTGACCTTTGAGCCCTAACTATTCGTTCAAGCCGAGACCGCTTCGCGGCTCGGCTTGCGCGGTATCGTGTACCACCCCGCCGATCCGCTACGCGGTCCCGGCTTAACTCAGGTGTTAGGCCTCATGACAGATATCGACGACAAATCATGGATCGATAGAGCGAGAGCCCGGATGAAAGACCTGGGTATCACTCAGGCCCAGCTTGGAGAAGGCATCGGAGCCCTGCCGGCGCGAGTCGGGCACTACATGAGTGGACGCAATGAGCCTCCAATCGCGCACCTCATGCTTATCGCACGCTACTTGCATGTCACTACAGACTGGCTGCTGTTCGGCGGAAATGCTGAGCCCATTCGGATCCCTACGAGCGAGGATATTCTTGCAGCAAGAATTAGAGATCTGGATCCAGCCGCTCGTCGAGATGTCGAGGGATACATCAAAGCTGAAAGCCCGCACAGAGGCCTAACTATTCGTTCAAGCCGAGACCGCTTCGCGGCTCGGCTTGCGCGGTATCGTGTACCACCCCGCCGAGCCGCTACGCGTCCCGGCTTAACTCAGGTGTTAGGGCGCAAGATGAAACTCACCGGCGGCTTATTTTCTCTTGGCCTTGCAGTCTTGGGCTCGTACCTATTCCTTTCCGGCCTTGGCGGCTTGTGGGTTGATCTCGTTCCCACCGACCCCGCAGCTATTGCAGCCGCACGCGACCGCGGCTACACACTTCTTTTTGCCGGCGTTATTGTCATGCTCGTCGCCGCAACCGTCGGCGGCCTTTCTGCACGCACCTCTCCGAAATTGGTTGTCACTTCAAGCGTCATCTTGGCTGGAGCGTCCCTTTTCCCATTAGCCTTCTGGCTCTTCGGGTAGGACTTGCAGATCGTGGCTTTGCGCCCTAACAATTCGTTCAAGCCGAGCCCGCTTCGCGGCCTCGCCTTGTGCGTTATCGTGTAGCACAACGCTCGGCCGCTGCGCCGGCCCGGCTTAACTCAGGTGTTAGACGTGTGAACAAAGCTGCTGAAATTTTGGGGATCTCAACAATCGGCGTGATTCTTTTCACGGCAGCACTCGCCATGGCTAGGCGTGAGTACGCAAAAGATTTGCTAATGACTTCCCAAGCGACTGCCACATGGAAGGAGAGCGATTCGGTGACTAGCACCCTGGTGACGTCATACGTGCTTGCCGACTTAAACAAAGGCGACCACGCTGCGGCGGTAAAAAAACTTTGTGAATCACTTACGCGTGACATCCAGAATATTGAGCAGTTCGCCGAGACTTCTCAAATCAATCGAGACGTACGGCTATCGGCCTTGCGGCGCGGCAAGAATGCCGTGAACAGCTCGTGTGGGCCTAAGTAGAGCATCACACGTCTAACAATTCGTTCAAGCCGACACCGCTTCGCGGCGTCGGCAAAGCATCTATGATTGTGTGCCTTGCCGCCGCCGCGCAGCGGTGCCGGCTTAACTCAGGTGTTAGGCCACGGATCAAACAGTTCTTTCTGTGTGTCGCGGCAACCTGATCGCTCGCGCATCTCCAGGCATCTTTGGCACCTGATGGTTTCCGGTCTAGGCTTCGGACACATTGGACATTGCTCGTACCTGAAGCATCGCTGGGAAAAGCGCTTCTTCGGACACTCGAGCACGGGCCGCTCACTTGCGCGGCTTTGCATCCAGTGACAATCGGCTCCCGGCTCTCGTCGCAGGCCGCCGTGTCCAACTTCGTCCATTGCCGTGCGTCGCCTAACTATTCGTTCAAGCCGACGCCGCTTCGTAGCTTCACCTTTGCGCTTGCGCTACGCTAGCGCAAAGCTTTCGCCACTGCGCGGCGCGGCTTAACTCAGGTGTTAGGCCGCTTTTGCATAGTCAACCTCAGTTGACAAATAGCAAACTGTAGTTTACGCTCCGAACATGCTTGAGATCATCAAAAGCAGCACTTTTGACACGTGGCTTCGTAGTCTTCGTGATCGTCAGGCGAGAGCACGGATTGAGGTGCGCATCCGTCGCCTCTCGCTTGGAAATGCTGGCCAATCACGTGCACTCAAGGATGGCCTATTTGAGCTTAAAGTCGATCATGGACCAGGCTACAGGGTCTATTACACATTCAAGAACCAAACACTTGTGTTGCTCTTGTGCGGTGGTATCAAACCCACGCAGCAAGATGACATCAAACTCGCATCACGCATTGCAAAGCAATGGGAAGCTCAATCATGAACACACCCAAAGAATCCTTCAGCCGCTATGACACCGCTGACTACCTCGAGTCAGAAGCGGATATTGCTGCGTATCTGACGGCCTGCGCGGAAGAAGATGACCCTTCTCTTCTCCTTGCGGCGCTCGGTGACGTGGCTCGTGCCAGGAACATGACGCAACTTGCCTTGAAAACCGGCATGACGCGTATGGGGCTCTACAAGGCTCTTTCTGGCCAAGGCAATCCGAGTTTTGCCACTGTCTCCAAAGTTGCCCATGCTCTCGGTCTCAAGATCACAGTGGCAGCGGCCTAACTATTCGTTCAAGCCGAGACCGCTTCGCGGCTCGGCTCATGCGCTATCGTGTAGCACACCGCCGTTCCGCTGCGCGGTCCGCCTTAACTCAGGTGTTAGGCCACGGATCAAACAGTTCTTTCTGTGTGTCGCGGCAACCTGATCGCTCGCGCATCTCCAGGTATCTTTTGCCAGCTGATGGTTTCCGGTCTCGGCTTCGGAGACATTGGACTTTGCTCGTACCTGAAGCATCGCTGGTAAAAGCGCTTCTTCGGACACTCGAGCACGGGCCGCTCACTTGCACGGGATTGCATCACGTGACAATCGGCTCCCGGCTCTCGTCGCGGGCCGCCGTGTCCAACTTCGTCCATTGCCGTGCGTCGCCTAACTATTCGTTCAAGCCGACGCCGCTTCGTAGCTTCACCTTTGCGCCTGCGCTACGCTAGCGCAAAGCTTTCGCCACTGCGCGGCGCGGCTTAACTCAGGTGTTATACCTCTAGTGACAATTGAGACGCGATCTGAAGCACTCTTCAAGCAGCACTGCGCAGCTCGAGGTGTCTCGTACCAACGTATCGAAGAGACTGACAAAAAGGTGGCGGATTTTGAACTCACGTTGAGTACTGGGCTAGCCGTTGCAGAGATCAAACAATTTGATCCCAACCAACAAGACCTTGCTAGGGAGTCAACTCCGCCGGGTCAGTTGATGGGCGCAGGCTATGCGCCAACGAAACGCCTTCGCAATCTATTGAGTGACGCATATCGTCAGATCAAACCCTATGCGGCGCACGGCACCCCTGCCATTGTGGTCTGCTACAACAACGCTGGCGCCATGAACTGGATTGATAATTTCACTGTCACTCGTGCAATGTTCGGAGGAATGGCCGCATACCTTGCACTCGGACAAGACGGCATCATTCATCACACAGGCCAAGGCTTCACGGATCAGCGCAAAGTTACGCGGAACACTTGCCGCGGGTTGAGCGCCGTGTGTGTACTTTCTACACCGTCACCGAACGAGACGAAGCTTGTTGCGTATCACAACCCGTACGCGGCCAACCCATTACTCCCCAGCGCGCTTCGGGCTTTGGCAGACAAGCAGTTTGGCTACAACGACCCGCACGCCGGCCGGAATGTAGATCTTCTGGCTCATGAGCTAGAGGTATAACAAGTCGTTCAAGCCGAGACCGCTTCGCGGCTCGGCTAACGCGGTATCGTGTACCACAACGCCGCGCCGCTACGCAGTCCGGCTTAACTCAGGTGTTAGGCCACGGATCAAACAGTTCTTTCTGTGTGCTCTCGCAACCTGATCGCTCGCGCATCTCCAGGCATCTTTGGCACCTGATGGTTTCCGGTCTAGGCTTCGGACACATTGGACATTGCTCGTGCCTGAAGCATCGCTGGTAAAAGCGCTTCTTCGGACACTCGAGCACGGGCCGCTCACTTGCGCGGGTTGCATCCAGTGACAATCGGCTCCCGGCTCTCGTCGCGGGCCGCCGTGTCCAACTTCGTCCATTGCCGTGCATCGCCTAACTATTCGTTCAAGCCGACGCCGCTTCGTAGCTTCACCTTTGCGCTTGCGCTACGCTAGCGCAAAGCTTTCGCCACTGCGCGGCGCGGCTTAACTCAGGTGTTAGGGCGCAGGAGATAGTTTGTGGACAAGGGTGAGACCAAAGCCCTCAAAGACATCAACGCTTACGGTTGCCACGTCATCCATGTGCTGGAGGATTCTGACCATCCGAAATTCACCTACTCAATTGGCATAGAGCAGACCTCCGGGCAACCAGAGCTAATCGTCGCTGGTCTCAAAAGTGAGATGGCTCATTTCATCGTCAATGAGTACAACCGCCGCGTAAAGGCTGGTGATCATTTTCAGCCAGGACAACGAGGTTCGGGGTTCATTGAAGGATTTGACATTGAGTTCCGCCTTGTCAACAAGTCCCATTACAGAGACTACTTTGGGTGGGCGCTTTGGCTGTACAAGGGCGACAATTTCCGGGTCCTTCAAGCCGTGTGGCCCACCACCGCTGGCGTTTGGCCTTGGGAGTCAGACGCATCTGACTGGTATTTATATGTCCAGCCAATGCTCGACGAGCCTGCGCCCTAACTATTCGTTCAAGCCGAGACCGCTTCGCGGCTCGGCTAACGCGGTATCGTGTACCACATCGCCAAGCCGCTGCGCGGTCCGGCTTAACTCAGGTGTTAGGCCACGGATCAAACAGTTCTTTCTGTGTGTCACGGCAACCTGATCGCTCGCGCATCTCCAGGCATCTTTGGCACCTGATGGTTTCCGGTCTAGGCTTCGGACACATTGGACATTGCTCGTACCTGAAGCATCGCTGGGAAAAGCGCTTCTTCGGACACTCGAGCACGGGCCGCTCACTTGCGCGGGTTGCATCCAGTGACAATCGGCTCCCGGCTCTCGTCGCGGGCCGCCGTGTCCAACTTCGGCCATTGCCGTGCGTCGCCTAACTATTCGTTCAAGCCGACGCCGCTTCGTAGCTTCACCTTTGCGCTTGCGCTACGCTAGCGCAAAGCTTTCGCCACTGCGCGGCGCGGCTTAACTCAGGTGTTAGGCCACGGATCAAACAGTTCTTTCTGTGTGTTGTCGCAACCTGATCGCTCGCGCTTCTCCAGGCATCTTTTGGCCGCTGATGGTTTCCGGTCTCGGCTTCGGACACATTGGACATTGCTCGTACCTGAAGCATCGCTGGTAAAAGCGCTTCTTCGGACACTCGAGCACGGGCCGCTCACTTGCACGGGATTGCATCACGTGACAATCGGCTCCCGGCTCTCGTCGCGGGCCGCCGTGTCCAACTTCGTCCATTGCCGTGCGTCGCCTAACTATTCGTTCAAGCCGACGCCGCTTCGTAGCTTCACCTTTGCGCTTGCGCTACGCTAGCGCAAAGCTTTCGCCACTGCGCGGCGCGGCTTAACTCAGGTGTTAGAGCGCACAGTGAAGTTTTTCCGCAGATCAATTCTCTATATTCAGGTCTATCCGGATCATTTCACTGGCCGCTTGCTGGGCGGCGACAGAAGAGTGAGAAAGGACTGCCATGCGCTCGACAATCGCAGGAGCGCGATACAGGATTTCTCAAAGATCCGTGGGACGCTCAAATCCTTGATCAAGGATCTGTCGCCTGGCTTTTCACTACGCAAGCCAACGGGCTTGATGCACTTCATCCCGGAACACTACGTTCCTACGCAATATGAGCTTGAGAACTTCAAGAAGGCCGCAGAAAAAGCTGGCATGTCGTTCTGTTACATCTCAAAGTGGGAAACGCCACACACAGACAGAGAACTCACTAACGTCTTTCGTGCGCTCTAACTATTCGTTCAAGCCGAGACCGCTTCGCGGCTCGGCTAACGCGGTATCGTGTACCACATCGCCAAGCCGCTGCGCGGTCCGGCTTAACTCAGGTGTTAGGCCACGGATCAAACAGTTCTTTCTGTGTGTCGCGGCAACCTGATCGCTCGCGCATCTCCAGGCATCTTTTGGCACCTGATGGTTTCCGGTCTAGGCTTCGGACACATTGGACATTGCTCGTACCTGAAGCATCGCTGGTAAAAGCGCTTCTTCGGACACTCGAGCACGGGCCGCTCACTTGCACGGGATTGCATCACGTGACAATCGGCTCCCGGCTCTCGTCGCGGGCCGCCGTGTCCCACTTCGTCCATTGCCGTGCGTCGCCTAACTATTCGTTCAAGCCGACGCCGCTTCGTAGCTTCAGCTTTGCGCTTGCGCTACGCTAGCGCAAAGCTTTCGCCACTGCGCGGCGCGGCTTAACTCAGGTGTTAGGCCACGGATCAAACAGTTCTTTCTGTGTGCTCTCGCAACCTGATCGCTCGCGCATCTCCAGGCATCTTTGGCACCTGATGGTTTCCGGTCTAGGCTTCGGACACATTGGACATTGCTCGTGCCTGAAGCATCGCTGGTAAAAGCGCTTCTTCGGACACTCGAGCACGGGCCGCTCACTTGCGCCGGATTGCATCTGGTGACAAGCGGCTCCCCGCTCTCGTCGCGGGCCGCCGTGTCCAACTCCGGCCATTGCCGTGCGTCGCCTAACTATTCGTTCAAGCCGACGCCGCTTCGTAGCTTCACCTTTGCGCTTGCGCTACGCTAGCGCAAAGCTTTCGCCACTGCGCGGCGCGGCTTAACTCAGGTGTTAGCTACTCATGAAGAATCTCGCCACGTCAATTGCAATCATTGCCTTGCTTGGGTTGCCAGCCGCCTGCAATGCCCAGTGGCAATCCAAGGACGGAACGCCCATCCCAGAGACTGACCAAGTTAAGTCGAAACATGGCTTTGCTGCCATGCTCACGATTACATCTGATCCCAATTGGCTTGAGGAGTGGAGCAAACCGCCTGAATACGACCCGCATTTCACGGAGTCGCATTCTGTGAGCTTGGGGAAAGAACTGAACGTCCTTACTGTTCTTTCAAACCCCAAACTTGATACTGATCTACAAGCGAATGTGGAATGCGATTTCTCTGTTCTCCGACCAGATGGGACCTATTCGATTGATCAGAAAGGAACGGAGTGCTTCAAGACCAAAGTGCCTGGCAACCCCAAGAATCTTTACATGACAAGCGCCACTCTGAAGTTCATCTCGGAGCCATCCGACCAAAAAGGTGAGTACAAAGTTGAGGTTACGCTCCATGACAAGAACAGTGGAACGTCAATCACCCTGTCCGATAAATTTGTCAATGAGTGAGTAGCTAACTATTCGTTCAAGCCGAGACCGCTTCGCGGCTCGGCTAACGCGGTATCGTGTACCACAACGCCGCGCCGCTACGCAGTCCGGCTTAACTCAGGTGTTAGACCGCATTGAAGGCAGTACTCACCACTTGCGCACACTGTAAGAATTCCATAGCCGTCGCCTCATGGAATTTTCTGGGCGGTGGACGCTACCCCATCGATTGTCCGTTGTGCGGGGCGCAGAACGACACTACGATTTTGTCAAAACTGATGAGCCTTTCCATCGCAGTTCTGTTGATGGGAGTTGCATTGTTCCTTGCATCTGAAACATGGCCTGAGTCAGCGGCCGCAATCTACGTTTCCATCCTGTTTGGACTATTCGCCAGCTACTGGCCAGCTATGCTGGTTGGCGCTTTTTTCCCAAAACTAGTCAAATACAAGAAGCCTTGGCCCTCCACCGCCGCCCCGGCCAAGATCTCGGACCCGGATCGAAGCCTCATGACGGAACTCGATATCAGTCACAACGGTGACTACTTCGTGGTTGAGACCATGCACTTTGATCGTTTGCAGGAGGCCGTCGAATACGCTCGTCAATTGCGGCGCAATGCGGTCTAACTATTCGTTCAAGCCGAGACCGCTTCGCGGCTCGGCTCACGCGGTATCGTGTACCACCCCGCCGAGCCGCTGCGCGTCCCGGCTTAACTCAGGTGTTAGGCACTAGATGATTGTCCCGGTGATCGAGTGCATTGGAACTCTCCACGCGCTTCCTGCGTTGGCTTGCTTTCATTCATCGCTCAACGTATTTGCGCTCCCGGACAGTGCTGATCTACCTCGCGCCAGAATTCGTTACGTTGGCACCCGGATGATGCTCACGTCTCTTGCGCTTACTCTCTGTGTCATTGCCTCGTGGCTGCAGCCAAGCCTCGCTTGGGCTTTTGCTCTCGCGTCAATGGCCATGTACTTGCCCGCTCCAGCCAGATTTGAAGGCAATTTCAAAGGATTGCTCAGTCCCGCTACCGCTAGGGCTTTGGGTTACGTTCCCGCAATATTCGTGGCACGGTCACTAGGAGTTCTTGCACTGCTTCTTGCTACATTTTGGCTACGTGCCTAACTATTCGTTCAAGCCGAGACCGCTTCGCGGCTCGGCTTGAGCGGTATCGTGTACCACTCCGCCGGGCCGCGCAGCGGTCCGCCTTAACTCAGGTGTTAGGCCGCAGGAAGGAAATCATTGTGCTTGAAGACTCTTCATGGCTAGTTCTGATCGCAATTCTTCCGCTCACCTTCTACGTGGCGTCCATGCGAGAGCGCATGAAGTCTCTTGAGAAAAAGTTAGACATTGCGCTTGAGGACTATGAGGTTCTTCGCGTGCACCTAAAGAAGTTCAACCCGCAGTTCGTTGATGAGCGCGAGCCACCAGAAGAGTCGGACGACCCACTCAAAAACGGGCCAGCGGCCTAACAAGTCGTTCAAGCCGAGACCGCTTCGCGGCCTCGCCTTGTGCGGTATCGTGTACCACACCGCTCGGCCGCTGCGCGTCCCGGCTTAACTCAGGTGTTAGGGCTGCTTAAAAATGATCACCGTAATTTCAATTGTGATTCTGTCTGGTGCCATCTGGGCTTTAATCTTGCGCGCTATTCCTGACGCAAATCCAGAAAATTCAAGCCAAAAGATATCGACTAGAGACCTATCCTTGGGCGGCATCACAATATTACTCATCGGCCTAATAAGTTTCTTTATGCTTTTTGTCAGCCTCCGGGACGGAGAGGTCATATGTATGACCTCGAGGCACTGCCATGACATGATCAAGCTCTCTGTTGAGCCACAGCGGTACTGGTTCAATTTACATATTTTTTCTGCGTTTCCGCCAATATTGGTTCTGACGGGACTACGAGTCTTTCGCTTTGCAAAAAAGCTCCGCAGACCGCAGCCCTAACTATTCGTTCAAGCCGAGACCGCTTCGCGGCTCGGCTTGAGCGGTGTCGTGTACCACTCCGCCGGGCCGCGCAGCGGTCCGCCTTAACTCAGGTGTTATGCAGCACCGGACAACCACCGCCGCAAGACCAAATAAACACCGCCAAGCGGCCTGATGGCTACGCGCCTCTCACGTGAATCTAGCCACGCCGTGAACCCGTAGTCGGCGCAGTAGGATTTACTGATTCTCCAGGATGCGATCACATCAAAGACAGCCAGCGCCAATATCGCGAGTACCGTCAATACCTCAGTTATTCCGGTCTCCATACATCCTCCGTTGCTGCATAACAATTCCTTCAAGCCGAGCCCGCTTCGCGGTCTCGGCGCTCCTATTCACGCCGGGCGGGCCGGCTTAAGTCATGCGTTAGGCAGCGCATGAACACGCTAGGTACTCACAGCCCATGAAGCCCTACAAGCTGCTGGCTCCCGACGGCTCTACTTATGAAAGCTTGGAGCCTGGTCAACTCGGCGGATACAGTCCAAAGAAAATTTATGGACAACTGACATGTTGGTCTGCGAATTCCCACTTGGCTAAGGGCGGCTATTCCAAGCACCGCGTCTTCTTCGCCAACGAAGACGCAGCTATTGCGGCTGGCTATCGCCCTTGCGGTCATTGCATGCGTAACCGCTATGACCAATGGAAGCGTGGCGGAACACTCAGGTCCGAGCAGTATCCTTGGCTTGTTGCACCACCGGTAGCGGCCAAACTGGGCGCTGCCTAACAATTCGTTCAAGCCGACGCCGCTTCGTAGCTTCACCTTTGCGCTTGCGCTACGCTAGCGCAAAGCTTTCGCCACTGCGCGGCCCGGCTTAACTCAGGTGTTAGGCAGCGGACCAAAGAGTTCCTGTTGTGTGTTCTCGCAACCTGATCGCCCTCGCCTGTTCAAGCATTCTTTGGCCGCTGTCACATTGGGTCAGGACTTCGGTGACAACGGGTCAAAGGTTCTCGCTTGCGGCACAGATTCCAGGGCCGGCTTCGGATGGTCGAGCACCCGCCGCTCACTTGCGCTGGTTTGCATCACGTGACAATCGGCTCCCGGCTTCCATCGCAGTCGACAGAGCAGCGCTTCGCTCATTGTCCAGCGTTGCCTAACAAGTCATTCAAGCCGAGCCCGCTTCGCGGCCTCGCCTTGTGCGGTATCGTGTAGCACAACGCTCGGCCGCTGCGCGGGCCGACTTAATTCCAGGTGTTAGGTTTGGGACCCTTGACTTCAAGCGAGTGGCACTTCAGTATCACTCCATGCGTACCGAACTCGTCACCACACTCAAGCGCCAGGCCACGGACTTGCTCGCGGACATTGAACGCGACAAGAAACCCATTCTGATCACCCAACATGGTTTGCCTAGCGCCTACCTCGTTGACGTTGAAAGCTATCAGCTCCAACAAGAGCGCATGACGATCCTTGAGGGTATCGCTCGTGGTGAGGTCGCCGTTTCCGAGAAGCGGACACTCACCCTAGCTCAAGCCGAGAAGCGCCTTGGCAAATGGCTGAAATAGTCTGGACTGAACCTGCAATCGCTGACCTAGAGGCTGTTGCAGACTACATCGCGCTGGAGAACCCTTTCGCAGCAAGCGCGCTTGTCCAACGTATCGTCGCCCATGTGCGCCAACTTCGAGAACATCCAGAAAGTGGTAGCCGGCCTCGTGAGCTTGGACCTCGCACTCGCTATCGCCAGATCGTCGAGCCACCCTGCCGCGTCTTCTATCGCTTCGACGGAACACACGTATTCATCGTGCATGTCATGCGAACCGAGCGGCTACTTCGTCGCAGTGCGCTTCGGCAGCACAAGCCCCAAACCTAACTATTCGTTCAAGCCGAGACCGCTTCGCGGCTCGGCTTGCGTGGTGACGTGTACCACTCCGCCGAGCCGCTACGCGTCCCGGCTTAACTCAGGTGTTAGACCGCATGGAAAGAAGTGCCACCTCGACGATTGCTTGGATCTTCTTCGCGATTTATTTTTTGGACAAGAGTCCAGTCACACGGCTGGAAATCGCAGAGGCCGCAGATGCACTCAATCACTTGGTGGGGTTCACCCCCGAAATCACGGACGGTTATGAAAGGGTGGAAAACTTCAAATCCTCTCTGGCGGTTCTTCGCCGCATCCTTGGGTTGTGGCGCCGCTCGATGTATTCAAACACATCCGCTCTTGCCGCATCGAGTGTCGGATATGTCATGCGGTAAATCCGTTCGCGCTTGAGCAGGCCGAAGAAGCCCTCGCATGCGGCGTTGTCTCCGCAATGACCCACGGCGCTCATCGAGCACACCAGGGCATTGGCCAGCAAATACTTCTGGTAGTCACCGCTTCGAAACTGACTGCCTCTATCCGAATGCATGATCACCGGTTCGTTGCCCTGGCGCTGCCATACGGCCATCTGCACGGCTCGGACAACCATCTGCCGATCCTGCCGATGATGCATTGACCAGCCCACCACGCGGTAGTCGAACAGGTCCAGCACAACGCACAAATACAGCTTGCCTTCCTTGGTCTTGATCTCGGTGATGTCGGTGACCCATTTGGTCTCTGGCTCCAGTGCGGTGAAGTCCCGTTCCAGCCGGTTGCGCACGCCTGGCGGGGTAAGCGCTGGACGCCCCCGCTGGCCTCGTCGCTTCGGGCGCGGCCAGCCCTGCAAGCCATCGACGGCCATCAACCGTGCGACGCGGTTCAGGCTGGCTGTCTCGCCTTCATCGGCAAGGTCTTCCTGCATCCGTCCCGCTCCCAACGCCCCCCGACTGTCTTCGTGAAGCCCACGGATACGCCCCAGCAAGCGTTCGTTGTCGAGCTGACGGGCGCTGGGTATGTGCTGGCGCCAATCGTAATAACCGCTGGCCGATACCCGCAAGCAACGACACATCAGCCGGACTGGGAACTCATCGCGACAACGTTCGATCACCTGATACCTCAGGATGATCCCTTGGCAAAGAACGTCGCCGCTTCTCGCAAAAAATCTCGTTCCTTCTTCACCCGCGCCAGCTCGCGCTTCAAACCCGCCAGCTCCTCATCCCGTGGCGTTCCCGTGCCGGCAAATGCGTTCTTGCCTTGGCTCCCGGCCTCACGCTTCCAGCGAGTCAACAGGTTGTCCCGGATCCCCAGCTCACGAGCCACCTGGGCACAACTGACCCCCGGCTGATTAGCTTGTTCAAGCGCACCACGCTTGAACTCCGCACTGAACTTTCTTCGCTTCGACATGAACACTCCTAATCGGCCGTATCGGCCTTCTCGTAAGTGTCCGTGAAATCGGGGGTGAACCCCGAGGCGGTGCGACAGATGCAGATCGGCGACAAGCCGATCGCGCAGCTGTCGCGCGAACTCGGTGTGCCTCGCAATCGTCTGTACAAGTGGAGCTCGGCCGTGCAGGCCGTTGGCGAGAAGGAGGCATTTCCCGGATCGGGGAGACGTTCGCTCGAGCAAGCCGAGCTCATGCGATTGCGTCGGGCCTTGGCCAGCGCCGAGATGGAGCTCGAGATCCTAAAAAAAGCCGAGGCGTACTTCGCGAGCGCGCCAGCGCGCGGTACGCCTGGATCCAAGAGCAGCAAGTCGCCTACCCGGTGACCGCGATGTGTCGCGCGCTGGGCGTCTCACGCAGCGGCTTCCATGCGTGGCAGCAGCGCAAGCCGAGTGCGCGCGAGCAGGCCGATGTGCGCTTGGCAATAGTGATCCAGGCGACACACATGGAGCACCGGCAGGTCTACGGCACGCGTCGACTCTGGCGGGTGCTGGTCGCTCGCGGCGAGGCATGCGGCCGGCATCGTGTCGCGCGACTGCGCAGTCGACATGGCGTGGTGACGCTGCGTCGGCGTCGCTTCGTGCGTACTCGCGCCGCGTACCAGCGGGTGCCTGCAGCGCCCAATCGCCTCGCGTGGCCGTTTGCAAGCTCGACTCCCGATCGGGTGTGGGTGGGCGACATCACGCACGTTGCGACGCGCGAGGGCTGGCTCTATCTGGCCACCGTGCTCGACGTGTGCAGTCGCCGCATCGTCGGTTGGGCGATGGGCTCGCGGCAGACGCTCGAACTGGCCGAGCGTGCCCTGCACATGGCGATCGTGCATCGTCGCCCCAAGCCGGGCCTGGTCCTTCATCACGACCGGGGCTGCCAATACACCAGCGCCCGCTACCGGGCAAAAGTGGAGTCAGCGAAAATGATCCTGAGCATGAGCCGACCGGGCATGCCGTATGACAACGCGATGGCCGAGAGCTTCTTCAGCACGCTCAAGCTGGAAGGGGTTCCGGACAAAGCCTTCGCAACCCGCGAAGCAGCCAGAATCGCGCTGTTCAACTACATCGAGGTCTTCTACAACCGCACGCGGATGCACTCGGCTTTGGAATATCAATCGCCGGCTCAATACGAAGAGCGGTTCAATCGCCTAAGGTATGTGCCTTAGGTCCACTGTCCGAGAAAGCCGGGTCGCTCCACCCAGACCCAACTATTCATTCAAGCCGAGACCGCTCCGCGGCTCGGCTCATGCGCTATCGTGTAGCAGACCCCTCGGCTTGCTGCGCGTCCAGGATTAACTCAGGCGCCAGGTGTCCGACAGAGCTATTCAGCAACCTGAGCATTGACCCATGACTCGCCAGCTCATCAGTTCCGGTTCGACGTTCGAGAAAGAGATTGGCTATTCCCGCGCAGTCGCAGAGGGTAATTGGGTGTTCGTCTCGGGAACGACGGGATTCGACTACCCGACAATGACAATTGCTCCGGGTGTGGCTGATCAGGCCGAGCAATGCCTGAAGAACATCGGTGTTGCTCTGGAGCAAGCAGGGTCGTGCTTTGGTGACGTGGTGAAAGTCACCTATGTCCTCCCAGACGCAACGGATTTCGAGAAGTGCTGGCCAGTGCTTCGCAAGTATTTCGGTGAAGTGCGGCCTGCCGCCATGATGATCTCAGCAGGCCTAGCGGATCCCAGAATGCGGATCGAGATTGAGGTCACGGCGCTCAAAAAAGAACGGAGTGACGCTTGACCATTGGTTCAAGCCGAGACCGCTGCGCGGCTCGGCTTGTGCGGTATCTCGTACCACACCGCCGGTCCGCGCAGCGGACCTCCTTAACGCAGGTGTCAGGTACAGCGTCACCACAATGCTCGCTCGGATTTTTGCAATCGTGATTGTCATTTTTGCGGTGCTTGCACCAGGAATCTTCCTGTGGCAAGTAGCGCGGCAGCGTGGCGGCATCGCGCAGAAATTTGCCGGAACCGTTCTCGCCGCGGCATTCCTTCTCATTTGCTGGTTGGTGTTCTTTCCAACATCCAGCTCCACACCCGAAGCGCGCATCAGTCAGTTCATCGGTGCGCGGGGCATCCTGTTCATGGCAGTTGGTATTGGCGTCGTAGGTGCGCAAGCACGCAAGATGTTCCAAGTTCGCAAACGTCGCCGATCAGGCGAGTGAGGCATCACAAAGCGACCGCAAACACCCGTGTTGGACGGTGGCGAGTTCTCTTCGCTAGACTCCGGACCACACGCTCGATCCTGGAATCGCAATGAAGAAGTTCGATCTGAGCAGCCTCAATATCGGCCAATCCGTTTCAACTCCTGCAACCATTGGCGTGCTAGACGGCTTGATTTCGGTCGCAAGGCAATGGACGCCATAAGCCATATCTCGGAGCCTGTCCATGAGCGGAACAACTGTCGTCGTCAACTATCGCGTGCTACCGGATCAAGTAAGCACTGCCAAACACGAAATCGCTGCACTCATTGCCGCAGTCCACGCTTCCGAGCCAGAGTGCGGCGGCATAACCATGCTCCAGGATGCAAACGACTCCTGTCGGATCACCCTCATCGAACGTTGGCCCAGCCAAGAGGTCTTCCTGGGCCCGCACATGCAACAACCGCACATCCAGTCCTTCATCCAGAGCGCAGGGGCATTTCTCGCCGGCCCGCCGGAAATTTCCTTCTGGCTGACAGTTGGTGGCGTGTAGCAATTCGTTCAAGCTGAAACCTCTTCGTAGTTCGATTAATGAGCCAGGCGTATTCCGAGCTACTCATGCGATCCCTGCAACTGAAAAAATCAGGCGGCCCCACACGGCGCAACATGCGTTCTGCTGCTTGGCTCCTGTGCGGGATAAGTTCTGTTCCCGGCGAGCTCGATCTGAGCGGATCGCGCCTCACTTTCACGGCAAGCGGGACCGGAAGCGCGTGGGACTGGCAACTCAGGAAGCTCGAGCGACGGTCAGGTGTTGCCGAGTTCGCCAGTCGTCTCAAAGAAACAGGAAGCGCCACACTCTTCAGCGAGGCCTTGCTGGATGTCTCGACGCACTGCCCTTGGTACACCTTCGCCGGCAGCATCGTGGTCGTGATCCGTCGACAGGCGTACAGGATCAGCTTTGGCAGGCCAGTGGACTTGGCCGGCGGAGGCGATGATCTGCATACATTTCACGCGATGCGCAAGATCGGCAAACAATGGATTCGTGCCCTGACAGTCCCGTAAGAGGCCACTGATAAGACGCCCGACTGTTCGTTCACGGCGAAACCGCTTCTTGGCCCGACTTGCTCACGGTTCCGTGGCGATGGCATCATCGCTTCGCCAAGCAAGCTGTTCCGCGCGCAACGCGCTTCATCGCGCTGATAGGCTTGTGTTCATTGGTGCTTGGCGGCCTTGTGCTGGCGTCGGCTACTTTGGGGGCTGCCGCCTAACGATTCGTTCAAGCCGCGACCGCCGAGCAGCTCGGCTTGCGTGGTGATGTGTCGCTCCGCCGTGCAACGCAGGTGCCCGACTCAACCTGGGTGCTGGAACACATGAAGCTCCTCGTGTCCTGTACTTCGGATATACGATCCGTTCATGGTGTTCATGCGATCAGCGCGCGGGCGGACGCTCGACCTGGAGATGCCATGGGTTCGCCTTAGTCGGTACATCTTCTATATTCGCTGGATGGACCTTTCAGCCGCCGGGCCAGCCAGACGCGAACCAGGTGCGTCGCCACCTAAAGCGAGAGCAATTCAATGCCTGTCCTATTGCAGCAACGTGAATGCCTCGGAGTGGCGCTGATGCAGCGGGATGGATATACGGGCATACACGGTAACCGCGTTGAATACCTGTGCCGGCATCTTGGACTCCTCTGCAACTTGAGAAGCCGTGAGCGCACCCTTCTTCGGGTTGCCGCAAACCTCCACGATCTTGGGAAGATCGGCATCGCGGATGAGGTGCTGTCTACCTCAAGGATCATTTCATTGGCGGATAGTTACGATGCAATGACCACAGCCCGTCCGTACCATGCCGCGCGTTCCCACGAAGAGACCATGGAAATAATGCGCAGTGAAAGTGGCACGAAGAGCGACCCCGTCTTGTTCGGATACTTTGTAGAGATCATGACAACCATTGCCGGTAGTCCGGGGTGGTCCATGGCTTCGTTCAAGCCGACCTCGCATCACTACGTCAGCGGCATGGCAGGTTAAGCTTGTGATGTTGCCGATCCTGCCGCGGGCTCGGCTTGACTCATGTCCCGGGGCTTCAAGATGATTGCCGTGCTTTCCTTGCTGTTTGCTGCGCAAGCGCTGACCGCACCGGCTGCGCCACTCGAATTCAATGACGCACTCAAGCGCGCCGACACAAACGAGGCCGCGCTTGATCCGATCATCAAGGCAGCGCTGGTTCGCAACCAGGACACCCTCCTGCGTGCAGCGATGGCCGGATGTGTGGATCTTGCACCGGGAAAGCTCCCTGACTTCACGATTGTCCTAGAACTGGATTCTGCAGGGCATTCATTGAACTCATGGCGGAACAACAACGTGCCAATGGTGCGTTGTGTGGAACGAGAGTTGTCCAAGGGGGCCTATCCAACCGATCAGCGCCCGCACTTCTTCATGTCGTTTGTCGTGACTTTTGAACGCTAGGCATTCGTTCGAGCGGCGCCCGCTTCACGAGCTCGCTTGACTTGATGCGCTATGGTGCAGCACGTCGCTCTGCCGCTGCGTGCATGGCGCAACCCAGGCACTTGCCCCCATGACAATGAGCGCACTCGATCACAAGATTCCGCCACCTGTCATCGCACTTGCGTGTGCGGGATTGGCATGGGCACTCGCACGCTACACGCCGGGATTCACCTATCAGGTTCCTGCCCGGATTCCGATCGTGGCGATTCTTCTGCTTTCCGGAATTGCACTGGATCTTTCCGGCCTGATGGCCTTTCGGAAGGCCAGGACCACACTCAATCCGCTCTCCCCCGACAGGTCGACGTCAATCGTCCAGAACGGCCCATATGCATTCACTCGGAATCCCATGTACCTGGGCATGGCACTCGTGCTGCTCGGCTTTTGCACGTACCTCGAAAACCCCTTGTCTGCAATTGCGGTTGTCGCCTTTGTCGCCTACATCACATGCTTTCAGATCGTCCCGGAAGAACGACTTCTGCTTGCGAAGTTCGGAGACGATTACGCCCAGTACCGGAATTCTGCCAGGCGCTGGCTGTGAGGGGCGAATTCAACCCGCAAGCACGACACATAGATGTAGATAGTGCGTTGCAGAGGGCTGAGGGGCCAGGACGTTACCTTGGCCGTGTGTTGAAGCGTGTGGGCGTTCAAAAACAAACGCCGCGACAAGCGCGGCGTTTGTTGGTCACGATGGAATGGATGGCTTACTTCAGGGGCCAGTAAACGTCGAACTCGCCATTTTCGGTGAATGAGCCCGAGATGCCGGACTTGTACGATTCATACGCACGATCGGTGACTTCGTATCCCGCGGTAACCGCCCACGCGCGCAATGCATTGCGCACGGCTTCAAGCTCTGCCATGTAACCCGTATAGGAGGCCATGGCGACCTTGCCGGGCTTGGTCTGCGCGAACAGGACCGGGCCCTGCAGGGTCGGAGTGCCAGTTTCGCCGCCACCCTTCTTGCGCACGGGCTGGGCGACATCGAAGCTGTAGGTCTCACGGCCCAGGTCCGTGGTGATGATCCGCATTGGACCAGCGGCTTCCAGATCATTGGCTTCCATGACCCGGCGAATCCATTCGCTGTTCGCGGTCAGCGAGGCCTGGATCTGCGAATTGCCGCGATCCACGTTGCCCGCGACGATGTACAGCAGATCCTCTGCAGGGCGCTGGACCATCTTCGGCGTGGTCATCTTGCTACCCGCCACGGCGTAATCGACGTTAGGCACCGCGGCCAACATGGTCACGATGCGCGACAGGCCCAACTTCATGTCATCGCCCACATGGCGGGCAACATACAGGCCGGCATAACGGCCGACGAGATCCCAGCCGTAGTCGACGTCGAAGGTCTGGGTGATCTCGACGTTGCGGTTGTTGCGGCCAGTGGGCTTGAATTCGAACGACGTGCGCTTGTTGCCGCCTCGCTCGATGTTATCGATCTTGTAGGAGACCTTCTCGCGCGGGATGCTCTCGGTGATTTCCCACGACCCCTCGCCGATCCGGTCATTCTCGGACACGTAGTCCAGGCGTGCGCCGACACCTGATTCCGGCCCGGAGTAGTTCAGCTTGACGGCGGGATCACGCAGTACCAGCGGGTTCCACGCCTTGAAGCGACGCAGGCTGTTCAAGGAGTCGAACACGATGGTCATCTTGCGATTGGTTTCGATCTTCTCGGACAAATGGCGTTCCGAGGGGAGGACCAAGGCCACGGCCAAGTACAGCGCCGCAACAATTGCGAGGGAAATCAGGATCTCGATCAAGCGAGTCATTCAGGAATCTCCGGGAGGGCCGCTCGCGGGGTGGCCGCGCAGACCCGCCATCCTACCAAACCATCCCGCGCGCGGGCGAGGGGCAATCGCAAGAAATCGCGACGGATCACACCAATTGCAGCTCGAACGCCTTCAGCACGGCCCGTGTGCGGTCGCGCACGCCCAGCTTGGACAGGGCGAGCGGACGCTGCTGCGCGCCATGGCGCGCGCGTCCGGGAACGCCCGGCGCCGTGCGCCGGGCCGGACATCCTGTCGGTCAAACCAGTTGCAACTCGAACGCCTTCAGCACGGCCCGTGTGCGGTCGCGCACGCCCAGCTTGGACAGGGTGAGCGGACGCTGCTGCGCGCCATGGCGCGCGCGTCCGGGAACGCCCGGCGCCGTGCGCCGGGCCGGACATCCTGTCGCTCAAACCAGTTGCAGCTCGAAGGCCTTCAGCACGGCCCGTGTGCGGTCGCGAACGCCCAGCTTGGACAGGATGTTGGAGACGTGATTCTTGATCGTGCCTTCGGCGACTCCAAGGGAATTGGCAATCTCCTTGTTGGAGAAGCCTGATGCCATCAGCCGCAGGATTTCAGTCTCCCGGTCTGTCAATGGGTCGGGTCGGTCCAGGCTGACGAACTCATTGCGCATGTGCTCCAGCCCGGACAGCAGGCGCTGGGTCACGACCGGCTGCACCAGCGAGCCACCATCAGCCACGGCCTGTATTGCATTCACGAGCTGCTCCAGCGAGACATCCTTGAGCAGGTAGCCCTTGGCGCCTGCCTTGATCCCGGCCAGCACCAGTTGGTCGTCGTCGAACGTGGTCAGGATGATCGTCGGCGGCAACGCCCCCATCCGGCCAAGGGCCTGCAGGGCCTCCAGTCCCGACATTGCTGGCATGCGCATATCCATCAGCACGACATCAGGCTTCACCTGCGGGATGGTCTCGACCGCCTGGCGGCCATCGGACGCCTCTGCAACGACCTCGATGCCTTCCGCAAGCGCCAGCAGGGAACGGATGCCTTGGCGAACCAGGGTCTGGTCATCGACCAGGAAAACTCGAATCATGCGGGGGCTCCTTCGGGGATGCAGGGATCGGCATTGGTGCCGGCCGGCAGGATCATTGTGAGCTTGAAGCCTTGTCCTGCACGGGTCTCGATCTCCAATCGGCCACCAAGCTGGCGCAGGCGTTCGCGCATGCCCTGCAAGCCATTGCCGCTGGCAAGCTGATCGGTTCCGGAACCATCATCGCGCACCTGCAGGGTGATGGATTGTCCATCGTTTCTGGCATTCAGCCATAGATTGTGTGCGCCGGCATGCCGCACGGCATTGGTAATGGCTTCCTGCGCGCAGCGCAGCAGGACATGCGCGCGCTCCGGATCCTCGACCGTCAACGGGTGCTGGACATGCATGTGGATGGCGAGCCTGGGTACGTTTTCGGCCAAGGGGCGCAGTGCCGCACCAAGGTCGATTGCGCCACTGTCGCGCAGTTGGCTGACCGCTTCGCGGACGTCGGTCAACAGCAATCTGGCAAGTGTGTGTGCCTGTTGCACATGTTCCTTGACCCGCCCTTCCGAAAGATGGCCGGCAACTTCCAGGTTCAGGCTGAGCGCGGTCAGGTGATGGCCCAGCAGGTCATGCAGCTCGCGGGAGATCCGGGTGCGCTCGTTGACGCGTGCACTTTCCGCCAGCAGGGCACGCGTGGAGCGCAGTTCGGCGTTGAGCCTGCGCTGCTCTTCCCGCGCCTGCGACTGCTGCAGCGCAACAAGACTGGTAATGAAGACGAAGCCAGAGAATCCCGCATACAACATCGACTGCATCAACGCTTCCACCAACGGGAAATGCAGGCCCAGCATGAACATCGGCACGACCGCCAACTGCGCCCCCAGCAGCCATGCGATGCCCAGCCGCAACGGAAGTAGCCACGGCAGGACGCATGCCGCGACCATCAGCAAGACACTGCCCAAGCCGGTTTCGCTGTAGAAACCCAGGCCGATCGCCGCCAGCGTTGTGACCGCCAGCAACACGTAGTCCAGCGTCTTGCGGCGTTCCCCGAGGGCGCGGGTCAACCAGTGATAGCCCACACCGAAGGCCAGGTAACACGCCCAGCCCTCCCACGGCATGGCGTGGGTGACGATGTCCTCGGGTAGTGGCCCCTGCCACTGCCCGATCCACGAGTAAAGCAGGGGTAGCCCCACCATGGCCCAGGTGAACAGGCCGGCGAGGCGCAACAGGCGGGTATGCGAAAGACTGGCTAGCATGACGCGTTTATAACCCCTTCCACGCTGCCCGTGCCTGCACCGAAGGTCATGGCCGCACGCATCGGTGCGTGCAATAATCAAAAGACAGGTCGCACGCGACCCGGACCATCCGCAACAAGCCACGGAGCCAAAGGAATGTCGATCGCCATCCGCGACGTGCGCGAGCACGAGCTGGATTCCGTCCTTGCCCTCAACAACGCCGCGGGACCCGCGATCCTCCCCCTTGACGCAGCCAAGCTGCGTCATTTGTTCGAGACTGCGGAGTATTTCCGCGTGGCCGAGCGCGACGGCACGCTTGCGGGTTTCCTGATCGGATTCGGCACAACCAGGGACCACGACAGCAGCAACTTCGTGTGGTTCGGCCAGCGCTATCCGGACTTTTTCTACATCGACCGCGTGGTCGTGGCCAGCCGCCGCCGCGGCGGTGGCGTCGGACGCGCGCTGTATGCCGATGTGCAGAGCTATGCGGAACTGCGCTACCCGAATCTGGCCTGCGAGGTTTTCCTGCAGACCGGCACCGACCATGCCTTGCTGTTCCACGGCAGTTTCGGTTTCCGCGAGGTGGGCCAGCATGTGATGCCGGGCCACGATCTTCGTGCGGCGATGCTGATGAAGCCGCTTTGCAGCTACGCTTGGGTTCACGAAACCTATGGCGATGCATTGCCGGACGAGCCCTGGGTGGCGCATCCGCGGGCCCTGCCCCTGGCACAACGCGCCGCGGAGACGCGCGCATGAGTGCGGTGGTCGATTACGCGCAGGCCGGTGAGCTGAAGTTCGGCCAGGTCGGCATCGCCAACCTGCGCGTGCGCACCCTCGATGTGATCCAACTGGCCAGCGAGATGCGCGAACGCGTGCAGCGCGCGCCCAACCTGTTCGGACGCGCGGCAGTGGTGCTGGATTTCGGTGGCCTGAACAAGGCGCCATCGCTGGAAGAAGCACGCAGCCTGGTCGAACGTCTTCACGAAGCCGGCGTGTTCCCTGTTGCACTGGCCTATGGCACCAAGGAGGTCGATGCGCTGTCACAGGCACTTGGCCTGCCCCTGCTGGCCAAGTTCCGGGCACAGTACGAGCCCGTTGCAGGCGTTTCAGCGGCGAGTGCGCAGCCGGCAGCCGCTGAAGCCGCCCCCGGCGCTCCTGCCACTGCATCGGCTGCCGCAAAGCCGAGCGTTACGCCGAAAACCGGACCTGGCCTGGTGCATGCCACTCCGGTGCGCTCTGGCCAGCAGGTCTATGCGGACAACCGCGACCTGACGGTGGTCAACACCGTTGGCGCCGGCGCGGAAGTCATTGCCGATGGCTCGATCCACATCTACGGCGCACTCCGCGGCCGCGCACTGGCCGGTGCGCAGGGCGACGAGAACGCGCGCATCTTCTGCCGGGAATTCCACGCGGAGCTTGTCGCGGTGGCCGGGCATTACAAGGTGCTGGACGACATCCCGGCGGAATTGCACGGCAAGGCCGTGCAGGTCTGGCTGGATCAAGGTCAACTCAAGCTCGCCGCGCTCGACTGAGCGCGAACACCCCTCAACGGAGAATGCCAACTTGGCGGAAATCATCGTAGTCACATCGGGCAAGGGCGGCGTCGGCAAGACCACGTCCAGCGCCAGCCTTGCCACTGGCCTTGCCCGCCGCGGCAAGAAGGTCGCGGTCATCGACTTCGACGTCGGCCTGCGCAACCTCGACCTGATCATGGGTTGCGAACGACGCGTGGTGTATGACTTCGTCAACGTGATCCATGGCGAGGCTTCGCTCAAGCAGGCACTGATCAAGGACAAGCGCCACGACAACCTGTTCGTGCTGGCGGCCTCGCAGACACGCGACAAGGATGCACTCACCAAGGAAGGGGTCGAAAAGGTCCTGAAGGACCTGGCCGATGACGGTTTCGATTACATCGTCTGCGACTCGCCCGCCGGTATCGAAAAAGGCGCGTTCCTGTCGATGTACTTCGCCGACAAGGCAATCGTGGTGGTCAACCCGGAAGTCTCCAGCGTGCGTGACTCCGATCGCATCCTGGGCCTGCTGGCCTCCAAGACCCGCCGTGCCGAACAGGGCGACGGCGAAGTCGGCGCCTACCTGTTGCTGACCCGTTACAGCCCGTCGCGGGTGGAAGCCGGCGAGATGCTGTCGATCCTCGATGTCGAGGAAGTCCTCGGCCTGAAGTCGATCGGCGTGATCCCGGAATCCGGCGATGTGCTCAATGCGTCCAACAAGGGCGAGCCGGTGATCATGGATGCCGAGTCCAACGCCGGACAGGCGTATGACGACGCAGTGGCGCGCCTGATGGGGGAGGAGCGGCCGATGCGCTTCACCCAGACCGAGCGCAAGGGTTTCTTCAGCAAGCTGTTCGGAGGCTGATGCATGTCGATTTTTGATTTCCTCAAGCCCAAGAAGAACACCGCTTCGGTCGCCAAGGATCGCTTGCGCATCATCATCGCGCAGGAGCGCAAGAGCGACGGCCAGCCCGACTACCTGCCATTGCTGCGTCGCGAGTTGCTGGAAGTGATCCGCAAGTACGTCAACGTGGATGTCGATGCGGTCAAGGTCGATGTGGTCAAGGATGGCGAGCACGACGTGCTGGACATCTCGGTCGCGCTGCCGGAAGAACGCGCGCAGGCGAGCGCCTGATCTTGCCCCGGCTTGGGGCGCAGGCGGCAGGCCTTCTCGGGCGCTGAATGCCTGTCGAATGCCTGCCGCCTGCACCACAAGCTCACCCGTGACAGAGCACCCGCTGGCTGGGCCAAGTCAGTGACCTGGCGCGGGGACGATGCAATGGCAACCAATTCCGTCCTGACACTCGCGGACATCGAATTCGACGATGCCGCAACCCTGCTCGCCCGCTTCGGGCTGGCGCTGATGCACGTCCCGGATGGTGAGCCGATCCCCGGCAGCTACTGGGGCGAATGCGAGGCCGGGATCATCGGCAGCGATGTGCATGTGCGCAGCGACACCCCCGTGCATTCATTGCTCCACGAAGCCTGCCACCTGATCGTGCTGCCGCCGGAGCGCCGCATTGACGTGCATACCGACGCCACCGACAGCATCGAGGAAGAAGATGCCGTCTGCGTGTTGCAGGCTTTGCTGGGTGACGCACTTGCCGGCGTTGGCCGCGAACGGGTGCTCGCCGACATGGACGCATGGGGCTACACATTCCGGCTGGGTTCTGCACGCGCGTATGTCGAACACGACGCCGAAACCGCATGGACCTGGCTGCAGGCACGCGGCCTGGTCGATCCCGATCGGATGCTGATCCTGCCTCCGGGTTGAACCCCGCAACTTGCAGCGTGCCGCGTGCGCAGTCTAGCCTTGGCCTCCCCGGCGCACCCGCCGAACCAGGAAGCTGCCGTGACTTTACGCCCCGCCCTGCTTGCACTCGCCATCGTCGGCGCACTTGGCCTTGCCGCGTGCAAACCCGATCCCGCCGCATCCGTAGCCACCACGGCCACCGGCATTCCCGCAGCGCCCGGGTCTGAAACCGCGGATCAGTTCGTCGCCAGGGTCAACGACGAACTGCGCAAGATCAGCGAAGAAAGCAATTCCGCTCAATGGCTGTCGAGCACCTACATCAACAGTGACAGCGAACTGGTGGCGGCCAAGGCCAACGAACGCTGG
Source organism: uncultured Gammaproteobacteria bacterium (assembly GCA_963698475.1). Lineage (GTDB taxonomy): Bacteria > Pseudomonadota > Gammaproteobacteria > Xanthomonadales > Xanthomonadaceae > Thermomonas. The sequence goes on along the minus strand of CAVOQX010000004.1, from coordinate 57,451 downwards.
TTGACCCAGCTCAATGCGTGGATCGCGCAGTCCCGGCGCTTCGACGGCCAGCAGTTGTCGCCCGAAACCGCGCGTGCCCTCAAGCTGATCAAGCTGATGACGGCGATGCCGGCGCCGAAGGATCCGGCTGAACTGGCGGAGCTCACCAGGATCGCGACGCGCATGGAAGGCACGTACGGCGCGGGCAGCTACTGCACGGGCGAAGGCGAAGCACGCACATGCCGCGACATCGGCCAGCTCAGCGACGTGCTGGCGACCAGCCGTGACTATGACGCGCAACTGGATGCATTCAACGGTTGGCACACGATCAGCCAGCCGATGCGCAAGGACTATGTGCGCTTTGCCGAACTGGTGAACAAGGGTGCCAGGGAAATGGGGTTCGCCGATGCAGGCGAGATGTGGCGCGCCGGTTACGACATGACCCCGGCCGAGCTTGCCGCCGAGACCGATCGCCTGTGGGACCAGGTCAAGCCGCTGTACGAGCAGCTGCACTGCTATGCGCGCGGCAAGCTGGAGACCAAGTACGGACCTGACAAGGGGCAGGTGGCCGGCGGCATGCTGCCTGCGCACCTGATGGGGAACCTGTGGCAGCAGGAATGGGGCAACCTGTGGGACCTGATGCAGCCCTATCCGGGCGCCGGCAGCCTTGACGTCAATGCCGCGCTGCGTGCGATCGCCCATGCCGACATCACCAGCGAGCGCAGCAAGCCCGCGACCCCGGGCGTGTCACCGGCCCAGCGTGAGGTCGACGCACAGCGCGCGGCGGCGCTCGCCACCGCCAGGAAGATGACCGAACGCGCGCAGGACTTCTACGTGTCCCTTGGCATGCAGAAGCTGCCGGAGAGCTACTGGGAGAAGTCGCAGTTCATCAAGCCGCTGGACCGCGACGTGGTGTGCCATGCCAGCGCCTGGGACATGAACATGGCGGGCGACGTGCGCACCAAGATGTGCATCACGCCAAGCGAGGAAGAGCTGACCACGATCTACCACGAGCTCGGCCACCTGTATTACGACCTGGCCTACAACAAGCAGCCACCGATCTTCCAGAATGCGGCCCACGACGGTTTCCATGAAGCCATCGGCGACACCATCGTGCTGGCGATGACGCCCGGCTACATGCATTCGGTCGGTCTGGTCGGCAAGCCGCAGCAGAGCAAGGAAGCGGTCATCAACGCACAGATGCGCATGGCCCTGACCAAGGTGGCGTTCCTGCCCTTCGGGCTGATGATCGACCGCTGGCGCTGGGGCGTGTTCGATGGCTCGATCAAGCCCGACAACTACAACCAGGCCTGGTGGGACCTGAAGGCCAAGTACCAGGGCGTGGCACCGGTCAGCGCCCGTGGCGAGACCTATTTCGACCCGGGCGCAAAATACCACGTGCCCGGCAACACACCTTACACCCGCTACTTCCTGGCCCGCATCCTGCAGTTCCAGTTCTACAAGGCCCTGTGCGATGCGTCCGGCTACACGGGCCCGCTGTACGAATGCAGCTTCTACGGCAGCAAGGAAGCGGGCGAGAAGTTTTCGGCGATGCTGTCCCAGGGCGCCAGCCAGCCTTGGCAGCAGACCTTGAAGGAATTGACCGGCGGCGAAAAGATGGACGCCAGCGCCGTGCTTGAATATTTCGCGCCGCTGCAGGATTGGCTGAAGCAGCAAAATGCCGGCCAGCAGTGCGGCTGGAGTACGGGCGCTCCGGCAGCAACGCAGGCTCCGGCAGCAGGCGCGGCAGCGGGCTGAGGCAAGCCGCCATCGCGATGACGGAAAGCCGGCGAAAGCCGGCTTTTCTTTCGATCCAATGACAGGACTTCCGTCCGCCTCGGTCGCCTTCGTCTGGCGCAACCGGGCAACGGCGGCGAGACTGCCGCCATGAGCGACCTCGCCCCGCAAACCCTCGCCACCGCCACCGCGGTGCCTTGGCTTGAGGCGTGCCGGTCCATCGTGGCGGCACGTGAACCGGCCGATACCGGTTCCCGCGCGCGACCCGACGGCATGAGCCGCCCTACATCTTGTCGGCCGGCTCCAGTCCCATGACCTGCGCTGCGGATGCGGTGCGCAGTCGGCATTGGTCACGTTGCTCGTGGCGCCAGACCAGCCATGCGAAGGCGCTGAAAGCCGACGAGGTCGATGCCAGGGCAATGCCCTTTCCACTGACCATCGACGACAACACGCCCGCGATCACGGCGTTGGAGAACAAGCCGGTAAACGCCTGCAGCGACGAGGCCCCGCCGCGCTGGTGCGGATACATGTCGAGGATCGCCAGGGTAAGGATCGGGAATACCAGTGCGATGCCGAAGGCATTGAGGCTGATCGGCAATACCGCCCATGGCAGCCGCGGCGCTTCGACCAGCAGGTTGTAGCCAACGTTCGCAAGTGCAGCGGCGCCGCAACAGATGAAACCGATGTTGGCCAGGCGCACGCCATCGATCCGGCCGGCGGCGCGACCGGACGCGAACGCACCCAGCATCATCCCGCTGATCATCGGCACGAAGAACCAGCCGAACTGGCGCTCGTCCAGGCGCATCAGGTCCAGCACGAAGGCGGGTGCCGAGGCGATATAGACGAACAACGCACCGAAATTGAGCGCGCCGGCGATCGACAGCCGCACGAAACGCGGGTTGCCGAGGATGCCGAAATAATTGCGCAACAAGGCGGCAGGCCGCAGGTGCACGCGCGCCTCGGCTGGATGCGTCTCCGGCAACGCGTATGCAGCGACCACCCACAGCACCGCCGCGAACAACGCAAGGAACCAGAAGATCGCCTGCCATGCGCTCCAGCCGACGATCCAGCCACCGATCATCGGCGCGATGGCCGGTGCGATGCCAAAGATCATCGAGACCTGGCTCATCAACCGCTGGGCATCGTCGCCCTGCAGCACGTCGCGGATCACGGCGCGGCCCACGATCATCCCCACGCCCGCGCTCAGGCCCTGCAGCGCACGGAACAGCAGGAGCATCGGCATCGAGGTGGACAATGCGCAGCCCACCGAGGCCAGCATGAACACCGCGAGGCCCGTCAGGATGACCCGCTTGCGGCCAATGGCATCCGACAACGGCCCGTGCACGATGCTCATCGCCGCATACGCCAGCAGGTAGACGCTGATGGTCTGCTGCATCGCCAGCCTGCCCGCGCCAAGGTCGGCGCCTATCTGCGGGAACGCGGGGAAGATGGTGTCGATCGAGAACGGGCCGAACATCGCCAGCGCGCCCAGGATGGCGGCCAGTCGACCATACGACAGCTTTTTTGGGGGGGATTGCATCCGGGCATGGTACGGAAGCCGCCGGGGGAAGCGGCCATTTAGCGGTTATAATTCCGCCTGCACATGGTGGGAGAAGTGGCGCGCATCGCCACTGCCGAAGGCGCAACCGCCCGGAATCGCTCAGGCCCGATACCGCCGTGTGACCACAACTCTGGAGAGATCGGCAGCACACGCATGCCGGCGCCGAAGGGGCAAGAAGTCGCTGCAGGTTCGCCTCCCCTGCCTGCGCGCTTCCAAACTCTCAGGCAAAAGGACAGAGGGGCGAGCAGGGCTTTCGAGCGGCGCCAGCCGCGACCCTGCAAGCACCCACCGCGATGCATCGCGGCGGGCCGCAACGCCCCCATCCTCGCCGTATCTTCCGGACGCCCCCCATGTCGACGCCCAATCTCCGCGCCCTCGAACACCACGACGCCTTCATCGAACGCCACATCGGCCCGAACGATGCGGAAATCGCAACGATGCTGGCGGTAGTCGGCCAGGACTCGCTGGAAGCCATGACCGATGCCATCGTCCCGGCGTCGATCAGATCCTCCATTCCCCTGGCCATGCCCGAAGCGATCAGCGAAGTCGATGCACTCTCCAGCATCCGCGCCATCGCGCAGAAGAACCAGGTATTCCGCAGCTTCATCGGCCAGGGCTACTACGGCACCCACACCCCGAACGTGATCCTGCGCAACATCCTGGAAAACCCGGCTTGGTATACCGCCTACACCCCCTACCAGGCGGAGATATCGCAAGGCCGCATGGAAGCGCTGATCAACTTCCAGACCATGATCACCGACCTCACCGCGATGGATATCGCCAGTGCGTCGTTGCTGGACGAAGCCACGGCGGCGGCCGAGGGCATGACCCTTGCCAAGCGCTCGGCCAAGTCGAAGTCCAATACCTTCCTGGTGGCCGGCGACACCCACCCGCAGACCCTGGAAGTACTCCACACCCGCGCCGAACCATTGGGCCTCGTGGTCGAAGTCGTCCGTTCCACCGACGCCTTCCACGAGAAACTCGCTGCGGGCGACTACTTCGGCGTGCTGGTGCAATACCCCGCATCGAGCGGCTGGATTGCCGAATGGGACCGCGATGCCGACATGATCCATTCGCACGATGCGCTGTTCGTGGTCGCCACCGACCTGCTCGCGCTGACCTTGCTCAAGCCGCCGGGCGAGATGGGCGCGGACATCGTGATCGGCAACACCCAGCGCTTCGGCGTGCCATTCGGCTTTGGTGGCCCGCATGCGGCCTTCATGGCGTGCCGCGACGCCTACAAGCGCTCGATGCCGGGCCGCCTGATCGGCGCATCGCTGGATGCCGAGGGCAAGGTGGCCTACCGGTTGACCCTGCAGACCCGCGAACAGCATATCCGCCGCGAGAAGGCGACCTCCAACATCTGCACCGCGCAGGTCCTGCTGGCGGTGATGGCCGCGATGTATGCGGTCTACCACGGTCCGCAAGGCCTGACCCGCATCGCGCAGCGCGTTGCGCGGATGACCGCGATCCTGGCCGCCGGCCTGCGCGATCTCGGCCACCAGGTGGTGCATGCCAGCGCGTTCGATACCCTCTGCATCGAAGCAGGTGGCGCTTCAGCCGCGATCGTGGCGCGCGCCCAAGCGCTGCGCGCCAACCTGCGGTTGCGTGGCAATGGCTCGATCTGCATTTCGCTGGACGAAACCACCACGCGTGCCGACCTGGAACTGCTGTGGCGCATCTTCTCGACCGACGATGGCGCGCTGCCGTCCATCGATGCCCTGGATGCGAGCGCACCCTCGCTGATTCCGGACGCGTTGGCACGCACCAGCGATTTCCTCACCCATCCGGTGTTCAACACCCACCACAGCGAGCACGAACTGCTGCGCTACATGCGTGCGCTGTCGGACAAGGACCTGGCGATGGATCGCACCATGATCCCGCTGGGCAGCTGCACGATGAAGCTCAACGCCACCGCCGAGATGATCCCGGTGACCTGGCCGGAATTCGGCAACATCCATCCCTTCGCACCTGCCGCGCAAGTGCAGGGTTACAAGGAATTGATCGAAGGGCTGGAAGCCATGCTGGTGGAATGCACCGGCTATGACGCGGTCAGCCTGCAGCCCAACTCCGGCGCGCAGGGCGAATACACCGGCCTGCTGGCGATCCGCGCCTACCACGCGTCGCGCGAGCAGGCCCAGCGCGACATCTGCCTGATCCCGGAGTCGGCACACGGCACCAACCCGGCATCGGCCCAGATGTGCGGGATGAAAGTCGTGGTGACCAAGTGCGACGCCAACGGCAACGTGGACGTCGAGGACATCCGCCGCAACGCCGAGAAATACAGCGACCGGCTGGCGGCGATCATGATCACCTACCCGTCGACCCATGGTGTGTTCGAGGAGGACGTGGTCGAGATTTGCGAGATCGTGCACCAGCACGGCGGGCAGGTTTATACCGATGGCGCGAACATGAACGCACTGGTCGGCGTGGCCAAGCCGGGCAAATGGGGTTCGGACGTGTCCCACCTCAACCTGCACAAGACCTTCTGCATTCCGCATGGCGGTGGCGGCCCGGGCGTTGGCCCGTGCGCGGTCAAGGCGCACCTGGCGCCGTTCCTGCCGAAGGCGATCACGCCCGGCACCTTTGCCACCGAGGGCGTGGGCGCCGGCAACATGGTGAGCGCCGCGACGTATGGCTCGGCGTCGATCCTGCCGATCAGCTGGATGTACATCACCCTGATGGGCGCGACCGGCCTGCGCAAGGCCACCCAGGTCGCGATGCTCAATGCCAACTACGTCGCCAGGCGGCTGGCCCCGCACTATCCGACGCTTTACACCGGCCGCAATGGACTGGTGGCGCACGAGTGCATCCTCGACCTTCGCCCGCTGGAAAAGATCAGCGGCATCAGCGCCGAAGACGTCGCCAAGCGCCTGATCGATTTCGGCTTCCATGCGCCGACCCTGAGCTTCCCGGTCGCGGGCACGCTGATGGTGGAGCCGACCGAGTCCGAATCCCTGCATGAACTCGACCGCTTCATCGACGCCATGATCCAGATCCGCGACGAGATCCGCATGGTCGAGCGCGGCGAACTGGATCGCGAGGACAACCCGCTCAAACATGCCCCGCACACCGCGACCCAGGCGGCGGCTGCCGAGTGGAAGCGTGCGTACAGCCGGGAACTGGCGGTGTTCCCGCTGGCCAGCTTGCGCCAGCAGAAATACTGGCCGCCGGTGGCGCGCGTGGACAACGTCTACGGCGACAAGAACGTGATGTGCAGCTGCGTGCCGATCGGTGATTTCAAGGACGAGCCGGAAGCCTTCAGCGAACCGATGGCGATCTGATCCCGGCCGCAGACACCGCCCACCGGACACGTTACAGTCCGGTGACGCGGTGACCCTGCAGGACGGCCCCGGGAGGGGGACGTCCACGACCATGGATGGCAAGCAAGCCCGGCAGGGACACCCGGTCCAGTCAATTCCCGGGGAGAAAGCCTGATGCACGTGCGCGCCGTTCCAAACGTCCACCGCCTGACCATTGCCCTGCTCGCCGCGATCGCCCTGCCGGCGTTCGCGCAGCAAACCACCGAGCAAGCGGAGGCCTCCGGGAAATCGGTCAAGACCCTTGACCGGATGACTGTGACCGGTTCGCGCATCCGGCGCGTCGAGATCGAAGAAGCCTTGCCGATCACTTCGATCACCAAGGCGCAGATCGACGCGGCCGGCATCACCTCGGCCGAACAGCTTTTGCTCAACCTCAACGTGGCCGGCAACGGCGCGGACAACCTGGCCGCGAATGTGGGCCTCGGCGGCGGCGACGAATTGCGCAGCAGCCGCGGTGTGTCTGGCGCCAACCTGCGCAGCCAAGGGGCCGATGCGACGCTGGTTCTGCTCAATGGCAGGCGCGTGGCCACACACGGCCTGGCCGGCAAGACCGTGGATCTCAACTCCATTCCGTTCGCTGCCATCGAGCGGGTTGAAATCTTGCGTGACGGTGCCTCCGCGATATACGGCACGGATGCCATCGGCGGCGTGATCAATTTCATCACCCGCTCCGACTACCGTGGCCTGCAAGCCTCGGCGTTTACCGATGTGACCGAAGCCGGCGGAGCCAACATTTATCGCGGAAACCTGCTGTTCGGTGCCGGCAACCTGGATGCCGATGGCTGGAATGCATTCGGCAGCTTGAGCTTCAAGCGCAATACGATTCTGCGTGGTCATGATCGTGATTTCTCCAACGGCAATCAGCCGGCGCGCGGCCTGGTGCAGGACACGCGCGGCGCACCGTTCGCTACTTTGGTGCGCCCGGGAGGTGGTGTCGGCAATACCGCCCTGCTTGGCACCGGCGTGCTGGATCCGGCGCGACCAGGCGATACCACCCGCCTCACTTCGATCAGTATCCTGGACCTGCCCGGGGGCGGCGGCTGCGAGAGTGGCGGCGACAATATGTTTGCCTACGACCACCAACTCTGGGACTTCCCCGCGGCGCGCTTTGCCTGTGCTTGGGACTATGCAGGTGCCGGCGTGATCCAGCAGCCGGTGGAAAGTGCCGACTTCATCGGCCGTGCCTCGTTCCGCATCGGAGAAGCACACGAAGCCTATGTCGAGCTGACGGCCTCCAAGGTCGAATCGCGCAATGAATTCGAGCCGCAACAGTTAAGTTCATCGACCTCGACTGCAGCAACATCGTTGGGGCCATCAACCTGGTATCCCCTCAACGCTCTCACCAAACCCACCTACGACAAGATCTACAACGCGATGGCGGGTTACTTCGGCGCAAACCAGTTGCAGCCGTACGGTGCCCCGATCACCTACCGCTGGCGCTGCATGGCCTGCGGGCCCCGTGAACTCACTACCACCACGGATTCCTACCGCTTCCTGACCGGGATCAATGGCCTGCTTGGCGACTGGAGCTACGATTTCGCCCTGTCACGCGGCGCGAACAAGGTGACCACGGTTTTGGGCACCGGCTACATCTACACCGACGCATTGAAGGCGGCGATGGGCAGTGGCCTGCTCAATCCGTTCCTGATGCCAGGCGAGGAGCAATCCGCTGCGGCCATGGCGGCGCTGCAAGCCGGCTCCGCCGAGGGCGTGGAGCTGTACACCGGCGAGACTCAAGTGACAACTCTGGACGGCTCGATCTCCGGCGACCTGCCGTGGTTTGGTCTGCCGGGTGGTGCCATCGCCATGGCCACGGGCTTCGATCTGCGGCGCGAAGAGTACCGGCTGCAGGGTGACCAGCGTGCTGACAAGCGCGCCATCTTCCAGGCACCATTCGATGACACCAACGCGATCAACGATGTCAGCCGCGACATAAAGGCGGTCTACGTCGAGTTCCAGCTGCCCGTGTTCAAGAATTTCGACGTGAACGTAGCCGCGCGCCATGACCGCTACAGCGGCTTTGGCAGCACCACCAATCCCAAGTATTCGTTCAAGTACCAGCCATTCGAATCGCTGCTGTTCCGCGGCGCGTACAGCACCGGCTTCAAGGTACCCACCTTCGCCCAACTGTTCCGTGGCATCAGCGCGCAGCAATATGTCGGCCTGGATCTCGCCGACCCGGCAACGTGCCCGGGCGGTCGCGCCAATGCGGCCATCCCTGGCTGCGAGGTGATCCGGCCGGATGAGCTGTTCGGCGGCAAGCCGGATCTGCAACCTGAAACTGCCACGCAAAAGAGCTTCGGCTTGGTCTACTCGCCCATGCAGTGGTTCAACATTGCGCTTGACTGGTGGGAAGTGGAACGCGACAGCACCATCCGTCCCGCTGATCGCACGGTGCTTGTCACCTACTACGATCTGTTCAAGGACAACTGGATTCGCGATGCCAGCGGCGAAGTGGTGGCGATCGACCGCCGCTTCATCAATTCCGGTGGCAGCCTCACGCGCGGCGTCGAAATGGACGCGAACTTCACGACCGACATGGCCGGTGGCGAGTTCAAGATCAACCTCAATGGCAGCTTGATCACGATGTACCGCACCAAGTTCCTGCAATCCCTGCCCTACGGCGGCAACGAAGTCGGAACCTACTCGAACATCACGCACCGCCTGGCCCCATTGCGCTGGAAGCACACCCTGAACTTCAGTTACAGCCGCGGTGACTGGTCACATGGGCTCAGCCAGATCTATCGGGATGGTTACGAGGACGAACTTCCGATCAGCGTCGATGCCTGCCTGCTGAATCGGGCAGGCTGTTATATCCCTTCCGAGTGGAAGCCGCGCGTCGAGTCCTACAGCATCTGGAACTACAACGTGACCTGGACCGGAATCGACAAGCTCAGGCTGGGTCTTGGTATCAAAAACCTGGCGGATCGTGACCCGCCGTTCACCGCACACCAGAACGACTTCGCTTCCGGTGCTGGCTGGGAACCGCGCATCGCCGATCCGCGCGGGCGCGCCTACACCCTGCTGGTGGAATACAGCTTCTGGTAAGCACGCAGTCGATCCGCCCCGCACAAACGGAGGCCCCGCATTGCGGGGCCTTCGCTTTTTCGGATCCGGCCCGGATCAGCCGCCGTGCTGCTGCAGCCAGGCGTCGATCGCCGGCAACCGTTGCTCGCGCACCCTGATCCGGTACTCGATGCCGGCGATGGCGGTCTCGGTGGCGTTGCGCGAACCGGGGGCGATGTACTTGTCGGCATAGGCGCGCAGCCTGCCGATCATCGCCGGGTCCGAGGAGCCGCCACCGATGCCCGGGTAGTAGCGCGCGCGCGAGGTGGAATCGACCAGGGTGTCGACCTGCTCGCGATGCGCGAGGGCGAAGGCGAAGGCCAGGTCCGGATGCGAACCGGACACCGCGCCGATCATGCCGGCGCTGTTGGTGGCCCCGGGCTCGTCGGTCAGGGCGAGGTCCAGCGCGCGCTGCGCCAGCGCCTTGTCCTTGGCGATCGACAGCATGCCGTACAGCTGGTCCTTGATGATCGGCGTCTTCTCCGCCCTGGCCATCGCGTGCAGCGTGTCCCAGGTGGCGGCGTCCGCGTTGTAGGCGACGATCCCGGTGATGGTGCTGCGCAGCGCCGCGGGCATCGCGGTGGTGTCGTCGGCGCCGGCGGCGAAGCGGCGGCGTGCCTCGGCGATCACCGCCTGGTCGCCGAGACCGGCCAGGGTGCCGATCAGCTGGGTGCGCAGCAATTGCACCGGCGCTGAGTCGTTGGCCTTCTCGGTCCAGCCAATCCGGGCGAACACCGGGCGCAGCATCGACTGCGCGAACGCGCGGAAACGCGCCTGGCGCTTGCCGTCGTTGCCGTAGTAGTCGTCGAGCGTCGACAGGCTGCCGGCAACATCCGCCCACAGCGCCGGATCGGCATCGGCCGGCAGCGCCCTGGCCAGATCGAGATAGTCGGACGCAAGCCGCAGGCCACCCATGCCCAATGCCCAGGTGTCGTTCATGATCCCCAGCTGGTCGATCGTGGGCAGCGTCGCGAACCCGTTGCCGATCGCCGCGAACTGGTCGGCACCGTACAGCGTGCGGTAGTAGCCGCTCTGGCCGGCATTCACCACCACCGCGCCACAGCCGGGCACCACCAGCGAACCCTTGCCGCCCTCGACAACGGTATCCACGCGCGCACCACCGACTGCCTGCGCCACCACCGGCACCCGCCAGCGCAACGGCGTCTTGTCCGGGCGATCCTTGGTGAACTCGCCCTGGGTGAGCTGCAAGGTGGTCTTGCCAGCGCTGCAGGTGGCGGAATCGACCCTGATCAGCGGCACCCCGGGCTGCAGGGTGAAATCGTGGGCGATGTCGAGGATCGGCTTGCCGGCCGCCGCCTGCACCGCGGTCCACAGGTCGTCGGACACGGTGTTGCCGTAGGCGTGCTTCTGCATGTAAGCGCGCACGCCCTCGCGCCACGCGTCCTCGCCCACGTACCCCTCCAGCATGCGGATGACTGCACCGCCCTTTGAATAGGTGATGGCGTCAAAGGCCTGGCTGGCCTGTTCCACGGTGTCGATCTTCTGCACCACCGGATGGGTGGTGGCGACCGCATCGCGACCCATCGCGGCTTCGCGGCCGCCGACCGCGTCGAGCCTGGTATTCCATTCCGGATGGAATTTCTCGGTGGTGCGCGCGGCCATCCAGGTCGCGAACCCTTCGTTCAGCCACAGGTCGTCCCACCAGCTCATGGTCACCAGGTTGCCGAACCACTGGTGCGCGATCTCGTGCGTGGCGGTCGAAAAGATGTTCTGCACGTTGCCGATGGTCGACACCTTCGGGTCGACCAGCAGCACGAATTCGAAGGTGAAGATCGCGCCCCAGTTTTCCATCGCGCCGAAGAACTGGCTGCTCCCGGGCGCGGCGATGTTGTCCAGCTTGGGCAGCGGATACTTCACCCCGAAATAGTCGTTGAACTCCCGCAACGCCACCCGCGAGGCCTCGAGCGCGCCCGCGGCCTGCCCGGTTTTCCCCTTCAGGGTGACCACACCGATCTCGGTGCCGTCCACCACGTCGGTGGCGCGCTCGAACTCGCCCATGCCGAGGAACAGCAGGTACGTCGACATCTTCGGCGAGGTCTGGAACACCACCCGCTGCAGGCCGTTGCCGCCGTCCTTGCTGGAGGCGATGGGCATGTTGCTGACCACCATCTGCCCAGCCGGTGCATTGACGGCGAGGTCGAAGGTCGCCTTGAAGTTCGGCTCGTCCCACGACGGCACGAACTTGCGCGCATCGGAGTTCTCGAACTGGGTGTAGAGCGCGCGCCGCTTGCCCGCCTCGCTGTCGTAGTCGATCGCGAACAGGCCATTGGCCTGGGTGTTGATGACGCCGGCGTAGTCGGTGGCCAGCACGTAGTCGCCCGCGGCCAGCGGCGCCTCGAAGGCGAACGTCACGGTCTGGTTGCCGGCATCGATGCTTACTTTCGGCAGCAGGCGCTGGCCGGCGCGGCTGGTGAGCAGGCTGTTGGCGAACGTCAGGTTGACCGCCTGCAGCACGATGGTCGAGGTCGGTTCCAGCACCTCCAGGTCGATCCTGACCTTGCCGTCGAAGGCCATCTTGCCCGCGTGCGGGGTGACCTCGATCGCGTAATGGGTGGGCCTGGTGTTGCGCGGCAACTGGGTCGTGGCCTGCAGCGCCGGTGGCGTCGCCGCGCGCGAGACCTGCACCGGCGTCTGCGCGCGCAATCCCGGCGCGGCGCCACACAGGGCCAACACGATTGCAGCGGTCGTCAGGTTGCGACGCATGGAATGTCCTCGGGCATGGGGCGGGCGCCAATGGCCTGCAGTACCCGCGATCATCGATGCAGCGGGCGCCGCGCGGCAGCCCCGAAAGTCATGGCGTACCCGATTTGGCGCGAATGCCGTGCGCGGTGCTCAACCGAGCCGGCGAGGCGTGCCCCAGCGCGCATTGCAGGTAGCGTGGCCTGGCATGGTCGCGGTCGACGGCTGCTTTGATCTAGGATGGCGGCATCCCGCGTGCAAGGAACGGAGCATCATGGTTCGCCTGTTCAACTGGAACGATGTCTTCCTGACCGGCATCGACAGCGTGGATGCCCAGCACCACCGCCTCGTGGATTTGATCAACAACCTGGCCGCCTGCGCGTTTGACGCCGGCAACGACGGCAATGCCGAGCTCACCGAAACTCGCGAAGCACTGGCGGACTACGCGCGCGTCCACTTCACCGACGAAGAGCTGCTGATGCAGCAGGCGGGCCTGGACTCGCGTTTCATCGATGCCCACAAGGCTCAACACCAGTCCTTCATCGAGGAGATGGGCAGCCTGGGCCCGGATCTGTCGGAGGAGACGCTGCAGGCCAACCTGAAATATCTGGTGTCCTGGCTGGCGCACCACATCCTCGGCATCGACCAGAGCATGGCCCGGCAGTTGCAGTCGCTTCAGCAATGGCGCTTCCGCGGCAGAGGCATACGACGCCGAGCAGTCGCGCAGGGGCAACCTCAGCGACCCACTGCTGGATGCGCTGAGCGTCATGTTGCACGTCGTCTCGCAGCGCAACCGCGAGCTGCGTGCCGCGAACGCGGAGCTGGAAGCGCGGGTACTGGAGCGCACGGAAGAGCTGAACCGGGTGAACCAGCAACTTGAGCTGCTGGCGGTCAACGACGACCTGACCGGTCTGCCCAACCGGCGATTCGCGGTCACGGCAATGCGCGAGCTTTGGCAGGAAGCACGCAGCGACGGCAGCCCGCTGGCCGTGCTGATGGTCGATGCCGACAAGTTCAAGCAAGTCAACGACACATGGGGCCATGCCGAGGGCGACAATCTGCTGCGTGAACTGGCCCAGCAGCTCCGGCGCGCGGTGCGCACCAGCGACATCGTGTGTCGGCTGGGTGGCGACGAATTCCTGGTGATTTGCCCGCGCAGCAACGTCCAGGGCGCACGGCTGGTGGCCAACAAACTGCTGGCAGAGATCAAGCCATACCGCAACGCGGACGGCGACGAATACTGGAGCGGCGCCATCAGCATCGGCACGGCGGAGTTGCAGGACGCGATGCAGTTGCCGGAAGACCTGCTGAAAGCCGCGGATCTTGCGTTGTATTCGGCCAAGCGCGCCGGTGGCCAGCGCCAGGCCTGAAAACCGCCACTCGTCGCGTCGGTTTGGCGCTACGATGGCTGCTACCCACGCTTGCCGGGTGCCTGCGAAGGCCGGCACGCGGCGCAAGGACATTGGAGGTTCGCGGCTGATGGCCTTGCCCAAGAATCACATGATTTCCAAGGCGACGGTGCACCTGGTGCTGCCCTATGCACTGTTCGGCGCACTCTGGATCCTGCTCTCCGACACGCTGCTGGAAGTGATGGTGCAGGACCAGGCCTTGTTTACCCGCCTGTCGATCTACAAGGGTTGGCTGTTCGTCGGGGTGACCTCGGTGATGTTGGCGGCGCTGATGGCCAACCAGCTGGGCAAGCGCCAGGCAGCCTTCGACCAGCTCGAACAGCGCGTGGCCGAACGCACCCGCGCACTGGCCGAAGCCGTGCACGAGGCCGAATCCAGCGATCGACTGAAGTCGGTATTCCTGGCCACCATGAGCCACGAGCTGCGCACCCCGCTCAATTCGATCATCGGATTCACCGGCCTGCTGTTGCAGGAGCTGCCCGGTGCGTTGAACGGTGAGCAGAAAAAGCAGCTCGGCATGGTGCGCAACAGCGCACGCCACCTGCTGCGCCTGATCAACGACGTGCTGGACATCTCCAAGATCGAGGCCGGCGAACTGAAACTGTCGCTGGAGTCTTTCGACCTCGGGGCCTCCGTGCGCAAGGTGGTCGGCATCATGGCCCCGCTCGCGGAGAGCAAGGGGCTGCTGTTGCGGGTTGACGGAGCGGGCGATGCCGGCACCATGACCGGTGACGAACGCCGGGTGGAGCAGATCCTCATGAACCTGCTTTCGAATGCCATCAAGTTCACCAGCAGCGGGACCGTAGGGCTGTCGGTCGAGCACATTGCCGAATGCCACGAACTCCCGGGCGAGCCCCGTCGTCCGGCGATCCGCCTGTCGGTGGCAGACACCGGGATCGGCATCGGGGAGGATCACATCGGCTACGTGTTCCATCCGTTTCGCCAGATCGACTCGGCCCTGACCCGCCAGCACGACGGCACCGGCCTTGGCCTGGCGATCTGCCAGCAGCTGGTCGCGCTGATGGGCGGCAAGATCGGGGTGCAAAGCCAATTGGGAGAAGGCAGCGTGTTCACCGTGACGCTCCCGCTCGACGGACCAGGGGACGGACGATGAACAAGCGCATCCTGCTGATCGAGGACAACGACCAGAACCGCTACCTGGTCACCTTCCTCATGGAGGCCAACAACTGGGAAGTCATCCATGCCGTGGATGGTCCATCGGGCCTGGCGCTGGCCGCGGAGGTGGCCCCGGCACTGATCCTGCTGGACATCCAGTTGCCGTGCATGGATGGCCACGAGGTGGCCCGCCGCCTGCGCACCAATCCTGCGCTGGCCGCGGTGCCGGTGGTGGCGGTGACCTCCTACGCCATGCCGGGCGACCGCGAGCGTTGCATGGCGGCGGGTTGCAACGGCTACATCGAGAAGCCCATCGACCCTGACACGTTCGTCGGTCAGGTGGAGGCGTACCTGGAGGCAAGCCGATGACGCGCGCGCTGATCGTCGAAGACAATCTGCAGAACCGCTACCTGCTGCGGGCGCTGCTGTCCGGCCACGGCATCGAGGTGGACGAGGCCGACAATGGCGCAATCGCGCTGGAAATGGCGCGCCTGCAGCCGCCAGACATCGTGATCAGCGACCTGCTGATGCCGGTCATGGACGGCTACACCCTGCTGCGCGAGTGGAAGGAAGACGCAAGGTTGTCCTCGATTCCCTTCATTGTCTACACCGCCACCTACACCGAACCCAAGGACGAAGCGCTGGCTCTGAATCTCGGGGCCGATGATTTCATCACCAAGCCCGCCGAGCCGGAAGAATTCATGCGGCGGCTGAACGGCGTGCTGCAGCAGGTGAAACAGGATGCCACCCCGGCGCACTTACCGGCGCTGGAAGAAAACGCGTTGTTGAAGGTTCACACCCAGGTGCTGCTCGACAAGCTCACCATGAAGGCGGCGCAACTGGAACAGCGCATCGCGGAACTGGCTGCCTCGGAAGCCAAAATCCTGCGACTGAGCCGCCTTTACAAGACGCTTTCCGCAACCAACCAGGCGATCGCCCAGCAGACCGAGCGCGCCCCGCTGTTCGAGTCCATCTGCCGCACGGCGGTGGAACAGGGCGGCTTCTCGATGGCATGGATCGGCATGCTGGATGCCGACAGCGGCCAGATGGTGCCGGTGGCATCGGCAGGCGCGGACGGGAACCGGCTGCTGGCCGCCTGCCACGCCACCCACAAGGATTCGCGGCATACGACGGTCGAGATTGCAATGGCAGAGGACCGCATCTACCTGTGCAACGACCTGTCCACCAACCCGGCGTTGGCACCCATCTGCCACGACCTGCGCGACGCGGGGCTGGCATCGGTCGTCTCGTGCCCGCTGCGGGTGGCCGGCAAGGCGGTCGGCACGCTGACCCTTTTCGCCGCGGAACGGGATTATTTCGACGCAGAACTGCATAAGCTGGTGGAAGAGATGGCCGCGGACATTTCCTTCGCGCTCGACCACTTCGAGCAAGAGGCCAGGCGCCAGATCGCAGAGGAGAAACTGCGCAAGAGCGAGCAGCAGAACCGTCTGAGTTCCCGCGCGATGGAGTCATCGGCAAACGGCATCATGCTGACCGCGATCGAGCCAGGTGCGAGCCCGATCATCCAGGTCAACCCCGCGTTCGAGCACATCACCGGCTACAGCTGCGAAGAAGTGCTGGGGCGCGACCCGAAATTCCTGATGGGCAGCGATACCGAGCAGTTCGGCACGGCCGAGATCCAGGCCGCCCGCCGCGAATTGCGCGAGGGCAAGGCGGTACTTCGCAACTACCGCAAGGACGGCAGCCTGTTCTGGAACGAACTGTCGATCGCCCCGGTGTTCGACACGGACGGCATGGCAACCCATTTCGTCGAGATCATGAGCGACATCAGCGAGCAGAAGCAGTACGAGGCGCAGCTGGAGCGCCAGTACAACGAGGACACGCTGACCGGGCTGGCCAGCCGCAACCTGCTGCGCGACCGCACCGAGCAAGCCATCGCCTTCGCCGCGCGCCACCACCGCATGGTGGCCCTGGCCTTCATCGACCTGGACGACTTCAAGCGCATCAACGACAGCCTGGGGCACGACGCAGGCGACCGCATCCTGCGCGCCATCGCCGGGCGGCTTGCCGGCGGCGTGCGTGAGCGGGACACGCTGGCGAGGCTGGGTGGCGACGAATTCGTGCTACTGCTGACCGACATGGGCGATCTGCAGGAGGCATCGCAGATGGCGGGCCAGATCCTGCGCGAGGTCATGCAGCCGATTTCGGTGGCTGGCGGCGAGATCGACATCACCACCAGCATCGGCCTGAGCGTGTTCCCCACCGATGGCGACGACTACGACACCCTGTTGCGCAACGCCGACGCGGCGATGTACAAGGCCAAGGAAGCCGGCGGCAACGCGTGCCGCTTCTATACCGGCAACCTGAACGCCGAGGCGATGCGCAGGCTGGAGCTCGAATCCGGACTGCGCCAGGCCGTGGGACTGGGCGAGCTGGTCCTGCACTACCAGCCGCTGCTGAATCCCGCCACCGGGCGAGTGACCGACGCCGAGGCGCTGCTGCGTTGGCGCGAGAGGCAACGACGAACTGGTGTCGCCGGCGGAGTTCATACCGGTGGCCGAGCACACGGGGCTGATTGTTCCGATCGGCGAATGGGTGCTCAACAGCGCCTGCCAGCAGGCGCGGCGCTGGCAGCAGGAAGGCAACGAGCTGCGCGTTGCGGTCAACCTGTCGACCCGGCAGTTCCGCGACCACAACCTGGTGAACATCGTGCGCCGCGCGCTGCAGGAAAGCGGCCTGCCGCCGCGCCTGCTCAAGCTGGAGATCACCGAGAGCGTGGTGATGGAGCAGGCCGAGGCAGCCGCGGAGGTCATGGCCGAGCTGAGGGCGCTTGGCCTCGGGATTTCGGTCGACGACTTCGGCACCGGCTATTCGTCGCTGGCCTACCTGCGCCGCTTCCCGATCGACCAGCTCAAGATCGACCGAGCCTTCATCTGCGATGTGACCGACAACGCCGATGCGGCGGCGATCGTCGAGAGCTTCATCGACCTGGCCCGCCGCCTGCGCATCCAGACCGTTGCCGAAGGCGTGGAGACCGAGGCGCAGCGCGCGTTATTGGTCCGCGCCGGCTGCGACCTGCTGCAAGGCTACCTGATCAGCCGTCCGCTGCCGGCAGACGAGCTGATGCACCTGCTTCGCTCTGGCGCCCTGGACAGCCACGCGCAGCAGGCATCTCCAGCGGTGTGACCGGCACTGCCGGAATCCGCACATGGCGGCAGGCGCCCGCATCGGGGACACTTGCCCTCCCCCACACCATGGTGCACCCCGATGTTCGAGACCCTGCAGGCGGCCGCGGCCGACCCGATCCTGGGCCTGATGGCGCGGTTCCGCGAGGATCCGCGCGCGCACAAGGTCGACCTCGGCGTGGGCGTGTACCGCGACCCCTCCGGGCGCACCCCGGTGATGCGCGCCGTGCACGCCGCCGAGCGCATGCGCCTGGAGGAAGAGGACAGCAAGTCCTACCAGGGCATGCTCGGCGACGTGGCGTTCGACGCCGCGGTGCAGTCGTTGTGCTTCGGTGCGCTGGAGGCCAGCCTGGGCGATCGCCTGGCCACCGTGCACACCCCCGGCGGCACTGCCGCGCTGCGCACCGCCGCCGACCTGGTGCGCGCCGCGCGGCCCGACGCGCGGGTGTGGCTGGCCGATCCCAGCTGGGACAACCACGCGCCGATCTTCCGCGCCGCCGGCCTGGAGGTGCGGGATTACCCTTACCTGGATCCGGCGCGCAGCGGCCTGCGCCGTGCCGCAATGCTGGAAACGCTGGAGACCATCCCGGCCGGCGATGCGGTGCTGTTGCAGGCCAGTTGCCACAATCCCAGCGGAGTCGACATCGATGCCGAGAGCTGGGAGCAGATCGCCGCGATCGCCGCCCGCCGCGGCTTCCTGCCGATCCTCGACATGGCCTACCAGGGCCTGGGCGACGGCCTGGACGCGGACGCGGCCGGCATGCGCCTGCTCGCCGCGCGGGTGCCGGAGCTGTTGCTGACCTCTTCGTGCTCCAAGAATTTCGGGCTGTACCGCGAGCGCATCGGCGCCATCAGCGTGCTGGCCGCGTCCGCCGAACGCACCCGGGTGACGATGTCGGTGCTGCTGCGCGGGATCCGCGCCAATTACTCGATGCCGCCTGCGCACGGCGCGGCCGTGGTGGCGCGGGTGCTTGCGCGGCCGGACCTGCGCGCGGACTGGGAGCAGGAACTGGCGGGGATGCGCGTCCACATCGCCGGCATGCGCGACCGCCTCGCCACCACCCTGGCCGGGCTCGGCTGCCCGCGCGACGCGCTGCGTCGGCAACGCGGGATGTTTTCGTTCGTCAACCTGCCGACCGACGGTGCCCGCCAGCTGCGCGAGGAGCACGCCATCTACGTGCTGGAATCGGGCCGGATCAACCTGGCCGGGCTGAACGACGACAGCGCGGTGCGCTTCGCCCATGCGCTGCAGGCGGTGGGTTTCAGCGGGGACTGATGCGCCACGGCCGTGGCGAAGGCATACGCAAGCGCACGGGACGGCCGGTCTGACGCAGGTCAATGACAGCCGTCGGTGGTTGGTGTCAGATGCCGTGTTGCCCCCTGCGCACGAGTGTCCATGAACCTGGCCCTGCAATTGCTGCACGCCCTCAAGGCGCACGGCGCCCGCGAGATCTTCGGCATTCCGGGTGATTTCATCCTGCCGTTCTTCAAGCACGTGGAGGCCAGCGGGATCCTGCCGCTGGTCGCGCTCAGCCACGAACCGTCGCTGGGCTTCGCCGCGGATGCCGCGGCGCGCATGAACATGGGCCTGGGGGTGGTCGCGGTGACCTACGGCGCGGGCGCCCTCAATACCGTCAACGCGATCGCCTGCGCCTACGCCGAGCGCTCGCCGGTGGTGGTGCTGGCCGGTTGCCCGGGCGCGGTCGAGGCGGTCTCCGGGCTGGTCCTGCACCACCAGGTGCGGCACGTGGATTCGCAGCTGCGGGTGTTCGCCGAAATCACCTGCGACCAGGTGCGGCTGGACGACCCGGCCACCGCGCCGGCGTTGATTGCGCGTGCACTGCGCAGCTGCCGCGAGTTCTCGCAGCCGGTGCTGATCGAGATCCCGCGCGACCTCGCCGAGCGCGAGATCGGCGCGGTGCCGATGCTGCCGCCGAGCCCGTTCGTGCAGGCGGCGGTGGACGAATGCGCGCGCGAATGGCTGGCCCGTATCCACGCCGCCGAGCGACCGGTGCTGATGCCCGGGGTCGAGGTGCGCCGCTTCGGGATCGAGGCGGAAGTGGCCGAACTGGCGCGGCGGCTGGCACTGCCGGTGCTGACCACCTTCATGGGCCGCGGCCTGCTGGCCGACGCCGGGCTGGAAAGCTACGGCACGTACCTGGGCGTGGCCGGCGATCCGGCGATCAGCGACCTGCTCGACAAGTCCGACCTGCCGGTGATGCTGGGCCTGATCCAGTCCGACAGCAATTTCGGCATCGCCGGCGAGCGTATCGACTTCCGCCGCGCGCTGGTGGCCTCGCACCGCGAGGCGCGGATCGGCCACGCGGTGTACCACGACATCCCGCTACCCGCGCTGGTACGCGCCCTGCTCGACCAGTTGCCGGCCCACAACCGCGCGCGGCTGGCGGACCTGCCGCGCCCGGAGTACCCGCTGGGGCTGGAGGACGACGATGCGCCGCTGTGCGCCGGTGACCTGGCGCGCGGGCTGAACGACCGCATCCGCGCGCACGGCGCTTTTCCGGTCGCCTCCGACATCGGCGACTGCCTGTTCGCGGCGATGGAGCTGCTGCCCACGCAGCTGGTCGCGCCCGGCTATTACGCCACGATGGGATTCGGGGTGCCGGCCGGGATCGGCATGCAGGTCACCACCGGCGAGCGCACCGTGATCCTGGTCGGCGACGGCGCATTCCAGATGACCGGCTGGGAACTTGGCCACTGCCGCCGCTACGGCATCGACCCGATCGTGGTGCTGCTCAACAACCAGAGCTGGGAAATGATCCGCGCCTTCCAGCCCGAATCGAAGTGCGCCGACCTCGGCGACTGGCGCTATGCCGACATCGCCGACACCCTCGGCGGCCATGGCCACCGCGTGCATACCCGCGGCGAGTTCAAGCGCGCGCTGGATGCCGCGTTCGCCGAGCGCGGCCGCTTCCAGCTGATCGAGATGATGGTGCCCCCCGGTGACAGCACGCCAACCCTGAAGCGCTTTTCCGAGGGCATCCGCGCGTTGCGCGCGCGCGCCGCCTGACCCCACCGCCCGCCGTACCCGGTTGCCCGCGCGGGCGGTTGACCGCGCCCGCCCGAACCCGTAGATTTCCCTCAGTAGCCGAACGAACGTTCGGCTGGTCACCGAACACCAGCCTGGGGAGGTTGTGCATGACGGCCATCGATGCCTGGGGGATGTTCCTGCTGGAACCTCGGCAGCCGCTGCAGCGGCGCGAGTTCCGGATCGAGCCACCGGCTGCCGGCGAGGTGGTGGTGCAGGTCGCCGGTTGCGGCCTGTGCCACACCGACCTTGGCTTCATCGACGGCGGGGTGAAGACCCGCCACCCGCTGCCGCTGGTGCTGGGGCACGAGATCTCCGGCACCGTGGTCGCAGCCGGCGACGGCGCCGCCGACCTGCTCGGCCGCCAGGTGGTGGTGCCGGCGGTGCTGCCCTGCGGCGAGTGCGAGTTGTGCGCCGCCGGGCGCGACAACATCTGCCAGCAGCAGCGCATGCCGGGCAACGACTTCCACGGCGGCTTCGCCAGCCACCTGTCGGTGCCGGCGCGCTTCCTGTGCCCGCTGCCGGACGACCTCGGCGGCTTTCCGCTGGCCGAGCTCAGCGTGGTCGCCGACGCCATTACCACGCCCTACCAGTCGGTGCTGCGCAGCGGGCTGGCCGCCGGCGAGGTGGCGATCGTGGTCGGTGTCGGCGGCGTCGGCCTGTACCTGGTGCAGCACGCGCGCAATGCCGGCGCGCATGTGATCGCGATCGACATCGACCCGCGCCGGCTCGACGCCGCCGCCGCGCAGGGCGCCGCGTTCACCGTCAATGCCGGCGAGGTCGACGAGCGCGAACTGCGCAAGCACATCCGCGCCTTCTGCAAGGCGCACGGCTGGCCGGATACCCGCTGGCGGGTGTTCGAGACCTCCGGCACCGCCGCCGGCCAGCGCAGCGCCTATTCGCTGCTGAGCCACGCCGGCACCCTCGGCGTGGTCGGCTTCACCATGGACAAGATCGAACTGCGGCTGTCCAACATCATGGCCTTCGACGCCGACGTGTTCGGCAACTGGGGCTGCCGGCCCGCGCACTACCCGGCGGTGGTCGCCGACGTGCTGGCCGGGCGCATCGAGGTGCGCCGCAACGTCCGCCAGTTCCCGCTCGCCGAGATCAACGCGGTGATCGCCGACGCCCACGCGCACCGCCTCGACGCGCGCGCCGTGCTGGTGCCCTGACTTCCTTGCCTGCGAGCCGACGATGAAGAACCACCACCTGCTCGACCACTGCGACTACCGCGACATCCTGGTCGAGAAGCGCCCGCTGCGCGATGCGCACGGCGCCGAAGTGCCCGGCCTGTTCAACGCCTGGATCCTGCTCAACAACGAGAAGCAGCTGAACTCCTACACCACGCAAGCGGTGAAGGAGCTGATCCTGGCCTTCCGCGAGGCCTCGTGCGACCGCAGCGTGGTCGCGGTGGTGTTCAGCGCGGTCGGCGACAAGGCGTTCTGCACCGGCGGCAACACCAAGGAGTACGCCGAGTACTACGCCGGCAATCCGCAGGAATACAAGCAGTACATGCGCCTGTTCAACGACATGGTCACCACCATCCTGTTGTGCGACAAGCCGGTGATCAACCGCGTCAACGGCATGCGCATCGGTGGCGGCCAGGAGATCGGCATGGCCTGCGATTTCAGCATCGCCGCCGACACCGCGCGCTTCGGCCAGGCCGGCCCCAAGCACGGCTCGGCGCCGGACGGCGGCTCCACCGATTTCCTGCACCTGTTCGTCGGCATCACCCGCGCGATGGCGTCCTGCACCCTGTGCGAACACTGGTCGGCGCACGCCGCGGTCGACATCGGCCTGGTCAACAGGATCGTTCCGGTGTTGCGCACGCCCGACGGCAGCTTCATCGGCAACCCGATGGTCTCGCTGGAACGCTTCGATGCCTGGGGCAACCCCGCCTACGGTGCGTTCAAGGACGGTACCGGGCGCGAGGCGGCGAAGGCGGCGATGGCCGAATGCACGACCGACCTCTCGCTGCTCGACGCCGAAGTCGAAGCGATGGCGTACAAGCTGTCGCTGACCATGCCCGACTGCCTGGCCAAGACCCTGGAGTCGGTGCGCAAGAAGAAGCTCGAGCACTGGCAGCGCAACAGCGAGACCAACCGCTCCTGGCTGGCGCTGAACATGATGACCGAGGCCCGCGCCGGCTTCCGCGCCTTCAACGAAGGCCCCCGCCACCAGCGCGAGGTCGATTTCCACGAACTGCGCCGCGCCCTGGCCGAGGCGCATCCGTGGGACGACGCGCTGCTTGCGCGCATCCTGCCGAAGGCCTGAGCGATGGACTTCGCCAAGCTCGTCCTGCGCGAAACCCACGATGGCCAGGTGCTGGAGGTGGCGCTCAACGCGCCCAAGGCCAACATCCTCGATGCCGCGATGATGGCCGAGCTGCGCGCGGTGCTGGCCGCCGAGCGCGCACCGTCGCAGCGCAAGGCAATCGTGCTGGCCGGCAGCGGCGCGCACTTCTGCTTCGGCGCCAGCGTGCCGGAGCACCAGGCCGACCAGGTCGGCGGCGATGCTGCCGCAGTTCCACGCCCTGGTCGACGACCTGCTGTCGCACCCTGTCCCGGTGCTGGCGCGGGTGTCCGGGTTCTGCCTCGGCGGCGGTTTCGAGCTGGCGCTGGCCTGCACCCTGCTGTTCGCCGACGAGGGCGCGCGCTTCGCGGTGCCGGAGATCCAGCTTGGCGTGTTCCCGCCGGTGGCGGCGGTGCTGCTGCCGCAGCTGGGCGCCTCCGCGCTGGCGCCGCGGCTGGTGCTGTCCGGCGAGACCGTCGACGCCGCCGAGCTGGAACGCTTCGGCCTGCTCGCCGCGTGCTGCGCGGCCGGCACCCTGGAGGCGCGCACCGACGCCTGGATCAGCACCCACCTGCTGCCGCGCAGCGCGGCCAGCCTGCGCTGCGCGCACCGCGCCGTGCGCGCCGGCCTGCTGGCGCATTACCGCCAGCACATCGGGGCCGCCGAACGCCTGTACCTCGATGAATTGATGGCCACCCACGACGCCAACGAAGGCATCGCCGCGTTCATCGGCAAGCGCCCGCCGGCGTGGACGGATGCCTGAGATGGACGGCCAGGTCATCCCCCCCAGCAGCCAACCGGCCGACGACATCCTCGCCGAGTGCGCGGCACTGATGGCGCGCGAGGGCTACCACGGCACCTCGATGCGCGACCTCGCGGCCGCCACCGGGCGCTCGCTGGCCGGGCTGTACCACCACTTCTCCAGCAAGGAGGAGCTGCTGTTCCTGATCAACGAACGCGGCTTCGCCTCGCTGCTGGCGAACGCCGAGCAACTGCTGGCCGCTTACCGCGCCGGCCGCGGCAGCGCGCAACGGCCGTCGCGCAAGGCCAGCGCGGCGCTGCTGTGCGACCTGATCGGCGCCCACCTGGGCTATTTCGGCAGCCACCTCAACGAAATGCGGATCCTGATGTTCGGCACCCAGCCGATGAGCAGCGCGCACGGCGAGGCGATCCGCGCGCTGAAGCAGCGCTACACCGACTGCGTGCAACTGGCGGTCGGCGACTACATCGCCGCGCGCCGCGCGCCGCTCGCGGCCGGCGACGTGGAACGCAGGACCTACCTGCTGTTCGGAATGATGAACTGGATCTTCGGCTGGTATTCGTTCGACCAGCACGGCTCGGTGGACGCGCTGGCCGAGGAGATCTTCCTGACATTCACCCGAGGCTGCCTGCCGCGCGCGCAGGCGACTCCAGGCGAGGGCTAGCGAACATGGGCATCAAGGCGATCATCGACCGCTGCGAAAGGCTGTACCGGGACGTCAACCTCGATTGCGTCCACGAATGGAAGGCGCGCACCGGCGGCAAGGCGGTCGGGCACATGCCGGTGTACGTGCCGCGCGAGCTCATCCACGCCGCCGGACTGCTGCCGGTCGGGGTGATGGGCGGCGGCGACGACGTCGAGATCATCCGCGGCGACGCCTACTTCCAGTCCTACATCTGCCATATCCCGCGCTCGACGGTGGAGCTGGGCCTGGCCGGCAAGCTCGACTGCCTCGACGGCATGCTGTTCCCGGCGATCTGCGACGTGATCCGCAACCTCTCGGGCATGTGGCAGCTGATGTTCCCCGACAAGTACGTGAAGTACATCGACTTCCCGCAGACCTTCAACGGCGCCGGCCGCGAGTTCTACCGCTTCGAGCTGGCCGACCTGCTGCTGGACATGGAGCAGCTCTCCGGCATCCGCGCCACCCCCGAGCGGCTGAACCACTCGATCGCGCTGTACAACGACAACCGCCGCGACGCTGGCCGCGCTGTACGACCTGCGCGCCGCCGAGCCCAGCAAGGTCCCGACCAGCGAGCTGTACCTGCTGCTGCGCGCCGGCAACGTGATGGAGGTGTCCGCGCACACCGCGATGCTGCGCGAATACCTGCAGCTGGCGCGCGAACGCGAGCGGCCCCGCCACGACAACGTGCGGGTGGTGGTGACCGGCCTGTTCTGCGAGCAGCCGCCGCTGTCGATGGTGCGCGCGATGGAGAACAGCGGCTGCTACATCGTCGACGACGACTGGGTGCTGGGCGCGCGCTACCAGCTGGGCGATACCGCGATCGGCGAGCGCCCGCTGGACGCGATCGTCGATGCCTACATGGACGGCACCGTGGCCACCGCCACCCGCTACGTCGAGGGCGACGACAAGGGCGCGTTCCTGGTCGAGCAGGTGCGCCAGCGGCGGGCCGAGGGGGTGATCTTCGCGGCGGCGAGCTTCTGCGACCCGGCCCTGCTGGACCGCCCGATGGGGCAGAAGTCGCTGGCCGATGCCGGCATCCCCTACACCTCCTTCACCTATTCCGAGAACACCGGCCAGGTCCAGGTGATCAAGGAACAGGCCGGCACCTTCGCCGATTCAATCAAGCTCTGGGGAGTGGCGGCATGAATGCCAGCGTGCAGAAAGAAGAAAGCATGGTGATGCAGAAGAAGATGATCGGCGAGCACTTCGAGACGCTCGCCCACGCGCCGGAGACCGGGCGCAAGGTCGTCTACACCTTCGTGCCCGGCAACCTCAACGAGCTGATCCTGGCCTTCGACCTGCTGCCGGTGCACCCGGAGGTCAACGCGCTGCAGTCGGGCATGCGCAAGCTCTCCGGCGACTACATCCAGGAAGCCGAGAAACAGGGCCATTCCGAGGATGTCTGCACCTACGTCAAGTGCGACATCGGCATGCTCAAGAAGGGCAACATCGGCCCCACCGGCGAGAAGCTGCCGCCGCCCGACCTGCTGCTGCTCAGCTACACCGGCTGCTTCACCTTCATGAAGTGGTTCGAGCTGCTCAAGCAGGAATACGGCTGCCCGGTGGTGATGCTGCAGGTGCCGTACCAGGCCGACGGCACGATCACCGCCACCCAGCGCGACTTCGTCGCCCGCCAGTTGCGCGAAGTGGTGGTGCCGGCGCTGGAGGAAGTGTCCGGCAAGAAGCTCGACGAGGACCGCCTCAAGGAACTGCTGGCCAGCTCGGCGCGCGCCGAGGACGACCTGGTGTACGTCTGGGAGTCGGCCAAGCACCGGCCATCACCGATCGATGCCTACTTCGGCGGCGTCTACTACATCGGCCCGATCTTCACCGCGTTCCGCGGCCTGCCCGACTGCGAGGCGTACTACCGCTCGCTGCGCAGCGAGGTCGACTACCGGATCGCGCACGGCATGGGCCCGACCACCCCGGAGGGCGAGCTGCGCGAACAGAAATACCGGATCGTGGTCGAAGGCCCGCCGAACTGGACCAGCTTCCGCGACTTCTGGAAGATCTTCCATGACGAAGGCGTGGTGATGGTGGCCTCGACCTACACCAAGGTCGGCGGCCTCTACGAACAGGGCTTCCGCCACGACCCGGCGAAGCCGTTCGAGAGCCTGGCCGAGTACTGCCTGGGTTGCTACACCAACCGCAACCTGCCGGCGCGGGTGGACATCATCGCCAAGTACGTCGAGGAGTACGAGGCGGACGGCATCCTGTTCAACTCGATCAAGAGCTGCAACTCGTTCTCCGCCGGGCAGCTGATGATGCTGCGCGAGCTGGAGAAGCGCACCGGCAAGTCCGGCGCCTTCATCGAATCCGACCTGGTCGACCCGCGCTATTTCAGCGCCGCCAACATCAAGAACCGCCTCGAATCCTACTTCCAGATGCTGGAAGCCAAGCGCCAGGCGGCCTGAGGAGACATCCATGGACTGCTGCTACATCGGCATCGACCTCGGCTCGACCACCACCAAGGCGGTGTTCCTGGACGAGCAGGAACGCATCATGGGCCGCGGCATCACCAACTCGCGCAGCAACTACGAGCTGGCCTGCCAGGTCGCGCGCGAGGAGGCCGAGATCAACGCCCGCTTCGGCCTGCTGCGGCGCACCCTGGAGGCCAGTGAGCGCATCGGCACGCTGGCCGAGCCACTGATGGCGGTGCTGGCCTGCAACCACGCGCTGGCGCAGCATCTTGAACAGCTGCAGGCGCTGGATGCCGAGTGCCGGGCCTGCGCGCAGGCGCACGACCTGCCGGCCGCGGAGCAGGCCAGCGTCGGAGCAGGCGCTCGCAACGCATTTTCGCGGCGCTGCGCACGCAGGCCGAGCTCGACTTCTTCCCCGGCAGCGCCGCCGCCAGCGACTTCTTCCGCGACCTCGCCACCAGCCACTACCTGCAACAGGCCGAGCGGGTCACCCGCGAGCTGCCGGTGTCGTTCGACCGCCTGGTCGGGCTGTTCGACGCCGCCATCATCCGGGTCGAGAACCACAGCTTCGCCGGCCTCTACCGCGAGTACCTCGCCTTCGCCACCCGGCGCGTGCTGCGCCGACGAGCGCTTCGCGCCGTTCGCCGACGAGATCGCCGCCGCCGTCAGCGAGACCGCCGAGCGCCGCTTCAACGTGCTCAACACGGTCGGCACCGGCTACGGCCGCCTGACCCTGCCGTTCGCGCGCGAGCAGATCCGCTCGGAGATCCTGTGCCACGGCCTCGGCGCGCATTACATGTTCCCGGACACCCGCACCGTGCTCGACATCGGCGGCCAGGACACCAAGGCGATCCAGATCGACGGCAACGGCATCGTCACCGGCTTCCAGATGAACGACCGCTGCGCCGCCGGCTGCGGCCGCTACCTCGGCTACATCGCCGACGAGATGAGCATCGGCGTGCACGAGCTGGGGCCGCTGGCGCTGCAATCGACCAAGCCGGTCAAGATCAACTCGACCTGCACCGTGTTCGCCGGCGCCGAGCTGCGCGAGCTGATGGCGCTGGGCGAGAAGCGCGAGGACATCCTCGCCGGCCTGCACCGCGCGATCGTGCTGCGCGCGATGTCGCTGCTGGCGCGTTCCGGCGGGGTGGACTCCGAGTTCACCTTCACCGGCGGCGTCGCCCGCAACCAGGCGGTGACCGGCGCGCTCGAGCACCTGGTGTTCGAGAACTACGGAAAGATGACGATCAACATCAGCGCCGACAGCATCTTCACCGGCGCGGTCGGCGCGGCCCTGTTCGCCAAGCGCGACCCCAAGGGCGTGATGTCCGACCTTGAAGTCAGCAAGCTCCCGGGCAGCAAGGCCTGTGGCCTGGCCGCCGCCTGTCCCGCCTGAAGGAGACGCCCCATGTTCCATACCGTCGGTATCGATGTCGGCTGCGATTCGGTCAAGACCAGCCTGATGGTCTTCGACGACGATGGCGGCAACCCGCGCCTGCTGTTCAAGGACCTCGACAAGATCCGCAAGCGCAACGTCAAGGACGTGGTGCGCTCGGCGTTCGAGCGCGCGCTGGTGCGCGAGGGCCTGTCCGAGGCCGATATCGCCTACATCGCCACCACCGGCGAGGGCGAGCTGGTCGATTTCCGCACCGGGCATTTCTTCTCGATGACCGCGCATGCGCGCGGCGCGATCTTCCTGAACCCGGAGGTGCGCGCGGTGGTCGATGCCGGCGCCCTGCACGCCAAGGCGATGGTGGTCGACGAACGTTCGAAGGTGATCGCCTACCGCATGACCTCGCAGTGCGCCTCCGGCTCCGGGCAGTTCCTGGAAAACATCGCGCGCTACCTGGGCGTGGCGATCGACGACATCGGCGCGCTGTCGCTGCAGGGCGACTCGCCCGAGCAGGTCTCCGGCATCTGCGCGGTGCTGGCCGAGACCGACGTCATCAACATGGTCAGCCGCGGCATCAGCACCGCCAACATCCTGCGCGGCATCCACCTGTCGATGGCCAAGCGCCTGATCGGGCTGATGCGCATGATCAAGACCTCCGGCGACGTGCTGGTCACCGGCGGGCTGGCGCGCAACGCCGGCTTCGTCGCCGCGATGCAGGAACTGGCCGCGCAGGACAAGCGGCTGAAGGCCAACA
Organism: uncultured Gammaproteobacteria bacterium; assembly: GCA_963698475.1. Classification (GTDB taxonomy): domain Bacteria; phylum Pseudomonadota; class Gammaproteobacteria; order Xanthomonadales; family Xanthomonadaceae; genus Thermomonas. Next base: position 28,064 of record CAVOQX010000004.1, on the reverse strand, counting down.
TCGTGGTGCACCCGGATTCGGTGCACGCGGGCGCGATCGGCGCCGCGCTATGGGCGGGCTACCGCTACATGCGGCTGGAGGCAACCCCGCTGGCGCAGCCCGAGGCCGCCTGATGAACGACAGCGACGCCCGCATGCTGCCGATCCTGCGCAACCCGCAGGCGCTGGGTGCGGTCGCGCCCAACATCGGCAGCCTGGTGCTCGACAACGCCGCCCGCCATGCCGCCGCGCCGGCGTTCGCCGAGCGCGTCGATGGCCCTTACGTCCGCCACAGCTGGCAACAGTTCGGTGCCGACCTGCTGCGCGTCGCCGCCTGGCTCGGGCCAGCGCGAGCGGGTCGCGTTCGTGGCCGGCAACAGCTACCTGCGGCATGTCGCGGAGCTGGCGACGATGGCGGCCGGTGGCGTCAGCGTGCCGGTGTTCGCCGGCTACCCGGCCGCGCTGATGGGCGAGCTGCTGCAGTTCTCCGACGTCGAGCTGCTGGTCACCGACCAGCCGGACAAGCTGCTGGCGCTCGACCCGGCCTGCCTGCCGCGACACCTGCTGCTGCTCGCCGAGCCGCGCCCGTACGACGCGTCCGCCTACCTCGCCGCCGGCGGCCGGATCGACCGCATCGACGAGGTGCTGGCGCAGGCGCCGGACGCGGCGACGCTGGCGCGGGTCGAGCGCGAACTGCGCGCGGTGGCCGCCGACCGCGTCTGCCTGATCATGTACACCTCGGGCACCAGCGGTTTCCCCAAGGGCGTGCAGCTGACCCACCACAACCTGCTCAGCCAGCAGCAGGCACTGGCGCAGTGCTGGCAGCCGCAACCCGGCCTGCGCATGCTCTGCTACCTGCCGTGGCACCACAGCTTCGGCGGGCTGTTCGAGCGCTTCTTCGCGGTTGCCTTCGGCGGCTGCCTGGCGCTCGACGACGGCTGCGGCAAGGACGTCGACCGCCTGCTCGCGAACTTCGCCGAGATCCGTCCGCACCTGTTCTTCAGCGTGCCCAAGGTCTACCAGGAGATCGCCGCGCGGGTGCAGGCCAGCACCGAGGTCGAACGCACGTTCTTCCATCCCGAACTCAAGTTCGTGTTCACCGCGGCGGCACCGCTGCCGCTCAGCGCGTCCGCGGTGTTCCGCGCGCATGCGCGTGCCGGTGGTCGAAGGCTGGGGCCTGACCGAGACCTCGCCGTGCTGCACGTTGACCCCGTTCAGCCTGGACCGCACCCCGGGCGTGGTCGGGTTGCCGATCCCCGGCGTCGAAGTGGCGCTTGCCGCCGACGGCGAGATCCTGGTGCGCGGCGCCAACGTGATGAAGGGGTACTTCCGCAACCCGCAGGCGACCGCCGCCGCCTTCACCGACGATGGCTGGTTCAAGACCGGCGACATCGGCGAGTTCGGCGCCGAGGGCGTGCGCATCTGTTCGCGCAAGGAACGCATGTTCAAGCTCAGCAACGGCGAGAAGGTGTTCCCGGCGCAGATCGAGGCGCGCATCCACGCCCGCTGCCAGTTCGTGAAATACGCCTACGTGTTCGGCTCCGGGCAACGCACGCCGCACCTGCTGGTGTTCCCGAACCAGCAGGCGTTCGAGGGTTGCGGCAGCGGCGACGGCTGCGCACTGCCGAACGATGCCGGCCAGCTCGCGCACTGCCTGTCGAACTGCATGGCCGAGATCAACGCGCGACCGGCTGCCGGCTTCGAGACCATCCGCCGCGCGCTTGTGGTCGGGCGCGAACTGAGCATCGAGGACAACGAGTTGACGCCCTCGTTCAAGCTGATCCCGAAACGGATCGAGGAACGCTACGCCGACTGCATCCAGGCGATGGAACAGGGCCGCTACGAACACCTGCCGGCGGACGTGTTCGTGCTGGACCTGGAGGAACGCAAGTGAGCATCCATTACGGCGTCATCGGCACCGGCCCGGTCGGGCGCGTGTTCGCCGGACTGCTGCGCCAGGCCGGGCATCGCGTCACCGTGCTCGCGCACCGCGCGCAGACCCAGCAGATCCTGCAGCGCCGGCCAATCGTGGTGAAGGGCAGGCTCGAGGCCTACGCGCAGCTCGAGGACGTGGTGCTGGAAAGCGGCGAGTTCGTGCGCGCCGCGCCCGACGTGGTGCTGATCTGCACCAAGAGCGTGGACAGCGAACACGTGCTGCGCACCCTGCACGAGCACGCGCCGAAGCCGGACATGCTGTTCGTGTCCTGCCAGAACGGGATCGGCACCGAGCGCGTGATCGAGGATGTGTTCGGGCGCGAACGCGCGCTGCGGATCGTGCTCAACATGGGCTGCGACGTGTCCTGCGGCAACGAGGTCGTGGTCACCTTCTGCACCACCCACGTGATGGGGCGCTCGCCGCACGTGGACCCGGCGCGCACTGCGGCGATCGCCACCGACCTCAGGGACTCCGGGCTGCCACTGGAGCTGCGCGACGACTGGCGCGAGGACGTGTTCAAGAAGGCGCTGCTCAACGCCTCGCTCGGCAGCATGTGCGCGGTGACGCGCCACTGCATGGGCTGCGTGATGAGCCAGCCCGAAGCGCGCGCGCTGGTCGAGGACATGCTGCGCGAGGGCATGGCGATCTGCCGTGCCGAGGGCGTCGAGCTCGGTCCCGATTTCCTCGGCTTCGCGATGCACTACCTCGACCAGGGCGGCGAGCACCGGCCCTCGATCCTGGTCGACGTCGAGAAGGGCAAGGTCACCGAAAACGAATTCCACTGCGGCGAGCTGGCACGGCTCGCACGCAAGCATGGCGTCGCGGCACCGACGATCCATTTCGTCGACAAGGTGCTGCGTTGCACGGAGAGTTTCTGATGCGCGAGTTCCGCAACGTGGCCGTGGTCGGCGCCGGCACCATGGGTGCGGCGATCGCGCAGCATTTCCTGATGAAGGGCCTGCAGGTGTGGCTCGTGGATGCCAACGCCGCCGGGCTGGCGCGCGGCGAGGGCCTGGTCGCGGCCTCGCTGGACGAAGCGGTGGCGCGCCGCCTGCTGGATGCCGACGGCCGCGCGGCCACGCTGGCGCGGCTGCATCCGACCACCGACCTGGCGCAGCTGCACGACGTCGACCTGGTGGTCGAGGCGGTGTTCGAGGATCTGGCGGTGAAACGCGCGCTGTTCGCGAAGCTCGAGGCCATCGTGCGGCCGGACTGCGTGCTGGCGACCAACACCTCGTCGTTCCGGGTCGGCGATGTCGCCGCCGGCCTGCTGCATCCCGGGCGCGTGCTCGGCACCCACTATTTCTATCACGCCGCCAAGAACAAGCTGGTCGAGCTGATCGCGGGCGAACATACCGACCGCGAACTGCTGGCCGAAGTCGAAGCGTTCTACGCCGGCCTCGGCAAGACCCCGATCCGCACCGCCGATGCGCCCGGCTTCGCGGTCAACCGCTTCTTCGTGCCGTGGCTCAACGAAGCCGTGCGCGTGCATGCGGAAGGACTCGGCAGCATCGGCGGCATCGACGCCGTCGCGCGCGACGTATTCGGCGTCGGCATGGGCCCGTTCGCGCTGATGAACGCCACCGGCGTGCCGATCGCGCAGCACGCCGCCGAAGGCCTGGCCGCGAAGCTCGGGCCGTTCTACGCGCCGGCGCCGCGCTTGATCGCGCAAGTCGCGAGCCGCGCCGACTGGGACCTCGCCGATCCGGTGATTCCGCTCGGCGGCAGCGAGCAGCCGGATCGCATCCGCAGCCGCCTGCTCGCGCGCCGCGCTCGGCTGCGCCGCCGCGCTGGTCAGCGAAGGCGTGTGCAGCGCCACCGACACCGACCTCGGCGCGCGTTCCGGGCTGCGCTGGCCACGCGGACCGTTCGAGCTGATGGCGACGATCGGCCAGGACGCGGTCGCGGCGATGGTCGGCGAGCTGTTCGCGGCGCTATGGCCTGAGTGCTGCCGACGGTGCCCTTCGCCAGCGGCCCGATTGCGCTCGACTGGGTGCAGACCGAGGTGCACGGCGACACCGGCGTGATCGTGTTCAACCTGCCCGACCGCATGAACGCGCTCGGCGAAACCGTGATGGCGCAGTTCGATGCCGCGTGGTCCAGGCTCGATGCCGATCCAGCGGTGCACCGCGTGTTCGTCTGCGGCCGCGGCAAGGCGTTCGTCGCCGGCGCCGACATCACGTTCTTCCTCGACGCCATCGATCGCCAGGATCTCGATCGGATCCACGCCTTTACCGTGCGCGGGCAGCAGACGCTGGACCGGATCGCCGCCTCGGCCAAGCCGAGCGTGGCCCTGCTCGACGGCCTGGCCTTCGGTGGCGGGCTCGAACTCGCGCTCGCCTGCCGTTACCGGCTCGGCACCCGCAACACCCTGCTGGCGCTGCCGGAAACCGGTATCGGCATCTACCCGGGGCTCGGCGGTACCCAGCGCAGCACGCGCCTGCTCGGGGTCGGGGTGGCCAAGTACCTGGTCGCGACCGGCCGCCGCCTGGACGCCGCGAAGGCGCTGGAGCTGGGGCTGGTCGATGCCGTCATCGAACCGCCGCGCCGCTACGCCGACCTCGCGCAGCTGCCGCTTCCGCAACCACAATCCGGGCGCACGCCGCAGCCGGAGCTGGAAGCCGCGTTCGCCGACTACGACGGCGCACTCGACCCGGCGACGCTGGCGCAGCCGAAGCTGGCGCCGTTCGCGCGCGAGCTGGGGCGCAAGGCACCGATCGCACTGACCACCGCGATGCGGCTGGTCGACGACGGTCATGCGCTGCCGCTCGCGGACGCGCTGCAGCTGGAACTCGACGGCCTGCACGCGATCTTCGCCACCCGCGACGCCCGCACCGGCCTCGCCAGCGTGCTCGACGGCTCGCGCCCGAGCTACTGCGGCCACTGACAGGATTCCGCGCATGACCGCTTCCGCCACCGGCTTCCGCAACGCGCACGGCATCGGCGCCTGTTTCGACGACGTCTACCTGCTGGCCGGGCGGCGCACGCCATTCGGCAAGTTCTGCGGGGCGCTGTCGACGGTGTCGCCCACCGACCTCGGCATCCACGCGGCGCGTGCGGCGATCGAAGCGGCCGGAATCGATGCCGCGGCGATCGACCAGACCATCGTCGCCAACATCGGCCAGGCCAGTGCCGACGCCTTCTTCCTGCCGCGCCACATCGGCCTGTACGCCGGTGCGCCGGAAACGAGCACGGCGCTGCTGGTGCAACGCATCTGCGGTTCTGGGCTGGAAGTGCTGGCGCAGGCTGCCGAACAGATCGCTCTGGGCAAGGCGGAACTCGTCCTCGGCGTCGGCACCGACACCATGAGCCGCTTCCCGCTTGCCTCGTACACCGCGCGCCAGGGCTTCGCGCTCGGCAAGCCGGAGTTCACCGACCTGCTGTGGGAAGCACTCGACGACACCGCCGCGGTGCCGATGGGCCGCACCGCCGACAACCTCGCCGAACGCCATGGCCTCACCCGCGCCGAAGTGGATGCCTTCGCGCACGCCAGCCAGATGCGCTGTGCGGCCGCGCGCGCCGCCGGCTTCTTCGAGGACGAACTCGCCGCGCTGCCGGGCCAGGGCAGTTTCGAAGGCGACACACTCAAGCCGCGCCGGTTCCGCTGCAAGGACAAGGCCGGTCTCGCCGCCGACGAACATCCGCGCGAAACGACCCTGGAATCGCTGGCCAAACTGCCGCACGTGTTCAGCGATGCCGGCCCGACCACCGCCGGCACCGCGTCCGGCATCGTCGATGGCGCCGCCGCGCTGCTGGTCGCTTCCGGCGACTTCGTGCGCGCGCACGGACTCACGCCGATCGCGCGGCTGCTCGGGCACGCCTCGGCCGGCGTCGCGCCGGCGTACATGGGCATCGGCCCGGTGCCTGCCGTTCGGGCCGTGCTCGCCGCCGCGGCCTGGCGCTGGCCGATGTCGGCCGCTTCGAGATCAACGAAGCCTTCGCCGCACAGTGCCTGGCGGTCGCGCGCGAACTCGGGATCGACGAGGCACGGCTGAACGTCAACGGCGGCGCGATCGCCATCGGCCATCCGCTCGGCGCCACCGGCGTGCGCCTTGCGCTGACCCTGGCGCGCACTCTGGCCCGCGACGATGCCGGCTTCGGCATCGCCTCGGCCTGCATCGGTGGAGGCCAGGGCACCGCCCTGCTGCTGCAGCGATGCTGAGCCGCTACCAGCAGCGCGTCGCAGTGGTCACCGGTGCCGGCCGCGGCATCGGTGCGGCGATCGCCACGCGCCTGCACGCGGAAGGCGCGTGCGTGGTGCTGGCAGATCGCGATGGCGATGCCGCCGCCGCGCTTGCCGCGAACTCGGCGGCGAGCGCGTGCTCGCACTCGCGGTCGATGTCACCGCGCGCGCCGAACTCGAAGCGCTGATGGCGCGCGTCCGCGCCGAACTCGGCGGCCTCGACCTGCTGGTCAACAACGCCGGCATCATCCGCGACGGCTGGCTCTCCAGGCTCAGCGAAGCCGACTGGGACAGCGTGCTGGCGGTCAACCTGAAAGGCCCGTTCCTGTGCTGCCAGGCCGCCCTGCCGCTGCTGCGCGAGCGCACCGGCAGCGCGATCGTCAACATCGCCTCGCGTTCGTGGCTGGGCAATCCCGGCCAGGCCAACTATTCGGCCAGCAAGGGCGGCGTGGTCAGCCTGACCCGCACCCTGGCGCTGGAACTGGCGCGCGACGGCATCCGCGTCAACGCGGTGGCGCCGGGCCTGATCGACACGCCGATGACCCAGGCGATGCCGGCCGCAGCGCGCGAACGCCTGCTGCGGATGCAGCCAAGCGGGCAGATGGGCGCGCCCGCGGACATCGCCGCCGCGGTCGCCTTCCTCGGCTCGGCCGATGCCGCGTTCGTCAGCGGCCAGGTGCTGCACGTCGACGGCGGCAAGAGCTGCGGCCTGTTGGGGCTCTGATGATGGCCACGCTGCCGCCGCCCGCCGCGACCGCGACCGCCCGCATCATCGCGGCGCGGCGCACGCCGATCGGGCGCAGCCATGCCGACAAGGGCGCGCTGCGCGACATGCGCGCCGACGAACTGCTGGCGCGGCTGATCGCCGAGGTGACGCGCACGCTGCCCGATGCCGGCGCGCTCGACGACGTGCTGATCGGCTGCGTCGGCCAGCACCTGGAGCAGGGCAAGAACATCGCGCGCCTCGCCAGCCTGCTCGCCGGGCTGCCGGCCAGCGTGCCCGGGGTCACCTTCAACCGCCTGTGCGCGTCGAGCCTGGAAGCCTTCAACACCGCCGCGCTGCGCATCGGCTGCGGCCAGGATCAGCTGCTGCTGGCCGGCGGCGTCGAGCACATGCAGCACGTACCGATGTCGGCGGCGATCGACTACCACCCCGCGCTGCTGGCGCGGCCACCGTTCCCGTTCAACCAGATGGGCCTGGCCGCCGAATGGCTGGCGACGCGCGACGGCATCGACCGCAACGCGCAGGACCAATGGGCGCTCGCCAGCCACCAGCGCGCCTGCGCCGCGCAAGCGGCCGGACGCTTCGATGCCGAGCTGCTGGCGCTCGACAGCGGCGACACCCGCATCGAGCGTGACCAGCTGCCGCGCGCCGATGCCAGCCTGCAGGCGCTGGCGGAGCTGACCCCGGCGTTCCGCGCGGACGGCACGGTCACCGCCGGCAATGCCTCGCCGCTGTCCGATGGCGCCAGCCTGACCCTGCTCGCCTCAAGCGCGGCCTGCACGCGGCACGGGCTGGTCGCGCGCGCGGAAGTGCTCGGCAGCGTCGTGGTCGGGACGGCCCCGGAAGCGATGGGCGACGGCCCGGTGCTGGCGATCCGCAAGCTGCTGGCACGCTTCGGGCTGGCCACTGGCGACATCGACCGCTACGAGATCAACGAGGCGTTCGCGGCCCAGGTCGTCTCCAACGTGCGCGCCCTCGAACTGGCACCCGAACGCGTCAATCCGGATGGCGGGGCGATCGCGCTCGGCCATCCGCTGGGTGCCACCGGCACCCGCCTGGTCACCACCCTGCTGCACGGCCTGGAAGCCGACGATGGCGAGCTCGGCATCGCCGCGTTGTGCGTCGGCCATGGCCAGGGCATGGCCACCCTGGTGCGGAGGCTGCACTGATGACGACCCGGACGCCTTTGCCGGTGGTTGCGAGCGAGACCCTGGCGCTGCAGGTCAACGGCCAGCGCCACGTGCGCGCGGTGACGCCCGGCATCAGCGTGCTCGACTTCCTGCGCGAGCAGCTCGGCCTGACCGGCAGCAAGCGCGGTTGCGACCTTGGCGAATGCGGCTGCTGCGCGGTGCTGGTCGATGGCCGGCCGATGCTGTCCTGCCTGCTGCCGGCAGCGGACATGGTCGACGCCGAAATCACCACCATCGAGGGCATCGGCTGCGGCAACGCCCTGCATCCGCTGCAGCAGGCGATGATCGATCACGGTGCGATCCAGTGCGGCTACTGCACGCCGGCGATGGTGCTCAACGGGGTCGCCCTGTTCGCCGCCGATCCGCACCCGGACGAACTCGCGATGCAGACCGCGATCGCCGCCACCACCTGCCGCTGCACCGGCTACAACGCCATCCGCAGCGCCTTCCGCACGGTCGCCGCCGGCGGGGAGCCAGGATGAAGCCGTACCGCATCATCGGCCAGCCGCAGGCGCAGCTCGACGCCCGCGACAAGGTCACCGGCCGCGCGCGCTACACCGACGACCTGCGCGTGCCCAACCCGCTGCACGCCGCGATCCTGCGTTCGCCGCATGCCAGCGCGCGCATCCTGCGCATCGACACGCAGCGCGCCCTGGCCCTGCCCGGGGTGCGCGCGGTGCTGACCGGTGCCGATTTCGAGCGCACCTTCGGGGTGTTGCCGATCAGCAAGGACGAACCGGCACTGGCGCGCGAGCGGGTGCGCTACGTCGGCGAGCCGGTGGCCGCGGTCGCGGCCGAAACCGCGGAGATCGCGGCGCAGGCACTTGCGCTGATCGCGGTCGAGTACGAATCGACCACGGCGGTGCTCGACGCCCGCCACGCGCTCAAGCCGACCGACGACCCGCTGCACCCGGAACTCAAGCGCGCGGACAACCTGCACAAGCAGGTCGAACAACACTTCGGCGATCCCGAGGCGGCGTTCGCCGCCGCCCCGATCGTGATCGAGAAGCGCTTCCGCTACGCCGCCGTCACCCACGCCTTCACCGAACCGCATGCGGTGCAGGTCGAGATCGACGGCCGCGGCAACCTGACCGTGTACAGCGCCACCCAGGTGCCGCATTACGTGCACCTGGCGCTGGCCGAGGTGCTGGGCATCGACGAGCACCGCGTGCGCGTGGTCAAGCCGCATCTTGGCGGCGGCTTCGGCGGCAAGAGCGATCCGTTCCCGCACGAGATGATCGCCGCCAAACTGGCGCTGGTCAGCGGCCGCAACATCCGCCTGCGCTTCTCGCGCGAGGACGTGTTCTTCAGCCACCACGGCCGCCACCCGACCCAGCTGACGATGAAGCTCGGCTTCGACCCGGCGCGCGGCATCACCGCGCTGACCGGCGACATCCTGATCGATGGCGGCGCCTACGGCAGCTTCGGGGTGGTCACCACCTACTACAACGGCGTGTTGTTGCAGGGACCGTACCCGGTGCCCAACTTCGGCTTCCGCTGCCGCCGCCTGTACACCAACAAGCCGATGTGCGGCGCGATGCGCGGCCACGGCGGGGTCAACCCGCGCTTCGCCTCCGAGGTGCTGATGGACATGGCGCTGCACCGAGGCCGGCATCGATCCCTGCCAGGGGCGCATCGACCTGCTGCATCGCGCGAACACGCTGACCGTCAACGAATTCCGGATCACCTCGGCTGGCCTCAAGCGCGGCCTCGAGGAAGCGATGCGCCGCTCCGGCTGGCGCGAGAAACACGGCAAGCTGCCGTTCGGAAAAGGCATCGGCGTTGCCTGCGGCTTCTTCATCAGCGGCAGCGCCTTGCCGATCCACTGGAACGAGCGCCCCGGCAGCACGGTGCGGATGACGCTGGAGTTCGACGGCGCGATCACCGTGTATTCGGGTGCTTCCGACATCGGCCAGGGCAGCGACACCGTGCTGGCGATGATGGCGGCGGAAGTGCTCGGCGTGGATCTGGACCAGGTCAAGGTGGTCGCCGCCGACACCCGCCTGACCCCGGTCGACCTCGGCAGCTACAGCTCGCGGGTCACCTTCATGGCCGGCAACGCCGCGCGCAACGCGGCGATCCGCATGCGCCGCCTGCTGGTCGCCAGCGCCTGCCGCAAGCTCGGACTGGACGAACCCGTTTACCCGACCCCCGAGCCGCCCGTGGACTTCTTCCGCCAGGGCCAGCGCGCGCCCGATTTCGAGGCCGATGACCTCGGTGCGAATCCGGATTACCGCGATGGCTTCGCGTTCGCCGATGGCTGCATCCGCCACCTCGACAGTGGCGCCGGAATCGCATGGCTGGAGGCGGTGCACGCGGCGCTCGAAGGCCCCGGCATCCTGCAGACGGTCGGCAACTATCGTTCGCCCAAACTCGGCGGCAAGTTCAAGGGCGCCGGCGCCGGGTTGTCGCCGGCCTACAGCTTCACCGCGTTCATCGTCGAGGTCACGGTCGACCCGGAGACCGGCCACGTCCGCGTCGACAAGGCCACCTGCGCGCACGACTGCGGCTTCGCCCTGAACCCGCTGGCGGTGCGCGGGCAGATCGAGGGCTGCTTCCACATGGGCATGGGCCAGGCCTTGATGGAGGAAGTGCTGCACGAGGGCGGCGCGGTGCAGAACGCCGGCTTCCTCGAATACAAGATCCCGTCGCCGTTCGAGCAGCCGGAGATCGACATCGTGCTGTGCGACAGCGACGAGAACGAAGGCCCGTTCGGCGCCAAGGAAGCCGGCGAAGGCCCGCTCGCGCCGGTGATCCCGGCGATCGCCAATGCCATCTTCGATGCGGTCGGCGTGCGCCTGGCCGAAGTCCCGCTGCGGCCCGACCGGGTGCTGGCGGCGCTGCGCAAGCAGGCGGGTGCGGCATGACCCCGGTGTTCGACCTGCTCCGCCCGCGCAGCGTGGACGCGCTGCACGCGCTGCTGGCCGACCTCGCGCGGCAGCAGCGGCGCTATGCGATCAGCGCCGGCGGCACCGACCTGGTGCCGCAACTCAAGCTCGGACTGGCCACGCCGGAGGTGCTGGTGTCGCTGGGTGGCATCGCGGCGCTGCGCGGGATCGCGCGCGAGGCCGACGGGCGGGTGCGGATCGGCGCGATGACGCCGCTGGCCGCGATCGTCGCCGACCCGCTGCTGCGCGCGGTCGCGCCGGTGCTGGTCGAGGCCGCCGCGCGCGTCGCCTCGGCCCCGATCCGCGAGCGCGCGACCGTGGGCGGCAACCTGCTGGCCGACCACCGCTGCAATTTCTTCAACCAGAGTCCGCTCAACCGCGCCGCGCACGGCCCCTGCTTCAAGGCCGGCGGCGAGGTCTGCCACATCGTCAAATCCGCCGTGCGCGGGCAGCTGCCGCAATGCCAGGCGCGCATCGTCTCCGACACCACGCCGGCGCTGCTGGTGCTCGATGCCGAGCTGCAGCTGCACTCGCCGCGCGGCGAACGCCGGGTCGCGCTGGCCGATTTCCACAGTGGCGATGGCATCGAGCGCCACCAGCTTGCGGCCGACGAAGTGCTGCTGGCGATCGACCTGCCATCGCGGCCGGGGCTGGTCGCCGCCTACGAAAAACTCGCGGCGCGCGCCAACCTCGACTTCCCGTCGCTGGGCATCGCCCTGGCTCGTTGCGGCAATGACGTGCACGCGGCCATGACCGGCATCGGCGTGCGCCCGGCCAGCGCGCGTGCGGCGCTCGCCGATGGGGTGCTGGCGACGCTCGGCGAACGCCTCGCCAGCGCCAACGCGGTGTACGACCAGGACGGATTCCCGCGCGATTACCGCAAGCGCATGATCGCGGCCTACGTGCGCAAGGCCGCGCGCCGGATCGGAGGTGATGCATGGACGTGAAGCAGGTGATGCGCGAGTACTTCCTCGACCTCGACGCCGCGGCGAAGGATCCGGCGCGCAAGGTCGCGTGGTGCACCTCGGTCGGCCCGGCCGAAATCCTGCGCGCGATGGGGTTTGCGGTGTATTTCCCGGAAAACCACGGCGCCATGCTCGGCGCCACCCGCGTCGCCAGCGACACCATCCCGGTCGCCAATGCGCACGGCTATTCGCCGGAAATCTGCTCCTACCTGACCGCCGACGTCGGCGCCTGCATGAAGGGCATCACCCCGCTGACCCGCGCCTACGGCATCGAGGCGGTGCCGCGCCCCGACGTGCTGGTGTACTGCACCAACCAGTGCAAGGACGTGATGCACTGGTTCGCCTGGTACGCGCGGCAGTGGAACGTGCCGCTGCTCGGCGTGCACACGCCGAACCACTTGCCCGAGGTCGAGCCCGAACACATCGCCGATGTCGCCGCCCAGTACCAGCGGCTGATCACGCAGCTTGAGGCGATCACCGGCGAGCGCCTGGACCCGCAGGCGCTGCGGCTGGCGGTGGCGCGCTCGAAGGAGGCCACCGACCTGTGGGCCGAGGTGCTGGCCACCGCGATGGCGCGCCCGGCACCGCTGAGCTTTTTCGATGGCGCGGTCTACATGGGGCCGATCGTGGTGCTGCGCGGCACCCAGGTGGCCACCGACTACTATCGCGCGCTGCTCGCCGAGATGCGCGCGCGCGTCGCCGCGTCGCAGGCCGCGGTGCCCGGTGAACGCCTGCGGCTGTATTGGGAAGGCATGCCGGTGTGGGGTAGGCTGCGGCAGCTGTCCGACCTGCTGGCGCGCAACCGCACCTGCGTGGTCGCCTCGACCTACTGCAATTCCTGGATCTTCTCCGACTTCGACCCGGACGCGCCGCTGGAGAGCATGGCGCGCGCCTACCTGTCGATCTTCATCAACCGCGACGACGCCTACAAGGAACGCTACATCGCCCGGCTGGTGGCGGAATTCGGCATCGACGGGGTGGTCTACCATGCCGCCCGCACCTGCCCCAACAACACCAACAGCCACTACAACCTGCCGCGGCGGTTGCAGGCCGCCGGGGTGCCGGGAATCGTAATGGACGGCGACCTCAACGACCTGCGCTGCTTCTCCGACGAGCAAAGCACCACCCTGCTCGAAGCCTTCATGGAGACCCTGTGAGCACCGCGCTTGCCAGCCATGCCGAGCTCGCGCCCGCGGATGCCAGTCAACAGGTTTACTGGGGCGTGGACTGCGGCAGCGCGGAGATCAAGGTGGCCGCGGTCGATGGCAGCGGGCGGATCCTGCTGACGCGCAAGCAGCGCACCCTGTTCCCGCTGAACGAGCACGTCCACCGCGCGCTCGCCGGCGCGCCCGGCGAGGCTTCGCCGCTGCTCGACGACGACCGCGCAACACTGCCGGAAGGTGGCGTGCCGCGGCTGCGCGCAGGCCAGCGGGTGTACGCCACCGGCTACGGGCGCAACCACATCCCGTTCGTGCACGGCGCCTGCACCGAGATCAAGGCGCACTACCTGGGCGTGCAGCACCAGCTCGGCCTGGCCGAGGACTACACCATCATCGACATCGGTGGCCAGGACGCCAAGGTGATCGGCGCGACCCCGACCCGGGTCGGCCAGTTCGCGATCAACCGCAAGTGCGCGGCCGGCACCGGTGCCTACATCGAGGAACTCGCGCACCGCCTGGAAGTGCCGATGCAGGCGTTGCCGGCGCTGGCCGCCGGGCACGACCAGGAGCTCACCCTCAACAGCTACTGCACGGTGTTCTCCGGGCAGGAAGTCATCAAGCTGCTGATGCACGGCGAGCGGGTCGAGAACCTGGTGCACGCGCTGTACCGCTCGGTGGTCAAGCGGGTGCTGGAGATGACCGCGATCGACACCCCCACGCTGGTGTTTTCCGGCGGCGTGATGGCCCACCACCAGAACCTGATGCCGCTGTTCGGCGAACGCTTCGAGCACGGCGTGCACACCATCCTGGCCCCGAATGCGCAGTTCTGCGGCGCGATCGGGGCCGCGATCCACGGCTTCAACGAGGAGAAGAAAGATGGCTTTCCGCATCACCAGTGAGTGCAACCTGTGCGACGCCTGCGTGCCCGAATGCCCGAACGAGGCGATCACCGCAGGCAGCCGCATCTACGTCATCGACCCGGCCAAGTGCACCGAGTGCGTCGGCTATTTCGACGAAGCGCAGTGCGCGGCGGTGTGCCCGCAGGAATGCTGCGAGCCGGACCCCGACCGCCCCGAGGACCAGCAGGCGCTGCTGCAGCGCGCGCGCACGCTGCACCCGGACGAGGACTTCCCGGATGACGCGCCTTCGCGCCACGCGATGAACTGACCGCAGGCGCACGGAGCATCCGATGAACCAGGCCACCGCCAGCCCCGCCGCGATCGACCCCGACGACGCGCGCCTGCTCGCCGAGATCACCCTGAAGTTCGCCGGCGATTCCGGCGACGGCATCCAGCTGGCCGGGCAGCAGTTCGCGCAACTCGCCAGCGCCGCCGGCGAGCGCGTGCGCACCCTGCCTGATTTCCCGGCGGAGATCCGTTCGCCGGTAGGCACCCTGGGCGGCGTGTCCGGCTTCCAGGTGCGCACCGGCGGCGAGCAGGTGCTCACCCCCGGCGACCGCCTCGACCTGCTGGTGGCGATGAACCCCGCCGCGCTGCGCAGCAACCTCGGCAAGCTCAAGGCCGGTGCCATCGTGCTGGTCAATGACGATGCGTTCACCACCGCCAACCTCGGCAAGGCCGGCTTCGCCGCCAACCCGCTGGAAGACGGATCATTGCGTGCGTACCGGGTGTTCTCGGTGCCGATGGGCACGCTCACCCGCAACGCGCTCAAGGGCCTGCCGCTGTCGATCCGCGACAAGGATCGCAGCCGCAACTTCTTCGCCCTCGGCTTGATCTGCTGGCTGTTCCCGCGCCCGCTGGATCGCGTCGAGGCGTTCATCGAGCAGCGCTTTGCCGCCAGCCCCGACCTGGTCGAGGCCAACCGTCGCGCCTTCCGGACCGGCTGGAATTTCGGCGAGACCGCCGAGTACTTCGTCAGCCCGCTGCGCGTGGCCGGCAGCCAGGTGCTGCAGGAGCCGGGCCTGTACCGCTTCGTCAGCGGCAATGCAGCTGTCGCCAAGGGCCTGGTCGCCGCTGCCCGCCGCGCCGGCCTGAGCTTGGTGCTCGGCGGCTATCCGATCACGCCCGCCACCGAGGTCATGCAGGAACTGGCGCGCTATCGCGATCCGGATGTCTGCATGTTCCAGGCCGAGGACGAGATCGCCGCGATCGGCAGTGCCATTGGCGCCAGCTTCGCCGGCGCCCTGGGGGCCACCAGCACCTCCGGCCCCGGCTTGTCGCTGATGGGCGAGTTCCTCAACCTCGCGGTGATCGCCGAGCTGCCGCTGGTGGTGGTCAACGTGATGCGCGCCGGCCCGTCCACCGGCATCCCGACCAAGACCGAGCAGGCCGACCTGCTGCAGGCACTGCATGGCCGCCACGGCGAATCACCGCTGCCGGTGCTGGCCTGCGCCACCCCGGCGGACTGCTTCCACACCACCGTCGAGGCCTGCCGCATCGCCTTGCGTTACATGACGCCGGTCATCGTGCTGTCCGACCTCTCGCTATCGAGCAGCGCCGAGGTCTGGCGCGAGCCACAGGTGGACGAACTGGCCCCGTTCAGCGTGCACCGGGCGACCGATCCGGCCGGCTTCCACCCCTACCGGCGCGACCCGGAGACGCTGGCGCGGCCGTGGGCGGTGCCGGGCACGCCGGAGATGGAGCACGTCATCGGCGGCCTGGAGAAAGCCGGCGACAGCGGCGCGGTCTGCTACGAGCCCGAGAACCACGAGGCGATGGTGCAGCTGCGCGCCGACAAGGTCGAACGCATCGCCCAGGACTTCCCCGCCACCGAAGTACATGGCGACCCCGGTGCCGGGTTGCTGCTGCTGGGCTGGGGCAGCACCTGGGGCGCGATCCGCGAGGCCACCGACCAACTGCGGGCGGCGGGCCGCCCGGTGGCCTGCCTGCACCTGCGCCACCTCAACCCGCTGCCGCGTGACCTCGGCGCGATCCTGCGCCGGCATCCACGGGTCGCGGTGCTGGAAAACAACACCGGCCAGCTCTGGCAACACCTGCGCGGCACCTACCTGATCGACCTCAAGCGCCTGGGCAAGGTGCAGGGCAGCGCGTTCCATGTCTCGGAAATCATCGCTTACGCCGAATCGCTGCTGGAGACGCCCGCATGAGCGAGCTCATTACCCTCGTCACCGACGTGGATGCTGATGCCGACGGCGACGACCGCCAGCGCTTCCTGTCATCCACCACCCCGCGCTGGTGCCCCGGCTGCGGCTGTTTCGCGGTGCTCAAGTCGCTGACGGCCACGTATGCGGCGCTCGGCATCCCGCGCGAGAAGCTGCTGACCATTTCCGGGATCGGCTGCACCTCGCGCCTGCCCTACTACACCCGCACCTTCGGCTTCCACACCGTGCACGGGCGCGCGCCGACGGTGGCGATGGGGGCCAAGCTGGCCAATCCGGAGCTGTCGGTGTGGCTGGTCTCCGGCGATGGCGATGCGATGGCGATCGGCGGCAACCACACCATGCACCTGCTGCGCCGCAATCCCGACATCAAGATGCTGATGCTCAACAACCAGATCTACGGGCTGACCAAGGGCCAGGCCTCGCCCACCAGCCCGGCCGGGCTGGAGACCAAGTCGACCCCGTTCGGCGTGCAGGACAACCCGATCAACCCGGTCAACCTGGCGCTGGCCTGTGGTGCCACTTTCGTCGCCCGGGTGCCTGACACCAACGGAGCGCTGATGGAGCAGGTGTTCGCCGCCGCCCATGCGCACCGCGGCGTGGCCTTCGTCGAAGTGCTGCTCAACTGCATCACCTTCCATGACGGCGCCTACCAGCAGATCACCAGCAAGGCGACGCGCGACGACCACAGCGTGCGGCTGGTCGCCGGCCAGCCGCTGCGCTTCGGCAAGGACGGCAACAAGCTGCTGGTGCAGGACCACGGCCGGCTCGCGGTGGTCGAACAGGACCCGGACGCGGCGCTGCCGGACAACGCGGTGATTCACGATCCCGGCAATACCGACCTCGCCCAGCAACTGGCGCTGATGGCACCACCGGAGCTGCCCTGCGCCCTGGGCATCTTCCGCCAGGTGCAGGCGCCGGTGTACGGTCGGGCGTCCTGACTTCCCCGGGAGGGGCCATGGACACGTTGTACGTGCACCGCGCGCCGGTGCGCTTCACCCACACCGATCCGGCCGGCTATGTGTTCTTCCCGCGCTTCTTCGAGATGTTCCAGGCGGCGGTCGAGGACTGGTTCACGCATTGCCTGGGCCTGAACTACGCCGAGCAGATCCTCCGCCACGGCGTCGGCTTCCCGACCGCGCGCACCGAATGCGACTTCATGCGCCCGTGCCGGCTCGGCGAGGTGCTGGAACTGCGCGTGGTGCTGGAGCAGGTCGGGCGCAGTTCGATGACCCTGCGCTTCGACGGCAGCGTGCTCGGCGAGGCGCGGCTGAGCGCGCGCTCGGTGCTGGTGGCGATCGAGATGCAGCACGGCCGCCCGCAGCCGATCGGCAGCGTGCTGCGCGAACGCCTGCAGGCCTACCTCGCGCTGTGCCAGGCGCATGCCTGAGCTGGCCGCGCTGGTGCTGGCGGCCGGTGCCGGCCGCCGCTTCGGCGCGATCAAGCCGCTGGCGGAGGTGCGCGGGCAACCGCTGGTTCGCCGCGCCATCGCCCTCGCCGAAGTGGTGCAGCCGTGCTCGCTGCAGGTGGTGTTGGGGGCGCAGCACGAAGCCATCGCCGCGCGGCTGCCGGAAGGCGTCGGGGTGATCGTGCACGACGGCTGGCAGCGCGGGCTGGGCAGCAGCATCGCCGCCGGCATCCGCGGCCTCAACGGACACCCGGATGGCGTGCTGCTGTTGCTGGTCGACCAGGTGGCCCTGCGCGCCGACGCACTACAGGCACTGGCCAGCCGCTGGCGCGCCACCCCGGAGGCGGTGGCCTGCGCCGACTACGACGGCCTGCCGGGCGTCCCGGCGATCCTGCCGCGCCGGCTTTTCGCCGCGCTGGAAGCGCTTGATGGCGAACGCGGGGCCAAGCCGCTGTTGCTGGCCGAAGGCGACACGGCGATCCGGCTGCCGATGCCGGAGGCGGCGATCGACATCGATACCCCCGCGGACCTGGCGCGCTGGCTGGACCTCACGCCCGGCTAGGGCAGCCGGCCTAGCCGCCGGCCTCGATCCGCCGGCACTCGCTGCGGTACAGCAGCGCCGCCCGCAGCAGGTTGTAGCCAAGCAGGGCGAAGCTGGCAGCCCACAGCAGCGCCGCCGGGCGCACCAGCACGGGAAACCAGACGGCCGCCAGCAGCAGCGCCAGCGCCAGCGCATGGCACTGCAGCTGGCGCCTGCAGCGCGCCTCGGGAAGGATGCTGCGCATGTTCGGCAGCACCAGCTGGTGGCGCAGGTCGAGGCGGCTGGACAGGCGCTGCTGCCAGTGCAGCCAGACCAGGAACGGCACGATCTTGTAGAGCATCCCGCTGGCGACCGACAGTGCGAAGCCGAGCAGGAACAGCACCGTGGCCGCCACCAGCATGCGCTCCGTGGCCGCGCCCGGCAGCCACCAGGCCAGCATCGCCGCCAGTGCGGACAGCAACAGCATCGCCATCCCGAGCCGCCAGTAGGCCAGGCTGCTGTCGCCGAGCTTGCGCCGGCGTTGCCCAAGCAGGCGCAGGGTGACCAGCGCGAAACCGCCCAGCAGGCCGGCCAGCAGCAGCCACGGCAGCCATGGCAGCGGCCAGCCCAACCACCTGGCCAGTCCCAGCCACGCCAGCAGCGCGAACACCGCGGGCGGCAGCACCCGCCGCAGCGCGGCCGGGTACGCCGGGGTCATCTGGAACATCGGCACCACCTGCCAGGCGACCACCGCGACCAGGGTCGCGATCCAGCCGACCAGGCCAACCGCCAGGTGCAGGTCGGTCAAGGGCCAGCGCCACAGGTCCAGGCCCAAGCCGGCATGGCCAAGCGCCAGCCGCAGCCCCAGCACCAGCACCAGCAGCAGGCCGAGCGCGGCCCAGCGCATCCCGCGCACGCTGTCCTGGGTGTTCGGCGCGCGCGCCAGGCCCCAGCCCAGCGCCAGCAGGAAGCCGCCCAGCCCCAGCCCCAGCAGCAGCACCGCCAGCCGGAATGCCAGCACACCCGCGCCGAGGAACCCGGCCGCCAGCGCCAGCGTGCCCACCACCAGCAGCCCATGGCAGGCCGCGGCAAGCAACCGCGGCCAGGCCACGCGCACGCCCACCAGCACCGGCAGCATCTGCAGCAGCGCCCCGCACATCACCATCGACAGCACCCCGAGCGCGAGCAGGTGGCTCAACGCCAGCGCGGCACCGGACCAGCGCGAGGCCAGCGCCTGCGGCCCGGCCCACCCCAGCAGCGCCGCCGCCAGCACGCCGAACAGCGGCGCGGTCAGGAAGAACCGCAGCGGCACCGAAAACGGCGGCGCCTGCTCCAGCGACAGCACCGCACTCATCCGTCGGCGTCCGCCGCGGCCTCGTCGCCTGCCGGCCACACCAGCAGCTCGCAACGGTCCTCCGCCACCTCCAGCACCTGCCAGGCCAGGCCGCGCTGGGCGAGGATCGGGAACAATGGCAGCGGTTCGCGGCTGAGCAGCGCGCGCAGCCGCTGGCCGGGCTGCAGGTCGTCGCAGGCGGCCAGGATCCGCTCCATCGGCTCGCACGGCGGCAGCCCGCGCACGTCGATCGCACGTTCGCTGCCGGACCCGGCCATCAGTGTGCCTGCAGGCGCTGCAGCAGCTCGTCGGCCTGGTCGCCGAGGGCGCGGTCGCACATCGGGTAGAGCATCTGCTCCTCCTTCATGTTGTGCTGCTGGACCAGGATGTTGAGGGTTTCGCCGAGGCCGAGGAAGTCGTCCAGGCTGCCGTCATCGAGCGCGCGTTGCAGCTGCTCCAGCAGGGTGCGCATCTGCGCATGCTCCATCCGCATCACCGCGGTCGGCCCGCCGGCCATGCCGGTGCGCGCCTCGAACGCCGGGAACAGCACTTCCTCCTCGATCGCCAGGTGCTGGCGCAGGGATTCGGCGAACGCGGCGAACGCGGATGCCGCGGCGGCCAGGTCGCCCTCGTGGGCGGCATTCTCGGCATCGGCGAACAGCGCATCGCAGTCGCGGTGTTCGTTGGTCAGGAAGTCGGTCAGCATGCGGATGGCTCGTGGCTGGAGTGTGGTTGGGACTCTGCCACGGCCGCCGCGGCTTGGCCTTGCTCCGCGTCAAGCGCGCACGCCAGCGCCTGCAGCCGCGCCGCCAGCGACAGCGCGATGGCAGCGGGGCCACGACCGCCCAACGCCATCCCGGCGGGCGATTCCACCTTCCCGTGCAGGCGCGCGCGTACCGCCGGCGGCAGGGTCGCAAGCAGGTCGTCGCGGCGGGTTTCCGGGCCGAGCAGGCCGATGTAGGCCGGCAGCCGCGCCCACCCGGCCAGCGCCTCCAGCGCGGCGCGGTCGCGGTCGAACTGATGGGCCATCAGCAGCACGCCATCGTGGCCTTCGCCCGCGCCCGGCATCGCCGCCAGCTGCCGCTCCACCCATTGCCCGCAATGCAGCCAGGCCGGGCGCGACTCGAGCAGCTCCACCCGCCAGCCCAGTTGCGCGAGCAGCGGCAGCAGCAGTTCGCTTTCCGGGCCGGCCCCGCACACCAGCAGGCGCGGCAGCGGCGCCAGGCGCAAGCGCCAGGCCTGCGCCGGTGCGTCCGCGGCGGCATCGGCCAGCGCCAGCGGCCAATCGCCACGCAGGTCGCCGCAGGCCGCCGACAACCCGCCCGGCAGGTCCACCGCCAACGCCAACGGATCACCGGCGTGACGAAAACGGGCAAGGACGGGCTGCAGTCCGGGCAGTTGCGCCAGCGGCAGCAGCAGGATCCGCTGGCGGCCGCGGCAGCCGGCGCCGGAACCGGCGAACACGTCGGCAAGGTCGAGGTTGTCCAGTTCCAGCAGGCGTGGCCGCAGGTCCTGGCCGCAGGCCGCAGCCGCATCCAGCAGCGCGCCTTCCAGGCAGCCGGGGCTGATCCAGCCGCAGCGCTCCCCGCCTGCGCCGATGTGGACCAGGCTGCCGGCCTTGGCGTAGGCATGGCCGGCAACGTCCAGCACCAGTGCCAGCACGCCCGGCCGTGGCCGCGCGAAATCCGCCAGGCAGGCATCCAGCGCCGCCTTCGCGGGCGCGCCGGGGACGTCCTTGCACACCTCGTTCGCGGCGTGCACGCAGTGGCCTCGCTCAGCCCTGCAGGGGCTCGAAGCGCGCGGTGAAGTGGCGCAGCGCCGCTGGCTCTTCGGCAATCCGGTAGCCACGCAGGTCGCCGGACCTGGCCGCGACCTCGGTGCAGACCTCGATCACGTAGTCGATGTGGCTCTGGGTGTATGTGCGGCGCGGGATCGCCAGCCGCACCAGGTCGAGCGCGGCGGGTTGTTCGCTGCCGTCCGGGCGGCGGCCGAACATCACCGTGCCGATCTCGCAGCTGCGGATGCCGCCCGCTTCGTACAGCGCCACCGCCAGCGCCTGCCCCGGATACTGCAACGGCGGGATGTGCGGCAGCATCTGGCGGGCGTCGATGTACACCGCGTGGCCGCCAACCGGGCGCATGGTCGGGATGCCGGCGGCGTGCAGGCCATCGCCAAGGTAGCCGGTGGAACGGATGCGGTAGCGCAGGTAGTCGTGCTGGACCACTTCCACCAGGCCCTGGGCGATCGCATCGAGGTCGCGCCCGGCGAGGCCGCCGTAGGTCGGGAAGCCCTCGGTCAGGATCAGCAGGTTGCGGCAGCTGGCGGCAAGCGCATCGTCGTGCATCGCCAGCCAGCCGCCGATGTTGGCCAGGCCGTCCTTCTTCGCGCTCATGGTCATGCCATCGGCCAGCGAGGTGATCTCGCGCACGATCTCGGCGACCTCGCGCCCGCCCTGCCCCGGCTCGCGCTCGCGGATGAACCAGGCGTTCTCGGCGAAGCGGCAGGCATCCAGGAACAGCGGCACCTGGTGGCGGTCGCACAGCGCACGCACGCCGCGCAGGTTCTCCAGCGACACCGGCTGGCCACCGCCGGAATTGTTGGTGATGGTGACGAACACCGCGGGGATGTCGGCGCGGCGCTCGCGCAGCAGCGCATCCAGCCGGCCGAGGTCCATGTTGCCCTTGAACGGGTGTTCCAGCGCCGGGTCCAGGCCTTCCGGGATCACCAGGTCGACGGCCTCGGCACCGGTGGCCTCGATGTTGGCGCGGGTGGTGTCGAAATGGGTGTTGTTGGGGATGATCCGGCCGGGACCGCCGATCACCGCCATCAGGATCTTCTCGGCGGCACGGCCCTGGTGGGTGGGGATCACGTGCCGGAACGGGAACAGCGCCTTCACCGCCGCCTCGAAGCGGTACCACGAGGGCGAGCCGGCGTAGGCCTCGTTGCCGCGCTGGATGCCGGCCCACTGCTCGCTGGACATCGCACCGGTGCCGGAATCGGTGAGCAGGTCGATCAGCACGTCATCGCTGTGCACGGCGAACAGGTTGTAGCCGGCGGCCGCGATCGCGGCATGGCGTTCCTCCGCGGTGGTGATGCGCAGCGGCTCGACCGAGTGGATGCGGAACGGTTCGATGATGGTGGGCATGTCAGGGCTGCCGGTGCGGCTGGGTGGGCGGAGCGTCGATCAGGCGAACGGGTCGCGCAGCACGATGTTGGCGTCGCGGTCCGGACCGGTGCTGACGATCGCCAGCGGGCACCCCGCCAGTTCCTCCAGCGCGCGCAGGTAGGCGCGTGCGGCGGCCGGCAGCTTGTGCCAGTCGGTGATGCCGGCGGTGGTTTCGCTCCAGCCCGGGAAATTCCAGGTAGACCGGCGTGCAATCTTCCCAGCCGCCGGCATCCAGCGGCGCGTATTCGGTGCGCTTGCCACGGTATTCGTAGGCGATGCAGATCTTGAGCTTTTCCATCCCGTCGAGGATGTCGAGCTTGGTGATGCACAGGCCGCTGATGCCGTTGATCGCCACCGCGCGCTTCAGCGCGACGATGTCCATCCAGCCGCAGCGGCGCGGGCGGCCGGTGGTGGCGCCGTATTCCTGGCCGCGGTCGCGGATGCCCTGGCCGACGTCGTCATTGAGTTCGGTCGGGAACGGGCCGCCACCGACGCGTGTCGCATACGCCTTGGCGATGCCCAGCACGTAGTCGATCGCATCCGCGCCCACGCCGGTCCCGGCCAGCGCGCCACCGACCGTGGTGTTGGACGAGGTGACGTACGGATAGGTGCCGTGGTCGATGTCGAGCAGCGCGCCCTGGGCGCCCTCGAACAGCACCTTGCGACCCTGCTTGCGCAGCTCGTGCAGGATGCCGGCCACGTCGGCCTTCATCGGCTCGACGTATTCGCCGAAGGCGAGCGCATCATCGAGCGTCTGCTGGTAATCGACGGCATCGACCTTCAGGTACTGGGTCAGCACGAAGTTGTGGTAGTCCAGCGCCGCGCGCAGCTTTTCAGCGAGCTCGGTCCGGGTAATGCAGGTCGGCGACGCGAATGCCGCGACGTGCCACCTTGTCCTCGTAGGCCGGGCCAATGCCGCGACCCGTGGTGCCGATCGCCGCTTGCCACCCGCAGCCTTCTCGCGCGCCTGGTCCAGTGCGATGTGGTACGGCATGATGATCGGCGTGGCCGGGCTGATCTTCAGTCGCGAACGCACCTCGACGCCGTTGGCTTCCAGTTCGGCGATCTCTTTCTGCAACGCACCCGGGTGCAGCACCACGCCATTACCGATCAGGCACAGCGCGTCATCGCGCAGGATGCCGGACGGGAATCAGGTGCAATACGGTCTTCTTGCCGCCGATCACCAGCGTATGGCCCGCGTTGTGGCCGCCCTGGAAGCGCACGACCGCGCCGATATCCTGCGTCAGCAGGTCGACGATCTTGCCCTTGCCCTCATCGCCCCACTGGGCACCCAACACGACGACCGACTGACCCATTTCCGTACTCCAGACGTGAGAAAAGCCGAGGCGCGCCCCGGCTTTTCGACATTCTACGTGGTTCGTTCGCCAGCGGCGACGTGCAATGCGGCCAGAGTGAATTTCCTGCCGGGAAACAGCGTTCAGCCGCCCCGTACCAGCCACAGCGACACCAGCCCCAGGATCAAGACCACGGCGCCCACCCGGCGCACGTGCTCATTCGGCATCTGCTGCAGCTGCTCGGCCGCGCGCTTCCAGGCGCCGGGGGCTGCGAACAGGAACAACCCCTCCAGCACCGCGACCAGGCACAGTGCGCCCCAGAGATCCGACATCAGCGGTCGGATTTCAGGTACTGCAGGAACGGATCATCGCGATCCAGCACGATCACGCTGTCACCGCCGGAGAAGGAATTCCGGTAGGCCTCAAGGCTGCGGTGGAACGCGTAGAACGCAGGATCCCGCTGCGCAGCCTCGGCGTACAGGCGGGTCGCGGTGGCATCACCCTCGCCGCGCAGGATCTGCGCGTCGCGTTCGGCCTCGGCGGCGATGACCGCTTGTTCGCGGTCGGCCTGCGAGCGGATCTTCTGCGCCTGCTCTTCACCCTCGGCCCGCAACCTGCTGGCGACCTGGAAGCGCTGCGCGCTCATTCGCGCGTAGACGTCCGCGATGACCTTGCCACCCTCCGGCAGGTCGATGCGCTTGATCCGCAGGTCGGTGATGCTGATGCCCAGGTTGGCCGCGCCACGATTGATCAAGGCCAGCTGGTCGCCGACGATCTTGGCGCGATCACCGGAAACGGCTTCCTGCAGGGTGCGCGAGTTGATTTCGTTGCGCAGCGCATCCTTGATGATCGGGGTCAGGCGCTGGACGGCGATACCCTCGTCGCCACCGGTCGCGCGGTAGAACGCGGTCACATCGTCAATCGCGCCGATGGCGAAGAAGTCGACGCTGACGTCCTTCTTCTCCGAGGTCAGGTAACGCTCTGGCTCGGCGTCCAGGATCTGCAAACGGGTATCGAACACCCGCACGTTCTCGACCAGCGGCAACTTGAAGTGCAGCCCGGGGGTAATGCCGGTGCGGGCTATGCGGCCGAGCTTGAGCACGATCGCGGCCTGGCCTTCCGTGACCACGTAGACGGAGCCCATCATCAACAGCAGTCCGACGACCAGCGCCGAAATCAATGCAGGAAATTTCATCGGCTTGTCTCCTCACGGCCCTTGCGACCACTGCGCACGCCGTCATCGGTCGCGTTGACCATCGGTGACACCAGGTCCGGCACGATGGCCGTGGCCGGTGCCGGCATGACGCCCTTTGCACCTTCCATCGGCACGTAGATCAACTGGCGACCATCGCCACCGACCACCTTGCGATTGCCTGCCATGACCTGCTGCAGGGTTTCCAGCCACAAGCGCTTGCGGGTGACTTCCGGCGCGGCCTTGTACTCCTTGACCAGCAAGTTGAAGCGCTCGGCATCACCGGTGGCGTTGGCAATGGAGGCTGTCTTGTAACCTTCGGCGACCGTACGCACGCGCGCGGCCTGGCCGCGGGCCTCGGGGACGATCTTGGCGGCGTAGGCCTCGGCCTCGCTGGTCAGGCGCTGCTGGTCCTGCTGCGCGCTGTTGACGTCGTCGAAGGCCGGCTTGACCTCTTCGGGCGGGCGCGCATTGGGCAGGTTGAGCTCGGTGACGGCCAGGCCGGTGTCGTAGGCCTTCAGCACCGCCTCAAGCCGCTGCTTGGCGGCAATCGACAGCGCGGCGCGCGCGCTGAGCACGGTATCGAGGTCGGAGCGGCCGATCTGCTCGCGCACGGCACTCAGCGTGGCCTGGGTCAACACCTGGTCGGCGTCGCGGGTGCCAAACAGGTACAGCACCGGATCGGCGACCCGGTACTGCACGTTGACCTCGACACTGACGATGTTCTCGTCGCTGGTCAGCACCGGCACCGTATCGCTGAAGGTCTTGATGGTGGTGGCGTTGACCTTGAACACGCGCTCGACCGGCCACGGGAACTTGACGTGCGGGCCAGGCTGCATCACCCGCGACAGCTGGCCGAAGCGCAGCACCACGCCGCGCTGCTGCTCGGCCACCAGCACGAAGCAGTTGAACGCCAGCCACAGCACAAGGCCGATCAGCACCCAACGCAGGATATTGCCCTCGCCCATGCCGCCACCGAAGCTCGGCAGCCGGTTGAGCAAGTCGCCGAGCCCCGCGCTGCCGCCACGGTTGCCACGATTGTTGCTGCCGGACGAACCGCCGGGTTTGTTCCAGGCCATGCCTGCTCCATCTGTTGCCGCGACTGCGGCAGGAAAGTAGGTGGGATTCTACCGGTTACGTCAGTCGACGGGTTCCGGGTGCGGAACTGGCAGCAAGCTGCGCAGCGGCGCGCCATCGTCCTGCGCGGCCAGGCGCAAGGCATCGGCAATCGGCAGGTCGACCTGCAGGCGCCAGCCGTCGGCATCGTGGTCCTCGCCGCGCACGGCATCCAACGCGTGCAGGCGCGCGCGCAGGCGGCCCGCATCGGTGGGCAGCGAGACTTCGCCAGCCACGCGCTGCAAGCCAAGCCGCTCGCCAAGTGCCTGCTGCAGCAGGTCCAGGCCGACACCGTCGCGCGCCGACAGCCAGACCGCAGTCCGCTCTTCGCCGCGCTGGTCGATGCGCGCACTGGCGCCTTCGATGCGGTCGATCTTGTTGAACACCATCAGTTGCGGGATCTCGCCCGCGCCGATTTCGGCAAGCACCGCATCCACCTGGGCCATGCGTTCGTCACGCAGCGGGTCATCGGCATCGATCACGTGCAACAGCAGGTCGGCCTCGCGCGCTTCGCTCAGGGTCGAACGGAACGCGGCGACCAGTTCATGCGGCAGGTCGCGCACGAAGCCGACGGTATCGGCCAAGACCACGGCTCCCGCGGGAAGCTCGACGCGGCGTACGGTCGGATCGAGGGTGGCGAACAGCTTGTCGGCGGCATACGCATCGGCGCCGGTCAGGGCATTGAACAGCGTCGACTTGCCGGCATTGGTGTAGCCGACCAGCGCCACCCGCGGCAACTCGCTGCGCACCCGCGCGCGGCGCATCTGGGTGTGCTGGACTTCGACCTTGTCCAGCCGCTTCTGCAGCACGTCGACGCGTTTCTGCAGCAGCCGACGGTCGGTTTCCAGCTGGGTCTCGCCCGGCCCCCGCAGGCCGATCGAACCGCCGCGTTGGCGCTCCAGGTGGGTCCAGCCACGCACCAGGCGCGTGGCGATGTGCTTGAGCTGCGCCAGCTCCACCTGCAGCTTGCCTTCGGCGCTGCGCGCACGCTGCGAGAAGATGTCCAGGATCAGGCCGGTGCGGTCGACCACGCGGCGCTCCAGTGCGCGCTCAAGGTTGCGCTCCTGCACGGGGCTGAGCAGATGGTTGACCAGCACGAGGTCGGCGCCGGTTGCCTCACAGGCCGCCTTCACTTCTTCCAGCTTGCCGGTGCCGATCAGGATCGACGGATTCGGCCGGTCGATCTTCGCGGTCAGCTCTGCCGCAACCGTCGCGCCGGCAGAGCGCGCCAGCTCGCGGAATTCCTCGAATACGCCTTCACCCGGCGGTCCACCGGCGTGCGGCTGGATCAACAGGGCGTGTTCGCCCTTGCGGGAGCGTTCAAACAAGGGCGTGGACCCCACGTGGTCGGGTCGGGCTGGATGGGCGTGTCGTCATCGTTCCCGTTATGGGGCCGCCACGCGCGAACCCAAGCCTTTCCGGCAACGCCTCGGTTCAGGGAGCCTCGGCAGCCGCCTCGTCGCCGTCTTCATCCGCGCCCGGCAAGCCGATGCGCACGTTGCGCGCAGGTACCACGGTGGAAATGGCGTGCTTGTAGACCATCTGGCTGACCGTGTTTCGCAGCAGGACCACGAACTGGTCGAACGATTCGACGGTGCCCTGCAGCTTGATGCCATTGACCAGATAGATCGAGACCGGTACGCGCTCGCGCCGCAACGCATTCAGGAATGGATCCTGCAAAGTCTGCCCCTTGGACATGTGGTTTTCCCCGCACCGTTCTTGTTGTTTGTTGTTGTTCGGATGGTGGGCCAGACATCACTGTTGCCGTGCAGCGGCGAAGTTCCCCCGACCCCACGCCAGTCCGCAATCGCTGGCGCGATCCGATGGTAACGCACGCCGGGGGCATTACGTGCGTGAGCGGCCAAGGAACCCGGCGGCCGCGGCGTCCAGTTGCGCGCGTTGGGTGGCGGGATCGAACCAGCGCGCATCCA
>CAVOQX010000003.1:0-353617 GCA_963698475.1 uncultured Gammaproteobacteria bacterium | reverse complement strand
CCATCAACCCTTGGCGGACTGGCGCAGCGCAGCTGGCCGCGGTCGCAGGACTGGTTGCAGCAACGATTGCCGTCATGGCATTGAGCTCCAGCCAGATCGAAGCGGTGCTGCGCGCCTTTCCGCCGCTGGGGCGTGCCGTCAGTTGGATTGAAGGCTTGCACCTGCCATTCGGCACGGCCCACGTGGTGTACTTTTCCGCGCTGGCGTTCGCGCTCCGGCTGCTGCTGCCGCGCTTGCGCTGGTGGTGGATTTTGCTGGGCCTGGGTGTGCTGGCCGGGGGTACCGAATTGATGCAGTTCGACGTGGCCGGGCGCACGCCAAGCCTGGGGGATGTGCGGGATGACTTGGTGGGTAGTGCGATGGGGGTGCTGGTCGCGGCCGCGGTTTCCTGGATTGTGCGGGGCGCAGTGGGAACGGTCCTGCTTAAAAGGTGCGAAGAAGGACGCGAGGCCGCTGTCCCGCCGTCTCAATAGCTGGCGCCAGGCATGCAAATTATGCCCCGAAGACACTTCATGAAAGGGCGCACTCTTCTGGACACCCTGCAAATGATTGCATTGTGACAGCGGGCCGGGCCGGCACGCCGCCCATCCGCCTCGCTCAGTCCGAGGTGGCCAGCAGCGCCAGCAGCGTGGATTCCACCTGCGGCAGATGTTCGTAGTCACGCGGGTAGTCCAGCAGGTAGCTGATCCCGAGTTGTGCCAGGCGGGAGACTTGGGTGAAGTGGATCTGCATAGCCTCGCGATTACGTACATCGAGGATGAAGGAATGCTTCACCCATGCCAAATGTGCGGCCTGCGGGCCGAGTGGGGTGATGGAAACCTTCTCTGCTGTCCCGTCTCCCAGAAAGTATGCGCGCCGCAGCGGTGCCGGTTGCGCACAGAACGGGAATAGATTATTTCCAGGGAATCGGCCCTTGGGTGTGTAACTGAGCGGCGGCAGTGCGATTGCGTCGTCGGGCAGCAGCGCTTCGCGGCTGTCTTCCCACAGACGCACCGAGTGCTGGTTGGGAATAGCCAGGAAGCCGTCCGCTGTGTCGCGAAGTTCCAGCCCGTCATCGGTCAAAAGCGGGTGCCCGCGGCGGGCAAGAAAGGTGGCCAAGGTCGATTTGCCGCGCCCACTTTCGCCGATGAATGCAATGCAATCCCCCTCGATGGCCAGGGCACTGCCATGAAAAACGGGACGCTGCTGAAGGCTCAGTACAGCGGGGATGACCTGGTTGGCGAACAAGTGCTCGACCGTCGTTCCATCGGTGTCTGGGGCGGGCGTACAGTCCACTTCGCCGCTGGCACGCACGATGAAATCCGCCAAGCCCGGGAACCGCATGTGATATGTCTCGCCTTGGCGGCGCACCTCGCACCACGGCTGGCCGTCGGGCAGGGTTTTGATCTGGAAAGGTGTATCGGACTGCGCGTATTGGGGCGCTGCTGGGTGGATGTGCACGCGAGGGATCTGGTCCCGGATTCGCGAATTCTCAGGCATGACCTTGAGTCTTGTGTGGACGGTGAATCGCATGTTCCTTCGCGGTGGGTGCGTTGAACGCGGTGTGCTCCAATTTGGTTTGCCCGAGCGCTATGCCATCTACTTCCACCCAGGCATGCATGTCGGGTTCCGTTGTCTGCCGTCTAACCCCGATCCTCAGAATCGGGCGCAACCCTTGTGCGCGCAGCAGACCATAGAGAACTAGCGATTGTGGCAAGCAGGTGGCTTTGACTACGTTTCGCCGGCCGGCGATATCTAGAAGCCGTGCCCAGTGTTCTCCGGTTGCCACATCCGTTGGGGTTGACGGGCGCGCGGCGCGCAGGCCGCTGATGCGCTCGACGACGCGCTGAGTACGTACATACCCGAGGATCGCTAGGCTGGCCGACATCAGTGGCAATAGCACCATCATGGCCAGCAACAGGATTTTTGCAGAGGCGGGCGTAGCCCGCCATTTGCTCCATCTGCTGCTCTGCGTCATGCAAACTCGATCAGGCCGGCATCCTGCAGTTGAGAGACAAGATGCAGCAAATCCTCCCGGATTCTCTCTGGCGCAGCATCGAACTCAGTGCAAAGCACCAGGTGCACGTCGGCAAGTGAGGTCGCGGTTTCGAGCAATTGCCACACTCGCGTGCCCACCTTGTTCAGGCCGAAATAACGCTCGCCCCCAAGGTCAAGAAGTACGGCCTCGCCGGCAGAATCTTGCGAAAGCACATGCGTTGAACGACTGACTCTATCGGCAAGCGTGATGGGATTCGCATTACCCATGAGTAGCGTTGAAAGCTTTGTCGGTCAAGAAAAACGAAACCTCATTCGATTGCGCCTATGCGGCTGGTTTAACCTATGAGCGTTTCTGGCGATGAGGCGTGCCGCCTTCGGCATCGCTACCTGAGCCAGACTGCGTCAATTCCGCCAAGCTGCCAAAGCAGACCAGCGTAGGGGGTTCGTAGGCTTCGGGGGATTCGGTCGGAGTGAAAGACGGCTGCATTTTGGAATCTCCTGAGTTGGATCACGAATTGGTTGCTTCGATTCTTCGCTGAAATCAGTACAAGTATAGCTGCAGACTAACCGCACCATTTGCACCAGCAAGCGGGACAGCAATGACACGGGCGGTCTTGGGCAGGTTGCGACCGCCGACAAGAAGATAGCGGCTGGCCCATTCTTCGGCTTGCGCTCCGTCGTTAAAGCCCGCGCTGATCATGCAACGCCGCCCGGTGCACGTTGTTTGCAAACCAGCAGGTTGCGGCGCATCAGACGGCATATTTTTCAGGGCCGCCTCAAGCGAGCGCAACTGCTTTGCTTCAATTCCTGGAAGGGGGGGCTCCTGTGCCATCCTACGATCCATGGCGAACGCATCGGCAGCTGGATTGTAGTTCGCTTTCGCCTGTACAAGCCTCGCGGTTGCAGCGCCTTGCGCCGCAGCGACATCCTGTTGTGACGCACTAGCCCCTGCTGTATCCCGCCGACGGTGATCCAGTGTCTCGACTCCATTCTCGCTTATGCTGCCGGTGGTGCTGGCCTGGAGTTCCTTGAGTTCTGAGACCGCGATTTCCATGTCGGAAAGCTTCGACGATACCCGTTGGAACACCACTGCATTGCCTGCCAAAAGCAGGACGAAACCTGCTATCAGCGCAAGGCGCACCCGCGGGGAAACTGGGGAGGACATTAGAATGCAAGCTCAGATCTATTTCTTTTGCCACTGGCCAGGAAGGGTAAACATTGGCGCCGTGTAGTCGTTGTATTCCACCATCCAGTCGTTCACTTCCGTCTTGTCGGACAACGTGCAGCGAATATTGGCGGGTGACAGGAACCGAAACGCCGCGAGATCACCACCATGATTGATGGCCTTCCAAGTTATCGCGGCTTGGTGGCCACTCGCCGCCAGCGCGACGGGATTGCCGCCGGTTGGCTGATAGGTCCCGCTCCCTGGGGCGTTGTAAAATCCATCTTTCATGATGCAGCTGATTGTTGCGGAGCCATCGCCGGTATTGCTGCGTGCCCAGAGAGTGACTTGGGTAAGGACACCATCATTGGCAGCAAAATTGCCGTTGTAATCAGTCGTCAGGTTGCAGACGAGATCGATGGGAAAGCCTGAAGTGTTGATCAGTCGCTGCTCAGTGCGCGTCAACCTGCTTTCATCCACTGCAGTGACGCCTTTACAGTTGCCGCCGGCATTCTGATAAAACGTTCTGGCATAGCCGTCAGCGGCCGCAGCAGGCGCAGCGTAGAAAGTGCCGCAAGCCAGCATCAGTGCACCGACCATTGCGGTTGGGGCGAAGCTTTTCGAACTATTCATGGGATATCTGCCCTTGGGATGTGATGGTCGGTGCTCCGGGCTGCAATGATGCACAGGCGTGAGCGGTTGTAGTGTGCGCGAAAAAAATGGGACGAACCAGCCATTGGCTCACCTCATTTCGATAGCATTATTAACGCGTGGTGTCAACCGAAGGCTTGGCGAGTCAATGCCCATGGGCACCTGGCTGGTGTCGTGGAAAGGGTCGTGGGAGGGATGCGGATGCGGGGGATGGTGGGGGAGTTCCGATGGGATGACATACCGGCAGCAAGTCCGCCGGCGTTTGGTCAGCCGCCCGGAACAGGAGATGCTGGGTGATTGGCGTTCCGCAGGATGGTCGGCTGACACTCGCCGCTTGGGGTGGCGGACTCCCAAGGGTGCGAGATCGGCTGGCATGTCGACAGCATTGCCGGTGTCGTTGCGGTTGTCGATTGCAGCCTGTACGACCGAGGTCGGCTGGCAAATAGCTTGGGGCTGGGGCAGTGGGCCGGTAGTTCGGCAGAGCTGCTCCTTAGGGCATGGCAGCAGTGGGGCGATGGCCATGCTGGCGCGGCTGGATGGGGATTTCGCCTTCGTAATCTGCGATCTGAATGAAAGAACGGTTATTGCCGCCAGTGACCCGATGGGGATGCGCGCGCTGTTCTATTGCCACCGGTCAGGCCAAGGCTTCGCGTTTTCCACTTGTCCAGAGGCACTGGCACGATGGGTCGGCCTGGACCCGCGTATTCCGGAAAGCCGGCTGTTGGAACCACTGTTCGGCACCGAGCCGTTGGCGCATTTCGAACCCGAGGTGCGAGGAATCTCGCGTATGCCAGCGGCGCACGTTGGCTATGCGTGCATTGAAGGAATGCATACCGATCGTTATTGGTCGCCAGGCGCGGTTCGCCCAAGCTTGGCCGAAGGTGCTATTGACGGTTGGATTGAGGCGCTGCGCTGGCATGTGAGTGATGCGGTTCGCAAGCGGCTTGATGATGGCGTGATCGCAGGGCTGACGTTCAGTGGTGGTCTGGATTCGTCTGCCATCCTGACGTTCTCATGCAGCATGGCACCCGAACGTGTCACGACCTATTCGGCAGTGGATCGCGGTAATCCTGATTGCCCGGAAACAACGGCAATTGACCGGGTGCTGGCGACTAAACGTGTGCGTTCTGTGCAGGTGGATGTTGCCGACATGCACGCATATGGTGCGTTGGCCCTGCAGTTGGTGGCGGCCGCGCCGCGCTTTGTAGCCGGCAGGAACGGGTTTTTGGCAATGTTCGATCACATGGCCGCGGGAAGCGGCGCGGATGTGATGATGAATGGCCTCGATGCTGATTGCCTGTTCGGATATGGGGGCCTGATTGAACGGCAAGTGACAACGGGAGGCTATAAGCAAGCGTTGCACGATGCACGCAAGCTGGACCGTCTTTCAGGGGGGCCGTGGATGGTGCCCGAAGTGCGTCGAGCACGGTTGACTGCCCGTCTGCCATGGGCACTGCGCCTGCAGGTACGTTCGCTGCGCAGTCGCCTGGCTGAATCCAGGCGACTTCACGACGCGTTGTTGAGAAATGACGTTGTGAAACGCTTGCAGTTGCGGTCCCGGTTCCGGGCTATGCGTCAGTTGACACGCCAGGCCGTGCCATTGCAGCGCCACGTTCCTGCGTCCGATCTCATGAATCCGTATACGCTTGATGGCATCGGACGGTTCCAGCACTCGAACCCGTCACTACGGTATCGAGATGCGCTGCCCCTTTCTGGATCGCGCCCTTATCGACTTCGCTGCATGGATCCCGCTGGAACTGCGGATGCGGCATGGCCGTCTGAAGTGGATTTTGCGCAAGGCAATGGACCCTGTGCTACCGCACGATGTGACCTGGCGAGGCGACAAGTTCCATCCCGGCTCGCACTTCGATCGGGTCATGCTGGAACCTGTGCTGGAGCAGATGGTTCGGGATTTTCATGGCAGTGGGCCGGCAACGGATGCGTTCATCGACCGCGATCGCTTCTTGGAGGCGGCGGCGCGTTGGAAATCCGGGCAGATGGAAGCGGTGTGGGAGCTGAAGATGGTGCTGCTGCTGGAGTATTGGCTACAACATAATGACCACAGAGTGGCATGGGGATGCTGATTCGATGCGGCAGGCGATAACGATAGGCCCAGAATCCGGCGTGGCTTGGTGGCTGGGTTGGCTCCGCCCGCATGCCACTGGACTGCTGTTGGCACTGCTGCTGATGCTGGTGCAAAGCGCCGCAACCCTGGCGCAGCCTTGGCTGGGCGGGTTGTTGACCGACCGGCTGCTGCAGTCGCAGGGCGTGTCGACGTTGCTGTGGATGCTGTTCGGGCTCATTGCTGCGCAGGCATTGTTGGGCTATGCCACGTCGCTGCAGTTGCAGAAGGTGTCCGGGCGGCTGGTGGCCGATGCCGGGTCGAAGCTGTACGCCCGGTTGCAGGCACTGCCGCTGGCCTGGCATCAGGACCGCCAGCGCGGTGATGTGATGGCGCTATTGACCGGCGATATCCATCGGCTCAGTGGCTATCTGACCGGGACGTTGGTGCCGTTGCTGCCCTTGCTGGTTACCTTGGCAGGGGCACTGCTCATGATGCTGCATCTGGCTCCGGCGATCGCGCTGGCCGTGGCGCTGTTGATGCCGCTCCTGTTCGTGCTGCTGAAGCTGGCCGGGCGCCGTTTGCGGCCCTTGGGGCGCGATTCGATGCAGGCGTGGGCCGCGCAATCGGCGCTGGCCGGGCAGAACCTGGAGATGTTGCCGGTCATCAAGGCGTTTGCGGCGGATGCGGTGGAAGCGCGTCGTTATCGCGAGGGTGCCGAGCGGCTGTTCGCAGCGGATTATCGCCAGGCTCGCTGGCTGGGCGCGATCTTGCCACTGGTGCAGATCCTTGGCGCAGGTGCAGTCTTGCTGCTGCTGGGCGTCGCCGGGCGTGACATCCTGGGTGGCGAGCTACGGGTAGGTGAGCTGGTCAGCCTGTTCCTGTACGGGCTGGTGCTGGTCAATCCGGTCGGCCAGCTTGCCAATGTCTATGGCGCCACCCAGAACGCACGCGGTGCAGCGCAGCGGCTGCTGGACGCGTCATCCGCTGCGCCAGAGCAGGATGATGGTGTGCTGCAGAGCCTGCCGGCAGATGGCGACATCGTGTATCAAGGGGTGACGTTCGGCTACCCCGGGCGTGACGTGCTGTTTCGTGACTTCGACCTGACCATCCGGGCCGGCGAGACCCTGGCCCTGACCGGTGTCAACGGCGCCGGCAAGAGCACGCTGATCCATCTCTTGCTGCGGCTGGTTGAGCCTCAGGCTGGCCAGGTCGCGATCGGTGGCATTGACGTGCGCGAGTTCAGGCTGGATGCCTTGCGTGGCCAGATCGGTCTGGTGGCACAGCAGGTGATGCTGTTCAACGCCACGGTTGCCGAGAACATCGCCTATGGCCGTGCCGATGCGACGCCGGGGCAGATACAGGCCGCCGCAGCCGCGGCACGCGCGCATGCGTTCATCGAGGCGCTTCCCGAGGGTTACGCCACGATGATCGGCGACCAGGGAGTGAAGCTGTCCGGTGGCCAGAAGCAGCGCATCGCGCTGGCGCGAGCACTGCTCAAGGATCCGCCGATCCTGATCCTGGACGAGGCCACCGCAATGTTCGATCCGGCCGGCGAGCGCGAGTTCATCGCTGAGTGCCATGACGTGCTGAAGCACCGCACGGTGATCCTGATCACCCATCGGCCGGCAAGTCTGGCGTTGGCGGATCGAATCTTGAGACTCGAAGAAGGGCGCGTGCAAATCGTGAGCGATCGCATGCCGTGAGTGCTCTTGTAGCGAGGGTTATAACCTGCCCTGCAAGAGCGAATCACCTGTTACCTGGAAACGGGTGTCGGGAGCCCGTCGTCGCTGAAAAGCAAGAAAGACTCTGGTGGCCGCAATCCCTGTCTTTTCGCGTGAGCGTGGGATAATCACGAAAGACGCTGCCTTTGGCTCCCCCATCACAGGTGCTGTTTGATGCTTGATCTGAAACTCCCGGCGGTCCTGGCGGCATTCGTTGTGACCAGCTTGATCCTGTGGCTGCTGAAGCCGTTGGCACATCGTTTTGACTTGCTGGACCACCCGGCTGGGCGCAAGGACCATCAGGAAGCGACGCCCGTCATCGGCGGCGTCGCGATGTTCATCGGCTTCATCTTTGCATTCCTGGCGATCGGTGCGGTCAACCCCGTCATCGTGTCGTTTGCGGTCGCCTCGCTGCTGCTGGTGGTGGTGGGCCTTTGCGACGACAAGCGTGACTTGCGCTGGTATTGGCGCATCCTGGCACAAGCGATTGCGGCCCTGATCATCATTTACTGGGGTGGGGTACGGATCGAGCAGCTTGGCCCGCTGTTTGGCTTTGCCGATACGTCACTGGGGTGGTTGTCGGTGCCCTTCACCGTATTCGCCACCGTGGGCCTGGTGAACGCGATGAACATGATCGATGGCGCCGACGGCTTGGCGGGCTCGCTGGGCCTGGCCGCGTTGGTGATGCTGGCGGCAGCGTCGGTCTACGCGGGCAACATGCTGCTGGCCAGTCGCGTGTTGATCCTGGCCGGGGCGCTTGCCGGCTTCCTGGTCTGGAATATTCGCCTGCCATGGCAGCCACGTGCCCACGCGTTCCTTGGCAATGCGGGCAGTGCCTTGTTGGGCCTGGTGATTGCGTGGGTGAGTTTTCGGCTGACCCAGAACCCCGGTCATCCGGTCAATCCGGTGCTGGCGTTGTGGCTGTTGCCGATCCCGGTGATCGACTGCCTGGTGCTGATCGTGCGGCGCTTGCGTGAAGGGCGCTCGCCATTCTCCGCGGGGCGGGACCACATCCACCACATCATGCAGGACGCCGGGTTTGGACCCACGCGCGCCGCGATGTGGCTGACCCTGTTCAGCCTTGCCTGTGGGTTGTTGGCAGGCCAGGCCATGCGGATCAATGTGCCGAATCCGGTCCTGCTGCTGGCGTTCATCGCGGTGGGCGTGGCGTGGTTCTGGTTGAGCGCGGACCGCGCGCGCGCCGTCTCCTTTTTCATGCGACTGCGCCGTCCCCGGCAAGTCGTGGCACAGGACGCCTGAATCCCTGCAGTGGGTGTTTGCAGGCAGCGTTACTCCAGTTGCTCCTGCGCGAACGCCGCATCCAGCGCTTCCATGGCATCCACGGGTTTGCAGTTGGCCGCTTTTTCATAGGCGGTGGCGGCGGCATCTTCGTTGCGGCGCTCGTCCAGCAGCAACAGGACGTTGCCGTGTTCGATATGGGCAATCGGCGAGGCCGGGGTCAGCTTCAGTGCGGTCTTGATGTGGCCTTCCGCCTCCGAGGCCTTGGCGCCGTAGGTCAGTCCGCCGATCATCGCGCCGATCTTGCTGATGATCTCGGCGTGGTAAAGCGCCAGCGCCGTATGCGCCTCGGCGTGCTTGGGTTCGCGTTCCAGTGCGGCGTCCAGTGAGTGGCGCACCTTGGTGGCGATGCCCATTTTCAGCGCCTTGGCAATGCTCAGGCCCTGGCTGTAACGGCCCAGCGCGAACGCGTGGCGGTAATGGCTGTTGGGATCAAGGGGCAGGGCGTTGATGGCGGCCTCCGCGAGCGCCGCGGCTTGTTCGTAGCGGTCGAGCTGTTCGGCTTCGTCATCGACCAGGTAGGTCGCGTGGATGCCGAGCGCCTTGACCGCGACCGACGCGCCGACGGGACCCAGGCCTGTGCCGGCATCGAAGGCAGCCTTGAAGTCGCCGCGGTGGAACGCGCGCCATGC
Source organism: uncultured Gammaproteobacteria bacterium (assembly GCA_963698475.1). Lineage (GTDB taxonomy): Bacteria > Pseudomonadota > Gammaproteobacteria > Xanthomonadales > Xanthomonadaceae > Thermomonas. The sequence goes on along the minus strand of CAVOQX010000003.1, from coordinate 344,110 downwards.
CTCTTGCAATGCGTCGGCCAGTGCGTCGGCATCAAGCTTGGGTGCGGCCTTGCCGGCAGCCTTGAGCAATGCGGCGGCGCGCTTGGTGTCCGGGTAGGGTTCGCAGTCGCCGGCATGGAGTTTCGGCCAGGCCTTCTTCAGGGCGTCGCCGGCATAGGTGTAGGCCTTGGCATCGTGCGGAAATGCAGCCCAGCCGGATGCGCCACTTTTTTTCGCTGCCATGCGGATGCCCCGGTCGTGAGTCGAACGTGGAGCATCCCGCGGAAGCGGGGTCGGAGTAAAGTTTTCCGAGCGTCAGCGGGGCAAGCCCCGCTCTACAGAGGTGGCTGATTGGCTCCTGTAGAGCGCGGCTTGCCGCGCTTGGGCGGCTGGGCTCCTGTGAGGCAGCGCGGCTTGCCGCGCTCTGAGGCGCGGCTTCCGGTTGGGCGGTTGGCTCTTGTAGAGCGCGGCTTGCCGCGCTTGGGCGGCTGGGTTGCTTGGGCAGCGGGGCAAGCCCCGCTCTACGGGTTCTCCGACCGCATGGGTGGATGATTCCTGATTGTCGCGTGGATGCTGTCGCCGCATCGTGGCGGCATGGCGAGTCCACGTTTGACGAAGGAAGATGCTCCGAGCAATCCGCTGCGTACGCGGTCACCGTGGTGGCGCGCGGGCGCTTGCCCCTTCTTGTCGGCAAGGAAGCCTCACGCCATCTCGTCTCCCAGATTTGTTTGAGTGATGTTGAAGGCAGTAGTCGAACGCATGCCTGGGTGGTGATGCCCGATCATGTGCATTGGCTCTTCACGCTTGGAAGCGACGATCTATCGAGATGCGTGGGTCGGTTCAAATCGCGCTCGGCGCGAGCGATCAATTCGGCTCAATCGCGGGCTGGCCCTATCTGGCAGGCGGGATTTTTCGATCATCGCCTGCGGGGAGAAGAAGATCTGCGGGCGCAGGCCAATTACATCATTGCCAATCCGGTTCGGGCTGGTCTGGTGGAAGCCGTCGGCGACTATCCAAGTTGGTGGTGTCGATGGCTGTCCCACGACGATCTCAAGGACGACATTGGGCCTTGTAGAGCGCGGCTTGCCGCGCTTGGGGGCTGGGTTGCTTGGGCAGCGGGGCAAGCCCCGCTCTACAGGGGCGGCTGATTGGCTCTTGTAGAGCGCGGCTTGCCGCGCTTGGCTGGGGTTTCGCGGCAGCGGGGCAAGCCCCGCTCTACAGGGGGCGGCTGATTGGCTCTTGTAGAGCGCGGCTTGCCGCGCTTGGGCGCTTGGGTATGCTTGGGCAGCGGGGCAAGCCCCGCTCTACGAGGGGCGGCTGATTGGCTCTTGTAGAGCGCGGCTTGCCGCGCTTGGGCGGCCGGGTTGCTTGGGCAGCGGGGCAAGCCCCGCTCTACGGGGGGCGGCTGATTGGCTCTTGGAGAGCGCGGCTTGCCGCGCTTGGGCGGCCGGGTTGCTTGGGCAGCGGGGCAAGCCCCGCTCTACGGGGGGCGGCTGATTGGCTCTTGAGAGCGCGGCTTGCCGCGCTTGGGGGTTTCGCGGAAGCGGGGCAAGCCCCGCTCTACAGGGGCGGCTGATTGGCTCTTGTAGAGCGCGGCTTGCCGCGCTTGGGCGGCCGGGTTGCTTGGGCAGCGGGGCAAGCCCCGCTCTACGGGGGCGTTGTTGTCGGCGCGGGGGCGGGTGGTGGTGCTGGTGCTGTGCGCGATCAGTCGAAATAGGCGCGGGTCAGGGTGTGCATGTGCAGGCGTTCGGCGTCGCGCAGGAACGGGGCGATCAGCATCATGACCTGCACGATGCCGTCGCGGATCGAGGCGCGTTCGTCCTTGTCGCCGCGGGCGGCGGCGTAGTTCATCCAGAACGTGGCGATCACCAGGATGTTGGTCGCGGCGGCATCCACTTCATCGGCGGAGGCGCGCATGACCTCGGCCTTCACCAGGCCGCGCATGACCTGGTGGGCCTGCTCGTCGGCGCGCCGGAGGATGCGCGCGAAGCGCATGCGCAGGCGACGGTTGCGGCTGAGGATGTCGACCAGGTCGCGGTACAGGAAGCGGTAGTCCCAGATGCACTCGAACACCAGGTGCAACTGCAGCCAGACATCTTCAAGCCCCGGCAGGCGGCCGTGTGGCGCGGCCAGGGCGGCATCCATCCGGGTCTCGTAGACCGCGAACAGGTGCTCGATGATGTCGTCCTTGTTGCGGAAGTGGTAGTACAGGTTGCCCGGGCTGATTTCCAGTTCGTCGGCGATGTGGTTGGTGGTGACGTTGGGCTCGCCCTGTGCGTTGAACATCGCAAGTGACGCATCGAGGATGCGCTGTCGTGTCTGCCTTGCCATCGTCGCTGCCGGTGCCGCGCTTACGCGCCGAGTTTCTTGACCAGGTCGATGTATTTCTGCTTCGCATCGTCCTGGCTGGTACCGGACAGCTTGGCCCAGGCTTCGTACTTGGCGGTGCCCACGAAGTCGAAAAACCCCGGCTTCGGGCCACTGACGTCGCCCTCGGCGCCCTGCTTGTAGAACGCGTAGAGGCGCAGCAGGGTGTCGTTGTCCGGACGCTCGCTCAATGCGTGCGCGTCCTTGGCGGCTTGTTCGAACTGGGTGGCGAGATCGGACATTGGCTGGCTCCCTGCGGTCTTGGGGCATCAAAGCATGCGCTCCCGGAGGGGTCAATACGGTGGGGAATTGTCGGCGGGCCTGCGCTCTGGCAACGTAGGGGGTCACGCGGCGCGTAAAGTGCGCCACAGCCATCATGGAGCGCAAGGCATGAGTTATTTCGTTACCGGTGGTACCGGGTTCCTGGGACGCTTCCTGATCGGCAACCTGCTCAAGCGCAAGGGGACGATCCATGTGCTGGTGCGCAAGGCGTCCACCAAGAAGTTCGCGGCGCTGTCGAAGAAGATGGGCTGGGATCCGAAGCGCGTGGTCGCGGTCACCGGCGACATGACCGCGCCGAAATGCGGTTTGACCGCTGCGCAGATCCGCACGCTGTCGGCGAAGAAGATCCAGCACTTCTTCCACCTGGCCGCGATCTACGACATGACCGCCAGCGCGGAGAGCCAGCGTGCCGCCAATGTCGATGGCACCCAGCACGCGCTGGATCTGGCTGCGGCGCTGAAAGTCGGCTGCTTCCACCACACCAGTTCGATCGCGGCCGCGGGCATGTATCCGGGCGTGTTCCGCGAGGACATGTTCGAGGAAGCCGAAGGCCTGGATGATCCGTACCTGCGCACCAAGCATGATTCCGAAGGCCTGGTCCGCGACGAGACCCGCATCAAGTGGCGGATCTATCGGCCGGGCATGGTGGTGGGCCATTCGCAGACCGGCGAAATGGACAAGATCGACGGCCCGTACTACTTCTTCAGCGCGCTCAAGAAGCTGCGCGAAATGCTGCCGCCATGGATGCCGACGCTGGGCCTGGAAGGCGGGCGCATCAACGTGGTGCCGGTGGATTTCGTGGTCGATGCGATGGACCACATCGCCCACAAGCCCAAGCTTGACGGGCAGACCTTCCACCTGACCGACCCCGAGCCGATGCGTGTCGGCGAGGTGCTCAACACCTTCGCCCGCGCCGGTCATGCGCCGCAGATGACGATGCGCATCGATGCGCGCATGTTCGCGTTCGTGCCCGGCAGCATCCGCATGGCGGCCGGCAACCTGCCGCCGGTCAAGCGTTTCGTCGGCATGCTGTTGCGCGACTTCCGGATCCCGAAGCAGGTGCTGAAGTTCATCACCTATCCCACCCGCTTCGACAACCGCGAGACCGAGCGTGCGTTGAAGGGCAGTGGCATCAAGGTGCCACCGCTGGACTCCTACGCCTGGCGGTTGTGGGACTACTGGGAGCGCTACCTGGACCCGGACCTGTTCATCGATCGCTCGCTCAAGGGCAGGGTCCGCAACAAGGTGGTGGTGATCACCGGCGGTTCGTCGGGGATTGGCCTGGCCACCGCGCAGAAGGTGGCGGCGGCAGGCGCGGTGACGGTCATCGTGGCGCGTGGCGAGGAGGAATTGTTCAAGGCGCGCGACGCGATGAAGGCCGCGGGCGGCAAGGTGTTCGCGTACACGGCGGACCTTGCCGAAATGGCGGACTGCGACCGCCTGGTCGCCCAGATCCTGAAGGAGCACGGGCAAGTCGATGTGCTGGTGAACAATGCGGGGCGTTCGATCCGGCGTTCGATCGAAGCCAGCTACGACCGCTTCCATGATTTCGAGCGGACCATGCAGCTGAACTATTTCGGCAGCATCCGCCTGATCATGGGCCTGATGCCGGGCATGACCCAGCGCCGCAAGGGCCACATCATCAACATCAGTTCGATCGGCGTGCTGGCGAACTCGCCGCGGTTCTCCGCCTACGTCGCCTCGAAGGCCGCGCTGGATGCGTTCAGCCGCTGCGCGCAGGGCGAACTGTCCGGCAAGGGGATTTGCTTCACCACGATCAACATGCCGCTGGTGAAGACCCCGATGATCGCGCCGACCAAGATGTACGACAGCGTGCCGACGCTGACGCCGGAGGAAGCGGCCGACCTGATCGTGAAGGGCATCATCGAGAAACCCAGCCGGATCGCGACGCGTCTGGGCATCTTCAGCGCGCTCATCAATGCGCTGGCGCCGAAGGCTTACGAGGTGATCATGAGCACCGCGTTCGAGCTGTTCCCGGATTCGGCTGCGGCCAAGGGCGACAAGGCGCTCGGCGGCGAAGCAGCCGCCAGCAATGAACAGATCGCGTTCGCCTCGCTGATGCGCGGCGTGCATTGGTAAAGAAAAGTGGAAGAAAGGGGGTGGAGGTGATCAAGCGCGCTTGATCACCTCCGTAACCTTTTCACCTTTTCACTTTTCTAGTACGACCGGCACTGGATGAAGCGCACCGTGCGGTCGCTGTCGGCGGGGGGCTGCAACTGGATGCGCGAGGCCGCCAGTTCCGGATAGCGTTCCAGCAGCGGGCACAGCTCGGACACCGGGTCGGCGTCGGCGCTGCTCAGGTTCACTTGCAGCGTGGATTGGGTCGACCAAACCGCGCGCTGGACGCCGAACAGCGTCGAGATGGCGTCGGCGGCTTCGCGCCTGCGTTGATCGAGGGCGGCGGTATCGGTCGGGATCTGCTCGATGACGACGTCTGGCGCGGGCGCGCTGGCTGCGGCACTGGATGCATTGGCTGGCGAGGCCGACACGGCGCCATCCGCCGCCGGTTCGATCGGTGCCTGCATGCTGTAGGCCACCAGGCCAGCGAGCACGCCCAGCACCGCGGCTCCCGCCCAGGCGATGTGCAATGCGTTTGGGCTTGATGTGTTGGTGTTGCCCGGCAGCATCTGTTCTGGAATGAAGGGCTTCACCTTCGGCCACAGATGCTCGCCATCGATCAACTCCACCTGCTGCTGGGTGGCAACCCGCCGCGCTTCCGCATCGAAGCGGCCGGGCGTGACCACGATCGACGCGCTCGCCCCACGCAATTGGGCGGCCTTGCCGATGCCCAGCACGGACTGGGCAGACACGATCGAGGAACTGCCGTGCTTGCAGTACAGCAGCGTGCGCTGTGCACCGCGCTTGAGCAGGATGTCCTTGCCGTCGGATGGTAGGCCGTCGTTCGGTTTGCCGTCGTCGCCGATGGTCGAATAACCGGCGGCATGCATGGCACGCAGCACCAGTCGCATGAAATCGGCCCAGCGCAGGCTAGCAAGATAACTCAACCCCTGCACCAGGTCGGTGTCTTTCGGGGGCTGTCGGCGCAGCCAGGCAGTGGCGCCTGCACCAGCAAGCGCGAATACGATCAGGGCAAGCAAAAACGGAAACATGAAACCGTCCGGGGGAGTTGGAGCCGAAGCGGAAACTATAGCCCTGAACGGGTCAATCGGCGATGCCCACGATCGTGCGGGGCATCAGGAGCAGATGCCCGCCAGTCCGCGATCGCAAGGGGAGGGGAGCATGCGAAACGGTGGACTGGCGGGACTTGCGGGGGTGCCTTTACGCTTTCGCTGAATCCGCTGCAGCCTTCTTGGCAACGGTCTTGCGCGCCCTCTTGGCGGGCGCTTTTGCGGCCGGCTTTGGCGCAGCAACCTTGCTTGCCGCTTTCGTCGCAGGCTTGGTCTTGCGCGTTGCCTTCGGGGTCCTGGGGGCCTTCGCGGCCCTGCTTGCCTTGGCCGGTTTTGCGGCAGGCTTGCCATTGGCCTTGCGAAGCTCGGCAGTCAGCTGCTCGACGCGCTCGGTGAGGGAGGTGAGGTCTTCGCGGCCGGGAACGCCGAGCTTGACCAGGGCGCGCTGCACGCGGTCCTCGAACACATTTTCCAGCTTGTCCCAGGTGTCGGCGGCGCGCACCTTGGCCTGGCCAACCCGGCCCTCGACCACGTCGCGGACCACGTCTGCGCGGTTGCCGGCGAACTTGCGTGCGGTCTGTTCCAGCGACAGCCCGTCACGGACCAGGCTTTCGAACAGCTTGCCGCCTTCGGCCTGCGCGCGGTTGAACGCGCCCATGCCCGCCAGCCAGATCTGCTGCGCCGATTCGGTGATCGACTTGCCGAGGCGTTCGGCCTGGGCCTTGGAGTCCTTCGCCGTGGCGTCCTTGGCGGCGCCGGCGGTCGACTTGCGTGCAGTTTTCTTGAGCTTGGCCATGAATCCTCTTTGTGGCGTCTTCAGCGACGCACGGTGTTTGGAGTACGAAGCAGCATCGCCCGGCTGACTAGAGCATTCACACCATGCCGCCTGCGCGACCGAGCCGATGTTCGATCTCGTCCAGCGCACGCCCGAGTCGCGCGGTAGTTTCGGTCCGGCGCTGGCCTGGGGGCAGGTGCGCAAGGATCGAGCGCGGCTTGTCGGCGATCACGTCGGCGCGCAGGGTGATGCCGTGTTCGGCAAGGAGCGGCGCCAGCACGTCGCGACGCATGCGCAGGTCGGCCAGCGTGTTGCGGTAGGCCAGTTGCGAAATTCGCCGGCGCGCGGAGAAGCTGAAGACGTTGGTGTAGAACAGTTCGCGGTTGTCGGCATTCGGCTCGAACACCAACTGGTCGATGTCGGGATACTGCTGCGGATAACGCGACAACCCGACCTGCATGCGCGACTGCAGCATGGTCCGCAGGGTCTGCGAGAGCACGCCCGGCAGGCCGCCTTCGGTGATGCGGCGGTGACTGAATCGATGCGATTGGGCGACATCCTCGGTATCGTCGCCGGGATTGAAGGGCACCAGCGGGTTGATCCCGAGCATCAGGTCGACGCCGCGGTCGAGCACGACCGATGCGTGCATGGTCCGGCGCAAGGCGCCATCGACGATATGGCGACGGCGCCCGCTCTTGTCGAGCAATTCCACCGGTGGATACAGGCCGGGCAGGGCGGCACTGGCCTGCACCGCCTGCGAGATCGGCACGTCATCCCAGCCGGTGTCGCCGAAGCGCACGGCTTCGCCGCTGTCCAGGTCCACGCCGATCACGTACAGCGCGCGCTCGAGCTGGCGAAAATCATTGGTGCGCCCGCCGCTGGTGAATACGTCACGCAGGAAGTGCTCCACGGCGGCGTTGTCGAACAACCCGGTCGGCACCAGGCCACCGATGCGGTTGAGCAGGTCCGACCAGCGCGAATCGCCGTGGCCGAACCAGAAGTCCCGGGTCAGGCGCGCGGTGAGCCTGGGGATGCCCGCCACGCGCTTCATGTATTCGAGCAGTGCCGGGCGCAGGAAGGTTTCGGGGCGGAAGGTGACGTTCTGGCTGTCGCCGCTGATGAAGATCCGGCACAGCTCCGCGGTGTCCATGCCGTTGGCCAGTCCGGCGGCCAGGAATGCCCCGGAGCTCACCCCGACATAGCAATCCAGGCGGGTCAGGTCCAGGCCATCGCAGGCTTCGTCGAGCGCACGCAGGGCACCCAGTTCATACATCGCGCCGACCGGTCCACCGCCGGCGATGGCCAGGCCGATCCTGGGAAGGGCTGCCGCTTTCGCGGCGCTTGTCTGCAGCGTGCAATGAAAGCATCGGGCGTGGGTCCGCTTGCATCGGATTGAGTCGAGTCCGAGTGTAACGGAGCACGGCGAAGTATTGCGTTGACGTTGATTGCTGCAGACACTCGCGGCATGGTTCGCACCCGTGACCGCCACCACGACCAGGCCAGGACCCGGTCCCCGGACCCATCCGCGCGCCTGTCGCGCCGGCTGGACGTCCACCAGGCCTTGCACGATCCCCAGCGCGAGCCGCGCAACCGGCTGCGCTGGCTCAAGCCCCTGCAAACCTGGCAAGCGCAGCGGCTGGAACGCAGTTTCGCGCGCTTCCTGCAGGATCCGGCGCGCCGGCCGGCCGCGCATTTCTTCCTCAGCGATGTCTATGGGGACCGTGATTTCAGCCAGCGCGATGCGGATATCGCCAAGGTCATGCCGATGATGCAGCGCCTGTTGCCGTCCGCGCTGGTGGCCACGGTCGCCGATGGCATCGAGCTGGGGGCGTTGACCCATGCGCTCGACCTGCGCATGGCGCAGGCGCTGCAACGGATCGCGCCGCAACGGCGCAGCATCGACGAAGCCCTGTACGCACAGGCCTACCGCGAGGTGGGGTTGCCGAGGCTGCGTGCGCGACAGATCGAGTTGATCGACCATGTGGGGCAGGGGCTCGCGTCGGCCTTGCGCATGCCCGGCGTCAGCACGTTGCTGAAGCTGTCGCGGGTCCCTGCGAAAGCGGCGGGCCTGGGTGAATTGCAGATATTCCTGGAGCGCGGTTTCGCTGCGTTCGAGGAACTGGACGATCCGCAGGCGTTCCTGGCCGACATCCGCCAGAGCGAATCGGCGGCGATGGCGCGGTTGTTCGCGGGCGAAGCCGATCCGTTCCGGATCGGTTGACTAGCGCGCGCCGTACACCAGCAGGCCGGACAGTGCCGCGGCAAGCAGGATCGCGGTCAGCAGCAGCCATGGCATGCGCCCCAGCCCGCGTCGGCGGGGACTGTGCGGATACGCTTCGGCGTCCTCGCCGAATCCCGGGTGCCCCTGCATCGTGGCGTTGCCGGCAGTCGCGTGCGGCGGTGCGCCCTCGACCACGAACCGATGCTGTACATCGAAGGCGATCTGGTCCCCGGCCTGCAACAGGGCCTGTCGGGTGCGATGGCCATTGACCATGACATCGGCCTGCGCATCGCGCAGCACGGCCTGGCCGTTGATGGCCTCGATCAGCGCGTGATGCTCGGCGATGCCTTGGCCCTCGATGCGGATGTCGGCATCGCTGCCGCGGCCAATGCGGCGTGGCTGTTCCAGGCTGATGCTGCGGCCGTGATGTTGGCCGCCGATGCCGCGCAGGACCAGCCGCAGGCTGTTCGCGGCGGTGTCGCGTGGGCCATGGTTCGCAGGCAGGGCATGCCCGGGTTCGTTGGCGGCAGCCAGCAGCAATTCACCGCCATCGACATGGATGCTGTCGCCGGCGCGCAGCATGGCCACGTGCTGGACCGGGCGACCATTGACGTGCACGCCGCGCAGGTCATCGGCCACGGTCAGCCAGATCCCGCGTCGGTCGTTGCACAGCTGCAGCAGCCAGGGTTGTTCGGCATCCACCGGGCCCAGCCCGTTGGAGAGCCGGCCGAGCGCATGCAGCCCGGCACCCAGCATCAGGTCGGGTTGTTCGCCATCGCAGAATCGCAGCCGCAGTTCTTTCATCGGCGGAAATCTAGCATGCACGCGGCATCGCGGCGGGATTGCCAGCGCTGGTCGTGGCGCGCGGCGCGCGGCACAATGCGGCAACTCCCGCCGCTCCGGCATCGCCCATGTCCCGCATCGATATCCGCCATGCCCATTCATTGCCCAAACCCAAGGCACGCAAGGCGGTCGAGGAGGTGGCGCACAAGCTGGCCGAGCGCTTCCACATGGAAACCGGTTGGGAAGGCGACGTCCTGAATTTCTCGCGTGCCGGCGTGGACGGCCACATCGAACTGGGGCCGAAGGATCTGCATGTGCATGCCAAGCTCGGCTTCCTGGCGGGGATGTTCAAGGATTCGATCGAAAACGAGATTCGGCGGGTCCTCGACGAGCGGTTCTGACGCGCTCGGCAGGCGATCCGCCGGTCAACGTGGTGTGCGCGGATAGTTACTCGGGAAACCGCTGCACGCACGATGCTGCGCTGCGGCATACTGCAGTTTCCCCAGGTTTTCGGAGCCAGACGATGTCGCGTGCCTTCAATTTCAGTGCCGGTCCTGCCACCTTGCCCGAATCCGTGCTGCGCACAGGCGCAGGCGCAGATGCTGGAATTTGGCGATGCTGGCGCGTCGATCGTCGAGCTCAGCCACCGCGGGTCGGAGTTCATCGGCGTGGCCCAGCAGACCGAGGCCGACCTGCGCACGCTGCTGTCGATTCCGGACGACTACGCGGTGCTGTTCACGGCCGGTGGCGCGACCACCACGCAAGCCTTGCTGCCGCTGAACTTCGCAGCGCCCGGGCAGACCGTCGACTACGTGGTGACCGGCCACTGGGGCAAGACCGCGCTCAAGCAGGCCCGGGCCGGCGTGAACGTGAACATCGCGGCCAGTGGCGAGCCGGGCGGCTACCGCACGATCCCCGCGCGCGGCGACTGGTCGCTGTCGGATGACGCGGCCTACGTCCACATCACCGCCAATGAAACCATCCATGGCGTCGAATTCCGCGACATTCCCGATGTCGGCGAGGTGCCGCTGTTCGCCGATTTCAGTTCCTCGATCGCGTCCGAGCCGCTGGATATTTCGAAGTTCGGCGTGATCTATGCCGGCGCGCAGAAGAACCTCGGGCCGGTCGGCATCGCGGTCGTGATCGTGCGCCGCGACCTGCTGGCGCGCGAAGGCCAGCCGCGCGCGGACATCTTCGACTACCGCCTGCAGCTGAAGGCGGAGTCGATGCTCAACACGCCGCCCAGCTGGAACTGGTACATGCTCGGGCTGACCGTGAAGTGGATGCTCGATGAAGGCGGCGTCGAGGAATTCGCCACGCCGCAACGCTGCGCAAGGCGGCGGTGCTGTACGCGGTGATCGACCAACTCCGGCGGGTACTACCGCAACGAAGTCGATGCCGCAGTGCGCTCGCGCATGAACGTGCCGTTCTTCCTGCACGACGAGGCGCTGGACAAGGCGTTCCTGTCAGGCGCCAGGGACGCCGGCCTGATCGGCCTCAAGGGCCATCGCGCGCTCGGTGGCATGCGCGCCTCGATCTACAACGCGATGCCCGAAGCGGGCGTGCAGGCACTGGCCGATTACATGCGTGCGTTCCAGTCCAGCCATGGCTAGGAAGCCAAACAGCCGAGCAGTGAAGCACCCGACCTGGCCCAGGTGCGCGAGCAGATCGACGGCATCGACCGCCAGATCCAGGAGCTGATCGCGCAGCGCGCGCACTGGGCGCACCAGGTCGGCAAGGCCAAGGGCAAGCTGGCGGCAGCGATCGACTACTACCGTCCCGAGCGCGAGGCGCAGGTGCTGCGCCGGGTCGTGGACCGCAACGACGGCCCGCTTGCCGACGAGGTGCTGGTGCGCCTGTTCCGCGAAGTGATGTCCGCTTGCCTGGCCCAGCAGGAGCCGCTGAAGATCGGCTACCTCGGCCCGGAAGGCACCTTCAGCCAGCAGGCGGTGCTCAAGCATTTCGGGCATTCCGCGCACGGGCTGCCGCTGGCCAGCATCGAGGAAGTGTTCCAGGAAGTCGCGGCCGGCGATGCCGATTTCGGCGTGGTGCCGGTGGAGAATTCAGGGCAGGGCACGATCCAGATGACCCTCGACCTGTTCCTGACTTCGCCGTTGCGGATCTGCGGCGAAGTGGAGCTGCGCGTCAACCAGTACCTGTTGTCGCGCACGGGGCGCATCGAGGACGTGGAGCGGATCTATTCGCATCCGATGTCATTCGCGCAATGCGCGGGCTGGCTGCGCGCCAACCTGCCGCAGGTCGAGCGTTTCTCGGTCTCCAGCAATGCCGAGGCGGCCCGTCGCGCGCGCAATGCGGACGATGCGGCGGCGATCGCCGGTGAGTCGGCGGCGCATGTGTATGGGCTGAAGAAGATCGCGGGGCCGATCCAGGACCGCAGCGACAACACCACGCGCTTCCTGGTGGTGGGCCGCCAGTCGTTCCCGTCGTCCGGGCATGACCGCACTTCGCTGCTGGTGTTCATCCACGACCGCCCGGGCGCGTTGTATGGCGTGCTGGAACCGCTGGCACGGCGCGGCATCAGCATGAACCGGATCGAGTCGCGTCCTGCGCATGGCCACGTCTGGCAATACGCGTTCTTCATCGACGTGGCCGGGCATTGCGACGAATCGCCATTGAAGGACGCGCTGGCGGAAATCAGCGAAAAAGGCGACGCGGTGCGGGTGCTGGGTTCGTATCCGGTCGCGATCCTGTAGCGCCATGGGCAAGTTCGGGTCTGACGTGGCGTGCCGCCGCCGATGGGCGGTTGCAAGCCGGGCGAGCCTGCGAATCACGGTGGGCACCGCGCATGAAAACGAGCGCCTGCTGATCGCCCTCGACGACGTCCTGACCCGTGGAGCGGTGCTCGCCTCGCTTGAACGCGCCACCAATGGGTCGGGGCAGCGGGGCGCGTCCCGCTCTACCAAGGAGCATGGGGCGTGATCGACTGGATTGCGTCACGCGGCGGCCCGCTGCAAGGCGATGTCGTGGTGCCGGGCGACAAGTCGGTCTCGCACCGCGCGATCATGCTCGGCGCGATCGCCGAGGGCGTGACCCGCATCGAAGGCTTCCTGGAAGGCGAGGACACCCGCGCGACCGCCGCCATCTTCCGCCAGCTCGGCGTGCGCATCGACGCGCCCGGCGACGGCGTGCGCATCGTGCATGGCGTCGGCCTGCATGGCTTGCAGGCCTCGCAACAGCCGCTGGATTGCGGCAATGCCGGCACCGCGATGCGCCTGCTCACCGGGCTGCTGGCGGGGCAATCCTTCGACAGCACCCTGGTCGGCGACGCGTCGCTGTCGCAGCGCCCGATGCGGCGCGTGATCGATCCGTTGGCGGCGCTCGGCGCCCGCATTGATTCGCACGATGGACGCGCGCCGCTGCGCATCCGCGGTGGCCAGTCGCTGCGCGGCAGGCACATCGAACTGGCCGTGGCCAGCGCGCAGCTGAAATCGGCGGTGCTGCTGGCGGGCCTGTACGCCGACGGCGAGACCCGGGTCACCGAGCCGCATCCGACCCGTGACTACACCGAGCGCATGCTCACTGCATTCGGCGTGCCCTGCGAATTCGCGCCGGGCGTCGCCACGCTCCGCGGAGGCGCCGTCCTGCAGGGCACCGACGTGCAGGTGCCGGCGGACTTCTCATCCGCGGCGTTCTTCCTGGTGGCGGCCACGCTGGTGCCGGGTTCCGAGCTGCTGCTGCGCCAGGTCGGCATGAATCCGCGCCGGACCGGGCTGCTGCATGTTTTGCGGTTGATGGGCGCCGACATCGTCGAAGAGGCCGCTGGCGAGCAGGGCGGCGAGCCGGTCTGCGACCTGCGCGTGCGCCATGCGCCCTTGCGCGGCATCGAGGTGCCGGTCGAACACGTGCCGGACATGATCGACGAGTTCCCGATCCTGTTCGTGGCCGCGGCCTGCGCCAAAGGCGCGACGGTAGTGCGTGGCGCGGCGGAGCTGCGGGTCAAGGAATCCGATCGTATCGCGGTGATGGCGACCGGCCTGCGCATGCTCGGCATCCGTATCGACGAGACGCCCGATGGCGCCACGATCCATGGCGGCAGGTTGCAGGGTGGTGCGGGCATGATCGCCAGCCATGGTGACCACCGCATCGCGATGGCCTTCGCGGTGGCGGCGCAGGTCGCCGATGGTGAGGTCCTGATTGGCGACGTCGCCAACGTGGCGACCTCGTTCCCCGGCTTCGACGCATTGGCGCGCAGTGCGGGGTTCGGGCTGCGTGATGGCGGCGATGCCGGTGCGGTGCCGCGCCCGGCTTAGGGGTTGGGCGCGAAATCCACCGGAATCACCACGGTCGCCGACACCGGCTGGCCATTGCGCAGCGCCGGGGTGAACCGCCAGCGGCGCACGGCATCCATCGCCGCACGGTCCAGATGGCGGTTGCCGCTGGATGCCGCGACCTCCATGCGCTCCACGCTGCCGTCCGCTGCCACCGTCACTTGCACCCGTACCGTGCCACCCACGCCGCGGCGCAGGGCTTCGCGCGGATAGCTGGGGGCTGGGCGACTGATCGGCACCGGCGAGGTGTTGCCGCCGGCCATGGTCGGGGCGCTGGCCGACGCTGTTGCCGACGGGGGTTGTGACGGCGCAGCAGGCGCGACGGGTTCGATCAGGCGTGGCTGCTGGCCGCTCGGCAGGCTGGAACGCTGTCCTGCCGGCGGCAAGGTGAGGCCGCTTGCATTCTGGTCGTCGCTGGCCACGTCCGCCGGCAATGGCGCCGGCAGGCCGGCGTCCTCGCCTGCGTTCGCGCCGGTGCCGCTGGCCCTGAAGAATTCGGTGTCGTTGCGCTGGTCAAGCCACAGCATCAGGAACAGCAGCAGGCCAGCGCCAAAGGCGATCCCCAGCACTTTCAGGTTGCGGGGCGACAGCAGGGACGTGAGCAGCGGGTGGGTTTCGGCCATGGCCGCATTCTGGCATAGCGCCGTCGACGCGCTGGCGAAGGCATGGCCAGGATCTGCAGCCAGCGGCGGCTCGGGCGATAATGCGCGTTCATTCGCCGCAAGACCCGCCCATGCTTGATCCAGCCCTGCTTCGCAACAACCCCGCCGACCTCGCCGAGCGCCTGCACGCCAGCCGCGGCTTTGAACTCGACGTGCCACGGATCGAGTCGCTGGAGGCCGAGCGCAAGCGCCTGCAGGTGCGCACCCAGGAACTGCAGAACCTGCGCAACACCCGCAGCAAGCAGATCGGCATGCTGAAGGCCAAGGGCGAGGATGTGTCCGCGGTGATGGCGGAGGTTGCCAGCTTCGGCGAAGAACTCAAGGCATCGGAAACGCGGCTGGACGAACTTCGTGCCGAGATCGAATCCATCGCGCTGGGCATTCCCAACCTGCCGGATGCATCGGTGCCGGTCGGCAAGGACGAGGCCGACAATGTCGAGCAGGCGCGCTGGGGCACGCCGCGCACGTTCGATTTCGAGATCAAGGATCATGTCGAACTCGGCGCCCGCAACGGCTGGCTGGACGGCGACACCGCCGCCAAGCTGAGTGGCGCGCGCTTCACCGTATTGCGCGGGCAGCTGGCGCGGCTGCATCGCGCGCTGGCCCAGTTCATGCTCGACCTGCACACCGATACGCATGGCTACGAAGAAACCAACGTGCCGCTGCTGGTCAATGGCGATTCGATGCGCGGCACCGGGCAGTTGCCGAAGTTCGAGGACGACCTGTTCGCCACCGAAGTCGGTGATGGCGAATCCGCACACAAACGCTATTTGATCCCGACGAGCGAAGTGCCGCTGACCAATATCGTGCGCGACGAGATCGTCGATGCCGAGCGCCTGCCGTTACGCATGACCGCGCATTCGATGTGCTTCCGTGCCGAAGCCGGCAGCCATGGTCGCGATACGCGCGGCATGATCCGCCAGCACCAGTTCGAGAAGGTCGAGCTGGTCAGTATCGCCACGCCCGGGGAATCCGCCGCCGAGCACGAGCGCATGACCCGCTGCGCGGAGGTGGTGCTGGAATCGCTGGGCCTGCCATATCGCAAGGTGCTGCTGTGCACCGGCGACATGGGCTTCGGCGCGATCAAGACCTATGACCTGGAAGTGTGGCTGCCGTCGCAGGCGAGCTATCGCGAGATTTCATCGTGCTCGAACTGCGGCGATTTCCAGGCCCGGCGCATGCAGGCGCGCTGGCGCAACCCCGTCACCGGCAAGCCCGAGCTCGTGCATACGCTGAATGGCTCCGGCGTCGCCGTGGGTCGTGCACTGATCGCGGTGATGGAGAACTACCAGAACGCCGATGGCAGCATCGACGTGCCGCAGGCCTTGCGCGGGTACATGGGTGGCGCCGAGCGGATCGCCTGAGGCATGAATGACCTCAACGACCTCTACTACTTCGCCGCCGTGGTCGACCATGGCGGGTTCGCCGCGGCCGAGCGCGCGCTCGGCATCCCGAAGTCGCGGCTGAGCCGGCGCATCAGTTCACTGGAAGCCGAACTGGGCGTGCGCCTGCTGCAACGCTCGACGCGACGATTCTCGGTGACCGATGTCGGCAACAGCGTGTACCGGCATGCGCAAACAATGCTCGCCGCGGCGCAGGCCGCGCGCGAAGCAGTCGACCGACTGAGTGCGGAGCCACGCGGCAGCGTACGGGTGAGCGTGCCGGTGTCGATCGCCCAGCAGCAATTCCCCAAGCTGCTGCCAGAGTTCATGGCGCTGTATCCGAAGGTCCGGCTGCAACTGATCGTCGGCAACCGGCGGGTGGACGTGATCAACGAAGGCATCGATGTCGCCATGCGCGTGCGCAGCAAGCTGGACGACGACGGCAGCCTGGTCATGCGCAGCTTCGGCCATATCCAGGAACTGCTGGTGGCCAGTCCGAAATATCTTGATCGGGCAGGGCGGCCGCAGTCGCCGGAAGAACTGGCCGACCACGTCACCCTGAGCATCAGCGAGGACGAGGCGCGCCAGCGCTGGGACCTGCATGGCCCCGATGGGGAGGTGCGCCGCATCGAATTGCAGCCGCGCATCACCGGCTTCGATTTCCCGATGATGCAGGCGATGGCCCGCGACGGCATCGGCATCACCCTGTTGCCGGAAACCGTGTGCGCGGACGCCGTGCGTCGTGGCGAACTGGAAGTGGTGCTGCCGCAATGGCGCCTGCCGCAGGGGATTGCGCACGTGGTCTTCGCCTCGCGCCGCGGCCTGCTGCCGGCGGTGCGGGTGTTCATCGATTTCCTGGCGGAAAAATTGCCGCCGATGCTGGATGAGGCAAGGCTGGAATGCGCGGAATGCCCGGGCGGGGTGTATCCGAAGGACGCCGCGCCACCCGGTGCGAAGGTCGCCTGATCTCGTCGGAGTCTGCTGAAGACCAGGATGCTCGAATCGAAAGCCTGATCGAACTCACTCACCGGCGCAGCGGGTCGCCTGCAACGGATCGGCCCGGACCAGGGCGGACGCTGGGAAGTGCAGTAGGACCGAGAACCCCTTGAACCGCCCCTGCCAGAGAATGCCGATGCGGCCGTGGCGATGATTGAAGGCAAGTCATGCGACAATTCGCGCCCCCGGAAGCGTGGCCGAGTGGTTTAAGGCAGCAGTCTTGAAAACTGCCGTGGGTTTGCGCCCACCGTGAGTTCGAATCTCACCGCTTCCGCCATATTCGCGATCCTTCTCGGTGCGGAATTGCAGGGGTAGGACTTTTCCTACCCAACAATGCGGCATTCCCGACTTGGCGAGCGCCATCCGGCGGCGTAGCGTGTCCCCATCACGAACGGGGAGCGGTCATGGGGATCAGGGTTTTCATCGTTGACGATCACGCGCTGGTGCGTACCGGGCTGCGCCTGACCCTGCGCGAGGCAGGTGATATCGAGGTGATCGGCGAGGCCGAAAGTGGCGAGGAGGCCTTGCCGCAGATCCGCAAGCTCAAGCCCGACATCGTCCTGTGCGACTTGCACCTGCCGGGGATCAGCGGCCTTGAGGTCACCGAGCGGATCGTGCGGGGCGACTATGGAGCCCGGGTGATCATGGTGTCGGTGCTGGAAGATGGGCCGATGCCGCGTCGCTTGCTGGAGGCGGGCGCTTCAGGTTATGTGGGCAAGGCGTGCGAGAGCGAAGAATTGTTGCGGGCGGTGCGCGACGTGTCGCGGGGCAAGAAATACCTGGCGAACGCCATTGCCCAGGGCATGGCCCTGTCCGGTATGACCGGCAACCAGGCCTCACCCTTTGACGGGCTGACGCCGCGCGAGATGGAAGTGGCCTTGCTGCTCAACCAGGGCATGCGCCAGGAGGCCATCGCCAAGCATCTCAGCTTGAGCGCAAAGACCGTCAATACGCACAAGTCACGGTTGTTCGAAAAGCTGGCCGTGCACGACAACATCGCGCTGGCCCGCCTGATCAGTCAGTACGGGCTGGTCGATGCCGCATACGCCGTGCATTGACGGCGTAGCGGCCTGAAACCACCTCAGGCGTTGCGGGTGGCTTCTTCGGTTTCGCTCGACGGGCTTTCGGTGTTCGCGGCAAGCGTCGCATCGGCGCCATCGTCGCTGCTGACCCGTGCGGTGTCGAACAGGCCACGCAATTGTTCGGCGCGGCTGCTGGCATCCGCTGCCTGCGGCGCTTCGGCATCCGCATGGCTCGGCGCAACGGGTGCAACATCCGCCACCTGAGCCACGACAGGCTCCGGGACGGCCACGACGACCGGTTCCGGCACGACGTTTTCGGCAGCATCGGCAACAGGTGCTTCCGGCTCCTCGATTGCGATCGCCTGCGGCGCTTGTGCGGGCGCTGCTTCCGTTGCGACCTCGTTGGCGCTTGAGGCTTCGGTCTCGATTGCAGCCGTGGCAGGCGTCGCCGCCGTGTCCGGCTCGGCGACCGCGGCAGGCGCGGCTTCGGCGACGGGAGTGGCATCAGCGACCACGCCAGCAGATGCTGTTGAAGGCGAGGGTGCTTCAGCGTTCACTTCGACGGAGGCAGCCTGGGCGGCGGCCGGTCCAGCGATGGCTGCCTTGGGTGCCTGGACGGGCTTTGGTGCTTCGATATCGTCGAAATCGAATTCAGGCTGGGAGCCGTCGGCGTTCAGCACTTCGTCTGCCGTTGCATCCTGGTCGTGCGTGGTTTCGCTGGCATTGCCCGCGGCATCGGCACCACCGCGACGACGGCGACGACCACCCCGGCGGCCACGACGACGCTTGCTGCCGCCTTCGCCGTCGGTGTCGGCATTGCCCTCATCTTGCGGCTTGCCCTGCGACGCGACTGCCTGATTCGGTGCCTGGTCCTGCACCAAGTGCTGGACCGCCGGTGTATCGGACGCAGCGGCCGCGACCGCTTCGCTGGCAATCACCGCACTTGCGGCGACCACGGATTCGGCAACCGCGGGATTGTCGGCCTTCGACTTGTCCTGCCGTTCCTGACGGTCCTGCCGGCTGCGCTCCTGCCTGGGTTGCTTCGGCTGGGACTGCTGCTTGTCCTGCTTGTCCTGCTTTGCTGGCTTCTCGCTGCGCGGCTGCTTGGGCTGGCGCGCCTCCGGCTGGGCCTGTTTCTGGGCGTCGGCCTGCTTGCCGCCACGGCCTTCATCCTGCGCGCCACCGCGCCGGTTGCTGTCGCGGTCACGGCGCTGGTCGCGGTTGCCGCGGCCACCACGTTCGTCGCGACCGTCCCGGCGATTGCTGCTGCGGCCCTCGCGACGGCCACCCTTCGAGTCATCACTGGTGGACGCATCATCGGCCGTGCTGGCCGGGCTGGCGCCGAACAGGCCGCGCAGCCAGCCGATCACGCCGCCTGCCTGGACCGGAGTCGATGCCGCTTCCACGGCAGGTGCCGGGCGCGCTTGTTCTTCCGGCATCGGCTTGGGATCGCGCAAGGGCGCGGGCTGCGCCGGCTTGACCTTGGTCACCGCCGGGGCCGGCGGGATGTTCAACTGCGCCTTGCTGAGTGCAATCGTCGCCACCTTGCGCGGGGTGCCGCGCTGGTAGCTGGGGCGTGCGGTTTCCTCGCCCATCTCGTTCTCGCGCACGCGGGTGACTTCGTAATGCGGCGTTTGCAGCTGTTCGTCGGCCACGATCACGATCGGTGCATCGTGGCGCGCCTCGATCTCGCGCAGCGCGCTGCGCTTCTCGTTGAGCAGGAAGTTGGCGATTTCCACCGGTGCCTGCACCAGCACCTGGCCGGTGTTGTCCTTCATCGCGTGCTCTTCGGCGACGCGAATGATCGACAGCGACAGCGATTCGATGCTGCGCATGCGGCCGTGGCCTTCGCACTGCGGGCACACGATCTGGCTGGCTTCGCCCAGGCTGTTGCGCAGCCGCTGGCGGCTCATCTCGAGCAGGCCGAAGCGCGAGATGCGACCGATCTGCACGCGGGCGCGGTCGTACTTGAGCGCGTTCTGCAGGCGGTTCTCGACGTCGCGCTGGTGCTTGTTGGACGACATGTCGATGAAGTCGATCACCACCAGGCCGCCAAGGTCGCGCAGGCGCAGCTGGCGGGCCACTTCGTCGGCGGCCTCCAGGTTGGTGTTGAACGCGGTTTCCTCGATGTCGCCGCCCTTGGTCGCGCGCGCCGAGTTGACGTCGATCGCGGTCAAGCGCTTCGGTCTGGTCGATCACCAGCGCGCCGCCGGAGGGCAGGCGCACGGTGCGCTCGTAGGCACCTTCGATCTGCGATTCGATCTGGAAGCGGTTGAACAGCGGGGTGTCGTCGGTGTAGTGCTTGAGCTTGCGCAGGTTGTGCGGCATCACCTGTTCGACGAACTCGCGCGCTTCCTCGTACATTTCCGGGGTGTCGACCAGGATCTCGCCGACGTCGCTGCGCATGTAGTCGCGCAGCGCACGCACGATCAGCCGCGATTCCTGGTAGATCAGGAACGGCGCCGGCTTGGTCAGCGCGGCTTCGGCAATCGCGCGCCAGATCGACAGCAGGTAGTCCAGGTCCCACTGAAGTTCCTCGGCATCGCGGCCCACGCCGGCGGTGCGGATGATCACGCCCATGTCGTCCGGGATCGCCAGCGCGTCCATCGCCTTCTTCAGTTCGGCGCGGTCGTCGCCCTCGATCCGGCGCGAGACGCCACCGGCGGTCGGCGAATTCGGCATCAGCACCATGTAGCGACCGGCCAGCGAGATGAACGTGGTCAGGGCGGCGCCCTTGTTGCCGCGTTCGTCCTTGTCGACCTGGACCACGACTTCCTGGCCTTCGCGCAGGAGTTCCTTCAGCGTGGCCTTGTTCGAATCGACGCCGGCCTGGAAGTAGTCGCGGGAAATTTCCTTCAGCGGCAGGAAACCGTGGCGGTCGCCACCGTATTCCACGAAGGCCGCTTCCAGCGACGGCTCCAGCCGGGTGATCCGGCCCTTGTAGATGTTGGACTTCTTGTTTTCCCTGGACGGCTGTTCGATGTCGATGTCGTACAGGTTCTGGCCGTCGACCGTCGCCACGCGCAGTTCTTCCGCCTGCGTGGCATTGATGAGCATTCGCTTCATTGTGCGTTCCTCAGCGCGCTCCTCCCGCTAGGGGAAGCTCGCGGCAACGCCGTGGGCGTATCGCCTCTGGATACCGCAAGCGCCGCAGCCGCGCAGTGCGCCGCCGTGTCGCTTCTAGTCTTCCAGCGCTACGACACCACGGCTGGCCGCGGGAGCGCTTGTGTTTCTTCCGTGTTGCAGGGCCGGTGACAGCGGCCTTTGGCCGGTCACGCGGGGCATTGTTCAGCGTAAGCACGAACGTAAAAACGTCCGGCGAAGGCCGGGCTTGCCGTACAGTCGTTAACATTACCGCCCCGGGGGCGGTGGCAACAGACTGCGACGGGACGAAGAAAGACCGGCTTTTGGCCGGGGCAACTTCCTGCGGAATCAAACCCTTATCTCGCCCTGCGAGTGTATCAGATCACGAGTCCCATGACCCATTCAGAAAACGATGATCGCGCGGCCGGCAGCGCCCGCAACTACCGGGTCTCCGAGGACCGGGAGGGGCAGCGCCTGGACAATTTCCTGCTGAACTACCTGAAGGGCGCGCCCAGGTCACTGGTCTACAAGCTGGTGCGCAGCGGACAAGTCCGCATCAACGGCGGCCGGGTCAAGGCGGATCGGCGCCTGGAAGAGGGAGACCAGATCAGGATCCCGCCGGTTCGCATCGAGAGCGCCGAAGATCGCGACAGAACGCCGCCACAAGGCCTGCTGGACGCACTGACCGACGCCATCGTGTTCGAGGACGCCCGCCTGTTGGCGCTGAACAAGCCCTCCGGGCTGGCCAGCCATGGTGGCAGCGGCATTTCCTGGGGCGCGATCGAGGCCTTGCGGGCGCTACGCCCCAGGGACTCACTGGAACTGGTCCATCGGTTGGACCGGGACACCTCGGGCCTGCTGGTCATCGCAAAGAAGCGTTCGGCCCTGACCGAGCTGCAGGCGCTGCTGCGGGAAGACCACGGCGCCGGCATCCGCAAGCGCTACCTGGCGCTGCTGACCGGGCGCATGCCCGACGGGCTGATGTCGGTGGACGCGCCCCTGCATGTCGGCCTGCGCCAGGGCGGCGAACGGCATGTCCAGGTCAACCCCAACGGCAAGCCGTCCATGAGTCATTTCAAGGTGCTGGAACGTCGCAGCGGGCAGAGCTATTGCGAGGTCCGCATCGAAACCGGTCGGACCCACCAGATCCGCGTGCACGCCCAGCACATCGGCCATCCGGTTGCAGGTGACGACAAATACGGCGACGAAGCAGCCAACAAGCGGCTGCGCGA
The DNA here is from genome assembly GCA_963698475.1 of uncultured Gammaproteobacteria bacterium. Classification (GTDB taxonomy): domain Bacteria; phylum Pseudomonadota; class Gammaproteobacteria; order Xanthomonadales; family Xanthomonadaceae; genus Thermomonas. The sequence goes on along the minus strand of CAVOQX010000003.1, from coordinate 321,887 downwards.
GCAGGTCGGACTGCGCCGGCTGTTCCTGCACGCCTCGACGCTGGAATTCTCGCTGGATGCCGGCAAGGCACCCTATCTCCTCAATGCGCCATTGGCGCCGGATCTGGTCGAGGTGCTGGACCGGTTGGGTTAGGCGCGGATTGCGCCGACCCGATGCGCCTCATTTCGCCAGCTGGTCCGCCTTCGCCGCGCAGATGAAGTCATTCTCGCTCAGCCCGCCGACGTCGTGGGTGGAGAAGCGCACCACGCACCGATCGTAGTGCACCGACAGGTCCGGATGGTGGTCTTCCGCGTTGGCGACATGCGCCAGTGCGTTGACGAATGAGATCGTCCGGTAATAGTCCTTGAAGGTGAACGTGCGGGTCAGCGCATGGCCGTTCTCGGCCAGCTCCCAGCCAGGCAGTTGCGGCAGCAGTTCGCGGATGCTGGCCTCGGTCAGGCGGTGCTCGCTGCCGCGGCGTGGTGCGCAGTGCGCGCGTGCAAGTGGAACCAGGTCGGACATGGTTGAATCTCCTGCATTGAGCTGCTGAACCGGGACCGCCGCGCTGGCACGGATGAATTGCAGCCATGCTGCCGGGCGATGGCGTGGCTGGACTAGAATAGCCGCATGATCCAGATATCAGAATCCGCACAGAGCCATTTCCGCAAACTGATCGAACGTGAAGCCCTGCCGGGACTGGGCGTTCGGCTTGCGGCGCACGATCCCGGAACGCCACGGGCCGACGTGCGCCTGGAGTTCGCCGAGCCCGGTGACCTGAAGGGCGACGAGTGGGCGATCGACTGCACGGGCTTCACGTTGTGGCTGGATGCTCCGAGCGTGCCATTCCTGGATGGCGCCGAAATCGACTACGAAGCCAAGGCGACCGGTGGGCAGTTGCAGATCCGCGCGCCGAAGATCAAGGGCGAGGTGCCGGGTGCGGATGCGTCGATGGTGGAGCGCGTGCGCTGGACCATCGCAGCACGAGATCAATCCGCAACTGGCGCAGCACGGCGGCAACGTGAGCCTGCAGGAAATCACCGCCGAGGGCGTGGTCGTGCTGAGCTTTGGCGGCGGTTGCCACGGTTGTGGCATGGCCGACGTCACCCTGAAGCAGGGCATCGAGAAAACCTTGCTGGAGAAAGTCCCTGGGGTGACGGCAGTGCGCGATGCCACTGATCATGCGACAGGTGATGCGCCTTACATTGCGCGACAAGACTGAGCGGGTCGCCGGCGCGTGACGACTTCTTCCGACGACGTCATCGCTGCGATCAACCAACGACGCACGCGGCTGACGATTCGCCCGGAAACCCCCGGCTCGATGCCCGCCGGATGGCAGCAGTGGCTGGACGCGATGCCGACGGTGGATGGGCACGCAGCGGGTTCCCCGGCACCTGCGCTGGTGGAGGCAATGGCGCAACGTCCCTTGCGGCCAATTCCGCGCCGTCCACCGCCCATGAGCCGATTCCGGTCCTTCGCCAGCCTGTTGCAACAGCAGTGGCAGCCGGATTTTCGCGACGAACGCGGCCTGCGCATTGGTGCGGGTTCCGTCGACATCCTCCTGCACCTGATCCTGATCAGTCTGTTGCTCTGGTTGATGTATCTGCGCCTGACGATGCCGCCCGCGCCGGAAGAAGAGGGCGACGAGGCCGTGCAGGTTGAATTCATCGGGCGTGGCAATACCGCTGAAGGGGGCGGCGCGTTGGCCAATGCCGGTGCTGAATCCGCACCCGCGGCGGCGGCTCCCGCGACGCGCGCGACAACCCCGGCACCTGCAACCGGCAGGCCGGATGCCCCCATCGCATCGATTCCGCTCCCGCAGACGCCTCAGGTGAGCGCGAGCAGTGAGTCGCCCCAGCTCGTTCGCGAGTCGCCGCCGCTCGCGGCGGCAGACGCGGCGCAACCCCTGCAGGTCAGTGAAGTGCGCGAGCCTGTGCCACAGTCGTTCCAGCTGCCGCCACCCAAGCCGCGTGAACTGCAATTGCCGCAGGTCCGCATGCGCGAGGTCCAGCCGCTGCCGCAAGTGGAATCCCTTGCCAGCGTGCAGCCGCAACCGGTGCGCACGCTGAAGCCGCGTGAGGTCCAGGTTGAACTGCGCGCGCCGCAGGTGCAGCAGCAGGTCCAGGACATCGAAGTGCCACGGCCGCAACGCCTGCCGACCGTGCAGGCGCGTGCATTGCCGACCCAGGCCACCAGCAGCGTGCAAGTGCCACAGATGCGTGGACAGGTCACCGATATCCCGATGCCACCGGGCGGCACGCCGACGCCTTCCACGCAATCCGGCAATGGCGCGGCCCAACAGGCCAACGCTACCGGGGCTGGTGGCGAACGTGGCACGGCAGCTGCCGCGGGAACATCGCCGGCAGGCAGCGGGCAGGGTGCGCAATCTGCGGTGCAGGGCGGGCGTGGCGTGGCAAGTGCGGGCGCCGGCGCAGGCCCCGGCAGCAAGCCCGCGCCGGGAGGTTGGCCGGGCGCCGCGAAGAGCGATGATTGGGGCGCATCCACCCGCAATGTCGCGGGCGCCGGTAATGGGGCAGGCAAAGGGGATGGCAAGGGCAAGGGGCGCGATGGAGAGGGCGATGGCAAGCCCGGGTTGTTCAACAGTGACGGAAGTGCGCGGCTTTCCGACAAATGGACCGAGCAAAGCGGCATCAATGTCGATCGCGAGGGCACCTGGTTGAAGCGGCCGGGGCTTGAATACCGCGGCACCCGTTTCGATCGGTACTGGATTCCCAGCGGCAGCTTGCTGGAGGAGTGGGTACGAAAGGGGATCAAGCAGGTTTCCATTCCCATTCCAGGGACAAGCAGGCGCCTGCAATGCGTGGTCTCGCTGTTGCAGTTTGGAGGCGGCTGCCTGCCGGTCGATCCCGATGTCAATGAACAGCCGGCACGCGCACGACCACCACCGGATGTCCCGTTCAAGCCCGCGTTGCAGGAAGACAACGGCAGCGTGAAGCCGTAGTGGACCGGCGGATTTCGCTGGCAGGCGCCGGCATCAGGTTCACGACAAATGAAAAAGGGGCCGCGAGGCCCCTTTGATCATTGCGACGGCCTGCAGGTCAGTTGGCGTTGTACAGGTCGCGAAGCCCTGATTTGACGCTGCCGTAGTAGGCACCAAGGTCGGCGATCTGCTGGTCGCTCAGTTCCTTGGCCTGGCTGGCCATCAGGTCGGTGGTGGGGCTGCCGCCGCGATTGCCCGAACGATAGGCCTGCAAGGCGTTTTCTATGTAGTCGTGGTACTGGCCACCGAGCTTCGGATAGCTGGCGTCGATCGGTGCATTGCCTTCGGCGCCGTGGCAATCCATGCAGGCCTGGCCGGATGCGCCCTTGGTTGCAGCGAGCGCCTTGCCGGCGGCGATATCGCCCTTCGGGAGCCCGGCGGACGATGATGCATGCTTGGCTGCGGCAGCATGGCCGCCAGCGGCGTCCTGGGAGCCTCCACACGCGGACAGCGCCAGCGAGCATGCGATGGCGAGCAGGATCACCGGGGTATTGGTCGTGGTCTTGGGCGTCATGGTGCGGCTCACTTGATGCTGGACAGGTAGGCGGCGATGTCGGCGATGTCCTGCTCCGAGAAGCTCTCCGCCTGGGCCTGCATGGTGTAGTGCTTGCGCTTGCCCTGGCGGTATTCAGTCAGGGCATTCTGGAGGTACACCTCCGACTGGCCACCCAGCTTGGGCACGTGGTAGGTGGGATACGCATTCTTGTACCCGGTCACGCCATGGCAACCGCGACAGGTGTATGTCAGGCCCTTGCCGCGGGAGGCATCACCGACCAGGGCTGCGGGCGCCGCCGGTGCAGGCGCCAGCACGGGGGCTGGGTCAGCGGCTGGCGCAGGTGCGGCGGGTGCCGGGACCGCAGGTGCCGCTTCGGTTGCGGGGGGTTGGGCGTCCTGCGCGATGGCGGCGGACGCGGCAATGACCAAGGCAAGTGAAGCGGCGATCAATGACATTCGCATCATGGTTTCGTGGGTCCGGAGTACGTGATTCAATGGTGTGTCGCCGTCGCGACACGCAATCCGGCAAGTATAGCGATATGTCGCGGGCGCTCGCAGGCGGGATGTTCGCGCTGCTTGCCCGATATCCCCTTCCCATCTCGGCATCCGCGTCGCTCTTGTCTGCGAATGTGCAGGACCATGACCTTCGGCGCATGCATGCAGGGGATGGCTAGGTGAGATACTTGACTACAACACCAATCAGGCTTTTCTCATGCAAGACACGACTCCGACCTCCGCGCCGCGCGCTGGCCGTCCATTTCCCCTGACCCGCATCACGATGCTGGTGCTGCTGGTGGCGCTTGCTGCATGCAAGGGGGGCGGCGACGGCATCGGCAAGGACGGCAAGGATGCGGCCGACAAGGGCCCCGAGGCAATCCCGGTCGAAATCGCCAAGGCCAGCCGTCGTTCGATTGCCGCCAGTTACAACGGGACTGCGGCACTGGAACCGCGTGGCGAGGCGCAGGTCGTCGCCAAGACATCGGGTATCGCCTTGCAGGTGCTCACCGAGGTAGGCCAACAGGTCGTTGCTGGCCAGACCCTGGTGCGCATCGACTCGGATCGCGCCACCTTGCAGGTTGCGCAGAGCGATGCACAGGTACGCAAGCTGGAGGCGAATTTCGCGCGATCGCAGCAGTTGGCCAGTCAGAAGATGGTCAGCGTCAACGACCTCGACCAGTTGCGTTATGACCTCGAGAATGCACGTGCATCCAATCGCCTGGCGCGCCTGGAGTTGTCCTACACGGCCGTGAAGGCGCCGATTTCGGGCGTGATTGCCGAGCGATCGATCAAGCAGGGCAACCTGGTGCAGATCAACACACCCATCATGCGCATCGTAGACAACTCGCGCCTGGAGGCCACGCTCAATGCGCCCGAACGTGAAATCGAGACGCTGAAGACCGGGCAAACCGTGCAACTCATCGTGGATGCGTTGCCGGGCAAGACATTCGAAGGCCGCATCGACCGGGTGTCGCCGGTGGTCGACTCGGGCAGCGGCACGTTCCGCGTGGTGTGCGCGTTCGAGGGTGGCGGACTGCTGCAGCCCGGCATGTTCGCGCGCATCCGGATCAATTACGACCAGCGCGCGAATGCCCTGGTGATCCCGCGAAACGCGGTACTGGAAGATGGTAGCGAGCCGGCGGTGTTCACCGTGCGCATGGGGAAGGCGAGCCGGATCACGCTCAAGCTGGGCAACATCGATGGTGAATGGGTGGAAGTCCTGGGTGGCTTGAAGGAAGGCGAGCCGGTGGTGGTGGCGGGCAAGTCCGCGCTGCGCGAAGGCAGCCTGGTGCAGGTGATCACCCAGGGCGCGGCGCCCGCAACGAAGGTTGAAGCCGACGCAGCAGCGGCCAAGGCTGCGCAATGAGTTCGCCCGGCATGCATGACCCGGCCGGCGCGCACGATCCGCTGCGGGCACCGGCCGGCTTCAGCCTGGTCGAGTTCTCCACGCGCAGGCGGGTCACCGTTGCGATGATGACCCTGACCCTGGTGCTGTTCGGCCTGATCGGGCTGTCCAGCCTCAAGGTCAACCTGCTGCCGGACCTGAGCTATCCCACGCTGACCGTGCGCACCGATTACACCGGCGCCGCACCCACCGAAGTCGAAACCCTGATCAGCGAGCCGGCCGAAGAAGCGCTTGGCGTGGTCAAGGGCTTGCGCAAGCTCAAGTCGATCTCGCGCACCGGCCAGTCCGACGTGGTGCTGGAGTTTGCGTGGGGCACCGACATGGACCAGGCCAGCCTGGACGTGCGCGACAAGATGGAATCGCTGCAGTTCCCGCTGGAAGCCGCGCCACCGGTATTGCTGCGCTTCAATCCGTCGACGCAACCGATCATGCGGCTCGCGCTTTCGCCGAAAACGGCCGGCAGCGATGCCGAAGCGATCCGCCAGCTGATGGAACTGCGCCGGTTCGCCGATGACGACCTCAAGCGCAAGCTCGAGACGGTGGATGGCGTGGCCGCGGTCAAGGTGGGTGGTGGCCTTGAGGACGAGATCCAGGTCGACATCGACCAGCGCAAGCTCTCCCAACTCGGCCTGACCCTGGACAACGTGGTGCAGCGCCTGCAACAGGAGAACATCAACGTCTCCGGCGGGCGCCTGGAGGAAGGCTCGCAGCGCTACCTGGTGCGCACCGTCAACCAGTTCGCAACGGTCGATGAAATCGCCAACATGCTGCTGACCACGCGCGCGGCGGCCGCCAGCAACAGTGGCTCCGACCAGGCGATGCGGGTTGCCGCGGCCAGCGGCGATACGCGGGTGATGGCGGCGTTGTCGCAGCAGGGCAGCGCAAGCGACAGTGCCGCCGGCGGCATGGCGCTGCGCCTGAAGGACGTGGCCGAGGTGCGCCAGGGCTACAAGGAGCGTGAAGCAATCATCCGCATCGACGGCCGCGAAGCCGTCGAAATGGCGATCTACAAGGAAGGTGATGCCAACACCGTCTCCACCGCGGACGCGCTGGAAACCAAGCTCGCGGACATCCGCGCGAAGCTGCCGCCCGACATCGAAGCTGACCACGATCGAAGACCAGTCGGTGTTCATCCGCAATGCCATCCGCGACGTGAAGGTCGATGGCGTGATCGGTGGCCTGCTGTCGATCCTGATCATCTTCCTGTTCCTGCGCGACGGCTGGAGCACGTTCGTCGATCGGCCTGTCGTTGCCGGTGTCGATCATCGCCACGTTCTTCTTCATGGATCGGCTGGGGCTTGAGCCTCAACGTGATGTCGCTGGGCGGCCTGGCGCTGGCCACCGGCCTGGTGGTGGACGATTCGATCGTGGTGCTGGAATCGATCGCCAAGGCGCGCGAGCGAGGGCTTGGCATCCTCGATGCCGCGATCGCCGGCACGCGCGAAGTCAGCATGGCGGTGGTTGCCTCGACCCTGACCACCATTGCCGTGTTCCTGCCGCTGGTGTTCGTGCAGGGCATCGCCGGCCAGCTGTTCCGCGACCAGGCGCTGACTGTGGCGATCGCGATTGCGGTATCGCTGGTGGTGGCGATGACCCTGATCCCGATGCTCAGTGCGCTCAAGGGCCGGCCGCCGCTGGGCTTCCCGGAAGAAGCCGGCGCACGCGCGCTGGGCGCCTGAGCGCCGTTGGCAGAAGCCGGTGGCGGCCGGCGGACGTGGCATCGGGGCGATTTTCCGCGGTATCTTCTTCGGGATTGCCTGGGCCATCGTGCGCGCATGGCGTGCGATCGCGGCGGTGGTCGGACCGGTGATGCGCAAGGCCAGCGACATCGCGATGTCGCCCTACCATCGCGCCGAACGCAGTTACCTGCGCATGCTGCCGAACGCCCTGGCGCGCCCGGTGCCGGTGCTGGCGGTCGCCGCGATCGCCTTCGGGCTGACCATGCTCGCGGTTCCGTTGCTGGGCGCCGACCTGATCCCGCAGTTCGCGCAGGATCGCTTCGAGATGACCGCCAAGCTGCCGCCGGGCACGCCGCTCGCGAAGACCGATGCGTTGGTCCGCGCCGTGCAGGCGGAGCCATGCCGAGGATCCGATGGCGTGCGCGTGCTGTACGGCGTGTCGGGCACCGGCACGCGACTGGATGCCAGCCCGACCGAAAGCGGCGAGAACATCGGCAAGCTGTCGGTGGTGATGACCGGCAACGATGCCGAAGGCCCGCTCACCGAGGCGCTGCGCAAGACCATGCAGGCGTACCCGGGGGCGCAGGTCGATTTCGCCCGGCCCGAGCTGTTCAGCCTCTCGCCGCCGCTGGAAATCGAAGTCGAAGGCAGCGACCTGGCGTCGATCCGCGACGCCGGCAATCGCCTCGCCGAGTTGTTGCGTGGCAATCCGCACTATGCCGACGTGAAGTCGACCGTGGAGCAGGGCTTTCCCGAGATCCAGATCGTGTTCGACCAGGATCGCGCGGCAGCTCTGGGGCTGACCACCCGGCAGATCGCCGACGTGGTGGTCAACAAGGTGCGCGGCAACGTGGCGACCCGCTACAGCTTCCGTGATCGCAAGATCGACGTGCTGGTGCGTGCGCAGGAATCCGACCGCGCCTCGCTGGATGACATCCGCCGCCTGATCGTCAATCCCGGCCGAGGCGCACCGGTGGAACTGGCCTCGGTGGCCGAGGTGGTGTCGACCACCGGTCCGAGCGAAATCCACCGCGCCGACCAGCGGCGGGTGGCGATCGTCTCGGCCAACCTGCGCGATATCGACCTGGGCAATGCGATCCGCGAAGTCGAATCGATGGTGGCCAAGGCGCCGCTCGGCACCGACATCGCGATGCATATCGGTGGCCAGGGCCAGGAGCTCGATGAATCGATCCGCTCGTTGCTGTTCGCGTTCGGCCTGGCGATCTTCCTGGTCTACCTGGTGATGGCCTCGCAGTTCGAATCGCTGCTGCATCCGTTCGTGATCCTGTTCACCATCCCGCTGGCCCTGGTCGGTGCGGTTGCCGCGTTGCTGCTGACCGCGTTCGCCGGCATCGGTGGTGGTGTTCATCGGCCTGATCCTGCTGGTCGGCCTGGTGGTGAAGAACGCGATCATCCTGATCGACAAGGTCAACCAGCTGCGCGAGCAGGCATGCCCAAGCGCACCGCGCTGGTGGAAGGCGCGCGCTCGCGCCTGCGCCCGATCATCATGACCACGATGACCGCGCTGTTCGGCTTCATGCCGCTGGCGCTGGCGTTCGGCGAAGGCTCGGAAGTGCGCTCGCCGATGGCGATCACCGTGATCGGCGGCCTGCTGGTCTCGACGATGCTGACCTTGCTGGTGATCCCGGTGGTGTACGACCTGCTGGATCGCAAGTCGGACGAGTTCTATGCCGAACGTGGGCGTCGCGCGCGTTCGGACGCGGAACAGTCGCCGATGTCCTGTCGCACGAGCACGACACATTGGGTGGCACCGGCGCGAGTGCGCACGGTACGCCCGGACCGAGCGGGGCCTGATGCGCCGATGAACATCACCGAACTGAGCATCCGCCGCCCGGTCACCACGATCATGATCTTCGTGTCGCTGGTGGTGATCGGGCTGATCGCCGGGTTCCGCCTGCCGCTTGAGTCGCAGCCGGAGTCGTCGCCGCCGTTCTTCTTCGTGCAGCTGCCCTACCAGGGCTCCACGCCGGAGGAAGTGGAGCGCAACCTGGTGCGGCCGGTGGAGGAAGCGATCGCCACCATGCCCGGCATCAAGTCGATGAATGCCAATGCCGGTGCCGAGGGTGGCGGCGTCTTCGTGCAATTCAGCGACTGGAGCCGCGACGTGGCGATTGCGGCGTCGGAGGCGCGCGAGCGCATCGATGCGATCCGCGACCAGTTGCCGGACGACTTCCGTCGCTATTTCGTGCGCCGCTGGAGCACCGGCGACCAGGAAGCGATCAGCCTGCGCCTGACCAGTCAGATCGACCTCACCACTCGTGGCGAGTTGATCGAGCGCAGCCTGAAGCAGCGGCTCGAACGCCTGCCCGGCGTTGCCCGGGTGGAAGTGGAGGGCGTGCCGAGCCAGGAGATCCTGATCGCGATCGAGCCGGACCGGCTGACCGCCAATGGCGTGGGTCTGAACGAACTCGTGTCGCGCCTGCAGGCCTCCAACTTTCTCGGTGTCGGCCGGGCAGATCACCGATGCAGGCCGCCGGCTGCGGGTCCAGCCAAAGGGCGAGCTGACCGACCTGCAGGCGCTGCGCGACCTGCCGATTGCCGCCAACGGCGCGCGCCTGTCGGACATCGCCGAGGTGATCCTGCAGCCACAACGCATGAACTACGTGCGCCAGGTGGATGGCAAGCCCGCGGTGGGCGTGGACATCTACAAGGAACGCGCGGCCAACCTGGTCGACCTGTCGCGCGATGTGCGCCGCGAAGTCGAATCCCTGCAGCAGGATCCGTCGATGCGCGGGATCAGCATCGAGGTGACCCAGGACCAGGGCAAGGAGGTCACCAGTTCATTGACGGCGCTGGCAGAAGCCGGTGGCATCGGCCTGCTGCTTTCGATCGCGGTGCTGTACTTCTTCCTGCGGCACTGGCCATCGACGCTGATGGTGACCACCGCAATCCCGATCTGCTTCATCATGACGCTGGGCTTCATGTATTTCTTCGGGATCACCCTCAACATCATGTCGATGATGGGGTTGCTGCTGGCGGTCGGCATGCTGGTGGACAACGCGGTGGTGGTGGTCGAGAGCATTTACCAGGAACGCGAGAAATACCCGAACCAGCCACGCCTGGCCTCGGTGATCGGCACCCGCCACGTGGCGATCGCCCTCAGCGCGGGCACCCTGTGCCACTGCATCGTGTTCCTGCCGATGATGTTCGGCGAAAAGAACATGATCACCATCTACCTGACCCAGCTTGCCGTCACCATTTCGGTGTCCCTGCTGGCCTCGTGGCTGGTCGCGATCAGCCTGATCCCGATGCTGTCGGCGCGCATGAAGACGCCGCCTGCGGTGAAATCGCCACTCATTTCGCAACTGCAGGCGCGCTATGCAAGGGGCCTGCGCTGGTCGCTGGAGCATCGTGGCTGGAGCGTGCTTGGCATCCTCTGATCGTCCTGCTCAGCATCATCCCGATCAAGCTGACCAAGGGTGATAGCGGCGACGAACAGGACCCGGCGAGATCGCGATCTACTACCAGTGGCAGGGCTCCTACTCCAAGGAAGAGATGGGCAGGGAAGTGGCGAAGGTCGAGGAATTCCTCGACAGCAACCGCAAGCGCTTCCATGTCGAGCAGGTCTACAGTCGCTTCAGTGAACAGGGCTGGGCACAGACCCGCGTCGACATCGACATCAAGGATCCCGAGCAGACCAAGCAGATCGAGGAAGCGCTTCGCAGCGGCATGCCGAAGTCGGCGCGGGCCAACATCGGCATCGGCCGCCAGGGCGGCATGGGCGGCAACGAAAAGGGCATCCAGTTCAGCCTCACCGGCGACTCCACCGACACCCTGAAGGAACTGGCCGACGACATCATGCCGATCCTTGCGCGAAGCAAGAACCTGCGTGACGTGCGCGTGGATACCGGCGACACCAACAGCGAATTGTCGGTGCGGGTCAATCGCGAGCGTGCCGCTTCGTTCGGCTTCAGCGCGCAACAGGTGGCGCAGTTCGTCGGGCTGGCCTTGCGCGGCGTCGTCACTGCGCGAATTCCACCAGGGTGAAGTCGAGATCCCGGTCAACGTGCGCTTTGCCGGGGCCGAGCACTTCGGCGCAGCCGACCTGGAGTCGTTCACGGTGCGCGCGGCGGATGGGCGCTCGGTGCCGTTGCTGGCGATGGTGGATGTCACGGTCGAAGCCGTCGTCGACCACGATCCAGCGCATGAACCGCCAGACCATGCTCAAGATCGAGGCGGGACTGGCCGGCGAGGCGACGCTACCCGATGCCAAGAAAGAGATCGAGGACACGCTCAAGAACGTGCAGTTCCCGCCCGGCTACAGCTACACCTTCGAGGGCGGCGGCTTCGGTTTCAACATGGATGCCCAGGCGCAGATGCTCGGCAATATCGGCATCGCCCTGGTGCTGATGTTCGTGGTGATGGCCGCGGTCTTCGAGTCGCTGCTGTTCCCGCTGGCGATCATGAGCTGCGTGCTGTTCTCGGTGTTCGGCGTCTACTGGCTGTTCTGGCTGACCGGCACCGAATTCAACATCATGGCCATCATCGGCATCCTGGTGCTGATGGGCGTGGTGGTGAACAACGGCATCGTGATGGTCGAGCACATCAACAACCTCCGGCGGCGTGGCATGAGCCGCGACCGATGCGCTGGTGGAAGGCAGTCGCGAACGCCTGCGTCCGATCATGATGACGATGGGCACGGCGATCCTGGCGATGGTGCCGATCGCGCTGTCGGATACCCAGATCGCCGGTGAAGGCCCGGCGTACTACCCGATGGCGCGCGCCATTGCCGGGCGGGCTGGCGTTCTCGACCGTGGTCAGCCTGCTGTTCCTGCCGACCATCTACGCGATGCTGGATGACATGCGCAGTGGCAGCGGCAAGCTGGTCAGGCGCGCCCTGCTCAGCCGGCAACAGCGGCGCGACCTGGCGCCGATGCTCGTAGAGCGCAGCTTGCTGCGCGTCCAGTGGTCGATGCGGCAGCGGAGCAAGCGCCGCTCCGACATGCTCGACAGGTCGCGTAGCGCCCGCTACAGCAACTTCTGCAGAATGCGTGCGCCGGCCAGCCACACCCCGATCGCACTGCCGATGTTGGTCAGGATGAACACCAGCACCACGCGGCTCACGCGATTTCGATACCAGCCACGCAGGGTCTGGGTGTCGTCGCGCAAGTGCAAGGAAATCCGGGTAAGTCGGCTTGCGCAGGTGCACTTCGACCAGTGCGCTGAACATGCCTGGCGGCACGCCGGGACTGAAATGGCTTCAACGGTGCGGAAATCGCAGCGGCGAGGATGCTGAGGAGGTGGCCGCGGCGCGAGCAGGGCACCGAGTCCCGCCAGGCCCGCCGGTCCAGGCGACCCACTGCAGCAGCAGTTCACGGCCCAGCTCGCGACCACCCTGCGCATAGCCCCACGCGATGCCGCCAGCGATGAACAGCATCAGGGTCATCGTGATCCACGGAATCTTGCGCTTGGCTGTGACATGCACCAGCTCGCTGGCGATGCTCGTCGGGCGCACGCATCTCTTCGGCCAGGTAACGTGCCATGCCCTTCAGGTGGCCGGCGCCCACCACCGCCAGCACGTGGCGGCACCGTCGCTGCGCTCGCGCAGGCGCGCGGCCATGTACTGGTCGCGTTCGTCGATCAGCGTGGCGTACAGCGAGCGGCGTGTCACGCGCGAATTCGCCGAAGCTCGACTCCAGCATGTCGCCTTCCTTCAGGCGCTCGATGTCGTCCGCCGAAACCTCGTCATCGGCGAACAGGCTGCCGCCCAGCCCGGCGATCAGCTTCATCCGGTCCCACCAGCCCAGCGTCTGCAGGATGCGGCGGAAGGTGATGCCGACGTCGCGATCGATCAGTTGCAGGGGCAGGCCGCGTGCGCTCGCTTCCAGCGCCGCCGTCTTGAGCTCGGCGCCCGGCTCGATATCGAGCTGCTCGGCCAGCCGGCGCTGGTAGGCGGCCAGGGCCAGGTTCGGCGGCGAACGGTGCGACCTTGCGCTCGCGGATCACCTTGACCAGGTCGAGCTTGGCCAACGCATCGGGTTCGGTCAGCGCCTTGTGCGCGCTGCTCGTCCAGCTCCACCGCGATCGCATCGAAGCGGCCGCTGCCGATCGCCGAACGCACGGCGTCGATACTGGCCCTGCGAGATATGCGCAGTGCCGAGCAGGGTGTAGCGCACGCCATCGCGCTCGATCTCGATGTGCGGCTGGTCGGTCCAGTTGGCGTCACCCACGTCCGGTGCCACGGAGCCCGGTCCAGGGTCGACTCAGTCACGGTAGCGCTTGGTCAGGTCTGCGTAGGCGTCGATGCGGCGATCGCGCAGGAACGGCCAGATCCGGCGCACGTGCTCGCTGCGCTGCATGTCGACCTCGGCCAGCAGGATGGTCGGGTCGCCGCCGGCTTCGGCGATGAATTCGCCCTGCGGCCCGAGCACGTGGCTGTTGCCCCAGAACTCGATGCCGGATGCACCCACGGCTTTCCGACGCAGCGGCGATGGTTCATGGCCGACGCGATTGCAGCTCAGCACCGGCAGGCCGTTGGCGACGGCATGGCCGCGATGGCTGAGGATCCAGGCGTCGCGCTGGCGGGACTTTCTCGGCCTGGGCATCGGTCGGGTCCCAGCCGATCGCGGTCGGGTACAGCAGCAGCTCGGCGCCGGCCAGCGCCATCAGGCGCGCGGCTTCCGGGTACCACTGGTCCCAGCACACCAGCACGCCAAGGCGGCCCACCGAGGTATCGATGGGGTTGAAGCCAAGGTCGCCCGGGGTGAAATAGAACTTCTCGTAGAAACCGGGATCGTCCGGGATATGCATCTTGCGGTACTTGCCGGCGACGCTGCCATCGGCGTCGAACACCACCGCGGTGTTGTGGTACAGCCCGGCCGCGCGCTTCTCGAACAGCGAGCTGACCAGCACCACGCCATGCTGTTTCGCAAGCTTGCCCAGGCGTTCGGTGGAGGGACCGGGGATGGGCTCCGCCAGGTCGAATTCGTCCACCGCATTCGTGCTGGCAGAAATACGCGCCGTTGTGCAGTTCCTGCAGCAGCACGAGTTTCGCGCCGTTGCCTGCCGCTTCGGCCACGCGGCTTTCGATGACGGCCAGGTTGGCGTCGGCATTGCCTCGACCCTGGTCGACGATCGCGCGTTCCTGGATCAGTGCGACCGGGAGTTTGTCCAGTTTGGCCATCAGACCAGTCCTTCGGGGAGTTGCATGGTAAGGCAATGCAGGCTGCCGTTCTGCCAGATCAGCGCGCGGCACGGCACCGGCACGATCTCGCGACCGGGGAATGCGCGCGCCAGGACTGCCGCGGCCTCTGCATCCGCCGGATCGCCATAGGCCGGCATCAGCACCGCACCATTGATGATCAGGAAATTGGCGTAGCTGGCGGCAAGTCGGCGCCCCTTGTCCAGGATCGGTTGCGGCCACGGCAGCGGGAACAGGCGATACGGCAGGCCCTCGTGCGTGCGCAGCGCCGCGATTTCGGCGGCCATCGCCTGCAGGCCAGCGTGGTGGGAATCCGCAGGGTCATCGCAGGCCTGGAACACGATGGCGTCGGCCGCCGCGAAGCGGGCGAGGGTGTCGATGTGGGCGTCGGTATCGTCGCCCTCCAGTGCGCCATGGTCGAGCCAGAGCACGCGGTCCTGCTGCAGCCAACCGGCGAGCCTGGTAGTCAGCTGCTCGCGGCTGGCATCGGGATGGCGCTCGTGCAGGCACTGCCAGGTGGTCAGCAGGGTGCCTTCGCCATCCGTTTCGATGGCGCCACCTTCCAATGCAAAATCAATCGCTTGCCGATCATTGTTGAGGAACAGCTTCTGGTCATCAAGACGCTCGATCAAACGGTCATCATTGCTTGCATCGAATTTGCCGCCCCAGCCGGTGAAGCGGAAATCGAGCAGCCTGAAGCCATCGCCTTTTCGCAACGAGATCGGACCGCTGTCGCGCAACCAGGTGTCGTCATACGCCACGGTGATGAAGCGCACGCGCTCCATGTCGATCCGGTTGGAGCGCAGGCGGGCATCGGCGTAGGCCTCCACGTCGTCGTCGGCCACGCAGATCACCACCGGCTGGAAGCGGGTGATCGCGGCGACCAGGGCTATGTAGGTCTCTTCGACGGCGGCCAGGCGTTCTGCCCAGTCGGTGTCGGCGTTCGGCCAGGCAATCAGCACCGCCGCCTGGGGTTCCCACTCGGCGGGGAAACGCACGGATGAATCGGTCATCGGTCTCGGATCAGCGGGCACGCAGGAAAATCAGGTGGTGGGTGGCTTCGGGCCGATCTCGTTCTGGTCGGCCTTGTTCATCACGACGTCGATGACCCTGGTGCGTTCGAAATACACCGTGAAGTCCGGGTACATCCAGCGATTGATGGTCGGCCAGGCACTCCTCTGGCCACCGCGCGGGTCAAGGCGATCGCGTGGCACGCCGAAGCGTGCCTCGACCTGGCTCATCGTCATGCCGCGGCTGGGCAGGTTGGCGGGCTCGTCCTGCACGCGTTCCATCAGCAGGGTGTCGCCAGTGACTTGCCCGTCCTGCGCAGAAGCCGTAGCGCCTGGGGCCGGCAGGAGGAGGGCGAGCGTTGCGACGGCGAGCGGCCAGTAGGCAAGCGCGATGCTGCGGGACAAGCGATTCATGGCGACACTCCCAACAAACGTGAGACGGGTCTTTGATTCTATGCCGATTCCGTGAACGCACTGCGAGTGTGTGGCAGCAGCAGAGTGGCGCATGTGCCGGCAAGACCGCCAGAAACAACAAAGGCCGCACATGGCGGCCTTCGCAGCTACAACCCGTGCGGGACTCAGCGCTGGCGCGCCTTGAAACGCGGGTTGGACTTGCAGATCACGAAGACCTTGCCACGACGGCGAACCACCTTGCAGTCGCGGTGACGGGTCTTCGCCGACTTCAGGGAGGAGACGACCTTCATGACAGAACCTCGGCAAAAAATTTCGGGAATGGGTGGAAGCAACCGTTGAAAGGACAGCTGCAAACGCGAAGCCGCGCATTCTAACGGGTTATGCGCCAACGAATCAACAGTGCGCGACCAGGATTTTCGACCTGACGGTCATTCGGGCGCCCAAATGGCCTCGGATGCCTGCAAGTTCGCCATAATCACCGGATGCCAATGTCCCCGAGCCCGTCCAGCAGCGTCCCGGTCCTCACCATTGATGGTCCTTCCGGCTCCGGCAAGGGGACCATCAGTCGCCTGGTGGCGCAGCGGCTCGGCTGGCACTACCTCGATTCCGGCGCGCTTTACCGGGCCGTGGGCATTGCCGCCAGCTGGGCCGACCTGGATCTGTCCGACGCCTCGGCGCTGGTGCGCTGCGCGTTCGATACCCAGGTCGGTTTTCGCGATGACGCGGCCGGCGAGCCGCGGGTGATCGTGAACGGGCAGGACGCGACCGACGAATTGCGCACCGAGACGGCGGGCGGCGCGGCATCGGCGATTGCCGCCATTCCCGAAGTCCGGGCCGCGCTAAAGGATCGACAGCGCGCATTTCGCCAGCCTCCGGGCCTGGTGGCTGACGGCCGCGACATGGGGACGGTGATCTTCCCCGATGCCGGGCACAAGGTATTCCTCACTGCCAGCGCCGATGAGCGGGCCGAAAGACGCCATAAGCAGTTGAAGGACAAAGGGGTTTCCGTTACATTGGATGGTCTGCTACGCGAGATTCTCGCGCGGGACGCCCGTGACGCCAGTCGCGCGGTGGCGCCCTTGCGGCCGGCCGATGACGCCGTCCGCATCGACACCACCGGCCTGGGCATCGAGGACGTGGTCGCGCAGGTGCTGGACGTGATGTCCCGCCCTGCCGGCTGAGCCGCACGAAGCAAACGTTGCAGAATCGTTCCGTGGTCGCACTTCCTGCCAGCCATCCGCTGCCAGGGCGAGGCGAGCCGCGGTTTTCCTTTCAACCATCACACATGGCCACGCACTGCACGCACCATCAAGGCGCAGCGCAATGCCACACCCAAGGTGGGCCGATGTACGCAGCATGGTGCTGCGACGCGACCCGTGTATCCACTGAGATTTCCAATGAATTCCGTAATGACCGAATCTTTCGCTGAACTGTTCGAACAGAGCCAGGCCTACATCGCCAAGCTCAAGCCCGGCTCCATCGTCAAGGGCATCGTGGTCGATGTCCGCAACGATGTCGTGGTGATCAATGCCGGGCTGAAGTCCGAGGGCATCGTGCCGATCGAACAGTTCCGCAACGACGCCGGCGAGATCGACGTCGGCATCGGCGACGAAGTCAAGGTCGCGCTCGACTCCCTCGAGAACGGCTTCGGCGAAACCGTGTTGTCGCGCGAGAAGGCCAAGCGCGCCATGGTGTGGGACGAGCTCGAGGAAGCCCTCGAAGCCAACGCCACGATCGTCGGTCGCATCAGCGGCAAGGTCAAGGGCGGTTTCACCGTCGACATCAAGGACGTCCGCGCGTTCCTGCCGGGTTCGCTGGTCGATGTGCGCCCCGTGCGCGATCCCGTGTACCTGGAAGGCAAGGAGCTGGAGTTCAAGCTCATCAAGCTGGACCGCAAGCGCAACAATGTGGTCGTCTCCCGCCGTGCGGTGGTCGAGAGCGAGCATTCGGAAGAGCGCGAGCAGCTGCTCGAGAAGCTGGTCGAGGGCGCGGTGCTGAAGGGTGTCGTCAAGAACCTGACCGACTACGGCGCGTTCGTGGACCTGGGCGGCATCGATGGCCTGCTGCATATCACCGACATGGCCTGGAAGCGCGTGCGCCATCCGTCCGAAGTCGTTGAAGTCGGCCAGGAGCTCGATGTGCGCGTGCTCAAGTACGACAAGGAGCGCAACCGCGTCAGCCTGGGCCTGAAGCAGATGGGCGAGGATCCGTGGGACAACATCGCCCGCCGCTACCCGTCCAACACGCGCGTGTTCGGCAAGGTCAGCAACGTCACCGATTACGGCGCGTTCGTCGAGATCGAGCCCGGCGTCGAAGGCCTGGTCCACGTCTCCGAAATGGATTGGACCAACAAGAACGTCAATCCGGCCAAGATCGTGCAGGTCGGCGACGACATCCAGGTGATGGTGCTGGACGTCGATGAAGAGCGTCGCCGCATTTCGCTGGGCATCAAGCAGGTCACCAGCAATCCGTGGGAAACCTTCGCGGCGATCCACAAGAAGGGTGACAAGGTCGAAGGCCAGATCAAGTCGATCACCGACTTCGGCATCTTCATCGGCCTGGACGGCGGCATCGATGGCCTGATCCACCTGTCGGACATCACCTGGAACTCCACCGGTGAAGACGTGGCCCGCAACTACAAGAAGGGCGACACCCTGGAAGCGGTGGTGCTGGCGGTCGATCCGGAGCGCGAGCGCATCAGCCTGGGCGTCAAGCAGATGGAACAGGATCCGCTCGGCCAGTTCATGGCCAGCAACGTCAAGGGCACCAAGGTCACCGGTACCGTCAAGGAAGTGGACGCCAAGGGCGCAACCATCGACCTGGGCGACGGCGTGGAAGGTTACGTGTTCGCGCGTGACATCGCCGATGAGCGCATCGAAGACGCCAGCCAGCACCTCAAGGTCGGCCAGGAAATCGAGGCCAAGTTCGTGGGCATGGACCGCAAGGGCCGCAGCCTGCAGCTGTCGATCAAGGGCAAGGACGACGCCGAGACCGCGGATGCGATGGTCGAGTACCAGAAGGCGTCTGCCGACGCCGCCAGTGGCACCACCAAGCTGGGCGCGCTGCTGCGCGAACAGCTGAACAGCAAGGCCGAGTGATCCAGCAGGCCTAGTGCATCGTGGCGGCCCGGCTTCGGCCGGGTCGCCGCATTGTGAGTGCCGTGAACGTTTCCATGACCAAGTCCGAACTCATCGAATTGCTGGCCCGATGCCAGCCGCACCTGAAGGCAGACGATGTCGATCTGTCGGTCAAGGCGTTGCTGCAGATGATGGGCACCGCGCTCGCCGAGGGCGACCGCATCGAGGTGCGCGGGTTTGGCAGTTTTTCCCTGCATTACCGGCCGCCGCGCACGGGTCGAAACCCGAAGACGGGCGACGCCGTTGCATTGCCGGGCAAGCATGTCCCGCATTTCAAGCCTGGCAAGGAGCTCCGCGAGCGGGTCACCGATGTGGTGCCGCTGCCGGCCGACGACTGAGCCGTGCCAGTCCGTTAAGCTTGCAGGCGAACCTCGGAGTTGCCGATGCGCCTGATCCGCCTGATTGCCGCCATTGCCTGCATCCTGCTGGGTGCGGTGGTGGGTGCGCTGAATACCCAATCTGTTGCACTCGACCTGGGCATGGTCACCCTCCGCGCCAGCCTTGGGCTGAGCGTGCTGGTGTCGTTGTTGCTGGGCGTCCTGGTGGGGGGCGGCATCCTGGCGATCGCGGTCGTCGCGCCGTTGCGCCGGCGCCTGCGTCGCGCCGAAAACGCCGCGCGCGCAATCCGTCGCGAGGACTGACATGGACCTTCTCGACGAGTGGCTGTGGTACCTGATCTTCATCCCGATGGCCGCGTTGGCGGGCTGGGTGATTGGCCGCCGCGGTGGAGAACGCCATGGCGTCCACCAGGTCAGCAAGCTGTCGACCACCTATTTCCGCGGCCTGAACTACCTGCTCAACGAGCAGCCGGACAAGGCGATCGAGCTGTTCCTGCACATCGCCGATCTCGACAAGGACACCTTCGAAACCCAGGTCGCGCTGGGCCACCTGTTCCGTCGCCGTGGTGAAGTCGATCGCGCGATCCGCCTGCACCAGGCGCTGGTGCAGCGCCCCGATCTCAGCGATCCGCAAAAAGTACAGGCGCTGCTGGCGCTGGGCGAGGACTACATGCGTTCGGGCCTGCTCGATCGCGCGGAAACCGTGTTCACCGACCTATCCCGGATCGACCAGCGCGCGCCACAGGCGTTGCGCCACCTGATCAGCATCTACCAGGCCGAGCGCGACTGGGAAAAGGCCATCGAAAACGCCAGTCGCTTCGAGACCGCCACCGGCGAGCCGATGGGCAAGCTGATTGCGCAGTTCGAATGCGAGCTGTCGGATCGGCAGCGTTCGGCAGGCGACCTGGATGCGGCGCGAGCCGCGATTGTCCGCGCGTATGCGGCGGATTCCACTTCGGTGCGCGCCGGTATCAGCGAGGGGCGGATCGAGACGGATGCCGGCAATCCCGCCGCGGCGATCCGCGCGTTCGAGCGTGCGGCGCGCCACGATCCGGACTTCCTGCCGGTGATCCTGCCCTCGTTACTGGCCAATTACGATGCGGTCGGCGAGCGAAGCGGTGCACGCGCGTTCCTGGGTGAGATGTGCGAACACTACCGGGGGATCTCGCCGGTGCTCGCGTTGGCGCGCATGGTCGAGGCGGAAGACGGCGTCGCCATGGCACGCCAATACCTGGCCGAGCAGTTGAAGGATCGGCCGTCGGTGCGTGGCGAGGCCGCGCTGATCGACCTGAGCCTGGCCGACGACGTTGACGCCAATGCCACCCTTCGGGATCTCAAGCACATCACCGACCAGTTGCTGGTGCGCAATCCGAGCTATCGCTGCAACCGCTGCGGCTTCGGCGCGCGCAGTCATCACTGGCAATGCCCCAGTTGCAAGGAATGGGGCACGGTGAAGCCACTACTGAACTATGCCGTGGTCTGATCCCGCAGCCTTGCTCGGGGCTGGCTTGGCAGCGGCTGTTGTGTCCGCCCTGGGAACGGCGTGGGCGTTGGGGCATGCACGCCGCCATGGCTTGATCGATGCGCCAGGTGAACGCCGCAGCCATCAGGTGGACACTCCGCGTGGCGGCGGCATCGGCATCGTCATCGCTTGCCTGGCTTGCCTGGTCGCGATGGCCTGGCAGGCTCCTGGCCATGCACGGTGGTGGCTGGTTGCAGCGGGCCTGGCCTTGATCGCAGGCATCGGCTGGCTGGATGACCACCGCCCGTTGCCGGCGTGGCCACGGCTTGGCGTGCATGCGCTCGGGGCGCTCCTGCTCGCGATCGCCCTGCATCTAGGCGGGGCTGGCACATGGACCTGCGTGATGGGCGGCATCCTGGCCCTGGGGCTGGTCAATGCCTGGAACTTCATGGACGGCATCGATGGCCTCGCGACGAGCCAGGCACTGCTGTGCGGGCTGGCGTTTGCAGCCTTGCCCGGATTCGCTGCCCCCATCCTGGGTGTTGCCGTGGCAGGGGCATGCCTTGGCTTCCTCCCGTTCAATTTCCCGCGTGCGCGGCTGTTCCTGGGCGATGTCGGCAGTGGCGCGCTGGGCTATCTGGTCGCAACCCTGGTCGCGCTGGGGTTCACGTCCAGCGCGATCCGTGACTGGCCGTTGTTGCTGCTCGCGCCCCTGGTCATGCTGGCGG
The DNA here is from genome assembly GCA_963698475.1 of uncultured Gammaproteobacteria bacterium. GTDB lineage: Bacteria > Pseudomonadota > Gammaproteobacteria > Xanthomonadales > Xanthomonadaceae > Thermomonas. Next base: position 300,581 of record CAVOQX010000003.1, on the reverse strand, counting down.
ATAGTGGTCTGACCCTGCTGTGGCGGATGCATCGCGGCGACCGCTGGTGGCAGGCCCATGTCGAGCATGCCTTCCAGCGATGGAGCCAGCGCAAGGGGCATGTCAGGGTGACCCTGGCGTACGGACTCTGGACGATGCTGCTGATTGGGGTCATGCTTTCGTTGTGGGGCAGGCCGGGCAACGCGGGTTGGGTGGTGTTGCTGGCTTGCGTGACGGCGGCCACGCTCGGATGGTGGTGGCTGCATCGGCAATACGCCAGGAAAACCGAAGGATTCGGGTCATGAGCACATGGAAGGAGCGCTTCAAGTTCGGGCTGCCGCGTCTGGCGGTGATCCTGCACGACCTGGTCATGGTCTGGGTGTGCTGGCAGGGCCTGCACTACATGCGCTATGCGCTGCAACCGCAGCCGCTGCCACTGGAGCCGTTTTCCAGCACGGTGCTGATCGTGCTGGTGGCGCAGGGCCTGGTGTCGTGGCAAGTTGGCCTGTACCGCGGGCTATGGCGCTTCGCCAGCGTTCCGGACCTGCTGAATATCTTCAAGGCCAGCCTGCTCGGCCTGCTGGCCGTTGTGGTGGGGCTTTTCTTCTATAGCCGGCTCGACCTGGTTTCGCGGGCGGCGTTGTTGCTCTATCCCATCGTGCTTACCCTGCTGCTGGGTGCACCGCGGCTGATCTTCCGCGCATGGAAGGACCAGCGCCTGCTGCGCCTGGATGATTCCGCCGAGCGCGTGTTGATCCTTGGCGCTGGACAGGCCGGCGAAGCGCTGGTGCGCGACCTGCGCCGCACCGGGCGTTACCAGCCGGTCGGGTTCCTGGACGACGCAGCCGCGCTGCGTGGCACCCGCCTGCAGGGACTGCCGGTACTTGGTCGCATCGACGATGTCAGCCGCATCGCCCGCGAAACGGCCGTGCAGTTGCTGGTGATCGCCATGCCGTCGCTGGATGCCAGCGCGGTGCGTCGGGTGGTCGGCATCTGCGAGGACAGTGGCGTGCCGTTTCGCACGGTGCCGCGGTTGGCCGACGTGCTGGACGGGGGATCGATGCCCTGGCAGCTCAAGGAAGTCGCGATCGAGGACCTGTTGGGCCGGCAGCCGATGAGCCCGGACTGGAAGGCGATCCGTGGCTGGCTGGGGGGGCGTTCGGTGCTGGTCACCGGCGCGGGCGGCTCGATTGGTTCGGAGCTTTGCCGCCAGTGCGCGAAGCACGGCGCGCGGCGGATCTGCCTGCTCGAAATCGATGAGCTGGCCCTGCTGACGGTCGAAGCCAGCCTGCGGCGCGACTTTCCGGATATCGAATATGTGTCGGTGCTGGGCGATTGTGGTGATCGCGCGGTGATGCGGCACGCGCTGGGACTTGCCGAGCCTGACGCCGTGTTCCATGCCGCGGCCTACAAGCAGGTGCCGCTGCTGCAACGCCAACTGCGCGAAGCGGTCCGTAACAACGTGCTGAGCACCGATGTGGTGGCGCGCGCCAGTCGCGATGCCGGTGTTGGCACCTTCGTGCTGATTTCGACCGACAAGGCGGTGGACCCCGTCAATGTGCTGGGCGCCACCAAGCGCTTGGCGGAAATGCTCTGCCAGGCGCAGGTCGATCCGCGTTCCACCCGCTTCGTCACCGTCCGCTTCGGCAATGTGCTGGATTCGGCAGGCAGCGTGGTGCCGTTGTTCCGCGAACAGATCGGCCGTGGCGGGCCGGTCACGGTCACCGATCCCGAAGTGACGCGCTATTTCATGACCATTCCCGAAGCCTGCCAGTTGATCCTGCAGGCCTCGGCGATCGGTGCCCAGCAGGCGGTCTATACCCTCGACATGGGCGAGCCGGTGTCGATCCGCATGCTGGCCGAACAGATGATCCGGCTGGCAGGAAAGCAGCCCGGGCGCGATGTCGCGATCGAATACATCGGCCTGCGGGTCGGCGAAAAGCTGCACGAAACCCTGTTCCACGTCGATGAGCGCTACAGCGCCACCAGTCATCCGAAGATCCTGCAGGCGATGCCGCGCGGGGTGACGTGCGAGCGCATCGAACTGGCAGTGAAGGCGTTGCGTGAAGCCTCCGATGCCTATGATCTCGAACGGCTTGCCGCAGCGCTGCGCGATGCGGTTCCGGAGTTCAATCCTGCCCGCGAGGATGAGCCGGTGCGCGATGCGACCGTGGTGGCTTTCCCGGCCCGGCACAGCCGGCTGAACACCTGACGCCAGACCGAACCCGAATGACTGCACAGACCCACAAACGTATCCGCAAGGCGGTCTTTCCGGTCGCCGGCCTCGGCACGCGTTTCCTGCCGGCGACCAAGACCGTGCCGAAGGAAATGCTGCCGATCGTCGACAGGCCATTGATCCAGTACGCGGTGGACGAAGCAATTGAAGCCGGTTGCGACACCCTGGTCTTCGTGACCAATCGGTACAAGCATTCGGTGGCCGACTATTTCGACAAGGCTTACGAGCTTGAGCAGAAACTCGAAAGCGCAGGCAAGCACGAGCAGCTGGAACTGATCCGCAACGTGCTGCCACCGGGCGTTCGCGCGGTGTTCGTGACCCAGGCCGAAGCACTTGGACTGGGCCACGCAGTGCTCTGCGCCAAGCCGGTCATCGGCGATGAGCCTTTTGCCGTGCTGCTGCCGGACGACCTGATCTGGAGCCGTGGTGATGGCGCGCTGAAGCAGATGGCCGACCGCGCGCAGGCCACCGGCGGCAGCGTGATCGCGGTGCAGGACGTGCCGCACGCGCAGACCGGAAGCTATGGCATCGTCGCCACCGAGGCCTTCGACGGCCAGGCCGGCCTGATCAGCCGGATCGTCGAGAAACCCAGGCCCGAAGACGCGCCCAGCAATCTTGCCGTGGTTGGACGCTACATCCTGGATCCTTCGATCTTCGATTTGCTTGAGACGACAAGCCAGGGAAGTGGCGGCGAAATACAACTGACCGATGCGATCGCATCGCTGCTCACGCGCAAACCGGTCGAGGCGTTCCGTTTCTACGGCACCCGCTTCGATTGCGGTACCCACCTCGGATTGATCGAGGCGACCGTGCGCTACGCGCTGGATCATCAGCTGCTCAGCGAGGGTGCACGCAGCCTGATGCAGAAGGCGCTGGACGAAATGGGCGTGGTGGAGAACTAGATCGCACTTGCTGCGGGCGAACGGAAAACGGGGCCAATGGCCCCGCTTCCCGTCCAGCTCACTTCAGCGACCGATCACAGCGCTTCGAAAATTCCGGCCGCGCCCATCCCGGTGCCGATGCACATCGTGACCATGCCGTACTTCTGCTGGCGGCGACGCATGCCATGCAGGATGGTCGCGGTGCGCACCGCGCCGGTGGCCCCGAGCGGATGTCCCAGCGCGATGGCGCCGCCCAGCGGATTGACCTTGCTTGCATCCAGCCCGCAGGTGCGGATCACCGCCAGCGCCTGCGCGGCGAAGGCTTCGTTGAGTTCGATCCAGTCCAGCTGGTCCTGATTGAGGCCTGCCTGCTTGAGCGCCTTCGGGATCGCCTCGATCGGGCCGATGCCCATCACCTCGGGGCGTACGCCCGCCACCGAGAAACTGACGAAGCGCGCCAGCGGGGTCAGCCCGTAGTCCTTGATCGCCTGTTCCGACGCCAGCAACACGGCACCGGCGCCATCGCTCATCTGCGAACTGTTGCCGGCGGTCACGCTGCCGCCGAACTGGCCGTTGCGGAACACCGGGCGCAGCTTGGCCAGGCCTTCCAGCGACGTGTCCGGGCGCGGGCCTTCGTCGGTATCCACCCGGGTCTGCTTCAGGCGCACGACATTGCCGTCCAGGTCGGGCAGGTGCGAGACCACGTCATACGGGCTGATCTCGTCGCGGAATTCGCCGGCCGGCGATCGCGGCGAGCGCCTTCTGGTGCGAGGCCAGCGCGAACGCATCCTGGTCTTCGCGGCTGACCTTCCATTCCTCGGCCACCTTTTCCGCGGTGATGCCCATGCCGTAGGCAATCGCGACGTGGTCGTTGTTGAACACAGACGGCGCCAACGCGACCTTGTTGCCCATCATCGGCACCATCGACATCGACTCGGTGCCGCCGGCCAGCATCAGATCGGAATTGCCCAGGCGGATCTGGTCGGCGGCCAGCGCCACCGCCTGCAGGCCGGACGAGCAGAATCGGTTGATGGTCTGCGCTGCGATGGTGTTCGGCAGGCCGGCCAGCAGCACGCCGATGCGCGCCACGTTCATGCCTTGCTCGCCCTCGGGCATGGCGCAGCCGATGATCGCGTCATCGATGCGGTTGACGTCGATGCCCGGCGCCTGCGCGATCACGCTGCGCAGCACGTGCGCCAGCATGTCGTCGGGACGGGTGTTGTGGAACACGCCGCGCGGCGCCTTGCCAACCGGGGTGCGGGTGGCGGCGACGATGTAGGCGTCCTGGATTTGCTTGCTCATGTCTGTATGTCCTGTGTCGTCGCTCAGTTACGCAAGGGCTTGCCGGTCTTGAGCATGTGCGCGATGCGCGCCTGGGTCTTGGGCATCTGCGCCAGGGCGACGAAGTGCTCGCGCTCCAGCCGCAGCAGCCATTCCTCGTCCACCAGCGCGTTGCGGTCGATTTCGCCGCCACACATCACGGTGGCGATGCGGGTTGCGACCTCGTAGTCGTGCGGCGAGATGAAATGCCCCTCCAGCATGTTGACCAGCATCATCTTGAAGGTGGCGATACCGACGTCGCCGGCGACGCGGATCCGGCGCGCCGGCAGCGGCGGACGATAGCCGCTTTCGGCCAATGCCAGCGCGCGCGCCTTGGCCACATGCAGCAGCTCGTAGGCGTTGAACACGATCGTGTCCGATGCGCGCGCCAGCTTGAGTTCACGTGCTTCCATCGCAGAGGTGCTGACCTTGCCCATTGCCGCGCTTTCGAACGCGGTCTTGAGCTCGGCGAAGACATCGCCGGTCGCGCCGGCCGCCTCGGAGGCGCGCACCGCGAATTCCTTCAGGCCGCCACCGGCCGGCAGCAGGCCGACGCCGGCCTCGACCAGGCCGACATAGCTTTCCAGCCCGAACACGGTATGCGCCGAATGCATCTGGAACTCGCAGCCGCCGCCCAGTGCCAGGCCGCGCACGGCCGCAACCACCGGCACCAGCGAATACTTGATGCGCTGGCTGGTGGCCTGGAAGTTCGCCACCATCGCCTCGAATCCCTTGACGTCGCCGGCCTGCAACAGGCCCAGCGCACCGCCCAGGTCGGCACCGGCCGAGAACGGCTCCTTCGGCTGCCAGATCACCATCGCGCGGAAGTCGCGTTCGGCCATGGCGATCGCTTCCTGCACGCCATCGAGCACATGGTCGTTGACCGTGTGCAGCTTGGTCTTGAAGCTGAGCACCGCGATGCCGTCGCCGTCATGCCACAGGCGGACGCCATCGTTCTCGAACACGGTTTCGCCCGGGGCAGCGCGCTCGCCCAGCAGCGGATCCGGGAACCGCTGGCGCTTGTAGACGGGCAGGGCGGAGCGCGGCAATTTCGCGTCCTTGCCCGGGCTGTAGCTGCCCTCGGCAGCGTGCACGCCCTCGCGGCCATCGAACACCCAATCCGGCAGCGGGGCATTGCTCATCGCCTTGCCGGCGACGATGTCTTCGGCGACCCACTCGGACACCTGCTTCCAGCCAGCGGCCTGCCAGGTTTCGAACGGGCCCAGGTGCCAGCCGTAGCCCCAGCGGATGGCGAGGTCGACGTCGCGCGCGGTCTCGGCGATATCCTTCAGGTGGAAGGCGCTGTAATGGAACAGGTCGCGGAACATGGCCCACAGGAATTGCGCCTGCGGATGGGTGCTGGCGCGCAGCGCGGCGAACTTGGCGGCGGGATCACGTTCCTTCAGGATCGCGGCGACGTCGGGGGCGACTTCGGCCGCGCCCTGGCGGTAATCCTGTGCTTCAAGGTCAAGCACCAGGATGTCCTTGCCGCGCTTGGTATAGATGCCGGCGCCGGTCTTCTGGCCCAGCGCGCCCTTTTCGATCAGCGCAAGCAACCACTTCGGCGCCTTGAAATGCGCATGCCAGGGATCATCCGGCAGGGTATCGGCCATGGTCTTGATGACGTGGGCCATCGTGTCCAGGCCGACCACGTCGGCGGTGCGATAGGTGGCCGACTTGGGCCGGCCGATGGCCGGGCCGGTGAGCGCATCGGCGACATCGAAGCCCAGCTTGAACGCCCGGGTGTGGTGCATGGTGGCCAGCATCGAGAACACGCCGATGCGATTGCCGATGAAATTCGGGGTGTCCTTGGCGATCACCACGCCCTTGCCGAGCTGGGTGACCATGAACGACTTCGAGGCCGGCGATCACCGAAGCGTCGGTGGTCGTGGCCGGGATCAGTTCGGCCAGGTGCATGTAGCGGGGCGGGTTGAAGAAGTGCACGCCGCAGAAGCGATGACGCAGTTCTTCTGGAAGAACATCGGCCAAGGCATTGATTCCCAGGCCGGATGTGTTGCTGGCGAGCACGGCATGCGCTGCCACGTGCGGCGCGATCCGGCGATACAGGTCCTGTTTCCAGTCCATCCGCTCGGCGATTGCCTCGATGATCAGGTCGCAACCTTCCAGCAGGTGCAGGCCGGTTTCGTAGTTGGCGGGCGTGATGGCAGCCGCCAGCGACTTGCTGGCCAGTGGCGCCGGCGACAGCTTGCCGAGGTTGGCGATGGCCTTGAGGACGATGCCGTTCGGGTCGCCATCTTTCGCTGCCAGGTCGAACAGCACGGTGTCGACACCGGCATTGGTCAGGTGCGCGGCGATCTGCGCGCCCATGACGCCGGCACCGAGCACGGCCGCACGTCGCACAAGTAGTTTCTCAGACATATCTCATAACTCCTTGAAAAATCAAATCGCTTCTGCTTTGAATCCGGCACTTGCGAAGCGAATCAGGGCCTTGGCGGCACGCTGGCGATGGGTCGCCTCGGAGACGGATGCAGGCCGCTTGATCAGGCCGAAGTCGGCCATCGCATAGGTCAGCGCGCCCGACAGGAAGTCCAGCCGCCAATACAGTTCTTCCTTGCCAAGTCCCGGCACGCAGCCGCCAATGGCCTTGGCGAATTCGCGCAGCACATGGCCGTACTGGTCGGACAGAAACTTGCGCAGTGTGTCGTTGCTTTCAGCGTAGGCGCGGGCGATCACCCGGATGAAGGCGCCACCGCCGTGGCGATCCTGGGCCATGGCCAGCGCAGGCTCGACGAAGGCGGCCAGGATCGGCTCCAGTTCGCCAGGGCTGTCGGCCAGGGCGACCTGCAACGCCTGCAGGCGAGCGCGGCTCATGTCATCCATGCGGCGGCGGAACACCTCGTTGACCAGGTTGTCCTTGCTGCCGAAGTGATAATTGACCGCAGCGATATTGACGTCCGCGCGGCTGGTGACCTGGCGCAGGGACGTGGCACCGAAGCCCTGCTGCGCGAACAGCTCTTCGGCGGCGTGCAGGATCCGGTCTTTTGTCGAGAAGTGCTGCAGGCTCATGGGTGCTGTCCATTGAATCAAACGCTTGTTTGATATTAGTCCTCGCTACCTGAAGCGTCAACCGGCTCGGGGCGCAGGCGATCATCAACAGGTGTGAATGCCGCGGATTTCGTCTAGAATTGCGGGTAGCCATATCGGCCAAACCCGCGTAAGTACGCGGGTTTTCTGTTGTTTTCTGTTATCGTCGGGCTTGCGACGCTGTCGCCGCCCGCCACACCGGAGTATTCCAATGGCGCTGGAGCGCACCCTTTCGATCATCAAGCCCGATGCCGTCGCCAAGAACGTCATCGGCCAGATCTATACCCGTTTCGAGCAGGCTGGCCTGAAGGTCGTGGCTGCGAAGATGAAGCACCTGTCGAGGCAGGAGGCCGAAGGCTTCTATGCCGTCCATCGCGAACGCCCGTTCTTCAGCGCGCTGGTCAATTTCATGAGTTCCGGCCCGGTGATGATCCAGGCGCTGGAAGGCGAGGATGCGGTCCTCAAGCACCGTGACCTGATGGGCGCCACCAACCCGAAGGACGCCGCGCCGGGAACGATTCGGGCAGACTTTGCCGACAGCATCGACGCCAACGCGGTGCACGGATCTGATTCGCTGGAGAACGCGGCGAACGAGATCGCCTATTTCTTCCCGTCCACCGACGTGTACACGCGTTGAGCTTGAATTCATGAGCGACACCCGCGCCCCGGTCATCGACATCACCCTGCTGGGCGAACCCCAGCCTGGCGATGGCGCTGCCGTGGGCGCACCCGCGCAGGCGGCCGACACCGCCTGGCGCGGCGCGGGTGATACGCGCACCAATATCTTCGACTTCGACCGAGCCTCGCTCGAGCGATTCTTCGAAGAGGATCTCGGCGAAAAGAAATTCCGTGCGCACCAGGTGATGAAGTGGATCCATCATCGCTACGTCACCGATTTCGCGGACATGACCGACCTCGGCAAGGTGCTGCGCGCCAAGCTCGAGGAGCGCGCCGTGGTCCACGCGCCGCAGGTCATCTTCGACAAGGCATCCGAGGACGGCACCCATAAATGGTTGCTCGGCATGGATCCGAAGAACGCCATCGAGGCGGTGTTCATCCCCGACAAGGGGCGCGGCACCCTGTGCGTGTCCTCGCAAGTCGGCTGCGCGCTGAACTGCCAGTTCTGTTCGACCGCGACACAAGGCTTCAATCGCAACCTGACCACCGCCGAAATCATCGGCCAGGTGTGGGTCGCCGCGCGCCACCTGGGCAACGTGCCGCATCTGCAGCGCAAGCTCACCAACGTGGTGATGATGGGCATGGGCGAGCCGCTCATGAATTTCGACAACGTGGTGCGCGCGATGAGCATCATGCGCGACGACCTCGGCTACGGCCTGGCCAACAAGCGGGTGACGCTGTCCACCGCGGGCGTCGTGCCGATGATCGACCGGCTGGGCGAAGAGAGCGATGTGTCGCTGGCGGTGTCGTTGCATGCACCGACCGATGAGCTGCGCACCAGCCTGGTCCCGCTCAACAAGAAATACCCGATCGCCGTGCTGATGGATGCCTGCGTGCGCTATGCGCAGCGCAAGCGTGGCAGTTCGGTGACCTTCGAATACACCTTGATGAAGGATGTCAACGACCAGCCCGAGCAGGCGCTAGGCCTGGTCAAGCTGATGCGTGAGTTTGATCGCCGCGTGCAGATGAAGGACGCGGCCAAGGTCAATCTGATTCCGTTCAACCCCTATCCAGGCACGCGCTTCGCGCGTCCGACCGACGAGGCCATTCGCGCCTTCCAGAAGCAGCTCAACAGCGCCGGCATGATTGCCCCGGTCCGGCGCACCCGCGGGGACGACATCGATGCCGCCTGTGGCCAGCTGAAGGGGCAGGTGATGGATCGCACCCGGCGTTCGGCCGAGCATCGCAAGCATCTCCTTGCATCGGGTGTTTCCGATGTGGCTTGAGCGGTCGTGGCCTCGCGTTGCATTGGCCCTGCTGCTGGCGGGGGGCGTGCTCGCAAGCGCGGGCTGCCGTCAACTTGAACGTCTCACCATCGTCCGCCCCAGCGCTGACCGTGGCAAGTTCACCCAGGTCGCTCCGACCTACGATGTCAGCGGCAAAGCAAAAAAGGCCGTACCGAAGCCGCCCGAGCAATTGCTTGCGGCAGCCAGCACGCTGTATGCGGCCGGTCAATTCGACGAGGCCAAGGTCAGGGCCCAGCAAGTGCTGCAGGCTGATCCGGCGTCGGGCGATGCGCATACCTTGCTTGGGTTGATTGCCAGCACGGGCGGAAAGGGTGCGGATGCAGGGGTGCATTTCCAGAGAGCCCTGGAGATCGCACCGGCCAATGGCGCATACGCCAACAATTACGGCATCTGGCTTTGCAGCAATGGCCGTGCACAGGAATCACTGGCCTGGTTCGACAAGGCCTTGCTCGACCCGGCTTATCCGACCCCGGTCACCGCGCTGGCCAACGCCGGCACCTGTGGCCAGCAGGCGGGCCAGCCGGTGCTTGCCGAGGCGAACTGGCGGCAGGCGCTGGCACTGGACCCCGAAACGACGACCGCACTGTCGGGTCTGGCCGGCCTCCAATTTGGCCGTGGCCACTACCTGGAGGCCAGAGCGTTCGTGCAGCGTTGGCTCGCGGTCGCCCCCCAGGATGCCGGCGCATTGCAGCTGGCTGTGCAAATCGAGCAGAAACTGGGCGACAACGAGGCCGCACAGCGTTATCTTCTACGCTTGCAGGCGCTCTCCCCCGGCGCGCCGATTGCTTCCCCGACGCAATGACCACTTTTCCGGACCCGACCCATCAGGCAATGGCTGGCTGCGGCGAGCGGCTGAAACATGCGCGTGAAGCTGCAGGCATGAGCATCGATGATGTCGCGGCGCGCCTGCATATGCCGGCACGGGTGGTGCGTTCGCTTGAGGCCGAAGACTGGTCGCGCCTGGGTGCCCCGGTATTCGTGCGCGGCCAGGTCCGCAGTTACTCCCGGCTGGTCGGGTTGACCACGGCGCCGATGATGGCAGCGATCGACATTGGCCCGGTGGAACCGTCCCATCTGGTAAGCCGCACCCATACACCGCGGGCGCAGTGGTGGGCGGAGCAGATCGGCCGCCGGCTGGTCTATATCGTATTGACCCTCTCGCTGGCCGTACCTGCCTGGGTGGCGACCAGTCAGCACCTTTCCGGTGCTGCGACCGATGCGGCGCCGCTGGATATCCCGCCCAGCAACAAGGACGTGAGCGTGCGGCCGGTGCCCGTCGCGCGTCGCACCGTCATCGCCTCGATGGGGCCGGCGACCAATGCTCCGGTTGAAGTGGTAGCGGCAGGCATCGTCATTCGCACGACAGCCGAAACCTGGCTTGAGGCCGTTGCGGCCGATGGGAGCAGCCTCGAAAAGGGCTTGCTGCCATCCGGTAGCGAACGCCGTTTTGCCTCGGCTCAGCTGGCCCACCTGACCATTGGCAATGCATCAGCGGTGGATGTCCAGAACAACGGGAAGCAGGTCGATCTGGCGCCGTTCACCCGAACGAACGTGGCCCGCTTTACGGTATCCTCCGATGGTTCGCTGGTCGTGGTCGACTGATCCACGCGAGCGGGTACCACCTTCCCACAACAACAGCGACCTGCGTATCGAACGTGGGCAAGAGACAGCATGGCGATTGATGACCCGCTCAACGAGCACGAACAAAGCGAACAAGTCCGCAACTGGGTACGCCACAATGCCATTGGCCTGATAGGCGGCATTGCACTGGGGCTTGGCGCGATTGCCGGATGGCAGTGGTGGCAGGGCCAGCAGCAGCAAGGCCGGATGGCGGTCAGTGGCCGCTACGCCGAGGCAGTGGTGGGGTTCGAGAACGGCAACCCGCCAGCGACCGACAAGGCCCGCGCCACGATCGATGGGATCAGCAAGGCAAATCCGACCCTGGGTGCATTGGCGGCCATGCAATTGGCGAAGTCGCAAGTGGATGCAGGCAGGCCCGACGACGCCATCGCGACCCTGCGCAACCTGCACGACCTGGACCCGGACATGCGCGCCATCGTTCGCCAGCGCCTGGCCCGGTTGCTGGTCGGCGCCAACAAGGGCAAGGAAGCGCTCGCCCTGCTGGACGACGACCGCAACCCCGCGATGCTTGACGTGCGAGGCGATGCACAAATGCTGTTGGGCGATCGCGCCAAGGCGCAGCAGGCCTACCTGAAGGCGCTGGCACTGGTTGACGTGGGCGATCCGCAGCATCGCCTGTTGCGGTTGAAGCTGATCGAAGCTGGCGGCACGCCGCCGCACACCGAGGACAACACCTGATGACCCGGGTCATGCCACGCAATACCTTTTTCAACATCACCGCCGCAATGCTGTCATTGGCGCTGCTGTCCGGCTGCACAACGGTCAAGAACCTGTTCGATGGACGCGGCAAGGACAAGTCGGAAGATCCCAAGCCGCTGGTCCAGATCAGCCCGACCGCGACGGTCAGCAAGTTGTGGTCCGCGTCGCTGGGCAAGAGTGGCAAGCATCTGGGCATCGGCCTGCGGCCTGCCATCGTCGATGGGCATGTCTATGCGCTGGCATTCGAAGGTGGCGTCTCCGCCTTCGACCTGAAGACCGGCCAGCCGCTTTGGCACTATGCGACCAAGCTGCCGTTGACCGGTGGCCCCGGTGCCGCCAACGGCTTGGTGGTGGTCGGTAGCCTCGAGGGTGACGTGATTGCACTTGACGCTGCCACCGGTGCCGAGAAGTGGATTTCCAAGGTGCCCAACGAGGTCCTGGTCGCACCGGCGATTGGCGGCGGAATGGTCTTCGTGCACTCCAATGACGGCCGCTTGACGGCGCTGGACGAGGGCACCGGTGAACGCCGCTGGTTCTACAGTCGCCGACATGCCTGCATTGACCGTGCGCGGCAGCGGTGGGATCACCCTGGGCCCCGGTATCCTGTTCGTCGGCAACGACAATGGCACATTGACTGCCATTTCGATGAGCGATGGCAATGTCGGCATGGACCACGCCTGTGGCAGAGCCCGATGGCCGCAGCGAGCTGGAGCGCATGGCCGATGTCGATGGTCCGGCGATCCTCGACAACACGACCCTGTACGCCACCAGCTACAAGAACCATACGGTCGCCATCGACGGGCCGAGTGGCCAGTTGATGTGGGACCGGGAAAACGGCGGTGCGCGTGGACTTGGCCTGAGTAATTCGGCGGTGGTCGTGACCGATCCCGCGGGGCATGTCTGGGGACTGGATCGCAACACCGGCGGCAGTCTCTGGCAGCAGGATGGCCTGTCCTATCGCAAGGCCAGCGCGCCGGCGGTGCAAGGTGACTACGCGGTTGTGGGCGATTTCGAAGGCAACCTTCACTGGCTGCAGCTCAGTGACGGTGCATTCGCCGCGCGCGCCAAGTTGGGTGGTGCGATCAGCGGGCAACCGGTGGTCGTCGATGGCATCCTGGTGGTGCAGACCGAAGCCGGTCAGCTGGCGGCGTTCGCACTTCAATAAGTGTTTGCCCGGCCTTTGGCTGGCGTACATCCGCGGCCCCGGCTAGTCTGCCGGGGCCGTTGTGTTTCAAGTATCCGCGACAAGACCCAGCGTCAAGAATCGAGAATCAGGCGCCGCGCGCGCAAAGGTTGATCCATGCTTCCCCTCGTCGCCCTCGTCGGGCGTCCCAACGTCGGCAAGTCCACGCTGTTCAATGCGCTGACGCGCAGCCGTGATGCGCTGGTGCACAACGAGCCTGGCGTGACCCGCGACCGCAACTACGGCGTCTGTCGCCTGTTGCAAGACCGACCGTTCGTCCTGGTCGATACCGGCGGCATTGCCGGCGAGGACGAGGGCCTTGCCGGCGCGACCGCGCGCCAGTCGCGCGCCGCAGCCGAAGAAGCCGACCTGATCATGTTCATCGTCGATGGCCGCGAGGGCAGTTCGTCGCTGGACGACGATATCCTGCGCTGGCTGCGCAAGTTGTCCAAGCCGACCCTGCTGGTGGTCAACAAGAGTGACGGCATTGACTTGCAGTCGGCACTGTCGGAATTCGCGCGCTATGGCTTTGGCGATGCCCTGCCGGTGTCGTCCGCGCATCGCACCGGCATCGATGAGTTGCTGGAACGGGTTGCGACCGAACTGCCCGCGCAGGGCACGACCGAAACCCTCGACGACGATCCCACCCGCATCCGCATCGCCTTCGTCGGGCGTCCGAACGTCGGCAAGTCCACCCTGGTCAATCGCATCCTCGGCGAGGAGCGGATGATCGCCTCGGAAGTGCCGGGCACCACGCGTGATTCGATCGCGGTGGACCTGGAGCGCGATGGCCGCAAGTATCGCCTGATCGACACCGCCGGCCTGCGCCGCCGGGCCAGGGTCGAGGAGGCGGTCGAGAAGTTCTCGGTGGTCAAGACCCTGCAGGCGATCGAGCAGTGCCAGGTCGCGGTGCTGATGCTGGATGCAACCGAGGGCGTCACCGACCAGGACGCAACCGTGCTGGGCGCAATCCTTGACGCCGGGCGTGCGCTGGTCATCGCGGTCAACAAATGGGATGGCCGCACCGATTACGAACGCCAGCAGGCCGAGACCCTGGTGTCGCGCAAGCTCAGCTTCGTCGAATGGGCGGAGAACGTGCGGATTTCCGCCTTGCATGGCTCCGGCCTGCGCGAGTTGTTCCGCGCCATCCATCGCGCGCATGCCTCGGCGACCCATGTGTTCAGCACGGCGGACGTGACCCGGGCAGTGGAGGCCGCCTATGCCGCCAATCCGCCGCCGGTGGTGCGCGGCCACGTCGCGAAGATGCGTTTTGCGCATCCGGGCGCCGAAAGCCCGCCGACCTTCATCGTCCACGGCTCGCGCCTGAAAACCCTGTCTCCGACCTACAAACGCTATCTGGAAAACTTCTTCCGCAAGCGTTTCAAGCTGGTCGGCACGCCGATCCGCTTCCTGTTCCGCGAGGGTGAAAACCCTTACAAGGACAAGAAAAACGTGCTGACCCCGAGCCAGGTTGCCAAGAAGCAGCGCCTGATTCGTCACGTCAAACGCAACAAGTAATCCTGCGGCGCGTGCAGCGGTAACCGCCCGGAATGAAACAGGCATTGGATCGAGCGCAGGTCACCTTGGGCATCCTTGCGGGTGGCCGGGCCAGCCGCTTGGGCGGGCGTGACAAGGCCTGGCTGCAGCGTGCAGGCATTCCCCAGGTGATCCGGCTTTCAAGGCGCTTCGAGCCGGAGTGTGGCGCGGTGCTGGTCAGCGCCAATGCCAACCTGGAACGCTATGCGGAGCAGGGCTTGACCGTGGTCGCCGACCAGGTGCCGGGCATCGGGCCCATCGCCGGACTGCAGGCCCTGGCCGGTGCCAGCACCACGCCATGGCTGCTGACCCTGCCGGTCGATGTCATCGGCACCAACGAATGCCTCTTGCGCACGCTTGCCATGGCAGGCGATGCCGGCGCGGTCGCCGAGGATGACGATGGCCTGCAACCGCTGGTCGCGCTGTATCGCGTCGAATCCCTGCGCCGGGCCATCGAAGCCGCATTGGCTGCAGGCGAGCATGCGATCCAGGCCATGCAGCTACGGCTCGATTTGCCGCGCGTCCGCTTCGGCGGTTTGCGCTTCGGCAACCTCAACACCCCCGCGGACCTGCAGGCAGCCGGCATCGACGATGCCTGATGTGGCGTTGCCCGCTGATCCGCGCGTGGGCAGTGTGCAGGTGGACTGCGCGATAATCAGCGCATGCCGATCCGACAGCTGACGCCAGACCAAGCCCTTGCCTGCATGCGTGCAGGTGCGCTGCTGGTCGATGTGCGCGGCGACCACGAACGCGCGCTGGGCATGGCCGATGGTGCGCAGGGCGTCGAGCGCGCCGTACTCGAATCCAGTCCGGGCAAGCTGTTGCCCGACCTCGATGCCGAGATCCTCCTGCTCTGCCAGAGCGGCCAGCGTTCGCAGCAGTGTGCGCTGGTGCTGAAGGCGCGCGGCTATCGCAACGTCGCGTCGGTAATCGGTGGCACCGAGGCCTGGGGCGCGGCGGGATTGCCGATGCAACGGGCAGACATCGACGCGGATTTCAGTGAACGCTATTCGCGCCATTTGCGCCTGCCGGAGGTTGGCCTGGATGGCCAGAAACGCCTGCAGGCGGCGCGCGTCCTGCTGGTCGGCGCGGGCGGGCTTGGTTCGCCGGCGGCGTACTACCTCGCGGCGGCGGGTGTCGGCCACCTGCGCATCGTCGATGACGACGTGGTGGACCGCAGCAACCTGCAGCGGCAGATCCTGCACACCGATGCACGCATCGGCATGCCGAAAGTGGACTCCGCGGCGATTGCGCTGTCTGCACTCAACCCGCGCAGCGTGATCGAACCCGTCAACGAACGCATCACGGCTGCCAACGTCGAGCGGATCCTCGACGGCGTCGACGTGGTGATCGACGGCGCCGACAATTTCCCCGCCAGGTACCTGCTCAACGACGCCTGCGTGAAACTCGGCAAGCCATTGGTGTATGGCGCGGTGCATCGGTTCGAAGGGCAGGTGAGCGTGTTCGATGCGGGTCGCAACCGCGGCATGGCACCGTGCTATCGCTGCCTGTTCCCGGAGCCGCCGCCGCCCGAAGCCGCGCCGAACTGTTCGGACGTCGGGGTGTTGGGTGTGTTGCCGGGCGTGATCGGCCTGTTGCAGGCCACCGAGGCGGTCAAGCTGGTGCTGGGCATCGGTGAGTCCTTGCGCGGGCGCCTGCTGCAGTTCGATGCGCTGGCCATGCGCTTCCGCGAAACCCGCCTGGCAGCCGATCCTGCGTGTCCGGTTTGCGCGCCGGAATGCGCATTCCCCGGGTATGTGGACTACGCGGCGTTCTGCGCGGGCCGCTGATCGATGCCAATCCGAAATGCGGAGAACCGGATGTACGTGAAATTCGTCGTTGGCCTGCTGCTCCTGGGCCTGGCCGGAAGTGCGCTCGCGTCGGACCAGTGTCCCGTGCTGCGCAGTCGACAGGCAGACCCTGACATCGCGACCCGCATTGCAGCGGTCGCCTGCGACGAGCACATGGACTGGTATCGTCCGTTCATCGACAGCGAGGGTCGCCTCGCCAGCAGCACCGTGGTCGAGGCGGAGAGCCGCGACTTGCAGAGCGGTGCAGGCCCCGCCTGGTTGCGGGTGGCGGCGTACTGGCGCGATGCCAGCCTGCTGCGGCAGATGGGCGGTTACCCGGGGGCAAGCGAGTGCGCGTTCGCGGGCGCGGCGGGCGGTTTTCCGGTGCAGGCATGCCGGGGATTTGTGGTCGACCAGCCGTGGTCGGCCGCGTTCATCTCTTGGACGATGCAGCGCGCAGGGGTGCCGGGTTTCCAGTCCTCGCCCAGCCATTTCGATTATGTGCGGGCCGCGCGCAGCAACCCGCAGGGCAGCCCGTATCTGTTCCTGGATCCGCAGGCCACGGTGCCGGTCGCAGGTGACATGCTCTGCTACGTGCGCACCAGCCGGGTGTATGGCCATGCCGGCCTCGCCGAGGCGATCGACGCTGGCGCGAAAGGCCTGAAGATGCATTGCGACATCGTGGTCGCCGCCAACCCGGGCGGCGACAGCAGGGCCTACCTGGTGGGCGGCAACGTGCAGCAAGCGGTCACCATGCGCGTGCTCCACCTCAATGCGGCGGGTCGCTTCTGGAACCTGCCGATGCGGTCGCAAGGCGAGGTGCCGTGTTCGCCGGATGCGCCTGCCGCCTGCAACTTCAATCGCCAGGATTGGGCAGTATTGCTGAAGCTGAAACCGCAGGCGCAGCTCGCATTGATGCCGCCCGCCAGGATGCTGCCGCCACCTCGCGCGCACTCGGCGCAGCCAGTGTGCTGCGTACGTTGCGTGCTGGGCGCCGTGCCCGAAATCCCGCGCTGCCCGGTGGAGGACGCGCAGGACGCGACTGCCGTGCCGGCGCAGGACGCCGACTGATCGGGTCAGTCCTTTGCGACCGGCTTGCGCTTCGGCCGTGGCTTGGCCCGGTGGTCGATCTGCACGCCCAGCACCACGTTGCAATGGATGCAGCTGTGGGTGATGCAACGTGACTTGCTGGCACCAGCCACCATGCCGACCACGGTTTCGACATTGACGTGCAAGACCCGCTTGCCGCATTTCGGACAGATGCCCTGGATCGTCATCATGATGCTTGTGCCCCCGGTGTTGACGTGGAATTGGCTGGTGCTGCGTGCGATGCCGGCCGAATGGCTGTCTCTGTAGCAACGTCTGGCCGCATCCAATGCGGCCAGACGTTCGGGCGCGGCTTCAGCCTGCTGCCGCGCCTTGAATTGGCTGAAGTGCCTACCGTACACCGCTTCCCGGGCATCGTCGCGGGTGGTGATCATGCCCGGCATCGCGGCCGCGTCGCGGCGCCAGGCGGGCGGGCAGGCAACCGCGGTAGTCCGGGTGGCGAGAGCGGCTTTCATGCACTCGCTGGGCGATAATGCATGCCCCGAACATGGCGCATCACCCACGAATGACCGCAGATACCCCGCCACCCGCGCGCATCCTCGATGGCAAGCGCATCGCCGACGACCTCCTGGGTGGCCTCAAGGCCCAGGTCGATGCCCGCCTGGCGGCCGGCAAGCCACGCCCGGGACTCGCCGTGGTGCTGGTGGGGCGGGATCCTGCTTCGCAGTCCTACGTGCGCAACAAGCGCCGGGCGGCGGCGAAAGTCGGCATCGAGGCAATCGATTTCGACCTTCCTTCGGGTACCAGCGAGGCCGATCTGCTTGCCTTGATCGACAAGCTCAACGCGGATCCCGCGCGTCCACGGCATCCTCGTCCAATTGCCCTTGCCGGGGATCGCCGACGCCAGCCGCCTGATCCACCGCATCGATCCGCGCAAGGATGTCGATGGCTTCCATCCGGAAAACGTGGGGCATCTGGCCTTGCGCCAGTTCGGCCTGCGTCCGTGCACGCCGCGAGGCATCACCACCTTGCTGGCCTATACCGATCGCCCGGTCCGCGGCCAGAGCGCGACGATTGTCGGCGTCTCCAACCATGTTGGCCGTCCCATGGCACTGGAGCTGTTGATCGCCGGCTGCACGGTGACCAGTTGCCACAAGTTCACCCCGGCGGACGTGCTGCGCAGGCATGTGGGCGAGGCCGATATCGTGGTGGTCGCGGTCGGCCGGCCCGGTTTGATCCCCGGTGACTGGATCAAACCGGGTGCTGTGGTGATCGATGTCGGCATCAACCGCCTGGACGATGGTCGCCTGGTGGGCGATGTGGGTTTCGAGGAAGCCGCAAGGCGCGCCAGCTGGATCACGCCGGTGCCTGGCGGGGTCGGGCCGATGACCGTGGCCACCCTGATGCAGAACACCCTGGAAGCGGCGGAGCTGGCGGATTCGGCCTGACCCTGGCCATCGCATGGCGGCGAGCGTGGCGGGCATTCGCGGCGCGGCTCGAAATCCCGCTGCGCGAATGCCCGCCACGCTCGCTGCCGGTGGCGTCAAGCGTGCGGCTCGCCCCGCAAACCCGGTACAATGGCGCGCTTCACCTCCACCGGACCGGCCATGCTCCGTATCCAGGCTGAAGCACTGACCTACGACGATGTTTCCCTCGTTCCCGCGCATTCCACGGTCCTGCCCAAGGACGTCTCGCTCGGGACCCGCCTGACACGCGGCCTCGACATCCGCCTGCCGTTCGTTTCCGCAGCGATGGACACCGTCAGCGAGGCGCGCCTGGCGATTGCCATGGCGCAGCTCGGCGGCATCACCATCCTGCACAAGAACATGTCGGTCGAAGGCCAGGCCGCGGAAGTGGCGCGGGTCAAGAACTTCGAAGCCGGCGTGATCCGCGAACCGTTCACCGTCGGCCCGGAAACGACCATCGGCGAAGTCCTGCGGCTGACCCGTGCGCGCAACATTTCCGGTGTGCCGGTGGTGGATGAAGGCGGGCATCTCGTCGGCCTGGTCACCGGCCGCGACATGCGCTTCGAGAAGAAGCTCGATGATCCGGTCCGCCACATCATGACCAAGAAGGACAAGCTGGTCACGGTGCGCGAGGGCGCCAGCGACGAGGAAGTGCTCGACCTGCTGCACCGTTACCGCATCGAAAAAGTCCTCGTGGTCAACGAGGACTTCGCGCTCGCGCGGGCTGATCACGGTCAAGGACATCCAGAAGAAATCCGACAATCCCGAACGCCGCCTATGACAGCCGCGAACGCCTGCTGGTCGGCGCCGCGGTCGGTGTTGGCGGTGATACCGAACAACGCATCGAAGCGCTGGTGGCCGCAGGCGTCGACGTGGTCATCATCGATACCGCGCACGGCCATTCGCAGGGCGTGATCGATCGCGTGGCCTGGACCAAGCAGCGTTTCCCGGCGCTGCAGGTGGTCGGCGGCAACATCGTCACCGGCGACGCCGCACTGGCGCTGATGGATGCCGGCGCGGACGCGGTCAAGGTGGGCGTGGGTCCCGGCTCGATCTGCACCACGCGGATCGTTGCCGGCGTCGGCGTGCCGCAGATCACCGCGGTGTCGATGGTGGCCGAGGCGCTGCAGGACCGCATCCCGCTGATCGCCGACGGCGGCATCCGCTATTCCGGCGACATCGGCAAGGCACTGGTGGCCGGTGCGTCCAGCGTGATGATCGGCGGCCTGTTCGCCGGCACCGAGGAAAGCCCGGGCGAGACCGAACTGTTCCAGGGCCGTAGCTACAAGAGCTACCGCGGCATGGGCTCGCTGGGCGCGATGGAGAAGGGGTCCAAGGACCGCTATTTCCAGGACTCTGCCGATGCCGACAAGCTGGTGCCGGAAGGCATCGAGGGTCGGGTGCCGTATCGCGGGCCGCTCAGCGGCGTCGTCCACCAGCTTGCCGGTGGCCTGCGCGCGACGATGGGCTACGTCGGCTGCGCGACCATCGAAGAGATGCGGGTCAAGCCGAGCTTCGTGAAGGTGAGCGGCGCCGGCCAGCGCGAGAGCCACGTGCATGACGTGCAGATCACCAAGGAACCGCCGAACTACCGGGCGTCCTGAGGCAGTCCACGGAAGGGAGGCGCGAGTTTCCCTTCTTCGTTTCAAGAAGGCGTTTTCGAGGATTCGATGAGTGACACCCCGATGACCGATACCGATAGCGACATTCATTCTGACCGCATCCTGATCCTCGACTTCGGCGCGCAGTACACGCAGCTGATCGCGCGTCGCATCCGCGAGATCGGCGTGTATTGCGAAATCTGGGCCTGGGACCATGACCCGGCGGAGATCGCGGCGTTCGGCGCCAGGGGCATCATCCTGTCGGGTGGGCCGGAATCGACGACCGAGGCCGGTTGCCCGGCGGCGCCGCAGCAGGTGTTCGACGCGGGCCTGCCGATCCTGGGCATCTGCTATGGCATGCAGACCATGGCCAAGCAGCTGGGTGGTCAGACCGAAGCCGCCGACCAGCGCGAATTCGGTCATGCCGAAGTCGTCGCTGGTCGCGCAGGATCGCCTGTTCGATGGACTCGAGGACCATCCCGGATCGCCGCCGCGACTGGATGTGTGGATGAGTCATGGCGACCATGTGTCGGTCGCGCCCGAAGGCTTCGTGGTCACCGCGAAGACCGAGCGCATCCCGGTCGCGGCCTTCGCGAATGATGCGCGCCGCTGGTACGGCGTGCAGTTCCATCCGGAAGTCACCCACACCAAGCAGGGCCAGGCCTTGCTGCGCCGGTTCGTGGTCGACATCTGCGGCTGCGCCACGCTGTGGACCGCGGCCCACATCATCGAGGACCAGGTCGCGCGCGTGCGCGAGCTGGTGGGCGCCGACGACGTGATCCTCGGCCTGTCCGGCGGCGTCGATTCCTCGGTGGTGGCCGCGCTGCTGCATCGGGCGATCGGCGACCAGCTGACCTGCGTGTTCGTCGACACCGGCCTGCTGCGCTGGCAGGAAGGCGACCAGGTGATGGCGATGTTCGCCAGCGAGGCCGCGAGCGGCGGCATGGGCATCAAGGTGATCCGCGTGAATGCCGCGGATCGCTATTTCGACAAGCTGCGGGGCGTCAGCTGATCCGGAAGCCAAGCGCAAGATCATCGGCGGCCTGTTCATCGACATCTTCGACGAAGAGTCGCTCAAAGCTGGCGAATGCGCAAGTGGCTGGCGCAGGGCACGATCTACCCGGACGTGATCGAGTCGGCCGGCAGCAAGACCGGCAAGGCGCACGTGATCAAGAGCCACCACAATGTCGGTGGCCTGCCCGCGGACATGAAGCTGGGCCTGGTCGAGCCGCTGCGCGAACTGTTCAAGGACGAGGTGCGCCGGCTCGGCGTCGAACTCGGCCTGCCGCGCGAAATGGTCTACCGCCATCCGTTCCCCGGCCCGGGCCTGGGCGTGCGCATCCTCGGCGAGGTCAAGCGCGAGTACGCCGAGCTGCTGGCGCGTGCCGATGCGATCTTCATCGAGGAACTGCGCAAGGCCGACCTGTACGACAAGACCAGCCAGGCGTTCGCGGTGTTCCTGCCGGTCAAGTCGGTGGGCGTGGTCGGCGACGCGCGTGCCTACGAATGGGTGATCGCGCTGCGTGCGGTGGAGACCATCGACTTCATGACCGCGCACTGGGCGCACCTGCCGTACGACTTCCTTGGTACGGTTTCGAACAGAATTATCAATGAGATACGTGGTGTATCTCGCGTTGTTTATGATATTTCAGGCAAGCCGCCAGCGACGATCGAGTGGGAATGAGCCGGTGGTTTGCGCGCCATGGCGCGCAGACGGCTCATTGACCGGCCATGGATGGCCGGGCCGGGCATTCCGAAGGCAGCGATGTTGCGCCATGGAGGGCAGCAAGGCCCTCAAGCAAGGCCCTCAAGCAAGGCCCTCAAGCAAGGCCCTCAAGCAAGGCTCTCAAGCAATGCCCTCATCAAGCAATGCCCTGATCAAGCAATGCCCCAAAGCAGCGCAAAAGAGATGGCACGGTAGCCACGTGATCGGTTCCGTGGCTGCACGCGGTTCACACCGGTGACGTGAACAGTGCCTGGATCTCGCTACTGCCCAGCACCTTGCCGGTCGACACGACCTTTTCGTCGATGACCAGGCCGGGCGTGGACATCACGCCATAGCGGGCGATTTCGGCGTAGTCGGTCACCTTGACGATCTCCGCATCGCGGCCTGCAGCCTCTGCGGCTGCCTTTGCGTTTTCGCCAAGCGTGATGCATTTCCTGCAGCCCGAGCCGAGGATCTTGATGATCATGAAATGTCTCCTTTTCAGGTGAGCAGGTAGCCAAAGGCGTTGAACAGATAGCCGATGAGGATGATGCCGGCCGCTACGATGCCCGCAAACAGCATCAACAGCGGCAGTTTGACGACGTTCTTCAACATGATCATCGAGGGCAAGGACAGGGCGGTTACCGCCATCATCAATGCCAGTGCCGTCCCCAGCCCGACACCCTTGGCGACCAGCGCCTCGGCGATCGGCAGCGTTCCGAAGATGTCGGCGTACATGGGAATGCCGATCACGGTGGCCGCCAGCACCGACCACCAATTGTCCTGACCGAGCAGGCCGGTGATCACACGCTCCGGAATCCAGTTGTGGATGGCGGCACCGATGCCGACACCGATCAGCACATAAAGCCAGACTTTCCGGAAGATCTCGATGACCTGGTCGCGGGAGAAGTCAAAGCGCTCGCGGCGCGACAGGGTTCCGCCATCGCCAGCGAATACCGGAGTTTGAAAGACAAAAGCTTCGATATGGCGCTCCATCTTCGCGCGGCTGATCAGCGTGCCGCCGACGACCGCAAGCACCAGTCCCACGAGCACATAGGCCAGCGCGATCGACCAGTTGAAGATGCTGGCCAACAGGATGACTGATGCCAGATCGACGAGCGGCGACGAGATGAGGAAAGAGAAGGTGACGCCGATGGGCAAGCCTGCACCGGTGAAGCCGATGAACAGTGGGATCGACGAGCACGAACAGAAGGGCGTGATGGTGCCCAGCAGCGCTGCCATGATGTTGGCACCCATGCCTTTGCGCTCCCCCAGGATCCGGCGGGTTCGTTCGGGCGGAAAATGGCTTTGTACCCATGAGATGGCGAAAATCAGCACCGAGAGCAGGATGAAGATCTTGACCGCGTCATAGATGAAGAAATGGATGCTGGCGCCGACCCGGCCGGTGACATCAAGGCCAAAGACATCGCGCACCAGGATTTTCACGAGGTCGGACAGCCACTGCATGCGCAGCAACTGGTCATTCAGCCATCTGAAAAAATCGGTCATGCCGCGCGGCACGGGGCGGCGGCGATCTGGCGCTCTCTATCCATATGCCCGGAATAACAGATTATTGGCGTTAAGCAAGCGACATCTGCCGGTAGCAGCATTGCCCGAGCCAGGATTTGCAGCCGTGGGCCACGCCTTGGTTTCAAAACACCTGGACTGAGCAGCTTCATACTCCACCCACGGGCGCCGGATGCGACTGGCCTCGCTGCCACGATGGCATTTCGCCAAGGCTCTTGGAAACAGCATGACCAATACGAATCAAACGGCGCTGACAGACGAACACTGGATGCGTGAGGCGCTGGCACTCGCCGAACGCGCCCAGCGCGATGACAACGAAATCCCGGTAGGCGCGATCGTCATCGACCCGGACGGGATCGTCGTCGGCAAGGGCTGGAACCGCAATATCGCTGACCATGACCCCAGCGCACACGCCGAGATCGTGGCGATGCGCAGGGCGGGGCAGGCACTCGGCAACCACCGGCTGGTTGGCTGCACGTTGTACGTGACGTTGGAGCCGTGCGCGATGTGCGCGATGGCCGCCGTGCACGCTCGCATCGCACGGGTGGTGTTCGGTGCATTCGATCCGAAGACCGGCGCGGCCGGCAGCGTGTTCGACCTGCTCGCCGATCCGCGCCACAACCATCGCGTCGACGTGCTTGGCGGTGTGTTGGGTGAGGAAGCGGGCGCGAAGTTGACGGCATATTTCAGGCACAAACGAGGCAAGCCGGCGGCTTAGCCCCGTCGCCGCAGGATCTCCTGGTCGAGTTCGAGGTCGAAGCTCCTGGCGCGATGAGCCGGTATCATGCCTTGACCTCATCGGGCATGCGACCTCATGGCAGCAGACAACGAGCGACAGAACAACTCGCCAACGAGCGCCTGGTCTGGATCGACCTCGAAATGACCGGGCTTGATACCGATCGCGATGGCATCCTTGAGATCGCCACCATCGTCACCGATGGCCAGTTGAACCTGCTGGCGGAAGGCCCGGAGCTGGCCATTGCGCATCCGCTGGCGACACTGGAAGCGATGGACGACTGGAACCGCAACCAGCATGGCAAGTCCGGCCTGTGGGCGCGGGTGCTGGAGCAGGGGGTGCCGCTTGCCGAAGCCGAAGCGCAGACGCTGGCATTCCTGCGCGAATGGGTGCCGGCGAATGCCTCCCCGATGTGCGGCAACTCGATCTGCCAGGACCGGCGCTTCATGCACCGCCTGATGCCGGCGCTGGAAGCGCATTTCCACTATCGCAACCTGGATGTGAGCACCGTCAAGGAACTCGCCCGGCGCTGGGCGCCCGCGACCATGGCCGGCTTCCAGAAGGAGTCCGCGCATACCGCGCTGAGCGACGTGCGCGATTCGATCGAGGAACTGCGGCACTACCGGCAGTTCATGGGTACTTTGTCCGGACTGCCTGCGAACTGAGGCAACTCGCCGCCAGGCACAGGCTGATGATGAGCTGGCTCAGTCGCTGGCGGCAGCGATGGCCTTGTTGATGCCCTCGGCATCCCCTTGGTCAGCCCCGTCCTCAATGGCGGCGTGCTGGTACACATGCACGTCGCGCTGGGGGTAGGGGATGCTGATGCCGGCATCGGTGAAATCACGATGCACCGCTTCGGTCAGTTCACTGCGGGTCTGCACGTAATCGTCGGTCTTGATCCAGGCGCGCAGCACCAGGTTCACGCTGCTCTCGCCGAGGTCGGTCACCAGCACTTCGCTGGCCGGCTTGCGCAGTACCGCCGGATTGGCATGTGCCGCAGCCAGCAACACGTCGCGGGCGCGATCCACGCGTTCGCCGTAGCCAATGCCGACGGCGATGTCTGCGCGGCGCAAGGGCTTGTAGGTGAGGTTGAGGATCGGCTTGGTGGTGATCTCGCTGTTGGGCAGCACGATCAATTCGTTCTGGTAGGTGCGCATGCGGGTGGTGAAAATGCGCACCTGTTCCACCACGCCTTCCACGCCGGCCACCTGCACGGCATCACCTGCCTTGAACGGTCGCTGCACGATCAGCATCAGGCCGGACGCGATGTTCGACAGCGAATCCTTCAGCGCCAGGCCGATTGCCAGGCCCGCCGCGCCGAGCATGGCCAGCAGGGAGGTCGTCGGCACGCCAACCTTTTGCAGCGCCGCCACGATCACCACCACCATCAGCGCGGCGAACACGGCGTTGCGCATGAAGCCGCGCAGGATTTCATCCGCCTCCATCCGCTCCAGCGCGGCATCCGCGAGCTTGACCACACGGCGTGCCAGCCACCAGCCGATCAGCACGATCGCCAAACCAGCGGCAAGGTTCATCGCCGTGTCGGCCAATCCTTCGCTCATCCAGCTGCGCGGATCGAAATCGAAGCCTGGCTTGCCGGCAGGTGCCATCAGGCCTTCGACCGTGCCAGCGCCAGCCATGTGTCGACGACCGTGTCCGGATTGAGCGAGACCGAGTCGATGCCCTGTTCCATCAGCCACAGCGCCAGGTCGGGGTGGTCGCTCGGGCCCTGGCCACAGATGCCGATGTACTTGCCCTTGGCGCGCGCGGACTTGATCGCCATCGCCAGCAACTTCTTGACCGCCGGGTCGCGCTCGTCGAACAGGTCCGCGACGATGGCCGAATCACGGTCCAGGCCGAGGGTCAGCTGGGTCATGTCGTTGGAGCCGATCGAGAAGCCATCGAAGATCTCGAGGAACTCGTCGGCCATCAACGCATTCGATGGCAGCTCGCACATCATGATGATCTTGAGGTCGTTCTCGCCTCGGACCAGGCCATTCTCGGCGAGTACTTCGATGACCTTGCGGCCTTCATCGAGTGTGCGCACGAACGGGATCATCACCCACAGGTTGTCCAGGCCCATGTCTTCGCGCACGCGCTTGACCGCGCGGCATTCCAGCGCGAACGCGTCGCGGAAGGCCGGATCGACGTAGCGGCTGGCGCCACGGAAGCCGATCATCGGGTTTTCTTCATGCGGCTCGTAGCGCGCGCCGCCGATCAGGTTGGCGTACTCGTTGGACTTGAAGTCCGACAACCTCACGATCACCGGCTTCGGTGCCACCGACGCGGTGATCGTGGCGATGCCCTCGGCCAGCCGGTCCACGTAGAACTCGACCGGTCCGGCATAGCCGGCGATGCGATCGTCGATCTTCGCCCGCGTGGCGCTGTCCTGCAGGTCGTATTCCAGCAATGCATTCGGATGCACGCCGATATGGCTGGCGATGATCATTTCCAGTCGTGCCAGGCCAATGCCGGCGTTGGGCAGCATGCCGAAGTCGAAGGCGCGGTCCGGGTTGCCCACGTTCATCATGATCTTCAGCGGCGCAGGCGGCATGTTGCCGAGGTCGGTGGTGATGCGCTCGAAGGGCAGGGCGCCCGCATAGATGAAACCGGTGTCGCCTTCGGCGCAGCTGACGGTGATTTCGTCGCCGTCCTTGATCCGGTCCAGCGCATCGCCGGTGCCGACCACGGCGGGCACGCCGAGTTCGCGCGCGATGATCGCGGCGTGGCAGGTGCGACCACCGCGGTTGGTGACGATGGCGGCGGAACGCTTCATCACCGGTTCCCAGTCCGGGTCGGTCATGTCGGCCACCAGCACGTCGCCGGGCTGCACCCGTGCCATGTCCTCCAGCGTGCGCACCACGCGGGCGATGCCACTGCCGATCTTGTGGCCGATGGCACGACCCTCGACCAGCACGTCGCCGCGCTCGCCCAGGCTGTAGCGCTCGATCTGGGTGGCGTGGTCACGCGACTTCACCGTCTCCGGGCGCGCCTGCAGGATGAAGAGCTTGCCGCTGACGCCGTCCTTGCCCCATTCGATGTCCATCGGGCGGCCGTAGTGCTTCTCGATGACCAACGCCTGCCTGGACAGTTCCTGCACGTCGGCATCGCTGATCGAGAATTGCTTCTGCAATTCGGCCGGGGTGGCTTCGGTGCGCACGCGCTCGCCGGGCTGGCATCGGAATAGACCATCCGCAACTCCTTGCTGCCCAGCGAACGGCGCAGGATCGCGGGCTTGCCGGCCTGCAGCGTCGGCTTGTAGACGTAGAACTCGTCCGGATTGACCGCGCCCTGCACGACCAATTCGCCGAGGCCATAACTGGCGGTGAGGAACACCACGTCGCGGAAACCGGATTCGGTATCCAGGGTGAACAGCACGCCGGAGGACGCCGCACTCCGAGCGCACCATCAGTTGCACGCCGGCGGACAGGAACACGTCCTCGTGGGCAAAGCCGTGATGCACGCGGTAGGCGATCGCGCGGTCGTTGTAGAGGCTGGCGAACACTTCCTTGACCTTGCGCACCACGTCGTCGGCGCCGGTGACGTTGAGGTAGGTCTCCTGCTGGCCGGCGAAGCTAGGCATCCGGCAGGTCCTCGGCGGTGGCCGAGGAGCGCACCGCCACGGCGACATCGTTTCCGTCCGATGCCGCACCGCCATGGTCTGCGCAGAGTTTCGCGTAGGCGCTGCGGATGTCGGCATCCAGCTCGGGTTGCAGGGGGGCATCCATCACCCAGCCGCGGATCAGCGCGCCTGCCGCGGTCAATGCCGGCACGTCCTCGACATCGACCGTGCCCAGCTTGTCGTAGATCCGCGCATGCAGGTCGTTGTGGGCGATGAAGGCCTGGAACGCGTCAGCCGTGGTCGCGAAGCCCCCCGGCACCGACACACCGAGCCCGGACAACTGGCCGATCATTTCACCAAGCGAGGAATTCTTGCCGCCGACCTGGGCGAGGTCGGACATGCGCAGGTCTTGCAGCCACAGGACGTTCTTGATCAGGGCGGGGGCGCTCAAGGCAGGCTCCGTGTGTGGGGAGGACGACGCAACCGCGCCGAAACCGCTATTTTACAACGGCTACCGCCAAGACTGACTGCGAATTCACGATGACCGACATGCGCCCAGTGTTCTACGTCTCCGACGGCACCGGCATTACCGCCGAGACCATTGGCCACAGCCTGCTGACCCAGTTTGCCGGCCATCGCTTCAAGACTGATCGAATGCCGTTCGTCGATACACCCGACAAGGCGCGCGAAGCGGCGCGCAAGATCCGCGCGGCAGGCGATGCCGCGGGAACCCGCCCGATCGTGGTCAATTCCGGCGTGGACAGCGAATTGAACGCCTTGCTGGCGGACAGTGGCGCGCTGATGCTCGACGTGTTTGCGCCCTTCATGGCACCACTGGAGGAGGAGCTTGGTGCCAGCCGGCAGTTGCGGGTCGGGCAGGCGCACGGGATCGTCGATTTCGATGCCTATCATCGACGCATCAACGCGATGAACTATGCGTTGACCCATGATGACGGGATGAACATCGATTACGCGGAAGCCGACCTGATCCTGGTTGCCGTTTCGCGCGCAGGCAAGACCCCGACCTGCGTGTACCTGGCATTGCAACATGGCGTGCGCGCCGCAAATTACCCGTTGACCGAAGAAGACCTGGAAGCCGAGCGCCTGCCGGCAAAGTTGCGCGCGTATCGCCAGAAGCTGTTCGGCCTGACCATCGACCCGATCAGGTTGCAGCAGATCCGTCAGGAGCGCCGGCCGAACTCGCGTTATTCGCAGTTGGATACCTGCAAGCGCGAAGTGGTGCAGGCCGAGGCGATGATGCGGCGTGAAGGCATCGAGTTGTTGAGTACCACCAATGCGTCAATCGAGGAAATCTCGAGCCGCGTGCTGGAACACCTGGGCCTCAGCCGCGAGATGTACTAGGCCACGCGGGTGGCCGGAGTACGATGCGGTTGCCTTGAACAATGCACATGCTGCGCCGGCGCAGGCTGGCCCGCTAATGGATTAACCCGTTTCGTTTTGGAGAGCACTGATGCAACGTCGCAAATTGGCATGGTTGATTTCCGCGGTAATTGCCTGCAGCAGCCTGGCGCAGGCGGCGACGCCGGTACCCGGCAACGATGCCGCATTGGCGGCGCGTGTCGCCAAGGTGCTGGCCGAGACCCCGTTGATCGACGGCCACAACGACCTGCCGTGGGAGTTGCGCGCGCGTGGCGATGTCGACCTGCGTCTTGACCATGCAGCCAAAGGCGAGACTGCAGAGGGCCAGACACCGCTGATGACGGATATCCCGCGCCTGCGCACAGGTGGCGTCGGTGGCCAGTTCTGGTCGGTCTGGACCCCGGCATCGATCACCGGCCCGGCGGCGGTGCAGTTGACGCTCGAGGAGATCGACATCGTCCGCACGATGGTCGCGAAATATCCCGAGGCCTTCGAAATGGCCTACACCGCGGACGACATCGAACGCATCCATCGCGAAGGTCGCATCGCCTCGCTGATCGGCATTGAGGGCGGGCATCAGATCAATGATTCCATGGCCACCCTGCGCCAGATGTACGTGCTCGGTGCGCGCTACATGACGCTGACACACACACGCAATACGGCGTGGGTGGACTCCGCGACCCAGGATCCCGAGCACCATGGGATCACCCCGTTCGGCAAGGCAGTGATCGGCGAGATGAACCGCCTTGGCATGCTGGTCGATCTCAGCCATGTGTCGCCTGACGCGATGCGGCAAGCGATTGCAGCAAGTGCGGCGCCGGTGATGTTTTCGCATTCGAATGCGCGTGCATTGATCGACCATCCGCGCGGTGTTCCCGACGACGTGCTGCGCCTGGTCGCGAAGAACCACGGCATCGTGATGGTGAATTTCTATCCCGGCTACGTCTCGGCGGCGAATGCGCGCTGGGATGCAGATCGTGCGGCCGAAATGGCGCGCTTCAATGCGCCGCCCTACGGTGGCCTGTACATCGGCCAGCCGGAACGCGCCAGGGCCGCGCTTGCCGAATGGGAGAAACTCCATCCCGCGCCGGTGGCAACGCTGGCCATGGTCGCCGACCACCTCGAGCACATCCGCAAGGTGGCGGGGATCGAAAGCGTCGGGATCGGGTCCGACTTCGACGGCATCTCGAGCACGCCGACAGGCCTGGATGGCGCCGACAGGTATCCCGCGCTGCTGATCGAACTCGCGCGTCGTGGCTGGGGCGATTCGGACCTCGCGGCGGTCGCCGGTGGCAACATGCTGCGGGTGATGCGTGGGGCGGAGGCAGTGGCGAAACGATTGCAGGTGACCGAACGGCCATCGACGCTCACCCTTGATGGCAAGCGGCTGGCTGCTGATTAGCTCGGGTCGGAACGCGCGACAGCAACGCTCGAGCAATTCATTACGCTAGGTGTCGCAACCGCATCCGTCAATCCTGCCGCAAACCCGATTGCGCGTGTAGGATCAGGCCATGAGTGCCGTGCTTGCCCGTCGTGTTCCGCTACCGCCCATCAGCCGCTTCGGCTGGTTGATGGGCTTGTACGCGGAGAACCACGCGCGCATGCAGCGGCTGTTCGAACCGGCGGACCTCGCCTGCGGCGCGTACATCTCCAGCATCGGCGATGGTCTTGACCTGCAGCTTGAAGTGATCGAGCGCCATGCCTATACGGTCGAGTTGCGGATGAGTTATGGCCTGGTCGATCCACAGACCGGCCTGCGCGATCCATCGGCGAGCCTGCGGCTGTATCGCGACGCCCGCCAGGTCGAGGCAACCCATTGCTATGCCGGGCGCCGCTGGCAAGACGTGATCGGCATGTATCCGCCGCCCAAGCGCATCCTTGACCACCGCTTGCGGATGAACACCTTCCTCGGCAAGTGGCTGGAGTACCTGGCCGAGCAGGGGCATGGCGTGGCGACACTGCGGCCTTGCCCGCACGAATTCAGGATCGCCTGACCCGAAAACGAAGAAGGCCACCCGAAGGTGACCTGATTCGCTGGATCTTGCTGGCGTCCCCAGGGGGATTCGAACCCCCGTGTCCACCGTGAAAGGGTGGTGTCCTAGGCCTCTAGACGATGGGGACGTGGTGCAAAATCATTGAAGCTTTCCAGTGGTTGGTGGAGCCAGACGGGATCGAACCGTCGACCTCCTGCATGCCATGCAGGCGCTCTCCCAGCTGAGCTATGGCCCCACGTTCTGGAAGCCGCGCATGATAGCGGTTGGCGCAAATCAACGTCAAGCATTGTTTGTGTCGAGTTGTGGATGAGCATCCGGGCGATTGCTCGGTAACGGACTTCACCTACCGTGCGGAGCGCCTTGTCCCGATGGCCGGGGATGCCCGTGACAGGAATCCTGCAGGCACATCCATTGCAGGCCAGGCATGATGACTTCTTCGCGGTGTTCGCTGATGTTGTTGCTCTTCCTTTTGCTTTTGCTCGCAGGCAACAGCCATGCACAGGTCCTCTACAGATGCATGTCGGGTAGCGGCGGTGTGGCCTGGCAAGCGGCGCCATGCGCGCCCGGCACGCGCATGATGAAGACCCTTCAGTACACACCGGATGCACCACCTGCAGCGCCTGCCGTTCGGCCAGGGCGCAGCAGTGGTACACGCAGGTCGCGTGCAGCGACGGCCTATCGGGTCGCCTCACGCAGGTCGCGTTCGAAGTCGAGTGCATGCGCGCGGGCGCGTGAACACCGAGAGGCCACGCTCGAGCGCGTCGGCCTCAAGCGCAACTTCGACCTGCTCAGCAAACTCGATGCCGATGTCCGCCGTGTCTGCCGCTAGCGGTCCTTGGCGGCGTCCATGCCGGGCAGGCGCAGCGTGTGGCGGGCATGCCTGCGGGTATGCTGGCCTTCAGCCGTGGCGCCAGCACAATGGCCGGCGTCCCTTCCATCCACTGCCCTGATTCACAACGGACCCTTCGCGCCTGTGCCGAACGCCCTTGTCTGGTTCCGAAATGACCTGAGGCTCGATGACCAGCCTGCTTTGCAGGCTGCGCTGCGTGGCGGCTTCAATCCGATTCCGCTGTATATCCACGCCCCGGAGGAGGAGGGCGCCTGGCCGCCGGGAGCCGCGTCGAATGCGTGGCGGCATCGCGCATTGCTGGCGCTGGCTGCATCGCTGCGCGGGCGTGGTTCGCGCCTCACTATCCTGCGAGGCCCGAGCCTGCAAGCGCTGCAACGTGCGGCCGCCGAGTGCGGTGCCGAAGCAGTGTTCTGGAACCGCCGTTATGAGCCCGCTATCGAGCAACGAGACGCAGGCATCAAGCGCAGCTTGCGCGGTACCGGCCTGCGTGCGGAGAGCTTCAACGGGAGCATGCTGCTGGAACCGTGGCAGGTGGAAACCAGGCAGGGCGACCCGTATCGCGTTTTCACGCCATTCTGGCGGACTGCACAGGCGCAACTGCGCTTGCCCGCACCAATGCCGGCGCCTGCAAGACTTTCCGAAGCCTCAACGCTGGTCGGCGATATTCCCCTGGACGATCTCGGGCTTGCCCCACGGTCGGGTTGGGACAGGGAATTCTGGAATCAATGGACGCCGGGTGAGACAGGGGCACAGGCGGCGCTCGCCACCTTCATCGAGCAATCGCTTTCCGGATATGCGACCTCACGCGACTTTCCAGCCGAAGCCGGGACTTCCCGCCTGTCGCCCCACCTGCATTTTGGCGAGATCTCTTCCTGGAAGATTGCCCGCAGCATCCAGCAGTTTCCTGTGCCAGGCGAGGTCTATTTGCGCCAGCTGGGCTGGCGCGAATTCGCCATCCATGTCCTGCATCACTTCCCGGCCACGCCCGCAAGCAACTTCAACCAGCGCTTCGACGCGTTTCCGTGGGCCGATGTGGCCGAGTCGAAGCTGGATGCCTGGCGTCATGGTGCGACCGGTGTTCCCATCGTCGATGCCGGGATGCGCGAATTGTGGGCGACGGGCTGGATGCACAACCGGGTCCGGATGATCGTGGCCAGCTTCCTCACCAAGAACCTGCGTGCTGACTGGAAGCACGGCGCGAGCTGGTTCCGGGACACATTGGTCGATGCGGATCTGGCCAATAACACGCTGGGCTGGCAATGGGTCGCGGGAACCGGGGTTGATGCCGCGCCGTACTTCCGGGTGTTCAATCCGGTCCTGCAATCCCGGCGTTTCGATCCGGGCGCTCGCTACATCGCACGCTGGCTCCCTGAACTTTCCGGGCTGTCGGCGAAAGATCGCCATGCGCCGTGGCTCTCCGGCAGCCGTGTCAGTGGCTATCCGCAGGCTCCGATCGTCGACCTGGCTGTCAGCAGGCTGGCCGCCCTGGCGGCGTTTGACCGGATCAGGGTCAAGTGATTCGATCGGATAACCGCGTCGTCATGGAGCACTGAAGCGCGACGAAGGTGCGCCGGCAGCGCCATGACTGAGCCGTAGTACTTCAGCGGGAAGCCGTGGCAGGGCGCAGCATGCGGGTGGTTCCATCCAGCGCGGTCATGGGTGCCAACCTGTTTTCATTCCGGGTCCGCGCCTGACGCCTTGGGTCGCAGTCCTGGCCGGATTCCGATGGAATGTCGCTTGTATTTCAGGCAGTGTTCCGTAAGATAGTGATCACTTACTAGCTTTAGAGGTTGTATGACCGTCCGTCCCAGAAACCTGCCAGCCGACCAGCGTCGAGCAGTGACCGTGGACGCAGTGGTCCAGTTGGCCGCGACACGTAATCCGAACGACATCACCACGGCGGCGATCGCCAAGCACATGCACCTGACCCAGGGCGCGCTGTTTCGTCACTTCCCGAGCAAGGACGCGATCTGGCAGGCCGTGATGGAGTGGGTGGCCGAGCGTCTCCTGACCAGGATTGATCGCGCCGCCGAGGGCGTCGACTCGCCTCTGGCAGCCTGCAGGCGATGTTCATGACCCACATCGATTTCGTGGTCGAGCACCCCGGCGTGCCACGGATGATGTTCGGTGAGTTGCAGCGCGCCGAGCCAACCGCTGCCAAGCGCATGGTGCAGACGCTGATCCAGCGCTACGGGCAACGCCTGCACGCCCTGATCGAGGCGGGCAAGGCCCGCGGCGAACTTTCGGCCACACTTGACAGCGAAGCAGCAGCCATCCTGTTCATCGGCACGATCCAGGGACTGATCATGCAGTCGCTGCTGGCCGGCGACGTGGTGGGCATGCGCCGCGACGCGCCGCGGGTCTTCGCCATCTATTGCCGTGGAATCGAGGGGACGCCATGAAGCTGCCGTCGCTGCTTGCACGCCTGCCCATGAGTGGACGAACGCTGGCCCTGCTGGCGGCGATCATTCCGTTGCTCGCACTGTTCCTGTACGTGATCCTGCGTTCCGGACCGCTTGCACCGGTGCGGGTGACCACGACGACCGTGCAGACGCACTCGATCACGCCGGGCCTGTTCGGTATCGGTACCGTGGAGGCGCGCTACGTCT
Organism: uncultured Gammaproteobacteria bacterium; assembly: GCA_963698475.1. Lineage (GTDB taxonomy): Bacteria > Pseudomonadota > Gammaproteobacteria > Xanthomonadales > Xanthomonadaceae > Thermomonas. The sequence continues at coordinate 265,869 of CAVOQX010000003.1, read as the reverse complement.
ACCGGATCGGTCCTACCTTCGCCGGACGCGTGCGCCGGCTGGAGGTGCAGGTCGGCGACCATGTGAAGGCCGGACAAGTCCTCGGCGAAATGGATCCGGTGGACCTGGATGACCGCATCCGTGCGCAGGACGCCAGCTCGCGCGTGCCGAAGCGCTCCTGCGCGAAGCCGAGGCGCGCCAGGCGTATGCGCGATCCCAACTCCAGCGTTACGCACAGCTGTTGCCAGCGAGGATGGTCAGCGAGGAACTGGTGGCCGGCAAGCGCCAGGAGTTGCAGGTCGCCGATGCCGGCCTCTCCGCTGCGCGCGAAGAGATCGCGCGGACCCGGGCCGATCGCGAGGCGACGATCACGCAGCGAAGCAACCTGCAACTGATCGCGCCGGTCGACGGACTGGTCACGGCACGCCACATCGACCCGGGCACCACCGTGGTCTCGGGTCAGGCCGTGGTCGAAATCATCGACCCGCGGAGCCTGTGGGTCGACGTGCGCTTCGACCAGATCAGCGCCGCCGGTCTGGCGGCGGGGCTGCCGGCACGCATCGTGCTGCGTTCGCGCGGAAGCCAGTCCGTGGGCGGCAAGGTATCGCGCGTGGAACCGCTGGCCGATGCCGTCACCGAGGAGACGCGGGCCAAGGTCGTCTTCGACGCCCTGCCGGGAACGCTGCCACCGGTGGGTGAACTGGCCGAGGTCACCGTCGCCTTGCCGGCGCTGGCTGCGGCGCCGGTCATCCCCAATGCCGCCGTGGTGCGCGGCGATGGCCAACTCGGGGTGTGGCAGGTGGTCGATGGCAACGAACTGCAATTCACGCCCGTCACGCTCGGTGCAACGGATCTTGACGGCCGCGTGCAGGTCATCGCGGGGCTCCGTGCCGGGGATCGTGTCGTGGAATACAGCGAAAGGGCACTGGCTACGCGCAGTCGTATCCACGTGGTGGAGCGCATCGCCGGAGCGGGGAAATGATCAGCCTGGCGGGGCGCGACATCCTGCATGCCTGGGGCAAGTTCCTGTTCACCGGGATCGGCCTGGGGCTGTTGATTGGCGTCACCCTGATCATGGCCGGTGTCTACCGCGGCATGGTCGACGACGGCAAGGCGCTGCTCGACAACAGCGGCGCCGACTTGTGGGTGGTGCAACAGGACACCCTTGGTCCCTACGCCGAATCATCGAGCCTGTACGACGATCTGTACCGCGGCATCCTCGCCATGCCCGGGGTTGCGCGCGCGGCCAACGTGACCTACCTGACCATGCAGGTGCGCAAGGGCGAGCGCGACGTGCGCGCCATGGTGGTCGGGATCGCGCCCGGTGCCGCGGGCACGCCGGGGTGGCCGCCGTATCTCGTGGCCGGACGCCATATCACCCACAGCCACTACGAAGCCGTCGCCGACATCGCCAGCGGTTTTGCGCCGGGTGATCGCATCCGCATCCGCCGCAACCATTACACGGTGGTCGGGCTCACGCGGCGCATGGTTTCGTCCAGCGGCGATCCGATGGTGTTCATCCCGATCAAGGATGCGCAGGAGGCGCAGTTCGTCAAGGACAACGACGCGATCCTGCAAAACCGTCGCCGCACGGCGGAAAACCCCGCGTTCAACCGTCCCGGCGTGCCCGGACTGCTCGATGCGGTCATCGCCTCGCAGAGTGGCAATCGCTCCGTCAATGCGGTGCTGGTGACGCTCAAGCCCGGGCATGCAGCAGACGATGTGGCCGCATCGATCCGCCGCTGGAAGCGTGTCACCGCCTATACCCGCCCGCAGATGGAAGAAATCCTGATCGGCAAGCTGATCGCCACATCGGCACGCCAGATCGGCATGTTCCTGATGATTCTGGCAATCGTCAGCGCGACCATCGTTGCCTTCATCATCTATTCGCTGACGATGGACAAGATCCGCGAGATCGCGGTGCTCAAGCTCATTGGCACGCGCAACCGCACCATCGCGGCAATGATCATGCAGCAGGCCCTGGTGCTCGGCGTGATCGGCTTCGTTGTGGGCAAGATCACCGCCACGTTCGCCGCACCGATGTTCCCGAAATACGTGCTGCTGGTACCGGCAGACGCAATCACCGGCTTCTTTGCCGTGCTCGTTATTTGCGTGCTTGCCAGCCTCGTCGCCATTCGAATGGCGCTCAAGGTCGACCCTGCCGAAGCCATCGGGTGAGCAGATGAGCCAAAGGGGAATCCGCATCGAGGGACTGAGCAAGCGCTATGGCGAGGGCGACACTGCGGTGCATGCGTTGAAGGACGTGAACATGCAGGTCGGGCCGGGCGAAGTCATCGGCCTGATCGGGCCGTCCGGCTCGGGCAAGAGCACGTTGCTCAAGTGCCTGGGTGCGGTCATCGAGCCCACCGCCGGGCGCATGTTGCTGGGCGATGAGGTGATCTACGACAACGGCTGGAAGGTGCGTGACCTGCGCGCCTTGCGCCGCGACAAGATCGGTTTCGTGTTCCAGGCGCCGTACCTGATCCCGTTCCTGGATGCGACCGACAACGTTGCGTTGTTGCCGATGCTGGCTGGCAAGCCGAACGTCGAAGCGCGTGCCAAGGCACTGGAACTTCTCACGGCGCTGGATGTGCATCACCGGGCCAGGGCGATGCCGTCGCAGTTGTCGGGTGGCGAGCAGCAACGGGTTTCGATCGCACGCGGGCTGGTCAACCAGCCACCGGTCATCCTGGCCGACGAACCCACCGCACCGCTGGACAGCGTGCGCGCGATGGCCGTCGTGCGCATACTCAACGACATGGCGCGCAAGTACGAAACGGCAATCATCGTCGTCACCCACGACGAGAAGATCATCCCGACCTTCAAGCGCGTCTATCACATCCGCGACGGCGTGACCCATGAGGAAGCTGGCGAGGGCAGGGCGTTCGATTGAGCGTAGTCTGAAGCCGGTTCACGGCGTTCGTTTCATTTCATTCGCCGCCGCAACTCATCCCCGCAGCAAGCCAAGGAGAACGCAGATGTCCAGTGTCGGTTACCACGAACCTTTCGAAACCCTTTCGGTCGAGACCCGGGACATGCATCGTGCAATCGTCTCGCTGATGGAGGAACTCGAAGCCGTGGACTGGTACAACCAGCGCTGCGACGGCTGCAACGACGAGTCGCTCAAGGCCATCCTTGCGCACAACCGCGACGAGGAAAAGGAGCATGCCGCGATGTTGCTGGAATGGATCCGGCGCCGGGACCCGGTGTTTGCCGGGGAGATGAAGGACTACCTGTTCACCGACAAGCCGATTGCGCACGGCTGATCAGGCCCTAGATTGCCATTCGCCTGATGTGGACATAATAGACATTATGCGAAGTACTGATCGTTGACATCCGCGACCGCCTGGGTCGACTGCCCCGTCTTCATGCGCTGCGTCAGTCACCCGCCAACGCGGCGTCGACGATGTCCTGTGCCTGCGCCAGGATCTCGTGCAGGTGCTGTTGGCTGTCGAAGCTTTCCGCGTAGATCTTGTAGATATCCTCGGTGCCGGATGGGCGTGCGGCGAACCAGCCCTTTTCCGACACCACCTTGATGCCACCGATTGTGGCGCCATTTCCAGGCGCCCTGTCGAGCACCTGCAGGATGTTCGCGCCGGCCAGCGTATCCGCGCGCACCTGCGAAGGTGCAAGCTTCGACAGCAGGTTCTTTTGCTTCGCGGTGGCAGGCGCTTCGATGCGGTCGGCGAACATCATGCCGAATTCGCGGCAGAGGTCGTCATGGCGTTCGCCGGGATCCCTGCCGCCACGCGCCGTGATCTCCGCGGCCAGCAGCGACGGCACGATGCCATCCTTGTCGGTGGTCCATGCCTGGCCGTTGCGGCGCAGGAAGCTGGCGCCGGCGCTCTCCTCACAGCCCAGACCCAGCGAACCATCGAACAGGCCATCGGCGAACCACTTGAATCCCACCGGCGTCTCGAACAGCCTGCGTCCAAGACGCGCCGCAACGCGGTCGATCATGCTGCTGCTGACCACGGTCTTCCCCACCCCGGCCGCGGCGCTCCACTGCGGCCGATGCTGGAACAGTTCATCGATCATCACCGCCATGTAATGGTTGGGCGGCAGCAGCCCGGCACCCGGGGTGACAATGCCGTGGCGGTCGTGGTCGGTGTCGCATGCGAACGCGATGTCGTAGCGATCCTTGAGGCCGATCAGGCGCTGCATGGCGTACGCCGATGACGGATCCATGCGGATCCGACCGTCCCAATCCAGCGACATGAACCCGAACGTCGGATCGACCTGTTCACTGACCACGTTCAGGTCGATGCGATAAAGCTCGGCGATGCGCGCCCAGTAGTGGACCCCGGCACCACCGAGCGGATCGACGCCCATGCGGATCCCGGAGGCGCGGATGACGTCGAAGTCCAGGACCTGGCCAATGTCGCCCACGTACGCGCCCAGGTAGTCATGTTCGCGCGTTGTCGGGGCCTTGCGCGCCTGCTGCAGCGGGATGCGCCTGACGTCCTGCAACCCGCCTTCGAGCAACGCGTTGGCCTGCGCCTGGATCCAGTCGGTGACGCCGTTGTCCGCCGGCCCACCATGGCTTGGGTTGTACTTGAAACCGCCGTTGTCGGGCGGATTGTGGGACGGCGTGATCACGATGCCGTCGGCCTGGCCTGGCACGCGACTCCGGTTGTGCACGAGGATCGCGTGGGAGACCGCGGGCGTCGGGGTGTACTCGTCGCCCTGCGCCAGGCGGACTTCAACGCCGTTCGCCGCCAGCACTTCCAGTGCGCTGTCGCGCGCCGGCATCGAAAGTGCGTGCGTGTCGATGCCGAGGAACAGCGGCCCGTGGATGCCATGCCTGCGCCGATAGAGGCAGATCGCCTGGGTCATCGCCAGCACGTGCGGCTCATTGAAGCTGCCGTCGAACGAACAGCCGCGATGGCCGGACGTCCCGAACGCGACCCGATGCGTGGTGACAGCGGGGTCCGGCTTCACGTCGAAATAGGCAGCGACCAGCTTGTCCACATCGACCAGGTGGACAGCTTGCGCAGGCGTGCCTGCAAGCGGGCTGACCTTGGGCGCTGCGGATGAAGAAGTGATGTGGTGTGGGGAGGTGTCCATGCGGGGCTGCGCTTCAGTGGGGATCGCGCGACAATGCATGCGCCTTGTCGTTGATGCGTTGCAGCAGCTGTTGCCATGATTTCACGAACGACGCGGCGCCTTCTTCCTGCAGGCGCATTGCCAGCGCGTCGACGTCGATGCCGGCACGTTCGATCATGTGGAGCGTGGCTGCGGCATCGCCCCCATCCCCCGCCAGCGGCGCGCCCGCCTTGCCGTGGTCGGCGAACGCATGCAGGGTTTCCTCGGGGATCGTGTTGATGGTATCGGGGGCTGCAAGTGCCTCGATGTAGAGGGTGTCGGATGCGTCCGGATCCTTGGTGCCGGTGCTTGCCCACAGCAATCGTTGCGGCCGTGCGCCGGTTTCGGCCAGCCTGTGCCATCGCGGCGATGCCAGCAGTTCCCGATAGGCACGATAGGTACGCTGCGCAACGGCGATTCCGAGCTGGTTGTGCAACGCCGCCGGCAGATGATCCGCACTCGCCTTGTCCCAGCGGCTGACGAACAGCGAAGCCACCGAAGCGACCACCGGAGCCAGTCCCGCCTCGAGCCGTCTCTCGATTCCGCGCAGGTAGGCCTCGGCTGCGGCCATATATTGCGCCGTCGAGAACAGCAGGGTGACGTTGATCGGCACGCCGTTGAAGATCGACTCCTCGATGGCGGGGATGCCTTCCGGCGTTCCGGGAATCTTGACGAACAGGTTGGCGCGATCGGCCTGCGCATGGATGCGTGTAGCGGCCCGTATGCTGCCTGCGGTATCGGCTGCCAGCAGCGGCGACAGCTCCATCGACACCCAGCCGTCAATGCCGTCCGTCGCATCGAATATGCGCCGGAACAGGTCGGCGGCGCGTCGCAAGTCTTCCAGCGCCAGTTCCATGAACAGGGCTTCGCCATGCTTGCCAGCCGCGGTCTTCTCGCGGATGCCTGCGTCGTAGCGGGCGCTCTTGCCGATCGCCTGGTCGAAGATGGTCGGGTTGGAGGTCAGCCCGGTGATGAGGAAATCGTCGATGTAGCGACTGAGGGTGCCGTTGTCGAGCATCTCGCGGGTGATGTTGTCGAGCCACAGGCTCTGGCCAATCTCACGCAATGTTTGCAGGTGCTTCACGGGACCTCCTGGTGTGGTTGCGGTTGCGGTCCTGAACGCGCATGCCCTGCCCTTTCAGGCGGCCATGAGCCGCCGCGTGTGTTCCGCGATGACGGCTTCTTCGTCGGTGGGAATGACCCAGGCCGTCACCGCGCTGGCAGTCGTCGTGATCCGGCCTGCTCCCGTGCGGTTGGCTTGCGGGTCGAGTTCGATGCCCAGCCAGCTCGCATCGCGGCAAACACGCTCGCGCACCAGCGCGCTGTTCTCGCCGATGCCGGCGGTGAACACGATGCCGTCCAGCCCGCCAAGCGTTGCGGCCAGCGCACCGAGCTGGCGCTTGATGGCATGCACGAACAGGTCGATGGCGTCCCTGGCACCTTGCTCGTCGCTGGTTTCAAGCGTGCGCATGTCGCTGGAGATGCCGGATACGCCCAGCAGGCCTGACCGGTGGTAAAGCAGGTCCTCCACCTCCTTCAAGCCCATCGCACATTCCGACATCAGGTACAGCACCACGCCGGGGTCAAGCGCGCCGCAGCGCGTGCCCATCGGCAATCCATCCAATGCGGTAAAGCCCATCGTGTTCGCCACGCTCTTGCCGCCCTGCATCGCGCACATGCTGGCGCCGTTGCCAAGGTGCAGGGCCACAACGCGACCGGCCAGCCGGGGATCGCGTGCCGCCATGACCGAAGCGATGTATTCGTACGACAGTCCATGGAAACCATAGCGACGCACGCCGCGCCCGGTGATGTCTCGGGGCAGCGCGAACGCGCGTTCGATCGACGACTGCGTGTGGTGGAATGCGGTGTCGAAACACGCGATTTGCGGCAGCTCCGGGGCGCTCGCCAGGAGCGTGCGGATCAGCGCGAGGTTGTGCGGCTGGTGCAGTGGCGCGAGTGGCACCAGTGCTTCGAGCGCGTGCAAGGCATCGGCATCGATCCGCACCGGTGCCGTGAAGTGTTCACCGCCGTGCACCACCCGATGGCCGACGGCACGCACATGGTGATCCTGCAACAGCGCCGGCATCGTGTCGAACAGGTAGGTCATGGCCTTTTCGTGGCCGGGCAATGCACCCTCCTCCCATGCCTTCGTCGCGAGCACGTCCCCCTGGCCGTTGCGTGCAATGAAGCGCGGCGACACGCCCAGGCCCCTGATGCTTCCGGCGAGTATGCGCCGCAACACCGTGCCGTGTTCCTCGAACACGGCGAACTTGATGCTCGACGAGCCGGCATTGATGACGCCAATGGCTTCCTGCATGGGGCGTTTACCTTTCTCCGACGACACCGCAATCTTACGTGCACTTCACGCAATGATTTGATCCTGATCAAGGCGTTACGAGTGGGACCGCCTACAGTAAACGATGGTACACAGTGGTACCTTCCAGACTATCCAAGAGGCGGGTGAACAATGAAGATCCTGGTTGCAGTGGACGGAAGTCCCATCAGCACCAAGGCGGTCAAGTTTGCGATCAGCCTGGCGAAGCAGCTTTCCGAGCCACCGATGCTCACACTTTTCTACGCGGACCCCCCGCTGATCAGTGCGGCCGCAACCAAACTCGGTCCGGCGGCCACGAAGACCTATCACGACGACAACGTGAACTACGCGGTCAAATCCGCGCGGACTGCGCTACGGCGGGCGCGCCTGGAGTTCGATGAGGACCTGGTCGTTGCGCAACCGGCGCAAGCCATCGTGCGCGCCGCGACCAAGGGCCGTTACGACATGATCGTCATGGGCTCGCGCGGCCGCAGCGCAATCAGCGGCTTGTTCCTCGGCTCGGTGACCAGCAAGGTGATCGCCAACTGCGAAATCCCGGTGACCGTGGCACGCTGACGATGGTGCGCAGCGTGCTGCCATTGGTGCTTTCGTGCGGTGCGGCGCTTTCGCTGTTGTCGGTACCGGGGCTGGCTTCCACGCCTGCCCCGCCATCCGACCCTGTGGCTGCATCCACCGAACTGCCCTCCGCTGGCTACATCTGGTACCCGCAAATCGCGCCGCAGGGCCCCGTGGTGATCATCGTCAGCCTGCCCGAACAGCGCGCCTACGTGTATCGCAACGGCATCCGGATCGGCCTGTCGAAGGTGAGCACCGGCAAACCCGGTTACGAAACGCCGATCGGTGTTTTCGAGATCCTGCAGAAGCGCCGCGAGCACTATTCGAATATCTATGACAGCGCGCCGATGCCGTTCATGCAGCGGCTGACATGGGATGGCGTGGCCCTGCATGCAGGCCAGGTGCCGGACTATCCCGCGTCACACGGCTGCATCCGTTTGCCGTATGCGTTTTCCCAGGCGCTGTTCGCCGTCACATCGCGTGGCATGACGGTGATCATTACCGACAAGATGATCGAACCGGCGATCATGTCGCCGGGCTTGTTCGCGCCATCTGCTGCAGCATCCGAGCTCGCGGGAACCTATGAGATTCCCGCGCCAGCCCCCTATCGCTGGGCGCCGGAATTGGCAGAGGCTGGCCCCATCGCGATTTTGCTCAGCACGTACGACCGCGAAGTTCGCGTCATGCGCAATGCAATCGAGATCGGGCGTGCGCCGGCCCGGCTGACGGCCACCGCGGTGGGCGGCACCCGCGTCTATGTCCTGCTTGCTGGCGTCGGCGAAGGTGCAGGCATCGATCCCGACCGCCCTTCCCTTCGCTGGCAGCAGGTGTCGTTGGTCGATGACAACGAGCCGGCACCACTCGATGTGCGGGCCGTCGTCGATACCGGGCAGTTGCGCGTGGAACCGGAGTTCATGCGCCATGTCTACGATGCCCTCGTGCCTGGCACGACCCTGCTGGTGACCGACAAACCCTTGCAGCCACTCGTCGCCAGCGACCTCTCGATTCTCAGCGGCGATCAGCCACAACCCGCCATTCCGTAGCCGAAGCCGGCAAGGTTGGCTTGTGCCGTGCGCGCCGCGTGCGGTCGATCTTGGCGCTCAGGTGCAGAGTCCCTGCTGCCGTGCATACGCGACCCGGACCGCCAAGGCGCAGGACATCAGCCGGGTCAGCGGGCTGTCGGCGCGGCTGGTGAGGATGATCGGGATGCGTGCACCAAGCACCAGGCCGGCCGCTTCTGCCTTGCCGAGGAAGATCAGCTGCTTGGCCATCATGTTGCCTGCTTCGAGGTTGGGCATCAGCAGCACGTCGGCGTCGCCGGCAACCTCCGACACGATGCCCTTCTCCCTCGCGGCATCGCGTGAAATGGCGTTGTCGAAGGCCAGCGGGCCATCGATCAGCGCGCCTTCGATCTGCCCGCGCTGCGCCATCTTCGACAGGCAGGCGGCATCGATCGTCGCCGGCATGCCCGGGTTGACGGTCTCCACCGCCGTCACCACCGCGACTTTCGCGACGGCAGCGGCGCCGTTCAGCGCCTTGAACAGGTGGATGGCGTTGCGGACGATGTCGGCCTTTTCCTCCAATGTGGGTGTCAGGTTGATGACGCCGTCGGTGATCATGAAAGGTTTGTGGTATCCGGCGTCGACGAACGCGTAGACGTGGCTCATCCGGCGCTCGGTGCGCAGCGGTTTCTCCGCGACGATGGCCGCAAGCAATTCGTCCGAATGCAGTGAGCCCTTCATCAATGCCTGCACCTCGCCTTTCGCTGCCATCGCGCAGGCATGCTCGGCCGCCGCGTGGCTGTGCTCGACGTCATGCAGCGGCCAGTCGCGGATGTCCACGCCGGCCTCTTCTGCGGCAGCGCGGATCCGACTTGCCGGTCCCACCAGCACGGGATCGATCAAGCCTTCGGCAACCGCATCACGGATTGCCTCGATGGCGTTCGCCTTGACCGGGTGCACGATTGCGGTGCGCAGCGCCGGCATCGATTTGCAGGTGTCCAGCAGTTCACGGGCGGTCGGAAGATGGGTCATGAGCCTGTTCTTGTGGAATCGCTGTCGGAGGTCATGGTACCCGGCGTTTGCCAACCGCCACCCAGTGCCTTGAACAGTGCGATCAGGTTGATCGCGGTGGCGGTGTGGGTGCGGATGTAGGCCGCTTCGACGTCGCGCAGGATCCGCTCCTCGGCGAGTAGCTCGGTGAGCGCGATGTCGCCCGCCTGCAAGCGGGCCTGTGCGTGTCCGTAACTGCGTCGAGCGGCCTCGACCGCCGCACGCTGGCGTTGCACCGCATCCAGGCCGAGTCGGTAGTCGCTCAGCGTGCGCTCCGCATCACCCAGGGAGGTCAATACCGCTTTTTCGTAGGCAAGTGCAGCCTGCTGCTGCCTCGCCTCGCTGGCACGGATCTCCGCGTGCACGCGGCCATTGTCGAACACGCGCCACGAGATCAGCGGCGTGAGTGAAAATGCCTGGCTGGCGGATTCGAACAACGTGCCGGCATCCAGCGACTGGAAGCCACCACTGGCACCGATCGTCAACTTCGGGAACAACTCCGCGGTGGCCACGCCGATATCAGCGGTGCGTGCGCCAAGCCGGCGTTCCGCGGCGCGCACGTCGGGCCGGCGGCGCAGGATGTCGGCGCGTTCGCCCACCGGAACCGGGGCGAGCTCGATTTCCGGCGTGGCGGTGTCGAGCAGCGCCAGCTCGCGTTCCGGCGGTGCGCCGAGCAGCACGCCAAGTCCCAGCGCGGCACCGCGCATCCGTGCGTGGATGCCGGGGATTTCCGCGGACGCCATGGCCAGACGCGCCTGCACAGCGTCGACGTCGGCCTGCGCCGCATCGCCTGCCTGCAAGCGGCGGCGCATCAGGTCGAACGTCTTCTGCAGCGCCGCCACCGACGCTTCGCGCGCAGCCAGCTCGCGCTGCGCGCCGCGGAGCGTGAGGTAGCTGCGCGCGACTTCGGCGGCCACGCTGATGCGCGCGTCGAGCGCATCGGCTTGTGCGGCCTGCACGCCGGCCTCGGCGCTTTCCAGCGCACGCCGGTTCCTGCCGAACAGGTCGATTTCCCAGGCGGCGTCGAAGCCGGCGTCGTAAATCGTCTGGTCGCGCTCCATCCCGGGAATGGCATTGATCGGAAGCGGCCCATTCTCGCTCTGCCGGAGGTCGGTCACGCTGGCGCCGGTGGTGACGGTCGGCCCGTTGCCACCCGCAGCACGGTCACGCAACGCACGCGCCTCGCCGATGCGTGCCTGTGCGTGGCGCAGGTCGAGGTTGTCGGACAGCGCCGTGGCGACCAGCCGGTCCAGCACGGGATCGCCCAGCGAGGTCCACCACGCGGACAGGTCGACCGCTGCCGGCGCCGGATCGGCGGATTGCGCCCAGCCGTTGCCGATGTCCACCCGCGGCGGCTCCCGGTAGTCGGGGCCGACTGCGCAGGCGCCAAGCAGCAGCACGCACAAGGTGGCGATCGGCGTGCGCACGGTGCGGAATCGGATCTTCGATGAACCACTCATGGAAACTCCTTCATGGCATGGGCAATCGCGTTCACTCAAGGCGACTGCGGACGAAAAGCGTGGCCATCGTCAGCGTCACCAGTGCGATCACGCCCAGCGGCCAGGTATTGGCGACGATGTCGGCAGCCGGCATTGCCTTGAGGAACGTCCCCTCGACGATGACCAGGAAGTGCTTGAGCGGGATGGCCTGCGCCATCCATTGCAGCACCACGGGCATGTTTTCCACCGGCGTCGCAAACCCCGACATCAGCACCGCCGGCACGCCGATGGCGAAGGTGCCGAGGATGGCCTGTTGCTGTGTAGAGGACACCGAGGAAATCATCAGGCCGATGCCCACCACCGACAGGATGAACAGCAGCAGGCTCGGCAGCAGCAGCAGGAATGAACCGGTGAAGGGAATACGGAAGACGAACGCCGCCGCCGCGATCATCATCAATCCCAGCACGGCGCCAATGGCCAGTGCCGGCATGGTCTTGGCAACGATGATTTCCAGCGTGGTGGTCGGCGAAACCAGCAGTTGGTCGAATGTGCCCAGCTCGCGTTCGCGCGCGATCGACAGCGCAGTGATCATCAGCGCGCTGAAGAACACGAGGATCCCGGACAGGGCCGGCACCACGAACCAGCGATAGATCAGGTTGGGATTGAACCAGTGGCGGACTACCGCGGGCGACGCGTTGCGCATCTCTGGCCTGGCGACGGCGCCGACGTCGGCGGCGATGGCATTGAGATAGCCAACCGTGATCTGGCCAGCATTGCTGCGACGTCCGTCGACGATGACCTGCACCGTCCCGGTGCCTCCCGCGGCGATATCGCGTGAAAAATCCGAACCTATGTCGATCGCGGCAATCACCTTGCGCCGGTCGATCAGGTCGCGGAGCTCATCAGGACTGTGCACGGCCCGCACCTGGCTGACGAAATCGGCCGCACCGACGCGCGTCACCAGCTCATGCGACCAGCGGCCGGCGTCGCGGTTGTACACGGCGATGTCGGCGTTGCGTACTTCCAGGGTGGTGGCGAAGGTGAAGATCAGCAGCTGCATCAGCGGTGGCACGAACACGATCATGCGGCTGCGCGGGTCGCGCAGGATGCTGAGCATCTCCTTGAACACCTGCGCACGCAGGCGGCCGCTGAAGATGGTCTTGATCAGGCTGCGCATCGCTCAGGGCTCCAGGTTCTTTCGGGTCTTGCGCTTGGCGACGATGAAGAAGAACACCCCGATCACCGTCATCGCCGCAAGATTCGGCAGGAACACCGCCCACACATCGCCGGCCAGGAACACGGTCTGCAGGGAGGAGACGAAGTACCGTGCCGGTATCAGGTAGGTGATGGCCTGGATGGGAACCGGCATGGCGTCGATTTCGAACAGGAAGCCCGAGAGCAGGAATGACGGCAGGAAGCCGGAAAACAGCGCGATCTGGGATGCAAGGAACTGGTTCCTGGTGAGCGCCGAGATCAGCAGGCCCTGGCCAAGCGCGGGAATCAGGAAGACCGCCGACAGCGTCAACAGCGCCAGCAATGACCCGTGCAAGGGCACGTCGAAGACGAAGACCGCGAGCGCCGCCGAGCCCAGCGTGGCGATCATGCCAAGCGCGAAGTACGGCATCAATTTGCCGATCAGGATCTCCGCCACCGAGGCTGGCGTGGACAGCACCGCCTCCATGGTCCCCCGCTCCCACTCGCGCGCGACCACCAGCGCGGTGAGCATGGTGCCGATGATGGTCATCACGATGGCGATCGCGCCCGGCACCAGCGAACGGCGGCTTTCGAGTTCGGGGTTGAACCAGTAACGCGGTTCCAGCTGGATGGCCGCTGCCGGTGCCCCGCCGCTGCGGTTTGCGGCCCAGGTCTGGATGACGCCCTGCGAGTAGTTGGCGACGAAGTTGGCGGTGTTCGGCTGGGAACCGTCGGTGATGACCTGCACCAGCGATTGCGGCGTGGACGTGACCAGCCGCCGTTCGAAATCCTGTGGAATGACGACGAAGCCGCGCAACATCCCGGAGACCACGAGGCCTTCAACCTCGCGGCGGTCGCGTGCGGGCGTCACTTTCAGATAGCGGGTGCCGGCGAATGCGGCGGCCAGCGACTGCGCGGACGCCGTGTCCGATTCGACCACCACACCGATGCGTACTTCGCGCACGTCGAGCGATACCGCATAGGCGAACAGGAACAGCAGCACGACCGGCAACACGAATGCGATCAGGATGGTGGACGGATCGCGCATGGCCTGAAGGCTTTCCTTGCGGATCAGCGCGAACAGCCGGGATACGTCGAATGTGCGGTTGGCGCGTTCGCGTGGCACCACCGGCGAGCCTGGATGTGGGGCTTTGCCGTTCATGCCGCCGCCCTGGCGCCGGTGCGCGCTTCGTCTTCGAGATCGGCAGACTCCACCAGGTGGATGAATGCGTCTTCCATCGTCGGGTCTGGATGCCGGTCGTTCCTGGCACCGCGCTTGAGCGCATCGGGCGTATCCAGCGCAATGAGTTTGGCGCGATACATCATCGCCACGCGGTCGCAGTACTCGGCCTCGTCCATGAAATGGGTGGTCACCATCACCGTGACGCCCTTGCGTGCCAGGCCATTGATATGGGTCCAGAACTCGCGCCGGGTGATCGGGTCGACGCCGGACGTGGGCTCGTCGAGGAACAGTACCGGCGGGCGGTGCATCAACGCGCAGGCCAGCGCCAGGCGTTGCTTGAAGCCCAGCGGCAGCGCGTCCGGGGAGGTCGCGAGGTATTGGCCGAGATCGAAGGTCTCGATCATCTCGTCGATGCGCGCGCGCTTGACCGCGCCTTCCAGCCCATACACCCCGGCGGAAAATTCGAGGTTCTGGCGTACCGACAGCAACCCGTACAGCGAGAACTTCTGCGCCATGTAGCCGAGCTGGCTTTTCGCCGCACCGGTGGCGTGTCGCAGGTCGTGGCCGACCACGTGGGCCTGGCCCTGGGTCGGCTTCAGCAGCCCGCACAGCATCTTGAACGTGGTCGACTTGCCAGCGCCGTTTGGGCCGAGCAGGCCGAAGATCTCGCCCTTGCGGACCTCGAAGCTGACGCTGTCGGTCGCGGTGAAGTCGCCGAAGCGCTTGGTCAGGTCACGGCAGGACACCGCGACGTCCGATGCCAGTTCGACCGCGTCGAAGCGATCAGCCAGCGCCGAGGTACCGCCTGGACCGCCACCCAGAAGATCGATGAAAGCGTCCTCGAAGCGTGGCTGCACGGGCTTCAGCGTTGCGCCCGAATCCTCGGCCAGCGCATCGATTTCCTCATGCCCGGCGCCGTCGCGCAGTACCACGCGCACCGCGTCGCCCTGGATCACGCCATCGCTGACGGTCGCAAGGTCGAGCGCGCGCGACAGCACAGCGCGGCGTTGGTCGCCAACCTGCTCCAGGCGGAAGCTGCGCTGCTTGAGGCGATCGGTGAGTGCCTGCGGTGGGCCGTCGAATTCAAGCTTGCCTTCATTGAGCAGCAGCACGCTCTCGCAGCGCTCGGCCTCATCGAGGTAGGCCGTCGACCAGACCACGGCCATGCCGTCATCGGTCAGTGCCTGCACCATGCGCCACAGGTCCTGGCGGCTGACCGGATCGACACCGACGCTCGGCTCGTCCAGCAACAGCACCTTGGGCTTGGCCATGAGCGCACAGGCCAGCCCGAGCTTCTGCTTCATGCCGCCCGAGAGCTTGCCGGCCAGCCGTTTGGTGAAGGGGCCGAGCTTGGTGAAGTCGAGCAGGCTTTCAAACATGCCGGCGTGCTGATCGGCGTCCATGCCGCGCAGCCGCGCATACAACTGCATGTTTTCCATCACCGACAGGTCCTCGTAGAGGCCGAAGCGCTGCGGCATGTAACCACTGGCCATGTGGATGGCGTCGTTGTCCTCGACCACGTCGAAGCCTGCCAGGGTGACGCGGCCATCATTGGGCACCAGGAGCCCCGCCATGATCCGCATCAGCGTGGTCTTGCCGGCGCCGTCGGGACCTACCAGACCGGTCAGGCGGCCGTAATGGATCCGTGCACTGAAGCCGCGCAGCGCATCGACGTCGCCGAAGCGCTTGGCGACGTGATCAATGACGACCGCGGCGCCCTTGCCCTGCGAGTCCGTGGAATCACTGGCGATGCGGGCCTCCATCTCATGGAGACCGGGGCAGCTTGTTGCCGGACGGGGCAGCGTCGACATCGACCGTCACCGGCATGCCCTGGCGAAGGCCCTGGTCGGCATTGGCGACCACCACGCGCAGCCGATAGACCAGGTCGGTGCGCAATTCGGTGGTTTCCACCGTCTTCGGCGTGAACTCGGCGCGCGGCGAGATGAAACCGACCTGACCTTGATACACCTTGTCCGAGGAGTCGGTGTGCACGCGCACCTGCGTGCCTGGTGCGACGCGGCCGAGGTCAGGCTCGCTCACATAGGCGCGTACGTAAACCGGGTTGCGCAGGCTCAGGCTGTACACAGGCGTGTTGCTCGCCACCATGCTGCCTGGTTCGCGCACCCGCGCGAGCACGGTCGCATCGCTGGGGGCGACAAGTTTCGTGTCGGCCAGCGCGGTGCGCGCTTGCGCCAGTGCCGCTTCGGCGGCTGCCAGCCCCGCTTCGCCGGCGGCGATGTCCTCGCTGCGGAAGCCGTCCTTCGCCAACGACAGCGCCGAACCGGCCGAGGCCAGCCGGGAAGCGGCCTGGTCACGCGCCGCGCGCGCTGCGTCGAGCGTGCGCTGGCTGCTGGCGCCGGAGGCAAGCAGCGTGTCCTGGCGCCTGAAATTGCGCTCGGCTTCTGCAAAGCCTGCCTGCGCCTGGCGCACGGCTTCCTGTGCCTGTGCGATTTCCTGCGTACGGTTGCCGCTGCGCAACTTGTCCAGCCCGGCCTTTGCCGCATCGAAGCCGGCTTCGGCCGCGGCAAGTTTCTCGACATACGGCTGTGCATCGAGTTCGGCCATGACCTTTCCGGCGACGACGGCATCGCCTTCATCGAACGTCATGCTCGCCAGGCGTCCAGGCTGGCGGAACGCGAGCTCCACTTCGCGGATATCGACGTTGCCATACAGGTGCAATGCAGCATCGTCCTTGCCGCCGCGCAACAGCCACCACATCAGCAGCCCGAGGCCAGCGACGGCAACGATGGCGATCGCGATGCGGCGCGACTTTCCGGTCGGAATTTTCGGAGTGTTCATCAATGCGCTTCCGGTGGGAACGAAGGTTTGATCTCGGTTTGCCAGCCAGCGTGGTCGGATAGCCTGAGCAGGCGAAGACCAGGGCCTTGCTCGCGTGTGTTGCGGCGACTGCCGGGACGACACGAATCCGCTGGCGCCCATGGAGATTGGATGGTCATTCGTCGTCGCTCCTCTGCTTCACCATGCGCAGGGTCGGTTGGTCAAACCGTGCGTTGCAAGTAATCGAT
The DNA here is from genome assembly GCA_963698475.1 of uncultured Gammaproteobacteria bacterium. GTDB lineage: Bacteria > Pseudomonadota > Gammaproteobacteria > Xanthomonadales > Xanthomonadaceae > Thermomonas. The sequence goes on along the minus strand of CAVOQX010000003.1, from coordinate 249,022 downwards.
TACTATCTTATCGCGTGCAGCAGGATTTGCAAGTCGCCTGTGCAACAGCCAAAAAGGACCCTGCCAAGCCCCGAAAGATCCATTGGCCGCCCCGCTTGCCTGGACATGTTCATGCAGGGCGCGCGAGGGCGACTGCTGACAACGGTCGACGACAGACCTGCGTAAACGCCACGATCCGCCTTGCGCGTCACGGCCACGACTGGAACCGGGCCAATCCAGCGAGAGCCTCGCCGCGCACGCCCGGGTCAGGCTTCGCGCCGCTGCCAGCGCCAATCCCGGATGTCCGGCAAGTCCTCGCCGTGCTGGACGATGTACTGCGCATGCGCGGCGAGCTTTTCCGCCATCGCCGCGCGTACCCGTGCGGCATCTGCGAGCCCGGGCACGCGGTCGATGACATCCAGCACCAGGTGGTAGCGATCAAGGCGATTGCGCACCGTCATCTCGAACGCCGTGGTGGTGGTCCCCTCCTCCTGGTACCCGTGGACGTGGAAGTTGTCGTGATTGGTGCGCCGGTACGTGAGCCGGTGGATCAACGCCGGATAGCCGTGATACGCAAAGATCACGGGCTTGTCGGTGGTGAACATCGCATCGAATGCGGCATCGTCCAACCCGCGTGGATGCTGGCTGGGCGGCTGCAGCTTCATCAGGTTGACCACGTTGACAACGCGTACGCGCAGTTCGGGCAGGTAGTGCCGCAGCAGTTCCTCCGCAGCCATGGTCTCCAGCGTCGGTACGTCGCCACAGCAGGCCAGCACCACGTCGGGTTCCGCGCCGCCATCGCTGCTGGCCCATGGCCAGGTGCCCAGGCCCGCCGTGCAATGCGCGGCGGCGGCGTCCATGTCCAGCCACTGCGGCGAGGGTTGCTTGCCGGCGACGACGACGTTGACGTAATTGCGACTGCGCAGGCAATGGTCGGTCACCGACAGCAGCGTGTTGGCGTCCGGCGGCAGGTATACACGGACGACCTCGGCCTTCTTGTTGACCACGTGATCGATGAAGCCCGGATCCTGGTGGCTGAAACCGTTGTGGTCCTGGCGCCACACATGCGAGGTCAGCAGGTAGTTGAGCGAGGCGATCGGGCGTCGCCACGGAATCTCGTTCGATACCTTCAGCCACTTGGCGTGCTGGTTGAACATCGAGTCGACGATATGGATGAAGGCCTCGTAACAGGAAAAGAAGCCGTGGCGTCCGGTCAGCAGATAGCCTTCGAGCCAGCCTTCGCACTGGTGCTCGCTGAGTACCTCCATGACGCGGCCGTCGGGCGCGACGTGATCGTCCTCGGGCAGGATCTGCGCCATCGAGCGGCGATCGGTCACCTCGAACACCGCGTTCCAGCGGTTGGAACTGGTTTCGTCCGGACTGAAGACCAGGAAGTTGGCCGGATTCTGCGTGATGACATCGCGGATGAATTGGCCCTGCACGCGGGTGGCCTCACCCATGGTGGCGCCCGGCACCGGTACCTCGACGGCGTAGCTGCGAAAGTCGGGCAACTGCAGGTCCTGCAGCAACGCACCACCGTTGGCATGCGGGCTGGCGCTCATGCGCCGGTGGCCCGATGGCGCCAACGCCGCGATCTCCGGGCGCAGTCGTCCGCCTTCATCGAACAATTCCCGCGGCCGGTAACTCTGCATCCAGTCTTCCAGAATGCGCACGTGGCCGGACTGACTCATCTCGCCCATCGGTACCTGGTGGGAGCGGAAGCTGCCCTCGGTGGGCTTGCCATCGACTTCTTTCGGCCCGGTCCAGCCTTTGGGCGAACGCAGCACGATCATCGGCCAGCGCGGGCGTGCGTTCGTGCCGTCGGTACGTGCCGTCCGCTGTATCGTCGCAATTTCCTCGATGACCTCGTCCATGACTGCCGCCATGCGCTGGTGCATGGTGGCCGGATCGTCACCTTCTACGAAATGCGGCTCATAACCATAGCCTCTCAACAAGGACTCGAGCTCCTCGTGCGGGATGCGTGCCAGGATGGTGGGGCCGGCAATCTTGTAACCATTCAGGTGCAGGATCGGCAGCACCGCGCCATCGGTGACCGGATTGAGAAACTTGTTGGAATGCCAGGCCGTCGCCAGCGGGCCGGTTTCCGCCTCGCCGTCACCAATCACGCAGGCGACCAGCAGACCAGGATTGTCGAAGGCCGCGCCGAACGCATGCGACATCGAATAACCCAGTTCGCCGCCTTCATGGATCGACCCGGGTGTTTCCGCCGCGACGTGGCTGGGTATGCCGCCCGGAAAAGAAAACTGCTTGAACAGCCGCTGCATGCCTGCGCGGTCCGCCGATATCAGCGGATAGACCTCGCTGTAGGTGCCTTCAAGCCAGGCATTGGCGACCAGCGCTGGCCCACCGTGGCCGGGGCCGGTGATGAAGATCGTATCCAGATCGTGCGCCTTGATGACGCGATTGAGATGCGCATACAGGAAGTTCAGCCCGGGCGTCGTGCCCCAGTGGCCGAGCAGGCGTGGCTTGATGTGCGCGCGCGTCAGCGGCTCTTCCAGCAATGGGTTGTCGAGCAGATAGATTTGACCGACCGAGAGATAGTTCGCTGCGCGCCACCAGGCGTCGATGACGTGCAGTTCGACCGGCGTGAGTGGTTGCGGCGCGAGAGGTGTCGTGCTCATGAGGTGTGCTCCGGTGGAGGTTCTGGCCTGTGCGGCGTTGCCAGCGGCCAGGCATGATTTCATCGGGCGCGGGATCATGAGCCTTGCTTCGGCCAGCGGATCTCCACGCGGTGGGTGGACGCATCGTCCAGCAGCCTGAACTGGAGGCCTGCCTGCGCGGCGCCATCGAGCCGCAGCGTGGCGTCACCATCGTCGACCTGCTGGATCTCGATCACGTACAGGCTGGCGCCATGGCGATAGCGCACGCTGTACCCGGGCCAGTGCGGTGGAACGCACGGAGTGATCTCCAGCATGTCTCCACGGCGGCTGACACCCAGCAGCGATTCGGTCAGCAGCCGGTACATCCATGCAGCCGAGCCGGTATACCAGGTCCAGCCACCGCGCCCGACATGCGGGGTCACCGCATACACGTCGGCCGCGAGTACGTAAGGCTCGACCATGTAGCGTTCGACGCCCCCGGCATCGCGCGTGTGGTGTATCGGGTTGATCATGCGTGCCAGTTCCCAGGCGCGTTCGCTGTCGCCCAGCCTGGCAAAGGCCATCGCCGCCCATACGGCAGCGTGGGTGTACTGGCCACCGTTTTCGCGCACGCCGGGAACGTAGCCGCGGATGTATCCGGGATCCTTCTCGGTGGTGTCGAACGGCGGGTCCAGCAACTGGATCAGTCCGGCGTCGCGCCGCACCAGGTGCTGGTCGAGAGAGTCCATGGCCGCGCGCGCCCGGGCCTCGCCGGCGGCGCCTGAAAGTACCGACCAGCTTTGCGAGATCGAGTCGATCCGGCATTCGTCGCTGAGGGATGAGCCCAGCGGCGTGCCATCGTCGAACCAGGCGCGGCGGTACCACTGGCCGTCCCAGGCGTGCTCTTCGAGGCTGCCACGCAGCGACTGCGCCGAGTTCGAGCACCAGGCGGCGAACTCAACATCGCTACGTGCACGCGCGACCACGCTGAAGCGCTCGAGCACGTCGGACAGGAAGAAGCCCAGCCACACGCTTTCGCCGCGGCCTTCGATGCCGACGCGGTTCATGCCGTCGTTCCAGTCGCCTCCGCCGATCAAGGGCAGGCCGCGCGCACCACGCTGCGCCATGCCGCGGCGCAGCGCCAGTACGCAGTGTCGGTACAGGCTTTGCTGGTCTCCTGACGGCATTGGCAGGTCGTACCAGGACTCCTCGTCTTGGTCGAGTAGCCGACCATCGACGAACGCTACGGGTTCGTCCAGCACGCCGGTATCGCCGGTGACCTCCACATAGCGGCTCGTGGCGAGCGGCAGCCACAGGTAGTCGTCGGAACAGCGCGTGCGCACCCCGCGGCCCTGCGGCGGGTGCCACCAGTGCAGCACGTCGCCCTGCAGGAACTGTTTGGCAGCGCTGCGCAGCAAGTGTTCCCGACATAGTCGCGGCGCGATGTGCACCAGCGCCATGGTGTCCTGCAACTGGTCGCGGAAACCGAACGCGCCGCCGGACTGGTAGTAGCCGCTACGCCCGAAATAGCGACTGGCCAGAGTCTGGTAGGGCAACCAGCCGTTGACCAGCAGGTCAACCTCCGGCTCGGGCGTGTCGACCTGCAACGCGCCCAGGGTCAGGCGCCAGTGGTCGCGCGCCGCGGCGAGCGCTGCGTGCGCGGCTGCCGCGCCCTTGCTGCGTTCGGCCAGGCGGATCGCGGCGTCGTGGCTGGCAGCCGCACCGAGTCGGAAGGTCGTTTCTAGCACCTCCCCCGGTGCCAGCAGCACCGGCACCTGGATAGCCGCACAGGGGTCGAGCCCGACGCCTGTGCGGCCGGACAATCCTGCGTGCCGGAGTGCCGCCGGTGCGCCCATGTGGCCGTTGCGGCCCAGGAACTCGGTGCGGTCGGCGGTGTAGCTTCGGCTTCCGGCATCGACGTCGAAGAACGCGACACGACCCTCGAACTCGGTGTTGTAGGGGTTATGCGCGGTGAGCACGCCACTAACGGCGTCGACCTCGCTGGCCACGTGCATCCGGGTGCGCGCCTGCAGGTCGCCCAGCACCCACTCGACATAGCCGGTCGCCGACAAGCGCCGCGCCTGCGCCGTCAGGTTGCGCAATCTGAGCAACGAGAACTTGACTGCATCCTGCGGCCCGACGAAGACCCACAACTCGCTGGCGATGCCGTTCTCGACGTGTTCGTAGACGCTGTAGCCGAAGCCATGGCGGGTGCGATAGGCGCCGCTGCCACGACACGGCAGCGGCGTGGGCGACCAGACGCGGCCGGTATCCTCGTCACGCAGGTAAATGGCTTCACCACCGACATCGCCAACCGGATCGTTATGCCAGGGTGTGAGCCGGTACCCGTGGGCATTCTCGAACCAGGTGTAGCCGAGTGCACTTTCGCTCACCACCGTGCCGCATTCGGGATTGGCCAGCACGTTGGCCCATGGCGCCGGGGTCGGTGTGCCTTCGCGCAACAGGACCACATATTCGTGACCGTCCGCCGAGAACGCACCGTGGCCGTTGTCGAACAGGAAACGATCGGTGACCGGCTCGAACGGCCAGGGCTCCGCTTCGCCGGGCGGCACTGGCGGCGGCAATCCATGCTCTGTATCCGCGGCCTGCCAATCGGCTTCGATCCGTAGCGGTGCTCCCTCGGGCAGCAACAGTGGCATGCGGGGCTCTGGCGAAACCTGGCGCCCGACCTGCACGGCGAGCGTGCCGTCGGCATCGCTGAGCATGACCCGCGCCACCGACTGGATCAGGATGCGATCTTCCTGCGGGATCAAATGCGCTGCACGTACGAAAACGCCGCCGCGCTGGTCGAGCAAATGGGCCTCGGGGCTGGCGCCCACCACGTCCAGGATCTGATCCTGCAGTTCATTGCGGTAACCGCCCTGCTCCTCGTTCCAGATCACGAGGTCGACCACGAGTCCCTTCAGCCGCCAGTAGGCATGGGCGCGCACCAGTTGCCGCACCAGTTCCAGGCTGCCGATATCGGCGACTTGCAACAGCACGATCGGCAGGTCACCGGAGATCGCGTGCCCCCACAGCCCCGATTGTCCGCGGCGGTTCTGCAACAGCACCTGTGGCGCGGCGCGCAGGACAGGATGTGCATACACCAGGGGTCCCGCCAACGCTCGAACAGATAGGCATCGGCATGCGAAGCATTGATCTGGCGGCGCACGACTTCGTTGTGGGTCCAGGCCAGGTCGAACACCCGATCAGCCAGGTGGTGATCGCGATACTTGTCGACCAGCGCCATGCAGCCCTCGCGCTGCGGGTCGATGCCGGTGACCATGTCGATCACCGCCTGCTGGTCGCCCGCCAGGGTGATGCGCATGCGGATCGCCACGATCGGATCGAGCACCGAGCCTTCGGAATCCGACAACGCCTCGCATCCGGTCATGGCGTGCGGCGCACGCAGCGTATTGCCGCGACCGAGGAAGCGGGCGCGATCGGTCTCGTAGGAAATCGCCTCGATGTCGGCGCCGTGCACGGTCACCAGGTGCAGCATCCACGGCGGTGCTTCCTCGTGCGACCGCGGCCGTCGCGTGCACAGCAGTGCCTGCTTGTCGCGCAGGATCTGCGTCTGCACGAACAGGTTGCTGAACGCCGGGTGGGCATCGTCGCTTGCCGCCGGCGCCAGCACGACTTCAGCGTAGGTGGTGATCTCGATGGTGCGTGGACGCGACGTGCGGTTGGACAGGTGCAGGCGGCGCAGCTCGATGTCGTCCTCGGCCGAGATAGCGATCTCCATGTGCATGCCGTAGCCGCGGTGGCGGCCGCGATATTCGGCCTTGGCATCGCAGAAGATCGCCTCGTAGTGCCCTACCGGCACGCAGGTCGGCTGGAACGCGGTCGACCAGAACTCTCCGCTGTCGACATCGCGCAGGTAGCAGAAGCTGCCCCAGCAGTCGCGCGTGGCATCCTCGCGCCAGCGCGTGATCGCGATCTCGTCACTGCGACTGTAGCCGCCGCCGGCCCCGGTGAGCAGCGTGTGGTAGCGACCGTTGGACAGCATCTGCACCGCGGGCAGCGAGGTCGACGGACGGGTGATGACCCGCAGCCGGGTCTCGGCTGGCCACGCCGGCCGTGTGCGCGTCGTGAACTTCACTCTCGTGGGGATGGAACAGGCCGGTGCGCGGGATGCGCTCCTGCAGCAGCAGCAAGGTGGCCTGGAACTCGGCATCGGCGACGAAGCGTTTCTGCATCGGCTGCTCGCGCAACAGGTGCAGCAACGCCAGCAAGCCCATGCCCTGGTGGTGGGCCATGTACGAACGCACCAGCGCATGATCCCGTGCCGGGGGGCACGCGCGCCGGTGTGTAGTCGATGGCTTCGTACAAGCCGAACGGGCCCGCGAATCCCGCGGCGGTCATCCGCTGCAGGTTCCGGCACGCCTCCACCGGGGCGACCATCAGCGCCATCATGCTGGCATACGGGGCGATGACCAGGTCCTGCCCCAGCCCGCGCTTGAGCCCGAGCCCGGGCACCCCGTAGGCCCGGTATTGATAGTTCATCTGTGCGTCGAAGGCGTTGTAGCCCGACTCGGACATGCCCCACGGCACCCCGCGCCGCGCGCCGTAGCGGATCTGCGCGCGCACCGCACCGTGCGCGGTCTGGTCGAGCAGGGTGTCGGCGTAGCTGGGCATCACCAGCTGCGGCATCAGGTACTCGAACATCGAACCGCTCCACGACAGCAGCGCCGCCTCGCCGTCGACTTCGGTCAGCAGCCTGCCGAGCGCGAACCAGTTCTCCTGTGGAAGCTGCGCCTGGGCGATGGCGACGAAACTGCACAGTCGTGCCTCCGAGGCGAGCAAGTCGTAGTAGCTGGAGTCGAGCCTGCGTTCGTCGATGTTGTAGCCGATCGCCAGCAGGTGGCGGGTCTCGTCGTAGAGGAACCCATATTCCATTTGCGCGCACTGGCCAGCGATGTGCGCCAGCCGCTCAAGCTCCTCGACCCGCTGGCGCGCGCGCGCGCGCAGCGTGGGGTCCTGCGCGTGCCGCAGTTCGCGCAGCCTCGGCATGCCCGCGGCCGCCTCCGCGCCGGGCGCGGCGCTCACAGCGGCATGCAGGGCAAAGCGACGGGCTTCGTCGCCGATGGCACGGCAGGCTGCAGTGAGTGCCTGTGGCCAGTGTGCTGCAGGCAACACGGACGCTGGATCGTCTTGTTGCGTCCAGGCCGACGCGATCACAGCCGCGCATTGCGCGAGTGCGTCGAAGGCTTGCGCGGCCGCCGGTAGCGATTCGGGTGGCGTGGCGCGCGTCGTTTCGAGCTGTTGCTGGAAGGCCAGCAACGCGCGTTGCAGTGCCGCGTCGACGATGCCGGCGTCCGCATGCACGCTTGCCAGCACAGCGTACGTGTCGGTGAGGCCATCGAGCGTATTGGCGACATCCACGACCGGCGCGTCGATCAGTGCCAGCAGGCCCTGGCGCAGGACCAGCAGGTGCCCGGCGAGGTTGCCGCTGTCGACGGTGGAGATATAGCGCGGGGGCAGCGGCTCAAGGGTTTCGGTGTCGTACCAATTGTAGAAATGACCGTGATACCGGGGCAGCGATTCGAGCGTGGCCAGGGTGTCGGCGCAGCGTTGCATCGTTTGCGCGATGGTCAGGTAGCCGAAGTCGCAGGCAGCCAGGTTGGCCAGCAACGACAGGCCGATGTTGGTCGGCGAAGTCCGTCGCGCCAGCCGTGGCGTTGGGTATTCCTGCACGTTGTCCGGCGGTAGCCAGTGGTCTTCGGCACGGACGTTGACCTCGAAGAATGCCCAGGTGCGCCGCGTCAGCGCGCGCAGGAACGCGATCCGTGACTCGGACAGCACCGCCTTCCGCTGCCGCCGCGGCTGGCCCAGCCAGCCCATGATTGCTGGCGACAAGACCCACAGCGACAGCATGGGGAGCGCAACCGGCAACGCGGCGGCGTTGAGCCGCCACAGCACCACCACCACGGCGAGGGCGAACGTCGGCGCGAACCACATGCTGCGCAATTCGGTGCGCATGCCGCGGTCGAGGTTGCGCTCGACCTCGTTGGAGGTTTTCCACTGCAACAGGTGACGCCGGCTGATTGCCATTCGCCACAGGCTGCGCGCAATCGCCAGAACGGTGAAATACGCCTCGTAGGGCAGACATGCCAGTTCGACTACCGCTCGCCGCAAGCCGCGCTCCAGTTCCTGCCCCACTTGCAGCAGGTGCGTCTCCAGACCCATGTCGCTCGGCTTGGCCAGGAGGTCGCGGATGACCGGCAAGAGGATCGGGAGCAACAACAGGCAGGCCAGCCACACCGTCCACATCAGTGGATCCGGCAACAGCACCCAGCCGATCACGAACAGCGCAACAGCCGCTGCCGGCACCAGGCTTCGGCGCAGGTTGTCCAGCAATTTCCCGCGCGACAGCCACGACAGGGGATTGCGTTCGTAGCGGGTCTTGCGTCCCGGCTTGTCCGCTGCATTCGCATCCGAAGCCTCGCGCCCGCTGCCCCCTGCAGCGGCGGGATCACCCGCCCCACCCGCTCCGAGCGGGACCCATGGCAACAACCATGGCAGCAACTGCCAGTCGCCACGGACCCAGCGCGCGCGGCGCCCGACATCGGCGGCGTAGCGCGAGGGGTAGTCCTCGTGCAGGCTTACGTCACTCACCAGGCCGGCGCGCGCGTAGCATCCTTCAAGAAGGTCATGGCTGAGGATGCGGTTGTCCGGGAAGCGTCCGCGCAGCGACCGTTCGAAGGCGTCGACGTCATAGATGCCCTTGCCGACGAAGGAGCCTTCCCCGAACAGATCCTGGTACACGTTGGAGACCATTCGGGTATAGGGATCGATGCCTGGCTCGCTGCCGTACATCCGCGCATAGCGCGAGATCTGGCGACCGCTCATGCTGGTGCCGACGATGGGTTGCAAGATGCCGTAACCGCGCGTCACCCGGCCAAGTCGCTCGTCGAAGTACGCGTGATTGAGCGGATGCGCCAGCGTTGCCACGAGTTCACGTGCAGCATCGCGCGGCAGCTGGGTGTCGGTATCCAGCGTGATGACGTAGCGCACATCGACCAGTGCGTCGAGATTGCCGGCGATGCGCAGGAATCCCTCGCGGCCGCGGTCACGGTCGCGCAGCAGGTGGTTGAGTGCCGCCAGCTTGCCGCGTTTGCGTTCGTGGCCCATCCAGCAGGACTCGCTGGCGTTCCACCGGCGTGGCCGGTGCAGCAGGAAGAAACGGTCGCCATGGGCGGATACATGCCGGGCGTTCAGGGCATCGATCTTGCGCGCTGCGTGCGCCAGCAGGACTTCGTCGCCCGGCAGCGTCTGTTGTTCGGCATCGGTAAAATCGGTCAGCAGGGCAAAATGCAGTTGCGGGTCGCGGTTCGCAAGGAATCGCACCTCCAGTGCGGCCACCAGTGAATCTGCTGCAACAGTGCTGTCCAGCATGCTCGGCACGACGACCAGCGTGCGCGAATCGGCGGGAATGCCGTGGGAAAAATCCAGCCGCGGCAATCGCCGCGGCGCGACCAGGACGGTCGCCGTCCAGTTGACCAGGGGAATGCCGAGCTCGCTGAAGACCACGATGGCCAACGTCACGATCAGCCACAGGGGGGCCCAGGGCGGAGCCGGTACGCGCATCTCGAACAGCAGCGCGCCGACGAAGAAGGCGACGGTCAGGGCAATCGACAGCAGGTAGACCGCCAGGGGAATCCTTCGCGGCGGCACCGCTAGCCCGCGCGACCAGGTGCCGGGTGCGCGCAGCGCCACCTTGAGCTGCGCCAGTCCGTCGTCGACGAGGTAAAAACCGACATGCGTTTCACTGTCCCCGTTCTTCGCTGGCGTCGGGGTGGGCACCCGAGCGCGAGCCTGCGCCAACGCCAGGGACATGCGCGCGACTGCGGATTCCTCGATGCCGCTGAATCGCGCGAGTCGTTCCACCACGTTGCGATAGCTGTCGCGGGTATTGAAATCCATGCTTCCATAGATCGCTGCCGGATCCTGGCGAAGGATTCGTTCGACCGCGCTCTCGGTTTCCACGAACTCGCGCCAATCGATGCTGCCCAGCGTGCGCAGGCTGCCAATGCTGTTGCCGATCGAGACCTGGTCGGCCGCCTGCTGCTGGCCATCGGCGTGGATCAATTGCTCGATGCTGCGGCCACCTTGCGTCAGCCATTGCTCGATCCAGTGCAACGGCATCGTGAGGGCCGCGCCGCCACCGTGCAGGCCACGCATCAGTTCCGCGACGAACGATCCTGACAGCGGAGGCGACGAGCGCACCATGTCGGCCAGCACCAGTACCAGTCCCTTTGGCTCCCTTGCCGCCGCCTGGTTGATCAGCGCGGCCCAGTCGACCGCCAGCCGCCGGTCGGCGCCGCCACGCATGACGGCCAGCGCCATGCGGCGCAGGTTCTCCACCAGCGCCAGGCGCAGCATGATCGGGATTGCCCACAGTTCTCCCAGCTTCAGCGGCGTTACCGTCTGGTAGGCAGCAACGAAGCGGCTCAGGGTCCCGGCATCGACGCGGCCGTCACCGTGTGCGATCACCTCGGTCGCCAGGTGGAACACGCGCGGCATCCCGGCGAGTGGCCCTTCCCCCAGCGTCGGCAGTTGGCGACTGTAACCCTTGGGCAGATGGACGCGCGCGAGGCGAATTTGCTCCTCGATCAGGTAGTAGTTGTCCAGCAGCCATTCGCCGGCCGGGGTGATGTGGACGTCGTCGAGCACCATCTGCGTGAGTTGCGCACGTGCGTCGTCGAGCAGGGCCTCGTTTTCCTCCAGCCGCGCAAGCAGGAGGTCTGGCGTCTTGCGGGTGTGCACCTTGTGCGTGCGCGCCAGCGCCTCGCCATGCAGTGCCATCTGGTCTGCGCTGAACAACTGCGCGCGCAACGGTGGTTCGGCTGCCGGCGCAGGCAACACCACCGCCCTTCGCCAGCGACGAAGATAGCGTCGCAGGCGTTGCCAGCGACCCAGCACGGTCCAGACGCCGGGCCTGGGCACTTAGGGCCCCGAGGGCATGGTGTTGGCGCTATCGCCGGACCGGCGTGGCGCGAGGCATTCAATCCCCGTCATGGAAGTGCTCCCTGAATGGCTTGCGAAACTCCTGGTGGCACGCGTTGCAGGTGGCTTGCAGCGTCGCGAATGTCGAGATGACCGCCTCGCTGTCGCCGCGGATGGCCGCCTGCTCCAGTGCGCGCGCCGCATCATGCGTCCGTTTGTCGTACTGCTTGAACTTGCCCACGTCGCCGCCGACGAATGCCAGGATGCGCATGCGTTCACCCATCGGCGGCTGCGGATGGTCGGCGATCCGTGGCGCCGTCCTGGCCACGAGCGCCCAGTCCTGACGCGTGATGCTGTCGGTCACGGTCTGCACGTCCTTGCCAAGGTCCCGCATGATCTTGCGCAGCGCAAGCGGCTTGGCCTTGTCTGCGCCTTCGACCCCGGCCCGAGAGTAGCTGCTCGCCAGGAGCGCGCCGATGATGACAACTGCAGAAAATGCCTTGAACAACGCGTTGTATTGCATGGAAATCTCCTTGAAGCGTGGGCTGTTGTGTCCAGGGACCCCTTCGATGCATGCCGCGCGCCTGCGTCCCGTCAAAACTCCATGCTCAGAGCGATGGAACCATAAGCCTGGTTGCTGCGCTGTTGCTCGAACTCGCGCGTGCGGTAGATGCGCATCAGCGCCAGCCTGATGCCATGCCCCGCCACGATGGCCTGGGCGCTGATGCCGAACGCCGCCTGTGCGACCCAGGGCCGGCGCGTCACGCTGTGGCTGGAACGGAACAGGTTGCCGTCGAGGGAAAAATCGTAGGCGACTGCCTTGGCTTCCAGGATTCCGAACAGGTGTACGCCAGGACGGGGGCGTGCGGACGCAAGGATGGAGTCGCCGGGTTCGCCGTGGGCCGCCGCCGACGGCGGGCGGTTTTCGGCACCTGGCCTGAGCGGATAGCTTCCGAAATCATTTGGCAGGTTCCAGCCGACGCGGCCCTCGATGCCGGCGGTGGCGGACGTCTCGATGTTGCCAAGTCGCAGCCCCAGCATGCGGATCGAATCGGTGGAAAAACCGGGCACGACCGCCCCGCCGCCGCGAAATGGGCGGAACTTGCGGTCCAGGGCCAGTTGGAAGGCCGGCTCGTTCCCCAACTGGTTGCCCCACCCCAGGAACCGGTCCTCGCCGATCGCATCGTGGATCAGGTTCTGGGACTGCTCGGCCAGTGACCAGGGGCCGATCACGCCGAGGGTGATTTCGCGCGTGTCGAGCATCTCGCGACTCGATCCGGGCCGGTGCCTGCGTCGGTTCCACGCCAGTCCCGTGTACAGCAATCCCGCAAAGGGCCGGTCGTCGGCGATCAGGTCGGTCCGGCTGTAGTCTTCGGGCGTGTAGATCGACTGGCCCATGCGCATCACCACGTTTTGCGTTCCGGCGACGTTGTCTGCATCGCTCCAGAATCCGGGGTTGATCCTTTCAATGAGCAACGCATGCAGCCGGACCGGCGCGGGCAGGCACTCCGGCCGCAGCGGGCCGGACATGTCGTGCGACACCAGGGTCAACGCCACGCCGTTGCTGTAGTTCTGGTCTGTGCCGGTGAACAGGTCATTCTCGAGTCGTGCGGTGCCGCCGCGCAATCGTGGTGTCTGCTCGGACGTGCAGTCGTGTCCGCCGCCGATCGCGTCGCCTCCGGCGGCTTGCGCCAGCACCGGCGAGAGCAGCGCGGCGCAGGCAGCCAGCGCCAGCGCAGACCGCATTGCCCCGCCCCGCCGGATAGGCCGGGTCGCGGCAAACGGACCGGGCGCGGCTGTGCTCATCCGGGCACTGCTTCCGGACCGCCGGGCGGCTTGCCGCCGTAAAAAGCTTCCAGAACCGCCACGATCTCTTCGGCGACATCGACCTGCGTGAACAACTCCAGGTCTTGTGGCGCAATGAAGCCCTCTTCCACCAGGTAGTCGAAGTCGATTGCGCGCCGCCAGTATTCGGTGCCGACCAGCACGATGGGGATCCGCGCCATGTTTCCGGTCTGCACCAGGGTCAGCACTTCAAACAGCTCGTCGAGCGTGCCGAAGCCGCCTGGAAACGCGACCAGTGCCTTTGCGCGCAGCAGGAAGTGCATCTTGCGCAGCGCGAAATAGTGGAACCTGAAGGCAAGCTCGGGACTGACGTAGGGGTTGGGATACTGCTCGCGCGGCAGCGAGATGTTCAGCCCGATCGATCGCGCGCCGGCTTCGAACGCACCCAGGTTCGCCGCTTCCATGATGCCGGGGCCGCCACCGGTCACGACTACGAAGTCGCGCCGCCCCTCCCGCTGGAAACGCGAAGAAACCATGTGCGCGAAGCGACGCGCCTGTTCGTAGTGTGCCGACTGCGCCAGCTTGCGCCTGGCCGTCGCAATCGCTGCGGCATGTCCCGGAACGTCCGGCGCCGCGTCCGCTTCATGCTGGATCTCGTCCAGTTGTGCGCGCGCGTCCTCTGGCGATGGAATCCGCGCGCTGCCGAACACGACCACGGTCGAATGGATGTCGTGTGCACGCAATGCGTTTTCAGGCTTGAGCATCTCCAGTTGCAGGCGCAGCGGGCGCAGGTCGTCGCCTGCGAGGAATTCGACGTCGTGGTCGGCAAGCCGGTATGCGTCGCTGTCCAGGATGGCCTGTTGCAGCGCCTTGCGGTGGGCCGGGTCGATCATGTCGAAGCACTCCTGTCGCTGCTGTGCCACCGCACCTGCTGGCCCGGCTCGGGCACCGTGACGCGCCAGCCGCGATCGGCACGCAAACGCTCGGCAAATGCCTGCGCCGAGTCGTTCTCGCCATGCACGACGAAGGTCTGCAAAGGCGGGCGGCGGAAACCGGCGGTCCACGCGAGCAGTGCGGGCTGGTCGGCATGCGCGGACAATCCACCGGAGGCATGGATCGCGGCGCGTACCGGGATATCGTCGTCGAAGATCCGGACGCGCGTGGCACCCTCGAGGAGACGTCGGCCCAGGGTGCCCTGTGCCTGGTAACCCGTCATCAGGACGCTGCATTCGCGCCGGGCCAGGTTGTGGCGAAGGTGATGCAGGATGCGACCGGCATCGCACATGCCGCTGGCCGAGATGATGAAGGCGCCGGAACGAACCCGATTGAGCTGCATCGACTCTTCCACGCTTTCCACGAATCGCAGATAGGGGATGTCCGTGCCGACAGCGTGCCAGTCCTGCAACCGCCTGGCCTCTTCATCGAACAGGCTCAAGTGCTGCATGGTGATCCTGGACGCCTGGCTGGCCATCGGCGAGTCCACGAAAATCTTCAGGTCGCGCAGTCGCCCCTGGCGAGTAAGTTGGTGCAGGTGATAGATGACCTCCTGCGTGCGACCGACTGCGAACGCCGGCGCGATCACGTTGCCTCCCCGCTCGTGCAGGGTCTGCTCGACCACCTTGATCAGTTCGACCTGTGTTTCGGCCAGGTCCTTGTGGACACGATCGCCGTAGGTCGACTCGATCACCAGGATGTCGGCGTCCTCGATGATTTCGGGATCGCGCAGGATGGGTCTTCCGGGCTGGCCGAGATCGCCACTGAACACGAGCTTCGTGGTCCGTCCTTCGTGAGTGACCCAGACTTCGAGGATGGCGGAACCCAGGATGTGCCCGGCATCGCGGAAGCGGCAGCGCACGTCGGCATGCGGGTGGATATCGACACCATAGTCGGTGGGCCGCACGTGGCGAAGACAGTCGTTCGCGTCTTGCACCGTGTAAAGCGGCGCCATGGCAGCGTCCCCGCTGCGTGGCGGCTTCTTCTTGCCGGCGCGACGCTGCGCGCGCGCGGCGTTGGTTTCCTGGATGTGGCCACTGTCGGGCAGCATCACCTGCAGCAGGTCCGCAGTCGCGGTGGTGGCGTGGATGGGGCCGGCGAATCCTGCGCGGGTCAGTTTCGGGAGCAGTCCGCTATGATCGATGTGGGCGTGCGTCAGCAGCACGAAATCGATTGCGAGTGGATCGAAGGCAAATGGCAATCGATTGCGTGCCGGGGCCGTGCGGCCACCCTGCACCATGCCGCAGTCGACCAGGAAGCGGACGGTGCCGGTCTCGACCAGGAAGCATGATCCGGTGACTTCGCGTGCCGCGCCAAGGAATGTGATGTTCATGTGTGGCTCCCTTCGCCGTTCACCGTTGCCTGTCCGTCCGAAATGCGCGTGGTTGCCTTGAGCGCCAGCCGGCGACACCTGCCAAGGCGATCCAGA
The DNA here is from genome assembly GCA_963698475.1 of uncultured Gammaproteobacteria bacterium. Classification (GTDB taxonomy): domain Bacteria; phylum Pseudomonadota; class Gammaproteobacteria; order Xanthomonadales; family Xanthomonadaceae; genus Thermomonas. Next base: position 233,287 of record CAVOQX010000003.1, on the reverse strand, counting down.
TCACGCTGCGCAGGGTCATGGCGATGAGGGTGCGCTGTTCGTGGGCGCCGCCGGCGGCCACGTGCACGGCAAACGCCACGAATACGCCGAGTGTCGCTGCGGTGATGATCCAGGCCAGCAGTACTGCCCAGCGCCGTTGCAGCCAAAGACCTGCACCTGCAATCACGTACGCGAAGCCGGCAACGAAGTTGAACCAGAGCACGAACGGTACATAGTGGCCGGCTGCGGCGCGAGCGGGGCCGTCGACGAACAGCACTGCGCCACCTTCCTTGATCGTCATCACGCCGAACGCCATGGCAACGAGCGACAGCGCCCGCATTACGAAATCACGTTTTCCTGGCTGGATCATGGTTGTGCTCCGGTGTGCAAGGGTGGGCTCGGGGATTTTTCGTGGCGTTGCTCGATGCCGCGGCAATAGATGTCGAAGACCCTTTGTGCGTCGCGGCGCATGCCAGCCACGTCGTTCGCCAGCAGTGATTGCATCACCAGGCCCTGGATGGTGCCGATAAACAGCAGTGCCGCAGCTTCGCTGTCGAGTGCGGCATGCATTTCGCCGCGCGCCTTGCCGTTTTCCATGAGCTGGTGCAGGCGCTGCTGGTAGCGTTCGATCAGCGTCTTCACCATTCGCTTGGCCGCGGTGGGTTCGGCCCGTTGCAGTTCACCGAACATCATCCGTGGCACGCCAGGGTGCTCGGTCACGAACTCGACGTGCGCCATGAACATGGCCCTGAGTGCGGCCAACGGCGAGTCGATACCCTCGGCGGCGCGCTCTATCCGGCCCAGCAGGCGTTCTGCCACCCATTCCATGGTGGCCTGCCAGATCGCCTCCTTGCTCGGGAAATGCCGGAACAGCGCGCCCTGGGTCAGGCGCATGTGCTTGGCAATGGCGGCCGTGGTGATCTCGCCAGGATTCGTGGATGCGGCCAACGCGACCACCGCTTCCACGGTGGCGGCGCGACGTTCCTCAGCGGGCAAATTCCTTTGGCGTTGACTCATGACAAGTCCAAAGATAGTGAGTAATTACTATCATGGACCAGGCAATCAAGCAATTCAAGGGGTGAAGTCGCGCGTTCCGCGTCGCGCCGGCTTCTTGCCCGCAGCCGACAGTGCGCTGCCTTCCCGGCCTGTCAGCCGCGCAACACCGTCGCCAGGCGTGCCCCCGCCCAGACCAGTGCAAATCCACCGATCAGCGTGGCGCCCAGGTAACCGAACATCAGTCCCGCGCGCTGGGACCTGGTGAACAGCAGGCATTCCAGCATCAGCGCTGAATAGGTGGTCAATGCGCCCAGCATCCCGACGATCAGGAACGCGCGCCAATACAGCGCCTGCGCGCCGCGTCCTTCCAGCCAGATGGCGATGAAGCCGGCGGCAAACGCACCGCCGAGATTGGCGGTCAGCGTGCCCCACGGCATGCTGTTGCCGACGTGGCGCAGCATGCTGCCACCGAGCCAGAAGCGCCCTGCCGCTCCCAATGCGCCGCCAAGCATGACCAGCATCATTTGTTGCCACCACAGGCTCATTCGTCGTGCCCCTGCATATGCGTGCGCCTGGCCGACTTGTCGCGTGCCTGCGCACGGGCCACATGCAGCGCGTCGAGTTTTTCCTTCAACCTGATTTCCAGGCCGCGCTCGACGGGACGGTAATACACGCGCTCTCCCATCGCATCCGGGAAGCCGGTCTGGTCGAGCGCAATCCCGCCGTCCACATCGTGGTCGTACTGGTAGGCCTTGCCATGTCCGAGTGATTTCATCAGCTTCGTGGGTGCATTGCGGAAATGCAGTGGCACCTCCTGCGTGCCATGCGTCGCGACGTCCTTGCGTGCGGCGTTCCATGCGGCATAGGCCGCGTTGGATTTGGCGGTACTGGCCAGGTAGATGGTGAGTTGTGCGAGCGCCAGTTCGCCTTCGGGCGAGCCCAGTCGGTCGTAGCTGTCCCAGGCGTCCACCGCCATCTGCAGCGCGCGCGGATCGGCCAGGCCGATGTCTTCGACTGCCATGCGGGTCAGGCGCCGGGCCACGTAGGCCGGGTCAGCGCCGCCGTCCAGCATGCGTGCCAGCCAGTACAGTGCGGCATCCGGATTCGAGCTGCGCACGCATTTGTGCAGTGCCGAGATCTGGTCGTAGAACTGATCCCCGCCCTTGTCGAAACGGCGGGTGCGATCCGCAAGCACCTGTTGCAACGTGGCTTCGCCTATCTCACCGCCCTCGCCTGCCAGCTCGGCTGCAATCTCCAGCAAGGTCAGCGCGCGCCGTACATCGCCATCGGCTGCGTGGGCGACCTGCGCCAGCGCATCATCGTCGATGCGGAAGCCGCGACTGCCCAGCCCATGATCGGCATCCTGCAGCGCGTGCTTCAGCGCGACGACGATGTCGTCGGCAGCGACGGCCTCCAGCACATGCACGCGGCAGCGTGACAACAGCGCAGAGTTCAGTTCGAACGACGGGTTCTCGGTGGTGGCACCCACGAAAATGATGCTGCCACGTTCGATATGCGGCAGGAACGCATCCTGCTGCACCTTGTTGAAGCGATGCACCTCATCGACGAACAGCACCGTACGGCGCCCGCGATCGAACCTTCGCTGCGCCTCTGCCAGGACTTCGCGTACCTGCGGCAAGCCGCTGAGGACGGCGGAAATCGCCACGAACTCGGCATCGGCATAGTGCGCGAGCAGCAACGCGAGCGTGGTCTTGCCGCAACCCGGCGGACCCCAAAGCACCATCGAATGCACATGCCCGCCTTCGATGGCGAGGCGAAGCGCCGAACCGGCCGTGAGCAGGCGCCTTTGCCCCACCATGTCGTCCAGCGTGCGCGGGCGCATGCGTTCGGCCAACGGGCGCAAGGGCGCGGCGGCGTTCTCGTTCGGATCGTCAGGCAGGAGGAGCTTGCTGGGCATTCCGCATTGTAGGGTGACTGGGAACCGTTGCGGCCAGCACCGGTTCTAGCCGCCGATCACGTCCACACCCTTGGCGGGCACATACTTGAACGTACCCTTGGCGAATTCCGGATTGCGCTTCCAGCCATTGAAGGTGATGCGCGTGCGCTGGCCGAGCGCATCCACGTACTCCATCTGCGCAAGGCCGGCAGCACTGAAACCCAGTTTCGCGGACTTGAACGACGCATCGGCATTGCGCGGCGTCAGTTGCAGCCACTCGATGCCCTTGTCGGCACCACCTTCCCTGACCACGAAATCGCGGTCAAGCATCGACGGGTCCAGCAGGATCGCGAGCGGGCTATTGGCTTCCTCGCCGCCTTGCGGGCGCTTGCTGACTTGCTGCAGATCGGGGTCGTGCACCCAAACGTTGGTGCCGTCGGCCACGATCAATTGCGGGTAAGGCTTGACGTATTCCCAACGGAACAGGCGTGGCGCGGAGACCGCCACACGGCCGCTGGACTGTTCTTTCTGCTTGCCGCGGGTGTCGAACACCTGCTGGGTGAACTGCCCATCAAGGCCCTTCAACCCCTTGGTGAAGGTGTTGAGGTCATCACGCGCGCCCGCGCTCGCGACACCGAGCACGGACAACAAGCCGATGGCGACCGCGCGGGTCAGGACGTTCATGGATTTGCTCATGGGGTGGCTCCTTGCATCATTGCGATGCAGTGTGTCCGAGCCTGGCTGAATGGGCCTGCACGAAGCCATGCGAAGGTGCGCCGGTCCACCTATGGGCGGGGCGGCGGCGGTGCCAGCACGGAACGGTCACCATTGTGTTCCGGCGTACTCACCACGCCAGCGGCTTCCATGGCTTCGACCAGCCGCGCCGCACGGTTGTAGCCGATCTTGAGCCTGCGCTGCACGCCGGAAATCGACGCACGACGGGTCTCGGTGACGATCTTGACCGCTTCGTCGTACAGCGGGTCGGATTCGTCACCGCCGCCACTGCTGGCTTCCGGCAAACCGGTTGCGCCCACGCTGGATCCGTCGTACATGGTTTGCGAATCTTCCAGCACGCCTGCGATGTAATCGGTTCCGCCGCCGCTCTGGCGCAGGTGTTCGACCACGCGATGCACTTCTTCGTCACTGACGAATGCGCCGTGTACCCGCTCCGGCATGGCGGTGCCGGGCGGCATGTACAGCATGTCGCCATGGCCCAGCAGGGTCTCCGCGCCGGATTGGTCCAGGATCGTGCGGCTGTCGATCTTGCTGCTGACCTGGAATGCGATGCGGGTCGGGATATTGGCCTTGATCAGGCCTGTGATCACGTCAACCGACGGGCGCTGGGTGGCCAGGATCAGATGCATGCCGGCGGCGCGCGACTTCTGCGCCAGCCGCGCGATGAGCTCCTCGACCTTCTTGCCGACCACGACCATCATGTCGGCGAATTCGTCGATGAAAATGACGATGAACGGCAGTGGCTCGAGCGGGCGCGGTGCCTCGTCCAGTTCCGGATTCGGCTTGAACAGCGGATCCATCATCGGCTGGCCGGCATCGATGGCGTCGCGCACCTTCTTGTTGAAACCGGCCAGGTTGCGCACGCCGACCGCGCTCATCAGCTTGTAGCGACGCTCCATTTCCGCCACGCACCAGCGCAGGCCGTTGGCGGCCTCCTTCATGTCGGTGACCACCGGCGCCAACAGGTGCGGGATGCCCTGGTAAACCGAAAGCTCCAGCATCTTCGGGTCGATCATCAGCATCCGCACATCCTTGGCGGAGGCCTTGTACAGCAGGCTCAGGACCATCGCATTGACCGCGACCGACTTGCCTGAGCCGGTGGTGCCGGCCACCAGCAGGTGCGGCATGCGCGCAAGGTCGGCCACGGTCGGCCGGCCGCCGATGTCCTTGCCGAGCGCAAGCGTCAGCGGACTGCCGGATTTGTCGTATTCCCTGGAGCGCAGCAGTTCGCTGAGATAGATCATCTCGCGATGCGTGTTCGGGGTTTCAAGGCCAATCACCGACTTGCCCGGGATCACGTCGACCACGCGCACCGACTTCACGCTCAGCCCGCGGGCGATGTCCTTGTCCAGCGAACTGATCTGGCTGACCTTCACGCCCGGCGCCGGCTGCACTTCGAAACGGGTGATCACCGGTCCTGGATAGGCGCCCACGACCTCGGCATCGATGCGGAAGTCCTTGAGCTTGAACTCGATCTGGCGCGACAGGGTTTCCAGCGTTTCCTCGCTGTAACCCTTCGGCTGCGGCTTGGGGTCGTCCAGCAGGGCCAATGGCGGGATGCCGCTGCCGTCACCGACGTGGAACAACGGGATCTGCTGTTCGCGCTTGGCGCGGTCGCTCTTCTCGACGATCGGCGCAGCCGGCGGCTCGATCTTGACCGGCGCGCGCTTGGCACGCAGCCCGGAATCCACCTTGCGCGACTGGTCGCGCTCTTCGCGGAACGCACGCGCTTCGCTCCATTCACTGGCCTGCTTGCCGCTGCGGCGGAACAGCTTGCCCAGTACGTCCGGCAATGCCAGCGTCCACTGCCCGATGCGATCCATCACTGCCAGCCAGGACAAGCCAGTCGCCAGCGTGACCGAGATCAGGAACAGGCTGAGCAGGAACAGGTTGGCGCCGAGCGGCCCGAACATCAGCTTCAACGAGTTACCCACGAGCGTACCCAGCACGCCACCGCTGCCGGAAGACAAGTCGTTGGATCCAACGATGCGCAAGTTCAACAAACCGCAACTGGCAACCAGGAAACCAACGATGCCGACCAGGCGCAGCGCCGGCCCGAGGTCCACATCACCATCGCCATCCGTATCCATGCCGAACAACGCGATCCAGGCGATGGCGCCCAGCACGACGGGCAGCAGGAATGCCACGTATCCGCAAAGGAACAGCAGGAAACTCGAGATCCATGCGCCCGCGAGACCGCCTATGTTCTGTATTGGCGCCAGCAAGCTGGATCCACGGTCGTAACCCGGGTCATGCGGTGAATAGGTGAACAGGCATGCCAGCAAATACAGCAGAAGCGGCGCGACCGCGATCAACGCCAGATCACGCCACAGCCGTTGCCGGCGCGGATTGCTGGCCGGCTTGGCCTTGTCTTGCCGCGCGGCAGGCTTGCGGCCTGCCTTCACGATGTCGGTCGCGCTGCGTGCCACTTGCGATCAGACCTCAGGAAGTTCCCCTAGGCCTTTGATAGTACGTCAAAGTTTCATCTCCTGCAGCGCCGGATGAATCAAGTTGCCGGCTTCCACGTTGATCCCGCGCAGCAGCGCCGGATCGCTACGCCAGTTGCCGGAAGCCAGCTTGTTGACCCATGGCAGGATTGCAGCACAGATCGCCTGCGAGCTGGTTTGCGGCACCGCGCCAGGCATGTTGGTCACGCAGAAGTGCGTCACGCCTTCTTCCACGTACGTCGGGTCTTTCCAGCTGGTCGGGCGTGAGGTTTCGAAACAGCCGCCCTGATCGATCGAGATGTCCACCACCACGCTGCCGTCCTCCATGCTCTTGAGCATGTCACGGGTGACCACGTGTGGTGCGCGGGCACCGGTCACCAGCACGGCGCCGACCACCAGGTCCGCGCTGGCCAGCTCACGCATGACGACGTCGTGATACGGATACAGCGCAGTGACATTCGGACCAAGGCGCATCATTTCGTCCATGCGGTCGGTGCGCATTTCGAACACGACCACGTTGCTGCCAGCCGCCGCCGCCAGCGCCGCGGACGCGCCGCCCGCCTGACCGGCACCGAACACCACGACCTTGCCACGTTCGGTCGACGGCAGGCCGCCCAGCAGCTTGCCCTTGCCGCCCATCGGCTGGTGCAGGTAGTGCGTGCCGACCTGGACGGCGATCTTGCCGGCGATGATCGACATCGGTGCCAGCAACGGCAAGTCGCCATTGGGCAGCTCGACGGTCTCGAAGGCGATGCCGGTCAGGCCGATGTCCAGCAGGCGCCTGGTCAACACCGGCTCGGCGGCCAGGTGCAGGTAGCAGAACAGCAAGTGGTCCTTGCGCAGGAGCGCCAGGTCGCCCTCGATCGGCTCCTTGACCTTGACGATCAACTCGCCCTTTTCGTACAGCGCGGCGGCATCCGGTGCGATGTGCACCCCAAGCCTGGTGTATTGCTCGTCCTTGAAACCGGACTTGAGGCCCGCGCCCTGCTCCAGCCACACCTCATGGCCGCGCTTGACCAGGTCTCCCGCGGCCTCCGGTACCAGTGCAACACGTCCTTCAAGGGTCTTGGTTTCCCTGGGTACTCCAATACGCATGCCGAGCTCCTGCTGGGGTTGGGTGACAACGCTGCAACCAGACTGTTGCAATCACGTGCCTTGTAAAGGGTCGATGCGGCCGCCAAGCTAGTGGACACGCAGCGGATGTTTGTATTGGCATCGGACATCCGCGTACACCGCGGAAAGCCGCGCAATTATAGAGCCTGGACACCATTCGATGAACCCGACCAAGCACACCCGTTTGCTGATCCTCGGCTCCGGCCCCGCCGGCTGGACCGCCGCCGTGTATGCCGCGCGCGCCAACCTGAAACCCGTCGTGATCACCGGCATGGCGATGGGCGGCCAGTTGATGACGACCACCGAAGTCGACAATTGGCCCGGCGATGCGCATGGCCTGATGGGGCCGGACCTGATGGCGCGGATGCAGGCGCATGCCGAACGCTTCGACACCGAGACCGTGTTCGACCACATCCATACCGCCGATCTGTCGCAGCGGCCGTTCCGGCTCAAGGGCGATTCCGGCGACTACACTGCCGATGCCCTGATCATCGCGACCGGCGCCACTGCCAAGTACCTCGGGATACCCTCCGAAGAAGCCTTCAAGGGCCGCGGCGTGTCTGCCTGCGCGACCTGCGACGGCTTCTTCTACAAGGACCAGGACGTGGCGGTGATCGGCGGCGGCAATACCGCGGTCGAGGAAGCCCTGTACCTGTCCAACATCGCCCGCAAGGTCTACCTGGTGCATCGCCGCGACACCCTGCGCGCGGAAAAGATCATGCAGGACAAGCTGTTCGCCAAGATCGAATCCGGCAAGATCGAGCCGGTCTGGCACCACACCGTCGACGAAGTGCTGGGCAACGATGCCGGCGTCACCGGGATGCGGGTCAAGTCGATGCTCGATGGCAGCACGCGTGACATCGACGTGCACGGGTTCTTCGTCGCCATCGGCCACAGCCCGAATACCCAACTCTTCGACGGCCAACTGGCGATGAAGAATGGTTATCTGAACATCGCCACCGGGCTGGACGGCAATGCGACCCAGACCTCGGTGCCGGGCGTGTTTGCTGCCGGCGATGTCGCCGACCAGGTCTATCGCCAGGCGATTACCTCGGCCGGCTTCGGCTGCATGGCTGCGCTGGATGCCGAGAAGTTCCTCGACGACGCCCACTGATGGTGAGGGCGCGCATCCATCGCGCGCTGTCCGAAATTCCCGCCGCCCACTGGGATGCGCTGCACGACGGGCGCAATCCGTTCGTGGCCCATGCGTTCCTGGCCGGACTTGAGCAGACCGGCTGCCTTCGGCCGGACTGGGGCTGGACGCCGCATCACCTGGCGCTGTGGGATGGCGAAGTGTTGATCGCCGCCGCGCCGGCGTACCTGAAAGACAATTCGCACGGCGAATTCGTGTTCGACCACGCCTGGGCGCACGCATACGCGCAGCACGGACTGGACTACTTCCCCAAGTGGCTGGTGGCCGTACCCTACTCGCCGGTGACCGGGCCAAGGCTGCTGGCGCGCGACGGCGCGGCGCGCACTGCATTGGCAGAGGCAATGGTCGCGCACATGCATGGGTCAGGCCTTTCGTCGGTGCACGTCAATTTCCATGCCGCAATCGACGATGCGGCGTTCGCTGCCGACTGGCTGCTGCGCGAGGACATCCAGTTCCACTGGCATAACGATGCCGGCTGGAGCACGTTTGACGATTTCCTTGGCGCGATGGACCACAAGCATCGCAAGAACATCCGCCAGGAACGGCGCAAGGTGCGCGATGCCGGCATCGGGTTCCGCATCGTGCATGGCGACGAGGCCACCGATGATGATCTCGCCGCGATGCATGGCTTCTACCTGCAGACCTTCGCCGAATACGGCAACTCGCCCGCGCTGACGCTGGACTTCCTGCGCCACCTTGCCCGTTCGATGCCGCGCCAGTTGGTGATGTTCCTCGCCGAACTCGATGGCGCACCCGTCGCCGGCGCGCTATGCCTGCGTGGCGGCGACACCCTGTATGGACGTTATTGGGGCGCCTCAGGACTGCATGCCGGCCTGCACTTCGAGACCTGCTACTACCAGGGCATCGATTATTGCCTGCGCGAAGGCCTGGCGACGTTCGAACCCGGTGCGCAGGGGCGTCACAAGATCGCGCGTGGTTTCCTGCCGACCCTGGTGCGCAGCCGGCATCTGCTGGCTGATCCCCGCTTCGCGATGGCGCTCAGGCAATGGTGCACGGAAGAGTGCGCTTCGGTGCGCCTGCATCTCCAGCAGCTCAGTGCGCACTCGCCGTTCCGCCAAGGCGATCCGGCGTGAGTCTGCGGATTCCGCAGCTGTCACTCGACCCGAGCGCAGCGTTTCCGCTACCCGAAACCGCGCTTGCCGAACCGGACGGGTTGCTGGCTTTTGGCGGCGATCTTTCCCCGCAGCGATTGCTCAACGCCTACCGAAGCGGCATCTTCCCCTGGTATTCGGACGGCGAGCCGATCCTGTGGTGGAGCCCGTCGCAGCGCGCGGTATTCCGCACAGATGGCATCCATCTTCCGACGCGCCTAGCGTCGCAGCCTGCGCGCCTCGGGCTGGGTCGTTCGCATGGATACTGCATTCGACGAGGTCATCGCGGCATGCGCCACTGCCCCGCGTGCTGGCCAGGCGGGCACCTGGATCACCCCGGCGATGCAACGTGCCTACATCGCGCTGCATCGGCTCGGGCATGCGCACAGCGTCGAGGTGTTCGACGGCACGCGATTGGTCGGCGGCCTGTACGGTCTTGCCGTGGGCCGGATGTTCTGCGGAGAAAGCATGTACTCCGTTGAATCCGGCGCTTCGACCATCGCACTGGCTGGCCCTGGCCAGGCGATCTGCGGTGCACGCGGATGGCCGTTGATCGATGCGCAGGTGCCGAACGACCATACCCGCCGCCTGGGCGTTGAAACCTGGACGCGCGACGAATACCTGCAGGCACTGCGAGAACTCCGTGCCTGCAAGGATCCTCCCGGAGACTGGGCGTCTGCATTTGGTGTGCAACCAGTATCGGCGTTGGTGTGCACTGCGCCCGCTTAACGGTTTTTTGCATGCCGGCCTTCCCCGTGTCACAATCTTCGGCTTCGGGCTTCGAAAGCGGCCCACATCAAGCAGATACAGGAACACATGTCGAAAGACGACGTCATAGAATTCGAAGGCACGATCTCCGAGACCCTCCCGAACACCATGTTCCGGGTCAAGCTGGAGAACGGCCACGAGATCATCGCCCACATCTCCGGGCGCATGCGCAAGAACTACATCCGCATCCTGACCGGCGACAAGGTCAAGATCGAAATGACCCCCTATGACCTCACCAAGGGTCGCATCACCTATCGCATGAAGTAACCCGGCGACAGTCGAGATGCAGGAAAAAGGCGGCCATTGGCCGCCTTTTTCGTTGGAGTCTTCGACCGCGACGGTGAGACCGCCTGGCGTTCGCTACGCGGCACGAAATGTTGCCGCGCGCAGACCCGTCGCGCTTGCCGCCAGTGCGGGCCCACGCCACGGCTGCGGCGGAACTACTCCACGACCGCAGGCAGCAGCTTCTCCGGCTCTGCTTGCACGTCGAGGCGCAATTCACCATCCAGCACGTCCAGGCCGACCCGTCCGCCCGCCATCAGTTTGCCGAACAGCAATTCGTCGGCGAGCGGGCGCTTGATCTTGTCCTGGATCAACCGCGCCATCGGACGCGCGCCCATCATCGGGTCGAATCCGTTCCTGGCCAGCCACTCGCGTGCTTCCGGCGTGGCCGACAGGGTCACCTGCTTCTCGTGCAGCAGCACCTCGAGCTCGATCAGGAACTTGTCCACCACCCGCAGGATGTGTTCGAAGCCCAGGGCCTGGAACTGCACCACCGCATCCAGCCGGTTGCGGAACTCCGGGGTGAAGCCACGGCGGATCGCTTCCATCGAATCGGTGCTGTGGTCCTGCTGGGTGAAGCCGATCGTGCGCCGCGCGGCCTGGCTGGCGCCGGCATTGGTGGTCATGACCAGGATCACGTTGCGGAAATTCGCTTCGCGACCATTGGTGTCGGTCAGCACGCCGCGATCCATGACCTGCAACAGGATGTTGAAGATGTCCGGATGCGCTTTCTCGATTTCATCCAGCAGCAGCACGCAGTGCGGCGTCTTGACGACCTTCTCGGTCAGCAGGCCGCCCTGGTCGAACCCGACATAGCCGGGCGGCGCGCCGATCAGGCGGCTCACCGAATGCGATTCCATGTATTCGGACATGTCGAAGCGCACCAGTTCGATGCCGAGCTGCATCGCAAGCTGCTTCGTGACCTCGGTCTTGCCGACGCCGGTGGGGCCGGCGAACAGGAAATTTCCGATCGGCTTGTCCGGGTTGCCAAGCCCCGAGCGCGCCAGCTTGATCGCCGAAGTCAGGCTGCCAATGGCTTCGTCCTGGCCGAAGATCACCATCTTCAGGTTGCGCTCCAGGTGCTGCAGCACGTCCTTGTCGGACGAGCTCACCTGCTTGGCCGGGATCCGCGCCATCTTGGCGACGATCGTCTCGATTTCCTCGACATCGATGAGGCTCTTGCGCGACTCCACCGGCATCAGGCGCTGGCGCGCACCGGCTTCATCGATCACGTCGATCGCCTTGTCCGGCAGCAACCGATCGCCGATGTGCTTGACCGACAGGTCCACCGCCGCCTTGATGGCATCGTCTGCGTAACTCACGCCGTGGTGGAGCTCGTAGCGTGGCTTGAGGCCCTGCAGGATCTCGATGGTCTCGCCCACCGTGGGCTCGACGATGTCGATCTTCTGGAAGCGCCGCGCCAGCGCGCGATCCTTTTCGAAGATTCCGCGATATTCCTGGAACGTGGTGGAGCCAATGCAACGCAGTTCGCCGTTGGCCAGCACCGGCTTGATCAGGTTGGAGGCATCCATGGTGCCGCCGGACGCAGAGCCCGCGCCGATGATCGTATGGATTTCGTCGATGAACAGGATCGCATTGGGAAGCTTCTTCAGCGCCACCAGCACGCCCTTCAGGCGCTTCTCGAAATCACCGCGATACTTGGTGCCGGCCACCAGCGCACCCAGATCGAGCGAGTAGATCACCGCTTCTGTCAGCACCTCCGGCACGTCTCCATCGACGATGCGCTTGGCCAGGCCCTCGGCCAGCGCGGTCTTGCCCACGCCGGCCTCGCCCACGTACAACGGATTGTTCTTGCGGCGCCGGCAAAGGATCTGGATGGTGCGTTCGACTTCCTCGGCGCGGCCGACCAGCGGGTCGATCTTGCCCGCTGCCGCAAGCTCATTGAGGTTGCTGGCGAACTCGGCCAACGCATCGCCCTTTTGTTCGCCTTCGGCCCCCTCGCCTTGCTGCGCATCGCCTTCGGCGGGTTTCGCCTCGCCTTCCCCATCGCTGTGGGCGATGCCGTGCGAGAGGTAATTGACCACGTCGAGCCGATGCACGTCCTGCTTGTTGAGGAAGTACGTGGCATGCGAATCCTTTTCGCCAAAGATCGCCACCAGCACGTTGGCGCCGGTGACTTCCTTCTTGCCGGAGGACTGCACGTGGTAAACGGCGCGCTGCAGAACCCGCTGGAAGCCGAGGGTAGGCTGGGTATCGCGGCCGTCGTCGTCCGCAAGCTGGTTGACCGAAGCTTCGATCGCTTCCTCAAGTTCGCTGCGCAGGCGCGGGAAATCGGCGCCCACCGCCTTGAGCACGGCTTCCGCGGAGGCATTGTCGATCAATGCCAGCAGCAGGTGCTCGACGGTCATGAATTCGTGGCGCGCATCACGGGCGCGCTTGTAGCACTGGCCGATGCTGTGCTCGAGATCCTTGCTGAACATGGGGGTGAGACCCTCCGATTGCGACTACCAGCGATGTGGGGTTTTGCCGCGCTCCTCACAAGCCCTTCTACGCCTTCTCCATCGTGCACAACAGGGGATGCTGGTTCATCCGTGAATATTCGTTCACCTGCGCCACCTTGGACTCGGCGATTTCGCGGGTGAACACCCCGCAGACGCCGCGGCCGCGCGTATGCACATGCAGCATCACCTGGGTGGCGCGCTCAAGGTCGAGTGCGAAAAAACGCGTCAGGACCTCGATCACGAAATCCATGGGCGTGTAGTCGTCGTTCAACAACATGACGGAATACAGCGGTGGGCGGGCGGTTTTCGGCCGGCTGGGGGCAACGATGACGCCGTGCTCGCCATCGTGTCGCTGATCGTCTCGTTGGGGATTGTCTGGATCCTGGGGCATGGCGGAATTATACGGAGGACGGTATGCATGGACGCCGTCCATGCCAACAGTGAGAATGTGGGCATGCGTATTGATATCCAAGCCCGCATGGGCGCAATGGAATGAGTTATCGCGAAGGGCGTTTCTGGCAGCCGGATGTCACCGTGGCGACGATCGTCGTTCGCGATGGCCGTTTGCTGTGCGTGGAGGAGCGCGCCAATGGCCGGTTGGTGATCAACCAGCCTGCCGGCCACCTGGAGCCGGACGAGAGCCTGCTGGCAGCCGCAGTGCGGGAAACCCGCGAAGAAACCGGCTGGATCGTCCGCCCCACCCATTTCATCGGCGCCTACCAGTGGAAGGCGCCTGCGCGCCCCGCCGAAAGCGCGGGACGTCACTACCTGCGCTTCGCGTTTGCCGCGGATGCCCTAGAGGAAATTCCGGGGCACCAACTGGACGAGGGCATTGTCCGCGCGCTGTGGTTGAGCCCCGAGGAACTCCAGGCAGAGGCACCGCGCCATCGCAGTCCATTGGTCTGGCGCACGGTTGCCGATTACCTGGGCGGGAACCGTTACCCGCTCGCGCTGCTGGGCCAGCTGGCATGAGTACCGGTCGCATCGTGGTCGGCATGTCTGGGGGCGTGGATTCCTCGGTCGCGGCGCTGCTGCTGCGTGACCAGGGCTTCGAGGTCACCGCCCTGTTCATGCAGAACTGGACCGAAGCCGAGGGTGGTGATTGCCGCGCCGAAGACGACCGCCGCGATGCGGTGGCGGTCAGCGGCGTGCTGGGACTGCCGATCCGCTTCCGGGATTTCTCCCGCGAGTACTGGGACGGCGTGTTCACCCACTTCCTGGCCGAATACGCGGCCGGGCGCACGCCCAACCCGGATGTGTTGTGCAACCGCGAGATCAAGTTCAAGCATTTCCTGGACGCGGCGCTCGAGCTGGGTGCGGACGCGATCGCGACGGGCCATTACGCGCGGGTGGACTGCGTGGCTGGCGTGCATCGCCTGCTGCGCGCGCGCGATCACGGCAAGGACCAGAGCTATTTCCTGCACCAGCTTGGGCAGGCACAACTGGCGGCCACGCGCTTCCCGCTTGGCGAACTGCACAAGGACGAGGTGCGCCGCATCGCCAGGGTGGCCGGGCTGCCGACCTCGGCCAAGAAGGATTCCACCGGCATCTGCTTCATCGGCGAACGTGATTTCCGCGAGTTCCTGTCGCAGTACCTGCCAGCCAGGCCCGGTGAAATCCACGACCCCCGGGGCGTGCCCGTCGGTGAACATCCCGGCGTGTTCTTTTTTACCCTGGGCCAGCGTGAAGGCCTGCACATCGGTGGTGTGCGTGGCCGCGCTGACGCGCCGTGGTACGTCGTCGGCAAGGACATCGGCCGCAATATCCTTTATGTGGACCAGGGCCATGACAGCCCGTGGCTGCAATCGACGGCCCTGCACAGCGAGCGTGCGCACTGGGTCGCAGGCTTGCCGCCGGCCACCCAATTCACATGCACCGCGCAAACCCGCTATCGACAGGCAGACCAGGCCTGCGATGTACAGGTGTCTGAAGACGGCACTTTGCAGGTGCACTTTGCGCGAGCGCAGCGTGCGGTTACCCCGGGACAGTCGCTGGTGCTGTACGACGGCGACGTCTGCCTGGGCGGTGCTGTCATCCTGTCCACCAACGCGCCCGTTGCCGGGCGTGACATCGCAGCACGGAGCCACGCGGCATGAGTCATCAACATGAGTCGGAAACATGAGTGAGGCCATCGATGATCGCGTGCTGGCGCTGGCAGGCGTCCTGCAGGCGCTGGCCCAGGTGCGCCGGATCGCCGACACCGGCCAATCCGAGGCCGCGCCAGTCGAACTCGCGTTGGCCAGCGTGCTGCGCCTCGATGCAGACAGCGTGGAAGCGGTCTACGGCGACGCGCAGGGCCTGCGCAAGGGCTTGGGCCTGTTGCGCGATCATCTGGCCAACAACCCGCGCGACCAGGCGCTGGGCAAGCTTGCACTTGCGGTGCTGCAACTGGAACGCCGCTTCAGCCGCGACCACGCGATGGCCGAGAAGGTGGGAGCAGGAATCGCAAGTGCCGCCGAGACGGCCGGCCAGCTCGGCACCAGCCATCCGGACGTCATCAACCAGCTCGCCGAACTCTATGCCGGGACCATCAGCCAGCTGAGTCCGCGGATCATGGTCCAGGGCAATCCGCATTACCTGGGCCAGGCCGGCGTGGTCGCAGAAATCCGCTCCCTGCTGCTGGCGTCGTTGCGTTCGGCCGTGCTGTGGCGGCATTGCGGTGGCAGCCTGTTGGACTTCGTGTTTCGCCGTCGCGAGATGGCGGCCGCCATCGATGCGCGATTGAGCTGAAACCAGTCGCCTGCGTACGGAACGACGCGGTTTCGGGCATAATTGCAAGGCTTAACCGGCGTGTTTTCCCGCCCCTGCCCACCGACCACGGAGCCCCCCAATGGCTGATTCATTTGCCACCCGCGCCCACCTCGACGTTAACGGCAAGTCCTATGCCTACGCCAGCCTCGCCAAGCTTGGCGAGCAGTACGACCTGGCAAGGCTTCCGTACTCGATGAAGATCCTGCTGGAGAACCTGCTGCGCCACGAAGACGGCGTCAGTGTCCTGCCGGCGCACATCGAAGCGGTCGCGCAATGGGATGCGAACGCCGAGGCAAGCACCGAGATCGCCTTCATGCCGGCGCGCGTGCTGTTGCAGGATTTCACCGGCGTGCCCTGCGTGGTGGACCTGGCCGCGATGCGCGATGCGGTGGTGGCGCTGGGCGGCACGGCCAGCCAGATCAACCCGCAGATTCCGTCGGAACTGGTGATCGACCACTCCGTGCAGGTCGATGCCTATGGCCGCCCCGAGGCACTGGACCTCAACGCGAAGATCGAATTCGAGCGCAACAAGGAGCGTTACAGCTTCCTGCGCTGGGGCCAGAAGGCCTTCCAGGACTTCAAGGTCGTGCCGCCGAGCACCGGCATCGTTCACCAGGTCAACCTCGAGCACCTGGCGCGCGTGGTGATGGAACGTACCGTGGATGGTGAATTGATGGCGTTCCCGGACACCGTGTTCGGCACCGACAGCCACACCACCATGATCAATGGCCTGGGCGTGCTGGGTTGGGGCGTGGGCGGGATCGAGGCGGAGGCAGCGATGCTGGGCCAACCGTCGTCGATGCTGATCCCGCAGGTCATCGGCTTCAAGCTGACCGGCAAGTTGCCTGAAGGTGCCACCGGCACCGATCTGGTGCTGACCGTGACCCAGATGCTGCGCACGCTGGGCGTGGTCGGCAAGTTCGTCGAGTTCTTCGGCGACGGCCTGCAGCACCTGTCGCTGGCCGACCGCGCCACCATCGCCAACATGGCGCCCGAGTACGGCGCCACCTGCGGCATCTTCCCGATCGATGCCGAAGCCGTAAGGTACCTGCAGCTGTCCGGACGCAGCGAAGACCAGATCGCCCTGGTCGAAGCCTATGCCAAGGCGCAGGGCATGTGGCACGACGCCGACTCCCCGCAGGCAACCTACTCGGCCACCATGGAACTGGACATGGGCAGCGTGCAGCCGTCGCTGGCCGGACCCAAGCGCCCGCAGGACCGCGTGCTGCTGTCGGCCATGCAGGACAACTTCCGCGAAAACGTGATCGGCATGACTGCCGCGCGCCGGGAGAAGAATGGTGCAGCCAAGATGGACGCCGAGGGTGGCGACCAGCAGCAGGCGGACCACCTGGCTGCCGCGCCGGTCTCGAAGATCCGCATCCATGACCAGGACGCCGATCTCAAGGACGGCTCGGTGGTGATCGCGGCCATTACGTCGTGCACCAACACCTCCAACCCCGCGGTGATGCTCGGCGCCGGCCTGGTGGCCCGCAATGCGGCTGCCAAGGGCATGACGACCAAGCCCTGGGTCAAGACCTCGCTGGCCCCGGGTTCACTGGTGGTCACCGATTACCTGAAGAAAGCCGGCTTGCTGGATGACCTGGAGAAACTCGGCTTCTATCTGGTCGGTTACGGCTGCACCACCTGCATCGGCAATTCCGGCCCACTTCCGGACGCCGTGTCCAAGGGCATCAGCCAGAACGACCTCGCCGTCGCTGCGGTGCTCTCGGGCAACCGCAACTTCGAAGGCCGCGTGCATGCCGAAGTGAAGATGAACTACCTCGCCTCGCCGCCTTTGGTGGTGGCCTATGCGCTGGCGGGCACGATCGATATCGACCTGACGACGCAGCCGCTCGGCCATGATCGCGACGGCAACGATGTCTACCTGCGCGACATCTGGCCGACCACCAGGGAAGTGGGCGAACTGATCGCCAGCAGCGTCGGGCCCGAGATGTTCACCCGCAACTACGCCGACGTGTTCAAGGGCGACAGCCGCTGGAACCACGTGCAGTCGCCCGAAGGCGAGAGCTACGCCTGGAGCGGCGATTCGACCTACATCAAGAACCCGCCCTACTTCGACGGCATGACCATGGCGGTCGGCAGCATCGACGACATCCACGGCGCGCGCGTGCTGGGCCTGTTCGGCGATTCCATCACCACCGACCATATCTCGCCCGCGGGCAACATCAAGAAGGACTCACCGGCCGGCGCGTTCCTGCAGTCGCGCGGCGTGCAGCAAGCCGACTTCAACAGCTACGGCAGCCGTCGCGGCAACGACGATGTCATGGTGCGCGGCACCTTCGCCAACATCCGCATCAGGAACCGCATGCTGGGTGGCGAGGAAGGCGGCAACACGCTGTACTTCAACCACGGCGCCGCCGGCGAGAAGATGGCGATCTACGATGCCGCCATGAAGTACAAGGCCGATGGCGTGCCATTGGTCGTGCTGGCCGGCAAGGAGTACGGCACCGGCTCCAGCCGCGACTGGGCAGCCAAGGGCACGATTCTTCTTGGCGTCAAGGCAGTGATCGCCGAGAGCTTCGAGCGCATCCACCGTTCCAACCTGGTCGGCATGGGCGTGCTGCCGCTGCAGTTCAAACAGGGTGAGAACGCCGAGTCACTAGGGCTGGATGGATCGGAGACGTTTGCGATCACCGGCCTGCGCGACGGTGAGGCCAAGCTGGCGACCGTTACCGCGGTGCACCCCAGCGGCAAGCAGACGCCATTCGAGGCGGCCGTGCTGCTGCTGACCCCGAAGGAAGTCGAATACTTCAGGCATGGCGGCCTGCTGCAGTATGTACTGCGCCAGCTGGCAGCCAAGCAGGACTGACAGCACCATTCCATGCGTGATCGACAAGGGCGGCTCCGGCCGCCCTTGTCGCATCCGTCAAACAAAAATGTCCGAATCCACTCCGCTAGAACTCCGGTGACCAGCGCGCATTGAGCAGCCGCCAGTCGCCCTCGACCAGGCGCCAACCGGTTTCGACCTCGAAGACCTGCCCGCTTTCGGGCAGCACGCCGCCGTTGCCGCCGGTCGCCAACACGCTGAACGTCGCGGTCGCTTCGGTTGCATTGCGCAGTTCCACGGTGACCGGGCCGAGACGAGCCCCCACGTCGCGATGCTGCAGGAACACCGCGACCGCCAATTGGCGAGCGCCGCGCCGATCCATGCCGCGATTGCCGACGAAATCCTCGGCCAACAGGTCGTGCACGGCACCTGCATCGCGTGCGTCGATTGCCGATTGCAGTGCTTCAAGTTGATGGCGCACCGCCTGTTCCGGGGTGTCGTGCGAACAGGCGGTTGCCGCTGTCATCAACACGCATGTCAGCGCGAGCTTGCACAAGGCCTTGAGTCTTCGGAAATGCTGCACTGCGCCATGCTCCATTCGGTTTTGCCACGCTTGTCACTGCTGGGTGCCTATGCTCAAATCGAATGCAATCCATACGCCGCCGCATCCGTGCGCTGGCCCATTCGCAGGGGAATTGACCATGAGTTCAGAACGTCCTTGGCTGGACAACTATCCGGAAGGCGTTCCTGAAGAGATCGACCTGAACGAGTATCAGTCGATTCCTGCCGTGTTTGAAGCCACGCTGGCGAAATACAGCACCAACATCGCCTTTTCCAACTTGGGAAAGTCGCTTACTTATGCGGAACTCGACCGCCTGAGTCGCGACTTCGCGGGTTACCTGCTTGGCGAGCTGAAACTCAAGAAAGGCGATCGCGTCGCGATCATGATGCCCAACTGCCTGCAGTATCCGGTGGCGATCCTGGGGGTATTGCGCGCGGGCCTGACCGTGGTCAACACCAATCCGATGTACACGCCGCGCGAACTGAAGCACCAGATGGTGGATTCGGGTGCCTCTGCAATCCTGGTAATGGACAACTTCGGCGCCACCGTCCAGGAAGTGCTGGCGGACCTGCCAGGCGTGCTGGCCATCACGACCGGACTGGGCGACATGCTCGGCTTCCCCAAGGGCCTGATCGTCAATTTCATGTTGCGGCACGTGAAGAAGATGGTGCCCGACTACGACATCCCGGGTGCCGTCCGCTTCCGCGACACGCTCACGCTGGGGCGCATGCATCAGCTGCCCGATCTGGTCATCGGCCATGAAGACCTCGCCTTCCTGCAATACACCGGCGGCACCACCGGCGTCGCCAAGGGTGCGATGCTGACTCACCGCAACCTTGTGGCCAACATGCAGCAGTCCGCGGCGTGGGTGGGTGGCAACGTCCGCATGGGTGATGAAATCATCGTCACCGCCTTGCCGCTCTATCATATCTTCGCACTGACCGCGAACTGCCTGGTCTTCATCAAGTTCGGCGCCCGCAATCACCTGATCACCAACCCACGTGACATGCCGGGATTCGTCAAGGAGTTGAAGTCGGTGCCGTTCACGGCGATCACCGGCGTCAACACCTTGTTCAATGGCCTGCTCAATACACCAGGCGTGGAGGAGGTCGACTTCTCGCACCTGCACCTGACCCTGGGCGGCGGGATGGCCGTGCAACGTGCCGTAGCCGAAAAATGGAAACAGGTCACCGGTTGCACATTGGCAGAGGCCTACGGTCTGACCGAGACCTCGCCGGCAGTCTGCATCAACCCGCCAGAGCTGGGCGCGTTCAACGGCTCGATTGGCCTGCCGGTGCCGTCAACCGACGTATGTATCAAAGGCGATGACGGCAAGCTGCTGCCCATGGGCGAAATCGGCGAGCTGTGCGTGAAGGGACCGCAGGTGATGCGCGGGTACTGGCAGCGTCCGGAAGATACCGCCCAGTCGATCGATGCGGACGGCTGGCTGCATACCGGCGACGTGGCGCGGATGGACGAAAAGGGATACTTCTACATCGTCGACCGCAAGAAGGACATGATCCTGGTCTCCGGCTTCAACGTGTATCCGAATGAAATCGAAGACGTGATCGCGATGATGCCCGGGGTGCTGGAAGTGGCTGCCATCGGCGTACCGGATGAAAAATCCGGGGAAGCGGTCAAGGTCTTCGTGGTCAGGAAGGACCCTGCACTCAGCGTCGACCAGATCAAGACATTCTGCCGCGAGAACATGACCGGCTACAAACAGCCACGCTATATCGAGTTCCGCGACGAACTGCCGAAGTCGAACGTCGGCAAGATCCTGCGCAAGGAATTGCGGGATCTCGCGCCACACTGACCGGTCATCCTCCGCTCCGTGCCGCTGGCGGGCCCTGCCCGTCTTGCACTCTGTTGTTTTTCGGCGCATAGAGGCCTTACGGGCCCCTGTTTCCAGCCGGCATGCCCGGAGCCGGCACTTTTGCCTGGAGCGAACATGGCTACCCCCGACCCGCGTTTCCCCGCTACCCGCTATTCGACGCTGCGCATCATGGAGAACAGCGAGACCTCGACCCACTGGTGCCACATGCATGCAGACCTCGGTGCCAGCCCCGGGCGCGCATGTTTCAAGCCGCAACTGATCGATGACATCCTGAAATTCCAGCGCAACCTGTCCGACCGCTTGCGTCGCACGCAGCAGGATGGCCAGCAGGAATTGCAGCATGTCGTGCTCGCCTCTGATTGTGATGCATTCAACCTGGGCGGCGACCTCGAGTATTTTTGCGATGCAATTCGCCGCCAGGATCGTCCTGGCTTGCTGGCCTATGCGCGCCAATGCGTCAATGGCGTGCATGCGTTCCACAGCGGTCTTGACGTGGGCGTCCACAGCATCGCACTGGTCCAGGGCGATGCGCTGGGCGGCGGCTTCGAGGCAGCGCTGAGTTGCCACACGATCGTGGCCGAGGAAGGGGTGAACATGGGCCTTCCGGAAGTCCTGTTCGATCTGTTCCCCGGGATGGGCGCCTATTCGTTCCTGTGCAAGCGGATCCCGGCACATCAGGCTGAACGCCTGATGCTCACCGGCGAGCTTTACAGCAGCGAACAGCTGCATGCGATGGGGCTGGTGGATGTGCTGGTGCCGCGCGGCCAGGGCGTACAGGCCGTGGAGCAGGTCATTCGCGACAACCGCCGGATCCCGCATGCCCGCGCCGCGATGCACCGCGTCCGTGCGATGGCGCAACCAATCACCCTGGAGGAAATGCAGGCCATCACCGAAGTCTGGGTGGATACCGCACTCCAGCTTGGTGGCAAGTCATTGCGCACCATGGAACGCCTGGTCCGCGCTCAGTATCGCCGCCACGGTGAAGGCGACGCCGCACGTGCCCGTTTGGTCTGACCGAGCTTGAGCTGCGGCCCAAGCAATTGGCCTTTGCAACTGTTCGGGGCAGTTGCACTGACTGAATGGCCTAGCAGGAGTCTTCGCGGACAGGGGCGATCGTGCCCCTGTCGGCCAGCGCCTGCTCGCCGCGCCGCGCGCAATCCTGCAGGATGTCGAACTCGCGCCGCCAGTCGCGAGCGAGTTCCCAGCCGGCCATCTTCATGACGTGCGAGCTGTGGGCGGCCAGTTGCACCAGTCCGAGGTTGCCCGCGATGCCCTTCAGGGCGTGCGCCTGCTCATGAACCTGCTCATAGTTTCCGGCCAGGCCTGCCAGCCGCAACCGGTCGAGCGTGTCGCGGATATCAGCCAGGCATTGGCCTGCATAGCTGACCTCGAAATCGCGTCCCATCCCGAGGCTTGCGAATTCGTCCAGCAATGAGGGATCGAAGACTTCGGATATCGCTGCTGGCTCCGTGAGCACGGGTTGTTCCTGCACCGCAGGAGCAGCACCTGCCGCGATTTCAGCGATCGTGTCCAGCAGATGCGAAACCGCGAACGGCTTGGCAATGAACGAGTGGGCGCCTGCATTCCTGCAAGCCTGCACTGATTCTGGCGTCACATCAGCGCTGAGCACGATCATCGGCGTCCTGCGCATGCCGCCGGATTCCATGGTGCGCAGCAGGCGCAACAGGTCGATCCCGCTCAGCCCGGGCATGTGCAGGTCGACCAGGGCCAGGTCGAAGCTGCCTGCTCCGAGCGCGTCCAGCGCGGCCTCCCCATCCTCGGCCGCAACCACGCGGTGGCCGGCTTTTTGCAGCAGGCTTTCGAGCACCATGCGGTTCGCTGCGTGATCGTCGGCGACGAGGATGCGCATGGCCCGTGCCCGCGCGCGGTGGCGCAGGAAGGGGTTGGCGAAGGCGATGACATTGTCTGCCTCCGCATCGGGTCGAATGCGTTCAAGCCTCGGTGCATCGGGCTGGGGAACCGGCGGCTGGCCGCTTGTGTCGGTCGCGACGTCGAAGGGTAATTCGACCCAGAACCGGCTACCGGCCTCCTCGCTGCTTTCGAACCCGATTGAGCCACCCATCGCCTCGGTCAGGCCTTTTGCAATCGTGGTTCCGAGTCCGGTCCCGGCGTGGCTGCGCGACAGACTGTTGTCTGCCTGCTCGAATGCTTCGAAAATCTTGGCGCGCGCCGAAGCGGGAATGCCGACGCCGGTGTCGGTAATCATGAAACGCAGCCGCAGCCCTGCATCACGGACCGGGCTGGCGACCCCTACCTCCAGGTGGACGTGGCCCGCGCGGGTGAACTTGATCGCATTGCCAAGCAGGTTGACCAGCACCTGCCGCAGGTGCGTCGCATCCCCGCGCAACATGCCTGGCACCTGTGGCGAAATCGTCACCAGGTAGCGCAGGTGCCGGGCTTCGGCCTGTGGAATGAGGACCAGGCCGATGTCGTCGATCAGGCCATGCAGGTCGAAGGCATCGATCCTGGTCCTGAGCTTTCCCGCCTCGATCGCCGAGATGTCCAGCACGTCTTCCACCAGCGCCATCAATGCGCGGTTGGCCGCCTGGATGGCATCCAGGTAGCCGTGCTGTTCCTTGTCCAGGCGGGTGCTGGCCAACAGCGTGGACATCCCTGACAGGCCATTGAGCGGCGTGCGGAATTCGTGGCTCATGTTGGCGAGAAACCGGCTCTTGGCCTGGTTTGCGCGCTGCGCGTCGGCAATCGCCGCAGTCAAGGCCTTGAGCAGGGACGCGAAGTACAGCGGCACGGCCACCAGCCCAAGGATCAGCCCCGAGGACAGATAGGTGTTGGCAAGCCAGAATTCGGTGTTGAGGATCACCGCCAGGAACGAGGCTGCGGCCAGTGCGGTCGCCCCGTACAGGTAGTGGGGTCCATAACGCATGCCATTGCCGATGGTGACCCACAGGTACACGGCATACAGCGGTGTGGCCGCCTCGCCCATCAGATGCATCACGCCCGCCATCGCGGCGTAGTCGGCCAGCATGCCCAGCCAACGACGCACGTGTGACGTGCCAGGGTCGGCAAGGATGCCGATCAGCAAGCCGACCGACGCCAGCAGCTCCCCGAGCAGGATCAGCCAGGTGCCATAGAGTGCGGGACTGCTGCCACCCTCGACTTGCCAGCCCAGGTAGACACTGAACAAGCCTGTGATGACGATCCGGACGAATACCTGCTGGTGCTCGCTGTCCGGCCTGCCAGCCAGTCTGCCCTGCACCCAGAGCAACGCATTCGGCATGTTCAGGACCAGTCGGTGTTCGCGACGACGCGTGAATAGCGCTGGCAGATCTCCTCCAGGCGCTCGCGATTGCGCAGCAAGGCATCCACGCAGACCGGGTCAAGCAGTTTTCCGCTTTCGGATGCGATGTAGTCCAGCGCTTCGTCGATCGACCAGGCACGCTTGTATGGACGGCGCGAGATCAGGGCATCGAATACATCGGCAACGGTGACGACGCGCGCTTCGAGCGGAATTGCCTCGCCGACCAGTCCCTGCGGATAGCCGGTGCCGTCATAGCGCTCGTGATGGTGCAACGCGATGCTGGCGCCGACCTGGATGAAACGGTTCTGGCTGTCCGCCAGCAGCTCGAAGCCGATGCTTGGGTGGCGTTGCATCTCCTTGCGCTCATCCGGGTCCAGCGGGCCAGGCTTGAGCAACACGGAATCGGCGATCGCGATCTTGCCGATGTCGTGAAGTGGGGCCGACAGCTCGATGGTCCTGGCCTGCTCCTCGGGCAACCCCATCGCTTCGGCAATCAGCCCGGCGACTCGCGCCATGCGTTCGAGATACGCGCTGGTGCCGGTATCCCGGTATTCGATCGCGCGGGCAAGCCGGGTCAGGGTCTCGTGTTCGCGCTCCTCCACTTCGTGCATGCTGGCAAGCAAACGTTGTTGCAGCGACAGCGCGCGCTGCTTGATGGATTCCGTCTGCTGCCGCAGCTGCAGCAGGTTGCGGCAACGCGCCCGCAGCTCGCGGGGCCGGATCGGCTTGACCAGGAAATCGATCACGCCCGCATCCAGTGCCGCTTGCCGGATCGGTTCATCGCCCACCACCGTCACCAGCACGATGGGAACGTCGCGGTGCTTCAACGGGCGGCGGAACGCACGCGCAAACTCCAGCCCGTCCATGCCCGGCATGCGGTAGTCGAGCAGCACCAGGTCCGACGAATTCTGCTGGCACCACGACAACGCGACATCGGGCTCGCCGAAATCGTGCACGACAAGACTGGGTCCGATGTCCTCGACGATATGCCGAAGCATTGTTCGCGCTGAAGGTTGATCATCGACGATGACGATATCCATGCGCCGTTCCTTTTGGCAGGAGGTGGCACGTGCATGCTCGGCGGTATACCGGGCAAAGGCAAGTGCTTGTGTGCATGACCAGGCAACGTGATCGGCCGTTCGCCCAGGACACGCGCCCCGGGCAGCACCGCTTGCACGCCGGTCAGCCGTGTTCGGGCCGCATGTAGGGGAACAGCAGCACGTCGCGGATCGAGCTGGAACCGGTCAGCAACATCACCAGCCGATCAATGCCGACGCCCAGGCCACCGGTGGGCGGCAGCCCGACCTCCAGTGCACGGATGTAGTCGGCGTCGAAATGCATGGCTTCGTCATCACCGCCCTCCTTCGCCTCGACCTGGGCGCGGAAACGGGCAGCCTGGTCTTCGGGATCATTGAGTTCGGAGAACCCGTTGGCCAGCTCCTTGCCGCCGACGAACAATTCGAAGCGGTCGGTGATGCCGGGTTCGCTGTCGGATTCGCGTGCCAGCGGCGACACCTCCACCGGGTAGTGGGTGATGAAGGTCGGCTGCACCAGGCCGGCTTCGACGGTTTTCTCGAAGATCTCCAGCAACAGCTTGCCCCAGCCGAAGCCGGGTTTCACATGCACGCCGAGGCGCTTGCAGTGCGCGGCCAGTGCCTCGCGATCACGACAGTCGGCAATCGAAATCTCCGGATTCAACTCACGCACCGCCTCTTCCAGCTTCCAGCGGCGGAACGCGGGCGCAAGGTCGATGTGCTGGCCATCCCATTCGTACTGGCTGCGACCCATCGCCTCGAGCGCAACATCGCGGATCATGGCTTCGGTCAGGTCCATCACTTCGATGTAGGAGACGTAGGCCTCGTACAGCTCGAGCATCGTGAACTCCGGGTTATGCCGGGTCGACACGCCTTCGTTGCGGAAGTTGCGATTGATTTCGTAGACGCGTTCAAAGCCGCCCACCACCAGGCGCTTGAGGTAGAGCTCCGGTGCGACGCGCAGGAACAGGTCGAGGTCCAGCGCGTTGTGATGGGTCGTGAAGGGTTTGGCCGTGGCGCCGCCGGCCAGGTAATGCATCATCGGGGTTTCCACCTCGAGGAAGCGTCGGCCGTCCAGCCAGCGCCGCAACCCGGCGACGATGCGTGAACGCGCAATGAACACCTCGCGTGCCTCGGGGCTCACGATCAGGTCGACGTAGCGCTGGCGATAGCGCTGCTCGACGTCGGCCAGGCCGTGCCACTTGTCCGGCAACGGGCGCAGCGATTTCACCAGCAGGCGCAGGGTTTCGGTGCGTACCGACAGTTCGCCTGTCTTCGTGCGCATCAGCGTGCCTTCGGCGGCCACGATGTCGCCGATGTCCCAGCCCTTGAAGGCATCGTACGCAGCGCCGAGCGCACTGCCCTGCAGGAACAGCTGGATGCGGCCGCTCATGTCCTGCACTTGCGCGAACGCCGCCTTGCCCATGACGCGCTTGGCCAGCAGGCGCCCGGCAATCGTTACCCGCCTGTTTTCCGCTTCCAGCGCCTCGCCCGTCCAATGCGCCTCGTCGGCAAAAGCCTCCTGCAGGTCCTGCGCGTAGTCGGCGCGACGGACGTCGTTCGGGAAGGCGATGCCCTGTTCGCGCAGCGCCGCGAGTTTGCCGCGGCGTTCGGCGATCAGGTGGTTCTCATCGTGCTGCGGCGTGTTGCTGGATTCGGTCATGGGTTCAATCTGATGCCTGAGGCGGACGGATTCTTGCTCACGTGGCGTCGGTGCGTTTCGAGCCGGCTTCCAGCCCGGACTTCAGGCTCGCTTCGACGAACTCGTCGAGGTCGCCGTCCAGCACCTTTTGCGTATCACTGCGCTCGATGCCGGTGCGCAGGTCCTTGATCCGGCTCTGGTCGAGCACGTAATTGCGGATCTGGCTGCCCCAGCCGATGTCGGACTTGGTGGCCTCAAGCGCGTCGCGTTCGACATTGCGCTTCTGCACTTCCAGCTCGTAGAGCTTGGCGGCCAGCATCTTCATCGCGGTATCGCGGTTCTGGTGCTGGCTGCGACCGTTCTGGCAGGCGACCACGGTATTGGTCGGGATGTGGGTGATGCGCACCGCCGACTCGGTCTTGTTGACGTGCTGGCCACCGGCGCCGGACGAGCGATAGACGTCGGTACGCAGGTCGGCCGGGTTGATGTCGATGTCGATGTCGTCATCCACTTCCGGCGATACGAACACGCTGGTGAAACTGGTGTGGCGGCGGTTGTCGGAGTCGAATGGCGACTTGCGCACCAGCCGGTGCACGCCGATCTCGGTCTTCAGCCAGCCGTAGGCGTATTCCCCTTCGACACGCACGGTGGCGGACTTGATGCCGGCCACGTCGCCACCGCTGACTTCCATCAATTCGGTCTTCCAGCCACGGGATTCCGCCCAGCGCAGGTACATGCGCAGGAGCATTTCGGCCCAGTCCTGTGCTTCGGTGCCGCCGGCCCCTGCCTGGATATCGACGAACGCGTTGTTGGAATCCATCTTGCCGGAGAACATGCGGCTGAACTCGAGCTGTTCGACATGCTTCTGGATGCGCTCAACGTCCTCCACGACCGCCAGGGCGGTGTCCTCGTCGTCTTCCATCTCGGCCAGTTCGAGCAATTCCCCCGCGCCAGTCAGTCCATCGGTGGTTCCGCGGATACCGTTGACGGTCTTGTCCAGCATCGAGCGTTCGCGGCCCAGTGTCTGCGCGCGCTCGGGGTCGTTCCAGACGTCTGGATTCTCGAGTTCCCGCTCTACTTCTTCCAGGCGTTCGCGCTTGGCATCGTAGTCAAAGAAACCCCCGGAGCGAATCGAGGCGACCAATCAGGTCGGCGATGCGGGCTCGGATGGGATTGAGTTCGATCATGGGTGGGAAATCGCGTGCAGAAAGACCGTCAATTCTAGCAGTTGGCCTGCCGACCGGTCTTTCCGCCGAACGCTCCGGCAGCGTTGCCATGGCCGCATCATTCCACCTCGAATTGGCCGACCAGCACGGATTCATCCTTGCCCGACAACCGAAGCGTGACCGAGCGGTCCTGCTGGCGAGGCGTTGCCCATCCCGTGATGAACGAGAGCGTGAGCGTGGTTGAGCCCGTCACGATCTGCTGTCGGTCGCCGAAATAGTGCGCTTCGACCCGGTACAGCCCCGGCTTGGCATCGCGCAGCACGAATTCCTCGGGTCCGTAGCCGCCGGTGAAGTCGTTCGAGATCAAGCCACCCTGGTAGGTGCGCTTGTGGCCGTAGAAGCATTTCTCGCCGTTCGGATCGGTCACCCACAGGTCCATGTCGCTGTTGTCGCTGTCCCAGGACAAGGCAACCCGAAGGTCCAGAGGCATGTTCTGCAACAGGCGACGATCAATGAAGCTGGTGTCCACAGGTTCCTGGCTGGTGGCGATGATCGCGTTCATCTCGTTCAGCGCGATTGCCGGGATGCCATTGAAGCGGCTGTCCCAGTCCCCCAGTGCGACGCCGTACAACTGTTCGATGGCCTGCTGGCGCTGCCCGGCTGCCGCCAGCGCCAGCGCCAGGTCGCGAGCGCTCTGCGGCTCTTCTTCGGCCATCTCCAGGACCTGTCGGAACACCTGTGCCGCGAGCGCCCATTGCCGGGCCTGCATCAGGCGATAGCCCAGCACGCGCAGTACATGGCGATTGTCGAGGTCGAGTTCGGCGAGGTTCGACAACACCCGCATCGCTTCGACGCTGCGCTGCTTCTGCAGCAGCAGGTCGGCGACGTCCAGATAGAACGCGGTGCTGTCCGCATGGCTGTCACGCTCGTCGAGATACAGGGCGTAGACCTGGTCAGCCGGTGCTGCTCGCAAGCGCCTGGCATAAGGCGAATCCGGAGCCCATGCCTGCAGGCGGATGGTGGCGACCGCTTGCCCGTCTGCTTTCGGGGCCTCCTGCACAGCGCCGGGTGCAGGCAATGCCGAGTTGGAACTTCTGCTCATCGCTTCCGATTCAAGCCGATCACCCGCTTGCGCGTAGGTGTCCATGGCCCGAGGCGTATCAAGAATGACTGGTGGCTCCTCCGGTGCTGGAGGTGCGTTGGCCACGCTCCCGGTGACCGTCACGCTATCCAGCGTGGTCGAATCCGCCGCGGTCGTTTGCCTGCGCTTGCGGGGAATCGGCTGGTCTTTCGGGAATGGGGTCTGCCACCATGCAAGGCGCTCCGCGAAGGCATTGGCAACGGCATCCAGTCGTTCGCTGCGCGACGCCTCGCGCTGCTTGCGGCGCACCGCCTGCAGGCGTTCGACGTCCGCGCGGAGCGCTGCAGGCGGTGCAATGTCGTAACGCACGTAGTCGGCGATATCGTCCAGGACGAGGAGCGACGTGCCTGCGGTCACGATGGAGAACTGCAGGCCGAGCCGCGCGATGGCCGCGCGATGGCGTTCCGGTTCGCCCGCATACGAGGCGAGCTTCCATCTGGCCCATTGTCGCGGGATCGCAGCACCATGCGCTGCGGCCGAAACCGGTAGCGCGAGTTCGCGACGCCGTCCCGACGCTTCCAGGGTCACCCGGATCATGCCAGTCGGCTCGGTGAGCCGCCCGGCGATCCGGAGCAAGCCGGCATCCGCATGAAGCGCCTCGGCCTGGAGATCGGTCACGCCTTCGCCGCGCATGGCGACGATGCTGGTTCCCTGCCCCAGCAGGGCGAGTGCGGCGCCCTCAAGTCCGTTCCGGCCCTGCCAGGCAACCAGCCGGCCACCACGTGCATCTGCGAGCGCTGCCAGGCGAGCACCATCAGACGCCGCGCCCGCCGAGTTGATCGCGTACAGGCGCTGGCCGCTGGCAAGCATCGGGAATGGCTTGTCGCCATAGTCCTGCAGGCCATCGCTGACCAGCAGGTATTCGGCGATACCGGGATCCGGCGTCCAGTCGGACAGGTTACTCGCGCCATCGTTGACGGTGGTTTCCAGCACGCGCCGCAGCTGCGACCAATCGCCGTCGCGGATTTCGTAAGTCCCACCATCCGCGCCCACGTCACGCAGGATGCGCAGGTGCACGCGACCCGCGCCCATGGCCTTGAAATAGCGGTCAAGCAGCGCGAGTTCGCCGTCCTTGTCGCGGTTGCGTGCGGATGCGGATGCATCCCACAACAGGCCAACCTGCGATGGCAGCGTCCTGTTTGACGCAGGGGCTTGCGAGACCGGAACTTCCGCCAGGACAAAATGCTCGCCATCGTGGGTGCCCCGATAGGTCATGGGCCCGGTACTGGCTGGAAAACGCAACGACAAGCCGCCCTGCGGGCGGAACGAGGTCCGTCGAACAAGCGCCTGGTATCCCTCCGCATCGCGACTGAAGGGCAATGCGCCGAAGCCCCCCTCCACGGAGGGCGCGCTGGCCACGCCATTCGCCCGTACGTGCAGCGAAAACGCCTCGGCACCGGACAGCAGTTGCACCGGGATCGACAGGCGCCACGCTCCCGCGTCGCGCTGCATGGCCTCCTCGATCACCAGCCGCAGTTGCCGTGACCCATGTGCCGGTATGGGGTAGATACGCAGCCGGAACTGGTTGCCAGCGGTCTGCTCGAGCAAACCGGGATCAACGCCGCGACGTTCGATGCTCTCGAATACCTGACGCCCACGTGCCTTGGGCACCGGGACTGCGTCGCGCAACACGCCGCCGATATCCAGCGCGAACCCCACGACTTGCTGGCCGTTGCCCAACGGGAACTGCAGCGTTCCTTCCAACACGCGGTTGTTCGGGTTGCGGAGCTCGAGCAGCATGGTCGTGGTCGCGAACCCGCCGTTGACCTCGATGTCCACGTCCGCGGAATGCAGGCTGACGGGGACATCCGCGTTGCCGCTGACGTGCAGCCATGGCGGATGCGCCACCACGTTCGTCGACACCTGCTGCGCGGGCACGAGCGCGGCGAAGGTCAGCGTGAGCAGGCAGGTGATTGCAGCGAACAGGGTGACCGGGCGCATGGCGTGTTCCATGAAAGTGACGATCCCCTGCCAACGCGTGGGCGCGGACGATGGGGTTCCGCGAGTCTGCAACGGGTCGTGTCCTTGCGCCAGCGCGGCCCAATGACCGGCCCGGCGTCAGCACATTCGTCCCTGGATCCCGCGATCCGTCCCCGTGCCCCGCCCGATCGTCACTTCCCGCTTTCGTCCGGGCGGGACGCCACCCAGGCTGCAAGCATTCCTGCAAGGAAGACACGCCAAGCCATGCCACGCCGCCACGACATCGACGTATTGCGCGTCCTCGCGTTCGCCATCCTCATCCTGTACCACGCCAGCGGCGTCTACCAGACTGATTCCGATTTCCACATCGTCAGCACCCATCAATACGACTGGATCGAATGGGTCCGGATCGTCGTCAACCGCTGGCGGATGCCGCTGCTGTTCGCGATCTCGGGGATTGCCATCGGCCTGTACCAGCCCAGCCGCAGTCCGTTCCGGTTTGCCGGCAACCGCACATGGCGGCTGCTGTTGCCGCTGGTATTCGGCATGCTGTTCATCGTCCCGGTCCAGTCCTATTGCGAGGCGGTCCGCAACGGAGCAGTCCCGACCGGGTTCATTCACTTCATGCAACGCTACCTGCAGCTCGAGCCCTGGCCGGATGGCGGGTGGACGGGCGCTTCGCATGGCGTCACCTGGAACCACCTCTGGTACCTGGCCTACCTGTGGCTATACACACTGGTACTGCTGGCATTCCTGCCACTGCTCGAATCGAACATCGGAAAGCGCGTGCAGGCATGGTTGGCCAGCCGCAGCATGGCCTGGATGGTGCTGCTGCCGACAGCACTCTTCCTGGGCTATTTGCAGTTCCTGATGCCGAGGTTCCCGGAAACCCATGCGTTGGCTGGCGACTGGTACCTGCATGCGGAGTATTTCAGCGTGTTCCTGTTCGGCTACCTGATCTCACGGCAACAGGACTTCTGGCAGCGGGTCGCACGCTGGCGCTGGAAGACGTTGCCGATCGCATTGGTCGGGATCACGATCGAACTCAGCCTGCGTGCCGTGGGCCGCGGCTTGCTGCTGCCCGAAGATGTCCCGGAATGGCTGACCATTTTCCCCTGGGGAGGCATCGAACATGCGGGTCGTGCGCTGTACATGTGGACCGCCTTGCTTGCCATCTTCGGCTGGGGCCACCGTTGGCTCAACCGTCCCTTCCGCTGGCTGCCGTATGCCACCGAGGCAGTCTATCCCTGGTACATCCTGCACCAGAGCCTGATCGTGTTGCTTGCCTACTGGCTGATCCCGCTGAAGCTCGGCGGCGGCATCGAGTCCACGCTGGTCATCGGCGGAACGATCCTGGGTTGCCTGGTGCTCCACGAATTCGTGATCCGGCGCGTGGCCATCCTGCGGCCGCTGTTCGGCCTCAAGCGCAAGCGCAACAGCAACCTGCTGGGCGCGGCACTGCAAACGGCACGGGCACCGGCATCGATTTCAAGCACCTGAGGCTTCGCCGACGCCCTGTGCATGCACGACGATCAACTGGATCGCATCGCCGCCGCGATAGTCGTCGGGTGCCAGCCGGTAGGCCGCATGCACCCGCGCCGCCGGAGGCGTGCCATCCCAGCCACCGAAGTGGATGGCATTGAGCCGCTGCGCGCCCTGCTTGAGATCGAGCTTGAGATGGCGCTCGCCGACGATGCGCCAGCCAATCACATCGAACTCACCATCGAACAAGGGTTCCGGGTAGCCCTGTCCCCAGTGACCACCGTCGCGCAGGGCCAGGGCTGAAGCGATGCTGAAATCTCCGGCAGCCAATTCACCATCGCTGTGCAAGGTGTCGGTCAGCATCTCGGCGGTCAGGCATTCCGATGCGACTTGCTGGAAGGCAGTGCGAAACGCCGGCAAGTCAGTGAACGCCAGGCTCAGTCCCGCGGCCATCGCATGCCCGCCAAAGCGCGGAATCAGGCCAGGATGCCGTGCATCGACCAGAGCCAAGGCATCGCGGATATGGAAGCCCGGAATCGAACGGGCGGAGCCGCGCAGCATGCCGCTGCCAGGTTCGGCGGGGGCAAAGGCGATTGCCGGACGATGCAGCCGTTCCTTGGTCTTGGAGGCGACCAATCCGACCACGCCGGGATGCCAATCGGCGTCGTACAGGCAGGCTGCAACCGCAGTGCCGGCAACGCCCGGATCCGGCAACTGCGCATCGGCCATATCCTGCATGCCTGCCTGCAGGCCGCGCCGCTCCTGGTTGATCGCGTGCAATATCTGCGCCAATTCGGCAGCGCAGGATGGATCGTCGGTGAGCAGGCATTCGATGCCGATGCCCATGTCTTCCAGCCGGCCAGCCGCATTGATGCGCGGACCTATGGCGAAGCCGATGTCCGCTGTGCTCAGCGTCGCCTGCTGACGGCCCGCGACCTCGATCAGTGCGCGAAGGCCAGCGCAGCCCTGCCCCGCACGCAGCCGCCGCAACCCTGCACCGACCAGCGCACGGTTATTGCCATCCAGCGCCACCATATCGGCCACCGTGCCGACTGCAACCAGGTCCAGCAACGAGGCCAGGTCGGCCTGCACGCCACGCTTCGCGCGCAGTGCCAGCAACACGTAGAACATCACCCCGACGCCGGCCAGTGCCTTGCTCGGGAAGACATCGCCGGACTGGTTGGGATCGACGATGGCGTTCGCATCCGGCAGGGTCGCGCCAGGCAAGTGGTGGTCCGTCACCAGCACCTGCCAGCCGCGCGCCTTGGCCGCGGAAATCCCGGCATGGCAGGCGATGCCGTGGTCGACCGTGACCAGCAGGTCGGGCTTCAGCGCGGCTAGCGCTTCGACCAGCCCGGGCGTCATCCCGTAACCGTGCACGATGCGATTTGGTACCGCATGGGATACGTGCCTGGCGCCAAGCATTCGCAAGCCGCGCACGCCGACCGCACACGCGGTGGCGCCATCGCAGTCATAGTCGCCGACGACCACGATGTGCGCATCACGCCTGATGGCGTCGTCGAGCAGCAGCACCGCCTGTTCGATGCCGGTCAGCAGATCGAACGGCAACAGGTCGGCCAGGCGTGGCATGGCTTCTGATGCGCCAGCGCTGCCACGTGCGGCATGCAGGCGCTGCAGGAGCGGTGGCCATTGCGCCGGCCATTCGCCGTGGATCTGCGCAGGTTGCTCGCGGCGGATGATGCGCCGCTGCACGCTCACGTGGCCAGCGCCGTGCAGGGCTGGCGCCATAAGCGCCAGCGTTGGCTGGACCGCAACCGGAACGCCCGGCCATCGGCAAGATCGAGATCGAGCTGGCCGCGCGTGGTCGCGGCGTGTGCAGGCAGTAGCCAGTGTCCCAGCAGGATCCCCGGGTCGCGGATGCCACGCAGGTCGAACAGCGTGTCGTTGGCGAGGGATTCGAAACTGGTGAAATCGGCGAGTGGCATGGCATTGAAGGTGCCGACGCCGGCCAGTCCGTGCAAGACGGGATCGTTTGAAAACACGGTCGGGGAATCGCTCGCCGCGCTGTCTGGAAGCACGCCGCCGCCCCAGAACCACAGCGAATTGACTGGCACCAATCCTGCATGTGCACGCGCTTCGTTGCGTGGATGGTTGTGCAGCACGACCTGCGTTTCGCTCAGCAAGATGCGCCAGCGGCGCGCCAGCGGGCCGTCGGGCATGTGGTCGAACACATCCTCGCCCAGCGCCTGGTCGGGTGCCGGGAAGTCGGGCAATTGCGACTCGCGTGGCAGGCGCAGGTACCAGCGGGTCGGCTGCGGCGCATCCAGCAGGAAGCCGGCATCGCCGAACAGCGGGCGCAGCGCCGGAAGGAACGCCTCGACATCCTGCGCGCTCATCGAAAGTGCAGCGCCGGTGGCCAGCAGGCGCGCGCCATTGATGTCGGGACGGATGTAGGCGGGGTCTGCACGCAGCCACGAGGCGGCGCGCGCATCGTCAAGGCCGGCATCGGCCACGCGGGTCAATGCCGCATGCGGCCAGCGATCCGGCAGCAAACGGAAATGACGCGACAGCTGTGCGTGTTCTCCCGCCTGCCCGACCGCCCGGTCAGCGCGACCGAGTGCCCTGGCCAGCGACGCCGGCAATGCGATGCCGGCGAGGCGCTCGCCTCCCGGCAGCAACAGGGTCAGTCGCGTCATGGCAGCCGGGTCACGTCATCCCAGGTAGCGGACCGAGATGATCTCGTACTCGCGGGTGCCTGCAGGTGCTTCGATGGTGGCGACGTCGCCTTCGTGCTTGCCGATCAGCGCGCGCGCCACCGGCGAGGAAATCGCGATCAGGCCCTGCTTGATGTCGGCTTCCAGGTCGCCGACGATCTGGTAGGTGCGCTCTTCGTCGGTATCGCAATCGGCAAGCTGCACGGTCGCGCCGAACACGACCTTGTCGCCGGCGGTCAGGGTGGCGACGTCGATCACCTGCGCGTGCGACAGCTCGCCTTCCAGGTGCTTGATGCGGCCTTCGATGAAGCTCTGTTGGTCGCGCGCTGCGTGGTATTCGGCATTTTCCTTGAGGTCGCCGTGCGCGCGTGCCTCGGCGATCTCTGCGATGACTCTAGGCCGTTTCACCGACTTGAGTTCTTCCAGTTCGGCACGCAGGCGCACGGCGCCCTTCGCGGTAATGGGGGCTTGCTTCACTTCAATTCCTTGTGCAATTCCTGCAGCGCCAGCACTTCGCCGACGCCGCGATGGTCCAGCGAATGCAGCAATGCACGCGCCCCGGCCACGGTGGTGGAGTACGTGACGCGATGCTGCAGGGCCTCGCGCCGGATCGAGAAAGAGTCGGAAATTGCCTGACGCCCCTCGGTGGTGTTGACGATGTAGCAGATCTCGCCGTTCTTGATCAGGTCGACGATGTGCGGGCGGCCTTCGATCACCTTGTTGACCCGCTCGCAGGCGATGCCATTGGCGGCCAGCACATCGGCAGTGCCGCCCGTCGCGACCACGCTGAAGCCGCGCGCGATCATGTCGCGTGCCACCGGCACGACCCGCGCCTTGTCGGGGTCGCGGACCGAGATGAACGCCTTGCCGGGCTGGGGCGCGCGGATATTCGCGGCTTCCTCGGCACGCGCGAACGCAGCGCCGAAGCTGCGGCCCACGCCCATCACCTCGCCGGTGGAACGCATTTCCGGGCCCAGGATAGGATCGACATTCTGGAATTTGGCGAACGGGAATACCGCTTCCTTGACGGAAAAGTAATGCGGGACGATTTCCTTGATCGCGCCCTGCTCGGCCAGCGACATGCCCGCCATGCAGCGTGCGGCGATCTTGGCCAGCGGCCGGCCCGTCGCCTTGGACACGAACGGCACCGTGCGCGAGGCACGCGGGTTCACTTCCAACAGGAAGATGGTGTCGTTGCCGTCGGCATCGGTCTGCACCGCGAACTGGGTGTTCATCAGGCCGATGACGTTCAACGCCTTTGCCAGCGCCACGACCTGTTCGCGCAGGCGGGCCTGGGTATCGGCCGACAGCGAGTAAGGCGGCAACGAGCAGGAAGAGTCGCCGGAATGCACCCCGGCCTCCTCGATGTGCTCCATCACGCCGCCGACCAGGACATTGCCAGCCGAATCGGCGATGACGTCGATGTCGACTTCCACCGCGTTGTCGAGGAAGCGGTCCAGCAACACCGGCGAATCATGCGATACCTTGACCGCCTCGCGCATGTAGCGCGCGAGGTCCACGTCGGCATGCACGACTTCCATGGCGCGACCGCCAAGCACGTAGCTCGGGCGCACCACCAGCGGATAGCCGATCTCGCGGGCATGCAGCAGGGCTTCGTCGGCACTGCGCGCGGTGCGGTTGGGCGGCTGCAAGAGGCCGAGCTCGGTGACCAGTTGCTGGAAGCGTTCGCGATCCTCGGCCAGGTCGATCGACTCCGGCGAGGTGCCGATGATCGGCACGCCGTTGGCCTCCAGGGCCTTGGCCAGTTTCAGCGGGGTCTGTCCGCCGTACTGCACGATCACCCCGCGCGGCTGTTCGAGCTCCACGATCTCCAGTACGTCTTCCAGCGTCAGCGGCTCGAAGTACAGGCGGTCGGAGGTGTCGTAGTCGGTCGAGACGGTTTCCGGGTTGCAGTTGACCATGATGGTCTCGTACCCGTCTTCGCGCAGGGCCAGCGACGCGTGCACGCAGCAGTAGTCGAACTCGATGCCCTGGCCGATCCGGTTCGGGCCGCCGCCGAGCACGATGATCTTCTGCCGATCGGTCGGCTGTGCCTCGCATTCGTCCTCGTAGGTCGAGTACAGGTAGGCGGTGGTGGTCGCGAATTCCGCCGCGCAACTGTCCACCCGCTTGTACACCGGGCGCACGCCGAAGGCCTTGCGCAGCGCGCGCACCGCCGACTCGTTGGTGCCGGTCAGCTCGGCGATGCGGATGTCGGAGAAGCCCTTGCGCTTGAGTGCACGCAGCCGCGTTGCATCCAGCCCGTCCAGGCCGCGGTGGACGATGTCGACCTCGGCATCGACGATTTCCTCGATCTGGTCGAGGAACCATGGATCGACGAACGACAGCGCATGCACGTCTTCCACCGACATGCCGGCGCGGAATGCATCGGCCAGGTAGAAGATGCGTTCCGGGCCGGGTTCCTTCATCTCGCGGCGCAGGGTCGCCAGGTCGTTTTCGTCGACCAGGTCCAGTCCCGTCGGGTCCAGGCCGACCTTGCCGGTCTCCAGTCCTCGCAGCGCCTTCTGCAACGACTCCTGGAAGGTGCGGCCGATCGCCATCACCTCGCCCACCGATTTCATCTGGGTGGTCAGGCGTGCATCGGCGGCCGGGAACTTCTCGAACGCGAAGCGCGGGATCTTGGTCACCACGTAGTCGATGCTGGGTTCGAACGAGGCCGGGGTCAGGCCGCCGGTGATGTCGTTCCTGAGCTCGTCCAGGGTGTAGCCGACCGCGAGCTTGGCCGCGACCTTGGCGATCGGGAACCCGGTGGCCTTCGACGCCAGGGCCGAGGAACGCGACACGCGCGGGTTCATCTCGATCACCACCACGCGGCCGGTACTGGCATTGATGCCGAACTGCACGTTGCTGCCGCCGGTGTCCACGCCAATCTTGCGCAGCACGGCGATCGAGGCATTACGCAGTCGCTGGTATTCGCGATCGGTCAGGGTCTGCGCGGGTGCAACGGTGATCGAGTCGCCGGTGTGCACGCCCATCGGGTCGAAGTTCTCGATGCTGCACACGATGATGCAGTTGTCCGCGGTGTCGCGGACGACTTCCATCTCGAATTCCTTCCACCCCAGCACGGACTCTTCCACCAGCACTTCGCCGGTCGGCGACAGCTCCAGTCCGCGGGTCACGATCTCGACCAGCTCCTCGCGGTTGTAGGCGATGCCGCCACCGGTCCCGCCCAAGGTGAAACTTGGCCGGATGATCGTCGGATAGCCAAC
This sequence comes from uncultured Gammaproteobacteria bacterium, assembly GCA_963698475.1. Classification (GTDB taxonomy): domain Bacteria; phylum Pseudomonadota; class Gammaproteobacteria; order Xanthomonadales; family Xanthomonadaceae; genus Thermomonas. Next base: position 194,835 of record CAVOQX010000003.1, on the reverse strand, counting down.
CCGGGTCTGGATGTCGAGCGCCTGTTCCAGCGAGCGCGCGACTTCCGCCTGCGGACACTCCAGCCCGATCTCGCCCATCGCGACGCGGAACAGTTCGCGGTCTTCGGCCATGCGGATTGCGTCGCGCCTGGCGCCAATGAGCTCCACGCCGTATTTTTCCAGAACGCCGTTGTCGGCGAGGTCCAGCGCGCAGTTCAGCGCGGTCTGGCCTCCCATCGTCGGCAGCAACGCGTCGGGCCGTTCCTTGGCGATGATGCGCTCGACCGTTTGCCAGTTGATCGGTTCGATGTAGACCGCGTCGGCCATGTCCGGGTCGGTCATGATCGTGGCCGGGTTGCTGTTGACCAGCACCACGCGATAACCCTCTTCGCGCAGCGCCTTGCAGGCCTGTGCGCCGGAATAGTCGAATTCACAGGCTTGGCCGATCACGATCGGGCCGGCGCCGATGATGAGGATGGTTTTCAGGTCGGTGCGCTTTGGCATTTGCGTCTCTGGCTCAGGGTGATCCGGCCGCGGCGGTCTTGCTGCCAGGGCCGATGTATTTGTCGAAGAAGGCAAGCATCTTCGTGTACAGGTTCACGTTGTTCTGCAGGTCTCGGAATCCATGGGCTTCCTTGGGCTCGATGATCACCACGTCGGGTGTCTTGCCGACTGCGGCCATCTGCGAAATCAGGAAATGCAGGTTCTTGATCGGGACGCGGACATCTTTCTCGCCATGCACCAGCATCACCGGGATCTTCAGTTTGTCCACACCGTAGGCCGGCGACTGCTCCATGCGTTCTGATTTCGATTGCGGGTACACGTCCTTGAGATAGCTCCGGCCGGATTTCTGGCTGGCGAAATCGGCGTCATTCTGGGCATCCAGGGAGTAAACGCCCACGTAGCCCACGGTGCAGCGATACAGGTCAGGCTCGCGTACGGCGCTCATCAGTGCGGCATAACCGCCATAGGAAGCCCCGTAGATGCAAACCCGGTCGGGGTCTGCATGGCCCTGCGCGACAGCCCACCTGACCGCGTCGGTCAAGTCGTCCTGCATGGCCGTGCCCCACTTCCGGTAGCCCAATCCCTCGAACGCATTGCCGTAACCACCCGAACCACGGAAGTTCACCTGCAGCACCGCATAGCCACGGTTGGCCAATAGCTGTACTTCCGGATTGAAGCCCCATTCGTCGCGCGGACCATGTGGTCCGCCGTGCGGGTTGACGACCATCGGCAGGTTCTTGCCATCGCTACCGGCGGGAATCGTCAGGAATCCATACAGTTGCAGGCCATCACGCGCCTTGAAGCTGATCGGCTGCATCGGCGACATCTGTTCCGGCTTGATCCAGTCCATGCTGCCGGCGAGGTAAGTGGCCTTGCCGGTCTCGCGGTCAAACAGGAACGCTTCCGGTGGTTGCTTGTCGGAGTAGACGCGCATTGCCAGCAAACGGCCGTCCCCGGCAGGCCGCAAGAAACTGACCGCCTTGCCTGCGAACGCCTTCACCAAGCCTGCATAGGCCCGTGCTTCCGGGTGCTCCGGTGCAACCCAGTCCCAATACGGGATGCCGTCTTCGTACATCACGCCAAGCAGGGTCTTGCGATCACTGCTCCAGACAAGGTCCGAGGGACTGACCGTGCCGTTGCTGGAAAGCTGCACTTCCTCCCGGGTGTGCATGTCCAGCAACACGATCGCCTCCGGCTTGCCGCCATCGCCCTTGGCCATGTACACATGCTGGTTGTCGGCAGCAAACCCCAGCGGGCGGTAGGTGGCGCCGTTGCGCTCACTTTGGTGGAGCAGTACCCACTCCTCGCCATCATGGCGGTAGGTGACATTGCGCCCATCATTCATCTCGCCATACACGAAGCGCGGACTGTACGAGTGGTCGACCAGGAATTGCCCGTTTTCCACCGGCGCGGAGGCAACGGTGGAAACCCGTCCGGTATAGACATTCAGCTTGGACAGATACGCACTCTGGATGGAACGCTCCACGAGAATCGTCTGCGGGTCCTCGGGCGTCAGGCTGACGATCCGGTAGGTGGCACCATTGGGAATGTCGATGCGCTTGGTGCCATCGATGTTCGACGCGTACATGTCGCCGCTGGGCGACTCGAAGTCATAGCGCCCGGTCTTGAACGAAATACTGAACAGCAGGCGGTCGTCATTGGCCCACAGGACCTGGCGAAAATGCCGGCCTGCACCGAAATCCCACTTGCCGACGATCCCCTTGTCGGCAACCCGCAGCACGGCCAGCACGGTACGGTCGTCCTGTGGCACGGTCACGGCGATGTGCTTGCCGTCTGGCGACAGGCTTATTGCGGTGAATTCCGCATTCTTGAAGAAATCCTGGATCGGAACCTGTTGCGCAGCAGCATCAACGCCGAAGACCAGTGACACCAGGAGCAACAACGCTTTCAGTAGTTTCATGAATGACTCCGACTGCATGTAGCGCAACGCGCCGTGGAGAAAACCCGAAAGGGAAAAGCAATATCTGGGAGCGGCACCTCAGCGGGCCATCATCGCAACGAACCTGTCGAACAGTGCCGCCACGTCATGCGGGCCCGGCGAAGCCTCCGGATGCCCCTGGAAACTGAACGCCGGCGCATCGGTCAGTGCAATGCCCTGGTTGGTGCCGTCGAACAGCGAGCGGTGGGTCACCCGCGCGTTGGCCGGCAGGCTGGCCTCGTCGAGGCAGAAACCGTGGTTTTGCGCAGTGATCATGACGCGCCCTGGGCTCCCGTCGGTAGCGCCGAGATCGATGACTGGATGGTTGGCACCATGGTGGCCGTGCGGCATCTTCATCGTCTTCGCGCCAACCGCAAGGCCCAGCAGCTGATGCCCAAGGCAGATGCCATAGAGCGGCATCTTCGCCGCCAGCAGTTCGCGGATCGCCGCGATCGCGTAGTCGCAGGGCGCCGGATCGCCCGGGCCATTGGACAGGAATACCCCATCGGGCTGCATCGCCAACACCTCGGCGGCAGGTGTCTGCGCCGGCACCACGGTCACCGCGCAGCCGCGTGCGACCAGCATGCGCAGGATGTTGCGCTTGATGCCGAAATCGTAGGCCACAACCTTGAACTTCGGTTCGACATGCACGCTCTCGCCGGTATCCAGGTCCACTTCGCCATCACGCCACTCGTAGGCCTGGGTGGTACTCACCACCTTGGCCAGGTCCATGCCCGCCAGGCCGGGGAACTTGCGCGCGGCTTCGATGGCCTTGTCGGCATCCAGTTGCTCGCCAGACGCCGTGCCCGCAAGCAGCACGCCATTCTGGGAACCGCGATCACGCAGCATCCGGGTCAATTTGCGGGTGTCGATGTCGGCGATCGCCACGATGCCGCGCGCCTGCAGCCACTCCGGCAGCGCGACCTGGCTGCGCCAGTTGCTGGGCCGGCGCGGCACGTCACGCACGATCAACCCCGAGGCCCAGACCCTGGCGGCTTCATCGTCCTGGGTGGTACAGCCGGTATTGCCGATGTGCGGATACGTCAGGGTCACCAATTGCCGCGCGTAGGACGGATCAGTGAGGATTTCCTGGTAACCGGTCATGGCGGTGTTGAACACCACTTCGCCCACGGACAGGCCGGGTGCGCCCACGGAACGGCCCTCGAAGACCGTGCCGTCTTCAAGCGCGAGGATTGCAGGAATGGTCAAGAGATTTCGCCTTGCGTCAGGTTGCAAGAAAGCGCCGAAGCGGCTTCAACCGGTTCGGAGCGTTGGGGGATCAGGCGAGCGAGAATTGTACGGGCGAGCCGGCTTGCGCGCCACCCTTCCGCTCGTGTTCGTCACCAGTCCAGGTTCTTGGTGAGTGCGAACCTCCGGCGTCTGGACCTCAAGCGAGCAGGTCGATCGGCCGATAACGCCCGGGGTTTCGTACGTGCAATGCATGGGCGACGTGCAATGCCCCCGCCGCGAAGACGTCACGATTGCTGGCGCGATGGATCAGTTCGATGCGTTCGCCGACGCTGGCGAATTGCACGCAATGCTCGCCGACGACGTCGCCGGCACGAATCGAGGCATGGCGCGGCGTTGCGCCGCCCTGTCTGGCTGAATCCCCCAGGGTCAGCGCCGTGCCCGAGGGTGAATCGAGCTTGCGGGTGTGGTGGGTTTCGATGATGTCGCAGTCCCAACCTGGCAAGGCGCGTGCCGCCCGCTCGACCAGGTCGTGCAGGACGGCGACGCCCAGGCTGAAATTGGACGCCCACATCGTCGCGATACGCGCGGATGCTGCATCCATTGCCCCGAACTGCTGGGTTGTCAGCCCGGTGGTGCCCGAGACCAGTGGCTTGCCACGTGCCACGCACAACGCGAGGATGGCGTCGAAACCCTCCGGTTGGCTGAAATCGATGGCGACGTCGAACGGCGGCACACCGCTCAATTCCGAAGCCGCGAAACACGGGATACCGCCTGCCACGCGCGCGTCGACCCGGCGCGACACTGCAGCGACGACAACGCACGCTCCATCTTCGCCAGCCAGGCGCAGCAATGCCTGCCCCATGCGACCGTTTGCACCGTGAATCAGTACCCGCAAGGCATCCGTCATGGCGTCAGGCTAACCACCACTGCGCGTATCCACAAGCCGATGGCGTGCCCGGCGGGCCAGGCAAACGCAGGTCAGGTCGGCGCGGAGACGCTCCGGAGCCGTCCGGCGACCTGGTGCATGGCATCGTCGAACGCGGTGGCACCCTCTCGCACCACGACCTTGTCGAGCTTGGCCATCGCCGCCAGTTCTTCCGGGGAGGCGACCAGGACGCGGATGCCGCGCCGGTTGACCAGCAGCAGGCGTCCCGAAATCGGGCTGATCCACGACACCTTGGCAGGATCCATGCTGCGATCGGCCGAGGTGGCCAGCTGGACCCAACTGCCTACCTGCAGCTTGCGCATGCGTTCCAGGGAAGCCGCATCGAAATCCAGTGTGTCGGTCCCGCCGATCACTGCCAGCATCGGCTCAGGTTCAGGCGGCGCCATCGGTTCCGGGGTGATCGCCTGCTCGGGCATGTGCGAGGTGTTGTCGGCTGCGGATTCGCCAGCCGCCAACCGCAGCAGTGCGTCCTGCAAACTGTTGATCGCGGCCTGGGCGGTGTCTCCCACGCAACCCGAGCTTGCCAGCATGTCCTTGATCTGCTCGCGCGGCAAGGGAGGAAGCTCCTCGGCCGGCGTACACAGGTCGGCATGGTCGAATGCGAGAAGCAAATCGCCCACGGTCTGCATCGCATCTTCATGGCGTTGCGACCCGTAGCCGTCGCGCAGCATCACCTGGACCAGGTGGTGCGAGGCATACCGGCTCAGGAATTCGTCCATGACCGCGGGCAGTTCGCGTTCACCGCGATGCTTGGCCAACAGCACGTTGGTGGCGCTGCGCGCATGCTCCAGCCGCTCGCGCCCGTGCTGGGCTGCGGCGGTGCGTTTTTCCGCAAGTTCGAAGCGCCTGCGGTGCTGCCCCATGTAGGAGCGCAGTTCCTGCTCCAGCGTTTCGAAGATCGCGACGTCTTCGTTGAATTCCGCGACCAGCCGATCGATGGTTTGATCCACGCGTCCCAGCAACTCGCGTTCCTGCGGTGCTTCGCCATGGTTGCCTTCGCAGGCCTCGGCCACCGTGTTCAGCAAGCGACGGGCGGGATGCTCCTTGAACAGGAACATCCGGCGATCCTGCACGGCCACCTTCACGTAGGGCACCAGCATCCGACCGATCTTGCTGCGGATATCCGTGTCGTACTGGGGACCATCGAGCAGGACGTCGAACAGCAGCGCGACCAGGTCGACCGCGTCTTCGTCCAGCCCATCCAGGTGCAGGTTGTCGCCGGCGACGCCCAGCTTGCGCGCACCGGTGATGACTTGTTTGCGTAGCTGTTCGGCAAGTGATTCCTGTGGTTCGCCCCTTCGTTGCTGGAGAGTTTCGGGAATCTCGCGTTGCAGGAGAGATAGCACCGACATCAGGTCCTGGGAAGCCAGCACCTGTGAAGGCTCCTGCGCCTTGCGCGCCGACGTTTCGGGGGTGACGGCCGCGCGCCAGCCTTGCAGGAGGCCAAGCATGTTGGCGAACATTGCCTGCTCGGCAGCCGTAGGCGGATGCGCCATCGACGCGGCGGAGTTGGCAGCCGGAGCGGCTGCAGGGGTGCCACCAACCGCAGTGTCCTGTGTCGGCACGCTGTTTTTCTGGCTCGCACCGTCGTCCGCGGCATTTTTCACCGGCTGAGTGCGCGCGGTCGGCCGCAGGTTCGGCAGGATACCGGCCGCCGACAGCAAGGCGTTGGCTCGTTCATACATCGACACCAACGTCGTTGCCAGTTCACGCTCGAAGAACTTGAACAGCACGATGCGCACGGAAGATGCGAGTTCGATGCCTTCCATCGCCCGCAACAGGCGATTGGCGATGGCATGCGGATTGAGCGGATTGTCGGCAGGCTCCAGCGCGTCACGCCCGAACAGGAATGCGATCCGCTTGCCCAATACTTCCAGCGCCGGGGCATGCAGGCGGGACTGGCTCTCCGCCAATTGTTCCTTGGCCAACAGCTCCTCGAGGGCATCCACTTCGACCAGGGCCAGGTCTTCGACCTGTTCCGGCGTGAAGTGAGGCTCGCGCAAGGCCTGGAATGCCGCATGCACGCCTTTTTCGAAGCGCTGGCCAATCTTGCTGCGCTCGCGGCGCAACTCCCGCAGGGCCGTCAACTCCTTGTCGTCGTTGCTGTTTTCGCTGCGATCGAAAAGGTAGTCGTCGACGCTGCCCAAGGCGCTGTCCAGCGCGGGCTTCAGTTGCGCCTGCGCCAGCTTCTCCAGTGCATCGAGCAGCCGTCCCGGATCCTTGGGGCCAGCTGCGTTTGCTTGGTCGTAGGGGGAAGACGACATGGCAAAACCTGAATAGGGATGATTTCACCTTGCATGTTAGGTTGAAATACGTCACAAGTTGTTGATGAGCGTCATGTTTTGACCTCATGGACAACTGCCAGGCCAGGTTTTGACCGGATTTCGACGGTTCAGGAGACCATGCGATCCCAGAAGCCCTTGACGCCATCCAGGAACGTGCTGGCCTTTGGCGAGTGACGGCGGGCCCCTTCGCCAACGAAGGTTTTCTCGAATTGCTCCAGTAGCTGGCGTTGTTCGCCGGTCAGGTTGACTGGCGTTTCCACTACCACCTTGCAATAGAGGTCGCCAGGCGCGCGGCTGCGCACTGACTTGACGCCCTTGTCGCGCAAGCGGAATACCCGCCCGGTCTGGGTCTCGGCGGGAATGCGAAGCTCGACTTCGCCACCCAAGGTCGGTACGCGGGTGATGTCCCCCAGCGCAGCCTGGGAAATGCGAATCGGCACGTCGCAATGCAGGTCGTCGCCATCGCGCTCGAAGATGGCATGGGGACGCACCCGCACTTCCACGTACAGGTCGCCGGGTGGCGTGCCTGCGGGGCCCGCTTCGCCCTCACCGGCCAGGCGAATGCGATCGCCATTGTCCACGCCCGCCGGAATCTTGACCGACAGGGTCTTGTCTTCCTCGACCCTGCCCGCGCCATCGCAGCTCGTGCAGGGATTGGCGATGGTCTTGCCACTGCCGCCGCAATGCGGGCATGCATGCTGCATCTGGAACATGCCGCGCTGCATCCGCACCTGGCCGTGGCCATTGCAGGTCGCGCAGGTATCGACCTTGCCATCGGCAGAACCGCTGCCCTTGCATGGCGCGCACGTCGTCGTACTGGGGATTTCGATGCGCTTCTCGACACCGGCGACGGCGTCCTCCAGGTCGAGCTCCATGACATAGCCGACATCGGCACCGCGGCGCTGCGCCTGGCGACCACCACCACCGAAGATGTTGCCGAAGATGTCACCGAAGATGTCGCCGACATCGTGGAAGCCGGGACCGGGGCCGGCGTTGCCACCGCCCATGCCGTGCTCGAACGCTGCGTGGCCGTGCTGGTCATACATGCGGCGCTTGCCGCCATCGGACAGGACTTCGTAGGCCTCCTTGCACTCCTTGAAGGCTGCCTCGGCATTCTTGTCGCCCGGGTTGCGGTCCGGGTGGTGCTTCATCGCCGAGCGTCGATACGCTTTCTTCAGGTCTTCGTCGCCGGCACTGCGGGCCACGCCCAGCACTTCGTAATAGTCGCGTTTGCTCATGGGGCCTGTCTGCTTGTTTCAAGACAACGGGCAGGTCCAGCCTGCCCGTCGCATGTTTCGATCATGGAACTGTGCGATCCCGTGGATCAGGCCTTGTCGCCGTCGTCCTTGACTTCGGTGAACTCGGCGTCGACCACATCCTCGCCTGCGGGCTGTGCGCCTGCTTCGCCGCCTTCCGGCGCCTGCTGGCCGGCAGCAGACACTGCAGCGAACACGGCCTGGCCGGCTTCTTCCAGCGCCTTGGCCTTGGCCTCGATCTGCGCCTTGTCGTCACCCTTGATCGCCGATTCGAGTTCCGCAATCGCGCCTTCGGCACGCCCGATCAGGTCGCCGGGCACCTTGTCGCCGTTGTCCTTGATCGCGCTGCGGGTGGCGTGGATCAGGCCGTCGGCGTGGTTGCGCGCGGTGACCAGTTCGTGGAAACGCTTGTCTTCCTCGCGATTGGCTTCGGCGTCCTGCACCATCCGCTGGATCTCGTCGTCCGACAGGCCGGAACCGGCCTTGATCTCGACCTTCTGTTCCTTGCCGGTCTTCTTGTCCTTGGCGCTGACATGCAGGATGCCGTTGGCGTCGATGTCGAAGCTCACTTCGACCTGCGGCATCCCGCGCGCTGCGGCATCGATGCCGGTGAGGTCGAACTTTGCCAGCGACTTGTTGTAGCGGGCCTGTTCGCGCTCGCCCTGCAGCACATGCACGGTGACCGCGGTCTGGTTGTCCTCGGCGGTGCTGAAGGTCTGTGATGCCTTGGTCGGGATGGTGGTGTTCTTTTCGATGATCTTGGTGAACACGCCGCCCATCGTCTCGATGCCCAGGCTGAGCGGGGTCACGTCCAGCAGCAGCACGTCCTTGACGTCGCCCTGCAGCACGCCACCCTGGATCGCGGCGCCCACGGCCACGGCCTCGTCCGGGTTCACGTCCTTCTTGGGTTCCTTGCCGAAGAACTCGGTGACGGCCTGCTGCACCTTCGGCATGCGGGTCTGGCCACCGACCAGGATCACGTCGCTGATGTCGCTGGCGCGCAGGCCGGCATCGTTCAACGCGATCCGGCACGGCTCGATCGTCTTCTTGACCAGGTCCTCGACCAGCGCCTCGAGCTTGGCCCGGGTCAGCTTGATGTTGAGGTGCTTCGGGCCGCTGGCGTCGGCGGTTACGTACGGCAGGTTGACTTCGGTGTGCTGGGCACTGGACAGCTCGATCTTGGCGCGCTCGGCGGCGTCCTTCAGGCGCTGCAGGGCAAGCGGGTCCTTGCGCAGGTCGATGCCCTGCTCCTTGTTGAACTCGTCCACCAGGTAATCGATGACGCGCTTGTCGAAGTCTTCACCGCCCAGGAAGGTGTCGCCGTTTGTGGCCAGCACTTCGAACTGCTTCTCGCCATCGATGTTGGCGATCTCGATGATCGATACGTCAAAAGTGCCGCCGCCGAGGTCGTACACGGCGATCTTGCGATCCTTCACGTCACCCTTGTCCATGCCATAGGCCAGCGCGGCCGCGGTGGGCTCGTTGATGATGCGCTTGACATCCAGTCCGGCAATCCGGCCAGCGTCCTTGGTCGCCTGGCGCTGGCTGTCGTTGAAGTAGGCCGGCACGGTGATCACCGCTTCGGTCACGGTCTCGCCGAGATAGGCCTCGGCGGTCTTCTTCATTTTCTCCAGGATCTTGGCGGAGACTTCCTGCGCGGCCATCTTCTTGCCGTCGGTCAGGGCCACCCAGGCGTCGCCGTTGTCGTGCGCGGTGATTGCGTACGGCACCAGGCCAAGGTCCTTCTGCACTTCGGCGTCGGTGAACTTGCGGCCAATCAGGCGCTTCACTGCGTAGAAGGTGTTCTTGGGGTTGGTGACGGCCTGGCGCTTGGCCGAGGCGCCGACCAGGACTTCGCCGTCCTTGGTCCAGGCCACGACGGACGGCGTGGTGCGGTCACCCTCGCTGTTCTCGATGACGCGCGCCTTGCCGCCTTCCATGATCGCCACGCAGGAATTGGTGGTGCCCAGGTCGATGCCGATGATCTTGCCCATGTCTGTGTCCTCTGGATTTCTGTGTTCGGGGGCGCGGTGCGCCGATGTTCGAAATGTGGGGCTGACTGGAACGGGTTCAAGTCCCGTCCCGATATTGGTTCACTCGTGTTTGGCCACGACGACCAGCGCGGGGCGCAGGAGGCGCTCGTTCAACACGTAGCCTTTCTGGAAGGTCTGCGCGACCGCGCCGGGTGCGATTCCGGGTGCGTCGATCATGCTCATCGCCTGGTGGTGTTCGGGGTCGAAGGCGTCGCCTGTCAATGGCGCGAGCGTGACAAGGCCGTTGATTTCGGCAACCCGCACCAACTGGCGCTGGGTCAGTTCCAGGCCTGCGCGCAGCGGGTCGTCGGCGGGCGCATTGGCCAGCCCGGCCTCCAGGCTGTCCAGCACCGGCAAAAGATCGCCCAGCAGCCGCTCGTTGGCGAACTTGCGGGCATTCTCGAGCTCGCGAGCCATGCGCTTGCGCTGGTTGTCGAGGTCGGCACGTTCCAGCAAGGATTGCGCCTTGAGCTGTTCCAGCTCGCCGCGCAGCACTTCGGTTTCATCGATCTGCAGCCCGTCGTCGGCCGCGTTTCCTGCATCCTGCATCGGGTCTTGGTTCACGGGGGTCATGTTCGCCATCGGTCGAAAGCGGCCCAGTGCCGCGTCGAATCAGGCAATGGGGGCTTGCGATGGGCGATTCAAGGCCGTCAGGGCTGCGGATCGAACGCCGCACCCAATACCGCGGCCGTCGCTTCCACCACCGGGATCACCCGTTCGTAGGCCATCCGGCTGGGGCCAATCACGCCCAATACGCCCAGCACCTGGCCGTCGGCTCCATACGGTGCGCTGACCAGGGACATGCCTTCCAGCGGTGCCAGGCCGGTCTCATCGCCAATGAATACGCGCATGCCCGGTGCCTTGGCGGTGCGTTCCAGCAATTGCAGGAGTTCACGCTTTTCGGCGAAGGCCTCGAACAAGGCCCGCAGCCGGTCCAGGTCGGCCAGGTCCTGCAGGCCCATCAGCCGGGTCTGGCCGGCCACGACCACGCCATCAAAGGAGGTGTCGTCCTTGCCGGGCGCGAATGCCTGCTCGGCCAGCTCGACGGAACTGGCAAGGAGTTGCTCCATCTCCGAACGCGCATGCCGCAGATCGGCCAGCAGGCGCGCGCGGATGTGCGCCAAGGGCTGTCCGGAAAAATGGCTGTTGAGATAATTCGCGGCCTGCTCGAGTTCGGACGGATCGAACGCGCGGCGCACATGCACCACGCGGTTCTGCACCTCGTTGTCGGCGAACACCAGGATCGCCAGCACGCGCTGCGGGTCCAGGACCACGAATTCGATCTGGCGAAACGCGAACACTTCGCGCCTGGGCACGCTGACCATGCCCACGAAATGGGTCATCGCCGACAACAGTTCCGACGTGTTGCCGAGCAAGGCCTGGGTGCCGGCACCACTGGGCAATTCATGGCGCAGGCGCTCGAGCTCGGCGCCTGCCAATGGCTTGAGCTGCAGCAGCGAGTCCACGAACAGGCGATAACCCTGCGCGGTCGGGATGCGCCCCGCCGAGCTGTGCGGCGCCGACAGCAGGCCGGCATCCTCCATCGAGGCCAGGATGTTGCGGATCGTCGCCGGACTCACGTCCAGGCCCGAATGCAGCGCCAGGGTCTGCGAGCCCACCGGCCCGCCATCGCGCACATGGCGCGACACCAGGGTGCGCAGCAATTGCCGCGCGCGCGGATCGTTGGCGATGTCGACGTTCTGCGGCCTGGCCATGCCCCTGTTGTAAGCGCCGTGCCGGCGGCGCGCAAGCGGTACCGCATTCGTCATTCCGGGATGGCAGCCATCTGCCCGGAATGGCAGCACCCTTATACAATCCGGCGATGCTGACCCGCCTGTCCATTCGCGATTTTGCCGTCGTGACCCAAGCCGAACTCGAATTCGGCGTCGGATTGACCGTGATTTCCGGCGAAACCGGCGCCGGCAAGTCGCTGCTGGTCGATGCGCTGGGCTTCCTGTGCGGTGCACGCGCCGACGCTGGAAGTGTGCGCCACGGCGCGCAGCGCGCCGAACTGGCCGCCGAGTTCGCGCTCGCCGACGCGCCAGCAGCGTCGGCCTGGCTACGCGACGCGGAACTCGACGATGCCGATGATGCGGGCTGCCAGTTGCGCCGGACCCTGCACGCCGATGGCGGCTCCAGGGCCTGGATCAATGGCCGCCCGGCTACCGTGTCGCAACTCGCCGAATTGACTCGCTTGCTGGTTGAAATCCATGGCCAGCATGAACAGCAGGCCCTGCTCGTCCGCGCCACCCAGACCAGCCTGCTGGATGCACATGGCAAGCACGCGACCCTGTGCGGCGCAACACGCGAAGCCGCCCTGCGTTGGCGGCGATTGCGCGACGAGCGCGAGGCCCTGCTCGCCCGCGGCGATGTCGGCGAGCGCCAGGCCTGGCTGCAGCACCAACTGCAGGAACTCCGGGCCGAGGCACTGGAGCCGGAGGCGCTGGCCGACCTCGACCGCAACCACCGCCGGCATGCGCATGCGACCTCGCTGATCGAGGCCTGCGACATGGCCTTGCAGCACCTTGCGGGCGATGACGCGATCAGCAGCCGGTTGCAGCAGCTGCGCGTTGCCTTGCAGGGCGAAGCAAGCCATGAGCCCCGGCTCACCGAAGTCGATGCCATGCTCGATTCGGCGGCCATCCAGATGGATGAAGCGCTGTTGCTGCTCGAGCGCATTCGCGATGATCTCGACCTCGATCCGGACGCGATGCTGGAACTCGAGCGGCGCCTGGTCCGCGTGCAGGACCTGGCACGCAAGCATCGCCTTCGACCCGAGCAACTGGCCGGACACCGCGATGTGCTGGCATCGGAACTGGAATCGCTTGCCGATGCCGGAGAGCGCCTGCTGCAGCTGGAGCAAGCCATCAAGGCGGCACACCTGCAATGGCGGGATGCTGCCAGTGCACTGACGGCTTCGCGGCGGGTTGCGGGTGACGCACTCGGCGCACGTGTCTCGACCCTGATTGGCACGCTGGGCATGGAGGGTGGCTGTTTCGAGGTCGCACTGGAAGCGGTCGGTGACCCCGCCACCCCGGATCCGAATGGTGCCGAACGCGCCGAGTTCCTGGTCAGCGCGAATGCTGGCCAGCCGCCACGCCCGTTGCGCAAGGTGGCGTCAGGCGGTGAGTTGTCGCGTATTTCGCTGGCGATCGAGGTGGCCATGCAGGGGCTGGACCCGGTGCCGACCATGGTGTTCGACGAGGTCGATGCCGGCATCGGCGGTGCAGTCGCCGCCGCGGTGGGCGCCAGGCTGCGCGCGCTCGGCGATGGCCGCCAGGTGCTGTGCGTGACCCACCAGCCACAGGTTGCCGCGGCCGGTCATGCCCAATACCGGGTGAGCAAGGCCGCCCAGGAGGGGATCACCCAGTCCTCGGTCGAGCGGCTCGACGCGCATGGCCGCATCGCGGAAATCGCACGCATGCTGGGTGGTGCCAAAGTGACCACCGAAGCCCAGGCCGCCGCGAAGCAGTTGCTCGAGTACTAGCGGGCGGTCCTGCGGGCAGGATCCACTGCCTGCATGGTTCACGCGTGCAGGGCATGGCGCCGCGTGGCGCGGTCGCGGTCAGCGCTTCTTGCGCACGTACAACACCAGCGCGTGGTCCTCGATCGCGTAGCCATATTCGGCGGCAACCTCGTGCTGCAGGGCTTCGATCGCTTCACTATGGAACTCGATCACCTTGCCGGTATCGACATCGACCATGTGGTCATGGTGCTCGCCTCGATCCAGTTCATACACCGCATGGCCACCTTCGAAGTTGTGCTTGAGAACAAGCCCGGCTGACTCGAACTGGGTCAGCACGCGGTAGACCGTGGCCAGACCGATTTCCTCGCCATCGCCCAGCAACTGCCGGTAGATGTCCTCGGCGGTCATGTGGCGCGGCTTGGCTTGTTCGAGCAACAGCAGGATCCGCATCCGCGGGTGGGTCACCTTGAGGCCGGCCTTGCGTAGATCCTGCGATTCCATCACCACTCCGAGTGCGCACGACGTTCGTGCCAGATGCGTGCCGGGTGGATGCCCCTGCACGCGATATGTTGCGTGAACGCGGGCCATCGTGGTCGCGGCAGGCGCCGTGATGCATGGCCTTCAGTGTATCATCGCGCAGTCCTTCCACCGCCCCCGATGCCCATGCGCAAGCTGCTGCTCGTCCTCCTCGTCGCCTTGATCACCAGTGGTTGCGGCGTGCTTTACCGCCAGCCGATCTACCAGGGCAACCTGATCGACAAGACGGTCGTGGACCAGTTGCAGGTCGGCATGGACAAGCGCCAGGTGGCCATCATGCTGGGCACGCCATCCATCCAGGATCCGTTCCATCAGGACCGCTGGGATTACACCGCCAGCCAGCGCACCGGCCGCAGTGGTCCCACCGTGGTCAAGAACATGACCGTCTGGTTCGAAAGCGGCGCACTGACCAAGTGGGAAGGCGACTACTTCGAACAAGACGCATCCAAATTGGCCAACACCATGTCGCGTTTCGGCAACCTGGCCAAGGACAAGAAGAAAGGCCGCTAAGGCTATTTGCCGCTGCGCCGGGCGCGCAGGCGACGCGCCTGTTTGGGATCAACCTGCAAGCCACGCAACAACTCGATGCGATCGCCGTCGTGCAGCAGGGTCGCCGGCGTGGCGGCGACGCCGAACACCGCCAGTGCGGTGAGTTCCTCGCCCAGAGCCCAGCCACTGGCGGTCAATGCATCGCCCACCCGCGCATCATCGGCAAGTTCAACCGTGGTCGCCTCGCATCGTCCCGGCCATGCACGGATCAGTTCGACCCGGATCATCCGTTCCCTGCGCCTGCAAGGGGCAGGCCTCCCTCCCACACATCCGCCTGGCGCACGAAATCATCGACCATGCGGTCGGCCAGGCCTTGCATGCCCATGGCCAGTGCAGGCGCAAGCAGCCGGTTCTGGGATTCGAAATCCAACTGCAGGGTGACCTTGCAGGCAGACTCGTCCAATGCATGGAACTGCCAGCGGCCCTGCAGTCGCTTGAAGGGCCCATCGCGCAGGTCCATGTCGATGTGATGCGGTGGTGACAAGGCGTTCTCGGTCGTGAACCACGTGCTGAATCCAGCAAACCCCAGGTCAAGCCTCGCAGTCAGGCGATCGTGGCACTGCGCCAGCACCTGGGCGCCACGGCACCAGTCGAAACGACGCGGATAGGCTTCCACGTCATTTACCAGCGCGAACATGCGAAGGGCCGAGTGTTCGACCAGGGCGCTGCGGATGATGACGGGCATGGCGTGGCGGGAATCCTTCAGGTGCACTGGATGGCGTCCATCGCACAGAATTGCAGCCGGATCGGCGACAATGGCCACGATGAGCAAGAAGCCGGACAAGGATAAGGCAAACGGCAAGGGCGCGAAGGCGTCGGCCAAGGCGCCTTCGATCAAGACGATCACGCTGAACAAGCGCGTGCGCCATGAATATCACCTCGAGGACCGCTTCGAGGCCGGCCTGGCCCTGCAGGGCTGGGAACTGAAATCGATCCGCGCAGGACGCGCCAATGTCGGCGATAGCTACGCGATCATCTCGGCGGGCGAGATGTTCCTGGTTGGCGCGCAGATCACGCCATTGATCTCGGCCTCCACCCACGTGGTGGCCGAAGAACGGCGCACCCGCAAATTGCTGCTGCACCGGCGCGAAATCGACGTGCTGATGGGCCGCGTGCAGCGCGACGGTTATACGGTCGTGCTGACCGCGCTGTACTGGAAGGGCAACAAGGTCAAGGCGGAGCTCGCGCTGGCAAAGGGCAAGCAGTCCCACGACAAGCGCGACGCCAGCAAGGAGCGCGACTGGAACCGCGAGAAACAGCGGACACTGCGCCACCACAACAAGAACGCCTGAAGCCCGCGCGCACCGGATCGGTCAGTTCATTGCATCGGTATCGTCCGTCGTGGGTTCCCCCAGGGTGAACCGGAACGTCGCGCCCTGCCCGACCGCCCCTTCTGCAGTGATGTCGCCACCATGGCGCTCGATGATGCGCTTGACCAATGCCAACCCGATGCCGTGCCCCGGGAACGCGTCCTGGCTGTGCAGGCGCTGGAACGGGCGGAATAGTTTATTGCTGTAGCCGGCATCGAAGCCGGCACCGTTGTCGCGTACGAACCAAAGCGGCTTGCCATCCTGCCCCTGCAGCATGCCCACCTCGATCCAGGCGCCAGGTGTGCCGCGGGTGAATTTCCAGGCGTTGCCCATCAGGTTGTCCAGCAAGGTCAACAACAGCGCGCGATCGCCGTGCGCATGCATGCCGGGTTGGATCCGCACCTCCACCTGATGGTGCGGATCCGCATCTGCCAGGCTCGCCGCGACCTCCTCGGCCAACCCGCTCAGGTCGACTTCGGTCACGGTCAGGCCGGTCCGGCTGATGCGCGAGAGCTTGAGCAAGGCATCGATCAACTCCGCCATCCGCGCGGTCGCCTTGCGAACGCGCCCCAGGTAGTCGCGGCCGGTGTCGTCCAGGTCGGCGCCATAGCGCTCGCCAAGGATGCGGCTGAAGCCCTCGATCGCCCGCAGTGGCGCGCGCAGGTCATGCGAAACGCTGTATGCAAAGGATTCCAGCTCCCGGTTGGCCTCGCTCAGCTCACGGGTACGGGCGGCGACGCGCGACTCCAGCGTGCGGTTGAGGGATTTCACGGTGGCCTCGGCCCGTACACGTTCACTGACGTCTTCCACCTGCACGAGGCTGGCGATGTCCCGGTCCGGGTCGCCCGGCACCGGCGCGATCGTGAGCTGCACATGGCGAACTTCACCATCCAGGCGACGCAAGGTGCGCGTCGTGCGCACGACCTGGCCCTCCTCGTCCAGGCCCGCACCGAGTTGGGCCGTCATCCTCGGGTCGTCGTCGGCATCCACCAGCGAGGCAAATTGCCGGCCGAGCATCGCGTCCTGGCCACGCCCGAGGATCAATCCCAACGCCGGGTTCGCCTCGACGATGTTTCCTGCCGTATCCAGCAGGGCCTTGCCGATCGCGGAATACTGCAAGGCGCTCCGGAACCGCATTTCGCTGCGCCGGAACGACGCCGTCATTTCCCTTGCCATGTGTTCTGCCCGGCTCTGGATGGATGCCAATGTCCATATCAGGCCAAACAGCAGCAACGAAACGACGCCGCCCGCCGCCAGCATCCTGTTCAACGAGGCCAGCTGTGGCGCTGCGACGTTCTGCGGGCCGGAAAAGAAATCGAAGCGCCAGCGTCGCCCGTACATGTTCAACGCGAGGCTATGGGTGAAGGTGTTGCGAGGGCCGATATCGGGGTCCGCGTACAGTACGACCTGCGCCGGATCCGTGAAATCCACCACGCGCATGCGTTCACTGGTCCTTGCCGGTGCAATCGCGATTTCAATCATTCGTGCGACGTGGAAGGGGGAATACACCCAGCCCACCATGGCGGCACGGCGTTCCATGGGGGTTCTGGGCGCTACCTGTCCCTTGTAGACAGGCGTGTAGAGCAGCAGGCCGAGGCCATTCTCCCCATTGTCCTGGACCAGGTGAACGGTCCCGCTGAGCTGGACTTCGCCGGTGACCATCGCGGTCTGCATCGCTCGCCGCCTTGCCGGGTTGGAGTACATGTCGAACCCGATGGCCTTGAGGTTCCCCGGTGTATGCGGTTCGAGGAAAACGATGGGTCCGTACCGCTCACGCACGCCCCGCGGGTGCACGTCCAGCAACCCGCCACCGGTGTCGCGGATCTGCAGCTGCAACTGGATGAGCCGGGATTGGTCCGCATACGCGGCAAAGCCCAACCCCAGCATCGCCGGGAATTGATAGGCCAGGTCCAATCCTTCGACGTAACTGCGCCACTGTTGCGCAGTCGGGGATTCCAGCGCGGCGAACAGGGACGCGCCACCGCGCTGGGTCAAGGCATGGCTGGTCAATCGCAACTGGACGAGCGATGCCATGTTGCCGGCCCTGGCATGGAACTGGGTTTCTGCCAGCTTGAGTTCGCGCTCGCGGGCATTGTCCCAGACCATCAGCGCGATGGCGGATGCAATCAGCAAGGTAAGGATCGCCAGGACGTGGCCGATGCGCCAACGGAGGTGCCGTGGTGGCTGCGTGGCGGAGCTGTCTTCCATCGTCATTGCCGAAGCATAGCGGCTGCGCGTCAACGTGGCGGACACGCCCCGGAAAACGAAAAGGCCGCTTGCGCGGCCTCTTCGTTGGATGGTGGAGGTGGGCGGAATCGAACCGCCGTCCGAAGGTACTCAATGCCCGGCACTACATGCTTAGCTCGTTGTTTGATCTCGGCTGACGGCAACACAACGTGCGAGGCACACCGTCATCCACACCCGCTTTGATCTAGAAGCCAGCTGACGGGTCGCCACTGGCATCGATCCTGTGATAATGACCCTACATCCACGAGCACAGGAACAAGTGGGTTCGGGACTCAGCCTTAAGCGGCTAGAGCGTAGACGTCGTCGTTGGCGTCTGAGGTTTTGCAGCTGGATTAACGAGGAAAGCTACCCCCTCGGCATGCGCCAAGCGATTTCGCAGCCCCCGTCGAAGCCAGTGCACCCCCGGGAAACGTCGTTGTCGCTGACCCCATCAGTATAGGGGCGAACTTCGGGACCACAAGCTCCTGCCTGAACAAACACGGGCCGCGATGCGGCCCGTGTGAATGTGCTGCCTGAGTGGCTGCTGGAGCGAGATTACGACTGCACGGGCAGCAAGCGGATTTCGACACGGCGATTGAGTGCGCGCCCGGAATCGGTGTCGTTGCTGGCGACCGGATAGCGCTCGCCCATGCCGACGATCTCGAAACGCTCGCGCATCAGGCCCTGCCCGATCAGGTAGCTCGCGACCGAATTGGCGCGGCGCTCCGACAAGGTCTGGTTGGCGGCATCCGAGCCCACGCTGTCGGTGTGTCCGCTCACTTCAACGATCGTCTGGTTGTACTCCTTCAGGGTCGCCGCGACCGTGTTCAGTGCCGGGTAGAACTGCGGCTTGAGGTCGTACTTGGCGAAGTCGAAGGTCACGCCGTCCGGCAGGTTCAACTTGATGACGTCGCCATCGCGACTCACATCGATGCCGGTGCCTGCGGTTTCGCGACGCAGTTCGGCTTCCTGACGATCCTGGTAAGCGCCAACGGTACCGCCGGCCAGTGCGCCAACACCCGCGCCAACCAGGGCCCGCTGGCGGCGCTCGACGGCATCGCCACCACTGAGCAGGCCTACGCCTGCGCCAATCGCCGCACCGATCAAGGCGCCACGCTGGGTGCGGTTCGGGTCGTTCGGGTCATTGGTCTGGCCGGTATAGGTGGCGCAGCCCGACACGAAGATGGCCAGGGTGGCCGCGAGCGCGGCAAGCTTGAGCTGGGTGTTCATTCGGAAAAACTCCTGGTCAGTGGAAGGCTTCAGGAAAATCCTGAATACGCCGCACAGGCTAGGCGCCTCGATGTGGCCCGAATGTGAATGGCAAATCGGGCGGTTAAGCTGCGGTTGAAGCTTCCAGCATTGCCGAAGCGCTGGCGGCATCCAGTGTTTCGTCCCAGTTGCCCATCAGCGCCAGGTACAGCAGTTTCTCGAACTCCGCGCCAAATCGACGCACCACCGCATCGGGATCCGGGATCAGGCGTGCGTCGGAAATCAGCCCGAAATGCACCTGGCCGCGGTAGCTCATGATCGACAAGCCCAGGCCGATGGAGCCCGTCTGTGGCACCCAGCACATCATCTCGCGAAGCGTGCACCCTGCCATGTAAAGCGGCTGCTGGGGGCCAGGTACATTGGTGGCAACCGCACTGGCCTTGCGGCTGAACATCTCCAGTGCGAATTCCAGAAGCGCCGGAGGGGCCATTCCTAGCGCAGCCAAAAGACCATACGCAACAATGGCTTGCCGAGAATCCTTCAACTGATTCATGCACTCGGTGATCCGCTCCACCCGGCGCAATGGATTGTCCTCGCCCACCGGCAACTCCAGGAACACCAGGCCGAAGTGGTTGCCGAGTTTCTTCGCATGCTCCAGCGGACGCAGGTTGACCGGCACGGTGGCACGCAAGGTCAGGCCTTCAAGATCCTCGCCACGATCCAGCATGTAGCCACGCAGCGCACCCGCTGCCGCCGCCATCAGTACATCGTTCACCGTGCACCCGCAGGCTCGCCCGACTGCCTTGACCTCTTCCAGGCTCAGCGGCTCGGCCCATGAGACGCGCTTGCTGACGCCCAGGCGCCCGCGCAACAGCGATGGCGGGTCATCCGGCAACGCCAGCACCGTCATCAGTTCCCGCGCGAGCTCGCCCCCCTCCTTGGCGATCACTCCCGGCAGGGACGGGTCGTGGTACAGCGCCATGCCCTGTTCCAGCACCTTCCCGCCCAGCTGCAGATAGCGATCCATCGCGCCCATGCGGCGAGCCACGGGCGCTGCTTCGTGCTTCAACCACGCCTTGTCCAGCTGCTTCGCCTCGGATGGCGTGCGGCTGGTGTCGGTCAGTGACAGCAAGACCTGGACCAGCGCGATGCCGTCGGCATAACAATGGTGGATGCGCGCCACCAGCGCGCTGCCGCCCTGGTAACGCTCGACCAGGTGGAATTGCCAGAGCGGTTTGGTCGGATCCAGCGGGCTGGACGCCAGCTGGCTGGCGAAGCGCTCCAGCGCCTTCTTCTCCGCGGCATGGCCGGTCTTGCCCGGCAGGCCGGACAGACGCACATGCCAGTCCAGGTCGAACGTCGCGTCTTCGACCCATTGCGAGCCGGTTGCGCCTTCCACGGGCTTCTGCAGGAACCTCGGGTAGCTCAGGAACCGCTGCTGGATGACCCGCTTGAGCTTCTGCAGCGACATTGCCTCGTCGAACATCAGCACGCCGGTGATCATCATCGGGTTGGTTGGCCGCTCCATGCGCAACCAGGCGGTGTCCACGCGCGACATCGCTTCACGTTTCGGTCGCGGTGCGGATCGCCGCGCGGAAGCCGTGCGTGGTCTGGACGTGGCCATGGTTTCTCCCCGAATAGACGATGAGTGAATCACGCCCGCCCGCGCAGGGTCAACGCGTGCGCTGCAGTCAACCGACGCGGTATTCGCGCGGGATGCGCTCGTTGAGGCCGGTGAGGATTTCGTAGGGGATCGTGCCGGCGGCGCGCGCGACCTCTTCCGTCGTCAACACGGCATCCCCCTGGCGGCCGATCAGGACCACCTCGTCCTCGTTCCATGCGCTGCCGCTGCCGATATCGACCATGAACTGGTCCATGCACAGGCGTCCGACCACCGGGTACCTCTTGCCGTGGATCAGCACCTCGCCCCGGGACGACAACGCGCGCGGATAGCCATCGCCATAACCGATCGGAACGGTGACGATGCGGGTATCGGTTTCGGGCGCCCAGGTCGCGCCGTAGCTGACCGGATGTCCGGCGCGGACCACCTTGAAGTAGACCACCTGCGAGACCAGCGACAGCGCCGGGCGCACGTCGATGGTCGATTGCGATGCCGGATCGGGCAACACGCCATACAGCAGGATCCCCGGGCGCACCAGGTCCAGGTGGGTCTCCGGAAAATGCAGGACCGCGCCGGAATTGGCCAGGTGGCGCAGCGGCATCGGAGCGCCGGCACGTTCGATGTGCGCGCAGGCCTCGAGGAATCGATCCAGCTGCTCGTGCGTCATCGCCGACGCCGGGTTGTCGGCACATGCCAGATGCGAATAGATGCCTTTCAGCTCGCACCAGCGCGAGGCCAGCGCAGCTTCGATGAACGGTCGGCATGAATAGCTGTGCACGCCGATCCGCTCCATGCCGGTGTCGATCTTCAGGTGGATCACGGCCTTGCGGTTCAATGCCTGCGCGGCCGCCTCGACCTTGCGCAGCTTGTCCATGGAGGAGACGGTGATCTCCAGGTCATGGGTGATGAACTGCGTCACTTGCGGGCCATAGATGCCGCCCAGCACCAGGATCGGAACCGTCACGCCCGCGTTGCGCAGGGCGAGGCCCTCCTCCACGAACGCAACGCCGAGCTGCTGCGCGCCCCGCGCCTGCAGGTGCAGTGCGACCGGCACCAGGCCATGGCCATAGGCGTTGGCCTTGATGATGGGCATGACCGGCACGCCGACATGCGCGGTGATCGCCTGCAGGTTGTGGATGATCGCATCGAGGTCGACCACGATGCGGGTCGGGCGCTGGCTAAGGAGATCGCTCATGGCGCTATTCGATCATATCCGGCGGCTCGTGCCGCGGGTTCTTCCGTTGGCGGGAGTGGCGGGTATTCGCTACGCGGCTCGAAATGCCGCTGCGCGAACACCCGCCACTCCCGCCAACTCTTGGCATCGGCCATGCCAGGAACGGGGCTACTCGAAGCTACCCACCGAATCGTGCGACAGGTTGTCGAAGCGCGTGTATTCGCCGAAGAACTTGAGCTTGAACGAACCGGTCGGGCCGTTTCGCTGCTTGCCGATGATGATCTCGGCCAGGCCCTTGTCCGGCGACGCGTCCTTGTTGTAGTACTCGTCGCGGTAGATGAACACGATCACGTCGGCGTCCTGCTCGATCGCGCCGGATTCGCGCAGGTCGGCCATGACCGGCCGCTTGTCGGTGCGCGTTTCCAGCGAGCGGTTGAGCTGCGACAACGCGATCACCGGCACGTTCAGTTCCTTGGCCAGCCCCTTCAGCGAACGGCTGATCTCGGAGATTTCGGTGGCGCGGTTTTCGCTGTTGCCCGGCACCGCCATCAACTGCAGGTAGTCGATCACGATCAGGCCCAGGTCGTTCTCGCGCTTGAGCCGGCGTGCCTTGGCCCGCAATACGTCCGGCGACAGTGCCGGGGTGTCATCGATGAATATCTTCACGTCTTTCATGATCTGGATTGCACTGGAGACGCGGCTCCAGTCCTCGTCCTCCAACTGGCCGGTGCGCAGGCGGGTCGCATTGACCCGGCCAACCGAGGAAATCAGGCGCAACGCGAGCTGGCTGGACGACATTTCCATCGAGAACACCGCCACCGCCTTCTTCGACTTGAGCGCGGCGGCCTCGGCGATGTTGAGCGCGAGCGTGGTCTTGCCCATCGCCGGGCGCGCGGCCAGGATCAGCAGGTCGGTCGGCTGCAGGCCGGCGGTCATTTCATCGAATTCGGTATAGCCGGTGGACAGGCCGGAGATGCCGCCGCCGTTGGCGTTGCGGGTCTGCAGCACATCGAAGGCTTCGATCAGTGCCTTGCGCACCGGGACGAAGTCCTGGCGACCACGCGCGCCAGCCTCGGCGATCGCAAACACCTGCTGCTCGGCCTTGGCCAACAGCTCGGCACTTTCGCGGCCTTCCGGCTGGAAGCCGTCATTGACGATGCCGGTACCGACGTCGATCAGCTGGCGCAGGACCGCCTTGTCACGAACGATCTCTGCATAGGCCTTGATGTTGGCCGCACTTGGAGTGGTACTGGCCAGTTCAACCAGATAGGCGCCGCCGGCAATCTGCTCGGCGAGGCCCTGCGATTCAAACCACTCACCCAGGGTCACGGCATCGAACGGCCGGTTCTTCTCCGCCAGTTCGCGGATCGCGCGATAGATCAGCTGGTGGTCGCGTCGGTAGAAGTCAGTATCCAGCACCATGTCGGCGATGCGGTCGAACGCGCTGGGGTCCAGCATCAGGCCGCCCAGCACAGCCTGCTCGGCTTCGACCGACTGCGGCGGCACGCGCAAGGCTTCGATCCTGCTGTCGCTGCGCGGGTTGAACCCGTCCGAACGCAGACCCGTGCGTGCACTCATCAGAAACGCGACTCCCCTGCCGGGCTCGTCTTCGCGAGCCGATTGTTGTTGTTCGATGGAGGTCATCGTAGGTGCATGCCCTGTGGATTGGCGACCCGACAAGCTGTGGATAACTCAATCAATTGCACAGGTTGATCGCAAATCCTGCGATTGGGCCGACCCGATTGCCCGATGGCGTGACTTGACGCCTCTACCCGGCGCATCCCATCGACCCAATGAAAACGGGCGCCTTGCGGCGCCCGTCCCGAGGTCCTGCGATGAAGGAACGGCTTACGCCGCTTCCTGCACCACGACGACCTTGACCTGCGATTCGACATCGGCATGCATGTGCACGGCGACTTCGAACTCGCCGGTGTGGCGCAGCGGGCCTTCGCCCATCACGACTTCCGACTTGCCGACCTGGATGCCAAGCTGCCTGGTGATGGCGTCGGCAATCTCGCGCGGACCCACCGAACCGTAGAGCTTGCCTTCGGTCGATGCATTGGCGGGAATCGTGACGCTCGCGCCTTCCAGCTTGCCCTGGCGGGCGGTGGCGGCTTCCAGCGTGGCCTGTGCCTTGGCTTCGTAATCGGCGCGCCTGGCTTCGAAATCAGCCAGGTTGGCGGCGGTGGCCGGAACGGCCTTGCCCTGCGGCACCAGGAAGTTGCGGCCGTAGCCCGGCTTCACGTCGACCTTGTCGCCCAGGTTGCCGAGGTTGGTGACTTTCTGCAGAAGAATCAGTTGCATGGTGTTGCTCCGTATTCGTTAGCAGGCCGGAGCCCGCAACGCGTGCTGTCCGAATGGACGGGATTGATGGACTTCTGATCCAAACGAAGAAAGCGCAAAGCATGCGAAGGCGTGGCAAGGAGCGGGAGGACGCGCGAACCGCAGTTGACTCCAGTCAATGAGGATTCGCGCGGTCGACCAGCGACACCGCCACGCCGAGCAGGCGAAGCGCTTAGATGTTGTGGTTGTCGGTGTACGGGATCAGTGCCAGGAAGCGCGCACGCTTCACTGCATTCTGCAACTGGCGCTGGTACTTGGACTTGGTGCCGGTGATGCGGCTGGGGACAATCTTGCCGTTCTCGGTCAGGTACTGGCGCAGGGTGTTGAGATCCTTGTAGTCGATCTCGGTCACGCCTTCGGCGGTGAACTTGCAGAACTTGCGGCGGCGGAAGAACTTGGACATGGGTGTGCTCCTAAAGGGCGATGGGCTCAGGCGGCTTCGGCGGTGTCGTCGGCGGCTTCGGTGCTGTCGGTGTTGCCACCTGCATCACTGTCCTCGTCGCGGCGGCGGCGCTCGCTACGCTCGGGCTTGTCGCCCTTCTCGTCCTTGTTCTTCATGATCAGGGACTGCTCGGTCACGGTGTCGTCGCGACGCATCACCAGGTGGCGCAGCACGGCATCGTTGAAGCGGAAGCCTTCGACCAGCTCGTCGAGCACGGTCTGCTCGCACTCCACGTTCATCAGCACGTAATGGGCCTTGACCAGGTTCTGGATCGGGTACGCCAATTGCCGGCGGCCCCAGTCTTCGAGGCGGTGGATCTTGCCCTCGCCGGTTTCGATCGCGCTCTTGTAGCGCTCGATCATGGCCGGGACCTGCTCGCTCTGGTCCGGATGGACCAGGAACACGATTTCGTAATGACGCATTGTCGGTATCCTTGTGGATGTTGGTCGGCGCAAGGCCTGACCTGGAAGCCCTCGGCCACCTGCAGCGTGGCTGGCAGGCGCGTTCGGGCAAGGACTCCCGCAGCTTGCTTGACAAGCGCGGGAGCCGGCCATTATGGCGAATCAATGGGTTGCACGCAAATCGTGCGTCGCCGGATGATTCAGGCGACCTTGTCGGCATCCGTCGTGAAGCTCGATCCGCAGCCGCATTCACCGGCCACGTTCGGATTGCGGAATACGAACTGCTCGTTCAGGCCCTGCTTGACGAAGTCGATCTCGGTGCCGTCGACCAGCGACAGGCTGTCGGCATCCACGTAAATGCTGACGCCGTCGGCATCGAAGACCTGGTCGTCGGCACCCTGCTCACGTGCCATGTCCGCCTTGTAGCCCCAACCGGAGCAGCCGGTGCGGGACACGCCAAAGCGCAGGCCGAGGGCAGCCGGGTCGGCATCGAGGTAACCGCGGATGCGGGCGTGGGCGGAGGGTGTCAGTGAGATGGCCATGCACTGATTCTAAGAGGAAACGATGTAGCTCCGGTAAACTGCACGGCTTGCATCGCGCTTATCGCCGGGATTTGAAGATGACGACAATCAGTGTTGCCCAGGCTCTTGCCGGGCATGTGCCCGAAGGCGGCCAGGTCACCGTGCGCGGCTGGGTACGCACCCGCCGCGATTCCAAGGCGGGGCTGAGCTTCGTCCACCTCAGCGACGGCTCCTGCTTTGCGCCGGTCCAGCTGGTTGCGCCCAGCACGCTGGCCAATTACGAGTCCGAGGTGAAGCACCTGACCAGCGGCTGCGCGATCATCGCCACCGGCACCCTGGTCAAGTCGCAGGGCCAGGGCCAGGGCTTCGAGATCCAGGTGTCGGAGATTGAAGTCAGCGGCTGGGTCGAGGACCCCCTCACCTACCCGATGCAGCCCAAGGCGCATTCGCTGGAATACCTGCGCGAATTCGCCCACCTGCGCCCGCGCACCAACCTGTTCGGCGCCGTCACCCGCATCCGCCACTGCCTGTCGATGGCGGTGCACCGCTTTTTCCACGAGCGTGGCTTCTACTGGATCAGCACGCCGATCGTGACCACGTCCGACGCCGAGGGCGCCGGCCAGATGTTCCGGGTGTCCACGCTGGACATGGAAAACCTGCCGCGCGACAAGTCGGGCGCGGTGGATTTCAGCCGTGATTTCTTCGGCAAGGAAACCTTCCTGACCGTCTCCGGCCAGCTCAACGTCGAGGCCTATTGCCTGGCGCTCAGCAAGGTCTACACCTTCGGTCCGACCTTCCGCGCCGAGAACAGCAACACCACGCGGCATTTGGCCGAGTTCTGGATGATCGAGCCGGAGATCGCATTTGCCGATCTAAATGACGATGCCGACCTCGCCGAGGAATTCCTGAAGTATTTGTTCCGCGCGGTACTCGACGAGCGCGGCGACGACATGGCGTTCATCGCCGAGCGCGTGCAGAAGGACGCGATCAGCAAGCTCGAAGCCTTCATCAACGCGCCGTTCGAGCGGATCGAGTACGGCGAGGCGATCAGGTTGCTGCAGGCCAGCGGCAAGAAGTTCGAGTTCCCTGTCGAATGGGGCCTGGACCTGCAGACCGAACACGAGCGCTGGCTGACCGAGGACCACGTCGGCCGGCCGGTCGTGGTCATGAACTACCCGGAGCAGATCAAGGCGTTCTACATGCGCCTGAACGATGACGGCAGGACCTGCGCGGCGATGGACGTCCTCGCGCCCGGCATCGGCGAGATCATCGGCGGCAGCCAACGCGAAGAGCGCCTGGATGTACTGGATTCGCGCATGGCGCAATTTGGCCTGGACCCTGCCCATTACGGCTGGTATCGCGACTTCCGCCGTTACGGCAGCGTGCCGCATGCAGGCTTCGGCCTGGGCTTCGAGCGGCTGGTGGTCTATGTCTGCGGGCTGTCCAACATCCGTGACGCGATTGCCTATCCGCGTGCGCCTGGCCAGGCCGAGTTCTGAGAAGGAGGCTGAGAAATGGATCCGGACTTCATCCTGTTCCTCGCCCTGTCGGCATTTGCGACTGCCATTGCGGGTGCCACTGCCTTCGTGATCTTTTGGCCACTTGCACTGGTGCATATCCGGGACCGCCATCCGGCGATCACCGCGGTGCTCGGCGAAGGTGCCTTCATGAAGCCGCGGGCGCTGTGGTGGCTGCTGCGCGCGGAATACAGAGGCAACCCGGATCGCAACCTGACCGGGCTCACCACGCCTGCGCGGCTTTCGCTGCTGGTGATCCTGTTCGGGCTGGCGGTTGGCGGATTGCTGTGGGTGTTGGCCGAGGGTTTGAAATGAATGATGTCGCACCAGACACCTGGTGGCTGGCCACGCTCGGCCGCATGATCGTTTGGGCACGCCTGCGCGAACGTGAAGCCGGCACGGCTGAGGTATTCGACAGCGACGGCAATACGCTGGCCTACGACAGCCTGGACACTGCACGCGCGGCCTTGATGGATGCCGAATTCGTCGAATTCGATGGCCTTGATGAAGCAGACGCAATGGAGCGCGGGTTTGCGCCGGGCGAACTTGCCCCACCACAGGCGAAAGACGATGCGGCATTGCGTCCACTCATGATGCAGTCGCTCGGAGGTCGCGCCTGATGGAGCTCGACCTGACTGGCAAGCATGCGCTGGTCTGCGGTGGCTCCGAAGGCATCGGCCGTGCTGCGGCGCTGGAACTCGCGTTATTGGGCGCCAACGTCACCCTGCTTGCCCGACGCGAGGAGGCGTTGCGCGAGGCGGTGGCAGCGATGCCCCGCTCCGGCAGCCAGCGGCATGGACATCTCGTTGCCGATGTCGCGCACACCTTCGAACTTGGCCGGACGGTCGCGGCGCTCGCAGCGGACCATCCCGTGCAGATCCTGATCAACAACACCGGCGGCCCGCCGGGTGGCGCCGCCCATGTCGCCGAGATCGGCGCCTATCTGGATGCGTTCAACAAACACCTCATCGCCAACCAGATCCTGCTGCAG
This sequence comes from uncultured Gammaproteobacteria bacterium, assembly GCA_963698475.1. Taxonomy (GTDB): domain Bacteria; phylum Pseudomonadota; class Gammaproteobacteria; order Xanthomonadales; family Xanthomonadaceae; genus Thermomonas. The sequence continues at coordinate 166,395 of CAVOQX010000003.1, read as the reverse complement.
GCGGTGCTGCCCGGCATGCGCAGCGCGCAGTGGGGCCGCATCGTCAACGTGATCTCGACATCGGTGTACGAACCCATCGCCAACCTCGGCGTGTCCAATACCATTCGCGGCGCGGTGGCGAGCTGGGCGAAGACGCTGTCGAAGGAACTCGGCGCGGATGGCATCACCGTCAACAATGTCCTGCCCGGTTACACCCGCACCCAACGGCTCGAGCAGATCCTGGCGGACCGGAGCGCCGCGTCCGGAGCCTCACAGGACGAGGTGGCCCGGGGCATGCTGGGGTCCGTGCCTGCGGGTCGGTTCGCGCAGCCAGGCGAAATCGCCGGCATGATCGCGTTCCTGTGTTCGCCCGCCGCCGCCTACGTCAACGGCCAGTCGATCGCGGTCGATGGCGGACGCATGCAATCGATCTGACCGGCGTTGGCGGCGCCGGTACACTAAGCAGATGCAACGCTACCGGCACTGGATCAACGGTCACGCAGCCGAACCCGGCAACGGGCAGTGGCTGGACGTGTTCGACCCGGCCACCGGCACGGTCATGGCGCAAGTTGCCGATGGCGATGGCGCCGATGTCGATGCCGCCGTCGCTGCTGCACAGGTCGCATTCCCCGCCTGGTCGGCATTGCCGAACAGCGAACGCGCGCGCTGGCTGGAGAAACTGGCCGATGCGCTGGAAGCACGCATCGAGGCCTTCGCCGATGCCGAATCCCGCGATGGCGGAAAACCCATCTCGCTCGCACGCAACATCGAGATCCCGCGTGCGGTCAGCAATCTGCGCTTCTTCGCGCATGCCGCGACCCAGTTTTCCAGCGAATCCCACCACGGCGAAGCCGGCCTGAACTACACCCTGCGCCTGCCATTGGGCGTGGTCGGCTGCATCAGTCCGTGGAACCTGCCGCTGTACCTGTTCACCTGGAAGATCGCGCCGGCGCTTGCCGCGGGCAACACGGTGGTCGCCAAGCCATCGGAAATCACCCCGCACACCGCCACCCTGTTGGCGAAATTACTGATCAAGATCGGCTTCCCTCCCGGCGTGTTGAATATCGTGCATGGGCGTGGCCCGTGTGCGGGTGAAGCCATCGTCCGCCATCCCGGCATCAAGGCGATCAGTTTCACCGGAAGCAGTGCCGTTGGCCGTCGAATCGCCGGCATCGCCGCACCGATGCTGAAGAAATTCTCGCTGGAACTAGGCGGCAAGAACGCGACCCTGGTGTTCGCCGACAGCGACTGGCGCGACCACCTGGACACCCTGGTGCGCAGCGCGTTCCAGAACAGCGGGCAGATCTGCCTGTGCGGGTCGCGCCTGCTGGTCGAACGCTCGATGTACGATGAATTCCGCAGCGCCTTCGTCGATCGCGTGCAGGCGTTGCGCATCGGACTACCGTCCGATGAAGCGGCCCAGGTCGGGCCATTGGTTTCGCAAGCGCACTACGACAAGGTGCTGGCGGCGATCTCGCGGGCCAGAGACGAGGGCGGCCGCGTGCTGTGCGGTGGCCACGCGATTGACCGGCTAGGTTGGTTCGTGGCGCCCACGGTGCTCGAAGGCCTCGGCCCGGAATGCGCGACCAATCGCGAGGAAATCTTCGGCCCGGTCGTGACCCTGCAAGCGTTCGATGACGATGCCGAAGCGCTCGAACTTGCCAACGCCAGCGACTACGGCCTGTCCGCCAGCATCTTCACCCGCGACCTCGGCCGCGCGCATCGAATGGCCGCCGGCCTGCACGTGGGGATGGTCTGGATCAATACGTGGCTGATGCGCGACCTGCGCACGCCATTCGGCGGCGCCGGGCAATCCGGTTACGGCCGCGAGGGCGGCATGGAAGCCATGCGTTTTTTCAGCGAGACCCGCAATGTCGGCATCGCACTTCCGTCTACTGGATGATCCGTGAAACGAATCGAAGACCTGCTTGAAAACAACCGGGTCTGGGCCGAACGCGTTTCACGCGAAGACCCGGACTTTTTCGAACGCCTGTCGACGCAGCAGGCGCCGGAATACCTGTGGATTGGCTGCTCGGATTCACGCGTGCCTGCCAACCAGGTGGTCGACCTGAACCCTGGCGAAGTGTTCGTGCATCGCAACATCGCCAATGTCGTGGTGCATACCGACCTCAACTGCCTGTCGGTGATCCAGTTCGCGGTGGACGTGCTCAAGGTCAAGCACATCCTGGTGGTGGGCCACTACGGCTGTGGCGGCGTGCATGCGGCGCTTGGCAATCAGCGGCTTGGCCTGGCCGACAACTGGGTCCGGCACGTGGGCGATGTCGCCGACAAGCATCGCGACTGGCTGGACTCACTGGAGTCACCCGAACTCCGGCACGATCGCCTGTGCGAATTGAACGCGCTGCAGCAGGTCTCCAATGTCTGCCAAACCACGATTCTTCGTGATGCGTGGGCCAGGGGCCAAGGCGTGAGCGTGCATGGCTGGGTCTACACGTTGCGCGATGGCCGCGTCCACGATCTCGGAATCGACGTCAATTCGCTGGATGTGTTGCCCGATCGTTACGCCGCTGCATTGGAACGCATCCATGCCGACCGGGAGGATCGCTGATGGGAGAAGACCAGCTCCAGCAGAAGACGATCCATGCAGGCAACGCACCCAAGGCCGTCGGCAGCTACCCGCATGCGCGCCGCGTCGGCGACATGCTGTTCCTCTCGGGCATCGGTCCACGCGATCCGGCCACCAATGCGATTGTCGGCAATGAGTATTACGCGGATGGTCGCGTGCGCAAGCACGACATCCATGCGCAGGCGCGTGCGGTATTCGCCAACGTGCGCGCGGTGCTCGATGCCAGCGGCGCACGCTGGGAAGACCTGGTCGACGTGACCGTCTACCTCACCGACATGGCCCGCGACTTCAAGGCCTACAACGCGGTGTGGGCAGAGTATTTCCCCGATGCCGCGAGTGCGCCGTGCCGCACCACGCTCGGCATCACCGCGCTGCCGACGCCGATCGCGATCGAGTTGAAGTGCATCGCGGCCATCAAGGAAGCGAGTTAAGGAGCGCCACGATGCTGCCAAACCCCATCAACCTGCAGGCCTGGGTCGACGAGCACCGTCACCTGCTCAAGCCGCCGGTCGGCAACAAGTGCATCGTCGACGGCGACTACATCGTGATGATCGTCGGCGGCCCGAATTCGCGCACCGACTATCACTTCGAGGACGGCCCGGAATGGTTCTACCAGCTCGAGGGCGAGATGGTCCTGCGCATCCAGGAGGACGGAGCGGCTCGCGACATCCCGATCCGCGCCGGCGAGATGTTCTACCTGCCGCCGCATGTCCCGCATTCGCCACAGCGCATGCCCGGCTCGGTCGGCCTGGTGATCGAACGCAAGCGGCTGGCGCATGAAGACGATGCGCTGATGTGGTTCTGCGTCAACTGCAATCACAAGGTGTACGAGGAATCCTTCCATCTTGTCGACATCGAACAGGATTTCTTCCGCGTGTTCGAAGCCTTCTACCGCAACGACAGCCTGCGCACCTGCAGCCATTGCGGCACGCTCAACCCGCGACCGAGCCATTACGACATGACTGCGGATTCGCAGGCGGACATCACCTGATGCTGAAGATCGACACCCACGCACACTACCTGCCCAAGCACTGGCCGGATCTTGCGACGAAGTACGGCGACAGCCGCTTCCCGGTGATCCACCACGGCGACGACGGCCGCAGCCGCATCTACAAGGACGGCAAGTTCTTCCGCGAGATCTGGGCCAAGACCTGGGACCCACAGATCCGCATCGACGAATTCGCCACCTTCGGCGTGCAGGTGCAGGTGCTGAGCACGGTGCCGGTGATGTTCAGCTACTGGGCCAAGGCCAACCACGCACTGGAATTGCACAAGGCTCTGAACGACCACATGGCGCAGGCCTGTCGCGAGTTCCCGCGGCATTGCGCCGGGATCGGCACGGTGCCGCTGCAGTCGCCGTCGCTCGCCGTGCGTGAACTCGAGCGCTGCGTGGACGAGCTGGGCCTGCAGGGTGTACAGATCGGCTCGCACGTGAACGACTGGAACCTGGACGCGCCGGAGCTGTTCGAGTTCTTCGAAGCTGCAAGCGAGCTTGGCGCCGCGATCCTGGTCCACCCGTGGGACATGATGGGCACCGATTCGATGCCGAAATACTGGCTGCCATGGCTGGTCGGGATGCCAGCAGAACAATCGCGCGCGGCCTGCTGCCTGGTGTTCGGCGGCGTGCTGGAACGGCTGCCGAAACTGCGCATCTGCCTGGCCCATGGCGGCGGCAGTTTCCCGTACACCATCGGCCGCATCGAGCATGGCTTCAACATGCGCCCGGACCTGGTGGCGACCGACAATTTCCGCAATCCCCGCGAGTATCTGAAGCGCCTGTATTTCGATTCCTGGGTCGCCGATGACGCGGCGCTGCGCTACCTGCTGGAAGTCTGCGGCACCGACCGGGTGATGATGGGCACCGACTATCCGTTCCCGCTCGGCGAACAGTCGCCGGGCGAAGGCATCGAACGCCTGCAACTGGACGACATCCAGCGCGCTCGGCTGTACCACGGCACCGCGCTGGAATGGCTGGGCCTGCCCGCTTCGAGGTTTGCATGACCGATCTGTTCTCTGACGATTACGCTGCAGCACGGGATGCCGCGGACCCATTGCGTGGTTTCCGCAGCGAATTCCACCTGCCGCAGCACGACGGTCGCGACCAGGCCTATTTCGTCGGCAACTCGCTGGGCCTGCAACCGAAAGGCGCACGCGCCCACGTCGAAGAGGTGCTGGACAAATGGGCCAACGAAGCCGTTGAGGGCCACTTCACCGGCAGCGCGCAATGGATGCCGTACCACGAACTGGTGCGCGAACCGCTGGCGCAGGTGGTCGGTGCGCAGCCGCATGAAGTGGTGGCGATGAACTCGCTGACCGCCAACCTGCACCTGATGATGGTCAGCTTCTACCAGCCCAGCGCCGAGCGGAACGCGATCCTGATCGAAGCCGGAAGTTTTCCGTCCGACCGGTATGCGGTGGAATCGCAGCTGAAGTTTCGCGGTCTGTCGCCGGAATCGACCCTGATCGAAGTCATGCCTGACGAAGCCGACGGCACCTTTTCGATGCAGGCGATCGAACGCACCATCGCCGAGCACGGTCCGCGGCTCGCGCTGGTGCTGTGGCCGGGCGTGCAGTACCGCACCGGCCAGGCATTCGACCTCAAGGAGATCGCGCGCCTCGGCCATGCCGCGGGCGCGATGGTCGGCTTCGACCTCGCCCATGCCGCCGGCAACCTGCCACTGCAACTGCACGACAGTGGCGCCGATTTCGCGGTGTGGTGCCACTACAAGTACATGAACGCAGGACCGGGCGCGGTCGCCGGCTGCTTCGTCCACGAGCGCCATGCCAACACCCGCCGGCCTCGCTTCGCCGGCTGGTGGGGCAACGATGCGTCGGTGCGCTTCAGGATGGGTCCGGAATTCAACCCGACACCGGGCGCCGAAGGCTGGCAGCTCAGCAATCCGCCGATCCTCGGGCTGGCGCCGTTGCGCGCATCGCTGGACCAGTTCCAGCGCGCCACGATGCCGGCGCTGCGGGCGAAATCCGAACAGCTCACCGGCTATCTGGAAGCCCTGATCCGCGAACGCCTGTCAGACGCGTTGCAGATCGTCACCCCGAACGACCCCTCACGACGCGGCTGCCAGTTGTCCTTGCGCGTCGTCGGTGGCCGTGAACAAGGACGTTCGCTGTTCGAGCATCTCGCACGATGCGGCGTGCTGGGCGATTGGCGCGAGCCGGACGTGATCCGCATTTCGCCGGCACCGCTCTACAACACGCACGCCGATGTGCTGCGCTTCGTCCGTTGCGCGCAGGAGTGGCGCCGTGTCGGCTGACGCCAGGCACCTCACCATCGTCGGCGCCGGGCTTGCCGGCAGCCTGCTGGCGACCTTGCTGGCACAACGTGGCTGGTCGGTTGACGTGTTCGAACGTCGCGGCGATCCGCGCGTGCATGGTTATGCGGGTGGTCGCTCGATCAACCTGGCGCTGGCCGAGCGCGGCCTGCATGCGCTGCGCCAGGCCGGCGCCGATGCCGACGTGCTGTCGCGCGCCATCATGATGCGCGGACGGTTCGTGCATCCCCTGCATGGCACGCCCGGACTGCAGCGTTATGGCCGCGACGATTCCGAAGTGATCTGGTCGATCGACCGCGGCGAGCTCAACATCAGCCTGCTCAACGCCGCCGAATCCCACGGCGCGAGGCTGCATTTCGACCGGCGCCTCGACCATGTGGATTTCGATGCGCACCTGGCCACGTTCAAGGGCGATTCGGCCGACCATGAGCATGGGTTCACGGCGTTGATCGGCGCCGATGGCGCGGGTTCCACCCTGCGCGGGCTGATGGCCCCGCACGTCGACCTGCAGGAACGCACCGACTGGCTGGACCACGGTTACAAGGAACTGGAAATCCCGCCCGCAAACGATGGCGGCTTCCGCATCGAACCGAATGCCCTGCACATCTGGCCACGTGGCCACTACATGTGCATCGCGCTGCCCAACGACGAACGCACCTTCACGGTCACTCTGTTCATGCCGCACGAGGGCCCGCATCCTTCGTTCGCGACCGTACAGACGGCCGCCGACGCGCAGGCGCTGTTCGAGCACGACTTCCCCGATACGCTTCCGCTGATCCCCGAATTGCGCGAGGACTTCGTCGGCAATCCGACCGGCACGATGGGCACGCTTTACCTGCAACGCTGGCACCTGGACGGCCGCACGCTCCTCATCGGCGATGCTGCGCACGCGATGGTCCCGTTCCATGGCCAGGGCATGAACTGCGCGTTCGAGGACTGCGTGGCGCTGGCAGACATCCTGGAACAGCACGACGACCTCGCCGCCGCATTCGCCGTGTTCGAGACAGAGCGCAAGCCGGATACGGAGGCGATCCAGCAAATGGCGCTGGAGAACTACATCGAAATGCGCGACAAGGTCGGCGACCCCGCCTTCCTGCTCCAACGCGAACTCGAGTTGGCGCTGCAGGCGCGACATCCCGGACGCTTCGTTCCGCACTACGCGATGGTCACCTTCATGCGGATCCCGTATTCACTGGCGCTGCGCCGGACCGGGATCCAGCGCCAGATCCTCGAAGATGCGACGCGTGGGCTGAATTCACTGGATGGCGTGGACTGGACCGCTGCGGACGCCTCCGTAGTGAACCAACTGGAACCGCTTTGAAAATGTGTCAGACGGCGAGACCGTCGGGTGGCTCGCGCAGCGGCATTCCAGCCGCGTAGCGAACACCCGGCGGTAGGCGCCGTGGCGCCCGCGATCTTCGAGATCGCCCCCGTGCTCAAGCCGACGCCACTACACTACGCGCATGAGCGAGAGCTTCCTGTTCTACGACCTGGAGACGTTCGGCAGCGACCCGCGCCGGACCCGGATCGCCCAGTTCGCAGCGATCCGTACCGACACGGCGTTGAATGAGATCGACGAGCCGATCAGCTTCTTCGTCAAGCCTGCAGACGATGTGCTGCCCTCGCCCATCGCCACCCTGATCACCGGCATCACCCCGCAGGATGCGTCGCGCGACGGCGTCTCCGAAGCCGAATGCATTCGCCCTGATCAATGACGAAATGACGCGGCCCGGCACGTGCAGCACGGGGTACAACTCGATCCGCTTCGATGACGAATTCGTGCGCTTTGGCCTGTACCGCAATTTCCACGATGCCTACGAACGCGAATGGAAGGGCGGCAACTCGCGCTGGGACCTGCTGGATGCGTTGCGCCTGATGCATGCGTTGCGGCCCGACGGCATCACCTGGCGGCAGCGCGAGGACGGCAAGGGCACCAGTTTCAAGCTCGAACACCTGGCCGAGGACAATGGCCTGCGCGAAGGCATGGCCCACGAAGCCCTGAGCGACGTGCGCGCGCTGATCGGCATCGCCCGCCTGTTCCGCACCCGGCAGCCGCGCCTGTGGGAGTACGCCCTGCGCCTGCGCAACAAGCGCTTTGCTGCATCGCTGATGGATCCGGTCGCGATGACGCCGCTGCTGCATGTCAGCCAGCGCTACCCCGCATCGCGGCTGTGCGCGGCACCGGTGATCCCGCTGGCACGCCATCCGCAAATCGACAGCCGGATGATCGTGTTCGACCTCGACAGCGAGCCGGATGCCCTGCTCGACCTTGATGCAGAAGGGATTGCCGATCGGCTGTACGTGCGCCAGGCCGACTTGCCCGAAGGCGAGTCACGCATCCCGCTCAAGGAAGTGCATTGCAACAAGTGCCCTGCACTGGTGGCCTGGGCCCATCTGCGCGATGCGGACTTCGCGCGGTTGTCGATCGACCCCGGCATCGTGAACCAGCGCGCCGAGCGCCTTCGCGCCGCGGGCCCGGCCCTGGCCGAGAAGATGCGCCAGGTGTTCGCGCGCGATCGCCCGCGCGAAGAGGTGGATCCGGATGCTGCCTTGTACGACGGTTTCATCGGCGATGCGGACAAACGCCTGTTCGCCAGCGTGCGCGGCACGCCACCGCACCTGCTGGCCAGGCAGGCGTTCGGCTTCCGGGATGCGCGATTGCCGGAATTGCTGTTTCGCTACCGTGCACGGAACTGGCCCGAGAGCCTGCTTCCCGCCGAGCACGCGCGCTGGAACGACTATCGCCGCCAGCGCCTGGGCACCGACAGCGGCCTGTCCGAACTCACGTTCGCGCAATCCCGCGAGCAGATCGCCCAGTTGCGCGCCGCGCATGCCGGCGATGGCGGCAAACAGGTCTTGCTGGATGCCTTGGAAGACTGGAACCTGCGGATCCAGGCAAGCCTGGCATGACCGCCTATTTCAGCGACAAGACCTTCAGGTTCCTGCGCGCGCTGGCCCGCCACAACGAACGCGACTGGTTCCACGCGCACAAGGCAGACTACGAAGCGCACTTGCGCCAGCCCTTCCTGCGCCTGCTCACCGACTTGCAGCCAGTGCTTGCCGGCATCAGTCCGCATTTCCGCGCGGCTCCCAAGGGCGTTGGCGGTTCCCTGTTCCGCATCCACCGGGACACCCGCTTTTCCAGCGACAAGACGCCATACAAGGCCTGGCAGGGCGCGCGCCTGTATCACGAGCGTGCACGCCAGGTCGCGGCGCCCTCGTTCTACCTGCATGTCAAACCCGGCGAATGCTTCGTGGGCGGCGGGCTGTGGCAGCCGGAAACCGGCACCCAGCGCAAGATCCGGCAGTTCATCGTCGACAACCCGGGCGGCTGGCAACGCACGGCGCACGAGCCTGCCTTCCGCGAGCGCTACACGCTGGAACACGGCGAAATGCTGGTGCGCGTCCCGGCGGGCTATCCGGCCGACTTTGCCCATGCCGACGACCTGCGCCATCGCAACTTCGTGATGTCCCGCGGGCTGGACGATGCCGACATCACCGGCGAATCGCTTCTGCTCATCCTTGAGCAGGACCTGGCCGCGCTTGCACCGTTCATGGACTACCTGTGCGCGGCGCTCGACCTGGAGTTCTGATCCCGCCACGCGGCAACGCGCTCGCCGGAGGCGATTCCATTGCATGCCGCTGCCGCGCTACCCTGCCCGTCACTGGACACGGGCAACACCCCTCATGAAGAAATGGCTGGTCGCCGGACTGTGCGTGTTGCTGGTCGCCCTGGGGGCCTACGTGGCGGCGGGGCCCTACCTTGCCGTGAACGGCATTCGCAATGTCGTGGCCAGCGGCGATTACGGCAAGCTGGCCTACTTCGTGGATTTCCAGAAACTCCGCGAAAGCGTGGCGCCTCAGGTCCAGGCACGGCTCGGCCGCGATATCCGGCAACGCATGGGCCGGGGAAACACGGCCAGCATCGCATCGGACGTGGCGGCGGCGATTTCCGAACCCGCCATCAACGCGATCGTGTCGCCGCTGGGCGTGGCTACCCTGCTCAGCGGCACCACCCTGGCCAACAAGCTCACCGGCAAGAAGGGAGCGGATGGACGCGTGCATGCCATCGACCCGCTGAAGGATGCACGCACCCACTACCAGTCCCTCTCGCGCTTCACGGCCACGGTGACGACTGTCGAAGGAAAGCCGTTGGTGTTCGTATTCGAGCGCAACGGGCTTCGCTGGAAACTGACCGGGCTGGACTTGCCTGGCTGAGGCGAACCGCCGGCACGCTCACGTCTCGCTGTTGGCAACACCATGCGGCACATGGCCGGCCGAAACATACTTTCGCGCCGAGTCGATGTTGTGCGGTGAGTCGTCGAAGAAGATGTCCGCGCCAAAGGCTTCGAGGAATGGGCCCTTGTCGCGGCCACCGAGGAACAGCGCCTCGTCCAGGCGTACACCCCAGTCGCGCAGGGTGCGGATCACCCGCTCGTGTGCCGGCGCCGAGCGCGCGGTCACCAATGCGGTACGGATGGGTGCACTGTCGCCGGCCGGGAAGGCGACCTGCAGGTCGTGCAGCGCCGACAGGAACCCACGGAAAGGCCCGCCCGACAGCGGCTCGTGCGCATGTTCGCGTTCGTGCGCGCCGAACGCCTCGATCCCGTGCTCGCGCGATACCCGCTCGCTTTCATCGCTGAAGATGACCGCATCGCCATCGAAGGCAATGCGCAACTGGTCACGTCCAGACAAGGCTGCGCGCGCCGGCAGGATGGTCGCGGCGGCAATGCCGGCCTCGAGCGCCGCATGCACCGATACCGGGTTTGCGGACAGGAACAGTTGCGCGCCGAACGGCCGGATGTACGGCCACACCGGTGCGCCCGAGGTGAACGTGGCGCGGCGGATGTCCAGGCCGTGGTGCTGGATCGAATTGAAGATGCGCAGGCCGGTATCGGCAGAGTTGCGCGAGAGCAGGATCACTTCCACCTTCGGGGCAGCGACCGATGGTACGTCGGCGCTGGTCATTGCGTTCAATGCGAGCAGCTTGCGCACCAGCGGAAACGCGATGCCGGGCTCGAGGATGACGTCCTCGCGCTGGCGCTGGTGGTCGGCGTAGGCCTTGACGCCCTCGGCCTCGAACAGGCCGTGGCTGTCTTCCAGGTCGAACAGCGCACGCGCCGTGATCGCCATGACCAGCGGTCGCCTGCCATCCCCCACCGGCGTTCCGGGCTCAGACATCGGCATTGCGCTGGAACATGACGCGTTCCGGGCGATGCAACGCGAATCCCTGCGCGTAGTCGACGTCCAGGGTAGCGAGGATATCGAGGATCTCGACGGACGAGACCCATTCGGCCACGACCGCCAGTCCCTGCAGATGGCCGATCTCGACGACAGCCTTGACGATCGACTGCGACATGCGATCGCTTGCTAGCGACTGCACGAAACTGCCGTCGATCTTCACCACGTCCAGCTCCAGGTTCTTCAGATAGCCGAACGAGGACATCCCGGCGCCGAAGTCATCGAGCGCCACCCGGCAACCCAGCGAGCGCAGGCGTGCGATGAGTGCGCACGAGGCGGCGAAATTCCGCATGGTCACGGTTTCGGTGATTTCGAACGTCACCCGATGTGGATCGATCCGATGCAGCGCAATCAGGTGTTCTATCCGCTCGAACAATCCATTGTCCTCCAGGCTCGCGCCGGACAGGTTGATCGAGCAGGTTGCAAGCCTGGAACCGTCCGGATGGATTCGGTCGATGTTCTCCAGCGCGGTCTCGACTACCCACCGGTCGATCAACGGCATCAGGCCATAGCGCTCGGCTGCCGGCAGGAATGCACCAGGCAAGACTTCGCTCCCGTCTTCCCTGGCCAGGCGCAAGAGCAACTCGACGTGTACACCCTCATCGGCCTTCGGGTCGAGCGGATGCAATTCCTGGTAGTCGAGCAGTAGTCGACCATCACGCAGCGCGTCGCGGATATGGTTCGTCCATTCCATTTCGCCAATCCGGCCGGTGACGGCCGCATCATCTTCCGCATACGCATGGATCCGGTTGCGCCCGGCTTCCTTGGCCAGGTAACACGCGGCATCGGCGTGGGCGAACAGTTCCTTCAGTGAAGCGGCGTTGATCAACGGGACCACGCCCAGGCTGGCGCTGATCGTGTAGGTGCGCTGCTCCCAGCTGAAGATGAATCCTTCAATGCTGGACCGCAACCGCTCCGCTGCCTGCATCGCGGCATCGATCGTCGGCACTCCCGCCAACAGCACGCCGAATTCGTCCCCACCCAATCGGCCCAGCACATCATCCGGTCGCAGCTTCTCGCGCATGATCACTGCGAGCTGTACCAGCAGTTCGTCTCCGGCGTGATGCCCGGACGTGTCGTTGATCACCTTGAACTGGTCGAGGTCGATGAACAGCAGGGCTGAATTGCGTCGGGCATCGCTGTCGATGAGCGCCTGCGCGCGTGCCTCGAACTCCCTGCGGTTGACCAACCTCGTCAATGAATCGTGACTGGCCTGGTAACTCAGGCGCTCGGTGAGCATGCGTTGCTCGGAGATGTCGCTGGCGACCAGCAGCCACATCGGAATCCCGGCGATCTCGATGGAGCTGATCCAGGTACTGGCCCAGAACGGTAGGCCATCGGCCCCCTGGATCTGCACATCCACGGAACGCCGCGCGTCTTCGCCGCCGTCATGCGTGCGCGTCGAGGCCCGTTGGTCCCAATTCGGCAAGAGTGACGCCCAATCGACTTGCGGCGCAAGCTTGCTGCGGGCCGCGCCGTTGCGGTAGACGATCTTCCCGTTGCCCTTGTCGACCAGCAGCACCAGGCAGGGCAGCAGTTCGTTGAGCTTGCGAAATCGCTCCTCGCTGGTGCGGAAGCGTTCGGCCATCGAGGACGCCAGCGTCATCGCGCGCTGGCGAGTACTCGCCAGCGACCAGGCCAATGCAGCGAGCAAGACGCTCATCGCCATGCCGACCCATAGCACCAGCAGCCAGCCGACATGGGCCTCGGGATTCTCGCGGGGATGGGCGATGATGCTCCAGGTGCGCCCGCCGAAGTGCAGTTTCACCTCATAGGGTGATCGATCCGTACGCGTGCCGTAACGTTGCGAAAACAGCCGCCGCGCCGCGCCATCACTGGTGTCCTCGACTGCCACGTCCGCGAGCGCCTCCGATGCGTCCGGCAGGATCGATGCAAGCAGGTCCGAAGTCCGGAACGAGATGCCGATCGAGCCGATGATCGAGGCGCGGCGGGTCTCCATCGTCGTGGGCATGGCACCATGCGCATACACCGGCAAGCGCAGGATGAAACCATCCTCGACATTGTCCCTGGTGCCGCTTTGGCGAAGGTGGAACGGCGCGGACATCGCGATCTGGTTGGTGTCCCGCGAACGCTGCAGCGCTTCCATGTTGGCTGGCTGGCTACCCACGGCGAGGCCGCGAATCGTCGTGTTGCCCGAGATTGGGACGAACATCGTGGTGACGTAAGTCTCCCCTCCAGGGGAGCGCCTGCGCTCTGCGTAGGCCACCGTCTGCAGGCTGACCTGCACCACGCTGCTGCCATGCAGGTTCTCGTAGGCGAGCGCATATTCGTCCGCTCGAACGTTATCCGATGTCAGGAAGATCGTCTGGAATTCGCGAAGCATCAGCCCGCATCGGTCAAGCTGGGCACGGATCGATTCCGCGATGCGATCAGTCTCGCTGGTGAATGCCAGCTGCTCTTCGCGTTCGCTACGGTCCTTTTCGCCGGCCACCAGCCACAGGGTCAGGCTCATTCCGAGACAGAATGCGAGAATTGCCCAGACCCATGCCTCCGCACGCCTCCGGGGAGGCAGCCCGGTGCCCACGGACGTCTTGAAGTCGTTTTCTTCGAACACCATCGTCGCTACCGCCGAAATCAGCAAAGAGAGTCAAACAGCGAATTGCTCAATCAGGATCCTTTCCTCCAGGTTGCGTTCCGAATCGAACAACAAGGTGACGCTGCGATCGCTGGATTCCCGCACCAGCACTTCGGTGACGTCGCGGACCTCATGCGAGTCGGCGGTGGCGCTGACCGGGCGCTTGTGCGGGTCCAGCACGCGGAATCGCACCTCGGTACCCGACTTCAGCACTGCGCCACGCCAGCGTCGCGGCCGGAATGGTGCAATCGGAGTCAACGCCATCACATTGGCACCAAGCGGCAGGATCGGGCCACTGGCGGAAAAATTGTAGGCAGTGCTCCCCGCCGGCGTGGCGACCATGACCCCGTCACAGATCAGTTCGTCCAGGCGCACCTCGCCATTGAGTTCGATGCTGACATGCGCGGCCTGCCGGGTCTGGCGAAGCAGCGAAACCTCGTTGTAGGCCAGCGAACCCACGGTCGCGCCGGATTCGGTCTGCACCAGCATTTCCAGCGGGTGCAGGACTGCGGGTTCGGCTACCGCGATGCGTGCCACCAGGTCGCCGATGCGGTGCTGGTTCATCAGGAATCCGACGCTGCCCAGCTTCATCCCGAACACGGGCTTTCCCTGCGCACCAAAACGATGCAGGGTCTGCAGCATGAAGCCGTCACCACCCAGCGCGACCACCACGTCGGCGTCCTGCGGCGCGTGCATCCCATACAGCTTGCCGAACATGGCCAGCGCGGCCTGGGCATCATCGGCGGGGCTGGCCAGCAGTGCGAGTCGTGGCGTGCTCATCGGCTGAGGATACCCCCTCTCCCGCTTGCGGGAGGGGGGATGGCAATAACCATCAGGTTCGCGAGGCCAATTGCGATAGCCGTTGTACTGCGACCGAGGCGGTCGGGTAGTCCAGCGACTTCTGCGTGGCCAGCTCGTTGAGCATCGACAGCGTGAAGCGCAATGCCGGATCGTCACGCTCCAGCCAGCTCCTGACCATGGCATCGGCATTGCTGCCCGGCCGTTCCAGCACCTGTTGCACCAACGCGCGTTGCTGGGTCGCCAGTTCCTCGCGCAGTACGCCACGGGCGACGGCATGCCAACGGCCATCCACCGGCAAGCTGTCGATCTGCTCTACCAGCCACGGCAGGTTGAGCGCATCACCGATGCGGAAATGCACCTTCGCCACGTCCACCGGCTTGAGCTTGTGCTGGCAGGCGACCTCGATGATGTCGGCGCACGGTTCCAGGTACGGCAAGGCCGCGAGCTGGCCCGCCAATGCTGCCGGCACGCCATGCGCGCGCCAGTCACGGATGCTGGTCTCGTAGGCTGGACGCTGTGCCGCGGGCAGGATGTTGTCGCCGCCGCGGATATCGCGGAAGCCATCGTGGTAACGCGCCACCGCCGTGGTGATATCCGGCAGTGCACCCGGACGCGACAGCAGCCAGCGGGTGAACGTCCGCTGCAACTGCCAGACCACCTGAAGGGCATCGATCTGCACCGACTCGGCGATCTTGCCGTCCAGCGCATCGATCTGCGTCCACATCTCGCGTGCATCCAGGGTTTCCCGGGTGATCGTGAACGCCTTGGCGACCTCGCCCGGCGTGCGGCCCGAGTCTTCCTGCATGCGCAGCAGGAAGGTTGCCCCCATCCGGTTGATGGTGGAGTTGGTGACCGCGGTAGCGATGATTTCGCGCTTCAGGCGGTGCTGCTGCATCGCCTTGGCATAACCGGTCTGCAGCGGTTGCGGGAAATACCGTTCAAGCTCCTTGGACAGGTACGGATCCTCGGGGATATTCGAATCCAGCAACTGCTGGAACGCGACCAGCTTCGAATACGACAGCAGTACCGCGAGTTCCGGCCGGGTCAGGCCCAGGCCGCGACTCTTGCGATCGGCCAGTTCGGCATCCGACGGCAGGAATTCGATCTGCCGGTCAAGCAGCCCCTGCGATTCCAGGGTACGGATGAAGTGCTGCTTGGAGCCCAGCCGGGGCACGCTCATGCGTTCCATCAGGCTGATCGCCTGGTTCTGCCGGTAGTTGTCGTTGAGGACCAGCCCGGCGACCTCGTTGGTCATCGATGCCAGCAGCTTGTTGCGTGCCGGCAGGGTCAGCTTCTTGCGCTGCACCTCGCCGTTGAGCAGGATCTTGATGTTGACCTCGTGGTCGGAGGTGTCCACGCCGGCCGAGTTGTCGATGAAGTCGGTATTGAGCAGCACGCCATGCTGCGCCGCCTCGATGCGGCCGAGCTGGGTCAGCCCAAGGTTGCCGCCCTCGCCCACCACCTTGCAACGTAACTGGTTGCCATCCACGCGCAGGCCGTTGTTGGCGCGATCGCCTACATCGGCATTGCTCTCGCGGCTGGACTTGACGTAGGTGCCGATGCCGCCGTTCCACAGCAGGTCGACTGGCGAACGCAGGATCGCGTTCATCAGTTCCATCGGGCTCATCGCCGTGGCGTCAGAGTCGATACCCAACGCCGCCTTGGCCTGCGCCGACAGCGCGATGGATTTCGCGCTGCGTGGATAAATCCCGCCGCCGGCACTGATGAGCGTCGCGTCGTAGTCCTGCCAGCTGGAACGCGCAAGCTTGAACAGGCGCGCGCGTTCCTTGAAGGAGGCCGCTGTCTCCGGGTTCGGGTCGATGAAGATGTGGCGATGATCGAACGCCGCCAGCAGGCGGATGTGCTTCGACAACAGCATGCCATTGCCGAACACGTCACCGGACATGTCGCCGATGCCCACGCAGGTGAAGTCCTGCCGCTGGCTGTCGTGGCCCAATGCGCGGAAATGGCGCTTGACAGACTCCCACGCGCCGCGCGCGGTGATGCCCATGCCCTTGTGGTCGTAACCGACCGAGCCGCCCGAGGCGAACGCATCATCCAGCCAATAGCCATGCGCCTGCGCAATGCCGTTGGCGATGTCGGAGAAGGTGGCCGTGCCTTTGTCAGCGGCCACCACCAGGTAGGGGTCGTCGCCGTCATGGCGCACCACGTCGGCTGGTGGAACCACTTTGCCGTTGGACAGATTGTCGGTGATGTCCAGCAGCCCGTTGATGAAACGCTTGTAGCAAGCCACGCCCTCGTTGAACCAGGCATCGCGATTGCTCACCGGATCAGGCAACTGCTTGCAGAAGAAGCCGCCTTTGCTGCCCACCGGCACGATCACGGTGTTCTTCACCATCTGCGCCTTGACCAGGCCCAGCACTTCGGTACGGAAATCCTCGCGACGGTCGGACCAGCGCAAGCCACCGCGCGCAACCGGCCCGAACCGCAGATGGATGCCTTCCACCCGCGGCCCGCACACCCATATTTCGCGGTACGGGCGCGGCTTCGGCAGGTCGGGCACCTGCGAGCAATCCAGCTTGTAGCTGACGTAGTCGGCCGGTCCGCCGTCCTTGCGCAGGCCACCTTCGCGCTGCAGGTAGCAACTGGTGCGCAGGGTCGCATCGATCACGCCGATGAAACTGCGCAGGATACGGTCCTCGTCCAGGCTGGACACCCTGTCCATCAGGCCCAGCAATGCGGCACGGGTGGCTTCGACCTGCCGCTCGCGCTTGCCGGTGCGCGCTTCGATGACCTGCCTGAGGATCGCCATCGTGTTGTCGTCGTTGCCGGCCAGGCGCTTCAATTCCGATTCGAATTCGTTCATGCCGCGACGAATCTCGGACTTGCTCTCGGTGCCGGTCGTCGGATCGAAGCGGGCTTCGAACAATTCCACCAGCAAGCGTGACAGCAACGGGTAGCGGGTCAGCGTGGCTTCCACATAGGCCTGCGAGAACGGCACCCCGACCTGCAGCAGGTACTTGCAGTAACTGCGCAGCATCGCCACCTGCTTCCAGGACAAACCCGCCGCCAGCACCAGCCGGTTGAAGCCATCGTTCTCCGCGTCACCGTGCCAGGTCCTGGCGAATGCTTCCTCGAAATGCTCGTCCAGCGAGTCGACGTCCAGTTCGCCCTGCAGCGACTCGACTTCGAAATCCTGGATGAAGGCGATGCCTTCGCTTGTCTCGACCTTGTAGGGATGCTCCGAGATCACCCGCAGGCCCATGTTTTCCATCATCGGCAGCGCGTCCGAGAGCGGAATGTCATCCAGTTGCCGGTACAACTTGAAACGCAGGGCCTCGCCCGTGCGCTGCGGCCGATACAGCGACAGGCGCAGGTCGTCGGGACCGGTCAATGCGGACAGGCATTCCACGTCGGTGGCGGCCACCGCGGGGCTGACTTCCTCGATGTAGCCAGCGGGCAATGCACGGCCGTAGCGATCCGCCAGTTTGAGGCCGGTCTCTTCGCCGTGGCGTGCAATGAGTTGCTCGCGCAACTCATCGCGCCAGTCGCGCACGATCGATGCCAGGTTGGCTTCTAGCGCGGGAAGGTCGACCTCGACGGCATCGTTGTTCCTGGGACGCACGATCATGTGGATCTGCGCCAATGGCGATTCGCCGATCTGCACGTTTGAATCGACATGGTCGCCATTGAGCGCGGCCTTCAGCATGTCCTCGATGCGATGGCGGATATGGGTGCTCATGCGCTCGCGCGGGATGTAGACCAGCGCCGAGAAATAGCGGCCGTAGCGGTCGCGACGCAGGAACAACTTGCTGCGCACGCGCTCCTGCAGGCCGAGGATGCCCATGCCGGTGCGGAACAGGTCTTCTTCGCTGGACTGGAACAGCTCGTCACGCGGCAGGGTTTCAAGGATGTGGCGCAGGGCCTTGCCGCTGTGGCTGGAAGGATTCAGGCCCGAGCGATCCATCACGTACTGGTGACGCTCGCGCACCAACGGGATGTCCCAGGGCCTGCGCAGGTACGCGCTGGAGGTATACAGGCCGAGGAATCGCTGTTCGGCGACAGGCTTGCCCTTGGCATCGAAGCTGAGCACGCCGATGTAGTCCATGTAACCGGGGCGGTGCACGGTCGCGCGCGAATTGGTCTTGGTCAGGATCAGCGCATCGACCGACCCCGATTGCTTCATGAAGTGCGCAGCCAGCGTCTTCAGGTTGCGCGGCTTGCTGGCCTCCTTGTCGCGCAGCAGGCCCATGCCGGTGCCGACTTCGGCCACCAGCATGTCATCCTTGCCGCCGCCCTTGGCCGGCCTGGTCGTGACCTTGTACTCACGGTAGCCGAGGAAGGTGAAATGGTCATTGGCCGCCCAGCGCAGGAACTCCTGCGCCTCGAGTCGCCCCTGCCGGGACACCGGCATCGGCCGGTCGACGATTTCATCGGCGACTTCCAGCATCCTGGCGTGCATGGGCTCCCAGTCGCTGACGATGGCGCGGACGTCCGCCAACACCTTTTCCAGCCGTTCCCTGATCGTCGCCATCGCATCCTGCGCCTGGCGATCGATCTCCAGGTGGATGAAGGATTCCGCCGCGCCGCTGCCGACCTTGCCTAGCTTTCCGGCCTTGTCGCGTTGCATCGGAACGACCGGATGGCCCAGCACGTGGACGCCTATGCCCTGCTCGGCCAGCGCCATGGTCACCGAGTCCACCAGGAACGGCATGTCGTCGTTGACCACCTGCACGATGGTGTGCGGCGACTCCCAGCCGTGCTGCTTCAGGTTCGGGTTGAACAGGCGCACCAGTGGCTTGCCTGGCTTGCGCACGCGCGCGAACTCCAGCATGTCGGCGGCCAGCGCGGCCCAGCCGTCGGCCGCGTGCTGGGCGTACTCGTCGGGGTCCATCCTTCGGTAGAACACGTTGGCGAATGCCTGCGCTTCCTCCAGGCGGCTCTTGCCCACGCGCTTGGCCAGCGCGGCCATGATCGGTTTCGGAGCGACATCGCTTGCAGCTTTGGTTTTGGTGTTCATCGCTTGTGTATGTATGCCTTGAATGGACGATGGCCGCGCAACGGCGGCCGGCCTGTCATGACGCTAATCCGTGTCGCGTTGCAGCGTGTGCTCAGCGCAGCCCGGTCTCGTTGCGGGCGATGACCAGCCGCTGGATTTCACTGGTGCCTTCGTAGATTTCGGTGATCTTGGCGTCACGGAAATAGCGCTCGATCGGCATTTCCCTGGAGTAGCCCATGCCGCCATGGATCTGCAGCGCCTGGTGGGTGATCCACATGGCCGCTTCCGATGCGGTGAGCTTGGCGACCGCCGCCTCGGTGCTGAACCGCGCACCGCCCTTGTCGTGCCTGCCTTTCTGCCATGCCGCGCGAAGGGTCAGCAGCAGCGACGCTTCCAGCTTGCATTTCATGTCGGCGATCTTGGCCTGGGTCATCTGGAAGCTGCCGATCGGCTGGCCAAATGCCTTGCGTTCCTTGACGTACGCCAGGGTCGCCTCGTACGCCGCGCGTGACAGGCCAATCGCCTGGCTGGCGATGCCGATGCGGCCGGCATCCAGCACGCTCATCGCGATCTTGAAGCCGTGGCCATCTTCTCCCAGCACGTCATCCGCCTGCGCGACGTAGTCGTTGAACTCGATCTCGCAGGTGGCCGACGCGCGGATACCGAGCTTGGGCTCGGTCTTGCCTCGGTGGAACCCGGCGCGGTCGCCATCGACCATGAACGCGGTGATGCCGCGCGCGCCCTTTTCAGGGTCGGTCATTGCGAACAGCACGAAGTACTTGGCAACCGGGCCCGAGGTGATCCAGCTCTTCTTGCCGTTGATCAGGTACGTGCCGTCGGCCTGCCTGGTGGCCTTGCAGCGCATGGCGGTCGCATCGGAGCCGGACTGCGGCTCGGTCAGCGCGAAGGCACCGATTTCGCGCCCCTCGGCAATCGCACGCACGTACAGCTGCTTTTGCGCCTCGGTGCCGAACTTCAGGATGCCATTGCAGAACAGCGAGTTGTTGACCGAGACAATCGTGCTGTGGGCGGCATCGGCCGCGGCGATCTCGATCATCGCCAACACGTAGCTGATCGGATCCATTCCTGCACCCCCGTATTCGGTGGGTACTTCGATCCCCATCAGCCCGTTTTCACCGAGGGTGCGGATGTTGTCGAGCGGGAATTCGCCCGTGCGGTCATGGTGTTCGGCACTCGGCGCGATCTTCTCCTGGGCGATCCGTCGGGCCACATCCTGGATCATCAGCTGCTCTTCGGTGAAACCAAAATCCACGGGCTGCTCCGGGTCGTCTGCAATGGATGCCAATTGTAGCGCCGGGCGCCAGCGAACCCCAGCCGGAACGACAGCTGGTGACGCGGGTGTCGGGCATTCGCTTCG
Organism: uncultured Gammaproteobacteria bacterium; assembly: GCA_963698475.1. Classification (GTDB taxonomy): domain Bacteria; phylum Pseudomonadota; class Gammaproteobacteria; order Xanthomonadales; family Xanthomonadaceae; genus Thermomonas. The sequence goes on along the minus strand of CAVOQX010000003.1, from coordinate 145,563 downwards.
CGGCTCGAAATGCCGCTGCGCAAATACCCGACACCCGCGTCATCGCCTCGCGGGATGCCAGCGGCATGCGGCTTGACCCGCGAACCGCATCGGCCGACACTTATCGTTGAATCGCGATGGAAAGATATAGATGGATCTCGAAGGCTGGTCGACCCGTTTGAAGGTATTTGCCGACGCCACCCGCGTGCGCCTGCTGGCGCTGCTGGAGGGCGAGGAATTGACCGTGGCCGAATTGTCGGCGATCACCCAGTTGGCCCAACCGCGGGTGTCTACGCACCTGGCCAAGCTCAAGGAAGCCGGCATCGTGCGTGATCGCCGCTCCGGCGTGTCCGCCTACTACCGTTTCGACGATACCGTGCTGGATCCGGCGCAGAGGGCCTTGTGGCTTTCCATCAGCCAGGGCAGCGACGATCCGCTGCTGCGCCAGGATGCCGAGCGCGTCCCCTCGGTGCTGGCGATGCGCGCGGCCGACCAGAACTGGGCCGACAGCGTGGCCGGCGACATGGAACGGCACTACTCGCCGGGGCGCACCTGGGAAGCACTCGCGCGCACCGCCCTGCCCTTGCTTGAGCCAGGCGACGTGCTGGACATCGCCTCCGGGGATGGCGTGCTGGCGGAACTGCTGGCGCCGCACGCCAAGCGCTATGTCTGCATCGACTCCAGCCAGCGCGTGGTCGCCGCCGCCAGCGAGCGCCTGCGCCGCTACGGCAATGTCGAGGTGCGCGAAGGCGACATGCATGCACTGCCGTTCAAGGACGGCAGCTTCGACCTGGTCGTGCTGATGCACGCCCTGACCTATGCCGACAAACCGGCGCAGGCGGTGGCGGAAGCCGCGCGCGTGCTGCGCAAGGGTGGCCGCCTGCTGCTGTCGAGCCTGGCCAGGCACGAACACCGCAGCGTGGTCCAGGCCTACGGCCACCAGAACCTGGGATTCGCAGCCAAGGACCTGCACAAGTTCGTGGAGAAGGCCGGGCTTCGCATCAGCAGTACCGAAACCGTGACCCGCGAAAAGCGCCCGCCGCATTTCGAGGTGATTTCGCTGATCGGGAGCAAGCCGTGAGCGCATTGCCATGGCGCAACCCCGAACGCGTCGCTGCGCTCGAAGCTGCGCTGGCCGCACGCATCCTGGTCATCGACGGTGCGATGGGCACCATGATCCAGCGCCACGAACTTGCGGAAGCCGACTACCGCGGCGAGCGCTTCGCCGCACGGCTACGACGCCCTGTTCGCCGCCGATGGCCACGCGCATGGCGCAGCCTGCGGCTGCCAGCCGCAGGACCAGCGCGGCAACAACGACCTGCTGAGCCTGACCCGTCCCGACATCATCAGCAGCATCCACCGGGATTACCTTGCTGCTGGCGCTGACCTGGTCGAAACCAACACCTTCAACTCGACCTCGGTTTCGCTGGCCGACTACCGCCTGCAGCACCTGGTGCACGAACTGAACCGGGAAGGCGCTGCACTCGCGCGCGCCGCCTGCGACGAAGCCGAGGCCAGTGACCCGTCGAAGCCGCGTTTCGTGATCGGCGTGCTTGGCCCGACCTCGCGCACCGCATCGCTCAGCCCTGACGTCAATCGTCCCGGCTTCCGCGCGACTACCTTCGACGCACTGGCCGAGGCCTACCGCGAGGCGGCACATGGCCTGATCGAAGGCGGCGCCGACGTGCTGATGGTCGAAACCGTGTTCGACACGCTCAATGCCAAGGCCGCCCTGTTCGCCATCGACGATGTATTCGAAGCACTCGGCACGCGCCTGCCGGTGATGGTGTCCGGCACGATCACCGATGCCTCCGGGCGCACCCTGTCCGGCCAGACCGCCGAGGCCTTCTGGTATTCGCTGCGCCACGCGCAACCGCTGGCGATCGGCCTGAATTGCGCGCTCGGCGCGAAGGACCTGCGCCAGCACATCGACGTACTTGCACAGGTCGCCGACACCAACGTCAGTTGCCATCCGAATGCCGGCCTGCCGAATGCGTTTGGCGGCTATGACGAAACCCCCGAGGACATGGCCACGGTGCTGCGCGAGTTCGCCGAAGCCGGCCTGTTGAACCTGGTGGGCGGTTGCTGCGGCACCACGCCGGACCACATCGCGGCGATTGCACGGGCGGTGGCAGGCGTTGCGCCTCGGGCAATCCCGCAACTGGCCGATGCCGCATGACCACGCTCGCCCGCAACACCCGGCTCAGCGGTCTTGAGCCGCTGGTCATCACGCCGCAGTCCAACTTCATCAATGTCGGTGAGCGCACCAACGTCACCGGCAGCGCGCAGTTCAAGAAGCTGATCCTCGACAACCGACTGGATGAAGCCGTCGTGGTCGCGCGCCAGCAGGTCGACAGCGGCGCCCAGGTGCTCGACGTCAACATGGACGAGGGCCTGCTGGATTCGGAAAAGGCGATGGTGGAGTACCTGCACCTGATCGCCGCCGAGCCGGATATCGCGCGCATCCCGGTGATGGTCGACAGTTCCAAGTGGAGCGTGATCGAGGCCGGCCTGAAATGCCTGCAGGGCAAGGGCATCGTCAATTCGATCTCGATGAAGGAAGGCGAGGCAGAGTTCCTGCGCCAGGCCCGACTGGTCCGCCGTTATGGCGCTGCCGTGGTGGTGATGGCATTCGACGAAGAAGGCCAGGCCGACAGCATCGCGCGCAAGGTCGACATCAGCACGCGTGCCTACGAACTGCTGACGAAGGAAATTGGCTTCCCGCCGGAAGACATCATCTTCGACCCGAACGTGTTCGCGATCGCCACCGGCATCGAGGAACACGACAACTACGCGGTCGATTTCATCGAAGCGGCGCGCGAGCTGCGCAAGCGCTTTCCGCACAGCCATATCTCCGGTGGCGTGTCGAACGTGTCGTTCTCGTTCCGCGGCAACGAACCCGTGCGCCAGGCGATCCATGTGGTGTTCCTGTACCACGCGATCCGCGCCGGCATGGACATGGGCATCGTCAACGCGGGCGCCCTGCCCCTGTACGACGACCTCGACGCCGACCTGCGCGAACGGGTCGAGGACGTGGTGCTCAACCGTCGCAGCGACGGCACCGAACGCCTGCTGGAGATCGCCGACCGCTTCAAGGGCAAGAAGGGCGAGAAGCGGGTCGAAGACCTGGCCTGGCGCGAGGCTTCGGTGGCCAAGCGCCTCAGCCATTCGCTGGTGCACGGCATCGACCAGTACGTGGTCGAGGACACCGAGGAGGCGCGCCTGCTTTCGAGCCGCCCGCTGGACGTGATCGAAGGTCCGCTGATGGACGGCATGAACGTGGTCGGCGACCTGTTCGGCGCCGGCAAGATGTTCCTGCCGCAAGTGGTCAAGTCCGCGCGGGTGATGAAGAAGGCGGTCGCCCACCTGCTGCCCTACATCGAGGCCGAGAAGCTGCGCACCGGCGATGCCGGCAAGAACAACGGCAAGATCGTGATGGCCACGGTCAAGGGCGACGTGCACGACATCGGCAAGAACATCGTCGGCGTGGTGCTGGCCTGCAACAACTTCGAGGTGATCGACCTGGGCGTGATGGTGCCGGCGCAGAAGATCCTGGACACCGCGCGCGAGGTGGGCGCCGACATGATCGGCCTGTCCGGGTTGATCACGCCGTCGCTGGAGGAAATGAGCCATGTCGCCCGCGAGATGCAGCGGCAGGGTTTCACCATGCCGCTGCTGATCGGCGGCGCGACCACGTCGCGCGCGCACACCGCGCTGAAGATCGATCCGCACTACAAGTCGCCGAGCATCTGGGTCAAGGATGCTTCGCGTGCGGTCGGCGTGGCGCAGTCGCTGGTCTCCGCCGACCTGCGCACGCCGTTCGTGGACGGCATCGCCGGCGATTACGCCGAGATCCGCCAGCGCCATCGCAATCGCGGCGATGCCAAGCGGCTGGTGTCGCTGGAGAAGGCCCGCGAGCAGCGTTTCGACGGCGACTGGGAGCACTACGATCCGCCTGCACCAAGGCAGCCCGGCGTGCATGTGTTCGACGACTACCCGCTGGATGAATTGCTGCCGCTGATCGACTGGACGCCGTTCTTCAATACCTGGGAGCTGGCGGGTCGCTACCCGGCGATCCTGGACGATGACGTGGTCGGCACGCAGGCACGCGAACTGTTCGCCGATGCGCAGGCCATGCTCACGCGCATCGTCGACGAGAAATGGCTGCGGGCGAAGGCAGTGTTCGGACTCTGGCCGGCCAACGCGGTCGGCGACGACGTGGTGGTCGATGTGAACGGGATGGCGACCACCCTGCACTTCCTGCGCCAGCAGGTGGACAAGCCCGTCGAGCGTCCCGATTTCTGCCTCGCCGATTTCATCGCACCCCAAGACACCGGCAAGCAAGACTGGATCGGCGCGTTCGCAGTGACTTCAGGCATCGGCATCGAGCCGCATATCGCCCGCTTCCAGGCCGACCATGACGACTACAACGCGATCCTGCTGAAGGCGCTGGCCGACCGCCTGGCCGAAACCCTGGCCGAGCGCATGCACCAGCGCGTGCGCACCGAATTCTGGGGCTATGCGGCGGACGAGCAACTGGATGCGGATGCGCTGATCGACGAGCAATATCGCGGCATTCGCCCGGCCCCCGGCTATCCCGCGTGTCCGGAACACAGCGAGAAATCGACCCTGTTCCGCCTGCTGGATGCCACCGCGAATGCCGGCATTACCCTGACCGAGAGTTTCGCGATGTATCCGGCTGCAGCGGTGTCTGGCTACTATTTCAGCCATCCCGGCAGCCAGTATTTCGTTGTCGGGCGGGTGTCGAAGCAGCAAGCCGAGGACTACGCACGCCGCAAGGGCGTCGACCTGCAACAGGTGGAACGCTGGCTGGCGTCGAACCTGGACTACGACCCCGAATGAGCGCGATGAATGGCCCGGATGGAAAGCCTCCGATCGTGGGCATCGTCGGCAACGCCGGTGCCTACGGGCGCTGGCTATCGACGTTTTTCCGGGAGCGGATGGGCTTGCGGGTCATCGGCCGTGATCCTGCCGGAGACACCCGGCTGTCGCCTCGCGACCTGGCCCTGCAGGCCGACGTACTGATCTTCAGCGCACCGATCCGGCATTCGGTCGCCGTCATCGACGACTACGTGGCCGCGGCCGCCGGCAGCGAGGCAGGAAAGCTCTGGCTGGACCTGACCTCGATCAAGCAGGCGCCGGTCGAGGCCATGCTGCGTTCCAACGCGGACGTCGTCGGCCTGCACCCGATGGCGGCGCCGCCCAAGATCGGCAGCCTGAAAGGCCACGTGCTGGCGGTATGCCCGGCGCGGATCACCCATTGGCAGCCCTGGCTCGACGAACTTCTGCATGCGCTGGAAGCAGAGTGCGTCGACGTCGATCCACTTGCACATGATCGGGCCATGGCGCTGGTGCAAGGCCTGGTGCATGCCTCGCACATGACCCAGGCCCGCGTGCTGCAGGCGCTTGCCTGTGAAGCAGGCGGCATGCCGATGCTGCAGGCACTGCGGAGCGTGGGCTTCGAGCTCGACCTCACCGTCACCGGGCGCATCCTGTCCGGCAATCCGGCGATCTACGAGGACATCCAGTTCGGCAATCCCCACGTGTTGCCGGTACTGCAGGCGCTGGCGGATGCCAGCAAGCAGCTGCGCGACCACGTGGCCGACGGCAGTGAGCAGGCACGGCGCGGCCTGCGCTCGGAATTCCTGACGCAGCCGGCGCAGGCCTTCGACAATGACGCACTCGCTTCACGCAGCCACGGGTTCGAGCGGCTGGGCTACCTGCTGGCGGACCTCGATGGCCACCGTTACCTGAGCGTCTACCTGCCCGAGGATCGGCCGGGCTCGCTGCGTGCGTTGCTGGCGATCTTCGAGACGCTGGGCGTCAACCTGGCCTCCATCCACTCCTCGCGCACGCCTGATGGCGAGCTGCATTTCAGGATCGGGCTCGACGCCCTGCCCGTGCCGATCCATGTCTTGCGCGCGTCAGTGGAAAGCGCCGGCATCGGCCGCATCCTCGAAGCCCGCGACGACGCCGGCTAGGCGTTAGGCGTCACCACACCAGGTCGTCGGGCACCTGGTATTGCGGATCCGCGTAGGGGTCGTCTTCGCGCGTGGCATTCGGGTCAACCTTCAACGCGACCGCAGGCGCAAACACAGCCTCTGCCTGCAGCAACAATTCGGCGGTCACCAGCAGGTAGCGCCCTTCCCTCTGTACCACGCCAAGCTCGCCGGCATTCAGTGCCTTGAGCTGGTCGGCCGTCACATGGATGCGCTTGATCTTGCCGCCGTATTCGAAATGACGCACGTGTTCGGCATCTGCCGCATTCAGGCCCTTGCCGGCCAGCAATTCGGCGAGTTTCGCGCGTGCCTCGCGACGCAACCTTGCCTCTTCCTGCTTCAGGCGCTCGGCCGCGATGCGTTCGTCTTTCTCCCGCTGCGCCCGGATCGCATACGCCTTGGCCAGGTCGATGTCCTCGCGGCTGCGCGCAGGCTTGCCGGCAGCGGCAGGTCCACGCCGGCCAGTGCGGTCATTGCGCGGCCGTGCGTCCGGTTTCGCGGGCTTGCCTGCATGTGCAGGCTTGCGATCCTGCACCCGCTCGGGCTTGCGGTCAGGTGTGCGCTCCGGCTTTCGTTCGGGCCGGGGTGCGGGTTTGAAACCCAATCCAAGCAACTGGTCGCGAAGGGAGTCAGTCATGCAAGCAGGTCATCGACATCAGTAATGGGGCGGAGGCGGCTCGTTGGCGGCATCACCGGTCACCGGGCCTGCCGACATCGCACCGCGCAATTGTCGCAGTTCATCGATCGCGCGATGCAGCAGCAGCGCATTGCGCGACTCCCCGTCTCGGGCCGAAGCAAGCGCATCGCTGAGTTCCTGCAATGCCTGCTCCTGGAAGGCGAGCCGCATTTCCAGGTCGACCAGGCGCTGTTCAAGCATCTCCATCGGCATGTCAGTCCCGGACCAGCGAACGACCGCGACCGATGCCGTAATAGGCCAGGCCCGCGGCTTCGACGTCGGTGGGTTCGTACAGGTTGCGACCGTCGAACACCACCGCATCGGCAAGCGATGCCTCCAGCCGCCTGAAATCCGGGCTGCGGAACTGCTTCCACTCGGTCACCACGACCAGCGCGTCCGCGCCTTCCAGTGCCTCCGCATCGGTCGCACACAACTGCAGGTCCGCCCGCTCGCCGAAGATGCGACCGGTCTCGGCCATCGCTTCCGGATCGAACGCGCGCACGCGTGCGCCCGCGTCCCACAACAGCTGCAACAGGCGGCGGCTGGAGGCCTCGCGCATGTCGTCGGTATTGGGTTTGAAGGCCAGCCCCCACACTGCAAATGTCTTTCCGCGCAATGCATCGATGCTGCCGTAGTGACGCAGCATCAATTCGAACAGATGCCCCTTCTGTGCCTCGTTCACCTGTTCCACCGCTTCCAGCAGGCGCGGCCGCAGGCCATGCTGCCGGGCGGTCTTCGTCAGTGCCTGCACGTCCTTGGGAAAACAGGAGCCGCCATAGCCGGCGCCGGGATAGATGAAGTGCCAGCCGATGCGCGGGTCGGAACCAATGCCCTTGCGCACCTGCTCGACATCGGCACCGACCTGTTCGGCGATGTTGGCGATCTCGTTCATGAAACTGATCTTGGTCGCGAGCATGGCATTGGCGGCGTACTTGGTCAGCTCGGCCGAGCGCACGTCCATGGTCACGATGCGGTCGTGGTTGCGGTTGAACGGTGCATACAGGCGCTTGAGTTGTTCGATCGCGCCAGCGCTTTCGGCGCCGATCACGATCCGGTCCGGGCGCATGCAGTCCTCGACTGCCGCGCCTTCCTTCAGGAACTCCGGATTGGACACAACCTCGAACCCGATGTCGGCGCCACGCCCGGCCAGCGTTGCCGCAATCGTGGCGTGGACCTTGTCGGCCGTGCCAACCGGCACCGTCGACTTGTCCACCACCACGCACGGCTGCCCAAGGTGCTGGCCGATGGTCCTGGCCACCGCCAGGACATATTGGAGGTCGGCACCGCCGTCTTCGTCCGGTGGGGTGCCGACGGCGATGAAAATGATTTCGCCGTGCGCGATCCCGGCCGCTGCGTCGGTGGTGAACTGCAGGCGGCCAGCCGCATGGTTGGCCTTGACCAGCGGGGTCAGGCCCGGCTCATAGATCGGGATCACGCCATGGTTCAGGCCATCGACCTTGGCCGCATCGATGTCCACGCAGATGACGTCATGGCCCACTTCGGCCAGGCAGGTGCCGGTGACCAGCCCTACGTAACCAGTACCGAAAATACAGACGCGCATGCAGTTCGTTCCATTGAAGCCGGGAGGTTGCGGGTAAAAAAAAGGGACGTACCGCGAGGATACGTCCCCTTTCGGATCGGTGCGATCAGCTCTCGGACGGCGGCTTGACGATTTCCAGCAGCTCGACCTCGAATACCAGCACCTGGTTGGGGCCGATCATCGGCGGCGCCTGTTCGCCATAGGCGAGGCTGGCCGGGATCCAGAACTTGAACTTGGAGCCGACCGGCATCAGCTGCAGGCCTTCGCTCCAGCCCGGGATCACGCCATCCAGCGGCATGACGGCCGGCTCGCCGCGGTCATAGGAACTGTCGAAGGTCTTGCCGTCCAGCAGGGTGCCCTTGTAATGCACCTTCACGCCATCCCTCGCACCCGGCTTGGCGCCCTTGGCATCGGTCAGCACCTGGTACTGAAGGCCCGACGGCGTGGTGGTCACGCCCGGCTTCTTGCCGTTCTCGGCCAGGAACTTGTTGCCACTGTCCAGGTTGTTCTTGGCGTCGGCCATCGTCTTGGCAATGTGCTTGGCCTGCATCTTCTGGCCGAAGGACTCGAAGATGGACTTGGCCTGTTCTTCGGTCAGCAGCAGCTTCTCTTCTGCCATCTGGCTGCGCATGGCCTTGACCACGGTATCGAGGTTGACCTCGTCCTTGATCTCGCCCAGCTGCTTGCCCATCGCCATGCCGATCGTGTAGCTGATCTGTTCTTTCTCGGTCGGCAAGCCGGGATAAGTGGACTTGCCGTCGGCCGCGACGTCCTTGCCGGCCTCTGCCGGGGTGTCGGCCTTGGCATCTGCGGGCTTCTGCGCGGTCTTGTCGCAAGCGCCAAGCGCAAGCACGCAGGCGATGGCTAGGGCGGTGGCACGGGCAACAGGCTTCATCGAATCAGGACTCCGGGGATAGACGGGATTTGGGCGCATGCATGGCATGCATGCGGTGGGCTGGGGTGTCGCGTGGTGGGTTACTGCAGGACGCCGAGCAATTCGATATCAAAGGCCAGGGTGGCGTTGGGGCCGATCACGCCGTCGCCGCCGCCCTTCTCGCCGTAGGCGATATACCCCGGGATCCAGAACCGGTACTTGGCGCCAACCGGCATCATGCCGACAGCCTCCGCCCAGCCGGGAATGACCTGGTTCAAACCGAAGACGGCGGGTTCGCCGCGATCATAGGAACTGTCGAACTTGGTGCCGTCCAGCAGCGTGCCGACATAGTTCACGCGAACGCGCTCGCCAGGCTTCGGGCGCAGCCCGTTGCCCTGGCGCAACACCATGTACTGCAGGCCGCTGGTGGTCGTGAATACGCCCTTGACAAGCTTGTTCTTCGCCAGGAATTGCTGTCCCGCCTCACGATTGGCCTTGCCAATCTCGGCGGCTTCGTTCTGCTTGACCGTTTGCATGTGCGCCGAGAACGCGCGACGAACCACGCCAGCCTCGTCGTCGCTCAACAATGTCGCGGCATTCGGCGTAGTGGCATCCCTCAGCCCGCGCAGCATCATCGGCACGTCGAACTCGCCCTTCACGGCAGCCAGGTTGCGGCCCACGTCTGCACCCAGCAGGTAACCGACGTTTTGCCTGTCCATGGCGGCAGGTGCAGGTTGGCCTCCCTTGCGCGCACCGATGCTGGCCATCAACGCCTGCGAGGCCTTCTTTGCATCCGCCTCGCCCAACAACGGCTCTTTCCCCGCCAGTCCATTCTCCAGCGCCTTCTGGAAGGCAGCCATGTCCATGTCCGGCATGGCAGGTTCAAGTGAACGCGCCACGTCCATCCCGATCATGTAGCCGACCTTGTCGCGCTCGGTCGCGAGCGGTGCCTGCTGCGCGTGAACAAGGCCAAACACAGCGGCAAGCAGCAATGCGCACGCGGCGCGCGTGGAAAAGGACATCGGCAACTCCAGTCGTGAACGGGCCCAGCAAGGTGCGCCGGCGGCAAACAATCCGGACATTGTCCTTCCCCCGAGCGGGTACGGCAATCCCGGCCCGGATGGCTGTTCATCCATGGGTCCGTGTGGCACCGAAGCCCGCGCAAGCATCCGTATGCCATCAGTTGGGTCACGACGTGCTTGACGGGAACAAATCTAGTGTTATAGTTGCCTACAACACCGGACACCCAACGCAGGACACCACGATGACCCGCAAACTCCACAACACCCTGATGGCCGCCATCGCAAGCAGCAGCCTGCTGGTTGTCGGCATCATCGCAAGTTCCCCTGTTGCACCGACAGCAGAAGCGACCAGCACGGCCGGCATGCTCGCCGCGATCGACACCCAGGCGGAGTCGACTGCTGATGCGAGCGACCAGGCCGAGGCTGCTCCGACCAGGAAGCCGGTGCGGTACCGTCGGCAATCGCTTGCGATGCCCTTCTATTCCTTCGCACCGCGGAGCTGAGAGATGGCCACATTCGAATGGAGCGATGGCGCTCCCATCTACCGCCAGCTGAAGGAACGCGTCGTGGCGATGCTGCTCGACGGCGTGATCAAGCCAGGCGATGCGCTGCCTTCGGTTCGCCAGGTCGCGGCCGAATACCAGCTCAATCCAATCACCGTCTCGCGCGCCTACCAGGAACTCGTGGACGACCAACTCGTGGAAAAACGCAGGGGACTTGGCATGTACGTGACCGAAGGGGCCGCCACCCGGTTGATGAACAGTGAGCGCGAACATTTCCTGCGCGAGGAGTGGCCGCTGGTGCTGGAGCGCATCCAACGCCTGGGCCTTGAGCCAGGTGAATTGCTCGATCCCAAGAACAAGTGGGGGAAGAAATGAGCGCCTCGATGAGCAACGTCGTCAACGCACGCGGCCTGCGCAAGGCCTACAAGAACAAGCTGGCCCTGGATGGCACCAGCTTCGACATCCCGGTTGGCCGCATCGTTGGACTGATCGGCCCCAATGGTGCCGGCAAGACCACCGCACTCAAGGCCATGCTCGGCCTGATCCCGTTCGAGGGCGATCTCAAGGTGCTCGGCAAGGATCCACGCACCGAGCGCGACGAGCTGATGAACGATGTCTGCTTCATCGCCGACGTGGCCGTGCTGCCGCGCTGGATCAAGGTCAAGCAGGCGATCGAGTTCACCGCGGGCGTGCATCCGCGTTTCGATGCCGCCAAGTGCTGGCGCTTCCTGCAAGGCACCCAGTTGACCCCGGAATTGCGGGTGCGCGAGATGTCCAAGGGCATGATCGTGCAACTGCACCTGGCACTGGTGATGGCGATCGACGCCAAGTTCCTGGTCCTGGACGAGCCCACGCTCGGCCTGGACATCCTCTATCGCAAGCAGTTCTACCAGCGCCTGCTGGAGGACTACTTCGACGAAGAGAAGACCATCCTGGTCACCACCCACCAGGTCGAGGAGATCGAGCACATCCTCACCGACGTGATGTTCATCCGCGACGGCAAGATCGTGCTGGACGCCACCATGGATGACGTCGGCGCCCGCTACGTCGAAGTGCTGGTCAACGCCGACCAGCTGGACGCCGCCCGCGCGCTGAACCCGATCGACGAGCGCGCCCTGCCCTTCGGCAAGACCGTGATGCTGTTCGACGGCGCCGACCCGGCCCGCCTGGCCGAACTCGGCGAAACCCGCAACCCAGGCCTGGCCGACCTGTTCGTCGCCACCATGAAGGGAACCTACGCATGAACACCAGCGCTGAATCCACCGCGTTGAACATCGCAGAGCGCCCGCCCCCGGTCCGCGCCGCGCCGCACGCCACCCACAAGTTCAAATTGCTGCTGAAGCGCGAGTTCTGGGAGCACAAGGGCGGTTTCTTCTGGGCGCCGATCTGGGCCGGCGCAATCTCGCTGGTGCTGACCCTGATGGCCCTGTTGTTCGCCGAAGTCGCCGCGCCGTCGTGCCATTGCCGAGGGCAAGTTCCACGGCGACAGCCTGTCTGCGAACGGCATCAACATCAATGGCTTGGACCTGGGCACGCTCACTTCGAAGACTCGATGCCGAAGCGATGCACAACCTGGCCGGCGGCATGGACCTGAGCATGCTCAGTGCCTCGATGTGGCCCCTGTTCGTGCTCGGCTTCGTGGTGTTCTTCTACTGCCTGGGCACCCTGTACGACGAGCGCAAGGATCGCAGCGTGCTGTTCTGGAAGTCGCTGCCGGTATCCGACCGCGACACCGTGCTGTCCAAGCTCGCCAGCGCGCTGATGGTCGCTCCAACCCTGGCGGTGGGCGCCGCGATCGTCACCATGTTCGTGTTCCTGGTCATGATCAGCGGCTTCGTGCTGCTGCACAACGGCAACCCGATGGACATCGATCTGGGGCCCGGGCAGCCCGTTGAAGGTCGCCGGCAACCTGCTCGCCTGCATTCCGGTGTATGCCTTGTGGGCACTGCCCACCGTCGGCTGGCTGATGCTGTGCTCGGCGTGGTCGCGCAGCAAGCCGTTCCTGTGGGCGATCCTGCTGCCGGTGTTCTCCTGGATCATCGTCGCCTGGTTCGGCCTGATGAATGTGTTCAGCCTCGATGCGGGCTGGTTCGGTCGCAACATCGTGGCCAGGAGCCTGGTCAGCGTGTTCCCCGGCACCTGGTACATGAATTCCACGGTCACCGACCAGGTCTCCAGGCACGTCAACGGTCCCGGCGACATCGCCGACGCGCTCGACATCGGCAAGAGCTGGGCGGTCTTCGGAACCTCGGAACTGTGGATTGGTGCGCTGGTCGGCGCCGCGATGATCTTCGCCGCGATCCGCCTGCGCCGCTGGCGCGACGACAACTGACGCCTGCATGACCACGCTTCGCCAAGAATCTGGAGTCCACATGAACAGCATCCACCGCCTTGCCCTGTCCCTGATCATCAGCGCGCCGCTGATGGCCTGCAGCCAGCCTCCTTCGCCACCGGCCCCGCCGGCCCCGCCCGCACCAGCCACGGCGGGCAACGACGCGCCGACCACGATCCTCGGACGCCATGTCGAAAAGGCACTCAACGAGGCGCGCGCCGAATTGCGCACCAAGAACATCAGCATCAGCGACGGCTTCAACATCAACGTCAATGGCCACAACATCCATCGCAAGGAAGGCTTGCCGGACGCCGAGATCACCCCACAGGGCGACCTGCTGATCGAAGGCAGGCCGGTCGATATCACGGCACGCCAGCGCGTCCAGCTGGTCGAATATCGCGGGCACATCATCGCGATCGCCGATGCCGGCATGGACATCGGCGCGAAAGGCGCGGACCTGGCCACCAAGGCCGTCGGCGAAGCGATCGGCGCGATCTTCAGCGGCGACGAAGCCGGCGTGGAACGGCGCATGGAAGCGGAAGGCCAGAAGATCAAGGCCGCCGCCGTGAAGCTCTGCGAGCAACTGCAGCCGATGCTCGAGAGCCAGGAATCGCTGGCCGCGTCACTGCCCGCGTTCAAGCCCTACGCGACGCTTACGCAGGATGACATCGACGATTGCAACGATGAAGACGAGCCGAACGTCGCAGTGACCAGCGACTAGGTCGCTTCCATCACGCAGAGGGGCTTGATCTCATGCCCCGTTTGCGCCGCCCTGGATTCCGCCCCGCGCAAGCACGGCCGGATCCAGCAGGCGGCGCAATTGTTTTTCGGGTATCCCGGTTTCTTCCATCGCCACCTCCAGCACCGGCCGTTGCTCCTCGTACGCACGCTTGGCGATCTTCGCGGCCTTCTCGTAGCCAATCACCGGATTGAGCGCGGTCACCAGGATCGGATTGCGCGCGAGTGCTTCATCCACGCGATCGCGCCGCACCTTCAGCCCGGCGATCGTGTCGTCCGCCAGCAGGCGCATCGCGTTGGCCAGCAGGCGGATGGAATCAAGCAGGTTGCTGGCGATCAGCGGCAACATCACGTTGAGCTGGAAATTGCCACTCTGGCCCGCCACGGTAATCGCGGCATGGTGGCCGATCACCTGTGCGCAGACCATGGCGGTGGCTTCCGGGATCACCGGATTGACCTTGCCCGGCATGATCGAACTTCCCGGCTGCAACGTCGGCAACTCGATCTCGCCCAATCCGGCCAAGGGACCGGAATTCATCCAGCGCAGGTCGTTTGCGATCTTCATCAGCGCCACCGCCAGCACGTTGAGCTGGCCGGACAATTCCACCGCATCATCCTGCGAGGCCAGGCCTTCGAACAGGTTGGCGGCGGGCACGAAGCGGGTACCCGCGAGCGCAGACAACGCCTTTGACATCGCCTTGCCGAAACGCGGGTCCGCGTTGATGCCGGTCCCGATGGCGGTGCCACCGATCGGCAACCGGCGCAAGCGCTTGAGGCTGTCCTCGATGCGCGCCTGCGCCGAGGCAAGCTGCGCCGCCCACGCGCCCAGTTCCTGGCCGAAGGTCAGCGGCATCGCATCCATCAAATGGGTTCGACCGGTCTTGGTGACCTTGCCCAGCGCGCGCGCACGCCGCTCGATGGTCCGGCGCAGGTGCTTGAGCGTTGGCAGCAGGGTTTCGACCGTTGTCAGTTGCGCGGAGACGCGCAGCGCAGTCGGTATCACGTCGTTCGAACTCTGGCCGAGATTCACATGGTCGTTCGGGTGCACCTTGCCGCGCCCGCCATGCGACGCCAGGGTCGCGATGACCTCGTTGGCATTCATGTTGCTGGAGGTGCCCGATCCGGTCTGGAACACGTCGACCGGGAACTGGTCGTCGTGTTCGCCCCTGGCCACCGCCATCGCCGCCCGGCGGATCGACATCGACATGCCCTTGCCCAGCAGGCCCAGGTCGCCGTTGACCTGCGCTGCGGCCGCCTTGACCAGGCCCAGCGCACGGATGAACTCGCGCGGCATCGGCTGGCCGGAAATCGGGAAATTCAGTACCGCGCGCTGCGTCGAGGCACCCCAAAGCGCGTCAACAGGCACTTCCAGCTCGCCCATGCTGTCGTGTTCGATGCGGAAACCGGCTTGCCTGACCATGGTAGCGTCCTCAACTATCGCGTAGAGCGGAGCTTGCTCCGCTACAGGGAAGCGTGAAAGGGGCAGCGGAGCAAGCTCCGCTCTACAATGACGGCCTGTTTCTTCCTGCCCATCCGCCATGCCAGACACCCTGACCGCCCTGTCCCCGCTCGATGGCCGCTATGCCGGCAAGGTCGATGCACTGCGCCCGATTTTTTCCGAGTACGGCCTGATCCGCGCGCGGGTCAAGGTCGAGGTCGAATGGCTGCTGGCGCTTGCCAGCGAGCCGGGCATCCCGGAATTGCCGCCCTTTTCCGCCACCGCGATCGCGCGCCTGCAGGCGCTGGCGGTCGATTTCAGCGTGGCCGATGCAGCACGGGTCAAGGAGATCGAGCGCACCACCAACCATGACGTCAAGGCGGTCGAATACCTGATCAAGGAACGCCTGAAGGACGACGAAGAACTCGGCCCGGCACTGGAGTTCGTGCATTTCGCCTGCACCAGCGAGGACATCAACAACCTGTCGTATGCCCTGCTGCTGGGCGAAGCCCGCCAGCAAGTGCTGCTGCCGAAACTCGATGCGCTGATCGAAACGCTGCGGGCGATGGCCCACCAGCATGCCGGCCTGCCGATGCTGGCCCGCACCCACGGCCAGACCGCATCGCCGACCACCGTCGGCAAGGAACTGGCCAACGTGGTCGCACGCCTGCAACGGCAGGGCGACGTGCTGGCGGGTTTGCCGATGCCGGGCAAGATCAATGGTGCCGTCGGCAACTACAACGCGCATGTCGCGGCATATCCCGACATCGACTGGCCGGCGTTCTCGAAGCATTTCGTCGAATCCCTCGGCCTGGACTGGCAGCCCTACACCACCCAGATCGAACCGCACGACGGCATCGCCGAAATGTGCGACGCCTCCCGCCGCATCGACACCATCGCGATCGACCTGTGCCGCGACATCTGGGGCTATATCTCGCAGGGCTACTTCAAGCAGGCGCTGAAGGCCGGCGAGATCGGCAGCTCGACCATGCCGCACAAGGTCAACCCGATCGACTTCGAGAATGCCGAGGGCAATTTCGGCATCGCCAGCGCGCTGTTCGAGCATTTCGCGATCAAGCTGCCGGTCAGTCGCTGGCAGCGCGACCTCACCGACTCCACCGTGCTGCGCGCACTGGGCACCGCGTTCGGCCACATGCTGATCGGCTTCGATGCGCTGCAGCGCGGCCTGGGCAAGCTCACGGTGAACCCGGAGCGCCTGGCCGCCGACCTCGACGGCGCGTGGGAAGTGCTGGCCGAAGCCGTGCAAACCGTGATGCGCCGCCACGGCCTGCCCAATCCTTACGAGCAGCTCAAGGCACTGACGCGCGGCCAGGGCATCACTGAAGCCTCGATGCGCGCATTCATCGCCAGCCTCGACCTGCCCGAGGACGACAAGCAGCGCCTGCTGGCGATGACGCCGGGCAGCTATACCGGCCTGGCCGAGCAACTGGCGAGGGACATCTGATGGCACGCCGACGCGCGGCACCTGCGATAGAGATCGACGCGACCACGCATTTCCCGCTGGGCATGTCGCCCGCCGTCTTCCTGCGCGACTACTGGCAAAAGAAGCCCCTGCTGATCCGCAACGCATTCCCCGGCTTCGTCTCGCCGCTCGAACCCGAGGACCTGGCGGGCCTGGCCTGCGAAGACGGCGTGCTGGCGCGGCTGATCGAACACGACAAGTCCAATGACGCTTGGCGCGTGCGCCATGGTCCGTTCGCCGAAAGCGACTTCCCGGGCCTGCCCGAGCAGGACTGGACCCTGCTGGTGCAGGACATGGACAAGTGGGACGCCGATATCCGCGAACTGCTGGGTGCATTCGCGTTCCTGCCACGCTGGCGGATCGATGACGTGATGGTCAGCTTCGCGGCGACCGGCGGTTCGGTCGGCGCGCACGTCGACCAGTACGACGTGTTCCTGCTGCAGGCGCAGGGACAACGTCGCTGGCAGATCGATGCTTCAGCGAATCCGCCACTGGATTTCCGCGACGATGTCGAACTGAAGCTGCTGCGGGAATTCCATCCGACCCACGAGTGGGTGCTGCAACCTGGCGACATGCTCTACCTGCCGCCCGGCGTGCCGCACCATGGCGTCGCGGTGGATGCCTGCCTGACGTTCTCGGTCGGCATGCGGGCGCCCTCGGCATCCGAGTTGCTGGGCGATTTCGTCGACACCCTGGCCGCGGATGCGCCCGACAGCGTGCGATACACCGACCCCGGGCTGGTTCCGCCCCGCGATCCGTTCGAGATCGACGGCGCTGCGATGTCGCGCGTGGTCGACGCACTCAACCTGCTGCGCATGAACGATCCGGATCGCCTCGGTGACTGGTTCGGCGGCTTCATCACCACCTATCGCAGCGCGATCGAACCCGTTGCGGACGATGAGTTGCGCCCGCGCATCGAGATCGAATGGGACCTCGCGCATGGCGCCAACCTGCTGCGCCATCCCTGGTCGCGCATGGCGTGGCGCAAGGCGAACAGGGACGCCCGCCTGTATGCCGGCGGGCAGGCCCATGCCATGGGCATCCGCGATGCGCGCGCGCTGGCGGCGGCGGATGCGATCGATGGACCGCTCTACGACCGCCTGGGCCCGCGTGGTCGCGATGCGGTGTTCGCGCTGCTCGAAGCCGGACACTACCGACTGCAACTGGACGACGTCGAGGCGGGCGAACAGGAATGAGCCAGTCCGACCCGCTGCTGCAGCCGTTCCGGGTCGAGCTGGTCGACTTCCAGCAGGCGTTGGCCGAGCTGCGCGCGGTGCGTGACGAAGTCTTCGTCGGTGAACAGAACGTCCCGCTTGAGCTGGAACACGATGCGCGTGATCCGCTGTGCACCCATGTCATCGCCCGACTGCTGGATGGCACGCCGATCGGCACCGGCCGGCTGACCCCCGAGCGCCATATCGGCCGCATGGCGGTGCGTGCGCCGTGGCGCGGCCGCGGTGTCGGCGATGCACTGTTGCTGGCACTGGTGGAACAAGCACGGCTGCGCGGATGGCCCGACGTGCATCTGAACGCCCAGGTTTCCGCCATCGGTTTTTACCAGCGCCACGGCTTCCAGCCCGAAGGCGGGCGTTTCATGGAGGCCGGCATCGAGCACCAGGCGATGCAGCGCACGCTGGAAGGACCTCGCGTGATCGATCGCCGGCAGGACGCCGTCGAAACCACCAGCAGGATCATCCTGGCAGCAAGGAAATACCTCTGGATTCGCAGCTTCACGCTCGATCCCGGTTTGCTCGACACGCCTGAAGTCATGCAGTCCCTGCGCAGCTTTGCGACGTCCGGGCGCGGCAACGAAGTCCGCATCCTGCTGCACGATGCCGCCACCCCGCAACGCAACCAGGCCCCGCTGCTGGCGCTCGCCCAGCGCCTGCCGAGTGTCTTCCTGTTCCGCGAACTCATCGATCCGGTGGATCGCAACGACCCCGCCACATGGATCGCCAGCGATGCCGGCGGCTATTACCTGCGCGCACTCGGCGGGCGCATCGAGGGCGAAGCCGAACTGCACGCGCCTGCCCGCTGCCGGCAGTTGCGGGCTGGCCACGACCAGGCGTGGGAACGCGCACGACCCGTCAGCGAATACCGGGCGCTGGGCTTGTAGTCAGGTTCAGTGGTGCAGTGCGCAAGCGGCAGCGGCTATAATTCATCTTGTTTCTTCCGCGCATTCATCTAGCGCCGGTTGGAATATAAATTCCATTCGGTTCAATCATTTATATAAGGGCCGCGTCCCACGCCATGGTGGACAGTCTCCTGAAGCAGTTTGCCCAGTCCTCGCAACTCGGGGCCAATGCCGCCTATATCGAAGGCCTCTACGAGCAGTACCTTGTCTCGCCGGACAGCGTCGGGGCCAACTGGAAACAGTATTTCGACAGCCTGGAGGGCCGCGCAGCCAGCGACGTACCGCACTCGGCAGTCATCCGGCAGATCGCCCTCGCGGGCCGCCAGGCTGCCCGCGGCATGCTCGCCACCAGCACCACCGGTGACGAGCGGGAACGCGGGGTTGGCAAGCTGATCACTGCGTATCGTTCGCGCGGACACCTTGCCGCCGACCTCGATCCACTGCAGATGGCCGCCAAGCATGACGCACCTGACCTGGCACTGGGCTTCCACCGCCTCTCGGAAAGCGATGCCAGCGTCGAATTCAGCACAGGGGGCGTTGCCGGCCGCGAGCGCATGAAGCTGGGCGAACTGCTCGCCCTGCTGAAGGCGACCTACACCGGCAGCATCGGCGCTGAATTCATGCACATCACCGACGCCGAACAGCGGCGCTGGGTGTACGAGCGCATGGAAACCGCAGCCGGAAACTACGGTCGCAGCAGTGACGACAAGAAGCGCATCCTGGAGCGGTTGACCGCCGCCGAGGGCCTGGAGCGTTACCTGCACACCAAGTATGTCGGCCAGAAGCGCTTCTCGCTGGAAGGCGGCGACAGCCTGATCCCGATGCTCGACGTGATGATCCGTCGCGGCGGCGTGGCCGGGGTCAAGGACGTGGTGCTGGGCATGGCCCACCGTGGCCGCTTGAATGTGTTGATCAACACCCTGGGCAAGTCGCCGAGGAAGCTGTTCGACGAGTTCGAAGGCAAGTTCGACCACAACCACACCCACGACGGCCGCGCGCACACCGGCGACGTCAAGTACCACATGGGTTTCTCTGCGGACCTGGCCACGCCGGGCGGTCCGGTACACCTGGCACTGGCGTTCAACCCTTCGCATCTCGAGATCGTCGATCCGGTCGTGGCCGGCAGCGTGCGTTCGCGGCAGATGCGCCGTGGCGACGCCGAGCGCAAGGTGGTGATGCCGATCCTCATCCATGGCGATGCTGCATTCGCAGGCCAGGGCGTGGTGATGGAGCTGCTGCAGATGTCGCAGGCCCGGGGCTTCAAGGTCGGCGGCACGGTCCATATCGTCATCAACAACCAGGTCGGCTTCACTACCAGCGCCGCCGAAGATGCGCGATCAACCCTGTATTGCACCGATGTCGCCAAGATGGTCGGCGCTCCCGTGCTGCACGTGAATGGCGACGATCCCGAAGCGGTGGCGTTCGTCGCCGAATTGGCCTTCGACTTCCGCCAGCGCTTCGGCAAGGACGTGGTCATCGACCTGGTCTGTTACCGCCGCCACGGCCACAACGAAGCCGACGAGCCGGCCGCCACGCAGCCGCTGATGTACAAGACGATCCGTGCGATGAAGACCACGCGCGAGCGCTACGCGGCGCGCCTCGTGGCCGAAGGCAGCCTGTCGGAAGCCGATGCGCAAGCGGTGGTCGACAGGTACCGCGACAAGCTTGACGCGGGTGAAGTCACCACCGAGCTGGTGCCGCCAAAGGTCGACGAGTTCACCGTTGACTGGCGTCCATACCTCGCTGGCAAGCTGTCGGCGACCACCGACACCAGGGTCGAGCGCAAGACGCTTGACGCCCTGGCAAGCGCGATCACCAGCATCCCGGATACGATCAAGCTGCATCCGCGCGTGGCCAAGATCTACGACGACCGCCGCAAGATGACGGCCGGCGAGCAAGCGGGCGACTGGGGCTTTGCCGAGAACCTGGCCTACGCGACCCTGCTCAAGGAGGGTTATCGCCTGCGCCTGGTGGGCCAGGACTCCGGGCGCGGCACCTTCTTCCATCGCCACGCGATCCTCCACGACCAGGCCAGTGACGACTTTTACGTCCCGCTGGCCCAACTGGTCGAGAACAGGCAGGACGTGACCATCATCGACTCGCTGCTCAGCGAGGAAGCGGTGATGGCGTTCGAATACGGGTATTCGACGGCCGATCCGATGACGCTGGACATCTGGGAAGGCCAGTTCGGCGACTTCGCCAATGGCGCGCAGGTCGTCATCGACCAGTTCCTGTCGTCGGGTGAGGCCAAGTGGAACCGCTTGTGCGGATTGGCGCTGTTCCTGCCGCATGGCTACGAGGGCCAGGGTCCGGAACACAGTTCGGCGCGCCTGGAGCGCTTCCTGCAACTGTGCGCGAAGGACAACATGGTCGTCTGTGCGCCGACCACGCCGGCACAGGACTTCCACATGATCCGCCGGCAAATGCACATGAGCACGCGCAAGCCGCTGGTGGTGATGACCCCGAAGTCGCTGCTGCGCCACAAACTCGCGGTCTCCAGTCTTGACGAACTGGCCAATGGCACGTTCCAGCGGTTGATCCCGGACACCACCTCCAGCGCGAAGAAAGTGCGCCGCGTGGTGCTGTGCTCGGGCAAGGTCTATTACGACCTGTTCGAGGAAGCACAGAAGCAAGGCATCAGGGATGTCGCGCTGGTGCGCGTGGAGCAGCTGTATCCATTCCCGCGCCCGGAACTGGTCGCGGAGCTGCAGCGCTTTGGCCCGGCCAGTGAAGTGGTCTGGTGCCAGGAAGAACCGCAGAACCAGGGCGCCTGGTACCAGATCCAGCATCACCTGCGCGCCTGCCTGCAGGGCA
Source organism: uncultured Gammaproteobacteria bacterium (assembly GCA_963698475.1). GTDB lineage: Bacteria > Pseudomonadota > Gammaproteobacteria > Xanthomonadales > Xanthomonadaceae > Thermomonas. Next base: position 124,010 of record CAVOQX010000003.1, on the reverse strand, counting down.
AGCAGACGCTCAACTACGCCGGGCGCGTTGCTTCGCCCTCGCCTGCTGCCGGGCACATGGCCGAACACGTCAACGAACAGGCAGCGCTGGTCGCCGATGCACTGGTGAATGCCGTCAGCGGCGACAGTTGCGCCGACTGATCGCGTACGCCACTCCACACGCCCCACACCCACACGCTCCACCTACACCATTCCGACAGGACGCCAGCATGGCCATCGAAGTCAAAGTTCCAGTGCTACCCGAATCCGTCTCCGACGCCACGATTGCCAGCTGGCACAAGAAAGCCGGCGATGCGGTCAAGCGCGACGAGAACCTGCTGGACCTCGAAACCGACAAGGTGGTGCTGGAAGTCCCCTCGCCGGTGGACGGCGTGCTGAAGGAGATCAGGTTCGCGGAAGGCGCGACGGTCAACAGCCAGCAGGTCATCGCCGTGATCGAGGAAGGCGCAGTCGCAGCGGCAGCCCCGGCTGCGAAGGAAGCCGCGCCGGCGGCTGCCAGGCAAGCCGCTGCCCCGGCCCCTGCCAAGGCCGCCCCGGCGGCGGCAGGCAACGACGATCTGCCACCCGGCGCGCGCTTCGCCGCGAACACCTCCGGCGTGGACGCCTCGCAGGTCGAAGGCACCGGCCGTCGTGGCGCGGTGACCAAGGAAGACATCGTCAACTACGCCAGCGGCAGGACCGCCGGCGTTGGCGGTGGTGCGCGCCCGGAAGAACGCGTGCCGATGACCCGCATGCGCAAGCGCATCGCCGAACGCCTGATGCATTCTAAGAACTCGATCGCGATGCTGACCTCGTTCAACGAAGTCAACCTGGCCAGCGTCATGGCCATGCGCAAGGCGCTCGGCGAGCAGTTCCAGAAGGACAACGGGATCAAGCTCGGTTTCATGAGCTTCTTCGCGAAGGCCGCGGCAAACGCGCTGCAGCGACACCCTGCGGTCAACGCATCGGTCGATGGCGACGACGTGATCTATCACGGCTACGCGGACATCAGCATCGCCGTTTCCACCGACAAGGGCCTGGTCACGCCGGTGTTGCGCAATGTCGAACGCATGGGCTTCGCCGAGATCGAACAGGGCATCGCCGACTACGCCGTCGCCGCGCGCGAGGGCGGACTGAAGCTCGAAGACCTGCAGGGCGGCACCTTCACGATCACCAATGGCGGTACCTTCGGCTCGCTGCTGTCGACGCCGATCGTCAACCCGCCGCAGAGCGCCATCCTCGGCATGCACACGATCAAGGAACGCCCGATCGTCGAGAACGGCCAGGTCATCGCGGCGCCGATGATGTACATCGCGCTGAGCTACGACCACCGCGTGATCGACGGCAAGGACGCGGTGCTGTTCCTGGTCGACATCAAGAACCAGCTGGAAAACCCGCACCGGATGCTGCTCGGCATGTGATCCGGTGAAGCCCCGCGTCGCGGGGCTTTCCGGCATCCGCCAGTGGCTGTGCATTCAAGGAAACCACCCATGAGCGATACCCAGAACTTCGACGTCGTCGTGATCGGTGCCGGCCCGGCCGGTTACCACGCCGCGATCCGCGCTGCCCAGCTTGGCCTGAAGACCGCCTGCATCGACGCGGCGCTGGGCAAGGACGGCCAGCCGGCACTCGGCGGCACCTGCCTGCGCGTGGGCTGCATCCCGTCCAAGGCGCTGCTCGACTCCAGCCGCCAGTTCTGGAACATGGGCCACCTCTTCGACCAGCACGGGATCAGCTTCGAGAAGCCGGCAATGGACGTGCCCACCATGATCGGCCGCAAGGACAAGATCGTGAAGCAGTTCACCGGCGGCATTGCCGCGCTGTTCAAGGCCAACAAGATCACCGCGTTTTACGGATTCGGCCAGCTGCAACCGGGCAACATCGTCAAGGTCAGGCTGCATGACGGCAGCGAGGTGTCGCTGCACGGCACCAACGTCGTCATTGCCGCCGGATCGGATTCGATCGAACTGCCGTTCGCGAAGTTCGGCGAGCACATCGTCGACAACGTTGGCGCGCTCGACTTCGAACAGACCCCGAAGCGGCTTGGCGTGATCGGTGCCGGCGTGATCGGGCTGGAACTGGGCAGCGTGTGGAACCGCCTGGGTTCGCAGGTCACCATCCTGGAAGGCCTGCCGAACTTCCTGGCCGCCGCCGATGGCGAAGTGGCCAAGGTCGCCGCCCGCGAATTCAAGAAGCAGGGCCTGGACATCAAGCTCGGCTGCAAGGTGAGCGCCGCCGAGGTCAAGAAGGACGGCGTGCATGTCACCTACAACGACGGCAAGGCCGACCAGGAACTGGTGGTCGACAAGCTGCTGGTGGCCGTGGGCCGCCGTGCTGCAACCAAGGGCCTGCTGGCCGACGGCACCGGCGTGAAGCTGACCGATCGCGGCATGGTCGAAGTGGACGCGCACTGCCACACCGGCGTCGACGGCGTGTGGGCGGTCGGCGACTGCGTGCGCGGCCCGATGCTGGCGCACAAGGGCTTCGAGGAAGGCATCGCGGTCGCCGAACTGATCGCCGGCCTGCCCGGCCACGTCAATTTCGACACCATTCCGTGGGTGATCTACACCGAGCCGGAAATCGCCTGGGTCGGCAAGACCGAGGAACAGCTGAAGGCCGAAGGCATCCCGTACAAGGCCGGCAGCTTCCCGTTCGCAGCGGTCGGTCGCGCGGTGGCGATGGCCGAGCCCGCGGGCTTCGTCAAGGTGCTGGCGCATGCCGAGACCGACACCGTGCTGGGCATGCACCTGATCGGCGCGAACGTGTCCGAGCTGGTCCACGAGGGCGTGCTGACCATGGAGTTCAAGGGCAGCGCGGATGACCTGGCGCGCATCTGCCACGCGCATCCCAGCCTGTCCGAGGCCGTCCACGATGCCGCGATGGCGGTCCACAAGCGGGCGATCCACAAGGCGAACTGATTTTTCGCACCATGCCGGTTGGTCGGAGCGGCGCGCCACTGGTGCGCCGTTTTCGTTGCTGGCGGGCGATAATCGGTTGATGAAAGCACTCTGCGTCTACTGCGGTTCCAATACGGGCAACGACCCCGCCTATCACCTGCAAGCGCGCGCCCTGGGCGAACGCCTCGCCGAAGCGAAAATCCGCCTGATCTATGGTGGTGGCAACGTCGGCCTGATGCGCATCGTCGCCGATGGCGCGCTGGCGAAAGGCGGCGAAGTGATCGGGGTGATCCCGAAACACCTGGTGGATTGGGAAGTGGCCCACCACGGCATCACCCGGCTTGAAGTGGTCGACTCGATGCACACGCGCAAGGCGCGCATGTTCGAGCTGTCCGATGGCTTCATTGCCCTGCCTGGCGGCTTCGGCACGCTGGAGGAGATGTTCGAGATGCTGACCTGGCGGCAATTGGGCCTCGCCAGGAAGCCTTGCGCATTCCTCGACGTCGGCGGCTTCTGGCAACCCTTGATGGCGATGCTGGATACCATGGTGCGCGAACGCTTCCTGCATGCCGAGCAGCGCCAGGACCTGTGGCATGGCGACGACATCGACACGCTGCTTCAGTGGATGCGCGGTTACGTGCCAGCGCAGGCGGACAAATGGCTGGACGAGAAGCGCCGAAGCCAGCGCAAGCTGACACCGGAGGGGCCATGAGCCGCGCGGGGGATTTCCGTGCATTCCGCATCCATGACGATGCCGACGGCTACCGCAGCGGGATCGAGACCCTGGCGCTGGATGACCTGAATCCCGGCGAGGTCGTGATCCGCACCGTGTACTCGTCGGTCAATTTCAAGGATGCGCTGGCGGGCACGGGCAAAGGCAGGATCCTGCGCCGGTTCCCGCTGGTGGGCGGGATCGATGTCGCCGGCCACGTCACGCACTCACGCGATCCGGGCTTCAGGGAAGGCGACGCGGTACTGGTCACCGGCAGCGGCCTGTCGGAAACCCGTGACGGCGGCTACAGCCAGGTCGCGCGGCTTGATGCGCGCTGGGTCATCCCCTTGCCCCCGGGACTGAGCCTGCGCGAATCCATGATCCTGGGCACTGCAGGCTTCACCGCGGCACTGGCACTGCTGCGCATGGTCGAGAATCGACAGACACCCGATCTTGGCCCGCTTGCGGTCACCGGCGCGACCGGTGGCGTGGGTTCACTGGCGGTCGCCATCTTCGCCAGGGCTGGCTTCACCGTACATGCCATCAGCGGCAAGCCCGAGCATGCCGGCTATCTCACGTCACTGGGGGCCGAGCAGGTGCTGCCACGTGACGTCCTCTCGACCGCACGACCCATGGAGACCGCGCGTTTCGGTGGCGGCCTGGACAACGTGGGCGGTTCGATGCTCGGCAGCCTGCTGGCGCAGACCGCGCCCTACGGCAACGTGGCCAGCGCAGGACTGGCAGCGTCCGCAAAACTCGACGCAACCGTCATGCCGTTCATCATCCGCGGCGTGTCCTTGCTGGGGGTGGCCTCGGCCGGAACCGCACGCGATATCCGCGACGAGGTCTGGCGGCGCCTGGCCAGCGACTGGAAACCTGCCACACTGGAATCGGTCTGCACCCGCGAAATCGGGCTGGACGGCCTGCAGGACGTCTTCGCGACCATGCTGGCCGGTGGATCACAGGGCCGCACGCTGGTCCGTACCCAATAATTGTCACGCCCTGCTTGCGGGCGCCGCGCCGCCCGTTACAATCGTCGGGCAACCACGGGGAAACCAAATGGCACGTATCCTGATCGTCGACGATTCGCCCTCGCAGCTGATGGGCATCCGCCGCATCGTCGAGAAACTCGGCCATGACGCCTTGACGGCCGAGGACGGTGCCGCCGGGGTGGAGGCCGCCAAGCGCGAAATCCCCGACCTGATCCTGATGGACGTGGTGATGCCGAACCTCAACGGCTTCCAGGCGACCCGCTCGATCACCCGCGAGTCGACCACCAAGCACATCCCGGTCATCCTGGTCACCACCAAGGACCAGGACACCGACCGCGTGTGGGGCATGCGCCAGGGTGCCAAGGCCTACATCACCAAGCCCTTCAGCGAATCCGAGCTGTCGGAGCTGATTGCGCAGTACCTGGGCGGCCCAAGCGGCGCCTGATTACCTGGATGGCGCCGGCTTAGCTGCGCCGCCAGTCATTTCCGAACGCATCGCGCATCCGCGTGTAGGCCTCGCGCTGGGCGTCGTCGTGCGCACGCGGCGCAAGGATCTCCAGTTCCACGATCTGGTCGCCAGCGGTACCTTTCGCCCCAGCCGGCAGCCCACGTCCGCGCAGGCGCAACTTGCGGCCGGACTCGGAATCGGCCGGGATCTTCAATTCCACCGCACCGCCCAGGGTTGGCACGCTGATCGTGGCGCCCAGTGCCGCTTCCCATGGTGCGACCGGCAGCACGTGGATGATATTGCGGCCATCGACCTCGAATTGCGGATGCGCGGCGTATTCGATTTCCAGCAGCAGGTCACCGCCGCCATTGCCCTGCCGGGCCAGGCGGATCGACTGGCCCGGCTTGACGCCCTTGGGCACGCGCACGTCCAGCGTGCGCCCGTTGACGCCGATACGCACGCTGCCGCCGTTGTAGACCGATTCCAGCGGCACGGCGAGTTTGGCGCGGGTGACCCCGGCCGGCCCCCGTGCCTGTGGACCCCGCGGCCCGGCGCCCGCGGCCTGGCGACCGAACATGCTCTCGAAGAAATCACTGAAGCCGCCCCCCGCGCCACCGCCGGCGAATATCTCCTCGAAATCCGGTTGCCCGCCCTGGCCCCGATGGAAACCATCCGGCGGTGGACGCACCTGGTCGCCCGGCCGGTAACCGCCCGCCTTCAGCTGGTCATAGGCCTTGCGTTTCGCCGGGTCGCGCAGCGCCTCATAGGCTTCGTTGACCGCCTTGAACCGCTCCTCGGCACCCGCTTCCTTGCTGACGTCCGGATGGTACTTGCGCGCCATCCGGCGATACGCGGTCTTGATCTCCGCATCGCCAGAACTGGGTTCAACCCCCAGGATCTGGTAGTAGTCCTTGAATTCCATGTGCCCTCGTTCGCGCCCTTTGAAACAACCTTGAAAGGTTAACCGATCCACCACGCCGCAAGGTTTAGACTCCTTCACTCATCTCGTGCGCTCACCCAACGCTCATCCAACAAGGAAACCCCCATGTCGATCCAGCCAGGCGAACGCGTTCCGGAAGCCGTCCTCCAGTACATCCATGACGGCGTGCAGAAAGTCGACACGATCACCCTCTTCGATGGCAACAAGACCGTGCTGTTCGCGGTGCCTGGCGCGTTCACCCCGACCTGTTCGGAACGCCACCTGCCCGGCTTCGTCGAGCATTTCGACGAATTCAAGCGCCGCGGCATCCGGGTTGCCTGCATGGCAATGAACGATCCGTTCGTGATGGATGCCTGGGGTGAAAGCCAGCACGTCCCCGACGGTCTGCGCATGTTGTCCGACGGCAATGGCGAATTCACCCGCGCGATGGGATTGGAGATGGATGCAAGCGCATTCGGCATGGGCACGCGCAGCAAGCGCTTTGCGCTGTATGTCGAAGACGGCGTGGTCCGCCAGGCCTTCATCGAGGCACCCGGCGAGTTCAGGGTCTCCGCCGCCGAACACGTCCTGGCCAGTATTGGCTGAAGCCTCGGCCCCGCAAGGCGGCCCGGTGGCCGCCCGTCCGGTGCCACCAACAACCGCCAGAGCAGGCTATTGCGCCTGCGCCAACAGCCGAAACCGCACCGAGTGCCAGGCCCCGCTGTCGGCCAGCGCGGTCAATTCATGCGAACCCGGCGCATCGAACGCATGCACCAGCGCACCGGCGCCCTCGCTCTGGCCAATCCAGCGCCCATCCAGCAGCCACTGCACGCGCGCGCCCGTGCCGAGCGCGCGCAGCGACAACCGCACGCCCCCATTGCTGCCTGGCGGACGCACCAGGGTCGCGCCGTCATTGACACCATCGATCCGCAACGATTCGACAGCCTCGCGACCATCATCACGGCAGTCGGCGGCCAACGGCGGCAAGCGCGAGATTTTGCGCCACGCATCTGGCAACCAGGGTGACGCCAGCGCGGGCCAGTGCGCGATTTCCGCCGGCTGCGCCTGATGCGGCAGGCGACACTCCGCCGACAGCCGCTCACCGGTCTGCGCATCCACTTCGAAGCGTTCGATGCCGACGTTCCACAGCCGTGCGTCGCGTTCGGCGAACGTCGGTGGCACCGCGCCCTCCAGCGTCCACGCCTGCATGCGCTTCTGGCACAGCGACGCAGGTTGCGCGGCAGCAGCAATGCCCAATGGCCAGCACACCTCGGTTTCCGCGACGCTGGCGGGCATCGGCAGGCGCGCGGCATCGCCGGACTGGCGCGGCAGGCTGTCGATCACCTCGAACATGAGCGGCAGCGCGGTCACTGCGCCGTATTGCCCCGGCAACGGCGTGCCATCGGGGCGCCCGACCCAGACGCCCACCGTGTAGCGACGGGTGCCGCCGATCGCCCATGCATCGCGAAACCCGTAGCTGGTGCCCGTTTTCCAGGCGACGCGTGGGCGGCGCCCGGTATCGAACGTATCGACGCCCTCGCCCGGGCGCTGATTGGCGGCGAGGATCTCGCGCACGATCCAGGCCGCACCCGGCGACAACAGCCTGCGTTCGACCGGCGGCGTGTCCGCCGTGTAGCGGATGTGGCCGGCGATGCCATCGCGATGCAGGGCGGCGAACGCGCCGACCAGGTCCTCCAGCCGCGCGCCGGTGCCGCCGAGGATGATCGACAGGTTCGGCGCCACCCCACGGGGGAACTTCAGGGTGATCCCGGCATGTTCGAGCCTGGCCGCGAAACGGGTCGGGCCAACCCGGTCCAGCAGGTCGACGGCTGGCACGTTCAGCGACAACCGCAACGCGCCCGCGGCGCCAACCGGGCCATTGAATGCAGCGTCGAAATTCGAGGGCCGATAGCCACCGAACGATTGCGGTGCATCCACCAGCAGGCTTTCGGAATGGATCAAGCCGGCATCCAGCGCCATCCCGTAGAGGAACGGCTTGAGGGTCGACCCCGGTGAGCGCCACGCCTGCACCATGTCCACGTGGCCCAGGCGCTGCTTGTCGCCGAACGCCACCGAACCCACGTAGGCACGCGCTTCCAGACTGGCGTTGTCGACCACCAGCAATGCCGCCGACGTGCGCGGCGGCAGGCTGGAGAAATAGCGGGCGACACGCTCCTCCAGCGCACGCTGCAATGGCGCATCCAGGGTCGACACGATCCGCCCTGCCTGCGGGCGCGCGGCATGCAGGCGCTGCGCCAGCAGCGCGGCGCTCATCGGCGGCCGCAAGCGGCGGGAGACCACGGCCTCGATCCGTGCATCGTCGACGACCGCGCGGGTCCAGAGGCCATTGACGTGCATCCGATCCAGCAGCTTGTCGCGCGCGGCGCGCGCGACATCCGGCGAGCGGTCCGGGCGCAACCGGCTGGGCGCTTGCGGCAACACCGCCAGCAATGCGGCTTCGGCGCGGGACAACCGCTTCGATGGTTTGCCGAGATAGGCCCAACTGGCCGCTTCGACACCCTCGATGGTGCCGCCGAAGGGTGCGCGTTGCAGGTAGATCGAAAGGATCTCGCGCTTGGACAGATGCGCTTCCAGCTGCAGGGCACGCAACACTTGCCGCAATTTCCCCCATGGCGTGCGGGTGCGCGTGCCATGCAGGCCGGGATCGATGATCCGCGCCACCTGCATGGTCAGCGTCGAGCCTCCGGACACGATCCTGCGGCTGCCGAGCATCTGCCCGCCGGCACGCAACAGCGCGACCGGATTGATGCCGGGATGCCGCGAGAACCAGCGATCCTCGTAGCCCAGCAGCGCCTGCACGTAGAGTGGCGAAACCTCGTCGGGTGTCGTCGGGTAGCGCCACACACCATCACGATCCGCGAACGCGCGCAAGGGACTGCCATCGCGCGCGGTCACCAGCGTGCTGGCGTCGCCGCCCTTCGGCAATGGCAGCGGGAACAGCAGGTCGAGCAACAGCAGCGCCGACAACAGCGCCACCGTGCCCCAGCGCAGCCAGGGCAGCAGGCGGCGCAGGCTTGCATGTGCTGGAGGTGTCATCGCCACGGTTTGCAGGCCGGCCCGCCCTATGGCTGCACCACGGTAATGCTGGCCGGCACCGACTTGCCCACGCCACGCAGGCTCGGCCGGTACATGTCTTCCACCAACGGCGGCGGCGCGGTGTAGACACCGGGCGTCACTGCGCGCACCAGGTAGAACAACCGGGCCTGGCTGCCGGCGTCGAGCTTCAGTGCAGCGACGTAACGATCTTCGCGGAACTCTTCATGGCGCACATCGGCTTCACTCGAGCGATCGCTGATGTTGATGCCGTCGACCACCACGTCCGCCCATTGCTTGCCGTCGCCCAGGTTGAAGTTCTCGATCTCGAGTCCCGCCGGCAACAGGTCGGTGAGCAGCGCATCCGGCATGTCGCGATCGGCGGTAATACCGACCCGTACGATCAATGCCTCGCCTTCCTTCAGCGGGCGCGGCGTCCACGGCTTGCCGTCGGTGCCGAACAAGGCACGCTCGACCTTGATCACGCTGGCGTCGGCCGCCGGCGCAGTGCGCGGCACGCCGGCCACGTCCAGGCTGGCGTAGAACGGCGGCTCGCCGGTTGGCAGGAAACGTACGCCACCCGCCAGCGTGGCGTAGTCGACGGTGCGTCCGAAGGCCTTTGCCGCAGTGATCGCTTCCTCGACACCGCTCACCACATATTTGCCCGCAACCAGCTTCTTCTGGTCGGCCAGCAGCACCTTGCCCAGCCGCGCAATCGCGATCTGTTCCTGCGTGCTCAGGTAGAACCAGGTCGACTTGCGGCGCGCGTCGAGATCGCGCCCCAGTTCGATGACCTGCGCATCGAAAGCCGGCTTCGCATAACCACGCTCATGGGTCAGCGCGATCATCAGCGCGAGGTCGCGTATCGGACTTCCGTAATCGCCCAGGTAACCCGTACGGTCGCCCTTGAACGCGAACCCTTCGACGATGGCCTTCTCTCCGCGCGCCTTGTCGCCCTGCATCGCCAGCGCCAAGCCGAGGTGCACCAGCGGCAGGCCCTTCAGCGCCTTCTTGCGGTCGTTGTCGTACAACGCGCGCAGGGTGCCAAGCGGCGCCCGATTGACCCGCGCCAGCACGTACCCGGCGTGCGCCTGGTAGGCAAACCTGAGGTACTCGCGATGGTCACGGCCGTAGAATTCGTGGCCACCGGCCAGCAGGTCCTCGCTCAGTCGCTGCAGCGACGTCTGCAGCACGGCGTCGGGAACCGCGAAGCCCGCCTCGCGTGCATCCAGCAGGAATTCGACGATGTAAGGCGTCAGGGCTGGATCGACGTAGTCGTCATCGCCCCACATCGAGAAGTGCCCGGACGACACCTGCATCGAGGCCAGCCGTCCGAACGCGCCTTCCATGCGCGACCGCCGTTTGCCCGCATCCAGGCCAGTCACCCCGAACTGCTTCGCGGTCGCCGCATCCAGCTCAAGCGCAGCGTAGCCCTTGCTGGTGGTCTGCTCCGCACATCCATAGGGATAGTCCAGCGCACCCTTCAGTGCCGCGGCAATCGGCAGCGGCGGCGCGGCACTGACCAGCATGCGTGCACTGACCGAAGCCGGCATCAGTCCTTCGGTCAAATCCGCTCCGAGGCTGACCACCCCGCCCTCGCCGACCACCTGCGTGCGCGAGCGCAACACCGACGGCCACGCCGGGCGCACCGGCAGATCGTACCTGCGGTCCACCTTGAAGCCGTTGCCGTCCACCCGTACCCGCACCTGCGCAATGCCATACCCCTCCTGCGCCGCCAGCGGGAAGCTCACGGTCGACTTCGCGTCTGGCGCCAACTTCACCGCGCGGCTGCCGTCACCGATCGACGCCGGACCGATGCCGTCCACCTTCACCTTGAACTCGCCGACACGGCCGGTGAAATTGGTAATGTCCAGGGTGACGGTGCCACGATCGCCGGGCGCCATCACCCGCGGCATGCTGGCCTCGGCGACAATCGGTGCGCGCACCACGGTCTCGGCATCGCGATTGCCATACTGCCTGTCGGAGAACACCAGCGCAGACACCCGCAAGGTGCCGTTGAAATCGGGCACGTCCAGCGCAACCTTCGCATTGCCCTTCGCATCCAGCGTGACCGGCCCTGCGAACAGGTCGACGGTCTGCACGCGCGCGGTCGGGCGCCTTGCCTGTGGAAGCGCAGCCAGGGGCATGTCACCGCCAAAACGGATCCTGGCGATGCCGCCCTCGAAGCTCTCGATCACGCGGCCGTAGATGTCGTAGGCATCCACGCCAAGCCGGCGCTGTGCGAAGAAGTGCTTGTTCGCATCCGGAACCGGGAAACGGGTGATGTTGAGGATGCCGACGTCGACCGCGGAGATCGTGGCGTAGGCCTGCTTGCCCGCAAGCGCCGGCACGCTGACCGTGACCTGCAACGGTTGCTCCGGCCGCACCTGCGGCTTGACCGCCAAGCCAACCGCAACCTGCCGGTCGCGCCGGTCCATCGGCACCCAGGCCACGCCCACCGCGCGCGCCGGGGTGATCTTGCTGGTCGCGCTGCCGCCGCGGAATACCAGTGCGGTGACATACACGTCATGGCGTTCCCAATCCCTGGTCACCGGGATTTCGATCACGGTGCCGGGCTTCACGTCGATCGCCTGCACGAACAGCATGCGATCGCTTTCCACCATCACCAGTCCCTTGCCGGCATGCGGCGGGGTCAACGTTGCCTTCAGAGTGTCGCCTGCGCGATACGCGGTCTTGTCCAGCGCCAGCTTGACCTTGTCCGGGCGCGCATCCAGGCCTCGATTGGCATCGTCCCAACCCCAGCCGGCACGGAATGGATAGCGCATCGTCAGCCTGGTGGTCGGGTCATGCACGTCGATCCGGTATTCGCCCCATTCCACCGGGACATCGAAACGCGTCACGGTGGTGCCGGCATCCAGCGTCATGACCTGCACGTTCTCGAAGCGACGGGTGAAGTCGTAGTCCCAGCCGGTGTCCTCGTCGTGGCTCCAGTGGTAGTCGCGATGCTCGCGCACCAGCGTCACCTTCAGGCCCTTGACCGGACTTGGCGTGCCATCGGCGGTGTAGCGCATCAACTCGAAGCGTGCCTTCGCGTTGGCGTCGGCACCGTCGGCATCGTCGAACAACGGGCGCAGGCCGACCAGTGCATCGGCCGGCCACAGCACGCGCTCCACGCTGCGGTTGACGCTGCGTCCGCCGGATTCGTACAGACTGCCGGACACGATCGCCCTGACCGGGGTATTGCCCTTCACTTCGGCCGGCAACGCGATGTCCTGTTCCAGCTTGCCCTGCGCATCCAGGGAGGCGTCGATCACATCCTTGGCCTCCTTCGGCAGTTGCACCGTGGGATCACCAAAGAACCAGCCCTTCGCCTGCCCAAGCGGGTGCTGCTCGACGGTGACCGCCAGCCTGGCAGTGAAGCGGTTGCCCGCGGCGGGTGCGCCATACAGGTAGGCGCCGGTCGCGCGCAGGCGGAACGGTTCGCCCGGATGCAGCACCGGATCGGCGCCTGCCAGGTCAAGCTTCATGCGTTCGGGCAGGAACTCCTCGATGCGCAGGGCCATGCCCTGCACCGCGTCCTTGCTGGCCGGGTCGGTGCGGAATTCGACCTGCCACTTGCCGGTCGGTGCCTCCACCGGAATGGCTTTCTCGAAACGGAAATAGCCCTGTGCGCCTGGCTCGATGCGGGACTCCACGAAGGTCTTGCCGTCCGGCTGCTTCAAGCGGACGAACAGGGACTGCGACTTGCCGTTCTTCGTGGCGACCGGCTTGCCGTCGTTGTCGCGCAGCAGCGCCGACACACGCACGGTCTCGCCGGGGCGGTACAGATCGCGGCCCGACCAGGCGAACACGTCGAACCACGCCTGCTCGCGGCCACTGACGGCGAACTCGGACAGGTCCAGCGCCGGCTGGTTGAACGGCAGCATCGACACGTCCTTGCCGCGCGAGGCCGTGAGGACGTGCGCCGCATCCAGCGTGTAATCCAGCATCGCATTGCCGTTGGCGTCGGTCTTGCCCTTGAACACCGGCTCGCCACGCGCATCCAGTACGCGCAGTTCCGCATTCGGAAGCGCCGCGCCATCCGCCAGCGACGCCGTGTGCACGAAAAGTCTTTCCCTGTAGGCGCGCACGTGCAGGCCGATGTCGCTGACGCTGAAGAAGGCGGTGTCGAACTCATCCTTGAACGCGCCGGCCTTCTTCATCACCGCGAAATACAGGCCTGGCTGCTGCAGTTCGGCGATGTCCTGGATCGGCAGGTAGGTCAGCACGCGCTCGTTGCGTTCGCCGCCCAGCACGAAGCGATTCACGTAGACGGGTTCCGCGAGCCTGGAGATCGGCGGACGGCTGTCCTGGTCCGCTTCGTCGTACCACGATGGGTCCAGTTCCCAACTGCCGCGGCGGCCGCCGCGCTGGTATTCGGCGAAGAACCGCGGCAACGATGCATCGCGCACGCGCATGAACTCCACGTCGACCTCGGCCACGTTGATCGAGACCACCGGCAACCCGCGCGAATCCCTGGCCGGCAGCACACTGCCTTGCGAGGCAAAGCCAACGGCGGGTTCCATCTCGCCGGTGAAGACCTTCAGCTCAATATCCTGTCCGAGCTTGCTGCCATCGGCGGCGGTCAACGCACCTGAAACGGTCAGCGTGTAGGTCTGGTTCGGCTCGACATGGGGAAAGCGCAGGGTCTTGCCGTTGTCGTCCAGGGCCCAGCTGCTCGTCTGGTTGCTGGCGGCGCGATCAAAGGTCAGCAGCCTGTCGAAGTCCTGGGTGCCGACCAGCGGACGCGAGAATTCGACAGCGATTGCCAGCGACTCACGCCCCTGGTCCGGATAGGTACGGACCACGGCGAAGCCCTTCACTACTTCACGGTTGGCCTGGATCGCTTCGCCGCTATTTGCCGGCAACTGCCCCGCCGCGTGGTCGCGCCTGCAGGCAACGAGTCCTGCTGCCATCGACAATGCCAGCATCAGCATCAGCCCCGCGCGCAAACCGTGCGAAACGGAATTCCATGGGGTTCGCATCTCGATTCCTTCCATGCCGGGCGGTTTCGAGTATAGGACGCGGATCGATGCGCGATCCGGCCCTCGCGGCACAAACAAGAAGCCCGGCATTCAGCCGGGCGCTTGTCTTGGCCGATCACCCTGCTCAGGTGGCCGGCGGCGTGTCCTGCACGCTGGCTTCCGCGGCGCTGGCTGTCGCCACGTCACCGACGTCGTCTTCCGCGTCCTGGTCCAGCGAGCCGTCCAGGCGTTCGACCGCCTGCAGTGTCTCGCCCTTGGACAGGCGGATCAGGGTGACGCCCTGGGTGTTGCGGCCCACCCGCGAAATCTCCGATGCGCGCGTGCGCACCAGCGTACCGCCATCGGAAATCAGCAACACTTCGTCGTTGGCGCCCAGCATGACCGCACCGACCAGCTTGCCATTGCGTTCGGTGGTCTGGATGCCGATAACACCCTGGGTGCCGCGTCCCTTGCGTGGATAGTCCGACAGCGGCGTGCGCTTGCCGTAGCCGTTCTGGGTGGCGGTGAGGATGTAGGAGACCTGATCGTCCTCGGACGCGTGGATGTCCGCCGTGTCGATATCGGTGGATTCGACAGCCTCCACGCCATGGTCGATCGCCTCGTCGTTCGCATCATCATCGACTTCGACGCCGCCGGCTGACTCGGCCACGATCAGGCTCACCACGTCCTCGCCCCTGGCCAGGCGGATGCCGCGGACGCCGGTCGCGGTGCGGCCCATCGAACGCACGCGATCCTCGCCGAAGCGTACGGTCTTGCCATTGCTGGCGAACAGCATCACGTCACGCTCGCCGTCGGTCAGCGCCACCCCGACCAGGGCATCGCCCTCGTCCAGGTTGATCGCGATCTTGCCGCGCTGCAGGCGATACGCATATTCCGTCAGCGGTGTCTTCTTGACCTTGCCGTTGCGGGTCGCGAAGAACACGAACTGGTCGCCGCCGTACTCGCGCACAGGCAGCACTGCCTGCACTTGCTCGCCCGGTTCCAGCGGGATCCAGTTGATGATCGGCCGGCCGCGTGCATTCGGGCCGGTATCCGGCAACTGGTAGACAGGCAGCCAGAACACGCGGCCGGCACTGGTGAAGGTCAGCAACGTGTCATGGGTGTTGACCAGCCACAACTGGTCGATGAAATCCTCGTCCTTGGTCGATGCCGCGCTGCGGCCGCGACCGCCACGGCGTTGCGCACGATAGGCGCTGACCGGCTGGCGCTTGGCATAGCCGGCATGCGACAGGGTCACCACCACGTCCTCCGGCGCGATCAGGTCGAGGATGTCGAGGTCTTCCTCGCTCGCCCGGATCTCGCTGCGGCGCACGTCGCCGAACTCGTCCTTGACCGCGATGAGTTCCGCGCGGATGACTTCCAGCAGCACGTCGGGATTCTCGAGGATCTCGATCAGCCCGCGGATCTCTTCCAGCAAGACCCGGTATTCCTCGGTCAGCTTGTCCTGCTCCAGCCCGGTCAGGCGATGCAGGCGCATTTCCAGGATTTGCTGGGCCTGGGTTTCCGTCAGCTGGTAGCGACCATCGATGAGGCCCACGCCCTTCGGCAGGCCTTCCGGACGCGACGCCTCGGCACCGGCGCCGGCAAGCAATGCACCCACCAGGCCGGCTTCCCAGGTCCGCGCCAGCATGCGCTCGCGTGCCTCCACCGGATTCGCCGAGGTCTTGATCAACTCGATCATTTCGTCGATGTTGGCCAGCGCGACGGTCAGGCCTTCCAGGATGTGCGCGCGGGCGCGTGCCTTGCGCAACTCGAAGATGGTGCGGCGCGTGACCACTTCGCGGCGATGGCGAACGAACGCCTGCAGGATCTGCTTGAGGTTCAGCAACTGCGGGCGGCCATCGACCAGCGCCACCATGTTGATGCCGAACGTCGACTCCATCTGGGTCTGCTGGTACAGGTTGTTCAGCACCACGTCGGCGGATTCGCCCCGCTTGATCTCGATGTAGATGCGCATGCCGTCCTTGTCGGACTCGTCGCGCAGCTCGCTGATGCCTTCCAGCCTCTTTTCCTTGACCAGCTCGGCGATCTTCTCGATCAGCCGTGCCTTGTTGACCTGGTACGGGATCTCGGTGACCGCGATCGCCTCGCGGCCGTTGTCGGCCACTTCGATCTCGGCACGTGCGCGCATGCGCACGCGGCCACGGCCGGTGCGATACGCCACGTGGATGCCGCCCACGCCATTGATGATGCCCGCGGTCGGGAAGTCGGGTCCGGGGATGTGCTCCATCAGGCCATCGATGTCGATGTCCGGATCCTCGATCAATGCCAGCAGCGCATTGACCACTTCAGTGAGGTTGTGCGGCGGGATATTGGTCGCCATGCCGACCGCGATGCCGGCCGAACCATTCACCAGCAGGTTCGGGAACCGCGTCGGCATCACCGTCGGTTCGTATTCCTTCTCGTCGTAATTGAGCTGAAAGTTGACCGTTTCCTTGTCGATGTCGGCCATCAACTCGTGGCTCAGGCGCGACATGCGCGCTTCGGTGTAACGCATCGCCGCGGCGGAGTCGCCATCGACCGAACCGAAGTTGCCCTGCCCGTCGACCAGCAGGTAGCGCAGTGCGAACGGCTGCGCCATGCGCACCAGGGTGTCGTACACCGACTGGTCGCCGTGCGGGTGGTACTTGCCGATCACGTCACCGACGATGCGCGCGGACTTGTAATACGGCTTGTTGCTGTGTGCGCCGAGCTCGTGCATCGCGAACAACACGCGCCGATGCACCGGCTTCAGCCCATCGCGGACATCCGGCAGTGCGCGTCCCACGATGACGCTCATGGCGTAATCGAGGTAACTGCGGCGCATCTCGTCTTCGAGATTGACGGGGATGATTTCCTTGGCGAGCTCTGCCATCTGCGATCCTGTGCGATGCGATTTTCGGTGCCCACGAACGGCCTGCGGCATGTCGCCCGCGGACGCGTTTCGGGAAGGGTTTCAGCAAGGTGAAATTGTAGCATCCAGCGCACCTTAAAGCACGCTGGATTTCACGAAGAATCAACGGGTTACGAAATAAATGCACCCATTTGCCGAGGCACGGCGGGCCCGCAAGAAACTTCATCGGCAATCGGGTGCGGCATGGCTCCTTCCCGACGCGTGCGAACATCCTGTTCGACGCGTCGCCGCGGGCCATCCATGGCCCGCTCTACGGAGCCAGGCCACGCCTTCTCCGCGGTGTTGTGGGCACCGGAGTCAATAACCGAACATCGCCCGCATCCGCGCCGAATCCGGCTGCTCGACAACGCCCTTTTCGGTCACGATCGCGTCGATCAGCGCATGCGGCGTGACATCGAAGACCGGGTTCCATGCAGCAATTCCCTCGGCCACCGTCCGACTGCCGCCGACGCCAAACAACTCGCCCGGATCGCGTTCCTCGATCTCGATCGCATCGCCCGAAAGCGTGCCCATGTCGACGGTGGACGAAGGCGCGACGACCATGAACTTCACGCCATGGTGGCGGGCCGAAATTGCAAGCTGGTAGGTGCCGATCTTGTTGGCGACATCGCCGTTTGCGCAGATCCGGTCCGCGCCGACCACCACCCACTGCACCTGCCCGGTTGTCATCAGGTGCGAGGCGGCCGAATCGGCGATCAGGGTGGCGTCGATACCGTCCTGCTGCAATTCCCACACCGTGAGCCGCGCACCCTGCAACCATGGCCGGGTCTCGCCAGCGAACACGCGCGCAATGCGGCCTTGCGCCACGCCGGCACGGATCACCCCCAGCGCCGTGCCAAAACCGGCGGTCGCCAGTGAACCTGTATTGCAATGGGTCAGCACGCCGCTGCCGGCTTCCATCAAGGCGGCGCCGAGACTGCCCATGACTCGATTGGCAGCGAGGTCCTCGGTTTCGATGGCACGTGCTTCGCGCGCGATGGCCTCGCGCCAGCCAGCGCCCGCTTCGCCAAGTGTGTGGCGCATGCGTGCCAGCGCCCACGCGAGGTTGACCGCGGTTGGCCGCGCCGCATTGAGTCGGTCCATTGCCGGCTCGAGCTTGTGCGCGGCGTCCGCGCCATCGGCGGCGTCGATGCCGCGTGCCGCCAGCACCACGCCCCAGGCTGCGGAAATCCCGATCGCGGGCGCGCCGCGCACGGTCAGGTCATGGATCGCGGCCGCCACCTCATCGCTGCTGACGCAGCGGCGGTACTCGACCACGAACGGCAGCTTGCGCTGGTCCAGCAGTTCCAGTGCCTCGCCAGTCCATCGGATCGGGCGGATGCGGTCGTAACGGTCGAAGTCGATGGGCTTGCTCATGGCGGCATTATCGCGCAGCGGACGGAACCTCGGTCCCCCACATCAAACCGGCGCCACATCGGCGCCGGTCGTTCGCTCAAACACGGCCAGTATGGTTCAGTACGCGCGGAACTCTGCGCGGCATCCATTCGAAACCCAGATGCCGTTGCGGCTGTAGCCCCAGCTACGGCCCTGGACACAGGCCGCATCGGACAACTGGCGCACAAGCTGCACGCCCGCGCGGGTATTGGCGGCACATTCGCGCGTGCGCCCGTCATGGGATTCACAGCGGAACACACGACCGCCAATGCCGTAGTTGTTGCCGTAGTTGTTGCCGCCGGCGCGGAAGTCGGCGCGGCAGCCATCCGTGACCCAGACGCCCACCCGATTGATGCCCCAGGTGCGCCCTTCGATGCACGCCGTCCGGGAAATCTGGCGAATCAATCGGACGCCACCACGCGTATCCATCGGGCACGTCCGGTTGCGCCCGTCATTGGATTCGCAACGGACCTGCTGGTCGTTGCCGTAGCGATCGGGGCCATGGTTGCCCCCGTAATTGTCGCCGCGATAATCCCCAACGACGCGGAAATCGGCACGACATCCCTGTGAAACCCAGATCCCGTTGCGGCTGTAACCCCAACTGCGGCCCTCGATGCAGGCGCTGCTGGAGATCTGCCGCTCGAGCACCACGCGACCACCTCCGGTGGTGCACTCGCGGGTACGGCCATCGTTGGATTCGCAGCGGATGATGCCGCCACTGTACCCGTCGCTGGAACCGTAATACTGCGGCGCTGCGGATACCGGCATCGCCGCCGCCAGAAAGACCGTTCCAAGCATTGCCGTGCCGATCATCAGTGTGCGCATCGTGGTGTTCCTCCTGGTGGGTTTCCTGCAACACGTTCCACTTTAGTCACGGGGGATTAACGCAAGGCGAAGGAGCCAGCGTCCACCCCGATTCGAAAAGCCCCCATTCAGGAAACCCTTCACGCGCGCGAAAACTCGAAAGCCAGCACATCCGCGATGCGCGTGGTCCCACACATCGCCATCAGCAATCGATCCATCCCGAGCGCAACGCCTGCGCAGGCCGGCAGGCCGGATGCCAATGCGGCCAGCAGGCGCGCATCGGCGGGCGGCGAGTCGAGCTCGCGCGCGTGGCGCACGCGGGCATCGTTTTCAAACCGCATCGCCTGCTCATTGGCATCCAGCAATTCGTGATAGCCGTTGGCCAGTTCCAGCGGCCCGAGAAACAGCTCGAACCGCTGCGCAACCGGATGCCCTTCTGCATCCACGCCGATCCGCGCGAGTGCGCACTGGCTTGCCGGATAGTCGACGACGGCCAGCATGTCCCCGGCCTTGAACGCGGGCTGCAGGCGGTGCGTCATCAGCAGGTCCAGCCAGTCGTCGCGGCGCAGGCCGCGTGGATCGATCACCACATCGCCGAGCGCAGCCCGCAGGGTTTCGTCATCCGCAGTGAATGGATCAACGCCAAGAGTGTCCCGATACAGGTCGCGATAGCGCACGACGCGCAACGTTGCGCTTCGCCCGACCAGGGCCAATGCAGCCTGCACCAGAGACGCCGTTTCCTCGATCAACTGGAGGTGATCCCACCCCAGCCGGTACCACTCGAGCATGGTGAATTCGGGGTTGTGGCGACCACCGGCCTCGCCATCGCGGAACACCCGGCCGAGCTCGTAACAATCACCGATGCCCGCCGCCAGCAGTCGCTTGAGCGCATGTTCCGGCGAGGTACGCAGCCAGCGCGTGCGCGCCGCGCCATCGGTGCGGCCACTGAACTCCAGCGAGAACGAAGCGATGTTCGGATCGCTGTTGCCGGCCTGCGACAGCACGGGCGTTTCGACTTCCAGCGCGTCACGGGCATGGAAGAACTCCCTCACGAGGCGATTGAGCCAGGCGCGCAGTCGCAGGGCATCACGTGATGCACCTGGCATCCACACCGCCTCTCCCTCGATGCCGGCAGCCCGATCGGGGCCAGTGGGAAACGGCGTGCTCAACCGCCATGCTCCGCCAGGAACGCAAGCAATGCGGCCTCGTCCCAGGTTTCGATGCCGAGCTCCCGTGCCTTGGCCAGCTTGCTGCCGGCAGCTTCGCCTGCCACCACCAGCGAGGTCTTCTTCGACACGCTGCCGGCGACCTTGGCGCCCAATGCTTCGAGCTTCACGCCTGCCTCGTCACGCGACATCGCCGACAGGCCGCCGGTGAGCACCACGGTCATGCCGGCCAGGGGACCTTCGGCGGATCGCTGTGGCGCACCCTCCTGCCAATGCATGCCGGCTGCCTGCAAGGCCGCGATCGCTTCGCGGTTGTGCGGCTCGGCGAAGAAGTGTGCAATCCGTGCGGCCACGACCGGACCAACATCGGGCACCTGTTTCAAGTGCTCCTCGTCGGCGGCCATCAGCGGCGCCAGCGCACCGAAATGGCGCGCCAGGGTCCTGGCCGTGCTTTCGCCAACATCGCGGATACCGAGCGCGAACAACAGGCGTTCCAGCGTGGTGCTGCGGCTGGCATCGATCGCCGCCACCAGGTTTTCCGCCCACTTGGTGGCGATCTTGCCAGCCTTCACTGTCTCGGGAATAACGCCCGCAGCTTCGTCCGAGCGCTGCTTCATTTCGATGAGGTCCTCGACGGTCAGCGCATACAGGTCGGCAATGCCGTGCACATAGCCAAGTTCGACCAATGCGTCAATGAATCGCTCGCCGAGGCCGTCGATATCGATCGCGCGCCGCGATGCGAAATGGATGAGCGCCTGCTTGCGTTGCGCGGGGCATACCAGGCCACCGGTGCAGCGCGCGATCACTTCGCCATCCTCGCGCTCGATCGCCGAGCCGCAATCCGGGCACTGGCTCGGCAATGCATACGGTGGATGCAGGGGCTGGCCGGCAGGGTCGAGTGGGCGTCGATCCGGGATCACCCGCACGACCTCGGGGATCACGTCACCGGCGCGGCGCACGATCACGCTGTCGCCGACGCGCACGTCGAGCCTCGCGATCTGGTCGGCGTTGTGCAAGGTGGCGCGGGTCACGGTGACCCCGCCCACGTGCACCGGCGCCATCAGGACCCAGGGCGTGACCGCGCCGGTGCGCCCGACATTGACCTCGATCGATTCAACGGTCGTTGCCGCCTCTTCGGCCGGGAACTTGTGCGCGAGCGCCCAGCGCGGCGCGCGCGAGACGAAGCCCATCGCCCGCTGCTGGTCGAATCGATCGAGCTTGTAGACCACGCCGTCGATGTCGTATGGCAATGCATCACGCGTGGCGCCGACACGTGCGTAGTACGCGAGCAGGCCTTCGACCCCGATCGCGACATCGACCAGTGGACTGACCGCGAACCCCAGCTCACGCAGCCATGCCAGCACCGCGGAATGGGTGGCGGGCAATGCTGCATGCGCTTCGCCAAGCGCATACGCATAGAAGGCCAGCGGGCGCTGCGCGGTGATGCGTGAATCCAGTTGGCGCAATGACCCGGCCGCGCCATTGCGCGGGTTGGCCAGCGGTTTCTCGCCGGTTTCGCGGGCACGCGTGTTGTAGGCCTCGAAGCCGGCACGCGGCATGTAGACCTCGCCGCGCACTTCGAGCACGGCAGGCACCGCGGTCGCGTCACCGCGCAGCGTGAGTGGAATCGAGCGGATCGTGCGCAGGTTGGCGCTGACATCCTCGCCGGTCGCGCCATCGCCCCGGGTCGCGCCACGCACGAACATGCCTTGTTCGTAACGCAGGCTGATCGCCAGGCCATCCAGCTTTGGCTCGACCGAAAACGCCGGTGCGGCGTCGCCGGTTTCCCTCTCGATGCGCGCCACGAACTCCGCGACTTCCTCATCAGTGAACGCGTTCGACAACGACAGCATCGGAACGGCGTGCGCGACCTGCTCGAAGCGTCCGGAGGGCGCTTCGCCGATGCGCCGGGTCGGCGAATTGGGGTCCGCGAACTCCGGATGCGCGGCTTCCAGAGCCTCGAGATCACGCAACATCGCGTCGTATTCGGCATCCGGGATGTCCGGATCGTCGAGCACGTGGTAGCGATGGCTTGCGTCGTTGAGCCGCCGGCGGAGTTCGTTGATGCGAGTGTCGACGGTGTCTTGGCTCATCGCCGCATTTTACGGCAGCCACCAACACTGCAGGAACGCCGTTCACGCGAAAGGCGCTCCCGCGAAACCAATGCTACCAGCGCGTCGGCTTGCTCAATGGCGCGGCCTGGTTCTGCCGGTCATAACTGCGCAGTTCGTCGCGGATGTGCTGGATGCGTTGGCGGCCCAGCGCGTTGCGTTCCTCGTCCAGGACCACGCCGTCCAGCAGTTCCGACATCCGCTGCGCGGCCGGCAGCATGGTGTCCCAGGCATCCAGCGCGGACAGCGGCGCCGGCAGGGTCAGGAAGAATGCGATCGCGGGGGTTTCCAGCTCGCCGATACTGGCCATGTCGAAGCTGCCCGGCTTGATGATGTTGGCGACACTGAACACCGGGCCCTGCTCCGGGCGGCCGTCGACCAGGCGATGGAAGACGTCCATGTAGCCGAACGTCAAGCCGGCCTTTTCGGCGGCGACCACGATGTCCTGGCCACGCAATCTGGTGCCGGCCTTGGCCGCGACATACAGCGAGACGATGCGATCGAACTCATCGGACGTACGCTTGCCAAGCTCGTTGCCGGGCGGCCCGGCACCGGGCAACGGAAGTTCGTCCTGCCTGCCTTCGTCCACCGGCTGGCCCCAACTGCCCGCCAGTTGCTCCCCCAGCGAGGGCTCCTGGCGTGCGCCGTCGGCATGCACCCCCGCGCCTGGATGTCCGCTGCCGACACGCGCATCGTGCCGACGCTTGGACACCTTGCGGCCGCGACCGAAGTAGATGATTGCGCCCAGCAGCAATGACATGGCGACCGCGATGCCAATGCGCAAGATGGTCATGTCCGACATTCGGTTCTCCTTCGTTGCGTGGCGATCACGCGGCGCCCGCCAGCCGCGCGGCCTCGGCGAGATCGACCGACACCAGCCGGCTGACGCCAGGTTCGCGCATGGTCACGCCTGACAACTGCTGCGCGGCTTCCATCGTCGCCTTGTTATGGGTCACGAACAGGAACTGTACCTGCTCGCTCATCTCGCTGACCATTGCGGTGAAACGTGCGACGTTGGCTTCGTCCAGCGGTGCATCGACTTCGTCCAGCAGGCAGAATGGAGCCGGGTTCAGGCGGAAGATCGAGAACACCAGCGCCACCGCGGTCATTGCCTTCTCGCCGCCGGACAGCAACGAAATACTCGAGACGCGCTTGCCGGGCGGCCGCGCCATGATCGTGACGCCGGCGTCCAGCATGTCATCGCCGGTCAATTCCAGGTAGGCGTGGCCGCCACCGAACAGCCGCGGATACAGTTCCTGCACGCCGCTGTTGACGCGATCAAAGGTGTCCTTGAAGCGGCCGCGGGTTTCGCGATCGATCTTGCGGATGGCGTCTTCCAGTGTTTCCAGCGCCGAGGTCAGGTCGGCATCCTGCGCATCCAGGTAGTCCTTGCGCTGCGCGGCTTCGGCATGCTCGGCGATCGCCGCCAGGTTGACCGGCTCGAGCCGTCGCAACTTCGCATCGAACTCGGCGACGGCCTTTTCCCAGGACTGCACATCGGCGTCCTCGGCGAGGGTGGCCAGCACGTCGTCCACCACGAAGCCGGCCCCGACCAGGGCGCCCGAGAACTGGTCGGCCTTCAGTGCCAGCGCCTGCTGGTCCAGCTTGCGCTGGCTGATCGCCTCTCGCTGTTGCAGTGCCTGCGCATCGCGCTGCTGGCGGATCTGTTCGAACCCGCGCAGTTCATTGTCGATGCCTTCCAGCGCCGAACGCGCCGTGGCCAATGCCTGTTCGGTGCGCACGCGCTCGCTCAGCGCGGCCTGCCGCTCCGCTTCCAGCGCCTTGACCGGTGCATCGCCATCGGTAAGTTGCGAAGCGAGTTCGCCCAGGCGCGAGTCGAGCTGGCCACGCTGGTTGCCCATCCGTTCCAGCGCCTGCGCCAGGGCGACGATCTGCGCGCGCTGCGATTCCACCGTCAGCGCCAGCGCGTGCACGGCGTCACGTGATTCGCGCGCGGCATTGCGGGCGGCATCACGGGCTTCGGTGATCTGGCGGCGCTCGCCATCCAGCGCCTGGCGCGCGGTTTCCAGTTCGCCCATGCTGGACACGGCGGTTTCAACCCGCTGGCGGGCTTCGCGGGCCTGTTCATTGCCACCCTCCAGCGTGCTCGCCAGCTGGGCGAGCTCGGCATCGATGCGCTCGATGCGGCCGCGTGCGGAATCCAGCCGACCCTGCTGGCTCTGCAACTGGCCTGCGAGTTCCGCCACGCCGCGATGGGCCAGGTACAGCGCACGCTGGGCGTCCTCGCGTTGCTGTTCGGCGACCAGCAACTGGTCGCGCAGCGACGTCAACGCGGCCTCGAGTTCACGCTCGCGCACCACGTGGCCTTCGATCTCCACGCGCAGCGACTGGATGTCCTTTTCACGCAGCAGCGCGCCCTGCTTGGCGGCGCCGGAACGCAGCACGCGCACCCAGCCGTCGCCCAGGCGCTCGCCGGCGCGGGTAATCACCGATTCGCCGTCCGCCAGCCGCGCCTGCAGGCTGCGCGCATCGGCCAGGGTTTCCGCCGCATGCAACTTCGACAACAGACGGCGGATCGCAAGCGGCCCCTGCACCTTGCTGGCCAGCGAACTGGGCGCGAAATCCACCGTGCCAGCTTCCGCCGACACCAGCGCAAGCCGGCCTTCGGCAAGCTCGCCGAGCGCATCGACCAGAGCTTCCGGCTGGTCGACCAGGACGCCTTCGATCAGCTGTCCCAGCGCGGCTTCCACCGCGTTTTCCCAGCCGGATTCGACCTGCAGGCGTTCGCCGACGCGCCCGGCATCGTCCAGCCCGCGTTGCTTGAGCCAGGCCACCGCGGCGCCCTGCTCCTGCCCGAGCGCGGCGTGCTGCAGGGTTTCCAGCGACGACAGGCGGCCGCGTGCAGCCTGCGCCTGCTTGCGCAGTTCGGCCAGCTCTCCCTGGCGCGTGCGCTGCTGTTCCTGCAGGCCAGCCAGGGACTGCTTGCGGGTTTCGACGTCGGTGGTCAGATCCTCCAACGCCGTCTTGCGGTCGTCGTGCTGCTCCTGCAGCGCCGCGAATGTGTCGCTCAACGCATCCAGGTCCAGCCCGGTGCGCTCGGAACCAAGCTGTTCGCGACGGCGGTCGGCATCGAGGATCTGGCGGTCCAGGTGTTCGATGCGGGTGCGTTCGACGTCGGCGGCACGCGCGGCTTCGGCCTGCGCCTTGCTGTGCGCGTCCCAACGCTGCTGCCAGTCGGCCAGGCGCGTTTCGGCATCGCGCCACGCATCCTGGCGGGCGCCATCGTCTTCCTGCAAATGTTCGAGGCGCGGCTCGGCGTCGGCGACCGATTCGCGCAGCACATCGAGTTTCTGCTGGTCACCGCTGATGTGGCCGCCGATTTCGCTGAGCGCCGACTGCGCCTCGTCGCGGGCGCGCTGCAGGCGCGTGGCCAGTTCACGCTGGTGCGCAATCTGCTGTTCGACCCGAGCCAGCGTGCTGCCGATCTGGTAGACCGCGGCCTGCGCGGCGTTCAGCGCTTCGCTGCCACCGTCGCGGCGGCCACGGCCGGTTTCCAGCTCACGCTCGGCCTCGCGCTGTTCGGCGACCAATTGCTCAAGCCGGGTCTGGTCGTGGGCGAGCTTCTCGCGCAGGCGTTGCAAGTTCGCATCCAGCGTGCGGAATTCCAGCGCCTTCCATTCGGCGTCCTTGACGCGCCGTTCGGCCTGGATCGCGGTGTACTGCTCGGCCTGCCTGGCCTGGCGGGCGAGGTGGTGCAACTGCTTGCCGACTTCCTCGCGCAGGTCGCTGAGACGGTCGAGGTTCTCGCGGGTATGGCGAATGCGGGTCTCGGTTTCCTTGCGGCGTTCCTTGTACTTGGAGATGCCGGCGGCCTCTTCCAGGTAGACCCGCAGCTCCTCGGGCTTGGCCTCGATGACCTGCGAGATCATCCCCTGCTCGATAATCGAGTAGCTGCGCGGCCCCAGGCCGGTGCCCAGGAACAGGTCGGTGATGTCGCGACGGCGGCAGCGGGTACCGTTCAAGGCATACAGGCTCTGGCCATCGCGACTGACCGTGCGCTTGACCGAGATCTCGTTGAAGGCCGCGAATTCGCCGGTAATCGTGTGGTCGGAATTGTCGAACACCAGTTCGACCATCGCCTGCGATACCGGCTTGCGCGAAGAACTGCCGGAGAAGATCACGTCGGTCAGCGAGTCACCACGCAGGCGACTGGCCGCACTCTCGCCCATCACCCAGCGGATCGCGTCGATGATGTTCGACTTGCCGCAGCCGTTCGGCCCGACCACGCCGGTCATGTTGGTCGGCAGGTGCAGGGTGGTCGGATCAACGAAGGATTTGAAACCGGCGAGCTTGATGGTGGACAGGCGCATGCGGCGGCGGTGTTCCCGGCTGCGGCCCAGGCCGCAGCGATCATAGAAAATGGATTAAATAAATCCCCTAACCAATTGAACTAATTAGAGGAAGTGAGCTGATAAATATCAGCCAATTCGCGAGTATAACGGGGCTAGCAGACCTCGTCCGGCGCCTTGGCGGTGATCGCCAGCGCATGGATGTCGGTCGTCATCATTTCGCCCAGCGCGGCGTACACCAGTCGATGGCGTGCCAACGGCAACTTGCCGGTAAAGCCTGCGCTGACGATGGTCACGCTGAAATGGCCCTGCCCGCCACGTGCACCCGCATGCCCGGCATGCCTGTGGCTGTCGTCATCCACCTCCAGCGCGATTGGCGCAAGTGCAGCGGTCAACCGCTCGCGGATACGCACCACCCGCTCCGGATTCAGCCTGGGAATATCGGCTTCGGTCCACGCCCCGCTCATGGCAGCACCTTGCGGAACGGGCGCACGTCCACCCTTGTGTACACGCCTGCCGACACATACGGGTCGGCGTCGGCCCAGCCGCGAGCGGCCTCCATCGACTCGAATTCGGCGATCACGATACTGCCGGAGAACCCTGCAGGACCGGGATCCTCGGCATCGATCACCGGGCACGGGCCGGCCAGCAGCAGACGGCCTTCGTCGCGCAATGCGTTCAACCGAGCAAGGTGCTGCGGGCGCACCGCCAGCCGCTGGGCCAGCACGTCCGCCCCATCGAACCCTTCAATCGCGTACCACATGGACGACTCCGCTGAACTGCAACCCTGCATTGTAGGGGGCTCTTGCTGGACACGACCGCAAGGAGTCCGTAACCTTGACTCATCACTTAGGCTTGATGCCAGCAGTCCAGCGCGAAACCGGCCCCCAGGCCGCACCGCGCCCGCTGACTGATCCAGCTCATTCCGCCACCCGTCACGATGTCGCGCCCGTCCATGCAGCGCGGGCACCGCACAGGCATGGCGAACCGCAGCATCGCAGGACCAAACCGGTCGCACCCGCGGCCATGGCGTACAGGTGTGGCCCGGAGGGGGCCGCCAACCGATGACATCCGAATCCAGCAGCGGCGCCAGCGCCGAAGCAGCCAACCCGATGCAGGCGCGTGCCCCGCAGCCCGCCCCACAACAGCAGGAAATGCCGCTGGCGATGGTGCTTGGCCAGCCGCTGCTGCAGATCCCGCAGGACCTGTACATTCCACCGGACGCGCTGGAGATCATCCT
This sequence comes from uncultured Gammaproteobacteria bacterium, assembly GCA_963698475.1. Lineage (GTDB taxonomy): Bacteria > Pseudomonadota > Gammaproteobacteria > Xanthomonadales > Xanthomonadaceae > Thermomonas. The sequence goes on along the minus strand of CAVOQX010000003.1, from coordinate 96,127 downwards.
CGACGCGTTCGAAGGCCCACTGGACCTGTTGCTGTACCTGATCCGACGGCAGAACCTCGAGATCCTCGACATCCCGGTGGCGGAAATCACCCGGCAGTACGTCGATTACATCCAGGCCATGCACGAAATGCGTTTCGAGCTGGCCGCCGAATACCTGGTCATGGCCGCGATCCTGGCCGAGATCAAGTCGCGGATGCTGCTGCCGCGCCCGCCTCGCGAGGAAGGCCTGGAAGATGATCCGCGTGCCGACCTGGTCCGGCGCCTGCAGGAGTACGAACGTTTCAAGCAAGCGGCGGAAGACCTCGACACCCTGCCCCGGCAGGATCGCGACACCAGCCCGGCGAGCGCCTTCATGCCGGAACGAAGCGAAGCGCGCGAGCCGCCACCGGTCGACCTGCGCGAGATGCTGCTGGCCCTGCACGATGTGTTCAAGCGGGCCGAACTGTTCACCCAGCATGCGATCCGTCGCGATGCCCTGAGCGTGCGCCAGCGCATGGGCGAACTGCTGGAACGCCTGCTGGACGGCAGCTTCCACCGCTTCGAATCGTTGTTCACGGTCGAGGAAGGCCGGCTGGGAGTGGTGGTGACCTTCCTCGGCGTGCTGGAACTGGCCAAGGAACGCCTGCTCGATATTGTCCAGGAAGGCCCCCTGGCACCGATCTACGTCAAATCCCTTGCTGCCGGCACGGACGACCCGAACGCACTTGAACTGTCGAGCGAGTTCGATGATGCCGACGCCGCCAACATCCCGAGTAAATGAGCCGAATGGACCAGACCCTCGTCAACCGCATCGTCGAAGCCGCCCTGCTTGCAAGCAACCAGCCACTGACCATGGTCCAGTTGCAGGGACTGTTCCCGCTGGATGAACCCGCGCCGGAAGGCAGCGTGCAAGCGGCCCTGCAGCACCTGCAGGACGCCTGTGCCGAACGCGGCGTGGCACTGGTCGAGTTGGCCTCCGGTTGGCGCTTCCAGGTCAAGTCCGACGTACACGCGTGGGTGTCGCGGCTGTGGACCGAGCGCCAGACCAAGTACACCCGCGCAACTCTCGAGACGCTGGCGCTGATTGCCTACCGGCAACCGATCACCCGCGGCGAGATCGAACAGGTGCGCGGCGTGGCGGTCAGCAGCAACATCATCAAGGCACTGGAAGAACGCGAGTGGATCCGCGTGGTCGGCCATCGCGACGTGCCCGGGAAACCCGAGCTGCTGGCGACCACCAAGGGCTTCCTCGACTATTTCGGCCTCAAGCGGCTGGACGAACTGCCGCCGCTGTCCGAACTGCGCGACATCGGCGAACTGGAACCACAGCTGCCGTTCGAGCCGTCGATTCCGGCGGGCATTGGCAACTCGATGGAAATGGGGTCAGGGAACATTTCCATCGAAGAACACGAAGCAGACACAACGAATGCAGAGGAAATGTTCCCTGACCCCATTTCCGCCGACTCCACTTTTACCAACCCCACTGGAGACGACGCCGAACCGGCATCGTCGAAACCCGAGAATGAAGATGAGCAATGAAAAGAACAGCGGCAAGAGTACCCGCAGCCCGCTGAGCCTGAAGCGCGAAACCGCGCCGCAAGCGGAAGCCCCTCGTATCGAGGAACGCCTGCACAAGGTGCTGGCACAGGCCGGACTGGGTTCCCGCCGCGCGCTGGAGCAGCGCATCGCCGATGGCCTGGTCAAGGTCAATGGCGAGACTGCGCGCACCGGCATGAGCGTGACCGGTGGCGACAAGATCGAGATCGACGGCCGCACCTTCGTCGCCAGCGCGCTGACCGACCCACCACGCGTGCTGATGTACAACAAGCCGGAAAGCGAAGTCACCAGCCGCGAAGACCCCGAAGGCCGGCCGACCATCTTCGAGGCGCTGCCTTCGCTCAAGGGCGCGCGCTGGATCGCAATCGGTCGCCTCGACATCAATACCACCGGCTTGCTGTTGCTCACCACGGACGGCGAGCTGGCCAACGCGATGATGCACCCGAGTTTCGAGGTTGCCCGCGAATACGTCTGCCGCGTGCGTGCGCCGGAAGGCGAGGATGTGGTCAGCGACAAGATCGTCGACCGGCTGGCGCGCGGTGTCGCGCTGGAAGACGGGCCGGCCAAGTTCGACGAGATCGAACGCATCGGTGGCACCGATTCACACGACTGGTTCCGCGTACTGCTCAAGGAAGGCCGCAACCGCGAAGTGCGCCGCCTGTGGGAATCGCAGGGTTGCCAGGTCAGCCGCCTCAAGCGCATCCGCTACGGCGACGTGCGCCTGCCGCAGCCGTTGCTGCGCGGGCAGACCCAGGAGCTGCCGCAGGCCGAAGTGGATGCCTTGCGCAAGGCGGTCGGCCTTGAGGAAGGCACGCCGTCCGCACTGACCCTGATGCCGGTGCTTGGCCAGCGCAAGGCCACCAAGGCCACCGTGCACGTCGGTCGTACCGCCGGACCGGGTTATGTGGGCGGGCACAGCCCCGCCGACGAAGGCCGCGAACTGCGCCGCTTCGACAATGTGCGCGAGGATCGTGGTCGTCGAGGTGCACCGCGCAAGCATGGCGGCTTGACGGTCAGTGGCGAAGCCGCCGCCAAGCAGTCGCAGAAATCCTTCAAGCCGAAGGGGCCGCGGCCGGAAGGCCAGCGCCTGCGCCCGGGCGAGCAGCGTGGCGACAATCCCGCAGCCATGCGCACCTGGTACGTGCCGGAAGGTGTGGATACCGGTCCGTCCGGCCATCGCAATCCGGATGGTTCGCGCGGCCCACGCAAACCCTATGGCAACAAGCCTGCAGGTGCACGTGGCCCAGGTGGCCCGCGTCCGGGCGGTCCACGCCCCTATGGCGACCGTGGCCCAGGTGGCAATGCCGGTGACCGCGGTCCGCGTCGCGATGGCGGCAACGGTCCGGGCCAGGGCGAAGGCCGTCCGGCACGTCCCGCGCGTCCGTATGGGCATCCGGGCAACGCGCCGCACTTCCCGTCCGACCATGCCAATCCCGGCGGCTTCAATCCGTATGGCGAACGCCCCCGTGGCACTCGACCGCCTGGCAAGTCAGGACAGGGGCCTCGCCCCGCCGGCCCACGCGGGCCCAAGCCCGGCGGTCCGCGTGGACCGAAGCCGGGTGGCCCGCGCGGCGGCAACCGCTAAAGCAGCAGACAAGGGCGCCACTGGCGCCCTTGTCGTATCGGCTGCGGACTCGTTAAACACGTAGCGACGCTTTCCAGTGAAAGTACAGGCGTTCGATTCGAATCGAAGCGAATTCCGATGCCAGGTTGCTGTTGCTTGCCGGCGAGCCGATCGACGAGCCGTGATGAACAGCCAGCAGGAAATCATACAGGCCATCGCCGACTTCAACAGCGGCAAGTTCGGGCGCATGGGCCGAGCGGGGTCGCTCGCGAATGGCTTCACGGCGTGCCATGCAGGCATGCACGCGGAAGTGGCGCGTTCCGACATCGGAAATCAATTCGCCGCCATAGCCCTAAAGTCACTTGACGCTTCCACGCCGCGCCACGCACATTGCCTTGGTGTGTTCCCGTGTTTTCCTGTTCGCTGGCGCCGCGCGCGCCGGCCCTGCCGTGGAGCGATACCATGCAACGACGCGATTTCCTCAAGGCCACCGGCGCCGGCATGGCCTGCATGCTGCTGCCACTGCAAGGCCATGCCGTTCCCGCAGAGACCCTGCTCAGTTCAATTGATGCCCGCCTGAAGAAATCGCTGGCCGACACCGCCCTGCAAGCTGCACGCGAGGCCGGCGCGAGCTATTGCGACGTGCGCATCGGCCGCTACCTGCGCCAGTTCGTCGCGACCCGTGAAGACCGGGTGACCGGGGTCGTGAACACCGAATCCAGCGGCGTGGGCATTCGCGTGATTGCCGGCGGCGCCTGGGGTTTTGCCGCGACCAGTGACATGACGCCTGATGCGGTGGCAGCGGCTGCCCGCCAGGCCACGGCCCTTGCGAAAGCGAACTCGGGTGCACGCATCAACGCGGTGCAACTTGCACCAACCCCCGGCGTGGGCGAGGTCAGCTGGAAGGCGCCGATCCGCAAGAACGCGATGGCGGTGCCGATCAAGGAAAAGGTCGAGTTGCTGCTGGCGGTGAACGCCGCGGCGATGAAGGCCGGCGCCAATTTCGTGAATTCCTCGGTGTTCGCGATCAACGAGCAGAAGTACTTCGCCTCCACCGACGGCTCCTACATCGACCAGGACATCCATCGCATCGCCGCGCCGCTCTCGGTCACCGTGATCGACAAGGCCAGCGGCAAGTTCCGCAGCCGCAACGGCCTGTCCGCGCCGATGGGCCTGGGCTACGAATACCTGGACGGCAACGCTGCCGACAAGACCACCCTGCCCTCCGGCGTGATCGTGTACGGCAAGTCCTACGACATGATGGAAGACGCGGTGGCGGCGGCGAAACAGGCGCAGATGAAGCTGAAGGCGCCTTCGGTCAAGCCCGGCAAGTACGACCTGGTGCTGGATCCCTCGCACACCTGGCTGACCATCCACGAATCGGTCGGCCACCCCACCGAACTCGACCGCGTGCTCGGCTACGAGGCCAACTACGCCGGCACCAGTTTCGTGACCCTGGACAAGGTCAAGGAGCGCTTCCAGTACGGCAGCCCGCAGGTCATCGATCGTCGCCGACAAGACCCAGGTCGGCAGCCTCGGCGCGGTCGGTTACGACGACGAAGGCGTGAAGACCCAGAAGTGGGACATCATCCGCGACGGCAAACTCGTCAACCTGCAGGCGATCCGCGACCAGGCGCACATGCTGGGCCTGGACCACTCGCAAGGCTGCTGCTACGCCGACTCCTGGAGCAGCGTGCAGTTCCAGCGCATGCCCAATGTCTCGCTGCAGCCCGGCACCAAGCCGCTCAGCGTGGCCGAGCATGGTCAAGGACGTCGAGAACGGCATCTATATCGTTGGCGACGGATCGTTTCTCGATCGACCAGCAGCGCTACAACGCGCAATTCGGCGGCGAGCTGTTCCACGAGATCAAGGACGGCAAGGTCACCGGCCCGCATCGAGGACGTCGCCTACCAGATCCGCACGCCGGAGTTCTGGAATTCCTGCACTGCGGTCTGCGACGAGCGCGACTATCGCCTCGGCGGATCCTTCAACGACGGCAAGGGCCAGCCCGGCCAGTCGTCGTCGGTTTCGCATGGCTCATCGACCGCGCGCTTCAACGGCGTGAACGTCATCAACACCGCCCGCAACCTCGGCTGATCAAGGAACCCAACCATGAGCATGATGACCGAAGCCCAGGCCCGCGAGATCCTCGAGAAAGTCGTGAAGATGTCGGTGGCCGACGAATGCACCGCCAGCCTCGAAGGCGGCAAGCAGGGCAACGTGCGCTTCGCGCGCAACGACATCTCCACCTCCGGCCTGGTCGACGACGTCGAGCTCGGCGTCAGCGTGGCATTCGGCAAGCGCAGCGGCGCCGCCACCATCAACCAGTTCGATGATGCCTCGCTGGAGCGCTGCGTGCGTCGCGCCGAGGAACTGGCGCGGCTGTCGCCCGGAAAATCCGGAGTTCATGCCGGCGATCGACAAGCAGGCCTACAAGGCCAGCAACACCTACAGCGCGGCGACCGCCGCGATCACGCCGGAGCAGCGGGCGAAGGTCGCGGCCGATTCGATCGCCGCCTGCAGGGCCAAGGACCTGGTCGCGGCCGGCTTCCTGGAAGACAGTGCCGGCTTCACCGCCTTCGCCAACAGCAAGGGCAACTTCGGCTACCAGCAGCAAGCCAACATGAACTACACCTGCACCGTGCGCACCGCCGACGGCAGCGGCTCGGGCTGGGTCGGCCGCGACGTGAAGGACGTCAGCGACTTCCACGTGGAGCGCGACATCGACGTGGCGATCCGCAAGGCGCGCGATTCCGCCGATGCCAAGGCGCTGGAGCCGGGCAAGTACACCGTCATCCTGGAGCCGCATGCGGCAGCTGGCCTCGTCAGCTTCATGATGTCGCTTCTTCGATGCGCGCGCGGCCGACGAGGGCCGCAGCTTCCTGTCGAAGAAGGGCGGCGGCAACAAGCTCGGTGAACAGGTCTACGACCCGCGCGTGACCATCTACGCCGACCCGTGGAACGAAGACGTGCCGGTGATGCCGTGGGACGACGAAGGCCTGTCCCGCGTGAACGCATGCCGATCATCAGCAAGGGCAAGGTCGAGGCGCTGAACTACTCGCGCTACTGGGCGCAAAAGCAGGGCAAGCGCGCGGTTGGCCGGCCCGGCAACCTGATCATGGAAGGCGGCACCAAGTCCACCGCGGACCTGGTGCGCGAGACCCAGAAGGGCGTGCTGGTCACCCGCACCTGGTACATCCGCATGGTCGATCCGCAGACCGTGCTGCTGACCGGCCTGACCCGCGACGGCACCTTCTACATCGAGAACGGGCAAGATCAAGTACCCGATCAAGAACTTCCGCTTCAACGAGTCGCCGGTGATCATGCTCAACAACATCGAGGAACTCGGCAAGTCCGTGCGCGTGGCCGGCGACGAGTCCCGTCTGGCGATGATGCTGCCGGCCGATGAAGCTGCGCGACTTCACCTTCACCTCGCTGTCGGACGCGGTGTGACCGACGCCGCGCCGGTGCGATGACCGTGCGCATCGACCGCAGGCAGGCGCTTGCGCCTGCTTGCGGGGAGCCTGGCGGCCGCTGCCCTGCCCGCATCCGCGGCCGGCCCCTACGATTTCTGGTTCACCCGCCTGAAGTACGACTCCGGCGACTGGGATGTCGACCAGCGCATGCCGGCGAATGTCATCACCGCGCTGATCGACTACACCAGCCTGCGGGTGGATCCGGTCGAGCGCGTGGTCGCGTTGTCCGACCCGAAGGTGTTCGATGCGCCCTTCTGCTATCTGGCCGGGCACAAGCTGGTCGAGTTCAACCCGGCCGAACGCCGCAATTTCGAACGCTATGTGCGCAACGGCGGCTTCGTGTTGGTCGACGACTGCAACCACGACATCGACGGTCTGTTCGCGACCTCGTTCGAGCGCGCAGATGGCGTCGATCTTCGGGCCGAAGGCGCTTGAAGAAGCTGCCGAACTCGCATCCGCTCTACCACAGCTTCTTCACCTTCAAGGACGGCCCGCCGCCCACCGGCATCGAACTCAACGGCTGGGGCGACGACCTGGTCCACGACTACCTGAAGGGCATCGAGATCGACGGCCGCCTCGGCGTGCTCTACAGCAACAAGGACTATGGCTGCGAATGGGACTACGACTGGCGCAACAAGCGCTTCCTGGCGGTCGACAACACCCGTTTCGCCGTCAACATCGTCATCTACGCACTGACCAATTGAGCGACCGCACATGACTGACGCAACGCCTCACCGAATCCGACATCCAGCGCGAGGTGCAGGCGCTGGGCCAGCTGCGCGAAGCGATCGGCCAGGCCATCGTCGGCCAGGACGACGTGGTCGAGCAGTTGCTGATCGGGCTGCTGTCCGGCGGCCACTGCCTGCTCGAAGGCGTGCCCGGGCTCGGCAAGACCCTGCTGGTGCGCTCGCTGGGCCAGGCGCTGGCGCTGGAGTTCCGGCGCATCCAGTTCACCCCGGACCTGATGCCCAGCGACATCATCGGCACCGAGATCCTGGAAGAGGACCACGGCACCGGCCGGCGCATGTTCAAGTTCCAGAAGGGCCCGGTGTTCACCAACCTGCTGCTGGCCGACGAACTCAACCGCACCCCGCCCAAGACCCAGGCCGCGCTGCTCGAAGCCATGCAGGAACACACGCGTCAGCTACGGCGGCACCACCTATCCGTTGCCCGCGCCGTTCTTCGTGCTGGCCACGCAGAACCCGCTGGAACAGGCCGGCACCTATCCGCTGCCGGAAGCGCAGCTCGACCGCTTCCTGCTGCACATCCGCGTGCCCTACCCGAGCGAAGCCGAAGAACAGGCGATCCTCGCGCTCACCACCGGCAGCAAGGCCGCGCAGGTGCCGCGGGTCATGGGCGGCGAAGCGCTGCTGCGCCTGCAGGCGCATGTGCGCGAGGTGCATGTCGGCGATGCACTGCTGGCGTGGATCACCCGGCTGGTACGCAGCACCCGTCCGGGCGAAGCCGCCTCCGGCGAAGTGCGCAACTGGGTACGCTGGGGCGCCGGCCCGCGTGCCGGGCAATCGCTGGTGCTGGCAGCCAAGGCCCGCGCACTGATGCACGGGCGCTTCGCCGCAACCCGCGAGGACGTGGCGGCACTGGCCGCGCCGGTGATGCGCCATCGCCTGCTGCTGTCGTTCGCCGCCGAGGCCGAGCGGATCAGCGCCGATGACGTGATCGCGCAGGTCTTGCGCCAGCATCCCGCGCCCTGAGGAAGTCAGGCGTGATTCGCGGTTCCACCCGAGGTGCTGGCACGCTTGCGGCCTTTGCGGCTGCAGATGCGGCTGGGTGCTGCCGGCGCATGGCCACGGCCTGCATGCCAGCCAGCAGCGCGGCAGCGGCCTGGAGTTTTCGCAATACCGCAGCTACGAACCCGGCGACGACCTGCGCCAGGTCGACTGGAAACTGTTCGCGCGCTCCGACCGCTATTTCGTGCGCGAAGCCGAGCGCGAAAGCCCGCTGGCGCTGTGGATCGTGCTGGATGCCACCGCCTCGATGGCGCAGGCCGACCAGGCGCGGCCGCGCACGACCCGCCTCGACATCGCCAAGGGCATTGCGGCGTGCGCCATCCAGCTTGCCCTGCAGGGGGGCGATCGCTTCGGCCTGGTCGCGGTCAACGACGCACGGGTGCAACCGATCGCAAGCGGCCTCGGCCCGCGTCATCGCGACCGCTGCCTGCTCGCGCTGGATGCGCTGCAGAGTGCGGGCCGCTGGCCGGATGCAGCACGCCTGTCGCCCGCATGGAACCTGCTCACGCCGCGCAGCCTGGTGCTGCTGCTGAGCGACTGTTTCGACGATGCGGTGGTCGAGATGGCAGAGAAACTCGCTGCGACCGGGCGCGACGTGTGCATCGTCCAGATCGTGATGGCCGATGAGCGCGATTTCCCGTATCGCGGCGGGCACCTGTTCGTCGACATGGAGAATGCCGCCACGCTGCTGGGCGATGCCGATGCGCTGCGCAGCGACTACCTGCAACGTTTCGCCGAAGCACGAGCCGCACTGCAGGCACGCTGCGCGCATGCCGGCATCCGCCTGGCCACGCAGTTCGCCGATGCGCCGCTGGATGCGTCGTTGCAGGCATTGTTTGACCCGCGAGCGAGTGCAGGATGAGCCTGGCCCTGCTGCTGCCGTCCGCGCTGATTGCACTGCTGGCACTGCTGCTGCCATTGCTGCTGCATCTGGTTCGACAAACCGAACAGAAGCGCATCGAATTCGCCGCGCTGCGCTGGCTGGTCGCACGCGCGCAGCCACGCCGGCGACCACGCTTCAACGAATGGCTGCTGCTGGCCTTGCGCCTGCTGCTGCTCGCGCTCCTCGCACTGTGGCTGGCACAGCCGGTGCTGCGCGGGCGTCCGGACCTGCGCCCATGGATCGTGGTGGCACCGACGATTGATGCGACCCAGATGGCTGCACACACACCGGCGCGTACTCCGAAAGACGCACAGTGGCATTGGCTGGCGCCAGGGTTCCCGCCGATCGGGCAACCCGCGCCATCCACGCCGGCCTCCATCGCCAGCCTGCTGCGGGAGCTGGACGCCACGCTTCCAGCCGGCGTCGCGCTGACCGCCATCGTTCCCGAACAGTTCGATGCCACCGATGCCCAACGACCACGACTGGGCCGCGCGATCACCTGGACGCCCGTGCCGGGCACATCGGCGTTTGCTCCGCCAGTCGCATCGAAGCCCATGCGCATCGCGGCGTTCAGCGATGCCGGGCACCAGCTTGCCCTGCCCTATCTGCGTGCTGTGGCGACCGCGTGGGGCACACAGGCGAAGCCGCCGGGACCGACCGCTACGCTTCGCGTGGTCCAGGGCGTTGACGCACTGCATGCCGACGACACCCATCTGCTGTGGTTTTCGAGCAGCACGATTCCTGCAGGACAACAGCAATGGGTACGCAGCGGAGGCGTGATCCTGCTGGCACAGGACAGCACGGCCACGGCGCTTGACTGGCGGGATGCGCAGGTCGCGTGGCGGGACCCAGCAGGCACGCCACTCGCAGTGCGCGTCGTCGACGGCAAGGGCGCCTGGCTGCGGATGCTGGTGCCGTTCACCCCGCAATCGTTGCCGGCATTGCTGGAGCCCGATTTCCCGCTCGCGCTGAAGGCTGCACTTGAAGCAAGGCAGCCGATCGCCACGCGTGCGTGGGCCGGGACTTACGCGCCTGCCGTGGATGCGCAGGCCCAGCGCGCGGCGCCATCACCACGCCCGCTCGGCGGCCTGCTGGCAATGCTGATCGCGTTGGTGTTCGGCACCGAGCGCTGGCTGGCGATGTCGGTTCGCCGATTCGGCCAGCGCATGAGTCGCCGCGCGCCCTCCCCGCAGCTCCTGCATGCACGCTGGCGCATGCGTGCCGGCGTGCGCGTGTTGCTGTTTGCGGCGCCCTGGATCGCGGTCACGGTGTTGTTCGCGCTGCGCGAGCCGGCTCAGCCTGCACGCTGGCTGCTGACGGCTGCCGGCTGTGTCGCGACGCTGGCCTGGCTGATCCATTCGTGGCGCAGGCACCACCTGGCGTGGTTCGCGCGGCAGCTCGACCGGCATCCCGGCTTCGAAGACAGCGCCGGCTTGTTGCTTGGACTGGAACCACCGGCATCCAGCCTTGATCGCTTGCAACGTGATCGTCTGCAGGCAGGCTGGAAGGCGCTTGGTACCAGCGTGGTGCGACCGCGGGCGCGATTTGCGCCAATCCTCTGGAACCTGCTGGCGGCACTGGCATGCGCGATGGCCGTGTGGTCCTGGCAGCGACCCATCCCCGAACCGATCCGCGCCCAACTGCCACCGGCATTGGCGCAGGTGCTGGGCGTGCAGTCGCCTTCGCTGCGCAAGCTCGAAATCCAGATCACGCCGCCTGCCTACACCGGCCTGCCTGCCCGCACGGTTGCCACCGCGGACGTGCGCGCACCCGAAGCCTCGACACTGCGCTGGGCGCTGCACTTCTCGGTGGCGCCGAAACGCGCATGGCTGCAGGTCCAGAACGGACCGCGGATCGAACTGCTGGAACGCGATGGCCGCTGGCAGGCGGAGCACCGCATCGACCGCTCGCGCCTGTACCGCATCGTCAGCGAACCGGCATTGCCGCCCGCGCAGCGGCGCCTGCATCGCATCGACATGATCCGCGACCAGCCGCCGCTGGTGCGCGCCACCACGCCCGCGCAAAGCCTGAGCCTGCGCAAACCCGGACAGCGCGTGTGGCCGCTGGTGTTCGAAGCCACCGACGACCATGGCGTGGCGGCACGTGCCGAGCTGCGCATCATCCAGACCAGCGGCGAAGGCGAGAACATCAGCTCCAGCGAACGCACGCTGGCCATCACGGGAAGTGGCCCCGCCCGCAAGCGACGCTTCGCCTATGTGTTCGACCTGGCCCGCAGCGGACTGACCGTCGGCAATGACGTGATCGTGCAACTGACGCGTGCGTGACAACCGCGCGCCGCGGCCGCAGTCGGTCCGCAGTGCCAGCGTGATCCTGCGCTGGCCGCCGGAGGATCTCGGCATGGCGACCGGTCTTGATGGCCTGATGCAACAGGTGCTGCCGGCCTATTTCCGCAGCCAGCGGCAGATCATCATCGATGCCGAAAAACTGATTGGCGACAAGCGAATACTTTCGAAGGACACGTTCCAGAAGCGTTCGGACGCCATCGGCGTCGACCAGCACACGCTGCGCCTGCGCTATGGGCAATTCCTGGGTGAAGAGGACGAGAGACGCAACACCGTTGCCGACCAGCGATACCGACCAGGGTGCAGATTCCTCGCTGGCAGACGATGCCGAGCATAGAGCCGACGATCATCACGACGCGGCGGAGTCCGGCAGCAGCGGCGTCGAGGCGATGCTCGCCCAGGTCTCGCATGTACATGACCTGCCCGAGGCGGCCACCCTGCTGGACCCGCAGACCCAGGTCATCCTGCGCGCCGCCTTGCGCGAGATGTGGGATTCGGAGACACAGTTGCGGATGGGCCAGCCGCAAGCCGCACTGCCGTTCGCCAACAAGGCGCTGCGCCTGATCAAGCAGGTGCAACAAGCCGACCGCATCTACCTGCCGCGCATGGGCAGCGAACTGCCCCCGATCGATTTCACCCGCCGCATGAGCGGCAAGCGCGACGACCTGGCGGCGCGCAGCAATGCGTTCGTCGCGATACCGGATGAAAGCATGCCGCTGGATGCACTATGGCGTGCTCTGGGTGCCGATCGCGAAGGCAGCCAGGTTCCGAAGGAATCGCTCGACGATGCCGCGCGCTGGATGCAGGCCCGCGCCGGCGACGAACGCGACACGCTCGCCGCCATCGCGGCACTGGACGCGCTGCGAGAAGAACCTGGATGCGACACGTGCCGCGATGAACTGCGCCTGCGCGTGTGGCCGCTGCTGGCGAAACCGCTTCCGAAACCGGCGCCGCGCCCGCGCGCCACCGCCGGTCGGCAATGCGTACCTGGATGCACTGCAACGCGAGGCTCGCCCATGATCACCATCGAATCGATCATCGACCTCTTGCCATGGCTCCTCGCGATCGGCGTGTTGCTGGCCAGCGTTCGCTTGCTGGTGGGCCTGCTTCGCCTGCCTGCCAATCGCACGTCCCCGCAACTGGCGAACGGGATTGTTGCTGCTCGGCCACGGTGCATCGGCTGCATTGCTGTTCCTGCTGCTGCGGACATCCGAGCCCGGCGACAGCATCCACACCCTGCACCTGCTGACCGCACATGCGCCCGCCACATCCGCGCCAACGCAAGCCATCGGCGAGCTCTGGCTGCGCCTGCCGGAGGCCACGTCGCACGCGGGTATCGACGGCGCGCCTGACCTTGCGACGGCGCTGCGCCAGCACCCGCAAGTCCGCTCACTCCACATCATTGGCGATGGCCTGGGAGCGCGTGATCGCGATGCTGCATCCGGCTTGAAGATCCGGTTCGACGCAGCCCCGCTGGCGGACGGCATCCGTGATTGGTGGGCGCCACAATCCGTGGCAGTCGGGCGATGCCGTGCATGTGCGCGGCATCAGCAATGGGGGCAGCCGCATCGAACTGCTGGATCCGGCTGGCGTGCGTGTCGACCAACAAGCATTGCAGGCCGATGGTGCGTTCTCGTTGCAATCGGCAACCCGCAGTCCGGGCTTGGCCATGTACCAGTTGCGTCTGCGCGATGCACAAGACAAGGCCATCGCAACAACATCTGTGCCGGTGCACGTGCGCCCACACTTCCAGGTCGACTGCTGCTGCGCTCCGGTGGACCGGACCCGGAACTGAAATTCCTGCGCCGCTGGGCCGCCGACAATGGCGCAAGCCTGCAAGGCCACGATCGATCTCGGTGCCGGCCTGCAGGCGGGTGATCCGCCGTTCGCGCTGGACACCCGCACGCTCGCCGGGACCGACGTGTTGATCCTCGATGAGCGCAGCTGGAACGGGCTGGGCCATGCCCGCCGCGCAACCGTACTGGAAGCCGTCAATGCCGGCCTGGGTCTGCTGTTGCGCGCTGCCGCGCCCCTGGCCGATGGCGATGCACTTGGCCTGCAGGTGCGCGCCGCCAGCCTGCCTTCCAGTTTCAAGTTGCCTGTCGTCGACGCGAATGATTCGGCACTGCCCGCCCTGACCCGCCCGCCGCTGCGCATCGACAATCCATCCGGACAAACCATCCTGCGCGATGACCGCGGCAGTCCACTCGCGGCGTGGCGCGCACATGGGCGCGGGCGCATCGGCATCTGGCTACCCACCGACAGCTACCGGCTCGCACTCGCGGGTCATGCCGACCTGCATGCACGGCTTTGGGCGGATGCGATCAATCGCGTAGCGCGAGCGCGTGCACCCAGCCCGCGCGAACTGCCGTCACCGATCCATGCAGGCGAACGCACACTGTTCTGCGCGCTGGGCGATGCCGCGCGCGTCCTGCAACCCGGCGATTCCACACCAGTGCGGCTGGCCATCGACCCCCGTAGCGGGGACAGGCATTGCGCCGCATTCTGGCCACAACGCGCCGGCTGGCATCGATTGATTGATGGGGATTCCGACACCGCATTCCTGGTGCGTGCCCACGACGCAGACGTGGTGCTGCGCGCGTTACACACGCAGCAGGCGACTATCGCGCTTGCCGGTCACGCGCCGGCATCGATCAAACCTGCGGCAGTAAAACCGACACTTCCGCGCGGGACCCTGTTCCTGCTGTGGCTCGCGGTGACCAGCGCACTCTGGTGGTTCGAACGCAGCCGCCTGGGTCGCGTGCGAGTCGTCAAACCAGGTTGAAACGGTCGCCATCCAGCATCGCCGGGAACCGCGCTCCGATGCGCCTGCAGTTCGTCGGCCTGCAAGGTGGTGGTGACCACCAGTCTCCTGGTCCGTGCATTCGCTGATGGCATGGCCGAGGAAATCGATCACGGCGCTGTCGCCGCTGTAATGCAGGCCACTGCCATCGGTGCCGACGCGATTCACGCCGACCACATAACTCAGGTTCTCGATGGCGCGAGCGCGCAACAACGTCTTCCACGGATAAGCGCGAGCGGATGGCCAGTTGGCGACATACAGCGCGAGGTCGTAGTCCGGTAGCCCGGGCCGCTCGACATTGAAGCGGTTGCGCGAGAACACCGGGAAACGCAGGTCGTAGCAAACCTGCAACAGAATGGACCAGCCCTTCCAGTGCACGGTGACCCGCTCGCGCCCGGCGGCGTAGCGTTCGTTCTCCCTCGCGAAGGAGAACAGGTGGCGTTTGTCGTAATGGCTGAGCCCGCCATCCGGCGTCGCGAACAGCATCCGGTTGAAGACACCGTCATCGGTACGCAGCTGCACGCTGCCGGTGACTGCGGCATCGAGCATGCGCTGCCTGTTCGCGGATCCACGCCACGCTGGGGCCATCCATGGTTTCCGCGTCGCCGATGGCGTCGTTGCTGAAGCCGCTGGTGAAGGTCTCCGGCAGCACGACCACGTCGGTCATGCCCTTCAACGGCGCGATGAGGTCGCCGTAATAGGCGCGGTTGCCGGCCGGGTCATGCCAGCGGGTTTCGCCCTGGACGATGGAAACACGGAGGTCGTTCATTGGTTGTCCTTGTAGAGCGGGGCTTGCCCCGCTGGATGCATGCCATGTGTGGGGCAAGCCCCACACCTACGATCTTTGCAAATGTGCGTCCTTGCGCTGGATGCTGGTTGTCCTTGTAGAGCGGGGCTTGCCCCGTTGGATGCATGCCATGTGTGGGGCAAGCCCCACACCTACGATCTTTGCAAATGTGCGTCCTTGCGCTGGATGCTGGTTGTCCTTGTAGAGCGGGGCTTGCCCCGCTGGATGCATGCCATGTGTGGGGCAAGCCCCACACCTACGATCTTTGCAAATGTGCGTCCTTGCGCTGGATGCTGGTTGTCCTTGTAGAGCGGGGCTTGCCCCGCTGGATGCATGCCATGTGTGGGGCAAGCCCCACACCTACGATCTTTGCAAATGTGCGTCCTTGCGCTGGATGCTGGTTGTCCTTGTAGAG
This sequence comes from uncultured Gammaproteobacteria bacterium, assembly GCA_963698475.1. Taxonomy (GTDB): domain Bacteria; phylum Pseudomonadota; class Gammaproteobacteria; order Xanthomonadales; family Xanthomonadaceae; genus Thermomonas. The sequence continues at coordinate 80,611 of CAVOQX010000003.1, read as the reverse complement.
CGGGGCTTGCCCCGCTGGATGCATGCCATGTGTGGGGCAAGCCCCACACCTACGATCTTTGCAAATGTGCGTCCTTGCGCTGGATGCTGGTTGTCCTTGTAGAGCGGGGCTTGCCCCGCTGGATGCATGCCAGGTGCGGGGCAAGCCCCGCACCTACAATCTTTGCAAATGTGCGTCCTTGCGCTGGATGCTGGTTGTCCTTGTAGAGCGGGGCTTGCCCCGCTGGATGCATGCCATGTGTGGGGCAAGCCCCACACCTACGAGGTTTGCCCCGTTGGATGTATATCAAGTGCGGGGCAAGCCCCGCACCTACAGGTTTTGCAGGCGCTTGATCGCCGCGTCCAGCGTTGCCTCGTTCTTGGCGAAGCACAGCCGCACCAGGCGCTGCCCGGCCGGCGGTGTCTCGTAGAAAGGCGACAGCGGGATTGCGGTGACGCCCTTCTCGATGGTCAGCCACTGGCAGAAGGCCAGATCGTCGAGATCGCTCACTTCGGAATAGTCGACCAACTGGAAATAGCCGCCCGGCACCGGCAGCGGCTTCAACCGGGTCGTGAGCAGTTGCTCGCGGAAGCGGTCGCGCTTGGCCTCATAGAACGCTCCGAGGCCTTCGTAGTGCTCGGGTTCGGCTTCGATCATTTCGGCGAACGCATGCTGCGCGGGGTTGAAGCTGCAGAAGGTGTTGTATTGATGGACCTTGCGGAACTCCGCGGACAGCACCGGCGGCGCGATGCAATAGCCGAGCTTCCAGCCGGTGCAGTGGTAGGTCTTGCCGAAACTCGAAATGACGTACGCGCGCTCGCGCAGTTCCGGATAGCGCAGCGCCGACTCGTGGCGGGCGCCATCGAACACGATGTGCTCGTAGACCTCGTCGCTCAGCAGCAGGATGTCGGTGCCGCGCAGGATGTCGGCCACTGCCTGCATGTCGGCGGCCTCCAGCATCGCGCCGGACGGGTTGTGCGGCGTGTTGATCATCAGCATGCGGGTGCGCGGGGTGATCGCGGCGCGTACCGCGTTCCAGTCCGGCGCGAAGGTGCGCGGATCCAGCGCGACATGCACCGCCTTCGCGCCAGCAAGGTCGATGGCCGGTTCGTAGCAGTCGTAGCAGGGGTCCAGGACGATCACTTCCTCGCCGGCGCGCACCACCGCGTGGATGGCGTTGAAGATTGCCTCGGTGGCGCCACTGGTGACGGTGATTTCGGCATCGACATCGGGCGCCCAGCCATACAGGCCTGCAGTCTTGGCCGCGATGGCCTGCCGCAACGCCGGCACGCCGGTCATCATCGGGTACTGGTTGTGGCCCGCCTGCATCGCGCGGGTGAGTGCATCGACCAGGCGCGCGGGCACCGGGAAGTCCGGGAATCCCTGGCCCAGGTTGACCGCGCCATGCTGGGCCGCCAGCTGCGACATCACGGTGAAGATGGTGGTGCCGACCTTCGGCAATTTGGTGACGGGCGGCTGGATCATGGCGTCTGGAATCGTCGCGATGCGGTGGAAGCCCGAGTGTACGAAATCAGGCCGGTTACGCACGCGACCGCGACGCATGCCGGTAAACTGAATGGACATGCCTGATCACCACATCCTGCCGACTCCCCTGCTTGCCGTGCACGGGCTGCGCTTCGCCCGCAATGAGACTCCGGTGTTCGGACCACTGGATTTTGCCGTGGCGACGGGTGAGGCATTGCTGGTGCAGGGCGCCAACGGCGCCGGCAAGACCACCCTGTTGCGCGTGCTGGCCGGCTTGCTGCGGGCCGATGCCGGCGAGGTCGAGATCGACGGCGCCAAGGCGCGCAGCGACCTGCGCGCACGCAGCATCGCCTATCTCGGCCACCTGCCCGGGTTGAAGGCTGACCTGCCTGCGCTTCAGAACCTTGAGTTCCTGTGCGGGCTGCATGGCCGGCGCTATCGCCAGACGCCGGCTTCGGCGATGGCGATTGTCGGGCTGGCGGGGTATGAAGACACCGCCGTCCGCAATCTGTCCGCCGGCCAGAAGAAACGCCTGGGGCTGGCGCGGCTGTGGTTGTCGCCCGCGCCGCTGTGGCTGCTGGATGAGCCCTATGCCAACCTGGACCTGGAAGGGATCAACCTGGTCAACCGAATGGTGCAGGCGCATTTGCGTAGCCACGGTGCTGCCCTGATCACCACCCACGGCGCCTATGCCGCCCCGCCGGTGCGCACGCGGATGCTGGAACTGGGGGCGGTCGCATGATGCGCGCGGCAGCAAGGGCCCTGATTGCACGGGACCTGCGCCTGCTATGGCAGCGCCGCGGCGATGCGATGCAACCCGCCTTGTTCGCACTGTTGACGGTGGTGCTGTTCGCGCTCGCCCTGGGTGGCGATGCGAGGACGCTGGCCCCGGTCGCGGCGGCGGTGCTGTGGGTGGCCGTGCTGCTCGCCGGCCTGCTGGCGCTGGATAGCCTGTTTCGCGGCGATGCCGAGGACGGCTCGCTGGAGCAATGGATGCTGGCGCCGGTGCCGCTGTGGTGGCTGGTGCTGGTGCGCACGGTGATGCACTGGCTGACCACCGCTTTGCCGATGATCGTGGCGACACCCCTATTGGGTGAGCTGTTGCACCTGCCCCGCGAGCAATTGCCGGTATTGATGGCGTCCCTGCTGCTGGGCACGCCGATCCTGAGCCTGGTCGGCGCCGTGGTTGCGGCACTGACGGTGGGCATGCGCCGGGCCGGGATCCTGGTCGCCCTGCTCGCGCTGCCGCTGTATGTGCCGGTGCTGGTGTTCGGCGCGGGCGCGGTGGCGGCATCGGCGCAAGGCCTGGATGGCTCGGGTGCACTGCTGTTGCTGGGAGCCGGACTGGTGGTGTCGCTGGTGCTGGCGCCCCCGGTGACCGCGGCCGCATTGCGCATCGCGCACACCTGAATCGATCCCCGCGCCGCAGGGCGCATGACGCGCCATCCACGCCTGCCGCTGGCACACTGGAAGACCGGTCGCTCCCGCCATGAGGTCCATCCCATGAACGCCATGAAACTTGCGGTACTCACTTCACTGCTCGCCATCGGCATGGCCGTGCAGCCGGCGCAGGCCCGCGATACCAGGTGCCGCATGACGTTCTCCCTGTCTGGCTGGTCGGTGTTCTACAAGACCTCCACCGGCACCGGAAATATCCGATGTGACAACGGCCAGACCATGCGCGTGAAGCTGCGCGCCAAGGGCGGCGGCCTCACCTTCGGCAAGACCCGGGTGAATAACGGCATCGGCGCGTTCAGCGGCGTCAATGACATCGAGGATGTCCTCGGCCACTACGGTGCCGCGGAAGCGCATGCCGGGGCCGACAAATCCGCCTATGCGCAGGCGTTGACCAAGGGCAATGTATCGCTGGCGCTGAGCGGCAAGGGCAAGGGCTGGAACCTCGGGATCGCGTTCGGGGCGTTCATCATCGAGCGCTGAAGCAGGGCGGCGAGCACGCGCTTCGCGCATAATTGGCATCTCGCAGGCGCATGCGCCCCACCCCCAGACCCTCCCGTGCGACGCAAGGGAGGGAGCGAAGCTCAATGAATCCACTCGTTCGCTGGTTCCACCAACTTGGTTCACCGCCGTATTTCGACCGCTTCGCCGCGCGCTGGGCGCCGTGGGCGTATGCGCTGGGCCTGCTGACGATGGGCATCGGCCTGTATGGCGCATTGTTCCAGGTACCCGCGGACTACCAGCAGGGCGACAGCTTCCGCATCCTCTACATCCACGTGCCGAGCGCGTGGATGAGCATGGCGATCTTCGCGTTGATGGCGGTCTATGCCGCGATTGCGCTGGTCTGGCGGATCAAGCTGTGCGAAATCCTGGCGATGGCCTGCGCGCCCAGCGGCGCCGCCTTCACCGTGATTACCCTTGCCACGGGTTCGATCTGGGGCAAGCCGATGTGGGGCACCTGGTGGGACTGGGATCCGCGCCTGACCACCGAACTCATCCTGCTGTTCCTGTACCTGGGCGTGATGGGTCTGTACGCCGCGATCGATGACCGCCGCAATGCCGCGCGCGCCGCGGGGCTGCTGGCGATTGTCGGTGTTGCGCTGTTGCCAGTGATCCGCTGGTCGGTGGTGTGGTGGAACTCGCTGCACCAGGGACAGACCGTCAGCCTGTTCGGCAAGTCGCAGATGGACCCGAGCATGATGATGCCGCTGCTGTGGATGGTGATTGGCACCCACCTCTGGTTCACGGGCTCGCTGCTGGCCCGTGCCCGCGCCGACAACCTGCGACGCGAGGCCGGCAAGGATTGGGTGGCGCGCATGGCCTGCCCGCCTCCGGGCGGGAGTTCAACATGAGCTATCGCGAGTACGTGATCGCTGCGTACCTTGTATTCGCCATCGTGCTGCTGTGGGATTACGTCGTTCCCAGGCTGCAGGTGCGTGCTGCCCTGCGCGCGGCAAGGTTGCGGGCAACTCGCGGCGTCGCGCGCCCGGACAACAAGATGGAGCTGGAACGATGAATCCCACCCGCAAACGCCGGCTTTTGCTGGTCCTGGCCGTTGTCGTGGCGGCTGCGCTGGCCACCACGCTGATCGCGCTCGCGCTGCAACGCAATGTCGCCTACCTCTACACGCCCGCCGAGGTGCTGCGTGGTGACGCCGGCGAACATGCGCGCTTCCGCCTGGGTGGCATGGTCGCAGCCGGTTCGTTCCGGCGCGCCAGCGGCTCGATGGAAGCGCATTTCGACGTCGATGACGGGGATGCGCGCTTGCCGGTGGTCTACACCGGCATCCTGCCCGACCTGTTCCGCGAGAAGCAGGCGGTGGTTGCCACCGGCCGCATGGAAGGATCCGTGTTCGTGGCGGAAGAGGTGCTCGCCAAGCACGACGAGACCTACATGCCGAAGGAAGTAGCCGACAAGATGGGCGCTGCGCACAAGAAGCATGACGTGCCCGATGCCGTGGAACAGGCGCCATCACCGTGATGCATGCCCTGCCCGAACTCGGCCAGATCGCCATGGCTCTGGCGCTGATGGTCGCGGTCCTGCAGGCCGTGCTGCCGATGGTCGGTGCGCAGCGTGGCATCGCTCCGCTGATGGCGTTCGCGCGGCCCGCCGCGGCCATGCAACTGGTACTGGTCGCGCTGGCGTTCCTGATCCTGACCCAGGCGTTTGTCGCCGGGGACTTCTCGCTGCGCTATGTCGCCGAGAACTCCAACTCGCTGCTGCCCACCTATTACCGGGTCACCGCGGTCTGGGGCGCGCATGAGGGTTCGCTGCTGATGTGGGCCTTGATCCTGGCGCTGTGGACTGCTGCCGTGGCGGTGTTTTCGCGCGCACTGCCGCAACCGGTGGTGGCCCGCGTGCTGGGGGTGATGGGCATCGTCAGTGTCGGCTTCCTCGCGTTCCTGATCTTCACCAGCAATCCCTTCGATCGCCTGCTGCCGGCCGCTGCGGAAGGCCGCGACCTCAATCCGCTGTTGCAGGACGCGGGGATGATCTTCCACCCGCCGATGCTGTACCTGGGCTATGTCGGCTTCGCCGTCCCGTTCGCATTCGCCATTGCGGCATTGCTGGATGGCAAGGTCGATGCGCGCTGGCTGCGCTGGACGCGCCCGTGGACCAACGTCGCCTGGGGCTTTTTGACCCTGGGCATCGCGCTGGGCAGCTGGTGGGCGTACTACGAACTGGGCTGGGGCGGCTGGTGGTTCTGGGATCCGGTCGAGAACGCCAGCTTCATGCCTTGGCTGGCCGGCGCAGCGCTGCTGCACTCGCAGGCAGTGACCGAAAAACGCGGCAGCTTTGCCGGCTGGACAGTGTTGCTGGCGATCGCGGCCTTCTCGCTGTCGCTGCTGGGCACCTTCCTGGTGCGTTCGGGCGTGCTGACCTCGGTGCATGCGTTCGCCGCCGATCCTGCTCGCGGGCTGTTCGTGCTGATCTTCCTGGCCATCGTCATCGGCGGCTCGCTGCTGCTGTATGCGCTGCGCGCGCCCTCCAACAATGCCGATGCCAAGCCGTTTGCGGCGGCGTCGCGCGAAACCCTGCTGCTGCTCAACAACCTGCTGCTGGTCACCGCCTGCGCGATGGTGTTGCTGGGCACGCTGTATCCATTGCTTGCCGATGCACTGGACCTCGGCAAGATCTCGGTCGGCCCGCCCTACTTCGCGCTGATGTTCCTGTTGTTGATGGCACCGCTGGTCGCACTGTTGCCGTTCGGCCCGTTGACCCGCTGGCAGCGCGAGGACATGGCCTCGCCGTGGCGCATGCTGATGCCGTGGGCGGTGCTGGCACTGGTGCTGGGCACGGCGGCGTTCTTCATCGCGCCGCAGGGCAAATGGAAAACCGCGGCGGGCGTGATTGGGGCGGCATGGGTCGCTGGCGGCACGTTGCGCTTCCTGTGGTCCAGGTTCCGAAGCGGCAGTCCGGGCATGCGCGGCACAAGGCTGACCCGCGAAATGCTGGGCATGGTGCTGGCGCACCTCGGCGTCGCCGTGTTCCTGGTCGGCGCGCTGCTGGTCGAGGGCCTGAGCGAGCAGCGCGAGCTGGCGCTGAAGCCTGGCGAATCGGTGACGCTGGGCAGGCAGGAGTTCCGCTTCGATGGCGTGGATGAAGTCCGCGGTCCCAACTACACCGCCGAGCGCGGCCATGTGCAGATCCTGCGCGATGGCAAGCCGGTGATCCTGCTGCACCCGGAAAAGCGCCGTTACGTGGCCGGTGGCCAGGTGATGACCGAAGCCGGCATTGCGGCCGGGATTACCGGTGATGACTATGTGGCGATTGGCGAATCGCTCGGCGATGGTGCCTGGGCGGTCCGCGTGCACACCAAGCCGTTCGTGCGCTGGATCTGGTTTGGCGCACTGCTGATGGCGCTGGGCGGGTTCGTGACGGCAACCGATCGGCGCTTCCGCGCCTCGGCACGCGAGATCGGGCCATGAAGTCGAGTCGCTGGCTTCCCCTGGCTATTTTCCTTGCGCTGGCGCTGCTGCTGGCCTCCGGCGTGTGGATGAGCCGCAAGCCGAACCGCGATGCACTGCCCTCGCCGCTGATCAACAAACCGGCGCCGGCATTCGCCCTGCCCGTGCTGCACGAACCCACGCGCACGGTCACGCTTGATGAACTCAAGGGGAAACCCTTTCTGCTCAACGTGTGGGGCAGCTGGTGCGTGGAATGCCGCATCGAACATCCGGTGCTGACCCGCTTCGCCGAAACAAAACGCCTGCGGGTGATCGGCTACAACTGGAAGGACGAACCGGCCGACGCGCTGCGCTGGCTGGAACAGTTCAACAACCCGTACTGGCTGGTGATTGCCGATGTCGAAGGCCGTGCGGCGATCGACTGGGGCATCTACGGGGCGCCTGAGACCTTCCTGGTGGATGGCAAGGGCCTGATCCGCTGGAAGCATGTGGGTCCGATGACCGATGCCATCGTTGCCAATGAACTGATGCCGGCGCTGGAACAAGTCGAGGCCGGGCAATGATCCGGCGTACCGTACCAACCTCATGGTGGATGCCGCTGCTGCTCGCCTTGCTGCTTCCCATGCTGGCGGTCGCACAGGTCAACAGCGACAGCGCGCCCCTGCAGTTCCAGAACGCTGCCGAGGAAGCACGCTTCCACGCGCTGGCGGCGGAACTGCGCTGCGTGATGTGCCAGAACCAGTCGCTTGCGGACTCCAACGCCTTGATCGCGCTCAGCCTGCGCCATGAAGTCCTGGAACTGATGCGCAAGGGGCAGAGCAATGCGCAGATCAAGGATTTCCTGGTCGCCCGTTACGGCGAATTCGTGTTGTACAAGCCACGCGTGGAACCCGCGACCTGGCTGCTCTGGGCCGGGCCACTGGCCCTGCTGTTGGTGGGCGCAAGCGTGGTGATCGCCATCATCCGCAAGCGCAAACCGGGTGCCTTGCCGGTCGACGACAGGCAGGAGTGGTGATGGCCGCTTTCATCGTCCTCGCGATCCTGCTGATACTTGCCGTGCTGGCAGTGTTGCTGCGTCCGCTATGGCGCGGTGCGCGCGGGGTCGCCATTGGCGTTGGCGTGATCGTTGCCGTCTCGACACTGCTGCTGTACCAACTGGTCGGCACGCCGCAGGCGCTGGATCCAGCCGCACTCAAGGCCCCCGAGACACTTGGCGACGCCATCGCCCAGCTTGAAACCGAACTCCAGCGCAACCCCGACCAGGCCGAGGGCTGGCGCCTGCTGGCGCAGGCCTATCAGCGCGAAGAGCAGCCGATCAAGGCCCGCGATGCCTTTGCCAAGGCGGCCGAACTGGCGCCGGCCGATGCCGGCATCCTCACCGAGGCCGCACAGGCACGCGCGCTGGCAGACGACAAGCGCCTGTTCGATGCACAAGCCGTCGCCATGCTGCAACGCGCGCTGGCGGCAGACCCGGCGCAGCAGCGTGCGCGCTGGTTCCTCGGCATCGCCCAGCGCCAGGCCGGCGACAACGCTGCCGCCGCCAGCACCTGGGAGCCCTTGTTGAGCCAGGTCGACGCGCCCACCGCGGCAAGCCTGCGCAAGGAAATCGATGCGGCGCGTGACGATGCCGGCCTGCCGCCGCTCACCACACCAGCCGCGCAAGCATCAGCACCAGCATTGGTCGTGAATGTGTCGCTTGACCCCGACCTCGCAGCACGCGTGCGCCTGCGCGGCGATGCGGTGGTGTTCGTGATCGCACGCGCCGTGGGTGGCCCGCCGATGCCGGTCGCCGCGGAGAAACACGCCGTCTCCGAACTGCCGTTCACCGCCAGCCTGGACGACAGTGACAGTCCGATGCCCACCAGGAAGCTGTCGCAGATGAAGGAAATAGAACTTGTCGCGCGCCTGTCCGCAAGCGGCACCGCGATGCAGCAGGATGGTGACCTCGAATCGAAGCCGGTGCGCGTCACCTTGCCGGCGTCCGGGCCGGTCGAGCTGGTGATCGGCCGTTGAAGTTGGGTCGTCATGCCAAACAGGTGTTTGTCCATCGCGCGACTGCAGGTCATGGAAAAACCGGGACGGAGGTAGTTAATTCGCCTTAACTACCTCCGTCCCCGATCGGGAAACAAGGACTTCCCTGATGGAGGCCGCGTGCTCCATCGCCCATCGTTGCAGGCAGTCACCGGAGCCTGCCATGCCACGTCTCTCCCGTCTCGTTGTTCCCGGCACACCACTGCATATCACCCAGCGTGGCGTGAATCGCGCCGCCATTTTCCTCGACGACGAAGATCGCCTGCATTTCTGCTACGTCCTGCATGAAGCACTCGTGGAGCATGCGATCGACCTGCATGCGTATGTGTTGATGGACAACCATATCCATCTGCTGGCGACACCACGCGACGCTTCCTCGCTCGGCCGCGCGATGCGCATGTCGGGACAGCACTACGTCCGCTATTTCAATCTTCGCCACGGCCGCATCGGCACTCTCTGGCAGGGGCGGTTCAAGTCATGCCTGGTGCAAAGCGATCGCCATCTGTTGCAGGTCATCCGCTACATCGAACTGAACCCGATACGGGCGGCGATGGTGGATGCACCCGATGCGTATCGCTGGTCCAGCGTGCACGGGCACCTCGGAGCACAAGATCGGTTGCTCACGCGACACCCACTAGCCCTTGCTACGGGTAGAACCGACGAGGAACGAAGCGCGTGGCACCGCGCCTGGCTGAAGGAAGCCGTCGATGACGAGGAACTGGCCAATATCCGCCGCTACATCTCGCAGGAACGCGCCTTCGGCAATCCACGCTTCCAGCTGATGGTTGAAAAGACCCTGGGCCACCATGCGGCCGTTCGCGCCAATGGGAGACCTGTCAAAACCGGGACTGTCAAAACCGGGACGGAGGGGGTTAAGTCGAATTAACTACCTCCGTCCCGGTTTTTGGAAGGAAGCCGTCGATGACGAGGAACTGGCCAATATCCGCCGCTACATCTCGCAGGAACGCGCCTTCGGCAATCCACGCTTCCAGCTGATGGTTGAAAAGACCCTGGGCCACCATGCGGCCGTTCGCGCCAATGGGAGACCTGTCAAAACCGGGACTGTCAAAACCGGGACGGAGGGGGTTAAGTCGAATTAACTACCTCCGTCCCGGTTTTTGGAACCCGGTACGGGCGGCGATGGTGGATGCGCCCGATGCCTATCGCTGGTCGAGCGTGCATGGGCACCTTGGGGCTCGCAACCAGCTGCTCACCCGTCACCCACTCGTTCTTGCAACGGGCCGGACCGAAGAGGAACGAAGTGCGTGGCATCGCGCCTGGTTGAAGGAAGCAGTTGATGACGAAGAGCTGACCAGCATCCGCCGCTACATCGCGCAAGAACGCGCCTTCGGCAATCAACGCTTCCAACGGATGGTGGAACAGACGCTGGGCCAACATGCGGCGGTTCGCGCCAATGGGCGACCTCCAAAAACCAAAACCGGGACGGAGGGAGTTAAGACTAATTAACTACCTCCGTCCCGGTTTTTCTGACGACGAAGATCGCCTGCATTTCTGCTACGTCCTGCATGAAGCACTCGAGGAGCATGCGATCGACCTGCATGCGTATGTGTTGATGGACAACCATATCCATCTGCTGGCGACACCACGCGACGCTTCCTCGCTCGGCCGCGCGATGCGCATGTCGGGACAGCACTACGTCCGCTATTTCAATCTTCGCCACGGCCGCATCGGCACTCTCTGGCAGGGGCGGTTCAAGTCATGCCTGGTGCAAAGCGATCGCCATCTGTTGCAGGTCATCCGCTACATCGAACTGAACCCGATACGGGCGGCGATGGTGGATGCACCCGATGCGTATCGCTGGTCCAGCGTGCACGGGCACCTCGGAGCACAAGATCGGTTGCTCACGCGACACCCACTAGCCCTTGCTACGGGTAGAACCGACGAGGAACGAAGCGCATGGCACCGCGCCTGGCTGAAGGAAGCCGTCGATGACGAGGAACTGGCCAATATCCGCCGCTACATCTCGCAGGAACGCGCCTTCGGCAATCCACGCTTCCAGCTGATGGTTGAAAAGACCCTGGGCCACCATGCGGCCGTTCGCGCCAATGGGAGACCTGTCAAAACCGGGACTGTCAAAACCGGGACGGAGGGGGTTAAGTCGAATTAACTACCTCCGTCCCGGTTTTTCGGCGCATCACAGCACCGCATACAACAAGGCCCGCAGCGATGCGGGCCTTGTGCGTCCTGGGCGATCAGGAAGTGAATCTAGAGCCGTTACTGTCGGTTCTCAATAATCAGTTCGCGCTACAACTTCCACCAAATGACCATTCTCGTCTCCACTTAGCTCCAATGAATAGAGCACACCCGCACTGGAGCGGAATACGAAATCTGATGCGCATACTTTCTTTTTCGCCTGATCCGCGCAGCTTAATTTGACCCCAAAATTGCGCTCAATCTCCCTCAGCACGTCGTCAAGTCGATCATTCAACTTCACCGCCGCCGGGAATTGAACGGAGCCCGCGACCTCTCCTTTCATCGCGGTAATCTTGGCAAGCACGCCGCCTAAGAATACGTAGCGCAACCCTTCATCGCTAACAGCAGTGCAATCCTGAAAAGCGGCGCTCCCAGTTCGCACACAATCGCTGGATTCAAGGTGCGAAGCCTCGGCCGGTGCATCGCCGATGGCAACAGGCCCGATGTCAAAGATTGAACGAGACTCTCTTGCGAGAGCGCAAGAAGTGATCAAGACAGCCGTAGCGGCCATGAAGACGATTCTGAGTGCTTTCATTCTGCGTCCCGCAAGTATGGCTCTGGGTCACTCACAGTTCCTCCAGCCGAGCGAGGTGCGGAGCTGCCACGTAGTTCGAAGTGAAGATGTGTATCACCCAAGGCTGGCGTATTACCGGTTCTGCCAACCGCACCGATTTCTTGGCCAGCAACCACATCTTGCCCAGGCTTTACAGATGACGATTGAAGGTGTGCGTACTGCGTGAAGCGACCTTCGCCGTGTTGGACCACAACCTGATTCCCGTACGTCGCGCTTGGGTTTGGTTGGATATTTGCCACAACACCATCTTCCGTAGAGACAACCCTTGCGCCTTGGGGGGCTTGGATATCTTCGCCGGAATGCGTCGACCGGCCCTTCGCCGTATTGCGTGGCGTGCCGAACTCACCCTTGCCCTCTCCTTTCTTGTCCGCCTTATTGATCTCCCTGTGACCAGGTACAGGCCAAACCTTGGTTTCACGGTAGCGAGACTGCTGATCAAGCGGCGCACGTTCTTTAATCGGATCGAACGGCTTTTCCTTTCGCCCATCCGGGTCAGTGAAGCGATACGGATTATTGTTGGCGTACTTGTAGCGATTGAACGAGCCAACAGGATTGCTATACGCCGTCACCGGATCCACGGAGAGGAACCTTCCGATGCCGGGATCGTAATAGCGCTGAACAATCGGACCCGACGCGACTTTGCCCCGCCGACGGTGCGAGGCCTTGATGCGGCGCGGCTTTGCGAGTGCGAGCAGCCCTGACACGGGTTCGGCGGTTCCTAAAAAATCCCTTGATGCGACTTTCGGCGGTCAACGTCGCAACGTCAAGCCGATAAGCCGCTTCGTTGTAGCTTCATAGGTCTGCCTGGAACAGGGCGACCGATCGGGCAAGCAGTGCCCGGCGCCCCGGTTATCCGGTTCGGCTTCAGCCGGGATCGTTGCTCGGCTCCGAGCAGATCAAAGGTCAGCAGGAAGAAGGGTCGAAGCGGCGACGGGGTGTCGGGGCAGCGCCCCGACGGTGACGCTTGTTCGTGGTCTCGCCGGAGCCAGCACACGCGCTCGCTTCGGTGATGCTCGGGCCGCGACACGGCCTCGTTGCTGACCGCTTCTTGCTGCAACCATTGCGGCAATGAAGCGGCGTCGGCTTGAACCGCGCAGCGGTTAAGCCGTGCCGCCTCGTGCAGGCGGGCGTGCGAGCGCTCTTGCATGGGCGCGTAGCGCGCACGTGGCGTTGCAGGCGTGCGCAGCACGCGTGCAAGCGCGTGGCGGAAGACGAGCCGAAGCGATGAAGCCGATCCACGCGCAACGCGGCACAGTGGCCGAAGGTGCGCGCACAGGGATGTGCGCGCCGGAGCACCACGATGGTTGGGCCACGCGGCCCCGGCGCGTCAGCGCCGGCAGCCCGGACAACATCAACGAAGATTATGCGAAGCGACGGGCTGGCGCGGCGCTTGCGCCGCATCGGCTCTTGATGCGGAGGTGTTTGCAAGCGCCGTGACAGACCGGCGGTTTGCATAATCCGACGTTATGTTGGGACTGCGCACCGCGCAGCGGTGTGGGGCGGCGTGGCCTGCGACGGCGGGCCATGGATGGCCCGCAGCGGGGAAGTCGTAGCACCGCGATGCCGCCTTTGATCTTGTGTCCGGTCACGACGCGACTCGACGCAGCGAAGCGGGTTCGGCTTGAACGCGGAGCGTTAAGCCGACCCGCACGGGTCGCGGTCGGGATCGCGGAGCAGTTTCGCGGCCGGGTGCGTGGCCGCGTGCACCGCATGCAGCCGCGCGATCGACACATGCGTGTAGCGCTGCGTGCTGGTGATCTGCCCGTGTCCCAGGATCTCTTGCACATGGCGGATGTCCGCGCCGTTGTCGAGCATGGCGGTCGCCATCGTGTGCCGGAACAAGTGGCACGCCCCGCGCTTGGCGATACCGGCTTGCTTGAAGTAATCGCGCACACGCCAACTCAACCCATCAGGAGACAGGGGTTGTCCGTATTGATTGAGGAACAAATGCTTCTCGGTCGGGTCGCTCAACAGCAGCGGCCTGGCCTCCCGCTCGTACTTCGTGACCCATGCCAAGGCCCGCTCGCCAATGGGCACGAACCGATCCTTCTTGCCCTTCCCGAGCCGCACATGCAGCGTGCCGCGCGTACGGTCCAGGTCAGACCGGTGCAGGTTGGCCAGCTCCATGCGCCGGATGCCGGTCGCGTAGAACAATTCCAGGCACGCGCGATCTCGCAAACCGTCCGGGGTCTCGATGTCGGGCAGCGCGAGGACGGTTTCCATTTCGGCGAGGGTGAGCGGCTCGCGGAGATCGTCGGTGCGGCGGGGCAATTCCAGATCGGCCGCCGGGTTCGATGCCAGCACGCGCTGCCGCACCAGCCAGCGGAAGAACATTTCGACGGTGAACAAGGCAACGCGCTGGCCATTGACCGCCATCGGTGCCCCGTTGGCTTTGCGATACAGGAACAGATGGCGCTGGAACCGCTCCAGATGCGCGTGGGTGACCGCCTGCGGCTGCACGATGTCGCGCTCGGCACACCAGCTGTGGAACTGCGCCAGCCGGCTCCTGCGCGTTCTCTGATCGGCCACGCTGCGATGCTGGGTCTCCAGGTACGTGAGGTAACGGCGGATCCACGACGCCAACGAGTCCGGCGGGCTCGGGGCCAAGAGTGCCGCCAGCCGTTCGGTGCGCTTGCCGGCCACGGTCAGTGCTCGCCATGCGCATGACCATTGAGCTTCCTGCTACGTGGTTTTTGAGCCACAACCGCAGCCGGAACGCTGGGAGCCTTGTCCTGCGTGGGTTTGCGGGGGATTGAGGCACCCCGCGAGGTACCCGCAAGGTACCCGTGAGGTGGCCGCAAGGTCCCCGCAAGGTCGAGGGTCTGACCCCGCAAGGTCGCTGTTTTACCCCGCAAGGTCGGCGCGGTTTCGGTGTTGGCCAAGCCCATCAGCTGCGGGGCATCGCTGTTGTTCTGGCCATCGAACGCCAGGCTGTAGGTGTACAAGCTGCCGTTCTGGCCGCTGTGCAGCCGCACGTATTCCAGCTGCACCAGTCGATCCAAGTGCACCCGCAATTGCGTATCGCTCAGGCCCAAGTGGGTGCGCACCGTGCGGCGGGTAAAGCGCACATCGCCACGTGGCGTATCGCTGCCGGCGATCTGCTCACTCACCCACACATCCAGTGCGGACAACACGCGACGCGTCTGCGGCGGCAACTCATCGAGCGAGCGGCCCAGCACGGCATGCGCAAGCCGGTTGGCCAGCGCGATGTCGGCCTGCGTGACTTCGATGTACTCGACGGCAGCGCCATCGACTTCGATGCTTTCGACCTTGCGTTGGTGCTGGTGCAACAGCGCGATGGCGTCGATCAGCGCCAGGTACTTCACGTGATCACGGCGCAGCCGCACGCGATCACTCGCAAAGGTCAGCGACTCGGCAAACGGATTCACCACCGCGAGCGGTCGCAACAACGTCTGTGCGGCGCGGTGTGCGCTCAACACATGATCGCTGCGCACCTTTGCTTGCAAGCCTTGCAAGGTGCGCGCCTGCCGCTGGCGCTGCTGGATCGCCGCCGTTTGTTCGGCGGTTTCGTTGATCGTCAGCACGAGGCAGCGATTGAGCAATTCTTCGTCGATGTCGATGGCCGTGGTGGTCAGGCACAACATCACCGGGCCTTCGACGCGATATTCGGACGTGACCAGCTTCCCCGTGGCCGGGTCTTTGCCGGTCGATGCAATGGTGAGCTCGCCTTGCGACTGCAGCAGCTTCAACGCATAGGCGGCTTGCCGCACGCCTTCCTCTTCGGCAATCGCCAGGATCTTGTGCCGCAAGTCGCCCTCGCCGATGTAGAACAACGATTGGCCGGTCATTGCCGAGTAGTGAACCCGCTCGGGTTCCGGCATCAGGGATAACAGGCCGTCCATCAGCGTGGATTTGCCGGCGGCGCTGGTGCTCTGGATCAGGATCGCCAGCGGCTTGTCGAGCAACCGCGACACCATCGCCAGATAGCCCACCAGCGCGTTCGTGCCTTCACCCACGACGCCAATGGCTTCCACATCCGACACGATGCGTTCGGCCAACTGCGGGTCGCGCAGCAGCGCCAGCCCGACCGCTTCCTCGGCTTCACTCAACACCACCACTTCCGACGCCGTGTCCGGCTGCAACGCGCCTCGGATCGCCTGTTCTTGCAGCGGCTCCAAGGCCAGCACCAGCGCCGACAGATCGCCGGCAATGGTGGCCTCGGACACGCCCAGTTCCAGCGCGGCGGCTTTGACGAATGTGGCCCGCTGCCGCGCCTGATACAGATCGAGCGTGTCCAGGTGCAAACGCTCGCCGGCACTGAGCCGCAGCGTCACCTTCAACGCCTCGGCCGACAAACACCGGGCCAGCCCGCGCACGCGGTAGCTGCGCGGGCCACGCTGGAACCGCACGTCGTCCTCGCTGACGACTTCGATGCCATTGCCTGCAGCGGGTAACAACGGAACGGACAGAGCCGGTTCCTGCGGGTTCGCGTGCGTAGCCATCCAATCCGCTCCTAGCTAAAAAGCTGTCAATATGCCGATTGGATGTTTTTATAACATCCTTTAGGATGTATTTCCAACAGCCAACCGGATAGGAGCAGCGATGATCGCCTCGCACCCACAACTTGCCGATGCCCTCATGGATTTCCCGCAGCGCCTCCTCCAGCACCGCAAGGCCAAGAAGCTGACGCAACAGGCGCTGGCCGATCTGGCGGGCATCCACATCACCCAAGTGCAGCGTTACGAGAAGGGCGAAGCCCAGCCCACGCTGGACATGATCCGCAAGCTGTCGCTCGCGCTGGCGGTCAGCGCCGACACGCTGTTATTCGATGAAGACGAACGCGGCCCCGGCGACACGCTGCGCCTGCAGTTCGAGGCGTTGCAGCAGTTCGACGACGAAGAACGCCAGACCGCACAAGCGGTGCTGGAAGGCTTGATCCTCAAGCACCAGGCCAAGCAGTCGCAGCTGCGCATGCAGCAGCCAGCGGGATCGAGCGAGAAGAAGCGCGCAACGCGCTAAGCCAATCACCAGCACTACAAACAACAAGGCCCGCAGCAATGCGGGCCTTATGCGTTATGGGTCAGCGATAAATGTACCTGACCCCATTTTCCGGCACCTATGCTGTGACCTCGCTATTTCGATTGCCACTAGCGGTCATCCTCCACATGTACAGGCACCCCATGAAGGTAACGAGTGATCATCTCAATAATTTTTCGTCGATCTTCGTCAGAAATTTTTGATTGATCTTGGGATGACAATTTCTTCCAGTGCTGCAGCGAGCTCAATCTGATGATCCGACCGCGCTTGAAGAATCCGGACTCGTGATCCACCCAAACCAATGCCTCTTTTTCCCCGTCTTCATATCTGATGGTTTCTTTATCCTGTGTCGTAATCACCACACCATTCTCAAAACATATAGATTTCGCTGGCATTTTTGTCGTCTCAATTAAGGCACTACAGTGAACGGTATTCCCCGCCATTGAAGAATAGGTTTCTCGACGGACGACCATACTCTTCCCTCGAAGAGCCCAACTTTGATCGCTTGCCCACGCGCATTAGCTGAGAAAATTGCGGATGCGCCCTTCCAGGCCCAGGATGGCATACGACTTGCGTAACGATTCATAAGCGCGCCGATCGGGGTTCGCTCCAATGAAATACCCATGCTTGCCGCCCGCTCCATGTTCCCGGCCCCTGACCAGAAAACTGTTCTTGCTCCACCGCTCAAACCACCTACGCCACCTGCAGCAAGGCCAAATACGGCGCCTGTAACTTCACCGGACATGTAAGCGCCAGAGTCGTAGTCGACAGAGTCAAATCCACCATTTTCACGGACCCACTTACTTCCACCAAAGGAAAGCATGTCGCCAGCACCTCCCCAAAAATCAACACTTCCTTGTGAGGGCGTCCAGCCACCTGTGGCGCTCTCGACTCCCGCCCAAACAACGTCCATGCCTGAGTGCTGACCCAAGCCTCCAGCGGAAGAAGTGCGATCCCTTTCTGCCAAGGCCTTCGCTTTATCTTCGTCTGAATCATCCTCATCAATTCTTCTTGTCTGCCGTCCATCGGGATCACTAAATCGATACGGATTGTTATTCCCATACCAATACCGATTGAAGTTCGTCCCACCTGCCGCATCCGCTGTTATCGGATCAACGGAGAGGAAGCGTCCAATCTGCGGATCGTAATAGCGCTGAACAATCGGACCCGACGCGACTCTGCCCCGCCGACGGTGCGAGGCCTTGATGCGGCGCGGCTTTGCGAGTGCGAGCAGCCCTGACACGGGTCCGACAATCCTCAAAAAATCCCTTGATGCGCTTTTTCGCCCGCGCGGGCTCGCACGTCAAGCGCATAAGCCGTTTCCGTCGAGCTTCATAGGTCTGCCTGGAACAGGCCTCCCGATCAGCGAGCAAGCCGCCGCGTCCCATTTATCTGGTTCGGCTTCAGCCGGGATCGTGTGTCGGCTCCGGCGACAACGGGTTAGCAGGAGGAAGGATCGGGGCCGCGACGGGGTGTCGGGGCAGCGCCCCGACGGTGACGCTTTCCCTCGCGATCGCGCCGGAGCCCAGCACACTTGCTCGCTGCGGTGAGGTTCGGGCCACGACACGGCCTCGTTGCAGACCGCTTTTGTTGCAACCACTGCGGCAATGAAGCGGCGTCGGCTTGAACGCGCAGCGTTAAGCCGCGCCGCCTGCGGACGGCAAGCGCCAGGCGTGGGCGCGATGCGCGCACATGCTTTGTAGGCGTGCACCGCACGCGTGCAAGCGCGTGGCGGTGATCTGACCGAAGACGTTGCACCTGGTCCACGCGCAACCGATGCAGGTGGACGAAGCAGCGCGCACATGGATGTGCGCGGGTCGCCCATGCGGCCTCGGGCCACGTTGCCTCGGCGCTGCAAGCGCCGCAGCCCGGACAACATCAATGTTGATTATGCGAGGCGACGTGCTGGCGCGGCGCTTGCGCCGCATCGGCTCTTGATGCGGAGATGTTTGCAAGCGCCGTGACAGCGCGGCGGTTTGCATAATCCGACGTTATGTTGGGACTGCGCACCGCGCAGCGGTGTGGGGCGGCGTGGCCTGCGGTGGCGGGCCATGGATGGCCCGCAGCGGGGTGTTCGGAGCACCGCGATGCTGCCTTTGATCTTTGCATCCGGTCACGACATTGCTCGACGCAGCGAAGCGGGTTCGGCTTGAACGCGGAGCGTTAAGCCGACCCGCCGGGTGGCGGTCGAGATCGCGGAGGAGCTTCGCGGCCGGATGCGTCGCCGCGTGGACCGCCTGCAGCCGCGCGATCGACACGTGCGTGTAGCGCTGCGTGCTGGTGATCTGCCCGTGCCCGAGGATCTCCTGCACGTGGCGGATGTCCGCGCCGTTGTCGAGCATGGCGGTGGCCATCGTGTGCCGGAACAGGTGACACGCCCCGCGCTTGTCGATGCCGGCCTGCTTGAAGTAATCGCGCACACGCCAACTCAACCCATCAGGAGACAGGGGTTGTCCGTATTGATTCAGGAACAAATGCTTCTCGGTCGGGTCGCTCAACAGCAGCGGCCTGGCCTCCCGCTCGTACTTCGTCACCCATGCCAAGGCCCGCTCGCCAATGGGCACGAACCGATCCTTCTTGCCCTTCCCAGCCGCACATGCAGCGTGCCGCGTGTGCGGTCCAGGTCAGAGCGGTGCAGGTTCGCGAGCTCCATACGCCTGATGCCGGTCGCGTAGAACAGTTCCAGACATGCCCGATCCCGCAGGCCTTCGGGTTGCTCGATGTCGGGCAGCGCAAGGACGGTTTCCATTTCGGCGAGGGTCAACGGCTCGCGGAGATCGTCGGTGCGACGGGGCAATTCCAGATCGGCGGCCGGATTCGATGCCACGCACGCGTTGCCGCACCAGCCAGCGGAAGAACATTTCGACCGTGAACAAGGCGACGCGCTGGCCATTGACCGCCATCGGTGCGCCGTTGGCCTTGCGATACAGGAACAAGTGGCGCTGGAACCGCTCCAGATGCGCGTGGGTGACCGCCTGCGGCTGCACGATGTCGCGCTCGGCGCACCAGCCGTGGAACTGCGCCAGCCGGCTCCTGCGCGTTCGCTGATCGGCCACGCTGCGATGCTGGGTCTCCAGGTGCGTGAGGTAACGGCGGATCCACGCCGCCAATGCAGTCCGGTGGGCTCGGCGCCAGCAGCGCCGCCAGCCGTTCGGTGCGCTTGCCGGCCACGCTCAGTGCTCGCCATGGGCATGGCCATTGAGCTTCCTGCTACGTGGTTTTTGGGCAACAACCGCAGCCGGAACGCTGGGAGCCTTGTCCTGCTTGGGTTTGCGGGTGGTTTCAACACCCCGCGAGGTGGCCGCGAGGTGCCCGCGAGGTGGCCGCAAGGTCCCCGCAAGGTCGAGGGTCTGACCCCGCAAGGTCGCTGTTTTACCCCGCAAGGTCGGCGCGATTTCGGCGTCGGCCAAGCCCATCAGCTGCGGGGCATCGCTCGCGTTGTGGCCATCGAACGCCAGGCTGTAGGTGTACAAGCTGCCGTTCTGGCCGCTGTGCATCCGCACGTATTCCAGCTGCACCAGCCGATCCAGGTGCACACGTAGCTGCGTGTCGCTCAGCCCCAAGTGAGCGCGCACCGTGCGCCGGGTAAAGTGCACGTCGCCACGTGGCGTATCACTGCCGGCGATCTGCTCACTCACCCAACCATCCAGTGCGGACAACACGCGCCGCGTCTGTGGTGGCAACTCATCGAGCGAGCGACCGAGCACCGCATGCGCAAGCCGGTTGGCCAGCGCGATATCGGCTTGGGTGACCTCGATGTATTCGACGGCCGCGCCATCGACCTCGATGGTCTGCACAGGCCGCTGGTGTTGGTGCAACAAGGCGATGGCATCAATCAATGCCAGGTACTTCACGTGATCCCGGCGCAGCCGCACGCGATCACTCGCAAAGGTCAGCGATTCGGCGAACGGGTTCACCACAGCCAACGGCCGCAGCAACGTCTGCGCGGCGCGGTGTGCGCTCAACACATGATCGCTGCGCACCTTCGCCTGCAAGCCCTGCAAGGTGCGCGCCTGCCGCTGCCGCTGCTGGATCGCAGCCGTCTGCTCGGCGGTCTCGTTGATGGTGAGGACGAGGCAGCGATTGAGCAATTCTTCGTCGATGTCGATCGCGGTCGTCGTCAGGCACAACATCACCGGGCCTTCCACGCGGTATTCGGACGTGACCAGTTTGCCGGTTGCAGGATCTTTTCCGGTCGAGGCAATCGTGAGCTCGCCTTGCGACTGCAGCAGCTTCAACGCATACGCCGCTTGTCGCACGCCTTCTTCCTCGGCAATGGCGAGGATCTTGTGCCGCAAGTCGCCTTCACCGATGTAGAACAACGATTGCCCGGTCATCGCCGAGTAGTGAACGCGCTCGGGTTCCGGCATCAGGGACAACAGGCCATCCATCAAGGTCGATTTGCCCGCCGCACTCGTGGACTGGATCAGGATCGCCAGCGGCTTGTCGAGCAACCGCGACACCATTGCCAGATAGCCAACCAGCGCGTTCGTGCCTTCGCCGACCACGCCAATGGCTTCCACATCGGCCGCGATGCGTTCGGCTAACTGCGGGTCGCGCAGCAGCGCCAGTCCGGCCGCTTCCTCGGCCTCACTCAACACGGGCGCATCGCTCGATGCATCCGGTTGCAATGCGCCTCGGATTGCCTGTTCTTGCAGCGGCTCCAACGCCAGCACCAGCGCCGACAGGTCGCCGGTAATGACCGACTCGGATACGCCCAGTTCAACCGCAGCGGCTTTGACGAACATCGCCCGTTGCCGCGCCTGATACAGATCGAGCGTGTCCAGGTGCAGGCGTTCGCCAGCACTGAGCCGCAATGTCACCTTCAATGCCTCGGCCGACAAACACCGCGCCAGACCACGTACGCGATAGCTGCGCGAGCCCCGATGGAACCGCACATCGTCCTCGTTGACGACCTCGATGCCATCTGCGGCGGGCAAGACTGGAGACAGCGCGGGAGTGGTTGTGGGGTGTGATGCGTGCATGGGCTGCCTCCGGTGCAAAAGCTGTCAATACCCTTATGGTGTTTTCTTTTTACACCTTATCGGGTATTTTCGTCAAACCCAATCCGAGAGGAGTCCTACGGTGACGACATCGCTCAACCTGTGGCCCTTGCCCATGTACTTCCCCGCACGCCTGATCCAGATACGCAAGGCAGCCGATCAGACACAACAGCAACTGGCCGATGCGGCCGGGGTGCATGTGAACCAGGTGCGCCGCTACGAGGCGGGGTCGGCTCAACCGACCTTGGAAGCCCTGATCAAATTGGCCAAGGCATTGCATGTATCGCTGGACGAACTGGTGTTCGATGAAGACGAACGCGGCCCCAGCGACACCCTGCGTTTGCAGTTCGAGGCGTTGCAGCAGTTCGATGACGAAGAACGTCAGACCGCGCAAGCGGTGCTGGAAGGCTTGATCCTCAAACACCAGGCCAAGCAGTCGCAGCTGCGCATGCAGCAGCCGGCGGGATCGAGCGAGAAGAAGCGCGCAACGCGCTAAGCCAATCACCAGCACCACAAACAACAAGGCCCGCAGCAATGCGGGCCTTGTGCGTTATGGGCGATCAGGAAGTGAACCTGACCCCGTTATTGCTAAACCTGACCCCGTTATTGCTAGATTTTTCTATGAGACGAATAGCTTATCTATAAGCCCTTCTAAGACCATGCCATCGCTCGTTGGCATGTAATTTTCATCAAAACCTACCCGCAAGAGCACATCGGAAACCTTCTCCCTCAATTCATCAAACTGATCAGCGGTTCCTTCGAGCGCCGGTTCATCACCAGCAACAAGGATCGCTGAAGCCAATCCACCTGTCTCTGGGCTGCTAAGCAAAAGATCAGATTCAACTGGAGTGAGCGCTAGTCTCATTGATTCTCTCGCAGCAATTTCTCGGCAAGCTTTGATGATGTCGGATGAACGGTAGTGATCTTTCCTATTTCTGGATTAACCGCAATGGTGGCTTTCCCGCCTATGAGCTTTTGACTGGGCCGACCAAGGGCATCGATCTTTGTCTCAGTAATTTTGAGTGGATTTCGTGCAGCGTCGATGATTTGAGAAGCTTTCACGCCTCGTGCCGTCGCTTGTTCAACAGCATGCTCCCCCATCTTTAAGGCCAGCTTGGCGCCACCTTCCGCCAACTTTTCGCCTCCTTTAACTATGGGTCCACCTTTCCCCAAAGTAACGACTTCCAATATGGCAATCGCTCCATTTCCCTTGCCTGCCGCAGCGCCTTTATCGGCAATCTGACTCACGCCCTCGAACCCAAATACTTCCCAACCAGCTTTGAGTGCTGCCCATCCTGCACAACTGACAGCGCCACACCCCTGCGCACCGCTGTCGATCATTTCGCCAACAGACTGCCGCCCATCCGGATCGGTAAATCGGTAGGGGTTGTTATTGGCATACCAATAGCGATTGAAGTTGCTTCCATTGACTGAGTTCGCCGTCACCGGATCCACTGACAGGAACCTCCCAATGCCGGGATCATAATAGCGCTGCTGCATATAAGTCAGCCCAGACGCGCTATCCATCACATGCCCGGTATACCCCGCCCGGTCGTCGTTTGCACGGTTCAGCAGCTTGCCGTATGGCTCGTATTCACTTGTCTCGATCACCGTCTTGCTGGCATTGGTCTTGGCAATCGGGCTGCCCAGCGCATCGGTGTGCAGGTAGCTGATGGTGACCGCGGTGCTGCCGATCGGGCGGACGTATTCGGCCACCAGGCTGCCGGCGAAGTATATGTTGCTGATGCGCTTGCTGCCGGGCTCATCACGCTGCCACACCACCCGCCCGTCCTTGGCGTAGTAGCTGTACTTGAGCTGGGTGTCACCGGCGGCGTTGTGCCGCACCCGGCGGCCGTCGGCGTCGTAGCGATAGGTCAGGCTTGCCGTGGTGCGCAGGCGGTTGCCGAAGTCGAACGTGTAGCCCGTGCCGTTCTTGTTGCTCAGGTTGCCCTGCACGTCATAGCCCAGGGTGGTGACCGCCGGGCTGGAGGAACAGTTGGAACCCGTGCGCACGAAGCTCAGCTGGTTGGTGGTGTTGTAGCAGTAGTAGTGGTTGCGGGCCTGGGTGCCGCCGCTGACATTGACCTGCTTGAGGTTGTCCAGCGCGTCATAGGCATAGCTGGCGGTGCCGAACATCGGCGAGGTGGTGCTGGTCAGCCGGTCCAGGTTGTCGTAGCCCATCGTCCTTGTCTGCCGGCCGGCGGTGGTGCCGTCGGTGATGCTTGCGACATTGCCGTTCGCATCGAAGCTGTAACCCAGGTCCAGCCTGCGGTTGGCCACCGCACAGGTCCCGGCCAGGGTGCAGTCCGTGCTTTTGCTGGGCAGCTGGCGGGCGTTCTGGGTCATCGTGTGGACGATGCCGTTGCCGTAGCTGAACTGCTTGACCGCGCCATTGGGGTAATAGCTGGCCCCGCTGACAATGGTGCTGGCCGCGCCGCCATCGGAACTGGTGGTGACCTGGCTGACCTGGCCCAGGGCGTTGACCGTGTAGTTCACGCTGACGCTGGCGGGCGTGGTTTCCGATGTCACCTGGCCCAGGCTGTTGTAGCCATAGCCCACGCCCCAGCCGGTCTGCACCGTGTCCGGCACCATGCTCTCGCCGGTCAGCAGGCGGCGCTTGTTGTAGGTGTAGGCATTGGTGACGGTATTGCTGGTCGCGCCTTCCTTGTTGAGGGTCGTGACCAGGCTGGGCAGGCCATCCGGGGTGTAGGTCCAGTGCTGGTTGCCGTTGCTGTTGCTGGTCGGGAAGGTCAGGTCGGTGAGGCGGTTGCGGGCGTCGTAGGTGCGGCTGACCTTGCGATTGGTGATCGTGGTACCAGTGCCGGTGGCACTACAGGCGGTAGTGCTGGCAAGGCCCGCCGCAGACCAGGACAGGTTACCCGCGGCGTCGTAGCCGAACAGGGTGGCGCCGGTCTCCGGTTCCACGCTGCGGCACAGTTCCTGGTAGCCGTTGTAGGTATAGCTGCGGGTGGCGCTGGCGCCGCCACCGCTGCGCACCAGCGAGGTCGGCTTGCCGTAGGGATCGCGGCCGATCGTGGTGGTGGCGCTCTCCGGCGCGAGGATACTCACTGGCCAGTCCGTGCTGGGCTGGTCAAAGGTCATGTAGCTGGTGGTGGCGGACTGCCCGCGCGGGTTGGTGACCGTGGTCGTGAAGCCGGTGTTGTAGGTTGTCAGGCTGGTCAGCAGCCCCAGTTCGCTGTCCTGCGAGACCGAGGTCACCCGCCCAAGTGCGTCGTAATCGGTCCACACACCGGTCGTGGGCGTGCTGGTGGTGGACGGATAGGACGCGAACGTCGTGCGCCCCTCGGCATCGTAGGCCGCCTTGGTGAAGCGCTCGGTGCCGCTGATGTTGCTGGCGTCGTACTCGCGCACCAGCAACGGGCGCCACATGCCATCGTAGTAGGTGATCTTGGTGGCATTGCCGGTGGTTGTTGTCTCGCGCCAGTGGCCGGCGGGGATGCCGTATTCGGTGCTGGCGACCGGCACGAAGCTGCGGTTGAGCTTGTTCCAGTTCACCTCGCCCGTGTCGCAACCGCCGGTGGCGTCCTGCGGATACTCGATCCGGGTCAGGCGCCCCATCGCGTCGTAGCCGTAGCAGTTCTGATAGCCGTTTTCGTCGGTCACCGAGCTCAGCCAGCCGTTGTCATCGACCACAGCCGACTGCGCGGTGCTGTCGGCATAGCCAA
This sequence comes from uncultured Gammaproteobacteria bacterium, assembly GCA_963698475.1. Classification (GTDB taxonomy): domain Bacteria; phylum Pseudomonadota; class Gammaproteobacteria; order Xanthomonadales; family Xanthomonadaceae; genus Thermomonas. Next base: position 55,278 of record CAVOQX010000003.1, on the reverse strand, counting down.
TCGACTGTGGAATGCCGCGCTTCCAGTTGCTGAACGTCGTGGTCTTGTTGTTGCCGTCCTTGACCGTCTTCAGGGTGCCGCGCAGGCCTGCCGCAACCGACGAGGTGGTGTCGTAGGTCGCCGTCTGCTGCAGCTTGCCGAAGGCGGTGAAGGTCAACGGCAATGCATAGGTGGCGTCGTAGCCGGTCTGCGACATCACATCGTTGCCGTCGCAGCTTGTGCTGGCCGGGATCGCGGCGGTGCATGTCACCGAGGCCGTCTGGCCCAGCACCCACTTCGTCGTGTTGTCGGCGTAGGTGATCGTCTCGGTGCGGCTGTAGCTCTGCGCCGAGACCAGGCCAGAGGCCAGCAGTCCAGTCGCAAGGAGTGCGCGGGCGAGGAGGGTCGTCTTCATGGCGGCGGTCCTCACGGCGAGCTCGACTTGGTGACTTTGATGGGGCGCCCGAAGGCGTCGAAGCAATATGGAAAACCACTACAGCCTGTTTCCACTTTCCATGTGAACGTGCGGCCTTGTTGGGTAGTCGTGATTTGGCGCTGTGGTCGAATATGGCTGGTTATTTCCAAATCGCCATTCAGACGGATACTCCCACCGCCGTATGGCGCATACGGTGCCGCATCGGCGGCCGCGTAGGTGATTGCGGTGGTGCGCTGCGCGGTTGTGCCATTCCAGCCGTAATCTGTTTTCAGCAGCAGCCCTTCGTCTATATTGAATCGATTACCGAAGGTGTAAAGCGTCACGTTGCCGTTCGGGTCTGTCACATTGACCAACCGCGTGATCGCGGATGAGGTGGTGCATTGAACGCCTTCGGCCCAACTTGGGCCGTCCCAGCAATTGTTTGTTGGCCCGTAAGAATAATTCCAGGTCAATCCCGATGTTGGAATACCTGGGCCGGTAATGGTCTTGCTGATGACCCCCGCGGTCGTAAACAGATAAGGGTTACGCGGGTATGCATCTTCAATATTTCCAGTCTCGCTTTGACACTCATAACTCGCGTAGGAGCGTCCGAGCATCAGTTTGCTGAGCGAGTAAGTTACGGTCGCGCCGGACGGCGCGGTAATACTGCCGCTATTAGTACCATTTCCGCTGGTATACGTCGTTCTGGCGCTGGCGCCGCCAAGGGTCCCGCAATGAGCACCTAACGCGTTGATTGACATCCCATGGAGGTTCCTTAGGCGATAAGTCCACACACCGCCGTCGGGTAGCGTCAGCGTGGTGACATCGTCAGCGTTGCCATACGAATAAGTCCACGTGCGCGTACCGTCGCTGACAGCTGCTACCCGATCACTATCGGCGGCCACGTAGGTGAAATCCAGATGGCGGCCATCGCTGGCAACAATCTGCAACAACTGCCAAGGATTAGTCGCACTCCACGTGTAATTTACCGTATTGCCAAAGCGGTCCGCGACCTTTGTCGGAAACAGGATCACCTCTTCGCGCTGAATAAAGGGTTCAGCTGCCGCATTGGGCGTAGGGTCCGGGACTGGCGCAGGTTTGCTGGCAGTAGCACGGCTGAAAACAGGCCCATATGTCGATTTCTTGAGCGTTGACTGGTTGCGGACGACCATCTGGTTGAGGGTGTAAACCATGCCTGCCGAAGTAACCACCTCAAAGCCTTCCCCTTGGCTACCGCTAGCGCTGGTGGCCGCCAATGGCACGCAACGCACGGCATCGCCTTCCTTGGTCGTCAGTGGATAGGCCTTCCCGTCCGCTGGCACATGTCCGCTAGCCCACAACAATTCCCTATCACCCGAACCAGGCATGTATAGAAAATTTCCGTGCCAGTATTCGCTCGGTGACCACCACGAGTACTGAGACAGCACATCGGGCGGTACATCAAAATTTGAGCAACGATTGTAAACACTGCTACCCCCGGTCGATACTACCGTCCAATGCGAAACCTGCTTCGCAAATGTTCCGTGCACGTTCGGAATTTCCATCGTCCATAAGCCGAAGTGCCCCTGGTTGTAATAGTCGGCCGGCTGGAATCTGCGTCCCACCCGCACAGGCAAGGCATTGTTGCCAGGCAGGTCGATATCGGTCTGGATGATTTCCAGCCTGCCACTACTCAAGTCGATGTGGTCGCCTGCAAGATCGTCGCTCAGCGTACCAACTGCACTGCTGTATTTGATCTGCTTACCGTACTCATCTGGAACCGTGACCTGCGCTTGCGCAGAAGATGCCGAAGCGATCAGCAAAATAGCAGCGATGTACCCAGTTCGATCCCGCATTCCTGACTTCCTTATCATGATGTAGTCCAATTCATACCTGCTCGTGCGCCAAGCGCTTTAGCACAATCTGCGCGCCGATGCAGTCGACGATCCGAAAATTCGATTGGGTGACCGGTTGGCCATCTGCCTTGTCCAGGAAAGTTTCCGAGGTCACCCTTTGGATGTGAAGCATCCAGCCCATCATTGACATCCAGGTAGTTGCCGCGGATGAGCGGAATGTTCCATGCCCAGCCAGGCGGTGCGCCGGTGTCGTAGTCATCCGAAGGCACCCAGCGGCGCGGTTTAACTGGAATATCGAAACTTCCCGGGAGTGAAATGTCAGTGGCCGAGAAGGTGACCGTCCCGGGAACGGCGTCGTAGTCATCACCCATAGGGGACACGCTGGTGGCATCAGCCTCTACCTTCGGCTCAATCACCGTCATCAATGCGGTTTGCGGGCATAGGGCACGGCCCTCTCGGCGGTGTCCGGACCACAGTTCGAAAGCGCTTGCTTGGAGCCGGAACCAGCATCCGCTGGGGTGCAGCGCGGTTCCGTATCGGAGGTCGAGTTGGCCTGCGCCGCCGCCACACTGCAGGGCAAGGAGAGTGCTAGCAACGCGAGCAGAGAGCCCATGACTCCAATGTTGATGCGCGACTTCATCGATCAATCTGCCTATTCATGCGTTTGTTGTATCCGGTAATAGCCATGTCAGCGTCGTACTCCCCACTGGATGCAAGGCGACTGGGCGTATGGATCAAGCATTGGTGGGGGATCACATTGATGGTGCGAGGCAGTCTAGGCATCAGGTGCTGATTACATCTCAAAACGGACTGTTGTCGGGCAAACACGATGATTCTCTGCACCTCGATCGGTCATCGATGACTCACGAGGCCTCGCGAAGACTTTAGCCGCCATGTCGCTGCGCTTTTTCATACGTAATAGACGGCCAACCTCCCTGTTGACCACACGGGGGGTAGATTGCTATGGAATTGAATTCGTGGATACAGCCCAAGAGTGACAGTGTTGCTGTCATGTCTTGTACTGCATTGTTTTAATTACACGAAATGCGCAAAGACAGTTGTTATGGACATGTTGTGGCCAATTTTTATGGCCGACAGGAATGCTGTCACTCGCTACGCCAAAACCGGGACGGAGGTAGTTAAGTGGCCTTAACTACCTCCGTCCCGGTTTTGGAGCGAAGTGGACCTAGCCCCGGGACAAGTGCAGTGAGCTTTCCGCGCTATGCACGCAGCCCTGTGTGCAGTGCACTGCGCTACCAACCTCGGTACACCGAGCCTTTGCAGGAATGTACTGAGCAATGTGTGGACAGCACCGCGCAAGCAGGCTCGGTGCACCGCGCTTTTTGGGGCGTGCACTCCTGTATGTGTGAACGGCACTGAGCGGCCAGCCTCCGTGCACTGCGCTTTTTGTGGCGCGCACTGCGCTAAAAGCTCGATGCGAAGGCGGCCGTATGCGCCTGCATCGAGCAAAAAAAGATCGGGCCCTTGCGGACCCGATCACGTGCCTCACTCCCCTGCTGGTAACCGTCTCCCCAAACGGCCCCGCTTGGTCAGGCGACTTCGCCGGTGTTACCGTCCTCGTCGTTGGCGGCGCGGGTCCGGCGGCCCTGCCCCTTGAAGCGCGAGCTCAAGCCCTGCCGCAGTCCCGCCAGGCCCTGGCTTTTCCCTGACACCTTGAGCAGACCGTAGCCCTCCAGCGCGGTGACAAGCACGTCGCTGCCCAGCAGGGTTTCCGTGTCCTGCATGCGTTCCAGCAGGCGCTGCAGGCGTTGGCGACGCGGACGCAAGGCGTCCAGTGCGGCCAGGTCCGCCTGTGCGCTGGCCAGACCCAGGCTGGGGTTGATGATCTGCGGGTTCTGGGCGATGACACTGAGCGTCTGCCGGCAGAAGGCCTCGGACTTGCCGCCCATCTTGGGCAGGCGCATCCGCTCCTTCGCTTCCAGGGCGATCAGTTCGACCAGGTTGGTCTCCAGGGCAACGATGGCGTTGTCCACGGCGGTGAGCTTTGCAGCGGGGAGGGTGAGTGAAATACGATCTTGGGGCATGTAAACCTCTACTAGTGGTGGGTTGTTGGAGAATCGCACCACAAGATGTAGTGGAAACTCCGGAATCGACCTTATCCAGCGCCCTGAGCGAAGTCAACGCCAGAATGCGTCTTTTGTCACTGTTTTCTTGCTTGACTTCGTGCTAGAGGTTTCGACAGGTGCAGCTGGCCTGGGTTTCACCGAAGTCACCCGCAGCAGCGGCACCACGCAGAACCAGCGTGGGCGCGCTTGCAGGGCTGCTTTCGGGACGATTTCACGGCACTGCCAGTGGGGTGATGCGCGAAGGGTGGCGACGGGCATTTGCTGGCCACGCGCCGTAAACCGCCCACGCAGTAGCATGCGAAAACGTCAAAGGCAGGCGACAGGTGCGTGCATGTGCTACTCGGCGCTGGTGAAGGCGGACTACAAGACGTATGTCCGCAGCTACAACTCGGACATTGACCTTGATGCGTTCGTGCGGCTGTACGCGGCGCGCAGTGAGGACCGCAAGATCAAGATTCCAAAGGGCATGGACCTGGCGTTCCTGGCGCCAAAGACCGCCGCCGAGCGCGAGATCAAGGATTACATCGACGCCTACAATGCGGCGCTGGTGACAACCAGCGAGCAGGCATTGTTCAAGCAGGCCAAGCGACTGGCCGATGCCGAACGCAAGCTGGCGGTCAAGCAGACCAGGACCGCGCTCAACGAGCAGCGCATCGCGGGCAACAAGATCAAGCAGCTGAAACGCTGGATTGGCGATGCCAGGCGAACCGAGCATGACCCGGTTCGTGACGACCGGATCTTCCCCGACTGGTATGCGCCGGTGATGGTTGCCGACAACGGCGGGCGCGTTGTACGGCCGATGCGCTACCACTGCCGGCCTGCGGGCAAGCCGGCATCCATCGACCGCACCAGGAGCGGTCAGGTGTCCGGCACCTACAATGCGCGGCGCGACAACCTGACGCGCTTCTGGCGCGATCAATTTGGCGATACCCATGCCTTGATGATTGCCAGCGTGTTCTACGAGAACGTGGACGACGGCAACGGCGGTAGCATCGAGATTCAATTCCACCCGCGCACCGGCGAAGACATGCTGATTGCGTGTTTGTGGTCGCACTGGACGGATCCGACGGGTGTCGAGCCGGCGCTCGACAGCTTTGCTGCGATCACTGATGAACCCGAACCCGAGGTCGCCGCTGCAGGGCACGACCGCACGATCATCAATATCAAGCCTGTGCACCTGGATGCCTGGCTGACGCCCCATGGCGACACCAAGGCGATGCAGGCGATCTTCGATGACAAGCGGCATCCTTATTACGAGCACCGAATGGCGGCGTGAGGCACTGGCGGGCGGCATCGTCCCGCTAAAATGCCGCCATGACCGAATTCATCCCGCCCGGCACCCGATTTTTCGAGCTGCCCTCGCCGTTCCCGATGAAACGCGGCGGCGACCTGCGCGGCGCGCGCCTGGCCTACGAGACCTGGGGCGAGCGCAACGCCGCGGGCGACAACACCATCCTGCATCCTGACCGGCTTGTCGCCGAGCGCGCATGCCGCTGCCAATGCCGGCAACCCGCAGGCCGGCTGGTGGGAGGCGATGCTCGGGCCCCGGCAAGCCGATCGACACCGACCGCTGGCATGTGGTGTGCGTCAATTCACTGGGCAGTTGCAAGGGTTCGACCGGCCCGGCATCGATCAACCCGGCGACTGGTTCGCTGTATCGCCTCGACTTCCCGGAGCTGTCGGTGGAAGACGGCGCCGATGCCGCCTTCGCGCTGCTGCAGGGGCTCGGCATCGAACGACTGGCCTGCGTGATCGGCAACTCGATGGGCGGCATGACCGCATTGTCCTTCCTGCAGCGCTACCCCGGCATCGCCGGCAGTCACATCAACATCTCCGGCGCTGCACGCGCGCTGCCGTTCTCGATCGCGATCCGCTCGCTGCAGCGCGAGGCGATCCGCCTCGATCCGTTGTGGAATGGCGGTGACTACGATGATGACCACTACCCCGAATCCGGCATGCGCATGGCGCGCAAGCTGGGGGTGATCACCTATCGGTCGGCGCTGGAATGGGATGGCCGCTTCGGCCGGGTGCGGCTGGATTCTGACCGCCGCGACGACGAGGATCCGTTCGGCCTGGAATTCGAGGTGGAAAGCTATCTCGAAGGCCATGCCCGGCGTTTCGTCCGCCAGTTCGATCCGAACTGCTACCTCTACCTGAGTCGTTCGATGGACTGGTTCGACATCGGCGAAAGCTGCCGCGGCAGCCCGCTGCAGGGCCTGGCCGGCATCAAGATCGCACGGACACTGGCGATCGGCGTTCGCACCGACATCCTGTTCCCGCTGCAACAGCAGCAGGAAATCGCCGATGGCTTGCGCGCACGGCGGCGCCAGGCCGAGTTCCTGCCGCTGGACTCACCGCAGGGCCACGACGCCTTCCTGGTGGATTTCGAGCGGTTCGGACCCGCGGTCGGCGGGTTCCTGGCCAGCCTGCCGGCCACGACGCGCTGATCCCATTCCATCCGGGCATGAGCTGATGGCGATTGGTAGACTGGCTGGCATGCAAACCCCTTGTATGCCCATCGATTTCCCCGGTTGCGAGAAGTTCATCGCCGCAATCGATGCCGCCGTCGTCGCCGGTGACGAACACGCCATCACCGCGGCCCTGCGCAACACCCTGTGCAACATGATCCGCGACCAGGACGTGCAATTGCCGTCCTGCGTGTTCGATCCCATCGTCGACCACTACGCGCGCCGCGAGCTCTACCGCAGCCCGGGGCATGGCTACAGCGTCGTCGCCATGACCTGGGGACCCGGCCAGGGCACACCGCTGCACGACCATTCCGGCCTGTGGTGCGTGGAAGGCGTGTGGGATGGCGAGCTTGAAATCGTGCAGTACGAAATGCTGGAGCGTGACGGCGAGCGCTACCGCTTCCGCGCCGCCGGTGGCATGCATGCGGGCCCGGGCAGCGCCGGCAGCCTGATCCCGCCGCACGAATACCACACCATCTGCAACACCAGCCCTGATTCGGTCGCGGTCTCGTTGCACATCTACAAGGCGGAAATGGCCTGTTGCTCGAAGTTCCAGCGGCAGGACGGCGAATGGTTCATTCGCGAAAGTGCTGAAATGTTGACCGACAAGGCCGCGTGACGCTTGTCATCCTGAGCCTCGCGCTCGGTTATAATTCGCGTCCCGCGCCGGAGTGGCGGAATCGGTAGACGCAGCGGACTCAAAATCCGCCGCCCTTAAAAGCGTGGGGGTTCGAGTCCCCCCTCCGGCACCAACAGACGCCCGGCCATTGGCCGGGTTTTCTGCATTCGGGGTTGCGGGATTCTTCGCAAGCCGACAACCACGCGCCTGCATCCCGGTTGCGCGTTACGGCTGCGCCCGCACCACCTCTTCCACGACCCGCCCGTCCTGCACGCTGAAGACGTGTTCGCCGAATGCAAGCGCATCGTCGGGGTCATGGGTGATCAGCAGCATCGGCACCTGCAGGCGGCGTTGCAGGGCATCCAGTTCGCTGCGCATGTCCACGCGCAGGACCGGATCGACGGCGGCGAAGGGCTCATCCAGCAACAGCATGCGTGGCTCGACCACCAGTGCGCGGGCCAGCGCGGTGCGCTGGCGTTGGCCGCCTGACAGTGCCTCGGGGCGTTGCTCGGCGACCTGGGTGAGTTGCAACGTGTCCAGCCAGTAGTCGACCGCCGGGAACTGCGCACGCTGGCGGGGATTCAACCAGCCGCTCAGCAGCGGGAACGCGATGTTCTGGCGCACGCTCAGGTGCGGGAACAATGCGTAGTCCTGGAAGACGTAGCCGGTGCGACGCGCGCTGCGGTGACAGGTCGATGCGCGCCGCTGCATCGAACAGGGTCTCGCCTTCCACCCGCACATGCCCGGCATCGGGCTGCATGAGGCCGGCAATCGCCTTCAGGGTCAGGCTCTTGCCCGATCCGGATGGCCCCATCAGCACGATGCGGCGACTGTCCGATTGCAGGCGCACGTCGAGCTGGAAGCTGCGCTTGCCGGTGCGCAGGGTCTTGCGGATGTCGAGGTCAAGCAGCATCGGCGTGCATGCCCTTCATCGCCCGCCAACCCGCCCGGGCGCCAGCTTGCCGGCACCGAGCAGGATCGCGATGCAGACCACCGAGGTGATCAACACCAGCACGTTCGCGGTGTGGTCCTGGCCGGCCTGCACGGCTTCGTAGACGGCGACCGAAAGCGTTTGCGTCCTGCCCGGAATGCTGCCTGCGACCATGAGCGTGGCGCCGAACTCACCCATCGCGCGCGCAAACCCGAGCAGCAAACCGGCAAGGATGCCCCGCCACGCCAGCGGCAGCGTGACCCGCAGGAACAGCGAGAATTCCGACACGCCCAGTACCCGCGCGGCCTGCTCCAGCTGGCCATCCACCGCCTCGAACGCGGCACGCGCCGGCTTGAAGACCAGGGGAAACGCGACGATCGTCGCGGCCAGCACGGCGCCCTGCCAGGTGAAGATCAGGTTGATCCCGAACTGCTCATGCAGCCAGTTTCCAAGCCACCCGCGGCGACCGATGAGCACCAGCAGGTAGTAGCCCAGCACCGTGGGCGGCATCACCAGCGGCAAGGTCAGCACGGTGTCCAGCAGGTCGCGCCCGGGGAAGCGCGTGCGCGCCAGCAGGTAACCCACCGCGACGCCGAGCACCAGGTTGATCGCGGTGGCCCAACCGGCGACCTTCAGCGACAACGCCAATGCCATCCATGCCGATTCCATCGCGCGGCCCGCCTACGGCTTCCGGAAGCCGTGTCTCGGCGAGGATCGCCTGGCCCGCCGGCGACATCACATAGCCGATGAAGCGCCTGGCTTCGGCGGCATTCCCGCTGTCGGCGACGGGGGCGATCGGATAGAGGATCGCGACATCCAGCGGCACCTCGAAGGCGATCTTGACCTTGCCCGGCATGATCACGGCATCGGTGGCATACACGAAGCCGGCATCCACCTCGCCACGCGCCACGTAGTCCAGCGACTGGCGGACGTTCTGGGTGGTGATGAGCTTGGCCGACAGCATCGGCCGCAACCTGGCCGTGTCCAGGGCGTGGCGAGCGTAGCGCCCGGCCGGCACGCTGGCGGGATTGCCGATTGCGATCCGGCGAACCGAGGGCTGGCCGAGATCGCGCAGCCCTGTTATCGCCAGCTTGCTGTCGCCCGGCACGACCAGCACCAGCCGGTTGCGCGTGAAGTCACGCCGTTCCCGGGCCGAGACCAGCCGCTGCGCCACGGCCAGGTCCATGGTTTCGCTGTCGGCGGAGGCGAACACATCCACCGGCGCGCCCTTGGCCAGTTGCTGCAGCAGGGATCCGGACGACCCGAAGTTCAGCAGCACGCGGGTGCCGGGACGCGTCGCCTCGTAGGCCTGCGCGATGTCCCTGAAGGCGTTGGTCAGGCTGGACGCCGCCGACACCGTGACATCGCCCGCATGCGCCAACCCGGACGCCATCGCCAGCAACGTCGCTGTCAGCCATGTTTTCAGCCGCATCGTCTGCATGGGTGGCGCGGAAACCCTCGGGAAGCGATCGCGATATACCGCACTATATTACGCATCTGGATGCAAGCAGTCATGCGGCACGTTCGCGCCGGCTCCTGCCTGGGCAACGTCGCGCTGCAGTGGATTGTCCGGGGGCCGGAAAGAGCAAGACCCGGTCTCGCGAACGGCGTGTTCGGAGGGGACCGGGTCTTGGGGGTCGGAGCGATTCTCCGTGAGCTCTTGCGATGCCGCGAAGTTTTTCTCCAACCCCTGCAGGCTACGAAACCCGATGTTAGGAATTGGCTAAATAAGGCCCGTTCGCGCGACCGTTCGTCGGAACCCTCCCGATTATCACGCGCGCTTGACTCGCCCGCCTTTCGCCCAAGGCCACCAATCGACCCCATCCAACGCATAGCGGTCGGCCGCACGTTCGAAGCGGTTGCGCACGCTGACTCCGCCGCACAGCCCGTACAGCGGCAGGAACAGGATCCCCAGCACCATGTATTGGTAGACATGCGCGCGCTCGTGATCGGCGATCAGGATGCGTGGTTCCTCGCCATGGCCGGCCCGGTGCGCGTAGGTCCGGCAGGGCTCATCGAGCGATTGGCCGGTATGCAGGATCACGTTGCCCAATGTCAGCGCCCCGCCCGGCCCGAACGGCACGCCCTGGAAGACAATCGCAAGATCGCGCGTGCTCACATGAGCGTGCGCGCCGCACGCGAGGCAAACACCACCAGCGATGAGTCCAAGCGCGGTGTTCGGCAGGCTCCACGCCATGCCCAGTACCTGCAAGGTCCGCAGCAGCCACTCCGGCATGGCGATGCGCCCGGTGCGCCGCTCAGCGCGAACGCTTGGCCAACCAGTCATGGATGGTCTCGGGCACCTGCTTCGCGCGCGAGGAGACATAGATGCCGATGTGGCCACCCTTGAACGACAGCTCGGTGTAGTCATCCGTGCCGGCCAGCCCGCGCAGCGCACGCGATGCATCCGGCGGCACCAGGTGGTCCTGTTCCGCGAAGATGTTGAGGATCGGCATCTCGACCAGTCCAAGGTGCACGTCGGCATCGCCGACCTTCACTCCGCCCTTGACGAAGCCATTGTCCTGGAAGAATTGCTTGCTGAATTCGCGGAAGGCTTCACCGGCCTGGTCGGGCGAATCGAAGATCCACTTCTCCATGCGCAGGAAATCCTCCATCGCCTTCCTGTCGTCGAGGATGTCGACCATGCCCACGTACTTCTGTGCGAACAGCCGCCATGGCTTCAGCATCAGGTAGGTCAGGTTCATCATGTCGGCCGGGATATTGCCCAGCGTGTCGACCAGCAGGTCGACATCGATCTCGCGGTTCCAGTTCGACAGCATGTTGTCGTCGGTGTGGAAATCCACCGGCGTCACCATCGTGATCAGGTTCTTGACCTTGTCCGGGTTCAGCGCCGCGTAGCACAGCGAGAACACGCCGCCCTGGCAGATGCCGAGCAGGTTGATCGCATCCAGCCCATGTGCCTTGCGCAGGTAGTCGATCGCGCCGCCGATGAAGCGCTCGATGTAGTCCTCCAGGGTGAGGAAGCGATCGCTGCGATCCGGATAGCCCCAGTCGATGATGTAGACGTCCTCGCCATGTTCCAGCAGGCCCTTCACCATCGAACGATCTTCCTGCAGGTCGACCATGTACGGGCGGTTCACCAGCGCATAGCAGATCAGCAGCGGCACCTTGGCGGTGGGCGTGCGGGCGCCGCGATAGCGATACAGCACGACCTTGCCATCGCGCCAGACTTCTTCGCGCGCCGTCACGCCGAAATGGACGTCATCCATCCCGCGCAACGTGCCGATGCCGGCGGCAAGCTTGCGCTGCACCTTCGACATCTCCTCGGCCAGCTCGATCGGGCTGATGTTGATCGGTCCATTCATGTCAACGCTTCCTGCTGGCGGGCTTGGCGGGCTTGCGTGGTGCAGGCTTCACGGCCTTTTTCGCTGTTGTCTTCGCTGTTGTCTTCGCGGCTGATTTCGCAGCCGGTTTCGATGCCGCTTTTGCGGCCTTCTTCGCGACTTTCTTCGCGACCTTGCTTGCAGGTTTCGGGGCCGGCTTCGAAGCTGGCTTCGGCGCCACCTCCGGTGCAGCAGGTTTCGCACTCGCCTGGGCAACAGCGTCGTCCTTGCGCTGCATCCGGCGCAACTGGCGTTCCAGTTCGGCGATCTTGCGATGCGCGCTGTCGACTTCGGTGCGGCCGGGCATGCCCATGCTGCTGGCCGCCTGTTCGGTCACGCCCTGCACGCTGCTGCGCAGCGTCATCTGCGCGTTGACCATCGCGCCGTAGACCTTGCGGAATTCCGGCGACAACGCGGTGTCGGCATACGCTTCTTCTGCCGCGTCGATCCACAGGTCGAACAGGGCGCGGGCGCTGCCGATCTGGCGGCCCGGCTCCTCGCGTTCGGCCAGCTTGGTTTCGAAGCGGGAATACGCGTCTTTCGAGACCTTGCCCATCAACGCGTTGTAAGCGGACATTGCGTCCTGGAACTGCAGTTGCGCCTTGGCCAGCGCCTGCAGCTGTTCCTGATGTTCGCGGGTGAAGCCGAAGGTCGGCATGTCCAACGCGCTCAGCGCTTCCGTGCGCATGCCCTGCAGGAAGGGCCTGGCCGCTTCACTCCATTGCTCGAAGCCCTCGAGCCCCTTGCCACGCATGCCGCCGAACAACGCTTCGAACGGATTCGCGCCGGCGCCACCCAGTGCCTGCTGCCAGGCATTGGCGATGTCCTTTGCACTGTTGTCGCGCCCCGCGAATTGCGCCGCGACTTGCTGCATCTGCGCAAACCAGTCGCCGTTCTGGCGTCCGAAATGACCGAGCACGTTGTCGAAGCCGTGACCGCTGCCACCGACCTGCCCGGTCCAGGCCTTGATCGCCTCCTGGAAGCCCTGCATGCCGACATCGGCCGCGGACTGCGGCGCCGTGCCCCGCATGGCGTCACCCCACATGCCCCAGTACTGGCGTGCGATTGCGTCGAAATCGTTGGAACCCGAGCCTGAACTGTTTGCCATGCATCCTCCGCGGTTGCAGCCATGCTAGCAATGCAAATGCTGCACTGCCACATCAATCCGGCACACCACCTGTCAGGGCTTTGGAATATGCAGGGTCTTGCTGATCATCAACGAGCCGGACAGCGCGTACACCAGCACCAGCGGATGCAATTGCCAGGGCCCCAGCTTGAGCATGCCGAACCACAGATCCTGGCCGATGCTGCCGGTATAGGCGGCGGCAAACAGCAGGCCGACGATGACCACGCTGGTCGGGATCGGCGTGCCCTCGAAATAGCGCACCTTGCCCTCGTCACCGGCGAGCTGCTCGGCGGTGACGTTGTAGCGCGCCAGGCGGCTGACGCCGCAGCCGACGAAATAGCTGAGCACGATCCAGTCCCATCCCCCCTGCAGGCCACAGGCATAGCCAAGCGCAGCGGGCGCAACGCCAAACGAGATGACGTCGGACAGCGAATCAAGCTCGCGTCCAAGGGTCGAGGCAACCTTGCGCCAGCGCGCGATGCGGCCGTCCAGCGCATCGAAGACGAACGCCAACGGGATCAGCGCCATCCCGATCATCAGGTCGCGCATGACGCCTTCCTGCAGGAATCGCATCGAGGCGAAGATCGCGCCGGTGCCGCAGAACGCATTGGCCAGGGTGAACCAGTCGGCGAGGTGGAACTCGCGCAGCATCGAAAAGTGGCGCTTGGTCACGACGTCGCTCCGCAGGGAATCAGGTCAAGACTGCCAAAGCGCGCGTGAAGCCCGCAAGACGCGCCTGCCCGCACGAGCGCATGCAAGCCTCAGTGCGGCATCGCCAGGTTGTCGGCAGTCAGCGGCTTGCCGAGGCGCGGCACGCGTGGGAATGACTGCATCGGCTGGCAATGCGCCCTTGCCATCCAGGTAGGCATCGACGCGATCCAGCGCCGTGTACACATACGGCAGCAGCGGCACATAGACCGCGCCGTACTGCGGGAACCCGAGGAAGGCATCGAAATGCTGCGCGTTGCGCACCTGCCAGTAGCGCACGTCGCGCCCGGCGGCTTTCGCCATGGCCACGTAGGGCGCACTGGTGAATGCCTGCGGCACCAGGCCATCGTCGGTGCCATGGATCACCACCACCGGCAGGCCGGATCGCGGCGCCTTGGCAGTGGTTTCGGCGACACCCTTGCGCACGCGTTGCGCATCTGCCCCGTCGCCCGTCCACAGCGCACGCATGCAATTCAGGCCAGACAGGCCGATGTCGGTCAGTGGCTGCGGATCAACGATGCCGACGCCCGCGCCCGGCGGAATGCCGCTGCCATCGGCGATCCACGCCGCGCGCTCGGCCGCGGTGGCGGCACGCGGGCTCAGGTCCGGGTTCAATGCGGAGAAGCGATAGCCGCAGGGATGCGCGTCATGCGGATAGCGGCCATAAGCAGAGGCATAGGTCACCCCGATCGCGCGCCACAGGTCGAACGCGACGCTGATCGACCCCGCGCGCAGGGCCGCATCGGTCCAGCCGCTGGCATGCAGCTTGGCCAACGCATCCTTCTGCTGCGCATCGAAATCCGCGCCTGCCAGCACGCCGCGTGCAGTCAGGGCCGCGCATTTCGCCTCCAGCCCGGGCATCGCCGGAATGCCGAGTTGCGGCAACGCGCACGGCATCAGCAACGCCGCTTCGGTGGTGTAGTCGTACAGGCTGCGTGCGCCATGGCCTTCGGCCAGCACATTCGGCTCGCCGGCGACCACGGCATCCAGCCAGTCGCCTTCCAGTTCGGCGGCACGCAATACCGCGCCGCCGCCATTGGAGATGCCCACCGCAATCACCCGCGTATTGGCGAAGGTGAAAGGTGCCTGCGCCGGCAACGCGGCATTGAGCGTGGCCAGCGCGAAATCCGCAGCCTGTTTCACGTGCCGGCCCCAGTCCGCTTCCGGATTGTCCTGCGAATGCGCGTGCTTGAAGGCCACGCCGGTGCCGCTCGCGGGCGACGGCGTGAAGGCAAGACCGGCGTCCGACCCTGCTGCTGCGACATGACCCTGCGCATCGATGCCCATGCCGGCATCGAGATCGAAATAATCGGTGCCATTGCCCTTGTCGGTGTAGGCGACCGCGCACCCCTTCGGCAGGCCCCACGCACCGGCCACGGCGATCGCGCCGTAGATGCCGCGCGACCCCGATGACGCGGTCACCACCACGCAGCGCTTGGTCGGCATCGAAATCGTCGGGCAACTGGACCAGCACCCGATGCGGCTGGCTCGCGCCCGCAACCTGCGCGTAGGCAGTGAACTCGCGGCCGGGCACGCTGGGCAGCGCGCCGTACACATCGCCGAATCCACCACCCGGGGCCAGGTCGGCAATCCCGCGCCAGTTGCTCCACAGTGCGCGGCGGCGCAGTTCGTCAGACGTCGGATGCGCGGCATCGGCGAAGGCCGGCGGCACCATCGCACGCAGGCCATCCAGGCCCATGCCCGCGCTGAGCAGGTCGTCGCTGCCGCGGTGCTCGCTGGATCCCTGCTGGCTGAACATCGAAGCCGCTCCGCGTTGGATGGATGGCGTGGCGCAGGCAGCCAACATGGCGGTCGCGGCGATACAGGCGCAAGTACGGAAGATAGTCATGCGTCGACCTTAGCGCGACCACGCCCGCATCGCATCGTACTTTCGTACCAGCCTCGCGCGCACTTTCCAGGCACGTGGCCTGTTAGCGTATGCAGTTCATGATGCAAGGCAGCACGATGTTGCCCGGGAGTCACTGAAATGAGCGAAAAATTCCTCAAGGGCCGCACCGCACTGGTCACCGGCAGCACCTCCGGCATTGGCCTGGCCATCGCCTCCGCACTCGCCGCGGCCGGCGCCAGGGTCGCGATCAACGGACTGGGCAGCGCTCAGCAGATCGCCGATGCGTTGGCTGAAGTCGATGCCGCCGGCAGCGGCGGCACCCGTCATTTCGACGCCAACCTGCGTGACCCCGCCGCGATCGACACGATGATGGCGCAGCTTGCCGAGTGGGCGCCGGTCGACATCCTGGTCAACAACGCCGGCATCCAGCATGCAGTGTCGATCGCCGAGATGCCGCCGGAGAAATGGGACGCGATCATCGCGATCAACCTCAGCGCGGCCTTCCACACCATGCGCGCAGCATTGCCGGGCATGGCCGAGCGCGGCTATGGCCGCGTGGTCAACGTCGCCTCGGTGCACGGGCTGGTCGCATCGGCCAACAAGGCGCCCTACGTGGCCAGCAAGTTCGGCCTGGTCGGGATGAGCAAGGGCGTGGCGCTGGAATACGCCGCGCAGGGATCGCGCGATTCCGGCGGCATCACCGTCAACTGCATCTGCCCCGGCTGGGTCGAAACGCCCTTGATCGAACCGCAGATCGAAGCGCGCCAGGGCGGCGGCAGCCGCGACGACGGCGTGCGTGCCCTGCTGTCCGAGAAACAACCCAGTCTGCGCATGACCCTACCCGCCGAGATCGGCGCACTGGCGGTGTTCCTGTGCCGGCGCGAAGCGCACAACATCACCGGCGCGGCACTGCCGGTCGATGGCGGCTGGACCGCGCAGTAGGCATGCAATGCCATCCCTGCTGATCGCCGACGACCACCCGCTGTTCCGCGCCGCATTGCGGCAGGCGGCGCGGGATGCGCTCGGCGATGTCGAACTGTTCGAAGCCGGCAGCCTCGAAACCGTGCTGGCCACGCTGGACGCGCAGCCGCAGATCGACCTCGTCCTGCTGGACCTGCACATGCCCGGCAACCACGGGCTGGCCGGGCTTGCTGCCGTGCGCGCGCAGCATCCCGGCGTCGCGGTCATCGTGGTGTCGGCCAATGACGACCCGCGCGTGGTCCGCCGTGCACTGGATCATGGCGCCGCCGGCTACCTGCCCAAGAGTTCCGGCCTGGACGAGCTGCGCGACGCAATCCGCACCGTGCTGGCCTGCCAGACGTGGCTGCCGGCGGCGCTGCGTGCCACCGTTGCACGCGCGCAATCCAGCCCCGCCGATGCGGCGCTGGCCTCGCGCCTGGCCAGCCTGTCGCCGCAACAATTCCGGGTGCTTGACCCTGGTCGCCGAAGGCCTGCTCAACAAGCAGATCGCCGACCGCCTGGACGTGCAGGAACGCACGGTGAAGGCGCACCTCAGCGCGATCTTCGAGCGCCTTGACGTGCGCAACCGCACCCAGGCCGGCGTGATCCTGCGCGAATTGGAGCTGACCGACCCGGCGCGCCAGTTGTAGGGTCCGGTCGGCTTCGCGCAGCCAAACACAGGCGTGGAGCACCTACCATGGCCGCTCGATATTGCCCAATCGCGAGTTGATCCGATGCCGCAGCCGCACGTTCACCCGACTGCTGGCGCCCCCGCTCCATCGCACCGGCACCCGCCTCCATGGCCGATCCAGGCCATCGCGTTGGTCGTTGCCGTGGTGGTGGCGGCACTGCTGTCCATGCGCGGAAACCTGCCACCGGCACCAGTGGGACAGGATGCCGCCGCGACCAGCTTCTCGTCGCAGCGTGCCCAGGCTGTACTGACCCGCATCCTCGGTGACGAGCGTCCGCACCCCACCGGCAGCCAGGCCAATGCCGAAGTACGCGACCGGATCGTCGCCGAGTTCGCCCGGCTTGGGCTGGTCGCCGAGGTGCAGCGACGGTTCGCGTGTGGAACGAGCACCTGCGCGACGGTCGAGAACATCGTCGCGCGCGTGCCCGGGACACGCCAGGACCATGCGGTGTTGTTGTCGGCCCATTACGACTCGGTGGCCGCGGGGCCCGGTGCGTCGGATGACGGCGCCGGTGTCGCCGCATTGCTCGAAGTGACGCGCGCACTGCAGGCCGGTCCGGCGCTGCCGCGCGATGTCTGGCTGCTCGCCAATGATGGCGAGGAACTCGACCTGCTGGGCGCCGAAGCGTTTGTGCGCGAGCCGGCGTTCACCAACATTGCCAGCGTGGTCAACCTTGAAGCGCGCGGCACCACTGGCGCGAGCCTGCTGATCGAAACCCAGCCTGGCAATGCCGCGGTCGTCGCGGCGGTCGGCCGCGCGCTGACGCGCCCCGCAGGCACCTCGCTGGACTACGAGATTTACAAGACCCTGCCGAATGACACCGACTTCACCGTATTTCGTCGCGAGGGACGCGCGGGCACCAATTTTGCGTGGGCGCAAGGCGCGGCACGCTACCACACGCCGCTGGATGACCTCGCCCACCTCGACCCGGCTTCGCTGCAGCACCATGGCGACAACCTGCTGGCGATGGCACGCGCGTTCGCGGCAGCCCCGGGAAACATGAAGCGGTCCAACGACGCGGTGTTTTTCGGTCTGTCGGACCAGGCGATGCTGTCATGGCCGGCCCCCTGGAACCCGGCCCTCCTGCTGCTGGGACTTGCCGGCTGGATGCTGCTCTGGGTGCGGCTGGTTCGTGGGCAACAGGTGCGCACGCCGCGCGCCGTCGGTGCCGGTATCGCACTGATGCTGGCCTTGGCCGTGGTTGCGGCACTGGGCTTTGCGCTGCACGCGCTGCTGGGTGCGCTCGGCGCCACCCCGGCGACGTGGACCGCGCAAGGGACGAGCCTGGTGGCCACGTTCGGGTCGCTGGCCGTTGCCACGATGACGGCGCTGGCGGTGATGCTGTCGCGCCGGTTCTCGGCCGCCGAGATAGCCCTCGCCAGCTTGCTGCCGTTCGCGCTGATGGCGATGGCTGCAGTGGTCGCGATGCCGGGCGCGAGCCACGTCGGCCTGCTGCCGCTGATCGCCGGATCCCTCGCCGGCCACGTGTGGTCGGCGACCGGCGCTATGGGCCGGCATTGCCTCGGCCGTTGCGACCCTGCTGTGGTTTCCGTACGTCGTCGACAGCTACGCCGCGATAGGCCATTCGGGCCTGCCGATCGCCACATTGCTGATGGGATTGCTGCTGCTGCCGTTGTTGCCGGCGATTGCCGAGCTTGGACGTGGTGCGAAATGGCTGGGAGGCATCGCACTCTTCTCCACGCTCGGGTTCGCCGCACTTGCGGTGTCACGCCCTGCGTTCGACGCCGACGTGCCGCGACCCGTCAACCTGGCCTACGTGAGTGCCGGCAGCGAGGCGCGTGTGTTCGTTGGTCAGCACGCGCTGCCGCCGGGATTCCTGCATGAGTCCGGCTTTGCCTCGACCGCCAGCAAGGTGGTGCCATGGGCATCGCAAACACGACACCCCGGGCGCATTGGGCCCGCGCTGCCCCCGCCGACCGTCGAAATCGTTCGCGACACCGTCGCGGCGGGTCGACGCCAGCTCCAGTTGCGACTGCGCTCCACGCGCGGCGCCACAAAAGCGGGACTCCGGTTACCGGGCAACGTCGACATGGCGTCCGTACGCGTCGCTGGGCAGCCACTTCAGGATGCGCGAAACCCGCGTCAGGTCCCGTGGCGGCCCGTCACGATCGTCGCAATGCCCGCTGAAGGCGTGCTGATCGATTTCACGACCAGTACCGACGCATCCGTCGAGCTCTACGCGGTTGATGAGACGGCGGGCATCCCGCGGGCGTTGGCAGATATCGTGCGTGCCAGAAACAGGATCGGCGTGCAGGTCCACGGCGGCGACACCAGCACGGCGTGGACCCGGTTGGCGCTGCAACCGGGCAATGCTTCACCTTGAATGCGCGGTGATGAACGCACGTCCGACGGAGCAAGCCCGATCACGTTTGCCCACGTCCCGAATGAGGCGCGCCCAATGGTTGCGGCTGCAGGACTGAAGGCGCAGCGAACCGTAGGGGAACAAAATACGAGGGGGGTGGATGGACGGCGGTGGCGGTAGCGCCGAAGACGTCCGCGCGCGGCACTGGAAGCAGGTCCGGATCGTCGATGTTTGGAGGTGGGGCGCAGGACGTTAATCCTGTCATGTCAATTCGAGTATTCTATAAACATGGAAACATATAGCGCGATAGCGGCCCTGACGGCACTGGGCCACGCAACCCGTCTGGCGGCCTTCCGAATGCTGGTCGAGGCAGGGCCCGCCGGCCACATGGCCGGGGAAATCGCCGAAGCGTTGACGGTGCCTAACGCAACCCTGTCGTTCCACCTGAAGGAGCTGGTGCATGCCGGCCTGATCCAGGGCGAAAGCGTGGGCCGCAACGTCTGCTATCGCGCGAATTACGACGTCATGAACGATCTCATGGCCTATCTGACCCACAACTGTTGTGCAGGCGCGCGCAACGATGCATGCCCTCCTCGCGACCCCAATCGCTGCTGAATTCCCCACTGAGCCAACCGCCATGAAACGTCGAGTTCTCTTCCTGTGTACCGGCAACTCCGCCCGCAGTGTCCTTGCCGAGGCGACGCTTCGCGCTTGGGCGGGCAACCGATTCGAGGTGTTCAGCGCCGGCAGCCTGCCCACGGGCGCCATCAATCCGTTAGCCCTCGCGCAACTGGCGGCCGAGGGCATGTCCACGACAGGCTTGAGAAGCAAGTCGTGGGATGAGTTCGCGGTCGAAGGGGTCGCGCCAATGGACCTGGTGATCACCGTATGTGATGCCGCAGCGGCTGAATCCTGTCCGGTCGTGGTTGGCGACGTCCTGCGTGCCCACTGGGGCCTGCCGGACCCGGCGAGTGCCGAGGGAGATGATGCGGCCAGGCGTGAGGCGTTCCGGCAGGCCCATCGGACCGTCAAGGCACGGCTGTTGGCCTTGCTTGCCTTGCCTGCCGATGCATGGGATGACAGGGTGACGTTGAAGGACGCGCTTGACCGCATCGGTTTCGTGGCGCCGGAAAGCGAGGCTCCCGCCCATGACTGATACAACACCACGCATGGGGCTATTCGAGCGATATCTGACGGTGTGGGTCGCCGTCGCCATGGTGCTCGGCATCATCATCGGACAGCTCGCCCCCATGGTCCCGGATACCCTGTCGCGGTTCGAATACGCACAGGTGTCGATCCCGGTGGCACTGCTGATCTGGGCCATGATCTTTCCGATGATGGTGCAGATCGACTTCGGCTCGATCCGCGACGTGGGACGACAGCCGAAAGGGCTGGTGATCACCACCTCGGTGAACTGGCTGATCAAGCCTTTCACGATGTTCGGCATCGCCTGGCTGTTCCTGATGGTGGTGTTCAAGCCCCTCATCCCCGAGGCTCTGGCGCGCGAATACCTGGCCGGCGCGATCCTGCTGGGGGCGGCGCCGTGCACCGCGATGGTGTTCGTGTGGAGCTACCTGACGCGCGGCGATGCCGCCTACACGCTGGTCCAGGTCGCGGTGAACGACCTGATCATGCTGGTCGCGTTCGCCCCGATCGTGGTGCTTCTTTTGGGGATCTCGGATATCGCGGTGCCCTGGGACACGGTGCTGCTCTCCGTGATCCTCTACATCGTCATTCCGCTTGCCGCCGGCTACCTGACCCGCATCGCGGTGATTCGTCGCCGCGGCATCGAGTGGTTCGGCAACGTCTTCATCAAGCGGCTGGCGCCGGCGACTGCGATCGGGCTGATCCTGACCCTGGTCCTGCTGTTCGCGTTCCAGGGCGAGGTAATCCTGGCCAACCCGCTGCACATCCTGCTGATTGCGGTGCCGCTGACGATCCAGACCTTCCTGGTCTTCTTCATCGCCTATGGCTGGGCGAAGCGCTGGTGCGTGCCACACAGCATCGCCGCCCCCGGCGCGATGATCGGCGCGAGCAATTTCTTCGAGCTGTCGGTGGCCGCGGCGATCGGCCTGTTCGGCCTGCATTCGGGGGCGGCGCTTGCCACCGTGGTCGGCGTACTGGTGGAGGTCCCCGTGATGCTTGCGCTGGTGCGGATCGCCAACCGCACCCGAGATCAGTTCCCAGCTCCTGCGACGACCACCGTCAAGACCTGAGGCGCGGCTGGCAAGGAAGCCGGTCGCATCCCTGCTCGAAACCCATGCGCCGGGCACCCCGCCCACCTTCTGGCGTGCCACAGTCACCGGAGCCACAATGACCGACACAAAGCCCAAGATGACCTTCGCCGTGAGTGCACGCCGCACCAGTGCGCATGGAAGCGAAGCGACGTGCAAGTCGGCATCGATCATCCTGGATACCGACCTTGCCGGTCGCCTGGACGCGTTCAATCCCGCCGAACTGCTGTTGGCGGCCCTTGCTGCCTGCATGATCAAGAGCATCGAGCGGGTAACGCCCTTGCTCCATTTTGACCTGCGCGGAGTCGAGGTTCGCCTGCACGGCGTCCGCCAGGACGTGCCCCCGCGCATGGAGTCGATCCAGTACGAGATCCTTGTCGAAACCGATGAAAACGACCATCGGCTGGCGCTCCTACACGACAACGTTGGCAAATACGGCACGGTCTACAACACGGTTGCGCCAGGGACCCAGCTGAGTGGCGTGCTACGCCGCCGGGATTGATCGGGAGCGTCGATGGATTCCACTACCGAAATCCATCAGCCGATGCGCACCCTGGCCAGCCTTGGGTCGCAAGCCGCGCTAACCCGCCGGCCGAGCCGCCAGCATCCGGTCCAGCATCGATTTCAGTGCCAGCGGGCGCAACGGTTTCATCAACAGCGGCAGGCCCGCCTCCTGCGCAGCGGTGCGCACGGCGCCGGTCTGGTCGGCGCTCAGGATCATGCACGGCACGCGATCGAAACGTTGCGAGAGGCGTTGCTGCAAGGCCACGCCATCATCGCCGGCATCCAGGTGGTAATCGAAGATCCACAGGTCTGACGGTTGGGATGACAGGCACGCCGCTGCAGCTTCGCCATCCGCGACGGCATCGACCACGCACTCCCAGCCGGTGAGCACGTTGCGCAATGCGGCCAATGCCAGTGGGTCGTTGTCGACCACCAGTACCCGCATGCCGGCCACGCCTTTCGTGGTGATGCGTTGCGCGGTGCCTTCGGCAACGCAGGCGACGTCGATCGCGAACACACTGCCGCGTCCAGGCTCGCTGCGCAGGTGCATCGGCGAGGCAAGCAAGGCGGCGATGCGTTGGGCGATGGCCAGGCCAAGCCCGAGTCCCTGCCCTGGCACGCCATCCCCGCGCCGGAATTCCTCGAAGATCGCTTCATGCTGGTCGGCATCGATGCCGGGGCCCGTGTCATGCACTTCGATGCGCACGCAGTCAACGCCGCCGTTCTCGACCCGGCGCACGCCCAGCAGCACGCTGCCCTGCTGCGTGTAGCGCAGCGCATTGGCGAGGAAGTTCTGCAGCACCCGTCGCAACAACTGCGGATCGCTGCGCACCCAGGCACCGGTAGGCACGAAGCGCAGGCGCAGGCCGCGCTCGCTGGCAAGCATGCCGAACTGCGCCACCAGCGGATCCAGCACGTCGGCGAGCGGAAACGCGCGCGGCTCCGGCAGCAACCCGCCGGCTTCGAGCCGGGACATGTCCAGCAATGTCGTCAGCAGGTCGGTGGTGGAATCCAGTGCGTCGCCGATTTGCCGCGCCAGCTCGCGCTGCGGGGCATCGGCGCGTTGCTGCAGCGCATCGGTGAACAGGTGCGCGGCATGCAGGGGTTGCAGCAGGTCGTGGCCAATGGCCGCCAGGAATCGACTCTTGGCATCGTTGGCATGTTCGGCTTCACGCTTGGCGGTTTCCAGCAACGTGGTGCGATCGACCACGCGTTGCTCCAGCGTCTCGTTGACGCGCTTGAGCCCGGTCTCGGCTTCGCGGAAGGCAGTGACGTCACTGAAGGTCGCGACGAATCCGCCACCCGGCATCGGATTGCCACGAATCTCGACGATGCTGCCATCCGGGAACACGCGTTCGGACAGATGCGGTGTGCCGGCGCGCATGTGTGCCAGCCGGCGCTGCAACGCGTGGTCATCGCTGACATGCGACACGCCATCGATTTCGCGCAGCGCCCAGGCCGATGCCTCCGCGATCGGCATGCCGACGCGCAACATGCCCGCCGGATACCCGAACAGTTCCTCGTAACGACGATTCCAGGCCACCAGTCGCAGGTCGGCATCGACCACGCTGATGCCCTGGCTCATGTTTTCCAGCGCCGCTTCCAGCAACCGCTGGTTGAAGCGCAGGTCCTGGCTGGCTTCGCCGACGATGGCGGCCACGGTGTCGAGGTCGGGCGCATGCGGATCGCTGCTGCCCTGCTCGCGCCGCGCCGCATCCAGCAGCACGCGGGCCGATGCCGAACCCAATACCGCCGACAACGCGCGCTCGAGTTTCGCCTCGACATCGCGGCTGTTGCGGAATGCGGCATCGACTTCCGCAGCCGGCAGGAAACGCCGCGCGACCTTGTCGAGGTTGCGCGCGTCAAGCTTGCGCTTGCCACGCTGCACGACCGGCCGCGCGCGCAGCGCCAGCAGCAGCGTGGTCAGGCTGCCGATGCGTCAGGCTGGCCGCCACCGCACGCGCCAGCGGGCTCCAGCCGGTCAAGCCGAACAACGACTCCGGGGCCAGCCATTGCTGGCCGAACGGTCCCTGCTGCAGCCATGTCGGCAGTGATCCGTGCTTGCCCAGCAGCAAGGGCAACGGCAGGCACCAGGCCCAGACTGCGAACGCCACGAACAGCCCGGCCAGCACCGCACGCGGCGGCAACGACGGTCGCCAGATCGCAAACGCCAGCGCCGGCGCCAGGGTCGCCAGCGCCGAAAACGACAACGCACCAACATCGGCCAGGGCTGCATTGCCGGCGATCGAGCGGCTGTAGGCCCAGGCCAGCAGCATGATCACCACGATGCCGGCGCGCCGCAGCATCAGGACATTTCCGCGAAGGTCGCCGGCATCGCCACGCGCCCATGACCCGCGCAACAGGCCCGGCGCCAGCCAGTGATTGCCGATCATCAGGCTGAGCGTGAGCGTGCTTACCACCACCATGCCGGTGGCTGCGCTCAAGCCGCCCAGGAAGGCGAACAATGCCAGCCCGGCGTTACCCTGCGACATCGGCAAGGCCAGCACGTACAGGTCCGATGGCACGCCCTGCGCGGACAGCAGTGCATCGCCCGCTCGCGCCAAGGGCAGCACCGGCAGTGCGATCAGCACCAGGTACAGCGGAAACAGCCAGCGCGCAGTCCACACATGGCGCTCGTCACGGCATTCGACCACGCCGACGTGGAACTGGTGCGGCAGGGTGAACATGGCAATCGCACCCAACAGTACCAACGGCACGAAACCCCCACTGCTGGCGGGTACCACCGGCGACGTCACCGCGGGTAGCTGAAGACCGAACCAGACAAACACACCGAGCGCCAGCATCGCTGCGAGCTTGAACAGCGATTCGAACGCCATCGCCAGCACCAGGCCGCGGTTGTGTTCCGCCACGCTGGCGCGGCGGGTGCCGAACAGCATCGCGAACAGCGCCATCATCAGTGCCACGTAGAGGCCACTGTCGCGCCACGGCGGCAGGGCCGCGCCGCCGGTCGACCCGGTGAGCATCGCGAAGCTCATCGCCACCGCCTTCAACTGCAGCGCGATGTAGGGAATCAGGCCAAGCGCAGCGACCAGGGTCACGCCTGCCGCCAGCCACGCATCCTTGCCCAGGCGCGTGGCGATCAGGTCGGCGATGGAGGTTGCGTTGGATTCCTGCGCCAGCTTGACCAGCCGGAACATGGTCGATGCCGCAAACACATACAGCAGAAGCGTGCCGACGAAGGTCGGGGGCAGCGGCCAGTCGTAACGCGCTGCCTGGGTGACCGTGCCGAAGAATGTCCAGGAGGTGCAGTACACCGCCAGCGAAAGCGCGTACACATGCCGCCATTGCTTCGCCAGGACCCCGGGGTGGCGCTCGGCATACAGGGCCGTGCCGAACAGCAGGCATAGCCACAGCAACGCGGCGACCACGACCGCGGCGACGCTCAGCATGGCGCTGCCGTCAGGCATCGTGGCATCCGCCGCAAGCCGGCGCACTGTGCCGATGCGCTCCGCGCGAATCTGTGGGTGACGCTCGGGGTGTCTCGCTCATGGGTGTGCATCGCCGGGCGAGCATAACGCGACGGCGGGCCGAAGCCCGCCGTCGTCCAACAACCTGCGTCGTGCTGCAGGGATCAGAAGTCGTACTTGACCGTCAGGCTGTACTGGCGCGGCGCACCGTAGAAGCCGGACCGCACGCCGAGCGCGGGGATCACGTAACCGGTGGTCTTGTACACCTTGTCGGCGAGGTTGCTGCCCTGCAACGAGACCGTCCACGCGTCGTTGACATTCCAGATCACCCCGGCACCGACCAGGCCATAGCCGTCCTGGGTGATGGGCTGGGTCAACACACCGGTGACCGGATCACGCACGATCTCGGTCGTGGCCACCACGCGGCTCTGGTAGGAGTAACCCACGCGCGCCGACAGGCTGCCAGCCGCGCCGACATCCGTGCGGTATTCCAGGTTCAACGCACCGGAGAAGTCCGGGGCATTGGTGAACTCCTGCTGGTCGGCGATGTTGAAGCCCTTGAAGATGTACGTGTCGTACTTGGCATCCAGCCACGCCAGGTTGCCCGAGACCACGAAGTTCTTCACCGGCAGCCACTGGTACTCGACCTCGAAGCCCTGCACCGTGCCGGAACCGGCGTTGGTGAAGTCACCGAAGAACGCCTTGGTGTTCTGCGCCGTGGTGTACTCGGTGAAGATCGAGAGCTGGATGTCCGAGTACTTGTTGTGGAATGCCGACAGGTTCAGGAACAGGCTGTTGTCCAGCAGACCCATCTTGGTGCCGATCTCGTAACTGTCGACCTGCTCGTCCTGGAAGGGCTCGGCCGAACGCGGCACCGCAGTGGCCTGTGCACGGATGTTGTAGCCGCCGGACTTGAAGCCGCGGGAAGCCACGCCGTACAGCATGATGTCGGGCGTGACCTGATAGTCCAGCGAGATCTTGGGCGACACGTTGGTGAAGTTGATGGTCTTGTCGAAGCTCGCCGCGACCGTGCCACTCGGCTTGCTGAAGGTGCCATCGGTATACCCGATGTTCTTCACCACCGCATGCTTGTCCTCGTCGGTCCAGCGTGCACCGACGTCCACGCTGAACTTCTCGGTCACATCAAACGTCCAGTCGGCATACGCCGCGACGCTGTTGGTGTAGACCACGCCCTGGGTATCGCCGAACACCAGGTTGAAGAAGTTGTTCAGCACCTGGCCGCCGGCCTCGCCGTCGAACTTGTAGAACCCGATCACGCCGCGCGAACGGCCACCGCCGTCGAAGTTGGCCTGCACTTCGTGGCTGACCTGTTCATCGCTGTAGAACGCCTTGACGTCGGCGATCTTGTCCGAGGTCAAGTCGAAATCGATGTTGGTCTCGGTATCCGACTCGCGCTTGGCCAGCACGTACTTGAACGTCCAATCCTCGTTCATGCGGAAGTTGGCGGTCACGGATGCGCCACTCAACGTGGTGTCGTTGATGTTGGGCATGCCGTTGCGCACGTCGTAGCGGCTGTCCAACGGCGCCTTGGGCCCGGTTCCGCCATACAACGGAATCGAATTGAACGGGTTCGGTCGCCAGCATCTGCGCACCACGCACGCCCGAGGTATCCACGGTGTGGTCGAACGCGAATTGCAGGTCGAAGTCTTCGGTCACGTAGGCGCCCAGGTTGGCGCGGACGCGCGCGGATCTTCTTGTCGCTGACCTGGTCGCCCGTGATCAGGTTCTCGCCGAAACCATCCCGGTTCAGGTCGGCCACCGAGATGCGCGCGCGCAGGTATTCACTGCCGCCCAGGCCACCGCCAATCGCCGCCTTGATGTCACGCTGGCCGTAGTTGCCAACGGTGACCGAGCCATAGCCATTGAAGTCCGAACGCAAGCCCCTTGGAGATGTACTTGATCGCGCCGCCAATCGTGTTCTTGCCGTACAGCGTACCCTGCGGGCCACGCAGCACTTCGATGCGTTCGACGTCGAACACGTCCAGCAAGGCACCCTGCGGACGCGCGATGTAGACGTCGTCCATGTAGATGCCGACGCCGGGATCCACGCCCCACAGCGGATCGGACTGGCCGACGGCGCGGATGTAGGCGGTCAGGGTGCTGCTGGAACCGCGCGCGGCATAGATGGTCAGGTTGGGAACCTGCGCGCCGAGGTCGGAGAGATCGCGGACGTTGAGCTTGTCCAGCGCCTCCGAGGTGAACGCGGTGACCGCCACCGGCACTTCCTGCAGCGTTTCCTCACGCTTGCGCGCCGTGACCTTGATGGTTTCCAGGGTGGTGGTGGTCTTCGGACCCGCCGCGGCGTCCTGCTGGTCCTGCTGCTGTGCCATCGCCGGCATCGTCGCGAGCAGCGACAACGCCAATACGCCATGGATCGACACACTCAATTGCTTGCGCTTCATCAGCTCCCCTCCTGCGGGTACGTGCATACCGCGGTCGCATGCCGCGTGGTTGGACGCCACGTTAGGCGGTGTCGCGGTGATGTGGCATTGGCCATTCGGACAATGGGCCGCACGGGCGCCAGCACGGAGACTCGCAAGCCTGATCCGGCGCCAGGTTGGCGCGTGGGAGTAGTGGATGGCGTTTCTCATCGTGTTGGCCGCACTGTGCTTCCTGATGTTCGTGGCCTACCGCGGGCACAGCGTGATCCTGTTCGCGCCGGTCGCGGCGCTGGGCGCGGTGCTGCTGACCGACCCGCAACCTGGTCGCGCCGATGTTCACCGGCCTGTTCATGGAAAAGATGGTCGGCTTCCTGAAACTCTACTTCCCGGTATTCCTGCTGGGCGCGCTGTTCGGCAAGGTGATCGAGCTGTCGGGCTTTTCCAAGGCGATCGTGGCGGCGACCATTCGCGTGGTCGGCGCGCAACGCGCGATCCTGTCGATCGTGCTGGTCTGCGCGCTGCTGACCTACGGCGGCGTCTCGCTGTTCGTGGTGGTGTTCGCGGTCTATCCGTTTGCCGCCGAACTTTTCCGCCAGGGCAACATCCCCAAGCGCCTGATCCCGGGCACGATCGCGCTGGGCGCGTTCACCTTCACCATGGACGCGCTGCCGGGCACGCCGCAGATCCAGAACATCATCCCGACCACCTTCTTCGGCACCGACACCTGGGCCGCGCCGGTGCTTGGCACCCTGGGTGGCGTCTTCATCCTGATCGTGGGTCTGACCTACCTGGAATCGCGGCGCCGCGTCGCATTCAAGGCCGGTGAAGGCTATGGCGATGCCGCGACCCTGCTCAACGAACCGGCACGCCGTTCACCGGCGGCAAGCTGGCCAATCCGATGATCGCGATCCTGCCGCTGCTGGTGGTGGGCGTCATCAACAAGCTGTTCACCCTCTGGATTCCGCAGGTGTACGGCAGCAGCCACAGCTTCGATCCGGCGGTGGTCGGCAGCGCCGCGCCGGTGGTGCAGGAGATCTCCAAGATCGTCGCGATCTGGGCGGTGGAAGGCGCGTTGCTGGCGGGCATCGCCTGCGTGCTGCTGTTCGCCTGGAAGCCGGTCACGAGCGGGTTCGCCGAAGGCAGCAAGTCGGCCATCGGCGGCGCCTTGCTGGCCGGCATGAACACCGCATCGGAATATGGTTTCGGCGCCGTCATCGCCGCCCTGCCCGGCTTCCTGGTGGTCGCCAATGCGCTTGGTTCGATTCCCAATCCGCTGGTCAATGAAGCCGTCACCGTCACCGCGCTGGCCGGCATCACCGGGTCGGCATCGGGCGGCATGAGCATCGCGCTGGCCGCCATGTCGGAAACCTTCATCGCCAATGCCAATGCCGCCGGCATCCCGATGGAAGTGCTGCACCGGGTGGCGGCGATGGCCTCCGGCGGCATGGACACCCTGCCGCACAACGGCGCCGTGATCACCTTGCTGGCGGTCACCGGACTGACCCACCGGCAAGCCTACAAGGACGTGTTCGCCGTCACCATCATCAAGACCCTGGCAGTGTTCGTGATGATCGGCCTGTACTTCGCGTTCGGGCTGGTCTGACCACGCCGTAGCGACCAGGGTTGGCGGCGGCGTCGATACAATCGTGGGGTGACCGCCCCGCAACGCAAGATCATCCACGTCGACATGGACGCGTTCTACGCGTCGGTGGAGCAGCGTGACGACCCCTCGCTGCGTGGCAAGCCCGTCGTGGTGGCATGGCGCGGTGCGCGTTCGGTGGTGTGCGCAGCAAGTTACGAGGCGCGGCCGTTCGGGGTGCGCTCGGCGATGCCGGCGGTGCGTGCCGAGCGGTTGTGCCCGGATGCGGTCTTCGTTCCACCTGATTTTATGCGCTACAAGGCGGTGTCGCGCCAGATCCGGGAGATCTTCGCGCGGCACACCGACCTGGTCGAGCCCCTGTCGCTGGACGAGGCCTACCTGGACGTCACCACGCCGAAGCTCGACCTTGGCAGTGCGACCGCCATCGCCATGGTGATTCGCGAAGCGATACGCAAAGAGACGCAGTTGACCGCGTCGGCCGGCATCGCGCCCAACAAGTTCCTGGCGAAGATCGCCAGCGACTGGAACAAGCCGGATGGCCAGTGCGTGCTCAAGCCGCACCAGGTCGATGCGTTCCTTGCGCCACTGCCCGTCGGGCGCCTGCCTGGCGTCGGCAAGGTGATGGAAGCCAGGCTGGCCAGGCTCGGCATCGCCACCTGCAGCGACCTGCGCGACGCCGGGGGCGATGCGCTGGAACACCGCTTCGGCCGTTGGGGCCGGCGCCTGCATGAACTGTCGCTGGGCATCGACGAGCGCGCGGTGCAGCCCGAGCGACCGACCCTGCAGGTCTCGGCCGAGGATACGTTCGCGCAAGACCTGCTGCTGGACGAACTCGACCCGCACATCCAGCGGCTCGCCGCCAAGGCCTGGGCCGGCTACCTGCGCGAGCGCCAACAGCACCCGGAGCGGATCGCGCGCACGGTGGTGCTCAAGCTCAAGACCGGCGATTTCCGCACGCTGACGCGCAGCCTGACCGGCCCGGCGCCGCCCACCAGCGAAGCGCTCCTCGCCCACATCGCCAGTGACCTGCGCGAGCGCGTCGGCCTGCCGGAGAGCACACGCTACCGACTGGTCGGCGTGGGCCTGTCGGGATTCGCCGAACCGGATGGAAGCGCTGCACAGGACGACCTGTTCCGTTCGCTGCCAGAACCGTGAACCTCCCTGCGCCAGCTGACACCCGGCGATGGAACATTCACTCGGCTGCCCCGCGCTAGGATCAAGAAATGACACCTGCATTGCCCATTGACGCGCCGCCTGGCCACGCGCTGCCGTCCACCCGCGTCGGCGATGACCTTCGGGGCATCGCGCAACTGTTGGTGCACGGCATCACGACGACAGCCGATCTTGCGGAAAGCGTGCACGCGAGCATCCTCGGCGTGCCGGCCCGGCTCGCAGGCATGCCACAACGCACCCGCACGCGCGGGATCCCGCGAATCGCGTACCAGGGCGTTCGCGCCACCGCGAAGGTTGTTGGATCGGGACTTGAAGATGCGTTGTCGCTGCTGCCCTCACACTGGGGGCAGACCCAATCCTCCCAGCAACGTGAAGGAATGCTTGCGGTCCTCAACGGCGTCCTGGGTGACCACCTTGCGGCCACTGGCAATCCGCTGGCGCTACCGACCGCACTGCGCATCGGGGGTCGCCCGCTGCCACTGGACCAGCCCACCTGGCCATCGAGCCTTGCCGAGCCGACATCACGGCTGCTGGTGCAGGTCCACGGCCTGTGCATGAACGACCTGCAATGGCGCCACCGCGGCCATGACCACGGCGAGCACCTGGCGGCCGAGCATGGCTATACGGCCGTCAACCTGCACTACAACAGTGGCTTGTCGATCGCCAGCAACGGCCGTGCATTTTCTGCCCTGCTGCAGCAGTTGCTGGAGGGCTGGCCGGTACCGATCAAGCGGTTTGCCATCGTGGGCCACAGCATGGGAGGGCTGGTGGCACGCGCTGCCATCCTCGATGCGACCCGGCAATCACGGGCATGGGTAGAGCAACTGGACCAGGTCGTATTCCTGGGAACGCCGCATCACGGCTCACCGCTGGAGCGCGCCGGCTCCCTGTTGCAGGCCGGGCTTGGGCTGACGCCGTGGACGGCGCCGTTCGTGCGCATCGGGCAGCTGCGCAGCGCAGGCATCCAGGACCTGCGCCATGGGACGATCGACGATGATCGCCCTCGCGACATCCCCGGCATGCACCAGTTGCCCGATGGCATCCGCGCCTATGCCGTTGCAGGCTCCACCCAGGCAGCGACTGCGGGACGTGCCGGTCGCTCACTGCGAGGCGACGGGCTGGTGCCGGTTGACAGCGCGCTTGGCGAGCACCGTGATCCCCGGCTCGTCCTGGAGATTCCATCCCGCCACCGCCAGTTGGTGGAAAGCACCGGGCATCTGCAACTGCTCAGCAGTCCGGTCGTGTACCAGCACCTGCGGCGCTGGCTCGCCTAGGCGTCTATGCAGGCTCGCCGCATCGGTTGACCGCACGCCAGCCCGGCGCGGGACGAATCGTCCGAGATCACGTCGTCCGACCGGGATCGCTCACGGCAGGCGTCCCGACACCACCGGCAGACTGATGAAGCTGGCCTGTCCTGGTGCGGCCCAGATGCGTTGGGTGGCCTTGCGGTAGTCGCCTGGCCTGGCGAAGAAAATATTGTCGACGAACGTCTGCGGATTACGATCGTAGAGCGGGAACAGGCTGGACTGGATCTGCACCATCAAGCGATGGCCGGGCTTGAGCACGTGGTTCACGTTGGGAAGGTCGAAGCGGTAGGCCTGCGCCTGGTTCGGCAACAGCGCCTTCGGCGTTGCGAAATCTTCGCGGTAGCGACCACGGAAGATCGTGACCGCAATCGGCAGTTCATAGCCGGCCATGGCGGCATCGTCCGGATACTGATCCGGATACACATCGATCAACTTCACCACCCAGTCGCTGTCGCTGCCCGATGTCGATGCGAACAGGTTGGCGACCGGCGTGCCTGCAAGCGTCACCGGCGCTTCGAGTGGGGCGCTGGTATAGCTGAGCACATCGGTGCGGCCATCGACGAAACGCTGGTCCATGACCAGCCACGTGGTCCAGGTCGTGCGGTCGCCCATGTCCACCGGGCGCGGCACGAACGGCACGGGCTTGGCGGGATCGGAGACGTACTCCGCATACTGCACGGTGCCGGCAGCGGGTGCAGTGCCATCCAGTCGCTCATCCGCATGCAGGTACAGCGGCACCGCGGAATGCGGGCACCCTTGCATGCAACTCTGCGGCCACGATGCATACGTGTCCCAGCGATTGCTTCCCTGGTTGTAGATCCACACCGGTGGCGTGCTGGCGACCGGCGCACCGGGCTTCAGGTACTGGTCGAAGAACGGCTTGAGCACGTCGCGACGCCACTGCAGCGCGGTATCGCCGGTGAACTTCAAGTCGCCCAGCGTGCTGCCATCGTAATTGGCACCGCTATGGCGCCACGGGCCCATGACCAGATGGTTGCGCGTGTTGTCGGTGTCCTTCGGCTCCAGCGCGGCCCAGGCATGGTTGCCGCCGTACATGTCTTCC
This sequence comes from uncultured Gammaproteobacteria bacterium, assembly GCA_963698475.1. Classification (GTDB taxonomy): domain Bacteria; phylum Pseudomonadota; class Gammaproteobacteria; order Xanthomonadales; family Xanthomonadaceae; genus Thermomonas. Next base: position 22,231 of record CAVOQX010000003.1, on the reverse strand, counting down.
TGGTCCCACAATCCCTGCTCCCACATGGTCGGGACGCTGATCTTCGGCAGTTTCGCGAGCAGCTTGTCCAATGCCTGTTCCTGCCAGAACGCATCATAGGCAGGGTGCTCGCTGACCTTGTGCCACGCGGGAATCTGGTCCAGCCCAACCGCGCGTGCATAGTCGCCGACCGAGCCTGCGCGCAGGAACTCGGCGTAGTCGTCGCCCGCCGCACGCGGGATGCCGGTGCCTTCGCCGCGCGCCGTCATCTGCCCGGTGAAGTACGTCATGTTCTTCTGCCGATAGGCACCGTTCTGGAACCAGTCGTCGCCGATCCAGCCATCGATCATCGGGCTCTCCGGCGCCGCGACCTTCAGCGCCGGATGCGGTTCCAGCAGCGCCATCACCACGGTGAATCCTTCGTAGGAGGAGCCCAGCATGCCGACCCGGCCGTTGCTTTCCGGCACATGCTTGACCAGCCAGTCGATGGTGTCCCAGGCATCCGTCGCATGATCGATGCCGGTCTTGTTCAGCGGCCCGCGTGGCGGCCGGGTCATCACGTAGTCGCCTTCCGAGCCGTACTTGCCACGCACGTCCTGGAATACGCGGATATAGCCGTCGTCCACGAACACGCTGTCGCCTTGCGGCATCGCATCGACCATCCGCGTGGCATTCGGGGTGCGTTCCGCGCGTTTGGCCGCGTTGTAAGGCGTGCGCGTCAGCAGGATCGGCGCGTCCTTCGCGCCGTCGGGAATCACGATCACCGTGTAGAGCTTGACCCCATCGCGCATCGGCACCATCACGATGCGCTTGCTGAAGTCGCGCCGCGGTTCCGGCGCCTTGAATTTCCTGCCGGTGACATCGGGCGTCATCGGCGCGGTCTGCGCCAGCACGCCTCCACATGTCCCGAGGCATGCCAAGAGTGTCGCCGCTTGCCATATCGTGCGTACCCGCATCGCAATCTCCCCAGTCCTGTCCGTCAGCCCGATCTTGCATGACATCGCGCGCGACTGCATGTGCCCAACCCCTTCGCGGCGGGCGGGCCATGGCATACGCTACGTCGATGACGACCTTGATCGAACCACGCGACATCCCGCACGGCTTGTCCCGCGCCCAACTCAAGACACTTTCGCTGGCCGCGCTCGGCGGCGCGCTGGAGTTCTACGATTTCGTGATCTTCGTGTTCTTCGCGACCACGATGGGCGCGCTGTTCTTCCCCGCCGACATGCCCGAATGGCTGCGCATGGTGCAGACCTTCGGCATCTTTGCCGCAGGCTACCTGGCGCGACCGCTGGGCGGGATAGTCATGGCGCACTTCGGCGACCTGCGCGGGCGCAAGCGGATGTTCATGCTCAGCATCCTGCTGATGGCGGTGCCCACGCTGCTGATGGGCCTGTTGCCGACCTATGCGCAAATTGGTGCATTCGCACCCCTGCTGCTGTTGCTGCTGCGGATCATGCAGGGCGCGGCGATCGGCGGCGAAGCGCCAGGCGCCTGGGTGTTCGTCACCGAACACGTCTCGCCACGCCATCGCAACCTGGCCTGCGGCAGCCTGTCGGCAGGTCTATGCGCCGGCATCCTGATCGGCTCGCTGGTCGCGCGCACCATCAATGCGGAGTTCGACGAGGCACAGCTGCTGGCCTGGGGTTGGCGGCTACCGTTCCTGCTGGGCGGCGTGTTCGGTTTGATCGCGATGTACCTGCGCCGCCTGCTGCACGAAACCCCGGTGTTCGTCGACATGCAGGCGCAGCGCACGCTGTCCGCCGAAGTCCCGCTGAAGAGCGTGCTGCGCGAACACCGCGGCGCCATCGTGCTGACGATGCTGCTGACCTGGCTGCTGACCGCCGCGGTGGTGGTGGCCTTGCTGATGCTGCCCACCCTGCTGCAGGGATCGGGCATCGATCGCAACGCGGCCCTGTCGGCCAACACGCTGGCGATCGCGGCGACCGTGGTCGCCAACGTGGTCCTCGGCTGGCTCGCCGACCGCATCGGTGCCGGACGCGTGCTGGCGCTGTGCAGTGCGCTGCTGGGTATCAGTTTCTGGATGCTCTACAGCAATGCGCTCCTCGGGATATTTTCGCCGTGGTTGTACGTCGTGGTCGGTTTCAGCGTCGCGCTGACTGCGGTGGTACCGGCCATCGCGGTGTCGGGATTCCCGGCGGCCGTGCGCTTTTCCGGCCTGTCGTTCGCCTACAACGTGGCCTACGCGATTGCCGGTGGACTGACGCCGGTACTGCTGGCGCTGGCGATGAAGGACAACCCGGCGGCACCGATGCACTACATCGCCGGCATGGCGGTGCTGGGCGTGGTGCTGGGGATCTACGTGACCGTGCGGCAGCCGCACGCGGGGGACTGAGCGGGACCCGAAGCCACGCCGCTGTCAACGGGTTACGCCGGCCTGTCGCGGCGACGACAATGGCAGCCATTGTTTTCGCTGCCACAAGGTCCGGTCGCACATGACGCCACGTTCCCCCGCGCTCGCGCGCACGATCGCCCAGACCATTGCCGGCGAAATCGGCGCGCAGTCCACCCAGGTGCTGGCTGCCATCGGCCTTTTGGACGAAGGCGCGACCGTGCCCTTCATCGCCCGCTACCGCAAGGAAGTCACCGAAGGCCTGGACGACACCCAGCTGCGCAACCTCGAGACCCGCCTGGCCTACCTGCGCGAGATGGAAGATCGGCGTACGAAGATCCTGGCCAGCATCGACGAACAGGGCAAGCTGACTGGCGAGTTGCGCGCCGATATTGAAGCTGCCGACAGCAAGTCGCGGCTGGAAGACCTGTACCTGCCGTACAAGCAGAAGCGCCGTACCCGGGCCCAGATCGCGCGCGAAGCGGGGCTGGAGCCGCTGGCCGATGGCCTGCTGGGCGATCCGACGCGGGTTCCGGAAGACTTCGCAGCCGGCTTCGTCGATTCCGACAAGGGCGTCGCCGATGCCAAGGCGGCACTGGAAGGTGCGCGCGCGATCCTGATGGAACGCTGGGGCGAAGATGCCGCGCTGCTGGGCGAACTGCGCAGCTGGCTGGATGCCAATGGCGTGATCCGTTCGAAGGTTGCCGAGGGCAAGGAAGCGGCAGGCGAAAAATTCCGCGACTACTTCGACCATGCCGAAGCGCTGGCGAAGATTCCCTCGCATCGCCTGCTCGCACTGTTCCGCGGCCGTCGCGAGGAATTCCTGCAGCTCGACCTCGAGCCGGGCCGCGACATCGACGCCGGCAATGCCTATGCCGAAGGCCGGATCGCCCTGCACGCCGGCATTGCCGAGCGTGGCCGCGCCGCCGATGCCTGGCTGCGCAATGCCTGCCGCCTGGCCTGGCGCGCCAGGATCCACATGCACCTGTTGCTGGACCTGTTCAACCAGGCCCGCGAGAAGGCCGAAGTCGAAGCGATCAGCGTGTTCGGCGACAACCTCAAGGACCTGCTGCTGGCCGCACCGGCCGGCCCCAGGGCTGTGCTCGGGCTGGACCCGGGCCTGCGCACCGGGGTGAAGGTCGCGGTGGTCGATGCGACCGGCAAGCTGGTCGCCACCGACACCATCTATCCGCACGAACCGCGTCGCCAGTGGGACGCCTCGCTGGCATCGCTGCGCAAGCTGTGCGTGGCGCATGGCGTGGAACTGGTGGCGATCGGCAACGGCACCGCCAGCCGCGAGACCGACAAGCTGGCCGGCGACCTGATCAAGCTGCTGCCCGATGCGAAGCTGCAGAAGATCGTGGTCAGCGAGGCCGGCGCATCGGTGTATTCGGCATCGCAATTGGCGGCCGACGAATTCCCGGACCTGGACGTGTCGCTGCGCGGCGCGGTGTCGATCGCACGCCGCCTGCAGGATCCGCTGGCCGAGCTGGTCAAGATCGAACCCAAGGCGATTGGCGTCGGCCAGTACCAGCACGACGTCGACCAGTACCGGCTCGCGCGCACGCTGGACGCACGCGTGGAGGACTGCGTGAACGCGGTCGGCGTGGACGTGAACACCGCGTCCGGTGCCCTGCTGGCGCGCGTATCGGGGCTGTCGTCCGGCGTGGCCGACAACATCGTGGCCCATCGCGATGCCCATGGTGCGTTCACCTCGCGCAAGGCGCTGATGAAGGTGCCGCGCCTCGGCGAAAAGACCTTCGAGCAATGCGCCGGCTTCCTGCGCATCGTGGGCGGCGACGCAGCCGCTCGACGCGTCCTCGGTGCATCCCGAGGCCTATCCGGTGGTCGAGCGCATCCTCAAGGCCGTCCGGTCGCGACGTGAAACAGATCATCGGCGACAGCGCGTTCCTGCGCGGGCTGGATGCCCGGCAGTTCACCGACGACACCTTCGGCCTGCCGACCGTGCGCGACATCCTGGGCGAACTGGAAAAGCCCGGCCGCGACCCGCGCCCGGAATTCAAGGCGGCCACCTTCGCCGAGGGCGTCGACGACATCAAGGACCTGCGCCCCGGCATGGTGCTGGAGGGCGTGGTCAGCAACGTCGCTGCGTTCGGCGCCTTCGTCGATATCGGCGTGCACCAGGACGGGCTGGTCCATATCTCCGCGCTGGCCGACAAGTACGTGAAGGACCCGCGCGACGTGGTGAAGGCCGGCGACATCGTCAAGGTCAAGGTGCTCGAGGTCGACGTGGCGCGCAAGCGCATCGCGCTGAGCTGCCGCCTGGGCGACGAACCCGGGCAAGCCAGGCCACAACCCGGCAACGACCGCGGCGCACCGCGTGGCAACGACCGTGGCCGTGCCAATGCGCCCGTGCCGCGTCCGCAAGCGCAGCCAGCAAAAGCCGCGCCGTTCAACAGCGCGATGGCGGATGCGCTGAAGGGCTTGAAGCGCGGTTGATCCCGGCGGGCCCGCCACCGGCAATGCCGGCGAGTGGCCCCGCCCTGTGGAAACGGGTGTATCCCACAACGAAAAAGCGGGCCGAAGCCCGCTTTTCCAGAAAGGTTCGTAACGTGCAGGCTTACTCGGCCTTCACGCCCTCGCCTTCCTCGACGGCCTTCATCGACAGGCGGATGCGGCCCTGCTTGTCGACTTCCAGCACCTTGACCTTGACCAGATCGCCTTCCTTGAGCACGTCGCCGACTTTCTCGACGCGGTCGTTGGAGATCTGCGACACGTGGACCAGGCCGTCCTTTCCGGGGGAGATCGTGACGAACGCACCGAAGTCCATGATCTTGGCGACCTTGCCCTCGTAGATGCGGCCCGGCTCGACGTCGGAGGTGATCTGCTCGATGCGATCCTTGGCGGCCTTGCCGGCAGCGGCGTCGACCGAGGCAATCGTGATCGTGCCGTCGTCCTGGATGTCGATCTGGGTGCCGGTTTCCTTGGTGATCGCCTGGATCACCGAACCACCCTTGCCGATCACTTCGCGGATCTTGTCCGGGTGGATCTTGATGGTGATCAGGCGCGGCGCGAAATCGCTCAGCTCGGCGCGCGGCGCGGTCAGCGCATTGGCCATTTCGCCGAGGATGTGCAGGCGGCCGGCCTTGGCCTGGCCCAGCGCGACCTTCATGATTTCCTCGGTGATGCCCTGGATCTTGATGTCCATCTGCAGCGCGGAAATACCGTTGCTGGTACCGGCCACCTTGAAGTCCATGTCGCCCAGGTGATCCTCGTCGCCGAGGATGTCGGACAGCACGACGAAGTCATTGCCTTCCTTGACCAGGCCCATCGCGATACCGGCGACCGGCGCCTTGATCGGCACGCCCGCGTCCATCAGCGCCAGCGAGGAACCGCAGACCGACGCCATCGACGAGGAACCGTTCGACTCGGTGATTTCCGACACCACGCGAATGGTGTACGGGAAGGATTCCATCGACGGCATCACCGCCAGCACGCCGCGCTTGGCGAGACGGCCGTGGCCGATCTCGCGGCGCTTCGGACCCATCATGCGGCCGGCTTCACCCACCGAGTAAGGGGGGAAGTTGTAATGGAACAGGAAGTGGTCCTTGTACTCGCCACCGACGGCATCGATGATCTGGCCGTCACGGGCGGTGCCCAGGGTGACTGCGACGATCGCCTGGGTCTCGCCACGGGTGAACAGCGAGGAGCCATGCACGCGCGGCAGGATGCCGACGCGGGAGGCAATCGGACGCACCGTGTCCAGCGCGCGACCGTCGATGCGGATCTTGGTCGCCAGGACCGCGTCGCGCATCGTCTGGTATTCGAGTTCGGCGAACTCCTTCGAAAGTTCAGCGGCCTTCCAGCCGTTGGCTTCGGACTGCTCGGCCAGCGAGGCCAGCACGTCCTTCTTCAGCGCCGAGATCGCGTCCTTGCGCTCCAGCTTGTCACGCACCGCGAACGCCTGGGTCAGGCGATCACCGATGGCGGACTTCAGTGCATCGACAACGCCGGCGGACGCGGCCGGGGCAGCCCAGGTCCACTTCGGCTTGCCGGCTTCGGCGACCAATTCATTGATGGTGTCGATGGCGACCTGCATTTGCTGATGGCCAAACATCACTGCGCCCAGCATCACGTCCTCGGACAGCTCCATGGCTTCGGATTCGACCATCAGCACCGCGTTGGCGGTACCCGCCACGACGAGTTCAAGCTGCGAATCGACCAGCTCGCTCTTGGACGGATTGAGGATGTACTGACCGTCCTTGTAGCCGACCTTGGCGGCGCCGATCGGGCCGTCGAACGGGGCACCGGAGAGCGAGACGGCAGCGGAAGCGCCCAACAGGGCCAGGATGTCGCCGTCCACTTCCGGGTTCATCGACATCACGGTGGCGATGATCTGCACTTCATTACGGAAACCATCCGGGAACAGCGGGCGGATCGGGCGATCGATCAGGCGCGAAATCAGCGTTTCCTTCTCGGTCTGACGTCCTTCACGCTTGAAGAAGCCACCCGGGATGCGGCCACCGGCATAGAACTTTTCCTGGTAGTCGACGGTCAGCGGGAAGAAATCCTGACCCTCGCGCGCGGACTTGTTGGCCACGGCGCTCACCAGCACCACGGTGCCTTCGCACGAAACCATCACGGCGCCGCCGGCCTGGCGCGCGATCTCGCCTGTTTCGAGGGTGACCTGGTGCTTGCCGTACTGGAAGGTTTTGCTGATCTTCGCCACTGTCTGGAATCCTTGTTTTCGTCTGCGCCCGGAGCCCCGCTCCGTGCGTCGCACCATCAAGCGGTGCTGGGTGCGGCGGCTCGCCGCGTTGGGATGTTTTGATCGTACCGGCAAGTTTTCGATGCCGCTAAAACAAGACCGCGGCGCATTCCTGCGCCGCGGTCGGGTGTTGGGTCAGCGACGCAGACCGAGTTTGGCGATCAACGCCTTGTACCGTCCGGCATCCTTGCGGTGCAGGTAGTCGAGCAGGCTGCGACGGCGGTTGACCATCATCAGCAAGCCGCGGCGGCTGTGGTGGTCCTGCTTGTGGGTCTTGAAATGACCGGTCAGCATCTCGATGCGTGCGGTGAGCAGGGCGACCTGGACTTCCGGCGAACCGGTGTCGGCATCGCCGCGCTTGTGTTCGTTGATGACTTTCTGGGTATCGATGGACATCTTGATAAAACCTTCTTGAGATGCGGGGCCTGCAGGAACGTACGAAGCATTCGTTGCATGAACGCTCGTCGCACCGCTCGGCTCGCCGTGAACGGAAAAATCGGAAGTGACGAATTGCACGGATAAAGCAGCGGAATTATAGCCCGATGGATCCGGCATGGGCAATGCGGAAAATTGTCCCGCATCGAAAGGGTGGCCTCAGGAACCGGCCTTTTCGACAAACCTGCCGGTCGCCGAGGCCCAGCGGAACAGCCGCGTCGGGCGCAGGCTGCCATCGGCATCGACCTCGCCCAGGCCCAGCCCACGACCATGCTCATCGAGCATCGCCACCTGCCCGGCTGGCCGATAGGGCCCTTCCAGCGGCTGCCCGTGCCCGAGTCGCAGCGCTTGCGCAGGGGTGAGCTGCACCGAGGGCCAGGACGCCATGCCCGCCTCGATCGGCAACAGGCACGCATCAAGCACGCGCTCGCCCGCCTGCTCCAGCAGTTCCTCCAGGCCCTGCAGCGTCCACATTCGCGGATCCCGGAACGGGTCCACCCACAACCTGCGCAATTCGGCCACGTGTGCGCCACAGCCAAGCAACTCGCCAAGGTCGCGCACCAGGCTGCGCACATAGGTGCCTGAGCCGCATTCCACGTGCAGGCGCAGCAGCGGCTCGTCGCCATCCAGCAGGTCGGCCGCATTCAGCAGGTCGAACGCGTGCACTTCGACCTGCCGCGGCTCCATTTCAATCACTTCGCCACGGCGCGCCCTTGCGTACATCGGTTCGCCGCCGCGCTTGAGCGCGGAATAGATGGGTGGACGCTGGGCGATGTTGCCGGTCAGCTGCCGAAGCGCCGCATCGATCGTGGCGATGCTCAGGGCCGGTACTGCACGCTCGCGCAGCGGCTGGCCTTCGGCATCCTCGGTATCGGTGGTGATGCCGAGCCGCGCCACGGTTTCGTACGCCTTGCGTGCGCCCAACAGGCCGCCGGCAATCTTGGTGGCCTCGCCGAAACACACGGGCAACAGGCCGGTGGCGAGCGGATCCAGGCTGCCGGTGTGCCCGCCCTTGTCTGCACGAAACAGGTGGCGCACGCGTTGCAGCGCCTGGTTGGACGACAGGCCCTGCGGCTTGTCGAGCAACAGGATGCCGTCCAGCGGGCGGAATACCGTGCGCTCGCGTCTCTCGGGCTTCCGGCGCGGTGCCGGGGGGCTATTCAGTGTCGTCACTGGTGCGCAGGTCGCGCAGCAGGTTGTCGATGCGCTCGCCGCGATCCACGGACTCGTCGTAATGGAAATGCAGCTCGGGCACGTGGCGCATCTTCACCGCGTGGGCCAGCTGGTAGCGGATCTCGGGTGCCAGCGCCTTGAGTGCCTTGAGGGTCTCGTCGGCGCGCTCGGCGTCGAGCACGGTCACGAAGACCTTGGCATGGGCGAGGTCGCGCGCGACCTCCACGTCGGACACGCTGGTCGAGCACAGGCCATGCTCACGCACGGCGGCATGCACGAGCGTCCCCAGCTCCCGGCGCAATTGCGCCGAGACCCGGTCGGTGCGGTGGAAGGATTTCTTCGCCATTACTGATGTGCCATTGGGTTGGGCGCACGCTCAAAGCGTGCGCTGCACCTCGATGCGCTCGAAGCATTCGATCTGGTCGCCCGGCTTGACGTCGTTGTATGCCTTCACGCCGATGCCGCACTCGGTGTTGACGCGGACTTCATCCACGTTCTCCTTGAAGCGACGCAGCGATTCCAGCTCGCCCTCGAACACCACCACGCTGTCGCGCAGCACGCGGATCGGCTTGCTGCGCTTGACCACGCCCTCGACCACCATGCAACCGGCAACCGCGCCGAACTTGGAACTGCGGAACACGTCGCGGACCTCGGCCGTGCCGATGATCTCTTCACGGATTTCCATGCCCAGCACACCGGACGCGATCTGCTTCACCTGGTCGATCACGTCGTAGATGATCGAGAAGTAACGCAGGTCGACGCCGTTGCCTTCGATCACCCTGCGGGCGGACGCGTCGGCGCGCACGTTGAAGCCGATCACGGTGGCCTTGGAGGTCGCCGCCAGCTGCGCGTCGGACTCGGTGATGCCACCGACGCCGGAACCGATCACGTTGATGCGGATCTGGTCGTTGGACAGGCCGGTCAGCGATTCGCGCAGGGCCTGCATGGTGCCGTGCACGTCCGCCTTGATCACCAGGTTGAGGCTCTGCTGGGCAGCACCCTCGCCCATCTGCGCCATGATGTCTTCCATGCGGTTGCCGGCAGCGGCGACCAGGCGCGACTCGCGGCGCTTGGCATCGCGCTGCTGGGCCACGTCCTTGGCCAGGCGCTCGTCGGCGACGACGACGAAATCGTCGCCCGCTTCCGGAACGCCCGACAGGCCGAGGATCTGCACCGGGATCGACGGGCCCGCCTGCACGACCTGCTTGCCGGACTCGTCGAACAGGGCGCGCACGCGACCGTACTGGATGCCGCACACCAGGTAGTCGCCCTTCGCGAGCAAGCCCTGCTGCACCAGCACCGTGGCAACCGGGCCACGGCCCTTGTCCAGCGAGGACTCGATGACCACGCCACTGGCACGGCCGTCGAGCACTGCGCGCAGGTCGAGCACTTCCGCCTGCAGGCTGATCGCGTCCAGCAGGTCATCCACGCCCAGGCCGGTCTTGGCCGACAGCTCCACCATCTGGGTGTCGCCGCCGAAGTCCTCGGACACGACATCGTGTGCGAGCAGCTCGTTCCTGACCCGCGACGGATCGGCACCGGACTTGTCGATCTTGTTGATCGCCACGATCAGCGGGACCTTGGCCGCCTTGGCGTGCTGCACCGCTTCAATCGTCTGCGGCATCACGCCGTCATCGGCGGCCACCACCAGGATCACGATGTCGGTCAGCCTGGCGCCGCGCTGGCGCATCTGGGTGAACGCGGCGTGGCCCGGCGTGTCGAGGAAGCTGATCACGCCCTTGGGCGTTTCCACGTGGTACGCACCGATGTGCTGGGTGATGCCACCCGCTTCGCCCGATGCCACCTTGGTGGTGCGGATGTAATCCAGCAGCGAGGTCTTGCCGTGGTCGACGTGGCCCATGATGGTCACCACCGGCGGGCGTGGCTTGCTGCTCGCCCTGGGTGTCGTCCACGTGCGCCATCAGTTCCGTCTCGGCATCGTCATCGGTCGCACGGACCGCGGTATGGCCAAGTTCTTCGGTGATCAGCACCGCGGTGTCATGGTCGATGGATTGGGTGATGGTCGCCATCACGCCCATCTTGAACAGTGCCTTGACCACGTCGCCGCCCTTCAGCGCGAGCTTCTGCGCCAGGTCGGACACGGTGATCGCCTCGCCGATGGCGACTTCGCGGATGATCGGCGCGGTCGGCTTGGTGAAGCCGGTGCCCGTGCGCGACTGGTCCTGCCCGCGCTGGCGCTGCTTGGGCTTGCCGCGCGAGGACGCGCCGCGGCGCGCACGATCCGAGGGCGACAGGTGCAACTGGCCAGCGAAGCGCTGCGCGGCGCCCTCGTCGTCCTCGACCCCTGCAACCATCGCATGCGAGCCGCGATGCGGCTTGCCCTTGTGGGCGGCGCCCTTCTCGGGTTCACGCGCCGGTGCCGGCGCCGGCTTGGCGTGGCCATGATGGCCGGGCTTCGGCTTGGTCGCTTCTTCGGCGACCGCGACTTCGGCCGCTGCAGCGGTTTCCATGCGCAGGCGCTCGGCTTCTTCCTCGGCCTTGCGCCGCTGCGCGGTGAGTTCGTCATCACGACGCTTGTCGACTTCAGCCAGTCGCTGCTGCTCGGTCAGGTTGCGCTGGCGGGATTCTTCCAGCTTGCGCAGGATCTCGGCGCGCGCGGCATCGGGTTCATCGCCCGACCTGGTCGGGCGGGCCGAATCCGTACCCGGCTTCAGCGTGATCTTCTTGCGCACCACCACGTCGATGGTGCTGGTGCCACGGCCGGTCTTGCCGCTGCCACCGACGGTGATTTCCTGCTTGCGGCTGCGGCTCAAGGTGATCTTGCCTGGCGCGACGATGTCGTCCGTGGCCTGGGCTGCCTTGCCATGCGAGCGCTTGAGGAAGCCCAGGAGCTTCACTTTCTCCATGCTGGTGACGACCTGGTCGGGCCCGCTGAAGCTCATGCCGGCCTCCGCCAGCTGTTCCAGCAGTTTCTCGACCGGCGTATTGACCAGTTCGGCGAGCTTGCGGATGGTGGTTTGCTGCGACATTCGGATTCCGTTGCATGGCCCGGGACAGGTCCCGGGCTGGGGTGGGCGAGTTTATCGCGTTAAGGCCTTGCGGCGCTCGTGCGGGCCGGTGGACTGGCCGGTCGCGGAACAACTCATTCGAACCAGTGCTTGCGCGCTTCCATGATCAGGGCGGCGGCGCGTTCATCGCCAACCCCTTCGATGTCGGCGATTTCATCGGTGGCCATTTCAGCCAGTTCCTCGCGGGTGCGGATGCCCCGCTCGGCAAGCGCAAACGCGGTGGTCTCGTCCATGCCTTCCAGCGAGAGGAGATCCTCGGCTGGCTGCTGGTCTTCCAGGCCCTCCTCGACCGCCAGCGCATCGTTGAGCAGCGCATCGCGGGCACGCGAGCGCAGTTCCTCCACGATGTCCTCGTCGAAGCCCTCGACCGCGAGCAATTCGCCGACGGGCACGTAGGCGATTTCCTCGACGGTGCTGAAGCCTTCGGCGACCAGGATGCCGGCGATTTCCTCGTCGACTTCCATCTTGTCCATGAACAACTGGCGCGCGGCGGCCTGCTCGGCCTCCGACTTGGCCTGGACCTGGTCGGCGGTCATCACGTTGAGCTGCCAGCCGGACAGGCGGCTCGCCAGGCGCACGTTCTGGCCACCGCGGCCGATCGCCTGCGCCAGCTTGTCCTCGGCCACGGCCAGGTCCATCGAGTGCTTGTCCTCGTCGACGATGATCGACTGCACCTCGGCCGGCGCCATCGCGTTGATCACGAACTGCGCGGCGTTGTCGCTCCACAGCACGATGTCGACGCGCTCGCCGTTCAATTCGTTGGTCACCGCCTGCACGCGCGAACCGCGCATGCCGATGCAGGCGCCGATCGGATCGGTGCGGTTGTCATGCGCCAGCACCGCGATCTTGGCGCGGTCGCCGGGATCACGCGCGCAGCCCATGATCGAGACCAGGCCCTGGCCGACTTCCGGCACTTCCAGCTTGAACAGCTCCATCATGAATTCCGGCGCGGCGCGGCTGATGAACAGCTGCGGCCCACGCGGCTCGGAACGCACGTCGAACAGGTAGCCGCGCACGCGGTCTCCGGTGCGCAGCACGTCGCGCGGGATGCCCTTGTCCTTGGCGATGATCGCTTCCGCATTGCCGCCCAGGTCGACATAGATGTTGCCGCGCTCGACGCGCTTGACCACGCCCGTCACCAGCTCGCCAACCCGATCCTTCCACGCGTCCACGACCTGCGCACGCTCGGCTTCGCGCACGCGCTGCACGATGACCTGCTTGGCGGCCTGCGCGGCGATGCGGCCGAAGTCCGGGTTCTCGATCTGCTCTTCGATGTAGTCGCCGACCTCGGCACCCTCGCTTTCGTCGATCGCGTCCATCAACCGCAACTGGCGGTCCGGCGACTCCATGACCACGTCGTCGGCCACCACTTCCCAGCGGCGGAAGGTTTCGTAGCTGCCATCCTTGGAATCGATGGCAACGCGCACCAGCACGTCCTGCTCGGCGTAGCGCTTCTTCGCAGCGGACGCCAATGCAGCCTCGATCGCTTCCAGGATCACCGCTTCCGGGACGCCCTTCTCGGCCGCCACCGCATCCACGACCAGCAACAGTTCCTTGCTCATTCCTGATTACTCCGCATCGGTCGGCTCGTTCGCCGCCAGGTTAATTGATGATTTCGTTGATGACTTGGCCGCCGGCTTCCGGCCGGACGCCTTTTTCTGCTTGCCAGGTCGCGCATCGCGCCCGGAATTGTCCACTGCCGGGGCCAGCCCGAGGGCGATCCAGTCCGGCACCAGCCGCGCTTTCTCGATGTTGCCGGCGTCGACCACGAATTCGTTGTTGTCCACGCCGAACACGATGGTGTCGCCCTCGACCCGGAGGATCGCGCCCTGCAGGCGCCGACGGCCGTCCTGCGGAAGCTTCAGCGTGACCTTCGCGGACTCACCGATGAAGCGCGCGAATTGCGCAGCGCCAAACAGCGGACGGTCGATGCCGGGTGACGACACTTCCAGCGTGTAGTTGCCGGTGATCGGATCCTCGACATCCAGTTGTGCGGACACTTCGCGGCTGACGGATTCGCAATCCTCGATGCCGACATTGCGAGCTTCCGATTGGGGAACGTCGATGTACAGGCGCACCAGCGCACCGCCCGGTGCGGGCAAGTACTCGATGCCAAGCAACTCCAGGCCCAACGACGTCACCGTCGGGGCCAGCAATCGCGCAATGTCCTCAGCCTTGTCCGTCATTGTCAGCAGCAAATTCCCATGGATGCCATGTGTTCGTCGAACGACCTTTCAAGTGTCTTTTCGTGGAGCAACTTCTCGTCCTGCAGCAGTGTTCGTGGACCGTCTTCGCAAAGCCTTTTCATGGAGCGAGCTGGCGGGACAGTTGCGTCAGGCGCCTTCACCGCCATCCTTGCCGGAACCAGAAACGACAAAGGGCCCACTGGGCCCTGGTCCGATACCGCTGGATTCCGGTGCGGATGCGTCCTCATCGACGCCCTGCATAGCCCGTACTGCTTGCCACCACTACCCGCTTGCGAAAACATGCCTGCGAAAGCGCGGCCATCAAACAAAAGCCTCAAAACAAAAAAGGCTCCGAGGAGCCTTTTCGCCAGTCACTTGGACTGGTAGCGGGGGCAGGATTTGAACCTGCGACCTTCGGGTTATGAGCCCGACGAGCTGCCAGACTGCTCCACCCCGCAGCAGAAGCGGAATTATGCGGTGTACGCGTTATTTATTGCAAGCCCTGTTCAGTCATCAAGCCTGGTGCCAGGCAACGCCCAGTAGTCAGGCAAACGCCTGCTGGCACCACGCCATCAGCGGATTCCAGAACAGGCCGAACGCCAGCAGGCTCAATGCGTTCACACCGAACACCACGCGCAGCATGCGGTCGTCGCGGGGCTGCATCGGCTCACCCGAAGGCTCGTCGAAGTACATCACCTTCATCACCCGCAAGTAGTAGAACGCGCCGATCACTGCGCACACGATGCCGACGATCGCCAGCCACAGCAGGTCACCCTGCAATGCAGCACGCAACACCACGAGTTTCGCCCAGAACCCCAGGAACGGCGGCACCCCTGCCAGCGATGCCATCACGCAGAGCACCAGGACGGCGCTCCAGGGATCTCGCGCATTCAGGCCCTTGAAGTCATCGATGCGCTCCGCTTCAAAGCCGCGTCGCGACAACACCACGATCGCACCGAACGCTGCCGACGCCATGATCGCGTAGCTCAGTGCATAGAACATCGCCGCGGCATTGCCTTCCGCGCCGCCACCTGCCAACCCGAGGAACAGGAAGCCCACGTGGGAGATGGTGGAATACGCCAGCATGCGCTTGAGGTTGGTCTGGGCCAGCGCGATCAGGTTGCCGATCACCAGCGAGAGCGCGGCAAGCCCGGCCAGCATCGGTTGCCAATAGTCGCCCAGCGGGCCGACGCCCAGGTCCAGTACGCGGATCGCCATCGCGAACGCGGCAAGCTTGGGTGCCGAACCAATGAACAGGGTGATCGGCGTTGGCGCACCGTGGTAGACATCGGGCAACCACATGTGGAAGGGCGCGGCACCGAACTTGAACGCGATGCCGGCGACCATGAAGGCTACGCCAGCGAGCAGCATCGACGGCTGCGCCGAAGTGGTTGCGGTCGCGCTGATCGTCGCCAGGTCGATGCTGCCGGTGGCGCCGTACACCAGCGACATGCCGTACAGCAACATGCCCGAGGCCAGCGCCCCCAGCACGAAGTACTTCATCGCTGCCTCGGAAGCGAGCGGGCTTTCGCGGTCAATCGCCACCAGCGCGTAAGAGCACAACGCCAGCAGTTCCAGCCCGAGGTAGACCATGACCAGGCTGCCGGCCGAAATCAGCAGCATCATGCCGGCCACCGCGAACATCACCAGCACCGGCACTTCGCCCTTGTACAGCCCACGCTCGCGCAGGAACGGCCACGCGTAGACCAGTGCCATTGCAGACACCAGGCAGGCACCGACCTTGAGCACGTCTGCCATTCCGTCGCGGATGAACATGCCGGACAGCACCGTGCCCTGCCCGCCCACACCCATGATCACCATCACCGCGACCGCGACCAGGCTGGCGATGGCCAGGCCATGGGTCACCACGCGCTGCTTCTCGCTCATGAACAGGTCGAGCATCAGCAGCGCGAACGCCGCGCCGACCAGGACGATCTCCGGCAGCAGCGGCATCAGGTCGGCAAGGGTCGGCAGGTTCTGCATCATGTTGACGTCCATCTCAGAGCTTGGTCGCGGCGAGCTGGCTCGCCATTTGCGCGATGGACGGCTCCATCAGGTCGGTCAGCGGTTTCGGATACACGCCCAGCACGATGACGCCGATGGCGAATACCCCGAGCACGATCCATTCGCGCATGTTGATGTCTTCCAGCGCCGCCACATGGGCATTGCCGACGTCACCCCAGATCACCCGCTTGGTCAGCCACAGGGTGTAACCGGCGCTGATGATCAGGGTCAGCGCAGCCGTGAACGCGATCAGCGGATGGGCCTGGAAGCTGGCCAGCACCACCATGAATTCCCCGACGAAGCCGCTGGTGCCAGGCAGGCCGGAGTTGGCCATCGCGAACAGCACCCAGAACATCGCGAACCACGGCATCACGTTGGCGACGCCACCGTAGTCACGGATCATGCGGGTGTGCATGCGGTCGTAGAGCACGCCGACGCAGGAGAACATGGCGCCTGAAATGAAGCCGTGCGAGATCATCTGCACCATCGCGCCCTGCAGGCCAAGGCGCGCGGCATCCTGCAGGTTCGCGTCGCGGACCAGGCCGAATGCGATGAATGTGCCGAGAGTGACGAAGCCCATGTGCGCGACCGAGGAGTACGCGATCAGCTTCTTCATGTCCTCCTGCGCCAGCGCGACCATGCCGACGTAGACCACGGCGATCAGGCTCAGCATGATCACCAGCCAGGCGTAGTGATGGCCTGCATCCGGCACGATCGGAAGCACGAAGCGCAGGAAGCCGTAGCCACCGATCTTCAGCATGATCGCGGCCAGGATCACCGAGCCGCCGGTGGGCGCCTCGACGTGCGCATCCGGCAACCAGGTGTGCACCGGGAACATCGGCACCTTGACCGCGAAGGCGACCAGGAACGCGAAGAACAGCCACGTCTGCTCGATCATCGTCAGCGGCTGCGCGGCCATGTCGGCCAGTTGCCAGCTGCCACCCTTCAGGTACAGGTAGATCAGCCCGACCAGCATGAACACCGAGCCAAGGAACGTGTAGAGGAAGAACTTCACCGATGCATAGACACGACGCGGGCCGCCCCAGACGCCGATGATGATGAACATCGGGATCAGCATGCCTTCGAAGAATACGTAGAACAGCAACGCGTCCAGCGCACTGAACACGCCGATCATCAGGCCTTCGAGGATCAGCAGCGCGGCATAGTACTGGCTGACCCGCTTGTTGATCGCCGTCCATGCACCGATCAACACCAGCACCGTGGTCAGCGTGGTCAACCCGATCAACGCGAGCGAAATGCCATCAGCACCGAGGTTGTACTCGATCGCGTAGGTCGGGATCCAGGCATGCCGTTCGACGAACTGCATCAGGTCGCCATCGACATTGAAGACGACCAGCAGCGGGATGCTCAGCGCCAGGGTGGCGACCGCCACCGCCAGCGCAATCCAGCGCGCCGTTTGCGGGCGTGCGTTGCCCGCCATGAGGGTGAGGGCGCCGCCGAGGATCGGCAGCCAGATCAACAGGCTTAGCAGGGGCCAATGCGTCACGCTTGAAATTTCCATCCTGAAGTCGTCTTGCTCACAGCCAGTAGTGGTTGGCCAGCGCCAGCAGCGCGACCAGGCCCAGGATCATGGCGAAGGCGTAGTGGTACAGGTAGCCGGATTGCAACTTGCGGATGACGCCGGCAACCAACCCGATCGTCGCGGCACTGCCATTGACCACGAGGCCGTCGATGACCTTGCTGTCGAACATGCGCGAGAGCTTGCCGAGCCCGATGCTGCCGCCTCCGAAACCCTTCATCCACAGGTCGTCGGCCCAGTACTTGCGCTCCAGCACCTTGATCGGCCAGGCCAGCGTGCGCGTGATCACGACGCGCCATTCCGGCATCACCAGGTACAGCAGCGTGGCGGCGAGGAAGCCCATCAGTGCCAGGAAGAACGCAGGCGCCTTGAAGCCATGCAGGGCGAACGCGACCGGTCCATGCCAGTCTTCGGCCAGCTTGCCGACCACGTCCCTTGCAGCGGCGACGTCGATCGCGCCCAGGAAGAACGGCAGTTGCTGCGCATGGCCCATCACATCGGTACCGAACAGCATCGGCCCGGCGGTGAAGAAGCCGATCAGCATCGACGGGATCGCCAGCAGGATCAGTGGCAGGGTCACCACCCACGACGATTCATGCGGCTCGTGCACGCCATGCCGGGCATGGTCGTCGTGCGCATGCGCATCATGGCCATGCTCGTCATGTGCATGCGCGGCGGGATCGCGGAAGCGCTCCGGGCCGAAGAAGGTCAGGTACAGCAGGCGGAAGCTGTAGAAGCTGGTGACGAACGCACCCAGCAGCACCGCCATGTTCGCGTACTGCGCGATCCAGTCGCCGTGGTCGGCCGCATGGTGGTGGGCGGCCTCGATGATCGTGTCCTTGGAATAGAACCCGCTGAAGAACGGCGTGCCGACCAGCGCCAGGGTGCCGACCAGGCTGGTGACGAAGGTGATCGGCATGTACTTGCGCAGCCCGCCCATCTTGCGCATGTCCTGCTCGTGGTGCATGCCGATGATCACGCTGCCGGCGGCCAGGAACAGCAGTGCCTTGAAGAAGGCGTGGGTCATCAGGTGGAACACCGCCGCCGAATACGCGGACAGGCCCAGCGCCACGGTCATGTAACCCAGCTGGGACAGCGTGGAATACGCCACGACGCGCTTGATGTCGTTCTGCACCATGCCGATCAGTCCGGTCCAGAACGCGGTGGTCGCGCCGATGAACAGGATGAAGTTGAGCGCCGTGGGCGACAGCTCGAACAGCGGCGACATGCGCGCCACCATGAAGATGCCGGCAGTGACCATGGTCGCCGCGTGGATCAATGCGGAAATCGGGGTCGGACCTTCCATCGAGTCCGGCAGCCACACGTGCAGCGGCACCTGCGCCGACTTGCCCATCGCGCCGATGAACAGGCCGATGCAGATGATGGTCGGCACCGACCACTCGTGGCCGGACAGGATCGACACGGTGCTGTCCCGGATGGTGGGCGCATTGGCGAACGCGGTCGCGTAGTCCAGCGTGCCGATCCAGTACAGCACCCCGGCGATGCCCAGCAGGAAGCCGAAATCACCGACGCGATTGACCACGAAGGCCTTCAGGTTGGCGACGATCGCGGTCGGCTTCCTGTACCAGAAACCGATCAGCAGGTAGGACACCAGCCCCACCGCTTCCCAGCCGAAGAACAGTTGCAGGAAGTTGTTGCTCATCACCAGCATCAGCATGCTGAAGGTGAACAGCGAGATGTAGCTGAAGAATCGCTGGTAGCCGTCGTCCTCGGCCATGTAGCCGATGGTGTAGATGTGCACCAACAGCGACACGAAGGTGACCACCACCATCATCATCGCGGTCAGCTTGTCGACCATGAAGCCGATGTTGGCCGACAGCTCGCCGACCTGGAACCAGGTGTACAGGTTCTCGTTGAACGGCGCGGCGCCCTGCAGCAACTGCCACAGCACCCAGCATGACAGCGCGAAACTGGCGGCAACGCCGAGGATGGTGACGGCATGCGCACCGACGCGACCGATCCTGCGGCCGAACAGGCCGGCCAGCACCGCGCCCAGCAAGGGCAGCAACACGACCAGCAACAGATGGGTTTTCGAAATGAGCATCCGTCAGCCCTTCAGCGTATCGATGTCCGCGACGTCGATGGTGCGACGGTTGCGGAACAGTGTGACCAGGATCGCCAGGCCAATCGCCGCCTCGGCGGCCGCCACGGTCAGGATGAAGAACACGAATACCTGGCCTGCAGGATCACCCAGCGCGCGCGAGAACCCGACGAAGTTGATGTTGACCGAAAGCAGCATCAGCTCGATCGACATGAGCAACATGATCACGTTCTTCCGGTTGAGGAAGATGCCGGCAACGCTGATGCTGAACAGCACCGCGCCCAGGGTCAGGAAATGGCCAAGACTGAGGCCAGACAGCACTGCGCTCATGATGCTTCCCCCGACGCGGCTTCCGGTTCGACCGTCACGGCGGGCTTCTCGGCGTCCATCTTGACCATCCGCAAGCGGTCGGCGGCCCTGACCCGCGTCTGTTCGCCCGGGTTCTGGTGGCGCGCACCCGGCCGCCGACGCAGCGTCAGCATGACCGCGGCAACCACGGCGACGGTCAGGATCACTGCAGCGACCTCGAACGGCAGCATGAATTCGGTGAACAGCGCGCGTGCCAGCCAGGTGGCGTTCGGCACGTCGGCAGTGGCCACCGCCGCGTTGTCGGCCAGCGGCGTCTGGCCCAGGGCACGCACGCCGATCAGGCCGAGCATCTGCACCAGCATCACCACCGCCACGATCAGGCCAATCGGCAGGTAACGGACATAGCCCTCGCGCAGGGGCGCCAGGTCGACGTCCAGCATCATCACCACGAACAGGAACAGCACCATCACCGCGCCGACGTAGACGACCACCAGTGCCACGCCAAGGAACTCGGCCCCACCAATGATCCAGGTGCAGGCCACTGAAAAGAACGTCAGCACCAGCCACAACGCGGCATGCACCGGGTTGCGCGAGGTGATGGTGGCAAGCGCGGCGCCGGCCGCCGTGGCGGCGAAGGCGAGGAACGCGAGCGTGGTGAAATCAAATGGCATGTTGCTCTCTCAGCGGAACGGGGCGTCGGCAGCGCGGCGTTCGGCGATTTCCGCCTCCAGGCGGTCGCCGATGGCCAGCAACTGCGGCTTGGTCACGATGTTCTGGCCGCGCCGGTCGAAATGGTATTCGTGGACATGCGTCTCGACGATCGAATCGACCGGGCACGATTCCTCGCAGAATCCGCAGTAGATGCACTTGAACAGGTCGATGTCATAGCGCGTGGTGCGTCGCGTGTCATCGGCACGCTGCTCGGAATCGATGGTGATCGCCAGCGCCGGGCATACCGCTTCGCACAGCTTGCAGGCGATGCAGCGCTCTTCCCCGTTCGGGTAGCGGCGCAACGCGTGCACCCCGCGGAAGCGCGGCGACTGCGGCGTCTTCTCCATCGGGTACATCAGCGTGTACTTCGGCTTGAACAGGTATTTCAACGTCAGCCCAAGCCCCTGGAACAATTCCAGCAGCAGCAAGCTCTTGAAGTAGTGGACGATCTTGTTCATGCCGACCTCATTGCCCCTTCACGATGACGCCGGAGTACACCATCAGCGCGGTCACGAAGATCCAGGCAATCGTGATGGGAATGAATACCTTCCACCCCAGCCGCATGATCTGGTCGTAGCGGTAGCGAGGGAACGAGGCACGGAACCAGATGAAGCAACTTGCGAAGAAGAATGCCTTGGCCAGCAACCACCACCAGCCATCGCCCAGGACCACCGACAGCACCGGCAGGTCGGGGGTCCAGGCCGTCGGGATAGGGCTCAGCCAGCCGCCGAGGAAGAACAGCGAGGTCAGGAAGCTGACCAGGATCATGTTGGCGTATTCGGCCAGGAAGAACAGCGCGAACTGCGAGCCCGAGTACTCGACCATGTGGCCGGCGACGATCTCGGATTCACCTTCCACCACGTCGAACGGTGCGCGGTTGGTTTCAGCCACCCCGGAGATGAAATAGACCACGAACAGCGGCGCCAGCGGGAGCCAGAACCATTCCAGGAAACCGGCATCGCCCGACTGCGCCATCACGATCTCGGACAGGTTCAGGCTGCCCGCGGCAATCAGCACGCCGACCAGGGCGAAGCCCATCGCGATTTCGTAACTCACCACCTGCGCAGCGGCGCGCATCGCGCCGAGGAAGGCGTACTTCGAGTTCGATGCCCAGCCCGCCAGGATGATCCCGTAGACACCCATCGAGGTCATCGCCAACAGGTACAGCAAGCCTGCATTGGCATTGGACAGCACGACCTGTGCGTCGAATGGCACCACCGCCCATGCCGCGAATGCCGGCACCAGCGCGATCATCGGTGCCAGGCGATACAGCACCGGATGCGCAACGCTCGGTTGCAGCACCTCCTTGAACAGCAGCTTGAAGACGTCGGCGAACGTCTGCAGGATGCCCATGCCGATGTACATCGGCCCATGGCGGACGTGCATCCAGCCAATCAGCTTGCGCTCCCAGTAGACATAGAACGCAACCGAAAGGATCAGCGGCACCGCGATCAGCAGCACCTTGATCAAGATCCACACGAGCATGCCGATGGTGCCGAACGCCAGCAGGAAATCGCGGAACGGGTCCACCAGCTGGGTCATCAACGGATTGATGGAAGCGATCATGCGCAGCTGACCTCCGCCCTGGTTGAAGCCGCCAGCGGCGCAGTCGCGCCATGGCCGGATTCGATCCACACGCTTCCTTGCGCGACGCCGGTATCCAGCAGGACCTGCAGGGCCGCATGGCCGCTCCTGGTCGCGAACTTCGCCATCGCCCCATC
>CAVOQX010000002.1:0-68052 GCA_963698475.1 uncultured Gammaproteobacteria bacterium | reverse complement strand
TCGGACGGCGGTTCGATTCCGCCCACCCCACCATATAAACGCCCGCCGAGGTTAGCGGACGTGCTCCAAGGGCCAAGTCTTCTCTAGTATTCCTAGGTCGGCTTGGCCTTTTTTTTGGTTGACGTCACCTCCGTTCATTGTGATCCGACGAGGATGTCATTTCGGAGATGGTCCGGCTTTTTTACTTTTTATGCTTTTAGCCTGGTTCATCCATTTCGCGAAGAAAATGGACATGCCCAGTGACCAGTTTTCCTGGCTTGTATCGTGCCGCGTGGCCAGGTTTACCCGATCAGTGCGCGGCTGGCGTGCTGCCTCGGCCAGGGTCGATAGCGCCGCCGATTGCGCCACCCAGCAGTCCACCGACCGCGGTGCCGATAGCACCGCCGACCACGCCCCCAGCTGCCGTACCCGCGGCTTCGCCCACGGCGGCACCGACATGCGTGCCGACCGTGTGGCCGGAGGTCGGTGATCCTGCTGCCGCAGATCCGGTGGCAGGCGGTACGGCAGGACCTGCTGCTGCCGGCGCTTCGGGGGTAGCGGTGACCGCAGGTGCGGGAGCAGCCGGCGATCTTGCGGCAGGTGCAGTAGCCGTGGCAGGCGTCGTGGTCGGCGCAACCGCTGGTGTGATGGGGCGGGGTGCTGTCGCAGGTGCGACTGTTGCGGGAGCGGCTGCCGGGGGAGCAGGAACCGACATGGAGTCCCGAGTTGTCGTACGCCGAGCGTCTTCCGCTGCACGTTGCGCGGCAAGGCGGGCGGCTTGGGCAGCAGCAGGGTCTTCGACGGCCGTCGCGACGGGGTTGATTGTGCTGTTGCGGATGCGGTCGGCCTGCGCCTGCGCCGCCATCTGATTGAGCGGCAGGTAGTCGGTGCGGAAATTGAGCTCGACCGACGAATTGAGCTCGAGATCGGTGTTCATTTCCTCGGTGCGCTGGGTGCGCTCGGTGGACACGTAGCTGATGGTGTTTTCGACCTCGGCGCTGGCGCCCCATGGGCCGACCCCGAAACTGCCGCCGGCCTCTGACCCGGTTCTGCATGCTGAACTGGCTGCCGCGGTCCTCGGTGGCGGCGCTGCGGGTGTCGATATGGAAGCGCATCGAGGCGTTGATGCTGCCGCTGTCGATCACGATGCGCTGCATGCCCATCATCACCATGGTCGCCAGCTGCTGCTGGCGCTGGCGGGCAAGGTAGCGCCGCGCGCAAGCGGCACCAGCTGCTCGGGGTTACTGGCCTCGATCGATTCTTCCGGCGGCATGCCGAGGGTGGCGCGGATGCTCGCCGTCGGCGGCATCGAGGCGCCACTGCGCAGGCGCAAGCGTGATGTTCGCGATCTCGTCCGGATCCGGGTCCTCGTCCGGCTCGATTCGGGCGCCTCGTATTCGATCGATTCGGGGAAGTGATCGGCCACCCACTGCCGCACCTGCGCACCAGCCCGAACTGGGTGCGCTCGAAGCCTTCGGCCGACGCCGACACCGCATTCAGCAGCTGCACGTATTGCTGCATCTGCTGCGCGTTGGAATCGAGCATCGCCTTGAACACGCCGTTGATCAGGTCGGTGACGAAGCGCGGGAACGACACCGCGTTCAGGACGTTGCGGGTGGCTGCGGCGATGCGGTCGGCGGACTGCGCCGAAATCCGGTTGCGACTGTGCGCGCGCCAGCGGCGGCGGCTGCCGTGGCGCGGCGTTCGGCGTCTTCGGCCTGTCCTCTTCGGCGATCAGCTCCGGCGGCCAGTGCCGACACCCTGACCATCGCCTGCGCCAGCGACTGGCGCTGCGGCGGCGTCGAGGTGCCGGTAGTTCGGGAGCGCTGTTCCAGTACCTCGCGCACCGCGACCGCGGATCCACGGCGGCGGCGGCGGGCTCGCGGACGCTGCTTCGGCGGGTCGTCGCGGGGATCGTCCGCGGCACGCCGCAGCGGTCATGGCTACGCCACCATGCGACAGGTCAGTCGGCGACTCGGTGCCGGGCGAAGCTGAGGTTGCGCCAACGCAGCGGCGCTGCGAGCCAGCCAGCGCTGCGCGCGTCGATGACAGTTCGACATGTCCGGCATCGATGGATCGAGTCGGATCGCGCCGTTGCGTAGTGACCGGCCAGCCACAGCAGGACGGCTGCCCGCTGCGGCCGCGTTCGACATGCGTGCTGCAGTGCATGCGCCGCGCGTGGTGCCGCTCGGGCTGCCGACGATGGCGACCAGCCGCCACAGGAATCGTGCACCGAAACGCCGCCTGCAGCATGCGATCGCGCAGAAAGCCGAGGGCGCTGTTGATGGTCTCGACGATGTCGCGCGCGGCGATCGCCGCCATCGGGTCGACCCGCTGGGCGAGAAACTCGGCGAGGCTCTGCGCGTGGGTCGCGACGCAGCACTTGCTCGTGTAGATCGACGCCGTCGGCCTGCGCTGACGATGCGCAACGCACAGCGCGCGCATCAGCCGGTCGAAATATGGGGTTTCGATCACCCGCGCGAAGATCGCCTTGCGCTCATCGGCATCCAGACGTTCGCGACGGCCGCGCCAGAAAGCGTGGAGCAGCTTGCGCGGTCGGCCCGAGCGGCTGGGTGATCGCGCCGCTGGCGAACAGCCCGGCGATCAGCTCGGCCGTAGGCAGTAGCCCGGCGCGCTCCAGTTCGCTGGCGAAATACAGCGGTGCCGCAGCGGCGAGTTGACGCGGTCCATCGACGGTCGGCGCGGCCTCAGGCAGATCGAAATCGATGCCCGCGAGCGACTGCGCGTATGCGTGCTCGTGCGCGTCGAGCGCACCCAACGCGGTTGCGACCGCGCCGAGCAGATCGGCGTAGGGATGCAGCGCGCGGTCGTGCGCTCGATCCGGATCGCGGGCGGCGGTGGCGCGAGACGCGGCATGGCGCGCGCCTCAAGTCCTTTCGGGCGCGGCGGCCGTCGCGCCGCCGCCCGGCTGTGGGTTGGGTTTGATATTCGGATCGAAGGGCGTGGCGTTGCCCTGGATGCTGGCGATCATGCCCGGCGAGGCCAGCTTCTCCATCGGGAAGTAGTCGCGACTTGAAGTTCACCCGCACCTCGCCGGTCAGCTTGGCCTTCATTTCCTGACTGGACGCCGAGTTCTCGTCGACAGACGACGACACGGTGGTCATGTGGGTCTGCACGTTGTTGTTGGCCGTGGCGGCGCCGCCCCAGCCGAAACGCACGCCAGCGGCGGTGGTGTTCTTGTTGTAGCTGGTGTCGCGGTCGTACAGCGACGGCCCTGGCTTCGCGCTGGGCCTCGTCGCTGGCGCGGAAATTGAACACGACCTTGGCATTGATCAGGCCATCGGTGACCACGATCCGGTTGATGCCCAGCATCACCATCGACGACAGCATCTGCTGGCGGCTGCGCGCCATCTGCATGCGCGCCGCCTGCACCAGTCGGCTTCCTGCTCGGCATCGGACAGATCGGTCACCGGCTCGGCCAGCTGCAATGCCTGGTTGACGCGGGTCAACGCCGCCTCGGCATCGTCCTCGCTCTTCGGGCATCAGCCGCGGGCCGCCTTCGTCGTCGCTCGTGTCGATGGTGAGATCGCCGGCGAAGCGTTGCGACATCCAGTCGCGGGCGTTGTTCATGCTGATGTTGTCGGCGGCGAACTGATCGACCGTCTGCGCCACCGCCTTCAGCAGCTCGGCGTAGGCCTCCATCTGCTGGATCGACGGCATCGACGATCGCCTGGAACACGTTCTGGATCAGGCCGCCGACGAATTTCGGGAAATCAACGGAGCCGACGAAGTTTCTTGAAATTGGTCGCGCCCTGTCTCACCGACCCGGCCTCGAAGTCGCTGCCGGCGAAGGTGCCGATCTTCTCGGAGGCCTTCTTCTTGGCCTCGATCGACCGCGACCGGCGAGCGCCTGCACCGGTACGCCCTGCTCGGACAGCGCCTGTTGCTTGGCCAGCACGCCCCTGCCCGGGAGTCAAGCTCCTGCTTGGCGAGACCCTGCGGGTTGGCCATGTACGATGCGACCCGCACCATCGTGCGCGCGATCTCCTGCTGCTTCTTGGGCTCGAGCCCGCGGAAGCCGGCGAGGACTCGAGCAGATGCCGCACTTGTGGGCGCACGGCGCGCAGGGTGTCGTCGTCCAGCCAGGCCGGTTCGGTCGTGGATGCCGATTGCGGACGATCGAAGCGGACATGGCGGGCTCCGTGCGGCGACATCAGGTCGTCGGCGCGGTCGGCGCTGGTGCGGTCGAAGGCGCTGGCGTGATCGCCGGCGCTGCGGCCGGCGGCGGACGACCCGCCATGGTCTTGACCATGCCCGGGCTGCGCGTTCATCTGGATCGCGGCGATCGATTCCGGATTGGCCAGCTTCTCCAGCGGCATGTAGTCGCTCTTGAAATTCACCTTCGACCTGCCCGGCGAGGCTGGCGCGGGCCTGCAGCGACGAGTCGCTCTGCAGTCTGCGAGGTACTCATCATCTTGATGATCGGCTCCTCGGTGTACTTGTAATTGCCCTTCGAGTAGAAACTGCTGTCGCGCCTTGTCGACGTCGTCCTCCGGACCTGGTGTCATCCGCCGACATCAGCGCTCTGCGCTCGTATTCGCCTTCGCGGCCGTAGGTTTTCGCACGTTGCCGTAGATGTCCGTATCGTGATCGATCTTGGTCGCGCTGTGCGATAGCGGCATGTTGTCGCGCGCCTGGAAGTCGTACATCACCTTGGCCGAGATCTTGCCGTCGGTGACCACGATGCGGTTGATGCCGAGCATGACCAGCGTCGCCAGCAACTGCTGCCGTCCGGAGGCGATCTGAGGTCCGCGCGGCCGGCACCAGCAACGCCTCGACCAGCTCGTCGTCGAGCCGCGTCAGCGGCTTGTCGAGCGGCAACGACTGGTTCAAGCGGTCGATCGCCGCGCGCTAGTCGATATCGTCGCGCAGCACGACGCTCGGCTGCGGCGCGGCGCGCCGCCGTTTTCGTCGCCGAAGGATCCGAAATCGCCCCAGGGCGTCGCCGCCGGTGCTGAGCTGGAACAGGTCCGGAAACTGCTCAACCAGGTGGTCGCGGCCCTGATTCTGCGTGGTGTTGTCGTCGCGGAACTGGTTGAGACTCTTCGAGACGTCGGCGACCAGTTTGGCGTACGGCCTCCATCTGTTCGATCGAAGAGGTCACGATCGAATGGAACACGCCATCGATGAGGCCGGCTGCACGAAGGTCGGGGAAGTTGACCGCCTGCATCAGCGCGCCGGCCTGTTGCACGCCGGTTCGCAAG
Organism: uncultured Gammaproteobacteria bacterium; assembly: GCA_963698475.1. GTDB lineage: Bacteria > Pseudomonadota > Gammaproteobacteria > Xanthomonadales > Xanthomonadaceae > Thermomonas. Next base: position 62,848 of record CAVOQX010000002.1, on the reverse strand, counting down.
GCCTGTGCCGAACTCGGGCTGCGTCGTCGATCGGAAGCGGGTCCGAGTCGCCGGCGAGCGCTCGCACCTGCGGGCTCGTTCTTGCCCGGGCGGCAGGCGCATGCCGTCCGGCTCGGCGAGATAGGTCGCGATCTGCACCATGCCTTGTGCCAGCGCTTCGCGTTTGTCCGGCGGAGCGGGCGTCGAAGGCCCGACTGCTTTCCAGCAGGTTGCGCACTTGCATGCCGTGCCGGTGTCGAGTGTCTCGCGGCTGCGCCGGCGGCAGGCACTGCGCGCGCCGCGGCCTGGGTTCTGGGTGGGAAGATGGCGGACATGACCAGTCGCTCCGGGTCGGAGGCCGCGCGCGTCGCGGCCGGGTTGCGTGACTGCAACGGGCGAGCAGCCGCTACTGCAGCGCCTGCGCTTCCTCGATCGGCTTCGCGCATCTCGAACTCGATCGGGCGCACGTACAGGCTGATGCGTGCCGGCGTGGCTCGGCGTGACGCGGATGCTCAAGCACCGAGAAGTGCCCCTGTTCGCCGACGTCGTCGACGCCGAAGGCGTCGAGCCAGCGGGTCAGCGCGGTGCAGCTGGCGCGGTCGCTCGGACAGGCCGAGCTTGATCAGGTCGAGGAAGCGCGCCGGCAGGTCGGGGATGGCTGCCAGCAGGATCTCGAGCTTGAGCTCGACGCCGTCCGGGCGTCTCGCGCACGCCCATCAGCACCCCGCCCGGCGGCAGCTCGAATCGTCCGCCGAGCGCGACGCCGACGATCCGCATCAGGCTCGGCAACTGATGGCCGATGCCGAGCCGGTTCATCAGCGGCCCGAGCGCGCTGATCGTCAGCGGCCCGCGATGCAGGAAGGTCACGCGCTGGCTGCCGCTGTCGCGCTTGCAGCCGATCGAGGTGAAGATCGGCATCAGGGTCGGCATCTCGGCCATCACCTGGCGGGTGAGCTTGGCCAGAGCCGGCGACAGCGCGTCGATCTGCGTCGGGTAGCAGCTCGTAGTAGATCTTGGCCGCGTACAGTCCGTCCTCGTCGAAGGCGCTGCCGAACCAGGCGCCGAAGTTCATCCAGCCCATGCCGCCGAAGCCCCGCCATTCCTCGCTGCGCGCGTCGAACCAGCGCAGCGCGTCGCGGCCGAACAGCGGCGCGACCAGCCGCCGCATCTCGCGCGTGGCCTCGTCGCGCCGCGCCACCGGCGAGGCGTCCGGGCCCAGCGGCTCGATGGTGAAGCGCAGCATGTCCGGCTCGGCTTCCGAGAACGACGGCTCGTACGGCACCGCGCCCGGCGTCAGCGAGTTGCGCGCGTACGAGACGTCGTCGTCGGGCAGGTAGAACGGTGCGCTCGATGCAGGTCGCCGAGATAGGGCATCGGGTCGCGGGTGCCGAGTGCGTGCGCCGCCGATTGCAGCGAGCGCGTGACCAGGTGCTTCATCTGGCCGGCTGTGGGCCAGGCGTGGGACATGGCGGTTCTCCGTGGCGATGAGTGGCGTCGATCAGGTAGCTGCCGATCAGAAGCTCGGGCAGGCTGATGCCGGCCGAATCGAGCACGTCGCGCGCGCATCTGCGGCATCTCGATCGGGCCGGCTGGTGATCGTCGGCGACTCGCGCGGGCTGCGAGTACTCCTCGACGCGGCGTGTCGACACGCCGCCGACTGCCAGCAGCTGTTCGCAGGCCTGCAGCAGATCCCAGTCGGTGGGGTCGACCATCGGGCGGTCGCTGCCGCGCAGCTGCGGATTGGTCAGCGCGTTGACGCGAAATCACTTCGCCATAGCGCCCGGCCAGGCGATCGCTGATGGTTGGCCAGCCAGGCGATGACGACCGCGCCGAACTTGGCCTGGGTGCGGTAGCGATGCGTGTTGCGGGCGCCGCCGAGGTAGTTGGCGTTGACCTGGTCGATCACCTGCCACATGTCGCGGGCGCCGAACGCGCCGCGGATTTCCGGATCGCTGAGCAGGTCGCGATACTCGATGATCAGGTCTTGCAGCTCCGGCGACGAACTGGTAGCGATGCCGTAGCAGTTGCGCGACAGGCTGGCGGCGAGATCGCGCCCGGCCTTGCGCACCTGCTCCTGCGAGACGCGACATCGGCACGTTCGCTGCGGAAGCATGCGGTCGACCGAGAGCTGGCGGCCGAACGACGGACACCGCGGAGACGAAGCGCAGCCACAGCTCGTTGAACTCGCGGTTGGGCTGGTTGAGTGCTGGGGTCGCCGCCGGGCGCGCCGAAGCACGCATGTACAGGTCGCGGCGCTCGCCTTCGGTGATCCGCTCCGCGGACTTCTTGTAGTAGCTGTAGAGGTAGTCGCCGGCCTTGCCGTGGCTGAGCGGCAGCAGGCCGGTCGCGGAACAGCTCGACGACGTGCTCGACCACCTGCGGCATGTTCGTCTCTTCGCAGTGCGAGGCGAAGTAGATCGGCCTGTGCGGCAGCAGGTTCTCGCGCACGATCTCGCGTCGGTGGCATCGTCGAACTCGGGCAGCGAAATTTCCGTGGAGGAAGTCGGTGCGCCCTCGATCACCCCGGACTGCATGTCGTAGCCGTTCTCGATGCGGCTGGCCAGCCATGGATCGTTGGCGGTGACGCCGGTGGCGGCCATGCGCCGCACCATCGCGGCCACGTTGCGCGCCGCTCAGTGCGCATACCTTGTCGCTGCCGCTGGGACGGAACGGCTGGTCGGTACTGACCGGGTCGCGACGTTCATCGGGATCGCCCTTGGGCGCCTCGCAGCCGATGATGTCGGCGTCGATCAGCCCCGCCTCGATCTGCGACTTCATGCTGACCAGGTACTGCGCGGAAAGCTGATGCGAACGCGGCGTCGAACAGTGCGCGATTGGCTCGCGGTACTCGCCCTGCGCGATGCTGATGTGGCGAACCAGGTCGCTCTTGTCGCGCGTGAACTCGACGTGGTTGTCCAGCTGCAGCAGGCCGCGATGCCGGCGATCTCGCGCTCGCCATCGCTCAGCTCCCGAGCAGCGCTACCCAACATGCGCTGGGTGCCGAACAGGCCGTACTCGTGGACGAAGTCGTTGTCGCTGGCGAGTTCTTTCCACGGGCGCTGCGGTGACGGTCTCGGCGACCACCTGGTAGAACGGGTCGGCGGTGACGTCGCTGGCCAGCGTCTTCCTGATCGCGCTCAGTACTCGCGCTGCTGCGTCGGGTTGAGGCCGCCGCTGGTGTCTGTGTTGGCGAGGATGGATTCGTACTTCAGCTGCGTCGGCGCGCAATTCCTCACGGGTCTTGTGCTCGCGCTCGCCGAGATCGACCAGCAGGATGCGGTTCATGGCAGTTCTCTCGTTGTGGTGTGGGTGGGTGTTGCGGTGAGTGCCCGTTGCGGCGGCGGCCGCATCGGCGGGGGAACGGAGTGCGATGAAGGGGGGGCTGTTGGATTGCCGGGGTATTGGCGGGCGCCGCCGCCGTGGCTCCGTGCCTGGCGTCGGCTTCCTTGTCGGTTCGCGCCCCGGCCCGGGTGTCAGTCCTGGCTTTCGCCTTGGACGCTGCGCCGGCACCGGGTGTCTTCGCCCGCGCAGTGATCCGCTTGCGCGGCGCCTTCAAACCCGCTGCCGGGTCGGTCGCGGCCTTCTTCAAAATCGGTTTCTTCGCCATTGCAGTCTCCTAGGAAGTCAGGCCGCGGCGAGCGCGGAGGAAGGCTCAAGCCACGCACCGCCGGTGTCGGCGTCACGCGTTTGCAAGTCGATGTCGGCGTCCAGCGCGCGCAGCGCGGCGAACGCGTCGAGCACGCCATGGCCGCAGCCGGTGATGCCGGCGCGCCGCGAACGGGCGCGCGCTGGCGATCAGCAGGCGCTTGCAGTCTTCGCCAGTCAGCGGCCAGGCGCGGCGCTGCGCGCGCGAGGCCAGCAGCGCGCAGACCGCGGCCACGAACGGCGCGGCGAAGCTGGTGCCGGTGGCGCGCTGGTAGCCGTTCGAGGCCGCAGGTGCGGATGTCGCGGCCCGGCGCGCACAGCGCCACGTGCGTCGCCGCGGGTGCTGAAGGTCGGCGGGCGCGAGCGTCGGCGTCGACCGCGCCGACGGCGATCACGCCGTCGTGCGCGGCCGGATAGTAGCGCTCGTCGAGCCCGGAATTGCCGCTGGCCGCGACCAGGATCACGCCGCGCGCCAGCGCGTAGCGGACGATCTCCTCGTGCGGACGCGGTGCGTCGGCGGTCAGCAGCGGACTCGGGCGTGCCGAAGCTCATGTTGATGACCTTCACGCCGAGGTCGATCAGCCGCTTCATGCCGGCGTCGATGTTGTCCAGCGCGCCGACGCCGAAGCGCTTGTCGCCCGGGCCGAGCGCCGCGCCGAGCACGCGCACCGGGCGTCAGTCCGCACGGCGCCGGCAGCGCACCGGCGGCATGCCGTTGCCGCGCGCGACGAGGATCCCGGCGCAGCCGCTGCCGTGGCCGACCTCGTCGTCGGGCGCTCGCCGGCGCTGGCGGTAGTCGCCGACCAGCGTCAGGCCGCCGACCGCGTCGCGGATCGAGATCGACGCTGTCGAAGCCGGCGCGCAGGCGCGTGTCGCAGTTCGGCGTGGTGCAGCGCGACGCCGGTGTCGGCGAGGCCGATCGACGACCGCCGGGATCGCCGGGCTCGAGCGCGAGCGCTTGCGCAGGCGGATCGGCTCGCGTGCCCAGCGCTGCGGCGTCGTCGCCGCGACGTGGGCGTCAGGCCGGCGTCGGTCGCTCAGCGAACGGCGCGTGGCATAGATGGTCGGCGCCGACCCGCTCGACCATCGGCAGCTCGGCCAGCGCGTGCCAGCAGTGCCGGCATGCGCGTCGGCGCTCGCGCACTTCGATGCGCAGCACGCGGGCGACGCCGCTGAGCTGCTCGGTGTCGTCGAAGCGACGCGCGCCGGGACCGCGCGCTCGCTGCGCGGCGTACGCGCGCGCTGTGCAGACGGGTACCACGCGGATGGCACCGCCGTGGTGGCGCAGCAGGCGGTCGATCACGCCGCCGTCGACGTGCTCGGCCTGTGGCGTGCCGTAAGCCGTGCACGCGCGCGCAGGCCCGGCACGTGCTCGGGCACCTCGCCGAGCTTCAGCGTCAGCAGCAGGCGGCCGGCGGCGCAGCGGCGTCGTGCGCGTTCATGGCGCGGCCTCCACTGGCCAAGCTGGCCTTCGCTCGAGCTCCACGCCGGGCGCATTGCGCCGTCGCCGAAGTCGACCTCGGCCTCGCAGCCGAGCTGCGCTGGCCAGCGGCGCCAGCACCATGGCCGTCGTCCCGCTGGCTGACCACCGGCACCGGACTCGCCGGCGGCGCGCACCCGCGGCAGGCGGCCGGCGCGCAGGCCCGGTGCGCTCAGGTGCACGCGCTGCTCGCCGACTGCGCGCTCGCGATCTCGATCGCGGGTCACGCGCGGTGCCGCGGCGCGCATCAGCGCCTGCTGCAGGCGGTTGACCGGCATCCGCGACAGCCGCGCGATCACGTCGGTGCCGGCGCTGGCCTTGAGCTCGTTGAGCTGGCTCGACGGTGCGCACGCCGATGCGCTCGAGGCGGCGCTGCTCGTCGTCGGAGATCTGTCGCCGAGCGCTTCGCTTGCAGGTGAACTGCGGATCCTCGGCGCTGTAGTCGACCGCGTTCTCCTCGACCATCGACTTGGTGATCGTGGTCAGCTGCCAGCTTGATCGTGCTGGCCTCGGCTTCGCCGGGGCCGGCCGGGCGCAGGTAGATGTCGTCGTCGAGCAGCTGCACGAAGGCGCGCAGGTCCAGCGAGACGTCCTTGACCGCGAAGGTCAGCGGCAGCTTGCCCGACGCGCGCCTTGATCGCCATCGCCGCCTGGGCCTTGTCGAGCTGCTCGGTCAGCGCCTGGATGAACAGGTCGAACGGCACGCCGCGTCCTGCAGCAGCGGGGGCATCTGCGCGCTCATGTCGCCACCCCCCGGTGTCCCAGCCCAGCGCGCAGGCGCGAGGCGTGACGCTCGAAGCGCAGTGTCCAGCTCGTCGCGGCTGCGCGGCACGTCGGCCAGCAGCACGCAGCCGCCGTCGCGGAACACCGGGCGCAGCTCGATCGGCAGGCGTCATCTCGACCGCGGACAGCGCGCACGCCGGCCGCGCGCCTCGATCGCGACCAGGCCGTCGTGCAGTTCGATCGAGCAGCTGGGAGAGTTCGCGCAGCATCACGGCGCTCCTTCAGCGGGCGGGCGCGGCCGCGGCGCGGCGTGGTGCGGCAGCGGGCGCGGCGGCACGCAGCGCCGGCGAGTGGCGCTGCACCAGCGCGACCTTGGCCGCGTCGGCCAGGCGGTCCAGCGGCAGGGTCTCGCTGACGAAGTTGAGCTTGACCTCGCCGAACAGATCGGCGCGCACGCTTGACTCGTTCTGGGCGTTGACCGCCAGGGTCGAGACCATCGTCGAGCTCTGGCCGCTCTAGCTCAGGCTGCCGCGCTCGCCCCAGTTGTGACCGCCCTGCGGGTCGCTGCCGGTGGCGTACTGACGCCGGCGGCATCGCTGCGCGCGGCGCGGAACATCACCTTGGCGCTGATGCTGCCGTCGCGCACCGCGACCCGGTTCATGCCCAGCATCACCATCGTCGCCAGCAGCTGCTGGCGCTCGGCGCCGACCTTCGTGCGCACCTGCGGCAGCACGCGCTCTTCCAGCAGCTCGGTGGTCAGCTCCTCGCCTTCGAGGCCGTAATCGGCCAGCCAGACGGGCTGAGGCCTTCCGCGCGCGGCGTCAGCTGCGGTTCGCTGCGCGCTCACCATCGGGCAGTTGCAGCGCGACGTCGCCGGGATAGCGCGAGGCCAGCCAGTCGCGCGCCTGGTTGGGCGTGACGTTCTCCTCGGTGAACTGGTCGACCGTCTTGGCCACCGCCGTGACCAGGCTCGAATAGCTTTCCATCTGCCGGATCGAAGCGTCGACGATCGCGTCGAACGTGCCGTGCACGAGCTGCGCCACGAAGCCCGGGAAATCGATCTCGTTGACCATCGCGCCGGCGCGGCGGGCGATGGTCTCGGTGGCCGGCGGCTTGGCCGGGGCGGCCGCCGGCGAATTACCATCGTCCGCCAGCGCATGCGAAGGCGCACTTCGGCCGTGCGGCCCGCGCGACATGCCGGGCGGGAAGATCCCGCCGCGGGTTGGCGTTGCGTTGGAGGAGGGGCGCGTCGACATGGTGGTGTCTTAGGCCGCCAAGCTCGTGTCGATCCAGCGGTTGCTGCGCTCGTAACGGCCGTTGCCGAGCAGGCGCAGTTCGATGCGTGCGCTCGGTGCGCCTTGGGCCAGCCCGCTGAAGCGCACGTCAATGTCGACCTTGAGTGCAGCCACGCCATCGACATCCGGTGCGTCATTGATGCGCGCTACAACTTCAACGCCGTAAGCGAGCTGCGTCGGCATGCCCGGGGTGATGGTCACGTCACCAACCGAGCCATCGGCCTCGCTGCGGAAACGCACAGTGAGTGGCAACGGTGCGGGCTGGCCTTCCAGTGCAGGCCATCCACCGAGATCGATCACCACGTCGGTGGGCTGCAACGCAGACTCCGTCGGCGCCAGGGCGGTCGGCATCTTGCGGCCTTCGAGCTGATCCAGCATCCAGCGGTTGGCGCCGGCGGTGCCGTGCGCCACGCTCATCTGCGTGCCGGGCACGCGCGTGGGCTCGATGGCTTGGGTTACGGCATCCGTCAGCGTGCTGCTGGCCGGCAGGTGCAGGATGCGCCAGTTGCCATAGTCGGGCTCGGCCATATTGCCGAAGTCGGCAGCGAACTCTTCGAAAGACATCCAGCCTTCATGGCCGCGGTTGGGCGGATTGAATGCAATCGCGTCGTTATCGAACGCGGTGGTGGTGTCCCATGGATTCAGCACGTAGACCTCGACTGCGGCCGCGTCGGCCAAGTCGCCGCGGATGCCGGAGACCACCACGGCATGCGGCGCACCGACGATCACCACCCACAGTGGCCCGAAGTCGCGCAACCACTGCGCCCATTGCGTGGCCGCGTGGTACAGGCTGGTATTGGACGGTTGCTCGATCACACGGAAGCCGTAGTGGTCGCGCACGCGCTCCAATTGATCCCAACTGTAGGATGTGGACAGCGAGCCGCCGGCCTCGCGAACGAATGCTTCGGGATCGAACGATGCATCGCCGCGGAACGACTTCAGCATGGCCATCGATGCCGCCCAGCACGCGTTCTTGTCGGGCTGGGGAACCAGCGCGACGCTGTGCTCGACGCCATCGGCTGATAGCGCACGCGGGCCACGATAGCCGAACGTGGTGGCGCGACCTTCGATCCACTCGAGCTTGGTTGGCGTGACGAAGCAGGCGCGATTGACGCGGGTGCCGCCGGTGGCTGCATCGATCGGACCGCGGGTGACGTGCACGGCACAGACGAAGGCCTCCAGGCCATTGCCCACGTCGCGCACGGTGTAGACCGGCGAGCCGCTGGCGCCGGCAACGGCAAGGATGTCGTAGTCGATGGTGTCGGGCGTGGCTTGTCCCTGCGAGTGCCCGCCGTGCAGGTGCTGCAGGTTGCGGTCGGCGACAGGGCCGAGTTCGCGGTGCAAGTTGGATCCGGAGGAATAGCCGCACACGGCCAACGGCATCGTGTCGCCGGGCGTGGCTTGCAGGAATTGGAAGAACGCACCGTTGGGCGCCGCGATTGGCGCGTTGTCGATGACGGCCAGGTCGTTGTCCCAGTCACCGTCGCCCGTATAACGCGGCGCGACGCGCCATTTCGTGGAGTCGATGGTCGCCTCGCCGAACGGCGTGGTGCCTGCGCCGTTGCGTCCCGGCACGATCTGCACCGTGCTCATGCCGTGCAGGTTGTGCGCGCAGGTCAGGATGCGGGTGCGACCGATGTAGAACCCGGTGCCGGTGTAAGCCCGGCCGTCGGGTGCGGTCATTCGCAGGTAGCAGATTGCAGAGTGAGGGAACGCAGATGTGTCTTCCACGCCCACGTACCATTCCTCGCGCTGCTGGCTGAAGGCATCATCGGTGCACTGCAGGGCAGTACCCGGGTTGGAAGGGTCGTAGTAAGGGGTGATCAGTTCCTGTGCGCGCACGGGTGCGTGCGATGGATTGCGCGCGCGCGACGTGGCCGCGCTCTGGCGTAGTCCCTGGGATGTGGTTGGCACCTCGCCGGTAGAGCTATTGCCCGCCAGTGCCTGCGCTGCCAGTTGCACGCATTGCATGTACGTGTCCCAGTCCCAGTACGACGACGGGCAGTCGTGATTGTCAGAAGGCGTTGCCTCGATGTGGCCGACGATGTGCGTGCGGTCCAGCGGGATGCTGTACTGCGCGGCGAGCCACGCGACCAGGTGCGCCGAGGCCTGGTATTGCTCCATGGTCGGCGGCAGATCGCGGCGGTTGAGGCGATAGGGCTTGTTGGCGTTGTGTTCGATACCGATGCTGCGGCTGTTGGCGCTGGACGCGTGGTAGGCGGTATCGGCGTTACGCACCATCTGCACCACCTCGCCGTCGCGGCCGACGATGTAATGCGCGCTGCTGGGGCCTGCCTGCACCCCGGTTTCCGGGTCCCGCCGCTCGCCATCCTGGAACCAGGCGATCGTGCCGTTGATGCGCGGGCCACCGGCAGTAATGTGGATGACGATGCGGTCGATGACCGCGCCACGGCGTCGGCCCGCACGGAAATTGCGCGCATGCGCAGGCATGAAACGGCTGGCGCCGGGGAAATCGGGCGTGGGCGCGGTGAATGCGCGGGTGCGCAATGCCTGCGCCTCGGCGAATTCGGCCTCGACCGGTTCGGTCAGTTGTGCATAGCGCTCGGCCTCGTCGTAACCGGCGTCGTCCGGGGTAACGCCCTCGTCGGACAGCGCGCGCGCGCCGAGCGCAAACGTCAGCGATTGGCTCCACGCGACCGCCTGCTGGCGGATCCATTCCAGTTTTGCCGGCGTGATCCGGCAGCCGAGGTTGGTGGTGCCACTGTGGCCGGCAACGTGCACGCCAACCATGTGCGTGCGCGGCACGTCACCGTTTTCGATGTAGTACACGGGCGAGCCGCTGGTGCCGCCCAGCGACTGCACGTCATAGTCGAACGTGTCTTCGCTCGGCAGCGAATGCACATAGCCGCCATGCATGTGCTGTTTGTCGGCATCAATGGTGGCGTTGACCACGCTATCGATCAGTCCCTGCGGATCGGAATACGCCGCGTATCCGCTGACCACGACGCCTTCGGGCCGCGATTGGTTGAGTTCCTCGACCAGGTCAAAGTAGTTGGGGGAGGTGCTGGCCGCGGGCACGCGGATCAACGCCATATCGAAATCGCGGCTCGATGCAAGGTACGAAGGGTGCTTGATCATGTCCGCCGCGGACACGCGGAAGCGCCCGAAAGGTTCGTTCGCGCTGTTTGTGCTCGCGCCACTCTTGCCCGGCACGATGATCAGCTCGCTCTGCCCATCGACCACGTGCGCGGCCGTGAGTAGGAGATTGGGTGCAATGAAGAACGCGGTACCGTGTTGGCCACCTTCGGCACTGCCGTCCACGGTGCGCGCCTGGCAGATCGCGCTATGCGGCATGACCGTCGTGTTCTCCACGCCGGCCCACCATTGCGCGCTAGCGGCGAAAAAGCCGACTTGGGTGCGCAGTGCATCCAGCCAGTCGTTGGGGTTGTAATAGCTCGAGGAGATCACCCGCAGCGCGTGGGAGGTCGGTGCGCGGGATGAGGCTGCGCGCGACGCACGGTTCACGGTGGACATCGACCCGAAGCCATCGTCGTAGTCATCATGGCGCTGCGTGGCCTGGAATTGCGTCTGCGGGTTGCGCGCATCCGACCGTCCGTTGCCGTTGTAACGAAGCGATTGCGAGGTGGCTGGTGCCGCGTCGGGAAGCGCGGGTGATGCTGGCGATGTTGGGGCTGCTGCATGTGCCACCGGTGCCGAGACGGGCGCAATCGGGCCGGTAGGCGCTTGCCTCCACAATTCATCCGAATAGCCGTCGCTGTAGGAAGGGGCCTGTGAGGCGCTCGCTTCCCCGCCATTGCCATTCCGTGCAGGGCTGGCACTGGTCACCGCGTCGCCGCCCCATGTGGGTACGGGGGTGGGCGTGCCATAGCTGGCGCCGCTACCGGCGTGGTCGTTGCGCACGCCACGACGCAGGCCACGCTCAGTCAATCCGCGCAGGCTCACGTACATGTTGCCGCCGTCGGGGCGGCGCACGGCGATTGGCTTGCTGCGGTCACTATCGGCATAGGTCGCCACGCCGAAGTACAACCGGGACTGTCCGACGAAGCGCGCCACCACCGACGGCGGCACCAGGTATACCGAATCACTGCGTGGACGCGTGCCCTGCAGCGGACTTGCATAGAAATTGCCCGCGGTGCGGCGTGTGCGGTGCTCGGGTTTGAACAGTTCGGGGTCGGTCGCCAGGCCAATCTCGTAAAGTGGCTGGTCGGCGTTGATGGTGAACCCGAGCACGCTGAAGCGGTCGTCGATTGAGTCGCGATTGGCACGGATGCGGGTCATGACGAACTCCTCGCTTGCAGGACGGCAGGGAATGTGGGGGGGGGTTCGCGCGCGGCATGCATCTCCGCGGAGGGCAGGGGGATGGCAACTGGAGCTTCAGCTGGCACGTCGTCCAGTGCCGAAGACAGGCGCTCCCAGAAACGCTGCTGGGCATCGATGCCGATGCCTTCCAGATGCGGGCGGACGAACTCCAGCACTGCGTCCAGATGGCGGAAGAACGTGCGTTGCCCGCTCTGGATGTGCTCCACCGAGCCTCGCCACTCGGTCACTACGGCATCGCCATCACCGCGTTCGCACCAGACGCGAACGATGAAAACTGCGGTGCGGTCTTCAAGCAAGGCCATCGCGGAGCTCCGGTTTCAGCGTGTAGAGCGGACAGTGCACCGCTGGCATCACGTGCAGGTCACGGGCTGATCACGCGCGGATCACGCGGTGGGTGATGCGTGTGATGCCTATTCATCACGCGCGCAAACGCCATCCCGCCCATGGGGCGGGATTTGGTTCATTGGGAAATCCGGCTTCAGCGAGACGCTGTGACGAGACAAGGCCCCATGGACCACCAAGCCATCACGCAAGCATGTGCCATGAAGGGTTTTGTTGCGCCGAAGAGGGCGCGCTTCAAAAGAATGAGGTGTTCCCGGGTTGGCTCAGGTCAGAAGCTGCAGGCTCAACTGGAGCTGCGCATCCGCCGCCGCCAAGTGCGCGCGGGCATCCTGGAGCAGGCCGATCGGTTCCAGTCGGGAACTGCCTTGGGGCAGGGCATTGACAACAACCGGCACCACGCCTGCGGGAGGCATCGCCCCATCGCCGCCACACCTGCGATCACCGAGCATCGAAAGGTCGCTTCCCTGCAGTCCTACTGCGCTGTCGGCGATGCGCCGGTACAGCGCCTGCGTCTCGCGCATCGGCTGGATCGCCAGCTCGTTTCGCAGCAACTCGCGGCAATGCTCGAACTGCCGCAGCGCCAGCGCACGCTGGCCGCTGACGACGAACAGCTGCATCAGGTCGCGATGGACGTCCTCGCGCAGTGGATCGTGGTCAAGGATGCGCTGTGCGTGTGCGATGCCGTCGAAATACTGCCTGCGAATGGTGGCGATTTGCATCAGCCGGTACAACGCGTTGAGAAAGTTCCGGCGATAACGTTCGCGCGCGCGCAGGGCCCAATCATCCGAAAGCTCCATCAGCAAGTCGGCTTTGTACAGCCGGACGCCGCGCTCGAGCGCCAGGATGTCATCGTCGGTCAACCCCTCCACCGTGCGCGCAAGACGTGGCGAGATCAACTGGTCGAACTCGGCGACATCGAGCCATACGTCGGTATGCGGACACAGTGCAATAGCGCCGCGCCTGTCGCTGGTGATCAAACTGCCGTGGGCTAGCGGCGGGGTTTCCAGCAGGCGCCGCAGGCGCCAAAGAGCGGTATTGAACGAACCGTTTGACGCGCTGGCTCCCGGATCCGGCCACAGGCTGGCGAGGAGTTCCGATCGACTGAAGCTGTGGCCATGGCCCAGCGCCAGAAAAGCCAGCAGGCTGGCGCTGCGCCCTGCCACGGGAACCGGGCGTGCACCGCCAATTCCGGTGGCCAGCGCCATCGAACCGAAAAGGGATATGCGTAGCACGGGTGCGCCCTCTGCAATGAATCGGCCCCCCCCTTGATCAGGACGCGATCACGCGTCCGATCCGGCCAAGACCCGCATATGGAAGCCTGGGGCTGAGGGCAGCTACCTTGGTGTCCCGGCCAATCCTGCTTTGTTACATTCGGTAGAGCCTCCTTATCAAGCGAATGGGCTGGCTAGCGGCCTTTTCGTTGCCGTGCGTGGCTACCGTTGACGTCCAGCCGTTATGCTTCGGGGATGACGATGGATAACACTTCGGCACAGGAGCCACCACGTGACTTCCGGTGGCGCTTCGGCCATGTTCTGGCAATCCTCACGCTGCTGGTTGCATCCGCGATTGCCCTGATGGTCTGGAGCAGTGCCCGCGAGCGCGAACTCAAACTGGCGGAAACCCAGTTCCATGCCAAGGTCGGCAAGCTGGCCTCTTTGGTCCAGCTGCGGATGACAAGTTATGCCTTGACTCAGCGCGGCGGCGCGTCCCTGTTTGCTGCGCTGGATTTCCCGACCCCGCAGCAGTGGCACAACTACACCGAAGGCCTGAAGCTGGCGGAACAGTTTCCCGCGTTGATCGGGCTTGGCTTCGCCGCATATACCGACCAGTCCCAGCTGATGCGCCTGCAATTGCAAATCCGGGAAAACGGTGGAGGGCTGCTGGATGTGCACCCGCGCGGTGTGCGTGACCATTATGGGCCGATTCTCTATCTTGAACCCCGCACGCCCGCAAACCGGTCTGCAATCGGTTACGACATGTACTCCGATCCGGTCAGGCGGCGCGCGATGCAGGCAGCGATGGCCAGTGGCGAGGTCCATCTCAGCGCGCCAGTTGACCTGGTCCAGGACAATGGAGCACAAGGGCAAGGAATGTTGCTGTACACGCCTGTGTATGCAGGTGCAGTTCCACCCACGACGCCCGCGCAACGGCGTGAAGCGATGGTGGGCTGGGTCTACTCGCCCTTCTACGTTGCCCAGATGCTCAAGAACGCCATCGCTCCCGCCAAGGACAGTGAGCGCATGCGTGTCGTGGATTCCACCGATCCCGCGCAGGTCGTGCTTTACGCCGACCCTGACATAGGCCCGAGAAATACGTTCACCCATAGCCTCACCTTGAACGTGTATGGGCGCCGTTGGCGACTTGATTTCTTTTCCGGCCCGCAGAATGTCGCTGCGCCGGAATTGGCATCGTTGAACAAGATGCTGGCAGCAGGCGGCGTGGTTTCACTGCTGCTGTTTGGCCTGATCTGGACCTTGGCGTCCATCCAGAGTCGTGCGGAGCGCATGGCGCGGGACATGACCGAGTCGTTCCGCCGCAGTGAACAGCGGTTTCGGAGCGCGATGCAGTATTCCGCGATCGGCAAGGTACTGCTGGATACCGCGGGCAATATCATCGAGGCCAACCCCGCCCTCGAGGTCATCCTCGGGCGAAGCCAGGCAGCGATAGTTGGTCGTCCATTCGCCTCGCTGATGGATTCCAGTGACGATCCGCGAACGACCGCCCAGATTGACGGGGTCCTGGATGAGGAAGGCCAGGTTGTCCGCACGACACGCACCTTGCGCCGCCTGGATGGCGAGCTGCGCCATGTGCAACTGACCATCGCACCGGTGCCCGGCGACCCGGATCGGGATATCGCGCGACTGGTGCAGATGGAAGACGTCAGCGAACGCGTTCGCGCCGAGGCAGCAGTGAAGTCATTGAACCGTACGCTCGAATCACGGGTTGCGGCACGCACCCGCGAGTTGAGCGAAGCCAACCGCGAGCTGGAGTCATTTGCGTACAGCGTCTCGCACGACCTGCGCGCGCCGCTGCGGGCGATCGAGGGGTTCAGTCGCATCCTTGGCGAGCGATATGGCGCCGCACTGGATGACACCGCAAGGGATTACCTGGGTCGCGTACGCAAGGCAACCGAGCGCATGGCAGAGCTGATCGATGCCTTGCTCACGCTATCGCGTATCAGCCGGAGCCCGCTGAAAATGACTGAGCTGGACTTGAGCGAGCTTGCAGGAGAAGTGGCCGCCAGCCTGGCCGATGCCGATCCGGAACGTCCCGTTGAAGTAAGGATCCAACCTGGCATGCGCGCACATGGCGACCGCGCACTGCTGCTGACTTTGCTCGACAACCTGATGGGTAACGCCTGGAAATTCACCGGCGACACGCCCGACCCCTGGATCGAAGTGGGCACCGAAATTGATCCTGATGGCAAGCAGGTTTGGTTGGTGCGCGACAACGGCGCCGGTTTCGATGCCGGTTACAGCAATAAACTATTCCGCCCGTTCCAGCGCCTGCACAGCCAGGACGCGTTCCCGGGGCATGGCATCGGGTTGGCGTCGGTGAAGCGCATCATCGAACGCCATGGTGGCGAAATCAGCGCAGAAGGCGCGGTCGGGCAGGGCGCGACGTTCCGCTTCACCCTGGGCGACGCCTCATCGCAGGCCATGGATCAGCCAGGCTGAGAAAATCGATTGCGATATGGCGTCAGGCGTTCTTGTTGTGCTTGCGCAACGTTCGCTGCTTCTCACGGTTCCAGTCGCGTTCCTTGCTGGCGTCGCGCTTGTCGTGGGACTGCTTGCCCTTGGCCAGGGCGATCTCCGCCTTGACCTTGTTGCCTTTCCAGTAGAGCGCAGTCAGCACCACCGTGTAACCATCACGCTGTACACGGCCCATCAGCACGTCGATCTCGCGCCGGTGCAGCAGCAACTTGCGGGTGCGCCGTTCTTCGGCCACCACGTGGGTGGAAGCCGAGATCAGCGGAGTGATCTGCGCGCCGACCAGGAACATTTCGCCGGCACTGATGATCGCGTAGCTGTCGCCGACATTGGCGCGCCCGGCGCGGATCGATTTCAGCTCCCATCCCTGCAGGGACAGGCCGGCCTCGTAGCGGTCCTCGAGGTGGTATTCGTGGCGAACGCGCTTGTTCAGCGTGATCGTCTTGATCGACGGCGCCTTGGCCGACGCCTTCGCGTCCTTCCCGTTTGCCTTATCCTTGTGCGCTTGCTTGCTCATCGCTCTCATTGTCGCCGATTCGGTTCAATTCCGTGCAATGGAAACCATGTCGGTTCATCTGAAGGATTCCCGCCACGCCATGCCCGTGATCGTTCGCAGCGCCCTGGTCGAGCATTCGACTGCCCACATGTTCGCGTTGGTGAACGACGTGGCGGCCTATCCGCGTCGCTTCGACTGGTGCAATCGTGCCGAGGTCCTGGAACAGGGTCCCGATCGCGTGACAGCGCGGCTCGACCTTGGCATTGCCGGGTTCAGCACGTGGTTCACGACCGAAAACGCCCTGTCGCCGCCGCACCACATCGACATGGACCTGCGCGATGGCCCGTTCAAGCGGCTGCAGGGTCGCTGGCAGTTCCATGCGCTGGACGAGTCCGCGTGCAAGGTCAGCCTGCAGCTTGATTTCGAATCCCTGAACCGGCTGCTTGCGCCTGCGCTGGCCCTGGGCATGCAAAGCCTGGCCGACCGCATGGTGGACGACTTCGTGCGCGAAGCGGATGTTTCGAGGCCGGCCTGGGTGAACCAGGCACGCGCAGCGAATGATCCGGGTCGAGCTGGTCCGAGCATGGCCAGGCCGATGTGAAGCGATCACGGTGGAACTTGCCGATGGCGCAAGCGTGGACGATGCATTGATGGCCACTGGCTGGACACTTGACCAGGAACTCATCGGGCTGGCCGTATTTGGCGTCGCAGCCACCCAGGCGACACGCTTGCACGATGGTGATCGCATCGAGTTGCTGCGTGGCTTGCAAGTCGATCCCAAGCAGGCGCGTCGCCTGCGCGCCCAACGCAGCGGCAAATCGCCTTAGCGACGGCCTTTTTTCTTGTCCTTGGCCAGGTTGCCGAAGCGCGACATGGTCTTGGCCAATTCGGACTGGTCTTCCATGAAGTAGTCGCCCTCCCACTTGGTCAGCGCGCCCTCTTCGAACCAGACGGTCATGTTCTTGACCACGGTGGCTCCGCTGCGACCCGTGCGCTGGCTGGCCATGTAATCCCAGCGATCATGGTGGAACGGGTCCTGGATGGACGGCGTACCCAGCATGATCGCCACCTGGCGCTTGTCCATGCCGACTTGCAATTGGTCGACGACAGTCTTGTCGATCAGGTTGCCCTGGTAGATCGGCTGGCGATAAAGCACGCCGCAACCGCTGGTGATCAAGGCGACGAGGAGGACGAGCAGCAGCTTGCGCATGGGCATCGGGGGCGGTGAAAGGACTGCGCGATGATACACTGAAGCTCATGCATCACGGCGCCTGCCGCGACCACGATGACCCGCGTTCACGCGCTGTTTCGCGTGCAGGTACATGCATTTGGAACGCACTTGGCACGCAGGTCATGCGCACTCGGAGTGGTGATGGAATCGCAGAATCTACGCAAGGTCGGCCTCAAGGTGACCCATCCGCGGATGCAGATCCTGCAGCTGCTGGAACAAGCCAAGCCGCGCCACATGACCGCCGAGGACATCTACCGGCAGCTGCTGGACGATGGTGAGGAAATCGGCCTGGCCACGGTATACCGGGTGTTGACCCAGTTCGAATCCGCCGGGCTTGTGCTCAAGCACAATTTCGAAGGCGGCCATGCCGTGTATGAGCTGGATCGTGGCGAGCACCATGACCACATGGTCGATGTCGATTCCGGCAAGGTGATCGAGTTCCACAGCGAGGCCATCGAAACCCTGCAGCACGAAATCGCCGCCGAACATGGCTACATGATCGAGGATCATGCGCTGGTGTTGTACGTGCGCAAGAAGCGCTGAATCGCTTCCCCTTCGAATCATGACGAGTCACGGCAGCTGGACCTTGGCGTTTGCCGTGGCGGGGGCAATAGTCCAGGCCTTGCCTAATGCTCCAGGAGCCGCCTCGCAGCAGCCTCGGCTTCGGCAGTCACCTTTGCGCCACCCAGCATCCGCGCGATTTCCGCGATGCGGCCAGCGTCGTCAAGCCGTTCGACCGACGACTGGGTGATCCCTTCCCGGGAAGCCTTCCTGACCCGGTATTGGGAATGACCTGCCGCTGCAACCTGTGGCTGGTGGGTCACGCATAGCACCTGCCGTCCTTCGCCAAGTGCACGCAACCTGGCGCCGACCGCGGCGGCCACCGCCCCACCGATACCGGCATCGACCTCGTCAAAAACCATGGTCGGCACCGGATCCAACCCCTGCATGGCGACCTCGATCGCCAGCGAGATACGCGACAATTCACCGCCCGAGGCGACCTTGCGCAAGGGTCGGGGTGGCTGGCCGGCATTCGCGCTGACCAGGAACTCGGCGCGTTCTGCACCATTCGGGATCGGGCGTTGCGGGGTCGCTGATCGGTTCCAGTGCGACTTCGAAACACCCGCCTTCCATGCCCAACGTGCCGATCAGGGTCGAGACGCCTGCGCCGAGCGCATCACCTGCGCGTCGCCGCGAGATCGTCAGCGCGCCGGCGGCATCACGCCATTGCACATGCGCAGCGTCGATCGCCTGCTCCAGCTGCAGCAGGCGTCCACCAGCATCGGCGAGCGACTCAAGTTCCGATGCCAATGCATCGCGGTGACTGCACAGCTGGTCCGGCTGGCAACCGATGCTTTCGCGCCAGATCCTGCACCCGAACCAGCCGTCGCTCGAGCTCCAGCATCGCGCTCCGGGTCGAGGTCGAGATCGTCGCGGATGCGTTCAAGCATCGACAACGCCTCATCCACATGGATTGCCGCTGAATCCAGCATCGCATCGACCTCGCCGAGCCGTGGTTCATGGCTCGCTTCGCCTCTCAGGATCCCGCGCAAGCGCTGCAGCCGGCTGGTGATCGCGTCATCGCCCGCAAGTTGCTGCAAGGCCAGCTCGCAGGCCTCGGTCAGCGAGGCCGCATGTGCGTGCCGGCGATGGTCGCGGTCGAGTTCGGACAATGCATCGGGCTCCAATGCCTCGGCCTGCAGTTCCTGCAACTGGTGCTGCAGCCAGGCCTGGCGTTCGCCGACGTCGCCGCGGGCGAGCAGGGCCTCGCGCTCATCGTGCAACTGTCGCCAACGCATGGCGGCTTCACGCGTCATGTCACACAGGCTCGCGTGGTTGGCATGCGCATCCAGCAAACCGGTCTGGGTGGCGCGTGCGAGCAAGGCCTGCTGTTCGTGCTGGCCATGGATCTCCACCAGCAGGCAGGTCAATTCGGCCAGTTGCGTCACCGTCGCTGGGCGGCCATTGATCCAGGCCTTGGAGCCGCCATCGGCGCGCAGGGTCCTGCGCAGTTGGCAGCTCGCCTGGCCAGCGTCGTCGGCCTCGTCAAGTTCGGCTTCACGCAACCATGCAGACGCGGCTGGCGCATCGGTGAGCGCGAACTCGGCAGCCAATTCGGCCCGCTGCGCGCCATGGCGAACACTGCCGGCGTCGGCGCGTGCGCCGCACAGGAAGCCGAGCGCATCGACCAGCAGCGACTTGCCCGCTCCGGTCTCGCCGGAAATGACGGTCAGCCCGAAGCCGAACTCGAGTTCGGCTTCGGTCACGACGGCAAAATCACGAATGGACAGACGGGTCAGCATCGCCGCGCATTGTGCCTGCGCAACGGCCAACCCGATAGCGCTGGCGTGCTGCCGCTTGCAAGCCGGCAGGACGGCGCTTACAACATCGGCATGGCCAGAGCAGCAGAACGGCGACATCGCCAACGACCCGCGCGCGCGGCAACTGCTGCGTACGCTGGTGTCCCGGCATGTGCGTGACGGCGGGCCGGTGGGCTCGCAGACCGCTGGCCAGGCACTCGGGCCTGGACGTGAGTCCGGCAACGATCCGCAACATCCTGGCCTCGATGGAGGATGCCGGCCTGCTGTCGGCGTCACACAGTTCAGCCGGACGCATTCCGACTGCGCAGGGATATCGGCTGTTCGTGGATTCGCTGCTTGCAGATCAAGCCGCTGGCAAGCGCGGAACTGGAGCGACTGCGGCATGAATTGCCGAGTGGTGCCGGCACCCAGGCGTTGCTTGGGCAACACCTCGGAACTGCTGTCGGCGATGACCCATTTCGTCGGCATGGTCAGCGTGCCGACGCGTGACGTATTCGCGTTTCGCCAGATCGAATTCGTGGTGCTGGATCCACAACGGGTGCTGGCGATCCTGATGTTCGCCGACAACGAAGTGCAGAACCGCGTCGTGCATGTGCGCCGCGCGTTCGATTCGTCCGAACTGGAGCAGGCGGCCAATTACCTCAACAGCCATTTCGCCGGGCAACCGCTGGCACACATCCGCGCGCGCTTGTTGGCCGAACTGCGACATGCGCGCTCGGAAATGGAGCAACTGCTGGCCAGTTCCGTCGAATTGGCCGAGCAGGCGTTCGCCCCCGGCAAGGACGACACGTCGTTTGACGGCGTGATCGTTGCGGGACAGACCCGGCTGATGGGCCTGCAGGACCTGGCCGACCTGGACCGGCTGAGGGCCCTGTTCGAGGCCTTCGCCGAAAAGCGGGAGCTGCTGCAACTGCTTGAACGCACGGCCAAGGCGCCAGGCATGCGCGTGTTCATCGGCGACGGAACCGGGCTTGCGCCGCTCGAAGGGATGTCGCTTGTCAGCGCGCCCTACAGTGGCCCGGACGGGCAGGTGCTGGGCGTCCTGGGCGTGATTGGCCCCAGCCGGATGGCCTATGAAAGGGTGATCCCGGTGGTGGAAGCGACAGCCGCGGTACTGGGGGCGGCGTTCGATCCGCAGCCCTGACAGGCTTGAATAGCCCATCGAAAGCCCCCATTGCCTGATTCGACGCGGCACCGGGCCGCTATTCGAAAGATGGCAACCATGACCCCCACGAACCAAGACCCGATGCAGGATGCAGTGGACGATACGGCGCAGATCGATGAAGCGGAGATGTTTCGCGCTGAACTGGACCAGCTGAAGGCGCAGTCACTGCTGGAACGTGCCGACCTCGAGAACCAGCGCAAGCGGATGGCGCGTGAGCTGGACAATGCCCGCAAGTTCGCCAATGAGCGGCTATTGAGCGACCTGCTGCCAGTGCTCGACAGCCTCGACGCGGGGCTAGCCAATGCGCGTGCGGACGACCCTCTCCACGCCGGCCTGGAGCTGACCCTGCGCCAGCTGCTGCGCGTGGCCGAAATCAATGGTCTGGTAACGGTCGCGCCGGCAGTGGGGGAACCCTTCAACCCCGAGCACCACCAGGCGATGAGCATGATCGATGCACCCGGCGTGGCCCCGGGCGCGATCGCACAATTGTTCCAGAAGGGCTACGTGTTGAACGAGCGGCTACTCCGTCCTGCACTGGTGGTCGTGGCCAGGCACGACTGAACCCGGGTCGTCCCGGGCCTTGAACTCGCTTCAAGAAACCCCACATTTCGAACATCGGCGCATCGCGCCCCCGAACACAAAAATCCAGAGGACACAGACATGGGCAAGATCATCGGTATCGACCTGGGCACCACCAATTCCTGCGTGGCTGTCATGGAAGGCGGCAAGGCACGCGTCATCGAGAACATCGAAGGCGACCGCACGACGCCGTCGGTCGTGGCCTGGACCAAGGACGGCGAAGTCCTGGTCGGCGCATCGGCCAAGCGCCAGGCAGTGACCAATCCGAAGAACACCTTCTACGCCGTGAAGCGCCTGATCGGCCGCAAGTTCACCGACGCGGAGGTCCAGAAGGACATGGGCCTGGTGTCGTACGCAATCACCGCGCACGAAAACGGCGATGCCTGGGTCGCGCTGAGCGACGGCAAGAAGATGGCCGCGCAGGAAGTGTCCGCCAAGACCCTGGAAAAGATGAAGAAGTCCGCCGAGGCCTACCTGGGCGAACCGGTGACCGAGGCGGTGATCACCGTGCCGGCCTACTTCAACGACAGCCAGCGCCAGGCGACCAAGGACGCCGGTCGCATCGCCGGGCTCGAGGTCAAGCGCATCATCAACGAACCGACCGCGGCCGCGCTGGCATATGGCCTGGACAAGGGCGACACCAAGGATCGCAAGATCGCGGTTTATGACCTGGGTGGCGGCACGTTCGACGTGTCGATCATTGAAATCGCCAACGTCGACGGCGAGAAGCAGTTCGAAGTGCTGGCCACCAACGGCGACACCTTCCTTGGCGGCGAAGATTTCGACGCACGCGTCATCGACTACCTGGTCGACGAGTTCAACAAGGAGCAGGGCATCGACCTGCGCAAGGATCCGTTGGCCCTGCAGCGCCTGAAGGATGCCGCCGAGCGCGCCAAGATCGAGCTGTCCAGCGCCCAGCACACCGAAGTCAACCTGCCGTACGTGACCGCGGATGCCAGCGGCCCGAAGCACCTCAACATCAAACTGACCCGGGCCAAGCTCGAGGCGCTGGTCGAAGACCTGGTCAAGAAGACGATCGAGCCTTGCCGCATCGCATTGAACGACGCCGGCCTGCGCGCCAGCGACATCAACGACGTGATCCTGGTCGGTGGCCAGACCCGCATGCCGAAGGTGCAGCAGGCGGTGACCGAGTTCTTCGGCCAGGAGCCACGCAAGGACGTCAACCCGGACGAAGCCGTGGCCGTGGGCGCTGCGATCCAGGCCGGCGTGCTGCAGGGCGACGTCAAGGACGTGCTGCTGCTGGACGTGACCCCGTTGAGCCTGGGCATCGAAACCATGGGTGGCGTCTTCACCAAGATCATCGAGAAGAACACCACGATCCCGACCAAGGCGGCACAGACGTTCAGCACCGCCGAGGACAACCAGACCGCGGTTACCGTGCATGTATTGCAGGGCGAGCGCGAGCAGGCCCGCTACAACAAGTCACTGGCCAAGTTCGACCTCACCGGGATTGATTCCGCGCCGCGCGGCCAACCGCAGGTGGAAGTGAGCTTCGACATCGACGCCAACGGAATCCTGCACGTCAGTGCCAAGGACAAGAAGACCGGCAAGGAGCAGAAGGTCGAGATCAAGGCAGGCTCTGGCTTGTCCGACGATGAGATCCAGAGGATGGTGCAGGACGCCGAAGCCAATCGCGAGGAAGACAAGCGCTTCCACGAGCTGGTCACCGCGCGCAACCATGCCGATGGCTTGATCCATGCCACCCGCAGCGCGATCAAGGACAATGGCGACAAGGTGCCGGCGACCTGATCGGTCGCGCCGAAGGTGCGCATCGCCGAGCTCGAGTCGGCGATCAAGGGCGACGACAAGGTGCAGATCGAGGCCAAGGCCAAGGCGCTGGAAGAAGCAGGCCAAGCCGTGTTCGCGGCGGTGTCTGCAGCTGGCCAGCAGGCACCTGAAGGTGGCGAAGCAGGCGCACAGCCGGCGGGCGAGGACGTGGTCGATGCCGAGTTCACCGAGGTCAAGGAAGACGGCGACACCAAGGCCTGATCCCGCCACGATTTCGTGTTCCACGATTGAAACATGCAACGGGCAGGCTGGACCTGCCCGTTGTGTTGACACAAGCAGACAGGTCCGATGAGTAAACGCGATTACTACGAAGTGCTGGGCGTTGCCCGCAATGCTGGCGACGACGAGTTGAAGAAAGCGTATCGGCGCTCTGCCATGAAGCATCACCCGGACCGCAATCCGGGCGACAAGGACGCCGAAGCCGCCTTCAAGGAATCCAAGGAGGCCTACGAAGTCCTGTCGGACGGCGGCAAGCGCCGCATGTACGACCAGCATGGCCACGCCGCATTCGAACACGGCATGGGGGGTGGCAATGCCGGCCCTGGCCCCGGCTTCAACGATGTCGGCGACATCTTCGGCGACATCTTCGGCAACATTTTCGGTGGTGGTGGCCGCCAGGGGCCGCGTCGTGGCGCGGACGTCGGCTATGTCATGGAACTGGACCTGGAGGATGCGGTCGCTGGCGTCGAAAAGCGCATCGACATCCCCAGCATGGCACCCTGCGCGCCGTGCAAGGGGAGTGGTTCCGCCGATGGCAAGGTCGACACCTGCAGCACTTGCCATGGCCATGGCCAGGTACGCATGCAGCGCGGCATGTTCCAGATGCAGCACGCTTGTCCGCATTGCGGTGGAAGTGGCAAGACCATCGCCAATCCATGCACCTCCTGCGATGGCGCAGGTCGGATCGAGGAAGACAAGACGCTGTCGGTGAAGATCCCGGCAGGAGTGGACAATGGCGATCGCATTCGCCTGGCGGGCGAGGGCGAAGCAGGCCCTGCAGGCACGCCACCCGGTGACCTGTATGTCGAAGTGCGGGTCCGTCCGCACGATATCTTCGAACGCGATGGCGATGACCTGCATTGCGACGTGCCGATCCGCATTTCCCAGGCAGCGCTGGGTGATGTCACCCGCGTACCGACCCTGGGTGGCGAAGTCGAACTGCGAATCCCCGCCGAAACCCAGACAGGCCGCGTGTTCCGCCTGCGCGACAAGGGCGTCAAGTCGGTGCGCAGCCGTGCGCCCGGCGACCTGTATTGCAAGGTAGTTGTGGAAACACCAGTCAACCTGACCGGGGAACAGCGCCAACTGCTGGAGCAGTTCGAGAAAACCTTCGTGGGCGAAGGAGCCCGCCGTCACTCGCCGAAAGCCAGCACCTTCCTGGATGGGGTCAAGGGCTTCTGGGACCGGATGGTCTCCTGAGCCGCCACGCGTCAGTCGAAAATCGCACGGATGACGTCCATCTGGTCAATTCATGACGCTCATCAACAATGCATGACGTATTCCGACCTAGTATGCAAGTTGGAATCATCCCTATTCAGGTTTTGCCATGTCGTCTTCCCCCTACGACGAAGCAAACACAACTGGTCCCCGGAATCCAGGCAAGTTGCTTGACGCCCTGGAAAAGCTGGCGCAGGCACAACTGAAGCCGTCACTGGACAGTGCGCTCGGCAGCGTCGACGACTATTTGTTTGATCGCAGCGAAAACAGTCACGACGACAAGGAGCTGACGGCGCTGCGCGAACTGCGCCGGGAGCGCACCAAGATTTGCCAGCGCTTCGACAAAGGTGTGCATTCGGCATTCCAGGCCCTGCGTGAGCCGAATTTCATGCCGGAACAGGTGCAAGACCTGGCGCTGGTTGCGGAAGACGCGCTGGAGGAGCTGCTCGCCAAGGAACAATTGGCGGAGAGCCAGTCGCGCCTGCATGCCCCGGCACTGGAACTGTTGGACAAGCGAGTCGCGCTTCCTGTTCGGGCGTGAGGCGCTGGAACCCGTGGATAATCCCCTGAACCCGCATTCCATCGCCAATCGCTTGTTGCGGGCAATGGAAGGCATCGAGCTGGCTTCTTCTGTCCGCATCGTGCTGTTCAAGTTCTTCGAACGTGAACTTGCGACGACCCTGGTCACGATCTACGAACGCGCCAATGCCCTGCTGTCGGCTGCCGGCATCCTGCCGCACCTGCAGCCGACTGCCCGCACCCAGCCGGTAAAAACCGTGGGCGACGCAAGCGCGGGCCACAAGCATGGCCGCGCCCCCTCGGAAACCGGTGGCGATTTCGCAGGCCACCGCCGCCACCCAGCGCGGCTGACTATGCAGCGGCGATGACGCACCCGCCCACGGCGGCCGAGCAGGCGATGTTCGCCAACATGCTGGGGCTGCTGCAGGGCTGGCGCTCGGCGATTGCCCCGGACACCATGGCGCGCAAGGCGAATGAACCTTCGCAGGTGCTGGCATCGCAGGACCTGATGTCGGTGTTGTCGCTCCTGCAGCGCGAGAGCCCGGTGCGGGTCGAGCAGCCGAAAGACCAACCCCAGGAATCCCTTGCCGAACAACTGCGCAAGCAGGTGATCACTGGTGCGCGCAAGCTGGGCGTGGCCGGCGACAACCTGCACCTGGACGGCCTTGACGAAGACGCAGTCGACTTGGTCGCCTTGTTGTTCGACGTGCTGCTGGACGGCCCGCAATACGACACGGACATCCGCAGCAAGATTGGCCGCATGCTGGTGCCGTATGTGAAGGTCGCGGTGCAGGATCGGCGCATGTTCCTGTTCAAGGAGCATCCAGCCCGCCGCTTGCTCAACACTGTGGCCGAAGCCTGCGAAGGCAACCATGGCGAAGCGCCCCAGGAACGTGAGTTGCTGGGCCAGGTCGACCAGACCATCGATCGGCTGGTTGCCGAGTTCAACGAAGACGTTGCGATCTTCGAGACGCTCGAACAAGAGCTGCGCGCGTACATGGGACAGCATCGCAAGCGCTTCGAGCTGGCGGAAAAACGCACATCCGAAGCCCAGAGCGGGCGCGAGCGGCTGGAACATGCACGCAGCGCCACCAATGTGCTGCTGGCCAAGCATCGCGGTGAACGCGAGTTGCCTGCGGTCATGGACGAGTTCCTGAGCCGGTACGCCTCGCATCACCTGATCCAGGTGATGTTGCGCGATGGCTATGGATCGCAGCGACATGAAGACGCGATGCAGGCCGTGGTCGAGTTGCTGTTGGCGTTCGACCATGCCGACCTGCAAGCGCCCGTCGAGGAGCTTCCTGCCCTGCCGCGCGAACAGATCGAGGCAATGCTGGCAAGCTCCGGATGCGTGGGCCAAACCGCCCAGGCAGCGATCGACAGCCTGCAGGATGCGTTGATGCGGTTGGCGGGTGGCGAATCAGCGGCCGACAACAGCTCGCACATGCCGGAACAGGCAATCATCCCGGAGACGGCAGCACCGCCCGAACCGGAACCGATCCTGGCGATGATTGGCGGGACCGACGCACTGGATTTCGATGCGGCTGGCCTGGAGCGCATGCGCAAACTGCAAGTAGGCAGCTGGATCCAGCTTGCCACTTCGGCTGATCGCATGGAGCCGGCAAAAGTGTCCTGGATCAGCCCCATTTCGGGACGATTGCTGTTGGTCAATCGACGCGGCATCCGTGTACTGGTCGCCTCCCCTGAAGAGCTGGCGGCAATGGCCAAACTCGACAAGGTCGTGGTGCGCGAAGGTGCAACACCATTCGACGATGCCATGCACCAGGTTGCCGGAAGGCTCCGGAGTGCCTCCACCCAGCTCTGAGCCCGTGTGCCCGCCCGCTGGAAGTAGAAGCCACGGCTTGTGGATGCACGCAGCGGTGGTTAGCCTGACTGCATGACAGATCCCTTGCGTGTATTGATCCACGGTGCCAATGGCCGGATGGGCCGGGCCTTGTCGCGACTGGCTGGCGAGGATGCGACGTTCGATATCGCCGGCGCCGTCTCCCGCCATGTCGATGCGCGGGTGGTTGACGGCATCCCGCGTTTCGCGGCCTCGGAATTGAATGGCGTGCCGACCTTCGACGTCGCCATCGATTTCAGCCAACCGGAAGGTTTCGACGCGATCCTCGGGTTGTGCGTGGCGCGCGGCAAGCCATTTGTTTCGGGCACGACCGGGCTGACCGAGCCCCAATTCGAGGCGCTGGATGCTGCATCCACGCGTATTGCGACGATGTGGGCCTCCAACTTCAGCCTGGGCGTGGCGGTCCTGCATGACCTGGTCGAACGCGCCTCGCGCATCTTGCCGGGTTGGGACTGCGACATCATCGAAACCCACCACACCCGCAAGCTGGATTCTCCTTCGGGCACGGCGCTGACCCTGGGCGATTCAGTCGGGCAGGGTGGCGCCACGCCGCGCTACACCTCGATCCGTGCCGGCGACATCATCGGCGAGCATTGCGTGCAGTTCACCGGTGCCGGGGAGCGCCTTGAACTGATCCATCGCGCCAGCAATCGCGACATCTTCGCGGCTGGGGCATTGCATGTCGCCCGCGCCCTGCGCGCGCGCGCCGCAGGGCGCTATCGGCCAATCGACCTGCTCGAGTGAGATGCGCGCACTGGCAACCAGGCGCCAATTACAGTCGAAGACAGGCCATCAAGATCGAACAAGGGTAGCGCGCTGGCCTGCTCGCCCGTACAATTCTCGCTCGCCTGATCCCCTACGCTCCGAACCGGCCGATGCCGCTTCGGCGCTTTCTTGCAACCTGACGCAAGGCGACGCACTTGACCATACCTGCAATCCTCGCTCTTGAAGACGGAACAGTCTTCGAGGGCCGTTCCGTGGGCGCACCCGGCCTTTCCGTGGGCGAAGTGGTGTTCAACACCGCCATGACCGGCTATCAGGAGATCCTCACCGATCCGTCCTACGCACGGCAGTTGGTGACCTTGACGTATCCGCATATCGGCAATACCGGCTGCACCGACCAGGATGATGAATCCGGCAAGGTCTGGGCGTCCGGGTTGATCGTGCGCGACGTGCCGCGCAGGCCCAGCAGCTGGCGCAGCCAGGTCGCGCTGCCGGAATGGCTGCAGGCACGCGGCATTGTCGCGATCGCCGACATCGACACCCGCAAGCTGACCCGGATGCTGCGTGATCGCGGTTCCCAGAACGGCGCGTTGCTGGCAGGCACCTCGGCTGGCGAGCAACTCGATGCCGACAAGGCGATCGAAGCTGCACGCAAGTTCCCCGGCCTGGCCGGCATGGACCTGGCCAAGGTCGTCAGCACGACCAAGGCCTACGAATGGCGCGATGGCGAGCTGGACCTGGACACCGGCGAGTGGTTGCGCCCCGTGTCGAAGTTCAAGGTCGTTGCCTACGATTTCGGCGTCAAGCGGAATATCCTGCGCATGCTGGTCGAGCGCGGCTGCGCAGTGACCGTGGTGCCGGCGCAGACACCTGCCGCCGAAGTCCTGGCGATGCAACCTGATGGCGTGTTCCTGTCCAACGGCCCCGGTGATCCGGCGCCGTGCGACTACGCGATCGCCGCGATCCGCGAGCTGCTGGCAGCAAAAATGCCGATCTATGGCATCTGCCTTGGCCATCAATTGCTGGGCCTGGCAGTCGGCGCAAAAACCATGAAGATGCTGCACGGCCATCATGGTGCCAATCATCCGGTGATCGACCTTGGCGCGAATGAAGGTGGCAGCAGCCGGGTGATGATCACCGCGCAAAACCACGGCTTCTGCCTCGATGAAACCAGCCTGCCGGCCAACGTGCGGGTGACCCATCGTTCGCTGTTCGACCAGACCAACCAGGGCATTGCCTTGACCGATGCGCCGGCCTTCAGTTTCCAGGGACATCCGGAAGCTTCGCCAGGCCCGCACGACGTGGCGGCGTTGTTCGACCAGTTCATAGCGGTGATGTTGAACAAACAAGCGGAAGCCAACTGACATGCCAAAACGCACTGACCTAAAGACCATCCTGATCATAGGCGCTGGCCCGATCGTGATCGGCCAGGCCTGCGAATTCGACTACTCCGGCGCACAGGCGTGCAAGGCCCTGCGCGAAGAGGGTTACCGGGTGGTACTGGTCAACAGCAACCCGGCCACGATCATGACCGACCCGGACATGGCCGACGCGGTCTACATAGAACCGATCAATTGGCAAACGGTCGAACGCATCATCGCCAAGGAAAAGCCCGATGCGCTGCTGCCGACCATGGGTGGCCAGACCGCGTTGAATTGCGCGCTGGACCTGGCCGACAACGGCGTGCTGGAAAAGCATGGCGTCGAACTCATCGGTGCCAAGCGCGAAGCAATCCGCATGGCCGAGGATCGCGAGCTGTTCCGCGTGGCGATGGGCGAGATCGGCCTGGAATGCCCGAAGGCGGAAGTCGCCCGTTCGCTTGAACAAGCGCTCGACATCCAGACCCGAGTCGGCTACCCGACCATCATCCGGCCCAGCTTCACCCTCGGCGGCAGCGGCGGCGGCATCGCCTACAACCGCGAAGAACTGATCGATATCGTCACCGGTGGCCTGGAACTCTCGCCGACCGGCGAAGTGCTGGTGGAAGAGTCGGTGCTGGGCTGGAAGGAATTCGAGATGGAAGTGGTCCGCGACACAGCGGACAACTGCATCATCGTTTGCAGTATTGAAAACTTCGATCCGATGGGCGTGCACACCGGCGACTCGATCACCGTCGCGCCTGCGCAGACCCTGACTGACCGGGAATACCAACGCCTGCGCAATGCCTCGATCGCGGTGCTGCGCAAGATTGGCGTGGATACCGGCGGCAGCAACGTGCAGTTCGGCATCAATGCCGAGAACGGTCGCGTGGTCGTGATCGAGATGAACCCGCGCGTGTCGCGTTCGTCCGCGCTGGCGTCGAAGGCGACGGGTTTTCCGATCGCCAAGGTCGCGGCCAAGCTCGCGGTCGGCTACACGCTGGACGAACTCAAGAACGAAATCACCGGCGGCCAGACCCCGGCATCGTTCGAGCCCAGCATCGACTACGTTGTCACCAAGATCCCGCGGTTCGCCTTCGAGAAGTTCCCGACTGCCGACGCACGCCTGACCACCCAGATGAAATCAGTGGGCGAGGTGATGGCAATCGGCCGCACCTTCCAGGAATCCCTGCAAAAAGCGCTGCGTGGGCTTGAAACCGGCAAGGTCGGGCTGGACCCGACTGGCCTCAACCTGACCGACGAAAATGATCTCGCCACACTGCGTCGCGAGACGAAGGAGCCGGGTCCCGAGCGCATCTTCTACCTCGCCGATGCATTCCGCGCGGGCATGAGCGTGGAGGACGTGCACGCGTTGTCGTTCGTGGATCCGTGGTTCCTCGACCAGATCGAAGAGATCGTCGATGCCGAAGTGGATATCGCCCATCGCGGGCTGGACGGTCTTGATGCCGCGCGCCTGCGCGCACTCAAGCGCAAGGGATTTTCCGACATCCGCATCGCCCAGCTGACCGGTACCAACGAGTCGGCGGTGCGTGCGCTGCGCAAGGCCTTCGGCGTGCGTCCCGTGTACAAGCGGGTGGATAGTTGCGCGGCCGAATTCGCGACCACCACCGCCTATCTTTATTCGACCTATGAGGACGAGTGCGAGGCGCTCCCGACCGACCGCAAGAAGATCATGGTGCTCGGCGGAGGCCCCAACCGGATCGGCCAGGGCATCGAGTTCGATTACTGCTGCGTGCACGCTTCGTTGGCGCTGCGCGAGGACGGGTACGAGACCATCATGGTCAACTGCAACCCGGAAACCGTCTCGACCGACTACGACACTTCCGATCGCTTGTACTTCGAGTCGCTGACCCTGGAAGACGTGCTGGAAATCGTCGAACTCGAGAAGCCGCATGGCGTGATCGTGCAATACGGCGGGCAGACCCCGCTGAAATTGGCCAAGGCACTCGAAGCCAATGGCGTGCCGATCATCGGCACGTCACCCGAGTCGATCGACCTGGCCGAAGATCGCGAGCGCTTCCAGAAACTGGTCACCGAACTGGGCCTGCTGCAGCCGCCGAACCGCACCGCGCGCAGCGAAGACGAAGCCCTGGTGCATGCCCGCGAGATCGGCTATCCACTGGTGGTGCGCCCGAGTTACGTGCTTGGCGGCCGCGCGATGGAAGTGGTGCATGCGGAAGCCGACCTGGCCCGTTACATGCGCGAGGCGGTCAAGGTCTCGCACGATTCGCCGGTGTTGCTGGACCGTTTCCTGGACAACGCGGTCGAAGTCGACATCGACGTCATCGCCGACTCGACAGGCAATGTGCTGGTCGGCGGGGTGATGGAGCATATCGAGGAAGCCGGCGTGCATTCCGGCGATTCGTCGTGCTCGCTGCCGCCGTACTCGCTGTCAGCCGGCACACAAGCCAAGCTGCGCGAACAGGTGGTGATGCTGGCCAAGGCGCTCGATGTCATTGGCCTGATGAACACCCAGTTCGCGGTGCAGACCGACGCCGACGGCAACGACACCATCTTCCTGCTGGAAGTGAATCCGCGCGCCTCGCGCACGGTGCCATTCGTGTCCAAGGCGACCGGCCGACCGCTGGCCAAGATCGCCGCCCGCTGCATGGCAGGCAAGTCGCTGGCCGAGCAGGGCACGACCAAGGAAATCGTGCCGAACTACTACTCGGTCAAGGAAGCGGTGTTCCCGTTTGCCAAGTTCCAGAATGTCGATCCGATCCTTGGCCCGGAAATGCGTTCCACTGGTGAGGTGATGGGTGTCGGCCGCACCTTCGGTGCCGCGTTCGCCAGGGCCGAGGAAGCCGCGTATATCCGTGCGCCCCAAGCCGGCAAGGCGTTCATCTCGGTGCGTGATCCGGACAAGGCACGGGTCGTGCCGGTTGCGCGCGACATGATCGCGCGTGGCTTCAGCCTGGTCGCCACGTCCGGCACTGCCGACGCGCTGGCTGCAGGTGGCATTGCCTGCGAGCGGGTCAACAAGGTGATCGAGGGTCGTCCGCACATCGTCGACCTGATCAAGAACGGCGAGATCTGCTACATCGTCAACACCACCGAGGGAAGCCAGGCAATCGCCGACTCCTTCTCGATCCGGCGTGAGGCATTGCAGCACCGCGTCACCTATTCCACCACCGTGGCCGGCGCGCGTGCATTGCTGCACTCGATGGACCATCGCGGCGTCGGCGAAGTGCTGACCCTGCAGGAACTGCACAAGGAACTGAAGTGATCCAGGCCCCCATTACTTCCAAGGGCGCCAAGCGCCTTCGCGCAGAGCTCGAGGAATTGAAGTCCGTCAAGCGACCGAAAGTCATCGCCGACATCGCCGAGGCGCGTGCCCACGGCGACCTCAAGGAAAACGCCGAATACCACGCAGCGCGTGACCAGCAGAGTTTCATCGAAGGTCGCATCAAGCACCTGGAAGGCGAGCTGTCGCACGCGCAGGTGATCGATATCGCCACCCTGACAGCCGGTGACCGTGTCGTGTTTGGCGCCACGGTGAAACTTGCCGATTGCGATACCGACGAGGAGCGCACCTACCAGATCGTGGGTGACCTCGAGGCCGACATCAAGCAGGGATTGATCGCGATCTCCTCGCCGGTGGCACGTGCGTTGATCGGCAAGCACGAAGGCGACACGGCCACCATCGAAGCACCAGCCGGCACCCGCGAGTACGAAATCATTTCGGTCAGCTATCTTGATTGAAGTGACGTGCCTCAAGTGACGTGCCTCAAGTGACGCGCCGGCCATGACGCAGTTGACCCTGTTGCTCCCGGCCGGCGTGCGGCTCGCCGGCATCACGTTACCCGCGTCGCTGGCAAAGGGACTTGGCCGCGCGGATGAAGTGGGCGGACAGCCGGGTGAGCAAGCGCAGCTGTCGCGTCATTTCGAATTGCTGCCTGATCGCTGGCCGCATGCAGCATTGACCCGTGTAGCCGATGCGGGGCTTGGCGATACACGCTCCACCGCGTGGCTGCGCGCCGATCCCGCCCACATCCGTCCCGACATCAATGGCGCACGGCTGCTGGCGACGGGCGCTGCACTCTCGATGAGCGTGCAGGATGTCGAGGCATTCCTGCCGGCGCTGCGTCCGCTGTTCGGCGATGCCGGCTTCCTGCTGGATGCACCGCATCCGACGCGCTGGTACCTGCGCCTGCCACGCGAGACCCAGCTGCCCGATTTCCCGGCACCCGACGCAGCGCTGGGCGAGGATGTGTTCGACCACATGCCTGACGGCGGGCAGGCACGCCGCTGGCGCACTTTGCTGAGCGAAACGCAGGTCATGCTGCATAACCACCCGCGCAACGCGGAGCGAGCCCAAGCGGGATTGGTAGCGGTCAATTCGCTGTGGTTCTGGGGGGGTGGGGTGTTGCCCGACAACGCGACCGGCGATTCCACGACCATTTTTTCAGATGATCCCGTCTTGCACGGATTGGCTGGCGTCGGCACATTCAACGCCATGCCGCTCGCCGAATTCACCGCCTTCGAATCCATCACCGATGACACGTTGATCGACTTGCGTGCCATACGCGATCCGAAGGTATTGCTGGAACGCTGGTTGCAGCCCTCGCACCTACTGTCTGCGCAAGACCAGGTCAGTTTTGACCTCGCTGATGGCCGGATTTTCCGGTTGCGGCCAAGCCATCGTTGGCGCTTCTGGCGCAAGCCCCGCACGGCGCTGGCCACGTGAGCGTGCAGCGGCGCATCGTTCGCCGTGAACAACCGGCGAGTATCGATGGTGATTGGCCGGCGCAATGGCCGCCACTGTTGCAGCGACTGCACGCCGCGCGTGGCAGCGCTGGCGCATCAGCAGCCATGCCACGCCTGGCCGACCTGTTGCCGTTCGATCTGCTGACCGGTATCGAGCAAGCCGCGCTGCTACTTGGAGACGCCATCGCGCGTGATGCGCATATCGTGGTGGTCGGCGACTACGACTGCGATGGGGCAACTGCCTGCGCGGTCGGCGTGCGCGGCCTGCGCATGCTGGGGGCGAAACATGTGTCGCATGCCGTGCCAAACCGCATCGTGCATGGCTACGGGATGACGCCCGGGCTGGTCGAAGAGCTTGTCGGGCTCAAGCCCGACCTGCTGGTCACTGTCGATCACGGCATCGCCTGCCATGCCGGCATTGCGGCCGCAAAGGCGCATGGCTGGCAGGTACTGGTCACCGACCATCACTTGCCAGGTGCGACGTTGCCAAATGCAGACGCCATCGTCGACCCCAACCAGCCCGGTGATGTATTCCCGAGCAAGGCGCTGGCCGGCGTCGGGGTGATGTTCTACGTGCTGCTGGCGCTGCGCGCGAAGCGTGGCGTGCAAGCCGACCTGGCATCGTTGCTGGACCTGGTCGCAGTGGGCACCGTGGCCGACATGGTGGCGCTGGACGCGAACAATCGCGCCTTGGTGGGTGCCGGCCTGCGGCGCTTGCGTGCAGGACTGGGCTGCGCTGGCCTGCGCGCACTGATCGAGGTTGCCGGGCGACACGCCGAAAGCCTGACAACGACCGACATCGGTTTCGCCATCGGGCCACGGATCAACGCGGCAGGCCGTCTGGAGGACATGAGCATCGGCATCGAATGCCTGCTCACGGATGATCAATCACGGGCCGCGGAGCTGGCGCATATCCTGCAGGCGATCAACCAGGAACGCCGAGGCGTGCAGGCCGAAATGCAGGACATGGCCGAAGCGCAGATGCCCGGCCTTGGCGATGCCGCCAGCTCGTACGCAGTGTGCCTGTATGACGCCGACTGGCATCCGGGCGTGGTCGGACTGGTCGCATCCAGAACCAAGGAACGACTGCATCGTCCGGCAATCGCATTCGCGCCAGCCGAACCCGGCAGCAGCATGCTGCGTGGTTCGGCGCGATCGATCCCGGGCTTCCATATCCGCGATGCACTGGCGCTGGTCGAAGCGCGGCATCCTGGGCTGGTCCCGCGTTTCGGCGGGCACGCAATGGCCGCGGGTCTCAGCCTTGAACTTGATGACCTTGCCGCTTTTGGCGATGCTTTCCGGCAAATAGCATCCGAATGGCTGACGCCAGACTTGCTCACCGACACCCTGCACAGCGATGGCGAACTGGCTGTCGATGAATTCGTCATCGGCTCTGCATTGGCCTTGCGTGATGGGGGGCATTGGGGGCAGGGATACCCCGAGCCGCTGTTCGATGGCGTGTTCGATGTGCTTGGCTGGCGCATCGTTGGCGAACGTCATCTGAAGCTCGAGCTCATGCAAGGTGGTCGTCGGCTCAACGCCATCCACTTCGGTGGCTGGACCGGCGCGCCGCCATCCGAACGCCTGCACCTGGCCTATCGCCTCACGCCGGACGACTATCGTGGCAAGGATGCGATCCAGTTGATCGTCGTGCACGCACAGGCAGTTGTTCCCTGCTCAGAGGGCTGAAACCGGGGCAATCACGCCGCGTGACAGATTGCTGTTGCGCTTGCGCTTCAGTCCGAACAGCGGGCGCAGGAATCCGATGCGACGGATCACCAATTCATGCAGCAGCAGGCAACCTGCAATCGTGCCGCCGATGACGAGCATGGATTCAATGCCACCACCGAGCTTCAACGGGATCAGCCAGTAGGCCAGCAACACGATCAGGCTCTGGTGCAGGATGTACCAGGGGTACACCGCTTCGGTCGCATACGGCAGCCAGCGGAATGGGCGGTTGAGCCATGCATGGCCCCAACCGAAGATCGCGAGCAGGGCGGTCCACATGTACAGCGCACGCCCGGCATGTTCGATGCCTCCCCATGGCAACACAGTCAGCCATTCCGGGACATCGTCAGGCAACAGCAGTCCACGTCCCACTGCACGCAGGCTGAGTTCGATCGTGATGCCGACCAGCGCGACCGGCAGCGTCTTCCAGCGCCACCGCGCCACCCGCTGCCAGAAGTCTTGCTGGCGGGAAACCAGATAGCCGAACAGGAACACGCTGGAATACTCGGCGTGCAGGTACCAGTCGCCAGCCAACGCATGGGTTTCCGGGAACCGCGGCTTCAGCAATAGCAGGTAGCCGAAGAACAGCGACGTCGGCAACAGGATCATCCAGGCCAGGCTGCGCTTGGCCAACCATGCTTGCAAGCGCTTGCCGATGCCGGATTCGAGGAGCGGCAGCAGCGGCAGCAAGACCAGCGTGTAGAGCCACAGATAGGCCAGATACCAGAGGTGGTTCCAGGTCACGCCATGCGAAGCGCCGGTCCAGCCACCGTCCGGCCAGGGCTTGAGTTGCAGGTAGCGCTGCATGAAGTGGACGAACCCGGTCGGGACCGCGCCATTACGGACTGCCTCGCAATAGGACTGGATCGGGACGATGAACAGCATTCCGAACACCAATGGCAGCAGCAGGCGCCAGGTTCGGTTCCCTGCAAACCGCAACGGGCCCCGCGTCGGCTGGTACAGGCCGATCGCAATTCCGGATATCGCGAACAGCAAGGGCATCCGCCAGCGATTGACCACGATCCTTGCCCACTCGACCCAGTCGTACTGATAACTGCTTACGATGTGGAAATCGGAGTTGGTCTCGTATACGCCGCTGGCGTGGTACAGGATCAACAGTGCGAATGCGAAGACGCGTAATGCGTCGATATCGTGGCGGCGAACCATGGATGCGGCCTGTAATTAATTGTCCACAGCTTATTGGCGGCATGGCACTGACCACATGCTGAAGTGACCTTGCGACACCATTGAGGGACGAATCGCGGAAGGCGGGGACCAACCGCGGCCTGCCGGAGATGCCGACTGGCTAGAATGCGCGAATGACAAAACCGCTCCTGGACCGGCAGCCAATGCCCCGCGCGAAATTCACCCCGTGGCAAGGTCCCGTGGAAGTGATGATCTGGTTCGCGGTCTTCTGCCTGGCCGCTGCCGGCAATGCATTGGTATTGCTGATGGACGCGGACAAGCATGGCGCAGGCTTGGCTGTCTGGAAGCCCTTCATCTGGGAAGCCACGAGCGCGATGGTCAGTTTGGCACTGCTGCCTGCGTTATTCGCCATGTGCCGGCGCTGGCCGCTTCATCTGGACACGTGGCGACGGCACCTGCCTGTCTACGTGGTCGCAAGCGTGGCCTGGTCGTTGCTGCACGTGGTCGGCATGGTGCTGCTGCGCAAGATGGTTTATGCATTCGCCGGCGAACATTATGACTTCGGGAATTGGCCCCGCGAATTGTCTTACGAGTACCTCAAGGACGTCCGCACATTCAGCCTCATCGTCACGGTGCATCAAAGTTATGAGTGGTTCTGGCGGCGATGGCAAGGGGAGGCGCGCGTGCTGGATGCGCCTGACGATGGTTCCGCAACCGGTCTTGCAGAACGTCCTGAACGCTTTCTGATTCGCAAGCTCGGGCGTCAATTCCTGGTCGCCGCCAACGACATCGAGTGGCTGCAGGCGGCAGGCAACTACGTGAACCTGAGGGTCCGTGATCGCGACTACCCGCTGCGCAGCACGCTCGCAGCAATCGAAGGCATGCTCGATCCGGCACGATTCACCCGGATCCACCGGAGTTATATCGTCAACCTGGAACAAGTGGCCTCGATTGAACCCCTGGATACCGGAGATGCCCGCGTCCATCTGAAGGATGGGACACAGCTGCCGTGCAGTCGCAGCTATCGTGATGTACTGAAGCCGCGCTAGCCAGGTCATCGAATTTCGGTTGATACCGATCCATTGTCGCGCGACGACAGGATCCGTCTTGTCTGCCCATGATTTCGTGTCGAGGGGCCCTTGCAGGCGCGAACGTGCAATCGACGTCCCGTAACGCTGGCGCCTACTGCCTTGCTTGTGCAGACTCGTGGAACCCCATCTGCCACATCCATGCGTTGACGGTGGATAGTCACTTTCATGGAACACGCCATGCGCCGGATCACGCTGTTTGCCGCAAGCACTTGTCTGCTCACCCTGGTCTTTGCCTCGCTCGTGCCTGCGCAGCAGGTTTCGTCGAACGTCATGCAGCAACCTCCCTTGCTGCAGGTCACCGGCAAGACCGATATGCCTGTCAGCCTGCATTCCGCGGACGTGGAGATCGAGGTCAACGGTGGGTTCGCGACCACCACGATGCTGCTTGAGCTTCGCAACCCGAACAACCGCGTACTGGAGGGCACCCTGCAGTTCCCGTTGGGCAGCGGCCAGCAGGTCGTGGGCTTCGCACTGGATATCGGCGGCGTGTTGCGCGATGCGGTGCCGGTGGCGAAAGCGCGCGGCAGGCAGGTGTTCGAGAGCATCGAACGCCGCGGCGTTGATCCGGGATTGCTGGAGCAGACGGCCGGCAACCAGTTCCGGCTGCGGGTCTACCCGATACCGGCACATGGTTCACGACAAGTCCGGCTGGTGATTGAAGAAGCCATGCCGCGTGAATCCGGCACCTGGCGCATGGCGGTCCCGGTGCAACTGCTGTCCGGTGCCGGGGCATTTTCGCTGCGCGTGCGGGCGAACGGCGTGGCGAGCGCGCCCAGCGTGGAGGGCAACTTCGGTGCATTGCCCTTCAAACGCGATGCCCAGGGTTATCAGGCGATCGTCCGGCGCACCGCATTTCGTCCGCAGGGCGGATTGTCGCTGCGCTTTCCCGCCAGCACCGAGCCGATGGCCTATGGCGGCGTGCACGACGGCGAACACTATGTCCTGGCCGAAGTGCCGGTTCCGCAATCCCGTGCATCAAGCAGGACCCTGCCATCAAACGTAGGCCTGTTATGGGATGCATCCGCATCCGCACGCAACCGCGACCGGGACGGCGAATTGGCGCTGCTCGATCGCTATTTCAAGGCGATGGGCAATGGCCGCGCGCACCTGCGCATCCTGCGCGATGTGGGCGTGGATGGCGGCACGTTCGTTATCCGCAATGGCGATTGGGCGCGGCTGCGGCGCGTGCTGGAAACCACCGTCGACGATGGTGCCAGCAACCTGTCCGACTGGATGCCGGTTCCCGGCATCACGGAATACCTGCTGGTCAGCGATGGCCTCCAGGACTATGGCGACAAGGCATTCCCGATGCTCGCCAGCGGCCAGCGGCTGTACGCCATCAACTCGGCGCGCGCGGCATCCGACGGTACTCGCCTGGCCGCGCTGGCGGATGCGCGCGGTGGCCGACTGGTCGAATGGCAGGATCGGAATGGTCTTGAGGCGGCAGCGCACGCCCTGCTTGGGCACGCAACCCGCATCGTCGCGATGCACGGCGAGGGGGTGACGGACCTGCAGGCCGAAACACGCGATGCGGATGCCGGCTTGCTGAGGATTGCCGGACGACTTACCGAACCGACCGGCGTGATCCGGGTGACCCTGGATGAATCGGGACGCAGGCGTGACATCACGCTGCCGGTTTCGGCCGCAAGGAATGGCGCCTACGTGCCCCGGCAATGGGCCAGGTGGCAGATTGCTGCCTATGCAGGCGAGCCCGTGCGCCATCGCGCGGCGATCGCGCGGCTCGGCCAGCAATTCTCGATCGTGACCGCAGGCACATCGCTGCTGGTACTGGACGATATCGCCGATTACGTCCGCTACGACATTGCGCCACCAGCCGAACTGCGCGAGGACGTCGCACGCTTGCAGGCAGAGCAGGGCAAACGACGTGACGCATCACGCAGCGCACGACTGGATGCAGCCGCCAATGCCTTCGCGGAACGGCTTGCGTGGTGGAAGACCTCATTCCCGAAAGACCTGCCGGCAGCCGGAAAGCCAGGGAAAAGTCCATGTCTGGCTTCGACCACGCTCGATAGCGTGATGGTCACGGCAGCACGGCATCGAGCACGTCATGGCGTTCGCACTCTCCGCCTTCCCCCGCACCTTCTGCTGATCCGCAGGCGCTCGACCGGGAGCGTGGCAGCGCGGGGCTGCTTGCACCGGGCGCCGCGCCAGAGGCCCCGAAAGAAGCAGGGGGCGAGGCCGTCGCCACCATTCGCCTGCAAGCCTGGGCTCCGGATTCACCTTATGCCAGACGCCTGCGCGCGGCCCCGGCTGACCAGGTCTACGCGCTGTATCTCGATGAGCGCGACAGTCACGCGGACAGCACCGCGTTCTATCTCGATGTGGCCGACTTGCTGCTGCAAAAGGAGCGCAATGTCGAAGCGATGCGCGTGTTGTCGAACCTTGCCGAACTCGACCTCGACAACCGCCACGTCCTGCGCGTGCTCGGCTATCGCCTGATGCAGGCCAGGCAATGGGCACTCGCGACGCAGATCTTCCGGCAAGTGCTCGACATGGCCGAAGAAGAGCCACAGAGCGGTCGCGACCTTGCACTGGCCATGGCAGCAGCCGGGCAGCGCCAGCAAGCCATCGAACAGTTGTACGACGTGGCGCTGGGAGAGTGGGACGGCCGTTTCAACGGCATCCCTGCGATCGCGCTGAACGAAATGAACGCCATCGTCGCAACCAGTCTGAAGCCGCTGGACACCAGCTTCATCGATCGTCGCCTGTTGCAGAACATGCCGCTGGATCTTCGCGCCGCGTTGTCGTGGGACAGCGACAACAGCGACATGGACCTGTGGGTGACCGATCCGAACGGGGAGAAGTGCTATTACAGCAACAAGCGTACCTATCAGGGCGGCCTGATATCGAATGACTTCACCGGCGGCTACGGCCCGGAAGAATTCGTGCTGCGTGATGCCAAGCCGGGGCTCTACCGGGTCGAGGCACATTATTTCGGCGATCGCCAGCAGATCGTGACCGGGGCGACCACGCTCACCCTCTCACTCAGCACTGGGTGGGGTACGCCCCGCCAGCAGGACCGCACGGTCACGTTGAGGCTGTCGGGCAAGAATGAATCCGTGCTGGTCGGCGAATTCGAGGTGAAATGATGGCGGTTGGATGATGATGCCAAGGACCGTCGGCGGTTAGGCCTGCACCGGCCTGACTGCTAGAATCGGCGGTCTTTCGTCGCAACAAGCCCCCACTCATGATCGAACTCAATCCCATCCGAGCACGCATCGCCGACCTGATTGGTCGCCTCGATTCGCTCCGGGGGTTTCTTTGACTACGATGCCAAGCGCGAACGCCTGGAAGAAGTAGAACGCGAACTCGAGAATCCGGACGTCTGGAACGATTCCGAACGTGCCCAGGCACTGGGGCGGGAACGCTCGATGCTGGACAAGACCGTCAATGGCATCCGTGAACTCACCGACGGCCTGGCCGGCGGCGACGAGCTGCTGGAACTGGCCGAAATGGAAGATGACGAGGAAACCGCGCTGGCCGTGGTCACCGACGTCGAGCGGCTGGAAAAGGGCGTGGAAGCGATCGAGTTCCAGCGCATGTTCTCCGGCAAGATGGATACCGCCAACGCCTTCGTCGACATCCAGGCCGGCGCTGGCGGTACCGAAGCGCAGGACTGGGCGGAAATGCTGCTGCGCATGTACCTGCGCTGGGCTGAATCACGTGGCTGGAAGACCGAGTTGATGGAAGTCAGCGGCGGCGACGTGGCCGGCATCAAGTCCGCCACGTTCCGCGTCGAGGGCGAATACGCCTACGGCTGGCTGAAGACCGAGATCGGCGTGCACCGGCTGGTGCGCAAGTCGCCGTTCGACTCCGACAATCGCCGGCATACCAGTTTCACCAGCCTGTTCGTGTCGCCGGAAGTGGATGACGACATCGAGATCGACATCAATCCGGCCGATCTGCGCACCGATGTCTACCGTTCCTCCGGCGCCGGTGGCCAGCACGTCAACAAGACCGAGTCGGCGGTGCGCATCACCCACATTCCGACCAATACCGTGGTCGCCTGCCAAAGCGGGCGCAGCCAGCACCAGAACCGCGACACCGCGATGAAGATGCTGGCGGCCAAGCTCTACGAGCTCGAAGTGCAGAAGCGCAACGTGGAACGGGATGCGCTGGAAGCCACCAAGTCCGACATCGGCTGGGGCAGCCAGATCCGCAACTACGTGCTGGACCAGAGCAGGATCAAGGACCTGCGCACCGGCATCGAGCGCAGCGATACCCAGAAAGTGCTGGATGGCGATCTCGATGAATTCGTGGAAGCCAGCTTGAAATCGGGGCTGGAGGCAGGCTCGAAACGCACCGACGCCGCGTGAGCCAGCAATTTCCCGACCATCGTCCGCCGCATCCAGCAGATCTGAAGCCATGACTGAAACCACGACTCCACAGCACGACGAAAATCATCTGATCGCCGAACGCCGCGGCAAGCTTGCCGCGTTGCGTGGGCAGGGCATCGCCTTCCCGAACGACTTCCGCCGCGCCGAGTACCTGCAGGACCTGCAGGACGCCTATGTGGACGCCGAGCAGTGGACCGGCGAAGCGCTGGAAGCCGAAGGCAAGCGGGTCACCCTAGCCGGTCGACTGTTGGCGAAACGCGTGATGGGCAAGGCTGCATTCGCCCAGGTGCAGGACATGACCGGGCGCATCCAGTTGTTCCTGCAGGGCAGCACGCTCGGTGAAGCCTACGATGCGTTCAAGGGTTGGGACGTAGGCGACATCGTGGCTGCCGAAGGCACATTGATGCGCACCAAGACCGGCGAGCTGTCGGTGCGTGCGGAAACCCTGCGCCTGCTGGTGAAGTCGCTGCGGCCGCTGCCGGACAAGTGGCACGGGCTGGCCGACGTCGAGCAGCGCTACCGCCAGCGGTACGTCGACCTGATCGTCAGTCCCGACGCGCGCGACGTGTTCATCGCACGCTCGCGGATCGTGGCATCCATGCGCCGCTGGCTGGACGCGCGCCGTTTCCTTGAAGTCGAAACGCCGATGATGCATTACATCGCAGGTGGCGCCACGGCGCGTCCGTTCACCACGCATCACAACGCCCTAGACCTCGACCTGTTCCTGCGCGTCGCGCCGGAGCTGTACCTCAAGCGACTGGTGGTGGGCGGCTTTGAACGCGTATACGAAATCAACCGCAATTTCCGCAACGAGGGCGTGTCCACGCGGCACAACCCCGAATTCACCATGCTCGAGTTGTACGAGGCCTACGTCAGCTATACCGAAGTCATGGACCTGACCGAAGCCATGATCCGCGACGTTGCCAGCGAGGCAATGGGCAAGCTGCAGTTCCATTGGGATGGCCAGGACATCGACCTGTCGCCTGCGTTCCGTCGCTGGAAGCTGGAGGATGCCGTGCGCGAATTGAACCCGGCAATCTCCGTCGCCGATTGCCGCGACCGTGAAGCCATGGCCGCGCACTGCAAGCGCCTCGGCGTGCATGTGAAGTCGGGATACGGCTGGGGCAAGCTGCTGCTGGAGATTTTCGAGAAGACGGTGGAAGCCGGACTGGTGCAGCCAACCTTCATCACCCATTACCCTGTGGAAGTCTCGCCACTGGCGCGAGAATCGGACAGCGAGCCCGGCATCACCGACCGCTTCGAACTGTTCGTCGGCGGCAAGGAGCTGGCCAATGGCTTCTCCGAGCTCAACGACCCCGAAGACCAGGCCGCTCGTTTCCGCGCCCAGGTCGAGGCGAAGGAGGGCGGCGACGACGAAGCCATGCACTTCGATGCCGACTACATCCGTGCGCTCGAAGTAGGCCTGCCACCGACCGGCGGCCTGGGTGTCGGCATCGACCGACTGGTGATGCTGCTGACCGGATCAAGTTCGATTCGCGACGTGCTGTTGTTCCCGTACATGCGGCCCGAGCACGGCTGACCCGCCCTCGGACTGCGATAGTGCATGGCCTGACATGGCCGCGCGCCGCGTTTCCTGAGTCAGGCCAGCACTTGCCTTTCGCCGGCATTCCGTTGAGCATGGGCTTGCCACCTCCTGACAACCAAGGAACGGTGCATGGATATCGTCATCGTAGATGACCAACCGTCGTCGCGGACATTGCTCCGCGGTATCGTCGAAGACATCGGGCCCAGCCTTGTCGTGCATGACTTCGGCGAGCCCGAAATCGCATTGTCGTGGTGCCAGCACAACCCGTCGGACCTGGTGCTGCTCGATTACCGCATGCCGGGCATGGACGGCCTGGAATTCACCCGCGAGTTCCGCCGCCCATTGCTGCATCGCGACGTTCCCATCGTGCTGGTGACGGTCGTGGGCGATGAGCCGATTCGGCAGGCAGCATTGGATGCGGGCGTGATCGATTTCCTGGTCAAGCCAATCCGGCCACGCGAGCTGCGGACGCGCTGCCGCAACCTGCTGCAACTGCGGCAGCAAACAGAATCAGTCAAGCAACGCGCGTTATCGCTCGAACAACGGTTGCTGGCCAGCATGCACGAGGTCGAGGAGCGCGAACACGAAACCCTGACCCGCCTGGCACGCGCGATCGAGTACCGGGATACAGGCACCAGCGCATACCTGGAACGCATGGCCCGCGTCGCGGGACTGATCGCCGAAGCGATGGGCTTGTCGGAAGAACAAGCCAGGGTCATCGAGCTGTCGGCACCGCTGCACGACATCGGCAAGATCGCGATCCCGGATAGCGTGTTGCTCAAGCCCGGCCCGCTGGATGCAGAAGAGCGCCTGCGGATGCAGCGGCACCCCAGCATCGGCCATGAATTGCTGGCGAATAGCCAGAATCGTTTCATCCAGATGGGCGCCAGTATCGCGCTGCACCATCACGAACGCTATGACGGCACCGGCTATCCGCAAGGCCTTGCAGGCGAAGCGATTCCGATCGAGGCGCGTGTCGTGACCGTGGCCGACGTGTTTGATGCCCTGATTTCGCCGCGCCCATACAAGCCGGCATGGTCGATTGACGAAGCGTTGACCTACA
The DNA here is from genome assembly GCA_963698475.1 of uncultured Gammaproteobacteria bacterium. Taxonomy (GTDB): domain Bacteria; phylum Pseudomonadota; class Gammaproteobacteria; order Xanthomonadales; family Xanthomonadaceae; genus Thermomonas. Next base: position 18,210 of record CAVOQX010000002.1, on the reverse strand, counting down.
TCGAATCCCAAAGCGGAAAACTGATGGACCCGGCCTGCGTTCGTGCATTGCTCGCCAGTCGCGAGCGCCTGGATGAAATCTGCGAGCGTTATTCACGCGTGATCACACATCCCGACTGGTCCTGAACATGCCGAATGCGTTGCTCTGGATGCGGGGCAGACTGGCCAACCGGCCGGACACCGAACATTCCCAGGTGTTCATCAGGATCGCCATCACCGGATTGTTCATCGGCTACCTCGGCTTGCAGGTCGGGGGCGACAGCAGCCCCGCGCTTTATGGCACCTGGCTGATCCTGGTCGGGGAGTTGCTGGTCTCGGTCGGCTTGCTGGTCGGCATCCTCGTGAACCCGGGCTCATCACACACCCGCCGTTGGCTGGGCATGCTGGCCGACTACGCCGCGATGGCAGGCGTGATGCATCTGATGGGCGAGGCTGCCACGCCGCTGTACGCGGCATACCTGTGGGTGACCATCGGCAATGGCATGCGCTATGGGCCCAGCTACCTGTATGCGGCGACCGCCTGGGCCGCGGCTTCGTTCCTGGCGGTGATCCTCACCACCCCATTCTGGCTTGCCAATACTTATCTGTCCTGGGGACTGACCCTGGGACTGGTCGCCGTGCCGCTGTATTTTGCATCCCTGCTCAAGGCCTTGACCGTGGCCATTGCGGACGCGCAGCGCGCCAACCAGGCCAAGAGCCGCTTCCTCGCCAACATGAGCCACGAATTCAGGACGCCGCTCAACGGCCTGTCGGGGATGTCCACGCTGCTGGCCAGCACCCACCTGGATACGGAGCAGCGCGGCTACCTGGACGCCATCCAGGCAGCCAACCGTGCATTGCTGGCGCTGGTGGAAGACGTGCTGGACATCTCGGCGATCGAGGCTGGCAAGCTCAGGACCAAGGTCGATGTCTTCGACCTGCGGGGGCTGATCGACGAGATCGGCCTGATCCTCATGCCGCAGGCGGAAGCCCGTCACCTGCGTTACCTGGTGACGGTCTCGCCGCAGGTGCCCGGCAGGCTGCACGGGGACGCAACACACCTGCAGCAGGTGCTGGTCAACCTGTTGGGCAATGCGATCAAGTTCACGCGCGCGGGTCACGTCCACCTTGAAGTGGCCGTCACCAGTCCGCTGCGCGACGCATCGCTGCGCTTGCGCTTCACGATCACCGACACCGGCGTCGGTATTCCCGCATCGGCACGCGCCAAGCTCTTTGAAGCATTCGAGCAGGCCGACAACAGCCTGTCGCGCAGTCACGCAGGCACCGGGCTTGGAACCACGATTGCAAAAGGCCTGACCGAAGCGATGGGCGGGTCGATAGGGTTTGAGAGCAGCGAGGAGGCCGGCAGCCGTTTCTGGGTCGAATTGCCATTCGATGTGGCACTCGATGCTGTCGACCAGACCGCCGGCGCCCAAGCTTCGACCCTCGGGCGCGCTGCACCGAACATCGAGCTCACAGCACCGGATGCCGACGCCGGCAATGTCATCGCCTTCGCCAATCCATTCCTGCGCCACCGTGCGCGTGTGCGCACCATGCGCATCCTGGTTGCGGATGACCACGCAGCAAACCGGTTGGTGCTTGCGAGCCTGTTGCAGAAGGCTGGCCACCGCGTGGTCACGGCTGAGGATGGGGAAGCTGCGCTGGATGCCCTGGGGGTAGACAGCTTCGACCTGGCCCTGGTTGACCTGCACATGCCCGGCTTGAGCGGCATTGACCTGCTGCGCCTGCTGCGGACCATGGAATCCGGTGGCATGCGCCGGACCCCGATGATCGTTCTCAGCGCGGATGTCACGCCGGAATCGGTCCAGGGGTGCCGGAATGCGGGCGCCCACTCGTTCATTGCCAAGCCGTTCGCGGTTTCGCACCTGCTGGACACGATCGCGGAAATCGGGTCCGGCGTTCCACCCGCGGTGCAGGAACAGCCCATGGCCAGAACGCCCGGGTCGACCTCCGAGATCTTCGATCCCTCGTTGCTGGACGAATTCGCAAGCCTCGGGATGGGGCGTGATTTCGAAGCCAACTACGCAGGCCAGTGTCTTGCCGACATCCGCGACACACTGGATCGCATGCGAGTGGCAGGGCAGGCCGGAAACCATGAACAGGTACACGAACAGGCGCATGCCCTGAAGGGCATCGCAAGCAACCTCGGGCTGGTGCAATTGGCCGCGCGCAGTTCGGCCGTGATGCAGATGGGAAGCTGGGAACTTGCACGCGACTGGTCACGCGAACTCGACGCACTGCAGGATTGCGTGCGCCGCGGCGAGCAGGCGCTGGCTACCAGGGGCGTGATCGCCCCCGCCTGCGAAGACTCCCGCTAGGCCAATCAGTCAAGCTCGATTGGCCAGCTCGATTGGCCAGCTCGATTGGCCAGCTCGATCGGTCAGCTCGATCGCTCAGGTCAATCCTGCACGTGCTGCGTCGCCTTCGCCATGCCGGCGATACTGCGCGCGAACCAGCCGTTCCATGGTGCGCAATGACTTGCCGCCAAGCTGGAGTGCAGTATCCACCCAGACCTCGGTGATGGCTTGCATCTCTTCCAGCGTGATGGGCTGGGCCATTGCACGGACCCGATGCATGGCGGCACGCGCATGCGGAATGCGGCGATTGTCACGGATGACCTGTTCCACCGCCTGCACGCCCTTGCCACGCGGCACCAGCACGTCCACCAAGCCCATCGAGTGCAATTGCTCGCTGCTGTACAGGTCGCCGGTGAGCATCAGGCGCTCCGCCTGGTGCGGCGGGATCCGCTTGCACAGGAACGAATAGGCCCCCATGCCCGGGAACAGGTCGAACAGTACTTCCGGAAGCCCCATGTTCACGCCTTCCTCGGCCACGATCGTGTGGCAACTGAGCGCTGCCTCGAAACCACCGCCCAACGCATCACCCTGGACCAGGGCGATGCTGTGAACGCCAACATCCAGCCCGTTGTGGAATCCATGCACGCCATTCACGCATTGGCGCGCATAGGCCAACAGCGCCGGGCGGTCCTGGCGGCGAATTGCATCACAGAAATACTCGAGGTCGCCCCCAAGGTTGAATGCATCGCAATCCGAGGCAAGCACCACGTGCTGCAGCGCCTGCTGCCCATCCTGTTGTCCGCGCCGCAGGCGGTCGGACAGGTTGCGCTGGAATTTCAGGATGTCGTCGATCAGCTCCGGCTTGAAACATGCACGCCCGGGGGTGCCGGCAAGATCAGCATGCATGTGGCACCAATGGGTTGCTGTCTCGCTATTCTCGACGACGCGCAGCGTCCCATAGCGGGTCGCGGGAAAACGTGGATTCGGGGTAGACATGTTCGCTCCAGGCAGAGTGCCGGCTCCGGGCATGCCGGCGAGGTACAGGGGCCCGTATGGCCTCTATGCGCCGAAAAACACCCGAGTGCAAGCTGGCAGGCCTGCCAATCGCGGCAACCCTGATGTCTGGCCAGCGCGGCACCAATCAGTGCTGGGGCTGGTCCCGCAATTCCTTGCGCAGGATCTTGCCGACATTGCTCTTCGGCAAGTCGTCCCGGAATTCCACATACCGGGGCTGCTTGTATCCGGTCATGTTTTCGCGGCAGAACGCCTTGATCTGGTCGGCCGTGAGCGATGGGTCTTTCTTGACCACGAAGACCTTGACCGCTTCGCCGGATTTCTCGTCCGGTATGCCGATGGCCGCCACTTCCAGCACGCCAGGCATCATCGCGATCACGTCTTCGATCTCGTTCGGATAGACGTTGAAACCGGACACCAGGATCATGTCCTTCTTGCGATCAACGATATAGAAATACCCATTCTCGTCCATGCGCGCCATGTCGCCGGTATGCAGCCAACCGCTTGCATCGATGGATTGCGCGGTGTCCTCCGGGCGCTGCCAGTAGCCGCGCATCACTTGCGGGCCCTTGACGCAAAGTTCGCCGATCTCGCCCATCGGCAGCATGTTGCCATCCTCATCCTTGATGCAGACATCGGTCGATGGCACGGGCAACCCGATCGAGCCGTTGAAGGCACCGAGCTCCGGCGGATTGATGCACACGGCCGGAGACGTTTCAGTCAGGCCGTACGCCTCTGCCAGCGTGCAACCGGTGGCCTGTTTCCACTTGTCGGCCACCGCGCGTTGCACTGCCATGCCGCCACCAAGCGTCAGGTGCAGCTTGGAGAAATCCACCTGGTCGAAACCCGGCGTGTTCAACATGCCATTGAACAGGGTGTTGACGCCTGTGATCGCGGTGAATCCAAGCGATTTGATTTCCTTGATGAATCCCGGCATGTCGCGCGGATTGGTGATCAGGTGGTTGCGCGCGCCGAACTTGATGAACACCAGGCAGTTCGCAGTGAGCGCGAAGATGTGGTACAGCGGCAGCGCGGTGACAATGAGTTCTTCGCCCATGCGGATGTTGCTGCCAACCCACGCCGCCGCCTGCTGCATGTTCGCGACCATGTTGCGTTGGGTCAGCATCGCGCCCTTGGCAACGCCGGTGGTGCCGCCGGTGTATTGCAGGAAGGCAAGGTCTTCATGGCCGATGACCGCATCGGACACTTTATGCATGCGCCCGAGCGTCAGCGTGTCGCGGAAGCGGACGGCGCCCTGGATGTCGTAGTCGGGCACCACCTTCTTGATGTGTCGAAGCACGAAATTGACGATCGCGCCCTTCGGGAAACCGAGCATGTCGCCAAGCCCGGTGGTGATCGTCCGTACCCCCGGCACTTCCGACAGCACTTCCTGGACCACGTGACCGAAATTATCCATCACCAGGATGACCGAGGCACCTGAATCCACCATCTGGTGCTTCAGTTCCCGCGGCGTGTACATGGGATTGGTGTTGACCACGGTCAGCCCGGCGCGCAGCGCGCCCAGCAGCGCCACCGGATACTGCAGGCAGTTGGGCAGCATGATCGCAAGCCGATCACCCTTCTTGAGTTTCAGCTCGCCAAGCAGATAGCCGGCGAAATCAAGGCTCAACCGATCAAGTTCGCCATATGTAATCGACTTGCCCATGTTCGAGAACGCGATATTTTCGCGAAATTTCTGCACCGAGGCTTCGAACACCGCTGGAATCGACTGGAACTCGTTCAGGTCGATTTCTTCAGGGACGCCTTTGGGATAGTGGTCCAGCCAAGGACGTTCTGACGTCATGATCAATTCCCCTGCGTGTGTTGGACCGGCGCACGAATGCGGCGGCGTGTGGATTGCCTTCGATTTGAGCATAGGCACCAAGCAGTGACAAGCTGGAACAAACCGCATGGAGACTGTCGCAATGCAGCATTGTCGTTGGAACGCGCGCCTGTGCGCACTTGTGCTTGTCTGCCTGCTGATCGGGGTCATGGCTGCCTGTTCGCGCACGCCGCCGGAGCAGGCCGTGCGCCAGCAACTCGAAGCCCTGCAATCGGCGATCGACGCGCGCGACGCCGGCGCCGTGCACGACCTGCTGGCCGAAGATTTCATCGGCAACCAGGGCATGGATCGACGTGGCGCGCGCCAGCTGGCAGTCGCGGTTTTCATGCGGCATCGAGACGTGGGCGCGCGCATGGGTCCGGTCACGGTCGAGCTGCGCAGTGAAACCGAGGCAACCGCCTCCTTCAGCGTGCTGGCGACCGGCGGCGATGGGGGCTTGTTGCCCGGCAATGGGCAGGTGTTCGATGTCGAGACCGGCTGGCGGTTGGTGGACGGCGATTGGCGGCTGCTCAATGCACGCTGGACACCGGAGTTCTGACCAGGCGCGTTCGGCGGCGCGTACCCGCAGATACAACAAGGGCGGCCGAAGCCGCCCTTGCACTGCACGCATGTCCAGTCGCGTTTACGCCTTGGCAGCCAACTGCCGCAACACGTACTGCAGCAGACCACCATGCCTGAAGTATTCGACTTCCTTCGGCGTCAGCAACAACACGGCTGCCTCGAATGAGGTCTGCTTCCCGCTCGGATGCACCGCGGTCACGTTCGCTACCTTGGCCTCGCCATCACGCAGGCCGGTAATCGCAAACGTCTCGGACCCATCCAGGCCATGCGACTCGGCGTTTTCGCCGTTCTTGAACTGCAGCGGCAGCACGCCCATGCCGACCAGGTTGGAACGATGGATGCGCTCGAAGGTCTCGGCGATCACTGCCTTGACACCAAGCAGAATCGTGCCCTTGGCAGCCCAGTCACGGCTGGAGCCGGTGCCGTATTCCTTGCCGGCCAGCACCACCAACGGCACGCCGTCGGCCTTGTACTTCATGGCGGCATCGTAGATCGCCATTTTCTCGCCGGCAGCGTTGGCGTTGAAGTACAGCGTGTTGCCGCCTTCCTCGCCACCCAGCATGCGGTTCCTGATTCGGATGTTGGCGAAGGTGCCGCGCACCATCACGTCATCGTTGCCACGACGGCTGCCATAGCTGTTGAAGTCCGCCGGCAGCACGCCGCGCGACTGCAGGAACTCGCCAGCCGGGGAATCCTTCTTGATGTTGCCGGCCGGCGAAATGTGGTCGGTGGTGATCGAATCGCCGAACAGGCCGAGCACGCGCGCGCCGTGGATGTCGTCGATGCTGCCGACATCCATGGTCATGCCGTCGAAGTAGGGCGGGTTCTTGATGTAGGTCGATTCTTCGCTCCACGCATAGAGTTCCCCATCTGGCGAGTGCACGTGGTTCCAGCGGGTATCGCCCTTGAACACGTCCGCATAGTTGCGGATGAACATCTCCGGCGTGACGCTTTGCGCGATGAGTTCGCCGACTTCCCTGGTGGTAGGCCAGATGTCGCGCAGGTACACATCGTTGCCGTCACCGTCCTGGCCGAGCGGCTCGGAGGTGAGGTCGATATCGATCGTGCCGGCCAGCGCATAGGCAACCACCAGTGGCGGCGAAGCCAGGTAGTTCATCTTGACTTCGGCATGCACGCGGCCTTCGAAATTGCGGTTGCCCGACAGCACCGCGGCCACGGCAAGGTCGTTCTGGGCGATGCCCTGCGATACCGAGGCCAGCAGCGGACCCGAATTGCCGATGCAGGTGGTGCAGCCGTAGCCGACCAGGTAGAAGCCGAGTTGTTCCAGGTCCTCCAGCAGGCCGGCCTTCTTCAGGTAATCGGTCACCACCAGCGAGCCCGGGGCAAGCGAGGTCTTGACCCAGGGCTTGGTCTTCAGGCCCTTGGCCAGCGCATTGCGCGCGACCAGGCCAGCGCCGAGCATCACCGCCGGATTGGAGGTATTGGTGCACGAAGTGATCGCGGCAATGACCACGGAGCCGTCGCTGATATGGACGTCCTGGTCGGCGATGCTGATCTTGGAGCATGGCTTGGCGGCAAGATGGTCGGCCTGCGGCTGCGCGCCGCCTTCGTCCTTGAGTTCCTGCACCGCGCAACCGGTCTTCGACTTGCGGCCGATGGTCATGGCGCCCACGTTTTCGTGGAAGTTCTTCTTCATGTCACCCAGCAAGACGCGATCCTGCGGACGCTTGGGACCTGCCAGGGACGGCTGCACGCTGCCCATGTCCAGCTCCAGGGTAGCGGAGTAGGTGGCATGCGGGGAATCGGCGTCGTGCCACATGCCTTGTGCCTTGGCATAAGCCTCGACCAGTGCAATCTGTTCATCGCTGCGGCCAGACAGGTGCAGGTACTTAACGGCCACGGCATCTATCGGGAAGATGCCGCAGGTCGCGCCGTATTCCGGCGCCATGTTGGCGATCGTGGCGCGATCGGCCAGCGAGAGGTGCTGCAGGCCGTCGCCGAAGAACTCGACGAACTTGCCGACCACACCGAACTTGCGCAGCATCTGGGTGACGGTCAGCACCAGGTCGGTGCCAGTGGCGCCTTCCGGCAGCTTGCCGGTCAGCCTGAATCCCACCACCTGCGGAATCAGCATCGAGGACGGCTGGCCGAGCATCGCCGCTTCCGCCTCGATGCCGCCCACGCCCCAGCCCAGCACGCCGAGGCCGTTGATCATGGTGGTGTGGCTGTCGGTACCGAACACGGTATCCGGGAACGCCATCAGCTCGCCATCGATCTCCCTGTTCCATCACCACCCGCGCCAGGTGTTCCAGGTTCACCTGGTGGACGATGCCGGTGCTCGGCGGCACCACCTTGAAGTCCTGTAGCGCTTTCTGCCCCCAACGCAGGAAGCTGTAGCGTTCCTGGTTGCGCTCGAACTCGATCTTGGCATTCATGTCCAGCGCCTCCGGCCGGCCATACACATCGACCTGCACCGAATGGTCGATGACCAGTTCCGATGGAATCTGCGGATTGATCTGGTCGGCATTGCCACCCAACTTGATCACCGCGTCGCGCATGGCGGCCAGGTCGACCACGCAGGGCACGCCGGTGAAGTCCTGCAGCAACACCCGCGCCGGCATGAAGGCGATTTCCTTGCTGGCTTCGGCCTTCGGATCCCATTTCGCGACCGCTTCGATATGCGCCGGCAGCACGCTGACCCCGTCTTCGTGGCGCAACAGGTTCTCCAGCAGGATCTTCATCGAATACGGGAGCACGGACAGGTCGTACTTCTCGCCAAGCTTGGTCAGGCTGGCGTAGGCATAGGACTTGCCATTGACGTCGAGGTGGGCGCGGGTGGCGAATGAGTCAGCCATTTGAGGGGGCTCCAGGTCGGTGGGTGGGGGCGGGGAAACACGCCATTTATCACTGCAATTATGCCCGAAACCGAGCCATTCCGTACGCCAGCGACTGGTTTCAGGCCAACCTCGCGTCAATCGCAGCGGCCATGTCGCGGCGGCGGAACACGAAGTCCAACAGGCTGCCGCCGGAATGGCGCCACAACACCGCCGAACGCAACGACGCCAGCAGCAGGGAGCGAATCTCGGCGACCACTCCGGCCTGGCCCAGGTAATGCGGGTTGCCCTGGACCATGATCCGTGGACTGAGCTGGCTGATCGTGTCGGCATACAGCTCGGCCAGCTGATTGATGACATCCGGGTGACTTGTGCCGAGCCTGGCCAGCCGCCTCAGCGGCACTGGCGATACCGGCTCCCACCTTTTCCGCCATCGCGTCATCACGGCTGAAGCGGCGTTCCAGCTGCATCACTGCCAGTGCCAGCTTGCCCAACGCCTCATCGCGGGGGTTGTTGGCCAAGTGGTCGCGCAGCAGGCGCAGGCCCTTGCGCAAGTCCTGCGCATCGCCATACACCGCTTCGGCGCTCTCGGCCTCGAGCCGAAGCACGCTTGCAAGCGCGACGTCGACCTGCACCGACTCGGATTGGCCGGTGTCGGCGATCCGGCGCACCTGCGCCAAGGCCTGCAGGACGCCGGCCAAGGCCAGCACCCGATCGTCAATACTCCCGTTCATGCAGCATGGCTCCTGGTGTGCGATGTCACGCCCTGCGACGGGCGCATCAGTTGAAAGGATGACTGCGCCGCCGAGGCAGACATCACCGTCGTACAGCACCAGTGACTGGCCGGGTGTGACAGCGCGTTGCGGACGCGCGAAGCGCACCTGCAGGCTGCCGTCGTCCTGCACATGCACGTCACAGGCTTCGTCCGCCTGTCGATAGCGGGTTTGCGCGACACATGAGAAACGTGCGGCAGGCGCGGCACCTGCAATCCAGTGCGCTTGCTCGCTGCGCAGCGTCGTGGATTGCAGCCACGGGCTGTCATGGCCCTGGTCCACGTACAGGACATTGCTTGCGATATCCTTGCCGACGACATACCAGGGTGCGTGCGCCGCGGCCGCGCACGCCGCCGATATGCAGACCTTCGCGCTGACCCAGGGTGTAATAGAACACGCCGGGATGCTTGCCCACCTCGCAAGCCTTGCGGATCGCGGATTTCACCGGGATTGGCCGGCAGGTATCGTGAAAGGAACTCGCGGAAATCACGTTCGCCGATGAAGCAGATGCCGGTGGAATCCTTCTTGGCCGAGGTAGGCAGGCCGGCCTCCGCGGCGATGCGGCGCACTTCGTCCTTGTGCAGGTCGCCGAGCGGAAAGCGCGTGGCCGCCAGCTGTGCCTGGCCAAGTTGATGCAGGAAATAGCTCTGGTCCTTGCCGCGATCACGTGCGCGCAGCAGGCGATGCCGGCCATTCGCGAAATCCACCCGCGCGTAGTGACCCGTGGCGATGGCGTCCGCGCCGAGCTCAAGCGCGGCATCCAGGAAATGCTTGAACTTGATCTCGCGGTTGCACAGCACGTCCGGGTTCGGCGTGCGCCCTGCAGCGTACTCGGCCAGGAAATGAGTGAACACGCCATCCCAGTATTCGCGCGAGAAATCCCGGAACCGGATCGGTATATCCAAGGACACCGCATGACGGCCACCGCATCGCGGCGATCGTCCTCGGCGCGGCAATCACTGGTTCCATCCTCTGCCCAGTTCTGCATGAACAGGCCGATCACCTCGACGCCCTGGTCACGCAGCAGCAGCGCCGCCACCGAAGAATCCACCCCGCCCGACATGCCGACCACGACCCGATCGGCATTCACGCCAGCTGGCCCAGCAACGAAAGCGGATGGCGGTTGCCGCCGAGGTAGTCAGAAACCGTGCGCCAGACCAGTGGGCTGCGATGGCGTGGTGCCAGTGCCTGCAGCTCCTCGGGCGTCAACCACAGGGCGCGGACGATGCCCTCGTCGAGCCGGGCATGCGGAATTTCCTCGAGCGTCTCGGCGGCGAAGGCGAAGCGCAAGTAGTGACGCCCATCGTTTTCGCCGGGCCGCACGGGTGCCTTCCATTGATAGGCGCCGATGAAATGGGTGGGACGAACGATCCAGCCGGTTTCCTCGCGGGTTTCCCGCACGGCCGCCTGCAACAGGCTTTCGTCGGGCTCCAGATGGCCAGCCGGCTGGTTGATCACCAGCTTGTTGTTGGAACGCTCCTCCACGCACAACAGGCGACCGTCGCGAACAACAATCGTCGCCACGGTCACGTCCGGCTGCCAGAAGCGACCTTCGCGATAACTCACTTACAGCGCATCCTTCCTGCCGGACAATTCCATTTCCTTGTTATCGGCGAGCTCGGCGGCAATCTTCATCACGGCTTCCAGTCCTTCCGCGTCGATGCCGTCGGGCACCTTGATCACGTACAGCAGGACGTTGCCGGACAGCTCCCAGCTCCCGATCTTCTTCGTCTGGCTCTCTTCCATCAGCTTCAGCGCCATTGCACCGTCGATCCTGTCTTCGTCGACCTTCCCGGCCGCTGCATAGACCTCCCGGACTTTCAGGTCACCGACGGATTCAATCGTGGCGGCGACGAATACCATCTGCGACCGCTCTTCCTTGTCGTAGGAATAGGTGACCTTGTAGTCGCCGTCGGCGTCGACTTCATAGGTGATGTCACGCGCCTTCAGTCGTGCCTCGATCGAACTGTTGGCCGCCAGGCCAGCGGTGCTGACCAGCGACAAGGCCAATCCCAGCATGACGACAAGGCCGATCCGGCCACGGTGGTTGCGCATGTTGCCTCCGGTATCGAAACGAAGCTCCATTGTCGCCGCCATGCCGGACAGCGTCCACGTCGAAATGACCGTGGCTCCGTATAATCGGCCCATGCCCCAAGACCCGAGACCAACCACAACGCGAACACGAGCACGGCGTCATCGTCGCCCCCAGCCGGCCGGAAACCGCTCGACCACCGCTGTATTCGGTGATGCTGCTGAACGACGACTACACGCCGATGGACTTCGTGATCGAAGTCCTGACCCGCTTCTTCTGCGCTCGACCTCGAGCGCGCCACCCAGGTGATGCTGCACGTGCATACGCGTGGGCGAGGCGTGTGCGGGGTGTTCACCCGTGAGATCGCCGAATCCAAGGTGGCGCAAGTGAACGAATATTCACGAATGAACCAGCATCCACTGTTGTGCACCATGGAGAAGGCGTAGAAGGACTTGTACGGGGCGAGGCAAAACCCCACATAGCAGGTAGTCGCATTTCGGAGGGTTCTGCCCCCATGTTCAGCAAGGATCTCGAGCACAGCATCGGCCAGTGTTACAAGCGCGCCCGAGACGCGCGCCACGAGTTCATGACCGTCGAACACCTGTTGCTGGCGCTGCTCGACAACGCCTCGGCGGAAACCGTGCTCAATGCGGTCGGCGCCGATTTCCCGCGCCTGCGCCACGAGCTGGAAGAAGCGATCGAGGCGTCGGTGACCCAGCTCGCCGAGGACGACGGCCGCGATACCCAGCCCACCCTGGGTTTCCAGCGCGTGTTGCAGCGTGCCGTCTACCACGTGCAATCGTCCGGCAACAAGGAAGTCACCGGCGCCAACGTGCTGGTGGCGATCTTCGGCGAAAAGGATTCGCACGCGACGTACTTCCTCAACAAGCAGGACGTGCATCGGCTGGACGTGGTCAATTACATTTCGCATGGCATCGCCCACAACGATGGCGAGGGCGACCCGAAGCCTGACCGAACAGTCGCCGCAAGGCGAGGCTGGCGACGGCGAACCCAAGGGCGATGCGCTGTCCGAATTCGCCAGCAACCTCAATGAGCTGGCCGCCGCGGGCAAGATCGATCCGTTGGTCGGGCGCGCGGAAGAAGTCGAACGCACCATCCAGATCCTGTGCCGCCGGCGCAAGAACAACCCGCTGTACGTGGGCGAGGCGGGCGTCGGCAAGACTGCGCTGGCCGAAGGGCTGGCCAAGCGCATCGTCGATGGCGACGTCCCCGAGGTGCTGAGCGAAGCGGTGATCTATTCGCTCGACCTTGGTGCGCTGGTCGCGGGCACCAAGTATCGCGGCGATTTCGAGAAGCGCCTGAAAGGCGTGTTGGTGGCGCTCAAGAAGCTGCCGAATGCGATCCTGTTCATCGACGAAATCCACACGATCATCGGTGCCGGGTCTGCCTCCGGCGGCACCATGGATGCCTCCAACCTGATCAAGCCGGTGTTGGCCAATGGCGAGTTGCGCTGCATTGGATCGACCACGTTCCAGGAATATCGCGGCATCTTCGAGAAAGACCGCGCGCTGGCGCGGCGCTTCCAGAAGATCGACATCGTCGAACCGACGGTCGGCGAGACCATCGAGATCCTGCAGGGCCTGAAGCCACGCTATGAGTTGCACCACGGCGTGAGCTACGCCGACGAAGCCATCAAGGCGGCGGTCGATTTGTCCGTCAAGCACATCGGCGACCGCTTGCTGCCGGACAAGGCGATCGACGTGATCGACGAGGCCGGTGCCCGCCAGCGCCTGATGCCGGTGGAATTGCGCAAGAGCCTGATCGATGTCGAGGAAATCGAGACCATCGTGGCCAAGATGGCGCGGATCCCGGCCAAGCAGGTCAGCAGCTCCGACAAGGACGTGCTGCAGCACCTGGAGCGCAACCTGAAGATGGTGATCTTCGGCCAGGACGAGGCGATCGGCAGCCTGACCTCGGCGATCAAGCTGGCGCGTTCGGGCCTGGCCAATCCGGACAAGCCGATCGGCAATTTCCTGTTTGCGGGCCCCACCGGCGTCGGCAAGACCGAGGTCACCAAGCAGCTGGCGATGCAGCTCGGGATCGAGCTGGTGCGCTTCGACATGTCCGAATACATGGAGTCGCATTCGGTGAGCCGCCTGATCGGCGCACCGCCGGGCTATGTCGGCTTCGACCAGGGCGGCCTGCTGACCGAGAAGATCGTCAAGACGCCGCATTGCGTGCTGCTGCTGGACGAAATCGAAAAGGCGCACCCGGACATCTTCAACATCCTGTTGCAGGTCATGGATCGCGGCGTGCTCACCGACACCAACGGCCGCGAAGCGAACTTCCGCAACGTGGTGCTGCGCAAAAGTCGGGCTAGTCACACAAACCCTAACTCTGATCACACTCTAAATCACAGGGACTCTCAACTGGTCCCACAACTTCATCGCTGACACCCTTCCCTTGAGAGTCTCTGACCACGTGCTTCATGTACTTGTCAACACCACAGTACACAGCAGCATGCTGCTCAAAAGCAGGTCCGTCCAGATTTTTCGCAAACAAATCCGAACTGTTGTCGTCAGTTGAGATCCACTTCACCACAATAATGCCAGCTTCCTTCAGTTCTCTTGAGAAATTGATGCGAATCACGTCATGTCGAGTTCGTCCACTGACATTCCAATTGTTGGACAAATCAATTGTGCCCTTGTTGTCAACTTCAAGAATCATCGGCTTCTTCACCTTCAGTCCAATCGATTCCAGAACTCGCATGTCAAACAACATCTCTTGGGCACACTCCGTCGCACTCACTGACTCAGATTCAGCAACGGACAAAGTCACTCTTCCTTGCATTCGGCATTTCACAGTCACAGGCGCGTCACACAGAAATGTCGAGTAACCACTGACACTTCGACGTCGGATCGGGTCTTTTCCACAGTCACTGTCTGCCCGGCCTCTTGTCACAAATTCGAAATTCGGATCTCCGTCCCATGCCATGCTTGGCTTCAACAATGAACCATGTTCGGGTGTTCCAACACAGTGCTTCATCACTCTGTACATTGCCTTCACATGTGCTTGACTTGCTGCCATCATGAAATGGCTCAGTTCGCGCACAGGGTTCAAAATTTCAGGTCGCGTCCACTTCATCATGTGGAGCAATTTGCCGACTCCGGAATGATGCTTCTTCTGCTTCGGATGCTCGAGTTCGTTCCCGTCTTCACTTGGTTGCAATGCACTTCCCGGAGCTGCAGGTGTCACAGGAGTTTCACCCTCTGGAAGCTCAAATTCATCACAAAAACTCTGCAACAAAACTGGTTGCGTCAACTTGATCGATCGATCTTCCCAGTTTCGGTCGATCTTTGCTCCAATGTGTTCTTTCAATTCACCAACCTCGTCACATTCAAATGCATCTTGCAACTGTTCTTTCGCAATCTTGATGGCTTCAGGCTTTCCGAGCACCATGCAATCATCAATCCATGACATCCAAAGTACCAAACCAAACACCGTCCATGAGAAGCACAGGCATGGATCTGCCTTGCTTTGCTTGAAATCCATCTTTTTGAATGCTTCCAACAGCTTGCGCCAAAATGCCATTGCTGCTTGTTTCGTGCCACATGAAGTTTTCAACAAAAGCAGCACCACATTTCTTGGACAGAACCGTTCAAAACCTTGTGGTGCATCCATGTGAACTTCTTGGCCTTCTTCAAATTCTCCGTGTGAGAATGCTCCACGTGCATCCAAAATCTCGGCCCACCATCCAGCCATCAACATGAGGATAAGTGCGATGTGAATCGCAGCATCATTCACAACTGGGGCCGCTTTGTCATCTTCGTTGCAGTGTTTGCCGTCGACTTGTTCAAATCCTCGGGCGTTCAACCGAGCACGGTGCACACCGTTCGCTTTCTTCTTCATCGCCCATGCAGAGGATAAAATTTTTGCACCTTCGGGTGCTTGGTCGCGTGGTGCTTCCTTGAAGACACCATGTTTGACCATGCGATCATGCTCCTCCTTTACAGCTTTGCGCCAATTCGGAGCATCTTTCGTCGCCATCGCTTCATCGTGCTTCATCACGTGAAGCTCTTTTGTGGTCACAAAACCACCACCGAGACCTGCTCCGACACATGCAACCTCACCCGGCTCGAATTTGCCTTCGGGAAATGCATGCATGGTGGCACAGCAGTTGGTTTCCGCCTCCGTCAACTTAATCTCGCAGTCGTCAGCTTTTGCGCTCATTTCTTCGATAAGTCGCGTCGGTGCTTTGACAATTCGACCGCTTCTGGTTGTCGTTTGATCTGCTTCTTTTTCAGCATCATCATCAACATCAGCCTCTTCTTCATTGTCATCATCATCAGGTTCATCGTCATCATTCTCGTTGCCCTTCCCCGCTTCAGAATCGAGGTCCAAATCGAGGTCCAAAGGTCCGATTGCCACATTTTTGTCAGCTTCATTTTTCTCAAAGTGCATCCGTTTCAGCCAAATAACGTCGCGAGTCTCATGCGTGCGGCGAGTATTCTTGTTCCACATGTGACAGCAGTCGCCAGGATGATTCAGTGCATGTCCAACAAACATGCACTGTACGCCGCGATTCGCAAGTTTTGGGGTCATTTTTGTCTTGATTTTCGCCGTTCCAGCCTCTCCCCAGGTTCGCAAATGGGATGCAAATGCTGGATTCTCACCACACCAATGCACGCAGTGAGTGTCAGACACACCGTCAATCGTCATGACACTCAAACCATCCAACAAAGTTGCCATCTTGAAGGCTTCCGTCCAAAGCATGGGCCTCCATTCCATCGGCGCGTTTGCCTTGATCAGCATCGCTCTTCCGCGGTTCGCCAATGCAGCTAAACCGAGTTCAGCCAAATGATTTTGCTGTGGCGTGTCACGAGCCGTGAACTCAAAATCAATGCCCAATTTCCAACTTTTGCTGTCGCATCACGCTTTCAGGAGCCTGTTTTCTCCGGCATTGTCCAGTCGCACAACATCAACTTTTTTGCCCGCTTGCTCCCACTTCTTGAACTGTTCACATGCAGGCTCAACCATGCCATTCTTTGTCTCATGAAAATCTGAAAATTTGAGCTGAGTGTGCTCATTGACCATAATTCTCCAATTCGGCTTTGGAGCTTTCGGCTGACCTTTCTTCTGCTTGACACTTGAAATGTCGAGATAAATTCGCGTTTTGTCACCAACCTCTGGTTTTCCGTCACAGTTCTTTGGGACATTTTTCTGCTTCGCTTTCCCAATCGCACAAGGTTCACAGGGCTTCAACGTTCCAGTCACTTCCCAATCGAGTTTCTTCGCTGTCAGACGTGTGCTCTCTTCGTTGCAATGGCCCAATCGGTCATGAGCCTGCTGCAAAGTCATCTTGATCTTTCTCATCATTCCGACGTTCGCAACTTCACTGTCTCGCTTCAAATGCATCGCGCAGATGATGCCCTTCGGAGTTGGGATGCAAATGTCAAAGGTGATGCAATGACCATCTTTCTTCAGCTGGATGCCAATGTCTTTGCTTCCGCTCAACGTCCATCTGCTCTTCATTGATTTCGCAATTGAAAAGAGATTATACCCACTTGCAGGCACCAAAGCCACATCTTGCATCATTGTTTTCTGCAATTCGTTGCCATGCTTGTCGCAAAGGATGCCCGACAGATTGCCTAACTTGCTTGTTTTCTCAACGCTCTTGTCACCCATCGCAATCGAGTCGCTCGAAGTTGCCTCGCGCAAATTCTTGAATCCTTCAACAAATGGAGTCATGTGAACTGATGCTCCACTGTCGCCGATCCAAATGTTTGGGTTGCTGAGTGATCTCTTGACTCTCCGGTGCCGACAGTCCACACAAGAGTGCTTCCATGCGACTTCCGCTGCTCTCAACAGCAGCCGTACTTTGCTCCTTCTTGGGCTTAAAATAACTTGGTCTTTTGCTCTTGTTTTCTTCCTTTTCCCAGCAATCACGTGACTTGTGACCTTGCTCACCACAGTTATGACATGTGCCGGCAAACTTCTTCTTGCCATGCGGACACTTGTTGGCTCTGTGGCCCATCTCACCGCAGTTAAAACACTTGCCATTGAAGGCACTCAAGGTAAGTTCTTTGCCCTTTTCTTCCGCATTGTCTTCATCATCTTTCTTGATCTGATGCCAATGCTGGTTCATTGCTTCTTCCAAATCACTCAGCTGCAGTGCAGTTTTCTTCACTCGCTGCTCAGCTGTCAAAACAGACTTGTATTCCTTCGGTGCCGCATCGAGGATCACTGCGATCAAATCTTCTTCGTCGATCTGTCTCGTCGACGTATCATACTTGTTTTCAATGCTGCTCAGCTGTTCAAACAATGCAGCTGGGTCTTCTTCGTCATTCATCGACACTTTATTCAGCATCTGTCGCAGCTCAACATGCGAAATCGTGTCCACCAGTTGAAACTTCTTTTTCAATCTGCTTGCCACCAGATGCACCAGCCCTTCCGGCCAATCAACTGTTTTGGCTTTATTTATCAAGCCCATCAATGCCTCACTCGCAAAGGCCATCGTGAAGTCAGCAATTGCAATTGCATTGCGCTTCTTCGCCGCCGCTTGTGACTTTCCAGCAGTCCGCACTCATGTCAATCGTGTCGGACTCTTTTTGCGGTGAATCCGTCTCTCCACCAATCTTCAATGCTGCGGAGAACTTGCACACTGTGGCACATGCCATAAATCGCATCCACCACACCTGGAAGTTCTTGTGCATCCCGTCAAACGTTGGGAGTCGCACCGACTTTTCGCTCGAACTCTCCATTGCTCCGCCCTCTCGGTCATGCTTCGAAGTATGTCAGAGGGCTTGGAGCCTCTGCTGTATTCATGCGACGTATGTTTTTGATAATCCTAAAATTATAAGCTCAGTTTGC
This sequence comes from uncultured Gammaproteobacteria bacterium, assembly GCA_963698475.1. Classification (GTDB taxonomy): domain Bacteria; phylum Pseudomonadota; class Gammaproteobacteria; order Xanthomonadales; family Xanthomonadaceae; genus Thermomonas. Next base: position 65 of record CAVOQX010000002.1, on the reverse strand, counting down.
TGCTTTTTGATTTACCTGAGTCGTGCTTTTGTCTTGGATAGAATCGCACTTTGTCGAATGATTCC
>CAVOQX010000001.1:0-169401 GCA_963698475.1 uncultured Gammaproteobacteria bacterium | reverse complement strand
GTTCACCACGCAACCAGGTGAACTGCCGCTTTGCCAACTGACGGGTAGCGGCGATCGCGCGGTCGCGGAATGCCGCGGCGTCTCCTTCTCCGTCGAGCCACTCCCAGGCTTGCCGGTACCCGACGGCACGGATCGCAGGCAACTGCAGCGGCGCCGGATGTGCCGCCAATTCGGGGCGCCCGCGCAATGCGTGCACCTCATCGAGGAATCCCTCGGCCAACATCGCATCGAAACGCTGTTCGATGCGTGCGTGCAGCACGCTCCGGTCCGGCGGTGCAAGCACGAGCTTGAGGACCTTCCAGCGTGGCGTTTGCTGGCGTGCGTCACGCTGCCATTCGCTGATCGCGCGGCCACTCGATCGATAGACCTCCAGCGCGCGCTGGATGCGTTGCGCGTCGGTGGCGTGGATGCGCTGCGCGGCCACGGGATCGACGCGCGCCAGCTCGGCATGCAACGCTGCCCAGCCGTGGGCCTCGGCATCCGCGGTGATCGCCGCGCGTTGCGCGGCATCGGCCTCGGGCATCGGCGCCAGGCCTTCGAGTACGGCACGAAAATAAAGCCCGGTGCCACCGGCAAGGATCGGCAGCCTGCCTCGCGACAGGATGCCGTCGATCGCGGCGCTGGCATCGACCGCGAACTCCGCGGCCGAGTACGGCTGCCATGGATCCCGCAGGTCCATCAGGTGATGCCGCGCCCGTGCCTGTTCAGCGCGGGTCGGCTTGGCTGCACCGATGTCCAGGCCGCGATAGATCAGCGCCGAATCGACGCTGACGATCTCGCCGCCCAGCCGTTCGGCGAGATCCAGCGCACACGCGCTCTTGCCCGACGCCGTTGGGCCCATCAGCGCGAGGATGCGCGGCCGCGGGTCCAGCGTGGGCGTCATCGCACCCATCGCGCGACGCGCATCAATAGCCGCTTTCGCGCAGGCTCAGTCGCACCTGCTGGTGGCGGGCCTGCACCGCCGCACTGGGCGCGGGCGACATCAGGCTGGCCACGACAATCGCGATGCTGGCGGCAATGACGCCCGGCACGATTTCGTAAAGCGGGCTTCCCGTCTGTTTCCACAGGATGACGGTGATTGCGCCGACGACGATGCCGGCCAACGCGCCGCTGCGCGTCATCCGTTGCCAGCCCAGCGAGAACAACACCACCGGCCCGAACGCGGCGCCGAAGCCGGCCCAGGCGTAACTCACCAGCCCCAGCACGCGGCTGTCCGGATCGCCCGCGATGAAGATCGCGATCAACGCCACCATCAGCACCATCCCGCGACCGACCCAGACCAGTTCGCGCTCACCCGCCCGCGGCCGCACGAAACCGCGGTACAGGTCCTCGGTCAGTGCGCTGGAGCAGACCAGCAACTGGCAGGACAGCGTGCTCATGATCGCCGCCAGGATCGCCGACAGCAGCACGCCCGCGACCCACGGATTGAACAGCAGCTCGGCCAATGCAATGAACACGCGTTCGTGGTTTTCGTTGACTGCGCCCGCCTGGTCCGCGTGCTGCGCGAAATAGGCGATGCCGAAGAAACCGGTCGCAAGCGATCCCGCCAGGCACAGGATCATCCAGGTCATGCCGATGCGCCGGGCTTGCGGGATGACTGCCAGCGAATCGGCGGCCATGAACCGCGCCAGGATATGCGGTTGCCCGAAATAGCCCAGGCCCCAGGCCAGCAACGAAATGACCCCGATCACGCCGAGCTCACCGCCCTTGAACCAGTCAAGCTTGCCCGGGTCGAGTTGCTCGATCACATGCAGGCTGTCGCCCAGCCCACCGGTGCTGATGATCACGATCACCGGCGTCAGGATCAGGGCGAAGATCATCAGCGTCGCCTGCACGGTGTCGGTCCAGCTCACCGCCAGGAAGCCGCCGACCAGGGTGTACAGGATGGTCGCCGCCGCACCCCACCACAGCGCCTGCGCATACGGCAGGCCGAACACGCTCTCGAACAGCCGCGCGCCGGCCACGATCCCGCTGGCGGCGTAGATCGCGAAGAACACCAGGATCACAAGCGCCGAGGCGATCCGCAGCACCTTGCCGTCGGTCGCGAACCGCGTGGTGAAGTAGTCCGGCAGGGTCAGCGCATTGTCGGTGCGCTCGGTGTACACCCGCAGCGGCCCGGCCACGAAGCGCCAGTTGGCCCAGGCGCCCATCACCAGACCGATCGCGATCCACGACTCGGAGACGCCACCGAAGTACATCGCGCCCGGCAGGCCCATCAGCAGCCAGCCGCTCATGTCCGACGCGCCGGCCGACAGTGCGGTCACGTAACCGCCCAGCGAGCGCCCGCCGAGGATGTAGTCGTCGAAATTCACGGTGCGGCGCCAGGCGACGAAGCCGATCCCCACCATCAGCGCGAGGTAGATGCCAAACGTGATGAGCAGCGGCGTGCTGGCGGTCATGCGGTCGATCCGGTCAGGTCCAGCGCCGGAGCTTAGCGCAAGCGGCAAATCACGACCCGGCGGGCCTGCATCGAATCGCATCCAGCCCAGCAGGATCCAACGACCGGCTTCAATCGTCCTCAGGCCAGCGGATCGGGGGCTTCGACTCCACGCGCGGCATCGGCACGGCGGCGACCGCATTCCAGACCTTGAGCGCATCCACTGTCGCAGCGACATCGTGCACGCGCAGCAGCATCGCGCCGCGTTGCGCCGCGATCAGGTGCGCGGCGACCGAGCCATGCACGCGCGCCTGCATGTCCTGCTGGCCGGTCAGCTCGCGGATGCTGCGCTTGCGTGAAAGTCCGGCCATCACCGGTACGCCCAGCTCGGTGAAGCGCCGGAGCTGGGCCAACAATTGCAGGTTGTGCTCGGTCGTCTTGCCGAAGCCGAACCCCGGATCAATCAGGATCCGCTTCTTGTCGATGCCGGCCATTTCCGCAACGAAGATGCGCTCGGCCAGGAACCGATGCACGTCGGCGACCACATCGTCGTAGTGGGGCGCATCCTGCATCGAGCGCGGTTCGCCCAGCATGTGCATCAGCACCACCGGCACCCGCAGGTCCGCCGCAGCCTCCAGCGCGCCATCGCGACGCAAGCCATGGACGTCGTTGATCATGCCGGCTCCGGCGGATACCGCGGCCCGCATGACGTCGGGTTTCGAGGTATCGATGCTGATGGGCAGCGATGTCTCGTTCGCAAGCCGCTCGATGACGGGAATCACCCGCCGCAGCTCTTCGTCAACAGGCACGTCATCCGCGCCGGGCCGCGTGGATTCGCCGCCGATATCAAGGATGTCCGCACCCTCCTCCGCCAGCCGGAGCCCATGCGCCACCGCGGCCTCGACATCAAGGTGGGCGCCGCCATCGGAAAACGAATCCGGGGTCACGTTGACGATGCCCATGACCCGCGCGCGATCGAGTTTGAGGATGCGCCCTGCGCAGTCGAGTTGGAGCGAGGTATCGAACATGAGGATCAGAGACCCTTGGTCTGGCTTTCGGCAGGGGGAGGCAGCCCGACCTTGGCGCAGAACGCAGCCAGTCGAGGATCGAACTTGAAACGCATGACAAGTGGATCGATCAGGGTATTTCCGATGCCGGGGTCGCTGCTGGCGCGCGCGCGCTCCAGCCATTCGAAAGTGGCATCCGGATCGTTGCGCAACGCCTGCACCTGGGCGACCTGGTACGCAGCCACGTCGCCGTGATCGGCAATCAGGCTCTCCAGTGCGGCGTCAGCAGCTTCGCGGTCCGGACCAACCTGGCGCGCCATCGTCATCGCGATGTCGCGCCAGATCCCCTCGGGCTCTTGCTGCGCCGACTTCAGCGCAGCCGCCACATCTCCGCGCTGGATCTCGATGATCGCCAGCTGTGTCCATGCAGAACTGCCCTGGGGACGCAACGCGATCGACTTTCGGATTGCGGTCTCGGCGTCGTCCAGGCGACCCACTGCCGAAAGGTAGGCGCTATACCAATTCCACCAATTCGGCGACATTGGCTCGTCCTCGATCGCCTCGCCGCTCAGCTTTATCGCCTCGTCCAGCTGGCCCTGCAAGGCGAGCATGCTGGCCATGCTGAACTTGGTCTGCAGCACGTCCGGGGCGAGCTCCAGCGCGCGCCGGTACTCGGCGGTGGCCCCACGCCAATCAAGCTCCGAATTCTCCAGCCACCAGCCACGCGCGACATGCGCTTCACCCAGGTCCGGAGCCAGCGCGATCGCAATGTCACCCGCCCGGCGCGCCTCGGCGTAGGCATGCTTGGCATCGCTGCCACTCAGTCCCAATGCCGCCAGCGTGGTCCAATTGCGCGACAGCGCCGCCCAGGCCACTGCGTACTTGGGATCCAGCCGGGTCGCGCGCTGTACGTGGTTGATTGCCCGGCGCATGTCCTGCTCGCCGCCGAGGTCGGCATTGAAGGCACCCTGCAGATAGGCGCCGTAAGCCTCCAGGTTGCCGCTGGGTGGGCGGTTTGACTGCCCTTTGCCGTCGCCCGCCAGCAGTCGCGCCTTGAGCACGCGTGCGATGGACTGGGTGAGTTCGTCCTGCAACGCAAACAGGTCACTGTACGGACGGTCGTACTGCTTGGTCCACAGCGCCGAACCGTCATCGGTGCGTACTACCTCGGCACGTATCCGCACCACGTCCTCGGAGCGCTGCACGCTGCCGGCAAGCAGGTAGGCCACGCCAAGCTTGGCGCCGATGCTGCGTGCATCTTCCTTGCTGTCGCGAAACCGGAACGACGAGGTACGGCCGATGACCCGCAAACCCTCGAATTTTGACAGCGCGTCGATCAGGTTTTCCGACAGCCCGTCGGAGAAGAACTGCTGGCTGGCATCGCCGCTGGCATTGACCAAGGGCAGCACCGCGATGGAATTCCCACGCTTCGCGGGTTTCGCGGCGGCCCTGGACTCAGCCACGCGCGTGGTTTCGGCCACAAGCGTCGCATCGCGCCGCGGTGAAAGCACGAACTTGTCGAAGGCGAAATATCCCAGCGCTAGCACCAGCACCACGATGATCGCGCGGTCGAGCCTGCGCGCGTTTTGCGGGGCGATCGACTGCGACGCAGGCACGTCGGCATCGCGCTTGAGTCCCTGCGGGGTAAGTTCGAACGCCCAAGCCAGGCCGATGCAAGGCAGAAATGCGATGGCCAGGGTCACCACCAGCGCCCTCATCGTCCACGCCGGCGCATCAAACACCGGGAGCAAGGTGGCGCCCACCTGAACCACCAGCCATGCGGAGACGAGGTACAAACCCGCCATGCGAAGGACATTGCGACGTTTGAGTTCAGCCAGCAATCCAACGGTCATCGCCAACCCACTCCCCATCGCCGGTCACGCGCCGGCACTCCGCCGCAGTGTCGGCAATGCCCACGCGCCGCGCAACCACGCGCGTCGCTGGACAGCCGCAATGAAAAAGGCCGGGATCGCCCCCGGCCTTTTCGCTTCGCGCGTGCGCAGACTCAGGTCTGCTCGGCAGGCCCGCCGATCGGCGGCATCGGCGGCTTCGGTTCAGGCTTGGCTTCAGCTTCGCCGGGCTTGGTCCAGCCCATCGGTGGCGGTGAATCACGCCCTTCCATGACCGCGTCGATCATCGGCACGTCGATGGTTTCGTACTCGAGCAGCAGCTTCGCCATCGCGTGCAGCTTGTCGAGGTTGTCGCCGAGGATCGTGCGGGTACGGTTGTAGGCCTTGTCGAGGATGGAGCGCACCACTTCGTCGATCCTGCGCGCAGTATCGTCGGAAACGCTCTTGTGCTGCGTGACCGAACGGCCCAGGAATACTTCATCGTCTTCCTCGCCAAACGTGATCGGACCCAGCTCGGACAGACCCCACTTGGTCACCATGTTGCGTGCCATCTTGGTCGCACGCTCGATGTCGTTGGAGGCGCCGGTGGTGACCTTGTCCTCGCCGAAGATCAGTTCCTCCGCCACGCGGCCGCCGTACAGCGAACACAGCCGGCTCTCGAGGTTTTCCTTGTTGTAGCTGTAGCGGTCACCTTCCGGCAGGTACATGGTCACGCCCAATGCGCGACCGCGGGGAATGATCGTGACCTTGTAGACCGGGTCGTGGTCCGGCACCAACCGGCCAACGATGGCGTGGCCGGCCTCGTGGTAGGCGGTATTTGTCTTCTCTTCCTCGCTCATCGCCATCGAGCGGTTCTCGGTGCCCATCATGATCTTGTCGCGGGCCTTGTCGAAGTGCTCCATGCGCACTTGCTTGGCATTGCCGCGCGCCGCGAACAGCGCCGCTTCGTTGACCAGGTTGGCGAGGTCCGCGCCGGAGAATCCGGGCGTGCCACGGGCAATCGTCATCGGCACCACGTCGTCGGCCAGCGGCACCTTGCGCATGTGGACCTGGAGGATCTGCTCGCGGCCGCGCACGTCGGGCAGGCCCACCACGACCTGGCGATCGAAGCGGCCCGGACGCAGCAGCGCCGGGTCGAGCACGTCGGGACGGTTGGTCGCGGCGACCACGATCACGCCTTCGCCGCCTTCGAAACCGTCCATCTCCACCAACAGCTGGTTGAGGGTCTGCTCGCGCTCGTCATGGCCGCCGCCCAGGCCGGCGCCGCGATGGCGGCCGACGGCATCGATCTCGTCGATGAAGATGATGCACGGCGCATGCTTCTTGGCCTGCTCGAACATGTCGCGCACGCGGCTGGCGCCGACACCGACGAACATCTCGACGAAGTCGGAACCGGAAATCGAGAAGAACGGCACCTTGGCCTCGCCGGCGATGGCCTTGGCCAGCAGGGTCTTGCCGGTACCGGGCGGGCCGACCATCAGCACGCCGCGCGGGATCTTGCCGCCCAGCTTCTGGAAGCGGCCGGGATCGCGCAGGAACTCGACCAGCTCGGAGACTTCTTCCTTGGCCTCGTCGCAACCGGCGACATCGGCGAAGGTGACCTTGGTCTGGTCTTCATTGAGCAACTTCGCGCGGGACTTGCCGAAGCTCATCGCGCCCTTGCCGCCACCCTGCTGCATCTGCCGCATCATGAACAGCCAGAAACCGATGATCAGGATCACCGGCAGGAAGTTCAGCACCAGCGACCAGAACGAGACGCCCGAATCCGGTGGCGCCTGCTGGATCTCGACCTTGTGCTCGATCAGGTCGTTGATCAGGTCCTTGTCGCGGACCGGCGCCGTGGTGGTGCCCTTGCTGCCGTCGCTGCGCTCGAAATTCACCGTGCGTTCGTTGCTGGCGATGTCGACCTTCTTGATGCGGTCGTTCTGCACGTCCTGCACGAACTGCGAATAGACGATGTCCTGGCTTTGGCCCATTTTCGGACTGAAGCTCTGGAACACCACCATCAACACGACGGCGACGACTACCCACAGCAACAAGTTCTTCGCAAGATCGTTCATGTCGTCCTTTTTACGTCACCTGGATGGTGGGCCACGACCCACGCGGTATTGCAACTAAGCCTTGATCTGCGCCAGTTTGCCCTGCGCCAGCGCGTACACCTCCGGCGAACGCTTGCGCGAGGCCGCCGGCTTGCGGATCGCCACCTTGGCGTATCGCCGCCGCAGCTCCCGCACGTATTCGTCGAACCCCACGCCCTGGAACAACTTGATCAGGAACGTGCCGCCAATGCGAAGGTGACCGTCGGCGAAGTCCATGGCCAGCTCGGCCAGGTGCATCGCGCGCGGCTGGTCCACCGCATCCATACCACTCTTATTGGGGGCCATGTCGGACAACACAAGGTCGACCTGCTCCCCCTGCAACATCTCCAGCAAGCGCGATAGGACCGCATCCTCCCTGAAGTCGCCATGAAGAAACTCGACGCCGGCCAGGCTCGGCATCTCCAGGATGTCGCTGGCGATCACCCGCCCCTTGCGTGTCTCCCCCTTGCCGGCTTCCATCCTGTCCAGTTCCTGGCGTACCCACTGTGACCAGCTGCCGGGAGCCGACCCGAGGTCCACCACCACCATCCCCGGCTTGAGCAGGCGGTCGCGCTCGACCAGCTCCTCCAGCTTGTATGCGGCACGCGAGCGCAAGCCTTCCGCCTGCGCCTTCTTCACGAAAGGGTCGGAAAAGTGTTCCTTGAGCCAACGTTGGCTCGATTTGCTGCGGGTGGCCATGGGCATCGAAGGCCGGGGGACGTGGGCCGCCATGATACCCTGCGCCTCTCCCAGCGCCCCATTGATCACCTGTATGACCACCACGCTCACCAATACCCAGGCGCGCTTCCTGCGCGGCCAGGCGCACGACCTGAAAGCAATGTTGCAGGTGGGGGGCAAGGGCATCACCGACGCACTGGTCGCCGAGGTGGACGCCGCGCTGGAGCACCACGAGCTGATCAAGATCAAGATCGTTGCGGACGACCGCGAGCTGCGCGACGCGATGATCAGTGATCTCGCCGCGCGCACCGGGGCCGCCCTGGTCCAGCGGATCGGCCATGTCGCGGTGTTCTACCGACCGTCGACGGACAAGCGGCATATCGTGCTGCCAAGGGCCTGATAGCCGCATCCGCCGTGTTGCGGTTCCGGCGAGCCCCGGCATCTTTTCACGGCCCTTGTGGCCGTGCGCCGCCCGTGTCCTGAGACCCACGCAGGTTCCCGGCATTCGCCGGGATGACGATGGATCATCAGCATGCAACTGAACCTCGAACGCCCCGATTACCAATACGCCCTGCGTGGCGCTGATGGCGCCTCGGCCCTGGTCAACGACCGTCGGCTCATCCACAGCTTCGTGGTCGCGCCCGATACGCTGGTCGAAGGCTGGTCAGTGACCGATGTCGGCACGATGCAACCCGCCGACCTCGATACCCTGCTCGAGCTGCGGCCGGAACTGGTGGTGCTGGGCACCGGCGCGGTCCAGAGGTTCCCGCCAGCGGCGGTCATGGCCGCATGCCTGCAGCGCGGGATCGGCATCGAAGTCATGACCAATGCCGCAGCCGCGCGCACCTACAGCGTGCTGGCTGGCGAAGGCCGAAGGGTGGCGGCGGGGTTCGTGTTTCCCGGCTGATCAGCGACGCGGCAAATATTGCTGCGGATCGACCGGCTTGCCGTTGTAGCGAATCTCGAAATGCAGCATGTCGCGCGAGGCGCCGCTGCGGCCCATTTCCGCAATCTGCTGGCCGGCTTTCACCACCTGCCCTTCATTGACCCGTCGCGCGCGGTTGTGGCCGTAAGCGGACAGCCACTGCTCGTTGTGCTTGACGATGACCAGCTCGCCATAGCCCACCAGCCCGGAACCGGAATACACCACCACGCCGTCGGATGCGGCGCGCACCGGCTGCCCACCCTGGCCGGCGATATCCACGCCCTGCCGGGTCGGATCGCCGCTGGCGAAGCTGGCGACCACCGCGCCATCGGCGGGCCAACGCCAGCCGACGTTGCTGGCGCTTGGCACGACGACCGAGGTGCTGGCCGCGCGTGATGCCGCCGACGCGGTTGCCCGCGGTGCCGGCGTACCGGGCTTCACCGCCACCCCGGTCTGGCCTCCCGGATACAGGCGCAGGCGCTGTCCGGGATAAATCGTGTAGGGCGGGCCGATATCGTTCCAGATCGCCAGGTCGAGGGCGGTCAGTCCGTTTTCGGTCGCGATGCGGTACACGTTCTGGCCGCGCCGAACCACCACGGTCGCACCGTACTTCGGTTCGGACACCTTGACCGGGCGTTCGCCACGCGGCGCGTTGCTGCGCCCAGGCCCGCTCACCACATGGCTTCGGCCGCATGCGGCCAGCAGGGCAAGCATCGCCAGCCCGAGGATGGTCTGTTGCAAGCGCATGGCCGACATCATGCCCCACCCGGCAACAGCAACCAACCCGCCAGCACCGCCAGCAGGACCAGCGCCGACCAGCCGATGGGCTCGATATAGCGGTGCAGTGCCCGTTCCGCCCGCTCGCCACCCAGGCGAAGGACGAATGCGACCAGGAACACGCGCTTGCCGCGGCCCACGAACATGCTGGCCAGGAATGGCAGCATGGGGACACCGACAATCCCCGATGCCCAGGTGAAGATCTTCAGCGGGATCGGCGTGAATCCGGCAATCACCAGCAACCAGAAGGCCTTCCAGGGCGATTGCGCGGTAATCGCGCGCAGCGACTCGACCTGTGCGTCGATGTGCTCCAGCCAGCCCAGGGCATCCAGCAACGGCTTGACCAGTTCATAGGCGTAGTGGCCCAGCAGATAGCCCACCACCGCGCCGGCCAGCGAACCGGCCAGGCTCAACGTTGAAAACCAGTACGCGCGCTTCGGCTGCGACAGGCACATCGGCGCCAGCATCACTTCCGGCATCACCGGGAACACGATCGCTTCGGCAAAACTCAGCCCGGTCAGCAGCGCGGGCGCCCTCGGGTGCCGCGCCCACGCCAGCGCGCGCACATACAGCGGACCGAACAGCTTCATGCATCCACCAACCCGGACAGCAACGGCACAAAGACCACCTGCGCCAGGCCTCGTTGTGCAATGGCCCCATCGGCATCCTTGCGCAGGCACAGCAACGACTGCTCGGCGGCACTGCCGACCGGTGCCACCAGGGTGCCACCGGGCGCGAGTTGCGCCTTCAGGGCCTCCACCAGCGCCGGCGCCGCAGCGGTGACGATGATGCCGTCGAACGGCGCTTCCTCCGGCCAGCCGATGCGGCCGTCATCGTGCTTGCTACGCACGTGCAGGCCAAGCGTGCGGAAACGCTTGCGCGCAATCCGCAGCAGGTCGCCGATGCGCTCCACGGTGAACACTTCGATGCCCAGCGCCGCCAGGATCGCGGCCTGGTAGCCGGAACCTGTGCCGATCTCCAGGACGCGCTTGGGCATGCCGCCTTCAAGCAGCGCCTCGGTCATCCGCGCCACCACCCACGGCTGTGAAATGGTCTGGCCGTGGCCGATCGGCAGCGCATTGTCTTCGTAGGCGCGCATCGCGAAGGCTTCTTCGACGAACTGGTGTCGCGGCACGGTGCGGATCACGTTGAGCACGCGCTCGTCTTCGATGCCGCTTTCACGAAGGCGTTCGATCAGCCGATCACGCACGCGCTGGCTGGTCATGCCCATGCCGACATCGGCCGGCTGCAGGCGCAAACGCGAGATCACGAGGCGTGCTCCGACTGTCCCGGCTGCAGCGTCGAGGCCAGTCCGTCGACCCAGCTCGCCACCTGGTCCAGCGCCTGGTAGCGGGTCAGGTCGACGTGGATCGGGGTAATCGCGATATAGCCATCGCGTACCGACTGGAAATCCGTGCCCGGACCCGCATCGTGTTCCGGGCCTGCAGCGCCAATCCACCACCAATGGCGACCGCGCGGATCGAGTTGCTGGGTGCAGGGCTCGGCGCGGTGTCGGTTGCCCAGCCGCCCAGCCTGGAAGCCCTTGATCTCGTGCCACGGCAGGTCAGGCACGTTGACGTTGAGGATCGTGTCCGCGGGCAGCGGCTCGGCCTTGAGCCGGGCGATGATCTCCACCGCCGCACGCGCCGCGGTTTCATAGTGCCGGCCCTTGTGGCCTTCGGTGACCAGCGACATCGCCACCGCCGGCAAGCCGAGGAAACGGCCTTCCATCGCTGCCGCCACGGTACCTGAATAGATCACGTCATCGCCCAGGTTGGCGGTGTTGTTGATGCCCGACACCACGATGTCGGGCTCGTGCTCCAGCATGCCGGTAATCGCCACGTGCACGCAGTCGGTCGGCGTGCCGAACACCTTCCACGTCTGCCCGTCCACCTTGATCACCCGGATCGGCGCGTCCAGCGTGAGCGAATTGCTTGCGCCGCTGCGATCGCGGTCGGGCGCGACCACCAGGACTTCATGGCCCGCCTCGCGCAGGCCGAGGGCCAAGGCACGGATTCCGGGGGCGTCGACGCCGTCGTCGTTGCTGACAAGGACCCGCATCACGGCTTACGACTTCGAAAAATTCTGCATGCAGCCATGATAGCGGATGCCGATGCCGGGTTCGGGCTGCGCTACCCTGATCGGATGCGCAAGGCCCCGCCCGAACCCATGAATGGCGACGATCGTGACGACGCCAGCCTGTTCCGCGAGGCGATCGGCGCCAATCGCGGCAAGGTGCGCGAACTTCCGGCCGCGCCGCCGCCACCGCCCCTGCCCAAGCCGAAGCCGTCGGCGAAGATGGCCCGGCGCGACGAGGACGCCGCCCGCGAGGAATTCCGCCACGTCGTCATCGCCGCACTGGAGTCCGGCGACGTGCTGTCCTACCGGCGCGAGGAGGTTTCGCCGATGCTGCTCAAGCGGCTGGCGCGCGGCGAATACGCGGCACAGGAAGAACTCGACCTGCATGGCCTGCCGGCGCGCACTGCCGAAGCGATGCTGCGCGAGTTCCTGCGCGACTGCCGTACGCCACGGGCTGGGCTGCGTGCGCATCGTCCACGGCAAGGGGCGCAATTCGGACGAACGCCTGCCGGTGCTGAAGAACCTCGTCGACCGCGTCCTGCGGCATCGCGCCGACGTTCTCGCCTTCCATTCGCCGCCGACGGCGCAGGGCGGCGCGGGCGCCGTATTGGTGTTGCTCGAGAAGCGCCGGTAAGGGCGCCCTTCAGGGCGCGACGGACTCGAGAAACGCCGTGCAGGAGCGCCGTTCACGGCGCGACTGGCACCCGGTTGCATCTCCGTTGCGTCGTGACCGGCGCGCCTACGCAGGCGACGCAACGTCGGTGATGTCACCCAGCTCCCTGAGCAGCGTGGTCGCGTAGCTCCCCGGCGGCAACGCGAACGCCAGCATCAGCACGTCAGCAGCCAGCCATTCCCATTGCAGCGCGTCGGGCCGCAGGCGCAAGGCGCGCCGCTCCTGCTTCAGGCCGGCGCGCTCCAGTCCCGCGCGCAAGCGCATCGCGGTGTCGCCTTCCAGCGCGCGCAACTCGCAGGCCCTGGCCTCGGCGGTGCTGCGCAACTCGCCTTCGCCCCACAGCGGGCCACTGGGATGGATGTCGAATTCATCCAGGCGCGCCTGCAGGCTTGCCGTCAGCGGTTCCGGGCCGAACACACTGCGGCTGCCCTCCAGCATCCACACCTCGCCGTCGAGCGCGGCATTCCAGCTCGCCTCGGCGACCCGCGCGTCCAGCACCCGGTTGAACAGTTCCGAACGCGCCGCCGACAACAGCATCGAGCGTTCCTCGCGCCGCGCGCGGCCGCCCGCGAACATCGCCATGGCCTTGGCCACGTTGCCGCCGCCGCGGCCGAACCGCTGTTCACCGAAATAATTGGGGACACCTTGCGTCGCGACCTGGTGCAGGCGTGCATCGATCGCCTCGCGATCACCCTGCACGGCGCGCAACACCAACCGGAACCGGTTGCCCGCCAGCGCACCGCGCGGCAGCTTGCGTGAATGCCAGGCATGGCCGAGCACGCGCAGCGCATCCGACTGCAAGGCATCGATGTCCGGGGCGATCTTTTTCGGCAGCCACACGCTGAAGCGCTGCACGGTGACCGCGTGCCGGTCCTTCATCCCGGCCTGGCCGATCGCGGATTCGGCAACACCGGCCCATTGCGCGATGCACTTCGCCGCGAACGCGGTGTTCATGCCGCGCTTCTCGATGGTCAGCAGCAGGTGCTCGCCGCTGCCGCTGGCCTCGAACGCGTCGAGTTCCTCGACCCGGAAGTCCTCGGGTGCACTGCGGATCCTTGCATGCAGGACCGGCGCACCATGTGCACGAACCACTGCTTCAGCCACTTCGCACCAGCAGGCAGACCGCCTGCGCGGCGATGCCTTCGCCGCGACCGGTGAAGCCAAGCCTTTCGCTGGTGGTCGCCTTGATGCTGACCGCATCCACGGCGATCCCCAGGTCGGCGGCAATCGCTTCGCGCATGACCAGCGCATGCGGACCGACCTTGGGCAATTCGCAGATGACCGTGATGTCGCAATTGCCGACATGCCAGCCCCGGGCGCGTACCAGCGCATCGCAATGGCGCAGGAACGCGCGGCTGTCGGCGCCCTTCCATTGCGGATCCGACGGCGGAAAGTGACGCCCGATGTCGCCCAGCGCCAGCGCGCCCAGCATCGCATCGCATAGCGCGTGCAACGCCACATCGCCGTCACTGTGTGCCAGCACGCCGCGCTCGTGCGGCACGCGCACACCGCCGAGCATCAGGTGGTCGCCGTCGCCGAATGCATGCACGTCATGGCCCTGGCCGATGCGGATATCGCTCATGCGTCCGTCTCCGGCAAATGGCTCGCCAGCAGGAATTCGGCCAGCGCCAGGTCGGCTGGCGTGGTCACTTTCAGGTTGTCCTCGCGACCCTCGACCAGGCGTGGATGCAGGCCAAGCCGTTCGACCGCCTGCGCGTCGTCGGTGACCGCCACGCCATCCGCGCGGGCCGCTTCAAGCGCACGCAGCAACAGGTCGCGCCGAAACGCCTGCGGCGTCAGTGCGCGCCAGATGCCCTCGCGCGGCTCGGTCGTGGCGATGTTCGCGCCTGCATCCGCACGCTTGAGCGTGTCGCGCACCGGGGCAGCAAGGATTGCACCGTGCGGATGCGCCATCGCGGCGTCGATCAATCGCGAAAGATCGTCCGGACGCAGGTTCGGGCGCGCGGCATCGTGCACCAGCACCAGGGCATCGGCCGCGATACCAGCGGGCAATGCGTGCAATGCCGCAAGCACGGAGTCGGCCCGCTCGTCGCCACCACGGCACGCGAGCACGGGCTTGCCATGCAACGTCGTCCAGCCTGGCCAATGCCGGTCGTCCGCGGACAGCGCCACCACCGCGCCTTCAATCGCCGCGTGCGCCAGCAGCACGTCCAGCGCGTGTTCGATCAGCGGCTTGCCGGCGGCGTGCAGGTATTGCTTGGGGATGCCGCCACCGAAGCGGCGCCCGCTCCCGGCGGCAGGCAGCAATGCCCAACTCATGGCCCGGTTGCCGGCGCGTCGGGCGCCGCAGCCGTCGGTGGCCCGGAACGCCCATCCACGACCCGATAAAACGTCTCGCCCGGCTTGACCATGCCAAGTTCGCTGCGCGCCCGCTCCTCGACCGCCGCACCGCCGGATTTCAGGTCGTCGACCTCGGCCGCCAGCGCTTCATTGCGCTGCTGCAATTGCAGGTTCTCGACCTGCTGGCGTTCGACCTGCGCGCGCAAGTCGTCGACTTCATGGCTGCCGCCGGTGCCGAACCACATGGTGTACTGCAGCCACGCCAGCAATGCGGCCAACACCAGTACCAGCAGGGCAGTCGCCTTCACCTTGGCGCAGCTGCGTCAGCGGGCCAACGACACGAATGCGTCGCGCCCGGCGTAGTGCGCGCCGCTGCCCAGCCTCTGCTCGATGCGCAGCAACTGGTTGTATTTGGCGACGCGGTCGCTGCGGCACAGCGAACCGGTCTTGATCTGGGTCGCGGTGGTCGCCACCGCGATGTCGGCAATGGTGGTGTCCTCGGTCTCGCCGGAGCGATGCGAGACCACGGCGGCGTACTTCGCGGCATCGGCCATCGCGATCGCTTCGAGGGTTTCGGTCAGGGTGCCGATCTGGTTGACCTTGATCAGGATCGCGTTCGCCACGCCACGCTCGATGCCGTCCCTGAAGATGCGCGGATTGGTCACGAACAGGTCGTCGCCGACCAGTTGCACCTTGTCGCCCAGGCGATCGGTGAGCTGCTTCCAGCCGCTCCAGTCATTCTCGTCCATGCCATCTTCAATACTGATGATCGGATACTGCGCTGCCCAGTTGGCGAGGAAGTCGACGAACTGCTCACTGGTCAGGCGCTTGCCTTCGCCGGTGAGGTTGTACTTGCCGTTGTCGAAGAATTCGCTGGAGGCCACGTCCAGCCCCAGCAGGATGTCCTCGCCCGCCTTGTAGCCGGCCTTGCCGATCGCTTCCAGGATCGTGTCCAGTGCCTCGACGTTACTGCGCAGGTCGGGCGCGAAGCCACCCTCGTCGCCGACGGCGGTGCTCAGGCCGTGGCCCTTCAGCACCGACTTCAGCGAATGGAAGATCTCGGTGCCCGCGCGAAGTGCTTCCGAGAACGAGTCGAAGCCGACCGGCAACACCATGAATTCCTGCAGGTCGACGTTGTTGTCGGCATGCGCGCCGCCGTTGATGATGTTCATCATCGGCACCGGCAGGCTCACCGCGTTGCCATTGGCCAGGTGCTGCCAGAGCGGCATCTTCTTTGACGCCGCCAGTGCATGCGCGTTGGCCAGCGACACCGCCAGCAGCGCATTCGCGCCCAGCCGCGCCTTGTTCTCGGTGCCATCCAGGTCGATCAGTCGACGGTCCAGTTCAACCTGGTCGCGCGCATCGAAGCCCTGCAGCATGTTGGCGATGGGTCCATTGACATTCGCCACCGCTTTCAGCACGCCCTTGCCGAGATAGCGGGTCTTGTCGCCATCGCGCAACTCCACTGCTTCCTTGGCCCCGGTCGATGCACCCGATGGCACCATCGCGCGGCCAAAGCTGCCGTCGGCCAGGGTGATCTCCGCTTCGAGCGTGGGATTGCCGCGGCTGTCGAGGATTTCGCGGGCGTGGAGCTTGCTGATCGTGGTCATGTGGTCTTCGGGTCGTCTTCAGAGGGTGGTTTCGAGGAAGCCATTGCGCTTGGTGGCGGCGTCGAGTTCCAGCAAGGTTTCCAGCAATGCGCGCATCTTGCCGAGTGGCCACGCGTTGGGGCCATCGGAGAGCGCCTTGCTCGGGTCCGGATGGGTTTCCATGAACAGGCCGCTGATGCCAACCGCGACCGCCGCGCGTGCCAGCACCGGCACGAACTCGCGCTGGCCGCCGCTGGTGCCGCCCTGGCCACCGGGCAGCTGCACCGAATGGGTCGCGTCGAACACCACCGGGCAACCGGTGTCGCGCATCACCGCGAGGCTGCGCATGTCGGAGACCAGGTTGTTGTAGCCAAAACTGGCACCGCGCTCGCACACCATGATCCCGGGATTGCCGGTGGCACGCGCCTTCTCGACCACGGGCTTCATGTCCCATGGCGACAGGAACTGCCCCTTCTTGATGTTCACCGGCTTGCCGGCGGCGCAGACCCTGGTGATGAAGTCGGTCTGGCGGACCAGGAACGCAGGCGTCTGCAGGACATCGACGACCGAAGCGACTTCGTCCATCGGCGTGTATTCGTGCACGTCGGTCAATACCGGAACCCCGAGCTGGCGCTTGACCTCGGCCAGCACGCGCAGGCCCTCTTCCATGCCTGGCCCGCGAAAGCTGCCAAGCGAGGTGCGGTTGGCCTTGTCGAAGCTGGACTTGAAGATGAAGTTGATGCCCAGGCTCGAGGTGATGTCCTTGAGCTGGCCGGCGACATCCAGCTGCAGTTGCTCGGACTCGATCACGCACGGACCGGCGATCAGGAACAGCGGTTGGTCGAGGCCGACTTCGAAGCCACACAACTTCATGCCGACGCCTCCTTGAGCAGCCGTCCGCCGGAGGCACCTTGATTGGCCTTGTGCTCGCGCGCGGCGCGCACGAACCCAATGAACAGCGGATGCCCCTTGCGCGGCGTTGACAGGAACTCGGGATGCGCCTGGCAGCCAATGAACCAAGGGTGATTCGGCCACTCGACCATTTCAACCAGGGTGTCGTCCATCGACTTGGCGGACAACACCAGGCCAGCTTCCTTGAGCTGGGTGCGGTAGCGGTTGTTGAACTCGTAACGGTGGCGATGACGCTCGCCCACCACGTCCTGGCCGTACATGCGATGCGCCAGCGTGCCGGGCTTGATCCGCTGTTCCTGCAAGCCCAGGCGCATGGTGCCGCCCAGGTCACTGTCTTCGCTGCGGCGCTCGACTTCACCCGCCTGGGTGCGCCACTCGGTGATCAGGCCGATCACCGGATACTCGGTATCACGCTCGTTCTCGGTGCTGTTGGCACCCGCCAGGCCTGCCACGTTGCGGGCCACGTCGACCACCGCCGCCTGCATGCCGTAGCAGATGCCGAAATACGGCAGTGCGTGTTCGCGCGCGTACTGCGACGTCAGCACCTTGCCTTCGAAACCGCGGTCACCGAAGCCGCCCGGGACCAGCACCCCATCCAGCCCCTCGAGCGATGCGGCCGCGCCATCGCGCTCGATGTCCTCGGATTCCAGCCACTTCAGGGTGACCTTGGTGCGCTGGCGAATGCCACCGTGCTTGAGCGCCTCGCCGACGGACTTGTAGGCGTCCTTGTGGTCCACGTACTTGCCGACGATGCCAATGGTGACCTGATCGATCGGATGCTCGGTCGCATCCACCACCGCCTGCCATTCGGACAGGTCGGCATCGGCAGCTGCCTTGGCGTCCAGATGCAGGTGCTCGACCACGATCTGGTCGAGCTTTTGCGCGTGCAGCCACATCGGGATCTTGTAGATGTTGTCCAGGTCCAGCGCCGAGATCACCGCACGCTCCGGCACGTTGGTGAACAGCGCGATCTTGCGGCGCTCGCTCTCGGGCAGTGGCTGTTCGCTGCGGCACAGCAACACGTCGGGCTGGATGCCGATCGAGCGCAGTTCCTTGACCGAGTGCTGGGTCGGCTTGGTCTTCAGCTCGCCGGCCGCCGCGATGTACGGGACCAGGGTGAGATGCATGTACATCGCCATCGCCGCGCCGCGTTCGGTGCGCATCTGCCGAATGGCTTCCAGGAACGGCAGCGATTCGATGTCGCCGACGGTGCCGCCGATCTCGACCAGGGCGACGTCGAAGCCGGCCGTGGCGGCATCGATGCAGCGCTTGATCTCGTCGGTCACGTGCGGGATCACCTGCACGGTGCCGCCCAGGTAGTCGCCACGGCGTTCGTTGCGGATCACCGCCTCGTAGATCTTGCCGGTGCTGACCGAGTTCAGCCCGGACAGGCGCGTGTTGACGAAGCGCTCGTAGTGGCCGAGGTCGAGGTCGGTTTCGGCGCCGTCATCGGTGACGAACACCTCGCCATGCTGGAACGGGCTCATGGTGCCGGGGTCGACGTTGAGGTACGGGTCCAGCTTCATCATCGTGACGCGCAGGCCACGGGCCTCGAGGATCGCCGCCAGCGAGGCAGCGGCGATGCCCTTGCCGAGTGAGGACACCACACCTCCGGTGACGAAGACGAGTGGGGTCTGGGATGCGGGGGAAGTCATGGCGGCAGCGCGTCGCTGGAAACGAACATTCTAAGGGTTAGCGCGCCCGCCTGCACGGACCCGCTATCGACCCGGTAGCGGAAACCATTGATCGGGAACGGAAATTCACGAATCGCCGGATTTCCCTGCTTGACCGGGCCGGTCCCGGCGGTAATCCTGCTGCGTCCCCTTGCAGTGCGCCCCATGAGCAGCCGTTACAACGCCGAAGACATCGAAGTCCTGTCCGGGCTGGACCCGGTCAAGCGCCGCCCGGGCATGTATACCGACACCACCCGGCCCAACCACCTGGCGCAGGAAGTCATCGACAACGCGGTGGACGAGGCGCTGGCCGGCCACGCGCGCGCCATCGAGGTGATCCTGTTTGATGATGGCAGCTGCGAGGTCAGCGACGATGGCCGCGGCATGCCGGTGGACATCCATCCCGAGGAAAAGATCCCCGGCATCGAGCTGATCCTCACGCGCCTGCATGCCGGCGGCAAGTTCAGCAACAAGAACTACACTTTCAGCGGCGGCCTGCATGGCGTGGGCGTGTCGGTGGTCAACGCGCTATCCAAGCACGTCGACGTGTTCATCAAGCGCGATGGCAACGAATACCGGATGTCGTTCAAGGACGGCGACCGCGTGTCGAAGCTTGAAATCGTGGGCAGCGTCGGCAAGAAGAACACCGGGACCCGCCTGCGGTTCTGGCCGGACCCGAAATATTTCGACACACCGAAGTTCAACCTGCGCGCCCTCAAGCATCTGCTGCGCGCCAAGGCGGTGCTGTGCCCGGGCCTGACCGTGAGCCTGTTCGACGCCGCCAGCGGCGAGCGCATCGAATGGCATTACGAAGATGGCCTGCGCGACTACCTCAAGGGCGAACTGACCGACCGCGAGTTGTTGCCACCGGCACTGTTCGTCGGTTCGGTCAAGAAGGACACCGAAATCGTCGACTGGGCGGTGGCCTGGGTGGTCGAGGGCGAACTGGTCCAGGAAAGCTACGTCAACCTGATCCCGACCGCCCAGCACGGCACCCACGTCAACGGCCTGCGCACCGGCTTCACCGATGCGCTGCGCGAGTTCTGCGACTTCCGCAACCTGCTGCCGCGCGGGATCAAGCTGGCACCGGAAGACGTGTGGGATCGCGTGGCGTTCGTGTTGTCGGTGAAGATGACCGATCCGCAGTTCAGCGGACAAACCAAGGAGCGGCTGAGTTCGCGCCAGGCCGCCGGCTTCGTCGAAGGCGCGGCGCATGACGCCTTCAGCCTGTGGCTGAACCAGCACACCGAATTCGGCGAGCGCATCGCCCAGCTGGCGATCGAGCGCGCGTCGGCGCGGCTGAAGACCGAAAAACAGATCACCCGCAAGAAAGTCACCCAGGGCCCCGCCCTGCCCGGCAAGCTGGCCGACTGCATCAGCCAGGACCTGTCGCGCACCGAGTTGTTCCTGGTCGAAGGCGACTCCGCCGGCGGCAGCGCGCGGCAGGCGCGCGACAAGGACTTCCAGGCCATCCTGCCCTTGCGCGGCAAGATCCTGAACACCTGGGAAGTCGCCTCCGGGCAGGTGCTGGCCTCCAACGAAGTGCACGACCTGGCGGTGGCCATTGGCTGCGATCCCGGGCAAAGACTCGATCGACGGCCTGCGCTACGGCAAGGTCATCATCCTGGCCGACGCCGACTCGGACGGCCTGCACATCGCCACCCTGCTGACGGCGCTGTTCCTCAAGCACTTCCCGACACTGGTGTCGGCCGGGCACGTGTTCGTGGCGATGCCGCCGCTGTTCCGCGTCGACGTGGGCAAGCAGGTGTTCTATGCGCTGGATGAAGAGGAAAAGCGCCTGCTGCTGGAGAAGATCGCGCGCGAAAAGCTCAAGGGCACGGTGAATGTCACCCGCTTCAAGGGCCTGGGCGAGATGAACCCGCAGCAATTGCGCGAATCCACGATGCACGTCGACACCCGCCGCCTTGTGCAGCTGACCGTGGACGACGACCTCGCGACGCACGCGCTCATGGACATGTTGCTGGCCAAGAAGCGCGCAGGCGACCGCAAGGCGTGGTTGGAACTCAAGGGCGACCTGGCGACGCTCGAGGTCTGACAGCATTCACCGAGCCCGCGTCGAAAGCAGGTGCATCAGACATCACTACACTCTATTCGCCCGCCGGGCAGGCGCTTCGGTAAACAACACCACGAGTGAAACCCTAACGTGTCATGCATTGGTTGGGCGCACTCACACTCGCATGCGCCGGCTTGGCGCAGCAGATTCCGGTCGACGGACTTTGCGCGAAACGCGGTGCTCGATGAAGTGACTCTTTCCCCTACCGGTGACTACGTGGCGGTTGCCCTGCCGAGGCCGATGGCAAGGAAACAAACCTGGAAATCGTCGAGCTGTCAGCGGCAAGCACGGTGAAGACCCTGCGCTTCGGCCAGGAGTCGCATGTGCGCAATGTCATCTGGACGGCGATGACCAGATCACGGTGGCTCGTGCCAAGCGGGCCCTCAAGGCGCAGGACCCGAGCATGGGCGAGTTGATGGCACACCAACTTGACCGGGGCAAGAACCAGGACGTCCTGTTCGGCTATATCCCGGACGAGACTCCAAGCGCGGCCAGCGACAGGACCTCGGTTGGTCGGTTGTCACCAAGGTTCCTGACCAGGAACCGGGCATGGCGCTGGTCGACTTCTGCTGCTATCAATCATGCGGCGAAGAACCCGACACGGTCATTTACAAGGTCGACACGACACCGGAAAGCGCAAGAAATCGAGCGCACAGGATGGCCTTGCAGGCTTCGCTGTTTCGACCAACGGGACCGCGCGCACGCCTACGGACGAAAATCGACGACCCGGATCAGTCCTATCGCCGCGAGAAGGGCGCCGAGTGGACGCCACTCCCGAAATCCTCGCAGGCCGGCACGATCTCTGGTGCCCGGTTCGCGGATGACAACAACACCGTGTATGCGCTGGTGACGGACGTGCTCGAACCGGCCCAGGCTTACCGAACTTGACCTCAGGCGGCACTCGCACCAAGCTTGCAGGCGACCCTGACGATGCTGTCGTGCTCTTCATGTACGAAGGCCTGGACGGGATCCGTTCGCAGTGACCTTTACGCGGACAAGCCGCGCTGCAATACATCAACCCGAACTCGGAATGGGCGCAATTGCACGCGGGGCTGATGAAATCGTTCCCCGGCGAGATGCTGTCGTTCCGCAGCTTCAGCCGCGACGATGCAATAGTGTTGTTCAGACGTGTAGCGACCGTGATATCGGGCGATTACTACGTCTACGACCGCACAACGGCAAAAGCGTGCCAAGATCATCGACTACAAGCCCTGGCTCGACAGGCACGCCATTGTCCCGACGCGACCGATCGAATTCACCAACCGCGAGGGCCAAGCTGTTTGGCTTCTACACCGCCCGCAAGAGCGGCCCCGGCCCGGCCGATGATCGTCATGGCGCATGGCGGGCCGTACGGGCGTCCTGACATTGGGGTTTCGACGACGATGTCCAGTTCCTCGCCAGTCGCGGGTATGGTGTGCTGCAGGTCAACTACCGGGGTTCGGACGGTCGTGGCGACAACTTCGCAACTCAGGTTACAGCTGGGGCACGACGATCCAAAACGACATCACCGACGGCGTGAACTACGCGATCGACGCAAAGCTGGCGGATCCGACAACGTATCTGCACGTTGGCGCGAGCTTCGGCGGCTACACCGCATTGATGCAGCCGATCCTCAATCCGGGCATGTACAAGTGCGCGATCGGCTACGTCGGCGTGTACGACCTTGCACCTGCGAAGCCGAGCAAGAACAGGGACAGGCGAGCGCACCACGCGGTTCTTCGACCGCACCCTGGGCACGGACATCGACCGCGGCGAAAATGCTCGCCCGCAAGGCGTGCGGCGACCTCAAGGTGCCCGTCATGCTGGTCCATGGCGGTCGACGACAAGAACTGCCGCCTGGGCCAATTCAGTGAAATGGACGCTGCGCTCAAGGATTCGGGCCAGCCGCCAGAAACCTTCGTGGTGCCGGTGAAGGTCACGGCTTCGTAAAGCCCGACAACCGGACCGAGCTGTACCGCAGAATGGAAGCATTCCTGGCCAGGAACATCGGCCCCGGCGCCAATAAGTCGCCAATCGCATCATGAAAGGGCGGCTCAGGCCGCCCTTTTGCTCATTGCAGCGTCGTCCGCAGCAATTTCTGCAGCAAGGCCTGCAATGCAGATGCTGTCCGTCGCCGTATTCAAACGTCGCCTCGTCCATGTAGCAACGCTGGCTGATCTCCAGTTGCACGGCGTCGATGCCATTGCCAGGCTCGCCGTAATGGCGGGTGATATGCCCGCCCTTGAAGCGTCCGTTGACCACCCAGTCGTACTGCGCCTGCCCGGCCAGCACGGCTTCAAGCCGTGCCTGGCGTGCCGCCGAGCAGCTCGCGCCATTGGCAGTGCCCAGGTTGAGGTCTGGCAGCCGGCCCTCGAACAGGAACGGCAAGTCGCTCCCCTTTATCGAATGCCCTTCCCATAGCGTCGCGCGCCCGTGCTCGCGATGCAGCCGCGCCAGCTCGCCACGCAAGGCCTCGTGGTAAGGCCGCCAATAGCGGTCGAGGCGTGCGGACACTTCGGCGGCATCGGGTTCCTGGCCTGGCAGGTAGACCGGCTCGCCGTTGAACTGCACGATCGGACACAGGCCCGTCGTGTTCTGTCCCGGATACAGGCTGGTGTCGTCTTCGCCACGATTGAGGTCGATCACGTAGCGCGACCAGCACGGCACCAGGATCGAGGCGCCCTCTTCGCGCGCGAAGTCGTACAGCCGCGCGACGTGCCAATCGGTGTCCGGCGCGCGGCGCGCCGAGGGCGTCATGCGCGCCGCCAGGCCGTCCGGGATCCGGCTGCCGTCATGCGGCAGGCTGACCAGCAAGGGTGCGCTGCCGCGATGCAACCGGAAGACATCACTCACGCGCCATGCCTCATGCAAACCGGGCCGGATCGAAGGGCGCCGGGTCCACCGCCGGCTCCCGGCCCTGGATCAGGTCGGCGACAAGTTGTCCGGTGCCGGTGCTCATGCCGACGCCCATCATGCCGTGGCCGGTCGCCAGCCACAGGTGCCGGTGACCGGGCGCACGCCCGATCAGCGGGATGTCGTCGCGGCTCATCGGTCGCCAGCCATACCAGCGCTCGCGCACCTCGGGGCCGACCGGCTCGTGCAGGAATTCGCGCGCGCCGCGCTCCAGCGCACCCAGCCGGCGCTCATTGAGGCTGGTGTCGTAGCCGGAAAATTCCATCGTGCTGCCCAACCGGTAGCCATCGCCCCACGTCGTCACGCACACCGAGCGGTCGCGCAGCATCAACGCGGTCTTCGGCACCAGTGACGGTCGCGAATAAGTGATCGAATACCCCTTGCCCGGCTGGATCGCCTTGCGCAGCCACGGCAGGCCAATTTCCCTGGCCAGCTGCGGCGACCACGCGCCAGCGGCGATCACCACGTCGCGCGCGCGCAAGCGGCCCGGCGGACAGTCATCACGCTGACCCGCTCGCCCTCCGCCTGCAGCGCCTTGCAGCGCGGTGTCTTCGATGATCCTGCCGCCATGCTTGCGCACCAGCCGCGCCAGTTCCGCGACATAGCGGTCGGGCCGCAGGGAGGCATCGCCGGTGAAGCGGATGGCGCCGACGACACCCGGCTTGAGCGCGGGCTCGAGCGCCTCATAGGCAGGGCCGTCGACGATCTCGATCGGCACGCCGAGTTCACGCAACAACGGCAACTCGTGCTGCTCGTGTTCCAGCTTGCGCAGGTCGCGGAACACATAGTCCTCGCCGCCTTGCACGTATTCGCATTCCAGGCCGAAGTCACGCACCCACTGGGTCAGGCGCAGGCGCGAGTCCGCCAGGAGCGTGTGCTTGGCATGCGCGCTTGCCAGCCAGTCGCGCTCGTTGCAGCGCGCGGCGAACCCCAGCAGCCAGCGCCACAGCACCGGGTCGAAACGGGGTTTGATGTACAGCGGCGCGTCCGGTGTCAACGTCCAGCGGATCGCGGTGGTGATCATGCCCGGCGCCGCCAGCGGCGGCGCATGGCTGGGGGTGATCGTCCCGCAGTTGCCATGGGAAGCGCCGCCGCCGATGCGGCCGGCATCGATCACCGTGACGCCGCGCCCGGCCTGCAGCAACGAAAGTGCACTGGCCAGCCCGCTTACCCCGGCACCAATCACCAGGACATCGTGGTCGGCCTTGCCCGGGCCATTCGCTGCATCCTTCTCCACTCGCTCCATCCAGGCAGTCGCTCAGGCAGTACTGGCCATTTGCCAGCAACGCCCATGATACGAAACCTGGGCTCCGAATCGTCAGGACGCCTTCAGCCGCATCACCGGGCGCTGGCCATAGGTGGCCCAACGCCACACCCATTCCAGCGGTCCGTAGCGGAAGCGCGCAAGCCACCAGCGGCTGAAGAACACCTGCAGGGCAAACACCACCAGTACGAACACCAGTTGCCAGGCACGGCCCATGCCCCAATGGCCGAGCCCGTAGCCATAGAAAAACAGCGTGCCAATCACCGACTGCCCCAGGTAGTGGGTCAGTGCCATGCGCCCGGTCGGCGCCAGTGGTGCAAGAAGTCCACGCGCGCGCCCATGCCAGAGCAGGACCAGCGCGCCCAGGTAACCCAGGCAAGTCGGCAGGCTGCCAAGCATGGACAGACCCTGGGCCAACTGGAATTGGCCGTCGTTCACGCCACGCAGGTGCGCGGTGGCGATACCCGCCCCGACCAGGCTGAATCCGATCCCCACCGGCAAGCCGATCCACACAAACATCCGGAACAGCCGGAGGTGTCGTTCCGGCTGCACCATCACACCCGAGCGGATGAACCAGGCACCCAGCAGGAACATGCCCAACACGATGATCGAGAACCCGACATTGATGCCCAGGTGTCGCACGAAGTCCCCCGCGCGGAGCGCCACCGCCTGCGCATACGTCCCTTTGCGCATCACCCGGGTTTCATCGGCGATCAGTTGGTCGTGCTCACGCCTCCCGTCCGAACGCTCCTTCAATTGCTTGGCCAACGCCTCCTGTTTCGCCGGGGTATCCGCCGCGGCCTGCGCGATGCGGTCGCGCTCGGCCTCGGGCGGCTGCCGACTCATCGCCAGGCCACCCAGGGTCATCGCGAGAAACGGCACCAGGTACAGCGCGAGCCCAGCATTGCGCAGACCCTTGAGCGGCCAACGGCGCAGGGCGGCGGCCACCGCGCACAGGATCAGCAGCGGAATCGCGATACCCGCGAACGGTTGCCAGGGCGGCGCCCCGGCCATGGTGCCAGACAGCGCCGCAAACAGCGCCGCCACACCCAGGCAAGTGCCCGCGATCAGCAGCAACACCCTTGGCCGGGCATACAACACGATCATCAGCACCACGGCGCCCATCGCATAACTGAAAAGGATGTCGCCCGCCCAGATGAAGATGAAATGCA
The DNA here is from genome assembly GCA_963698475.1 of uncultured Gammaproteobacteria bacterium. Lineage (GTDB taxonomy): Bacteria > Pseudomonadota > Gammaproteobacteria > Xanthomonadales > Xanthomonadaceae > Thermomonas. The sequence continues at coordinate 143,080 of CAVOQX010000001.1, read as the reverse complement.
GCGTGCCGAACACCGCCAGCGCCAGGGTGCGGCGCACATACGGACCCAGGAACGCGCGCCCGGCCTGTTCGGCGCGGCCCAGCATGACCGCGAAACCCATCCCGAACAGCAGCGAGAACATCGTCCAGAACTTGCCGCGCACGAACACGTGCACGAACCAGCCGGCCCAATGGTCGATGCCCGCGATCCCGGCCGGCAGGCCGGCTTCCAGGTCCGCCAGTGGCCGGTTGAAGAACTCGACATTCATCATGAAGATGCCGAGCAGGGCGAACCCGCGGATCACATCCAGCACATGGATGCGATCGCTGGCAGCGATCGGCTTGAAGTCGGTGTTCATGCCAGTTTCCCCGAAACGGTCCTGCATTGGAGCACGGGAACTCGCCCCGTTCGCAGCCCGTACGTCACGGATCGAAACACACGGATTGTCCGGGTTCGCAAAAGCAAACGGCCTGCAATGCAGGCCGTTTCAGCAACCGTCCCCTTGATCAGGGAGCGATTCGCGCCGAATTGGATCAGTGCTCGTGGCCGCCGTCACCGTGCACGTGGCCATGCTCGAGTTCCTCGGCGCTGGCTTCGCGCACTTCCACGATCTCGATATCGAAATCCAGGTCCTTGCCGGCCATCGGATGGTTGAGGTCGATGTCCACCACGCTCATCCCGACCTTCTCGATGGTCACCGCGCGCGGGCCGAACTTGGTCTGCAAGACTACCTGCATGCCGGCTTCGAGCTTCTGCGCGCCGAAATGCTTTTTCGGCACCCGCTGGCTCATGCCATCGCGCTTTTCGCCGTAGGCCTCGGTCGACGGCACGCTGGCCTTGAAGCTTTCACCGGCTTCGCGGCCTTCCATCGCCTTCTCCAGGCCCGGGATGATGTGGCCGTGGCCGAACAGGATCGCCAGCGGCTTGCCGCCATCCTTCGAGTTCTCCACCGACTCGGCACCCGTCTCGGCAACGGCATAGTGGAAACGGACGACGCGGTCTTTCTCGATCTTCATGGGAATCCTCGGATGGGCGCTTGCCGATGCATTGCGATGCGGCAACACTGCGCGATATATGAAACCAGCCACCTGCATGCAGCGGCCGGGCCCGCATTATCGGTGCTCTGCCGTGCTCGCGCTATCAACCGCGTTGCTGCTGGCCGGTTGCGGCGGTGGCAATGCCACCCGTGAGCCACCTCGGTCGGCCGTGGGCAACCAGACCTGGCCCCAGGTGACACCCACGGACCCGGTCCGCGCCAATGCCGTGCTGATGCGCGCGATCAGCCTGGTTGGCACGCCCTACCGCTACGGGGGCAACACGCCGGAGAGTGGCTTCGACTGCAGCGGCCTGGTCAACTACGTCTATCGCGACATGCTGGACCTGCGGCTGCCACGCACCTCGCGTGAACTGGCGGCCGTGCAGGGCCCGCGGATCGCCCCGGCGCAACTGGCGAGCGGCGACCTGGTGTTCTTCGGAAGCGGCGACCAGGTCAGCCATGTCGGCATTTACGTCGGCGAAGGGCGCTTCGTGCATGCCCCCAATGCCGGGGGGACCGTGCGCCTGGATCGCCTGGACGGCAGCTGGTGGCGAGACCATTACAGCGGGGCCCGGCGTTTGTTGAATTGATTCAACGACTTGGCGTACCAACGGGCATCGATCCGTATTCATGAAGATGAATTGGGGAAACGTCGATATTTGTGACCGCACCACGCATTCATTCGCGTGCGGATAACGAAATTTGAACCCTTCCCGCGGCGTGCACGGGCATAGTCGCCCCTGCTCTGCAATTAGTGATGACCGCGTGACGACAGCAACCCTGCCCCACGGCCATTCCACCGTTCGCCCAGCGCGTCGGCGTTTTCGCCTGTTACTCGCCGCCGCGCTTGCCGCCGGATCCGTTCCGGCCCTCGCGATGAATCCCGCCGTGACACCTGCGGCAACCGGATCAACGTCGGTGCCGGCAGCTGCCGTGCAGACGCTCACCCGGGCGAACGTCGCGACGTCAACCATCGATCCGCTCAAGATCGCCGCGCCGGTCAGCCTGTCCAGTCCGGACAATGCACCGCTGGTCGCCCAGCTGGCTACCTTGCAACAAGCACAGGACGCGCCATCCACGTCAGTGAGCATCAAGACCGTGCTGCAGCGCGCCTTCGCCCTGCTCGGCACGCCGTATCGCTGGGGTGGCACCAGCCCGGACAACGGCTTCGACTGCAGTGGCCTGGTGGGCTATGTGTTCCGCACCATCGGCATCGACCTGCCACGCGTGTCGCGCGCGATGGCCAACGAGGGCACGCCGGTTACCGACCGCAACGCATTGGCCGAGGGCGACCTGGTGTTCTTCGGCCGCCGTGGCCGGGTGGATCATGTCGGCATTTACATCGGCGATGGCAAGTTCCTGCACGCGCCGCGCACCGGGCGCGATGTCACCGTTTCGACGCTGACCGATGGCTACTGGGGCCAGAAGTACATGGAAGCGCGCCGGATCACCGCCGGCAGCTGATAGCCGACAGCCACATGCACGGCGCCGCCCCTGGGCGGCGTTTTAGCATCCGGCGTCGACACCTCAGGTCGCCGGCGCCACCGCGGCCTGGTAGCGCGCGACGGTTTTCTCGATGTCCTTGCTGAGTGCCATGACCTGGGTCGCGTATTCCGAAAGTCGCTGGTCTTCCTCGCTGACCGGCAGCCAGGTTGGCACCGTCACCGGCATGCCGGCATCGTCCAGGGCGACGAACACGATGACGCAATGCGTGCACAAGCGGCCGGTGTCTCCCGACATCGGATTGCGTGCATGCACGTCCACCGCGAAATGCATCGAACTGTTGCCGGTGTAGACCAGGGTCGCCTTGATCGTGACCAGGTCGCTGATCCCGATCGGTGCCACGAAGCGGATCCCGCCCACCGCCACGGTCACGCTGTAGCACCCGCTCCAGCCCACCGCCGCCGCATAGGCGGCCTGGTCGATCCATTTCATGACGATCCCGCCGTGCACCTTGCCGCCGTAGTTGACGTCGGACGGTTCGGACAGGAAACGCATGGTCAATTCACGTTGGCGCCCGCTCATGCCCTCATTCCTCAGGTTGGGTGGTAGCAGCGGCCCGTCGTCCGCGCGGCATTCGCCAGCACTGGTCAGGCGGCGTCGCCCACTTCCATGCCGAGTTAACGCCGAGGCTATGGATGGTGCAACGCAACGAGACCGGCATCGCCGCAAAGCTCGACGCCGCCACGAACCCGACTTGCATTGCCGGGAACGCGCCCTTGAAGAACTTCAGCGGACTCAGCCCGTGCGCGAGCAGCAGGCCACCATAGACCACGATGATGTGGAACGCACACGCGGCGTACAGCGCCAGCACGAACTGCAGCAACGGCTTGAGCTGCTCGAAGCCATAGCCGCCGATCAGCGCCGCGACCAGGCCCGCAAAGAAGATCACCTGCAGCACGGTGCCATTGTTCGGTGTCAGCACGTCCATGCCATCAGCGTCCTTGCCGACGGCCGCACCCGCCCGCGCCGCACTCGTCAGTGCCACCAATGAAACAGTGTCGCGCGGTGGCCGCATGCAGCGGCGATAATCTGCGAACTCAACCAGGAATCCTGCATGCGCCTTCCCCATCTTGCCGTCGCCATTGCCTTGCCGCTCGTGATGGCCGCTTGTGCCGGCATTCCGGACCACGCAAAAAAGCCATCGATGCCGCCTCGCGATGGCATCTTCGTCGAGGTTCCAGAGATCGCGCATCCCGGTGGCGAATCCGCCGCGTGGTGGTTCCGCAATGGCGCCGCACAGGCCGCCGCGCGCGGCGCGATGGCAGGCCGTGCGACGAACGTCATCCTGTTCGTCGGTGACGGCATGAGCCTGACCACGGTCGCCGCCGCACGCATTCTGGAAGGCCAGCGCAGGGGCGCTCCCGGCGAGGAAAACAGCTTGTCGTGGGAAGGCTTCCCGGCGACCGCCTTGAGCCGGACCTACAACACCAATTCGCAGACCCCCGATTCCGCCGGTACCGCCAGCGCGATGACCACGGGCGCCAAGACCCGGCTGGGCGTGCTCGGCATCGGCCAGCAGGCCACGCGCGGGGATTGCACGCAGGCGAAGGCGGCAAGGCTGTTGACGTTATGGGAACTGGCCGCCGCCAGTGGACTGGCCACGGGGGTGGTCACCACCACCCCGGTCACCGACGCCACGCCAGCATCGACCTACAGCCATAGCGCCGACCGCAACTGGGAAAACGATGGCGACATGCCGGATGTCGCCAGGGCCGCGGGCTGCATCGACGCTGCCCGTCAATTGATCGAAACCGGCATTGGCCTGCAGGTCGTGATGGGCGGTGGGCGCAAGCACTTCATGCCAAACAGTGCGCATGACCCCGAGTATCCCGACCAGGTTGGCGAGCGTCGCGATGGCCGCGACCTGATCACCGAGTGGCAACAGCGTCGACCCGATGGCCACTTTGTGTGGAATGCCGCGCAGCTCGCCGCGGCGCCGGTCGGGGGGCCACTGCTCGCATTGTTCGAGCCCGACACCATGCATTACGCACACGAGCGCGCGGACGATGCTGCCGGCGAACCGTCATTGGCAGAGATGACCCGCGCCGCGATCACCCGTCTGGCGCGCATCAGCGCCGACCAGGGCGGGAAGGGGTTCGTGCTGATGGTGGAAGGCGGCCGCATCGACCACGCCCACCATGCCGGCAACGCCTACCGCGCGCTGGACGAGACGATTGCGTTCAGCGATGCGATACGCGTCGCCACTGCAATGACGTCGGCAAACGACACCCTCATCCTGGTCACCGCCGATCATTCGCACACGCTGACGTTCAGCGGCTATCCGCGGCGCGGCAACCCGATCCTGGGCAAGGTCCATGGCGGCGCGCGCGAAAGCACCGCCACCCTCGATCCCGCCGCATTGGCGCGCGATGCCACCGGTCTGCCCTACACCACCCTCGGCTATGCCAGCGGTCCGGGCCATGCCGGCGCCACCGACCGGCAGCCGGAAGGACCCAAATGGCTGCGCCAGCGGCCGACCACGTTCCAGCCATTCACCGGCGGGCGCCATGACCTGACCAACGTCGACACCGAAGACCCGGATTACCTGCAGGAAGCCATGATTCCCCAGCGCAGTGAAATCCATGGCGGCGACGATGTCGGCATCTGGGCGCGCGGGCCGGGCAGCAGTGCGGTGCGCGGCAGCGTGGAGCAGAACACGATCTTCCACTTCCTGTTGCAGGCCACGCCACGGCTTCGCGATGCGCTATGCGTGAAGGGGGGGTGTGATGCGAACGGGGTACCCGTGGCGTTGCCCAGGCCCGCGGAGTTCGGCATCGAATAATGAAGGTGCCGCAGCCCTCTCCTGCGGGGGAAGGCTGCGCCTGTGGCGGCCGCGATGGCGGCCGGCAACGGACCCGTCAGGGCTTGCAGCAACCCGAGGCAGGACCGCACGCCGAGGCGTCACCTGGCACAAGCGCCACCGTCCCTGCAGTGGCCGCCTGCGGCTTGCGCGCGCGCACGAAGCCGCTGACGAATTGGCCATCCACCTGCTGCGCCAACGCCTGCAGGTCGGCGCTCTGGTTGGCGAGGAACTCGCTGGCGTCGTCGACCGAATACACCCGGGTTACTTCGATGTCCGCCGCTTCGAATCCCGCCGCGGCCAGCTTGGCCAGGTATTCGGTGTCCTGCAGCGCTCCGGCAACACAGCCGATCCACAGATCCATGTTGCGGCGGATTGCGTCAGGCATGGTGCCGCGCACCACCACGTCCGAAACCGCGAATCGACCGCCCGGCTTCAGCACCCGGAACGCCTCGCGCATCACGCGGTCCTTGTCGCCGGACAGGTTGATCACGCAATTGGAAATGATCACGTCCACCGAATTGGACGGCAGCGGGATGTTCTCGATCTCGCCCTTGAGGAAATGCACGTTGGCAAGCCCGCTCGTGCGCTTGTTGTCCTCGGCAAGTGCCAGCATCTGGTCGGTCATGTCCAGTCCGAACGCCATGCCGGTCGGCCCCACGCGCCGGGCCGACAGCAGCACGTCGATCCCGCCGCCGGACCCGAGGTCGAGCACGGTTTCACCCTCGCGCAATTCGGCCAGCGCGGTGGGGTTGCCGCAGCCCAGCGATGCCAGCATTGCCGCAGCCGGCACGTTCGCGGCCTGGGCCTCGTCATACAGGTTGGACGTGATCGGGTCGCATTGCCCGAGTTCCGCCGCCGCGCCACCGCAGCAGGCATTGGCGCCACCACCGGTCATGCGCTCGGCGACGGCGCCGTAGCGCGTCTTCACCACATCTTTCACGTCGGGATCTGCATTCATCGGGTGTCTCCCATCCCATGCCTAGAACGGCTTCGCCAGCACCAGGTAAACCACCACGAACAGCAGCAGCACGGGAAGTTCGTTGAACCAGCGCAGCGCCTTGCCACTCGGCAGCGAGCGCCCCGCATCGACGCCCTTCAACCAGCGTCCTGCGACGATGTAGTGGACCAGCATCAGGGTGACGAGCAGCAATTTCACATGCAGCCAATGGCCGCCAATCCCGAAATGCAGCCAAAGCGCGAACCCGAGCACGACCGCGAGACCGAACATCACATGGCCGAAGCGGTACAGGCGCCGGCCCATCAGCAGCAGGCGCGCGCGCACCGAAGCGTCATTGCCGGCCTCGGCGATATTGACCAGGATCCGTGGCAGGTAGAACACCGTCGCCATCCACGCGATCACGAACATCAGATGGCCAGTCTTGGTCAGCAGGTAGCCCATTGGTGCACATCCTCCGATCGAAGCCATTAGGATGCCACGATGACCAAGACCTATGACCGCGATTATTTCGACCGCTGGTACCGCCGCGGCGGAATGGGCGATGCCGCCCGCCTGGCCCGCAAGGCCGCCTTGGCGGTCGCAACCGCCGAATACCACCTGGAGCGCCCGCTGCGCAGCGTGCTCGACATCGGCTGCGGCGAAGGCGCCTGGCGCGCGGCGCTGCGCAGGCTGCGACCAAACGTGGAGTACATCGGCTTCGATGGCAGCGACTACGCGGTGTCACGCTACGGCCGTCGCCGCAACCTGCACCTGGCCCGCTTCGGCGATTTCGAATACCTGCGCCCCTGCGGCCCGGCCGACCTGCTGGTCTGCAGCGACGTGCTGCATTACCTGCCGACCCGCGAACTGGACCGCGGCTTGCCCGCGCTGGCGGACCTGTGTGGCGGCGTTGCCTTCCTCGAAACGTTCACCCGCGAAGACCAGGCCATTGGCGACGAGGACGAATTCAAGTCCCGTCCGGCACGCTTCTACCGGGAACGACTGAATGCAATCGGCCTACGGCCACTGGGCTCGCATTGCTGGCTGTCACCCGCCTTGGCGGAGCGCGCCACGTCGCTCGAGTTGCCGGAGTAACGAAAACCGTGGCCCCCGTCACGGGCAGCCTTGGTCGATACGTTATGCTGCATCGCCGCAAAACATAAGTTCCCCGAAACGATGTTGACCTACAAATGGCATGAACTCTTGCGCGCGGGCATGGCGCCCTACACATACTTCGCCGATGCCGGCGCAAAGATGTACGCCGCGAACGACAGCTGGCTGTCGTCGCTGCCCGGGGCACAACGCACGGCTGCCGCGTTCGAACTGACCTACCGGTTGGGCAAGGCCTACGAGAAACCGGAATTCGGCATCCACCAGATCGATGTGGAAGGGCTGTCGATCCCGGTGGTCGAGCGGGTCGCGATGGAGAAACCGTTCTGCCGGCTGCTGCGCTTCAAGCGCTACCACGACCAGGCCGACGGACTGGCGCGGATGAAGAACGACCCGACCGTTCTGGTGGTTGCGCCGCTGTCTGGCCATCACGCCACCCTGTTGCGCAATACCGTGGACACCCTGCTGGTCGACCACAAGGTGTTCGTCACCGACTGGACCGATGCACGCATGGTGCCGACCGAAGATGGCCAGTTCGGGCTGGATGACTATGTCGCTTACATCGAGGAGTTCATCCGCCATATCGGCGCCGACAACCTGCACGTGATCAGCGTCTGCCAGCCCACCGTGCCGGTGCTTGCCGCGATCTCGCTGATGGCTGCGCGCGGCGAGCCTCTGCCCAGGTCCATGGTGATGATGGGCGGTCCGATCGACCCGCGCGAATCCCCGACGGCTGTCAACAACCTGGCGACCCGCCAGCCGCTGTCGTGGTTCGAGGACAACGTGATCCACACGGTTCCAAGCAACTACCCCGGAAGCGGGCGCAAGGTGTACCCCGGTTTCCTGCAGCACCTCGGTTTCGTGGCGATGAACCCGGAACGGCACGCGACGTCGCACTGGGATTTCTACAAGGACCTGGTGGCAGGCGACCTTGAGGACGCGCAGTCGCATCGCAAGTTCTACGACGAGTACAACGCCGTGCTGGACATGCCGGCGCCGTACTACCTCGACACCATCCGCATCGTGTTCCAGGAATTCCTGCTGCCGCGCGGACTGTGGGACGTGGCCGGCGAGCGCGTCGACCCCTCGAAGATCCATGACTGCGCATTGCTGACCATCGAGGGCGAGCTGGACGATATTTCCGGCGTAGGCCAGACCCGCGCCGCCCACGAGCTGTGCACGGGCATTGCCGCCATCGACCGCCAGCACCTGACGGTCGAAGGCGCCGGCCACTATGGCATCTTCAGTGGGCGCCGCTGGCGAACCCAGGTGTATCCGCAGGTCAAGGCATTCATCGCCTCGCATGCGGCCGAGGTCTCGCCGGTGATCGCAACGGCAACGACAACGCCGACGACCAGGCCGTTGGCCGCGCCGAAAGCACCGGCAGGGAACGCCGCACCGAAGCAGTCGCCAGCGAAGCGCGTGGCAGTGAAGACGTCGCCAGCGAACAAGGTGACATCGAAGTCGCCCCCGCCGAAACGGTCACCCAAGAAGGCAGTGCCGGCGAAGAAGGCGACTCCAGAAGCCGCCGCATGAGGACAAGCATCGATACGAAAAACGCCCGCTGATGCGGGCGTTTTCCCTGCTACGTCTGCCAGGACCCTGGCGGATTGTCGTCATCCCCGCGAACGGGGATGACCTGCAGCAACGGAGTTGCTCGAAGCGTCCGCAGGATCAATATGCGCGGTTGCTCACCAGCAATTGCTTGGCCAGCTTCCCGTGCACACGGCCGATGAAACGGGCCAGGTGCAGCGTGGAGAACAGCAGGACCACGCCGAGCACGGGTAGCACTACCGCGGCCCAGCGCGCATCGGCCAGGCTGACATCGTTCCAGTACAGCACCTGGTCGGCGAACCCGGACAACGCCAGGAACGGTGCCGCAATGAACGCACCGGACACACTCAGGCCCAGCACCGCCAGGGTGAAATAGACGGTGCCGAGCGGCAGCATCAACAGGAAGTACAGCATCGTGCCCCAGGTGCGCGGGTCGGTGAACATCGCGCCGATCCGCGCCAGCATCGGCAGGTTGCGGTCGTTGTAGAGCGGCCGGCGCGGCATGCGCTCGCCAAGCATGACTTCCACGATGCGACCTTCCACCAGCGCCAGGATGCGGGTCGCACCGATGAACAGGATGACGAACGGGATGCCGATGATCAGGATCGCCAGGCCCACCGACAGGCTTGCACCGGTGGTCACCCAGGTGAAGTAGAAGATGCCCGTGGCCAGCGCCAGCAACATGTAGAACAGCGACCCATAGGTGTGCGGATCGACCAGCACGCCGAAGAAACGGCCCGGCACGGACGTCCGTGGCCGCTGCGGGGGGGCGCGCAGCGCGGTCTGCACGCGCACCTCGGTGTCACGGTAGATGTCCGCGACTTCGTCCGGCGCGCCGTAGCTGCCAGCCACGGTGGCAATCACCTCGGCCTCGGATTTGCCGGGGTTCGCCGCCAGTTCCGATCGCAGGTAATCCTCTGCGTCGTACAGTGCGTCCTGTGCGAGCGCCGGATCGCAGCCTTGCAGCGCACTGCGAAGGCGTTCCAGGTAGGCGGGAATGGTGGTGGGAAGGTCGGACGGGAAGGCGTTCATGCGGACAGGTCCTTGAGCACGGAATCGAGGGAATCGCGGGTGGCGCGCCAGGCGGCGCTCCAGTCGACCAGCGCGTCCCGGCCAGCGCGGGTGATGCGGTAATAGCGCCGTGGCGGACCGCTGACGGAAGGCTCGACGAAGCTTTCCAGTAGCCCTGCACCCTCCAGATTGCGCAGCACCGGATACAGCGCACTCTGCTTGCCAGCCAGCACGCCATCGCCCGACTGCTCCAGCCGCTTGGCGATCTGGTAGCCGTACAGCGGGTCATCGTCGGCGGCGACGACTGCCAGCAACGCCAGCGACACGGTGCCGGCACTGAGTTCCTTGTGGAATTTGCGTAGCAGGACGTCGTCCATCGGAGGTACTCCACTAATCGTGAGTAGATACTACTGTTAATCTCGATATACTGAATATGCCAGTAGTCATGCGCTGCGCGCTATCCTCTCTGCTTTCCCGAGGAGTCCAATCCATGCGCCTTGCCCTGCTGGCCATCGCCCTGTCACTCGCTGCGGCTGCACCTGCAAGTGCACAGGATGCTTCGAACACCAAGCCCCGCACGGCCAGGGAGATCATCGACGCCGCACCGGCTGCTGCCTGGCGCGTGCTGGATCCGGCCAATACGCTCTACATGGAACTGGAACGCGGGCGGGTCATCATCGAACTCGCGCCAGGCTTCGCCCCCGGGCATGTCGCCAATATCAAGACGATGGCCCAGGGCGGGTTCTGGGACGGGTTGTCGATCTACCGCGCGCAGGACAATTTCGTGGTCCAGTTCGGCGATGCCGATGCCGACGACAAGACCAAGGCCAAACCGTTCCCGGAGGGGACCAATCAGCACCTGCCGGCCGAGTTCACTCGCCCGGGCAAGGACGTGCACTTCGATCGCCTGCCCGATGCCGATGGCTGGGCGCCGCAAGTCGGTTTCATCGACGGATTCCCTTCCGCACGCGACCCGAAAACGGGCGAGGCCTGGCTGGCCCATTGCTACGGCATGCTTGGCGCCGGCCGCAGCAATGAACCCGACAGCAGCATCGGTGCCGAACTTTACGTGGTGATCGGCCAGGCGCCGCGCGCGCTGGACCGCCAACTGAGTGCCGTGGGCCGTGTGGTCAAGGGCATGGACCTGCTCAGTGCGATTGCGCGCGGGCCGGAGCCGATGGGCTTCTACGACAAGCCAGGGCAACGCACCACCATCAAGGCCATCCACCTCGCCAGCGAAGTGCCCGAGGCCGAACGCACGCCGCTGCAACTGCTGCGCACCGACAGCCAGGCCTTCATCGACGCCACCGAAGCCCGCCGCAATCGCGTGGATGATTTCTACAAGATCCCGGCCGGCCACATCGACCTGTGCAACGTCCCGCTACCGGTGCGGACGCCGCCGACCGAGTGAAGTGCGGGCACTGCCGTCGGCCTTCTGCTTCTGCGCCATCAACTGTGGGGTGATGGTCCAGCGGTCGTTGATATCGAATCGCGCGGACGCACGCATGCCCGCGGTGTCGGCGGAGTTGTAGTTTTTCTCCGCAAGGTTGGCGTTGTCATCCACGATGCCGGAGGTCGGATAAGTCCGGGTGCCAAGCAGGTTGTCGACATAGCCCGCGTCGTGCTTCTGCCAGCCGATCAGGCGCACCGTGCCTGCCTGTGAGCTGGCGCCGAACAGCGTGCCCTGCGGACCCGCCAGGGCCTCGACTCGCTCGATGTCGTACATCTGGATGTCGAGCGCACCCTGGATGGTGGTGATGGGTTGCTCGTCCAGATACATGCCCACGCGATAGGTCGGTTGCCGCACCTGTTCGGAACTTGCGGTGCGCACCGGGCGGTCGTTCTCGAATTAGCGCAGGCAGCGCTCGTCGAAGTCCAGTCCGCAGTGCTCGAGCAGGGCACGCACCTGGCGTTCGGTGTCGGCCACCAGGTCTTCGTAGATCACGCGATGCACGCGACCCGGCAACACCTGGTCGAAATGCGCCATCAGGCCCACGTAGTCGCGGTAGTAGCCGCCCTTGTCGGCCAGGTCATTGCTGAACGCCTGGCCGCGGGCAAAATGCTGCTTGAAGTTGGAGAAGCAGCAGGCCAGCGGATGCCGGCGCACATCGATGATCTTCGCATTCGGCAGGATCAGGTGGATCAGGCCGACATGGGCGAAATTGTCCGGCATCTTGTCGATGAAGAACGGCCGGCCCGGCTTGCGCTGCACGCGCGTGCTCTGCAGGTAGCGATCGCCGAGTGCGCGGAACCTCGCCGGATCGAGCGTTGCCGGCACGTCATGGCAGGAGGTGTTCTCCGGATCAGGCACCTGCGCCCGCAGATCACGCACGATGCCGACGATATCCGGCAACTCCATCGTCGCTTCGACCTGGGGATGGCTGGACAGGATCTGCTCGACCAGCGTGGAGCCCGCGCGCGGCATGCCGAGCACGAATACGAGTGCGGGATCGTCGCTGCCGCAGCCGCTTTGCCGGGTGAAGAATTCCCGGGTGTGGGCGGCTTGCGCGTGGCGTCGGCGCAGGGTGTTCTGCCCGGCGCTGTAAGGCAGCTGCCGGCGGCGGATCGCTGCCTTACACGTAACTCTCGAACGATGCCTGGTCGTCGCCGAGATCCTCCAGCGCCTTGCCCAGGGCGAAGCGGACGTGCAGGCGCTGGTCATCGAACAGGTCTACGCGGCGCAATTGCGCCTGCATGGCGGCGATGTCGCCCGCATCGAATCGCACGGTTTTCAGGTTGGCCAGGCTCCACCATGCGCCACCGAAACCGGGGTTGATCTCCAGCGCACGGCGGTACGCGATGATCGCGCGGTCGGTCATGCCCTTCGTCTTGAGGGCATGCCCCAGGCTCATCCAGACCCGCGGGTCCTTGGGTCGCGATGCGAGGATCGACTCATACAGGGTGATCGCATCCCCGTAATGGCCCAGTTTCCCGAGCACGACGGCCTTGAGGTTGAGCAGGTGGCTGTTGTCGGGATCGGACTCCAGCAGGTTTTCGATCTCGACCAGCGCGTCTTCGTGCCGGCTGCTGCGGTCCAGCAGCAAGGCGTAGTTGTGGCGTGCGGCATTGAACCCCGGCGCCAGTTGCAGGCAGCGTTCCAGCAAGGCCAATGCCTGTTCGTTGCGGCCGACACGGGCGGCAAGTTCGGCCAGCATGCGCAGCGCGGCGACATCATCGGGCAGCACGCCGAGGCGCTCGCGCAACAGGGTCTCGGCTTCCGGCAAGCGGCCGCCGGACAAGGCATCGCCAGCCGCCATCAGCTGTGGATCCTGGGTGCTGTTGTCTGCATGCATGACGAACGCATGCGCGGCGCGGGGGTCGTTGGACGACTGCAGCAGGCCCGCCAGGCGCAGCCACACACCGGGCAAGGCCGGCTGCAGCGAAGCGGCTTTCTGCAGTGCCGCGATGGCCTCCGGATGACGCCCGAGCGCCGCCAGCGCGAGGCCGGCCTCCATCTGCACGACAGGTGCATCCGGCTGTTCCACGGCCAACGGCTGAAGTTCTGCAACGGCCTGTGCGAAATGGCCCTGCGCGTTGTGCGCCATCCCCAGGACCAGGCGCGCCGGCGGAAGCCCGGGGACCGCAATGAGGATCTGCCGCGCCTGCTCTTCGGCCAATGCGGGATCGCGCACAAGCAGGTTCATCGCATGGTTGAGCGCGGCCTGGACGCTGGCCTGCGGTGCAGAAGCGGTCATCATGTCCCCGGAGTTGGAAGCGTCGCCGTGTCCGCCCCAACCGACCCGGCAGCGCAATCTAACCGCCTGGCCACGCGAGCGTCCAGCGCCATCACCCGCCCTTCGCCCGCGGCTTCCTAGCCTGTCACTCTCCAATGACCTACACAGCGAGCGACACCATGGCCCTGATCAAGATGCGGCTGACTGGCAGAGACGACGACATCCGCGCGATTTGCAACCTGCTGCAAAGCCTCGACGGGATCGAACATGTCGAGGAAATCGGCGACCTGATGCCGCACATGGACGATCCCGATTCAAGCTCGGCGGGCCTGAGCGATGTCGGTGGGCCCGACATGCACGAGATCGAAGTCGACGTGCCCAACGCCGCGACCGAACGCAAGCTGCGCCAGGCGATCGAAGCATTGGCATTCGACCTGGAGGTGCTGGTGGAATTCGAGCAGGACGAAGGCTGAGTCGAACCTCGCGCCAGCGTTCGGCATAGGTCATAGATATAACTCGCGATAGCGCTGGCGGCGGCATGCAGCGGGCCGGAATCGTGACTTTACGCACCTTGCAAGCAGCGACGCGCTCTCGCACTCTAGAGACTCCCGTGCCGCCATCCTGCTGGAACCTGCCATGCATCTGTCGCGTGTTGCCGCTGTCCTGTTTGCCACCTCCGCCCTCTTCAGCGCCAGCTTGCAGGCGGCTACGCCACCTCCGCCGCCGACTGCGGCACCGGCCTGCCCTGCCATCGCGGTGGCCGGCGCCGACGCGGCATCGGTGCGTACCGCCAGCAGTCCGGATGCCTGGGGCGGTGCACGCACCGGCAACGAGGCCACCCTGTCGGATCGGGTCGTCGACTATTCGATCGATGCGACCCTGGACCCTGTCAAGCACACCATCACCGGCAAGCAGGTCCTGCGCTGGCGCAACCGCAGCGCGCAGCCGGTATGCAGCATGTACCTGCACATGTACCTCAATGGGTTCGAAGGCCCGGGCAGCACCTTCATGACCGAACAGCGCGCCAGCGCAAGCGGCTTCCGCAGCAACGTCAAGACCAAGGATGGCGAATACGGCTTCATCCGACTGGACAAGGTGCAGCAGGCCGGCACGGCTGCGAGCTGGACCTTCGTGCAACCCGATGGCGGCCCCAGGACCGATCGCAGCGTGGTCCGGATCGACCTGCCGCAACCCGTCGCCGCCGGTGCCACCACCGAACTGCAGATCGACTTCTTCGACCAGTTGCCACGCGTGGTCGCACGCACCGGCTACTACGGAAGTTTCCACCTGGTCGGCCAATGGTTCCCGAAAGTCGCCGTGCTCGAACTCCCCGGCGAACGCGGTGCCACCGAGCCGCGCTGGAATGCGCACGAATTCCACCTGCACAGCGAGTTCTATGCCGACTTCGGCAACTACGACGTGCGCCTGACCGTACCCAAGGGCTATACCGTGGGTGCCACCGGCGAGTTGACCGGCAAGCCGGTCGAACGCGATGGCAAGCTGACCTCGCGCTATGTGCAGGGCGACGTGCATGACTTCGCCTGGACTGCCGACAAGCGTTACGCCAAGCCGCTCACCAAGACCTGGCAAGGTCCCAACGGCCCCGTGCTGGTCAGCGTGCTGTACACGCCGGATTACGACTTCAACGCGGAACCCGTGCTACAGGCCACGATCGATTCCCTGGAGTTCTTCTCGGACTCACTGGGTGGCTACCCCTACCGGACCGCCACTGCGGTCATCCCGCCCCATGGCGCGGACGAAGCCGCCGGCATGGAATACCCGACCTTCTTCACCGCCGACAGCGTCGCGCAGGTCGAGCCCGGGACCGCCGGCCGTTTTGCACTGGACTTCGTGACCGTCCACGAATTCGGCCACGGCTACTTCTACGGGATCCTGGGCTCCAATGAATTCGAGGAACCTGCGCTTGACGAGGGCATGAACGAATACTGGGACCAGCGCATGATGCGGGCCCGCAAGCAGGGCATAAACCCGACTCCGGGCTGGATGCGCAAGCTCGGCATCAATGTATCGCTGGATGATGTCTTCGACATGGAGCGCCTGGGCGCCAGCCTCACCGACCCCGCCGATCCACTGGGTGAGAACTCCTGGTCGCGCATGTCCAGCGGCAGCTTCAGCACGGTGTATACGCGCACCGCCACCGTGATGCGCCAGATCGAGAGCATGGTCGGCACACCCGCGATGGAACGCGCGATGAAGCTGTACTACGAGCGCTGGAAGTTCCGCCATCCCTCGTTTGCAGACCTGCGCGAAGCCCTGGCCGAAGGCACCGGCAGGCGCGACATCGTCGAAGGCGCCTTCAACGCCTTCATCTACGGCACCGGCGTGGTCGACGATCGCGTGTCCAGCATCGACATTCGCGAAGTCCTGCCGCTGCCGGGCTACCGCATGCAGGGCGGCAAGCACGTGTTGCTGAGCAGCAAGCAGCTGGAGAAGTCGATTGCCGACCAGCGCAAGGCCTGGAAAACCAAGCATCCGAACGCAAAGGACTGGGAAGGCCCCTTCCCTTATCAGAGCATCGTGATGGTCCGCCGTGATGGCCAGGCCGTGCCCCAGACCTTGCGGGTGAGCTTCGCCGACGGCAGCCACCGCGACCTGGCGGTGACCAGCACCGGCAGCTGGCAGCGCTTCAAGTTCACCGGTCCTGCCAAGGTGGTCTCCGCACAACTGGATCCCGACAACGTGGTGCACATGGACCAGTCCGAGCTCAACGACAGCCGTTCGGACGAACCCGACAAGCGTGCGTCACGCCGTTGGTTCGGTGACTTCACCACCTTGCTGCAATCCTTTTTTGCCCTGCTGGCTTCCGTCTGAGGCGCACCCTGATGAATACGACGAATTCACCCCTGCGCATACGCGGCGCCTTCTCCCATGGCCTGCGTGGGGGCCTGCAATGGCGGCTCTGGCTGCTCTGGATTGCCGCCACCGGCCTGTGCGCGCTGGTGGGCGCACTGCCGGTCTGGAAATGGCTGGGCAGCGTCATGGACCACTCGCTGCATGCCGGCGCAGTCGCCACCGGCAAGGCCGCACCGCTGCTGCTGGAAGCCCTGATGTCGCGGGACGCGCCACTGGGCCTGCTGATGGGCGGCATCCAGTTCGCGACCCTGCTGATGCTGCTGGTATCGCCGCTGCTTGTCGGCGCGGTGGTGACGGCCTCGCGCAGCCGCGAGACACTCGGGTTCGGCGACCTGCTGCGCGGCGGCATCGGTGAATACGGTCCGATGCTGCGCATGCTGATCTGGTCGGTGATCCCGCTGGGCGTCGCCGTGACGGCGATGGTGGTGATCATGGGGGCCAATGAATCGGCCAACGAGAACGCGGTGCTGGCCTCGGAATTGAAAACAGGTCGCATCATCGCCTACGTTGTAGGCGGCATCCTGTGGGTACTCGCGCATGCCAGCCTCGAAGCCGGTCGCGGCTGGCTGGCGGCCGATGGCCGCCTGCGCTCCGCACTGAAGGCCTGGTGGCGCGGCTTCCGCCTGCTGCGCCGCCGCCCCCTCGCTGTGCTCTCCGTCTACCTGGTGACAACCGTGGCCAGCCTGCTGCTGGCCCTGGTGCTGGTTGCCCTGCGCCAGCGCCTGGATGCCAGCACCGGGTTCGGTTTCACGCTGGCGATGCTGGCGGGTTTCGCTATCACGGCGGCCCTGGCCTGGGGCCGGATCGCCCGCCTGTTCGGCATGCAGTCGCTTGCCCAGGACATGCACGCGCGCCGCTGATCCGGGCAGAAAATGCCTCGGCAGACTAGAATCCCCCTTGGCTCACGGCATGTGAAAGGGGGAACGCGACGTGGCTTTCTTTGATTTCCTGAAGCGCAAGAACGCGCCTGCGGCTGCAGCGCCCATGCCTGCTGCACCCACAGCCCCTGCAGCCGTCCGCGCACCGGTGGCGACACCTGCCGAGGCCACGCTCGCGGCAACCGCTGCAACGCCTGTGACGGTCAAACCGGGTCCAGCACCGGCCGCTGACGTTGTGGTCGCTGCTCCGCCCGAATCCTCGGCGCCAACGCATGATGGCGCGGTGTTGGCGGACGAAGCGGATCGTGACGGTCCCGAGCGCCGCGATCGTATTCGCCGCAAGGCCCGTGCAGGCACGCGGGTACTGGTGATCGATGACTCACCGACGATTGTCGCCTTGCTCAAGCGCATGCTGCAGCAGAACCAGTTGAAGGTACTGGAGGCCTTCGACGCGGAAAGCGGCATCGAAATCGCCCGCCGCGAAGTCCCCGACCTGATCTTCCTGGACATCGTGCTGCCGGGCATGGACGGTTTCCGCGCCCTGCGCACGCTGCGTCGTGATCCGATCACCAAGGACCTGCCGATCATCATGATCAGCGGCAACGCGCAGGCGACCGAGCAGTTCTACGTGCAGCGCATCGGCGCCGACGATTTCATGAAGAAGCCGTTCTCGCGCGCGGAAGTGTTCAACCGTGTCGAGGCCCTGCTGGACGAACAGGGCATCCCCCGCCACCGCGCCAAACCCGGCACCCGCGCCGAAGCGGCCGAAGCCGAAGCCCATTCCAACTGACGATCAGCAAGGGCTGGCACGCCAGGCCAGCCCGCCTGGGCAACGACTGAATGCCTGCCGCCATCCCCGCGAAAGCGGGAACGGCCGCAAGGTTCGATAAGTTCGAACGGCCACCGTCAACCACCACTACGGCTTCGCTGGCGCCTTCACCGGCACCAGCCGCAGGTCCTGGAAATCGAAGCTGAAGTCGGTCAGCGGCGACACCGGCTCGATCCGCATTTCACGGATCGCGCCGTCCGCATCCAGGCTGAAGTTCACGAACGCATCGGCGTTCAGGCTGCGGTCGCGCCAGCGCACGATGAAGGTGTCGTGCTGCCAGTGGCTGATGTCGCCCAGCAATTCGGCGGTCTTGCTGAACTGCATTTCCAGCCCCGTGCTGCCCTGGCGGACCACGACATCGCCATACCACGGATCGCGATAGGTGCCGGCGTATTTCGCCAGCGCCAGCGACGGCTTGCTGCCGGCGTCGCGCTTGGCGACGTGCTTCTGCCAGGAATCATCCGCATCGGCTTGCGACTTGGCGTACGCCTTGCCGTAGGCCGCCAGCCAGTCGGTGCCGCTGCGTCCCAGCATCATGTCCAGCGCGCGGTAGGTCACCGCATTGAAGGCAACGCCCAGCTCGGCGCTGGTCAGCACGATCACGCCGATTCGCCTGTCCGGCAGCAGCGTCAATCGCGAGACCTGGCCCGGCCAGCCGCCGGTGTGCCAGACCATGCGGTTGCCGCCGTAATCGGACAGGTTCCAGCCCTGGCCGTAGCCGTAATAATTCGGCACTGCGGGTGCGAGTTCCGGCACCGACGGCTTGCCGACCGGGATCGGGGTCAGCATCGTCCACATCTCGCGCTGGCGCGCGGCGCTGAACAGCCGCTTGGCGGAATCGCCTTCCCCGGACAGCACGCCGCCTGCCAGTTGCAGGTTCATCCATTTGGCCAGGTCGTGCACGCTTGAATACAACCCGCCGGCGCCCGAGACGTTGCGCCAGCTGGTCACCCCGACCGGCCGCAGATCCTTGAAATCATAACGCGCATGGCCTGTCGCCACGTTGTCGCCGGACTTGAGGTCGTCGCTGTTGTAGCGGGTTTCGTCCATCCCCAGCGGCTGCAGGATGCGGGTCTGCAGGAACTGCTTGAATGGCAGGCCCGAGGCCTGTTCGACCACCAGTTGGGCCACGCCGAACAGAATGTTGTCGTAGGCGTACTGCTCGCGGAAACCGCCGGTCAATGGCACGTCCTTGAGCCGCTCGGCGACTTCACGCGTGGAATACGTCGTGGTCGGCCAATACAGCAGGTCGCCCGCGCCCAGGCTCAATCCGCTGCGGTGCGCAAGCAGGTCGCGAATGCGCATTTCGTGGGTGACGTATGGATCGGACATGCGGAACCACGGCAGGTGGTCGATGACGCGATCGGTCAGCTTCAGCTTGCCGTCGTCCTGCAGCATGTTCAGCGATGCCGCGGTAAACGCCTTGGTATTGGAGGCGATGGCAAACATGGTGTGCGCATCGACCGCGCCCGGCTTGCCCATCTCGCGCGGGCCATAGCCGCGTTCCATGATGACCTTGCCGTCCTGCACGATGGCCACCGCGATGCCGGGTACATCGAACTGCTTGCGCACTGCATCGACGTACGCATCGAACGCGCGCAGCTGCGCGGCATCCGGAGTCGGTCGCGGCAGCGGCGCCATGGTGTCGTCGATGCGGATCGGCGGCGCCGTCGCGGACTGTTGCGCCTGCAGCGGCATCGCGACCGCAAGGGTGAGTCCAACCGCCAATGCAAGCGTGGTGATGCGCATGTTTGCCTCCAGGATGAAGCGCCGAGTATGCCGCAGCCATGCGTGGCGGCGATGCGCCATCGGTCATGGTGGGCGCGGGCTCTCAATCAACCCAGATTCGGAAAATCAACCCTGGGCAGGCTTGTCGACATCCTTTCGCGCCGGTCTTGTCGACGTCTTCGTCTTCTTCGCTACCGGCTTGCGCCATGCGGCTTCCCACGCAAGCTGCGCCCATGGCCGGAACTCCTGCGGCGAATCAAGCGCTTCGTCGGGCACGTTCCAGTAGCTCA
Organism: uncultured Gammaproteobacteria bacterium; assembly: GCA_963698475.1. Lineage (GTDB taxonomy): Bacteria > Pseudomonadota > Gammaproteobacteria > Xanthomonadales > Xanthomonadaceae > Thermomonas. The sequence goes on along the minus strand of CAVOQX010000001.1, from coordinate 122,874 downwards.
TCGGGATCGACTTGCCTTTCGCCTCGTACAGGAAGGGCGCACAGCCGGCCGCTTCGAACGTGGCGCGGGTTACCTCGTCCACCTTCAGGTACAGCACGTCATCGATGACGATGCCGACGATCACGCCATCCCGGTATACCCCATGGCCACCAAACATCGCCCGCGTGGTGATCGGGGCGAAGGCGGAAAACAGGTCGTGGACATGGTCGAGGTTGGCGCGGCTCATGGCGGTTCCCGCAGGGCGACCTCGGCAATAATGCGCGGATGGCGACCAACAACACCAGCAAGGCGCTCTGGCAGATCCACTTGTGCGTGGTGCTGTGGGGCTTCACCGCGATCCTGGGCAAGCTCATCTCGCTGCCGGCATTGCCGCTGGTGTGGTGGCGGATGCTGATCGTGGTCGCCGTGCTGGCGTTGGTGCCGCGGGTCTGGCGCGGCGTGCGCGACATGCCTGTGCGGGTGCGCTGGGCGTATGCCGGCATCGGCGCATTGGTCGCGTTGCACTGGCTGACGTTCTATGGCGCGATCAAGCTGTCCAATGCATCGGTCGCCGCCACCTGCATCGCCTTTGCGACGCCGATGACCGCGCTGGTCGAGCCGCTGCTGACCCGCCAGCGCTTCCAGCCGCGCGACCTGTTGCTGGGGCTGGCCTCGCTGCCGGGGATCTGGCTGGTGGTCGGCGGCGTGCCGGCGGGGATGCATGCGGGCATCGTGGCCGGGGTGGCGTCGGCGTTCTTCGTGGCGCTGTTCGGTACCCTCAACAAGCGCATGGTCGAAGCCGGCGACCCACTGACGGTGACTGCGCTGGAGCTCGGCGCCGGCACGATCACCTTGACCCTGCTGGCGCCCCTGATGCCGCTGCTGGTGCCGGCATTCGCCGGGCCGCTGCTGGTGCTGCCTTCCGCAACCGACGGCGCCTGGCTGTTGCTGCTGTCACTGGCCTGCACGCTGTTCCCGTTTGCGCTCTGCCTGGTCGCGCTGCGCCACCTGAGCGCGTTCACCGCGCAACTGTCGGTGAACCTGGAGCCGATCTACGCCATCGTGCTGGCGGCCATCATCTTCGGCGAGCAACACGACCTGAGCGCGCGCTTCTACGCCGGCGTGGCGATCATCCTCGGCGTGGTGTTCGCGCAGGGCCTGCTGGCACGCGGGCGCACGCAAGTGCCTGCGCAGGAGCATCCCGAAGTCCTGGGCGTGAGCGAAGCCAAGCAGTTCGTCGACTGAACCGCGCATCGAACCGCGTGCCGATACGCGCTCCGGGTCGCGCGAATGCGGCTTACATGGCAGGCTAGCGCCTTCCCAGCCTGCTGCCTGCGCATGTATCTCGGCTACTACGGCCTGCACGAAGCCCCGTTCTCGATCACGCCGGACCCGCGTTTCGTGCACCTCAGCGAACGCCACCGCGATGCGTTGGCGCACCTGCTGTTCGGCGTCGACAAGGGCGGCAGCGGCGGCTTCGTGCAACTCACGGGCGAGGTCGGCACCGGCAAGACCACGCTGAGCCGGCTGCTGCTGGAACAACTCCCGTCCGACACCCGCATCGCCCTGGTGCTCAATCCGCGCCAGGACGCGGTGGAGCTGCTGGAGACAATCTGCGAAGAACTGCACATCGACATCGAAGGCCGCCGCGGCAGCAGCAAGTCGCTGGTCGATGCGCTCAACGCCTACCTGCTGGAAGCCTATGCGCAGGGCCTGCGGGTCGTGGTGCTGATCGACGAGGCGCAGAACCTGCCGGCCGACGCGCTGGAACAGGTCCGCCTGCTGACCAACCTGGAAACCCACACCCAGAAGCTGCTGCAGATCCTGCTGCTGGGCCAGCCCGAACTGCGCGACATGCTGGCGCGCCCGGACCTGCGCCAGCTGGCCCAGCGCATCACCGCGCGCTACCACCTGACCCCGCTGGATGCGCGCGGCACCGAGGCCTACCTGCGCCACCGCTGGCGGGTCGCCGGCGGGACACGCTTCCCGTTCACCGCCAAGGCGGTGCAACGCCTGCATGCGCGTGCCGGCGGGGTTCCGCGCCTGCTCAACGTGATCGCCGAACGCGCCCTGTTGGCCGGTTATGCGCGCGATGCCGCCGCGATTGATGCCCGACTGGTCGATGCCGCGGCCAATGAAGTATTGCCACCCACGGCGAACCTCGCGTGGCGGCCGTGGTTGGCCGCCACCGGCGTGCTTGCGATCGCGGCGCTCACCGCTTCCCAGTTCCGCGGTCCACCGGATCCGGAACCAACATCGGCACCGGCGGTGTCTGCATCCGGCAAGCCGGTAACCGCTCCGATGCCGGGCCACGCGTCCACACCCATCGACAGGATCGATGCCGTCGGCTTGACCCGGTTGATCGGCGCCAGCGGCGACACCCCGTTGCCGGCCTGGCAGGCGATGCTGGCGTTATGGCAGCTGCCCGCAAGCAGCATTACCGTCGATCCGGCCGGCCCTTGCAGCGCAGCCGCGAACCCCGAAATCCACTGCGTCCAGGGCAGTGCCAGCCTCGACACCTTGCTGGCGCTCGACCGTCCAGCGCTGCTGCACCTGCACGACGGCGGCACCCAGGCCTGGGCGCTGCTGGTCGGCGCGGATGCACGGCGCGCGCGCCTCCACATCGGCGAGCGCACCCTGGACATCGACCGGGTGCACTTGCTGGCGCGCTGGAATGGCCGCTATGCCAGCCTGTGGCGCGGCCCGGCGATGCTGGCATCGACGCCCCGACTGGACAGCAGCGGTCCGGCAGTGGACTGGGTACGTCAACAAGTCCTGCCTGGCGCCAGCGCAGCCTCCGGCGCACCGTATGACGACACCCTGCGCGCCGCGATCAAGACCGTGCAACAGGCGCGCGGATTGCCGGCGGACGGCATTGCCGGGCCACTGACCTTGATGTCGCTGGCCAGCGAACTGCCCGGCCCTCGCCTGCTGCGCGTCCTGGATTGAGCCGATGTCACTGATCCTGGAAGCCCTGCGCAAATCAGAAGCCGAACGTCGCCGTGGCCTGGCCCCGGACGTGGCGATGGAACTGCCACCGCCGCCTGCCTCACGCCCGCGCGCGCTGGTCGCGTGGCTGCCACCGGCGCTGGCAGTCGCCGTACTGCTGATGCTGGCCGGCTGGTGGGCCACCCGTGAGCCTGCGGATACCGCTTCGCCAGCACCCGCCATCGAAGCCGCGGGCACGACGCTGGCTCAAGACGCGCCGGCTCCCGCATTGATCCCCCGCATCGAACCGAAGCCCGCCGCACCCGCGATTCAGGCGCCTGTTATACCCACGCCGGCCGTCGCCGTGCAGGCACCCTCCACGCCTGCGCCGGAAGCCGCCTCCACCGCAATCGCGGCGGCGCGGCCGATGCCAGCCCAGCCGGTTCCGGTACGCCCGCTTCCGCCTCCGCCTCCGCCACCGCCGCCATCCGCCAGCGACATCAGCAATGACACGTCGATGCTGCCGCCGATCAGGTTGAGCATGCACATGTGGGATGACGTGCCATCCCGGCGCTTCGTGATCCTCAATGGCCAGCGCATGGCCGAGGGCGATCGTTACGGCGGAATCACGGTGGTTGCGATCGAACGTGCCGGCGTGGTGGTGGAAAGCAACGGCGCGAAGGCGCGGGTGCCGCTGCCCTGACGCTCGCGGGCGCGCTACTCGCCCATGAAACAGACGTTGAGCTTGTTGCCGTCCAGGTCCCGGAAATAGGCCGCATAGAAGCCGGGCGAACGCTGCCCCGGCCCACCTTCATCGGTACCGCCCAATCCGATCGCCTTGTTGTAGACCGCGTCGACCTGTTCGCGGCTGCTGGCACCCAGCGCCACCATGGTGCCGTTGCCGACCGTGGCGGGCTGCTTGTCGAACGGATAGGTGATCCCCAGGCCAGCGCCCTCCTGCGAATTGCCCCAGGCGATGAAATAGCCGGCTTCTTCCATGAAGCGCCTGGCACCGAGTACGCCGAGCACTTCGTCATAGAAGGCTGCGGCCTTGTCCATGTCGCGGGTTCCCAAGGTGGCATAGGCAAGCATCGCGGTCTCCTGATTCGGTCAAACGGGAGGCGAGCATACCCCCACCGCTGCAATGAGCCATTCCGGCATCGCCATGCAGCCCGTCGCGCGGAAAAATGGCCGGGCGCAAACGCGGTTCACCATGCATCCATGCGGGAACGTGCAACGTAACCCTTGCATGCACCCGGGCGAATCAATCGACATGGACATCTTCAGGACCTCATCGGTACGCACCGATACCGCACTTTCGCGCCGTTCGTTCGTTTCCACCTGTTCGCTGGCGGTTGCCGGCCTGGCGCTGGGCTGCAGTCGCAGCAGCGATGCCACAGCCACGCCAGGCATGGCGGCGGCGGGCAAGGTCACCGTCGTCGAGTTCTCCAATGCCGGCGAGCGCCTGCGCACGGTCACCGTCGAGCGCCTGGTCAAATCGGATGCCGCATGGCGGCAGCAGCTGCCGCCGCTGTCCTACCAGGTTGCCCGGCGTGGCGGGACCGAACGCGCGTTCACCGGCCCGCTGCTGAAGGAACACCGCAAGGGCGTGTTCCGCTGCCTCTGCTGCGATACCGCACTGTTCGACTCGGCGACCAAATTCGAATCCGGCACCGGATGGCCGAGCTACTGGCAGCCGATCGCCCGGGAAAACGTGATCGAGGACAGCGACCGCACGCTTGGCATGCTGCGCACCGAGATCCGCTGCACGCGCTGCGAAGCGCACCTGGGCCATGTCTTCAACGACGGCCCGAAACCGACCGGCCTTCGCTACTGCATGAATTCTGCAGCGCTGCGTTTCACTCCCGCATGAGCGGGTGCTCCGAACAGCAGGCACGCCATCGAGGAAACCGCATGAACGGCATCCGTCGCAGCACGCTCGCCATTGCACTGGTCGCCCTGGTGGGCGCCTGCAGCATGGCCGGTGCCCGCAACAAGCCGGTCGTATTGCCGGACGCCAGGCTCGATGCACCACTCGCCGCCGGCAAGGACCAGGTGGCGGTATTCGCCGGTGGCTGCTTCTGGGGCGTCGAGGCGGTGTTCGAGCACGTCAAGGGCGTCAAGACGGCCGTGTCCGGCTATTCCGGTGGCAGCGCGATGACCGCGCGCTACGCACTCATCGGCACCGGCAAGACCGGCCACGCAGAAGCCGTGCGGGTCGTCTACGATCCCGGGGTGGTGAGCTATGGCCAGTTGCTGAAGGTGTACTTCTCGGTAGCCCATGATCCGACCCAGCTCAACCGGCAGGCGCCGGATGTGGGGCCGCAATACCGCTCCGAGATCTTTGCCGCCAGCCCGGAACAGCAAAAACTCGCCCGTGCGTATATCGCCCAATTGACCGCGGCGAGATCCTTCGGTGGGCCCATCGTCACCCGGGTGTCGCCGCTCAAGGCCTTCTACCCGGCAGAGGCCTACCACCAGGATTACCTGCGGCTGCATCCGGACGAGCCGTACATCGTCTACAACGATGCGCCAAAACTCGTGCACCTCAAGCAACTGTTCCCGCAGCTCTACAAGGGCCGCTGATCGAACACGATTGACTGGCGGCTCCCCGCGCGCGCCTTGGCGTTCGGGTACATTCGACACCGCCTCCCCGCCACATCGAAGCCGACATGCAGCAGATCGAGTTCCAGCTTGACCACGAGTTCGTCGAACTCAACCAACTGTTGAAGCTGGTCGGTCTGTGCGACAGCGGCGGCGCCGGCAAGGCACTGGTGGCCACTGGCGAGGTCTGCGTCGACGGCACCCAGGAACTGCGCAAGACCGCCAAGATCCGCGCCGGGCAACGCGTGCGGATGGGCGATGTCGAGATCCGGGTGGGCAGTCCAGTCTAGGCACGGATTTCGCCCGACCCTGCCGCGCGGCCTGCGCACGCCGGTTTGACCGTTACCATCGGTGCATGCCGTTTGCGGAGACTGCCCGATGTTGCTGGCCCTGTTTGCACTGATTGCCCTGTTCGCCTGGGGCGTATTCGCCTTCAACCGCCTGGTGCGCCTGCGCAACCAACAGCGCACCGCATGGGCCGACATCGACGTGCAACTGCAGCGCCGGCACGACCTGGTGCCGCAACTGGTCAACGTGGTGCAGGCCTATGCCGGGCATGAAGCGGCCACCCTGCAGGCAGTGACCGAACTGCGCAGCCAGGCCATGGCGCTGAAGCAACCCAGCCAGATCGGCGAAGTGGAAGCCTCGCTGGAGCAGGCGCTCGGCCGCCTGATCGCGCTGAAGGAGGCGTATCCGGACCTCAAGGCCAACCAGAACTTCGCGCAACTGCAAGGCGAACTGGTCAAGGTCGAGGAGCAGCTGCAGTACGCACGGCGCTTCTACAACGGCGCAGTGCGCGACTACAACGACGGCATGCAACGTTTTCCCGACCTGCTGGTGGCGAAGACGGGCGGCTTCACCGATGTCGCGTTCTTCCAGGCCGAAGCCGACAGTCGTACCGCGATCAAGCTGGAGTTGAACCCATGAACCTGATGACCCGCCTCGCCTGCAATTCCGTATTCGCGCTGGTCATCGCCAGCACCTTGCTCCTGCTGCCTGCCGCACCGGCGTTCGCGCAAGAACGCATCCTGAGTTACGACAGCCAGTTGCAGGTCAACAGCGACGGTAGCCTGGAGGTCAGTGAACGGATCAGGGTCCGCGCCGAGGGCGGCAATATCCGCCGCGGCATCTACCGCGATTTCCCGACCCGCTACAAGGATCGCTACGGCAACAACGTGGTGGTCGACCTGCAGGTCGTCGAAGTCCTGCGCGATGGCAAGACCGAGCCATGGTTCACCGAGAACCAATCCAACGGCGTGCGCATCAACACCGGCAACGACGACTTGCTCCCGGTGCCGGCCGAATACACCTACACCCTGCACTACCGCACGACCCGCCAACTCGGGTTCTTCGCCGACCACGACGAGCTGTACTGGAACGCCATCGGCCTGGGCTGGGACTTCAGCATCGAATCGGGCAGCGTCGATGTGCGCCTGCCGCAACCGGTGCCGGTCGATCAATTGACGGCCGAAGGCTATACCGGTCCGGATGGCAGCAAGCAACAGGATTACATCGCGACCGTGCCAGCACCCGGACAGGCGCACTGGCAGCTGACCCGGCCGCTGGCGCCGCATGAAGGCCTGACCATCGTCCTGAGTTTCCCCAAGGGACTCGTGCCCGAACCCAGCCGCGCGCAGCGGGGCATGTGGCTGCTGAAGGACAACCGTGGCGTGCTGGTTGCACTGGCCGGGCTGTTGCTGCTGCTGGTGTTCTGCGTGCGTCGATGGAGCGCGATCGGCCGCGACCCGAACCCGGGCATCGTGATCGCCCGCTACGATCCGCCGCAGGGTTATTCACCGGCGGCACTGCGCTTCATCCAGCGCATGGGCCACGACAATCGCGCGTTTTCCGCCGATGTGCTGGCCCTGGCCGTGGCCGGATTCCTGCGCATCGAGCGCGACAAGGGCCTGCTCAAGGACGAGTGGACACTGGTGCGCGAACCCGGGCAAGACCCCGGAAGCCTGCCGCAATCGCAGCAGGTGCTGCTCGCCAGGATCTTCGCGAGCGGCAGCCCGCTGGTGCTGAAGAACACCAATGCCAGCACCATGCAGGCGGCGCAGGCCGGCCACACCAAGGCACTGTCGAAGCAGTACGCCGGCACGATGTTCAAGCTCAATGGCGGCAGCGTGGGCCTGGCGGCGCTCATCTTCGTGTTGACGGCCATCGCATCGTTGGTGGTGGCCGGCGGCAGCGGCGTACCCGCGATCATCGCCGTCCTCGTGCTGATGATATTCATGCTGATCACGTTCGGAAGGCTGGTGCGCGCACCCACCCCGGAAGGCCGCAAGATGCTCGACGAGATCGAAGGCCTGAAGCGCTATCTCACGGTCGCCGAACGCGACGAATTGGCGAGCATGCCCGGTCCGGATGCACCGCCCGTGCTCGATGCGAAGCGCTACGAATTCCTGCTGCCGTACGCGGTGGCACTGGAAGTCGAGGATGCGTGGACCGACAAGTTCACCCTCGCGGTGGGCGCGGCCGCCGCCGCGGCGGCCACGGCGGGCATCGCGTGGTATCGCGGCGGCGGCATCGACAGCCTGGGCAGCCTGAGCAAGGCGGTCGGCAACAGCCTGAGTTCGCAGATCGCGTCGTCGTCCTCGCCGCCCGGCAGCTCGTCGGGTTCCGGTGGTGGCGGCTCTTCGGGTGGTGGTGGTGGTGGTGGCGGCGGTGGTGGCCGCTAAGCCAGCGCCGATTTTTTGTTCGATGCGTGTGAGATTCCCGTCGCTGCCGCGAATCATGTGGTTGAGGGGCGCAGATGACGCGCCCGCCACCTGGATCGCACGCAGCAGATGGATCGTCCCGCCCACCTTTCCGCAACCACGACCGCCACGATGACCGCCGGCGCGAACGCCAGTGAGGCCCACCACGCATTCAGCGACCTGCTGCAGCGACATGTCGGCATCGTCTTCAAGGTTGCCAACACCTATGCGCGCGGAAGCGAAGACCGCGCCGACCTGGCGCAGGAAATCGCCGCCCAACTATGGCGGGCATGGCCCAGGTACGACCCCACGCGCAGTGCCACCACCTGGATGTACAGAATCGCACTGAACGTGGCGATCTCACAGGTACGCAGCAAGAGCGTGCGCCTGCGCCATGACGCGGTCCCGCTGGATGACGGCTTGCACGACATCGCCGACACCAACGCCGCCAACCCCGAAACCGAGCAACAGCTGCGCCTGTTGCAGCAATTCATCGCGCGGCAAGCCCCTCTGGATCGCGCCCTGCTCCTGCTTTACCTGGAAGAACGCCAGCAAAGCGAGATCGCCGACATCCTCGGCATCAGCGAAAGCAATGTCTCCACCAAGATCGGGCGCCTGAAACTGCGCATCCGCAACGAACTCTGAGCACACACATGGATATCACGATGGAACTCGACGACTTCAAGTCCGCCTGGCAAACCCTTGACCAGCGGCTGCAACTCAACAATGCACTCAAGCTTCACGAGTTGCGCGAACGCACCCTGGCCAAGACCCGCAGCAGCCTGCGTCCCCTGTTCTGGGGGCAGATCGCGCAGATCCTGTTGCTTGGCGTACCGGCCATCCTGTTGGCCGTCCTGCTGTGGATGAGCAAGCCCGCGTTTGCGTCGGTGATCGTCGCCGGGGTGGCGCTGCACGCTTACGGTGTCCTCACGATCATCGGTGCCGGGGTGGTCCTGGGGCAGCTCGCCAAGATCGACCATTCCGCGCCGGTCGTCGAGATCCAGAAGCAGCTTGCGCGCACCCGCACGCTCTACGTCCGCAGCGGCATGATCTGCGGCCTGCCGTGGTGGTTCCTGTGGGTGCTGTTGCTGATGGTGCTGGCCGGACTGGGCGATGTCGACCTGCTGGCGCGGGCGCCACTGATGGTCTGGGGTGGCCTGGGTGTGGGTGTGCTGGGCCTGCTGCTCACGTTCCAGCTCCATCGCTGGGTACGCCGCCCGGAGCGCGCCCACTTCGGCCGGATCATGGACGACAGCCTGACCGGCAGCAGCCTGCGCGAGGCGATCGCGCAACTGCAGGAAGTGCAGCGCTTCGAGCAAGACTGACGCGACACCTCCGGGATGCCGTCAGCGGCTGGCGTCATCCGCAACGGCAGCTGCCTTGTCTTCCTGCGCTGCTTGTGGATCCAGGGATGCGACAGGCGCGGTCTTCGATGCTGCAGGCACACCATCCGCCAGCGCTTCGCCCTCGTTTTCCGGGATATCCGGCATCGCCAGGATCGCGCCATCGAGTTCGGCCATCGGACTGTCGTTCGGGCAACGCGTGTCGGGGAAGCCGAAACGCTCGCGCAACCCGAGGCCGCAGGCGTTGATGTCGGCCACGTCCTGATCCTCGCCAGGTTCGTCGGCGATGCATTGGGCCTCGTAGGCACGACGGAATGCATCGCGACGCCGCACGAAATCATTGCCGCAGCGACGCGCCAGGCGGATCCGGTTGAGGTCGTCCTCCACCGCGTTCGCGCCGGACAGGCCATAGCGGTCGAGTTCGTCGTCGCTCAACAGGTGCAGGGTGCGGTTGGGCACCGTGGTCATCAGGTTATAGACCTCGTTGGAAGCCCCATTGCGCTCCAGGTAATTGAGCAGTTCGTCGCTGACCCGGCGCAGCTCTTCGCCAAGTTCCTTGCGCGAGGTCGCCGACGAGCCCACCCGCACCATCCGGTGGATGCCCACCGGTCCGGCAATCACGCGCATGTCGCCCGCCGCCAGCAGCAGCACGCAGGCGCTGTGGCAAATCGAGTCACTGCGCACCCAGATCGTCCAGTCGTTCTCGCCGATGGCATCACCGGCCCGGATCGCCGATTCCACGCTGCCACCGGCGGACCTGATGTCGAGGATGCGCTTGCCGATGCCAAGGTCGCCGGCCACCCGGCCCAGGCGCTCGGCAAGCGCGGCAAAACTCATGGTGATCTTGCCGTCGTAGCGCAGCCGCAGCAGGCCCGTCGCTCGGCAATCCTGCACGGCCTGGCGCAGGTCGATGTAGGCAAGCGACAGCACCGGCCGGCCTTCACCGGCAAGGTAGTCGGCGCTGCAGTCGATCCATGCATCACCCGCTTCCAGGCGCATGGGCGACCAGTCGATGTCGGATTGCGGCTTGCGCTGCACCGCCCCTGCCGGCTCGGTGGTGTCGGCATTGGCGCTGGTCTGGGGGGCAGGTTGTTGCGTGCAGGCGCTCGCCACCAGGCACAGAGCGAGTGGAATCCAACGAGGTGACATCAACCGGACCACAATGGGGACCGTCCAAGTCTAGTGCGTGCACGTAGCCGGGCATATAACCGGCGATGAACGGCACCAAGGCACCCGAGCGCGCCGACGAAACGGGAAACGTCCATGGCCATGATGTCCGCTTGCGGTCGAATTGCGCCCCGGTGGCTCGTCGCACCGCATGTGGATCACAATGCATCCACGCCAATCCAACGGGAGTTCGACATGGCTTACATCGACGGTTTCGTGATTGCGGTACCCAACGCCAACAAGGACAGTTTCATCGAACATGCGCGCGAAATGGATTCGCTGTTCATGGAGTTCGGTGCCATCCGCATCGTTGAATGCTGGGGCGACGACGTGGCACACGGCAAGCAGACGGACTTCTACCGTGCCGTCGCGGCCACCGACGACGAGAGCGTGGTGTTTTCGTGGATCGAATGGCCGGACAAGGCCACCCGTGATACCGGCATGGAGGCAGCGATGCAAGACCCGCGCTTCAGCCCGGAGAATGCGCCGATGCCGTTCGATGGCGCGCGCATGATCTATGGCGGATTCACGCCCGTGTTCGAAGTCAATCGCTGAATCCGGCGCGCGCGTCAACGCGCCATGCAGGCGTTCCAGCGCGCTTCGACCCGACCTGCGAACCAGGCCGTGGTCAGCTTCCGGTTGATCTTGGGACTGTCCAGCTCGATCTGCGGCAGCAGTGCGCGCGGCACCGGGTTGCCGCTGCCCTTGGCATCGGCGATCGCGAAGACCCGCCGGTAGAGGCTGGTGTTGGCGAAAGCGGCCTGGTCACCGCGTTGCAGCTCGCCTCGGATCGCGGCGTCATCCATCCCCAGGCGGGCGCCGATGCTGCGCAGTGCGCGCTCGGTGGCGCCGGGTGAAGCCAGGGCTGCGCCGGGCTTGAGCAAGTCGCCATCGCCCACCACGCGCGTGCCGCTGGCGATGCCGGCCGCACGCTGGAAGGCCGCGTTGCGGCTGGCGTACCAGCCGGCATTGAAGTCGGCGAAGCGATAGCGCAGGGACGTGTAATCGGCCGGATAATCCAGCAGGTGCTTGATGCCGAAGTACAGCCCGCCACGGCGGCTGAACACTTCGCGCCGCATCGAACCATCCACCGGATACGGATAGCCGCGCGCATGGCGTGCGGCGAAGTCGATCCGCACCTGCATCGGCCCGCCGGTGCGGACCGGGTTGAATCGCCCGAACAGGCGCTGGCCCATCGGGACACGCCCGGCCAATTCCTCGAACAGGGCCGACAGTTCCTGTTCGGTCCGCAAGGCGGCGATGCGTTCGGCAAAGGTGCGGCCATCCGGCGAACGCAGCTTGAGCGCGGCTTCGACCACCAGTTGCGGGACATGCAGGGCTGCCGCGCGACGATCGATTTCCCGTCGCGCAATGCCGGGCAGGCCCGGTACCGGCGGATCGACCCGATAGGTCGATTCCTGTTCGATCACCGCCAGCGCCGCGCACAGGTTTTCACTGCTGGGCTGGATGTCCTGCGCGGCAAACGCGGCCTGGATATCGCGCGCCCAGCCCGCGCGGTCGGCCAGCGACACCGGCAGCTTGCGCAACAGTTCCGCACGCACGTCTTCCGGCGTGCGCTGCGGCGCGCACGCCGCCAGCGCCAGCATCGCGACGCAGGCAAGCAGGCCGCTCGTGCGCACCAGATAAGTCGCCGCAGGCAGTTGCGTCATGCGCAACATAAATGCAATCAAGGCGCGCCGGGGTCGCCGTTCGGCAGCAACACGATCTTGCCGTCACGTTCGCCCGAGGCCGCCGCTTCGATCGCGGCCTTGATCTCGTCGATGCCATAGGTTGCCTGGATGCGCGCATGCAAGGCGCCCGTCGCGATCAGCCGCACCAGTTCGCCGAACAGGCCGTTGCGCGCTTCGGGCGTTGCGGTCTTGAACCAGTGCGCAAGCCAGAAACCGTGCAGGCGGATGCCGCGAAAGATCAGCGAGCCCGGCGAGATCGCACACGGCTCGCCGCTCATCGCGCCGTAGTTCACGATCAAGCCGCCCGACATCACGGCTTGCGCCAGCCGCTCGGTGGCAAGTCCGCCGACGGCATCGATGCCGAGCGCGATTTTCGCGCCCCCGGTCGCTTCCTTCACCCGCGTGGCGAGGTCATCGCCATCGACCAACACGACATCCGCACCGAGGTCGCGCACCGCCTGGCATGCCGATTCGCGGCGCACCACGTTGACCGTGCGCAGTCCACGCGCCTTGGCCAGTTGCACCAGATAGCCGCCGACCGCGGAATTGGCCGCGTTCTGCACCACCCAGTCACCCGCCTTGAGGTCGGCGAACTCGCTGAGCAACAACGACGCGGTCGGCGGATTGACCGTCAGCATCGCCAGCTGGCGCGGATCGGCGCCTGCCGGCAACGGCAGCAAGCTCGATGCAGAGGCGATCACATGGGTGGTCCAGGTGCCGCAGCCGACCGGCAGCAACACCAGTTGCCCGGCGGCAAGCCCGGTGACATCGGGCGCCCACTTCAAGCACGCGGCCGACACCCTCGTTGCCGCCCACCGCCGGCAACGGCGGCAACATGCCGTACTCGCCGGTCAGGGTCAGCACGTCGGAGGGATTGATCGAGGCCGCCACCACCGCCACCAGCGCCTGTCCGGACTGCAGCGCGGGCAACTCGAACGGCTCGGCCGCGATCACGTCCTGCGGTACCGGGCCACGCTGGTGATAGCGGGCCTGCATCGGCTTGGGCTGGGACATGGGGCGCTCCGCAGGTCGGGCGGGCCAGTCTACCCGTCGCACTACCCCTCGCAATCAAGCAGGCTTGCCGCCCAGCTGCGATCATGGGCGATGACTTCCGCCATCCCGTTCGCCTCGCTCGCACTCGATCCGACCCTGCTGCCCGGTCTCGATGCCCTCGGTTACACCGAAATGACGCCGATCCAGGCGCAGGCCCTGCCCGCGATCCTGGAGGGCCGCGACCTGATCGCACAGGCGCCCACCGGCAGCGGCAAGACCGCCGCGTTCGGGCTGGGCCTGCTGCAGAAGATCGACGCCACCGCCAGCGGCCCCCAGGCGCTGGTGCTGTGCCCGACCCGCGAACTGGCCGACCAGGTCGGCAAGGCCCTGCGCAAGCTCGCGACCGGCGTGCCCAATCTGAAGCTGTCGGTATTGTGCGGCGGTATTCCACTGGCGCCGCAGCTGGCGTCGCTCACGCATGCCCCGCACGTGGTGGTCGGCACGCCCGGCCGCGTGCTGGAACTGGTGCAGAAGGATGCATTGAACCTGCGCGGCATCCGCACACTGGTGCTGGACGAGGCCGACCGGATGCTCGACATGGGCTTCGAGGACGACATCCGCGCGCTGGTCAAGCGCACGCCGAAGGAGCGGCAATCGCTGCTGTTCTCGGCGACCTACCCGGACGCAATCCGCACCCTCGGCAACGCGATGCTGCGCGACGCGCTTGAGGTCAGCATCGATGGCGGCGCCAAGCCATCGACCATCGAAGAACGCTTCTTCGAGGCCGAACCCGCCCGCCGCGCACCGCTGCTTGCATCGCTGCTGATGCAGTTCAAGCCTGTATCGACCGTTGTGTTTTGCAACATGCGCAAGGACACAGAGGAAGTGGTCGGCTCACTGGCGCACTACGGCTTCACCGCGCTGGCGTTGCACGGCGAGATGGAACAGCGCGACCGCGACGAGGTGCTGGTGCGCTTCGCCAACCGCAGCTGCAACGTGCTGGTCGCCAGCGACGTGGCCGCGCGCGGGCTGGACATCGACGATATCGGCGCCGTCGTGAACTATGAACTCCCGACCGATGCCGACACCTACCTGCACCGCATCGGGCGTACCGGGCGCGCCGGCCGCGATGGCCTGGCGATCAGCCTGGTGGCGGCATCGGAACGCAACCGCGCGATCCTTGTTGAAGAACGCCAGGGCAAGCCGATCCGCTACGAGCGCATCCTGCCGCTGGAAGGCAGGCCCGCCAACGCGCCGCAGGCGGCGATGACGACCTTGCGCATCGATGCCGGCCGCACCGACAAGCTGCGCCCGGGCGACATCGTCGGTGCGCTCACTGGGGATGCCGGCCTCAACAAGGACGCCATCGGCAAGATCGACGTGTATGCGACGCGCAGCTACGTCGCCATCGCACGTGCGCAGGCCAGGAATGCGCTGGAGCGCCTGCGTGCCGGCAAGATCAAGGGCCGCAAGTTCCGGGTGAACCTGTTGTAGGCAGTCACGGCAAGGCATTTACGACCGGGACAACCTGGACGCACCACTGATGAGCCTGTACTTCCAGTCCATTTTCGCCTTGTCGATCAGCTATGTACTGCACGCCATCAAGCCGGGAGACATCGACTTCAGCGTGTACACGAACAACCCTTCAACGGAGAAGAAGTGATGGCCAAGTTATCCAATCGTGCGGAGGGCAAGCACATCGGCATCGGCCTCACGATGGGCGTGGCGGCTGGCGCCGTCGTCGGTTCGATCACGGGCGAAATCGGGTTCTGGGTTGCCATGGGGTGCAGCGCCGGCCTGCTGCTGGGCATCCTGCTGCCGGCGCTGCTTGATCGACGCGCGTCGCCGACGAGGCGATCAGACTCGGGAAAGCCCGCGCCCTGACCGGGCAGCTGGGAAGACAGGCCGTTTCGGGTAGTCCTGCATGGGTTTTCCTGGAGCGGCCACAAGGCGACACGGCAGGAACTTCAACGGCAGTCTTTGGAACTACCGGGTTTGTATTCGTGTGGCCGCGGCAGGTGTCGCCCGCATCAACATGCAAGCCACGGTGGCCACCAGCGAGACGCCGGCGCCTGCCCAGAAGGTCGCCGCCGGCGAGATCCAATCCCACAGCAAGCCCGCGCCGCCGCTGGCGAACAATAGCGCCAGGCCCGACGCAAGATTGAATACGCCGAACGCAGTGCCGCGATATTCCTTCGGCACGCGGTCGGTGATCATCGAGGCCAGCACGCCCTGGCTCATGCCCATGTGCAGGCCCCACAGGACGATGCCGACGAACACCAGGCGCCAGTCCTGCGCACTTGCCAATGCGACGTCGGCCAACACCAGCAGCGCCATTCCCAGCGCCAGCACGCGAATGCGTGGAATGCGGTCGCTCAGCACGCCCGCAGGGTAGGCGCTGATCGAGTAGACGATGCTCATCACCACCAGCACCAAGGGCACCCAGGTAAGTGCCAGCCCGCGCTCGGAGGCGCGCAGGACCAGGAAGGCCTCGCTGAAGCGGGCCAGTGCGATCAGTGCGCCCAACGCGACCAAGCGCCAGAACGATCCACCGAGGCGTGACAATCCTTCACGTGAAATCGGCAGGCGCGCGGTGCGCTTGGCAGCATCCGCCGGCTCTTTCACCAACGTCGCCAGCAGCAAGACCGCGATCAAGCCGGGAACCACGGCGACCCACAACACCATGCGGATGTTGTCATGCCAAAGCCACAACAGCCCTACCGCCAGCAGCGGTCCCAGCACTGCGCCCACCGTGTCCATCGACTGGCGCAAGCCAAACGCAGCACCGCGTATTTCCATCGGCGTCACATCGGCAACAAGTGCATCGCGTGGTGCGCCACGGATGCCCTTGCCCAGGCGGTCCAGCAGGCGCGCGGTGGTGATGCCGGCAATCGACGTCGCCAGCGGGAACAGCGGCTTGACCACGGTGGCCAGCCCGTAGCCCAGCAGCACCAGCGGTTTGCGCTTGCCCAATGCATCGCTCAGGTAACCGGAAAAGACCTTGGTCACCAGCACCAGCGCTTCGGCGCTGCCTTCGATCAGGCCGATCGTCAATGCACTGGCGCCAAACCCGGTCGCCAGCAATATCGGCAACAGGCTGTGCACCATCTCCGAGCCCATGTCGGTGAACAGACTGACGATGCCGAGCGCCCAGACCGTGCGCGGGATGGTGGGGCGGGTTGGCGATGCCATCGGTACTTCCGGAAGAGGACAGCGCGATCATACGGGGCGAGCGATCGATGCCGGCATCGACTATGGGCTTCTGCTTGCGCGCGCGGGCCGGCGTCGCCCCCCCAGGACCGACCACGCCACGATGCACAAGGGCTCGGCGCTGCACAGGATTGCTGGCTGACGCATGCGTTTGCGCATTCGTCGCCAACGCGCGGACGCAGCTCGCCATGACGTCTGCGCCGGCAATGCATGGAAACCGCCACGCCCGACTCCTTGCCCCAGGTCAAGACCGCCCGCCGTTCGCGCTCTAGAATCGACCGCATGCCCAAGCCGTTGCCCGCCACGTTCGACATTGCGCTCGCGGAGCTGCTGGGCGATGACTGGCGTACCGACAGCGACACCTGTTGCATCTACGGCAGCGACAGCTCAAGGCGAAGCGCACCCGCCGACGGCGTCGCATTCCCCGCCAATCGCGAGCAGGTCCAGGCGCTGGTCCGCCTGTGCCGCGCGCATCGGGTGGCGATCGTCGCGCGTGGCGCCGGCACCAGCAGCACCGGTGCGGTGATCCCGTATTCGGGCGGCATCGTGGTCTCGTTCGAGCGCATGCAGCGCATCGTCGCGATCCATCCCGATGATCGGCATGCCGTGGTCGAACCCGGCGTCATCAATGCCGACCTGCAGGCCGCGCTCGCAGCCCACGCACTGTTCTGGCCACCGGACCCGGCCAGTGCCGCGCAATGCACCATTGGCGGCAACCTGGCCTGCAATGCCGGCGGCCCGCGTGCGGTGAAATACGGCACCAGCCGCGACAACATCCTTGGCCTGGTCGCGGTCACCGGTCGCGGCGAACTGATCACCGTCGGTAGCGCCACCACCAAGGATGCGACCGGTTACGACCTCACCCATCTGCTGGTGGGCAGCGAAGGCACCCTGGCACTGATCGTCGAGGCGACATTGAAACTCGCGCCGCTGCCACCACGACGTGCCAGCCTGCGTGCGCTGTATGCCGATGTCGGCAGCGCGGCGTCCGCGGTGGCGCGGATCATGGCGCAACCGATTGCACCGTCGATGCTGGAGTTCATGGATGCCGCCTGCATTCGGCTGGCCCGTGATGTTGGTGGCGCCGACCTGCCGGATGCCGGCGCACTGCTGATGATCGAGGCCGATGGCGACGCCGAGAGCCTGCCGCATGCGCTCGCCGCGCTGCAACGCGCAGCCAGCGGCGATGGCCTGCTGGCGCTCCATAGCGCGGTTGACCCCGATGCCAGTGCCGCGCTCTGGGAAGCACGCAAGGCGCTGTCGCCGGCATTGCGCAGCATTGCGCCCGGCAAGATCAACGAAGACGTCGTGGTTCCTGTTTCACGGCTTCCGGAACTGGTGCGCGGCATTGAAGGCTTGTCCCGGGAATTCGATGTGCCGATCGTCGCCTTCGGCCATGCCGGCAATGGCAATGTGCACGCCAACATCCTGTTCGATCCGGATGACACCAGTGAAAACGAACGCGCGCATGCCGCGTTGCCACGCCTGTTTGCACTGACCCTGGCGCTGGGCGGCACCCTGTCCGGGGAACACGGCATCGGCACCGCCAAGCGCGCCTACATGGCCGAGGCCTTCGATGGCCCCACGCTGGCGGCGATGCGTGCGATCAAGCAGGCATTCGACCCCGATGGCCTGCTCAATCCGGGCAAGGTGTTGCCGGACTGATCCGCATTCGAATGGCGAAGATCGCCGGCGCCATCGCTACACTCACACCATGTCCAACTGGTACGTCTACCTGCTCGAATGCCAAGGCGGCAGCCTGTACACCGGCATCACCACCGATGTCGAACGCCGCTATGCGCAGCACGTCGCCGGCAAGGGCGCGCGCTACACCCGCTCCTACCCGCCACTGCGGATCCTCGCGCGCTTCGAGCATCCCGACCGCGCCGCGGCGAGCCGGGCCGAACATGCGATCAAGCGGCTGACACCCGTGCAGAAGCGAGCCCTGTGCGCCAGCGGCGAGCGTGCCGACTGACGCGCACGCGCCTCAGCCCTGGCCGTCGCGCTGGCGCGCGTCCCAGGCCGCCAACGCCGCCTGGTAATGCTCGAGTTCCTCTTCGTAGATATCCGACACGCAGCGATCACAACCGCTGTCACAGCAATCCATCGGAAGCGGCTTCTCGGGCGGGACCGGGCGCGGATCAGCGGGCGTGCTCATGGGTCGCGCGAGGTTGTTCAGAGCCCCAGGACCTCGCGGCCCTGCTTGAACACGATATCGACCGGGATGTTCTTGCTGGCGATGCGGTCCAGGTCACCCTGCAGCTGCGGGCCGACCTTGCCGTACATGTCCAGCATCGCCTGGGCACCGACACGATCACCGTCGCCCTGCAGTGCCAGGATCTTCGCGGACAGTGCATCCACGCCGACCTTCATCTTGTCGAAGTCCACGCGCCAGGTGCCGGTCGCATCGTCACGACTGAACGCGCCCTGCTCGTGCAGGAAGTTGAACGCGACCATGTTGGCGCGGCCATGCGCATCGCTGGCACCGAAGCGCACCGAACGAAAGATGCCGGCCAGGAACGTCACGTAGTTGTCGTCCAGCGTGGTCGCGTCCAGTTCGCCCATCTGCCCGAGCTTGCCGATCATGTACAGGCCCAGGATGTCGGCCTTGCCTTCCTCGAAGCCGCCGGCAAGATCGGTCAATGCCTCGCGCACCGTGCCCTTGCCATCCAGCGTGTTCTTGATGCCAAGGCCATGCGCCACTTCATGGAACATCACGTTCTGGAAGAACGCATCGAAGCTGATGCGCGCGCGCTGGTCACTGGCGATCAATTCCTCGGCAATGGGTTCAAGGATCGTGTCGAACTTCGCCTGCATCACGTTCTTCAGCTGCAACCGGCGCGAACCCTTGGCCAGTTGCACCTGTTCGTCGTTGGGCAGGTTGATCGCAATCGTCTTGGCGCCGGAGTTGGCGTCGCCGCCGTAATAGATCGCGTCATAGGCATTGAGGTCGGCATCGGTGCCGGGCATCTCCGCCTTGTACTTCGCATCCACCGGCAGGCCACGTTGCAGGGCAGGAAGCAGTGCAGCGAATTTCGCAAGGCGCTGGCTCCATTCCACGTCCTTGACCAGCACGAAGGCCTCGAACGCGGAACGCGTGCCGAACAATGCGTCCTGGTAGTTCTCGATCGGCCCGATCACGACATCGATCGGGCTGGACTTCATGTCCATCCACGCCATGTCACTGGCTTGGTAGTCGCCGCCGAGCAGGGCATCGGCACGCAGACCCAGATACTCGCGAAAGCCCTTGTCACTGGCGACCTTGGCGGCCTGCCGCAACAGGTCCGCGACCTGCTCGAGCTCGGCCCTGTAGGCCACGTGATACGGCACGACCTTGAGCTTGCCGGCCTCGTCGCGCTCGATCAGCGAATACTGGCCGTCCTTGCCCGGCAGGTCGGCAGCGTCGAACTCGGCCTTGGTCATGTCGGCCGGATAGAAGCGCGCGCCGGGAGGACGCGGGCCAACGCCCTCGACGAAGGGCTTGTCGCCATCCAGCCGGTCCCACGGTCCGTAGTTGATCTCCACGAACCGGCGCGTCGCAGGGTCACTGATCTTCGCCAGCAAGGCGTCCTTGTCGCCGTAGACCTGCTTCCAGAACAGCCCGTCGATGATCTGTCCGGCCTGCAGCAACAGCGCGATGGCCTGGCGGTCGCCTTCGGCGAGGCGGGACAGGTCGGACTTGAGCTCGATCTCGGCGTAGGACGCTACCTTGGCAGCAATGTCGGTGGCCGGTCGTACTTGCGCTGCCACGTCAGTCGCCGCAGCCGGCGCTTCGGGTGCCTTCTGCTGGCATGCCACCAGGCCGGTCGACAGGCTCAGGGCGATCGCAAGAGTCAATGGACGCAAGCACATGGCAGAACTCCGGCACGGGGGGAAAGCGAAGATTCTAGAACACGTGCCGGAACATTCCGTCAATCGCCGCCGAGGCGGCCCGGGTGCGGACCACAAGGCCCGCGACCACGCGTGAAGAGCCAACGGACCGGTGGAGACTCTTCCGGTGTAGTTGGGTGATTGTCAGCAGAATTTGGCTGACCTACGATGCAGCCTGGGTTGAACGGCACGGTTGAAGTCCGACCCGCACACGAGGCCACGGCATGACGACTCCACGCGATTCGCTTTCGGCCACTGGATCGAACACGCCGCCGCCCGACGCACAGCCCGGCGAGGTCACAGCGAACATCGAGATGAAGGTTCTCTCGAAGCGGATCTCGCTGCAATTGACCGTCAGTAGTGGCCTGACTGGCGCACGTGAGTTGCTTCCGATCGCGCACGGGTTGACCCAGATGGCTTCTGAAATCGCGAGCAGCGAGAGCGAGGCCGCCGGCAAACCCGTGAGCTGCCGGGCAGGTTGTGGTGCCTGCTGCCGGCAACTGGTGCCCATCACCCAGCCCGAAGCGCATCAACTCCGCGCACTGGTGGCGGCGATGCCCGTGGCTCGACGCATGGAAATCCAGCAGCGCTTCGACAGCGCGATGTCGCAGCTCCAGCAGGCCAACGTGCTGGACACACTGCGCAGTGGCGAACACTGGAGCACTCTCAATCCGGTTGAATTTGCCGACCGTTACTTTCACCTGGGCATCGCCTGCCCGTTCCTGGAGAACGAGTCGTGCAGCATCCATGAGGCAAGGCCGATGACGTGCCGGGCTTTTTCGGTGACCTCTCCGGCCGAGAATTGCCGGAACCCGACGCCAGCCAATATCGTGGTGTTGAAGCATCCGCTTCCCCGGCCCGTGGAGGCCTTTGGTCGTGCCATCGTGGGCGCACCAGCGGGCACTCCGACACCGTGGGTACCCTTGGTGCTGGCGTTGGACTACGCGCGCAGTGTCCCGGAACCGGCCGCCAGGCACACGGGGCCGGAATTGTTGCAGGCGGTTTTCGAGGCAATGACCGGCGCCGATCTGCCGGAATACACCCAGGCCTGACGGCCGCTTGCTGCGCCTCGAGGCGTGGAACCTACCAGACCAGGTCGTCGGGCACTTCGAACCTGGCATAGAACGCAGCGTCGTCGTTGGCCTCGTCTTGCGATGCCGCCGTGCCTGCATCCCGGGACCGATGGTCCAGCACGATGCTGCCAGGGTCGCGCTCAAGCACCTTGTCCGCGGCTGCGCGGGGCAACAGCACGTAGTCGTTGCCGCGGCGGGCAATCACCAGCGCGCCTTTCGCCAACTGCGTGCGCTGCACGACATCGACATGGATGCGCCTGATACCACCGGCATCATCGAAGGCGTACGCAATCTCGCCACCTGTTGGCAGCTTGTGCACATCGATGATCTGTCGCACCTGCGCCTGCAACTCGCGCTGGCGGGCCTGGGCATTGCGCTCGGCCGCGAGCTGGCGATCACGCTCCGCGCGCTCGGCCAGCAACCGCGCGGCATCCACCTTGTCGGCATCGGCGGCCTGGGCACCCTTGGCATGGCGCTGCCTGGTCTGTTCGCGCACCACCTGGGCGATCTTGCCCTTCTTGGCCAAGCCTGCCTTGAGTAACTGGTCTTGCAGGGGATTTCGCATGGGAGTTCCGGTCTGTGCCGCATCTGCAAACGTAGCGCACGTTAGGCTGAAAGCCGTGGCGAAGCCAGTGCGAGCGGCGTGCCGGGTGCCCGGTGCCCAGGTCGTCGGGTTCGGCCCCTTTTGTGGCGGGGGCGACGCGTTGCTCGGGCCGGACACTCACGGTATGGTGAATTTCCTGAACCGAGTACAGTTTCAAAGAGAGTGAGACGCTGTAGCCACGACCTTGCAGCGATTCCACACCGTCGTTCCATGGCATGTCCCAGGCTCTCGTCATGTCAAAGCCGCTCCTGATCATTGGGCTCTCGATGCGACCGTTTCGGCATTCCGTGGGCATTCCAGCCGCATGGCGATGCACACGCGGGCTGGTGATCGTGCAGGACATGTCGGGTCGGGACGAGGAGCGCGCATGATCAAGCGCGCCTACCGGGCAAACAGTGCGCTGCTGGCAATGTCCGCATTGGCCGTCGTGGTGATCCTCGTACTGGGCTGGGCGCTACTCCATGTGTCCGACACTGCCTCCCGCTCGCAGTCGATGGCGCACCGCACCGAGCAGGTCCTTCGAACGATATCCAGCCTGCGGGAATCCCTCGCCCTCGCAGAATCGGGTCAACGGGGATTCCTTCTCACGGGTGATGCGAAATTCCTGCAAACGCGCGAGGAGTCGCTGCAAGAATTACAGCAGCAAGGTGCCTCGCTCCGGGATGACGTGGCCGACAGTCCGGTCGAGCGTGACCGCAGCCAACGCCTGGGTACGCTGATCGAGGAGCGCATTGCGCTCATGCGCACGAACGAGCGGATCCGCACGACACAGGGCATCGTCGCGGCAAGTCGTGCGGTCTCCGACCAATTGCCAGGGAAGGCAAGCGAGCACATCAACGATCTGCTTGATGAGATGGCGGAACAAGAAGCCCTTGCGCTTGCCACGCACCAGCAAAACGAGCGGCAAGGCCAGCAATCGTTGCGCTCCATGCTCGAGATTGCAGGCCTGATGGTCCTTGCCATCATGCCGCCGCTGCTGTGGTGGATTGGTCGCCAATCTCGCACCCGCAGACAAGCGGAGTCCAGGCTGCAGGCAATCCTGCACAACCTTCCCGGCGCGTTGTACCTCCTCCGCATGACGCCTGAAGGGGCTCTGGCCTACGACTTCCTGAGCACCAATGCAGCGGACGTACTCGGCGTCAGTCGCGAGCAGGTCCTGCGCGATGCGCGCATCGCCCACAAACTGGTCATCCGGGAAGACAGCGGCCGGTTGAGTACGGCATTCGCGCGTTCGGTGAGGGATCACTCGGAAATCGCAGTGGACTTCCGGATTCGCAAACCCGGCGGCGAGATCCGCTGGTTGCGTTCTTCTGCGATTCCCGCCCGCGATGAGAATGGCGACCTGGTCTGGAGCGGCTACTGGCTCGATATCACGGAAATCAAGGGCACCGAGCAGACGTTGCACCACGCCATGCAGCGACTGGAGGACGCCCACAACGTCGCCGGATTGGGGGACTGGACATGCGACCTCGCGACCGGGGCGGTCACGTGGTCCCCGCAGATCTACGCGATGCTCCAGCGCGAACCATCCCAGGGCACGCCCAACCTGGCAGAGGCCGCTGCACTCTTCGAGAATGGCACCGAGTTGACGGCGGATGCCTTCTTCAAGGCGCAGGAGAGTGGCGAGCCGCAGGCCTACGAGATGACGGCACGGCTGGCCAACGGGCAAGTTGCTGCATTGAACGTGATTGCGGTACCCACCTTGAACGAAGCCCGTGAAGTCGTCGGCATGCACGGCACCATCCAGGACATCACTGCGCGCAAGGCGCTGGAGGAACGGCTGTCCCAGGCGAAAGAGGCATCGGATGCAGCCAACCGCGCAAAGAGCGACTTCCTGGCGATGATGAGCCATGAAATCCGAACGCCGCTGAATGGGATGCTGGGCCTCATCGAGTTGATCAGCCTGATGCCGCAGCAACAGGAATTGCGCCCTGCTCTCGACGGCGTGCGCGAATCCGGAAAGTCCCTGCAGCGGATCATCGACGACATTCTCGACTACTCGAAGGTCGAGGCGGGCAAACTCGAGATTCGCCTCGAGCCGACTCGCATCGGGGATGTCATGTCCGCCTTGCAGCGCGTCCATGGGGCGATCGCAAGCAGTCATGGCCTGGAGTTGCACCACAGCGTCGACCCACGGATCAGTCCCGTGGTCCTGGTGGATGGATTGCGCCTGCGGCAAATCCTGAGCAACTTCATCAGCAACGCCATCAAGTTCACGCCAAGCGGCCGCATCGATCTCCGGGTGGCACTGGTGGACCGGAATGGCGACCGCGAGCGATTGCGTTTCGAGGTCGTGGACACGGGGATCGGGATTTCACCCGCTCGTCAGCGGCGCTTGTTCCAGCCGTTCGAACAAGCCGAGGAGAGCAGCGCCACCCGATCCGGGGGTACGGGCCTGGGGCTCTCGATTTCCAAGCGCCTGGCGGAGTTGATGGGTGGGAACGTCAGCATGTCCAGCGAGCTGGGCCAAGGCACGACGATGCTGCTTGATCTCCCGGTCGTCGTGACCGACCGCCAGCCTGCGGGAGCAGCAGAGGAAGTGAATCCGGCACCCGCCGTGAAACCGCCGCTTGGCACTGCCGTCGCGGCCACGAAGCAGGCAGCCGTTGATGCCGCCCTGGTGCTCGTGGTGGATGACCACCCGATCAACCGGATGCTGATGTGCAGGCAGCTGAACACCCTGGGATATGCGGCCGAAGATGTGGAGAGCGGTGCCGAAGCGCTGGACGCATGGGCATCCGGACGCTTTGCACTGGTACTGACGGACTGCAACATGCCAGGCATGAGCGGGTACGAGCTCAGCAGGCACATTCGTGGTGCGGAAGCCGCGCGCGGGGGCGGACGAGTCCCGATCATCGCCTGCAGTGCCAACGTGATGGGCAAGGTGCAGAAGGACTGCATGGATGCCGGCATGGACGACTACATCTCGAAGCCCACCGACTTGGCGCGCCTGACCGAAAAAATGAGGCGTTGGCTACCACTGCCGGCGGGGCCGGCCGGTGGGCAACCCTCGACTGGGCGCTTGCACGAAGCGGCCGAGCCTGCGCAAGGGCCAGGGATTGAGCCGCAACCGCCGTCCCGGGTGTCGCAGGGACCCAAGGGCGAGCCCGCCATCAGCCCGCGGGTCATCGAACGCTTCCGGCGCGTCAACGACGCGGACGCCGAGCAGTTGCTGCAGGCATTCGAGCAGCGGGACATGACGTCCATCACGCATCTGGCACATCGCATCAAGGGCGCGTGCGGATTCATCGGTGCGACCGGTCTGGCTTCCGTATGCTCGATGGTCGAACATGCGGGGCGCACCGACGATGCATCCGCGATTGATTGGCTGATGGAAACATTCCGAAGCGAACTGGAGCAATTGAATGCCCACCTCGACGCCGAATAACGAAGAAAGTCGCGAGGCCACCCTCGCCGATACGATGCCGGCCAAGGGCCTGTGCGTCCTGGTCGCCGAGGACCACGAGTTCCAGCGCGGCATGATCGTGGAGATGATCGAGGGCCTGGGCGCGAAAGCGGTCTACGAAGCGGAAGATGGCCGTTCGGCGATGGAAATGACCTCCGAGCTGGGACACCCCTTCGACATCATCATCACCGACATCGACATGCCCGGCATGGATGGCTTGACGTTCATCCGCCGCCTCGGCGAAGCCAGCGTTGGTGCGTCGCTGATCATCACCAGCGGCCTCGACAAGCCCCTGCTCGAAACCATCGAGACGATGAGCGCTGCCTACGGCATCCGCCTGCTTGGGACCATCCGCAAGCCGCCCAACTCCGAACGATTCGCGGAATTGATCTCCCTGCATTGGCGTGCCAAGCCCCACCGGGAGAAAATCGACCTGGGCGAGGACTCGTTCAGCGTTGACGACGTGTTGGCCGGGCTCCACGCCGATGAGTTCGAACCGTTCTACCAGCCAAAGATCGAGTTGGCGACCGGCAAGGTCAAGGGCGCCGAGGCGCTGGCGCGCTGGCGCCATCGGCACAGGGGCATTGTCCTGCCCTATGCCTTCATTGGCCTGCTGGAAGACAACGACCACATCAGCGAACTCACCTGGCTCATGCTGGCACGAAGCGCGAGCGATTGCAGGACTTGGCGCGAGGCCGGGCTGGACCTCAACGTGTCGGTCAACCTGTCGGTGAAGCAATTGGCAGACCCGGCGATTGCCGACGCGATCACCTGGCAGGTCGTCAACCAGGGGCTGGAGCCCAAGCACATGATCCTGGAAATCACCGAGTCGGCGGCGATGACCGACGTCGGTCGCGTCCTCGAGAACCTGACCCGCTTGCGCATCAAGGGGTTTGGATTGTCGATCGACGACTACGGGACGGGCTACTCGTCCATGCAACAGCTGACCAGGATCCCGTTCACCGAACTGAAGATCGACCAGTCGTTCGTCCAGCATGCAGCGCATCAGGAATCCAGCCGCATGATCCTGGAGTCCAGCCTGGAAATGGCGCGCAAGCTGGGTGTCGTTTCGGTCGCTGAAGGCGCGGAAACCCAGGACGACTGGGACCTGCTGCGGGAATCGGGCTGCGACCTCGCCCAGGGTTTCTACATCGCCAGGCCCATGACCGCATCCGAGTTCCCGGTCTGGGTGCGCGACTGGGCATGACAACCCGGGCCCGCGCACCGGTCCGACCGAGCAAGCCATCCTCAAGCCCGTGTCCCATGCGCAGTCGATGACCGGCCGCGAGCGCCACAAGGTCGATGCGCTTCCGGTCGACAAGGTCCTGCAGGTCATGGAAGAACACGGGCCCAGGATTCAACGCTAGCCATTTCACGCTAGCCGGCTTCCACCGAATGCACTTGTCGCGTTCTCAGCCGGCGTCGATCGCCTCGCGCAAAGCCTGCGCGAAGCCGGCACCCTGGCGCGGATCCATGCCCAGGTAGAAGTCGGGTTCGATCAATTCGGCTTCCATCAGCAGCCAGCGACCATCGGCACCCGGCACCATGTCGATGCGCGCATACAGCAGGGGCGTGTCGATTGCGGCCAGCACCTGTTCGGCCAATGCCAGCGCGCCGACGGGGGGTGCGTCCAGCACGCTGTACAGCCCGCCAAATTCTTCCTGCACCCGGAACTCGCCCACCACAGGGCGCTTGTTGACGACATGGCTCAGGTGCCCACCGAAAAACAGAAGCGAGGTCTCGCCCAGGGTTTCGATGCCGGGCAGGTAGGGCTGCAGCAGCATGGTGGTGCCATCGGGCAGCGCATCGACCGCATCGCCGCGACGCAGCCGCCGCGTCTTCCATGCGCCGCCGGAGACCGACGGCTTGAGGATCAGCTCGTCCGCGCCGGTGTCATCGAACATCGCATCGACTTGGTCACGGGTGACGTGGTCGGTCCACGCGGTCGCGGGAATCGCGATGCCGCGTTCGGCCAGGACTCCCAGGTAACGCTTGTCCGAATTCCACGCGAGCACCTGCGCGGGGTTGGCCAGTCGCAATCCCGCCTGCTCCCAGGCGTGGCAGGCACGCAGCCAGCGGGCATGATCGAAGTGATAGCCCCAGGCCAGCAACGGCAGCACCCGTGCGTACTGCCTGAGGCCGCCGGCATCGTCGATGTGCCCGGTCCAGGGCGTGGGCACCGTGGTGATGCCCACGCCGTCCAGGGCACGCTGCAGCCGCGCCAGCACGGTTGGCCACAGGTCGCCGAACGAGGCATCGCCTGGATCAGGGGTCAGGATGGCGACGTGGGTCATGGCAGGGTTCGGCGTGGGCAAGTGGACAGGGATTATCGCGCGTCGCCGGATTGCGCGATCTGCCGCAAGGCGCGCTCGAAGACGTCCACGGGCTGCCCGCCGGAAATCAGGTGCCGCAGGTAGATGATCACCCCCTGCACGGCACTGATGCCGTTTCGCCGGTAGCGCGCTTGATGCGTGCGCACGTCCGTGGCGAATGCATTCGAAGCCAGGATCACCGCGTTGCGTGACGGTTCTTCACCCCACCCCATCCAGGTTTCCACGCACCTGCGAAGCCATCCCCGCCGCGTGTTCACGCAACGCTGCACGCAGCCCCTCCCCTGCATCAAGCTGCGCCGCCGCGTGCGCGACCACATCATCCATCTGCCCCTGTAGCGTGCGCGGATCAAAGACCGGCGCCTCCGGCTGCAGCTGGCCCATCAGCGTACGCATCTTGTGGTTGTTGGCTTCGAACGCGACCAGCGGCGTACCACCGGTGGTGGCGAAGATGCCGGGGTGCCAGCGCCCGCCGACATGCAGGCGTGCATTGGCGAGCACGTCGATGGCCTGCGGCAGCGGGCTGTTCAAGCCCAGCAGCGGCAGGCCGGTGCGCGCGGCGACATTGCGCATGATCATGGCGTCAACCTCGCAAGAAGCGACCAGCATCACTTGCGGCACGAGCCTCTGCAGCCGGGTCACGAGTTCGACGAACGCCGCGACGGCGGCGCGCGTGGCGGCTTCGTCATTCGCGAACACCGAGCTCGCGCTGACGGTGATGTAGGGCGCGAACGGGTCGAACCCTTCCACGCTATCCGGCCAAGCGGACAGGTGGTCGTCGCGCCTGGCCAGCGCGCCCCATTCCGCTACCGGGCGTGGCTCGGCGGTCCAGCCCACGTCGGGATACATGCCGACATCCATGCCGGGCACCAGCGCGCCTAGCGCGGCCCGCGAGACGCCCTCGCGCACGTGGACCTGGGTGACGGCGGGCAGCACGTTGGCCACCATCCCGGCCAGTGCCGGATCAGACAGATCCACCGACAGGTTGGTCAGGATGCAGGGCTTGGCGAACACCCGGCTGGCAAGATGGGCGAGCAGGAGCAGCATCCGCCCCTTGACGGCATTCGGACGGATGAAGTTCTCACCATTCATCAGTACCAGGTCGCATTCCTGCAGCGCCCTGGCCAGCGACGGCAGCAGCCGGCCTGCACGGACGTCTGCACCGATGCGCTGGATGTCGCTCCAGCTCGACGGCGGCGTGAGTTCCGCAGGCGGACCGAAGAACCAGCGACTGCCGAGGCGCCATGCGGGTTCGGCGCCGCGACCGCTCAGCGCGCGCCGGTACCACGCGCCCATGAACCGGCAACCCCAGTTCGGGTGATCGGATGTGTCGGGTGCGTAAAGGACTCTCATGCGCGCGCCTGGCGGTAGCTGGCCTCTACATTGCAGTAAACCCGCCCTTGATTGAAGGACTTCACAAGACCAGGACGGCCAAGCGAAGGCGACGGAAACAACGCGCCGCCTGCGTCGTTGCCTGCCCGCGAACCACCCTGTCTGGCCACCGAAGGCGGTGAGCAGGCCAAGGCGATGCCGTTGACCTGGCTCCGGGAGGCGCTTCATCGTGCGTGGCGATCCGGTTGGCGGAACAACGACCCCCTGGCCCCGCTCGTCGAGCCTGGCCACGCCCGGATGACCCGATGGCACCCGTGCCGGTCTGCTGGTAGCGTGGGCAGCAGGCGGGCGCACATACCGAAAGTGCCGGCATACTTGGCAAAGGCCTGCAAAGGAGATTGAAGAAGGCTACGGCAGTAGCGCCGGGTTTCACCCATTGAACGCAAGAAAGCTGCAGGGTTTTTTTCAGAAGGGTCGCTGACAGACACTGCATTCGCCCGACAAGGCGGTTGACGGCGTACGAGGAGACATCATGGAAAAGAATATGCCGGACTTGGCGGGCGTTGATTTTCAGTCGCTGTTCAACGCGTGCCTCGACGCAACGTTCATCCTCGATTCGGGACGGTCGCTTTCTCGATGCAAACCTCGCCGCAGTGCAGTTGTATGGCTACAGCGTCGAGGAACTGAGGCAGATCAATGCAGCCGAGCTTGCGGCGCCGGAGGTTCGGGCCGACGTGCCGGGCAAGTTGCATGGCCTGCTCGCGTCGACGGTGACCTTCGAATCGCGCCACCAGCGTCGTGATGGCACGCAGCTATCGGTGGAAATCCATTCACAGCCCATCTTGGTCAGGGGCGAGCGGTTCATCCTTGCGCGCGTGCGCGATATCACCGAGCGCCAGCAGCGCGAATTGGCACTGCAGGAACAGGAACATTTCCTGCAGCGCGTCCTCGATACCGAACCCGGCACCGTTTATATCTATGACCTGGTGCAGCAGCGTACCGTCTACGTCAATCAGCATCTCCACGTGACCTTTGGCTACTCGGCGGCAGACATCGAGGCAATGGGCAACGATGTCGTGAACCTGATCCATCCGGAGGACCGGCCGGCGATGCTTGCACAGCACCAGTCCTGGCGGACGGCTGGCGATGCGGATTCGCGCAGGATCGAGTACCGCTTCCGGGACATCGATGGCGCCTGGCACTGGGTCGGCAGCACGGAGACGCCATTCGCCCGGGGCCAGGACGGCCAGGTGACCCAGATTCTCGGCATCGCCAATGACATCAGCGCCCGCAAGCAAGCGGAAATCTGGGTGGCGGCCCAGAAGCAGGTGCTGGAAATGATCGTGGCGGGGACGGACTTGCCGTTGATCCTGGCGACGCTGGTGCGCGCGATCGAACGCCAGTCTCCCGGCATGCTGGGTTCCGTGCTGTTGCTCGATGAGGATGGCGTGCACGTGCGCCACGGGGCCGCGCCGAACTTGCCGGCCGAGTTCGTGGAAGCCATCGACGGGCAAGCCATCGGGCCCATGGCAGGCTCCTGTGGCACGGCCGCATTCCGCCGTGAGCCCGTGTATGTGGAGGACCTGCGTGTCGACCCCTTGTGGGACGACTACCGGGCCGTGGCCATGCCGCTTGGCCTGGTCGCTGCATGGTCACGGCCGATCCTGGATCGTGATGGTCGCGTGCTTGGCACCTTTGCCTTGTATTACCGGCATGCGGCCCTGCCCTGCCCGGACCATATGCGGCTGATGGAGTCTGCGGTGCATCTCGCCTCGATCGCGATCAGTCGCCAGCGGGAAGTCACTGCGCTCAAAATGAAGGACGCGCGACTGCTGAAGGCGCAGCAGGTGGCGCATCTGGGCTTCATCGAATGGAACCTGAAGACCAACGCGCTTTATTGCTCGGACGAGGCCTATCGCATCTACGGTCTCTTTCGCGAGTCGGAGTTCATGGGCCCGGACATGATTGCCCGAGTGGTTCATGAGGATGACCTGGAGCGGGTAAGGAGCGGGCTTGAGCGGGCGATTCTCGGCCAGGCCAAGTACGACACGACCCTTCGCATCGTTCGCCCTGACGGTGACGTGATCTGGGTGCACGCGCAGGCTGAACTGATCGGTGGTGATGCGGGCAAGGCTGCCGACGTCCTGCTCTGCACCATGGTCGACATCACCGGGCTCAAGCAGGCGGAAGAGGCGCTACAGCGGATGACCTTCCTGTACGCGGCGCTCAGCCAGTGCAACCAGGCGATCGCGCGCTGTTCCAGCGAAGCCGAATTGTTTCCGCAGATCTGCCGTAACGTGGTGGAGTTTGGCGGCATGCGCATGGCATGGATCGGCGTCATCGACGAAAGCCTGGGCGTGATTCGCCGAGTCGCCGCGTCTGGTGCGCGTGGCGAGTATCTGGATGCATTCGAGATCCCGCTGCATGGAGAGAGTCGCCAGAGCTTCGGTCCAGTGGTCACGTCCATGCGCGAAAATCGCCCGTTCTGGTGCCACGATTTCCAGCATGATCCGGCGACGGCGCCCTGGCACGAGAGTGCGGCCATCCATGGCTGGAATGCGATCGCTTCGCTGCCCCTGCATCGGAAAGGCGTGCCGATGGGCGTGCTGGCGGTTTACTCGGATGTGCGTGATGCGTTCGACCAGCAGGCGCAGGACCTGCTGATCGAGATCGCGATGGACATCAGCGAAGCATTGGATCGCTTTGCCAGCGATGCCGATCACAAGCTTGGCGAAGCGAAGTTGCGCGCCAGCGAATTGCGCCTGCGCACCATCTTCGAGACCGAGCCGGAGTGCGTGAAGGTGATCAGCCGGACCGGTGAGATGCTGGAGATGAATCCCGCGGGCCTGGCCATGCTCGAAGTGGATTCCGTCGGGCAGGCGAGAACGCGCAGCTTGCAGTCATTCCTGTTGCCCGAGCACCGCCAGCCCTTCATGGCCTTGCACGCGCGCGTGATGCAGGGCGAGAGCGGGACACTGGAGTTTGAAATCGTGGGGCGCAAGGGCACGCACCGCTGGCTGGAGACCCATGCGGCTCCGATGCGGGGTGCCGATGGCGAGATCGACTCATTGCTGGGCATCAGCCGGGATATCACCCAGCGCAAGTACTCCGAAGCGCGTATCCAGCAACTGGCCAATTTCGATGCGCTCACCGGGCTGCCGAACCGCAACCTGCTGGCCGACCATTCGCAGTACGCCATCAGCCTGGTCAAGCGCAACAAGGGCCACCTGGCGGTGATGTTCATTGACCTGGACCGGTTCAAGGACATCAACGATACGCTGGGACACAGCGTGGGGGATGCCTTCCTGATCGAGGTGGGCGCGCGCCTGAAGAGCGTGTTGCGCGAGTCGGATACGGCCTCGCGACTCGGTGGCGACGAATTCATCCTGGTGCTGCCCGACACCGATGCACAGGGGGCCGCCAAGGTCGTGGACAAGCTGCTGGAGGCAATCTCGAAGCCTTACCAGGTCGAGCAATACGCACTCACCGTCACCGCTTCGATCGGCATTGCCATCTATCCGCACGACGGGGAGGACCTCGAGACGCTATCCCGAAGCGCGGACACGGCGATGTATCGCGCCAAGGAAGAGGGCCGCAATGGTTATCGCTTCTTTACCGCCGAAATGCAGAAGAGTGCGACCCGCCACATGCAACTGGTCAATGCGCTGCATCGCGCGCTGGAGCAGGACCAGATGCAGCTGCATTACCAGCCGCAGATCTGCATCGACGATGGCCGCATCGTCGGGCTCGAAGCCCTGCTGCGCTGGGATCACCCCGTGTTCGGTTCGATTTCCCCGGCGGAATTCATTCCGGTTGCGGAGGACTGCGGCCTGATCCTGCCGATCGGCGAATGGGTGATGCGGACCGCCGTGCGCCAGCTCCAGCAGTGGCTGGACGCAGGGTCATCCGCCGATGGTCATGGCGGTCAACCTATCCGCCGTGCAGTTTCGTCATCGCAGCCTGCCCGCCCTGGTCGACAGCATCCTGCATGAAGCAAGGCTTCCCGCCGAGCTGCTTGAGCTGGAACTGACCGAGAGCGTGGCGATGCATGACCCCCTGGGCGCCATCGAGGTGATGAACGCGTTGCATGAGACGCGGCATCCGCCTGTCGATCGACGATTTCGGCACCGGCTATTCGTCGCTGAACTACCTGAAGAAATTCAAGGTGTACAAGCTCAAGATCGACAAGTCCTTCATCCAGGACATCAACATCGACGACGAGGACCGGGCCATCGTGGCGACCATCATCAGCATGGCCCGTAGTCTTGGCATGCAGACCATTGCCGAAGGCGTGGAGACGGCCGCGCAACTCGATTTCCTGCGAGAGCAGGGCTGCAATGAGGCGCAGGGCTACTACTTCAGCAGGCCGCTGCCGGCGGCGCAGATCGAAGCATTGCTTGCCGCCCGCACGAGCTACAAGGGCAGCAGGGGCAAGCCCGTTTCGAACGCCTGAGCCGGTGCGGAAAGGGCGACTGCCTCAAGTTCCACGCGGCTTTGCTATCGTGCTGGTGCACGTTGCGCGAGGCGCCCATCGATGAATCCCCCTGGAACACTACTTCGCACCGTTTCGTGCCAACACGGTTGGCGTCGAGCAAACATTCCGCTCACCGTATGGCGAGCAGCGCATCGTCTATGCCGACTGGACGGCCAGCGGTCGCCTCTATCGCCCGATCGAGGAAAAGCTCCTGGACTGCTTCGGCCCGTACGTGGGCAATACCCACTCGGAAAGCAGCGAAACCGGCCGCGCGATGACGCTGGCCTACCACGAGGCGCATCGCATCCTGAAAGCGCATGCGAACGCGGGACCGGATGACCTGATCATTTCCGCCGGCACCGGCATGACCGGCGTGGTCAACAAGTTCCAGCGCATCCTCGGGCTCAAGGCGCCCCAGGGCCTGCGCCGCTTCCTCGACCTGGCCGAGGCGGAACGCCCGGTGGTCTTCATCACCCACATGGAGCACCACTCCAACCAGACCTCGTGGTACGAAACCATCGCCGATGTCGTGGTGGTGCCGCCGGATGACCAGGGCATGGTGGACCTGTCCGCGCTGGAATCGCTGTTGCACGACTACCGCGAGCGCCCGTTGAAGATCGGCGCGTTCACGGCGTGCTCCAACGTCACCGGGGTCTGCACGCCCTACCACGCGATGGCCAGGCTGATGCACCAGGCGGGCGGCGTGGCCTTCATCGATTTCGCGGCGTCGGCACCGTATGTGGAGATCGACATGCATCCGGCCGATCCCGAGGCACGCCTGGATGCGGTGCTGTGGTCGCCGCACAAATTCCTCGGCGGGCCGGGCTCGTCGGGCGTGCTGATCTTCAACCGCAACCTGTATCGCAACACCGTTCCCGATGACTGTGGTGGCGGCACCGTGAACTGGACCAATCCGTGGGGCGAGTACTCGTTCCTGGATGACATCGAGGCCCGCGAAGACGCCGGCACGCCGGGATTCCTGCAGGCGATCAAGGCGGCCCTGGCGGTGCAGCTGAAGGACCAGATGGGCGTCGAGGCGATGCAGCAACGCGAACGGGAAATTGTTCCATACGTGATGGATGCGCTGCAGGCGATCGACGGGGTCAACCTGCTGGCCCGGACGCTTCGGGACCGGCTCGCGATCTTCTCGTTCTACGTCACCGGCATCCACTACAACCTGATCGTGCAATTGCTCAACGACCGCTTCGGGGTGCAGGCACGCGGCGGCTGTTCCTGTGCAGGTACCTACGGCCACTTCCTGCTGCACGTCGATCCAACCCTGTCGCATTCGATCACCGATCGCATCGACCGGGGCGACCTCTCCGACAAGCCGGGTTGGGTGCGGATTTCCTTCCATCCAAGTACACCGATGGCCGATATCGACCACACGCTCGATGCCGTGCGCGATATCGTCGAGCACGTGCACGAATGGGCCGATGACTACGAATACTCGCCGGTCACCAATGAGTTCACCTGGCGTGGTGGCGATGCCGACGCGCCACTGGCGCGCGTGAAGGCCTGGTTCAAGCTCGGGGCGCCCAAGCCAGCCTGATGATCCGTCCACGCCGCCCTTCTTGCGCGGTTTTCAAACCCGCCTTCGGCGTATGTTCTGCTGCACGCAAGCCTACAAGCCGGCAACGACCTCCGACACGCTGAGCCCGAGTTCGAGCTGCACGCGCACGTATTCGCGTTCCTTGCGGGACAAGCTGCGGCCCACGGCGAGGCGGACTTCCTCTGCATCCAGGATGCGCATGATCCTGGGCATCGCCGAGCCTACGGTGTCGGGGCCGTAGCCAGCTTCGCGCAGGGCGGCCTTGATGAGGGTTTCAGCGTCCATGGCCTATCCGGATTGATCGTGAGGGGTTGGATTGTGCGCTGTGAGTGACGCGTAGCGTGCGAACAGGCGAAAAAGGGGACCATCCCTCTTCGGCTTTTTCGCGACTCAACGCCCGCCGCCGCTTCGCCAGATCGACAGCAGCAGCCACAAGCTGCCCAGCACCGCACCCAGGAACCCGAACAGGCCGAACACCGGCAGGCCGAGCAGCGTCGGGCCGCCCGACACGGTCATCACGATCGACGAACCCACGATCAATGCGGCGATCACCACGCCGACCACCAGCCGGTTGGCCGAATGTTCGACGCGCTGGCCGAACTTCTCCAGCCGCTCGACATCGAGGTTCACGTTCATCCGGCCGCGCCGCGCCATGCGCAAAAGGTGCTTGAGCTCCGAGGGCAGCGAGGCCAGCAGCCCGAGCGAATCGCCGATCACGCGGCGGCCGCGGCGGGCGAGCGCGCGCGGCGAATAGCGGGCAAGCATCACCCGTTGCAGGAAAGGCGCGGCCTCGCTGGCCATGTCGAACTCCGGGTCGAGCCGGCGGCCCATGCCCTCCAGTGTCACCAGCACCTTCACCATCAACGCAAGGTCGGGCGGCAGCGCAACCCGATGTTCCCGCAGCAGGCCGGTGATCTCGCTCATCATCAGGCCCAGGTGCAGCTCCTTCAACGGCACGCCGTGGTAGCGGTCGATGAAGGCCTCGACCTGCTCGGTCACCGCATCGGCGTCGACGCGGTCGTCGACCGACCAGTCCAGCAGTACCTCGGCGACGGGGCCGGCATCGCGCCGCACCAGGCCGTCGAACAGGTCCACCATCTGCTGGCGCCGTGCTTCGGACAGGCGTCCCACCATCCCGAAATCGATCAGGGCCAGGCGGTCGCCGGGTAGCCAGAACACGTTGCCGGCGTGCGGATCGGCGTGGAAGAAGCCATCCAGGAACATCATCTTCAGCTCGACCTGCGCGCCGAGCCTGGCGATGCGCGTACGGTCGCCACCGACGGCCTTCATCGCATCCAGGTCGGACAGCGGGATGCCGTCGATGAACTGCTGCACGTTCACCCGCTCACCCGTCCACTGCCAGTAGACGGTCGGCACCACCAGCGCCGGCTCGTCGGCGAAGGCCGTGGCAATGCGTTCGGCATGCCGGCATTCGGCGGCCAGATCCATTTCCAACGACAGCGACGAGTGCAACTGCCGCACCAGCGCACGCGGCTGGTAGCGCGCGAGGTCCGGCGACTCGGCCTCGACGATCGCCGCCAGCCGATGCAGCAGCCGCATGTCGGCTTCGACCAGCGGCTTGATGTTCGGCCGGCGCACCTTCACCACCACCTCGCGGCCATCGTGCAGGCGCGCGCGGTACACCTGGGCGATCGACGCCGCCGCGATCGGCTCGGGGTCGAAGGTCGCGAACACCTGGTCGGGCGGCGCCCCGAGGTCGGCTTCCAGCTGCTCGCGCACCTGCTCGAACGGCAACGCCGGGACCCGGTTCTGCAGCTTCTCGAATTCGGCAATCCATTCCGGTCCGAACAGGTCCACCCGGGTCGCCAGCACCTGGCCAAGCTTGACGAAACTCGGGCCCATTTCTTCCAGCGCGCAGCGCACGCGCTCGGGTGGCGACAGCGCCACCAGCTCATTGAGGCGTTCGAGCGGGACGACCCTGCCGGCGCGCTCCAGCGCGTGCGCCATGCCCAGCCGACGGACCAGGTCGCCAAACCCGTAACGCGCCAGCACCGAGGCCACCTCGTGCAGGCGCCCCAGGTCACGGGCGGACGACAGCGTTTCCCAGAACATCGGCACGGCACTCCTTGAACGGGCGAATCGGGTCAGCGGAAGGGGGTGGCCCTCGGCTCAGCATGCCAGCTTGCAGGGCGTGCAGCGGGCACGGGCCATGGACCTGCACCAGATTGGTGCCCAACTGCCCCTGGCACCATCGCTACGAAAGACGCATTGGAAAATGGTCCCTGACACCTTTTCGACACCTTATCGGCACCTTTCCCACCTTTTCGAGGGAATGCACGCCCCATGCCACGTCGGCCACGAGGCCCTGTTGACAAATTAGACCGACCGGTCTATTACTGAACACCATGGCGCATGCGACCAAGCAACAACTGATGGAACACGGCATCGACCTGCTGCTGCGGCGCGGTTACAACGACCTGGGCATCGCGGCACTGCTCGAGGCCACTGATACCCCCAAGGGCTCGTTCTACCACCACTTTCGCTCCAAGCAGGACTATGCCCTGCAGGTCATCGACCTGTACATGCAGGACGTGCACGCCGGACTCGAGGCTTGCCTGGGCGATCGTAGTCGATCTCCGCTCCGGCGCATCCGCGATTTCTTCGAAGCCAGCGAGGAGAAGTATCGGACCCAGGGCTACATGGGCTGCCTGCTCGGCGGCCTGGGGCAAGAACTTTCAGGCGTCAGTGACGTGTTCCGCCACAAGGTGGAGCAATGCCTGGACCAGATCGCAGGCCGCCTTGCCGAGTGCCTCCATGAAGCGGTACTGCGCGCCGAACTGCCGGCGGACGCAAACCCGGAAGAACTCGCCGAGCTGCTGGTCAACTGCTGGGAAGGCGCGGCCCTGCGCACGCGCCTGCGCCGCGACCCAATCCCTTTGCGGAACATGCTGGATTTCTATTTCGCCGCTGCCGTGGCTCGGCGGGAGTGATGGCAGTACCCGGATCCTGAGTTTCCCTGGCCGATGCTGCGGTAGCAGTTCGATGCGGTGACCGGCTTCCATTCCCAAACAGCGACAGTGCGGAGGAACCACCATGAGAATCCAGAAAAATGATGTCCCGGTACGAATCGATATCCCGGGTGCAGTCGCACGCCAGCAGCTCGATTTTGGCGACACCACCGGCTACGGTTCGCTCAGCGGCGAATACTTCTCGCTTGGTGCGGGCACCGATATCGCGCCCCTGCTGCAGGGGTTGGAGGGCGACCTCTGCCAGGCGCCGCATTGGGGCTACATGCTGCAGGGAAAACTCGCCGTGACCTATGCCGATGGCGAACAGGAAATGATTGCAGGAGGCGACCTGTTCTACTGGCGCCCCGGGCATACGGTGAAGGTCGACGAGGACGCTGAAGTCATCCTGTTCAGCCCACAACACGAACACAGCCACGTGATCGACCACATGCTCGCAAGAATGGCGGGCTGAGACGCGGAAAGGGTCGGCAATGCCGGCCCTTTTTCATGGCGCATGCCGGAACTGGGGATCACCGTCCGACGCGCTGGGAAACGAAAACCGGGACGGAGGTAGTTAATTGCAATTAACTACCTCCGTCCCGGTTTTGTTGGGGATCACCGTCCGACCCCTTTTCCTCCTTTTCCTCCGTCATGTGTATCCGGTTCCGGCCCGCGTGCTTGGCCGCATACATCCGGTGATCGGCACGCGCAACGGTGTTGGCGAAGGGCTCGCCCGGCCTCCAGTAGGCGATGCCAGCCGAGAAACTCAAGGGCTCGCCATCCTGGGCCGGGATGGCACGCGCCTGCTCCAGCAGCCTCAATGCCACCTTGTGCGCTGCTTCCTTGGTGGTGTCCGGCATGACGACGAGGAACTCCTCGCCGCCCCAGCGGGCCATGAGGTCGGCAGTGCGCAGGAGCCGGCTCGTCAAATCGGCAAAGGCCCGCAATGTCTTGTCACCCGCCTCATGCCCGAAGGTGTCGTTGATGCGCTTGAAATTGTCCAGGTCAATCAGCACGACGGAGAAGGCCGAGCCGTTGCGTTGCGCTTGCGCCCGCTGCATGGTCAGGTAGGACTCGGCACGCCTGCGGTTCGCCAGCCCGGTCAGTTCATCGAACTCCGCCAGGCGCTGCACGTCGGCCAATGCCGTGGCCAGCGCGCTGCGCTGCGTGCGCAGGGTCGAGCGCAGGTGGGACAACTGCGCGGCCAGGACTCCGGCCGTCGGCAGCATGACCACCAGCGTTGCAAAATAGAGCAGGTCCTGGAACAAATCCGCGCGGGTTTCCGTACCGGGCTGTATCCAGCGAAGCCATTGCAGGGTGGCGAGCGAGGCGCCGAAGCTGACCAGTCCGAAACAGGTGAGCATTGCCATCTTTTTCCAGTGCACCACGAACGCACCAAAGATCAGGACGAGCAGCATCGGCAGCAGCGCGGTCGCGCGGCCAGGTCCTGCAATCAGGAAAGCCCAGTCCGCGAACAGCAGCCCGGTGAGAATCTGTACCACGGTCAGCGCCGGGTCCTTGAACCTCGCGCTCCACCCCGAGCGCATGGCGATGTAGAAAAGGGC
This sequence comes from uncultured Gammaproteobacteria bacterium, assembly GCA_963698475.1. Classification (GTDB taxonomy): domain Bacteria; phylum Pseudomonadota; class Gammaproteobacteria; order Xanthomonadales; family Xanthomonadaceae; genus Thermomonas. The sequence continues at coordinate 83,085 of CAVOQX010000001.1, read as the reverse complement.
TTGGGTTGCGGCAAGGAAACCCAGCCATGCGGCCAGATGGTTGGCCGATAGCCAGCCCAGCTGATGGTCGATGGTCAAGACCACCGAAGAACCGAGATAGGCCATTGCGGCGGCCAGCCACTGCTTTATGCGGATCCGCGTGTGGCTGTCGTTGCCAAGCACGAGCGCCAGCCACTTGCTTCCCTGCCGCGAACGCCGCACCGGATCCGATGACCCGGGAGTTTCTGCCTCCGCGTTGCGCGCCTGTGTCTGCGTATTCACCGTTGCACCATGACACCAACGTCACCCATCGGCCAATGCCGCGTGCCGCCTCTGCATCGGCCACTCGCGTTGGATCTTGACTGAATACGGACGGGAAAGGGCGCCAGATTCATCTTCTCCGACTAACGGCCATCACATCGGCAACTTGACCCCCATTTCCCGCGCACACGCCTTCGCCAGCTCATACCCCGCATCCGCATGCCGCATCACGCCGGTCGCCGGGTCATTCCAGAGAACACGCGCAATCCGCTTGTCAGCGGCCTCGCTGCCGTCGCAGACGATCACCACCCCGCTGTGCTGCGAGTAGCCCATGCCGACGCCGCCGCCGTGATGCAGGCTCACCCACGTCGCGCCACCGGCGACGTTCAACATCGCGTTGAGCAGCGGCCAGTCGCTGACGGCATCGCTGCCATCCATCATCGATTCGGTTTCGCGGTTGGGCGAGGCGACGCTGCCGGAATCCAGATGGTCGCGGCCGATCACGACGGGCGCGCTCAGTTCGCCATTGCGGACCATTTCGTTGAAGGCCAGGCCCAGCTTGTCGCGCAGGCCCAGCCCGACCCAGCAGATGCGTGCCGGCAGGCCCTGGAAGCTGATGCGTTCGCGCGCCATGTCCAGCCAGCGATGCAGGTGGGCGTCGTCCGGGATCAGTTCCTTGACCTTGGCGTCGGTCTTGTAGATGTCTTCGGGATCGCCGCTGAGCGCGACCCAGCGGAACGGGCCGATGCCGCGACAGAACAGCGGACGCACATAGGCCGGCACGAAACCGGGGAAATCGAAGGCATTCGTGCAGCCGACATCGAACGCCATCTGCCGGATGTTGTTGCCGTAATCGACGGTGGGAATGCCGGCAGCGTGGAAGGCCAGCATCGCCTCGACATGCACGCGCATCGATTGCTTGGCGGCGTCGCGCACCCTGTCCGGGTTCGCTTTCTGTTCGTCCAGCCACTGTTCGACCGTCCAGCCGATCGGCAGGTAACCGTGCACCGGGTCGTGCGCGCTGGTCTGGTCGGTCACACAATCGGGGCGCACGCCGCGCTTCACCAGTTCGGGAAGGATGTCGGCGGCGTTGCCAAGCAAGGCGATGGATTTCGCTTCGCCGGCCCTGGTGTATTTCTCGATGCGGGCGAGTGCGTCGTCGAGGTCGGTGGCCTGTTCGTCGACGTAACGCGTCTTGAGACGAAAATCAATACTGGTTTGGCGGCATTCGATGTTGAGGCTGCTCATGCCTGCCAGCGATGCGGCCAGCGGCTGCGCGCCACCCATGCCGCCCAGCCCGGCGGTCAGCAGCCACTTGCCGGTGAGGTCGCCGCCGTAATGCTGGCGGCCCATCTCGACGAAGGTCTCGTAAGTGCCCTGCACGATGCCCTGGCTGCCGATGTAGATCCAGCTGCCGGCGGTCATCTGGCCGTACATCATCAGACCCTTCTTGTCGAGTTCGTTGAAGTGCTCCCAGGTGGCCCAGTGCGGCACCAGGTTGGAGTTGGCGATCAGCACACGCGGCGCGTCGACATGGGTCGGAAACACGCCGACCGGCTTGCCCGACTGGACCAGCAGGGTTTCGTCGTCGTTGAGGTTCTTCAGCGATTCGATGATGGCGTCGTAGCAATCCCAGTCGCGCGCGGCGCGGCCGATGCCGCCGTAGACGACGAGCTCCGCCGGGTTCTCGGCGACTTCCGCATCCAGGTTGTTCTGCAGCATCCGGAACGGCGCCTCGGTCAGCCAGGACTTGCAGGTCAACTGGTTGCCGCGCGGTGCGCGGATGCGGCGGGACGGATCGTTTCTTGATGCGGTCATGACGGCTGTCCGGGAATCGAAACCAGTCCTGATTATCGCGCCGGGTTGCAGCCAGCGTCCGGCCGTATCCGGGCAAACCTTGCGTGCAGGCATCGTTTCGGGCCGGAATTGCGCTTTTCGACCCCTGCTGTATACACTGTATACATGACGCTGCCCGCAACCTCCGAACGCATCCTGCATGCCGCCCGCGCGATCTTCGAAGACGAAGGCCCAGGTGCGGTCAGCATGCGCCGGGTGGCGACGGTGGTCGGGCTGACGCCGATGGCGATCTATCGCCACTTCCCGAATCGCGCTGCGTTGCTCAAGCGCATCAGCGACGACAGTTTCCAGGAGATCGCCCATCACTGGAGCGCGCGCGCGGAAGGCGGCGACGTGGGCAAGCGCGTGATCGCCATCCAGCGCATCTATCTGGACTACGCGCTGGCGCATCCGCACCTGTTCGACCATGCGTTTTCGGTGCCGCGCAAGGACGCCCTCCGTTTTCCCGAGGACTTCCGCGAACGCCGTTCGCCCACGCTCAACGTGGTGGCCGACGTGGTGGCGGAGGCGCAGCGCAGCGGTTACCTGCGCAAGGGCGATCCATGGGACATCGCGATGACGCTGTGGGCGCATTCGCATGGGTTGATCGCGCTATATCGTGCAGGCCGCTTCAGTTTCGACGAACGCCAGTTCCGCACCTTTTACGAAACCTCGCTGGAGAGATTGCTCGATGGACTCAAGGCCTGATCGCTTGCCGCGTCTCGCGGCCCCGCTGGCGGTGGTTGCCAGCGCCGTGTGCTGGTGGTTCGCCAGCAGCCTGCAACCGCTGTGGTGGGCGGCATGGCTGGCGCCGCTGCCATTGCTGTGGATCGCGCCTCGCATGCGCGCGCGTTCGACCGCACTGGCGGTGTTCATTGCCTGGTCCGCCGGCGGCTGCAGCCAGTGGCACTACCTGCACGACGTGATCCGCTTGCCGCTGCCGATGGCGCTGATGGCCATCGCGCTGCCTGCCCTGCTGATGCTGCCGGTCGTGCTGCTGTTCCGCGCGCTGGCCCGGCGCGGGCGCACGCTGGCCGCGATGCTGTCGGTGCCAGTGACCGCGACCGGCCTGGCTTGGCTGGCGGCGGTGACCTCGCCGCATGGCACCTTCGGCAACCTCGCCTATTCGCAGATGGATGCGTTGCCGGTGATCCAGGTCGCGGCACTGACCGGCCTGTGGGGCGTGGGGTTCGTGGTGTGGCTGTTGCCCGCGATGCTCGCGGCGCTGGGCGCACCGGCGGCGCGCGGCCGCGTTGCCACGCTTGTCACCGGCACCGCGATCCTGGCGCTGTCGCTCGGATACGGCATGTGGCGCTTGCATGACGACGCACCCGGCCAGCGCGTTCGTGTCGCATTGGTCAGCCACGAGCAGCCGGGACCGTCGGTTGACGTGGATTCCCCTGAAGGGCAGCGCATCCTTGCCGACTATGTGGCAGCGTTCGATCAACTGGCCGCCGAGGGCGCCAAGGTGGTGGTCGCGCCGGAGTCGGCCCTGCTGGTGCGTTCCCACGCAATCCCGACGCTGGCCGCGCTGGCGAAGCAACGGCGGGTGCGCGTGCTGATCGGGGTCGAGGATCACAGCGATCCGCGCATCAAGCACAACGCCGCGCTGGTGTTCGCGCCCCGCAGCGACGTGCCGGTTGCCTACTACAAGCAACACCTGATCCCCGGCTTCGAGGATCGCTACACCGCGGGCACCGACAGCCTGGTGCTGGAGGGCGTGCCGCGTACCGGCGTCGCGATCTGCAAGGACCTGGATTTCACCGCGACCGGGCGCGCGCAGGGCCAGCTCGGGACGCAACTGCTGCTGGTGCCGGCATGGGATTTCGATGCTGATGCCTGGCTGCACAGCCGGATGGCGATCCTGCGCGGCGTCGAGAGCGGTTTCGCCATGGCACGCAGTGCGCGCAACGGCCAACTGACCCTCAGCGACAACCGTGGCCGGGTACTGGCGGAGGCCTCCAGCGTGGGCGCCGGCGAGCCCACCCGGTTGGTCGGCAACCTGCCGCTGCAATCGACCCGCACGCTTTACACGCGCATCGGCGATGCCTTTGCATGGCTGTGCATGCTGGCGACGCTGGGCCTGGCGCTGAGCCTGCTGCGCAAGCCGGAATGACGCGCCCCCATGTGCGCGTCGAACCCGACCATTTCACATCGTATGATTCGGTGATGCGAACACCTCTCCCGTTCTTCACCAGCCTGCTTGCCAGCCTGCTGCTGGCCGCCTGCGCCCATGTGCCGGCACCGTCAGCGTCATCCCCCGCGCCAGTACCTGTGGCGAGATCGACCGTGATCCTGATATCGGTCGATGGCCTGCCCGCCACCACGGTCGGCACCGGGCTGATGCCGACGCTGGATGCCATGGCCGCTTCGGGCGTGCGCGCCGCATCGCTGATACCAAGCTATCCGACGCAGACGTTCCCCAACCACTACACGCTGGTCACCGGGCTGCGACCTGATCACCACGGCGTGGTCCACAACACCATGCGCGACGAGGTGCTCGGCAAGTTCGTCTCGAAGGGTCCGACCGCGCTTGATGGGCGCTGGTGGGGCGGTGAACCGATCTGGGTGGCCCTGCAGAAGCAGGGCGGGATCGCCGCAACGATGTTCTGGCCGGGTTCCGAGGCGGAAATCGCCGGACAGCGCCCGCACTATTACCTGGCGTACAACAAGAAGATGCCGGCCAATGCGCGCGTGGACCAGGTGCTGGCGTGGCTGGACCTGCCTGCGGCGGAACAACCGGGCCTAATCACCCTGTACTTCGAGAATTACGATGTGGCCGGGCATGAGACTGGTACCGATTCCGAGAAATCCCTCGATGCACTGAAAATCGTCGATGCCGCCCTTGCCCACCTGCGTGATGGTTTGCGAAGTCGCGGGCGGGATGCATCGACCAACCTGATCGTGGTGTCCGACCACGGCATGATCACGGTGCGCGGCGAAGACGTGCGCTACCTGGATGACCTGGTGCCGGTGGACAGCTTCGACATCGTGCACCTTGGACCGCTGGCCGGGGTGAACCCGAAGACGGGAAAGGCGTCGCAGGTGGAACAGACCCTGGTCGGCCGCCACGACCACTTCGAGTGCTGGCGCAAGCAGGACCTGCCGCCACGCTGGCAGTACGGGAAAAACCCGCGCGTCCCGGCCATCCTGTGCCAGGCCGATCCGGGCTGGCGCGTATTCGTGCATGGGGTGCCAGCGTCGACCCAACGGCGTGGTGAACACAGCTACGCGCCAGAAGCGCCTGAAATGGGTGCAACGTTCGTGGCCATCGGCCCGGATTTCATCGGTGGCACGCAGCTACCGGCGTTCGACAACGTCGATGTGTACCCGCTACTGGCGCACCTGCTGCACATCACCCCTGCCGCGAATGACGGCACGCTGGCGCCGTTGCTGCCGGCATTGCGGGACGCCCGCTAAGCGCGCGCCGCACAGGCGCGCCGTCCACGGCGCGACCCGGGCGTGATTTCTATTCGGGGCAAGGCTACGGGAGCAGGCGTTTCATCGCTTCGCGATAGCGCATCGCGATCGCATCGCGTTGGCGATGGCGGCCGCCACTGACCACGCGCTGCCCCGCGACATCAACCTCGCGCACGAGGTTGCGGTTGCCGCTGAACAGCCAGCGATCGATGACATCGCCACCCGTGGCGCCGGCAAGGATCGGCGCATCGGCATCCAGCACGATGCGGTCGTGCGCATCGAAGCCGGTGCTGTCGTTCGCACTGGCCAGCACGCCGCTGCAGCAGGGTCTCGCCGACGCTGGGCTGCGCGGGCGACACCGCGATATTGCGTCGGCGGGTGACCAGTCGCTGGCCGTATTCGAGCCAGCGCAATTCTTCGACCGGCGAGATCGAACTGTTGGAATCCGAACCAATGCCCCAGCGGCCACCCGCATCAAGGTAGTCACGCAGCGGGAACAACCCATCGCCAAGGTTGGCTTCGGTGGTGGTGCAAATGGCGACGGTGGCGCCACTGCGCGCGATGCCCTGCACTTCCGCAGCGTCCAGATGGGTCGCATGCACCAGCGTCCAGCGTGTTGTCACCTCGGCGTGGTCAAGCAGCCATTGCACCGGCCGTGCACCGCGCAGGGCGATGCATTCATCGACCTCGGCGGCCTGTTCCGAGATATGGACATGGATGCGACTGTCATCCGGCAGCGCCGCCAGCACCTCGTGCATCGCCGCTTCCGGCACCGCGCGCAGGCTGTGCAAGGCGCAGCCGATGCGCACGCCCCCGGCTTCGTCGCGCCGCAACGTCTCCAGCAGGCGCAGATAGGCCTCGACGTCGTGGCCGAAGCGCTGCTGGCGCGGCGACAGCGCGCGACCGTCGAATCCACCGGTCATGTACAGCACCGGCAGCAAGGTGATGCGAATGCCGGTGTCGCGCGCCGCCCGCAGCAGCGCCTGCGACATCGCGTCGGCCTGCGCATACGGCTGGCCGTCGGCAGCATGGTGCACGTAGTGGAATTCGCAGACGCTGGTGTAGCCGGCTTCGAGCATCTCCACGTAAAGCTGGCAAGCCACTGCATGCAGCAACTCGGGATCGAAGCGTGCGGCCATCGCGTACATGGTTTCGCGCCAGGTCCAGAACGAATCCGCTGGGTTTGTCTGACGTTCGGCCAGTCCCGCCATCGCCCGCTGGAAGGCATGCGAATGCAGGTTGGCGATACCGGGCAAGCACCAGCCCGAAGTGGTTTCGGCGACGCTTTCGGGGGTCAGGTTGGCCATCCGGGGATTGTATGCGCGGCGGCCGCTTACAATCGCCGCATGAGTGCATCGGGACATCGTTGGGACGGAATGCTGCTGGGTGCCACGCTGGCAACGCTGGACGCCGATGCCGGCTACGGGCTGGTTGCAGATGGGGCACTCGGATGGAAGAACGGCGTGCTCGCCTTCGTCGGGCCGCGTTGCAACTTGCCTGGCGCGCCGGAAACGTTGGCCGACGAGGTGATCGAAGCCACCGGCCTGGTCACGCCCGGACTGGTGGATTGCCATACCCATGTCGTGTTTGCCGGCGACCGCGCCGGCGAATTCGAGCTGCGCCTGCAAGGCGCGAGTTACGAGGAGATCGCGCGCAGCGGCGGCGGCATCCTGTCGACCGTGCGCGCCGTGCGCGCCGCAGATGAGGATGAACTGCTGGCGCAGTCGCTGCCGCGTGCGCGCGCCTTGCTGCACGACGGCGTGACCACGCTGGAGATCAAGTCCGGCTACGGCCTGGATTTCGACAACGAACGCAAGCTGCTGCGGGTGGCGCGACGGATCGGCAGCGATCTCGGCATCGAAATCCAAACCACGTTCCTGGGCGCGCATGCGTTGCCCCCCGAATTCGCGGGTAATGCCGATGGCTACATCGATGCGGTAATCGAGTGGTTGCCTCGCCTGCACGCGGAAGGCCTGGTCGATGCGGTGGATGCCTTCTGCGAAGGCATCGGCTTCTCGCCGGCGCAAACCCGGCGCGTGTTCGAAGCCGCGCGTGCGCTCGGCCTGCCGGTCAAGTTGCACGCCGACCAGCTCAGCGACCTCGCCGGCGCCGCGCTGGTGGCGGAATTCGGCGGACTGTCGGCGGACCACATCGAACACACCTCCGAGCATGGCGTGGTCGCGATGCGCGATGCCGGCACGGTGGCAGTCCTGCTGCCGGGTGCGTTCCACGTGCTGCGCGAAACCAGATTGCCCCCGCTCGACCTGCTGCGCAGGCACGGCGTGCCGATGGCGGTGGCCACCGACTGCAATCCGGGCACATCCCCACTGCTGTCGCTGCGCCAGGCGATGCAACTGGCTTGCACGCACTTCAAACTCACGCCGGAAGAAGCGCTGCGCGGAACGACCGTGCATGCAACTCGCGCGCTGGGGCTGCAGGATCGCGGCGTGCTTGCGGGTCGGACTGCGTGCCGACTTCGTGCGCTGGAATGTCCGGAAACCGGCCGAACTCGCCTATTGGCTGGGTGGGCGACTGGCCGCCGACGTGCGCGCTGCGGGCAAGTCGATTGCCTGAAGACGACGACCCATAACGCAAAAGCCCCGCCGAAGCGGGGCCTTGCTTGAAGCGTCATGCCGGGCTTACGCCTTGGCGACGGTCTTCTTGGCAACGGCCTTCTTGGCCGGGGCCTTGGTGGCCTTCTTCACCACCGCAGCGGTGGCGGTGCCAGTGGCCTTGGTCGCCACGTGCGAACGCGCATTGCCGTAGCTGGAGTTGTAGCGCTTGCCCTTGGCAGTCTTGCGGTCGCCCTTGCCCATGTGTTGCTCCTGATTCGTGTGTGGCCGCGCGTTCAGCGCCGGCAGTGATGTCTGGTCATCGCGATCCGCCCATCAGGCGCGCGAAGCCGGGCATTCTAGCACGCCAGGCGCGCCGTCACGCCCAGACTCCCTGCATTCGATACCTTCACGGGATGCTTGGCCTGGAAAGCCCCCTTGGCAAGGGGCGCCCCGAAGGAGCGGGGATCGGAAGCACGGAGCGGGACCCGAAGTTCGCGCCAGCCAACTTTGGGATTGACTCATGCGCAGCATGGGTCAAGTCAATGCGCGCAGTGGGCGTCGTGCACGTGCCCGTGGTTGAGCCGCAGGTTGGCCAGGTGCGCCAGCCCGACCAGGGTGCCGCCGAAGGTCATGATCACCGCATGCGGCACCAGCGCGCGGTGCAGCGGCTCATAACCGCTGCCCAGCCACAAGGCGGCCAGCCCCGGGATCAGCAACCAGAGCGCACGCACCGCACGGTGACGGCGATAGCCCTGGATCAGGGTGAACAAGCCAAGCAAGGTAGCGAAGATGACGAAGCCGTGCTCGAAGCCATCGCCCAGCCACGTCGCGATGCCCAGCGACGGCAGCACCGCGATCAGCACCGGCAGTAGCGCGCAATGGATCGCGCACACCAGCGAGCCGGTGGCGCCGAGGCGGTCCAGATGGTGATTCGCGGGGCGCGGTGGAGGTAGAGGAGACTTCATTTGTTATATTATAACGATAGCAGGGTCGCACACATGAACGCAGGACTTCAGTCGGCCGCATCGAACACGGCCGCTGGCGCAGCCTGTGCCGGATGCGAACGGTGCACGGCAGGCAGCAGTTGCGCAAGCAACGCGCAGCCCGCCAGGGTCCAGACGATCATCGCCCCACTCGGCAGATCGAGTACGGCCGACAGCGCGAGTCCGCTGACGTAACCCGCCGCGCCAATGACATAGGCCATGGCCAAACGGCCGCGGCCACGCATTCCAACCGTGGCCAGTGCCGGCACGATCAGGCTGGCGAAGACCAGATAGACGCCGACCAGTTGCACCGAGGCGGTGATTGCCAGCGCGAACAGCCCGTAGAACAGCAGGCCGGTCAGCTTGCCGCGGCGCAGCGACATCACTGCCAGCAGCAGCACCGACAGGATTGCCGCCGGGATCAGCTGCGCATAACTCACCCACAGGATCTGCCCCACCAGCAGGTCCTTGAGGTGCTCGCCGCCCTGCGGGTTGTCGGCAAGCAGCAACAGGCCACCCGTCGCCGCCAACACGAACAGCGTGCCGATCAGTGGCTCCTGGAATTTCGGCCAGCGGCGGTCGGTCCAGGCCAACAGGCCCGCGCCTCCCAATGCTGCGGCGGCCGCGGCGAATTGAACGCCGAAGCCATGTTCGTCGATGCCGAAATACTGCGCCAGGATCACGCCAAGCCCGGCGATCTGGGCAATGGCGAGGTCGATGAAGATGATCCCGCGACCGAGCACCTGCTTGCCCAGCGGGACGTGGGTGGACAGCACGATCAACCCGGCCACGCAGGCCGGGCCGAGGATGCTGATGTCCAGCCCCTGCATGTTCAGTGTCACTTGGCGGCTCCAAGCAGCTTCTGGATCGTCGAATCGAACAGGCCGAACAGATCCTTCGACTGCGCATCGCCGCCCACGGTGAACGGCAGGTTGAGCACCGGCACGCCGGTACGCTGGCTCAGCCAGTTCGACGCCTTCGAATCCTGATAGGCCGCATGCACGATGGCCAGGGTGTTGTTGGCTTTCGTGGTGCCTATCAGTTCGGCCAGGTGCGCCGCGGTCGGCGGCACGGCGGGCTTGGGTTCCAGCGCACCGATCTGCTCGATGCCGATCCAGTCCCACAGGTACACCCAGCTGATGTGGTGGACCACGACCTTGCGACCCTTCAGTGGCGCCGCTTCGGCCTTCCACCTGGCCATCGCGACCAACCAGCGTTGTTCGAAGTCGGCGCCACGCTGCCTGTAGGTGACGGCATTGGCTGGATCAAGCTGAATCAGGCGCGCATCCAGTTGCCTCGCGATCACCAGTACGCGGCGCGGATCCATCTGGACATGCGGATTGCCTTCGGGATGCACGTCGCCACTGGCACGGTCCAGCGCGGTTGGTTTTTCCAGTGTCTTGACCTGCGTCGTCGCCATGAACGATCCGGTGCCGGAGGCAACCTTCGAATTGCCGGACTGGCGAATCAACTGCGGCAGCCAGCCCACCTCGAGCCCTGCTCCGGTGCACACCACCAGGTCGGCGGCACGCACCTTTGCGATCAGGCTGGGCCTGGCCTCAATGACATGGACGTCCTGCAACGCCGAAGTCGCGACGTCCAGGTCGACCTTGTCGCCCGCCAGTTCCTGCACCAGCGAACCCCATTCGGGTTCGCAGGCAAAGACCTTCAATCTGGCCTCCGCCGGAGTGGCTGCCGCCATCGACGCCAGCAATACGAGTGGAATCGCAATTCGCTTCATGTCGGTTCCCTAGAACTTGTGGGCGCCGTGGGCGCCAAGGCTGGTTTGGTACTGCAGGGTGAGGACGTTGTCGCTGTCGGTCGCATTCGGCCGATCGCGTGCGACTTGCAGGCGGAACAGGCTGAACTCACTGTTGCGCCAGGTCAGCTCGGCGCTGTGCCGGAACGGATCGAAGCCGGCCGCCAGCGGCAGGTTGGCGTCGCTCCACAGCCGGTCGTAGCGATAGCCGACATCCCAGCGGCGATTGAGGCGGTACACGCCCTCCAGGTACCCGCCGCGGCGCTGACCGGACCACAGGGCACTGATGAGCGGATCGGCGGGATCGACGTAGATGCCGTCGCGGTCATCCAGCAGGTATTCGCCGCGCAGCGTGATGCCACCATCCTTGAAATTGCCGTTCGGCGCCCACTTCCAGGTGGCATCGGCGATATAGACATCGGCATCACCGCTGAAACCGTCCTCGCCATCGGCGGTGCGGGTGCGCAACATCGATACGCCGGCCAGCCACGCATTGTTGCTGCCGACATCGCCGCCCGCGTGCGCAAACAGCGTGCGGGTGCCAACGCCGCCACGCTGCGCACCACCACTCGGATAGGGCTCGCCGCGCAGCAGTTCGCCGCCCAACTCCAGGAACACCGACGTCGGTGCAATCCAGCGCAGTTGCACGCCGTCGTCGCCATATTGCCCGCCCAGGAAGGCCTGGTAGGGCAGCGGACGGTCGAAGAAACTGTCGGTATGCGGGTGATGGTTGTTGAGGTAGCCGATGTTGGACAAGAACCGGCCCAGCCGCAGGTTGAATCCGTGCGGCAGCTTGGTGGTGTCGATGTAAGCCTCCTCCACGCCGAGCTGGTCTTCGCCATCCTCGCTGCCCAGCGCCAGGGTCACCTGACCATAGAACTTGTCGTCGATGTTGGCCGAGAGGGAGACCTCGCTCTCGCCGAGCGAGAAACCCTTCGCGCCGGGACCCGCCTCGCCCGCCAACGGAAAGCCGGCGCGCACATAGCTGTCTGGATCCAGTGAATGCTGCGAATAGCTGCCGTTGAGGATGATGCTGATCGCCGGGTTGAAGGCATTCGCACCGCTGTTGCCGCCGCCACTGCCGCTGCCGGCATCGGACGCGGCCACGCCCATGCTCCCGGTGTCGGCCACGACTGGCGATGCGGCGCCGGGCGCATCGGCAGCGAGGGAATCAATCTCGTCGGCGGCACTGGCAACCGCAGGTTGGGCGGCCACCGGCACCTGCGCCGTCTTCATCGCCTGCAGTTCAGCCTGCAAGGCCTGGACCTGCGCTTCCAGGGTGGCAATCCGGTCATGGTCGCTTTGCGGCGCCGCCCATGCTGGGGCGCTCAACGCCGACAACAGGCATACGGTCAACAGTCGCTTTCGCATCGTGGGCATCAAATCGGTCATTAGGAAGTTATAACATAACATTTTAGTGACCGATGCCGTCAACCATGACTGACGGCAGGGGGGAGCGGGTCGGGCGCCGTCAGGACGCCGACGCGCACCTGGCGCAGAGGCCGTGCACCTCCAGCGTCTGCGCCTGCGGCACGAAGCCCAGCGCGCGGGCGCGTGCATCCAGCGCATCGACCACTTCACGATCCTCGAGCTCCACCGCCGAATGGCAGCGGTCGCAGATCAGGAATGGCACCGAATGCTGGTCGGTGCTCGGGTGGTGGCAGGCCACGAACGCATTGACCGATTCCAGCTTGTGGATGAAGCCATTGGCAAGCAGGAAATCCAGCGCGCGATAGACGGTTGGCGGCGCGGCGGCGCCGGCGCCCTCGCCTTCGCGCACCAGTTCCAGCAGGTCGTAGGCCTTGATCGGCTTGCCGGCCGCGGCCACGAAGCCAAGCACGCGCGCACGGATCGCGGTCAGCCGCAGGCCGCGCTGGTGGCAGGCGTGCTCGACCGCGCGCACGAAGCCGACGGCATCGTGCACGTGGTGCTTGGGGTCGGTGCAGGCGTGCGCGGTGGTCGGTTTCTTGGCCATGTCCCTGATCTAGGCATCCACCGGGATCTTTGCAAGGGCGGCGTCGATCCGCGCCAGCGCCTCGGCCTTGCCCGCCAGGAATACCGTATGGGAAATGTCCGGGCTGACCTGGGTGCCGGTGATCGCCACCCGCAAGGGCTGCGCGACCTTGCCCATGCCCAGGCCCGACGCTTCAACCGTCGCGTGGAACGCGGTGTCGATGGCTTCCACCGTCCATGGCGCCATCGCATCCAGGCGCGCGCGCATGTCGGACAGCGGGGCCCGCGCGGCAGGCGTGAGGTGCTTGGCGACGGCCTTGTCGTCATATGCCGTCAGCGGCTGATACCAGACGCCAGCGCGTTCGGCCATGTCCTTCAGCGTCTGCACGCGGTCGCGCAACGCGATGACGACATCGGTCGGCGCCGGGCCGTTGGCAACGTCGTAGCCTGCCTGCCGGAGATGCCATTCGAGGTGCGGCGCGACATCCCCGGGCGCGTCGTTCTTCAGGTATTGCTGGTTGAGCCAGCCGAGCTTGGCCATGTCCAGCCGCGCCGCCTTGGCATTGACGTTCGACAGGTCGAACAGCGACTGCATTTCGTCGATCGAGAACACTTCCTGGTCGCCGTGCGACCAGCCCAGCCGGACCAGGTAATTGAGCAACGCATGTGGCAGGTAGCCGGCATCGCGATACTGCATCACGTCGGCCGCGCCGGTGCGCTTGGACAGCTTGGCGCCCTGCTCGTCGAGGATCATCGGCAGGTGCGAGAACGCCGGGACGTCCGCGCCCAGCGCGCGATAGATGTTGATCTGGCGCGGGGTATTGTTGACGTGGTCGTCGCCGCGCACGACATCGGTGATCGCCATGTCGATGTCGTCCACCACCACGGCGAAGTTGTAGGTCGCATAGCCATCCGGGCGGAAGATCACCAGGTCGTCGAGTTCGCTGTTGGCGATCTCGATGCGGCCCTTGACCTTGTCGTCCCAGGCCACCACGCCTTCGTCGGGATTGCGGAAGCGGATGACCCGGTTCGGGTCGTCGCGCCACTCCGCATTGGCGGTGCGATAGGCGCCGTTGTAGCGCGGCTTGTTGCCGGCGGCCATCGCGGCCTCGCGCATCGCCTCGAGCTCGGCCTTGGTTTCATAGGCATAGTAGGCATGGCCGGACGCGACCAGTTGCTCCGCCATGTCCTTGTACCGTTCGAGCCGGTGGGTCTGGAAGATCGGGCCTTCGTCGTAATCCAGGCCCAGCCAGTCCATCGCCTCCAGGATCGCGTCGATCGCTGCCTGGGTGCTGCGCTCGCGGTCGGTGTCCTCGATGCGCAGGATGAACTGCCCGCCATGGCGGCGCGACTGCAGCCAGCAATACAGCGCGGTGCGCGCGCCACCGATATGCAGGTAGCCGGTGGGACTTGGGGCGAAGCGGGTGCGGACGGTCATGGGATACGGCTGTCATTTGCAGTAGAGGCAAATTCTATCGCGCTGAACGATTGGCGCCGTCACCGCCTGTCCCGCATGCCCGCCAGGATTGGTGCGCCGAGGGTGGCGGGCATGCTGCGGCAGCGACATTTCGAGTCGCAGAGCAGCGTGCCCGCCGCCCTCGGTGCACGCGCGTTACCCGATGCAAGTCCGCTTGTACCTACAATGTCGGCATGACCACGCTGTTCATTTCAGACCTGCACCTGGACGCCGAACGCCCGGCGATCACCGCGTTGTTCGGCGAGTTCATCGAGCACGACGCGCGCGAAGCGGACGCGCTGTACATCCTCGGCGACCTCTTCGAGGCCTGGGTCGGCGACGATGATCCTTCCGCAGCCGGCGCTTTCGTTGCATCGAAATTGAAATCTCTGTCGGACAGCGGCGTGTCGGTGCATTTCATTCGCGGCAATCGCGATTTCCTGCTCGGCGAAACGTATGCGCGACGCGCCGGGATGACGATCCTGCCCGATCCTGCCGTCATCCTGCTTTACGGCACGCCCACGCTGATCGGCCACGGCGACCTGCTGTGCACCGACGACACTGCCTACCAGCAGTTCCGTGCACAGACCCGCGATCCACGCTGGCAGGCGCAATTCCTCGCGCAACCGCTGGCAGCGCGCCTCGCCTTCGCGGAACAGGCACGCGCCGCAAGCAAGGCGCGCCACGGCGAACTGCAGGCAGCTGGCACCTCCGAAACCATTACCGATGCGAGCGCCGAAACGGTTGCCGGCACGTTCTCGCGCTACGGCATCCGCCGCATGATCCATGGCCATACGCACCGCCCTGCCATCCATGCGGAAGCAAACGGCTGCGCGCGGATCGTGCTGGGCGACTGGTACACGCAGGGCTCGGTGCTGCGCGTTGATGCGGATGGATGCGCACTGGCGACGCTTGCCGCCTGATTCCGCTATCCGGCGATCGCCAGCAAGCCTTCCAGTTCCTCGATGTCGAAACCTGCTTGCAGTCGCGCGTCCATGTTGAACGGCTTGTGCAACACGCTGGTGGCATATTCCAGCAGCAAGGCCCGGAATTTCGCATTCGGCTCGACGCCGGCGCGCTCGCAATGCCAGCGGTACCAGCGCGAGCCTGCCGCGACGTGCGCCACTTCCTCGCGCAGGATGATCTCGAGGATGTCGGCGGTGGCATCGTCGTGCAAGCCGCGCAGTTTCACGATCATCCCCGGGGTCACGTCCAGGCCGCGCGCTTCCAGCACCCGTGGTACCAGCGCCATCCGCACCAGGCCGTCATGCGCGGTCTTCCCGGCCATCTCCCAAAGCCCGTTGTGGGCGTCGAAATCGCCGTAATCGTGGCCCAGCGCGCGAAGGCGGGCGCGCAGCATCGAGAAATGCCGGGCCTCGTCGTTCGCGACGCCCACCCAGTCCGCGTAGTACGCGGCGGGCATGCCGCGGAAGCGATAGACCGCATCCCACGCCAGGTCGATCGCATTGAATTCGATGTGCGCCACCGCGTGGATGAACGCCGCGCGGCCTTCGTTGCTGCCGAAACCGCGTCGCGGCAAGTCGCGCGGATGCACGAGCCGCGGCAGGTCCGGGCGGCCCGGCATGCGGATAGGTTCGGGTGGTGGCGCCGCCTGGTCGATCACCCGTTCGCCCGCATGGAATGCGCGCGCAGCTTCGTATGTCGCCGTGACTTTGTCGTCTGGCGATGCAGCCGCAAGGCAGGCGCGGGCGGCGGCGAAGAGATCCGTCATTCGTAACCCATTACGCCGCGCTTTCGCCCGTCATCCCGGCGAACGCCGGGATCGCGTTTTCCATCACCGCGACGTCCCAAAACCCGGATCCTGGCGTTGGCCAGGACGGCGGCAATGGCTTCGCGGGAAGGACGGCGTCATGACGCTCGCCGCGTCTTCTTCGCGTCGTCCGAACGCAGCTGCTCGATCCGCTCGAAGTAACCCGGCTCCACGCCGGTGACGTAGTTGCCGTCGAAGCAGGACGCGTCGAAATGTTCGATGCGATGCTTGGGGCCGGACACCGCTTCCTTGAGGTCTTCGAGGTCCTGGTAGATCAGCCAGTCGCAACCCAGGAACGCCTGCACGTCCTCTTCGCTGCGACCGTGCGCCACCAGTTCGTCGACCGACGGCATGTCGATGCCGTAAATGTTCGGATGGCGCACCGGCGGCGCGGCCGAAGCCAGGTAGACCTTGCGCGCGCCGGCATCGCGCGCCATCTGCACGATCTGCTTGGCGGTGGTGCCGCGCACGATCGAATCGTCGACCAGCAACACCACGCGGTCGCGGAACTCCAGCGGGATCGGATTGAGCTTGCGACGCACCGACTTCGCGCGTTCGCCCTGCCCTGGCATGATGAAGGTGCGGCCGACGTAGCGATTCTTGATGAAGCCCTCGCGATACTTCACGTCGAGCAGGCTGGCGACCTCCAGCGCGGCATCGCGCGAGGAATCCGGAATCGGCATCACCACGTCGATGTCGTGGTCGGGGCGCAGGCGCCTGATCTTCTCGCCCAGGGTGACACCCATGCGCATCCGCGCCTTGTGCACCTGCACATCGTCCATCATCGAGTCCGGGCGCGCGAAATACACGTACTCGAACAGGCAAGGCGTGTGCTGTTGCGGCTCGGCGCAGACCTTGGTGAACAATTCGCCACGCGCGGTCACCACCACTGCCTCGCCCGGCGCGACATCGCGCACGCGGGTGAAGCCGAGGATGTCGAAGGCGACCGACTCCGACGCCACCGCATATTCGTCGCCTTCCGGGGTCTCCCGCTTGCCCAGCACCAGCGGGCGGATGCCGTGCGGATCGCGGAACGCGACCAGGCCAAGGCCCAGCACGACGGCCACCGCCGCGTAGCCGCCCTTGGCACGCCGCATCACCCCTTCCACCGCGCGGAACGCGGACTCGGGCGCAAGCGGCTTCTGCGTGTCCAGCTCATGCGCGAACACATTCAGCAGGACTTCGGAGTCGGACTCGGTATTGATGTTGCGGCGATCCTGCTCGAAGACCTCGCGACGCAATGCATCGGTATTGATCAGGTTGCCGTTGTGCGCCAGCGCGATGCCATAGGGCGAATTGACATAGAACGGCTGCGCCTCGTCCATGCCCTCGCTGCCTGCAGTCGGGTAGCGGCAGTGGGCGATGCCGACCTTGCCTTGCAGCGGGCGCATCGCCTTTGCATCGAACACATCGCGGACCAGGCCATTGCCCTTGAACAGGCGCAAGTGGGTACCGACCGCGGTGGCAATCCCGGCCGCATCCTGGCCACGGTGCTGCAGCACGGTCAGTCCGTCATACAGCTGCGCCGCCACTTCGTTGTGACCGACGATTCCGACAATTCCGCACATAGAAGATGAATCCGAAGGATGCTGCAGGTGGAGAAATATCGAACTTCAAACCCAGGCCTTGTGGAAACACGGCCTGGTCCCGCGATTACGGATGCGGGCGCACCATGCCGTTGAGCCCGGTCTTCGCCTTGACCGAGGCACTCAATGCATCCGCCTCGGTGCGGTTCATCGCAGGACCCACGCGCACCCGGGTCAGCACGCCCTTGTTGGTGGTCACGGTGTCGGTGAACGTATTGAAGCCGGCAGCGCGCAACTTGTCGCGCAAGGCGTTGGCGTCAGTGGCGGCAGTGAACGCGCCGACTTGCACCGCGAAGCCGGTCTTGCGGGTATCCGCAGCCGGTTTCGCAACCGCTGCGGGCGCAGGCACGGCGGCGGCTGACGGTGCAGGCAGCGAGGTGGCGGCAACCGGCTTGGCGGTGGTCGCTGGCGCAACCGGCTTGACCACCGGCGGCAGTGGCGCAGGCTTGGCTGCGGCCGGGGTTGCCGCAGGGGTTACTGCCGCGGCGACCTTGGTGGGCTCAGGTGCAGCCGAACCGGCATCCAGCACCATGACCTTCGCTTCGACCCCGCTGTTCAACTTGCCGGCCGCCAGTCGCGCGGATTCGGCGATGGCGCGATCGACGAACGGACCGATGCGCACGCGCTGCGCGTCGCGGCCATTGACCCTGGCGGCCTCCGCAAACGCCGGAAGCCCTGCCTTGCGTAGCGCCGCGATCACCTGCCCGGCATCGGCGGTGGTGGCGTAGCTGCCGAAACTGACCACGTAATCGCCTGCGGCGACACCGGGCAATGCGGCATCGCTGGCCGAGGCGGCGCTGGTGTCCTGCGCGCCTGCAGGCATGCCGACCACGCCGCCTTGCGACGCGCCCGCCACAGGTGTCAACGGCAGATCGACGGTCCTCATGGCCGAATCGCCCGTGGGCTCGGCTGGAATGTCCAGTGATACATCGGACACGCCACTGTCCGGCGCCGGCCCCTTGACCAGCATCGGCAGGAAGATCACGGCCAGCGCGACCAGCACAGTCGCGCCAACCAGGCGCTGCTTCAGGGAAGAATCCATCGGATGCGGACCGCCAGCGGGGACCCGGGAATTATAACGGCCCACCGCCTTGGGGGCGGCCGCTCAGGACATCGCGTTCAGCGTGCACAGGGCTGCCGCCGCGGTGTGGAAGGAGCCGAACACCAGCACGCGCCCGCCGGGCCTGGCTTGCCGCACTGCCGCGTCCAGGGCCGTCGGCACATCGGCATGCTGCAGCGCAGTGGCGGCTGCGCTGCCATGCAGGCGCCGTGCAAAGGTTTCCACATCCTCGCCCCGGGGCCCCGCATCGGCCAATCCGGCGACATGCCAGGCATCCACCTGGCCGGCCAGCGTGGCGACGACGCCAGCCGCATCCTTGTCCGAGAGCGCGGCATAGACCGCCAGCGTCGGTCGCCGTGGCTGGCCAGTCAGCCATGCCGCCAATGCACGCGCCGCCTGCGGGTTGTGGCCGACATCGACCACGACCTCCACTCCATCGCAATCGATGCGTTGCAGGCGTCCATCGATGCGCGCGTTGGCAATGCCGGCGATGAACGATTGCCTGTTGATGCGGCTGCCAAGCGCGCGCAGCGCCGCGATCGCACAGGCCGCATTGCGCAATTGCACCGGCGCGGCCAGTGCGGGCATCGGCAATTCAAGTTCGTGGCCGACTTCGCGCCAACGCCAATGCGCCTCGTCGAGCGGTTCGACGAAGAAGTCGCAGCCGATGCGCCACGCCGAAGCACCCATCGCATAGGCATGCCGCAACACGCTGGCCGGGGGGTCGTCGTCACCCAGTATCAGCGGCTTGAATGGACGGGCGATGCCGGCCTTCTCGAAACCGATCGCGTCGATGTCGTTGCCCAGCCAGTCCTGGTGGTCGAGATCGACCGTGGTGATGATCGCCGCATCGGCATCGACGATATTGACCGCGTCCAGCCGCCCGCCCAGCCCGACTTCCAATACCACCAGGTCGAGTTTCGCGCGCTCGAACAGCCACAGTGCGCAGAGCGTGCCGTATTCGAAATAGGTCAGTGAGGTGTCGCCACGAGCGGCCTCCACCGCCTCGAAGCCGGCGATCAGGTCGGCGTCGGTTGCATCCTGGCCATTGATGCGCACGCGCTCGTTGTAGGCCAGCAGGTGCGGCGAGGTGTAGGCGCCGACCTTCCAGCCATGCGCGCGCCCGATCGCCTCGAGGAAGGCAACGGTCGAGCCCTTGCCATTGGTGCCACCGACGCTGATGACGCGCTTGCCGGGTTTGCCCAGGCGCATCCGCGTCGCAACGTCGCGCACACGGTCGAGCCCCATGTCGATGGACTTCGGGTGTTGCTGCTCGATGTAGGCGAGCCAGTCGGCAAGAGTGTTCTTGGGCATGCGCCTATTGTCGGAGCGAAACGAGGTCACGGCTACAACGCCCGATGCACCGCCTCACCGAACAGCGCCGTGTGATGGCTGCAATCGTTCAGGCGCACCACCTCCAGATGGTCGATATCCTTGCCTTCCAGCAGGTTGAGCGTGGTCGGCGCCTGCCGGAAGCCCCAGAGCTTCGACAGCGGGATGCCCAGTATCCGGCACAGCAACACCCGGTTGACGGCATCGTGCGCCACCACCAGCAAGGTACTGTCGGCGCCAAGCCCGCTGCATGCGCGCGCCAACGCTGGCCATGCGCGATCCAGCACTTGCTGCAGGGACTCGCCGCCATCGGGCATCTGCACGCTTTCAGGCGCCTCGCGCCAGGCGCGCAGGCGTTCGGGATCGCGTTCGTGGATCTCGCTGGCCAGCAGGCCTTCCCAGCTGCCGTGCGCAATCTCCTTCATGCCTTCATCGAACATGAGCTTCGGCGCCCGATCCTCGCCGAGCGCCAGTTCGGCGGTACGCCGCGCGCGCGACAGCGGCGAGGCGACCGCACGGTCGATCTGCAACTCGCGCAGGCGCCCGCCAAGCGCGTTGGCCTGGACGATGCCGACGTCGGACAGGGCGATGTCTTCCTGCCCCTGGTAGCGGCCTTCCGCGTTCCAGGGGGTTTCTCCGTGGCGTGCCAACAGGATGCGCATCGCCTACACCTGCGCCAGCGAGAGCACGCCGGGCATCGCCCGCAATGCCTGCAGTTGTGCGTCGTCGACTGCGCGATCCACGGTGATTGCGGCACGCGCCTGGCCATCACCGGCTGCACCCAGTGCGAAATTGACGATGTTGATGCCGAGCGTGCCCAGTTGCGAACCCACCGCACCGACCATGCCCGGACGGTCCTCGTTGCGCAGCAGCAGGACGTGCGCCTGCGGGTCGAATTCGATCTCCACCCCATCCATGCGCACCACACGCGGGCCGCGATGCAGGGTGGCTTCGATCTCGCGGCTGCGGGTTCCGTCGCTCACCCGCAGCTTGAGCAGGCGATCAAAGCCGTCGCCATCGCCGCCCACGGTTTCGGCGACCACCAGGCCGCGGCCGGCGGCTTCGGCCAGTGCATTGACCGGGGTGACGCGACCGGAATGCACGCCCAGCAGCGACGCCACCAACAGGCGCGTCAACGGGCGCGTGTCAAGGGCGTCGGTACGACCGGCGTAGGTGACGTCGAGCCGGGTCGGTGCCGGCACCAGGCGCGCGGCCAGACGGCCGAGCGAGGTCATCAACGGCATCCATGGACCGACTTCGCGCGCGGCTTCGGCCGTCAGCGGCGGCAGGTTGACGCAGCCGGCCACCGCACCGGTGGCCACGAAATCGATGACCTGGCGCGTCAGGATGGTACTCACCGCCTGCTGAGCTTCGCCCGTGGAGGCGCCGAGGTGCGGGGTCAGGATCAGCTTGGCGTGCGCACGCAGCGCCGAGTCTGCCGGCAGCGGTTCGGTCGTGAAGGTGTCCAGCGCGGCGCCGGCCAGATGGCCTTCGTCGAGCAAGCGCAGCAGCGCGTCCTCATCGACCAGGCCGCCACGTGCGGCATTGATGATGTAGGCACCGCGCTTCATCGAGCGCATGCGCTCCTCGGACAGAAGGTTGGTGGTCTCCTTGGTGCGCGGGATGTGCAGGGTCACCACATCGGCCCACGCCAACAGTTCATCCAGCGTCTTCAACGGCACGCTGCCCTTGCCCGCAGCGGACGCCGGCAGGAACGGATCGAACGCAGCGACGTCCATGCCGATGCCCTGCGCCTTGCGCGCCACCGTGCCACCGATGCGGCCCAGGCCAATCACGCCCAGCTTCTTGCCTTCCAGTTCGAACCCGGTCAGGCCCGCCTTCGGCCAGCCGCCCGCCTTCATCCCTGAATCGGCGCGCGGGATATGCCGGGCCAGCGCGAACAGCAGCGAGATCGCGTGCTCTGCGGCGGCCAGCGTGTTGCCGTCGGGTGCGTTCATCACCGCGATGCCGCGCGCGGTGGCGGCCTCGACATCGATGGTGTCCACGCCTGCACCCGCCCGCCCGATCACCTTCAGGCGAGCGGCATCATGCAGGCACTCGGGGGTGATGCGGGTGGAGGAGCGCACCAGCACGGCATCGCAGTCGGCCAGCGCAAGCGCCAGCGCGTCGGGGTCTTTGATCGGGTCGGAGATGACGACGTCCCATCCCGCATCGCGGAACAGCGCCAAGCCATCATCATGGATTCCATCGCACGCCAGCACTTTCATTGTTTCGGCTCCTGTGGGGGGCATGTCCCCGGGTCCCAGCAGCCGGCACAGCGCAAACGACGGTTCATGTTTCGATGCGAAGGCGAGGAAACAACGCGCTTCGCTCGCGGGTCAGGAGACGGGGCCGGCTGGCATGGGAATCCGTGACAGCGGCAAGCGTAGCAGACGCGCGGCGCGTTGCAACGTATCGTTATCCTCGCAACTTGTTACCCATCAAGAACAAACAGGACATGCCGATGCAGGCCAAGGGCGAATTCGACGTCAAGCGCACCCCGCAGGGTTCACTGGACATGGGCGATGGCTTCGAGATCGGCCACATGCGCTTCGACAAGCAGTTCCATGGGTCGCTTGAAGCGACCAGCGTGGTCCACATGCTCGCGGCGATGTCGCCGGTGGAAGGCTCTGGCGCCTATGTGGCGATCGAACGCATCGTCGGCATGCTGGACGGCCTGAGCGGCAGCTTCCTGGCCCAGCACAACGGGACGCTGGACCGGGCCACACCTTCCCTGGACCTGACGGTGGTACCGGACACAGGGACCGACGACCTGGTCGGCCTGCGGGGACGGATGGCCATCGATATCATCGACGACAAGCACTTCTACACCTTCGATTACGACTTCCGCGAACCCTGACCTGCAAATGGAAACGCCGGCAGCTGCCGGCGTTTCCAGGCATGGCGTCGGATGCTCGCCTACTTCGTCGGCGCAACGCCCAACTCTTCCAGAATCCGCGGCGCAGGCATCACCTCCTGCATGATCCAGCGCATGTAGCGCTGGTCCACCGAGATCATGCGCGTCATCACCGGGTCGAACACCCAGTTGGAGCTCACCGATTCGAGGGTGCCGTCGAACGCCAGGCCCACCAGCCTGCCGTGGGCATCCAGCACCGGCGAACCGGAATTGCCACCGGTGATGTCCAGGTCCGACAGGACGTTCACCGGCACCGTGCCCAGGCGCTTGTCCGCCAGACCGCCGTATCGCTTGGCCGCCACTGCATCGAGGAGCGCCTTCGGGTTGTCGAACGGTTCCGCGCCGGTTTCCTTGGCCGCCACCTGTTCCAGCAAGGTGAACGGCTGCTGCTTGCTGCCGTCCAGCTTGGTATAGCCCTTTACATTGCCGAAGGTGATCCGCAACGACGAATTGGCATCCGGATAGATGAACTCGCCCTTGCTCTTCCGATAGTCGGCCACGGCCTGCAGGTACACCGGCGTCGCCTGCAATGCCTCGCCGTAACGGATCTTGGTTTGCCTCTCCATCTCCAGCAGGGTCGGCATCACCGCAACGGCATACTGGATGGCCGGATCCTTGCTGGCTTCGAACGCCGCACGGTCCGCCGCCAGCCATTTCAGGCGCTCGTCCAGGGCACCCAGCCTGGTGCCGTCCAGGCGCAGCAACGCTTTGTCGGCCGCTTGCTGGTCGCCGCCGCCCAACCACGTGTCGACCGCGGCGACGTGCTGCTCGCTGGGCAATGCGACGTAGCGATCCAGCCAGTACTCCTGCAACTGGCGATCCATCGACGGCACGTAGCGACGTTCCATCTGCCGCAGGCCACCTTCGATCACCGGCAGGTCGCGCTGCTGGTAGCCACTGTCGCGCTCGGCGTCCGGCTTGGTCTTTTCGATGGCGAGGCGATACAGGTTCACCGCGGTCCCAAGCATGCCGGTGCGGTTGAAGCTGCCCAGCACCATGTTGCGTTCCTGGGTGCGCTTGCCCTGTTCGATCAGCGCCTCCAGCTGCGAATGCGCAGCCAGCGCAGCCGCGCCCTTGTCACCCTGCGTGCCCAGCCATGCGAGGATCGCCGCTTCTTCGCGGCGCTTGATGGAGGCGACGTCATTGCGCGCGAACCCTTCCAGCTGGCCACCGTAATTCTTGCTGGTGTTGTTCCAGCCCGCCATCGAACTGGCGTATTTCACCGCGATGTCGGGATCCACCTTGCCGGCGGCGCCGACCAGCGCGATCTGGTCGGTGTACGCCTTGACGGTGGCGGGATAGCGCCAGCTTTCGGTGTTCTCGAAATCGGCGACCAGGGCGTAGCGATCGGTCCTGCCCGGATAGCCGGCCACCATCACGAAGTCCCCCTCGCCCAGCGGCTTGTCGGCGATCTTCAACCAGTGCTTCGGGGCAAACGGCACGTTGTCCGTCGAATATGCGGCCGGCTTGCCGTCCTTGCCGACATAGGCGCGGTAGAACGCGAAGTCGCCGGTGTGGCGTGGCCACATCCAGTTGTCGATGTCGCCGCCGAACTTGCCGACGCTGCCGGGCGGTGCATAGGCAAGGCGGACGTCCTTGATCTCCAGGTTCTTGAACAGCCGCCAGGTGTTGCCACCCATGAAGCTGTACACGCGGCAGCGATAGCCGGCATCCGCCTCGCAGGCGCTGGTGGCCTGCTTCTGGAAGGCTTCCAGCGCGTCGGTGCGCTTGAGCGGGTCGTCGCCGGCAGACGCCATCGCGGCCTTCGCCTGGTCGGTCACGTCGGTGATCGACTCGAGCACGTAGATGCGCGCGTTGGGGCCAGCCGACAGTTCATCGCCGGGTGTGGCCGGATTGAAGCCATCGCGGATCAGGTTCTTTTCCGCCGTCGAGTTGAGCTGGATCGCGCCATACGCACAGTGATGGTTGGTGGCCACCAGGCCCTGCGGCGAGACGAAGCTCGCCGTGCAGCCGCCCAGCGAGACCACCGCGCCCATCGGATCGCCGGTGAGGTCGGCGAGCTGCCTGGGGTCGAGCTTCAGCCCGGCCTTCTTCAACGGACCCGCGATCTCCGGCAGCTGTTGCGGCACCCACATGCCTTCATCGGCATGGGCGACCGGCGCCAGCCCTGCGGTGGCCGTGGCGAGCGCCATGGCGAGTAGTGTCTTTTTCATTGTCGTCGTGTCCTTTGCGTGGCTTGGTTCGGGGGCTGCGCACGCGGCGCAGTGACTTGCTTACTCGGCCGGCAGGCCCATTTCCCTGAGCAGGTGCGGCGCCGGATAGACCTTGGCCAGCAACCAGCGCAGGTAGCGCATGTCGACGTGGATCGCACGCTTGTAGCGCGGATCGAACATCCAGCTTGCACTCACCGCTTCCCAGTTGCTGTCGAAGTTGAGGCCGATCAACTTGCCCTCGGCATCCAGCACCGGCGAGCCGGAATTGCCCCCGGTGGTGTCGAGGTTGGTCATGAAGTTGACGGTCTGCGTCTTCAGCGTGGGATCGAGGGTGCTACCGAAGTCACCCTTGGCAATCGCCTCCAGCAAGGGCCTGGGTGCATCGAAGGGATCCACGCCGGTGTTCTTCTCGACGATGCCGGCCACCGTGGTCAGCGGACGGTAGTCGACGCCGTCGCGTGGCGACAGCGGGCTGACCTTGCCGAAGCTCACGCGCAAGGAGGAATTGGCATCCGGGTATACCGCCCGACCCTGCGACTGGCGGTAATCGATCAATGCCTGCATGTAGGAAGGACGCAGGCGCAGCAATTCGCCGCTGCGCTGCTTGGCTTGTGCTTCCATCCGCAACCAGACGGGTTGCAGGGCAGCCGCGACTTTCATCAGCGCATCTGTCGACTCCAGGACGGCGTCGGGTGCCGCGTTCATCAAGGACAGCCGATCGGCTTCGACGCCAAGCTTGGTCTGGATGTAGATCGTGTTGAGGTTTGCGGCGGCGATCACCTCATCCTTTCCGAATATCGCGTCGACCTCGGCCACGTGCTGGTCCATCGGCAGCGCCAGGTACTGGCGCAGCAAGCTGGCCAGCACGGCTTTTTCGACCTTCGGCGCATAGCGGCGCTGCACCTGTTTCACGCTGGCTTCGATGCGAGTCTCGTCACGCTGCTGGTAGCCATTCTCGCGCTGCGCATCTGGCTTGCCGCGCTCGGTTGCCAATCGCTGCAAGGTGATCGCGGCGCGCAACAGTTCCGTGCGTGTGCGGATCGTCGCCAACAGCTGGTCGCGCTCGCGAGTCGCACCGGCATCGTCCAGCACCGCCTGCATCGCATCGATCCCGGCGCGCGTGCCTGCCGAATCCGGTTGCTTGCCAAGCCACGCCAGCATTGCCTGTTCATCGCCACGACGCACGTGCACCGCATCGCTGCGACGCAGGCCTTCCAGCTCGCCCTGCGCGCGCTTGAGCCCATTCTTGAGACTGGCGACGGTGGCTGCATACAGGACTTCGGCATCCGCATCACCTGCGGTGGCGGCGGCAATCGTCTTCAGGATGCCGTCGAACAGCGCGACCCGCGACGGCAGTTGCCACTCGATCTGCTCGGCGAATTCCGATGCGGTGCGATGCCGATAGGTCGTTCCGGGGTAGCCGGCCAGCATCGCGAAATCACCCGCCTTGACCGCCGCAGTGGACACCGTCAGGTGCGACGGCGGCTGGTAGGGCACGTTGTCCTTGCTGTAGGCAGCCGGCTTGCCGTCCGTGCCGACATAGGCGCGGTAAAACGCGAAGTCGCCGGTATGCCGCGGCCACATGAAATTGTCGATCTCGTCGCCGTAATTGCCGATCGCCCGCGGCGGCGCATAGACCAGGCGGATGTCCTGCAGCTCGAGCTGCTTGATCAGGTGGAACTCGCGACCGTAGTACATGTTGGCGACACTGCAACGGCTGCCCGGCTCCCGCTCGCATTCGGCAACCAGCTGCTTTTCAGCGACATCGATCGCATCGTGATACTCGCGTCCGGTCTTGCCCTTCGCCGCGCCAAGCACGCGTTCCGTGACCGGGGTGAATGCCGTGGTGACCCAGATCCGGGTGCCTGGACCGGCGGGGCGCTCGGCGACAAGGTCGGAGGCAATGAAGCCGTTCTCGATCAAGTTGTCCTGCGGCGTGGAATTGAGCTGGATCGCGCCCATCGCGCAATGGTGGTTGGTCACCACCAGGCCCTGCGGCGACACGAAGCTCGCCGTGCAGCCACCCAGCGAAACCACCGCATTCATCGGATGTTTGGTCAGGTCGCCCAGCGTGGCTGGGTCACCCTTGAAGCCTGCCGCCTTGAGCTGCTTGGCCAATGCGGGCAACTGCGACGGCATCCACATGCCCTCATCGGCATGGACGCCGCCTGCGGCGGACGACAGGCAAAGGGCGAGCAGGATCAATCGTGGGCGCATGGCGGCTCCGGGGCATGGGTTCAAGCGGTATTACACCATCGACCCGCAAGGCTGGCATCTGCCCGTGGTCACGACCGCAACGACACCGGCGGTAGAATGGCGGCCCGATAACGTTGCAGCAGGACTCCGCATGTCGCAGACCACGATGAAGGCACTGGTAAAACGCGAAGCGACCAAGGGGATCTGGATGGAACAGGTGCCCGTGCCCTCCCCCGGCCCAAACGAAGTGCTGATCAAGCTGGAAAAGACCGCGATTTGCGGCACCGACCTGCACATCTACCTGTGGGACGAGTGGAGCCAGCGCACCATCACCCCGGGGTTGGTGATCGGCCATGAATTCGTCGGGCGCATCGTCGAAATCGGCCCGGGCGTCGGCGGCTATATCGTTGGCCAGCGGGTCTCGGCCGAGGGCCACATCGTGTGCGGGCATTGCCGCAACTGTCGTGCCGGCCGCCAGCACCTGTGCCCGAACACGGTGGGCATCGGCGTGAATCGCGCCGGCGCCTTCGCCGAATACATCGTGATGCCCGCCTCCAACCTGTGGCCGATCCCGGACCAGATCCCGTCGGAGCTCGCCGCATTCTTCGACCCGTACGGCAACGCCGCGCACTGCGCGCTTGAATTCGACGTGGTCGGCGAGGACGTGCTGATCACCGGCGCCGGCCCGATCGGGGTGATCGCCGCCGGCATCTGCAAGCACATCGGCGCACGCAACGTGGTCGTCACCGACATCAACGACTACCGCCTCAAGCTGGCCGCCGACATGGGCGCGACCCGCGTGGTCAACGTCTCGAACACCTCGCTGAAGGACGTGATGGCCGACCTGCACATGGAAGGTTTCGACGTCGGCCTGGAGATGAGCGGCAACCCGCGCGCCTTCAACGACATGCTCGACTGCATGTACCACGGCGGCAAGATCGCGATGCTCGGCATCATGCCCAAGGGTGCCGGCGCGGACTGGGACAAGATCATCTTCAAGGGCCTGACCGTGCAAGGGATCTATGGCCGCAAGATGTACGAGACCTGGTACAAGATGACCCAGCTGGTATTGGGCGGCTTCCCGCTGGGCAAGGTCCTCACCCATCAACTGCCGATCGACGACTTCCAGAAGGGCTTCGACCTGATGGAGTCCGGGCGCAGCGGCAAGATCGTGTTGAGCTGGAATTGATCGATGCCATCCCTGCCGATGCAGGGATCAAGCGAGCCTCGCGCTCTACGCAACCCACCAGACACTGGCTTCCTGCGTTCGCAGGAATCAAATCAAGGGGTATCCCATGTCACTGACGCAGCGTTACAACGACACCCTCGACGAGATCCGCGCCGCCGGCCTGTTCAAGTCCGAGCGCGTGATCGCCAGCCCGCAGTCGGCCGAGATCCAGCTGGAGGACGGTCGCACGGTGCTGAACTTCTGCGCCAACAACTACCTGGGCCTGGCCGATCATCCCGAGATCATCGCCGCGGCGAAGGATGCGCTGGATTCGCATGGCTTCGGCATGGCCAGCGTGCGCTTCATCTGCGGCACCCAGGACCTGCACAAGCAACTGGAGCGCACGATCGCCGAGTTCTTCGGCACCGAAGACACCATCCTTTACGCGGCCTGCTTCGATGCCAATGGCGGTCTGTTCGAACCGCTGCTGGACGAACACGACGCGATCATTTCCGATGCGCTCAACCATGCCTCGATCATCGATGGCGTGCGCCTGTGCAAGGCCAGGCGCTACCGCTACGCCAACTGCAACATGGCCGAGCTGGAAGCGCAGCTCAAGCAGGCCAAGGACGACGGCGCGCGCACCATCATGATCACCACCGACGGCGTGTTCTCGATGGATGGCTTCATCGCGCCGCTGGACGAGATCACTGCCCTCGCGCGGCAGTATGGCGCGCTGGTGCATATCGACGAATGCCATGCAACCGGCTTCCTGGGCGCCGGCGGCCGCGGCAGCGCCGAGGTCAAGGGCGTGCTGGACAGGATCGACATCATCACCGGCACGCTTGGCAAGGCGATGGGTGGTGCGCTCGGCGGCTTCACCACCGCCAGGCATGAGGTGGTCGAACTCCTGCGCCAGCGCTCCAGGCCGTATCTGTTTTCCAATTCACTGCCACCACACGTCGTGGCCGCGGGCACCAAGGCCTTCCAGATGCTGGCTGCAGCAGGCGACCTGCGGGAATCGCTGCAGGCCAACACGCGTTACTTCCGCGAGCGCATGGTCGCGGCCGGCTTCGACATCCGTCCCGGGACGCACCCGATCTGCCCGGTGATGCTCTACGACGCACCGCTCGCCCAGCGCTTCGCCGAACGCCTGCTCGAAGAGGGCATCTACGCGATCGGCTTCTTCTTCCCGGTCGTCGCCAAGGGGCAGGCGCGGATCCGCACCCAGATATCGGCCGCGCATTCACGCGAGCACCTGGATCGTGCAATTGACGCGTTCACCCGCATCGGCCACGAGCTGGGTGTGCTCAAGGCCTGAGGACGTCAGTCGCCGCCCAGCGCGGCGACTTCGGCGGCGCTCAGGTCCCGCCACTGGCCCTTCGCCAGGTTGCCAAGCTCCAGCGTACCGATCGCGATCCGCAGCAGCCGCAACACGCCGATGTCGAACGCCGAGAGCAAGCGGCGGATCTGCCGGTTACGGCCTTCGTCCAGGGTGATCTCCAGCCAGGCGTGCTTGCCGCCCGTGCGCAGCAACGTGGCAGACGCTGCGGACAAGGTTTCGCCGTCAACCTCGATGCCCCGGGTGATGCGCGCCAGCAATGGCCCGTCAGGGATGCAGTCGACCTGCACGTGATAGCGCTTGCCGGGGCCCGTCGACGGATCGGTGATGCGTGCTGCCCATGCCGGATCGTTCGAGAACAGCAACAGGCCTTCACTGGCCTTGTCCAGGCGCCCTACCGGTGCGATCCAACCCGGTGTCGCGCCATCGAAACATCGATAGACAGTATCGCGGCCATGCTC
Organism: uncultured Gammaproteobacteria bacterium; assembly: GCA_963698475.1. Taxonomy (GTDB): domain Bacteria; phylum Pseudomonadota; class Gammaproteobacteria; order Xanthomonadales; family Xanthomonadaceae; genus Thermomonas. The sequence continues at coordinate 52,876 of CAVOQX010000001.1, read as the reverse complement.
GTCGCGAAGCGTCGTGACCAATCCACGCGGCTTGTTCAGCATCAGGTAGCGCGAGGCAATCGCACCTGTCTGTAAACCGTCCATCACGATCACCGCGCTCGTGGCATCGGTGGGATGCTCGGGATCAGTGACGACCCTTCCATCGAGCCGCACACGCCCGTCGCGGATACGTCGCTCGGCTTCGCTACGCGAACACACGCCGCGCTTGGAAAGCACGCGCGCCAAGCCATAACGCACGATCAGGCCGCGCCTGCGACCGCTGGGCATTGGCCTGCCTAGTCTTGCTTCGTGTCCGCCGGCGGTGCAGGCGCAGGCGTGGGTCGCCCAGCACCCTTGGCAACGCGCACACCGCGCGACTTCATCCACGCGTCGAACTCTTCAGCGGTCATGTTCTTGCCATTCTGGTTCATGTTGAACCGCCAGGGCGTGTTGTCGAACTCCGTGCGCGGCTTGTAGGCCGCCGGATCATCCGCCTTCACCACGCTAGCCGCAGGCGCCGCATAGGCGGTGGCCTGGCAACCGTCCAGCTTGATCCGCAACAACACGCTATCGACCGACAAGGCCTCGTCAAACGCCTGCCCCAGCACGCTGGCGGAATTACCGAGCTGGGTGGAGGCCGGAGCCAGTTCGATCGCCAGGGGCGCCAGCAGGGTGGGACGCACCGGCATGATGGCCGACTGCATCATCGAACCGCATGCGGTGCTTGCGGACTGCGCGGCCACGATCGACGGTGACGCGAGCAACAGGAGCACGAACAACGATCGACGCATGGCGCGGGGTTCCCCGACAAGAGATGCAAGCAGTGTAGGCAGCGCCTGCGATTACCGCAATTGCGGGTCCTTCGGCCAGAAAAACGAAACCCGGCGCGAGGCCGGGTTTCGTATCTTGCAACTGAGGCGTCCGATCAGTTCTGGACGTTCAGCTCGGTGCGGCGGTTCTGTGCGCGACCTTCCGGATTGTCGGAGCCGTCGTCATTGGTGTTCGGCGCGATCGGACGGCTTTCGCCATAACCGGTCGGGCCCATCAGACGACCGGCATCGATACCGTTGCTGGTCATGAAGTCATACACCGCAGTGGCGCGACGCTCGGAGAGTGCCTGGTTGTACTGGTCAGTACCCTTCGAGTCGGTGTGACCGGCCACTTCGACGCGCAGATCCGGGTAACGCTTCAGGATCTCGATGGCCTCGTTGAGGATCGCAACCGCATCCGGACGCAGGGTCGACTTGTCGAAGTCGAAGTTCACGCCCTTCAGGTCGATCGACACGGGCACCGGGCAGCCATCCGGACCGATGGTCTGGCCAGCCTGCGAATCCGGGCACTTGTCGTTGCAGTTGTTGACGCCGTCGCCGTCGTCATCCAGGTCCGCGCAGCTCGGGGCAACCGGCGCCGGGGCAACCGGAGCCATCGGCTCTGGGCCCAGGGCCACGGTCATGCCGACCGATGCCAGCATATCCATGAATTCATTCTGCTGCCGGCCGGTGCTTGCCTGCATGTCGTCGAAATCAATGCGGGTACCGACTTCCGTACGCAAGTTCATGCGACCGAAATCGAACTGCAAGCCGGCGCCAAGGTTCACCGCAAGGTTGCTGTCCTCGTGCTGGCCCGGTGAATTCGGGTTATTGGCGAGAATGTACTCTTCTTCATGACGCTGCCAGCCAAGGCCGCCACGCAGATAGGGCCACCACTTTGAATCCGCGTCACGGAAATGGTAACGGCCGTCAAGCGAGACGCCGTACTGGCTCCACCACAAGTTCGGATTGACCATCTTGTCGGGGTTCTGGTAATTCAGCTCGGCTTCGAGGGAAAACCGCTGGCTGAGGAACTTGCCGAAACCCAAGGTCCCGAACATCGAGTCCTCGGTGTTTCGGTCGTTATCCTGGAAATTTACACCGGTGGAACCGCTGACATACCAACGGTCATCGAACTCCTGGGCGGACGCAGCCTGCGCCAAACCCAAACCACCCAGAAGGGCAGCGCAGAGGAGTTTCTTATTCATGTTCAGCTCCTTGATCAGTAATAGAAACCTGTGACGTCTTAGTTATTTCGTCATAGACGGCTGTGTCCGCACGCCATCCCGCCTTAGATTACAAACGGGTACGTGAAAGCCGCGTTAACGCTACCATAACAGTTATGGGGATGCAAAATATTGCCATGCAAACACCGGCGAGTCCCACTGGACCTGAGCTCCCAGCGCCTTGTCAGGTTACGGGCAGGACAATCCCTCCGGCCCCATGATACAAGACCCATACGCACCGGTATGCTTCGATGATGTCAGACGCAACGCCCTACCCCCATCTCTTCCGTCCGCTGGACCTGGGCTTCACCACCCTGCGTAACCGGATCCTGATGGGGTCCATGCACACCGGGCTGGAAGATCGGGCGAAAGACTTCCCGAAGTTGGCGGCCTATTTCGGCGAACGGGCGGCAGGCGGCGCCGGGATGATCGTCACCGGTGGGTTCGCGCCCAATATCCTGGGTTGGCTCAAGCCGTTCGCCGGCCGCATGGCCTGGCCATGGCACGTACGCCGGCATCGCCAGGTCACCGCGGCCGTGCATGCGCACGACGCGAAGATCTGCATGCAATTGCTGCATGCCGGCCGCTATGCCTACCACCCTCTCTCGGTGGCCCCAACCAAGCTGAAGGCACCGATCAACCCGTTCACCCCGCGCGCGCTGTCGTCCGCTGGGGTCGAGCGCCAGATCAACGCCTTCGCGAATGCCGCCAGGCTTGCACGCGAAGCCGGCTACGACGGCGTCGAGATCATGGGCTCGGAAGGCTACCTGCTGAACCAGTTCACGGTGGCGCGCACCAACAAGCGTGGCGATCAATGGGGCGGTGACGCGGCCAGACGCATGCGCTTCGCTGTCGAAATCGTCCGCCGCGTGCGCGAGGCCTGCGGCCCCGACTTCATCCTGATCTATCGACTGTCGATGCTCGACCTTGTCGAGGGTGGCAACGGTTGGGACGACATCGTCGCCCAGGCCCAGGCGGTGGAAGCCGCCGGCGCCAGCATCATCAATACCGGCATCGGCTGGCACGAGGCACGCATCCCGACCATCGCCACCTCGGTGCCGCGCGGCGCGTTCGCGGGCGTGACCGCGAAGTTGCGCCCGCATGTGTGCTTGCCGCTGATCGCGACCAACCGCATCAACATGCCGGATGTCGCCGAAGCGATCCTCGCCGCCGGGGGCGCCGACATGGTCTCGATGGCGCGCCCGCTGCTGGCCGACCCCGAATGGGCGAACAAGGCCCGTGCCGGCCGCGCCGATCGCATCAATACCTGCATCGCCTGCAACCAGGCCTGCCTGGACCATGTCTTCGAGAACAAGCGTGCCAGCTGCCTGGTCAATCCGCGTGCCTGCGACGAGACCGTGCTGAATTACCTGCCGGCACGCCAGCAAAAGTCGATTGCGGTGGTGGGCGCGGGGCCGGCGGGACTGGCCTGTGCGACCGTCGCCGCCGAGCGCGGACACCGGGTCACCCTGTTCGATGCGGCCGACGAGATCGGTGGACAATTCAACCTTGCCAAGCAGATCCCGGGCAAGGAAGAGTTCCACGAAACCGTGCGTTACTTCCACCAACGCATCGCCGATACGGGCGTGAACCTGCGCCTGTCCGAGCGCGTCGATGCCGCGTCACTGGAGGATTTCGACGAGATCGTGGTCGCGACCGGGGTGACGCCGCGCGTGGTGGACTTCCCCGGCTCGGAGCATCCGAAGGTCATCGGCTATCTGGATGTGCTGCAGCGGCGCATCGCGGTTGGCAGGAAGGTTGCGATCATCGGCGCCGGCGGGATTGGCTTCGATGTCGCCGAGTTCCTTGTCCAGGAAGGTGAATCTCCTTCGCTGGACCCCAAGCGATGGATGGCCGAATGGGGTGTCGATGCAAACTTCCACACCCCCGGCGGCCTGCTGCCGCCACGTCCCGAGCCGCCCGCCCGGCAGGTGTGGCTGTTGCAACGCTCCACCGGCAAGCCCGGCGCGAAGCTGGGCAAGACCACGGGCTGGATCCATCGATCCACGCTGAAGTCCAAGGGCGTGAAGATGCTGGGCGGCGTCGAATACCTGGGCGCGGACGACAATGGCCTGCACCTTCGCGTCGACGGCAGCGAACAGACGCTGGAGGTCGACCACATCGTGGTCTGCGCCGGGCAGGAATCGCGACGCGGGCTGTTCGATGCACTGCAGGCAACCGGACATAAGGTGCACCTGATTGGAGGTGCCGATGTCGCTGCCGAACTTGATGCCAAGCGCGCGATTGCACAGGGCAGCCGACTCGCCGCCAGTCTCTGACCAAGGCTTCAAGCGCCGTCGCCGGAGAGTAAAAACTCCAATTGAATCAAATCTTTCGGCAACCCTGTTCAGCTGGCGTTATGGATTGCCCCCCTAAGGTTCGCCAACTTTTTCCGCCCCTGATTTGGCGGGAACCGGCGTGAGCACGCAATCCTGCGGCTTTCGCGCCCGGGCATCAAGGCCGCCTCAGAGCTGCCGCCCTCCCCAGTACGCCATGACGTGTTGCCAACCGTGCAGGTACCGCACGGGGACGCGCGCGCCGCAACGGAGCAAGGAGTACGACATGAAACTGGCCTGGATCCTCTGGCTGTCCACGAATGTATTGCCACAGCCGGCTGCGGACGCGTTGTGCCTGTCCACCACGGTCTACCTGGAGGCACGGGATCAGTCCGTGCGCGGCCAGCAGGCAGTGGCGGAAGTCGCCCTGCGTCGCCGCGACAGCGGCCTGTGGGGCCGCAATGTTTGCCAGGTCGTGACTGCACGCAAGCAGTTCGCGCCGACGATCGTGTCTCCGCAAACCCGGCTCTCCAATTCGGAAGCATGGGCCGAGGCAGTCACCATTGCCCTGGAATCCGAGCGCAACTGGTCGCTTCCACCTGCGCAACGCAAGCTGGTCGTGCCCGGTGCCAGCCACTTCGCCGCAATGACCATTGCCAGCCCAAGCTGGCGCACCGCGTATCAGGTCGCGACCATCGGCGATCACACTTTCTACAAGGTGCAAAGCCTCAAACCGCGTCGCACGTGAGATGTACCGGCTGCAACGATCCGTTGCGCCGGCCCTGATCGAAGCTTCATCGCAAACATCGGATAGTGGTCGCCTGATTTCCACCGGAAGACCGCGATGAAGCTCTATACCAAGCCAGGCGCCTGCTCGACCGCCGACCATATCGCCCTGCAGTGGACCGGCAAACCGTTCGAATTCGAAATCATGGACGCGGTGTCCATGAAGGAACCGGCGTACCTGGCGATCAATCCATCGGGCTCGGTGCCCGCCATCGTCGATGGTGCCGCGGATGCTCCCGATGGGAGCGGATCCTTCGTTCTGACCCAGAACGCGGCGATCATGGGCTATATCGCAGACAGCGCACCCGAGGCCAGGCTGGTTGGCAATGGCAGTGCGCAGCAGCGCGCCCTTGCCACGAAGTGGCTGGCCTTCTGCAACGCCGACCTGCATCCGGCGTTCAAGCCGCTATTCGGGCCGGCGACCTTCAGCGAGGATCCCAGTCATCACGATGCGGTCAAGGACGCGGCGCGCAAGCGCGTACGCGACAACTTCGAGGCCGCCAACACCGCGCTTGAAGGCAAGCAGTGGCTGGCCGGCTTCCGCAGCGTGGCCGATCCTTATTTCTACGTGACCCTCCGCTGGGCTGATGCGATGGCGATCGACGTATCGGATCTGGCGAACGTGGTGGCATTCAAGCAACGCATGGAGGCCGATCCCGGCGTGCGAGCCGCACTCAAGGCGGAAGGCTTGCTGTAACGGGCTGGCGCCAGGCCGCATGCAGGAAGGCCGCGCAGTGCGCGGCCTTTTCGTTGCGTCGCCAGGTACCTCTAGCGCTTCTCGATCGGCACGTAGTCCTGGTCGTCCGGACCGACGTAATTCGCGCTCGGCCGGATGATCTTGCCGTCCTCGCGCTGCTCGATCACGTGCGCGCTCCAGCCGGTGGTGCGCGCGATCACGAACAGCGGGGTGAACATCGCAGTCGGGATGCCGAGCATGTGGTACGCACTGGCGCTGTACCAATCGAGGTTCGGGAACATCTTCTTGGTGTCCATCATCAGGGTCTCGATGCGCTCGGACACGTCGAACAGCACCTGGTTGCCGCCGTCCTTGCAGAGCGCGCGGCTGACCTCCTTGATGATCGGGTTGCGCGGGTCGCCGATGGTGTACACCGGGTGGCCGAAGCCGATGATGATTTCCTTCTTCTCCATCCGCGCGCGGATGTCGCCTTCGGCGTCGTCGGCCGAGTCGTAGCGGCTGATGATGTCCATCGCCACCTCATTCGCGCCGCCATGCTTGGGGCCGCGCAATGCGCCGATCGCACCGGTGATGCACGAATGCATGTCGCTGCCGGTACCGGCGATCACGCGCGCGGCGAAGGTCGAGGCATTGAACTCGTGTTCGGCGTACAGGATCAGCGATTTGTCCAGCGCATCGGCATGCAGCGCGCTTGGCGGCTGCCCATGCAGCAGGTGCAGGAAATGCGCGGCGACGTTGTCGTCGTCGGTTTCGACGTCGATGCGGCGGCCGTTGCGGGTGAAGTGCCACCAGTACAGCAGCATCGAACCGAAGCTCGCTATCAGCTTGTCGGCGATGTCGCGCGCCTCGCTGGCCGGATGCCCGTCGCGCTCCGGCAGCACGTTGCCCAGCATTGAGCAACCCGTGCGCATCACGTCCATCGCGTGCGCATTCGCAGGCACCAGTTCCAGCGCATCGGTCACGATCGCCGGCAGCCCGCGCAGCCGCTTGAGCCTGGTCTTGTAGGCCTTGAGCTGCGGCTGCGTCGGCAACGTGCCATGCACCAGCAGGTGGGCCACTTCCTCGAACGTCGACTTCGTGGCCAGGTCATGGATGTCGTAACCACGGTAATGCAGGTCGTTGCCGCTGCGGCCGACCGTGCATAGCGCGGTATTGCCGGCGGGCGTGCCGCTGAGGGCGACCGATTTCTTGGGCTTCGGCAGGGTGTTGGCTGTGTCGCTCATCCGTGTTTCCTCACTTGTCCTGCGCGAACAGCGCGTCGAGCTTGTCTTCGTAGGCGTGGTAGCCCAGGAAGTCGTACAACTCGGCGCGTGTCTGCAGGGTATCGATGATGTGTTTCTGGGTGCCGTCGCGGCGCACGGCCTCGTAGAAATGCAGCGCCGCCTTGTTCATCGCGCGATAGGCACCGCAGCAGTACAGGGCGATGTCGACGCCGGCCTGGCGCAACTCGTCGGTCGTGTAGAACGGCGTGCTGCCGAATTCGGTCAGGTTGGCCAGGATCGGCACCTGCACCGCGGCCTTGACCTTGCGGTAGTCGTCCAGCGAGGTCATCGCCTCGGGGAAGACCATGTCGGCCCCCGCTTCGACGTACGCCACGGCGCGCTCGATCGCCGCATCCAGGCCTTCGACGGCGGCGGCATCGGTGCGCGCCATGATCACGAAGTCGGGGTCGATACGCGCATCTACCGCCGACTTTATCCGGTCGACCATCTCGCCGGTCGTCACCACTTCCTTGCCCGGCCGATGGCCGCAGCGCTTCTGCCCGACCTGGTCTTCCATGTGCACGGCGGCCACGCCGACGCGCTCGAAGTTGCGGATGGTGCGACCGATGTTGAAGGCGCCGCCCCAGCCGGTATCGATGTCGACCAGCAGCGGCATGCCGGTGGCATCCACGATCCGGCGCGCATCGGTGAGCACGTCTTCCATGGTGCTGATGCCGAGATCGGGCACGCCAAGCGAGTTGGCTGCAACGCCACCGCCGGACAGATAGAGCGCCTGGTAACCCGTGCGCTGGGCCATCAGGCCGGCGTAGGCGGTGATCGCGCCCATCACCTGCAACGGCGTTTCGGCAGCGAGCGCGGCGCGGAAGCGGGCGCCTGCGGAAGCGGAGTTCGGGTCGCGCATGGAGCCTCCCGGGAAAAGCGTCATTTTAGCTGATTGCCCCGTCCCTTCGGCTTTGGCCATTCGGACAACGGTTCGATACTGTTCTGGACCCCTGCCCGCGGGTTCACCCGACCCTACGTCGAAAACGGGTAAAAAGGGCCGCTTTGCCACGGAGCACCACGATGACCCGCACGTACAGCAAGACCCCTGAATCCATTGCCCGCCTGACTCCGGAGCAGCGTCGCGTGACCCAGGAGTCCGGCACCGAGCGCCCGTTCGAGAACGCGTTCAACGACAACATGGAAGCCGGCCTTTACGTGGACGTCGTCTCCGGCGAGCCGCTATTCACCTCCATCGACAAATTCGACAGTGGCTGCGGCTGGCCCAGTTTCAGCAAGCCGGTGGAGCGCGCGCACGTGCTCGAGCATCGTGACACCAGCCACGGCATGATCCGCACCGAAGTACGTTCGACCCATGGCGACAGCCACCTGGGACATGTGTTCGACGATGGCCCACGCGATGCCGGCGGCCTGCGCTACTGCATCAACTCGGCGTCGCTGCGCTTCATCCCGGTTGCTTCGCTCGAGGCCGAGGGCTTTGGCGAATACCGCAGCCTGTTTGGCCGGCACGACGCCGGAGCAAACGCATGACCGGCGCCACTGAAACCGCGATCCTCGCCGGCGGTTGCTTCTGGGGCATGCAGGACCTGATACGCAAGCAGCCGGGCGTGCTGTCGACCCGCGTGGGCTATTCCGGCGGCGACGTGGCCAACGCGACCTACCGCAACCACGGCACGCATGCCGAGGCCATCGAGATCGTCTTTGATCCCGCACGCACCCGCTTTCGCGACATGCTGGAGTTCTTCTTCCAGATCCATGACCCGACCACGGTCGACCGCCAGGGCAACGACCGCGGCGCGAGCTACCGTTCGGCGATCTACTACACCACCGACGAACAACGAAAGGTCGCCGAAACCACCATCGCCGACGTCGAGGCATCCGGCCTGTGGCCAGGCAAGGTGGTGACCGAATTGGCTCCGGCCGGCCCGTTCTGGCTGGCCGAACCGGAGCACCAGGATTACCTGCAGCGCTATCCCACGGGTTACACCTGCCACTTCGTGCGACCGGGATGGACGCTGCCAAGGCGTGGGAGCGCATGAGCATGGGCATGCAGGAAGTCGATATCGCCATCATCGGTGCCGGTACCGCCGGCATGGCGGCTTACCACGAAGTGCGCAAGCAGACCGACCGCATCGCGCTGATCGAGGGTGGTCCGTTCGGAACGACCTGCGCGCGCGTCGGGTGCATGCCGTCAAAGCTGCTGGTTGCACCCGCCCACGCACGGCACAGCCTGGCCTCCCTGCCCGCCTTTGGCATCCGGGCGGACGCGGGCCAGGTTGACGGCCGTGCGGTGATGAAACGCGTGCGCGAGGAACGCGACCGTTTCGTCGGCTTCGTCAAGGATGCGGTCGAGGGCTACGACCAGCGCCACGTCGTGCGCGCGCGTGCGGCGTTCGAGGATCCCCACGCCTTGCGCCTTGATCCGGCCAGCAATGGCGCGATGCCGCCGTTCGAGCGCATCCACGCGGACCGCATCATCATCGCGACGGGTTCCCGCCCGAGGATTCCCGACTCACTGCGCGCCGCCGGCGATCGCCTGGTCGTCAACGATGACGTGTTCGAGTGGCAGGACCTGCCCGGTGCCGTCGCCGTCTTTGGTGCAGGCGCGGTCGGCGTCGAACTTGGACAGGCATTGCATCGCCTGGGCGTGCGCGTGCGGCTGTTTGGCCGTGGCGGCGGCCTCGCCGGCATCACCGACCCCGTGGTGCGCGACATCGCGATACGGATTATCGGCGACGAACTGCCAGCCGACCTGGACGCCCGCGACGTGCGCATCGAACGTGACGGGGATGTCGTGGTCGTGCACTTCACCGACGAGGACGGCGTGGATCGAAACGAACGCTTCGACTACCTGCTCGCAGCCACCGGACGCATTCCCAACGTGGATGCATTGGGACTGGCCTATGCCGGGCTGGAACTGGACGAACGCGGCGTACCCCGCTTCGATCCGCAGACCCTGCAGTGCGGCAAGAGTCATGTGTTCATTGCCGGCGATTCCAATGCAGACCGCCCCATCCTGCACGAAAGCGCCGATGAGGGTCATATGGCGGGCAAGAACGCGGCCAGCTTCCCGGAGGTCTTCAGGCACACGCGGCGCACGCCATTGGGGATCGTGTTCTGCGAACCCCAGGCTGCGTTCGCCGGACAGACACATTCTCAACTCGTCGCCGACAAGGTCGACTTCGCCACCGGCCAGGTTTCGTTCGAAAACCAGGGCCGCTCGCGAGTGATGCTGGTCAACCAGGGCGTGCTGCGTGCCTATGGCGAACATCGCAGCGGGCTGCTGCTGGGCGCCGAGATGATCGGCCCCGAAAACGAGCACCTCGCGCACCTGCTGGCCTGGGCGATCCAGATGCGGATGACGGTTGCCCAGGCCATCGAAATGCCGTTCTACCACCCCGTGATCGAGGAAGGCCTGCGCACTGCATTGCGCAGGTTGCTCAAGGCGCTGGAGATGGGCCCGACGCCACCCGAGGGCTGCGTCGACTGCGGGCCGGGGGCCTGAACCATGGGACCAATGCCTGGAGGACACGGCTTGACGGCCCAAGCGCCTCCCTGCCGAGGCGCGCGGTACGTTGCAAAGCTGCCGTTGGTGAACGCCATCACAACTTGGCCTCGGCGTGCATGTGCCAAACGCACTTGACGGCGCATTCTGTTCTACTAGCAGCGTTATGGTGATCGCCGGGCGGCTTGAACGTGGATAAGGGCGGCATCATTCTGTGCGTTGACGACGATTCGACGGTGCTCAGCGCACTGCGCACGGTGATGGCGGCGAATTTCGACCCGCGCCTGCAGTTCGAGTTCGCCGAAAGCGGCGAGGAGGCGCTGGAGATCGACGCCGAACTTCGCGCACAAGGACGCGAACTGAGCCTGGTCATCTCCGACTTCATGATGCCCGGCCTGCGTGGCGACGAACTGCTGATGCGCCTGCACAAGCGCTCGCCGAGCACGATCAAGATCCTGCTGACCGGCCAGAGTGACCTGAGTGGGGTCAAGCGTGCGATCAACGAAGCGAATCTTTACCGCTTCATGGAAAAGCCCTTCCTCAACGAGGACATCGTGCTGACGGTGCGGGCGGCGATTCACGCCTACAGGCAGGAGCGCGACCTGATCGAACAAAACGAAAGGTTGCGCCGGATGAATGCCGAACTGGAGTCGCTGGTGGCGGCGCGCACCCAGGAGCTGGTGGAAAAGAACCATCAGTTGGAGATACTCGCGGTCACCGACACGCTGACCGGGCTTTTCAATCGTCGCAAACTCGACGAAGAGATGTGGGAGGAGTTCGCGCGTAGCCGTCGCTACAAGACGGATTTTGCGCTCGTCATGCTCGACATTGACCATTTCAAGCGGGTCAACGACGAGTACGGCCATGGGGTCGGCGACTTGGTGCTGGTCGATGTTGCCAGGATCCTGCGTGATGGCACCCGTGACTCCGACGCCGTGGGTCGCCTGGGGGGCGAGGAATTCTTGGTGCTGTGCCGGCACGGCACACGCGACGGTGGCATCGCCGCGGCGGAAAACCTGCGCGCCGCCATCGCAGGCCATGGGTTCGCTGGCGTGGGCCTGGTGACTGCAAGTTTCGGAGTGGCTGCGCACCGGGACGGCGATACGCCGGCCAGCCTGCTTGGCCGTGCGGACGCCGCCCTATATCGTGCCAAGAACAGTGGTCGAAATCGCGTGGAGGTGGAGATTGACTGAGTTCGACGCGTGCTCGCTGGAAACGACAACTGTCACGCAACTGCTGGAGCGGGTGGCCGAGCTCGAACGCGAAGTGGCGGAACGCCGCCAAGGCGAGTCCTTGCAGCGTGCCCTGTTCGAGATCGCTTCGCTGTCAGCCACCGACAGTCCGGAACACGAACACTATGCCCGACTGCACGAAATCGTCGGCAGGCTGATGTATGCGAAGAACTTCATCATCGCCACATATGACGCCAAGCAGGGAGTGATCCACCAGGAGTACCTGGTAGACGAAGATCCGGACCAGCTCAAGGAGAGCTTTCCCTACGGCGAGGGCATCTCCTCGCTGGTGATCCGCAGCCGGCGCCCATGGCTGCTGGACAACGACTTGTTCTACGCTCTGGTCGCCCAGGGCGAGATCCGGGCCGCACGCGGCGTGGTCGACTTCAACAGCTGGATGGGTGCACCGCTGATCATCCAGGACCAGGTGTACGGGCTGATCATCGTGCAGAGCTACAGCGCCGACATCACCTACACGCAGGCCGACCTGGACTTGCTCAGCTTCGTGGCCAGCCATGTGGCGGCGACGGCGGCGCGCTGGCAGGCCAACGCCGCGCTCAAGCGCGCGATGGACGACCTTGCGGCCTCGGCTGAAACCTTGCGGCTGGTGGGCAACATCGGCAAGGACCTGACCGGAAGCCTGGATACCGAAGCCATCTGCCGGACGCTGGAGAAACGCTTTTCCGCCCTGCTGCCGGTGGACGTGTTCGGCGTCGCCTTGCTCTCGCCGGCCGGCGATGCACTCGACTTCCTGTTCTATGTGGAAGACGGCGTGATCGATGAACCCAGCTCGTTTCCGCTCGACCACCCGACCTCGCTGGCCGTACTGACCTTTCGCGAGGACCGCGAACTGACCCTGTTCAACGAAAAGCAGCTGGCCAGCGCGCCCAGCGCCAGCTGCTTCGATGAAAGCACCCCGATCCTGTCCGCCGTGTTCCGCCCGCTGATCGCCAATGGCCGCCGTATCGGCGTGGTGACCGTGCAGAGCCACGAAGCCGACGCTTACCACGAGCGCGAGCTGGAAGTGTTTCGATCGGCCGCCGCCTTTGCGGCGATTGCGCTGGCCAATGCGGACGCCTTCGCCGTCGCCGAAGCGGCACGCAAGCAGGCCGCCAGGGCGCTGGAGGACCAGCACCAGGCGGAGGCGCACCTCGTGCATTCGGAAAAGATGGCGGCACTGGGCCAATTGATCGCAGGCGTGGCACACGAGATCAACACCCCGATCGGCGCAATCAAGTCCAGTGGCAGCAATATTGCCGATGCGCTCGACTCCGCCCTGCTCGGCCTGCCGGCGCTGATGGACCAACTCGATGCGACTGACCGCGAGCACTTCAGCGCCCTGGTCGCGCGCGCGAACAAGCCAAAGTGCATCCTCAGCACGCGCGAGGAGCGCGTGATCGTACGCGACGTGACTGCGTCCCTGGAGGCCCTGGGCCTGGACCAGGCACGCCACCGCGCCGGTCTGCTGGTGCAGTTGCAATCGCACACCGACCTCGAGCAGATGCTGCCGCTGCTGCAACATCCGGCGGCAGACCACATCCTGGACATCGCGTACGGCATCTCCACCATTTGCACCAACGCCGGCAACATCAACACGGCGGTGGACCGGGTGGCGAAGATCATCTTCGCGCTCAAGTCGTTCTCACGCTTCGGCGGGGTGCAGGTGTGGATGGAATCAGACCTTGCCGAGGGCCTGGAGACCGTGCTGACCATTTACCAGAACCAGATCAAGCACGGCACGGAACTGGTGCGCGCGTTCGAGGCGTTGCCGCCCGTGCGCTGCCTGCCCGACGAGATCAACCAGGTCTGGACCAACCTCATCCACAACGCGCTGCAGGCGATGGACCACAAGGGCACGCTGACAATCAGCCTGCGCCGCGAGGGCGGGGACGCGCTGGTTGCGATCAGCGACACCGGCTGTGGCATGCCCCCTGAACTCCAGGCGCGGATATTCGATCCCTTCTTCACCACCAAGGCGGCAGGCGAAGGTACTGGCCTTGGGTTGGACATCGTGCGCAAGATCGTGGAAAAGCATCGGGGCAGGATTACCGTGGAAAGTGAAGTCGGGCGCGGCAGCACCTTCACCGTGCATCTACCCATAGCCGGAGCTGGATAATGGAAAAAGGAATTTTGCTGTGCGTGGACGACGAAATCATCGTTCTGACGGCGCTGAAGGACCAGCTTCGGCGCGCCTTCGGCAATGATTTCGTGATTGATCTTGCCGAAAGCGCCGAGGAGGCGCTGGAACTGCTTGACGAGTTGTCCGACCAGGGCCACTCCCTGCTGGTGATCGTGTCCGACTGGCTGATGCCGGGCATGAAAGGGGACGAGTTCCTGATCGAGGCCCACAAGCGGTTCCCCTCGGTAGTGAAGATCATGCTCTCCGGCCACGCCGAGACCGCCGCGGTGGATCGCGCCCGTCGTGAAGCGGGGCTGCATGATTTCCTTGCCAAGCCGTGGAACGCCGAGGCCCTCGTGGAATCGATCAAGCAGGGCCTGCGGGGAAAGATCTAGCCGCGGCGAGAGGCAAGCCTGATGAAGGCTGGCAGCGTGGCCGCTGCAGCTCATGGCAGTCAAGCGCAAAAAGGGCCGGCGCGAGGCCAGCCCTTTCGGCGTCAATGCAGTGGCAAGGACTTACAGCAGGTGCGCCACGCCGGCGCGCTCTTCTTCCAGTTCAGCCAACGTCCTGTCCATCGCCGCGCGGCTGAAGTCGTCGATCGGCAGGCCTTCGATGCGGGTGTACTGGCCATTGGCGCAGGTCACCGGCACGCCATAGATGATGCCCTCGGGAATGCCATAGCTGCCATCGGACGGCACGCCCATGGTCACCCACTCGCCATCGGTGCCCAGCACCCAGTCGCGTATGTGGCAGATGGCGGCATTCGCCGCGGACGCCGCCGAGGACAGGCCGCGTGCTTCGATGATCGCCGCGCCGCGCTTGGCGACTGTCGGAATGAAGGTGTTGGCATTCCAGTCCGCGTCGTTGATCGCATCCTTGAGGGAGGCGCCGCCGACGGTCGCGAACCGGTAGTCCGGGTACATGGTCGAGCTGTGGTTGCCCCACACCACCAGCTTTTGCAACTCGCCCACCGGCTTGCCGGCCTTGATCGCCAGCTGGCTGAGCGAGCGGTTGTGGTCCAGGCGCAGCATCGCGGTGAAGTTGGCGGGATTGAGATCCGGCGCCGACTTCATCGCGATGTAGGCATTGGTGTTGGCCGGATTGCCGACCACCAGCACCTTGACGTCGCGGCTGGCCACCTTGTTCAGTGCCGCGCCCTGGGCGGTGAAGATCTTGGCGTTTTCCAGAAGCAGGTCCTTGCGCTCCATGCCGGGGCCGCGCGGGCGCGCGCCGACCAGCATCGCGACATCGGCATCCTTGAACGCGACTTCGGCGTCGTCGGTTCCGACCATGCCGGCCAGCAGCGGGAATGCGCAATCTTCCAGCTCCATCATCACGCCCTTGAGCGCGGCCTGGGCCTTCTCCATCGGCAGCTCGAGCATCTGCAGGATGACCGGCTGGTCCTTGCCCAGCATTTCGCCGGAGGCGATGCGGAACAGCAGGGCATAACCGATCTGGCCGGCGGCGCCGGTGACTGCAACACGGACGGGGGCTTTCATTGTTTGACTCCTGAAAATGACGATGCGGCGCAAGACACCGCATCGGATTGAAGAATTGAATCAGGCCAGTTCGGCGCAGAATTCCTGGATGCGTGCCAGTCCAGGCGCCAATTGCGGCGTCGGGCAGGTGTAGCTGATGCGCAGTGCGCGCGGCTCGCCGAATGCAGAGCCCGGTACGCAGGCCACGCCCTTGGTATCCAGCAGGGCGTTGCAGAAATCGACATCGTTGCTGATCAGCATGTCGCCATGCGACTTGCCGAAATAGGCACTTACGTCGGGGAACACATAGAACGCGCCCTGCGGCCGTGGGCAGACCACGCCGGGGATCGCGTCCATCACCGCCATGACCTGGTCGCGCTTGGCCTGGAACTCGGCATTCTTGGCGGTCGGCACATCCTGCGGGCCGTTCAACGCGGCGATGGCGGCGGCGGTCACGATCTCCGGAATGTTGGTGATGTGGTTGGAATTCATCACCGTCACCGCCTGCGCCACGACTTCGGGACCGGCCATGAAGCCGACGCGCCACCCTGGCATGCCGTAGGTCTTGGACAGCGAGTCAATGAAGATCACGCGATCATGCAATTCGGGCCGCACGTGCACGAAGTTGGTGTATTCCAGCCCGTCGAACAGCATCCGGTTGTAGATGTCGTCGGTGATGATCCAGGTGTCCGGGTACTTGGCGATGACGTCGGCGAGCGCGGTGACCTCGTCCCTGGTATAGACCATGCCGGTCGGGTTGGACGGGTTGTTGAACAGGAACACCTTCGGCTTCTTCGCCAGGCAGGCATCAAGTTGCGCCGGAGTCACCTTGTAGTCCTGCGAGGCCGGGCACGGCAGCAGGTCGACCTTGGCATTGACGATCTCGGCGATGTCCAGGTAGCTGGTCCAGTACGGCACCGGGAACGCGATGGTGTCGCCTTCGTCCAGCAGTGCTTCGGCCAGGTTGTAGATGACGTGCTTGGCGCCGATGCCGGTCGCGCAATTGACCCGGCCGTAACCGCTCAGGCCGATCTTCTCGATGTGCGCGAGGAAGGCATCCAGCAGCGCATCGCTGCCGCGGTTGCTGCCGTACTGGCCGCTGTCCCTTGCCAGCGATTCGCGCGCGGCGGCATAGACATGCTCGCCCGGCAGGAAGTTCGGCACGCCGATCGAGAAACTGATGATGTCGTGGCCTTCGGCCTTGAGCCGCTTGGCCTTTTCAGCGACCTGCATGATGGCGCTGGGCTTGGCGCGCCCGATGCGCGTAGCGAGTTGGGGCATCGTAGGGGGACTCGGCTTGGGCCGCACAACGCGGCAGGACGTGGGATTTAACCCCGTGATTTTAGCACGGAGCCACAGCGCCACTTGATGGGTTGTGTCGTGCGAATCCGCCAGCATCCAGGAAAACGGGGTCAGGTTCACTTGTCGCAGGCAAGTGAACCTGACCCCGTTTTCCGTGGGAGGAAGCAAGAGCAGGCAAGCGAAACTGACCCCGTCCCGGTTTTTGCCCGCCAACGCAAACGGGCGACAGTTGCCGCCCGTTCAGGGATGCGACGCGGGCGGGATCAGGCCGCCAGGATCTTGTTCCACTCCGCCACGCGGTCGGCCTTGGCGGCCAGCACGGCATCGGCATCGCCTTCGACCTTCACTGACTTGATCGCGTCTCCCTGCTTGACCGCATCCACCACGTCCAGGCCTTCAATGACCTTGCCGAACACGGTGTGCTTGCCGTCCAGCCAGTCGGTCTTGATGTGGGTGATGAAGAACTGGCTGCCATTGGTGCCGGGACCCGCGTTGGCCATGGACAGCACGCCGCGCTCATGGCTCAGTCCGTTGCCGGTCTCGTCCTCAAAGCGGTAGCCGGGGCCACCGCGGCCGGAACCTTCCGGGCAACCGCCCTGGATCATGAAATCCGGGATCACCCGGTGGAAATTCAGGCCGTCGTAGAAGCCGCGCTTGGCCAGGTTCACGAAGTTGGCGACGGTCAACGGCGCCTTGTCGGCGGCCAGTTCGATGCGGATCTGGCCGCGGTCGGTGTCGAATGTGGCGATCAGGGACATTGTTGGCTTCCTGCAGATTGGTCATACGGCGGGCGCCGTAGCCCGCTATAATACGCGGCTTCCTTTCCCAGAGTCCCGTGCCGGCTGAACCCGGCGCGTATTGCGCATGTCCATTGAACGCCTCCGCAACATCGCCATCGTCGCCCACGTCGACCACGGCAAGACCACCCTCGTCGACTGCCTGCTGAAGCAGTCGGGCACCTTCAACGAGCGCACCGTGCTCGCCGAACGAGTGATGGACAGCAACGACCAGGAAAAGGAACGTGGCATCACGATCCTGTCCAAGAACACCGCCATCACCTGGAATGGCAACCGCATCAACATCGTCGACACCCCGGGCCACGCCGACTTCGGCGGCGAGGTCGAGCGCGTGCTGTCGATGGTCGACTCGGTGCTGATCCTGGTCGACGCGATGGACGGGCCGATGCCGCAGACGCGCTTCGTGACCCAGAAGGCGTTCGCGATGGGCTTCAAGCCGATTGTCGTCGTCAACAAGATCGACCGCCCCGGCGCGCGCCCGGACTGGGTCATCGACCAGGTGTTCGACCTGTTCGACAAGCTTGGCGCGACCAATGAGCAGCTCGACTTCCCGATCGTCTACGCCTCGGCGCTGCACGGCTACGCGAGCCTGGACGATACCGCGCGCGAGGGCGACATGACCCCGCTGTACGAAGCGATCATGCAGTACGTGCCGGCACCGTCGGTGGACCCGGACGGTCCATTCCAGATGCGCATCAGCCAGCTCGACTACAACAATTTCGTCGGCCTGATCGGCGTGGGTCGCATCCAGCGCGGCAAGGTGCGCACCAACCAGCCGGTCAGCGTGATCGACCGCCACGGCAAGAAGCGCCAGGGCAAGGTGCTGCAGGTGCTCGGCTTCATGGGCCTGGAGCGCGTGGAAGTCGAGGAAGCCGAGGCCGGCGACATCGTCGCGATCTCGGGCGTCGCCGACCTCAGCATCTCCGACACCATCTGCGCGCTCGACACGCCGGAAGCGCTGCCTGCGCTGACCGTCGACGAGCCGACGATCAGCATGACCTTCCAGGTCAACAACTCGCCGTTCGCCGGCAGCAAGGAACACAGCGGCGGCAAGTTCATCACCAGCCGCCAGATCCGCGAGCGCCTGGAGCGCGAGACCCTGCACAATGTCGCGCTGAAGGTCGAGGAAGGTTCCGACCCCGACAAGTTCCTGGTCTCCGGCCGCGGCGAGCTGCACCTGTCGGTGCTGATCGAGAACATGCGCCGCGAAGGCTTCGAGCTGGCGGTGTCGCGCCCGGAAGTGATCATCAAGGAAATCGACGGCCAGCAGATGGAGCCGGTCGAGCAGCTCGTGGTCGATATCGAGGAGGTCCACCAGGGCGGCGTGATGGAGAAGCTGGGCGTGCGCAAGGCGCAACTCAAGAACATGGAGTCCGACGGCAAGGGTCGCGTGCGGCTTGACTACATGATCCCGGCGCGTGGCCTGATCGGCTTCCAGAACGAGTTCCGCACCCTGACCCAGGGCTCGGGCCTGCTGTTCCACGTGTTCGACCATTACGGCCCGAAGGAACAGGGCGCGATTGCCAAGCGCCAGAACGGCGTGATGATCGCCAATGCACCGGGTGCGACGCCTGCCTATTCGCTGGGCCCGCTGGAAGAGCGCGGCAAGCTGTTCGCCGCCGAGGGCGACAACGTGTACGAAGGCCAGCTGATCGGCATCCACTCCAAGGACAATGATCTCACCGTCAACGCCATCAAGACCAAGCCGCTGACCAACATGCGCGCTTCGGGCAAGGACGATGCGATCAAGCTGACCCCGGCCATCAAGTACACGCTTGAGCAGGCACTGGACTTCATCGAGGACGACGAACTTGTCGAAGTCACCCCGAAGGAAATCCGCCTGCGCAAGAAGTTCCTGACCGAATCCGACCGCAAGCGCGCCTCGCGCGCCGCCTGAGTCCGGCGAGTCACCTCGCGATGCGCATTCGGCACGCCAGCAATGCGTCGCCGGCAGCATGGCCGCTGCTCGGAACTCCGACAGCGGCATGACCGAGCCGCACCACAACGAGCATCACTACAACCCGGATCCGCACGCGCATCCCGGCTTGCACGTCATCGCGCTGGTCGAAGGCGTCAAAGGGGGGCTGGCGCTGCTGGCCGCCAGCGGACTGGAACTCATCGGACCGGCACTGCTGCAGCGCTGGGTGCATGCACTGATCGCGCGGTTCCAGCTTGATCCTGACCATGGCGCGATGGCATGGCTGTCACACGCAATCAACCCCGATTCGGTGCATGTCGCCGCCGTCGTCGTCGTTGTATATGGCGTCATGCACCTGATCGAAGGCTGGGGCCTGTGGCGGGCGAAGGCGTGGGCCTCGTGGCTCGGCTGCATCGCCGCCTCGCTCTACCTGCCCTTCGATATCTATGCCTTCGTCCTCCACCGCCATTGGCTGGAGGCGGTGGTGGTGCTGATCAACCTGATCGTGGTGTGGGTGCTGGCGCGCGACCTGCTGGTGAGACGCCGCCACTGAGCCGTCGGCGGGTTGCCGCAGCGAGCGACACGCGCGATGCTTGCAGGACTACCGGGAGTCCATCCATGCGCCGTCTGCCCCTCGCGTTGTCGTTGTCGCTGCTTGCCGCCTGTCAACCCGCTGCGCCGCCAACGGCGCCTGCGACCACGGATTCCGCCCAGGGCGCGACCAAGGCCGCCGGCGCGTTTGCCTTTGAAGAAGCCGACGTCGCCTCGCTGCAAGCGAAGATGGCCGACCACTCCCTCACCAGTCGCGCCCTGACCCAGGCCTACCTCGACCGCATCGCTGCTGTCGACGATGCCGGCCCGACGCTCAACGCGGTGATCGAAACCAATCCCGATGCGTTGAAGGAGGCCGATGCACTGGATGCCGAACGCAAGGCCGGCAAGTTGCGCGGCCCGCTGCACGGCATCCCGGTACTGCTCAAGGACAACATCGACGCGATGCCGATGGTCAATTCCGCGGGTTCGCTGGCACTGGCCGACAACCGCCCGAAGACCGATGCGTTCCTGGTCCGGCGCCTGCGCGAGGCCGGCGCGGTGATCCTGGGCAAGACCAACCTCAGCGAGTGGGCCAACATGCGTTCCACCCATGCCAGCTCGGGCTGGAGCGGGCGCGGCGGTCAGACCCGCAATCCCTACATCCTGGACCGCAACCCGTGCGGATCCAGCGCAGGCACCGGCACCGCGATCGCCGCCAACCTGGCCACTATCGGCATTGGCACCGAAACCGACGGCAGCGTGATCTGCCCGGCCGCGATGACCGGGCTGGTCGGGATCAAGCCGACGCTGGGCCTGGTCAGCCGCGGCGGCATCATTCCGCTCGCGCATTCGCAGGACACCGCCGGGCCCATGACCCGCACCGTGGCCGACGCCGCCGCCCTGCTGACGGCAATGGCAGGAAGCGATCCCGGCGACGCTGCAACCGCGGCTGCCGGC
The DNA here is from genome assembly GCA_963698475.1 of uncultured Gammaproteobacteria bacterium. GTDB lineage: Bacteria > Pseudomonadota > Gammaproteobacteria > Xanthomonadales > Xanthomonadaceae > Thermomonas. The sequence continues at coordinate 32,038 of CAVOQX010000001.1, read as the reverse complement.
AGCCATGCCACCGATTACACGCAGTCGCTCAAGGCCGGGGCACTGGCCGGCAAGCGCATCGGCGTGGTGCGCAAGCTGGCCGGCATGGAGCCCAACGCGGACCGCGTGCTCGAGCAATCCATCGCCGTGCTCAAGGCGCAGGGCGCGACGATCATCGATCCGGTCGACGTGCCCAACGTCGACAAACTCGGCGATGACGAATTCACGGTGCTGCTGTACGAGCTCAAGCATGACCTCGCCCAATACCTGGGCACGGCGAATGCGACGCCGAAGACACTCGCCGACCTGATCGCCTTCAACAAGGCGCATGCGAATGAGGAAATGCCGTGGTTCGGACAGGAATTGTTCGAGGCGGCGGAAGCCAAGGGTCCGCTGACCGACAAGGCATACCTGGAGGCACTGGCCAATTCCAAGCGCAAGGCCGGCCCCGAGGGCATCGATGCCGCCATGCAGGCGCAGCACCTGGATGCGCTGCTCGCGCCGTCATGGGGGCCGGCGTTCCCGACCGATCCGCTGCTGGGCGACCATATCGTCAGCGGTGATCCCACCGTCGGCGGCGCTTCGCAGCTGACCTCGGTTGCCGGCTATCCATCGATCACCGTTCCGGCCGGCGACGTGCACGGCCTGCCGGTGGGCATCGTGTTCATGGGCCGCGCATGGAGCGAACCGACCCTGATCGAAATCGCCTACGGTTTCGAACAGGCAACCAGTGCGCGCAAGCCGCCGCAGTTCCTGCCTACGCTCGATATCGAAGCGCCGGCGAAGAACGAAGCGAAGAAATGATCAGTCGATGACGATGCGGGCGATGCGCCCGCCGTCGCCACTGAGCCAGCCGATGTTGCCGTGCAGGTCGATGGCGTCGAAGCCGGCATCGCCCAGCGCATGCCAGCGCGTGCCATCCCACAGATCGGTTCCGGAGGGGCCGGCCGCAATGCAGGGCAACTGGTCACCCACGCAGGCAGCACCCGAGCGATAACCCCGCGGCGCGATGATGCGCCTGACCACGTTGCCCATGCCCATGGCGGCGTTGCCTGGCGTGGTCTCGCCACGATAATCCCCGCCGACCGCGAACCAGCCCTTGGCCAATGCCGCAATGGAGAACACGCCGGCTTCGGGCTTGCGCCTGGCCATTCCGGCATCACCTGCTCGCCATTCATGCTGCCCGTCGCGCAGGACATGGATGCGTGCCTGCGCACCACCGCTGGCAACCGCCACGGCGCCATGCAGGCGCGCAATGCAGGTGCCGCTGGCCGCGAATGCCGCCTCGTCGACGACCGCTGGCGGTCCTTCTACGGCATGCCACGCACGGCCGCCATCGGCGGTCGTGAACACCTGGTAGTGCCCATCGACCGGATCGCCGAGCATCCAGCCACGCGGGCCGTCGAACGCCATGCAATCGAAGAAGCCGCGGGAGTCCGTGTTCTGCAGCGCGAGTGTCCACGACCGGCCGCCATCGTCGGTGCGATAGATGCGCGAGGCCTCGCCCGGCCCGATGCTCAGGACCACCGCGATATCGGCGCTGAACGCCTCGACATCGCGAAAATCCAGCGCCTCGGCGCCATCGACATGCATCGATTGCCAGTGGCCGCCGGCATCCACGGTACGCAAGACGGTGCCCTTCTGCCCACTTGCCCAGGCGACGTTCGCATCGACCGCGGAGATCCCGCGCAGTCGCACATCGACGCCACTGTCCTGCGCCTGCAGTCGTGCGTGCGGAGCGACGGCCGATGTGGCTGCAGGCAACACCAGCAACGCGATGACGCAGGCGCGCGCCAGGGCAGTCATGCGCTGGCGATGTGCCCGCGCTTGCGCACGATCAGCATCGCGATCTCCAGCGCCTGCTCGTAGTTCAGGCGCGGGTCGACGGTGGAGCGATACGCACGCTCGAGATCGGTCTCGGTGAGCTCGCGCGCACCGCCCAGGCATTCGGTGACGTCTTCGCCGGTAAGCTCCAGGTGCACGCCACCCAGCCGCGTGCCAGCCGCGGCGTGCAGGTCGAAGGACTGCTCAAGCTCGCCGCGGATGTTGTCGAAGCGGCGGGTCTTGTAGCCGTTGGCGGTCGCCTCGGTATTGCCGTGCATCGGATCGCAGATCCACAGGATGCGGCGACCATCCCGCTTGACCGCATCCAGCAACGGCGGCAGCTTGCCTGCGACGTGCGATGCGCCCATGCGATGGATGAAGGCCAGGCGGCCTGGCTCGTCATCTGGATTGAGCACGTCGATCAGGCGCAGCAGCTGGTCCGGATTCACCGAGGGCCCGATCTTGATTCCGATCGGATTGCGGATGCCGCGGAAATATTCGACGTGCGCGCCGTCAAGCGCGGCGGTGCGCATGCCGATCCACGGGTAGTGGGTGCTGAGGTTGAACCAGCCGTGCTGGCGCGGCACCTGCCGGCTTTGCGCTTCCTCGTAAGGCAGCAGCAGCGCTTCGTGCGAGGTATAGAAATCCACGCGGTTGACGTTGTGCAACTGCGCACCCGACAGGGTTTCCATGAAGCGCACGGCATCGCCGATCGCGCCGACCATGCGCTGGTATTCCTCTGCGAGCGCAGCCTTTCCGACCCAGCCAAGATCCCAGTATTCGGGGTGGTGCAGGTCGGCGAAACCGCCATCAATCAGCGAACGCACGAAATTCATCGTCATCGCCGAACGCGCGTGCGCCTTGATCATTCGCCGGGGATCCGGCACGCGCGCCTCGGCGGTGAAGGCCGGTGCATTCACCAGGTCCCCGCGGTAGCTCGGCAAGGTGACGTCGCCGATGGTCTCCGTGTCCGCCGAACGCGGCTTGGCGTACTGGCCTGCAAAGCGACCGACGCGGACCACTGGCAACTTGAGCCCGTGCACCAGCACCACGCTCATCTGCAGCAGCACCTTCAGGCGATTGGAGATCACCGGTGAATTGCATTCAGCGAAGGTCTCCGCGCAATCGCCACCCTGCAACAGGAATCGCTTTCCATCCTGCGCATCGGCCAGTTGCTGCTTCAACGCGAGGATTTCCCACGAGGTCACCAGCGGCGGCAGCGCATGCAGCTCGTCAAGCACCCCCTGCAATGCAGCCGCGTCCGGGTAGGTCGGCAGTTGCAAGGCAGTCCGCGCGCGCCAGCTGTCCGGCGCCCAGCTGTCGGCGTCGGGATTGAAGATGGCACTGGCGTTCGGCATGGCGGTATTCATGGGGAATGGTGCGTTGCATCATCGCGTCCGCACGCATCCACCGCAACCGTTACCGACGGAACAAATGCGTCTGCCTGTGCTTGAAGCCCGCATACAACGCCCAGAATCCCAGGCCGATGAACCACAGCAGGCCCCACATCGGCATGCTCAGGCCGAGGAACTTCCAGTCAATCGCACTGCAATCACCATTCGCCATGAGTACCTGGCGCGCGGCACCCAACCAGCTCTGGCTTTCCACCATGAAGTTCAGGCCAGGTCCGCAGTTGGGCATTTCCGGCGGATACAGCTGTACCCATGAATGCCGGCCCGAATAGCCCATGCCGACGACTGCAGCGATGAACGCCAGCAACGACCATGTCCGCCGAGCACCGGCACCACGCGGTGCGTGCAGGCCGCCGAACGAGGAAGACCAGGCCTAGCGCCGCGAACGCGATCCGCTGGAAGATGCAGAACGGACACGGCAGGATCTGCAACTGGAACTGCACGTACAGCGCATACCCCAGCAGTGCCGCGCAGGCGACGAAGCCCAGCAGGAACTGACTGCGAAACGACCAACGGAACGGGGACATGCGGGCTCCTGGGAATCCTGTCGCTCGATTATGGTCTACCGCAAGCAAAAAACGAAAAACCCCGGAAGGACCGGGGCTTTCGAGGATGCGATGTCGCCCAAACGTGCGGCAGGATTACTCGGCAGCAGGTTCCGGGCGATCGACCAGCTCGACGTACGCCATCGGCGCGTTGTCGCCGGCGCGGAAACCGCACTTGAGGATGCGCAGGTAGCCACCCGGGCGATTGGCATAGCGCGGGCCGAGGATGGTGAACAGGGTGCCCACTGCTTCCTTGTCGCGCAGGCGTGCGAATGCCAGGCGGCGGTTGGCAACGCCATCGACCTTGGCCAGGGTGATCAGCGGCTCAGCGACGCTGCGCAGTTCCTTGGCCTTCGGCAGGGTGGTGCGAATGAGTTCGTGCTTGATCAGCGACGCCGCCATGTTCGAGAACATGACGTGGCGATGGGCACTGGTGCGGCTGAATTTACGGCCGGATTTCTGGTGGCGCATGGCGTGGATTCCTGAAATGAATGTTGGAACGACTGGAGTTCGCTGTCGCCATCCGGGCGGTGTGCTCGTTGTGTTGAGCGGGTGGACTGCGGTTGGTCCGGAACCGGCCATCCTTGACCGGAGAACGCCGCGAGCCTTGGGCTCGTCGGCGGGTGGTGCTTGTTGCTAGGTCATTCGATTGCACTTAGGGCAAGAGCAAGAACGAGAGCCGCGGCTTTGCCGCGTTTGCTGGCCCTGCCCTCGTGCATAGCACTCGGGCGTTCGGCCCTGCCCGGCGCAGCGCGCCGGGCGTTCGCACAAGGCGCGCAGCAGTGCTGCGCAAGCGCCTTGTGCTTACCCCATCATTCCATGGGACGCAATGCCGGCGGGCGGCCAGTTCTCGAGCTTCATGCCAAGCGACAGGCCACGCTGGGCCAGCACTTCCTTGATCTCGGTGAGCGACTTCTTGCCCAGGTTCGGGGTCTTCAGCAGCTCCACTTCGGTCTTCTGGATCAGGTCGCCGATGTAGTAGATGCTTTCCGCCTTGAGGCAGTTGGCCGAACGCACGGTCAGTTCCAGGTCGTCGATCGGGCGCAACAGCACCGGATCCACGCCGCTGGCAACCGGTTTGGCGGCGCCGCGATCACGGTGGGTGAAGTCGCCGAACACCGACAGCTGGTCGCTGAGGATGTCGGCGGCGGTGCGCACGGCTTCCTCCGCATCGATCGTGCCGTTGGTTTCGATGTCCAGCACCAGCTTGTCGAGGTCGGTACGCTGTTCGACGCGGGCCGATTCGACCGCATAAGCGACCCGACGCACCGGGCTGAAGCTGGCATCCAGCATCAGGCGACCGATGGTGCGGGTCTCCTCGTCCGGACGACGACGCGCGGCGGCAGGCTGGTAGCCGAAGCCACGGCTGATCGTCAGACGCATGTTGAGCGCCACGTCCTTGGTCAGGCTGGCGATCACGTGGTCGGGATTGAGCACGTCGACGTTGTGGCTGGTCTTGATGTCGCCGGCAGTGACAACGCCGGGACCCTGCTTCTTCAGCTCCAGGGTATCGGTGTCGCCGCTGTGCATGCGGATGGCAACGTCCTTCAGGTTCAGCAGGACTTCGAGCACGTCCTCTTGCAGGCCTTCGACCGTGGTGTACTCATGCAGCACGCCGTCTATCTCGACTTCGGTGATCGCGAAGCCGGGGATCGACGACAGCAGCACGCGGCGCAGGGCGTTGCCAAGGGTATGGCCGTAACCGCGTTCCAGCGGTTCGATCACGACCCTGGCGCGGTTCTCTGCGATGCGCTCGATCTGAGGTCCGCGGGGACGCAGGACTTGGGTGGCGGTAACCGTCATTCGTGGTGTCTCCTGTGGCCTGCGCGCATGGCGCAGGCCGGTGGCAATGGCTTACTTCGAGTACAACTCGACGATCAACGCTTCGTTGATGTCGCTGGGCAGGTCTGCACGATCCGGAACGGCCTTGAACACGCCTGCGAACTTGCCGGCATCGACCTCGATCCAGGAAGGCGAGAGGTCCATCTGCTGCGAGACGGTCATCGATTCCTTGACGCGCATCTGGCTGGCAGCGCGCTCGGACAGAGCGATCGCGTCGCCTGCCTTGACCGCGTAGGACGGCAGGTTCACCGACTTGCCATTCACGGTCACGCCGCGATGGCTCACCAGCTGGCGTGCAGCCGGACGGGTGATGGCAAAGCCCATCCGATAGACAACGTTGTCCAGGCGGGTTTCCAGCATCTGCAGGAGGTTTTCGCCGGTGTTGCCTTTCTTGGTGGCGGCCTTCTTGTAGTAGTTGCGGAACTGACGCTCCAGCAAGCCATAGATGCGCTTGACCTTCTGCTTCTCGCGAAGCTGGGTGGCGTAGTCGGACAGCTTGCCGCGACGCACGTTGGCACCGTGCTGGCCGGGCTTCTGCTCCAGCTTGCACTTGGAATCGAGCGCGCGGGCCGGCGACTTCAGGCCGAGGTCGGCGCCTTCGCGACGGGCGAGCTTACATGTGGGACCAGTATAACGAGCCATTTTCTTATGCTCCCCGGCGTCAGACGCGACGCTTCTTCGGCGGACGGCACCCGTTGTGCGGGATGGGCGTCACGTCGATGATGTTGATGATCTTGTAGCCGACGTTGTTCAACGAACGAACAGCCGACTCGCGCCCCGGGCCTGGACCCTTGATGCGCACTTCCAAGGACTTGACGCCGTAATCGAGCGCGGCCTTGCCGGCCTTCTCGGCGGCGACCTGCGCGGCGAACGGGGTCGACTTGCGCGAACCGCGGAAACCCGCGCCGCCAGACGTCGCCCACGACAGCGCATTGCCCTGGCGATCGGTGATGGTGATGATGGTGTTGTTGAAGGACGCGTGCACATGGGCGATGCCATCGGTGACGACGCGCTTGATCTTCTTCTTGGTTTTACCTGCAGCTGGCTTGGCCATGATTTATCCCTTACTTCCTGATGGCCTTGCGCGGACCCTTGCGGGTACGTGCATTGGTACGAGTACGCTGGCCACGCAGCGGCAGGCCACGACGATGGCGCAGGCCGCGGTAGCAGGCCAGGTCCATCAGACGCTTGATCGCCATGCCGACTTCGCGGCGCAGGTCACCTTCCACCACAATCTTGCCGATCTCGGCGCGCAAGCGCTCGACATCAGGCTCGGACAGGTCGCGGATCTTGATCGACGAATTCACGCCGGCCGATTCGCACACCTGCTTGGAACGGGTACGGCCAATGCCGTAGATGCTTTGCAGCCCAACCCAGACGTGTTTCTGGGCAGGCAGGTTGACACCCGCAATACGCGCCATTAGGCGATCTCCGATAACGTGGCGCTGGATTATTGGTAATCCAGCGCAGTGAACATGAAATTATAGCGTGGTCTCGGGTTTTCAGGAAGCCCTTGCCCTTGATGGCGCAAAAGCCCGGCATGGGGAGTGTGCCCATGCTCCGGCGATGGCCCCAAACTGGCAGTACCGGAAGGACCTCTCCGGCCTGCCCGCGCGCTACTCCAGCGCGCGGATCGGTTCGGTGCCACCCGTGCGCGAGACTGCCGCCCGGGTCGCCCATCTTGCCTTGCCGGGGCGCAATGCCCGGCGCGGCGGTTGTCTTCGTTGCCAGGCGGGTCAGGACCCGCCCTGCGTCAGCGGCCTCGCGAGCCACCCTTGAGATTTGCCTTCTTCAGCAGGCTTTCGTACTGGTGCGACATCAGGTGCGCCTGGATCTGCGCAATGAAGTCCATCACCACCACTACCACGATCAGCAGCGACGTCCCACCAAAGTAGAACGAAGCCTGCAGCTTGGTGCGCATGATGTCCGGCAACAGGCACACCAGCACCAGGTACAACGCACCCGCCGCGGTCAACCTGGTCAGCACGCCATCGACATACTCGGCGGTGGCCTTGCCCGGACGGATGCCCGGAATCAACGCGCCCGACTTCTTGAGGTTGTCGGCGGTTTCCTGCGAATTGAACACCAGCGCGGTGTAGAAGAACGCAAAGCCAATGATCAACCCTGCGTAAAGCACCATGTACAGCGGCTCACCTGGCGACAACATCTGGCTGACTTTCTGCAGCCAGGTGGTGGCCGAGCTGCCCGACTGACCGAACCAGGTGGACGCCGTGGCCGGGAACATGATGATCGACGACGCGAAGATCGGCGGGATCACGCCAGACATGTTGAGCTTCAGTGGCAGGAACGAGCTCTGGTTCATGTAACCACTGCGGCCACCCTGGCGCCGTGCGTAGTTGACCGTGATCCGACGCTGTCCGCTCTCCATGAACACCACGAACCAGGTGAACACCAACACGATGCCCAGGATGAAGATCACCGTGATCCACTGCATGTCACCACTGCTGGCCTGCTGCAGCGTGTTGATCACGGCACCGGGCAAACCGGCAACGATACCCGCGAAGATGATCAGCGAAACACCATTGCCGATACCGCGCTCGGTCACCTGCTCGCCCAGCCACATCAGGAACATGGTGCCGGCGGTCAGCGCAATCACCGCCGTCATCACGAAACCGGGGCCCGGGTTGTAGACCACCGCAAGGCCGTTGCTGGCGCCCTGGCTTTGCAGTGCAACCGCGATACCCGCGGACTGGAAGATCGCAAGGCCAACCGCGCCGACGCGCGAATACTGGGTGATCTTGCGACGACCGGACTCGCCTTCCTTCTGCATCGCCTTGAGGCTGGGCAGGATCTGCACCATCAACTGCATCACGATCGACGCCGAGATATACGGCACCACGTTCAACGCCAGGATGCTGAAGCGCGACAGCGCGCCACCGGAGAACATGTTGAACATGTCGACGATGGTGCCCTTCTGCGCATCCATCAGCTGCAGCATCGCGGCCGGGTTGACACCCGGCACCGGGATGAAGCAACCGATCCGATAGACGATCAGCGCACCCAGCACGAACAGCAGGCGCGAGCGAAGTTCAGTGAACTTGCCCGCACCGGCGATGCCGGACAGTGCAGCAGAGGCGTTTCGCGACATGCCGGCCTTACTCCGCCAAGCTGCCGCCAGCAGCCTCGATGGCTGCCTTGGCACCCGCGGTGGCGCCGATGCCCTTCAGCACGAATGCCTTGGTGACTTCGCCGCGGACGACGATCTTGGCGCGTTTGGCAATGCGTGGCACCAGCTTGGCTGCGCGCAGCGCGGCGAAATCGACCTCACCGGCCGGCAGCTTGTCCAACTGGTACAGCAGCACTTCGGCAGTGTCGTTGGCCGTCTTCGAGCTGAAGCCGATCTTCGGCAACCGCTTGTACAACGGCATCTGGCCGCCTTCGAAGCCAGCCTTGATCTTGCCCTTGCCCGAGCGTGCGAATGAACCCTTGTGGCCGCGGCCGCAGGTCTTGCCGAGGCCGGAACCGATGCCACGGCCAACCCGGCGTGCGTCCTGGCGGGCGCCGTCGGCGGGCTTGAGTGTATTGAGCTTCATCAGATTAATCCTCAACCTTGACCAGGTAATGCAGCTGGTTGATCAGGCCACGCACCTGCGGGCTGTCCTTCAGCGTGCGGACGCTGTTGAGCTTGCCCAGGCCCAGCGCCTTCACCGACAGGCGATGACGTGACTGGGTGCCGCGCAGGCCCTTGACCAGACGCACCGTGACGGTGCCGTCGCCCTTCGGGGCGGTGTCGTTCTTAGCCATGGACCACGTCCTCCAGCTTCTTGCCGCGCTTGGCCGCGATCTTGGCCGGGGAATGAATCGACTCCAGGCCGCGGATCGTGGCACGCACGAGATTGATCGGGTTGCGTGAACCGGTGGCCTTGGCCAGCACGTCCTTCACGCCAACGGCTTCCAGCACAGCGCGCATCGCGCCACCGGCAATCACGCCGGTACCTTCGGACGCAGGCTTCATGAAAACGCTGGCGGCGCCGTGGTTGGCCTTGATTTCATGAAACAGGGTGCCGTTGTTCAGGTCGACCGAGGTCATCTTCTTGCGGGCGTATTCCATCGACTTCTGGATCGCCACCGGCACTTCACGCGCCTTGCCATAGCCCATGCCGATGCGACCGGCGCCATCGCCCACCACAGTCAATGCGGTGAAGGTGAACTGGCGGCCGCCCTTGACCGTCTTGCTGACGCGATTGACCGCAATCAGCTTTTCGATCATGCCGTCATCAACTTCTTCACGGTCGCGACGACCGCGTGATTCGCGTGGATCTGCCATTTCGATGTCTCTTGAATTGAAAGGAATTTGCGGCGGTGCCGCTTATGATTGGGAGTTGGAGCGGTTGTTTCGCCATGGCCGGAACCGGCGCTGACGCCCGATGCACCTTGCATCGGCAAGCGGACTCAAAGAGGCAAGCCCGGCGCATGGGGATGAGACCCCACGCGTTCAATCCAGATCAGAACTGCAGGCCACCTTCACGAGCCGCATCGGCCAGCGCCTTGATGCGACCGTGGTAGCGGTAGCCGGAGCGGTCGAACGCGACCTTCACATAGCCGGCCGCCTTGGCGCGCTCGGCGATGACCTGGCCAACCTTGGCCGCCGCATCGGCGTTCTTGCCGTTCTTGAGGCCGGCCATCACGTCGGCCTGGAGCGTCGAGGCCGAAGCCAGCACCTTGGAACCATCCGCGCTGAACAGCTGCGCATACAGATGCTGGCCGCTGCGCAGCACCGACAGACGCGGCACGCCGAGGACACGGATTCGCGAACGCGTGGTCTTGGCGCGGCGCAGGCGGGCAATTTTCTTGAGCATGATCTTGTTCTCCGAAAGCTGAAGTACCAGGGGCTGGCGAGCCTTTAGGCCTTCTTGGCTTCCTTGCGGATGATGGTTTCGTCGGAATACTTGACGCCCTTGCCCTTGTACGGCTCCGGCTTGCGGTACCCACGGATCTTTGCGGCCACTTCACCGACCTGCTGCTTGTCGGCGCCGGCAACCAGTATCTCGGTCTGCGTCGGCGTGGTGATGGTAATGCCGTCGGGCGTCGCGTACAGCACCGGGTGCGAGAAACCGAGCGACAGGCTCAGGTCCTTGCCCTGCATGGCGGCGCGGTAACCGACGCCAACCAACTCGAGCTTGCGTTCGAAGCCGGTGGACACGCCGTGCACCATGTTGGCGACGATTGCGCGCAGGGTGCCGGCCAACGGCACCAACGAGGCATCATTGGCCGAAACCAGCGCATTGCCGTCTTCGATCTTCACGTCGATCCCCACCGGCTTGGCGATGCTCAGGGTGCCTTTCGGCCCCTTCACGCTGATCAGTTCCGGCTGGATATTGAGGTCGACACCCTTGACGATGGCGACGGGCTTCTTGGCGACTCGGGACATTGTCGTTACTCCCTTAGGCCACGATGCACAGGACTTCACCACCAACGCCCTGCTGGCGCGCCTGGGTGTCGGTCATGATGCCGCGGGAGGTGGAAATGATGGCGACGCCCAGGCCGTTCAGGACCTTGGGCAGCGCGTCCTTGCCGCGATACTGGCGGAGTCCCGAGCGCGACACGCGCTTCAGGGTTTCGATCACCGGCTTGCCCTCGTAGTACTTCAGGGCAATCTCGAGTTCTGCCTTGGCACCGTTCTCGGTGACGCGCACATCGCCGATGTAGCCCTCACTCTTGAGGACATTGGCGATGGCAACCTTGCTCTTGGACGACGGCATCTTTACCGTTGGCTTGCCTACCGCGGCCGCATTCCTGATGCGGACCAGCATGTCGGCGATTGGATCAGTCATGCTCATGGAAATTTCCCTGATGAGTACCGATATCCGCGCTATGCGAATTCGAGTTGTAGTGATTGCGTTACCGCAATGATTTGATGCACCTCAAGGCCCGCATCTCTGCGGACCCATAGGATTGCCCCTTGCGGGGCTTCCTGCCGAACAGGCGGAAGCCGCCCACTATAGCAGAACTTTCGCGGTTACCAACTTGCCTTGCGCAGGCCGGGCACGTCGCCGCGCATGGTGGCCTGGCGCAGGGCATTGCGGCCCAGGCCGAACTTGCTGTACACGGCGCGCGGGCGACCAGTCAGCACGCAACGCGTGGTCTGGCGGCTCGGCGAGGAATCGCGCGGCAGTTTCTGCAGCTTGATCGCGGCGTCCATCTTGTCTTCGTACGACGCGTCCTGGCTGGAGATGATCTTCTTCAGCGCTTCACGCTTGGCGGCGTACTGCTTGGCAAGCTTGGCTCGCTTGACCTCGCGGTTGATCATGGAAGTCTTGGCCATGTCTGTCCTCAGTTCCGGAACGGGAAGCGGAAGGCTTCGAGCAGGGCCTTGGCCTCGGCGTCGGTCTTCGCGGTGGTGGTGATGGCGATGTCCATGCCGCGCATTGCGTCAACGGCGTCGAAATCGATCTCCGGGAAAATGATCTGTTCCTTGACGCCCATGTTGTAGTTGCCACGGCCGTCGAACGAGCGCCCCGACACGCCGCGGAAGTCGCGCACGCGCGGCAGCGAAATATTGATCAGACGATCCAGGAACTCGTACATCTTGGCGCGACGCAAGGTCACCTTGGCGCCGATCGGCCAACCATCACGGATCTTGAAGCTGGCCACAGAAACGCGGGACTTGGTGACCTGCGGCTTCTGGCCGGAGATCTTGGCCATGTCGGCCACCGCATTCTCGAGGATCTTCTTGTTGGTCGCCGCCTCGCCCACGCCCATGTTGAGCGTGATCTTGGTCAGCTTCGGCACCTGCATCACGTTGGTGTAGCCGAACTGACTCATCAGTTTCGGCACAACCTCTTCCTTGTAGAACTTTTCAAGACGCGTGTTCATGGTCAGATCGCCTCACCGCTGGAGCGGAGAACGCGGATGCGCTTTCCATTCTCGAGCACCTTGGTTGCAACGCGTGCGCCCTTGCCCGTCGCCGGGTCGATCAGCATCACGTTGGAAATGTGGATCGACGCCTCGCGCTCGATCACGCCACCGGGCTGGCCGGCTTGCGGATTGGGCTTGGTGTGTCGCTTGACAAGATTCAGGTTGGAGACGATCACGCGCTCACCAGCAACGCGCAATACCTCGCCAGTCTGGCCCTTGATCTTCTTGTTGCCGGTGGTGACCACGACCTGGTCACCCTTCTTGATTCGGTTCATGTCTGTATTCCCCTGCTCAGAGCACTTCAGGCGCGAGCGAGACGATCTTCATGAACTTCTCGGAGCGCAGCTCACGCGTCACCGGCCCGAAAATGCGGGTGCCGATCGGCTCAAGCTTATTGTTCAACAGGACCGCGGCATTGCCGTCGAAGCGGATCAGCGAACCGTCGGCGCGACGCACGCCCTTGCGGGTGCGGACAACGACTGCGTCGTAGACATCGCCCTTCTTGACCTTGCCACGCGGGATCGCGTCTTTCACGGTCACCTTGATGATGTCGCCAATGTGCGCATAGCGGCGCTTGGAGCCGCCCAGCACCTTGATGCACATCAGTTCCTTGGCGCCCGAGTTGTCGGCGGCATCGAGATAGCTCTGCATCTGGATCATGGCTTCTCTCCTCCCTTACTCGGCAGCGCGGGCGAGGATCTCGACCACGCGCCAGTTCTTGGTCTTGGACATCGGCGCGCACTCGGCCACGCGGACGGTATCGCCCTCGTTGCACGAATTCTCCGCGTCGTGCGCGTGCAACTTGGTCGAGCGACGGATGTACTTGCCGTACAGCGCGTGCTTGACCTGGCGCTCAACGAGCACCGTCACGGTCTTGTCCATCTTGTTGCTGACGACTCGGCCTTCGACCGTGTGCAGCTTCTTGGTTGTTTCGGTCATCGCGGCAGCTCCTTACTTCTGCTGCCCGAGCAGCGTGTTGACGCGAGCAATCTCGCGACGCACGCGGCGGGCCTCGTGGGACTTGGCAAGCTGGCCGGTGGCCTTCTGCATGCGCAGCGCGAAGCGCTCCTTCTGCAAATCGACCAGATGGGCCTTGAGCTCGTCCGCCGACTTCTGACGTAGTTGCTTGAGTTCCATCAGCGCACCGTCCGGGTCACGAAAGTGGTGTTGACCGAGAGCTTGGCTGCGGCAAGGCGGAACGCCTCGCGCGCTGTCGTTTCATCGACGCCCTCGATTTCATAGATCATCCGGCCGGGCTGGATCTGCGCGACCCAGTACTCGACGTTGCCCTTGCCGGAGCCCATGCGGACCTCGATGGGCTTCTTGGTGATCGGCTTGTCAGGGAACACGCGGATCCACATCTTGCCGCCACGCTTGACGTAACGGCTGATGGAACGACGCGCGGCCTCGATCTGGCGCGCGGTCAGGCGACCGTGCGTCGTTGCCTTCAGGCCGTACTCGCCGAAGCTGACGGCGTTTCCGCACCACGCCAGGCCGTCATTGCGACCCTTGTGCTGCTTGCGGTATTTGGTTCGCTTGGGTTGCAACATGATTAATCCCTCGCTTCGCCACGGTCGCGGCGCGGGCCACGCGGACGTTCACGGTCGCCACGATCATTGCGATCGTTGCGCGGTGCATCGTCCTGCTTGTCCTGGCCAACCTGGCTGAAATCGAAAATCTCGCCCTTGTAGACCCACACCTTGATCCCGATGATCCCGTAGGTGGTCTTTGCTTCGGCGAACCCGTAGTCGATGTCCGCACGCAGGGTATGCAACGGCACACGGCCTTCGCGATACCACTCGGAGCGTGCGATCTCGGCACCGTTGAGGCGGCCGGCCACATTGACCTTGATGCCCAGCGCACCAAGGCGCATCGCGTTGCCGACCGCGCGCTTCATTGCACGGCGGAACATGATGCGGCGCTCAAGCTGCTGCGCGATCGATTCGGCGACCAGCTGCGCGTCGAGCTCGGGCTTGCGCACTTCGGTGACGTTGATGTGGGCGGGAACGCCCATCACGTCCGACACTTCCTTGCGCAGCTTCTCGATGTCCTCGCCGCGCTTGCCGATCACCACGCCCGGGCGGGCGGTGTGGATGGTCACGCGGGCATTGTTGGCCGGACGCTCGATGAGGATCTTGCTGATGCCGGCCTGGGCCAGCTTCTTGCGCAGCATCTCGCGGACCTTGAGGTCGGCCGCCAGATACTCGGCGAAGTGCTTCTTGCCGGCGAACCACTTGGAGTTCCAGTCCTTGGAGATACCAAGACGGATGCCGATCGGATTGACTTTATGACCCATATTACTTGCCCTCGCCGACGATCACGGTGATATGGCTGGTGCGCTTGACGATGCGCGTGCCACGACCCTTTGCACGCGCCATGAAGCGCTTCAGCGAGGGACCTTCGTCGACCATGATGGTCTTGACCTTGAGCTCGTCGACGTCCGCACCCTGGTTGTTCTCGGCGTTGGCGATCGCGGATTCCACGACCTTGCGGATCATGGCCGCCGCCTTCTTGTCCGAAAACTTCAGGAGATTGACGGCGCGTTCGGCGGACAGCCCGCGAACCTGGTCAGCGACCAGGCGCGCCTTCTGGGCGGAGATGCGCGCACTGCGCAGGATTGCTTTCGCTTCCATGGTCATCTCCTTACTTCCCGCTCTTCTTGTCGCCGCCATGACCCTTGAAGGTCCGGGTCAGGGCGAACTCGCCGAGCTTGTGGCCAACCATGTTCTCGTTGACCAGCACCGGGATGTGGTTCCTGCCGTTGTGCACGGCGATCGTGAGCCCGATGAACTCCGGCAGGATCGTCGAACGACGCGACCAGGTCTTGATCGGCTTCTTGCTGTTGGTACCCGCGGCCTCCACCTTCTTCTGAAGATGATGGTCGATGAACGGGCCTTTCTTGAGTGAACGTGCCATTGCCGATTAGCTCCTGCGATCGCGAACGATGAACTGCTGCGTGCGCTTGTTGTGCCGCGTCTTGTAACCCTTGGTCGGAACACCCCACGGGGTGACCGGATGCGGGTTGCCCTGGCCAGCCTTCGCTTCACCACCACCATGCGGGTGGTCGACCGGGTTCATCGCGGCACCACGCACGGTCGGCTTGACGCCGCGCCAGCGCTTCGCGCCCGCCTTGCCCAGCTTCTCGAGGTTGTGCTCGTGGTTGCTGACTTCGCCGATGGTGGCCCGGCAGTCGGCCGGCACCTTGCGCATCTCGCCCGATCGCAGGCGAAGCATCGCGTAGACGCCTTCACGGGCAACCAGCTGGACACCGGCACCGGCAGCACGCGCGATCTGCGCACCCTTGCCTGGCTTCATCTCGATGCAATG
This sequence comes from uncultured Gammaproteobacteria bacterium, assembly GCA_963698475.1. GTDB lineage: Bacteria > Pseudomonadota > Gammaproteobacteria > Xanthomonadales > Xanthomonadaceae > Thermomonas. The sequence continues at coordinate 16,230 of CAVOQX010000001.1, read as the reverse complement.
GATGGTCGAGCCAACCGGGATGTTGCGCAGCGGCAGCGTATTGCCTGCCTTGATCGGCGCATCACGCCCCGCGATCACCTGGTCGCCGGCCTTCAGGCCCTTCGGCGCGATGATGTAGCGGCGCTCGCCATCGGCGTAGCACAACAGGGCAATGTGAGCCGTGCGGTTCGGATCGTATTCGATCCGCTCCACACGCGCAGGAATGCCTTCCTTGTCGCGCTTGAAGTCAACCATGCGGTAATGTTGCTTGTGGCCACCACCGATGTGACGGGTGGTGATGCGGCCGTGGTGGTTACGGCCACCGCTGTTGCTCTGCGGCTCAAGCAACGCCGCATGCGGCGCGCCCTTGTGCAGACCAGGCGTCACCACGCGGACCATCGAGCGACGGCCGGGCGAAGTGGGTTTGAATGTCATCAATGCCATGGACTAGTTCCTCAGGCCGAGGCCGTCATCACGTCAATCGACTGGCCATCGGCCAGCGTGACGTACGCCTTCTTCCAGTCACTGCGACGACCCTGGCGATTCTTGAAGGCTTTGGCCTTGCCCTTCACGTTCACCACGTTCACCGCTGTCACCTTGACCGAAAAGATCTGCTCAATCGCGGCCTTTACATCGGCCTTGGTTGCAGTCTTCGCGATATCGAAAACGTATTGGTTGGAGACTTCCTGCAGGCGCGCGGTCTTTTCGGACACGCGCGGCGCACGAATCACTTCATACAAGTTGGTGGTGCTCATGCCAGCCACTCCTCGATCTTCTTGACCGCGTCGGCGGTCATCACCACGGTATCGGCGCCGACCAGCGCGACCGGGTCCAGGCCCTGCACGTCACGCACCTGGACATAGCGCAGGTTGCGGGCGGACAGGTACAGGTTCTCGGTAGCCTCTTCGGTGACGATCAGCGGACGCCGACCCACGTTGAGATCCTTGAGCTTGGCGATCATGCCGGTGGTCTTGGGCGAATCGAGCTCGAAGCCCTCGACGACCATGATCCGGCCCTGGCGATTCAGCTCGGACAGGATCGCGGCGATCGCCGCGCGGTACATCTTGCGGTTGACCTTCTGCGCGAAGCTGCGGGGCTTGGCGGCGAAGGTCACGCCGCCGCCGACGAAGATCGGGGCCGTCAAAGCGCCGTGACGCGCGCCGCCGCCCTTCTGCTTCTTCGACTTCTTGGTGGTGCCATTGACTTCCGAGCGGGTCTTCTGCGCCTTGGTACCGGCGCGACCTGCGTTGCGATAAGCCACCACGACCTGGTGAACCAGGTCCTGGCTGAACTCGCGACCGAACACGGCATCGGAAACCGACAGTGTGTTGGCGCTACCGTTGATATTGAGTTCCATGATCAGACTCCCTTGCTCGTCGGGCGCACGATCACGTCGCCGCCCGGCGCACCCGGCACGGCACCGCGCACGGCGATCAGGCCGCGCTCGGCGTCAACCTTGACCACCTGCAGGTTCTGCGTGGTCTGGGTGACATCGCCCATGTGGCCGGACATTTTCTTGCCCGGGAACACGCGACCCGGCGTCTGCCGCTGACCGATGGAGCCCGGCGAGCGGTGCGACAGCGAGTTACCGTGGGTGGCGTCGCCCATGGCGAAGTTCCAGCGCTTGATCGTGCCCTGGAAGCCCTTGCCCTTGGTCACGCCCTGGACATCGACGATCTGGCCTTCACTGAAGATGTCGGCCTTGATCTCGCCGCCCACTTCATAGCCATTGATCTGGTCGGCTTCAACGCGCAGTTCCCACAAGCCGCGACCCGCTTCCACCTTGGCCTTCGCCAGGTGGCCGGTGGCCGGCTTGTTCAACAGCGAGGCGCGCTTCACGCCCGCGGTCACCTGCACGGCGGAGTAGCCGTCGGTCGCGACGGTCTTCACCTGGGTGATGCGATTCGGGGTTGCCTCGATCAGGGTCACCGGGATGGACTTGCCGTCCTCGGTGAACATGCGGCTCATGCCGGCCTTGCGACCGACGATGCCGAGCGAATATTTCTTCGCGCTCATCAGTGTCGTCCTCAGGTCAGCTTGATCTGGACGTCGACGCCGGCAGCCAGTTCGAGCTTCATCAGCGCGTCCACGGTCTTGTCGTTGGGGTCGACGATGTCGAGCACGCGCTTGTGCGTGCGGGTTTCGTACTGGTCGCGCGCGTCTTTGTCGACGTGGGGCGAGGTCTGTACGGTGTAACGCTCGATCTTGGTCGGCAGCGGGATCGGGCCGCGCACTTGCGCGCCGGTCCGCTTGGCCGTCTCGACGATCTCGCTGGCCGAACGGTCGATCAGTCGATGATCGAACGCCTTCAGCCGGATGCGAATCTTCTGGTCCGCCATGGGAGAAATCCTTTGTATCTAAAGAGCGACAGGTGGACGGCTAGGTGCGCCACACCCCGTGGAAACAACAGTCTTGCGGTATTGCCTGGTGAAACGACGTGCCTGAAACAAAAGGCGGGCCGGTTGCCCGGTCCGCCAGATTGGATCGCATGAACGCGCGATTGGCCCCGTCAATGTGTCCCGGAAAACTCCGGAACGGACGAGGCCCTGCCGCGCGACATCTCCATGTCTGGCGAATACGAGGCGCTTCCTGCACCTCCTTTCGCTGTCCGCTGGCATTCCGATGAAGGACTACCGCGAGTGGTCTTGCATTCTAACGTCATGAAACCGTTCTACGCAAGCACGATTTCAATTTTTCTACGGACTCACCGACATCCATGTCGGAAGCAGGGCAACGTTCGGCATCCTGCCTCACCGATATTCGACTTGAGGGACGCGCGGATGCGCGCCCCTCAGGCTTAGTCGGATCTCTTTACTAGGGCGTCACTTGATGATCTTGGCCACCACGCCGGCGCCGACGGTACGGCCGCCTTCGCGGATCGCGAAGCGCAGGCCTTCGTCCATCGCCACCGGGTTGATCAGGCTCACCACCATCTTCACGTTGTCGCCCGGCATCACCATCTCCACGCCCTCCGGCAGCTCGCAAGCGCCGGTGATGTCGGTGGTGCGGAAATAGAACTGCGGGCGGTAACCCTTGAAGAACGGCGTGTGACGACCACCCTCGTCCTTGCTCAGCACATACACTTCGGCTTCGAAGTCGGTGTGCGGCTTGATCGAACCCGGCTTGCACAGCACCTGGCCACGCTCCACGTCGTCACGCTTGGTGCCGCGCAGCAGCAACCCTGCGTTGTCGCCCGCCTGGCCCTGGTCCAGCAGCTTGCGGAACATCTCGACGCCGGTCACCGTCGTCTTCACCGTCGGGCGGATGCCCACGATCTCGATTTCCTCGCCCACCTTGATCACGCCGCGCTCGATGCGACCGGTCACCACCGTGCCACGACCCGAAATCGAGAACACGTCCTCGACCGGCATCAGGAACGGCTTGTCCACGTCACGCTCCGGCAACGGGATCCAGGTGTCCAGCGCTTCCACCAGCTTCAGGATCGACGGCACGCCGATCTCGCTCTGGTCGCCTTCCAGCGCCATGCGGGCCGAACCGTGGATGATCGGGGTGTCGTCGCCCGGGAACTCGTACTTGCTCAGCAGTTCGCGGACTTCCATCTCCACCAGCTCCAGCAGCTCGGCGTCGTCCACCAGGTCCGCCTTGTTCAGGTAGACCACGATGTACGGCACGCCCACCTGGCGGGCCAGCAGGATGTGTTCGCGCGTCTGCGGCATCGGGCCGTCGGCGGCCGAGCACACCAGGATCGCGCCATCCATCTGCGCGGCACCCGTGATCATGTTCTTCACGTAGTCGGCGTGGCCCGGGCAATCCACGTGCGCGTAATGGCGGTTGGCCGATTCGTATTCCACGTGCGCGGTCGAGATCGTGATCCCGCGCGCCTTCTCTTCCGGCGCCGCGTCGATCGCGTCATACGCCTTGAACTCGCCACCGAACTTTTCCGCGCCCACCTTCGTCAGCGCCGCCGTCAGCGTCGTCTTGCCGTGGTCCACGTGACCGATCGTGCCCACGTTCACGTGGGGCTTGGTGCGCTCGAACTTACCCTTTGCCATGATTTTTCACCTTGCTTGTTCAAATGTGGTTGCCCCGGTCGGGGCTGGCGGCATCATGCGGACGCCACCGGTTTGGTTTGGCTCAGCCGCCCTTCTTCATCACGGTTTCGGCGATGTTGGTCGGCGCCTCGGCGTAGTGGTCGAACTCCATCGTGAAGGTTGCGCGGCCCTGCGACATCGAGCGCAGACTGGTCGCGTAACCGAACATCTCGCCCAACGGCACCATCGCGTTGATGACCTTGCCGGAGGGTGAATCGTCCTGGCCCTGCAGCAGGCCGCGACGACGACTCACGTCGCCCATCACGTCGCCCACGTAGTCTTCCGGGCTGACGATCTCGACCTTCATGATCGGCTCCAGCAGGACCGGGTCGGCCTTGCGGAAACCTTCCTTGAACGCCATCGAGGCAGCCAGCTTGAACGCCATTTCCGAAGAGTCGACGTCATGGTACGAACCGAACACCAGCTTCGCCTTGACGCCCACCACCGGGAAACCAGCCAGCGGACCGCTGGTGATGGTTTCGCGCATGCCCTTTTCGATCGCCGGGATGAATTCCTTCGGGATCACGCCGCCGGTGATGTCGTTGACGAACAGGAAATCGTTCTTGACGTTCGGGTTGGCACGATCTTCAGCCGACATCGGCGACAGTTCGATGACCACGTGGCCGTACTGGCCCTTGCCGCCGGACTGTTTGGCGTGCTTGTAGTCGGCCTTGACGTCCTGCTTGCGAATGGTCTCGCGGTAGGCCACCTGCGGCTTGCCTACGTTGGCCTCGACGTTGAACTCGCGCTTCATGCGATCGACCAGGATATCCAGGTGCAACTCACCCATGCCGGCGATGATGGTCTGGCCGGATTCCTCGTCGGTATGCACGCGGAATGAAGGGTCTTCCTGTGCCAGGCGGCCCAGCGCCATGCCCATCTTTTCCTGGTCGGACTTGGTCTTCGGTTCCACCGCCATCGAGATGACAGGCTCCGGGAACACCATGCGCTCCAGGGTGATGATGTGGTCCTGCGCGCACAGGGTATCGCCGGTGGTGACGTCCTTCAGGCCCACCGCCGCGGCGATGTCGCCCGCACGCACTTCCTTGATCTCGCTGCGGTCGTTGGAATGCATCTGCAGGATGCGGCCCACGCGCTCCTTCTTCGACTTGACCGGGTTGTAGACCTGGTCGCCGGAGTTGAGCACGCCCGAATACACGCGGAAGAAGGTCAGCGAGCCCACGAACGGGTCGGTCATGATCTTGAACGCGAGCGCGGAGAACGGCGCCTTGTCGTCGGCCGTACGCGTGTCCGGATTCTCGTTGTCGTCGATGCCCTGCACCGGCGGCCGATCGATCGGCGACGGCAGCAATTGCACGACACCGTCGAGCATGGCCTGCACGCCCTTGTTCTTGAACGCGCTGCCGCAAAACACCGGCACGATTTCCACGCGCAGGGTGCGCTGGCGCAAACCGTCGATGATTTCCTCTTCGGTCAACTCGCCTTCATTGAGGTACTTGTCCATCAACTCTTCGGTGGCTTCGGCGGCTGCCTCGACCATGAAGCTGCGCGCTTCCTGCGCCTTGGCCAGGAGCTCGGCCGGGATCTCGGCGTACTCGAACACGGTGCCCTGTGATGCGACGTCCCAATGGATGCGCTTCATCTTGAGCAGGTCGATGACGCCGTCAAAGCCCTCCTCTGCGCCCACCGGCACCTGCATGGGCACGGCATACGCGCCCAGGCGCGACTTCAGCTGGCTCACGACCTTGTCGAAACTGGCGCCCGTACGATCCATCTTGTTGACGAATGCCATGCGCGGCACGGAGTACTTGTTGGCCTGGCGCCACACCGTCTCCGACTGCGGCTGCACACCACCCACCGCACACAGCACGAACACCGCGCCGTCGAGCACGCGCAGACTGCGCTCGACTTCGATGGTGAAGTCCACGTGCCCGGGGGTATCGATGATGTTGAGCCGATGCTGCGGCAGCGACTTGTCCATGCCCGACCAGAATGCGGTGGTCGCGGCGGACGTGATCGTGATGCCACGCTCCTGCTCCTGCTCCATCCAGTCCATGGTTGCGGCGCCATCGTGCACTTCACCGATCTTGTGGCTGACGCCGGTATAGAACAGGATGCGCTCGGACGTGGTGGTCTTGCCGGCATCGATGTGGGCCATGATGCCGAAGTTGCGGTAACGCTCGATGGGAGTGGTGCGGGCCACGATATGTCTCTCGTTTTTGTCCGCCGAAACGGAAAAAGGAACCGATGTTCCGGATGGCCGATGGCCGCCTTGCGGCGGCCTTCGGTGGTGTGCAGGCAGATCACCTGCTTGTCGTGTCAGGCGCCTGGCACCTTGCGGGTTCCATCTAGATAAAGTCTAGCTGGCCCGCGCCGACATGCTGTCAAGCAGCAATCACCAGCGGTAGTGGGCGAATGCCTTGTTGGCTTCGGCCATGCGGTGTGTTTCTTCACGCTTCTTGATCGCGCCGCCGCGATTTTCGGAAGCATCCAGCAGCTCACCGGCCAGCTTGCGCGGCATGGTGTTCTCGCCACGCTTGCGCGCGGAGTCGATCAGCCAGCGCATCGCCAGCGCCATGCGGCGCGACTGACGCACTTCGACCGGCACCTGGTAGGTCGCACCACCGACGCGGCGGGATTTCACCTCGACCGTCGGCGACACATTGCCCAGCGCCTTCTCGACCAGCTCAAGCGGGTTCGGGTTCTTTTCGCTGATGGTATCCATCGCGCCATACACGATCTTCTCGGCGACGGACTTCTTGCCGCTGAGCATGACCATGTTGATGAAGCGGGCGATGGTTTCGCTTCCATGCTTCGGATCGGGCAGCACGGAACGCTGCGGAGTATTGCCTTTACGCGACATGTTCTATGACCCCTGGATCAGGATTTCGGGCGCTTGGCGCCGTACTTGGAACGTGACTGGCGACGCTTGGCGACGCCAGCAGCATCGAGCGAACCACGCACGGTGTGGTAGCGCACGCCCGGCAGGTCCTTGACGCGACCGCCGCGGATCAGCACCACGCTGTGCTCCTGCAGGTTGTGACCTTCGCCACCGATGTACGAAATGACTTCGTAACCATTGGTCAGGCGCACCTTGGCCACCTTGCGCAGCGCCGAGTTCGGCTTCTTCGGGGTGGTGGTGTAGACGCGGGTGCACACGCCACGGCGCTGAGGACAACTCTCCAGCGCGGGCGAGTTGCTCTTGTAGGTTTCCGGTTTGCGCGACCTGCGCACAAGCTGGTTGATGGTTGCCATTTTGGGGCTCGATTGAGGGGCCGGGGCCCTGGTAAAAACGGGGATAAAGACGAAGCTGGCCGGATTGGTTTGCAATCCGGCCGACTTAGACGAAAAAGTATAGCCCGCGCTTGACCATTCCGTCAAACGGGCCATACCGAACGACCGGACCGGCGCACGAGGCACCAGCCGTGGTCAATCTGCGATCCCGCCCATCCCTAGGCCCAACACGAGGCGCTCCATGCGCCTCTTTTGGTGATCTGGACGGCGCAATGCCGTCAAACAACTGAACAAGTATAGCGCATTGCCCGCTTGATGGGTTCAGCGAGATACCGGATATCGCACCCTCCCGGCACCGTGCCGGGAGAGGTTTGCCTGATTACTCGCCCGTGTCGCTGGCTTCGGTTTCCGCGACCGGCTTCTCGCCAGCCAAGGTCGCCATTTCCGCTTCGGTCAGGCCAGCGGCGTTCTTGCGACGCTGGGTGTGGTAAGCGAGGCCGGTACCGGCCGGAATCAGGCGACCGACGATCACGTTTTCCTTCAGGCCGCGCAGCGTATCGCGGGTGCCGCGAACGGCCGCCTCGGTCAGCACGCGGGTGGTTTCCTGGAACGACGCCGAGGAGATGAACGACTCGGTGGCCAGCGAAGCCTTGGTGATGCCCAGCAGGACCGGTTCGACCTTGGCCAGGATCAGGCCCTTCTTCTCGAGCTTGGCATTCTCTTCGATGACGCGCTGGCGCTCGGCCTGTTCACCGTGCAGGTACTTGCTGTCGCCGCCATCCACGATCTCGACCTTGCGCAGCATCTGGCGGATGATCACCTCGATGTGCTTGTCGTTGATCTTCACGCCCTGCAAGCGATAGACGTCCTGGATTTCCTTGACCAGGTAAGCCGCGAGTTCCTCGACGCCCTTCAGGCGCAGGATGTCCTGCGGGATTGGCTCGCCGTCCACCACGGTTTCGCCCTTCTCCACGTGCTCGCCCTCGAACACGATGATCTGGCGATACTTCGGGATCAGCTCTTCGTGGTCGGTGCCGTCCGGGTGCTTGATGACCAGGCGCTGCTTGCCCTTGGTTTCCTTGCCGAAGCTGACCACGCCGGAGATCTCGGCGAGGATCGCCGCTTCCTTCGGCTTGCGTGCTTCGAACAGGTCGGCCACGCGTGGCAGGCCGCCGGTGATGTCGCGGGTCTTCGACGCTTCCTGCGGGATCTTCGCAACCACGTCGCCCACGCCGACCGGCGCGCCATCCTGCAGGTTGACGATCGAGCGCGGCGGCAGCATGTACTGCGCCGGCAGGTCGGTACCCGGGATGGTGAGATCGTTGCCCTTCTTGTCGACGATGCGCACCAGCGGACGCAGGTCCTTCGCCTGCGTGCCGCGACGCTTCGGATCGGTGATCTCGCGCGAGGCCAGGCCGGTCAGGTCATCGGTCTTCTCGATCACGGTCACGCCATCGACGAAATCGACGAAGCGCATGAAGCCGGCAACTTCCGACACGATCGGGTGGTTATGCGGGTCCCAATTGGCGACGGTCTGGCCAGCCTTGACCTCGCCGCCATCCTTGACGTGGATGGTGGTGCCGTAAGGCAGCTTGTAGCGCTCGCGCTCGCGGCCATGGTTGTCCAGCACCGACAGTTCGCCGGAACGAGACACCGCGACCAGGCTACCGCTGGCATGGTTGACGTGCTTGAGGTTGTTGAACTTCACCGAACCGGTGGTCTTCACGGTCACGTTGTCGATCGCCGCCGCTCGCGATGCCGCGCCACCGATGTGGAACGTACGCATGGTCAGCTGGGTGCCCGGCTCGCCGATCGACTGCGCGGCGACCACGCCCACGGCTTCACCATGGTTGACGGTATGACCGCGGCCCAGGTCGCGGCCGTAGCAGTTGGCGCACACGCCGAACGATGCTTCGCAGGTGATGGTCGAACGCACCTTGATCGCCTGCACGCTGGCGTCTTCGAGCTTGGCAACCCAGGCTTCGTCGAGCAGGGTGTTGCGGGTGACGAAGGGATCCTCGTCGTTGCCCGGCAGGAACACGTCCTCGGCCACGATGCGACCGAGCACGCGGTCACGCAGCGGCTCGACGACGTCGCCGCCTTCCACGATCGGGGTCATGGTCAGGCCCTGCGCGGTGCCGCAATCGGTCGAGGTGATCACCACGTCCTGCGCCACGTCGACCAGGCGACGGGTCAGGTAACCGGAGTTCGCGGTCTTCAACGCGGTATCGGCCAGGCCCTTGCGCGCGCCGTGGGTCGAGATGAAGTACTGCAGGACGTTCAGGCCCTCGCGGAAGTTCGCGGTGATCGGGGTCTCGATGATCGAGCCGTCGGGCTTGGCCATCAGGCCGCGCATGCCGGCCAGCTGGCGGATCTGCGCCTGCGAACCACGCGCGCCGGAGTCGGCCATGATGTAGATCGAGTTCATCGACTTCTGGTCGATGGTCTCGCCCTTCGCGTTCTGCACCTTTTCGGTACCGATCGTGTCCATCATCGCCTTGGCCACGCGCTCGTTGGTGCGCGACCAGATGTCGACCACCTTGTTGTAGCGCTCGCCGCCGGTCACCAGGCCGCTCTGGTACTGCTGCTGGATTTCCAGCACCTCGGCCTCGGCCTCGTCCAGGATCGACTTCTTCTCCAGCGGGATGGTCATGTCGTCGATGCCGATCGACACGCCGGCGCGGGTCGCGTAGGCGAAGCCGGTGTACATCAGCTTGTCGGCGAAGACCACCGTGTCCTTCAGGCCCAGCATGCGGTAGCTGCTGTTGATCAGGCGACTGATGTTCTTCTTGCTCAGCTCGGTGTTGGCCAGCGCGAACGGCAGGCCGTCCGGCAGGATCTCGCGCAGCAGGGCGCGGCCGACCGTGGTGTCCACGATCGAGGTCTGGTTGCTGCGGCTGCCGTCTTCGGCAATGACCATTTCGCTGATGCGCACCTTGCACTTGGCGTGCAGTTGCACCACGCGGTTGTCGTAGGCGCGCTTCACTTCGGCGATGTTGGCGAACACCATCCCCTCGCCCGCCTTGTTCTCCAGCGCGCGGGTCATGTAATACAGGCCCAGCACCACGTCCTGCGACGGCACGATGATCGGCTCGCCGTTGGCCGGCGACAGGATGTTGTTGGAGGCCATCATCAGCGCGCGCGCTTCCAGCTGGGCTTCCAGCGACAGCGGCACGTGGACGGCCATCTGGTCACCGTCGAAGTCGGCGTTGAACGCGGTGCAGACCAGCGGGTGCAGCTGGATCGCCTTGCCTTCGATCAGCACCGGCTCGAACGCCTGGATGCCGAGGCGGTGCAGGGTCGGTGCGCGGTTGAGCAGGACCGGGTGTTCGCGGATGACTTCTTCCAGGATGTCCCAGACTTCCGCCTCTTCGCGCTCGACCAGCTTCTTCGCGGCCTTGATGGTGGTGGCCAGGCCACGACGCTGCAGCTTGGCGAAGATGAAGGGCTTGAACAGTTCCAGCGCCATCTTCTTCGGCAGGCCGCACTCGTGCAGGCGCAGGGTCGGACCCACCACGATCACCGAACGACCGGAGTAGTCCACGCGCTTGCCGAGCAGGTTCTGGCGGAACCGGCCCTGCTTGCCCTTGATCATGTCGGCCAGCGATTTCAGCGGGCGCTTGTTGGTGCCGGTGATGGCACGGCCGCGACGGCCGTTGTCCATCAGCGCATCCACCGACTCCTGCAGCATGCGCTTTTCGTTGCGCACGATGATGTCCGGCGCATTGAGCTCGAGCAGGCGGCGCAGGCGGTTGTTGCGGTTGATGACGCGGCGGTACAGATCATTGAGATCCGAGGTCGCGAAGCGGCCACCGTCCAGCGGCACCAGCGGACGCAGGTCCGGTGGCAGCACCGGCAACACGGTCATCACCATCCACTCGGGCTTGTTGCCCGACTCGAGGAAGGCCTCGATCAGCTTGATCCGCTTGGTCAGGCGCTTGAGCTTGGTCTCGGAACCGGTTGACGCGATGTCTTCGCGGAGCTGGACCATTTCGCTTGGCAGGTCGAGCGTGCGCAGCAGGTCGAACACGGCTTCGGCGCCCATCGCGGCATCGAAGTCGTCGCCGTGCTCCTGGCGCATCTGCATGAACTGCTCTTCATTGAGCAGCTGGCCGCGCTCGAGCGGGGTCAGGCCCGGCTCGGTGACGACGAACGCCTCGAAGTACAGGATGCGCTCGATGTCGCGCAGGGTCATGTCCAGCATCAGGCCGATGCGCGAGGGCAGCGACTTCAGGAACCAGATATGCGCGACCGGCGATGCCAGGTCGATGTGGCCCATGCGCTCGCGGCGCACCTTGGCCAGGGTCACTTCGGTGCCGCACTTCTCGCAGACCACGCCGCGGTGCTTCATGCGCTTGTACTTGCCGCACAGGCACTCGTAGTCCTTGATCGGGCCGAAGATGGCGGCGCAGAACAGGCCGTCGCGCTCGGGCTTGAAGGTGCGGTAGTTGATGGTTTCCGGCTTCTTCACTTCGCCGAAGGACCACGAACGGATCAGGTCCGGGCTGGCAAGCGCGATCTTGATCGCGTCGAAGTCGAGCGGCGGACGCTGCTGGTTGAAGAGATTAAGTAGATCTTTCATGAGTTTCTCCGGGAATCTGGGGTCGGAAATGGGGAATCGTCAGGCCGGTCGTCGTGTTGGCGGGCGTTGCGCTTGCGCGCGCGGCCCGCCGCATCGGCGCCGTTGTCGTCCTCAGGTCTCTTCCAGCTCCATGTTGATCGCCAGCGAACGGATTTCCTTGACCAGCACGTTGAAGGATTCCGGCATGCCGGCCACCATCTCGTGTTCGCCATCGACGATGTTCTTGTACATCTGGTTGCGGCCCTGCACGTCGTCGGACTTCACCGTCAGCATTTCCTGCAGGGTGTAGGCCGCGCCGTAGGCTTCCAGTGCCCAGACTTCCATTTCGCCGAAGCGCTGGCCGCCGAACTGCGCCTTGCCGCCCAGCGGCTGCTGGGTGACGAGCGAGTACGGGCCGGTCGAACGTGCGTGCATCTTGTCGTCGACCAGGTGGTTCAGCTTCAGCATGTGCATGTAGCCGACCGTGACCTCGCGCTCGAAGGCCTCGCCGGTGCGGCCGTCATGCAGCACGGTCTGTCCGCTCAAGGGCAGTTCGGCGAGCGCGAGCATCATCTTGATCTCGGCTTCGTCGGCACCGTCGAACACCGGCGTCGCCATCGGCACGCCATCGGTCAGGTTGTTGGCGAGCAGCAGCAACTCCTTGTCGCTGAACTCCTTCAGGTTGACGCGTTCGGCGTGGGTCTTGCTGTCGTGGTTGTAGATCTCGTCGAGGAACTTGCGCAGGTCGGCGACCTTGGCCTGTGCGTCCAGCATGCGCTGGATCTTCTGGCCCAGGCCCTTGGCGGCCCAGCCCAGGTGCACTTCGAGGATCTGGCCGATGTTCATGCGGCTTGGCACGCCCAGCGGGTTCAGCACGATGTCGACGGTCTGGCCATCGGCCATGTACGGCATGTCCTCGACCGGGACAATCGTCGAGACCACGCCCTTGTTGCCATGGCGGCCGGCCATCTTGTCGCCCGGCTGGATCCGGCGCTTCACCGCCAGGTAGACCTTGACCATCTTCAGCACGCCCGGGGCGAGGTCGTCGCCCTGGGTGATCTTGCCGCGCTTGTCGTCGAAGCGACGGTCGAACTCGGCGCGGTGCGCTTCCAGCTGGTTGGAGGCGCGCTCGATCGCATCGTTGGCGTCGTCGTCCTTCATCCGCAGCTGCAACCAGTCCGAACGCTTCAGGCCGTCGAGCACCAGCGATGACACGCTGTCACCCTTCTTGACGCCGGGGCCGCCGTTGGCGGTCTTGCCCAACAGGGTTTCGCGCAGGCGGGCGTAGATCGCGCCTTCCAGGATGCGGAACTGGTCGTCGAAGTCCTTCTTGACCCGACGGACTTCCTCTTCCTCGATCTGGCGCGCACGCTTGTCCTTCTCGATGCCGTCGCGGGTGAAGACCTGCACGTCGATCACGGTGCCGTCCATGCCGGGCGGCACGCGCAGCGAGCTGTCCTTCACGTCGGACGCCTTCTCGCCGAAGATCGCGCGCAGCAGCTTCTCTTCCGGGGTCAGCTGGCTTTCGCCCTTCGGCGTGACCTTGCCGACCATGATGTCGCCGGCGCGCACTTCGGCGCCGATGTACACCACGCCGGATTCGTCCAGGCGGTTGAGCGCCTGCTCCGACACGTTCGGGATGTCGGCGGAGATTTCCTCCGGCCCGAGCTTGGTGTCGCGAGCCACGCAAGTCAGTTCTTCGATGTGGATCGTGGTGTAACGATCCTCTTCGACCACGCGCTCGGAGAGCAGGATCGAGTCCTCGAAGTTGTAGCCATTCCACGGCATGAACGCGACCAGCATGTTCTGGCCCAGCGCGAGCTCGCCGATGTCGGTCGAAGGACCGTCGGCCAGCACGTCGCCGCGCGCGATCACGTCGCCCACGTTGACCAGCGGGGTCTGGTTGATGCAGGTGTTCTGGTTGGAGCGCGTGTACTTGATCAGCGAATAGATGTCGACGCCGGCATCCTGCTCGCCGGAGATCTCTTCCTCGTTGACCTTGACCACGATCCGGCCGGCATCCATCTGCTCGATCACGCCGCCGCGGCGGGCGTTCACGGTCACGCCGGAGTCGCGCGCCACGGCGCGCTCGATGCCGGTACCAACCAGCGGCTTCTGCGAACGCAGCGTCGGCACGGCCTGGCGCTGCATGTTGGCGCCCATCAGCGCGCGGTTGGCGTCATCGTGCTCCAGGAACGGCACCAGCGCCGCCGCGACCGACACGGTCTGCATGGGCGAAACGTCCATGAAGTCGATTTCGCTCGGCGGCTTGAGCAGCGACTCGCCCTGGTAGCGGCAAGCCACGAACTGCGCGGTGATCTTGTTCTTGGCATCGCGCGGGGCGTTGGCCTGGGCGATGACGTACTCGTTCTCCTCGATCGCGGAGAGGAACTCGACGTCATCGGTGACCTTGCCGTCCACCACCTTGCGGTACGGGGTTTCCAGGAAGCCGTAGTTGTTGGTCCGTGCGAACACGGCCAATGAGTTGATCAGGCCGATGTTCGGGCCTTCCGGGGTTTCGATGGTGCAGACGCGGCCGTAATGGGTCGGGTGCACGTCGCGCACTTCGAAGCCGGCACGCTCGCGGGTCAGGCCGCCCGGTCCAAGCGCGGAGACGCGGCGCTTGTGGGTGACTTCCGAGAGCGGGTTGTTCTGGTCCATGAACTGCGACAGCTGCGAGGAGCCGAAGAACTCCTTGATCGCGGCGGCAACCGGCTTGGCGTTGATCAGTTCCTGCGGGGTCAGGCCTTCGGACTCGGCCATCGACAGGCGCTCCTTGACCGCGCGCTCGACGCGGACCAGGCCCACGCGGAACACGTTCTCGGCCATTTCACCGACCGAACGCACGCGGCGGTTGCCCAGGTGGTCGATGTCGTCCACGTGGCCACGGCCGTTGCGGATCTCGGTCAGCACCTTGATCACGTCGAGGATGTCGGAGCCCGGGCCGCGCTCGGCGACCAGGCGCTTGGACTCTTCGTCCTTGCGCTCGCCGTAGTACTTGGCGTCGTACAGCACCGAGGCGCCGGTGACTTCCTTGCGACCCAGGCGACGGTTGAACTTCATCCGGCCGACGCTGGACAGGTCGTAGCGCTCGAAGGTGAAGAACAGGTTGTGGAACAGGTTCTGCGCGGCATCCTTTGTGGGCGGCTCGCCCGGACGCATCATCCGGTAGATCTCGACCAGCGCTTCCAGCTGGGTCTTGGTGCCGTCGATGCGCAGCGTGTTGGAGAGGTACGGACCGCGGTCAAGGTCGTTCACCCACAGGGTGCCGACCGACTCGATGCCCGCCTTGCGCAGCGCGACCAGGATGTCTTCGTTGATCTCGTCATTGGCCGAGGCCAGCAGCTCGCCGGTGGCCGCGTCGATCACGTCATGCGACAGGATGTGGCCGGAGATGTAGCTGTCCGGCACCGCAAGCGCGGCGACGCCAGCGGCTTCCAGCTGCTTGACGTGGCGCGCGGTGATGCGCTTGCCGGCCTCGACGATGACCTTGTCGCCATCGGCCACGTCGAAGTCCAGGGTTTCGCCGCGCAGGCGCTCGGGGACGAGCTCCAGTTGCACGCCTTCCTTGGGATCGATGTGGAAGGTGTTGGTCTCGAAGAACTCGTTGAGCATTTCTTCGTTGGTGTAGCCCAGCGCGCGCAGCAGCACGCTGACCGGCAGCTTGCGGCGACGGTCGATGCGGGTGAACAGGGCGTCCTTCGGGTCGAACTCGAAGTCCAGCCATGAACCGCGGTACGGAATCACGCGCGCGGAGAACAGCAACTTGCCGGAGCTGTGGGTCTTGCCACGGTCGTGGTCGAAGAACACGCCGGGCGAGCGGTGCAGCTGGGAGACGATGACGCGTTCGGTGCCGTTGACGATGAAGGTGCCGTTGCCGGTCATGAGCGGAATCTCGCCCATGTAGACTTCCTGCTCCTTCACGTACTTGATCGCCTTGGTCGACGACTCGCGGTCGTAGATCACCAAGCGCACGGTCACGCGCAGCGGCGCACCGTAGCTGAGGCCACGGTTGCGGCACTCACGCTCGTCGAACACCGGATCGCCCAGCTTGTAGCCCACGTATTCCAGCGCCGCGTTGCCGCTGTAGCTGGAAATCGGGAACACCGACTTCAACGCGGCGTGCAGGCCACGCTCCTCGCGCTTGGCGGGATCGGTGTGCTCCTGCAGGAATTCGCGATAGGAATCGACCTGGATGGCGAGCAGGAAGGGCACTTCCAGGATCGAACGGCTCTTGCCGAAGTCCTTGCGGATGCGCTTCTTTTCGGTGAAGGAATACTTGCTGGTAGTCGCGGTGGTCATGGGGCGCGCCTCGTTTCTCATCGGGCCGCGGAGCGGCCCTGGGGAATTCCTGGAACTGACAGTGGGAAGTCGCTGGTATTGCCGGCACCAGCACGCCTTCTCACACTACTTCCGACTGTCAACTCGACTCGGGGTATTGCC